>CBDCXV010000001.1:0-1720783 GCA_965223905.1 Candidatus Latescibacterota bacterium
ATTCCTGGTCTGTCGAAACCCCCATGCCGGACAGGAAGGCCTGGATGGCGTCCGCCCTGGTGGACGGGCGCATCTTCGTGATGGGAGGGGCGTACAAGCTCGCCGACGCCCCGGGGTACCGCTGGATAGAGGACCTGCACGAACTGGTGCCGTAGGCAGGACGTCAGAGGGATTTGGGCACGGTCGCTGCCGGCTGCTGGCGTCCCGCCCATTGCCGCGGCGCTTACCCGGGTTGCCTCGGGACCGCTCCTCCTTTGGCGGGCGGGATTTCCGCCCCGAAGAATGACCAGTGAGCAAACCCCTGGAGGCGCTTGCCTCACCCGGCCGAAACTGCTCGTACGGAGCCTGCACCTCCATCTTCGGTAGCGGCGGAACCAGCCCGCCCTGCTTTACGGGGTAGATTCCTGGAAGCGCCCTACCCCGGCTTTGCCCGGACTCCCCGCATTTCCGCGCACCTGGGCTCTCCCCCGGGTCCCCCGGCGGGATCAGGTTACGGAAGGGCCGGACGGTCGGGCTGCCGGTGCAAGCCGGTCACTCCCGGCAAGCCAAGTTTGCCTCGTCCCCGGGCTCCCAGTGTCCTGTCCCGGAAATGGATTGCAAAAATTCGGCCCACCGAGGCACCCGGCTCGCAAGCCCTGAGCGAGTCGTACCGGGGAACCAGCATGGTGCTGTCAAGAAGCTGAATCCGGCGGCGCTCCCCATTTCTCCGGCAGGACTCAAGAGGACGGATCCCCGGGGTGGAACCACTGCTCCCAGGTCGGGGCCAGGTACCCGGGTACGCCGTGCAGCTCGACGTCGGGGTCAATCTGCACGGTACGCCGGTTGCCGGCGCCCTGACCGAGAAGCCGGGTGGAGCTGCCGGCCGACAGCTTCAGGAACCAGACCTTTCCTCCGAGGCCGTCCGGAACAGGCACCGTCACCTCCCGCGGGGCGCCCCCCTGTGCGTACAGCACCTGGACGATCCGGTCCGGGGCGTTGATCTCGACCTGGAGCGCGTGGTTGGGGTCGGCGAGCTCGACGCGCACAAGGAACTCCTCCGTCCCCTCGGGAACGCCGAGGAACCAGTGCCGTCCCAGGGCGAGCATCAGCGAGAACCGGGCCCCGCCGTCGGCAGTGGGTGCGCCGGCCAGCACCGTCGGCATGCTCGGCTCGCTCCACCCGTACCAGCGCGGCGAGTCGACCTCGACCTCGTAGACGCCGGCGCCGGCCGCAGGCACCCTGATCGAAACCGGCTCCGGCGACGACCGGTGGGTGAACGACCCCTCCGCTTCCCCGAACTCTTCATCTTGCGGCCCCCTCGCCCGGAACGCAAGCGATTTCCCGGGTCGGCAAGGGGTTACTCCTCTATCCATTTGGGCACGTCCCACGAGTTGAACCATTCCCATGCCCACTTCACCTTCTTCAAAGGCATCTCGACCTCGTACTGCACCGGTGCGGTGAACGGCAGCATGGTGGACCTGCCGCCGATCTGTTCGCGGAGATCTTCGAGGAAGGCGTTGACGTCGGTCAGGTTGGGCGGCCAGTGGCCCACGGGGATCGGCTCGGTCTCGCGGTCCGTGCGGTAGTGGGTGGGCACCACGAAGCGGGGCTGCACCGCTTCGACCAGGGGTCCGATCGGGGTCTTCATGTGCACGAGATAGTCGACCCGTCCCCGCATCCGCTCGAGGGCGGGATAGGCCCCGTGCAGGTCGCCGGTGTGGAACACGGAGACGTCCCGCTCCGCGTGCACCACGTGGTAAGCGCAGGTGGGCAGGTCGGGCCGCGCGTTCTCGCCGCTTTCGTACACCTCGACCTGCAGCGGTCCGAGATCGAACTCGAAAGGTCCGGGGAACTCGCGGTGTCCGTTCTTCTTTTCGTCCTGGTATTTCGGGTAGGCAACCTGCACCTTGTCGGCGGGAATGTGCTTGGTGATCGGCAGGTCGCGATCGAAGGCGGCGTAGCCGTATTTCGCGTGCACCGGCTCGTTCGGCGTCAGACAGCCGATCGGCACGAACAGCTTCTTGAAGCGGTCCCCCCGGCACAGCTTCTTCAGCGTCTTCGGATGGGCGTGGTCGAAGTGCTCGTGACTTATGAAGATGTAGTCGAAGATCGGCTCGGCCGCCTCGAGGTCGTCGCCGAACAGGTAGGGATCGAAGCAGATGTTGACATCCCCCATCAGCACGTCGAAGTGGCCGCACCCCGCCCATCGCAGATAGATGTTGTCCATCGGTTGTCCTCGTCTGGTAACCGGTTGCCGCGGAACGAAAGGTCGCCGCGGTCCGCGCTGACCCGCACGGGAAGCGGGAAGATGTAAGGGGCCGCTCGCGCGTCAAGCATGCGGCCGGCGTTTCTGGATGGTCAGCGGACGCCGCCGCTCCGGCTGGCTTCCAGGCGGCCGAAGGCCTCCCGGAAGGAGCGGGCGCAGCCCGGGAAGCGCTCGACCGCATCTTCCAGAACCTCGCGGGCGCGATCCGGCTGCCCTGCCATCATCAGGGCCCGCAGCAAGCCGCCGTAAGTGTGATGGGCGTCCGGCGCCGCCTGCACGGCCCTGCGGTAGGCGCCGGCCAGGTCCATCCAGGGTTCGAGCCGCCCGGGAGCGCCGCGAGCCACGCGGAAGATCGGCAGCGCCCCGCGCGGGTCCCCGCCGCGGACCTCAGCGTGCCGAGGTTGAGCCAGGCCTGCC
The DNA here is from genome assembly GCA_965223905.1 of Candidatus Latescibacterota bacterium. Classification (GTDB taxonomy): domain Bacteria; phylum Latescibacterota; class UBA2968; order UBA8231; family UBA8231; genus CBDCXV01. Next base: position 2,663 of record CBDCXV010000001.1, read on the forward strand.
AGTGGGTGGAGTCGAGCTGGACCGCCCGCAGGTCAGGGCTTGGCGGGCTTCCCGGGGACGCCCCTGCCGGGCGGCTCGGGTATCGATTTCGATCACGTCAAAGGTTCGGCCGGGGACTATTTTCTGATCGAGACGATGGCTGCCGGCGGCGGCGGCGCCGACTTCGACGGCGACGGCCACCTCGACCTCTACCTGGTGAACGGATTCGATCTCGGCGCAATCCACTCCCGACTGACCAGTCGAGAGCAGGGTGGGGGACACCTGGTGGACGCGCGGGCAATGGAAGCGCGCGGGTCAGCCCCGGCCGACCCCGACAGCTACGCCGTGCAGCTGGCCCCGGCTGCCGGGGTCCAGGGGCTGGAGGAGGAGGCGCCCCGTATCCGCGGCATCCTCAACATGATCCGCAGGAAGGAACTCTTCAACGGGTACATCGAAGAGCTGCGGGTACAGTACGCCGGTGAGGTCCGAATCGACGAGGCGGCCCTGTCCCGCATACGCCTTCCGGAAGAAGGCTGAACACCCTTGCCCATCGATCCCGGTATCGAGCTGAACGGCTGTTGCCGGTTCCCGGCGGCGCCCCGGAGCAGTGGGTCCGGGCTGACCAATAGCCCTGTCCCCAAATTCTCTTGCCATACTTCCGCCGATCCATTCGAGGGAAAAATCGCGGCTCAATGAAATCTTCCTCCGCCCGGTTTTTTCCCTCAATCCCGCCTCGCGGCCGAATCCCTGCAATCCATCTCCTGGACAGGACGCCAGCGCCGTGATCCTCCGATTCCGGGCGTTCCTGATCGGGGCGGCATTGTGCGCCACCATCGGCACCAGCGCCATCTACGCCAACACCATTATCCGCGGCAGTTTCGTCGCCTGGTGCTTCAGCAACCCGATCGCCCTCTTCTTCTTCTTCTATCTCGTCCTGGGCAACGTCCTCGTCGGCCTCGCGGCGCGCCGCTTCGCCCTGCGCCGCGAGGAGCTCGTCCTCATCTTCGCGATGATGTTCGTGTCGGCCTCGCTGCCGACCTTCGGCCTCGTCGAGCACCTGCTGCCGATGATCACCGGCGTTTTCTACTACGCGACCCCGGAGAACGGCTGGGTCGACCTCATCCAGCCGATGGTCCCCGGGTGGATCGCACCCAGCGAGGCGGGGGTGATCCGCGGGTTCTACGAGGGGCTTCCGCAGGGGGAGGGGATCCCCTGGGGCGGATGGATGGTATCGCTGTCGGCCTGGCTCCTGTTCCTGCTGTCCCTGCACCTGGTCTCCATCTGCCTGATGGTGCTGCTGCGCAAGCAGTGGATCCAGGGGGAGCGCCTGCTCTACCCGATGATGCAGGCACCCATCGAGCTGGTCGCCTCGGAGCCGGACAGCGGCTCCCTGGCGGCGGTCCCGCCCCTGCTGCGACGGTCGCTGTTCTGGATCGGCTTCGCCCTGCCGGTATTCATCGGGTCGATCAACGGCCTCAGTCACTACTCCCCCTATTTCAGGGGCCTCGGCCTGAGCACGGGGTTCTCCGTTCTCGGCGTCAGCGTGCCGGTGCAGGTCTCCTTCTCGCTGCTGGGGTTCTCCTACTTCATCAGCCAGCCGCTCGGACTCGGCATCTGGGTCTTCTATCTCCTGACGATCATCGAGCGCGGGGCCTTCCACACTCTCGGCATCGCCAGCACCGAGAAGCTCGGGTGGTTCTCCAACCCCGAGGCCCCCTACCTGACCCACCAGGCCCTCGGGGCGATGCTGATGTTCGCGCTGTTCACCCTGTGGAAGGCGCGCACCCACCTGCGCCAGGTGGTGCGCAAGGCGTTCACCGGGGACCCCGGTATCGACGACAGCGAGGAGATCATCTCCTACCGCGGCGCCCTCTTCGGCCTCATCGGCGGCCTCGCGGTGATGACGGTGTGGCTCAACGCCGCCGGCATCCCCCTGTGGGTCGTTCCCCTCTTTCTCGCCGTCGCCTTTCTCATCTTCATCGCCCTCAGCCGCATCGTCGTCGAGGCCGGTGTGGCCCTGGTGCGCGCGCCCCTCATCGCCCCGGACTTCATCATGGCCAGCATGGGGGTGTCGCGGCTGGGAGGATCCGGCCTGACCGGGCTGGCCTACTGCTATCCCTGGACCGCCGACATCGTCACCTTCCCGATGGCTTCGTGCGCCAACAACCTCAAGCTGATCGAGGAGACGGTGGCGGGGCCGCATCGCAGGCCGTTCTTCTGGGCGATGATGCTGGGGATACTGGTGACCCTGGTCTCCTCGTTCTGGATCGTCATCCACCTGTCGTACTCGTACGGCGGCATCAACCTGCACGACTGGTGGTGGCGCTACTCGTCGGAGTTCCCTCTCACCTATCTCGCGCAGATGCTGAACAGTCCGGCGACCACCGACTTCTGGGGCTGGATGTTCACCCTCTTCGGCGCCGGCATGATGTGGCTGATGATGATCTGCCAGCTGCGCTTCGTCTCCTGGCCCCTGCATCCCCTCGGGCTCGCCATGGGAGGCACGGTGTTCACTTCCGGCGTAATGTGGTTCAACGTGTTTCTCGCCTGGCTGATCAAGGGCTGGGTGCTGAGGTACGGCGGCAGCGCCGCCTACAGGAGCCTGCGCTCGTTCTTCATCGGCATGATCCTGGGGGCTTTCGTCGTCTCGGGAACCTGGCTCGTCATCGACCACTTCACCGGCATGACCAACAACTCCGTCCTCGGCTGGCAGTGACCGGCGCCTGAGAAGTGCGGTGACGGCACCGGGTCAGTACAGTTCCTCGCGCCGCAGGGCGAAGCCGCGTGCCAGGGCGGCGATGAGAAGATTCCCCAGCACGAGGTAGAAGAACAGGAAGAGCGCCACCGGGTTGCTGAAGCACCAGGCCATGAACGTGCCCTGAACGATGGCGTTTCCGTATATCGTTCCGACCCCGATGAACAGACAAAGGGCGGCTCCCAGCAGGAAGGCCCGCGCGGAGACCGGTTCGGAGGACGCCGTCCGGCCCCTTCCGCTCCTGGAAATCCAGGACAGAGGGAATGCGCCTGGAAAACGGAGGCGGGCTGTCAGGTTGCGGTTTCAGGGTGGACATGGATGGTGGGGGGGGCTGCTACCGTTCCGGGTCAGTGGAACGGCTCGCCCTGCGCACAGATATAACCCCTGGCTGTGGCTTTTGCGAGGATTGTTGGCATGTTTCCCCTGCCGCCGGAAGCGGACAGCGTCGGAAACACTTGGCCGGGGGGAACGCTGCAGCGGCTCTTGGACGCGTCGTCGACGAGGGGCTGGTAGTCCGGGAAAGGGGGGCGCCGCCTCAGTCGAGGTAGTGCAGATCGCGCGGTCGATGATCACCATGGCATCGGTTCGTAAATCCATTTGAAAGGGAAGCGAAAATGACCGATTCAGCCATCGAAGCGCACTTCCGCGAGCTCGACGAGCAGGGCTTCACCATCCTCGAGGGGATGCTCGACCGGCGCCGGATCGACGAGGCGGTCGAGGCGCTGCGCGCCAGCTATGAGGAAGAGCGCTCGGAAGAACACGAACCGGGGGCCAGGCGCACCCACAACCTGACCGCGCGCGCCGAGGTGTTCCGCGAGATCATCCAGTTGCCGCGGCTGGTCGCCTGCATGGAGTACCTGCTGGGCTCCGACTACATCCTCTCCGACATGGGGGCGCGCTCGCCGCTGCCGGGAATGGAGGCGCAGGGGCTGCACCGGGACGGCGGCCCCTTCGTTCCCAACCCTCCCTTCAACGTCCACGCCGCGTTTCCCACCATGGCGCAGTCGCTGATCGCGCTGTCGGAGTTCACCCTCGAGAACGGCGCTACGCGCTTCGTGCCCGGCTCCCACAACAGGGATATCGACCCGAAGTCGGTGCCCCCCGAAGAGGAGCGGATGTTCATCTGCCGGCCGGGAACGATACTGGTCTTCGACGCCCGCCTGCTGCACGGCGGCGGCGTCAACAGGACGGGGGAGATCCGCTACGCCATTCAGGGGTTCTGCTGCCGCAGCACGGTGAAGCCCTTCTGCGACCACACGCGCTCGACGCCGCCCGAGGTCGTCGCCGCGGCCACGCCGCTGCTGCGCCGGCTGCTCGGGTTCGAGTGCCAGTCCGCCTGGGAGGAATCGCCGCGCGATTTCAAAATCGTCGACGCCCCGGGAGCCAGGCCGAGGTTCGAGTACCGGGGCGCCGGAGCGCGGCGGTAGTGTGGGCAAGGCGGCCCCCCGGCGGACCTGCAGGACGGGGGCCGTAGTTGGGAAAACCCGGTCAAGACCCTTGACCCTGCAACAGGATCGCCCTTTCGCCCGGAGTTGCTCACCCGGGCCGCGGCCTCGCCCCACCGGTTGCCGGAAATGTTATTTTCCCTTTCCGGCTACAACACCGAACGAGGAGGAAAGATGCAACTGAGCGCAGGACAACTCGCCCATTTTGACGAGCAGGGGTACCTGATCGCCGAGGACGTCCTCGAGGACGGCGATCTCGACCCCGTGATCCGCGACTACGCCGATCACATCGACCGCCGTTCCCGCGACCTGCACGCCGCCGGCAAGCTTTCGAGGACCTTCGAGGAGGAGCCGTTCGAACGCCGCCTGGCGCGCATCTGCGAGGAGAACACCGAGATCTACGACGACATCGACATCCCGGCTTTCCGCGGCCGCGGGGTGTTCGAGTTCCTCCGCAACGACCACCTGATGGACGTCGTCGAACCGATAGTCGGACCGGAGATCATCTGCAGTCCCATCCAGCATACCCGCGCCAAGCTGCCGCAGTCGTTGGTTCCGGACACGGACGACGGCGATGCCGAGGCGGAGAAGCGCAAGGGGATGGTGAGCGGGAACGTCGCCCCATGGCACCAGGACGCCCAGGTGCACCAGGAGGTAGCCGACTCGACCTTCATCCTCACCGTCTGGATCCCCCTGGTGGACGCCACCCCGGAAAACGGCTGTTTGCAGATCGTCCCGGGGATCCACAGGGAGCGGACGGTGCTGTGGTGGAAGGGCCCGGGTTGGGGGATCGACGACGAGGACCTCGAGAGCCGCGAGGTCGTGACCCTGCCCATGCGCAAGGGCAGCGTCCTTCTCCTGCACAAGCTGATCCCCCACCGCTCGACGCCGAACCTCACCGACGGCATCCGCTGGAGCATGGACCTGCGATATCAAAAAACCGGCACCCCGACCGGGCGCGAGCTCTACCCCCACTTCGTCACCCGCAGCCGCTCGCGCCCCGAAACCAAATACACCGACTACGAAGACTGGTGCCGGCGCTGGATCGAAATCCTCGGCAAGGTGCCGCTCGGTTCCCACCCGATCAGGGAAACGCCGCTGACGGAACATGCCTCCGTGTCGATAGAAACCCGATGAAGAGATGAACGAGACCCTGCGTTTGACCATGCTGTCCGGCTCCTTCGAGTACGACTCGGAGGATTCGCTGACGGTGCTGCGCGACTACCTGCGCTACCATTCTCCGGCGATCTCCGCGACCCTGATCGCCTACCGGAGCGAGGACGACGATCCTTCGCTGCAACTGCTCGAGGAGGAGACCGACGTCCTTCTGGTCTTCACCCGCCGCCTCAACACCACCGGAGCCGAGCTGGATCGTTTCAGGCAGTACTGCGCGGCCGGCAAGCCGATCGTCGGGGTGCGCACAGCCAGCCACGCCTACCAGAACTGGCTGGAGTTCGACCGCGAGGTCCTCGGCGGCAGCTACGACGGCCACTACGGCAGCGGCGTGGCCGCCCGCGTCGAGATCGCGGACGAGGCGGCCGGTCACCCGGTCCTGAAGGGAGTCGAGCCGTTCGAATCCCGGGGAAGCCTGTACAGGAACACGCCGATTTCCGGCGACGCCGAGCTGCTCCTCAGCGGCCGCACCGCGGAGCATTTCGAGCCGGCCGCCTGGACGCGAAGGCACGGCAGCGGGCGCCGCGGCCGCATCTTCTACACTTCGCTGGGGCACCAGAAGGATTTCTGGGAGCTCGATTTCCTGCGCCTGATCGACAACGCCGTCAACTGGGTGGGAGGCACCGAATGAAAATCGCCGAGGTCAAGTGGTTTCCGGTCTGGGCCGGCGGCCGCAATCAGATGATCGTCAGGATCGAGACCGACACCGGGCTTTTCGGCCTGGGAGAGTCCGGCGTCAGCGGGCGGGAGCTGGCCGTGGCCGGCGCCCTGCGCCATTACCGGGAGTTCCTTCTCGGACGCGACCCGAGGCGCATCGGCGCCCTCTGGCAGGAGCTCTACCGCGGCCAGTACTTCGAGGGCGGCCGCATCCTTACCGGGGCGATCTCCGCCATCGACATCGCCCTGCACGACGTCGTCGCCCGCAGCCTCGGGATTCCGGTGTACCAGCTGCTCGGGGGAGCCCACCGCGACCGCATCCCCGGGTTCCCGACCAGCTTCGGCCTCGACGGCCCGCAGGCGGTCGAGGGAGCCCGCCGGCTCATCGCCGAGGGCTGGAACGTGATCCGCTTCGGCCCGGCCGAGGGGAACAGCTCCGACCCGGGCGACGAGCAGCTGTACGAGCCGCGCCACTCGATCGCCCTGTCCGCCGAGTGGATCACCGCGGTGCGCGAGGAGGTGGGAAACGGACCGGTTCTGGGCATCGACTACCACCACCGGCTCAACGTCGCCGAGACCGCCTCCTTCTGCCAGATGATTCCACCGGGAACGCTGGATTTTCTCGAGGAGCCGATCCGCGACGAATCCCCGGAAGCCTACGCCGCCCTGCGCGGGATGACCCCGGTGCCGTTCGCCATCGGCGAGGAGTTTTCGAGCAAGTGGGCGTTCCTGCCGTACATCGAGCGCGGGCTGACGAACTTCGCCCGCGTCGACGTCTGCAACGTCGGCGGCCTCACCGAGGCGATGAAGGTCGCCGGCTGGTGCGAAGCCCATTACATCGACATGATGCCGCACAACCCGCTGGGGCCGGTCAGCACCGCCGCCCACATCCACTTCGGGGCCGCGGTGCCCAACTTCGCCTGGCTCGAGGTGCGGGAGCGGGAGTTCCTTTTCGAGGAGGACCTGTTCCCGAAACAGCACCGCCTCGAAGGCACCTCCTTCCCGCTGCCCGAGGGACCGGGGCTCGGGGTGGAGTTCAACGAGGAGCTCGCCGCCGAGCAGGAGTGGAAGTTCTGGGAGGCGCCGCACCTGCACCGGCGCGACGGCTCGTACACAAACTGGTAGCCAATCTTCCCAGCAGTGGGATTGGCTCAGTGCCAGGCCAGAGGTTGCATTTCCCGTATAGGTCTGCGGATCGGTAGCAATTCTCCCAACGGGGGATTGCAATCTCCCCAAACCGGGGGATCGGCGAGGGTCCGAGCCGGGGACGGGCGTTTTCGGTGCGGATCTTTCCTCGTCACCGCCATCGCCCGATACGGGTCGCTTCCCGGGGTGGGGGGCAGGCACTGAATTGCCTGCCGCGGGTCCGAGGGCCCGGAGGGACGGGATCTGACCGGTCTTTGCCGGACAGACAGGGAACGGCGGGAACCGGACCTCGGCGCGCGGACTACTCCAGGACGGTCCGGTAGATCGCCTCTGCGTCCCTCTCGGTGACCTCGACCGGATTGGGGTCGAGAAGGCGGCGTACCGCCATTCCGACCTCCACCATCCGCGGCAGATCCTCTTCCCCCAGCCCCGCCGCGGCCAGCGACCCGTACGGGGTGTGGCGGCGCCGCAACTGGTCGATCCAGCCGGCGACCGCGTCGACCGCCTCCTCCCTGCTCTTTGCCGACAGATCGATGCCGGCCACCCCGGCTGCGTAGTAGTACTTGTCGCCTGCTGCCGGGGCGTTGTGGCGCATGACCCCGGGCAGCACCAGGGCGACCGCGGTCCCGTGCGGCACCGGTTTGCCCTTGGCGTGGGACACCTTCTCGATGCCGTACCCGAGGGCGTGGGCGGCCCCGGTGTTGATGGGGCTGAGCAGCAGGCCGGCCAGCAGGCTGCAGCGCGACATCTGGTAGCGGGCCCCGGGATCGTCGCTTCCCTTCTCGACCGCAGCGGTGAAATTCGGCAGCCCGGCCTTGAGCGCCTCGCGGGCCACGGCGTCGCCTACGGGATTGCTCTTCAGCGAAGCCGTGCACTCGAGGGCGTGGCCGATGGCGTCGAGGGCGGTGACGGCGGTGAGAACCGGCGGCAGGTCGCGGGTGAAGTGCGGATCGACGATGGCGACCGCAGGTTGGATGTGGTCGCTGTACACCGCCTGCTTCCCTTCCTCGGCGACGACGACGGAGACTCTGCTGGCCTCGGCGCCGGTGCCGGCCGTGGTCGGCATCGCGATCAGCGGCCACCGGGAGGGCTCGGGAAACAGGTCGAAGCCGAAGTAGTCGGCGCAGGAGCCGCCGCTGGTGGCGGTGCAGGAACCGACCTTTGCGGTATCGAGGGAACTGCCGCCCCCCAACGCCGCTACGGCGTCGCAATCGGTGTTGCGCAGGGTTTCGGCGAAGTCGTCGACGCTGGCCACCGTCGGATTCGGAACCACCCGGTCGAATACCCCGGCCAGCTCGATCCCCTCGCGGTCGAGTATCCAGCGGACCGGCTCTTCGAGATGCTCGACGGCGCCGTCCCGGAGCAGCAGCAGCCGGCGCGCCTGCAAACGCCGGCATTCCCGGGCCAGAAGGTAGACGGCCCCCTCTCCCAGTATCACGCGGCGGCTGTCGAACTTGAAGATCCGGGACAACTCGGCGCGCTGCTCCGCGTCGGCGAAGAAGTCGCTTTCCGCCAGCAGTTCTTCGTTTACCTGTATCGGCTTCATGGGCGGCCTCCGTTCGTCTGAAGGGGCCGTGAAGGTAGGGGGGTTCCGGGGGCTGTCCAATCCGCGGACAGGTGGCAATTCGGTTGAAGGGCGGGTGCCGTTTCCATAGCTTTTCCGATCTCGCCAGAAAACGCATCTGCGAATTCCAGGAGCAATCGAGATGACGACCGCAACCGTGACTGATTCCGCGCGGCAGCAGTACGAAGCGGATGGGTACCTCTCCCCCATCGACCTGTTCGGCGCCGATGAAATCGACGCCTACCGGGAGCAGTTCGACGAGCTGGAAGCCTTCGAGGGCCGGGAGAAGTCCCAGATCGGCCTGCAGGCGCGGCACTTCGACCAGGAGTTCATCTGGAAGCTGGCCGCCGACCCCCGCGTCCTCGACTGGATGGAGGGGGTCATGGGCGAGGACCTGATGCTGCTGAGCACCCACTTCTTCTGCAAGTACCCCGACGCGAAGGGGGAGAAGTTCGTCGCCTGGCACCAGGACGTAACCTACTGGGGCCTCGAGCCGGACGAAGCCCACACCGCCTGGATCGCCATCGACGACAGCGACGTCGAGAACGGCTGCATGCAGGTGATTCCCGGCTCGCATGCCAAGGGGATCGTCCCGCACGGCAAGGCGGACCGCGACGGCAACCTCCTCAGCATCAACCAGGAGATCCCCGACGAGTACGTCGACAAGACCAACGCCGTCAATCTCGAGCTCGAAGCGGGCAAGATGTCCATCCACTACGGCAAGGTGTATCACGCCAGCCATCCCAACACCTCGAACCGGCGCCGCTGCGGCCTCACGGTCCGCTTCATTCCCCCCGAGGCGCGCCAGACCGAGATCAACTCGCTGGGTGGCGACTGGAAGCCGATCCTGCTGCGCGGCGAGGACCGCCATCACCACTATCCCGAAACGCCGCCCCCGTTCCCCGTCCCTTAGCAGCCCGTTGAGAAAGTCCATCCGGGCTGCGGCCCGCAGAGCAACTATATCAACGGGCTGTTGGTAGTTGTCCTGTTTCACCGCACCTCGCCGGGCGGTCGCAGGATCACCTTTCTGTCGGCGTCGAGACCGGCGCCGATGGCCCTGCCCCGCCTCCGCCGGGGCCCGTAGTTTTTCGAAACACCTTATCCCGGGAGCTTTCCGCACCATGGCCCAACACGACCGCATGGCCGTGCTCAACGCGATCTTCGAGGTCGGCGTTGTGCCGGTCTTCTACCACGGCGATCTGAAAACCGTCATCTCGACCATCGAAGCCTGCGCCGCAGGGGGCGCCCGCGTCGTCGAGTTCACCAATCGCGGCGACCAGGCCTACCGCGTCTTCGCCGATGCCGCCCGGCACGTCATCGACCACGAGATCGACGTCATCCTCGGGGTCGGCTCGATCGTCGACGCCCCGACCGCGGCGCTCTACATCGCCAGCGGCGCCAACTTCGTCGTCGGGCCGCTGCTGAACGCCGAGGTGGGCAGGCTCTGCAATCGCCGCAAGATCGCCTACTCACCCGGCTGCGGCAGCGTCTCCGAGATCGCCTCAGCCGAAGAGCTCGGGGTCGAGATCGTCAAGGTGTTTCCCGGCGCCGAGGTGGGCGGACCCGATTTCGTCAAGTCCGTTCTCGGCCCCTGTCCCTGGACCCGCATCATGCCCACGGGCGGAGTCGATGTCACGCGCGCGAGCCTCGATGCCTGGTTCGGCGCCGGCGTCGCCTGTGTCGGCGTCGGCTCGAAGCTGATCACCAAAGAGATCCTGGCCTCGGGTGATTTCGCCGGGCTCAGCGCGGAGGTGCGTCGGGTAGTGGAGCTGATCGCCGAGATACGCAGCTGACCTCCCGGCCCCGGCCGACGGGCAGGATTGACCATGTCCCGAAGCTGGGAACCTCGCCCGGGACGCTTCAACTCGATCTCCTGCAAGCAATTGTCAAATCCGCATCAGCGATTAGTTTCTAGCACCAACAAGGAGGTGCGCCGCGATGGCAAAGACGATTTTCTCTGGCGAAGTCTCAGCCGCCCTTCAGGACATCGAAAACAAGTACGAAGTCTGCAGGGCGATCTTCACCCGTGCCCGCGACATCAACTCGCGGGCGATGCAGACCGGTGAAGCCCTGCACAACGCCCCGGCCACCGCCCTCGGGGAGTACACCGACGGGCGCATAGTCACCCGGGTCGAAGAGGAAGTCGAGGAGCAAGCCGGGTAAGATACCCGGACCGAAAAAAAGCAAGCCCCCCGGAGTGGATCTCCGGGGGGCTTTTTCGTGCGAGCCAGTTCTTTCCGGTGCCGGCGGGCATGCCGGCCGACCGCTGTGCCCGCCGGGCTGGCAGGCGCTAGTACTTGTAGTGATCCGGCTTGTAGGGGCCTTCGACCGGTACCCCGAGGTACCCCGCCTGATCCTCGCCGAGCCTGTCGAGCTCGACCCCGAGCTTCTTCAGGTGAAGCTGGGCCACCTGCTCGTCGAGCCTCTTGGGCAGACGGTGGACGCCGATCTCGTACTCCCCGGTGAACAGCTCGATCTGCGCCAGCACCTGGTTCGTGAACGACATCGACATCACGAACGACGGATGCCCGGTGGCGCAGCCCAGGTTCACCAGGCGGCCTTCCGCCAGCAGGATGACCGTGCGGCCGTCGGGAAAGGTGTAGCGGTCGACCTGCGGCTTGATCTCGTCCTTGCGGATACCGGGGTAGGCATCGAGCTGAGCGACCTGAATCTCGACGTCGAAGTGGCCGATGTTGCAGACGATGGCTCCGTCCTTCATCGCTTCCATGTGATCGATGGTGATGACGTCCTTGCACCCGGTCGTGGTGATGAAGATATCCCCCTCCTCGACCGCCCGGTTCATCGGCATCACCTCGATCCCTTCCATCGCCGCCTGCAGCGCGCAGATCGGATCGACCTCGGTGACGATGACCCGCGAGCCGAACCCGCGCATGGATTGGGCGCAGCCTTTGCCGACGTCCCCGTACCCGGCGACAACGGCGACCTTGCCGGCCGTCATGATGTCGGTGGCTCTTTTTATGCCGTCGAGCAGCGACTCCCGGCAGCCGTAGAGGTTGTCGAACTTCGACTTGGTTACCCCGTCGTTGACGTTGATGGCCGGAATCTTCAGGGAGCCGGCGGCGAGCATGCGATGCAGGTTGTGGACCCCCGTCGTCGTCTCTTCCGAGGTTCCCCGGATTTCCGGCAACAGCTCTGGCCGTTCGTCGTGGACCCACCGGGTCAAATCCCCGCCGTCGTCGAGGATGAGGTTGGGGCCCTCTCCCGGCCAGTTCAGGGTCTGGTCCGTGCACCACCAGTATTCCTTCTCGCTCTCCCCCTTCCAGGCGAACACCGGGGTGCCTGCCTCGGCGACCGCGGCGGCGGCGTGGTCCTGGGTGGAGAAGATGTTACAGGAAGCCCAGCGCACCTGAGCTCCGAGCGCCTGCAGGGTCTCTATGAGCACGGCCGTCTGGATCGTCATGTGCAGGGAGCCGGCTATGCGAGCCCCTTTGAGCGGCTGCCGCGGCCCGTACTCCTCGCGCAGCGTCATCAGCCCGGGCATCTCCTTTTCCGCCAGCTCGATTTCCTTGCGGCCCCAGCCGGCCAGCCCGATGTCGGCTACCATGAAATCGCCCGCATTGCCGTTGCCCGCGGCGCGCGCGCGATCCGGCTCGTCAGTACGAGTGGGTGTGGTCGTCACGTCTTTCTCCGGGGAAATGAGTTTCAGAAGGCTCGCCCGCCCAGTTCTTGACAGCTGCTCGGAGGCGCTCGCCAGGTTCCGTCAACAAAGATAGGGTGGGGGGCAAACCGGCGATCCGGGACCCGGAAACCGCCAACCAGGGAATACCGCCTTCGATCCCGGGTAACCTTCATCCCACCGGAGCGGGCTTGCGAGCGCCAGGATGACCTCGCGGTTCCCGCCGTCCTCCCGGGGATGCGCTTCAGAAGGCCGGCGCCGCGGCCCCTTCGATGGTCACGTCGAGCACCGATGGCAGGCCACTGGCGAGGGCGCGCTCGACCGCCGGCCCCAGTTCGCCGGGATCCTCTACCCGCTCCCCGTATCCGCCCAGGGCCTCGGCGACGCGGTCGTACCGGGACGGCAGGAGGTCGCAGCCGATGGTGCGGTCGGGGCCGTACTGGCGGATCTGCAGCTGCACCTCGGCGTTCCAGCGGGCGTCGTTGCCGACGATGACGATCACCGGCAGGCCGTAGCGCACGCAGGTGTCGATCTCGAGGGCGTGGTAACCGAAGGTGCCGTCCCCCTGAAAAACGAAAACGTTCCGCTCCGGGTAGCGGAGCCTGGCGGCCATCCCCAGGGGCAGGGAGCTGCCGATCGCACCGGAGGGGCCGTTGATCAGGCGCATCTCCGCGGTGAGGCCTGCCTGCATCCACTGCCCGAACTCGCCGCCGTCGCTGACGAAGACGGCGTTCTCCTCCAGGAACGGCTGCAGCGTCTCGCAGACCGCCAGCGGATGCGTAGGCGCCGCGCCGCTCATGCGCTGCGCCAGCCATTCCGGGGGCACGGCGCGGGCCGCCTTGACCTCCCGGCTCCACGGGCTTTCCGCCCACTGCCGACCTGCCGCCGCGGCGGCGAGGAGGCGAACCGCGGCCGCGGGATCGCCGCGGAAACGGCACTCGAGGCGGCCGCCGTTGACGACCGCCCCCTCGGCATCGACCGAAAGAAAGCTCACCGAGTCGGAAAAGGCGGGGGGCTCGCCGAAGCGCAGGGAGAAGTCGAGCTGCTTGCCGAGCAGCAGCACGAGGTCGGCCCTGGCGAGACAGCTGTTGGCGCCGCGCAGCCAGGGATCGTCGACCCCGCGCGGACTCTCGCACGGCAGCGCGGGAACCCCGGAGACCGACTGCAGTTCCAGCACCCCGCTCCAGCCGCGGCCCCGCGACATGGCGGGCCCGGCCAGGATCAGGGGACGGTCCGCGGCCTCGAGGCGATCGAGGATATCCTCGGCATCGCCCTCGCTCAGCTGCGGACCCGTTCCCTCAGGCATCTCCGCCTGCGGGGCATGATCCGGAACCTCTGCCTGCAACAGGTCGACCGGAAGGCTGAGGTGGACCGGACCGGGGCGGCCGCCGGCCGCCACCCGCAGGGCCCGGGCGACGATCTCCCCAAGCGGCTCGGCGCCGGTCGCGGTGTGCGACCACTTGGTCACCGGGGCCGCCACCGCGGCCTGGTCGAGCTCCTGGAAGGCCCCCATGCCGGCCTGCGAAACCGGGCTGTTGCCGCTTATCAGCACCAGGGGGGACTCGGCCGCCCGGGCGACGAACAGGCCCGTGATGCCGTTGCAATGCCCGGGCCCGGCGGTGAGCAGGGCGACCCCCGGTTCGCCGCAGAGCCGGCCCCATCCGTCGGCCATGTGTACCGCGGCAGCCTCGTGGCGGGTGTGGATGAGCCGGATGTCGCTGCCGATGCAGGCGTCGAAGAGAGGCAGGTTCTGGTTGCCGGAGAGCGCGAAGAGATGGCGGACTCCGGCGGCGGTCAGCGTCTCAACGACGCTCTCTGCCCCATTCATCCTGCACCGATAGCCTGCAACCGCGGCGCCGGGCGTGCGGGTTCTGCGAGGCTGTCGCACCTGGATTTCAAGGGGTTTCCCGTCCGGCTTGAACGGCCGCGAGTCGATCTGTCTCGAGTTGAGCCATGATTCAGCGCCGTTATTTTAGCCGCTTCGCCCGGACGGCAACACCCCACCACGGAGTGCGATTGCCCGCGAACGCGGGCATGTGAAAGGAACCCAGTGACGGCAATTCGGACAGGTATCATCGGGACAGGCGGCATGGGAGGGCACCACGCGCACCAGATCTCGCAGCGCGACGACGCCTTCATAGCGGCGCTCTGCGACACCAATGGAGATTCGATGGCGCAACTGCAGCGGTCACTCGGAGGCGATGGAGTGGCGCTGTTCCCGGACTGGAAACAGCTGCTCGCCGAGGGAGGCCTCGACGCCGCCGTCGTCGCCACCCCGCACACGCAGCACGGGGAGCAGGTGCGGCAGTGCCTGCAGGCCGGCCTGCACGTTCTGGTCGAGAAGCCGATGGCGACCACCGCGGCCGATGCCCGCGGCATCCTCGACGCCGCCGGCGGCCTCTGGCAAGGTGCTGGCCATCGCCTACCAGAGACACGGAGAGGGGCGCTTCATCCGCGCCCGCGAGCTGCTGCTGAGCGGCGCCATCGGCGAGATACGCCTCGTCCACGTCGTCATCGCCCAGGACTGCCTGTCCGTCTTTCTGCCGGGGGCGTCCTGGCGGGCCGACCCGGCGCTGTCGGGCGGGGGCCATTTCATGGACACCGGCAGCCACATCAACGACATCCTGCTGTGGGCGACCGGCCTCGAGCCGAAGCGCGTCCAGGCCTTCATCAACCAGCAAGGCACCGATGTCGACGTGCTCACCGCGGTGACCGTCGAGTTCACCAACGGCGCCGTCGGCACCCTGGCCTACACCTCGCTCTCACCGGAGTGGCGCGAGGAGTTCACCTTCTACGGGACGGAAGGGGTGATGAGATTCGGCGCCGCGGAGCCGCTGATGGTCCACAGGCGCGGGGAGGACATCCTGCTGCCGCAGCCGGCCGCCGGGGGCGCCACGCCTGCCCACAACTTCATCGACGCGATACAGGGCCGCGCCGAGGTGCAGGCACCCGGAATCTGCGGACTGCGGGTGGCACAGCTGACCGAGGGGGTGTACGCCTCCTGCGCCAGCGGCCGACCCGCCGAGGTGGCGCAGTAGCCGGCACTGCAGCTGCTACAGCTGCTCCACCACCTGCAGCAACGCCTTCATGTAGCCGACGGCATGGGCGCGGCCGCGGTGGTGCCAGGATGAATCGCCGTCGGTCGCCGGCACGTGGTCGGGGATCATGAAGCCGGTGAAGCCGACCTCCTTGAGGGTCCTTACCACCTCGAGGGTGTTGACGTTGCCGTCGCCGATGAAACACTCGTTGAAGCAGGGGACCCGGCCCTGCACGTCGCGGAAGTGGACGTA
This sequence comes from Candidatus Latescibacterota bacterium, assembly GCA_965223905.1. GTDB lineage: Bacteria > Latescibacterota > UBA2968 > UBA8231 > UBA8231 > CBDCXV01. Next base: position 18,309 of record CBDCXV010000001.1, read on the forward strand.
GACGATCTTCCCCTGGCCGCCGAAATGGCGGATCGCCCGGATGACGTTGTCGTGGCCCCCCATCTCCGACCAGCAGCCCATGCAGAAGTTGAGGCCGTGGTTGGGGCTGTCGAAGCGGTCCATGGCGCGCCGGAAGGCGTCGAAGCTGCCGAAGATCCGCGCGATGCCGCCCAGCGCAGGGACCGGCGGGTCGTCCGGGTGCAGGGCCAGACGGACGCCGGCTTCTTCGGCGACAGGCAGGATGCGCTCGAGGTAGTACTGGTAGTTCTCCCACATCTCATCGGCGGTGAACTCGCGCCCATGGGTTGGCCCGGCATCCTCGTGGGCCGCCAGGTCGAAGCGGGTGCCCCTCGCCCCGCCGGAGAGCACCGCCGGATCAGGGGTGCGCCAGACCCCGTTGGGGACCCAGTGATACCCCAGCGTCGGGATGCCCGCCCTGCCGAGGTTGCGGATCGTCGCCTGCATGTGGGCGATCTGCCCGTCGCCGCCCGGCAGCCCGAGCATCGCCTTGTCGTAGAAGGCAAACGGCACGTTCTCGATCGCCATCAGGCGAAGCCCGGCGCCGTCGGCGCGCTGTCTGAGCGCCGCGAGGTCCTCGTACTCCCACTGCTGTTCCCCGGGCAGCGAGGATCCGTTGACCATGTTCATCAGGAAATCGTCGACGCCGATCTGCTTGATGAAGGTGAGCATCTCGTCGGTAAGGGTGTTGAACTGCCCGAGTCCGACGCGCATGGGAAGGGTCATGGTTCACCTTCTCCGGCCTCGTTTCTTTTTCACCGGGTCAGTCACGGCAACTCCACCTGTTCGTATATGGAGAACCAAGCAGCCCTGACAGATCCGATCGACTTACGGGTCGATCTCTTGCTTTTCGAACCTTGGTTTCAAGTTTTCCACGCTTTCGCCTCCCGGCTTGGAAACTCCGGATACCCTTTTCGCAGCTCCAGGATCGCATTCTCGACCTCGTGCCTATGGAACCTTGGTTTCAAGTTCTCGACGAGCTCCTTCACACGACCGTTCTCAACGGTCTTGCCTCTGCGTTCGAGATCCCGCACTACGTAGACAACCGTAGCGCGCAACTCCAGATCCCTGGCGGGGAGATGGCCGAAATCCGCAACGATCCGGGAGATCGCCTCCGCCCCTTGCTCCTCCAGCAGGCTGTTCGCCTTCCGGATCAGGCCGTCCGCATTTTCGCCAGGCTCGATTCTGAACCCACCCGGTTCACTCACCACGCGATGAATTTTCACTCCCCCCAAGCCCTCAACTAGGTCAAGGTCCTGCAACAGCTCGACTGAAAACGGACCGTACGTATAGAACCGGAACCGGTATTCAGACTGGACCCCGGCCAGGGCCTGAAGCAGGTAAACGATCTTCTGCAGGACCGTCTTGCCCAGTTGAGGGGACTTCGGGGAAAGCTCCCTCACCACGGCAGCAACCAGTCCATACCGCTCCCAAGGCACCTTGAATTCCAGGGGTCTCTCATTCATCTGTCAGTTCCTCCTTTCGCAAGACGCACCACCTGCTCGGCCCGCTCTCGATCCGACGGTCGTACGTAGACCCTGTGGCGATTTACCGTCTTCATGTTCCCGACAATTGTCGATAGTTGTGAAAGCCGTTTCACTCCGTCCCTTCCGTCAATCAGGGCGTCAGCCTCTTGCCAGTACCATGGAGCTCTGCGCCTCATCCACGAATCCGACCATATCTGCCAAGTTCACCTGTCAGCGTTTCAAAAAACTCGAGATCCTTATCGGAAGGCACTTCTGGCGTTTCGAAGACACGCCGAAAATGCGTGCGCTCCAGCAATGCGGTCCCATGCTCACCTCCTTCGCCCTCCTTCACATGCCCCAGGACTCGCCAGTCATCCCACTCGAGGTATTCATTAAGGCTGTCGGCATCGTTAGCATGATGGCAACAACCTCGCTCGCCCAGCTCGCTTTGTATCTTTCTCATAGCACTTCGCTGTGTAGCCATGACGCAGTGCTTGTCGTACGACCCTGCGTGTATGCTGAAAATAGACCTGCGTGAACATCATGTATCTCGCAATAATGAATGACTCTGCAACGTGCCAACCACCTTCACTTATTGCGATCCGGGGTGAGTCCGTCTCCGGATCAATCGCCAACTGCAAGACTCACCAGCATCCGTCTCGAGATCGTATTTCCCGTACTCCACTCCCGCATGGTACGCGTCGCGAAGCAAGATAGTCGGCGCGATCTGCATCCAACTGCCCCGAGATTAGTTCACGCCACACGAACTGGTGTTCAATCTCCCTCGAGTCTGCCAACTCGCCCAGTCAAGCAAGGGCAGTTACCTCATCAGCGCTGATTTGCCATAGTTGATACGTGTTAACCTGATGATTCTCGATCAGCATCCCGAAGCAGGTGCTTCACTATCGCCTGCGGTGTATCTCCTCGTGAGTCACCATCCCATCTTCTCCCATCCATTAGTTCCTCCGCAGCATGGGAAAAGGGTGCGTGTCCCACGTCGTGTGTGAGCGCAGTTATCCGAATCAACGCATGTTGGCGGTCCAGCCCTGCACGCTCGTAGCCCAGTTCACTTCAGAAGATCCGGTGAACGCTTGCAGATCTCGCTGAACATCCTCGACGCGACATGCATTACCCCGAGGGAATGCTCGAACCGGGTATGCACGCTCCCGGGATAGACCATATCGCTCAGGCCGAGCTGGCGGATTCGCCTCAGCCTCTGGAGTGCCGGATGGTTGAGGATATCCCGTTCCCACTCGCTGATGCCGATGAAGCCGTGGATCGGGTCGCGAATCTCGTACGGAAGTTCCATTCATTCAGTTCATGGTCGGGTTGCTGGCAAGTTCAAAGACCCGTGCTACCCTCGCAAGGATTTTGTGCCCCCAGGAGATCTTCACAGGGCTCGAAGGGGACACCCTTCCTCGGCAGTCCATCGAGACAACCGGCCAAAAGCCCCAGGACAACCGCCAGTGCGAAAGCAAACGGCTGTCCGGTCCGACCCTCACCCCCGCCCAGGCCGGCGAAACCCGGCGGGAAGCCCCTGCTGGTCGTGGTCGTGGACCTTCTCCGAGAAACAGGGCCACGCCTGGCCGCCCATGTGCTCCCACTCCTCGCCGCACAGCCAGACGAGCATCTGCGCCGAAGGAACGGTGAATCCGGGAAACTCGTTGGCCGGCCAGGAAAAGCTGAAGCCGGGATCGGTTTTCCAGTCGCGGCAGGGCTCGGAGGTGCGCCAGTAGTTGTACTTGAGGTTGTTGCGGATGCCGCTGCCGGTGCTGGCGCTGCGGCGGTGCCAGATCGTGTAGCAGGTCAGGAATATGGTGCCGGCCGGCGCGATCGTGAGAAACGAGTCGCGCACGCTGCGCAGCCTGCTGAGGATGCCGCCGTAGCCCCGCTTCAGGTGGCTGCCCGGGAGTATCTCGGTCGGCCCCATCTCTCTGGGCACGTCCTCGGGGTAGTAGAACACCTGCAGGTAGTCGACCCGGGGGGTCAGCAGCGAGCCGCCGTCCTGGTGCCAGTTGAGGGCCGGCGCCGGGCACTCGACCCGGTGGTTGGCCATCAGCGCCGGCAGCACGAAGTCCTTCCCGAGAAGGGAGCGCACCGCCCCGGCCGCCTCCGGGTTGCGGATCACCCCTTGGGCGAACCAGTCCTCGTCGAGGATCTCCGACGGCTCCGGGGAGTCGTGCTCGTCGAGGAACTCTACGGTGCGGCGGTTGACCTCGTCCGGGACCACCTCCTCGAGCATCGCGTAGCCCCTTCTGCAGAAATCCATCACCTGCCGGTCGTCGAGGGTGGGCGGGCAGTCCCAGGTCTCGCCGGCGACCACGGCGCCGTTCATTTCTCGAGTATGAATTCCCATTTCATGCCCCCGTAGTCGGGATCGAGGTAGGCCAGGGCCATCTCGGGAAACTTGACGATGCGCCAGCCGTCGCTCATCGCCTCGAGGATGGTCTTGTAGGGCCAGTCCTCCGGGTCGTCCGGCGCGTCGTGCACCACCGCGTCGTCGACGATGGCCATGCCGATGACGGGAGACTCGAGGTCGGTGGTGTGGGTCTGGAGATAGAGCAGCCGCTGTACTGCCGGGGAGCGGTCCTGTTTCAGCCGGGCGAGGGCCTGCTCGAGGTCGGCCGGGGTGAGCGCCCCCCGCTTGAGCTGCCCCAGCCACTGCGAAACCTGGGCGGCGTCGATCATGGTCTTCGTTGGTTTGTTCCGAGGGAGGTTCGCAGGATGCTAACGCACCATCCGGAAGGCGGCAAGCAAACGCCTGCGCCTGTGGGCCGGCGGGACAGGTTATCCCAGGGTACGGCACTCTTTCGGATCGGCTACGGCCCCGGGGAAATCCCTCAAGGCTGAAACGGCACCGGGATCCTGCCACCGTGCCACGGGAAGGCGTAGCCCGGCCGGTTGGCGAAACGGCGCAGCCCGATCTCGGAGGCGGATGCCGGTCTCCGGGGGGAGCCGCACCGCGAGGTGTCTGGAGTTTACTGCCAGCGGCCGGCCGGCCTCCGCATCGCCGCCGGCCAGATCGGTGAACCTGTGCTCCCCGAAGGCGCCGGCCTGCACAACGAGATTGCGCATCTCGGCCCCCGTGTTCACCAGCTGCAGCCCCACCCGCTCCGCCTCGAGCAGATCGACGAAAGCGGCGACGTCCTTCCGGCAGGCCGGGGCGGCGGGCGTCGGCGTCGAAGTGACGGACCGTCGACCGCAGCAGGCCGCCGTTGTAGATGCTGTGCGGCGACCCCGTCGTCATCTGCGTCAGTCCCTTGGTCACCACGGGATTGGGTGGATTCAGGTTCTCCTCGACAATGGCCTCGACGCCGCGGCTGTCGGCGCGGATCGCCTCCGCGGTTTCCTGCACGTAGCGCAGCTCTCCCCGCATCACCTGCACCGGCCAGTCGGGATTGCGGCCGTCGTAGTACTGGAAGCGGGAGTACTCGGAGTCTCCCTCGCGGTTGTTCTTCTCCCCGAACGAGTCGAGCCGGTTCCAGTCTCCCTGCCGGTCTCCGGCGCGCAGCCGCTCGATCAGCTCGTAGTCGCGCCGGTCCATCGACGCGTGCCAGAGGTGGGCGGCGTCGACAATGCGGAAGCGCTGGAAGTGGTACCAGCCGTCCGGGCCGTAGCGATGGGGCAGCAGGAGCTGGCCGTCGCCGTCGCTGACGGCGTTGTCGAACAGCAGCCGCAACTGCGAGCGCAGGACATCGAGGTATCCGTAGTCCCCGCTCAGCAACAGGGCGCACTCGGCGCCGACGATGGTGCCGTTGAGCATGATCCGGGGGGAGAAGCGGCTGTTCCATCCGTAGTACCCGCCCCACCACTGGCCGCCGCGGTTTTCGCCGATCTCCCCGGTGGGCCCGACGTTGTCCGGCATGATGCCGCGGTTCTTCCGCATCCGCTCGATCCAGGCCTCGACGTAGCCGAGCACCCACTGCCGGTACTTCTCGTCGCCGGTGTAGAGATAGGCGTTGGTCACCAGGGCGGTGGCCGCCATGTTCTGGGGGACGTCGCCGTCGAGCACGACCTCGCCGGCGAGGCGGACGATCTCGGCGCGGCGCTGCGGATCGCGGTCCCAGTCCAGCTCGAGCTCCCCGACGTGAGGGTGGAGGCTCGCCCGTACCCCGTAGAACCGCTCCTTCTCCCAGTCCCTGCCGGTGAGCAGCGTCTTTGCCAGGTGCCGGTCGGCCTGCAGCCGGGGGCCGCGGCTGGTCGTCACCGGGGAGCGCAGGATGCGGTGCCGGCGATCGTAGTTGGGTGCCCGGGGATCTTCCCCGGTGAACATGGCGGCGAAGCCGCGGGCGCGGCGGACGTTCTCCGAGATCGCGGGGGAAGCGACGCCGAAGTCGTAGAACAGCATGTTCCCCTCGCTCTGGTGGTGCCACTCGGTGTCGTTGTAGTACTCGTTGTGAAGCTGCTGTCCGAATCGCGGATGCCTGCGGCTGACGATGCCGTCGTCGCAGAACCGCGTGACCGCGTTGTACTCCTGCAGCGCCAAGGTCAGCAGCTCCTCGCGGCCGCCGAGGGCGTAGAACAGGCCCCAGTTGTAGAACATCTCGTACAGGTCGTCGACGTCGTCCGCGTAGTACGGGACGCCCCCGGGCTCGGTGTACTTCTCGAGATGGAGCGGCGCGGCCTCGTTGACGGCGTCGATCAGCCGCCGCTGCAGGACCGCCCACTCCGGCGCCGGACCCTTCCGGGACGCCGTAACCGAGACCAGGCCCCCGTCTGCGGTTCTGATCATCTGCGTGTTTCCTCTATCAACGCGTGTGCCATCGCTTCGGACCTGGGCATGCTCGAGACCGCCCGCCGCCCTACCTCGTCATCCGGTGGGAGGTGAACCAGCGCAGCAGCCGCTCCTGCAGCGACTGTCGCGTCTCGCGGTGGGCCTCGTCGTCGAACAGGTTGTGCAGCTCGCCAGCGCCGACTCCGGCGCTTCGAAGGGATCGTACGGGCTCCCCGTACGGCCTGTCGATGTAGAACACCAGCCTGTCGAACTCCCGGGTGCGCACCATGTAGTCCGCAGCCCGGCGGCCGGTGAAGTTGTCGGAAAAGAGCTCGCTCGGCGTGAAGCGGCTCAGGTGGTCCGCCCTCCAGGCAGTCGAGCGCCAGTCGGGAGCGGTCCGGTAGTAGCGCGGCGCCGGAAGGGGATCGAGGCCGTGCGCAGTCGAGGCAGAGGTCGAAGTCCCCAGGATCGGGATCAGCTCGACCAGGCGGGTCGCGGCAGTTCCCGTTCTCGCCGCACCATCCGGGGCCGGCGAAGACGCAGGGGAACGCGCACCACCGGGTCGTAGTGGCACCAGAACTTGTAGACGCCGACGGTCGTGGTCCCCCAGGCACGTCGCGCAGCTGATCGCTGGTGAATGCGATCAGGGTGGTTGTCGAGCTGCCCGCGCGCACTCCTGGTTCTCCTCGACGCCGTGGGCGTGCACGTAGCGGGCCGAGACGATGCTGTTGCGGGAAGGGCCGCAGACCGCGCCCTGGACGAAGGCGTGGCTGAAGGCGGCGCCGCGCGCCGCCAGGCGGTCGAGATGGGGGGTGATCATGTGCGGGTACCCGTAGCAGCCGAGGGTGTCCCAGCGCTGCTGGTCGCTCATGATCAGGAGGATGTTGGGTCTGTCCACGAGGCCGCCGGCCTACAGGTCGATCTTCTCGAACTGGGGCAGCCACTTCCGGTTCTTGCGGAACATCTCCTTCACCATGTCGCGCGCCTCGGCCAGCGACAGCTTCGCCGCGGTCAGCGGATCGTGGGCGATCGCCTGGTAGACGAGCCCGGCGTCTCCCTTGAGGCAGCCTTCGACCGCCATCATCTCGATCTGGGCGCTGAGGCCGGTGAGCATGGCGCACTGCGGCGGCAGGCTGCCGACGCGGATCGGCTCGAACCCCTTGCGGCTGGCGACCACCGGCACCTCGACGCAGGCGCCCTGGGGCAGGTTGTCGACCAGCCCGTCGTTGGCGACGTTGCCGTTGAACTCGTAGATCTCCCCGCCCATGCGCGCGTTGATGATCGAGGCCGCGTACTCGTGGCCGCGTTCGAGCGGCACCTCGTCCTGGGCCAGCCAGTCGCGGACCGACTGCTTCCACGTCTTCTCCCGCTCGCGGTACACATCGAGGATGTAGGCGTAGCGCCCGGGGTTCCAGCCGGTGCCGCCGGTGCAGTAGCGCTCGATGAGATCGGGCCGCTTGCGGAACCACCAGTTGTATTCCGAGTTGTGGCCGCTCGACTCGGTGACGTAGCGGCCCAGCGCCAGGAACATCTCGTTGCGGACCTGCTCATGGTCGTACACCGCCCTGTCGGCCGTCACGACCTTCCTCAGCTCCGGGTAGAGGTCGCGGCCGCGGTGCTGCAGCCTGAGGTACCAGGCCATGTGGTTGATCCCGGCGCACTGGTAGTCCATCTCCCCCGGCGCCAGGCCGAGCCAGCGCTCGAGCATGGCCGCGGTGCCCTGCACCGAGTGGCACAGGCCGGTCAGCTCGATCGAGGTCTCCCGCTGCATGGCGTGGCACAGCATCGCCATCGGGTTGGTGTAGTTGAGCATGATCGCCCGCGGGCAGAGCTCCTCCATGTCGCGCGCTATCGCCACCATTTCCGGGATCGTGCGCAGGGCGCGGAAGATGCCGCTGGGGCCGCGGGTGTCCCCGATGTTGGTGTCGATGCCGTACTTCTTGGGGATGAGGATGTCGTGCTGCCAGACGCTGGTGGCGCCGCGCAGGATGGTGACGCAGACGGCGTCCGCCCCCGCCAGGGCTTCGCGCCGGTCCGTCGTGGTGGTCACCCTGGCCCCGTACCCGCCCTGGGCGATCAGCTTGTCGCAGGCGCGGCGCGCGAAGTCGAGCCGCTGCTTGACGATGTCGACGAGGGCGATCTCGGAGTCCTCGAGACGCTCGAAGGTGAGCAGATCGCGGACCAGGTTGCGGGTGAAGCCGAAGCTTCCGGCTCCGATGAAGACGACCTTTGCCATTGCAGATTCTCCAATCTGATTTGTGGAGGCGGATGCAGCGGCCAGCCCCCTGAGCACTACCGCCGCTCGGCCCCGACCGGCCCGAAGTCGAAACGGGCCAGGCTAACTCCGGCGCTCCAGCCGGGCCGGTCAAGCCGCCGGGTCAGGTCGAGGCGCAGCAAATTGTACAGTATCAGGGAAGCCCCCGCCTCGTGGCGGAAGCCGTCCCTGTAGCGCGGATCGTACCCCAGCCCGGCCAGCCGCTCCGGGTCGATCCACGTCCTCCCCGAGGCCCCGTGCACCACCAGCCCGGTGCCGCGCATGGCCCACTGCCACAGCCCCAGCAGCTCGAAGGGGGTGCTCTTGAAGTTGTGCTCCCAGTACAGGGCGGCGTACCGCTCCCCCTCGAAAGGGTGGCCGCGCACCGTGCGGAAGGCGTCGAAGGGGGAGAAGAAGGCCATGCCGGCCTCCAGCGCCCCGAAGCGCTGCAAGGGCAGCTCGCCGAGGGAGTACCCCGCCACCAGCCTGACGTCGAGGGCGTTGGGTGCCGAGCGGCGTCTGAGGAAGGTCTTGAAATGCCCGTCGAGGACCAGGCGCACCCGGGTGAAGGAGAAGTCGCCCCCCAGGCCCTCGGAGCCGTGCTCCACCCTCCCTTCAACCCGGCGGTTGGCGGTCAGACCGAACGGACGGTACGGCCCGCCCCACGCGAACCCCGCCTCCAGCGAGCGCAGCCGCCCTTCCTCGATCGCCGGATTGGGGCGGCTCCAGTCCCGGCCCAGCAGGTTGAAAGCGGCCGTCTCCTGCAGGGAGGTATGCGCCTCGACGTTGAAGCCGAGCTCCAGGCCGATCCGGCGCGGCAGCGAAAGCCCGGCCCGGTAGCCCAGGCCTTCCCTCCAGTAGTAGTCGAAGTAGTCGTCGAGCCCCAGCAGACTCTGGGCGCTGTTGAGCAGCAGGGGATAGCTGTCCGAGGGGATGCGGGGGACCGGGCCTCTCCCGTACTCCATCGCGGCCCGGCCCGGACCCCGGCGCCATTCGATGCTGCCTGCCCAAGAGACCCGTTTCAGCCCGGCTTCGTAGCCGGCGCCGGCGGCCGCCTCCAGGCCGCCTCCCAGATCCCGGCGCCCCTCGAGCCCGAGGTGCGCTCCCGCCACCCGGTCGTAGCGCAGCTCCGGGTTCAGGCCGGCAAGTCCCGGTAGGCGGGACCGCCCCTCCCGCTTCTCCGTCCCCGGCCGGACGGGTCGCTCCTCCGGGGGCTCGCTTCCCTTCTTTCCAGGCTCCGGCACCAGGAAGCGGGCGAGAAACCCGGTGGGCCGGAAGGCCCGCTCGAAGCGCAGGGTGCTGTCGATGGCGGCATACGCCGTCTCTTCCCGCGCCGACAGGGGCACCTTGTCGGCCAGCCGCGCAAAGGAGCTGTCCTGCGCCACCGCCAGGGAGTCGACCCGCAGGACCTCCTCCCCGGCATACAGCGAATCCGGCATATCGACGTTGACCTCGTACTCCCCGAGCCGCGTCACCAGGTTGAACCTCGCCGCGGGGAAATGCAGCCCCACCACGCCGACCTTCACCTTCATGGAAGCCCGGTAGTCGACCGGCAGCCACACCCCTTCGGCAAAGCCGCGGAACTGCTGGCGCCAGGCGATTTCCATCTGCTCGATCACGGGCAGGGGAACAGCCGAGGTCACCGACGCCCGGCTCGGCGCCAGCTCCGCCTCGAGCAGGGCGAATTCCCCGTCCAGCACGGAGACGCGGCCGGCCAGGGCGGACTGCAGCCTGTTCCTCGGCTCGACCGAGATGTCGAACACCACCCGGTCGTCGAGATAGCGCCGGCCCAGCAGGCGGAAACGGTACTGCTCGAGGGCATCCGGATGGGTGGGACCGATCAGGCTGTGGCCGATGAAGGGGATATCGTCGTCGTAGAAGTTGGCGAACCCCTGCAGGGCGGAGACGTATCCCGCTTCGGGGCCCTGGTTGCGGGTCACGCGCCGGGACTTGACCACCTCGCGCAACCCCCGCTCCCGGTCCCAGTAGATCTCGGAGGCCAGCTCGCCGATCAGGACGATCTCCTCCTCGTTTTCGAGAACCCGCCGGGTGTAGGCCTGGGCCCGGTAACTGGCCAGCGCGGGCCGCCACGCCTGCTTGCGGCGGATGACCTCGCGCATGATGCGCACGGCCGGGTCCTCCGCGGTCACCACCACCGGCTCGAAGCGGAAGGGGACCGGAGTCAGGACGAAATCGACCCGCCCCGGGGCCGCGTTCAGGACGCTGTCCCGGGAGACGTAGCCGATACAGGTCACCTTCAAGGCAGCGGGAAACCGCCGCACTTCGAGCAGGTACTCCCCCTCGTCGTTGGCTACGGTCCCGCGGTAGGTGCCGGTCAGCTGCACGGTAGCCGCGGCCAGGGGCTGCCCGCTGGCCGCGTCGAGGACGGTGCCGCGCACCAGCCAGGGCTGGGCATGAGCACCGGCAACCGACCAGATCGCGGCGAGGAGGGCCAGTCGGAAAGTCCTCATCCCCGGTCTTTCCGAGTCAAGACCAGGAAGCTGGTCTCACCGGTGCCTGCGCGCACAATTCCGCGTGAATCCGGCTGCTTACTTACGCGCGCCGGCACCAGGGGAAGGCTGTCCATGAATCCATCCGGGGTTGGCGGTTCCAAATCCACACCTGGCCGCGAGCGGGCCCATGCGCCGGGACCCGGCCAGTGGCCGCGATGACGTTGCGGGCAGGGGGATCTTGCGGGAGTATTCCGCCGACCGCCGGGTGAGCCGTTCATCCGCTGCAACCAAACCTACCAGGAGAAAACCGGAATGTATTCGATTTTCGTCACCATCGACGTCAAGCCGGAACATGTCGAGGAGTTCACGCAGGCCAGCTTCGGAGACGCCCGGGGCTCGGTCCGGGACGAGCCCGGCTGCTTCCGGTTCGACATCAACCAGGACCAGGAAGTCCCCAGCCGCTTCTACCTGTACGAAGTCTACCGCGACGAAGAGGCGTTTCAGGCCCACCTCGAAGCGCCGCACTTCAAGGAGTGGATCGGCATCGTCAAGCCGATGCTCGCCGGCGAGATCGAGAAGGTGTCGATGAACACGGTGTTCCCCTCCGACTCGGGGTGGGAGCAGCAGAAAGCCGGGCTTGTGAACTGGTAGCGATCCGCTGCCTTGAGGTTGCCGCCCCGGAAGGCCGCCGAAAGCCGCCTCGGCAAGCGGAGCTTCCCGGTATGGAGGATCGCCCCCCTTGGCTGGCAGGCCAGGCGTCCCGAACGCCGGTAACTCCGCAAAAACCAAACCGGTACCGGCCCCGGGCTTCAGACCATCTCTCTCCGTTATCGGAGAATTGTGGCAATGCATGCAGGGGGCAGGGACTCCGTGGAGATTACGGGACTTCGGGGGAAATACTCCCGGCCGGTGGAGATCGACGAGGCGTATTTCGGGGCCGGGAATCCAACAAGCATCCCGGCAAGAAGCGGAGTCTGAACGGCCTATGCGACGAGTGGGACCCGCAGGCTCTTGCTCCCCTCGCTTCTCAAAATGCACTATCTTACCGAACCTAGCGTGCTAGGCCCTGTGCTACAGTCACCAAGGACTCACCGGTAGATTTTGTGCCATGTTTCGTGGCATTTGAAACAAATGTCGGAGAGTATGCGACTCGCATCGCAGTCCGTATTGTGCATGCCAACCGTTTCCATGACTATCGCGTAGGAGTACCGGTGAGGCGCTTTTTTACTCGTGACGCATGTTCAGGCTTGCCAGTCTGAAGGCTGCGAAGTCCCTGAGCGACGTGGCGAAGCTGTTGGATTATCGGCCGAAGACTGTTTCGTACATCTTGTACAAGCAGCCCGTGGCCAGTAGGTACGCGACCTTCCAGATTCCCAAACGGAACGGTGGGTGTCGAACGATCAAGGCACCCGTCAAGACGTTGAAGGTTCTGCAACGAAAGCTGTCCGACCTCTTGCAGGATTGCGTCGACGAAATCAAGATCGACAAGAAGCGTAAGGACCGGACGGCCCACGGATTCAAGCGCGAGCGGTCGATCATCACCAACGCCCGACAGCACCGCCACCGCCGGTGGGTCTTCAACCTCGACCTGGAGGATTTTTTCCCATCGATCAACTTCGGCAGGGTCCGCGGATTTTTGATCAAGAACCGAGACTTCGAGCTACACCCGGACGTTGCGACGGTGATTGCGCAGATTGCGTGTCACCAGAATTCACTGCCGCAGGGAAGCCCCTGCTCACCGGTCATCTCCAATCTCATCGCCCATTTGCTCGACATGCGCCTGGTGAAGCTCGCATCGGAGGCCGGTTGCACGTATTCCCGATACGCGGACGACCTCACATTCTCGACCAACAAGAAGGAGTTTCCAGTGGACATCGCTGTGCTGTCGCACACCGAGGGCGCTACCTCGCATTTGTGGCTGCCCAGCGAGGCACTGCGGAAGGTCATCGAGCGCACCGGCTTTCGCGTCAACGATAAGAAGACGCACATGATGTATCGAACTTCGCGCATGGATGTGACCGGGCTCGTCGTTAACGAAAAGATCAACGTGCGATGGGAGTACCGCCACAACGTTCGGGCGATGGTGCATCGCCTCGTTAGAACGGGCGAGTTCGAGATTCTCGGCGCGACACAGGAAAATGGCCGGGAGGTCCTGGAGAAGCGGCGCGGCACCCTGAACGAGCTTCACGGCATGCTGGGCTTTATAGACAGCATTGACGTCTATAACAGGACCCACACGTCGGATTACCCTTCCGATGAGATGTCATCGAAGGAAAAGGTCTACCGAGAGTTCTTGACCTACAGCAATTTCTATGCGACTCAAGTTCCCGTAGTCGTCTGCGAAGGAGAGACTGACAACGTCTATCTCACGCACGCCATCCGGAGCTTGGCCGCGGAGTTCCCTGATCTGGCAAAGATGATGCCGGGTAATAAAATTCGCCTGAAGGTGAGGCTCTACAAATATCCCAAAACAAGCACTGCACGACTCTTGGGCCTGAAGAGTGGGGGCACCAGCGTGCTAAAAAAATTCATGGAAGTCTACCGGAAAGAGACCGGACACTTCGCCGGACCCGGACCAACGAACCCGGTTATCATCTTGTATGACAACGACGAGGGTGCCAAGCCCATCAAAAGCTTCATAAAGCAGGTCCGGAAGGTGGACCCAGCTAATAAGCCTTTTGTTCATGTGACCAAGAACATGTACGCCGTGCCTACACCCGGTGACCCCTCAAAAATTGAGGACTTCTTTGATGCCACCATCAAGGCAACTCGAGTCGATGGAAAAACGTTCAAAGCCATGAACGACTTCAAGGACGACCAGTATTACGGCAAAAAGGTTTTCGCCCATAAAGTCGTCAGGCCAAAGGCAGCCACGATCGACTTTTCGGGCTTCCGCCCGCTCCTGACCAACCTCGTCGCGACCATCAACAAGCATAGGATGTCGATCAGTCCGGAACCGTCGAACCCTGAACCCGACCGCCCCCATTTCTCAAGTGCGCCGTGAGAAGGCGCGCCAATCTTTAGTGGGTGGGAAACATACCCAACAACTGCGGCTCCCGCAGATGAGCAATCGGAGCGGTGATGAGGGTAACGAAATCACCGGAGCCTCTGGTGTAGTAGTGGGTTGCCAATGGCGATTCGGCGAACATGCAGGCCGTACGGTGAAGTGAAAGCTGAGCAGCAGGCTTCGAAAGGGGCAACTCGGTAGCTGATCTTGGTGAGATTCAGGCGTCTACGGCCAACCAAAACAGCCATTAAAGTTCCCGATTTGCCCTCATCGGCTGGAGCAGCCCCCCTTTTGGCGCGGGTGTTCCGGCCAAGCTCAGCCCCTGACCGGCCTATGGCGATTCGCCATCGAATCGTGCCCGCCCTAACCGATCCCGCTCGACCGGTACTACCTGGGTGGGTAGGGCTGCCGGTTGTGTCCCCGCGGAGGGCCCCTCCTCACCCGCAGTACCAGTTTCCGGCCTGACTCCTCCGCGATTGGCCCCTTGCGTATGTTCTCAGCGGTCTGCATAGTAACAACATTGGTGCTATATTTTTCCAATGCATTTCAGTTCGGCTTCTCTAGGAATCCTGCATGAACCAAGAAAAATACGACGTTTTCATTAGCCACGCCTCGGAAGACAAGGAGGCAATTGCAAGACCTCTCGCCGAATTTTTGCAACGATTTTCCCTGCATGTATGGTACGACGAAGACACGATCAGGATTGGCGACAGCCTATCTGAATCCATCGATAGGGGCCTCGCCGGATCTCGTTTTGGTGTAGTTATACTTAGCAAGAGGTTCTTTAATAAAACTTGGGCACGTCATGAGTTAAAGGGACTGGTAACTCAAGATAACGCTATAGGAAATGTGATTCTGCCGATTTGGCATGGTATCAACGTAGATGCTGTTCGCGAGATCAGTCCAACTCTCGCTGATCGATACGCATTATCTACTGACCGAGAAAGGATTGAGGTAATCGGTCTAAAGGTAATTCAGGTCGTTCGCCCAGATATCTTCGAAAACATCCAGCGCTGGGCTCTTTGGAACAAGAAAGTTCAGCAAGCGAAGCCGGCTCTGATAATGCTCAGAGAGCTTAAACCGAGTTCTCGACGTTATGAAGGGCTCCCAAATGAGTTGCTTGTTCGAGTCCGCTTGATACACCAGACTCTTCGTGATGTTGTAGAACAGACTTTGGATGAAATGGTGGATCTCTTTTGCCGTGACCTACATCCGCAGAAAGAAATTGAGGTTTGGGAACGCATTGCTGTCGCCTATCGGGAAGTCCAGGACGAGTTTTCTCTCTCGTCGGAGAAAAAACGCACACTTTTCAAGACCCTACTCGGATTGTCCATGGGGAATCAGGTGAATATCGAAAAGGCTATTGACGATAATTTGGAACTCAATAACGTGATATTGGAAATCTGGTTGAAGCTAATCCCTAAGTCTTCAATGTAAGACTCCTGACCTTTCGTTTCGGTAAGAATTGTCTTTGGCTTCACCGCATCTTTGAAAAGGCTTGGGCTTTTGCTTTGGCAACAAAAAACAATAGTCCCAAAAACGCCGAGCCGGGATCTCCCCGGTCCCCAGGCAACTACCCTGATCTGCTCAAGGCCGCCTCGAAGAGGGCCCTCGGCCCCGGTTCCATTATCTGGGGCGGCAGCGCCGCCGGCACCTCGATCAGCGCCGGGGCCCCCGCCTCCAGGGCTTCGGCCAGGGCCGGCCCCAGGCGCCCGACCTCTGCGACACGCCTTGCCTCGACCCCGAACGCCCGGGCGAGGGCGACGAAATCCGGGTTGCCCACGTCGACGGCGTGCCTGCGGCCGAAGCGATGGACCTGCTGGGGCCTCAGGGCGCCGAAGCCGTTGTCGTTGAACAGCAGGACGACGACCGGAATGCCCGCCTCCGCGACGACCGCCAGCTCCTGACAGTTGAACAGGAACCCTGCGTCCCCCGAGAGGCAGACGACCGGGCGCTCCGGGCAGGCCAGCTTCGCCCCGATCGCCGCTGGCAGGCCGAAGCCGAGAGTGCAGAACCCCCAGGGATAGATGTTGCAGCGCGGCTCGTACAGCTCGAGCAGGCGACGGCACCAGTAAGCCGCCACCGTGAGGTCGCTGACCAGGACGGCGCCGCGCGGCAGCCCTTCCTGCAGGGCGGCCACGAGCTCGACCCCTTCCGGGGCCAGCTCGCGGCAGTCGTCGACGATCCCTTTCCTGAGGGCCGCGACTTCGGCGGTCCGGGAGCGGGGCTCGAGGCCGGCGAGCCGGTCGACCAGGGCGCGCAGCGATTCGCGGGCGTCCCCGACCAAGGCTGCGGAGGCCGGGTAGTTGCGGCCGATCTCACCAGCGTCGACATCGAGGTGAATCAGCGTTTCCGGGAGGCGCAATCTCCAGCCGGAGATTTCCTCTTCGGTGAAGCGGGTGCCGACGGCGAGCACGACGTCCCGCCGCGCCAGAAACTCCTGCGCCAGCGGGTGCAGGATGGCGGTGCCGGCGGCCAGCGGGTGGTCTTCCGGGAACGCTCCCTTTCCCAGCACCGTGGTGAACACCGGGGCCTGCAAGGTTTCCGCCAGCTGCCGCAGCTCGGCGCTCGCGCCGCTGGCGATCACCCCGCCGCCGGCCCAGATGACCGGAGATTCCGCCTCCCGCAGGGCGGCCGCGGCCTCCTCGACGGCCGCATCCCCCGGCTGCAGCCGCTCGACCTGGATAGGCCCGCCGATCTCCGCCTCCCCGGAGGCATCGAGGACGTCGCAGGGGATCTCGAGCGCCGCCGGACGCGGGCGGCCGCTGCTCATGCTGGCGAAGGCCTCGCGCAGCAGCCCCGGGATGGCGGCGACCGAATCGGCGCGCCCGCACCAGCCGGTGACCGGGCGGAAGCAGGCGAGCTGGTCGCTGCACTCGTGCAGGTAGCCCTTCTCCTTGCCGATGCCGGCGGCCGGGATCTGGCTGGCGATGCAGAGCACAGGCGAGGAATCGCTGTAGGCTGTTCCCAGAGAGGTGATCGTGTTGAGAGCCGCCGGCCCGGAGGTGACGACGCAGACGCCGGGGCGGCCGCAGGCGCGGGCGTAGCCGTCGGCCATGAAGGCCGCCCCCTGCTCGTGGCGCGCCAGGACGTGGCGTATCGGCGCCTCGATCAGGGCGTCGTAGAGGGAGAGGTTGTGCGCCCCGGGGAGGCCGAAGACGGTGTCGACGCCGTGCGCCGCGAGGGCGGCGGCGACCGCCTCCCCCCCGGTCATGCGCGGCTGCGTCCGTTGGGCAGGGTGTTGAACAGCAGCTTGAGGTAGAACAGCGGGCTGGTGAGCTCTTCCTTCGGCGCCGCGTTGGCGATCATGGCGCAGATCATGTCGCGGACCCTCTCGCTCCGGGCCGCCTTGCCGATGACGAAATTCAGCAACGGCCGCCAGCGCCCGAGGTTCTGCATGCGCGTGCTCGTCTTCAGCTCGTCGCCGAGGGAGTCCCACAGGCGATCCTCGTAGCGCTTGAGGAAGGCCTCGCTGAAGTCGCCGGCCCGCTTCGCCTCGACCGCGGTCTCGATTGCGAACTTCGCCGAGTAGAGGGCGTTGCCGATCCCCTCGCCGGTGAACGGGTCGATCAGTCCGGCGGCGTCGCCGAGCAGCAGGACGCCGTCCTTGTGCGCCTTCCGCCTGGTGCTGCCGATCGGCAGGTTCCAGCCCACCGGCTTCTCGAGCGGGCGCGCCGCGGCGAAACGCTCGGCGAAGGGGGGCCGGGAGATCACCTGCTCCAGGGCCTTCCGCAGGTCGACCTTCCTCTCCTTCATCGACTCCTGCAACATGCCGATGCCGATGTTGGCGTAGCCGTTCTCCAGGGGAAAGGCCCAGAAGTAGCCGGGGATGACCTCGTCGACGAAGTGGAGCTCGATCTGGCTGCCGAGGCCCTCGACGTTCTCGTAGTACTGCCGGATCGCCACCACCCAGTGGCGGCTGTCGTGGGAATAGAGGTCGGACTGACGGGCGACGATGGAACTGAAGCCGTCGCACCCGAGCACGAGGTCGGCGCCGATCTCGACCATGGATCCGTCCTCGAGCCTGCCGGTGACCCCGGTCACCGCGCCGCCGCGCCGCGACAGCCGCGTGACCTGGAATCCCTCGCGGCACTCGTCGGCGGCCGCCTTCGCCTCCTGGAACAGGAAGTTGTCGAAGATCTCCCGCCTGATCACCGAGCCTTCCATCCTGATGTCGCGCCCGGTCGCGGTGTCGTGCAGGGGGCGCGTCGAGAGGTCGATACTGGCGTTTTCGTGCCGGGGGCTGCCGAAGATGGCCCTGTCGATGCGGGAACCCGGAAGCTCCCTGACCTTGTCGAGCAGTCCCAGGTCGAGCAGGACGGCCAGCGATTTTCCCGAGAGGGCGTCGCCGCAGACCTTGTCGCGGGGGAAACGGGCGCGGTCCAGAAGGGCGACCGACAGGCCGTGTTTCCTGGCGTACAGCGCCGCCGTGGCACCGGCGGGTCCGCCGCCGACTACGACGAGGTCCAGGGTAGTTTTCAAGCAGGATTTCCGGGTGGTTTCTGCGTGGGGACCGGAACTTACCGGGCCGCTCCGGGACGGTCAAGCCGGCCGGGGCAGGCTGCATGCCGAGGGGCCGGGGCTGTCTCACCCGGGGTGATGATGGGGTTCCTGTACCGGTTTTCCGGCGCCGGTTTTTTCGACCCCTGCCACGGTTCTTCAGGGCCGCGCGGATCTATCTGCACAGAACGCCGATCTCCCGGGTGGTCGCGTCGCAGTACCACAGCTCGCCGTCGCGGGCCGTCATCCCGTGCACCTCGTCCGGCTCGTTGACGCGGAACACGTCGCAGATCCTGCCGCCCCGATCGAGGTCCATCAGGATCACCGTCCCGGCGGAAGTATCGGACACCCATAGCATGCCCGACTCGTCCCAGGCGATGCCGTGGACCCGGAGCCCCCCGGTGGGAAACTGCTCGACCTCCTCCCAGGTCTCCGTGTCGATGACGTGCAGCCGCTGCGTCGGCGGGGCCGCGGCGTAGATCCTGCCGTCCCGCCACTCCAGCCCGTGAGAGCTCGACTCGCGGGGGTTCTCCGCACGCTCGGCCGCGGCCCCCAGGCCCCTCCCGGGGTCGGGGTGGCGGGCCAGGGTCTCTCCGGTGAGGGAATCGATCTTGACGATCTCCAAACCATAGGTCGAGCTGATCCATAGGGCGCCGTCGTCCCCCATGGTTATGCCGCTCGAGTGCTCGGTCGCCGTGTCGATCTCGTGCACCAAGGCGCCGCTGTCCCAGTCGACCTTCTGCGCCTTGAGCGATACCTGGTCGATGATCCACAACCCGTCTGCGGCGGCATGCAGCCCGTTCGGCTGCGGGCCCGGGCTGAGGAACCGCTTTTCAACTTTTGCGGAGTACGTTCCCAATTGTGTCCCTTTCGATTGTTTCCGATACGCTCCCGGATTTCTGCCTCTCACCCGGGAATCGCACGTCCTCCCGAGCGAGCATCGGCTCCTGGAGCCGCACAATGGCTGCAGGTGGCCGAACGGCCCGTTTCACGAAAATCATGCCCCCGCTACGGGACGGGTCCCCTATCGCTGCGGCTTCGGAAGCAGCTCCTGCCTCCACTCGTCGATGATGTCCCCGCCCGCCGAAACCGCCTCCCCGGAAATCGTCGAATCCTCGAGGGCGAAACGCACGTAGCTCTGCCGCTCGTCGAAGGCGATCCTGTACTCACCCGGCTTCTCGTCCATGTCGTAGAAAAAGATATCGGACGCGCTCGTCATAACCTGCGTCAACGTCCTGTGGCGGGCCCGCTCGTAGGCGTGGAGGTGACCGCACAGGTACAGGTCGACGCCCCCATCGAGCAGAATAGGGAGCAGCAGGCCGGGGTCCCCCGGTTCTTCGTCGCGCAGCACCGAGTGTTCGAGCAGCCAGGGGGGCACCAGAATCGGATAGTGCCCTGCCACTACCGTGCAGCGCGCCCGCCGCGCCGCCCGCAGATCACGCCGCAGCCATCGCGCCTGCGTGCGGTCGGCAAAACCGCCGCGGTGCCTGCCGTCGAGGACATCGAGGATGGCGATATGAACGCCGCCAATCGTTCCGGCATGCCAGGTCCGCCGACCCTGGCGCCCGACCTGGCGCAGGTACTCCTCCGATGAAGGGTTGGATCCGGTCTGGTCGTGGTTGCCGACGGTCGATATCACCGGGCACAAACCCTGCAGGGGCTTCGTGACGCGGTGGTAGGCCGCCCACATGAGGGCGACTCTTTCGGCTTCCTCCGGTTCGTCGTTCACGGCGCCGGCGACGTGGTCGCCGCCGTCGATGACGAAGTCGGGCTTTTCAGCGGCGACCCGCTCGATCAACAGTCGCCGGCGCTCCTCGTGCTCGCGGTCGTCGGGTTTCAGCTGCAGGTCGCTGACGAAGATCCAGCGCGTCATGGGTCTCCTCGGTTTCGAGAGCTCGGGGCGGTTTCTTCGACTTCGCATGGCACGAAGCCGAAGTCAGTTAAAGAAACCCGAAGCAGTTAATGTGGCGAGCGCGACTGGAGCTGGAGCCCCTCCGTTGCTTCAGGTAACCCGGGCCGCTTGCCCTCAGCAGCGGCGCGTCCACTCGCTCAAGCGTCCCCGGCAGGGCTCGAACCAGACCTTGCACTCCTCCAGCGATTCCGCGGCGACCAGCAGGGTGACGAAGGCCTTGGCCCTCCGAGGATCGGTGGTGAACAGCACCCCCCTCGACACCTGGTCCCCCTCCGCGGTCATCTCGACGGGGTGGCGCCGCCGCATCTCCCGGGCGAAGGCATCGGCATTCTCGAAGCCGGCGGCTTCGATGTCGCGGACCCGCAGCATCAGCCAGAGGGCGGTGCCGGCGGCATGGACCCGCCTGGCCAGCTGCAGGGCGACCCTGCCCATCGTCATGCGCGGGTTCACCTCGATCACAGGTTTCAGCCGCAGCCGGCCGCGGTCCCGGTAGACCAGCGCGTCCACCCCGAGGGGCCCGGAGAAACCGGCGGCCGCCAGCCCTGGTTCCATGTGCCCTGCCAGCTCTTCGTACAGGCGCCGCAGGCGCCGGCTGTCGCGGCCGTCCCCGTACAGGAACCGGCGCACCTGTTCGTCGAGGCCGGCGACCTTGTGGTGCAGGAAGGAGCCGAGGTACTGTCCGCGGCCATCGGTGACGAACCTCGTGATGCCGAGCAGCCCGGCCTTCCCGTCTGCGCCGACGTCGTACTGGGCCGACAGGTCGGCCACTCCTTCCAGCAGCGGTTCGACAACCACGGCCCCCTGCTCCGCCAACAGCCGCTCCACCCGACGCCGTTTCGCGCCCCCCAGGCCGCCCTCCGCTTCTCCGGGCTCGGCCGCGGTTTCGAGCCGGACCTGGCCGCGGCCGGCAGCGCCGAAAGGGGCTTTGATCACGGCACGGCTCCAACCCCGATCCCGCAGGTGGGCGAGCGCCTGCAGGACTTCCTCCGCGGACTCGCACCCCTGCCCGGCAACGTCGGAGCCGCACAGCCAGTCCTCCCGCCGATCCTCGAGGAATCCGGCGAGCAAGGCGGCGCTCCACTCCTTTGAGTACAGCCGGCGCAGGGCGCTGCTCCACTCCGGAGCCTGCCCGGGACCGGCGACGCTGCCTCTCAACGGAGCCAGCAGCTGCTCGCTGTCGGGAGCGACCCCCCAGGGACGCAGGGCCTGGAGCTTGCGCTCCGCAAGCGGGTGGCCGTCGAGCCCGGCAGTACCGTCGAACAGGGCGAACTCCGGAATCTCCAGGCCCGCGGCCTGCAGCTCCGACAGGTGCTCCCGCCGCGGCCGGCGACCTACGAGAACGACGTCGCCGGCGGCGCAGGCCAGGGCCGGTACCGTCTCCAGGTCTTCGGCCACCTGCGCCATCCACTTCGGCGGCGTCTGCACCGCGTCCAGGCCGGCGCAGCGGTCGCATGCCGGGTTGAACCAGAACACCGAGGGGCGGCGGCCCCGCGACTGGGAGTGGACCTCCAGCTCTCCGATGAAGGCCTCGGAAAGTCCAGCCTGCCTGCGCCCCTCCGCGTTGAAGCGGATTCCCTTGGCGCGGCCCGGATCCAGCGGCGGGGCCAGGCTCCGGGTGTACGCCTCCCACTCGCCGAGATCCGGGTCGCGCCAGCTGTTGAACCAGGTCAGGCCGTGCTTCACGTGGCCGATCTCGTCGCGGTAGATGCGCTGCATCAACTGCGCCGTCTCCGCGTCCCCCAGCTCCCCGTATACCGAGGCGTAGTACGGGGCGTAATCGAGGTTGGCCTGCTCCAGGGTGAGGCTGAGGCGGGTGACGAACTCGATCGGCGTCGCCACCGGCGAGATGCAGCGCCAGAAGAAGTCGCTGACCGGGATCTCCCCGAACTCGACGCCGATGCCGCGCATGCGCTCGATGTAGAGGCGCAGGTGCTCCTGCTCCTCCCCCAGGATGCCGTAGAGGCCGCGGCGGAACTTCTCCGGGGCGTCGGGGAACTTCAGCAGCGCCAGGGCCATCAGCTCGATGGCGAGGAGCTCGTGGTTGGCGAAGAAGTGCAGGACGAGCCCGCGCTCCTTTTCGCTGTGGAACCCCCGGACCTCGCGGAAGCGGACGCGCTCGCGATCGTTCCAGCTGCCGAGAACCAGAGACTGGGGGCGGCCCGGTTCATTTGGCGCGGCGATGGCGCTCCCCGGGTGGCCGCGGTTGTAGCGGCCCCCGTCGATCAGCTTGTCCTCGAGGGTGGTGCCGAAGAGGATCTGCTCGGCGAATTCTTTGATTTCCATGGTGTCGTCGCACACACAAAATAGGCGGTCACGCCGACATAACCCGTAAATTCCCGGTGGGGGAATATTCCGTCCTGCATGCCCACCAACGGGAGGTTAGGAGGCAAATTCAGACTGGGGTTGAGGCGGAGCCCCCTCAGAGGAGACATCCCCAGGCGTCAAGCCCGTAGTCCCGTGGACGGCTTGGCCTGATCCCTGTTACCAATGGAACCGGTACCAGTAGAAAGGAGTAGGAGGGTCGACTAACCATGCTCCACGTTTTCATGTCCTATTCGCACGTAGATGAAACCCTGCGAAACGAGCTGGAAAAGCACCTTTCCGGTCTTCGGCGACAGGGGGTAATCACGACTTGGCACGACCGCAGGATCGGTCCCGGAGAAGATCTTCACGGTCAGATCAGCGTCCAGCTCAACACCGCGAACATCATTTGCTCCTGGTCAGCGCGGACTTTCTCAACTCCGACTATTGCTATGACGTCGAGTTGATTCGGGCAATGGAACGCCACGAACAAGGCGATGCGCGCATTTTACCGGTCATCCTACGACCGTGTGATTGGCATGGGGCGCCGTTCGGCAAGTTGAGGGCTGTGCCCGCTGACGGAAAACCTGTGGTCAAACACGCAACTCTGGACGAAGGATTCCTCGAGGTTGCCCAAGCAATTCGCGAAGTGGCAGGCGAAACGAGCCGGATTCCCGCCCCAAGCGCTTCGAAGCCCGTCTCGGATGGTGAAGGTATAGCACCCCGGGGTCCCCGTTCGAGCAATCTCAGAGTAAGGAGGGATTTCGCCGACCATGACCGCTACGCTTTTCTCCGCGACGCCTTCGAGTACATTTCCCGCTTTTTTGAGAACTCTTTGAGCGAGCTCCAAGAGCGAAACGAACAAGTGGAATCCGATTTCCGAAAGATTGATGCCAACAGGTTCGAGGCAAGAGCTTTTGTTGGTGGTGAAGAGCAGGGCTTTTGCGGTATCTGGCTCGGCGGGTTATCGCGCACCGAGGGTCTGTTTTTCTCATTCGGTGGAATGGACAACGGCAGCTATAATGAGTCTATGTCGGTGGATGACGATGGCTACACGTTGTTCCTAAAGCCACTGGGGATGGCCCGCCTAGGCCAACAACATGACGATGAACTCACCATGGAGGGCGCTGCCGAATATTTCTGGGACCTATTTGTAGAAAGACTAAGGTAGAGCACGTGAGGAGGTACCTGGGGAAGCGTTGATTTCCTCGTCTGCTTCCTTGAGGAGCAGAGCGGCGGTCGAGCCGGCTTGCCAAGCAATCAAACCAATCCTCAAGGACCTATGGAGACTCCGGCATCCTTCTGCGGTCCTGTTCCAGCCAGGCCTGTGGATCTTCGGTTAGTGCCAGATCCGGATGGTCACCCCGAAGACGGTAAGGCCAAAATGAACCGCGGCGCCCGGTCCGAGGGCCCTGTTGTCTGTTGGGTCCTTCCGACTGCGGGATTCCTCCCAATTCACGACGTAACGGAACGATCTCACCATTTTTTTGCTACCATCTGGAGGGTCTTAACGGCTCTCTGCAGGCCCCCACCGACTGCTCGAACTGGCCAAGCCGGGCTGCTGGACGCCCGCAAGATCAGGAATCGGTGGTACTTCAACCCCGTTGAGGATTGGAAGGTCGCCTTTCCGGGACCCGTGGAAGCGTAGGAGATTGACCCGGGGCGGGGGACCAGATCCATCATGTCGGTCCAGCGCTGGGGGAAGACGTAGCTGTCCGACAGCGGCGGATCCCCGGGTGGGTGAAAACGCCTGGCATCGTGGTTCTCCGCGGCTGGGACCAGGACCCACAGGATTTCCATGGACCGCTACCAGTGATCCTCGATGGAGACCCAGGGCTCGGCGACGAAATGGTCCGCACGGCGCAAAATACCCAAAACGGCTGCCCAAACGTCATACTGAGTTAGAGGAAAGAGAATTCCCGGCGAGTACCGGCAGCACTCAAGTGTGTTCAATGACAGGGGGGCCACCCGCGCTCGCATCGCCCCCCGATGGGCGAAAGAATTCGGTATTTGTCACCGACGTAAGGAATTTCGTAGACTGCTGGTCAAACCTGCCTGACCTCCTGCACGCAACCATGCCGATCGAGGTTTTTTCCAATACTGCCCGTTCCCGGGAGAGCCAGAACAAGCTGCGGCCGGAAGACAAGGCGATCCACGAATGGTACCGGTTCGTTCTGTCGTTTCCGCCTCACCTGGTTCAGGACTATGTAGACCGTTTCGGCGTCGCTGCCTCGGACACGGTTCTCGACCCCTTCTGTGGAACGGGCACGACATTGGTCGAGTGCAAGAAACTCGGTATCGGCAGCGTCGGCATCGAGTCGACCCCGATGCCCCATTTCGCGAGCTCCGTGAAGGTCGATTGGTCGGTCGAATCCACAGAACTCCAGGACTATTCCCGGGAGGTCGTGTCGTCTGCGAGAAGGACTCTGAAGCAGCAGGGGATCGACGAATGGGACGACACTCCTCTATTTGCTGCGAAGAAAAGCCGCCGCTCTTCACTGCGAGGACTTCCTCCGGAACAGTCGAAACTGTTGCTGAAGGACTCGATCAGCCCGTTGCCACTGCACAAGACGCTGGTACTACTGGACTCCATCGACCGGCACGGAAACAGCCGGGTGCAGCAATACGGACGACTCGCGCTCGCGAGCGCGCTGGTTCACCGTATCGGCAACCTGAAATTCGGCCCGGAAGTGGGGGTGGGTCAGGTCAAGAAGGACGCTCCGGTTTCGGAGGCCTGGCTCGACAGCATACGGACCATGATCCATGACCTTCGTCTATACCAAGACCAGATTGACGTACCTTCCCGGGTTATCAGGGCAGATTCCCGGGGAGCCGGCCAAATCCTGAAACCACAGTCCATAGATGCCGTAATTACCTCCCCGCCGTACCCGAACGAGAAGGACTACACCCGTACCACCCGCCTGGAATCCGTCATCTTGGGACTCATACGTGACAGAAAGGAATTGCGGTCTCTGAAACAGAACCTGATCAGGTCCAATACCAGGGGGGTGTATAAATCCGACACGGATGATCGCGAGGTTGCCGACAACGTCGAGATACGTAGTATCGCCGACGCCATAGAGAGACGCCGTATCGAGCTGGGCAAGACATCCGGATTCGAGCGTCTGTACCCGCGGGTAACCCAGCTGTACTTCGGCGGAATGGCACGGCATCTTTCCTCCCTCAGACCAGTCCTCAGGCCGGGGGCAAAGCTCGCCTACGTGGTGGGTGACCAGGCTTCCTATTTGAGAGTAATGATCCGCACTGGACAGCTGCTTGCGGATCTCGCCCGATCCCTGAACTACAAAGTCACCGGCATCGACCTGTTTCGGACCAGACCATCAACGGTTACGGGCGATCAGCTTCGAGAAGAGGTCGTTCTCCTGGAATGGCAGGGCAACTGACCGAGAGGGGGGAATCATTCCTTCAAAGAATCGCTATACAGCTATCATCGAGGCGATTTTCCACGCCAAGTATGAAAGCGGACAACGGGAGGTGAACTTCGAACGAGAGGAGATTTCCGAGTTCGCTTCCAATTTAAAAATCCGCCTGCCCAAGAACCTGGGCGATGTGATCTACAGCTTCCGGTACAGAACGGGTCTCCCTTCCAGCATTCTGGAAAAAGCACCTGCCGGAGAAACTTGGATCATCCGCCCGGCTGGGAGGAGCAAATACCGCTTTGCCCTGGTCAGCGCCCGACCTCTTGCTCCCAACCGAAACTACGCGTCTACGAAAATACCCGACTCGACTCCGGGAATAATCGCCAAGTACGCATTCAGCGACGAACAGGCCGTGTTGGCCCGCGTTCGCTACAATCGGCTGATCGACATTTTCCTCGGAATCGCCTGATACTCCCTTCAAAATCATTTGCGGACGACGGTCCGCGGTATGGGACAGGTAGAAACGGACGAGATTTACGTCGGCCTAGATAAGAGCGGATCTCACTACGTGGTGCCAGTTCAGGCCAAGGGTGGAAACGACAGTCTCAACAGAGTACAAATCGAGCAGGACATTGCCCTTTGTGAGAACAAGCTGCCGTCTCTGATCTGCCGGCCCGTAGGAACCCAACTAATGCAGGATGACCTGATCGCGCTCTTCGAGTTCGAGCAGGAAGGCGACGGTGTAAAGGTGGTATCGGAGAAGCACTACCAGTTGGTGCCGCCGGATGCCGTGAGCTTGGAGGACTTGGAAAAGTACCGGAAGCGATTGTCCGACGGGATGTAATCGAGCGCCTTTGCAGGCGAGGATCGCGGCGGTCAGGGAGGCACCGCCTGACCGCGGGTCCACCTACGGCTGACCCGCGGTCAGGGCGCGCGCGGCAACCATTCCGGCGGAGGTGGCCAGCAGGCAGCCGCCGACGCTCAAGCCGATGTTGGCGAGCAAGGCCGGCCAGCGGCCTTCGTTCCATAGCTGGACCGATTCGTAGCTGAACGCCGAAAACGTGGTGAAAGCCCCGAGAAAGCCGGCCATCACCAGCAACCTCACCGCGGCCCCGGCGAGCACCCGGTCGGCCAGTCCCGCCGCCAGGAAGCCGATTGCCAGGGACCCGATGACATTCACCGCCAGGGTGCCGTAAGGGAACTGCCCTGAGTGGGCGCCGATCCAGCCGCTCAGGAGAAACCTCCCGGCGGCGCCAAAGAACCCGCCGACACCGACCAGCGCCGCGTCCCGTAACAAATCGCTCATCCGTGGCCCCCACTCGTCACCAGATTGGCCAACCATATCAGCAACCTTCTCATGTTTCGTTTACCTCGGTTCCGTCTTCGGCGTGTGATGCCAGCCCGGTGAGCGTCGCCCTGGCGCACCCGTCGGTGGGTCGCCGACCGGCTGTCGACCCGAATACACCGATTTTCGGCTCGCGTCCTTACTACATTAGAACGGAATAGCAATTGATTAGCGGCTCGCTTCGCGGATGCGCAATTGGAATCGGGGAACCGTTTCGGATTCGGCCGGCCGGCAACCGTATCAGGCGGTAACGCGGATCCCCGTCATTGCAGGAACCACGCCATCTTATTCTCGGTCTGTTTCAAGACGCAATCATTGTGCCCCTTGGTTCGTTAAAGAGGCAAGTCCCATCACCCATCAACAAGGAGAAAGACCGTGCGCATCGCCATCGCCCTCAGCCTCGCCATCCTCCTCACCACCTCTGCTCACTCCGCCGACGACCCTGCCATCCCGAAAGAGGACAAGGCGGTGGTGCAGAAGGCCATGCAGGAGCACATCGCCGCGAATCGCGTCGGTGAGCAGTATATCATCTATGATGGAGTCTCAGGGGAGCTCCTGCGCCTCAGTTTCGTCGAGCTCCATGCCGGTGTCGTCCGCAAGGGGGAGTTCTACGTGAGCTGCGCCGACTTCACCGCCGCCGATAGCACCAGGATCGACGTCGACTTCCTCGTCGCCGGCGACAAGGACGACCTGCGGGTTCTCGACGCCATCGTCCACAAGGTGGCCGGAACCAAGCGTCCCTACCGCGTCGAAGACATGCCGGACGAATCGAAGGATTGAGGGAGCTGATCCAGGCTGGATACGGCTATGCACCCGGCCCGACGGAGGATCTGCACCTGGACCGGGTCGATCTGACACAGGCCTTGTCCCGCCTGCGGTCCGAGGAACGCGAGGCGATCCAGCTGCAGGCTCCCGTCAACTGGACCACCTCATCATCGAGACCCGTGCCGGCATCGGCCTGCCGCGTCGGATTGATTCCGTCAGACGATTTGTTATCATTACGACATGATGTGATAACATGGAGCCATTGGAATGATTCGAACACAGATTCAGTTGACCGACGAACAGGCGCGGCACGTCAAGCGGATCGCCGCCGAGCGGCAGGTTTCGATGGCGACGGTGATTCGCCAGGGGGTCGATCTTCTGCTGCGTTCGACGGAGACAGCCCCAACCGATGACGAGCGCATCGAACGTGCGCTATCGGTGGCCGGCCAATTCCGATCCGGCGGCGGCGATGGGGCCGCGCAACATGACCTCCACCTGCAGGATGCCTACCGCAGGTGAGTGTCCTCGTCGATACCTCCGCGCTTTACGCAGTTCTCGATGCCGACGACGATCAGCATCCGCGGGCCATGGCTGAATGGCACCGTCTCGTGCGCGGCGCGTTCTCCCTCGTGACGACCAGCTATATCCTCGTGGAGACGACGGCCCTCATCCAGCACCGGCTTGGGATGGAGGCCGTTCGCGCCCTCGATCAGGACATCAGACCGGTCCTGCGGGTCGAGTGGATTGACGAGGGTCTGCACGCCATCGGGATGGCCTCCATGCTCGCCGCTGGTCGCAGACGCCTGAGCCTCGTTGACTGCGTCAGTTTTGCTTTCATGTCCCGTGCAGGGCTGCGGGAAGTTTTTGCCTTCGACGAGCACTTCGCCGAACGGGGCTTCTCGTGCATCCCATCGGACGCTTCCACGACGATCAAGCCTCTCGATCCGTAGAAGGGGGCGAGTCCGAGGCTCTCAGGCGACCACTGCAGGCCGCGCGAAAAGTCAGGATAACCCGCCCACCAGACTCTGAACCGATGTTTCAAGTTCATGGGTTATCTGTTCTACCGTTTCTCTCCTTTTTGTTCTGTAGGTATCATAGCATTCCCGGAGATTCTTCGGTTCACCGACGCGGACTGATGCCACCCGCGGTCCTCGCATATCCGACCTGCCCAATACTTCCCTTTCAAGACGGAGAATCACATCGAGAAACCGCTCCGGCGATGGATCTTCGGCGACATACCCGTCGGATATTGATATGAAATTGACCAACCGTTCCAGATCGGGATAGAACTGTTGAAATTTCCGGAGCCGTTCTTCGTGTACTTTTTGTTCGTACTCCGTCATCTCCTCGATGTCCCTGTAGACATGGGAATCTACCATGTTTTTCAACGCGCGTGTCCTGGTGAGTAAGTCGGCTTCAGTCTGGATACCCATGATCCCTTCGGCACGTGAGAGGATCGCATCTTTCAACCTTTCGATATGTACATCGAGGGACGCGGTTTCGTCTATCTTGTACTGATACTCCGATGCGAGTGTCCTGAATATCGCGACACCGATGCGGCGCAACCGATCATAGCGTTCTACGGGGGTCCGTTCGGCAGGCGGGAGGATATGCCGTTCCAATCGCCGCAGAGCAGCATCGATAGAGTGCCACATGTCTTGTGGGTAATAGTATTTGATGCCGATCGGCACAACATAGAGCGACTTGCCGACTTCCGCTTTTTCGATATCGTCCAAAGCCCAGAAGCACATCTGTACAATGCCTCTCTCAAATCGCATGACGGTGTCATTCTGGCGTGAAATTTCCCCCTCCCCAAAGATGACGACCGGCCAGTCGCCCTTGCACAACAGCTCCCGCGTCATTCGGAAGGCATCTCTGTCTACAGTTCCACGCACGACCGAGTACACACCGACCCGCTGCATCAAATAGCATCTGACAGCCCCGAACCTGCCCTTGTCGAAGACTTCCCGAGCTGCCATATAGTAGAACGGTTGGGATAACCGCTTCGACAAGAGAAACATGACCACCGGATCTTCGTGCGCCGGATGGTTGGGGGCCAGGACCGCAGAATGCCCATGTAGCGCCTCCAGCCTGGCAATGGATTCTGCATCGACATCCAGCGTCAACCCTTTCAAATACCAGCGATTCACAAGCGGTATCAGGGTTCGTACAATTTGGATCGTTGTCTTACTCGGTTCCGGTGGTTTGAAATCCAACATCCTGTCCTGTCTTTGCGTTATCCCCTGCGCGAAAGCCTCCAGACATCCGGCTCCATATTGTTTCCCGCCACCATCCACAGAGACCCGTCGAAAACGAACACGCTCCCCGCATGCCGGGGCGCCCAGGGAGTATCGGGCAATTCGGTCCAGTCCACGCCGTCGGGCGAATGCCACACATCGCGGCGATTCCCACTCTCAGCTGCCCAGCCTTCGAGCACCCACATACGGTCGTCGAACGCGGCCACCTCGTGGTATTGCCTTGGCGCCCACGGAGCGTGCGTCGTGTGCCGTTCCCAGTTCACCCCATCATCCGAGCTCCACACGTCGTTGTAGAACTTCCGGACAGGAGTTTCTGGAGTATCGTAGGTACCCCCGCCCAGAATCCACATCCGGCCGTCATGCACCGCGTAACCTGCCGTATGCCTACCCTCCCAGGGCGCATGAGGATTCTCCAGCGTCCAGGAGGCGCCATCGGCCGACGACCGGACCTCGCTGTTGCAGATCAGCGGGAAATGGACTTTGTCCCCGGGGTTCCAGCCGCCCAGCAGCCACATTCTTTCCCTGAAAACCAGCGCGCCAGCCCCGTCTCGAGCCGCGAACGCCCCTTTCTCAGCTACCAGGCGCCACTCGTATTTCGCCATTTGTTTTTCAAATTCCTGATTACAGATACATACTCAAACTTTCAACTTCACGATTTTCTATAGAAAAGCCACGGATTCAAGATCTCGAAATCTCTTGATTCCAGGACACGTAACAATTTAAATTCTGGCGGATTTCTAACCCGTCTCTTCGTATCGGTATGCAGACGGTTGCCAAAACACATTGACCGTAACTCGAGGTTGTCGTCGTGCCTGCCACTTGCAGTATACGTGAGCCCTCCAGCGTGCGGGCCGCCCTGGCCCACCGGGGCGGCTCGCTTCCAATTTGAGACCGGATTCGACCCTGTTCGCGCGGATCGGGGGCGCTGTGTTGTCGGAAGAATCATCGACGGTCTGTATGATCGCATCGAGATAGACGTCGAACTACGTCCCATGTTCACCCGGACGTTCACTTCCGAACGCATGAAGCAGAAGGCCTTCATGGAAGAATGGATGGGCGGTGAACCGGATTACACCCGTCATCATGCCCACGGCGGTATCAAAAGAATCCGCGAAGCGGTGGCTGATGCATATGACCGCGTCGCTGCGTGACAACGTCGGGGAGGAGCGGCTCGTCGATGAAGTTCTTTCGACGCTCGGACCCCTCGCTCACGGCCTCGTCAACGAGGATAAACCCCCGCAAAACCGGTGGCAACTGCGATGCCACAGGGAGAAAAGATGCAGGCAGCCGGCCAAACTGGCGGCTCGGGGTCAACTGGAGGAACTGAAACGACTCCTGGACGAAGATCCCGCCATTTTGAGTGATCCGCGGCAGGGGCGATTCTCCTGGTTGAAGCTGCCTCGCGGGGACGCACCGCCGTAGCGGCCATGCTGCTGGAACGGGGAGGGGACGTCAACCTGCCGGCGCCGCACACGAGCGCTCTCATGATGACCCCTTACTGCCCCTCCCGCTACAAAAAATAAACTCGAAACCTCCGGTTTTCTTCTGAACATGGAGCCGTGTACGACATCTTCAGCGCCTGTTTTCTCGGCGATCTGGATCGGATATCGACGCTGCTCCAGGAAGTACCCGATCTGGTCAATGCACACGATCCTGCCTGCGCTCTCCTTCCCGTAACCCCCATCCATCATGCCGTCTATGCCGGACACGAAGAGGTCGTGGAGTTCCTCTTCGAAATGGGTGCCGAACCTGGTATCAACAGCACTCCACTGGTCAGGTACGCCGCCGGTCGAGGACAGACGCGCCTGCTCAGGCTGTTGCTGAAGCGCGGCACCGACGCCTCGAGGACAGGCTGCGGACGCTGGGGCCTCGATCAGGACACCTCCGCCCTCCTGATGAGTCACGGGGCCGACGTCAACTGCCCCGAAGGGGCCTGGGTGTGGACGGCATGTACGGGAAACAACAGCCAGAGGGACGACCCCCGTTACGTCCAGGCCCTGCTGGACCCCGAATCGACACGGTACTGCGCGTCGCCCCAAGCGCTGCACTATGCATCCAAGGCGGGATTCACGGGTGTAATGGAAGTACTGCTGAAAAACCATGCCCCGGTCGACGCGCGGAGCGACATGGGGAAGACGCCCCTGTTTTTCGCGCTGAAGGCCGGACCGCGGGCGAACATGGTGAGAACCGTCGAGCTGCTTCTATCGCATGGGGCGGATCCCCACCGGGAAGACGATTCCGGAAAACACCCTGGAGTATCGCCCGCCGCATGCGGCACCCGGACGCGGGCGAAATCATCGCGCTGTTCGACGCCGCCAGCTCTCGCCAGACGGCGTGATTTCTGAAGCTGTTGCTCATGCCATGCCTTCGGCACCGGGGTGAACCGCCACTGTCCATATCAGCTGGGGGAGTTATATTTCGACTCATTATGACTCTCAATAATGGTTCGCGCACATGAAATCTCTCACAATACACATGGACGAGGCCTTGGACCGTCGCGTTCGAGAAAAGGCAGCGAGTGAAGGAGTCAGCCTGAACCGGACCGTGACTCGCGTGCTGCGGGAGGCGTTGGGACTCAATCCCAAGAGCAACCGGGCCCAATTCGAAGACCATATCGGCGTCTGGAGCGAGGAGGAAAAACGCGAGTTCGACGCGCTGACCAGACGGGATGTCGACCCACGGGACTGGCAATGAAGGTCCTGCTCGACACCAACGCGTTGAGTGCCCTGTGGCACGGCGACGAGCGCATACTCGAAGCCCTCGATCAGGCCGAGCAGGTTCTCCTGTCCGTTATCGTTTTGGGTGAACTGCACGCCGGCTTCAGGGGCAGCAGCCGGCTGGTTGAAAACCGGGCCCGCCTGAACGACTTCCTTGGCAAGCCTCTTGTCGAGACCCTCGAGGTATCCGCAGAGACGTCCGAAGTCTATGGCCAGATCAAAGATTCTTTGCGCAAGGCAGGTAATCCGATTCCCATCAACGACGTTTGGCTGTCCGCCCAAGCGATAGAGATCGGGGCTGTTCTGGTTACCTTCGACGAACACTTTCGCCATGTTGCAGGTCTGCGGCGATGGGAGTTCTGATTCGAATCGGCAATCGACTGGACGCAGGGACGCCCCCGCGAGTGAGCGTTGATTGACGTGAGTTCAGGCGACGATGCGACCCCGGCGACGGAAACTCCTCGCGCCGAGCCGGGCCCTCAGCCTACCCCCTGGCCAGCTAGCCGATCACCCGGGCAACTGACAGCGAAAGAAACCTGAGATGAATCGCAAAGACACCGATACAGACTGGTTTTCAGTCGAACCCCCTGAGCCGCCCAACCAGGGGATCATGTTCGTGAATCATGCCAGGGCCGGCCGCAGCGGTCACCTGGGCCATGCCCTGGTCGAGTACGCGCCGGGCAGGATACTGGCCTTCTACGCCAACTGCTCCGATTTCCAGAAGGGCCACAGCGGCGATGGCTGGATGGAATTCAAGCGCTCCGAGGACGGCGGACGCACCTGGAGCGAGCCGGCCGTTCTCGAATACTCAAGGCAGACCTACGACCAGGGGGTCGGGCACTCGGTCATGTGCGAAAAGGCGCTGCGGGCGGACGACGGAGCGATTCTCCTGTTCAACCTGGAGTGCCGCGGCAAGGGCTGGCAGCCGCTGGCGCTTCCGACCTGTCTGCGCAGCACCGATTGCGGTTCCACCTGGGATCCGGCAGGACCCATCGGCGATGAGCCCGCGCGCATCTGGGATGCAGTTCTTCACGAAGCCTGCATTCTCGTCCTGGAGTTATGCAACGACAGCGCTGTCCATTGGTACGGCAACCTGCCGGAGCACCATTACGCTCTCCATGTCAGCCAGGACAATGGTCTCACCTTCTCCCGACGCAGCGTCCTTCCCTTCGACGTTCAGGGACGCGGCTACGGGACCATGGCCACTCTGCCCGACGGCAGGCTCATCGCCTATGTCTACAACATCGATGACGAAAAGCATCTCGACTACGTGACCAGCGACGACGGCGGTTGCACGTGGAGCTCCGTGCAAACCGCCTTCATGGCCAAGAAAATTCGCAACCCGCAGATGGCGGCGTTCAGGGACGGCTTCGTTCTGCACGGCCGCAGTGGCAACAAGGGCGAGGGGAGGAATCACTTCGTCCTCTATACCTCGCGGGATGGAGAGAATTGGGACGCCGGCCGTTATCTACGCATGGGCGAAGCGGGCGCCGGCGCCTACTCCAACAACCTGATCGTCAGAAACCCGGACACAGGGCTGCCTGAAGGATTGCTCATCCAGGCTTCTCACGCCTACGAGCAAAAAATGACCAACGTGCTGCATTGGTGGTTGCGATAGTGGCTCTCGTGTGCGCGGCAGTCGCCCCGAGCCCCGGCGTCTAGCCCGCCGGCCGTACTCGTGACCGCTGCTCCTCGGTCATGTCGTCCGCCACTTCGGGGCCGTGGGTTCCGAAGCTCATGAAGCCCGGGGTGTATCGATAGATCAGAGCGCGGCGCTGATGTTCGCCGTTCCACTTCAGGGTGCCGTGGGTGCAGGCCTCGACGAAGATCACGGCATCGCCCGCCCGGACGTGAATCTCCTTGACCAGCTCCTGGTGTGCTTCGTAGAACTGCAGCGCCTGCGGCAGGGGGTAATTCGACTTGTGGCCGCCGGGGACGATCGCCAGGCCCCCGTCGCCGGGTCCCTCGTCAGACAGCATGAACTCCACGACGGTCATGCCGCAGTAGATCTTGCCGTGTTTCCACATGTAGGTCTGGGTGAAGTCGGGCCGCTCAACGCCGCCGCCGTGCAGGTAGTGGCCGGCACATCCGGTCTCAATTGTCACCAGGTCGGGCCCGACGTTGATGCGCCAGCCGCTTCCGAGGATTTCGGTCAGGTAGGAACTGACGCGCGGGTGCACGAGCAGTTCGCGGAAGGGTTCGCACCAGGGGGCGTCCCAGGTGAGCATGCCGGACATCCAATGCTGCCGAACCTCGCTCGCCAGCACCTGCGAGTCGCCTTCCAACCGCCGTTCGTGGGGCTCGAGCTGATCGGCGTGATGATCTATGGCCCGGTTGCACCGCGCCACCTGGTCCGGCGACATCACTTCCGGAAGCACGAGGTAACCGTTCAGGTCGAAGACGTACTTCGCGTCGTCGTTCACTGTCCGCTCCATTCAACTTCGCGCCTTTTTTCCAACCGGCTCGAGACTTCCTTTTCCACATCCTCGTGATCTATCTTGCCCACCCACTGAGCTACGATCTGACCGTCCCGGTCGAGAAGAAACATTGCAGGAATCGCTTTCACCTTGAACTGATGCCAGGCGGGCGTCTGTTTCGCGTCAACGAAGATGGGGTATGTAATGTCCATTTTTTCCACCATCTTCTTGATCTTCCTGCCCCGGTCCTTGTCTTCATCTATGGACACACCCAGAACTTCAACCCCCTTGTCGGAAAAAGCGCTGTAGAGTTGTTGCAACCGGGGCATGGTCTCGAGACAAGGTTTGCACCAGGTCGCCCAGAAATCCACGAGCACGATTTTGCCGTTCAAATCTCCCAACGCCTTGTCCCCGCCCTCCAGCGTTTCCACGACGAAGGCTGGTGCGGGTCGAGGAAATACCGGCGGTAAATAGGCCGCGGGATCCAAGTCAAATTCCATTTTACAATCTTCCGAACAAAAGTAGTACATCTTGCCATCATGTTCCGAATGGCCCTTGACCTTTTCCAACTCCGTCTCCCCGGCCTTCAATGCACAGACACTGCAAAGAGCCTTGTCGGGAATCTGAGCTTCAGCTGCAAGCGAAACCGAACTTGCCAAAACGATCAGAAATGAAAAATTGCAAAAACGCATTGGTCCTCCACACTAGAATCCAAGAGAAAGCGAAACACCGATGGTTTCAAGCCACACATACATCAAACTGACGCCGTATTTTGCGGCGAAAAAATTCAGCATCACATGCCCCCGGTCGCCATCGTACATCGGTCGAAATGAAAACCCCTTCCCCAACTCGACCCCCACGCCAAAGGGAACATTTATGCCCCCATCCCATTCGGAGTAATTCAAACTGCCGTAAAAAGAAGTGCGCAGCCGGGGTATGTATTTACTTACAGTTGCGAAGTAAGACTGCTCGCCCGCCGGCGAACCAATTCGATCCGAGCTCGTGCCCAGAAAGAGCGCCGGACGCGTCTCGGTTTCGGTTAACAGAAACAGCGTAAAAAGAGGTCCTGCCTCTCCTGCTTTTGGATTCAGCTCAACCCCGACTTGCAGGCGATGATGCAGGCTGTAATTGGCCGTAAACCGCCACTGCGGACGGTCCATCGACGTATCTACATACCGCCCCGAAAATGCATATTTCGTATGAATGCCACTCCCCCGGAGCGGTGCGCCTTCGCCAGGTCAGCCCACTCAGGTAGGCGTCATCGAAAACGTCGGCCGTTCACTCCGCGTAGAATCCGTTTGCGTTTCCTGGGCAAAAACAGGTGAGGTGCCCAGGTATATGGTCAAAAGAAAAAGAGGAAAGTTCATCATCGTGTTCCGTCTGCATAGAATGAAGGGTCTATGCATACAAAAAACGTCTCCCGACCCATCACCGCAAACCCTGTGCAACGACCCGCACCTTGCGCGCCCGGCTGCGATCCCGGCCACTTCGCCTTCAGATGAATGGGTGCAACGCGGAAAATTGCAACGGCGGTCGGAATTTACCTGGCCAATGCCTCCCGACCGCGATGGAGAGCGCCAAACCCAGGGCTTTCTGGCTTCCACCCACCGCGCCGGAACCGGTGGACCAGCCCGGCTTCCAGAAGGTACATTCGCACTACCGGGGCAACGAGATGCCGGCCCGATTACGGAGTGGATGACTTCGTCGAGAGCTGAGTGATCCGGCGCCTCGCAACCCAACGCAGCGAACATCCCCCCTGCATCGGTAATGCAAAGGAGTGGACTATGTATTCAACTGGACAGACGTACCAGCTCAAACCCGGCTTCTACGACCAGTACAAGAAAGCCCACGATGAGCTGTGGCCCGAGCTCGCAGAGGCGATGGCCGCCAAGGGGGTGAACATGGTGATCTACCGGTACGGAGACCGCCTGTTCCTCTACGCCACGGCGCCGTCACGGGAGCATTTCGAGCAGAGTCACGCCGGGGAAAAAGCCCAGGAATGGCTGGAGTACATGGCGACGATGATGGTCACCGGAGAGGACGGCAAGACCATCGTCGAAGAAATGGAAATGGCCTTTTCGTTCGGTGCGTTCACGGCTGACTAGTCCCTCTGCATGGCGGGATGGGGGACCTCGAACCCCGATGAAAGATCCGGTGCCGAAGGCGCCACGATCCTGGATGCGGGACCGAGTTCGTCGCGATCGAATGCATCGGTGAGCTGCTCCATCCGGGTAGTCCTCAATCTCGGTTGGCACGGCAACACACTCCCTCACTCGGCCTGTATCGCCAGGACCTGGTCCTGACGTAGCGGAGGAGGTTTGGATTTACCGATATCACCACCCGGGGCGGGCCGGATACCGCTATGACCATCGACTGAACAAAGAGGAGCAATTCCATGCGTTTGCAAGACAAGGTGGCCCTGATCACCGGGGCGGGCAGTAATATCGGACGGGCCATGGCCCGCTTGTTCGCCCGCGAGGGCGCGGCGGTAGTGGTCGGCGATACGGACGAGGTCGGAGGCGGCGAAACCGTGCGGCTCATAGAAGCATCCGGAGGTCGGGCATGTTCGGTCGCCGGCGACGTCGGCACCACGCAGGGGCTGCGTCTGAGCATCGACCGGGCGGTGGAGACCTATGGGCGGCTCGACATATTCCTGAGCAATGCCACTTCCGGGGCCTCGGGCACCATTGCCCGGTTCGACAGGGCCGGGGCCGAAAAGCTGTTGATGGTCAACCTCATGGCGCTGATGGAAGGGGCCCACTACTGCCTGCCCCACATGCAGCAGGCAGGCGGCGGCGCCATTGTCGCCACCTCCTCGGTGCAGGCCCTGGTGGGGGTCCCCGGACATCCTGCCTACGGGGCGGCAAAGGCCGGCATGCTGGGGGCGGTGCGCAGCATGGCGGTGGAATTGTGGCCCAGCAAGGTGCGAGTCAACGCCGTGTGCCCGGGCAGTGCTTCGGGAAAGACCTGGAACGTGATCGACGAGTTGGGCGAAGAGTACCTGCCCGAATTCGAGGCGCGCTTTGGCAGGGAGATGCGCCATCTGCCCCTGCCGGTGTCCACCGACCCGATGGCCATTGCCCAGGCCGCGCTGTTTTTGGCCTCGGACGAAGCCAGCTATATCACCGGCCAGCACCTGTCGGTCGACGCCGGCCTCGCCCTGTTGCACTACAGTGTCTTCCACGGACCCGAACCGCTCGACACGCCGCAGGCAAAAAGCCGGCGGCAAAGCGAATTGCAAGCGGAATTCGAGGCGTGGTTGGCAGCGAAGAAAGGAAGAACGATAAATGGCGGAGCGGCCCTACGATCCGGTCGTGTGCCGGGTGGAAGCCCTGGCGAGCCGGGACCGAACCGTAGAAACCATCGGGGTGGTCGAGGGCCACCCGGTTTTCTGCATCCGTGCGGGCTCGCCCCGGCTGCGGGTCCTGCTGACCGGCGGGGTCCACGGCGACGAGCCGGCCGGGGTGGAGGCGGTCCTGGGCTTTGTCGAAGAGGACATGGACCCCTGGCTCGACCGGGTGGAGTTCACTGCGGTGCCCTGCGTCAATCCCGTGGGGTACGTGCGCGACACCCGCGACAACGGGGGCGGAGCGGATATCAACCGCTCTTTCGAGAGCACCGATGTGCCCGAAGTGCAACTGGTCAAGAAGTTGCTGGAGGGGAGTCGGCTGGACGCCTTTGTCGATTGCCACGAAGACTGGGAGGCCGATGGCTTTTACATGTACGAGGGCCTGCGCCAAGGCTCGGCCATCGGTCCAGCCGTCGTTGCCACAGTTGCAGAGCATGCTTCCATCGATCCGGACAGCGGCGAGGACAGTGAGCCCGTGTCCCCGGGCGTGTTCGCGATTTCCCCGTCCTGGGGCCTGGTAGGGCTGGGCCCCTATGTGTTGCACGGACACGCCTCCCGCGCATGCATCTTTGAAACGCCGACTGAATGGCCGCTGGAAAAACGGGTTGTCGTGCACCGGGTGGGGCTGGACACCGCCCTGCGCCATTGGACGGGGGAACAGGTGTCTCTACGGACCGAAGAATGAAGCGGCGCGTACTGAACGCCCTACCGGCCGCAGTACAAGGGCAAACCCTCTGTCCCCGATGAAATCCAGCAGCGCCTCTCGCCGCAGGTCCGGGAATTGATCGCCCCGGCCCACTACACGCACGTCAAGGACATCGTCAAGCAGGACGTAGTGCGGCTCACTTAGCTTTGGGCCGCTGTCCCTGGCCGCCCACCCCAGCCGCTGTCAGGACGGACCGCTCGAATCGCGCGCAACCGGCCGCTGATGGCCCGTCCGGCTCTCCCGGCTCAGTGTAAGCAGCGCGATTTCGGAAGGGACACCGAGCCGCAGCGGGGGACCCCAGTAGCCGGTGCCTCGATGGACGTAGATCCAGGTGTCGCGAACCTTGTGCAGGCCGGCGACAAAAGGCTGTTGCAGGGGAATTGCGTACTTCCACGGCACGAACTGGCCGCCGTGGGTATGGCCCGACAGCTGCAGGTGGCAGCCGGCCTGGCTGGCCGCCTCTATGCTGCGCGGCTGGTGCGCGAGCAGGATGCGCACATCGGCACCGTCGCCGGCGGCAAGGGCCTTGGCCGGGTCCGACGCATGGCCGGAAACCAGCTCGCCGGCGCTGAAGTCGGTCGTGCCGGCCAAGGCGATCCGCCCGCCGCCACGGTCTATCTGGCGAACCTGGTTTATCAGCACGTCGAACCCGAGGCGGCGTGCCTGCTCCGTCCAGCCCTCCACGCCCGAGTAGTATTCGTGATTGCCGGTGCAGAAATAGGCCCCCAGCGGCGCGGTGAGTTCGGCCAGGGCAGCCGTGTGGGGGGCGAGTCGTTCGACGGCCCCGTCGGCGAGGTCGCCGGTGAAGGCGATCAGGTCGGGTTGCAGTTCGTTGACCCGGGCGACAACGCGCTCGACAAAAGGAGCCTTGATGGTCGGGCCGACGTGGAGATCGCTGATCTGGACGATGCGCAGCCCGACCAGCGCGTCCGGGAGATTGGCGATAGGGACATCGACCCGCCGGACCGCTGGCGTGCGTCGGGCCTGGTAGTAGCCATACCCCCCTGCAACCACGGCCAGAACGAAGGTCGCCAGGTCGATGCCGGCGTTGAGCGCGGCGTCGACAGGATGGACCAGGCCCAGGACCAATCCCCCGATATCGCGCAGGACCAGGAGGGTCGAGCAGACGGTGAAAAAGCCCATGCCGAGGTAGGCCACCCAGGCGAGGGGATCCGTCAGCCAGGCCAGATGCGGACGGGACCGCAGGCGAAATAGCAACAAGGGGGCAAACAGCAGGAACACCAGCGCCAGAGAGGCACCGACATGTGCGGACGGAGGGAGATAGGGGATTAGCCGCCAGCCCGCATAGCCGTAAATCGAGCCGAGCAGCGCCAGGAAAATCAGTACAAACATGCTATATAGTCTCTGCCAAGGAGGAAGTGCGGCTTTTATTCTAGAGGGAATCCAGGACCCTTTCCAAATCGTCAACCTCTACGAAATGAAAGGTTTGAGCGCGCTTGGCCTTCCTCGCCGAAGAGTGCGAGGCTGCCCCGACCTTGCAGGTCCAATCCCGTGTCCACCAGCGGCCCCTGCCCTTCACCCAAGTAGCGCGTTGAGCGCTTGGCAAAGAGAATGACAGATGCAGATCGACGCACCCCGGTTTCCAGAGAGATTCCA
Source organism: Candidatus Latescibacterota bacterium (assembly GCA_965223905.1). GTDB lineage: Bacteria > Latescibacterota > UBA2968 > UBA8231 > UBA8231 > CBDCXV01. Next base: position 59,488 of record CBDCXV010000001.1, read on the forward strand.
GCGATACGCGACCAAGGAATTCGGCAGAGAAGGGGAGGCCTGGCTTGAGGAACTGCCCTCCATTCTCAGGAGGTGCTGCGACAAGTGGGGCCTGACACTCGGCCGGCCGACCGGGGAGATCAAGGCCAACTATATCGTCTACGTCGTAACGGGAAATGGAGTGGAGGCGGTTCTCAAGGTGGGGGTCCCGCACGGAGATTTCAGCGCGGAGATGGAAGCGCTGGCGATCTATGAGGGCCGTGGGATCAACCGGCTCATCGGCTGCGACAAGGCGCTCAACGCCATGCTGCTCGAACGACTGCGTCCGGGCGAGATGCTGGATTCTGTTGAGAACGCACGCGAGCAAACCGAGATTGCGGCGGGTATCCTCCAGGACTTGCACACGACCCCGCCGCCGTCGAACCACACACTGCCTCACTATATGGATTGGATGCGAGGTGCATTCGCGGACGCCAAGAGCTGCAAGGATCCAGAGAGAGCACGGGGCTGTGTCGAGCAGATTCCCCGAGTTGAGTCCATGATGGGAATCCTGACGGCCCAGGATGAACCGCAGATACTGCTGCACGGCGACCTCCATCACTGGAACATCCTGTCTGACGCGGACCGCGGCTGGATGGCAATCGATCCCAAGGGCGTCATCGGTGCCTCGTGTCTCGACGTCGGCCGGTTCATCAACAACGCGATGGGATTCGGAGAGACCGCAGCGGCGAAGCGGGAAATCCTGCTCGAGGCGGTGACGGTTTTCAGCGACGTGCTGGGGGAAAACGAGGAGCGGATGTTTGCGGGAGCCTTCTGCGACAGGATCATGGGTTCATCGTGGGGACTGAAGCAGAAGCCGGATGAGCACGAGGCGAGCTCTCGAGAGGCGCTCGAAGTGATGGTCGAAGTGGCGAGGGATGTGGATGATCGTCATCTGAGATCTCGCGCAGTCGCATAGACGGCGAGACAGAAGCGCAGATCCAGGATCTCTTTCCACCTCGGAAAACGTCCATATGCGCTTGCACACCAAGTCACCCGCGTGGCCCCTGCTTGCACAGATGCCACGCGCGTCCTGCATGGCGGGTCGGGTAATCGAGGCGGACTTGCTCCTGCAGCCCCTCAGCCCAGCTCCCTGGGCACGGTGACCCTCCAGCTCTTGTCGAAGCAGCGGTCGCCGTCGACGGTCACTACCACTTCGGACGAAAAATGGTAGCACTCCGCGTCGCTGCTCAGGACCTCCTTCGCCTCGACGACGATTCTCTTGTCCGGATGCGGCGCTTCGTACAGGTAGCTGCCCTTCAGCACGGTTTCGGCCGGGTTTTTCGGCGACACCGTATAAGTTGAACGCGCCCGCCCAGGGACAGCGCGACCGGTCCCGTCCCTCTCCAGGGTGGCGGTCACGGTGCCGGCGACGTGGTCGTGGGTGATCTCGTGCCGGTGGACGGGAAGGTCCTCCATCGTCGCCGGGAAATGCGGCGAGGGCTCGAACCGTGGCACCGGCAGGGACGAAGTTCGCGCCGGGGTCAGCGGCAGCACCACGTGGGACGGGCGGTCCCGGCCGCAGTGAACGCTGTTGACCGCCGGGAACGGGGTGGGCCAAGCGTTCTGAAAATCGGCGCTGGCGACGCTCAGGCGAATGCGGTGGCCCTGCTCGAACAGGTAGGAGACGTACTTCATGTCGATGCGCAGCTCGTAGACCTCCCCCGGTTCCATCGGCTCGGGGCGGGTATGCGAGGTCCGGTGCGTCCCCAGCAGGCCGCCGTCGGTCAGCCACTTCGAGGTGCCGTCCGGGGCGACGTCGGTAAGCTTCACGTGGAAGTACGCGGTCTTCGCGCTGGAGGAAACGTGCAGCACCGCCACGGGATTGCCGGTTACCTCGAGATCCCCCTCCAGCGGCGGCGTGGTCCAGGTCAGCGACAGGGCCTCATCGAGCCGCTGGTCGACCGGCATGGCCCAGGGCATGATGCCGCCGCCCCAGTAGATGCCGGCGGTGATGCCGACCGCCGGGTTGTAGACGTGCTCGCTGGCGGAACGCTCGCAGTCCGGCACCTCGCGGCCGAGCTCTCCGCCGGGTTGAAAGTAGAAGGGGGTCTCCTGGTTTCTCGACGGCGGCCACTCCTCCTCCGATCTCCAGAACCCGGCGTCCTCCAAGTACATGTGCGCCGCCGGCTCCTTGTAGCGGCGCACGAACAGGGAGACCGCCGGCTCTTCCATGACCCCGGTCTCCTCCTCCTTCAGCCAGCGGTCGTACCACTTCAGCATCTCGTGGCGGAAGTCGATCCGGGGACCGGGCAGCGCGTCTTCCGGCCAGTAGTGGCCCCATGGACCGAGCAGGATCTTTTTGGGGACGTCCAGCTCGGAAAATGCCCGCAGGATCGGGGTCGGGTAGGGGTCGGCCCAGCCGCACCAGAACAGCACCGGGACCTCGATGCGGCCGTAGTCCGGCTGCAGGGAACGCTCCTTCCAGTAGGGTCCCTGCAATGGATGGGAGATGTAGCCGATTCCCCAGGGGACGTTGTTCTCCAGCCGCTCCTGCCACAGCTCTTCCCACAGCCGCCCGGCAATCTCGACGTCGGGGGGAGCGAAGTTGTAGGCCGCCATCAGCGGCGAGTAGCTGTCGAACATGTAGGGCCGGATCGAGCCGCCCGGGTGGGTCCAGTCGAGGTAGACGTCCGTGTTCGAGGATCCCATCACCAGGGTCCTGAGATGAGGCGGCCTCTGCGCCGCCACCTGCCACTGCACCACCCCGCCGTAGGACATGCCCCACATGCCCACGGCGCCGCTGCACCAGGGCTGGGCGGCGACCCATTCCACCGCTTCGTACCCGTCCCGCCGTTCCCGCTGCGAGTAGATGTCGATGCTCGAGCCCCCCGAGTTGCCGGTGCCGCGGACGTCGAAGCAGACCACGGCGTAACCGCGGCGGGCGAACCAGGCGGGACCGTGCCGGCGGTGGTCGTACCCGCTCTCGGATACGCCGGCTTCTATGCGGGTGAGTCGGCGGTAGGGATGATACTCGACGATCGCCGGGAATTCCCCGGGTGCGTCGGGACGGGCGACCACCGCCGCCAGCTCGACGCCGTCGCTCATCGGCATGCGCACCCGGCGGTCCAGCTTCACCTCGTAGTCGGCCCCGGATACGGGCAGGCTCTGTCGGTTCATTGTCACCCTTGCTTGTCCGCGCCCCTATGCCGGGCACCTCCGGGCTGTCCACGTTCGCCCTTGAGCCATTCTTTGATTCGATCCGCCTGCTCTGTTCTTCCCAGTTTTCGGTAAGCCTGCTCCTCGTGCTTCAAGGACACCACAGGCAGCCTCGTGCCTTCGAATAGGACGAATTGACGGTGCTGTTCCACGGCAACCGGGAGATCCCAGGTGCCGTCCGGATTCTTCTTCTGTAACGCGCCCATTACCTCGACTTTCACGCCATCTATTTCCAGCTCTCCCCAATGCGAGGCGATTTTCTCCGACACGAAGAGTTGGACCCCGCGAACTACGTTCCCGGGAAAAGCCTTCTCGATGTCGTAGGCACCGGAGGCTTCGGTCTGAAGGTCGATGTCGTTGACTGCGATTTTCATCCCCTGGAGGGCGAAGCCGAGGCTGCCGATGACTGCCCAGACGACCTCGGTTTCCTGAAGCTTGTTGCAGATGATTTTCAGGGCTCGCCAATGTCGCGAGGAAATCATCAACCTATCGCGACCGCGTCCTCCGCTCCCCGCAGGGAACGCTTCCCGGCGTCGACCACCTGCAGCGCCCGCAGCCCGTCCCGCTGGTCGACGCTGAACGGCCCCCCGTTCCGGCACTGCTCGACGAAGTGGGCGATCTCCGCCGAATACGCCGGGCCGAAGCGCTCGATGAACACCGGCACCTCGCGGCCGTAGTCGCGCATGCGGAAGACCTTTCGCTCGATGACGCTGCCGCGGCCGTAGGCCTCGAACCGCACCTCGAGCGGGTTCTCCTGGAAGTGGCCGACCTGGATCACCCCCTCGTCGCCGTAGACGCAGGTCTCGTTGCGGTAGCCGGCGACGTGGTTGCGGCTCACCTGGACCTGGGCGATCGCGTCCTCCTCCAGCCACATCTGGATGAAGGCGTCGTCGAAGTCCTCGGCGACGGAGCTGACCTTCTGGTTGTGCAGCCGCGCCCCCATGCCGGTCACCGAGCGCGGCATCTTGCCGGTGAGCCAGATGACCTCGTCGGCGTTGTGGACCGCCATGTCGCTGAGCAGGCCGGGGCTGCTGTATCCCTCGGGCGGGCCGTGGGGGTCCTCGAGGACGGAGACGATCTTGAAGACCTTGCCGATGCGCTCTTCTGCCAGCAGCTCCCTGGCGCGCAGCAGCGGCGCGTCGAAGCGGCGCATGAAGGCCAGCATCAACGCCTGCCGGCGGCGCGCGTCCCCGTCGAGCCAGGCGGCGAACTCGCGCGACGTTTCCAGCGAGTGGGTGAGCGGCTTCTCCAGCAGTACCCGCTGCCCGGCGTCGATCAGGGTCCTGGCGTCGCGGTAGTGGTCGGCGGTGCGGGAGGCGATCACCGCGGCGTCCGCGGCCCCGGCCCGGGCAAGCTCGTCGACCGAGGCGAAGGTCCGGATTTGCCTCTCCTGCCCCGGCTGCAGCTGCGCGGCGACGCGCTCGGCGAGATCCTCGTGGCCGTCGGCGATGGCGCTCAGCTCGCAGGTCCCCTCCCGGTTGGCCAACTCCTGAACGTGCAGCGCGTGGTAGATGCCGATGCGGCCGACGCCGACGGCGGCGATTTTGAGGAAAGCGGCCATGCGGCGGCTACCTGAAATACCTGCCGTAGAGGGGCTCCAGCCGGGCCCTGGCCTCGGCGCCGATCGCCTCGGGCGCGGTGATGATGGCGTGGCGTGCCGCCTCCAGGCACTCGCACTCCGACTCGGCCGGCAGGGCCGCCGCCACCTCGGCGATGATGCGGTTGGCGGCCTCGGCGTTCGCCCTCAGCGTTTCGATCACCGCGGCGACCGACACGTCCTCCTCCTCCTCGTGCCAGCAGTCGTAGTCGGTCCCCATCGCCAGCATGCTGTAGCAGAGCTCGGCCTCGCGGGCGAGCTTGGCCTCGGGGACCGCGGTCATGCCGATGACGGAGGCGCCGACGACCTCCTTGTAGTGGAAGGATTCGGCGCGGGTCGAGAACTGCGGCCCCTCCATGCAGAGATAGGTCCCGCCTGCGTGCACGGTGGCGCCGCAGGCGCGTCCCGCGGCGGCGACCACGGCACCGAGCTCGGCGCAGAACGGGTCGGCCATCGAGACGTGGCCGACGATGCCGTCGCCGAAGAAGGTGTGGGGGCGCAGGTCGCGGGTGCGGTCGAAGATCTGGTCCGGTATCACCATCTCTCCCGGCCTGATCCGCTCCTTCATGATGCCGACGGCGCTGGCCGAGAGCAGGTGGGTGACCCCCACCTGCTTCAGGGCATGTATGTTGGCGCGGTAGGGAACCTCGGTCGGGGTCAGCCTGTGCCCCTTGCCGTGCCGGGGGATGAACCAGGCGCCGCGGCCGGAGATCCTCGCCTCGATCAGGGCATCCGAAGGGGGGCCGTACGGGGTCTCCACAGGGTGCTCGGCCACCACCTCGACCCCGTCCATCTGGTAGAGACCGGAGCCGCCGATTACGCCCAGGAGAACAGGTTTTGCCGATGTTGCCATGACTTGCTTCGAACCTGAAAGGTGGGTTTTCGCCGCGATTGCGCGGCGGCGCGAACGGCCTGTCGGCCTCCCTCCGGCGGCTGGCACCGGGCAGGGGAACCGTGCCGGACCGTCCGCGAGGGGTCAAGCTAATCCCTTATATTCCGGTGGTCCATCGCCGGCTACCCCATGCAGCCCATTCTCGTTCAAGTTTCCGTCCGCGATCTCATCGGCTTCGCGCTCCGCTCCGGGGACCTCGGATCCCCTTTCGTCAGCGCGAAGCGCGCCGTCGAGGGAACGCGCGGCCACCAGTACGTCCAGGGTCTGCGCCCCGACGGATACGAGAGCGAGGTTTCCGTCTCCTTCCGCTACGAGGCCGATCCCGTCTCTCTCGAGATCAGCGGCCGCGCCGACGGGGTGCTCCTCGACGAGGACGGGCTGTTGGTCGAAGAGATCAAGACCACCTACGGCCCCTTCCATGCCGGACGCGGCGACGACCCGCTGCACTGGGCCCAGGTCAAGATCTACGGCTACGTCCTCGGGGCTCGGCACCGCGTTTCCGAGGTCGACGTTCAGCTGACCTACCTGCAGCTCGGCTCCAGCCAAATCCGCGAAGACCGGCGCACCTTCGCGATCGAAGAGCTCGCCGTTTTCTTCGAGGAGATCGTCACCCGCTATCTCCGCTGGGAACGCGCCTACCGCGAGCACTGCTGGAAGCGGGACCGCTCGATTTCGGGGCTGCGCTTTCCCTTCCCGAGCTTTCGCCGGGGCCAGGAAGAGCTGTCCGCCTGCGTCGCCGACACGATCGCCGCGCAGGGCCGGCTCTACGCGGAGGCGCCGACCGGAATCGGCAAGACCATCTCGGTGCTGTTTCCCGCGGTCAAGGCGGTCGGGGAGGGACGCGTCGAGAAGATCTTCTACCTCACCGCCAAGACGAGCGGCCGCGCCGTCGCCGAAAAGGCGTTCGCCGACCTGCGGAGGGCCGGCCTCGATTTCAAGAGCGTGACCCTCACGGCGCGCGACCGCATCTGCTTCAACGCCCGCGACGGGCGCCCCTGCGACCCGGAGACCTGCGAGTACGCCCTCGGGTACTACGACCGCGTCAACGACGCCGTCGACGAGGCCTTCTCGCTGGCGGCGGCGACGCGCACCGCTATCGAGGAGGTTGCGCGGCGGCATACCGTCTGCCCGTTCGAGCTGTCGCTCGACCTGTCCCTGTGGACGGACGCGATCATCTGCGACTACAACTACGTCTTCGATCCCAAGGCCTACCTGCGCCGCTATTTCCTCGATACCCGCGGGAAGTACCTCTTCCTGGTCGACGAGGCCCACAACCTGGTCGAGCGCGCCCGCGACATGTACTCGGCCGAGCTCCGCAGGTCGGAATTCCGACGGTTGAAGAGGGGGCTCGGAGGCGACCACCCCCACCTCGCGAAGGAGCTGGCCGAGATCGACCGCTGTCTGCTCGGCGTCGCCGAGCGCTGCGAGCTGGAGGGGGACGGGGAGAACTGGCTGGCGCGGGAAAAGCCGGAGGATCTGCTCTACCTGCTGGAGCGGTTCAACGCCATCGCCGAGCCCCTCCTCGCCCGCAACAGGGCTACGCCGTACGGCGGCGACCTCCTCGACTGCTACTTCAGCGCCGGCGGCTTCCTGCGCGTCGCCGAGCTCTTCGACGAGCGCTACGTCACCTGCGCCGAGCGTTCCGCCCGCGACCTCCGTCTGCGCCTCTACTGCCTCGACCCCTCGGCGCAGATCCGCGCCGCCCTCAAGCGCGGCAAGTCCGCGGCCTTCTTCTCGGCGACGCTGACCCCGCTCGACTATTTCCGCGACCTCCTCGGCGGCGACCGCCACGATTTCACCCTGTCGCTGCCCTCGCCGTTTCCGCAGGAGCACCTCGCGCTCCTGCTCGCCGACCATATCGACACCACCTGGCGCGGCCGCGGCTCCTCCTACGGCGACGTCGCCGAGTCGATCGCCGCCGCGGCCATGCAGCGCCGCGGCAACTACATCGCCTACTTCCCGTCGTACCGGTATCTCGAAGAGGTGTACGGGCGCTTTCCCGGCACCGCCGGCGTTCGCACCCTGATCCAGCGGCGCGGCATGAGCGAAGCGGAGCGCGAGCGGTTCCTCGCCGTCTTCGATGCCGACAACCGCGAGACCGTCGTCGGCTTCGCGGTGATGGGGGGAATCTTCGGCGAGGGTATCGACCTGGTGGGGGAGCGCCTGGTGGGGGCGATCATCGTCGGCGTCGGCCTGCCCCAGATCTGCCTGGAACGCGACCTGATCCGCGGTTACTTCGACGAGCGCAACCTCCCCGGGTTCGCCTACGCCTACACCTACCCGGGGATGAACCGCGTGCTGCAGGCCGCGGGCCGCGTCATCCGCGGCGAGCGCGAGCGCGGGCTGATTCTGCTCGTCGACCGCCGCTTCGCCCAGGAGCAGTATCGCGAGCTGTTCCCCGCCCACTGGAGCCGCCCCGACCGCACCCGCGGGGCGGACCGCATCAGGCAGGCTGCCGGAGGCTTCTGGAGCAGGACCGGCTGAGGCGCGTTCCGCCGGTCACCGGGAGCGCCGCGTGCGCACCGCCGCGGCGAGCTCTTCCAGCATCTGCTCCGTCGTCTCCCAGGAGACGCAGGCGTCGGTGATGCTCTGCCCGTAGGTCGGCTCCCTGCCGGGGACCAGGTCCTGGCGGCCGGCGACGAGGTGGCTCTCGATCATGACCCCGAAAACGTTCTCGGCGGCGGCGGCGACCTGGGCGGCGACCTCGGCGCTGACGAGGGGTTGCCTGGCGTGGTCCTTGGCGCTGTTTCCGTGGCTGCAGTCGATCATCACCCGGAAGGGGAGGCCCTTTTCCCGCAGTTCCCCGGCCACCGAGGCGACGGACTGCCGGTCGTAGTTGCCGCCGCTGTTGGAGCCGCGCAGGATGAGGTGGCAGCGGTCGTTGCCTGTGGTGGCGACGATGGCCGAGATCCCCTGCTTGGTCACCGAGAGAAAGTGGTGGGCGCCCCGGGCCGCCAGGATCGCGTCTATCGCCAGCTGCACGCTGCCCCCGGTGCCGTTCTTGAACCCCACCGGCATCGACAGTCCCGAGGCGAGCTCGCGGTGCACCTGGCTCTCGGTGGTGCGCGCCCCGATCGCTCCCCAGCTCGCCAGGTCGGCGATGAACTGCGGCGTTATGGTATCGAGAAACTCCGACCCTGCCGGCAGCCCGCCGTCGGCGAGATCGAGCAGGAGCCGGCGCGCCGTCCGCAGCCCCTCGTTGATGGCGAAACTGTCGTCGAGTCGGGGATCGTTGATCAACCCCTTCCAGCCCACGGTCGTGCGCGGCTTTTCGAAGTAGACGCGCATGGCGATCAGCAGGTCCTCCCGCAGGCGCCCGGCCGCTGCGGCCAGCCTGCCGCCGTAGTCGCGCGCGGCGTCGGGATCGTGGATCGAGCAGGGCCCGACGATCGCCACCAGGCGGTCGTCCTCTCCATTCATTATGCCGCCGATCTCGCGCCGGGCCGCGGCCACCGTCTCCGAGGCCTTCTCCGTGATCGGCAGCTCTTCCATCAGGATCGCCGGCGGCAGCAGCGGCCGCAGGTTGGCGATTCTCAGGTCATCGGTTGCTTGCAGCATCTTCTCCTCTTGCGACTTGGTTCCCGGAAGGAACGGGGCCAGCGCTAGCCGGTGACGGCCGCGGGGGGAGACCACCCGAAGCGGGCGAAGTTCTTCCCCGACAGGGCGTTCATCTCGTCGGCGCGGCGCAGCGTCTCGGCCACCTCCTCGCGCAGGTCGTCGGGCCGGTACGGAACCCCCTCCCGCACCGTGAGAACCGGTTCGATCTTCTGCGAACCGCTGTTCCGCTCCTTGTGGCAGTCAAAAAAATCGTATTTCCCCTCGGTAACTTCGAACGCCGCGAGGTCGGCGACCGTGCCGGGCCGCAGCGTTCCCAGCTCTTCGCGGCCGATGGCGGCGGCCGCCCGGGTGGTGGTGCGCGCGATCACCTCGCGCAGCCCAACCCCGAGGCTCATCAGCTTCGATCCGGCGTCGGCGAGGCTGTCTACGGTGCGCTCGATGCTGTGGGCGTGGATGTCGGTGCTGATGACGTCGGCGAGGAAGCCTTCGGCCAGCGAGGCGCGGGCAACCCCGAAGTTGAAGCTGCCGCCACCGTGGCCGACGTCGAACAGCACGCCGCGTTCGCGCGCCTCCCAGACCGCGTCGAGGACGCGGTCGTCCTGCCCGATCACGAGGTCGCCGTGCCCCTGGTAGCAATGGGTTACGATGTCTCCGCCGCGCATTCCGGCGAGCACCTCAGGCAGCGGCACCCCGGTGCCGATGTGGACCATGACCGGGACGTCCACCATGCCGGCAGCGGCGGTAGCGAGGCGGAGCGGTTCGACGCCGTTTTCCCCCACCTGGAAGCGGGCCTGGCGGACCTTCACACCGACGCAGATCCCGGGCCAGTTGTGGATCACACAGGCGGTGCGCTCCGGGTCGCCGTAGCGCAGGTCCTCCATCTCTCCGACCGGCCCGTAGGTGAGACCGATCCCGGAGATGTGCACGAACGCCAGGGTGCGGGTGCGCGCCGGATCGGCGACGAACTCCTTGAAGCCGATGAAGTTTGCCCAGCCGGGGCTGCCGGCGTCGACAATCGTGGTGACCCCGGTGGCGAGGCAGTGGGCGTCCGCCTTGATGCCCCAGGTCGTGGCGCCGGCGTACACGTGGGCGTGGATGTCGATCCACCCAGGAGTGAGAATGCGCCCGGACAGGTCGATCCGCTCTCTTGCGTCGGCGGGATCGATCCCCTCCGAGACCGCGGCGATGAGACCGTCCTTCACGGCGACGTCCCTGACGGCGTCGATCCCCTGGGAAGGATCGATCACCGTGGCTCCGCTGAGCAGCAGGTCGTATTTCATTTCTGCACTACCCGTTGGCGGCGGCAACTCGATGCCTTTCCCCATGCTGGTTTCCAGGAGGGCTCGTCCGCCGTCAGGCAAACAGGGCCCCGACGCTTTCGCCGGTGTGAATACGCCGGATCGCTTCGGCCATCAGCGGCGCCACCGACAGAACCGTCATCTGGTCGAGCCGCTTTTCGGCGGGCACCGCCACGGTGTTGGTGACGGTCACCGCCTCGACCGGCGAGGCGCGCAGGTTGTCGATGGCGTTGCCGACCAGCACGCCGTGGGTAGCGCCGGCGAAGACCCGCCGGGCTCCGGCTTTTTTCAGAGTGCGCGCCGTCTCGACGAAGGTGCCGCCCGTGGCGATCTCGTCCTCGAAGACGACGGCGTCCCTGCCCTCCACCTCCCCCACCACGTTGCCCTGGCTAACGCGGGTGTCGCTGACCCGGCGCTTGTCGATGATCGCCAGCGGCAGACCCAGCCGGGAAGCGAACTTGCCGGCCCGCCGGGCGCCGCCGGCGTCGGTCGCTACCACCACGGCATTCGCCAGGTCGCAGGTTTTGCCGATGTGGTCGGCTATGATCGGTATCGCCGTCAGGTGATCGACGGGGATGCCGAAAAAACCGTGCACCTGTTCGGCGTGCAGATCCATGGTCAGCACCCGGTCAGCACCCGCAGTTTCCAACAGATCGGCCATCAGCCGCCCGGCGATGGAGATGCGCGGCGCGTCCTTCTTGTCCGAGCGCGCGTACGAGTAGTAGGGGATCACCGCGGTGATGCGGCGCGCCGAGGCGCTGCGCAGGGCGTCGAGGGTAATCAGCAACTCGACGATGTGGTCACTCGCCGGCTCGGTGAAGGCCTGCACGATGAAGGCGTCCCGTTCGCGCACGTTCTCGTCGATCTGCACCGAGAGGTTGTCGTTCGAGAAGCGGGAAACCGTCAGACTGCTGCGGCGAATCCCGAGGCAGCGGCAGATCTCATCGGCCAGGCCGGGATTGGAGCGGCCGGCGAAGACTCGCAGCTCATCGTTCATGCCATCCATGCTTCTTCGATTCCGCACGTTCCGGAGTCTTTCGCCAGCCTGTCGATTTCCTTATTTCAACCGCCGTCGTTTCAAGTATAGAGCTTCGCACTCCCAGTGTCCTGTTTCAGAAAAAGAGGGAGGTTGTCCATGGGAAACGTCCCACCCGAAAGCGGTATCCGCGTGCCCGCAGGCGACCTGCGCCGCCTCGTGCAGTCGCTGTTCGAGCGCGTCGGCATGAGCACCGCGCACGCAAGCACCATGGCAGAGCTGCTGGTGATCACCGACCTGCGCGGCGTCGTCAGCCACGGCACCTTCCAGACCGCCGGGTACTGCCGCATGATCCTCGACGGCCGGGTCAACCCCACCCCCGACATCGAGGTGGTCCGGGAGTCGACGACGGCGCAGACCCTCGACGGCGACGGCGGCATGGGCCACCTGCCCTGCAGGCAGGGGGCGGAGTGGGCGGTCGAGCGCGCCCTCGAGCACGGGGCGGCCGCGGTCACCACGCGCAACCACTTCCACTTCGGGGGGGCCGGCAAGTACTCGCGCATGGCCGCGGCCCGCGACTGCATCGGGATCGCCGTATCCTCCCACCGCTACCATCCCCGGCCCGGCAGCATTCTCGGGATCAAGGGTTCCTCGCCGATCAGCATCGCCCTGCCCGCGGGCGAGCAGCCGCCGATGGTGCTCGACATGTCCTCCTCGTTCCTGCCTTACGACGACGAGCTTTTCGAGCGCGCGCCCTTCGCCTACTTCAAGGAGATGGGGATCGCCGCGTCCGCCTACGGGCTCGGGGGAGTACTTGCCGGGATTTACAGGCCGGAATTCATCCCCCCCGCTTCACGGTGGGAATCGAACCAGGGCTCCTTCCTCGCCGCCTTTTCCGTCGAGAGCTTCATGGACCCGGATGAATACAAGGCGGAGATGGACCGCTGGATCGGTGAGGCGCGCGCCCTCGATCCGCTCCCCGGGTACGACAGCGCCGAGCTGCCGGGAGGCCTGGAGTGGCGGCGGGAGCGGGAGTACGCCGAGGAGGGCCTCCCGGTCGGCGACGAGACCCGCCGCAGCCTCGAGGAGATCGCCGCGGAGCTCGACGTCGAGACGCCGTTCTCCCGCTACCTGCACACCCGCTTCGGAGACGAGGCATGAGCGACCGCGTGCTCGGAACCTGCGTCATCGAATTCCGCGGCCGCGAGCCGGCCCGCCGCCTCGTCGAGGAAGCGGGGTTCGAGTTCGTCCACCGGCAGGGGAGCGCCCCCTGGCCGAACGAGGAGACCCGGGAAAAGCTGGCCGGGTTCAGCGGCATTCTCGCCGGGGGGGAGTACTTCACCCCCCATACAATGGAGCTTGCGGGCGATCTCAGGGTGATCGCCCGCAACGGAGTCGGCTACGACCGCGTCGACCTCGACCTCTGCACCGAACGGGGCATCGTCGTCACCAACACCCCGGGAGCCATGGCGGACGCGGTGGCCGACCACGCCATGGCCCTGCTGCTGGCCGCGGTGCGCCACATCGTCCCTGGGGACCGGACGGTGAAGTCCGGCGGCTACCAGGTCGCGATCTCCGAGGACCTGTGCGCGATGACCCTCGGGCTGATCGGCTGCGGCCACATCGGCGCCCAAGTGGTCCGGCGCGCCCTCGGCTTCGGGATGGGCGTCCTCGTCGACGACCCCTTCCTCGAGCCGGGGCGGCTGCAGGAGCTCCGCGCCCAACCCGCGAGCCGCGAGCGGCTGCTGGCCGAGTCGGACGTCGTCAGCCTGCACCTGCCGATGTCGGAGGAGAACGCCGGGCTCGTCGACGCCGGCTTCCTCGCCGCGATGAAGAAGGGCAGCTATCTCATCAACACGGCGAGGGGAGGCCTGGTGGACGAGAAGGCCCTGATCGCCGCGCTCGAGAGCGGCCATCTCGCCGGCGCCGGCCTCGACTGCCAGGCGACGGAGCCGCCGCAGGGGACGTCGCTGCGGCTCGTGCAGATGCCCACCGTCGTCGCCATGCCGCACTCCGCCTCGAGCACGGTCACGGCGCGGGAGCGGATGTCGATCGCCGCCGCCCAATCGATCGTCGACTGCCTGCAGGGACGGGTCCCCCGGTTCGTCGTCAACCGGGAAGTGCTGGAGAAGCTCGACCTCCGGTAGGGTCCGGAAGAGTTGGCGGCCAGGCTACGGCCGCGGCGGCGGGGTCGAATTGCCTGGCATGAAGAACTCGTACTTGTCGCGGTCGCCGTACCCCTCGATTTCGGCGGGGGAGATGCCCGGGCTCTCCATGGCGGCGCGCACGATCCGCTTGTTGAAGGGGTGCACGTTCCCGTCTCCGAGGTAATCGGCGACCGGCATCCACAGACTCTCGGCGATCTCCTCCTCCTGGATCGAGATCTCCTCCGAGACCGGGTGCAGCCGGCAGACGAAGTAGATGTCCGACTTGCCGTAGCGGTACCCGTGCCAGTGGCGGAAGCAGACCAGGGCGTCGAACTCCGTCTCCACCCCCGTCTCCTCCTGCACCTCCCGCATCACCCCTTCGACGAGATGCTCCCCCTCCTTCAGCGCCCCGCCGGGCAGCTTGTAGCGCGGAGGACTGCTCCCGGCGCGGTGATACCTCTCGCTGACCACCAGCAGCTCCCGGCGGCTGTTCAAGGTCACCCCTCCGGCGCCGATGTAGTGGGAGGCGTACGACGGAATGAAGGCTCCGGGATCCAATCGATGCGTCAGCATCAGGTAGTCGTCGCCGCTGTGGTGGAAGGCGAACCCGGCCTCGACCGCCACCGGGATCAGCGCCGACAGCGAAATCGGAATCTCCAGCCAGACCACGCGGTATTCGGAACGCCAGGAATCGAGCGACTCGCCGAGGTCGTGGGCGAAGCGGTGCGGGTCGGTCTGCAGACCGCCGGGATCGACGATGACCCCGCCGAAAGGGTTTTCACTGCTCGTTAGTACGGGCATTGCAGATGGGAAGGTTGGATGCTGGAAAAGTCGGCCCTGCTCGCTTCGTACGGGGCGCGGGAACTGCCCGGGCCTTCCGGAGCGATTCACCACGGGCCGGGACATGTGAATGACACTTCGGAGCCCCGGAGCGTTGGCCGGCGAGCCTCCGGATCCGGGACGGCCGTAGACGTAGCTAGCGGCACCCGGCCCTGTCAACAGGCTCCGGGGGGCTCGGCGCTACCGCTGACTTTCGACAGGCGTGGCGGGCTGCCGCTGGCTTTGCCGGGCGTTTTCTGGAGCCGTAGGTTCGCCCCATGGAACACACCCCGTCGCGAAAACCGCTGCACCGGCCCACTGCCCCGTAGCCGCCGAGGTGCTCTCCTTGGAAATCGCCCGCCTCCTCGCAGGCCCGGCAACCGTAAGCCTGTCGTTCCTACTCGCAGCAGGTCAGGTCGAGCCGGTCGCCAGCCATTTCTACCTCTTCGCCTGGTACGGGCTGATCATCACCTGCGACCAGTGGGTGCGCAGGCTCGAAGGGAGGTCGCTGATCTCCCGCTGCGGACCGGGCTTCGGCCTGCTGATGCTCTGGTCCGCCGCGGCCTGGTTCTTCTTCGAGCTGATCAACCTCCGCCTCGAGAACTGGTATTACGTACTCGTCACCGACCGCGACTGGATTCGGGCGGCAGGAGTCTTCCTCGCCTTCGCCACGGTCTTTCCCGGAATCTTCTTCATCGCCCACCTGCTCTCCTGCCTGGGATTTTCACGGTCGATACGAGGACCGTCGCTGCCCGTGACGCCCCGGCGGCTGGCGCTGCTCCAGGTCGCCGGGGCAGCCTGCCTCCTGCTCGCACTCTGGTTCCCCAGCTACTGCTTTCCCCTGGCCTGGATCTTCGCGGTCGCCGCAATCGCTCCGATCAACTACCGGCGCGGCATCGACGGCCTGCTCAGGCAGCTCGAAGCCGGGGAGTACGCCCCGACCCTGCGGATGTTGCTGGCGGGCCTGATCGCCGGGGGATTCTGGGAGCTGTTCAACTTCTGGTCGCGAGCCAGGTGGATCTACACGGTGCCGTTCTTCGAGGAGCTCAAGCTCTTCGAAATGCCGCTGGCCGGATTTCTCGGGTTTCCCCCTTTTGCGGTGGAGTGCGCCTGCCTCTACCGCCTTCTCGTGTGGCACCGGCTGGCACCGGCTTTCGGGGAGTTTTCAGGGCGGCAGCGGCACCGGAACCGGCCTCTGCTCCTACCGTTGGCAGCCGCAGCAGCGCTGCTGTTCTCCGCGGCCGTCTACAGGGAGGTGGAGGAGCGCACCATAACCTCGCTGACGCCTCGCGTCGAAAGGGTGGAAGTCCTTGACCCGGAGGCGCGGGCAGCCTTGCGGGAAACCGGGGTTCGCTACCTGACGCAGCTTCAGGGCTTCGGTTCGGACCGACACTGGCAGGCGATTGCCGGCATCCTCGGCGAAGGGGAAGTCGCCGCCCTGAAACGCACCGCTGAACTGTACCTCCACCAGGGAATCGGGGTGCGCTGGGGGAATCTCCTTCACAGGGCGGGAATCCAGAGCCTCGAGAACCTGCGCGGCCTGGAAGCGGATGAGGTTCTCGAGCGCTTGCAGGCTACTGCAATGGAAGGTGAGAGGTTGCCGCGTGCAGCCCAGATCTGTGTCTGGCGCAGAAGGCTGCCCGGGCCGGAACCCCGCGCTTTTGGTTTTTGAATTCGGAAGCCAACCCGGAAAGAGTGGTCACATGCGAACCCCAATTTTCTCGATTCCGATTTTCTTTGTAATGACATGGTCTCTACGGATGCGCAGTTCCAAGACCGGCTGTATCCGTTCATCGAGCTGACCGACGAGATGCGGGATCGCATCGACCTCAAGGACGGCTCCGTGGATGACTGGTTGGAAGTCCTCGGCGAACCGACGTTGACGCCCCTGGATTTGGCACCCTACCCGAATTGGGGGGGACAGTACGATCCCTCCTCCTTCGACTTCCGCATCTGGCTGGCCTGGCACCATGGCGGTAATCACCTTTTCGTAGCAGCGGAGATGGTCGACGATTTTGTCCACGAGCGTTCCAACGACCGTTTCACAAGCGGACCAGGAATAACCAACGGCGACTTATCCCTGTGGTTTTTTGTCGACGGGGACAGGAGCGGTGGAAGCCTGTTCATCGACAACGCATCCGGGCTCACAAATCACATGGAGCAGGCACAATGTTACAGCGCGTTTCCTGGTTCATATGACGACGGCACCAACGTCTTTCTGCCTTGGGTCAGTCGTGATACCCCGGATTGGGTGCACCAGCCACCCCATGCCGACGGCGGCGGCGCCGTGATCGACAGCGAGCCACGCTTCGGCGTGTTGGAGTTTTACGCCACCCCATTCGATCGCCTGATCTGGGATGACCAGGACCAAAGTATCGTCTCCCCGTGGAGGGTACCGCTGTCGACAAAGTATCATGGGCCCGCATCAAGGCCAGCCTTTCGGAATAGCCGCACCGTATCCGGTAAATGGCCCGGAAACTGGTTGAGCTCCGCACTTGCGGGGACGGTCAGCCGCCCCTTTTCTTGAACGTCGCTGACACAGCTGCTCAGGAGCACCGTTTCCGGAATTCCCGTCCCGCTACGTAGTCTGTCTCTTTTCTGATTGAATCGCACGCCGCCCTTCGGGGCCGTCAACGGACTGGCGCCCCCCTGGGCAGTTGAACCCCGGCCATAACCCGACAACCCCGGTAACCGATGCCCGCCATCCTCTGTCCCAGATGCCACAAGCTGATAAGCAGCTCCGAAGCGCGCTGTCCCTTTTGCGGCCAGGTAAGGCCCGGGATGTGGGGTTTCACCTCGTGGTTCCGCAAGCTGGGGCTGTCCATCGATTTCCCCAACCTGATCACGACGGTGTGCGTCATCCTCTACATCGTAGGATTGGCGATGGATCCCGGGGCGATCTTCACCACCTTCGACCTGTTCCGCTTTCTCGCGCCGAGCGGGACCGCCACTCTGAAGCTCGGCATGACCGGGGTCGTGCCGGTGATGGTGCACGGGCACTGGTGGACGATGATCACGGCGATCTATCTGCACGGAGGCCTGCTGCACATCCTCTTCAACATGCTGTGGGTACGGCAGCTTGGACCGATGGTCAGCGAGCTGTTCGGGCCGTTCCGGCTGTTCACCATCTTCACCGTTTCGGGCGCCTGCGGTTTCGCCCTCTCGGTGCTGATGGGAAACGCCTACACCCTCGGGGCCTCCGGGTCGATCTTCGGGTTGCTGGCCGCCGCCATCGTCTTCGGCCGCCAGCGCGGCAGCTCCATGTTCACCCGCCACTTCCTGCAGTGGGCGATAATTCTCTTCATCTTCGGCTTCCTCTTCGCCGGCGTCGACAACTGGGCCCACGCTGGCGGGTTCGCCGGCGGCTACGTCACCGCCTACGCCTTCAGCCGCGATTTCGGCGCCCGCGAGGGAATCGGCACCTACCTGCTGGCCGGCGCCCTGCTGGCCCTGACCGTCCTCGCCTTCCTGTTCCAGTTCATCGCCGTCATATCCGCGTGAGCGCGGAACTCCTGGCCTTCTTCGACCGCGACGGCCGCAGGCTCGGTTCCAAGACCCGAGCCGAGGTGCAC
The DNA here is from genome assembly GCA_965223905.1 of Candidatus Latescibacterota bacterium. Classification (GTDB taxonomy): domain Bacteria; phylum Latescibacterota; class UBA2968; order UBA8231; family UBA8231; genus CBDCXV01. The sequence goes on from CBDCXV010000001.1 coordinate 77,524, forward strand.
GGGGACGGGGACTGGCACTGGCTGGTGTTCGTCTGGTGCGCCTGGCTGCGCGGCGCCGAGCCGGTTCTGCTGCTGCAGCAACGCGGGCGCCGCGGCGATCCCTTCGTCCGCAGTCTCGATGCCCCGGCAGGGGGCCACGTCATGGCCTCCGAGTCGCACCGGCAGGCGGGAGTGCGCGAGTTCGAGGAGGAGGCCGGCATCCTCCTCGGGGAGCGGGATCTGCACTATCTCGGCAGCACCCGGCTCGAAGGGCAGGAGCGGAATTGCTCCCGTGTTATCCAGCACTCCTACCTGGTGGTCCGCGAAATCGGACTGGAGGAGGTGTCGTTCAGCGAGGAGAGCGACGGCTTCCTCCACGCGCCGCTGAAACCGCTGCTGCAGTTGCTCGAGGGGAAAACGCAGAGTGTCGAGGCGACTGTCCGCTATGCGGGGGGGCCCGGAGAACCGGGGCGCACGGCTGTCACCTCAGAGGCCTTCGCACGCTATCCGGCCGACATCGCCGCGGTGATCGCGAAGTCGCTGCGGGCCATCGAGCTGTATCTCGCCGAGGGGGGAAAGGTCGATCCGCTGCTCTGGAGGTGATACGGCTGCCCGGTCGGGTGTTCCTTCGCCTTCGTTACAGAGACGCGCTACCGGGTCGAATGGGCGGGGATTCGGAAGGGAAGGCACGCCGCATTCGGAACGCTCTTCGAGCGTTTCAGGGAACGGCTAAGCCGTTCCCAACACGAACCCGAAGGGTTCGCGCCAGCATGGTCGCGGTGCGCAGCCCGGATGACGCCTGAGCGAGTCGTACCGACCGTGTACTGCGAGCGAAGGCAACCCCGCGAGCCGGGGTCGAGGGAAAAAATCGCACAGATGAGGCTCCGATTGAACCGCTTGAACCGCGATTTTTCCCTCAAGGTCGGTGGGAGGAGGAATTGGTGAATTTGGTGAATATTGATGGGACAGCGCACTCAGGCGAGGACCAGCACCTGCCCGTCCTCGACGCGGACCTCGTAGGACTCGACGGCGCGCCCCGGATGGGAGAGGCACTCGCCGCTGGCGACGTCGAACTGCCAGCCGTGGCGGCTGCAGGTGACGGTGCTACCGTCCAGGCTGCCGAGCCCGAGGTAGCCGCCCTGGTGCAGGCAGGTGTTGGAGATGGCCAGGAAACGCCCGCCGGCGTTGAAGACGGCAATGGGCTTGTCTCCCACTCCCACCTGCACGACCTTGGCGCCGTTCTCCTCGATCTCGTCCGCCCTGGCGACTGCGGTCCATTCCGCCTCCGCCGCGGGCTCCTCGGCGCTGCCCGGAAGATCGAGGGAGCGCAGCACCTGGATCGCGTCGACGACGTTCACGAGGCCGGCCGCCGGGTAGGCGCACAGGATGGCGTCGATCACCTCGTCGCGGCTCGCCCCTTCGCGCATGGCGCGCGGGATGTACTGGCGCAGTCCGCGCGGCGAGAAGTTGACGACCTTGGTGACGATGGAGATCAGGAAGCGCGTCTTGGGATCGAGGTGCCGCCCCGACTCGCGGAAGAACGACAGCAGGTGACCCATCGCCTCGGGGCGCTCCTGCGACAGCCACTGCAGGCCGCTGATATTCTTTTTCTCTTCGCCGTCGCTCACGGTGCCGCCTCCCGGAATGAAATTCGCCTGGAGTATACAGGTCCCCCCGGGAGAGTCAATTTGGCCGCGCCCGGAACCGCCGCCGGAACCGCAATTCGTTGAATGGGAACTGCCGAATACCGAATTTATTCTCTTCATGATCACCGTTGACAAAGTCACCAGGAAATACGGGGCCCTGACCGCGGTCGACGACGTCAGCTTCACCGTCGGCCGGGACGAGATCGTCGGCTTCGTCGGTCCCAACGGGGCCGGCAAGAGCACCGTCCTCAAGATGCTGTCGACCTACATCTACCCGACCGCCGGCACCATCTCGGTCGCCGGCTTCGACGCCGCCGAACAGCCTCTCGAGGTGCGCCGCGCCATCGGCTACCTCGCCGGCGACACGCCGCTCTACCGCGACATGCGCGTCGACGACTTCCTCCGCTTCGTCGCCAGGGCCCGCGGCCTGCGGGAGGGTGAGCTCGAGCCGCAATTCGAGCGCACCGTCGAGCTGTGCGGCATCGGCTCGGTGCTGCCGCAGCGCATCTCCCAGTGCTCCACCGGGTTCCGGCAGCGCCTCGGCCTCGCCTCGGCGATGATCCACGACCCCCCCATCCTCCTGCTCGACGAGCCGACCCACGGCTTCGATCCGCTGCAGGTGATCGCCTTCCGCGAAATGCTGCGCGAGCTGAAGTCCGGGCGCGCCATACTCTTCAGCACCCACATCGTCCCCGACGTCGAGGCGATCAGCGACCGCGTGCTGATCATCCACCAGGGCCGGCTTCTCGGCGACGGCACCATACAGGAGCTCGCCGCCGGGTCCGGCATGGAGGGGGCCGCTCTGGAAGAGATCTTCGCGCACCGGGTGCGCGCCAGCTCAGGGGACGATGGCGGCCGCTAGCGAATCCCCGGCCGCAGCCGGTTCCTCCTCCCGCGACCCGGGATTCGTCGCAGGCACCTGGGTAGTCGTGCAGCGGGAGCTCGCCGCCTGTTTCGACTCGCCCATCGCCTACATCTACGCCACGGTCTTCCTCGTGCTTTCCGGCACCACCTTCATGAACTCCTTCTTCCTGCGCTCCGTCGCCGACATGTCCCCCTTCTTCGAAACCCTGCCGTTCCTGCTGATTCCGTTCGTCCCGGCGATGACGATGCGCACCTGGTCCGAGGAGCACGCCCAGAACACCTTCGAGCTGATCATGACCCTGCCGCTGCGGTCGATCCAGTTCGTCGCCGGCAAGTACGCCGCCGCCCTGCTGTTCTACCTCCTCGTGCTGGCCGGCACCACGCCGATCGCGGTGATGCTGTTCTGGCTCGGAGACCCCGACTTCGGACTGATCTTCTCCAGCTACCTCGGGGCCTTCTTCCTCGGGTCGTTCTTCCTCTCGTTCGGCGTCTTCGTTTCCGGCCTGACGCAGAACCAGATCGTCTCCTTCGTGCTCGCCACGCTGCTGGGGTTCCTGTTCGTCCTCAGCGGCCACGAAAAGGTAGTTGCCGTGCTCGACGGCCTGGCCCCGGGATGGGAGCTGGGCAGCCGGATCTACCAGTCGGTCTCCGTCATGCCGCACTACGAGGCCTTCACCCGCGGCGTCGTCGGGCTCGACGGGTTGCTCTATTTCCTGCTGATGGGCGCCTTCTTCCTGTGGATGAACGAGATCACCCTCAAGCGCATCAAATACTGACCCGGTGTCCCGCTTCGCCCTCCAGTCCCTCCTCTGCTTCCTCCTGCTCCTGGCCATTTCGGTCTTCGGCAGCCGGGTCCTCGAATCGGCCGGGCCCGCCGAGATCGACTTCGTCGGGCTCTCGCCGGCTTCCCTGACCTCGAAGACGCGCGCCCTCCTCAAGCGGCTCGACGGCAGAGTGACCCTCACCCTTTTCGTCTCGCCGCGGGAGCGCATGCCGTCGCACCTGAAAGAGGTCGAAGGGGACGTCCGCGCCCTGCTGTCGGCGTTCCGCTCGGCCGCCCCCGACCGCGTCGACACGCGGGTCGTCTACCCGGAGCTGAGCGGGGACGCCGGGGCCGCGTACGCGGCGCGCCGCAAGGTCTCCCCCATCAGCGTGCGGCGCATCGAGAGGGACGAGCACGGCGAGGAGAAGGTCTGGTCCTCCCTGGTGCTGAGCTTCGAGAGCCACCCGGAGGTGCTCATCCAGGGGATCGAGGATACCGACCTGCCCTTCCTCGAGCAGTGGGTGCGCGCCCATCTGCAGACCCTGTTCGCCCCGCCGCAGGCGGATTTCGCCTTCTCCGCTCCGGCCAGCGGCGGGTTCGTCGAGTTTCCGCAGTTCCTCAGCCAGCACGGCCCGGTGGTGCAGGTCGACCTCGACCGCTCCCCCTACATCCCGCCCGACACCGACATGCTCTTCTGGTTCGCGCCGCAGCAGGTGACCGACCGGCACATACAGCAGCTCAAGAGGTTCGTCGCCTCGGGGCGGACCGCGGTCCTCGCCGGCAGCTCGTACGAGGCCACCTACCACGCCCGCGGCGACTCGGTGCTGTTCCGCATGGCCGATGGGCCCCGGGCCTGGAGCGACCTGCTGCGCCCCTTCGGCCTGCGGCCCATCCCCGATCTGCTGCTGGACCGCAACGCCGGCGCCCTGCCCGTGCGCCTCGCCGACGGTTCGGTCCGCGAAGTCGAGGCCCCCTTTCACCTGCGCAACCTGCCCGCGTTCCGCGACTTCCGGCGATTCCGCACCCCGGCCCGCGGCGGCCTGAGCTTCGTCGCCGCCAGCCCGCTTGCCGTAGACCCGGGCCGCGCCGCCCAGGCCGGGTACGAAGCCCAGGTGGTCGCCACCACCACCGAGCACGCCTGGGTGCGCCCCCTCACCGGCGACCTGCTGTCGGGGGCCGACCTCGCCGCCTCCCTCACCGTACCGAAGCAGAACCTGATGGTGCTGCTGACCCCCGGCGATCCCTGGGCCGGCCGGCTCGTCGTCCTCGCTTCCGCCAGCGCCTTCCGCGACGGCATACTGCGCCAGCCGGGGTACGGCCACTCCGTCGTGATAGACGACCTGGTGCGCACCTTCGCCTCCCGCGACCGCCTGATCCGCGCCGAGGTCGACCGCGCGCAACCGGCCGAGCTGCCCCCCCTGACCGGCGCTTCCCGCCTGCTGTGGCGGCTGCTCGTGGCCGGTCTCGCCCCGGTGCTGATACTGGCGTACGGGTGGTGGCGTTTCCGGAGATCCGGCGACTTGTCCGGATTGCGCCTGCTGGCGCCGCTGCCCTGGGTGCGGGCCGGGGCCGCGGTCCTCCTCCTCGTCATCGCCCTGGCGACCGGGGTGGTTGCCCTCTTCTCCCGCATCGACGTCGACCTGACCGCAGGCGGCGTCAACACCCCTTCCGCGAGCGTCGTCGAGTCGCTGGCGCAAATACGGGACGAGCTGACCGTCGAGCTCGTTCTCTCGCCGCGGGCAAACCTGCCTGCGAGCCTGAAGACGCTGGAGCACCGGGTCGCCGAGCCGTTCGCCGAGGCCGGGGTGGAGGTGACCGTGGTGAGGCCGGAGGCATTGCCCCCGCCGGCGAGGAAGGACCTCGTGAAGGCGGGGATCGCCCCGTTCGAGGTGGAGCAGGTGCGCCGCGACACCGTGGTCTCCAAGAGCGTCTGGAGCGGGCTGCTGCTGCGCCGGGGCGACCGCGTCGCCGCGATCCCGCGGCTGGACGACCGCACCTCGATGCATCTCGACTTCCTGATCGCCGCGGCCCTCCGCCGCCTGGAGAGCGGCGAGCCCCCGCTGGTGTCGGTCGTCTCCGACCTGCCGCGGCTGTCTCCTGCCGAGGCCCTGGAGGACTACCAGAAGAAGGGGTTGAGCGCCCCGAGGGGGACCGACGTGTACAGCCACCTCAAGCGCATGCTCGCCGCCTACGGGTACCGCGTTCATCACGTAAACCCGCGCTACCCGCAGCTGGCCCCGGACTCCGACGCCGTCCTGTGGCTGCAGCCGCGCCGCGATTCGGGCGAGGTCATCCTGCAGCTGAGCCGCCATCTCGCCGGCGGCGGCACCGCCATCGTCGCCATGCAGCACTTCAACATCCAGCCGCGCCAGTACCGGGGAACCGGCTTCGAGACCGTGTACTGGCCCCAGCCCCAGTTCCAGGACCTCGACCGCTACCTGCGGCTGATCGGCGTCGAGCAGGTGCGCCAGGTGCTCATGGACCGCACGCGCCACCACCTGCGGCTCGACACCCAGGTCAACCGCACCGCGGTGCGCGAGTACGACGCCCAGGAGGTCGCCCTGCCGTTCCTGATCCGCACCGTCGGCGAGCGCTACGACCCCGCCTCGCCGATAACGCGGGACCTCGGCGACCTGCTGTTCATCTGGGGAAACAGCTTCGACCTCGGCGGGCTTCCGGAGTCGTTCGCGAGCCAGGTGCTGATCGGCACCTCGCCGCAGTCCTGGAGCTATCCGTGGAAGGGGGGTTGGCTGCCTCCGGAGTCGCTGTCCCAGCCGCAGGAGGTGTCGGGGCCGCAGCCGCTGGCCGTCGACCTGCGCGGCGAGTTCCCCGAGGCGCACTTCGTGGAAGACGAGGAGGGACGCAGCAACCTCGAGCCGCTGCCGGCTCCCGGACGCCGCGGCCGCCTGGTGCTGGTCGGCTGTTCGGAGATGTTCAAGAACGAACACCTGCAGATGCCCGGCTTCGACCACGACCAGCTGCTCCTCAACCTTCTCGCCGACGCCGTCTACGGTCCCGGCATGACCCGGCTGCAGGCGCGCACCCGCCAGGCGCGCGGCTTCGCCTACCACGACCCCGCCGGCAGGGCGGTCTGGCGCCTCCTCGTCATCGTCGCAGCTCCGCTCGCCCTAGGCGCCGTCGCCCTGGTCCGCTATCGCCGGCGCTCCCATCCCGGCGCTGCCGGGGGGCCGTCGTGACCCGGCTTCTGCCCATCCTCGGCGCCGTCCTCGCCGTGCTGATCGGCGCCGATCTCTGGATCGACCAGCACCAGAAGGAGATGCGCCTCGAAGCCGGAACCTTGCTGCCGCTGTTCGACCCGGCGGACGAAGTCGTGCCGGAGCGCATCCGCCGCATCGAGGTGCGGGCCCCGGGAGGCCGCCACCTCTGGGTCTACGAGAAGCAAGGCAGGATCTGGCGCTACCCGTCGTACCATGGCGCCTACGTGCAGGAGGACCGCGTCGACTTCCTGCTGCGGAGCCTGCTGGAGACCTACGGGACCGTCGTCTCGGGAGACGACCGCGACTACGGGTTGCTGCCGCAACAGGCGGTCGAGGTGCTTCTCGCGGAGGACTCGGGAGTGCTGGCCGACGTGCTGGTTGGCCGCGGGGCTCCGGGCCGGCGCACGGGGGAAGCCTACGTGCGCCGCAACCGCGACGGCGCCCGTATACGGCACCTGCACGCCAACCCCCGCCACGCCCTGGCCGGCGGCAATCCCCCGATGCTCGACCCGTTTCTTTTTCCCAAGGTGCTCGAGCGAAACACCATCGTGCAGATCGATTTCGCCAGCGAAAAACCGGCGCCCCGGCAGCTGCGACGGGTGCCGCGGCCGCCCCCGGCGGAAGGTCCGTACCTGCCGCGGCCCGGGGAGTACGCCTACGACTGGGTGGCGACCTTCGACAGCGGCACCGACACCTGTCTCACTGCCAATCTCTTCGCCTACACGGCGTTCCTGAAGGAGCTCCGCTTCGAGAGCCTGCGCGACCCGCGGGCGGGCGGCTACGGATTTTCCGACGGCGAGCGCATCGAGCTGACCGACGAGGACGGGACCGTCGACGTCCTGCACCTAGGCCGCAGGGAAGGGGACCTGGTGTTCGTGCGCAACGAGGCGGCCGGTCTCGTCTGCGCCGTCGACTCCGGCAGCGCCGGGCTGCTGTTTCCCGGCCGTAGCGCCCTCACCGACACCCTGCCCGAGCCCTCGCCGTACCGGCTGGCGCGGCAATGAAAAAAGCGCCCCCGGGAAACCCCGGGAGCGCTCCGTATCACAGCTCTGGCTTTGTCTTGATGGCTATGCGGTAAGTAAGTCTGCGAACGAGGCGCCCCGGCGACAGAATTCACCCGGGTTTCGCCGGGCAGGCACTAAGGCAGCGAGGTCGTCCCCATCAGGTAGCGGTCGCACTCGCGGGCGGCGCCTCGTCCCTCGTTGATCGCCCACACGACGAGGCTCTGCCCCCGTCTCATGTCGCCGGCGGCGAACACCCCCTCGACGCTGGTGGCGAAGCGGTCGTGCCCGGCCCTGGCGTTGGAACGCTCGTCGCGCTCGACGTTGAGCTGATCGAGCACCGGGTCCTCCGGTCCGAGGAACCCCATCGCCAGCAGCACGAGATCGGCCGGCCACACCTTTTCGGTCCCGGGGACCGGCTGCGGCGCCATGTGGCCGCCGGCTCCCGGCGCCCATTCGATCCCCACCGTGTGCAGCTCCCTGACGTTGCCTTCGCCGTCGCCGACGAACCTCGTGGTGTTGATCAGGTAGGTGCGCGGGTCCTCGCCGAAGCGGGCGGCCGCCTCTTCCTGGCCGTAGTCGAGCAGGTAGACGTTCGGCCACTCGGGCCAGGGATTGTCCGGGGCGCGCTCGTCGGGCGGCCGCGGCATGATTTCGAACTGCGTCAGGCTCCTGCAGCCGTGGCGCATCGAGGTGCCGACGCAGTCGGTGCCGGTGTCGCCGCCGCCGATGACGATGACGTGCTTGTCCCTTGCGGAGATGTAGTTGCCGTCGGCGTGGCCGGAGTCCATCAGGCTCTTCGTGTTCGCCGTCAGGAACTCCATGGCGAAGTGGACGCCGTTGAGCTCGCGCCCCTCTACCGGCATGTCGCGCCCCTTGGTCGCCCCACCGCACAGGACCACGGCGTCGAACTCCTCGATCAGCCGCGGCGCCGGGATGTCCCTGCCGATCTCGGTGTTGGTGACGAACTCGACCCCCTCGGCCTCCATCAGCTGCAGCCGCCGCGTCACCACCGCCTTGTCGAGCTTCATGTTCGGGATGCCGTACATCAGCAGGCCGCCGATGCGGTCGGCGCGCTCGTACACGGTGACCCAGTGTCCGGCGCGGTTCAGCTGCGCGGCGCAGGCGAGGCCCGCGGGCCCGGATCCGACGACGGCGACCCGCCTGCCGGTTCGTTTCTCCGGCGGCTCGGGGAGCACCGTGCCGGCGGCGAAGCCGTGGTCGACGATGGCGGCCTCGATGTTCTTGATCGTCACCGGGGGCTCGTTTATGCCGAGCACGCAGGCCCCTTCGCAGGGAGCGGGGCAGACGCGCCCGGTGAACTCGGGGAAGTTGTTGGTCTTGTGCAGCCGCTCCAGCGCGTCTTCCCAGAGGCCGCGGTAGACCAGGTCGTTCCACTCCGGGATCAGGTTGTTGATCGGACAGCCCGACCCCTTGTCGCTGCGGCTCATCGACGCCCCGGTGTGGCAGAACGGGACGCCGCAGTCCATGCAGCGCGAACCCTGGTCCCGCAGCTTCTCCACCCCCATGTGAAGGTGGAACTCGTCCCAGTCCTTCACCCTTTCGAGCGGAAATCGATCCCGCGGCAGCTCCCGCTCGATCTCCATGAATCCGGTCGGTTTGCCCATTACTTCAACCTGCCACGGTGTTGCTTGCTGATCGGCGCTCGCCGAGCGGGAGCGAGCCTTCCAACCACACGGGAGCCAAAACAAAGTTTTCGCGACTCGCGCGCTTGCGTACGCGCAGGCTCGAGGGCGCTGCAGAGCGCGCGGCGATCTCCATGGATCCGGTCGGTTTACCCATTCGGTTTCCCGCAAGCGCTTAGAGGTAGGTCACTGAGCACCTCCCTGTTGGAAGCGTTTGTCTGAGGACTGATGTCCGTACTTTCAATCATTTTTCGAGATTTTCTAATGTCACTATTGCTCGGATTCCTGCAGCGGACAGTCACTGTTGACACAAAATCTCCGGATCAATCTGAAAAATGGCCCTCTGCATTGAGATCCCGTGAAACTACTCGCTACAACTTATGTTGCCCTCGGCCATTTTCTCTTCCACAATTTCCACTTGTTGAAGAATGTTCACGCCAATGTATCCCTATTCTTTACTTTAGCGTAGAGGTGGGCTCCCAAGTGAACTCAACATCCGGGCTCTGATCTTGAAGAATCTTCATCGCTGCGGCCCAGGACTGACCCCACTGATTACTGAAGACGTACGTCTTTCCTTCGTGGATAAATAGATCTCCTTCGCTGGTATGCCAACGTCGATCGTCGTATCGCCTACCATTCGTTTCTGCGTCGGCAGTTGCCAATCGATGAAACTCGTTCCTGTCTTGAGTTTCCCCCTCGATCCCAAACCAAACCCTGCTACCCTTCACTGGTGCCAGCATCTCCGCGATGGCATTCGGCGTTTTCCCACTTTCATTGAGGTATTTGACTACGAGCAGAATCGCGTTTCGTTTCCATTGAGACCGATAGACGGTCCCGTCAATGGTCACATCAAACCTCGTGAAGTCCGCGTTCGACTTCAGAGTCTGTCTCTCCTGCCTCTTCTTCTCCCGAACCTGGATCTGGTAATCAGCTGCCTCGGGCAATGGAACCACCTGTTGAACATCAATAAAAACATGCCCATCATACGCATATGATTGGATCCGAACGCACCTGATATCGAGATCCTTCTCGTTCAGCCAAATCACAGAACTAGTTAATTCCCGTGAGAAATCTGCAGATACAAGAACAATTCGGACGTCTTGGGCAAATCTGTCCTCGTCAAGATTCTCCCATTCCAGGAATTCCAAAAGCAAAGTCTCCGGGTCACCGTCTTTTCCCCTTCGCCGAAGGTAGTTCCCGAATATCTCTATGGAGTTCGCGGCAGTTAGCGTAGAAACCATCGCTGCGTAGCGGAGCGCCTGAAGCTCCATGTGTCCACCATCTGGAGTTCGCTTCAACTCAACAACAACCAGATTGGCATCTCGGTCCACGCCAAGCAGGTCGATTCTCCTGCGCGATTCCTCCCAATCCCCGAACTCCTCTGCGATTATCAGGACATCTTGCGCCACAACCTCGATTTGGTGGCGAAGAAGCCTTTGAAGATCTCTACGCTCGTGGAGTTGGACCTCGCTAAAGGTTGTTGGCTCGATTGCCTCTATCTTGTCTTTTGTGAGTTCGAATATGGCCACTCTTCTCCTCGCTTCTCACCAAAAGAGCAAAATGCATGTCCGCTGATTTTTCAGTTGCCACTCACCCGCGCCTCGTCCGACTTGTTGGCCTCGAACGCCTCCATCACCGCGTCATCCCCGGTCAGCCCGCGGCTGCGGGCGTCCTGCAGCGCCTCGAGCATGCGCTGGTAGTCGCGCGGCATCACGCGGACGAACTGCCCTGCGCCCGCGTCCCATTCGTCGAGGAGGCGGCGCGCGGTTTCGCTCCCGGTGTACTCGGCGTGCCGCTCTATCATCTCGCGCAACTCCCGCAGCTCCTCCGGGTCGGAGATCGGGCCGAGGTCGCACATCTCGAGATTGCAGCGGTCGGCGAAGTCGCCGGCCTCGTCGAGCACGTAGGCTATGCCTCCCGACATGCCGGCGGCGAAGTTGCGCCCGGTCGGCCCGAGGACGACGACGCGGCCCCCGGTCATGTACTCGCAGCCGTGGTCTCCTACCGACTCGACGACGGCGCGTACGCCGCTGTTGCGCACGCAGAAGCGCTCCCCCGCCATGCCGTTGATGTAGGCCTCCCCGGCGGTCGCCCCGTAGAAGGAGACGTTGCCGGTGATGATCTCCTCGCGGGGGACGAACCGCGAGCCGGCCGGCGGGTAGAGGATCAGCCTGCCCCCCGACAGCCCCTTGCCGAAGTAGTCGTTGGCGTCCCCCTCGAGCTCGAGGGTCATGCCCGGAGGCACGAAGGCCCCGAAGCTCTGGCCCGCGGAGCCGTTGAACTTCAGGTGGATGGTGTCGGCCGGAAGGCCGTCGGGGCCGTAGCGCCCGGTGAGCTCGCTGCCGGTGATGCTGCCGACCACCCGGTCGACGTTCCGGATCGGCAGCTCGGCCCGGACCTTTTCTCCGCGGGCGATCGCCGGCTCGCACAGCTTCAGCAGGGTCTCGACGTCGAGGGAACGCTCGAGGCCGTGGTCCTGGTCGATCTGGCAGTAGCGGCCGACGCTGTCGGGCACCTCGGGCATATGGAGGATCTTCGACAGGTCGAGTCCCTTTGCCTTCCAGTGATCGCTGCGTACCTGGGTCAACCTGTCGGTGCGGCCCACCATCTCGTCGACGGTGCGGAATCCCAGGGCGGCCATGATCTCGCGCAGCTCCAGGGCGACGAAGCGCAGGAAGTTGACCACGTGATCGGGCGAGCCTGAGAACTTCTCGCGCAGCACCGGGTTCTGGGTCGCCACCCCCACGGGACAGGTGTCGAGGTGGCAGACCCGCATCATGATGCAGCCCATGGCGACCAGGGCGGTGGTCGCGAAGCCGAACTCCTCGGCTCCCAGCAGGGCGGCGACCGCCACGTCCCGCCCGGTCTTGAGCTGGCCGTCGGTCTCGACGACGATGCGGCTGCGCAGGTCGTTGAGCACGAGCGTCTGGTGCGTGTCGGCGAGGCCGAGCTCCCAGGGGAGCCCGGCGTGCTTGATGCTCGTCTGCGGCGAGGCCCCGGTGCCGCCGTCGTGGCCGCTGATCAGGACGACGTCGGCGTGGCCCTTGGCGACCCCGGCGGCGATCGTGCCGACGCCCACCTCGGAGACCAACTTGACGTTGATGCGCGCCTGGCGGTTGGAGTTCTTGAGATCGTGGATCAGCTCGGCGAGATCCTCGATCGAGTAGATGTCGTGATGCGGCGGCGGCGAGATCAGGCCGACGCCCGGGGTCGACTGCCTGACCTTGGCTATCCAGGGATAGACCTTGCCCCCCGGCAGCTCCCCCCCTTCTCCCGGCTTGGCCCCCTGGGCCATCTTGATCTGCAGCTCCTGCGCGTGGACGAGGTAGTTGCTGGTCACCCCGAAGCGGCCGGATGCGACCTGCTTGATGGCGCTGTTGCGCGAGTCGCCGTTGGGGTCGAGGACGTAGCGCGCCGGATCCTCACCCCCTTCTCCGGTGTTGCTCTTGCCGCCGATGCGGTTCATGGCGACGGCGAGGCCCTCGTGCGCCTCCTTGCTGATAGAGCCGTACGACATCGCCCCGCTCTTGAAGCGCCGGGTGATCGCCTCTACCGGCTCCACCTCGTCGAGCGGCAGCGGCTCCCCGGCGTAGTTGAACTCCATCAGGCTGCGCAGGGTGGCCATGTTCTTCGCGCGGTCGTCGATCAGGGCCGAGTACTCCTTGAAGACGGCGTAGTCGTTCTCGCGCGCCGCCTTCTGCAGCTTGTGCACCGTCTGCGGGTTGAACAGGTGGTACTCCCCCCCCTTACGCCACTGGTACTCGCCGCCGGCGTCGAGGCTGCGGCCGTTCGACTCGAACTGCGGGTAGGCGGCGCCGTGGCGCATGCAGGCCTCGGCGGCGATGACGTCGAGGCCGATCCCCTCGACGCGGGAGTCCGTCCAGGTGAAGTAGCGGTCGATCACCTCCTGCCTGATGCCGACCGCCTCGAAGATCTGCGCGCCGCGGTACGACTTGAAGGTCGAGATGCCCATCTTGGACATCACCTTCACGATCCCCTTCACCACCGCCTTGTTGTAGTTGTCGTTCGCCTCCTCGAATCCCAGGTCGGTCAGCATCCCCTCGCGGATCATGTCGCCGAGGCTCTCGTAGACCATGTACGGGTTGATGGCGTTGGCGCCGTACCCCAGCAGCAGGCAGAAGTGGTGGACCTCGCGGGGCTCGCCGGACTCGACGGCGAGGCCGGCCCGCGTCCTCTTGCCGGCGCGGATCAGGTGGTGGTGCAGGCCGGAGACCGCCAGCAGCGCCGTGATCGGGGCCATGCGCTCGTCGAAGCCGCGGTCGGAGAGAATCAGGATCGTGGCGCCGCCGTCGATCGCCGCCTCGGCCGCGGCGAACAGCGCGTCGAGGGCCTTTTGCATGCCCGCTTCCCCCGCCTCGGCGGGGAACAGAATCGGCAGCTCGCAGGGGTTCATGCCGGGCCGGTCGACCCCCTTGAGTTTTGCCATCTCGGCGTTGGTCAGGATGGGCCGCGTCAGGCGGAGCTGGCGGCAGCTCTCCGGCTCCGGCTCGAGGAAGTTCCGCTCCGACCCCAGGGTGGTCTCGGTCGCCGTGACCAGCTCCTCCCTGATCGGGTCGATGGGCGGGTTGGTGACCTGCGCGAACAGCTGCTTGAAATAGCTGAACAGCGGCTGCGGCCGGTCGGACAGCACCGCCAGCGCCGCGTCGTTCCCCATCGAGCCGATCGGCCAGATGGCGTTGCGGGCCATCGGGATCAGGTTGACGCGCAGGTCCTCGAAGTTGAACCCGAACACCTGCTGCCGCCGCAGGACCTCCTCGTGTTCGCGGGCGGGTTCGCGGTACTCGACCCCGGGAAGATCCTCGAAATCGACGAGGTGCTCGTCGAGCCACTGCCGGTACGGGTGCTCCGTGGCCCAGCGCTGCTTCAGCTCCTCGTCGGCGATGATGCGGCCCTCGGCCGTGTCGACGAGGAACATCCGCCCCGGCTGCAGGCGGCCCTTGTGGAGCACGTTCTCCGGCTCGACGCCGAGCACCCCGACCTCGGAACCCATGATGACGCGGTCGTCGGCGGTGACGTAGTAGCGGGAGGGACGCAGGCCGTTGCGGTCGAGGACGGCGCCGACCTGGGTGCCGTCGGTGAAGGCGATCGAAGCCGGACCGTCCCACGGCTCCATCAGGCAGGCGTGGTACTCGTAGAAAGCCTTCTTCTCGTCGGACATCGACTCGTGCTTCTCCCACGGCTCCGGGATCATCATCATCACCGCGTGACCGAGGGAGCGGCCCGCCAGGTGCAGGAACTCGAGACAGTTGTCGAACTTCGCCGAGTCGCTGCCGTCCTCCTCGATGATGGGGAAGAGCTTCTCGAGATCGTCGCCGAACAGCCGGGAGCGGAGCATCGACTGGCGTGTGTGCATCCAGTTCTCGTTGCCGCGGAGGGTGTTGATCTCGCCGTTGTGGATCAGGTAGCGGTACGGGTGCGCCCGCTCCCAGCTCGGGAAGGTGTTGGTGCTGAAGCGGGAATGGACGAGGACGATGGCCGATTCGAGGAGCGGGTCCGACAGGTCGGTGAAATAGTTCTCGACCTGGCCGGGGGTCAGCATCCCCTTGTAGACGATGGTGCGGCAGGAAATGCTCTGGAAGTAGAAGTACTCGCTGCCGGGCCAGCGGCCGCCGTGGCGGATCTCGTGGCTGGCCCGCTTGCCGATCAGGTAGAGCTTGCGCTCGAAGTCGAGCCCGCCCGTCAGGTCGTGGCCGGCGCCGATGAACAGCTGCCGAATGCAGGGCTCGCAGGAGCGCGCCGTGTCGCCGAGATCGGCCTCGCCCGTGGGCACGTCGCGCCAGCCCAGGACCGCCTGTCCCTCTTCCGCGGCGATCTCCTCGAGCCGCTGCTCGCAGGCGCGGCGCTGGACTTCGTCCGGGGGCAGGAACAGCATGGCGACGCCGTAACGGCCCCGCTCCGGCAGCTGCACACCCTGCCTGGAAAGCTCATTCCGCAAGAAGCGGTCGGGGATCTGGGTGAGGATACCGGCGCCGTCGCCGGTGTTGACCTCGCAGCCGCGGGCGCCGCGGTGGTCGAGATTGCACAGCACCTCGAGCGCCTGCTCCACGATGCCGTGGGACGCGGCCCCCTTGATGTGGGCGACAAACCCGATGCCGCAGCCATCGCGTTCGTTCTTGGGATGATAGAGGCCCTGTGGAGAGGGCAGGAAGGGGTATTTCATCGATCGGGAGATCCGAATTTCGGTTCAGGGGAAGGGGTAAATATAGTGCGCCGAATCTTCATGTCAAACAAATTATTGACACCTGATTACTGTTTGCGGCCAGGAAACATTCTTTATATGCATTAATTTGACCATTTATTGACATTTTATCTTATATTTCGCCCGATTCAGGCCATCGACGATCCAACCGTGCGAGACTTCGACCATGCGTGACCTCGATCAGCAGGAGAAAACCATCGCCCGCGCCCTCATCCGCAACCCGCGGCGTTCGGACAACCGCATCAGCGCCACGACCGGGATTCCGGTGCGCACCGTGAGCCGCAAACGCCAGCGTTTGGAACAGGAAGGTATTCTGAAGTACTACACCGCCGTGGAGATGCAGGGGAACGGCACCTCGCGCTTCACCACCCAGCACATGATCATCATCAAGTTCACCCTCGGCGTGACCCGCAGCCAGATCGTCGAGGAGATCCGCAGCGAGCCCAACGTCGCCAACGTCTTCAGCGAGCTGATACGCGACAGCTTCATTGCCGAGACCGACGGACAGGTGGCGCTGGTGATGATCGTCGAAGGAGAATCGGACAGCGACGTCGCCGACAGCCTGCAGGGGAAGATCATCCCCTCGCTCCAGAAGAACCACGGCAGGGACTCGATCGACGAGCTGCGCACCATTCGCCTGCTAGGCACCATCCGCCGCGAGCACAACTACCTTCCGATGGTCAACATGAGCGCCGCCGTGCTCGACGACGACTGGCCTGACGAGGCGATCTTCGTCGGTTAGACCCTGGGGCATTCAGGAGGCGGATTCTGGGGGGAACATCGCTTCCTTTTCCATCCCTCCGACGTTACTCGGCCACCCCTTGCGAGCCGGCAGCCTCCGGGTGAATTGCCCTTCCCGCCGGGATTTGCCTGGTTGTCCCATGACTGAAATAACTCCTTGACATGCCCCCCTTTTTTGCGGCACGTTGCACTCAGTCTGGTCACCACCGGCAACGGGCGGGGACGAGGTTAGATGGTCGGTGAAGCGATGCCGGGGTGATTCCTCTCACTGCAAGGCGGTTTGGAAGGTATGACCTCCCGCAAGCCTGCAGTACTGATCTCCTGCGGTCTGATCCTGGGCCTGACCGGCGGAGTCGCCGTTCTCCTCCACCTCAACTCCCAAGCCCGCGCCCGCCACTTCGATCCCGCGCTCCCGGCGCTCCCCTCCGCGACACAGCTTCTGGCCGCCACCCGGCAGTTCGACCCTTCCCTCGCTTCCATCGACCTCCAGTTGCTCCACGAGGCCCGGCCGCTGCCCCGCTCCGGTCTGCTGCAGCTTTACCGGGTCTCCGACAAGGGCCGGCCGGTCTACGACCTGGCGCTGGTGCGCCACGACATCGCCTGCGGCACCTGCCGCGACCTGCTGGCCGCCGTCTACCTGGACGCCTTGACCCAAGAGGTCGCCGGGGTGGCCCCCCTGGAAGCCTGGGAGAAGGAGGGCGGCTCCTTCGCTCCGGACGCCTTCCTGGCGCAGCTGAAAGGGACTTCCCTGGGCGATTCGCTGCAGGTCGGCCAGGACCTGGACGGCATCAGCGGGGCGACGCTGACGGTCGGCGCCATGCTGACCGAGCTGCGCGGGCTGCGTTTCTGGTTCACCTCGAGAACGGCAACCCGAGGCATGACACGAACGGATTACATGCCCGCAACCTGAGCAACCACGAAAGCTTCGACATGCGCCCGTCGTGGTCTCCTGACGGATCCTGGATAGCCTTCCAGAGTACCCGCTACGGCGAAAGCGAAATCTGTATTGTCAACGCCGACGGCGGCGAAGTGGTGAATGTCAGTAATCATCCTGCTCGCGACGAAGCGCCTTCGTGGTCTCCTGACGGTTTGGAGATCGCTTTCGCATCGAACCGAAGCGGTAGTTCTGACATCTACCGTATCGCCGCTGATGGATCGGCTGTGAACAAGGTCACGCAGGGTCCGGCCAACGACAGGGAGCCGGCGTGGTCTCCTGACGGAAGAAGTATCTGCTTCGTCTCCAACAGACGCGAGACCGTCTTGGAAGCGTTCTCCCAGTGGATAGCGCGCCCTGTTGAGGGGGCCATTAGAGCCATAGAGCCTTGAGCTGAATCCGCAAGAACGACAGTCCGGGTGGGTCGACCGGTCAGTCGCTCATAGGAAGAATGTCGCAAGGGTCAGAAAATGAACCCATGTGGATCGCAACGCTGGTGATGCCGACCGGTTCAAGATACCGGGACCGCCCCTCTGGCAGGAGGATTACAGGATGCAACAACCCATTTGGCTCAAGTTCGCCCTCTCATTGGCAGGCTTCCTCTCTGTCGCAGACGCCCAACCCCCGGACCGCATCTATCCTATCGTGGAGTTGACCGACCGCGACGTCGCCGAGATCGACGTTACGGACGGTTCCGTCGAGGACTGGGAAAACATCGTCGGGGAGCCCACGCTCACCCCGCTGGACTTCGCGAAAACCCTACTTAGATCGTACGATCCTTCTGATATGGATTTTCGCATCTGGCTTGGATGGCACGATGCCACTGACCGGATCTTCTTCGCCATGGAGAGGGTCGACGACGTATACGTCAACGACTTCGACCGCAAGGATGAGAGTCTGGGCAATAATATTATGAGTTTGCACGACTCCTCGGTTTCGTTTGCCGTTGACGGAGACCACTCAGGTGGCGCGGTGTCCCCCGAGGAATCTTCAGAGGATTGGCTGCAGGACGTCCGCCAGGCGCAGGTTTTCCATGCGCTCGGGGAGGTTTTCGACGGGGGCTCCCAGCTTGGCATCTTCCCCCATTCGATTCATATGGGTGCGGACTGGTTCAGTCAGCCTCCGTTTGCACACGGAAGCGGCGCAGTGGTTGGCGGATCCCCCATCTTCTCGGTGACGGAATTCTACGTGACGCCGTTTGACCGCTTTGTATCGACGGGTCCGGAAGACAGTGACGTGTCCGATCTGTTCGGCGGAAAGATCATCGGTTTCAACATTCAGGTATACGACGTTGATGATCCTAGGCGCAACCGGGAGACCGTCCACCTGCTAGCAGCCCCCCCATCCCACGATTTTTTTAGGCCTCTGTTGGCGATGTCAGCAGACGACTTCGCCGACGGGGTTCTGATTACGCCGGATGGCTTGTCATCCGAAGATTCGGCGGTCGAAAGCGATTCCTGGGCCCGGATCAAGGCGACTTTCGAATAGTTTCCCCCAAGCCCGAAGGGTACAGGGAACACCAATCGCGGGGTCGAGGCCTCTCCGCTGCGAGCGGGTGTGGACTATCATCCTATGGACCTGTCCCAGTTCGACAGGTTCTCCCCCACACCTTCTCTCCGGGTGTCTTAGCTGATTGTTACGGTTTCGGTGGTTGTTTTTAGGTTTTCTCGGTACTGCTGAAAGACCCGGTCAAGCGTTCCATTGTACAAGGCGCAGCGCAGGGCCAGAATGGCGTTGCTGTTTTCCTTATACCACCAAGCGCCCGACCGTTTCAGACGAACGTGGCCGATGAAGCGATGCGCCGATTCGATCGCCCCCGACCCGATCGGGTATCCGCCCTTGCGATGGCTGCCGAAATCGACCTGGTGCAGTCGCTTTTGCAGGTAGGTCAAGGCCGTGCCGATGGCCTCTCCGGCCTCTTCCGAGAGCGGCTGCATGCGCTGCAGACCCCAGACCACGCCGCTGCCCTCGCCGCAGAACAGGCGCGCCAGGGTCGCTTCCAGCCAATGGGCAGCACGCGCCGCATCGGCGCCGTATTGGGCCTCGGCCACCGCGTGCAGGTAGCTGCTGCAATGGTAGTAGTCGAGGATCTGACGGGCGCTCGGGAACAGCTCTTCCACCCACTTCCAGATCCACGGAGCGCCATCTCCGATGGCACACAAGCGCACCTGATCCTCCGGGATCAGCCCCGCCTCCTTGACCTGGCGCAAGGCCGCGCCGAAGGCCTGTTCGTTGCCCATCTGGTGCCAGGAGATCAGCTGCTCGATGCGCTCATCGTCTATCAGGTAGAAGCGAAAGCCCTTGGCTTCGTGGTATTCCCCCTGCCAACGCCTTCGCCGAGCCCGGCTCTTCTTGCGTCCGGGACGGGTGCCTTTGGCGGTCTGGGGACGACTGGGCACGTCGGCCGCGTCGATGGCCAACACCACGATCGGCCGCCACTTGCGACCGGCGGCGGCTTGCGCAATGCGATCCTGGATATCGGCCGCGTCCGGACACACCTGCAGCACGTCCAACGACCCGGTCTGTTGCAGCACCTCGTGAATCACACAATCGCTCATCGACGCGTCGGTGAGCTCGTCCAACAGTTCGGCGGCGCGCCGGTGGGGCATCTCCAGCCCCAGCTTGACCCCGGCCTGCTGCACGTCCCACTGCTTGCGCTGCGCCGACAGGCCCAGGGCCTCGTCCAGCGGATAGAACCCGTGGTGACAGCCAACGCAGTAGAAATAGGGACGCTCCAAGGTCACCGGCCCGAGCAGCGTCTCCACCGTGCGCGAGCGAGACGGGCGCGCTCGCAGCAGGCCTTTGCACTTGGGGCAGGCCGCCTCTTCCTGGGCCAGGAAATGGCCGTGGCGGCGTTCGACGAAGGCTTCCACCAAGGCCGCGGTGAGCCCGGAGCGCTCTTGAGACATCGCCGCGGTGATCTCCATCAACGTCGGCGCACAAGATCCGCGCTCGCTCATTTGCGTCTCCACCCGATCCAGCCATTGGTCCAAGGCTTCATGCGCCCGGCTTCGAAAGCGGTCCTGACTCTGCCGCTCCTGAAAAACTTCCAGAGAGAGAATCGCACTCATCGCTCCCCTTCTTTCTGAAATCAGGGGAGCGCGCCGCAGGGGATGCGGAAAAAGAAAGCAACTTACTGTAAAATATACACATACGCACCTGAATTGCGCTATAACAATTACTTAAGACGCCCTTCTCTCCATGAGGTGGACCCCATTCTTTGGACAGCCCGACAGCAGAATTAATAAAGTTGATGCCTCCCGGGAGCTACCTTCAATAGGTGTGGAAAAAGAGAAAAGGCGACCCTATAGCCGATGCAGGAACTTGAAAAGGAGGTGCAGCCGTGAGGGCGAAGTGGATCGGTGTCTTAACGCTGGCATCGGGCTAGTCTTCTCCAGTCAGGTCCACGGACATTTCGGTGCCAGGATCCTCCCCATATTCGAGATCACCGATGACATGCTCGCACAGATCGAGCTGGACGGTCGGTCAGCTCATGTCCGCCATGCTCAGCGAGCCCAACCAGCAGGTCGAGATCAGGACCGAGGCGGTCCTGGATCCACAGCGCCCTGAGCTCTCTTCTCCGCCACAATTCAGGAGGGATTACAGGATGCAACAACCCATTTGGCTCAAGCTCGCCCTCTCATTGGCAGGCTTCCTCTCTGTCGCAAACGCCCAACCCCCGGACCGCATCTATCCAATAATGCAGTTGACCGACCGCGACGTCGCCGAGATCGACGTGACGGACGGTTCAGTCGATGACTGGGAGTATATCGTCGGGGAGCCCACGCTCACCCCGCTGGACTTCGCGCAAACTTTTAATAGCTACGATCCTTCTGATATGGATTTTCGCATCTGGCTTGGTTGGCACGATGCCACTGACCGAATTTTCTTCGCCATGGAGAGGGTCGACGACGTATACGTCAACGAATTCGACCGCGAGGATGAGAATCTGGGCATTCTGATTCATCACGACTCCTCGGTGTCGTTTGCCGTTGACGGAGACCACTCGGGCGGGGCGGTGTTCCCCCAGGAACGTTCAGAGAATATCTTGCAGGACGCTTGGCAGGCGCAGGTTTTCCATGCGCTCGGGGAGGTTTTCGACGGGGGCTCCCAGCTTGGCATCTTCCCCCTTTTGCATCAGGTGAGTGACGACTGGTTCAGTCAGCCTCCGTTTGCACACGGAGGCGGCGCAGTGGTTGGCGGATCCCCCATCTTCTCGGTGACGGAATTCTACGTGACGCCGTTTGACCGCTTGGTACCGACGGGGGATCCGGAAGACAGTGACGTGTCCGATCTGTTCGGCGGAAAGATCATCGGTTTCAACATTGAGGTATTCGACGTTGATGATCAGCCTGGGGTGGAGACCATCCACAAACTAGCAGTCCCCCCATCCTACGAATCTTATAGTCATCTGTTGTTGATGTCAGCCGACTACTTCGCCGACGGGGTTCTGGTCACGCCGGATGGCTTGTCATCTGAAGATTCGGCGGTCGAAAGCGATTCCTGGGCCCGAATCAAGGCCAGCTTGGCGGAATAGCCGAGCTAACGTCCGGGTACTACCCCCGGGTGCCGGCCTCCGGTGGTTCCGCCAGCCTTAGTCCGCTTCCTTCACCGCGTTGACCAGATCGACCACCGCCTCCCTGGCGCTGCCGAAGTACATCAGCGTGTTGTCGGCCGCGAACAGCGGGTTGGCGATGCCGGCGAACCCCGGGCTCAGGGAGCGCTTGATCACCACCACGGTGCGCGCCTTGTCGACATCGAGAATCGGCATGCCGGCGATCGGTCCGGAGTCCGCGACCCGGGCCACCGGATTGACGACGTCGTTGGCCCCTATCACGAGCACGACGTCGGTCTGCTCGAAGCCCGGGTTGACGAGGTCCATCTCCTTGAGCTGCTCGTAGGGAACCTCGGCCTCGGCCAGGAGCACGTTCATGTGCCCCGGCATGCGCCCGGCTACGGGGTGGATGGCGTACTCGACCTCGATGCCGCGCGCCTCCAGCAGGCCGGCGAGATCGCGCACCGCGTACTGGGCCTGGGCGACCGCCATGCCGTAGCCCGGCACGACGACGACCCGCCGCGCCGTGTCGAACAGCATGGCCACCTCCGCGGCCGACGTCGACTTCACCTTGCCTTCGTAGACCTCGTCGTCCCCTCCAGCGGGTCCGGTCCCGGCGCCGACCCCCCCGAAGAAGACGTTGCCCAGCGAGCGGTTCATGGCGCGGCACATGATCTGCGTCAGGATCAGCCCGGAGGCGCCGACCAGGGACCCGGCGATGATGAGGATGTTGTTCTGCAGCACGAAGCCGGTCGCCGCGGCGGCGAGGCCGGAGCAGGAGTTGAGAAAGGCGATGACCACCGGCATGTCGGCGCCCCCGATGGCGACGACGACCGCGGCCCCCAGCAGGCTGGCCGCGGCCGCCAGGACCCAGTATGCCTGCGGGGACGACGGCTCGGCGACGACCCAGGCCGCCGCCGCCAGGGACGCGGCCCCGAGGAGGGCGTTGAGAAGCTGCCGGCCGGGAAACAGCAGGGGGTTTCCCGCCATCAACTCCTGAAGCTTGGCGAAGGCGATGACGCTGCCCCAGAAAGTCACCGCCCCGATCAGCCCGGACGCCGCGGTGGCGACCGTGAACTGAGCCGCCGGAGCCGCTTGCGACAGGCTGCTCTCAGCGAGGGCGGCGCCGGCGACCAGCACCGAGGCAACCCCCCCGAAGCCGTTGAACAGCGCCACCAGCTGCGGCATCGCCGTCATCTCGATGCGGACGGCGAGCACCCCGCCGACCAGGGCGCCGGCGACCACCCCGGCGAGGATCAGCTCGAAGCTGAGGATCTGGCGGCTCAGCAGCGTCGCAACCACGGCAAGCAACATGCCGCAGGCACCCAGCAGGTTGCCGCGCACCGCGGTGCGCGGATGGGTGAGCCCCTTGAGGCCGAGGATGAAGAGCACCGCGGCCGCGAGGTAGGCGGCGGCGATCAGGGTGTCGAACGGCATGCTGTCAGGAGCGGCGCTTGAACATACCGAGCATGCGGTGGGTGACCAAGAACCCGCCGACGACGTTGACCGTCGCCAGGACCACCGCGGCCAGCCCCAGCCAGGCGGCCAGCTCGGTCCGTTGCGACCCCGCCGAGAGCAGGGCCCCGATCAGGGTTATCCCCGAGATGGCGTTCGACCCCGACATCAGCGGCGTGTGCAGGGTCGGGGGGATCTTGGTGATGATCTCGAAGCCGACGAAGACCGCCAGGACGAACACGGTGACGGCCGCTACCAGGGATTCCATTTCTTCCTTTATCCGTCGCCTTTCACGGCGGTTGCCGCCGCGGGCTCCGTTGCTCCGGGTTGCCCGGCGCGGGGGGTCGGACCCATCGCTTCGAGGACGCGGTCGCAGACGACCCGGCCGCCGCGGGTCACCAGGGTGGCGGCGGTGATCTCGTCGGCCGGGTCGAGGTGCAGCCGGCCCTCGTCGTCGAGCAGATGGGTGAGGAAAGCTGCGAGATTGTGGCTGTACATCTGGCTGGCGTGGTAGGGCACGGTTGCCGGCAGGTTGGCGGGCCCAAGGATGTGAACGCCGCCGTGGCCGACGGTTTCACCCGCCCGGGTCAGCTCGCAGTTGCCCCCCCGTTCCGCGGCGAGGTCGACGATGACCGAGTGCGGCGCCATCGCCTCGACCGCCTGCCGCGGTATCAGCACCGGCGCCTTTCGGCCCGGCACCGCGGCGGTGGTGATGACGACGTTGCAGCCGCGGACGATCTCGCCGAGGGCCTCCTGCTGGCGTCGGTAAAAATCGGCGTCCTGCACCCTGGCGTAGCCGCCGGCTTCCTCGGCGTCGCCGGCCTCGACGTCGAGCTCGACGAACTCCGCTCCCAGGCTCTCCACCTGCTCGCGCACCGCCGGGCGCACGTCGTACCCCATGACCACCGCACCGAGCCGCTTGGCCGTCGCCAGCGCCTGCAGCCCCGCCACTCCTGCCCCGATCACGAGCACCCGCGCCGGCGTCACCGTGCCGGCGGCCGTCATCATCAGGGGAAACATCCGCGGCAGCTCCGCGGCGGCCAGCAGGACCGCCTTGTACCCGGCGATGGTCGCCATCGACGACAGCGCGTCCATGCTCTGGGCCCGCGTCGTGCGCGGCATCAGCTCTACGGCGAACAGGAGGACGCCGGCCGCGGCCACCGCTTCGATCGCGCCGTGCGCCTCCAGCGGCTCGGCGAATCCCAGCACCGCCTGATCCCTGCGAAGCAGCTCCAGGTCGCCGCCTGAGGGATTGGCGCCGTGGGTCCGTACCTGGAGGATGGCCTCGGCGCCGGCGAAGACGTCGCTCCGCGAAGCGGCGATCTCCGCGCCCGCGGCGGCGAATTCCTCGTCGGTGAAGCCGGCGCCGGCGCCGGCGTTGGACTCGACGACCACCCGCACCCGTTCGCCGAGACGGGATACCGATTCGGGCGTCAGCGCGACGCGCCGCTCCCCCGGAAAGGTCTCCGCAGGAACGCCGGCGGTCAGCAAGGCGGCTCTTCCAAAGATCTCGGGGGATGCACGGGGGAAACCGAAGACCTGCGGCGGAGGGCAGGGCGCCCGGACACGGAGCCTCGAGTGGTCCTCCAGGCTCCCGGGTGGCAAGGCCCCTGAGGAAGGCCTGCCGGGGGTGTCCGGCGCAAGAGCAGGATATGGTTGGGACAGGACACCAAATACAGCTGCCTCAGGCGGCCCCGACCGGCCTCCCGCGCCAACGGTGCGCGGAACCGGCTCCGCGGAATCCCCGGGGAAAATTCAGCGGTGGGCGGCAAGTTTGTCGCGGTACTTCTTGAGCTGGGAGCTGACGTGATCGTAGGCGGCGCTGATCGACTTGAACAGGTTGTCGTCGTCCGACTCGCCCCTGCCCACAAGCTTCTGCTGCGGAACCTTGACGATGATTTCAACCGCGGTGCCGTGCTTCGCGCGCCTTTCCAACACCACCTCGCAGTCGACGATGCGGTCGAAGTAGTGATCGAGCTTGGCGCATACTTTTTCGATATGCTCTTTGGTGGAGTCCGATACAGTAGTGTGCTTAGCGGTGATTCTGACTGGCATCGCATCTCCTTTCAGGTGACCGGGCAGGGTCGGCAAGTCGAAAAATTCAAAGATACCGACACCGCCGTACGGGTCAACAACACCATCCCGAACCCGCGTGATTAAACAGATTCCCGAGACCTATGTCGCCTTTCTGAAAGGAAGGGATCGCGAAACCCCGGATGATGGCGGACTGACGCCGATCTCGCTGCTCATCGGAATCGGATTCGCCGTTTTCTCCGCGATTGCCGAGCCATACGCGGTTGTGATTCTCCGCACTTCGGAGATCACCTGGTCCTACTTTCCGATCTGCGTCGGGCCTTCCGTTCGTCCTCCTGGTGTTCTGCAACTCCTTCGCCAAGCGGATCGCCGGGCGAGGGCTCCGGCGCGGCGATCTGGTAACCATTGCCATCATGGGACTGGCGGCCAGCGGGCTGCCGGTGTTCCTGGTCAGCTTCGTTTTTGCCATCATAGCGACCCCGTACTACGGTGCTACCGGCGAAAACCGGTGGGCTGAGTTCGCGCAGCCCCACCTCCCGAAATGGGCGGTTCCCACCGACGAAAAAGCACTGCTGCCTTACTTCGAAGGGCTCCCGCCGGACGCCGAGGGTGGAATGCCACTGTATGCATGGCTCGGTCCCCTGCTGTGGTGGTTCAGTCTGTTCGCCGCCCTCTTCTTCCTCTGCCTTTGCCTGGTGGTCGCTTTGCGCCGTCACTGGGTGGAGACGGAACGACTGCCCTTTCCAGTGGCCCAAATCCCGCTGCTGCTGACCGCGGAGAGCCGCGGCTCGGTACTGCCCCCGATCTTCCGCGCCAAGGCCTTCTGGGTCGGCTGCAGCATTCCGTTTCTGATCATCTGCTTCAACATCGCTTCCTACTTCGAGCCCGGCCTGCCGCGCATACCGGCCTTTTCCGGCGGCGACCTCGCAATCATCCCGGGGCCCATCCGCCAGCCCAGGGGAATACTCTACTTCCCAATCATCGGCTTCGCCTACCTGGTTACCGCCCCGGTTACTCTCAGTATCTGGGTTTTCTACCTGCTGGTGGCGATGGAGGGATCCCTGCTCAAGGTGCTCCACGTAAGCACGGCTCCGGACCCGTTCGTGATCGCGGGCTTCGAAATGACCCCTGTGGCAGGACTGGGGGGCTTTCGTGGCCATGGTCGTGCTGGCATTGTGGCTCGCGCGGCGACATTTGCCAAACGTTCTCCGCCAGGTACTGGACCGTTCCACAAGAAGCGACGCCGGCGAACTGTTGTCCTACCCCACCGCCGTCTTCGGGGGGATTGCGGCGTCGCTCTACCTCGTCGGGTGGTTCACCGCCTCCGGGATGGAACCCTGGGTCGCTGTTCTCTGTCTGTTGTTCGCGGTGGTGATTTTCCTGGGAATCACCCGCATCGTCACTCAGTCAGGCGTGCACTTCCTGACCACACCGGTGACCAGTCAGGGCCTGGTGTTGGCTCTTACCGGAACCGCAGTGCCGCCACCCACCCTTATGGGTCTGGCATTGACCAATGTCTGGTGCGGGGACGTGCAGTCGATCTTCATGGTGTCGGCGGCCCACGCGGCGCGCCTGAACACTTTGTGCCAGCGGCGCCGCGGCCTGGTTCTGGCAATGGGGATTTCGGTGACCGTCAGTTTCTTCACCACCTCATTCTTCCTGCTTTCCCTGGCGTACGACCTCGGGGCTCTGAACCTGCGGTCGATCCTCAACCTCTCCTCCGGCCACGGCGCCACCGTGTTCAACGGCGGCGTCGCCCAGATGCAGCAGCCTGTCGGCACGGACTGGACACGCCTTCTGTTCTTCGTCCTGGGAGCGACCGTGTACGCGGTTGTCGCCTACCTTCACTACCGGGTGGCCTGGTGGCCGCTCCACCCGGTCGGGCTGACCATTGCAATTACCTGGATGGTGCGCCAGATCGTTCTTTCCGTTTTCATCGCCTGGTTTCTCAAGATGTTGATCCTGCGATATGGCTCGGTTCAACTCTTCGGACGCCTACGCCCATTTTTCATCGGTCTGCCTGTCGGTTTCTTTCTCGGCGTCGGCGTCGGTGGGATCGTCGACCTCATCTGGTTTTTCGGGGTCGGACACGCGATTCTGCACGGCTGAAAAAAAGGCCTCGCCCCCTTGCCGGGACGAGGCCTGGGAATCGGCTCGTGTCGGGTTCCCTCAGGAGCGCTCCTCGAGCGGGACGTAGCGCTGTTCGACGGGGCCGGTGTAGACCTGGCGCGGCCGGTGGATGCGCCCCCCGGTGATGAAGCGGTCCTCGTACCAGTGCGCGATCCATCCCGGCATGCGGCCGATGGCGAATATCGCCGTGAACATCGACTTGGGAATGCCGAGGGCGCGCAGGATGACGCCGCTGTAGAAATCGACGTTGGGGTACAGCTTGCGCTCGATGAAGTAGTCGTCCTTCAGGGCCGCCTCCTCCAGCTCCCGGGCGATGTCGAGCATGGCGTCCCGCTTGCCGAGGCGGCCGAGGACGATCTCGCACTGCTGCTTAATGATCATGGCGCGGGGATCGAAATTCTTGTACACGCGATGCCCGAACCCCATGAGCCGGATGCCGGCGGTCCTGTCCTTGACCTGCCGCACGTACTCCCTGACCGGGATCCTGCTCTCCATCAGGTTCTCGATCATGCTGACGACGGCGACGTTGGCCCCGCCGTGCAGCGGGCCCCACAGGGCGCTGACGCCGGCTGCCACCGCGGAGAACAGGTTGCCGCCGCTGCTGCCGACCATGCGCACCGTGGATGTGCTGCAGTTCTGTTCGTGATCGGCGTGCAGGAGCAGCAGGACGTCGAGGGCGCGCTCTTCCTCGGGATCCGGCTCGTAGTCGTTGTACGGCTGGGTGAACATCATGTGCAGGAAGTTGGCGGTGTACTTGAGATCGTGCCGCGGGTAGGGCATGTTGTGGCCGAGGTTCTGCTTGTAGGAATAGGCGGCGATGGTGCGCACCTTCGACATGATGCGCGCCGCGACTTCCTGGAACACGTCGACGTCTTCGACGTCGAGCAGCTCCGGATAGTAGCAGGTCAGGGCGCTGAGCACCGCGGACAGCACCGCCATCGGCGGGGATCCCGGGGGGAACAGGGTCATGTGATGCCGGATCTGCTCCCGCAGCATCGCGTGCTCACCGAGCAGCGTTCTGAACGACTCGAGCTGTTCCCGGGTCGGCAGCTCCCCCCAGATCAGGAGGTAGGCCGTTTCGATGAAGTTGCTTTTCTCCGCCAGCACCTCGATCGGGATGCCCCGGTACCGCAGGACCCCCTGCTCGCCGTCTATGTAGGTAATGGAGCTGAGGCAGGAGCCGGTGTTGCCGTACCCTTCGTCGAGGGTGATGTACCCGCTCTGCGCCCTTAGAGCGCCGATGTCGACAGCCCGCTCCTGCTCGCTGCCGACCACTACGGGAAGGTCGATTTCCCCGTCGTCCAGTATGAGTCGGGCGGTATCCGCCATGAAGATCTCCTGTTGTGGGGGTTTCAGCAGGGCCGGGGATAGTAGCCCGCTGATATGGGAGTGTCAAACAAACCGTTAGAGGGTCCGTACGGCAGGCGCAGGCGCCTGTTTCGGGGGGGTGCTTTGCTGTCGCTTGCCGCCCTGGCGGGGGCCTGTATGTATCGCTTTTTCGGCCACGATCTGGTGCGCTCGCTCTACCGGGGTGAATGGCCGTGGCTGTCCCACCTGGTAAAGCGCCGGGGGGAACACCCGGTCGAGTACTATCTCGAAGTCGCCGACCGCGCCGCCTGCGGCCTGCTGCTCTGGAGCGTTCTGGTCTTCCTGCTGTACTGGGCCCTGCGGGAGCTGGGCGGCCGCCGTCCCGCCTCGCTGCTGGGCGATCCGCGGTGGCGCCGGCTGACGACGGCGACCGCCGCGGTCTGGCTCCTATTCCTGTTGCGGATCCCCCTCTTTCAGGCCCTTCCCTGGTGGTTCTGGTCGCTTGCCGACAGGCCGCTGCCCCTCTGGTGGCTGTTCGCCTCCCTGGCCTTGGGGAGCGCCGGAGCCTGTTTCGCCGTGTCGAGCCGGCCCCACCGCCACCTGCCGAACCTGCTGCTGCTCGTCGCTCTCTGCTACACCCTGCAGCTTGGATTCGGCCTGATGGAAGGGCGCGGCCTGCAGTCGCTGTCCGACCGTCTCACCGGCAGCGGCGGACATGCGCGCCTGGCTCTCGCCGGCACCGAGTGGACCCCCGGGCACCTGTTGCGGAACTACCCTTCCATGGTCGCCAACCAGGAGCTGCCGCACTTCCCGCACGCCACCAGACCGCCCGGCCCGGTGATCGCCTTTTCACTTCTCGACCAGTTGGCCCGTCACCTGCCGATTTCCGGAAATGGCCGGCAGGATGCGGTCGCGCGGCTCGCCGCCCTGCTGTTTCCCCTGATGGCCTCCCTGACCCTGTTTCCGCTGTGGGGGTTGTGCCGGCTGGCGATCCCCGGCGAACGCGAGGCCTGGATGCCGCTCCTGCTCTACGTCTCGGCACCGAGCCTCCTGCTGATGGTCCTCCACCTCGACCAGTGCCTGTTTCCCCTGATCGGCACCACCTTCCTCTACCTGCTGGCACGGGCCCTGACCGCAAACAGGTTGCTCCCGGCATTCGCCGCGGGCATCTGTCTGTATGCAGGGATGTACTTCAGCTTCGGGCTGATCGCCCTGGGGGCCGCATCGACGGCTCTGATCCTGCTGTTCGCGCGCACGCGGCAGGCCTGGAGGCAGGCCGGAACCGCCGCGGCCGCGCTGCTTGCAGGGGCTGCGCTTGTGCACCTGGCGATGTGGTTCGCTCTCGGGTACGACGCTCTGGCCCAGTTCCGCTTCGGCATGGCGGCTCACCAGGCCTTCAAGTTCCCGCAGTGGGGCTTCGGCCACACCCTCTACTTCGGCGCCCTCAACCTCGTCGAGTTCGCCCTCTGGTGCGGACCGGCCCTCGCCCTCCTATGCGGAGCGCAGTTGTTCCGCTCCTGCAGAAGCTGGCCGCCCGGGACCGTGGCCGACCTGCTGGTGCTGGCGCTGGCCGTCGCCCTGGCGGGGCTCGTTCTGTTCGGGCGCACCGCCGCGGAAACCGCGCGCCTGTGGCTCTTCCTCCTGCCCCTGGTGGCCCTCGCCGGCGCCCGTTACCTCGGCGAAATCACCCCTGGCCGCGGTGCCGGCTTCATCCTCGCGCTGCAGCTGGTCACCGTGCTGGTCCTCAAGAAGTGCCAGGATCTGTTCTGACGCCCGCGGCGGCCTGTGCTGCTCGGCATGAGTAATTGCCCTGCCAAGGGCGTCGAGGCGCCCAGCCCCCAGGGCGCGACCGAGGTGGGTTGGGGTACCCACCGAGAGGGCGCAACGCCTGGGGCCGGGATTGAGGGAAAATCGCACATGCGAGGTTTTCGATTGAACCGCGATTGGACCGCGATTTTTCCCTCAAGAGGATCGGCGCCATTGTGGGCAAGGAATTGTGCCGAGTGGCACTATACGGTCCGCCAGGAACCGCGCCGACAGCTCGTGGCCGAGCGCCGTGAAGTGTCCGTAGCCGCCGTGGTAGATCTCGTTTCCCCTTTCGATCTGCTCGATGAAGGGCTCGCGCGGATAGGCGTAATCGATCTGCAGCCAGGCCAGCTTTTTCAGGATCCCGGCCTCGATCCGCTCCCTGTCCCGGCGGAATACCGGGCGAGACGCCCCCGGGTCGCGGCGATAGCGCCGGATGTCGATGACGTCCTGGAGGAGCAGGGGATCGGGTATCAGATAGACGAAAAAGCCGATTTCGCGCTGCCGCAGGTGGCCGGCGATCCCGTCCAGCAAGCGCCCGGCAACCGCTGTCATTGCCTGCAGGTGAGCCTCCGACTTGCCGAATTCCGGGGTGGCGATCATGCCGGCGTCCCGCGCCAGGGCGGCGATGCCCGGGGTGGCCTTTACTGCGTGCTTCCAGAACAGGCGGGCGACAACGGAGCGGGCCAGCACGTTGTCCCGCAGCCAGTAGCGCAGCGAATAGGGGGGAGCCGGGAAAAAGGTCGGCTCGCCGTCCGCCAGGTCGAAGCGGGGGACCGATGCCGAGGCGAGGGGGGCGAAGTTGTCCTGCAGGTCGTTGCCGAGGAAGAGGACGAGCACCACGCTGTCCGGGTTCCAGTCGGCGGCGCGCTCGCGCACTGCGAGGAAGTGGGACCCGAGACCGTAGCCGTGCACCCCCCCAGTTCACCGCCTCGAACTCTCCTGCACCGCGCCGCGACAGGTCGCGCGCCAGGCGCTGGGAGAAGTTCGCCTCGATGTCGACCTGGTAGGCCTCGAGGAAGGAATCCCCGAGAAAGAGGATGCGGCGGCGGCCTGCGGCCGGCCGCGGCGCCCGTTCGCGATCGTGAAACCCGCGGCTGTTCGTGGTCACTACCCGCGGGGGGCCCTCCACCTCGCGAGTCCAGGGAATGCTCAGGTGGGGCCGCCCGCGAAAACCGAGGAGCTCGTCGTACTCCAGGGTGGCCTGCTCGACTTTGACGAACCGGGGCAGGAGCAGCTCCGCAGCAGCAGGACCGCGGCCGTCGCCGCGGCGACGACGGCGCAATTCACCGCCAGGGTGCGCAGCGGGAAAGAAACGCCGCCGGCCCTGTCCGAAGTAGCCCTCACCGGCATGGCGAACCCCCGCGGTATGTTCCCGGCGCTGGTCCCGATTCCCCTCCGGATGGGCCCCGCATCTTCGCGCCTACCTGACCGCTATGAAGTAGTGGATGACGAACCAGACCCCCGAGGTGGCGAACTGCCCGAGAATGACCCCGATGAAGAAGGGCCTCGTGGCCACGTACAGCTTCACCCCGCCGTATTTGACGATCGCGGTCTTGAACAGCCAGCCGAGAAAGACGCTGAAGAAGGCCGAGCCGAAAACCGCGCTCAGGGGCAGCCCCAGGGGATGCAGGGGCCAGCAACGACGGCAAGAAAATGCGCAAGCCTGTGGTTGCCCCCGAATGGGCCTGCAACTTTGTCATCGATGAAGACGATGTCAGCACCGAGGTCGACAGCCCCGCTGCCGGGATCACCGCCAGGGAGATATCGCTCTCGCAGAATTTCCCGAATCCGTTCAATCACACAACCCGGATAGATTTCGCCCTGCCGGAGTCCGCCGAGGTGGAGATATCCGTTTACGACCTGAGCGGCCAGAGAATACGGACCCTTGTCCGGGAATTCGTGACCCGGGGGAAACACACCGTCAGGTGGGACGCATCCGGTCTGACGACAGGCGTCTATCTGTACCGGATCAGGTCCGGCAACTTCGAGGACGTGAAACGGGCAACGTTGATCAAGTGAGGAATGCCTGCTGGTTGCGGCACCGCTGCAGGCTGTCCAGCCGCCCGTGAATCTGGCGGGTGGCAGTCCGGAAGGTAGTCGCGCTCAACCGCTTTCTGGGAGGTGGGTCGCAGGCGATTCCCCGGGAGCTCTTTGGCCGCTGTCGGGATTATTCGGCTTCAGTTTCGATTTGCCCGCACGAAATAACCACCTGGTGAATCGAAACCCCTGCTGCAGGATCAGGTCGATCAGGGCATCTTCCCTTCTTTCGCGGTAGAACTCCGCCTCCGCGCGATCCGGGGGCGGGACGGCCCACCTGGGGAAGGGGAAGGGGGGCGGCATCTCTTCCCGCATCGAGCCGGGAGCTGGCAAGAACACCGCAGGGATCGGCAGGGAGGAAATCAACTCGCCCTCCTCGACAAGCAGGGATGACACCGCCAGCCTCGGAAGGGCACCGCCCGTGCGGTGGATGTTGAGTCTTCCCCGTTCCGGGTCGAGCCGCTCACGGACAACCCATCCCGGCTTCCTCTCCCCAGCAGACCCTTCCGAAAGCCATTCCCAGACCTGGTAACCTGCGGCGCCGGACACCCTCGCCCAGCTAAGAGTCGCCAAGCCGTCCGACTGGGTGCAGTACACCGCGGCCGGCGCGGGGATTCCCGCTTCGGTCCGGGAGACTTCTCCTGCAGGCTCCGCGTTCGCCCACGTCGAGGTCAGAAGAAGGACGGGCAGCAGTCCGTTTCTTGTCAGCATGGCATGCATCCCTTCTGAGCTCATTCTCGTAGGTCCGGCCCTTGCCTTGAAGCGTACGGTCAATATACAGGATAGAGGTAGCAGACCAAACGAACCGCCGAGCAGCAGTCGGGGCTCGGACCCCCCGCACATGTACACCCTGTCGCAGAGGTTCGGCCTCCCAGCCGGTACGGGGGTCAGAGTCACCCTGGGGGGCCCAATGACCCGTGGCCTCCGATTGCGCCGGGACTCCCACAGAGATCTATTTCAACAGATGCTGCAGGAAGAAGTGCCCCATGCTACCGGCAGCTGAAGGTGCCTTCGCCGGCCACGACCTACCTCCTCCAGACCGATGCAACGGATTTATTTCAGGCCTGCCGGTTTCGTACCTTAAACCGTCGTGACTTTTCTCGCCCGCACCCGCCTTCTCCCGTTGCGAGCGTGGCTCATCCTGCTCGCACTGCTCTCTTCTTCCATTTCCGCGGCTCCACTCGAGCTGACTGAATCGCCAGGAGGGGACCTCATCCTGCGGCTGCGTCTCGACGCCCAGGAGGGGCGCCACCTGACGGCGACCGAAATCGACGGCCGGCTCACCCACCAGCTTGCCTTTCCCGATCTGCCGGCCCGGCTGACTTCGCCGGCCGGCGTCGAGCTGCCTTTCGCCGCCCACCTGCTCGCAGCTCCTCCCGGGGCCGGCGTCGAGCTCGAGGTGCTGGAGGCGCGGTTCACGGAGCTCGAAGACATCCTGCTGCCGCCTGCCCCTCCGTCAGCGGAGATCAGCCGTCCTTCGGGTCTCGTCGAAGCCGAGTACCTCGGCATTCTGCGCGGTGTCGACGCCTACGGTCTGCGGCTGTTTCCGGTCTCGTACGACCCCGGGCTGCGGCGGCTCTCGGCCTGCACCGACCTGCGGGTAGCGGTCCGGTTTTCCGGAGGCGGGCGTTTCAAACCGGCAACGGGCGGGGACGGCGCCTCCCCGCTTTACGGCGCCTTCCTCAATCCGCCGGCAGAGATGCCGCCGCGGGCGGCGGCCAAGCGCGCCCGTGTCGACGACCGCGGTGCCTGGTACGACCCCTCCCTCCCGTGGGTCAAGGTGAAGGTCGCTCACGACGGCGTCTTCCGCATCGACCGGAGCTGGCTGGCGGCGCGCGCCGTCGACCCCGGGGAAATCGACCCCCGCACCTTGCGGCTGTTTCACCTCGGCAGCGAACAGCCGCTACAGGTTTTCGGGCAGGAGGATGGCTCGTTCGACGAGAGCGATTACCTGCTTTTTGCGGGCCGCTTCCGGCGCGACAAGGCCGGGCAGGTGGGAGAAAAGGATTTCGAGAGCATCTACGGCCGCGAGAATCTTTACTGGCTTACCTGGGGCGGAGAGACGGGACGGCGGTTCCAGCCCCAGTCCGCGGAACCGGATGCCGGGTACCCCATCGCCGAATTTTTCTGGACCACCGCCCATTTCGAGCAGGATCTGTGGTTCCAGGTTTTCGCGGATGCGCCTGACATCAACCGCGATCACTGGTTCTGGAGACGCCGCCCCATCCGCGGTCTCGATGTCGACACCCCCGGCTCCGCGGTGTTCACAGGAGAGCTCGTCGCCCCTGCTTTCGGAGAGGAGTACGGCGCCCGGCTGCGGGTCGCCCTGCACGGACAGACCCCTGCCCACCACACGGTGCTCAAGCTGAACAACCAGCACATCGGGGACTATCTCTGGCGGGGACAGGTCGAGCTTCAGATTGAGGAGGAGATCTCCTCTACGTTCCTGAGGAAGGGCACCAACAGGCTGCTCGTCCAGGCGTTCGCCAGCGCCACCGAAGGGCGGGATCAGACGCTCTTCAACTTCTTCGCCATCGACTACCGCGCCCGGCATGTGGCCTGGCCCGGATACCTGCGCTTCACCCACGAGCCCTCTACGGGCAGGCAGGTGGTCGTATTCGACTTTTCCCATCCGGAGATCCACCTGTTCGACACCGCGCGCGAGATCGTTTTCTCCGGGCTGCGGATAGACAGTACCCGCGCGCCGCTCTATACCGCCGTTTTCGAAGACGAAAACCGGACGAAGGCCGAATACGTCATCGTCGACAGCGCCAGCATCCGCACTCCCGGCGGGGCGTTGGATTCACCTTCCCGTTTGCGAACGACACATCCGGGAGCCGACTACGTGATCATCTCCCATGAAGACTTCCTCGACGCCGCCGAACGGCTGGAAGGCCATCGCCGGGAGAGCGGCCTAGCCGCCGAAATCGTCGACGTCGAGGACATCTACGACGAGTTCTCGCACGGACTGATGTTGCGCGAGGCGATCGGCGCCTTCATCTCCCACGCCTACCACAACTGGGAGCGGCCCCCGCAGTACGTGCTGTTGCTCGGGGACGCCACCTTCGACTACCGCAACGTCCAGGGCGGGGGACAGCCCTGCTATGTTCCCACCCTCTATTACCATGCGCGCAGGCGCGGCCATTCACCCAGCGATTACCTCTACAGCCTGGTCGACGGCGACGACCTCCTGCCGGATGTCGCGGTCGGCCGCCTCGCTGTCGAGAGCGCCGCGGAAGCGAAGGGGGTGGTCGACAAGATTGTCCGCTACGACACCGAGCCTGCCCCGGGGGACTGGCGCAGCCGCGTCATCTACCTGGCGAACCACCACTCCAAGGATGTGTTCACTCTGCCCAGCGACGAGCTTGCCTCCCGCTTCAGCGAGCCGTTCGGGTTGCAGTCGGTCAAGATCTACAACCCCGACGAGCAGCACCTCCCCAACCCCACGGGGAAGGCGTTCCTCGACGAGCTCAACGCCGGAGCGCTGCTGGTGAACTTCAACGGCCACGGCGCCGCCGGCACGATGCAGTACCTGTTCTCGCTGCAGTTCCCCGACTGGGACTACCTCTCGCAGGTCGACAACGGCCGTCGCCTGCCGCTGGTGACGGCGCTCTCCTGTCTCAACGGAATGTTCGTCAACCCGCACACCGAGGCGATCGGCGAAGTCTTCACCGACCGCGCCGACGGCGGCTCGATCGCCTACATCTCAGCCTCGGCGCAGAGCTTCATCTCGCAGAACGATCTCCTCGGCCAGCATCTGTACGGGCAGTTCTTCGACGAGAGAACCCTGGCCTTCGGCCCGGCCCTGAACGCCGCCAAGGTCCAGGTCCTTGCGGCGCACTCCTCCTGGACCGCTTCCGCCCTGACCATGCAGCTGTTCGGCGACCCGGCGCAGGAGCTCGCCCTGCCGCGGCTGCCCGACTATCAGCCGCTCGAGCTCGCCGCGGGAGAAGAGCTGGTGAGCGGCAGCATCGTCCCGGTCGCCGCGGTCCTGGCCAACAACTCCCGCGCCACCCAGGACAGTCTCACCGTGCTCGTCGCCGCCCGCGGAGAGGCAACGGAGGACACCCTCTACTTCGAACGCCTGGCGCCGTTTGCCGGCAGCCACCGCCTCTCTTTCGATTGGCACATCGGCGAGCGCCGCGGCGAGCACCTGCTCGAGCTCGTCGTGGACCCGGACGACCTCCTGGCCGAGCTCGATGAAGGCAACAATTCCGCCGCGGTCGCCGTCGATATTCTGTCCCCCCTCGTTCCGGAGCTGCTGTTTCCACCTGCCGGAGCCGTGCTGCCGGCTGCGGCAGCGAGCTTCGAAGCGGTGATCGAAGGGCAGGGGGGGCAGGTCGAGTTCCAGCTTTCGACAAGCAGCGGTTTCGTTGCCGGAAGCTCCGCCCTGTCTCCTGCGGTCGACGCCGTCGATGGATTAGCGGTTTTCGCCCCAACCCTCCCCGAAGGGACCTGGTTCTGGCGCGCCCGCGCCATGGACGGCTCATCGGCCGGGCCCTGGAGCGCCACCCGTTCCCTTTGGCTCGGCGACGAAGCCGAGGCGCTTCCGGGGGAGCAGCAGCGCTGGCGACAGAACGCGGTGCAGATGGCCGGTGGGGGCCTCGAGTCTCTCGAGCTCGACGGGGAACTGCTACGGGTGACGCGCAGTTCCACACCGCTCAGGCCGGGAAGCGCCACCCGCGAGGACGGGTACACGGTGCGCGATCTCGAGGGCGCCGGGGTGCTCGTTACCGACGGGACCTATCTGTATGCCAAGCGCTGGTACAACGACTCCTCGACCATCTATCCCGGCACCGACTTCTTCACCCGCATCGGGACCGGCCTGAACGGAACCGTGCGCACCCGCAACTACGGCACCTTCGGGGATTCGACCACGGGGGGCATCTCCGCCACCTTCCACAGCGACGGCTACATCTACAGCGAAAGCAGCCGCGCCTTCGAGCTCGAGCGGATTTCCCTGGCCACCGGTCGCCTCGATACCGTGGCGGTGCCGGACGGCCTGCTCGAGTGGAAGTCCGGCAAGGTCGAGGACGGCCACTCCCTCATCACCTCCGACGGCGAGCTCGTCTACAACGTGGCGATGAGCGCCGCCTCAGGGACCCGCACCGCCTGGGGCGTTCGCGTTTTCGATCCCGCGGACGGTTGGCGGCTGCTGCGCGAGTTCACCTCACCGCCGACGGAGAACGGCTTCACCTTCGAGTGGACCGACGGCATCCTCGCCGACGGCGAGCGCCTCTACTTCATCGAGTTCGGGGGACAGCGCCGCATTCGCATGGTAGACTCCTTGGACGGGCGCTTCATCGACGAATGGATGAGCGACCAGGACACCACGCGCGTGATTTCCGGGCAGTACGACTGGATCAACAACAAGGCCTGGCTGGGAGATCTTCTGGGGTCGGCGGTCTTTCGCTACTCCGGGGCGGGCATCCCGGTTGCGGGGACCGCCCACAGCGGCGCCATCGGCCCTTCCGAGCGCTGGCACAGCATGACCGTCGAGGGTTCCGGAGCGGTGACCACCGACGTTCAGGCAGCCGGCGACGGCGGCTGGGTGACGCTGCCGGGATTCTCCGGTCTCCTCCCCGGAGCGGTCGATCTGTCGGCGATCGATGCGGTCGGGAATCCCGTGCTGCGTCTGCGCGCCACCCTGAGCGACTCGACCCGGGAGGGTGCTTCCGCAGCCCTCGGCAGCTGGGAGGTGGTGTCGGTTCCAGCCCCCGACCTGCGGGCCGTGGCCGCCGCGGTGGACCAGGAGGATAGCCGTTTCGCCGTCGACCTGACCGTCCGCAACCTCTCTCCCTTTGCCGTCTCCGGCGCCCTGGTTGAGCTGCTGTCCGGCGAGAGGGCGATAGCAGGGGCAACCCGGACGCTGCCGGTCCTGGAGCGCGGGGTTGCCGGCCGGATTCGCATCGAGCTGGACGAGCAGCCGGAAGATTTCCCCCTGTTCGCCCGGGTATCCATTGCCGGTCGGCCCGACGCCCACCCCCGCGACAACATGATCCGCCTCCCGGTGGAGCCGAAGACCCTCCGTTTCTCTGCGCAGCAATGGCCGGCCGGAAAACCGTTCCTGCACGGGGATCCCCTTCTGCCGGGCCGAGCGCTGGTGATTCGCGCGCCCTTCGTCGAGTCGGGACGGATCCTCCTAGCGGTCGACGGAGCCCCGCAGCAGCCTGACTCGACGTTTGCCGCTTCCCCCGATTCGGGAGTGCGCGTGCTGTACCGGCCGGCGCTGCCACCGGGCCGGCACCGGGTGCAGGTGCGCCTGTTCAGCGGCGACAGGGAAGTCGGGTCGGAAATAATCGCCATCGTCGTTGCCGAGGAGCTGGCGCTTGCCAACGTGCTGGTGTACCCGCACCCGGTCAGGAAGCGGACCGCCATCACCTACGTGTTGTCGCACGAGGCGGAGGTGAGCGTCGAGCTGTTCAGTCTCAGCGGCAGGCGGGTGGTGCAGCTCGGTCCGCAGCAGCAGAAGGCGGGGTTCGGACAGCTGGAGTGGGACGGCAGGGACGGCGACGGAAACCTCGTCGCCAACGGCACCTACCTCTACCTGATCGAAGCCGCGGCCGGGGAAAGACGCGTCCGGCAACGAGGGGCCCTGGTGATCGTCAGGTAGCGATCCCGGGACGGGGCGCGGCCCGATGCCGCCGGGGATGGCCGGGTGGACGGGAGGGTATGGTGGCCTTTCAGGTCCGGCGTCCGGCAGGGAAATGGGACGATGTGGCCGGCTGGATCGGCCCGCTCCCTGTCCGCGGCCACTCACCGTATCAGTCGGTCGACCTGAGCGAGGATTTCATCAGGTGCCGGGCGGTCGGAGACGTTTTCCCCTACGTATCTCCACTCGATGTGGCCCCCGGGAGTAATGATGAAAACGGAAGGTGCCGCCAAGCTGTCGTTCAGAAGGTTGTAGACCCCGTAGTCCCTGGCCACCGCGGCGTCCTCGTCCGACAGAATGGCAAATTCAGCGCCCGTCAGCTCCACCATTTCCAGCCCTTTGGCGGCGTTATCGGTGCTGATGGCCGCCAGCGACACGTTCCGCTCCAGGAACCCGGGATACGCTTCTGCCAGCTGACCTAGCTGGACTTTGCACCCACCTCAGAAGAATCCCCTGTAGAATACCAGTACCGCTGCGGCGCGGTTTTCGAGCAGATCGGACAGGGAAACGGAAGTCCCGTACGCAGCAGGCAAGGTGAACGCAGGCGCCCGGTCCCCCGCAGAAACCGCTTTGGAGTCGCAGCCGGCGAGCGCGGCCAGGGCCGCAGCTGCCAGGGGCAGGAACACCGCACCTGCGAAACTTCCGCGGTCCGGGAGGCTCTCCGGCCGTGTGTCGATCACGTCTTCGCGGCCCGGTTCCTGGATGTCGAGGCTGATGTCACCGCTTTTTTTGCGGGATGCCTTGCGGCCACTCAGCCGGAGGCCTGCCCGCGCACCGTCTCGATCTTGTCGTCGCGCTCCCTGAAGATCCTGTCGCGCACCTGGTTCATCTCTTCCTGAAACTGGCGCTGGTGCTCGGCGAATGCCTGCGGGTCGGCCTCCTGGGCGAGCCTGGCGATGCGCTGTTTGAGGGCGATCTCCTGTTCCGCCCACTTGGCCTCGTATTCGTTCCTGATGGCGGCGATGGCGGCGAGCTGCTCTTCGCTCAGCTTCTGTTGATTGTCGACCAGCTTTTCGGTCTTCGCCATCGCGAGTTCGATTGCAGATTTCATTTCAGACTCCTTTGCAGCGGGTCGGCCCGGGGATACCTTGCAGAATGGATGGCGCCGGACCGCAAGTCACGGCCGCGCCGGATCGGAGAGAGCTTCGGAAGTCGCCACAAGCCGCCGCCTGTAGGCACGGCGCATGGGAGGCGGTTGGCGGGACGGTAATTGCGCCCAAAATACAGGTGCGCAGATCAGCGCACAACAGACCTGAAACAGGGGAGAGAGGAAAATGTCGAAGCAGTGGAAAGTGTACCTCGCCGGGGAAATCCACAGCGACTGGCGAGAGCGGATCGTCAGCTCCGCGGCGCAGAGGCAGCTTCCGGTATCCTTC
This sequence comes from Candidatus Latescibacterota bacterium, assembly GCA_965223905.1. Classification (GTDB taxonomy): domain Bacteria; phylum Latescibacterota; class UBA2968; order UBA8231; family UBA8231; genus CBDCXV01. The sequence goes on from CBDCXV010000001.1 coordinate 117,892, forward strand.
ACCGCCCCGGTAACCGATCACGCCGCCAGCGACAACTGCGGCGTCGAAATTCTAGGCCCCGAGGAATCCGGGTTCTGGAAGGATCAGAAGGGGGCTCGAATAAACGCCATTCGCACCCGCACCCTGATTCGGGACGCCGATGCGGTAGTGGTCCGCTTCGGCGGCACCTACCGGCAATGGAACGCCGCCTTCGACGCCGGCTTCGCCTCCGCCCTGGGCAAGGCGATCATCGTCATGCACGACGCCGACATCGCCCACGCCCTCAAGGAAGTGGATGCCGCGGCTCTCGCGGTGGCGGAGACGACCGGGCAGGTGGTCGAGATGCTCGCCTACGTCACTCGGGAAGGGTGATGCTCAGCCGCCGTTGGAACGGCCGAGCTGGTCGGCGAAAATGAAGAAATCCTCGAAATCGACTTCGCCGTTGCCGTTGAGGTCGTAGATCGCCCGCTCCCCCCTGGCGGGGTGGCCGAAGGCGTCGACAAACAGGTAGAAGTCGGCGAAGTCCACGGTGCCGCTGCCGTCGAAATCTGCGGCGAGGGCCTCCGGAGGGGGAGGGAAGGGCGTGGGAACCGATGCGGCGTCGGATGTCGTCACGGCCAGCGGCCCGGCGCCGGAAAACCGCAGCGTCAGCGCGCCGTTGGAGTACGAGCTACCCGCCAGCTCGCCTGAGAAATCCGTCGCCGTGACCGGATCGGACAACGCGAGGACAACGTCGGTACCTCCGCTGCCCTCACGCAGGAACCCGCTGGCACTCCCAGCAGCGAACGCCAGGCTCAGGTCCGTCTCGTTGGACGCGGAAAACACCTGGACCCCGTCAATGGACAAAAGGGTTGCACCGATCAAGGTGAACTCGCTGAGCGCCTCGGCGGCGAAGCTCGCCAGGCCGAACCCCGCGTCGCTGGTCAGAGTGCCGAAAGCCGTTGTCACCGATATCGTGCCGCCCTCGGCGGCGCTCCAGGCGTAGTCGGTCGTCCCGCCCTTCTCCACGCTGACCGCCTCCCCACCCGTGGCCGCAGGGGCCGCGATGACCGGTTCGGCATCGGTCAGGGCCCGCGGAAACAGCACCGCGAGATAGTCGACCTCGGCGCCGCTTTCCCGAACGCTCAGCAGGGTATGGGTCGGCTCTTCGCGATAGGCGAACGAGTGTATCGCCTCGGACTCGGTGAAGGTGCGTCCTTCCCTGGCCGGCATGAACGCCAGCAGTTCCGCCTGGGAGCGGGTCCAGCGGGCGAGACTCCCGCTACGCCGGTACGATCCCCCGCTGGTGCCTCCTCCGTTGCCGTGCAGGCGCCACTCGTACCGATGACTGCTCCCGTCTCTGACCTGGTCGCTGACGACGAAGTAGCGCTTGCCGACGAACATGACGCGGCGCCGGATGCCGACCCCCTCGTAGGCCGCCGCCACCTCGGCGTAGTCGAGGGAGTCGCCGGTGAAGTAGCGCTGTATGTAGGCGTCGTTGCCGCCATCCACTGCCTGGCCGAGCACGGTGTCGAGCGGGGGACCGCTGCCGTCGACGAGGATCAGGCTGTGGCTGGGACCGGCGTTCACCTTGTGGTGGTTGCTGAAGTCGATGTAGCCGCCGTCGACGGCCAGCATTTCACCGGCCGCGTAGATCAGGAAACTGGTCTCGTCGGCGTGCTCATGCCCCAGTCCCTGCGCGCGCGCGCGCCCGTGCTCGCCGCGCAGCAGCATGTAGGTCGCGTTCTCCGACCAGTCGCTGCGAAAAACCGCGTCCCCCGCCTCCGGCATGATGACGGTGGGGCCGTATTCCGGTTCCAGGGCGGCGATCCCGTCGTCGTACAGGGCGATCGCGTCCATTTCGGAAAACTCCCGCACGTACTGCACGAACGAGTTGTTCTGCCAGTCCCACAGGTGCACGGGCCCGTTGGCGTCGACGGATGCGAGATAGTGGCCGTAAAAGTCGTCGAGATGGCTGTCGTCGATGTTGGGACGGCGTCCGTTCGGAAGCCGCAGGTTGAGCGACCAGTCGTGCATCAGGTCGACTCCAGGGTTTTCGAACAGGTCGGTTCCTGTCAGGCGTTTCAGTGCAAACATGTACGGCAGGTACAGGTCGGCGGCGTAGCGGGCGTAGAACGGACCTTCCGCATACCCTCCGTCGGACCCGTCGATCTGGTGGTCGAGGGATCTCGTCACCAGATCGAAGGCGCGGTCGGCCCAATCCCCCGGACTGCTGCCGCCCCTGCCCGGGTGGTCGGCCAGGGCGAACGCGGCCAGCCCGAGCCCGGCGTAAGCCCGTATGTGCCAGTTGTTGAGATGGAGAATGGCGGGATTGCGCGGATCCGGTGTTTCGTGCAGGCGGATTTTTATCGAGCCGAGGAACCCCAGATCGATCTCCCGGATCACGATGCCCTTGTGAATCCGCTCCGCCTCCTCGGCCAGGATTTCGCGGATCTCTTCTCGCGAGGCGGAATCCGCACTCAAATATCCGTCGAGCATGTCGTAGGCGACGGCGTAGAGGGCGACTACCTCCCCCTCGTTGTGGGGTTCCCCGAGGTCTCCGCCGCGGGGCGGAAACTTCATGTCGAGCATGATCTCGACCGCCCGTTCCGCGAAGGCGGTCCTGTCCGTCATCAGGTATGCAAACGCCAGACTCTTGGCGTAACGCGCCTTGCTGCGCTCGACAGCGAAGGTGGAGGGAACGTTCTCGGCACGGTTGAGCACCGTCTGCCACCACCCCGAATACGGGGAGCGCCGGATCCGCTCCCGCAGCACCGGAACGTCGGATGCGGAAAACAGCAGGCTGGGGTGTGTTTCACCGGGCAGGGTGACCTGCGCCGTTGCGGGAGTTGCCGCTCCGGCGAACAGGATAGCTGCAACAAGATGGAGAATGACTATCGACCTGCTGATGGAGGGCATGCGTCCGGAAATTTCACCTCGAGGGAACGCAGCTTTGACCGGGTGCAACGGCTCACCTCCAGCCGAGCAGGCGCCCGGCGTTCAGCCCCCAGGTGAGGCCCAGGTAGAAAAAATCCAGGCCGAGGTTTACGCGCACCCCCCCGGCGGGCCCGGAAGGGGAATCGAAAAACATGCCGATTGTGCCGTATGGGGTGCGTGGCTTGCGGCCTCGCAGACCGAGTCCGGTGTACAGCTTGCCCGGCTTGTTGGCCACGATGACGGTTTCCACGGGCACGAAGCTGATGTCGCCGCTGAACGAGCGCAGCACCTCCGTGCCGGCCGAGCACCGATACGACGGCACGGAGTATCCCAACGAATCGATGCAGGCGCTGACTCCGCCGGGGCCGTAGATCCGCTGGTACCGGGGGTTGTCGTTTTCTTTCTGCAGGAAAACCAAATCGAGCAGCGAGACCGATGCGATCAAGCGGAAACGCGCGGCGAGCACGCTCAGTCCGACAGGCACCGCGATCCCGGGACCGCGTTCGATGTTGGTGATCCCGAGGCCTACCGTTCCATAGAGTCCGCTGCCGTCAGACCCTGCTTCCTCGATCAGCTGGGCCTGCGCGACAGAGACCGTGGCGGCTGTCAGCAGGAGAGTGGTACGGAACAGGGGCATGGAGGAACGGATTCTCGCTCAGTGGGTTCGAGGAGCCGTGAAAGGTATGTGCAGCCGGGGGGGGATCAAGGTCTGGTCTCGACATGACGGTATGAAATTCCCGCGGCAACGGCCGCCATGGCTTTCTGACCTCCGGGAAACCATCAGCCCTTGAAAAAAGTCATCCGGGCTGCGGCCGGCCCCGCGTGGAGCAACTATCAACTGGCTGTTATATTCCGATCCCCGAAGCGGAGGTGCAACGCATGTCCTTGAGCCCAAGTCAGGTAGAAGAGTTTCACACCCGGGGATACCTGGTGGTTCGCGGCCTGTTTCCCGAAGTGGATCTCCAGCCCTTGATCGCGGACATGGAGGATATCATCGAGGATGCAGCCCGCGAACTGCGGAATCGGGGAAAGATCGATGACCTCCATGCCGGTGCCCCCTTCGAACAGCGCATCGCCCTGCTGACCCGGGACTCCGGCGAGTCGATCCAGGGACAGGTTTCGTTCCCTTTGAACCTGCGGCGGCCGATATTCGATTTCCTGCACAACAGCCGACCTGCTGGATGCCGTCGAGAGCCTGGTCGGCGAGGAGATCTTCTGCAACCCCACCCACCACGTGCGGCCCAAGCTGCCCGAGTCGCATCTGACCGAGCAGGACCACTACTGGATTCAGCTGTCGCCGCTGCACCAGGATGCGGCGGTCCTGCTGCCTGAAGCGGACGATACCCTCGTCGTCACCTCATGGATTCCGCTCGTCGACTGCGACGAGGCCAACGGCACGATCAGGGTCGTACCCGGACTGCACCGCGGGGCCTTGCGCCGCCACGTCCGCTGCCCCTATGGGTGGCAGATCGCCGACGACGAAATGCCGGCGGAGGAACCGGTCTCGATACCCGTGAGAAAAGGGGACGTCGTTTTCATTCACTGCCGCACGCCGCACGGTTCCGGTCCCAACAAATCCGGTCAGGTTCGCTGGAGCATGGACCTGCGATGGAACGACGCGCGCAAGCCTCACGGACGCCCGCTGCCCGGTCTGCTGGTGCGCAGCCAAGCCGACCCCCGCGTGAACGATCCGGCGACCGCGGCCGGCCGCCACGCGGCATGGGTCGAGGAATGGCGGGATGCCCAGGCGGACACGAAGCCGCGCCGTATGTATCGCTGGCCAGATGCCTGACTTGCTGTCGGGAGGCAGGGTGGTTGTGTCTCAGAAGGCGACGAAGCCGCCGCAGACCGGGATGCATTGACCGGTGACATAGTCGGACAGGTCCGTCACCAGGAACTCGACGACCTTGGCGCAGTCTTCGGGCATTCCCAGCCTTCCGAGGGGAATTTGCTCCTCGAGCTTCTTCCTGGTTTCCGGCTCGTTGCGCCCCTGCGCCAGCGCCCGGGATGAAAGGATGAACCCCGGGGCGATGCAGTTTACGTGGATCCCATGGGGTCCCAACTCGGCCGCCAGCACGCGGGTGTACTGGATGACGCCGGCCTTCGACACCTTGTAGGCCATTCCCCCGCCGTCGCGCCCGCTCCACATGCCGGCCTGCGACGCGACAGTGACGATCTTGCCTCCCTTACCCCGCTTGCGCATCGCCTTTCCCACCTCCTGGCAACAGAAAACGGTACCCGTCAGGTTGATCTCCATCAGGTAACGGTACGTCTGTTGCGACGTCCCCGTGGCGCTCTGGTCCGGGTCGGTGGTCAGGTTTCCGCCGGCATTGGTTACCAGGATATCGATACCGCCGAGCTCGGCCACGGCCGTCTCCACCATCGCTGCCACCCCGTCGCGATCGGTTACGTCCGCTTCGATGCCGAGAGAGCGCCGTCCAAGGGACTCGACCTCGGCCGCCACGGATCCAGCCGTCAGCTGCTCTCCGAATTCGACCGCCGCATCCAGCCTGATGTCGTTGACGACGACGGCGGCGCCCAGCCGGGCCAGATGCAGAACATAGGCGCGTCCGAGGCCTCGGGCCCCACCGGTCACCAGGGCGACTTTGCCTTGGAGTTTCGGCTCATCCATCGTTCACCGGTTTCGTTCCGACCCCCAGTCCCTGCTGCAATCGAGAGAAAATGCGGAGCTCGGGGGCAAACCGTCCCTTTCCGCCCTCATAGAAAAAATCCGCTGAAACTGAAAAGAGCGGCGCACCGCTCGAAAGCGCGCCGCTCTTGTTGGAAAAACCGGAATCCGGGCCGGGCCTTCTTTCTAAACCTCCTCGGCCAGTGCCTGCAGGAACTGGTAGCGCGACGGATGCCGGAGCCGGCTCAGTGCCCTCTCCTTTATCTGCCGCACACGCTCGCGCGTAACCCCTATCAGGCTGCCGATCTGCTCGAGGGTCAATGCCTCCTTGCCGTCGAGTCCGAAATAGAGACGAATGATCCGCTGCTCCCTGTCGTCGAGACTGGCGAGGACGCTTTCGAGTTGGTTCCTGGCGGAATCGCGCATCACGTCCGAATCCGGAGCCCGCTGGCTGGTGTCGGGCAGGACGTTCATCAGCGAGCGCTTCTCGTCGTCTTCGAAGGCGCCGTCGAGAGAGCTCACGGGGCGAGCGCTGAGAATGGCGTCGGTGACGACGTCGGCCGGCAAATCGAGCTCCTTGGCGATCTCGTCGACATCCGGCTCCTCTTCGCGGCCCTGTCCCAGCCGTCTGGAGGCTTTCGAGATGTCTTTCAGGAGGCTCAGTTTGTTGAGCGGGAGCCGCACAGTGCGCACGTGCTCGGCGATGGTCTGCAGGATGGATTGACGGATCCACCAGACCGCGTAGGAGATGAACTTGTAACCCCTGGTTCCGTCGAAGCGCTCGGCTGCCGTCATCAACCCGAGATTGCCGGCGCTGATCAGATCTGCAAAAGAGAGGCCCCGATTCTGGTAATTCTTTGCTACGTCGATGACGAACCGCAGATTCGCCTGAACCAATTCATCACGGGCTTCCATGTCGCCGTCTTTGATGCGCGCGGCGAGTTCGACTTCTTTCTCACGAGAAAGCGGCTCGGAGTGGGCAATATCGTCGAAATAAGACCGTAGAGAGCTCTCGCGGTCGCTGAGGGTTTCCAGCATGACTCTCCTTCTGTTTGTGGATTATTAATTAGGGGGGCCTGAAAACGCGAAACTCCTCTCTCCTTCGCGATTCCGGCCGAATGGTGTGCAGAAAGTGCAGCCTTCGCCTTTTATGATACGGCGCGACAGATGCCAGAGCAACTAATTATTCCAGACTCCGGCCACGACTCTGTAACGTCATATAACATATTGTTTTATATACGGTTATGTTTTCCAAGATATCGACCAGGTGCTGCCCCAAGCGGCCTAAGTCGCTCGGAGAAAGATCCTTAGCGCCGAGATGCCCGATTATCTCTACCATCCTTGCTTGCGGGTTTTCGCCTGCAACAGCGGAGATTTCCAGCTGCCATGCGGCGGTCTGCGGATCGCCGAAATCCCCGAAATCCTGCTTCCTGGACCGTCCTCGATACACGCGAGACGTGCTCGTGAAATAGCGCCTTGTCCCGGAAGCGGGGCCGCAGGAACGGCACCCGAGCCTGAAATGAGCTGGGCGGCTTGATTGCGGAACCCTGTGGGACACGGCAACAACCCGGAGGAATCCCCATGCGCCAGAAGCGAATCATCTACCACAACGACGCCCGCCATTACTACCTGTTCGTGTTCGAGCCCCCCATCTCCCTGGAGGACGCCTGGACACCGGTCGATGAAGTTGCCGGCACCGCGGTCGATACCATCGCCTACGGGATCCAGCGCGGCGACGGTTTGTTCTACCCTTCCGATGTCGCGTTGCAGTTCGGCTCCGACATGATGCCTTTCGAGCAGGCGGCCTACTGGCGCACCTGGCACAACATGAAGAGTCTCGAAGAGCGCGGGCTCGATCCGCTGCAGCTTCTCATCGACCGCGCTCACGACAAGGGCATGGACTTTTTCGCCACCGTTCGCCTGGGCAGTTACGGCGGCATGGACCCGGCCCACGCGGTAGCCCAGGGCGGGCGCGGTCTAGGTGCCCCGGAAGTCCGCGAAGGCCAACGCGCCATCGTCGAAGAGCTCGTGAACCGGTACCCGCTCGAGGGTGTCGAGCTCGACCTGGCGATTCCGGGAGGCGGCTCCCTCATCCAGCCGGAAGAAGCCGAGTCCCTGATCCCGGAGCTCACCGAGTACGTCGCGCAGATATCCCGCATGGTGCGAGCCGGACGCGACGGCATTCAGGTTGGAGTGCGCGCCCTGCCGACGGAGGAGCTCAACCTGGGGCAGGGGCTCGACGTGCGCGCCTGGCTGCAGAACGGCTCCCTCGATTTTGTCATTCCCATGCGCTACGGCTACATGGTTCTCGATCCCAACATGCCCAGCGATTGGCTGTTGGATGCTGCGCATGACGCCGACGTTGCGTTTTTCGGATGTCTCCAGCCGTACGTCGACGACCAGATTACGGGGGCGGCCGTGCGCCAGTTTCCCAGCAGCGAACAGATGCGGGCCGCGGTCGCCAATCAGTGGAGCAAGGGAGTGGACGGCCTCTACACCTGGTTCATGGACTGGCCGCTGGGGGATGCGCAGCGCAGCATGTTGAGTGAAATGGGGGACCCCGACCTCGGGGCGCGGAAGGACAAGCAGTACGTCCTCGTGCGCACTCCCGAGGACGACCACTTGCACTACCGCTCACCTTTGCCGATTCGAATCGCGGCCGACGATGTGGGGACTCGCCATCCGGTGCCCTTCTACATCGCCGACGACATCGAGGGGGCCGGCGATCAGATCCGCGAGGTACTCCTCGAAATCGTGGTAACCGACCTGGTTTCGACCGACCGCCTCGAGATCCTGCTCAATGGGGAATCCCTTCAGAACGAGGCCTGCCGCCGCGGCTTCGGCGATCCGATCAACCGCTACGGCGCCCAGGCGCTGACCTTCGATCTACGCGGCGTACGCCCCCGGAAAGGAGACAACCTTCTGGAAATCACCCTCGATGGCCGGGCATCCGGATTGGCGAGCCCACTGGTCGTACGCGAGGTGAAGATCACGGTCAATTACCACCCCTTTCCCGCACGCCTGTAGGGGCGTGAGTGCGCGCAGGCAAGGGTCGCTATTTCAGGCGGAGGCCCTGGCGAACTCTGGAAAATGCCCGCCGCTGCATTCAACCGCCGGCCGGCCCTGGTTCCGGTCAGGTCGCCACGCCGAGGTCGGCGGCGACGGTTTCTATCTGCGACCACACCCCATCGGCAATCGGAATCCCCTCGGCTGCGCGGCGTTCCTCGGTTTCGAAGTCGAGCTCTCCCGGCACCAGGACGCGCTCGAACCCCTCGGCATACGCTGCTGATTTGGCGTAGGCGACGTACTCGCCGAGCTCCTTGCGGAAGGCCCCTTGAGAGGTGAACGCGGCGATGTCGATGGCGAGAATCCAGAAATTGTTGCTCTCGCCTCCCATGCGTTCCTCGGTGGCGCCGGTCAGAACCGTGCTCAAAACCTGGGCCATCATCGCAAAGCCGAAACCTTTGTAACCCAGGGCTCCACCCACCGGCAGGATGGCCCCTCCGGGCCGGCCGTAGAGCGCGTTCGGGTCGGCGCTCGGCCTTCCTGCCGCGTCGACGAGCCAGGTTTCGGGCAGGTTCTTCCCGCTGTCCCTGCTCAGGCGCACCTTGCCTTCCGAGATGGCGCTCGTAGCCGCGTCGAACAGGATCGGTCGGCCCGGTCGTCGGGGCCGCCATCGATATCGGGTTGGTTCCGATGCGCCCCTCGCGGCCGCCCCAGGGCGCTACCCAGTGACCGCTCGGCGAGCCGCCGCTGCAGGCTGCAAGTCCCACCATCCCCGCCCCGGCGATGGCCTCGGTGTAGAGGCTTAGGCAGCCGACGTGCTGAGTCCGGTAGAGGGCGACCGATCCGAGGCCCTGCCGGCCAGCCTTGGCCACCGCCATCCCGGTAGCGGTGCGGGCGCCGATCTGTCCGAAGTTCCAGTTCAGGTCGAGAAGGGCCGTCGTAGGGGTTTCCCTGACCGTTTCGATCCCGGCGCCCGGCACGATCTCGTTTTTGCGGATGTTGCCGACGTACTGCGGGATCCTGAGGACGCCGTGCGAGTCGAGACCTTTGAGGTTGGCGCCCACGAGGTGGTCGGCCACGATCCGGGCGTCCTCCGGGAGTACTTCACACGCTTTGAAGATGTCGGACGTCAGTTGGCGCAGGCGGTCTGGCTGGTGCGTCTTCATCCGCTGCCTCGGTTTTTGCATGATGAAGTACTGTCGTTGGCGCGCGGGTCGCAGATGGGTTCCGTCGTTGCTGGCTCTTTCCGCAGCTGCACGGTCGCGTGTTCGGCCAGCCGGTACTGCAGACCCCCAGGTACGCCCGCCTCGGATGTTCTGGCTCCGAGTTGAAGAGAGCGGAGCCGTGTCGGACACCCAAAGCCTGTGTACCGGTTCGGCGAGTGGTGGAGTTGCCCTGGAATGAAGAGCGTGTTCCGGAACCGCCGCAGGGCCGGCATCCAGGCATGCAGAAAGAAGGATGAAAGTAGAAGGTTGCCCGCCATCCGCGAGAGACAGTGGGATTCTGAATTCCGAGCCCGGAAGCAGCGTCCCTTTCTCTCAGCAGTTATTGCGGGGGGTGTGGTGCCGAAGGTGGGACTCGAACCCACACGACCTGATGGTCACTGGATTTTGAATCCAGCGCGTCTACCAGTTCCGCCACTTCGGCTGTTGGAGCCAGGAGATGGCTCGACCGCCCTTTATCCGTACAGCTCGTCTGTCCTGTCTGCCTTGGGCTTCCCGAAAATCTCGGCGTAGACGATGGCGTCCCGCGCCGTTTTTCGGGTGAGGCTCCACTTGCCGCGGCGTTTTCGCTTCGAAACTTGTACCGTCTTTACCGGCTTGAGCCGCGGCGTGGCACGCTCCCGGACGCGCTCGGCAGGTTGGCGACCGCTCGCCCTCTGTTCGAGCTGGCGGACCCGCTCCTGGTCGGCGCGAACCCGCTCATCCTCGGCACGGGCGCGTCCTTCCTCTTCCCGGGCGAAATCCTCGAGCCGCTGGAAAATATTGGGGCGGCTCGGCGGCTCCGGCTCCTCCCGGTCGCCGACAACTTCGGCCGCCGCCGGCTCCGGGGAGCGTTCCTCCCCCAGCTCTTCCTCCGCCGGCCGGGAAGACCGGCGCGGGCGCACCGGCTCGAAGGGATCTCCCCCCATGGGAAAGGGCCACGTCTCTTCCCTTTCTTCCTCCCGTTCCGCCTTCTCCGGCGTGCCGGCCTTGCGCTGCTCTTCGCGCTGCCTCTTGCGCTTGCGTCGCTCGAGCAGCGCCGAGACAACGCTGAAGAGCACGAACAGCAGGAATAGTAGTTGCTCCACGACTCCTACCGCTCCTCAGCGCGCCTCGAAGCCGACCGCGGACGGGCTACTCATCTTCTGCGCCGTCCGTCTCCGAAATCGAGGTCCGCATTTCGGTGTCGGACTGAATGTTGCGCATGCGGTAATAATCCATGATCCCGAGGTTGCCGCTGCGGAACGCCTCCGCCATCGCGCGCGGTACCTCGGCCTCCGCTTCCTTGACCCGGGCGCTCATCTCCTCGACAAGTGCGTTCATCTCCTGCTCGCGGGCCTGCGCCATGGCGCGGCGCTCTTCCGCCTTCGCCTGGGCGATTTTGAGATCGGCGTCGGCCTGCTCGGTCTGCAGCTTGGCGCCGATGTTCTCGCCGACATCGACATCGGCGATGTCGATCGACAGAATCTCGAAGGCGGTGTTGGAATCGAGTCCCTTCCCCAGCACCGTCTTGGAGATGTTGTCCGGATTCTCGAGCACCTGCTTGTGCGTCGACGCCGATCCGACCGTGGTGACGATCCCCTCGCCGACCCGGGCTATTATGGTCTCTTCGCCCGCGCCTCCTACCAAGCGATCGATGTTTGCGCGCACGGTGACGCGGCAGGTCGCCTTCACCTGGATACCGTCCTTGGCGATGGCGGCGATCAGCGGTGTATTGATCACCTTCGGGTTGACGCTGACCTTGACCGCTTCCAGCACGTCGCGTCCGGCCAGATCGATCGCCGTCGCGCGTGCGAAGGCGAGCTCGATGTTGGCCTTGTCTGCCGAAATCAATGCCAGGATCACCGCCTCGACATTTCCGCCAGCCAGGTAGTGGGCTTCCATGCGGTCCAACTCTACGTCCAAGCCCGCCTTGGTGGCGCTTATTTTCGGCCTGACGATCGCTGCGGGCGGAACCTTGCGCAGCCGCATTCCCACGAGGTCGCGGAAGATCCCCACTTTGACGCCGGAGAAGTACGCCGTGATCCACAGCCCGATCGGAACGAAATAGGTGAACAGGCTCAAAAAAATGATGATCGCGAACAGAATCGCGACATAGAACAGTGCTTCCATTACCGCCTCCTTCGTTGCACAGGTAGCCGCCGGTGCCTCGTTGGCGCCCGCGGTCAGTGCACCTATGAATCGCTCTCCGGTCGTGGCTCCTGAACCACGACCCGGTTGCCGTGCACCTGCATCACTTCCACCCGGGATCCTGGATTAATGAAATCCCCCTCGGTCACGACGTCCACGACGCGGTCGCCGAACTGCGCCCGGCCGCTGGGCCGCAGCGGGGTAAGGGCGACCCCTTTCTGCGCCAGCAACTCGGTGAACCCGACCGGCGTCGACTCGTAGCCGGAAGCCTTGTCGGTTTCGGTTTCGAGCACCAGCCGCTGCCAGGCGCGGTTGCGGATCAGAAATACGACCAGGGAGACCGTGCCGGCCAGTCCCAGAAGCCCGACCACAACCGCCGCTTCCACCCCCAGTTTCCTGTAGGCCAGGAGGACGCCGACACAGACCGTGCCGAACCCCATGATGCCGAAGATGTTGAACCCCGGGATGACGAAGATCTCGAGCAGGATGAGCACGAACCCGAGAATCAAAAGCCCGATCGAGTAGAGCCACGGCATGAGCTCGGGACCGAAGGCGCTCACGACGGCCTCACGATAACCCGGTTGCCGCGCGCCTCCACGACCCTCACGGCTGTGTGCTCCTCGACGAACTCTCCCTCGGCAATGATATCCAGCCGCTTGCCGCCGAACATCCCCATACCGGTTGGCCGCAGGGCGGTCAGGGTTACCCCCTCCTGCCCGACGAGACCCGAATCCCGGTCCGTAGGCGTACCGACGTACCCCTCCTTCGCGGAGGTTTCGCTGCGGAGGATGAGCCGGTTGAACAGGGCGAACCTCGGCAGCGCCCGCAACAGGATGGCGGCGCCGACGATGGCGAGTATCATCGAAAGGGCCAGCTGTCCGATCACCGCGGAGATCTGGTCGAGGCTCCACCACTGGTAGGAGGGAAGGCGGGTCAGCAAGAGGCTGGCGACCATGCAGAGAATACCTGCCAGGCCCACGATCCCGAACCCGGGAATGAAGGCGATCTCGACGACCAGCAGGACGAGGCCGACTACGAACAGCGCAAGCTCGTCCCATTCCGCCAGATGCACCACGAGGTGACTGCCGAAGAAAAGCGCCAGGGCGATCAGCGCCATCGTGCCTCCCAGGCCCCACCCCGGGGTCCGCACCTCGGCGATCAGCCCGAAAATCGCAACCGATAGCAGTATGGAGGTGATGATGGGATTGGTCAGGAACCGCACCACCTGCTCGGCCCAGTTGATCTCCACCTCGACGATTTCGGCATCTTCGAGGTCGTAAATCCGCAGCACGCCGTGAAGGGTTTCCGCGGTCTCGTCGGCGACCCCGTACTGCAGCGCCTCCTTGGTCGTCAGCGTCGCCGGACGGCCGACCACCTCGCTGAAACCCTCGATCTCGATGCGCTCGTCGACCATCGCTTCGGCGATCTCGGGATCCCTGCCGGTGCGCTCAGCCGTCGCCCGCATCTCGGCGCGCATCACGGAGACGTACTTGTCCCCCGCCTTTTCACCGCCACCCGAGACTGGCGTGACCGCTCCGATTTCGCCCCCCTTGACCATGACGATCTTGTCGCAGGACAGCGCGATCAGCGCGCCCGCGGAAATCGCCCTTTTGTTGATGAACGCGATGGTCAGCGGATCGGCGTCGATGATGGCGTCCCGGATCACCGTGGCCGCGTCGACGCGGCCACCGAACGTATCGATGTCGAAAACGATGGCGTCGACGCCGGCTTCATCGGAGTCCCTGATCGCCCGTTCGACGAAAGCGGTGATTCCGGGATCGATCATCTCCTGCTCGGTGCTGACCGTGTGCATCTCGAGCAGGTGAACGATCGGACGCTCCTTCCCGTTTTCCCCTTCCGTCTCGTTCGCAGCCGCGGTCTCGGGTACAGGCGCTTCAGCCGGCGCCTCGCTGTCGCTGGCGTCCGCCGCGGCTCCAGGGTCCGGAAAGAGGCAGAGCATCGCGGCCAGGAAGCCCGTCGAAAACCTGGTGCGGCGTTGTCTTCTTCGATGTAACTGCTTGTGTTTCATGGCTGTTGTATCGTCAAACCCTAGAGTGTACTCCGCCGCGGCGATCGATGTCAACACGGACAGGACCTGTTTTGACCGGCCCCTTGAAGCCCGCTACATTCAGCGCTCGCGGGCACCTCCGACGATCCGGAGGAACAGGAAAACCTGCCTGCCAGCCGGACACGACGCCAACCCGATCGCGAGCCAGCCAGTCGCTCAATTCTCTCACTCATTCCGGTTCTTCAAATAGTCAATAGATGGATACGATCCGCTGGGGAATCATCGGCTGCGGTGACGTCACCGAGCTGAAGTCCGGACCGCCGCTCTACAAATGCGGCGGCTCGGAGTTGGTCGCCGTGATGCGCCGCAACGGAGACCTTGCAGCCGACTACGCCCGGCGCCACGGCGTTCCGCGCTGGTACGACGACGCCGACGCCCTGATAGCCGACGGCGAGGTGAACGCGGTCTACATCGCCACCCCGCCGGATTCCCACTGTGAATACACCTTGCGGGTTGCCGCCGCGGGAAAGCCGGTCTACGTCGAAAAACCGATGGCCCTCACCCATGCCCAGTGCCGGCAGATGAACGAGGCCTGCGCCGCAGCCCGAGCACCGCTGTTCGTCGCCTACTACCGCCGCTGTCTGCCCGCCTTCGTCAAGGTCGCCGAGCTGTTGCAGGCAGGGGCCGTCGGAGAGGTTCGCTTTGCCACCATTCAGCAGTACGGTCCGCCGAGCGCGGACGATCTCGACCTGAACCGTCAGCCCTGGCGGGTCCTGCCGGAAATCGCCGGGGACGGCTACTTCTTCGACCTCGGCTGCCACCAGCTCGACCTGCTCGATTTCCTGGTGGGACCGGTCGCCACAGCTAGTGGAATCACCGGGAATCAGGCCGGGCACTACCCTTCCGACGACATCGTCAGCGCCTCTTTCCGGTTCGAATCCGGTGCCTTGGGTGCAGGATTGTGGTGCTTCACCACCCATGCCGGAGCCGCCCGCGACCGCACCGAGATCGTCGGCAGCGAGGGCAGCATCTCGTACTCCGCTTTCGCCCTCGACGAACCGGTCGTCCTCACCACCGATTCCGGCCGGGAGGAGTTTCACCTGCCGCAGCCCGAACACGTGCAGCAGCCGCTGATCCAGTCGATTGTCGACGCCCTGCGCGGCGAGGGGGAGTGTCCGAGCACCGGGGAGACCGGGGCGCGCACAAACCGCGTTCTGGACCAGATCGTCGCCGCCCCGCGGCCCGGGTAATTGCCCGCCAAAGGGCGTTGAAACGCCGGACCGCAGGCAACCTCCATAACATGCGACTCGCCTTCATTGCCTGCCGATGGAAGCGGATGTTTTCGAGAACATCCGCTTACTATGGAGTTCTGGGGGACCCCTCTCCCGGTGCCGCTGGCAGCTGCTTCTGTTGCACCGCGCGATAGCCGTCAGCCCGGGTGAGGGGTACTGAAGTTCGCATTTCCAGGACGCACTATTTACAAAAAAAATCATGCGCGAGCCTGTGACCTTCGCCTCGTGGGGGCTTGCGAATAGTACCAGCCTGAGACGCTGAATGGAGAGACGAATGTCACGAGAACCGAACCGCTACATCAATCCCGACCGGGTGATGCTTGGAGAGAATACCCGCAAGGAGGTCCGTCAGGCGCTGCAAAGCGGCCGGTTGAAAGCGGCCATCGTCCCGATCGGCGCCATCGAGCAGCACAACGAGCACCTTGCCCTCAACGTAGACATTGTCGTCTCGACGTTTCTTGCCCGGCAGGCTGCCCTGCAGCTTTATCCACAGGTCGTGGTGGCTCCGGGTTGTCCGGTCGGGTACTCCCCCTACCACATGGCGCGCGAGGGCACCCTGACCCTGCGCAAGGAAACCCTGCGAGCCTACCTGTTCGATGTCGTACAAAGCCTCAAGACGCACGGCATCGCCACCATTCTGGTAGTCAACGGACACGGCGGCAACCACGGTCTGCTGCGGGACGTGCTGCCCGAGTGGCGCCGCCGCCTGGGCGTGGTACTGGACGAGGTCTCCTACGCTTCAGGACTGACCGACGAGGAACGCGCGGATATTCTGCAAGGATACCGGGATCTCAGGGAGGGAAGGCTGGACACCGTAGCACGCCAGACCGCCCTCAACCATGCATCGGAGGAGGAGACCTCCCTGGTGCTGGCGATTTGCCCTCAGCGCGTTCGCGCCTTCACCATGGAGGAGTACGACCAGGAAGGGCTGGACTATGCGCGCGAACTTTCCCCTGAAGTCGAGGAATATCTGGAGCCATTCTCGAAGGAGGGCTGGCCCCGGGCGGGGCCCAACCCCGAGAACCCACGGGACCGCGCCCGGCAGGAGAACGCCTTGCTCGCCTCGGCGGAAAAGGGGGAGGTGTTGATCGCATGCTACAGCAAGTTTATCGCGGAGAAACTGCAGGGAATGATCGACGGGGCGGAAGGAGACTCGGCTGGCTTCCGGCACAGTGATGGCTCGTGACCAGAATCTCCCGTCTTCCCCTTCACCCTTGCCGCCACGATTCGCAGCCCTTAGCCCTGCACAGCGTCCCAACCAACTCTTCGGGGGTGTACGCATGCCCCAATGGCATAGGTGTCTGCATGAAAACTGCGCTTTTGCTGAGAGTCGCCGTTTCAATCGCAGTTGCCTCCGGCGTCGGCGTAGCAGCGGTCGAACCGCACCCGGATTGGGTCAACGCCCTTCAGCCTCGGGGCGCCCCCGGCCCTGAACTGACGCTGGCGCGGGAGGGTGGCACCGATTACGTCATCCTGCTGCCTTCTGCGCCCACAGGACAGGACGAGAAGGCCGCACAGGAGCTGGAACGGTGGCTCGAGGAGATGACAGGCGCTCAATTCCCCGTCGTAACCGAGGGGGACCAGAGCCGGGATCGGGGAAAGGTGATCAGCATCGGCCGTACCTCCCGGTTGGAAGCTGCCGTTCTTCCCCAGAAGGAAGCGGACCTGGGTGCGGAAGGGATCGCCATCGGCGCCGAGGGAACCGACCTGTATCTGTGGGGCGGACGTCTGCGGGGTGCGATCAATACGGTGTTCGTCCTCCTCGAGGAGAACCTTGGGTGCCGTTGGTACAGCTCCGAACACCCACCGGTCATCCCCGAACGACCCACTCTCATCTTTCGACCCGTACCGCGGGTACACCTGCCGCCGTTGGAGTTGCGAGATCCGTTCTACGGCGCTGCACTGGTTCCGGAGTGGAGCCTGCAGAACCGGACCAACTCGCGCAGCCTGGAGATACCGTCCGAATGGGGCGGATGGCCGAAGAGCGTACCGAAGATGGTCCATACGTCGGAGCTGTTCGTGTCATCGGAGAAGTATTTCGAGACGAACCCCGAGTACTTCGCCATGAACGCCGAGGGCGAGCGAGAGCCCACGCAATTGTGTCTGACCAATCCGGACGTGAGGCGCATCAGCATCGAGCGGGCGCTGAAGTTTCTCGACGAGAACCCGGATGCGCGGTTCCTCGATTTCTCCGCCAATGACTGGCGAGGATACTGCCTGTGCCCGACCTGCAAGGCTCTGGACGAGGCCGAGGCGACCGACCACGGCTACGGCAGCCGCTACGGATCGCACGCCGGCACGACCATTTCAATGGTCAATGCCCTGGCCGAGGCAACCGCCGAGAAGCATCCCCACGTCCTGGTCACGGCGCTTGCCTATCTCGGCACCCTCGAACCGCCGAGGGCGCTAAGACCACATGAGAATGTGCGCATCGTCATGACGACGACGGCCCACTGGGGAACGATTTGCCGCTACGTAACGGAAAGCGCGATGCAAGCCGACATCATGCGGGGCTGGCATCGCGTCGGCGCCAGGCTCATCATCTGGCACTACCCGATCGTGTACGGGCCCGCTTTCGTCGGTCCCGTGCTCAACCTCAAGGTGCTCAGTGGCGACATGCGTTTCTTCATCAACAACGGCGCCAGGGGGATCATGCTGCAGGCGCTGGATACATTCACCCGCGGAGTCGACCGCGAATTTCTTCGCACCTGGGTTTTCGCCAAACAGATGTGGAACCCTCGGCTCAACACGGACGAGCTGGTGCGCGACTTCACTTACGGCTTCTACGGGGCTGCGGCAGAGCCTGTGCTGCGATTGTGGGAACTTATGGCCAGGACCTGGGATGACGAGCATATGGAACCGTCGCTTCAGTACGGCTCCATTCCGGAGGCCGTCTTCGAACCTCGGTTCCTCGACCCGGCCATGGCCTGTCTCGACGAGGCGGAGCAGCTGGCCAAGGACGACGCGGACTTGCGCGCGCGCGTGCGACTGGCCAGGCTGCCGATCTGGTACTGCCAGTCGAGGCGCGGGCCGGTAGACGGGCTGCCCGCCTACCGTGCCCTGCTTGACGAGATGCAACAGTTCGGAGAGCAGGAGTACGAGCGGCACAAGTACGGTCTTCCCCGCTTGGAATGGGCCTCCATGTCCAGCTTCTTCGAAGACGTAAACCACCGGCGGGCGATCGCCGAGTTCGATGCCGAAGACGGCGACTTCTTCTGCCTGGGTCCGCAGTGGGAATACCGGGCCGATCCGCACGAGCAAGGTGCAGAGCAACGTTGGTTCGAGTCTGCGAAAGCGCCACAGAATTGGCGGACCTTGAACGACGATCAGGTCGAAGGTTTCAATCCACAGGGGTTGAACGAGTTGACCGGCGATGTTTGGTTCCGCACCCAATTCACCGTACCCGATGGCTTCGACTCCCGGACCTACTACTGGATGCTCCTGGATGCTTTCGACCGCGAAGACACTTGGGTCTACCTCGACGGGGAACTCGTCTTCAAACAGGTGGCTGCCGAGATGGCGCACGGGACGCCCGTGCTCTCCGGCGTGATGCAGTGGCCGGTCATGCTGGCCGCGCGAAAGCTGCTCGAGCCGGGCGGTATATATGAGATGGCGCTACGGGTGCGCTATCGCGACCGTGCGGACGGTCGCCGCCTGCAGCCGGTATCCCTGATCAGCAGCAATCTGCCGCCGATGACCCATGGGGGGAGCTTCCCCGATGCCTATCCCGGCTTCGTCCGGGAGCTGCCCCGCGTCTGGCCGGCTGCAATCGCGGAACACCGGCGCCTGCGAGGCAGGCTCTGAGGTAAGCGGCGCATGGCGCGAGCGCGACCCCGGCGAAATCCCCTGCTCGAATCCAACCCCTGAAGGTATCCAATGAAAGTGAAAAGAATCGTCTACCTGATTCATTCCATGATCTACAGCAACCTCGCCGCCAGGGATCCGCAGACCATTCACAACACGAACGCCGGGATCTATCTCGAGCGCGAGTTGCTGTGCGAACGGCGCTGGCGGGCGGCGATCGGTCAACTTGAACCCAATGCGGTTTACGCTCAGCTCGCCTCCGATGTCGGCGGGGGAGACGAGATCCTCTCCTACGCCAGGCAGCAACTCGGCGACGACCGCGTCATCGTGCCGGAGGCCGAGTGGCACGACGGGATCGACCCGGAGCACTACAAGCAGAATCTGACCGACTCGTTTCTATCGCAACTGGCCGACAAGGGTCATGACCTCGACCGGGAAACCACTGAACTGGAACTGTGGGGTGAGTCGTTCACCGGATGTGTCTACGGGTACGGCACCGCCCTGTGTCGACAGGTCGGTCTGAATAATCCTGCATTCGTCAACTTCGACATGACCGTGCCCGACGAGCGCCTTCTCTGCAAGGCCGAGTTGGTGACGCATTTCCTCCTTCCGGACAGCGCCACTCGAGGCTACCTCTTCGACAGTCCTTTGGGCTATCCGATCGGCCTTTTCATCGACGGCTTCAGGAGGTCTGACGCAGGGGCGACGGGCACGATCAAGCTCACCCTGGACACAAGCAAGGTGATGCTGGAAAGCCCTACAGGCATCACCCTGTACGCCCATCTCAGCGTCGACCGACCCAACCGCAGAATCCCCGTCATGCCCACGCGCGATTCCAACGACATCGCCGCCACGGCTGAGGGTTTGGAGATACCCCAGGGCTGCGCGCACTCCATCCTGGGTGTTCTTATGAGCCCGGCAGCCCTGCTCGCAGCCATGCAGACGGCCACGGTCCGCGACGCGTGATGATCGCTACCCCGACGACGAAGATGAGGATGGGGGTTAGTACGCCACGGAGATTACGCCGCTCCGCTCGTCGCGCCGTTCATCCGTCTCCACCGAGATGAAATAGATGTAGTTCCCCGGCGGAACCAGTTGGTCCCCGTCGTCACTTCCATCCCAGAACCATTCGTGCCTGCCGCTGAGGAGGGGGCCCCTCTGCAGCCGCCGAACCGTGCGACCGGCGAGGTCGTAGAGCGTGACCTGGGATTCGCCCGCCTCGCTCAGGTGGAGTAGCGCATAGGAAAGGACAGCCTGATCGTTGATCTGGTCCCCATTTGGGGTCAACACGCGGGGCGTCACCTGCAAGGCGTCGATAAGCTGTCCGCTTAAGGGGAAGGTCACCGCAACCCCGCTGCCGGTGTAGAGACTGGAAGCATCGCCCCCGTCCACGAGCTGACGGACCTCGTCCAAGTCCTGGTCGAAAATCCAACTCCTGAACTCCGCGCCGTATCTGACTACCTGAGCCTCGAAAACGACTTCCAAGGGCGTCTTCGACTTCTCGATTCCCTGGAGTTGCTCGAAGTGCACGATGAGCCGGTCGTCGAGTATCTCAAGCGCGTCTGTTCGGGGAAGGCACGGAGCACACACGGTATCGGCGCCGACCCGCAGAGAGCGGACGGACGAAGGCCTCACGAATGTCTCGATCTCCAGGCTGTCGAAGCCGAGGTTGGTGTCTGTGAGCGTGGGTAGAACGGTGTAGGTAAAGACCGTATCCACGCCCGCCTGCACCTCGCGGGGGAATATTTCGGCTACAGCCCGGCTGGCACTGGGCGGTTTGGAGAAGTCGAAGCCGACCGCCTCCAGCCGGGCGCCGTCGGTGATGGTGTTGTGGAAATCGATGCGGAACTGGAAGTAGCGCGCCGGCCCCGGGGACGTCAGCGGCACGCCCTCCACGCCACGGTCGAAATCGTAAGGCGGCGACCAGAAACTCCAGTTTTCGGTGTCGTATTCCCTGGGTCCGCGCTGGGTAGGCGGCAGTCTGTTGAAATCTCTCAGCGTCAGCGGCCGGCCGTCCAATGTCAGCGCGGCCATCTCGTCTCCCCGCCCCGGAATCCACCAGTAGACACTCGGATCCGGTGGGTCCTCGTCAAGGCCGGTTCGGGTCCGGATGACCACGCGGGCGTTCTCGTCTTTTGAACCGAGCCAGTGCAGCCGGCCCCAGCTGGCCTGCGTGCCGGGTAGATCCGGAAACACCTGAGATATATCGATGATCTCGGAGATGTAGGTTGCCTTTGGAACAAAACCTTCGCCGTAGATTTCAAGCTCGGCGATTTCCGCGGGCTTGCGGTTCGAGAACCGGAAGGCTTCCCTGGGATTCCGGGCGCGATTCTGCTGCTTGATGGAGACATGACGGACCAGGCGGAGTGGAAACTCGGAGACGACTTCCCAATCCGTATTCTCGGTCTCCATGCGAATCTCGCAAGGCAGCGGCTCACAGTACTCGTCCCATCTTGGGCTGCCCCCACCGGTGAGATTCTGTGGATCGCCATCGTTTACGTAGAGGGTGAACCAGTCGATGGTCTTCGTGACCCGATCCGGGTGGGTGTAGAACCGGATGCGATTGACCGGGAAGACGCCGCCCAGATCCAGTTTCGGCCAGCATAAAAATTTGGTGACCGGGAACACGAAAAAGGTCTCGATATTCCCGTCCAAGGCCGGGGAAAAATCGCAGAATTCGGAGGAAAGCCTGCCGCCCCGCTCCTCATACCCCAGACTCAGGTTGATGTCTGGCGTCACGGAGAACGGGGCCACGTGGGTCGCGGAAATGTCGAGCTGGATCATTCCGCGGGTAGTCTTGTTGAAGTCGGGGTAGATGCCCTCCTCCCCGTGTGCCGCGGTCTCCATCCAGCCGCGCGTCTCCTTCTCCAGTCCCGGGGACGTGGGCCACAGCCCATCGGTCGAACCGATAACGAGCAGGGCACGCGCCAGTGTTCCTTCGGGAAGGGCGAGGCTGAAGAGCGTTGCCGCCAGAAGGAGACAGGAGAAGCCTTTTGCATTCATCGGGCAAAACTCCCTTTGTCGAGATACCTCCTGGTGGAGGTAGAGCAGACCCCACAAAAGGGCGAAGAAACCAAGTTGAGGGCGGTGATCCAGGGACGACCGGAATGCCAGCGGTAGTGCTGTTTTAAGGTTTGCAACACCGCGGGTGCATCATGTTGGTCAATAGGCCACGCTCACGACCCGGACCAGGGCGGTATCAGAGCCCGAGTCGCTGTCCACGTGGATGCGGCACAAATAGAGCCCGGGCGGCACCAAGTCTCCGGCGGCGGTCCGACCGTCCCACTCCAGCACCTCCTCGCCGCCCCTGCCCAGAGTCGACTCCACGGCCACCACCTCACCACCGAGGGTAAAAAAACGGGCCTCGATCGGGCGCGGTACGTTGATGTTCACCACCGACAGCACCATGCGCAGACGATCATTGATGCCGTCGCCATTTGGTGTGAACGGATTGGAGGTGATTTCCAGACTGTGCAGGGCGCGTTGCGCGATCGGGGAAAACACGGACGTACCATGGCCCTCGATCCGCTCCATTGCGTCCCCCGGGTCCACTCGCTGCCACGATCCGGGTATTCGGGAGTTGGCCACTTCAGACGAAAAGGTCGTGCCGTTCAGGAAGATTCGGGAGCGGAAGCGCAGCTCAACCACCTCGCCTTCGCGCACGACTACCCCTTTCCGATTGCCCAGGCGATTGTAACGGCTCCGGGTCAGCGGCTCTCCGTCGTTGTCCAAGGCTACCTCCTCGCCTTGGAAGAGCTGTCGGAAGTAGCGCACCGGTCCCTGCGATGCGAAGGGCAGCTTGCCGTAGGTTCCCTTGTCCACCAGGCGCAGAATGGAAACAGGGGTCGCCCCGCTGCTGTCCATACCCGCGACCTCGAAGTATTCGATGCGACCCTGCTCCTCTGCCGGCAGCTGAGTATACTCATACCGCGAGAGAGGGCCGCCGGACTTGTTGAGCGGGGCCTCATCCCCGGCCAGGGCGATGCGATGGTACACCGGCTCCAGATCGGCATTCACCTCCACCAGTTCGGGAAGCTTGATCCATATACTGTCGGGCCCGGTGGGTCGGACTTCGAGAGCCTCTCCCGATTTATTGGCAAATGTGCCGCCACCATCGTCCCCGAATACCTCGACTTCGTCTCCCGGAAGTCCTTCGCCCCCCAGCAACTCCTCCCGTCCCCCCAGACGCACTTCGATCAACGCCATCTCCGTCCGCTGCGAGGCCATTACCCGGATCTCGTCGAAACGGGGGCTCGCATCCGGCTGCTCCACGAACAACGGCCGCACATACAGCGAAAACGTGTCGGCTTCAACGCTGCGCACCTCCATCCGGGGCGTGATTTCGGCAACCAGCTGCCGCGCCAGGGGATCGGTGAGGTGCACGATCAGCGAATCCAGCGTCGCAAACAGATCCGGCCGGCTCGACCGCAACTTGGCCTGCAGCTTGAGAAACCGCCTCGGCGAAGGCGACAGAAAAGCGTCTCCGGGATGCTCATACGCCTTGCTCCACGGGCTCCAGTCCACCCCGGGAGCGTAGGTTGCAGTCGAATCGCCGCGACGCGACGCGACCTTTCTGGAATACTGCTGGCGCGTGATTTCCTTGCCGTTCGAGTCGAAAAAGTGCCATTCCGGGATCAGCTCGTTCCCGGTCTGGGTGCGGATCTCGATACCGGTTCCCGGCGGGGTCTCGCCGACCCATGACACCCGCGTCAGGTTGCGCTCTTGGGACCCGCCGTCACTGTTCTTGAACTCGATGAGCGGCGAGGTAAGCGTCACCTCGGGAACATACCCTTCCCCGAACAATTGGATCTCGGAAAACGGCCGTTCCTCTCCGTGGACGGCCGTATACCTGCCGGTACCGTCGAGATGCCTGACTTCAAGGAAGCGAACCGGGCGCGATTCGAAGCGGTCCTCGAAATACAGCACCTTTGAAGCATTGATTTCGCGCTCCACCGGACTGATGGAATCCCAGACCAGGGTCCTGTCCGAAGCCCTGGATCCGTCCGAGACCCGCGTTACATACCCGTGTAACCAGGCTCTCATGTTACTGAATTCAGGGAAGGGGAGAAGGCGGACGGTGTCGATCCAGAACGTGGACCCGAGGTCGGCCGTCATCCGCCCGCCCTTTGTGGCCGCGGGTCCCTCGGCAGCGAAGACCGGGGCCAACCAGAAGGTGCCCCACTGCCCGTCGAATGCATTCAAGGCCACTTGTCTAGTGGCAGCGTCGCCGGTAACCTCGATCGCCCCGCCCCTCTCCAGGATCCCCAGACCCAGGTTGTCCCCAAGCGTGTGAACCTCCACGTCCGCCAGTCGCGGCCGCTCCCGCCGGTAGAACCGCACCGTATCCTGGCGCTCAGGGTTGGCCTCGAATTCGCGCTTGCTGGCCCGGTTGGCCCCCCCGTCCATACTCTTCAGGTAGTAATCCACGGCGCCCCGCTGCACCGCGGGCAGGGCGGCGTGAGCGGCCCTGCTGATCTCCTCGGCCCGGTCGAGGTTGCTGTCGGTCACCACGATCCGCACGTACTGCACCGGCATTCCGGTGAAACCTTGCACTGCAACGTCGTCCGGCTCGAGCAGATACTCGAACAGCCGCTGGTCGCGCACCCCACGGGTCGTACCCCCGATGATGCGGTAGTTCATCAACTGTTTGTTGCCAAAGGCAAAGTCCCCCCTGCTTGCCAGCACCCTGAACTGAAAAAACGGATCGCCCAGATCCTCCTCGACGAAACGCAAAACGATCTTCTCCGCTGCCACCAGTCGGCCGAGATCCAGCTCCAGCCACCACTCGTTCGGCGGCCGGTCCAGATCCGGACCCCAGAAGGTCTCGAAGCGATCTGCACCCCGGTCGATCGCACCCCCCGCCCGCGCCTGGTTGCAGCCCGCATCCTTGATGCCGCCCCGAGCAAGGAGAGCCGACCCCTTCTCGAAGGTGTTGATGAAAAAATCCTTCTGTGTGTTCTCGATGGGATGGGTGAATGAGGCGGCCTCGCTCACCGCGTCCACCTTTTTTCTGATCAATTTCGGTCGGAACTGTCCCGCCCGGGTGATTTCCACCGCATCCTGGCGGCTCTCGCCGACTGGCTCCTGCAGATCCCCCAGGCTCCACTCGTTCCAGTCCCGCTCCCGGGCCACTGTAAGCCGCTGGCCGTGCAACTGGAAGCCTTGGGCGAACACCGAACCAGTCCAGAGCGCAAAGGCCAATCCCAGGAACGCGGCTTTTTTCAAATTTTCATGCATCGTCGGAGAAAAAAAAGCGAGGGAGGCCTTACATCCTCCCTCGCTTTCAGGCAGTTACGCCTCTTCTTCAGTGCCGATTTTACTTCTATCTACCCTTCCACCTAGTGGAAGCGGGACTTCAACCGGCCCCAGGTCTCATTCTCGACCGCTGTATCTTCGGCGGGGGCGAGGAAGAAATCGCTCGTATCGTTGCCGCCGTCGAAACCTCCGGTGGCCCAGAAGCCGTCGTAGGTGTTATTGGGGCCGTCTTCCACGGGCGGGTTGTCGCCCAATGGTCCGTCGAAGTCCGCGAAGACCATGGAGAAGCCCACTGTCCCGCCCGTCTCGAAGTCGCTCCTGGTGGCTGCGCTGAGATCTTCGTTGTGGATCAGCACGTCCCACGCGGCGAGGCTGATCTCGTAGAAGTAGGTGCTCTCGCCAAATTCGTCGCCCTCGAACGACCAGGTGATGTTCATGTACGGCGGCAACGCAGCTTCCGGTTGTTTGTTTTCGCCAACCACACTGTTCGCCGCGTTGGGTCCGCCTTCGACCGGGGGCACCATGACACCCCACCACTGATACCCGTGATTTTTCGCAAGTGCTCTGGTCTCGTCGTCGACGTCCTCCACCTTACCCCAATCCTCTATGTGGGGACTCCCGTCGTGATTGCCGTCGATGTGGAGCTCGACCGTGTCGTCTCTGATGCCATCGTCCGACTCGTGAAAGTCATCGAACACCCAACCGGCTACATAGAACAAGTCGTTGTTCGGGTTGTACCCCACCTTGAAGCGGATATCGAGGTCGTCCTTCTCGATCTCATATTGATAAATGACGTCATACGTGATATCGGTCGTGATGGCATACGCCTGATCGGGAACGATGTCCCACTCACTTATGTCCCCGTCAAGGGTGGGCAGCATGCCGTCCGGCCACAGGAACGCGTTGAACTCCAAGCCATCGTGTGCCCGCATCGGAGTGGCCAAAAAAGCTGTGGCCAAACACAACAACAAGATTTTACTCATAACGTCCTCCTCTAAGGTTGGTTGAAAATCCGAGAGGTCGGATTTAGTTGATATAGAGCTGAGTTGATATAATGGTTCATTAAAAACGGGATGTCAAGCAAAACGTTGACAAGCCTCCCGTCTCAGTCGTATAATCCACCCGCATTCTGGAGAATGTGACGCGGCCGGTATAACTATCTGATTTTCAAGAAGATATAAGAATTAAAATTTAAATCCTGGCGACCGGACTCGCCGGTCTGGCCTGAACGGGTGGATGATCATGCGGTACCTGGCTCTCATGTGCCGCTGCATCGCGAGCTGCGGGTTCCTCGGGTGGGGTCCCTTTTCCCTCCAGGAGAGTCATGCGTTGGATACCCTCGTCGTCGGTGAGGCCGAACGCCCCTGGATCGAGGGCGGCGGGGATGAGAACACATCGCCTCCCGGCCTCACGCCGATGTTCCGCCTGACCCCCCGCACCGTTGGCACCGGCAACACTCCCGGGGAGGTCGTCGATTTCGCCACCGATCCCGACTGGATCGCGCCTACCCAGATCGACCCAGAGCGCAACATTTTCCAGCTCATCCGCGAGCAGGGAGGGGCTTACAGTATCTCTTCCCCAAACAACAGCGATCTGTCCAGGGCTGAAGCGCGCCAGGTGCTGATCGGCGTCACCGACGGCAGCGCCACGGTCTACCTCCGCAAACCCACCCCGACACAGCCGAACGTCAATCCGAATGGCGAGCACATCGACATCGACCTGGGCGCCCCCTACGGCCTCGAACGGATCGTGTTCTATCCCAGCTCCTTCTTCCTCTCGGACTTCCTCAGAGCTTTCGAAATCAAGGTCAACGACGGCACGATTCTCACCGATTCCGGCAACCCCGACTGGCGCGCGACCCCCCTGGCCTTCCGGGAAGGTCTGAATACCCGCAGCCGGACCGACGTGCGGATACCGCTTCAGTTCGTGCGCTACATGCGCCTGACGTCTCGGACCGCCATCGGCTTCGAGATCGACGAAATCGAGCTCCACGGCCGCGGATACGTGCCGACCAGCCGCTACCTCTCCGACATTTTCGATCTGGGAGAGAAAGGCGCCCTGTGGGGCCGTATTCACTGGTCGGCCGAGGCCGTCGGCGACCCTTCCCGATCCAGCATGTCCGTGCGCACCCGTAGCGGCAGCACCCCCTCCAACCTGGTCTTCACCCGCAGGGTATCGGAGGGAACTCTGGGCCGGGAACCCTTCCTCGTCGAGATGGATCGGATATCCTACGACCGGGCCCTGGTCGGCTTCGTTCTGGGGCCGGTGGAGGTGCCGGAGCAGACCCTGGAACCTGCGGACTACAGCCTACTGTCCGAGGAAGTGAGGGAGTGGCTCGATCAACAGGGAGCCGCCTACACAGTGCTCGACGAGGAGGATGACGAGCAACCGGCAAACCGGGCGGAATACGATGTGGTCGCACTCGCGCGTCAAGGCCGGGTTTCGTTGGCGGCCCTCCAGATCGATCCGGATATCTACCAGATTTTGGAAGGCCCGGTCAGGAACTGGCTGCAGGAGCGCGGAGCTCGGTATTTCCGCCGAGCCAACATCGGCGCGGACGTGCCCTACGGCATCGATGGACAGCTGCTGAACGCCACCACCTACAACCGTCTGCCTGCGGTCCAGCGTGGACCCATGCTGGACGACACCGAGAATTGGAGCCCGTGGTCGGCACCCTACCTGACGAAGCCAGGCCAGGAGGGGATCCAGATCACCTCCCCCGCCCCCCGGCAGTTCTTTCAATTCGAGATCCGCTTCACCAGCAGGGACCTGGCGTCGGCGCGCCGGGTAGACTTCCTCTCCTTCGAGGTCTCGTTCCCGCCGGTAGCCCAGTTCCTGGTTGCGGAGATCTTCCCGCGCCAGGTACAGCCCGGCGTGAGCGTGGAATTCGTGTATGCGGTGCGGACCTCGCTGGTTCCCTCCGACCCGGGATACGACAGCTTCGAGATTCGGACCTCGACCCCCATCGAGCGCCTTGAAGAGATCCAGATCCTCGATGCGCAGGGAGCCATCCTGGACGAACAGGTTTTCGGAGTAGACGTGGAGGGGCTGGCCCTTCCTTACTCACCAGATGGGCACGAAGAATGGGCTCTGGTATCCGTGGATCCCACCCGCTTCCGGGTGCGTTTTCCGAGGATCGATGCCGACGGGACCGTGCTTCGCCTCCGTTTCGTCACATCGGTTCTGCGCTACGGCCTCACCTTTGACGGCTGGGGGTTCGAGGAGGGATCCGGGGAGCTGCCGCAGCCTGCGGTTCCCGGCAACGTCATACAGCTGGCCCCCAACGATGCGGACAACCGTTCGAACCTGACGGTTCTCGTCGACCTGAAGGGGGACCTGCTGCGCGCGGTGCGCGTGGTCCCCAACCCGTTTACGCCGAACGGCGACGGCGTCAACGATGTCGCCGAGATTCGCTACGACCTGTTCAAACTGACCGAGGCGACGCCAGTTGAGATCGTCATCTACGATCTTTCGGGCCGGCGCATCGACGTCGTGGCCGCCCGCGAGATCGAAAGCGGACGCTATGCCGTGCCGTGGAACGGAACCGACAGAGGTGACCGGCTCGTGCCACCCGGGCTGTATCTGTTCGAAATCCGGATAGAAGCAGACACGAAACCGGAAGAGGCGCTGGGAACAATCGCCGTCGTCTATTGAGAAGACACCTCATTCGCGGTCGTGGATATCAATGCGTTGACGAGCCCAGGCCGGGCTTCGAGCCATTGCCGGGATTCCTCCATTCTGTCTCGGGATTCCTCCATTCTGTCTCCGGAACCGGCGTCGTCAACAGACTGATCGGGCCGGTTGTGAGTTTGGAGGGGGTGTATCCGCAGGAGGGCTTTCTGTGAAAAGACCGATTCTACCCAACCGAGTTGCTCTGTTCGCGCTGATCCTGATCCTGGGGTCCGGCGCCACCCTCGCGCAGGAGGACTATGGCTCGCGTCTGGGCGTCCGCAAGGCGGATGCCTTCAGCTATGAACCGCAGGGAGCGGGAGTGCTCCTTCACGCCCTGGACCCGGCCATGCGCAAGTGGTACGTGCCACAAGAGCTTTACCTGGCATACCGCTGGCGCCAGTGGGAGTACACCAACTACGCCCGGGAACCCTTCCAGCGTTACGTCAGCGTGGATCTGGAAGGGGACTATTTCTACGATCTCTACGGCCGCTTCGTGACGAAGGGCTGGCTCATCTACGACCAGACCCAGACACAGCCCCAGACCCAGTTCGGCAGTTCCATTTACAAGGATCCGAGATTCGCGGGATGGTTCAATGGGCTGTTGATCGCCTCCGACGGAAAGGGACAGTATCACTACTCCCTGGGCATCGGGAGCCAACTGCGAACGGTCCTGACCCCGCTGACCTTTGCCAAATCCCGGTTCAACGGCCTTCAGTGGGACTTGGCCTCAGACAAGTACGAGGCAACCGTCCTCTATTCCCGCATCAGCGCGGGAGGCGGCGACCCGCCTGTCAGGAACACCAACAACACCACCCTGTTCGGCAGCCGGATTTCCGCCCAGGTGGGTGATTTCATCACCCTTGGCGCCAATCTGGTCAACGCCCATCACTCTCACACCCAGCTCTCCGGATTCAAGGGCAGTGCCATCAAAGGGGAGCTGACGGTCGATCAGAACTCGGTCCCCGTGTCCTGGGTGGAGGTCATTCTGCGGGACGATTCGCCGGAAGACGGCGTGGGAGGGGCCGCCTTCTTCGAGGGCGGCTCGGATCTCATCATCACCTACATCGACGGCTTCGAGGAGACGGCCAACGAGATCGGCTTCGAACCGATCATCGACGGTGGGTTCCCGCGGGCCGGCTTCCGCGCTGCGGACGGAAGCGAATCCATCACGGTGCGCTACGATTTCGACGCCACCGGATTCGTGGCCGGGGCACACGGAGACAAATCCGAGATCGCCAAGGTCCGCTTCCGCCTGGCGGTAGGCAACGACTACCAGATCTGGATGAACTCCAGCCGCCAGACCACGGCCGGCACCGCCAAGCTGGGCTCGCGCGGCGAGCAACCCACGCCCCTGCTCGTTGCCCGCGCTGCGGGGAACGTACAGGACAATTCCAATCTGCGCCTCCTCAGCTTCGAGTACGGTCTCCCCACGGCATCCCATATCGTCGGCGCCACCGTCGAAATGAGGAATGTGGCCGGCTTCAACCTCTATGGTGAGTTCGACCGGTCCTTCAGCTACCGGATGTATCCCAACCCCAACCTGATCACTCACGACGCCGCCTCCGGCATCGTCGGCAATCCCGCTTCAGATGCCTGGATGGTAAACGTCTCGAAGCAGGCCCATCCCTATTTCCTGTTCGGCGAAGCCTTCAGCATGGAGCACGGCTACTCGACCACTGCCTTCGTCACCGAGACGAGACCGCGCCCCGGATTCGTGGACTACCAGGATACCCGCAACTTCTTCGAATTCGTCGACGACAACGACGACCAGGACCGCTTCCCCGACAACCAGCGCAGGGACTATCAAACCGGCGACTTCGAGGTGTTCCCGGGCTGGGACGAAAACAACGACTTCATTTCCGACTTCAACCAGAACGACAACCGCCGCAGCCAACGCCCCAACGAGTTTCCGGACTACGAAGAGCCGTTCCTTCGTTTCAACGTCGATCGGCCGGAATTTCTGTTCGGCCCCGACATGAACAACAACGGCTGGATCGACCGGTTCGAAAACGACGAGGAGCCGGACTACCCCTACCGCCGGGACCACAGCGGCTACAATATTTACGCCGGCGCCGACATCACCCCGGAACTTCGGGTGACGGCCGGCCGCATCGACGAACGCCTGCTGTCC
Organism: Candidatus Latescibacterota bacterium; assembly: GCA_965223905.1. GTDB lineage: Bacteria > Latescibacterota > UBA2968 > UBA8231 > UBA8231 > CBDCXV01. The sequence goes on from CBDCXV010000001.1 coordinate 148,916, forward strand.
GCAGCCCGCGACAACGAGACCAACTACTTGCTGGCTACCCTCGACCGCGACTATCCGGGGTTCGGTCGCTTACGCGTCTTCGATATGCTCAAACGCACGAAGGACGACATCCACGAGAACCTCTTCCAGTGGGTGTACTCGAGCAATGAATCACAGGGGGAACTGCGCCGCATTACCGACCCCCTGCTGTTCGAGGACGCCTGGCACAACAGCCTTTGGCTCGGTCATGACTACACCGGCGTGCAAAACCTCAAGGTCATCAATAAGGTTAAATGGGACGTTGCGCATACCTTTCTCGACAGCACCGAGCGCAGGGTCCGCAGCCTGGTGCAGAACGAGCACTTCTTCGGACTCGTCAACAAGGTCGGCTACCGACTGGAAGTAGGCTTTCTTGAGCTGGAGCCAAGATGGAAAAGCGAGTACCGGCACCAGTCGCGGGATCTTTTCAGCGCGACCAAGCGCGAAGAGCTCACCGAGATGGTCTCCGTGCTCGGCCGTTTTCCATTCCTCAGAAGAAGCTTTGTCGAGGCTGGGGTGGAATACCTGTGGTTCAAAGACCTGCGGGAGGACCAGAACGATTTGTCCAATCGGATCCTGGCCGTGCAATTCACCAACAGAGTGGACTATCTGGGCTACAAGCTGACCACGCAGTTCGGAATGAAGCTCGACCGCCGCGACCCGAAGGGGGAAGAGGCCATCACCACGCAGGAAAATTTCATCATCGTCTACGCCGGCCTGGAGTGATTTTTTTTCGCGCCGGGAACCGAAATCAAGGCGTGACCAAGGTCCATTCGGTCAAACAGCCCCCCTCGTCTCAACTTCGATCACTACGTCCTCTACGCTGTTCGGGGGAGGACTGACAACTATGAAGATGCGGACGGTATCACCCGCCTGGGCTACCTGGGTGTACCGCGCCTCCCCGATCTCGCCCCGGGTTCTCTCGATATTGATGTTGAAGATCTCGACATCTTCCGCCACGGGTACTCTCACCGCCTTTCGGGTTCCGCCTCTCAAGGTGAAATCCGCCGTGGTCCCCACTACCGTGATCCGGTAGGTATGATCGGGTGTGTCATTGATGAACAGGATTTCGTCGTCCGCTCCCCCTGTATCCGCAAGCCTTTGTCCGCCGCAACCGGAGACCAGACAGAACGATAGCGCCACGATCGACCGAGTCCACCTGCTCATGGGGTGATCCTCCTCACTCCGGTCCTTAGTGTCCAGTCCACGGAAATTCCTCCGTTTTTCGCGTCGATCAATCCAAGCTCGCTGTGTACACCGAAATTCATTGCGCGCCATTGGACGCCTGAGAATATAGCATTTAACCCATGCCAGCATCTGAGACCATGCCGGTCGAGCAGTCCTCTTCCAGCCAGCCCAGGGACCGCAGGACTGCGGACCCGGACAGGGGATGCACCCTGAGAGCCTTGATCGCAGGAATGGCCGGGGCTCTTTGTATCGGACTCGGATCGACCTACAACGACCTGGTTATAAAAAGCTCCAGACTCGCTATCTGGAACGTGACCCCGGCCGCCATCTTCCTCTTCTTCGTGCTGGTCGCGCTCGTCAATGTCGTCCTGCGGTGGATCCATCCCCGCCTCTCCCTCAAACGGGGAGAGCTGGCAGTCGTCTATTTCCTCATCCTGTTGGCCAACACCCTGACCGGCCGGGCCTTCTCGGGCATGGTGCTCCCGGTGATAACGGGGGCCTTTTACTACGCCACCCCGGAAAACAACTGGGTCGAGGTGATACAGCCCTATCTGCCTGCATGGCCGGTCCCGCAGGGCGACGAGATAATCCGAGGTCTCTACGAGGGGGGAGGCGTCGCCAGCGTGCCATGGGAGGCGTGGTTGCATCCCCTGTCCCACTGGCTGGCCTTCGGCCTCGCCCTTTTTCTGGCGATGGTCTGTCTGATGGTCATCGTGCGGCGGCAGTGGGTGAAGCACGAACGGCTGGTCTATCCCATGGTGCAACTGCCGCTTGCCATGATCGGAGACGACGGGAAAGACTCCGCCATAAAACCCCTGTTCCGCAGCGGCCTGATGTGGGTAGGTTTCGCAATCGTTTTTGGGGCAGGCACGCTCAATGCCCTGCACAGTTACTTCCCAAGCGTCCCCGCCATCAGGTTTTCTCTGGGCAATTTTACGCTCTACCAAGAGGTGGGCATCAGACTGAGCGTCAATCCGTCGATGTTCGGTTTTTCCTATTTCATCCCTCAGAACGTGTCCCTGGGGCTGAGTTTCTTTCATCTCATGAACCAGCTGCAGTTGGGCCTTTTCCACGCCCTGGGTTGGCAGCAGCGTGAAGCGGCCATGGGGATCTACAGCACCTACACCGATTCCAACATCGTCCATCAGTCGATGGGTGGGATGATCGTCCTGGTCCTGGGAACGTTGTGGGTCGGCCGGCGCCACCTGATGGCCGTGTGGCGCAAGGCAATGGGCCTTGACCCCTCCGTGGACGACGCGGACGAGATCCTCTCCTATAGATTCGCGGTCCTGGGCACCATAGTGAGCTTTGTGGCCATGGGCGTGTGGCTTTGGCAGACCGGCATTCCCCTGTTATTCGTCCCGATACTTCTGTTCGGCGCCTTCGTCATCTTCATGACCATCACCCGCGTCGTCGCCCAAGGGGGAGTTGCGGCGATGTTTCCGCCGACAAACGCGCCGGACTTCGTCATTTCCGGAGTGGGGGCTTCGGCCCTGGGGCCTAAAGGCGTAGCGGGACTGGCTCTGAGCTACGGCTGGGGCGTGGACACCCTCATCCTGCTGATGAGTGCCTGCGCCAACGGACTGAAGCTGATCAGCGAAGTAGCCCTGCCTCACCGCCGGCGGCTCTTTGGGGGGATTGTCGCCGTGATCGTGCTGACCTTGGCAGGTTCTATTGGGACGACGCTCTACCTGAGCCACAAACACGGAGCCATCAATCTGGAGCCGGGCTTTTTCGAGGCGGTCGGCCAGTACCCCTACTGGTTCATGGAGAAGAGCATCCACAATCCGGCCGGCCCGAATTTGAGCGGCTGGATCCACAAAGGAGTGGGGGCCGCCATCATGGCCGGATTGATGGTGGCGAACCACCGATGGGTCTGGTGGCCCTTTCATCCGGTGGGTTACCCCATCAGCTGCGTATTCCGCACCATGTTCTTCAGCGTCTTCGCCGCCTGGATGATCAAGGCGTTTATTCTCAAGTACTGGGGCCTGGGGCTTTTCAACCGGCTCAAGCCGCTGTTTCTGGGTTTTATTCTGGGTGAGGCGGTGGTGGCGGGAACCTGGGTCATCATCGATTACTTTACCGGCATGCACAACAACCGGCTCGGGGTCGTCATGCAGTGATCCGACCTACTCCTCTGCGTGGATCCCGGTTTCGTCGGCATAAACGGCGACGGGGTCGGAGATCTTGTGGTTGTCGCCGTCGTCTACGGTCGCCATCAGATGCCACTTGTCGCGCAGGTTGACCAGTTGGGCAGCATAGAAGTACTCGTCGTTCTCCCGGTGAACCATGAGCCCCGTGCCGTGAAGGTGAAACGGCCCCAGAGGGGAGCTGCCCACCAGAGAGAAGTTGCCTCTGCCCGGGGCTCCCTCTGCGAAACTGCGGGCGAAGCTGGGCGCCAGTAGACGCCCGGGAGTGCAGAAGACGAGATACCAGCGCCCGTCGATGTGGTAGAGCTGCGGCACCTCCATTTCCTCGGCGATCCGATCGTGCTCGAGCGGGCCCAGGATATCCCAGTTGACCATGTCCGTGCTCCGGGCCACTGCCACAGTTCCGCGCGTCGTCACCTCACCATCGCTGCGGCGGGCGCACACGAACTGGTAGGCGGCGTCGCCGTGTTCGAAGAGGAAGGGATCGCGCCAGTGGATCATCTCTCGCTTCCCGGTGCCTATCTGTTCGTAGTGGGGGGGTTCGGCCTGCGTCCGCGGATTTTCCGGAACCTTCTCCCACTGGATCAGGTCGTCGGACACGGCCATGCCCACGCGCTGCGTCCTGAACCCTTCGTCTTCACAGCCGGTGAAGGCCATCCAGTACCTGCCGCCCCACTCCATGACGCTGCCCGTCGCCAGCGTGTGCCCGTCCCACGCCCCCTCGGGCCCGGGTTCGAGCGCCACTCCGACGTACTCCCAGTTTATCAGATCCCGGCTGATTGCGTGACCGATATCCCAGCGACCCTCGCGCTCCAGCGGGAAGGCGAGAAAAAACATGTGCGCCGTGTCACCGGCGACGAAATACCAGGAATCGCCTATGTAGTGGTTTTCGAGTGCGAACATATCCCTCTCCTTACTCGGCTCTCCGGCCGACGGCCTGCTTTCCGGGTGATCCGAACGCGAGCGGACGAATCTCGCGGTCGGCGGTGAAATGATACGGATATTCGTTCTGTACGCGATGTCGGGGTTCGTGAGTCTGGGCTACCAGGTAGCCTGGTTTCGCATCTTCACCGACTGGTTCGGCTCGACGAACCAGACCTTTGCGCTGGTCGTCTGCAATTTCATCGGCGGTCTCGGTCTGGGCGCGCTGTTGAGTGCGCGCATCGCCGACAGCCTCGCCAGCGGGCTGCGCCTCAGGGATCCCCTTCGGGTCTATGGGGTAACGGAGCTTTGTGTGGGCGGTACGGCGCTGCTGACGGTGCTGGCTCCGCACCTTTCGGCACCGGATTGGTGGGGGCCGTTTCCCTACGTGCTGGACAATGGCATCCGGGTGCAAGCCATCAGTTACCGCCTGGCGCAGGTCGGGCTCGCGGCCGCCTGCGTGTTCATTCCCTGCCTGTTCATGGGCGTCACCTTCCCGCTGTTGTGCAAGACTTTCAGAGGAATCCCGGTAGGCGGGCGCGTACCGGCAGCGTTTTACGCGTGGAACACCCTCGGCGCCTGCAGCGGGGTGTTGGTGTGTCAGTTCCTGATGCTTCCGAGGCTGGGCCATGGGCCGACGCTCTGGATGATGGCGGTCCTGAACCTGCTGCTCGGCGCCTATTTCCTGGTCACCGGAGGTGCGCCCGCGGCTGCGTCCGAGCCGCCCGCACATGCGCCACCCAAGCCAAGGGTCGAGGAGGCGGTCGGAATTCACCGTGTGCTGCTGCTGTGCGCAGTCTTGAGCGGTCTGCTGTCGGGAGCGCTGGAGGGCGACCTGTTCAAACGCATCAGTTTCCTGATCGAGCTGAACCCGGGAGCGACGATGTCGTTCATCTCGTTCTGGGCGATTCTGGCGATTTTCCTGGCCAGTGCGCTCGTGCACCGGCTGGGGGGGCTGCGGCTCGGGCACATCAAAATGGCGTTCTTGCTGGCGCTGGCCTATTACGGCCTCACCTGGATCTTCGTCGAAGACATCATGGAGCTCATCGCGACCTGGTTTGCGTTTCAACCGCCAGGAGTTTCGCTGGAAACAAGTGGTATGATCTTCCCTGCAAACCTCCTTCAACTGTTCCTGACCACGGGGACCTTCGTGTTCGCCCCGTACTCTCTGATCTCCCTGCTGTTGCCCTACGCCTGCAACCAGCTCCAGGCAGATGGCCGGCATCTCGGTCTTGCATACGGTTTGAACACGCTCGCGTTCTGTATCGGCCTGATCGGCTTCACCCTCGTCGCCCCGCGCGTGAACATCTTCTATTCGCTGAAATTGTTCATGGTGGTGTTCGCCTTCGGGACGTTGCTGCTGGTCCTCGTGTCCGAGCGCCGGCACCTGCGGGCATGGCAGCCCGCGCTCGTGGCGGCCTTGTTCGCCGGCGCTTGCATGTTCACCCCGAGCGGATTCGACCGCAGCTATTTCCGTCCCGGCAGCCTGCCGGCGACCAGCGCCATACGCGCCGTCAAAAGCAACGGAGCCCATACGACCTTCGTCGCCGAGACCAGCCGCGACGGGCAGTCATCCCGCCTCTATTTCGGCCGTCTTTCGATGTCCAGCACCAACGCAAAATCGCAGACCTACATGCGCCTCATGGCCCACTTTCCCCTGCTCGCACATCCGCAGCCCGAAAAGGCCTTGCTCATCTGTTTCGGTGTCGGCAACACGGCCTCGGCCATCGCCGCTCACCAGACGGTCCGGCAGATAGACGTCGTCGATCTGAACGAAAAAGTGTTCGAGACGGCGCCGGAGTTCGCTTCCACCAACCAGGGTGTGTCCGGCGATCCCCGGGTGCGCTTCATCCATGACGACGGCCGCAACTTTCTCAACCTGACCGACGAGCGCTACGACCTGATCACGAGCGAACCGCCTCCACCGATGGCGGCCGGTGTCTACCGGTTGTACTCACGCGAGTACTACGATTCGGTACTGGCCCACCTGACCCCGCTCGGTATGATGGCCCAGTGGCTGCCGGTCTACCAGATGCCGCCCGAGGCCGTCGACCTTGCCGTTGGAACCTTTCTGGCGGTGTTCCCGCATGCCCTTCTGTTCTCGGGGTTCGAACAGGAATTCATCCTCGTCGGAAGCGGCTCCCCGATCGAACTGTCCCTGATCGAAGAGCGTTTGTCCGCGTCCGAGGGAGTGGCAGCCGATCTCGCGAGAATCGAGATAGACGACTGGTTGTCCCTAATCGCCCGTATCGTGCAAGGTGACGCAGAACTGCGCGAGCACTACGCAGGCGGACGCGTGATCGGGGATCAGCACAACGATCTCGAGCATCTCTTCTTCCAGCCGTGGAATGAGACAACCGTCGCATACAGTCCGACCCGTGTTCTGGCTGGTCTGGTCGCGCAACTGCCACGGGCGCAGAAGGAGCTCGAATACGCGCTGCTGCACCTGGGCCGCCTGCGGCACCTCGTCTTCGGCTTTCCGCTGGAGCTGTTCGCCGCGATCGACGCGAGCGCGGAACCCGGCGTCGTCCTGGCTGACGCGGACTGGAATACGATCTCCAGACTGCAGAACAAGACCCGTCGCGCCCACGAGGCAGGCCGCCGTCGCGAGGCAATCACCCTGCTCGAGCGTTCTCTCTGGATTGTGCCGGACCAGGTCGACGTCCTGTATCGGCTCGCCTCCCTGAGAGTCGCCGAGGGACAGTACCTGGCCGCGGTCTCAGATCTGAGGCGGTTTCAGAAGCTGCAGGAAGGGGACTTCGACGGGCATTACCTGCTCGGCTACGCGCTCATGAGATCGGGACGCTCGATCGACACGCTGGACCAGTTTCGGGAAGCCGCGCGCCTCGAGCCCGACAGCCATCGCCCGCTCGATCACATGGCATGGATACTGGCGACCCATCCGGATCCGCAGCGGCGCGATTCGCGAGAGGCCATCGCCCTCGCTGAGCGCGCAGCCGGCCTGACGCAACGGCGTGACATCGCCGTCCTGAGAACGCTGGCCGCGGCCTATGCCGCCGACGGACAGTTCGATCACGCGATCCAGATAGGGGAAGACACGATCGAATCATTCTCAGGCGATCCCGATGCCAACCTGGCCGGAATCACCCGTCATTTGCGGCTATACGAGGAGGGACGGATCGTAGTCGATGAATCTCTGGCAACCCGTTGACGGCATAGAGTCTCCCTGCTTATGTCCTTCCAAGCTATCTCACCTGTTCGTGACTACATAGGTCGACCATGGTGGACAAACCTCTCGTCCGAGTCGGTATACTGACGTGCGAACGCTACGCCCACATCAAAGATATCTGGGGACCGATCATCCAGCCCTGCGGTGAGAGAAGATTTCTGAACGTAACCACGCCCATGACCGGCATGGTCATGACGCACGTGTGGGACCTGGACAGAAAGGCTTCCGAGGCTTTCGCGAACTGTTTCGGAGGGATCGAGGTCGCCGATCACTACGCGGATATGGTCGGCGAAGTCGACGGCGTTATCCTGTCGGACTTCGATTCCTGCATCCACTACCCGGAGCTGGCGAGGCCGTATCTCGAGGCCGGTGTGCCGATCTTCATCAATCGCCCGTTTGCCCTCAATCTCGAGGATGCACAGGGCATGATCGAGGTGGCCCGCAGGCACGACACGCCGATCATGTCCGGATCGAGCTTCGAATACGTGCCCCAGGTCGAGGAAATCAGGGCAGAGATAGCGGATCTACAGCCGATCAGCGGGTACGCCGCGGCCGTTTCCACCTCGGACTACGCCACGCACGGGGTTCACGGGTTGTTCTTCGCGTACGCCTGTGTGGGAGGTGGGATCCGAAAGGTGGCCTACCAGACGCCCGACTGGAGAGAGCCGAACGGCATCGTCGTCATCGAGCACGGCAGAGAGGGCGAGACGCCGTTCTGCGGATCGGTCCTGCAGATCAAAGGCCCGTTGGGATGGATGCGGATTTTCGGGGGCCGCCCCCGGCGGAGTTTCGAGCAGTCGGTCGGGGGCGGCATCTATTTCTGGCTGCCGATCCTGATCGAAATGCAGAGGATGTTCGAGACGCGCCGGATGCCGGAGCCGTATGAGGCCATCTACGAGAAGACCCAGCTTTTCCTCGCCGGGTTCAAGTCCCACCTCGAGTGCGGGGGCAGGCCGGTGGCGCTGTCGGAGATCGGAGACTGGAGGGCTCCCCCGCTGAATCCGGATCCCTATCCCGAGGGATACTTCGGTTAGGGCTGCGAGATTTCCCTTATCCCCGGGAAGCTTTCCGGCGAACGCTCCACACCACAACGCGGGCCTTGGTCCGGCAAAAAGAGCGGCGAGTCGGTAAGGATTCTCCGAGCTTGACCACAGTGGAGAGATGGAAGAAAATCGGCGGCAGACACAGGGAGGTCTCATGAAGATTCCCATACTGCACGGTCCACGCGACCTGCGCATCGAGGACCAGGAGCTGGACACGAGCGACCTGAAGCCCAGCGAGGTCTGGATAGAGACCGAGATCTCCGCCTTCAAGATCGGCACCGACCGCGGCAACTACGAAGGCGCCGAGGATGTGCCCGGGGCGCCGATCTATCCGCGTCCCGTGGGGGACAGCAGCCTCGGTTTTGTGCGAGGGGTGGGAAGCGCGGTGGCAGGCCTCGAGGTCGGCGAGCGTGTGTTCACGCGAAACTGGCACCAGTCGGAGTACATCCTCGATCGGGCGACGAAACCCATCGTCAAGGTTCCGGACAACGTCGATTCCGAGGATGCGGTGTACACCGGACTCTACACCCTTAGCGCCCATTGCTACCGCAAGGCGATGTTCACGCCGGGGGAGAACGTGGCGGTCGTCGGTCTGGGAACCCTCGGCCTGGGGGCGGTGGGAGTGGGACGGGTCTTCGGAGCGCGGGTGGTCGGACTGGCCAACAGCCCGACCCGGCTCGAGATGGGGGAGCGCATGGGGACGCATGCCGGCTTTTTGTCGGACGATCCGGATCTCGAGGCCGGACTGGAGGAATTTACCGGGGGGGCCGGCATCGATCTGGTCATTCTCACGGCCAATCCGTGGCCGGCCTATCGCACCGCCCTGCAGGTGGTGCGTCCCGGCGGCCGGGTCTCGATCGTCAGTCTGCTCGAGCGCGGCGAGAAGCCGCTCGACTTCAATCCTCTGTCCATGCAGTTGTTCTATACCAAGGGGATCTCGCTGATCGCGGTGAACGGGCACGCCGGATACTCCTACCCGGGGCCGGAAGCGCGCTTCACCGACGAACGCAACATGGCCCACACCCTCTCGCTGATGGCCGACGGAGGCCTGGAACCCAAGCGCCTGATCACCCACCGGCTGCACTACACGGAGATGGTGCAGGCCTACGAGATGGCCTTTCGCCGGGAGAAATCGATGCTCGGCGTCCTGTTCCGGTGGAAGGATTGAGGCCGGCATGGCTGACTCATGGGAGTCGACTTTGCGGCATCTGTCTGAACATGGATACGTCGTCCTCGAAGGGGTGCTGGCCGATGCCGAGCTCGGGGCGATCCGAGGCGAGGTCGATGATCTATTGGCGCGGGAACGGGCGGCTCCCTTCGAGCCCGAAGAGAGGGACGCCAGTTCCGACGACGCGTCGATGGAAACATACCTGTCCGAGAACTACCCCGTCAGCCCTGCCGAGCTGGCGCGCATCATGCGGCGCATCCGTCACACGCGCAAGGCGAATCTCGACACACCCTGGCCCGTCGATGCCGCAGAGGTCAACAAGCTGTTCCTGCACTTGCCGACTTTGTTCGATCTCGACCGCTCGCAGCGAATCTGGAATCTTGCCGGCAAGGCCGACGGGGTCGCGGACCTTATCGAACATCCCACCGTGCTCGCCCTGGCTCGCGCTACTTTGGGGCAGGACTGCGTCCTTTCCGATTGCAGCGCAACCAGCATCGGAGCCCACACGGAGGGGGGTTCCTGGCACGTCGATGTCCCGCTGGGACAGCTGGGCGAACCGCTGCCCGATTTCCCACTGACGACCCAGAACGTGTGGATGCTGGACGACTTCACCGAGGAGAACGGCGCTACGCGCGTGGTGCCGGGCAGCCATCGCACCCGCCGCAAACCGAAGTGGTCGGAAGATTCGGTGGAGGAGGATGAGATCGCGCTGACGGCGCCGGCGGGCTCTGTCGCCATGTGGCTGTCGAGTACCTGGCATCGCTCCGGTCCCAACCGCACGGAGAAGCCGCGAAGAGCCGTTCTCTGTTACTACGGCCGTTCGTGGATCAAGCCGTTCAGTGATTTCCGCACCGCTATCCCGGCGGAAAGAGCCAGACGGTTCTCGCCGACGTTGCGCTACTTGATCGGCCATTCGGCCAATCCCCCTGCTCGCCGCTGACGGAGAAGGCTGGAGATGGAGTGACGGATATGAGCCAGATTTACATCGACTATCGCGACAGCGATCGACAGATCTGGGAAGAAGAGCTGGGGGAGTTCGTTCCTTCCCGCATGCTCGATGCCCACATCCATTGCTACCGGCTCTGCGACTATCCCGAGGGTCCACCGGACTGGAAGGGTCCCCCGAACTTGAGGGGTGGGGACCACGACCTGGAGGCGCTGAACCGGTGCGCCGAAGTGCTGTACCCCGGCAGGCGGATGCAGTATCTCATTCTCGGCACCCCCTCCCCGGGAATCGACGTCGCCAGGCATACTGAATCGGTGCGCCGGGACATCGAAGAGGTAGCGGGTGTCCGGCACCACCGGCTGGTGACACCGGCGTGCGACCTCGAGGAGATCGAGCGCGATCTGGAGAACCCCCGGTTCATCGGCCTCAAACCGTATCGCACCTATTCAGTCACCGGGGACATCGCCCAGTGCCGCATCCACGAGTTTCTGCCCCACGAGCAGATGGAGCTCGCCGACGAGCGCGGCTGCTGGGTGACGATGCACCTGTCCAGGTTCCACGGGTGCGCCGACCGGCGCAACCTCGACGATCTCGAGGAGTACACCACAAGGCGCTATCCCAACATCCGCTGGCTGCTCGCCCACTGCGCGCGCAGTTTCACCTACTGGCCGATTCGCAACGCGGTCGAGAGACTCCGGGACCTGCCCAACATTCACTACGACACCTCGGCGGTCACCGACGTCCGGCCCTACATCACGCTGCTGACCCAGGAGAGGACGGAGCGCATTTTCTGGGGTACGGACGGCGTCGGCGCAGCCTTCTTCCACGGACATTACGCGGCCCTGGGCCGGTCCTGGCAGCACTACGACGCCGACGAGGGTGGGCTGCAGTTTCCGCACTGTGACGGGCGTCCGATCCTGGCGGTGTACGAGCAGCTCCTTTCGCTCAAGTTGGCCTCCGAAATCGCGGGGCTGTCGCGCCACCAGATCGAGGGAATCTTCTGGCGCCATGCGGCGACAGCCCTGGGAATCGGCGAGGAGGAGGGCTTCGCCAACGGCGATCGAAGCGGCGGCGCCACCGGTTCCTGAAAGACCCCGGGACAACGAGCAGGAGACGGGTTTTTTCCGCCATGACGGCACGGGCACAGCGCGGGGCACAGTCGGGTTCCCACTTCGACAACGCCGGCGATGCGCCGGGGGCGGCCGCTTCCGGGTTCCATGTCGTCGCCTGAAAAGGCGCGTCCCGGAGGCGCGGTCGATCCGATTACCCGTGAAATCATTCAGCACGCCCTGGCATCGGCCGCCGACGAGATGGCCCTGGCCCTGTACCGCACTGCGTACTCGACCATCGTCCGGGACGCCCTGGACTTCTCGACCTCTCTGTGCGACGGCGACGGCGAATTGATAGGACAGGGGGTCACCCTCCCGCACCACATTGCCTCGGTGCCGGCTGCGATGGAAACGCTGTTCGCGAAGTTCGCCGGCGACATCGAACCCGGGGATGTATTCATCCTCAACGACCCTTTCGACGGGGGCATGCACATCCCCGACATCTTCATCGTCAAGCCGGTCTTCTGGGAAGGCCAGCGAGTGGCGTTCGCCGTCAGCACCGCCCACCACATGGACCTGGGAGGACGCCTTCCCGGCAGCGCCGCCTGCGACAATACCGAGATTTTTCAGGAAGGCTTGCGCATCCCCTGGCTGAAGCTGCATCACCGGGGCGAAGCGGACGCGGCGATCCGGACGCTGCTGCGCGCGAATGTGCGGGCGCCGCACATGACCATGGGCGACATCAACGCCCAGTTGGCAGCCTGCCATGCAGGGGAGGTCGCCATTCACGGTCTGATAAGGCGCTACGGTTTGCAGAAATTTACCGCGTGCTGCGCCGATCTGATCGACCACACGGAGCGCCTTGTGCGCGCGGAAATCAGCTCCTGGCCGGACGGCAGCCAGGCGTTCACCGATTTCATGGACAGCGACGGCACAGGCGGCCCTCCCGTGCGTATCCAGGTCACTGTAACCGTGGAAGGGGACACCCTCACCGCCGATTTCACCGGAACGGCCCCACAGGTTGCCGGCGGCATCAACTGCACGCGCTCGTTCACGGTTTCGGTGGTCACCGTGTGCGTGAGACAGATGCTGCGGGAAGATATTCCAAATACCGCGGGCATGTTCAGACCCCTGAAGATCATCGCCCCGGAGGGGACGGTCTGCAACGGAGTCATGCCCGCGGCTTCCTCGATGCGCGGGGTCACCGGGTTTCGACTCGCCGACGCCGTTCGCGGCGCCCTGGCCGGACTGCTTCCCGACCGGGTTCCGGCGGCCGGCGAGGGAGGAAACAGTCTCGTCATCATCGGCGGACAGCGGGACGACGGCAGGCCCTATGTCTTTTACGAACTGGTAGCGGGCACCTGGGGAGCGCGGCCGGGCCGGGACGGCAACGACGGGTTGTGCAACCCATCCACGACCGAGAGCAACGTCCCCGTCGAGGAGGCGGAAGCAGAGTATCCCGTTCGCGTCGAACGCTACGGCCTGGTGCGCGACAGCGGCGGCGCAGGCCGATTCCGCGGCGGCATGGCGGTCGAACGCGAATGGCGGCTGTTGGCGGGAGAAGCGAGCTTGACGATCCGTTCCGACCGGAGGGATCACCTGCCCTACGGCCTCTGCGGCGGCGGACCGGGGACGGCGTCGACGAATATCCTCTACCGCGGGGATGATCGGGAACGGGAACCGGAAGTGCTGCCGACGATGATCTCGACGACGATGAAGGCTGGCGAACGGATCTATCACCGCCAGGCGGGCGCCGGAGGCTGGGGAGACCCACTGCTGCGATCTCCGGCTGCCGTGGCTCGCGATGTCGCCGACGACAGGGTTTCGCTGCGGGGGGCGCGGGATCAGTACGGGGTGGTCCTGAACGAGCGCACGCTGGAGGTGGATGCGGACGCCACCGCGTCGCTGCGCCGGCGCATGCGCGGCGACGAACCCGGACAGACGAGGGAAGGTGGATATGGATCTGCTGATTAGCGGCGGCAGCGTCGTGGACGGTACCGGGAACCCACCACGGCGCGCCGACGTGGCGGTCGAAGATGGGCGCATCCTCGACGTGGGACCCATCGAAAAACGGGAAGAAGTGCCCTGTCTCTACGCCAGCGGCCTGCTGGTGGCCCCCGGCTTCATCGACATCCACAGTCATTCGGACTTCACCCTGATCGTCGACCCCCGCGCGGTGAGCTCGATCACCCAGGGCGTGACCTTGGAAGTGGTCGGCAACTGCGGTCACGGGTGCGCGCCCATCGTCGACGCCGAGCTGGCCAGGTCGAACATCTACGGCAGTCGCGCTGACTCGGAGATCGACTGGCATACGATGGCCGAATACCTCGAACGTCTCGAAGCAGGAAGACCGGCGGTCAACGTAGCGACTCTGGTTCCAAACGGCATCCTGCGGCTTGCCGCCGTCGAGCAGCTCGACCGCCCGTCGACGCCAGACGAGCTCGAGCAGATGAAACGGCTGCTCGCCCAAGGGTTGGAGGAAGGGGCGATCGGCTTTTCCACCGGACTCGAATACGGCCCGGAAACGGCCTGCCCGGAGGAGGAGATCGTCGAACTCTGCCGGGTAGCAGCGCAGGCCGGGGGTTTGTACGCGACGCACACCCGGAACCGCTACGGGGAAGCACACGAGACCATCGCCGAGGCGATCCGCACCAGCACCGCCTCCGGCGTCCCCCTTCAAATCTCACATATTCAAGTAGTGGCGCGATTGGGCGAGGACGGCCGGGAGGCGTTCGAGCATGCCCTCCAACAGGTCGAACAGGCGCGGGATCAGGGGGTGGATATCGGCTTCGACATGCACACCCGCCTGTTCGGGACCACGCACCTGAGCACCGCCCTGCCGCCGTGGGCGGTCAAGGGGGACAAGGCGGCCATCGCGGCGCGGTTGCGGGACCGCGGCGTGCGCGCAGAGCTGAAGAGCTACCGCAGCCACCTGCGCTCGCTGGTTCAGGACGACTGGAATAAAATCATTCTGTTTGACAGCAAAACGGCGCCCGAGCTGTCCCGCAGGAGCATCGCCGAGATCGCGGAGCTGACGGGCGTCGACCCATTCGATGCCATCTGCGACCTCCTGCTCGGCGAAATCGGCGACATGCACAGCCTGATGGTGATCGCCCTGACCTACCGGGAGGAAGAAAACAGAATCGCCTTCGAGCATCGCCACTGCATGGTCGCCTCCGACGCCACCGCGCTGGCGATCGATGGTCCCCTGCAGGGCACCTCGTTCCACGGGGCCTACACCTGGGCTTCCTGGTTTTACCGCCATTTCGTCCGCGACACCGCGACCTTCAGTCCCCAGGAGGCGGTGCGACGGCTCACCTCCCTCCCGGCGCGGCGGCTCGGCATCAGCGACCGGGGAGTCCTCCGCAAAGGCGCGTGGGCCGATCTGGCGATTTTCGATCCGCAGACGTTCGGCGAGCGCGGCACCACCTACGAGCCGAACCAGACCGCTGCCGGCATGATCCACGTCGTCGTCAACGGTATCGTTTCTGTAGAGAACGGCGAGCTTACGGGAATGCGCGGGGGACAGGTGGTGCGCAGCGGATAGGATCCTCAAAACCGGGTGTGGTCGTAGTCTCCAAAGGGCACATCCACCCCAAGCTCCGCGGCGATCTCCTCCAAAGCTTGCCGGTGCTCGGGACCGACCGGGATGCCGTGCCGCCGGTGCTCCCGCTCCCAGGCCCACTCGATACCCCCGGCCAGCTCGGCCCTGTCCGTGCCGGGCAAGGGCTGCATGGCGCGGGCCTGGCCGATAAAGCGGTCCATCTCCTTCTTGAACTCATCCACCGGCAGAAAGCGCCCCACGTCGAAGAAGGCGACGAAGGCGCCTTGATTGGTCTGCCAGGGAGTCTGCGGTTCCTGAAATTCGGGCCGGTAGATGCCGGGGAGGATCGCCCCCAGGGCCTGGATCACCGCGCCCAGGCCCAAGGTCTTGAAAACCAGCGCGGGGTATTGCTCGAACAGTCCCGGGTATACCGGGTTGGCCATGTCCAACACCAGGGGGGGTTGTTCCCCTGCGGGAAGAGCGATGCTGAAGGGTGAGTTGATACCGGCCGCGGAGACGGGTTTGTCCGGCTCGGGCCAGTAGCGGTGCGACGAGGTCGCGATACCGATGAGTTGGCGCGACAGCCCCATGCGGGAATAGAGGCCGGCGGCGCCGAAGTGGTAGTGGTTGCGGGTAGTGAGCGCGGCCATCCCGCACTCGGCGACCTTGTCGATGAGCTGCTCGGCCCCGCGCCAGCACGGGAAGTAACCCAGGCCGCCGTCGCCGTCCAATACCAGGGTGGTAGCGGATTCCTGGACCACCTCGATTTCGGGTCGCGGGTTGACCTTGCCTTCAAGAATCAAAGGGAGATAGTGCGCCACCAGTTTGGTACCATGGCTGAACACGCAGCGCAGATCGCTGCCGACGAGCAGATCCGCCAGGAGTTCGGCGTCCAGTCGCCGGAGACCTGCCCGTTCGCCGAGGGTGGTCACCAGCTTTCGAAGAACGCCGGCTGGCACACGGATGCCTTCTTCGGGTGGAAAATTGCCTGAGGGATGTTTCACGGACGGGCAAAGTAGGCCGTGCCGGACGGAGCAGCCAGTCGTTTTGACACGCAAAATCCGAACAGCTATTCTCCCGCCGCTCACCGTATATCCCAATCCTTGAAGATTGCACACGAATAGGCAGATGTCCTACCAGAGGTTCATGTGGGGCTGCAGAGTTCTCTGCACACTGACTTGCCTGAGCACTGCGTGCACCGAACCGCCTGCACAACATGAGGGAACGGTAGCCCTGGTCGCTCAGGAGGCCATCAGCGGTGCTGAACTGGAGGAGTTTGCCGCGGGATTGCTGCCCGGGTTGCGCTCAAAAAAGAGCGGACAGGAAGCCCGGGTCGATTATGTGCGCACCCTGATCGACGAGAAGCTGCTCGTCCTCGAAGCTCGCTCACGGGGACTCGATACCACCCGGACCTTCAGGACGAATCTCGAACAGGCGTTCCGTGCCCACGTCGTCGAGTATTACCGAGCACGCCACCTGTATCCACAGATAGAGATTTCAGAAAAGGAGATTCGCGATCGGTTCGTACAAGACAGCTTCAGCCGCGAAAGGGAGATGCGGCTGCTGGTGGTCTCGACGGCGGCGGCGGCGACTCGACTCCGTGAGCAGATCGAGAAGCGAGGAGCCGACTTCTCCGAGCTTGCCCGGTCTCACAGCATCGACAAGCGCAGGGCTCCCGAGGGAGGGTACGTCGGATTCGTCAACACGCACCGGGCTGAGAGATTCTTCGTTCCGCGCCAGGTCTTCGACACCCTTCCCACCGGGGAGGTATCTCGACCCCTGCCCGTGCGGGACCTCTTTCAGCTCGCCCTGTTCACGCAGGAACGGGCAGGGGACTTCACCCGCGGTAGAGGGAGAATCAGAGGCCGCCTTTGGAAAGAGAGACTTGCCATTCACAGCCAAGCCCTGGCCGAGGAGCTGGCCCTCAGGTTCGGCCTCGGAATGGACGGCGAGGGACTGAAGGTTCTGCGGCAGGGGAAGGGGCAAGCGGCATCGCCAGGGCCGAAGCTGACGTCCTCGGAAGCAGGGACAGTGCTCTACGGCTACGATCGCGGACGGATAACGGTCGCCGAGTACCTCGATGCATTCCGCGGCACCGGCGCCCGCCCGGGCATAGGAGACAGTCTCGAGGTGGCCGGAGCCGCCTGGAAGCACGTGATACCCAGGGTGTTGTTCTGGGAAGCCGCACGCCAGGAGGGCTATCACGAGCTGCCGTCCATGCTCGAGTGGAGGGACCGGGAAGAGACCGACCAGCTGCTCAAGGCCTTGCGCCAAAAAGAGGTCGCCGAACAGATAGTCATCGATGAGGAAGAGGTGGAGCAGTTCTACCGCGACACCCCGGCATTGTTCGCGGAGGCGGAGGCGGTCTGGATCCGGGAGGTGCTGGTCGAGGATGCAGACCAGGCCACCCAGCTGCGGCGACGTCTGGATTCAGGGGAGGAGATGGATTCCCTCGTCCATCTGAGCCGCCGTCCCGGAGCCGATGAGAACGAGGGGAAGTTGCACATCCACCCCGACCAGAGGCCGACTTTCGGGAACCTCGTGGACCGGGCCCTTGCCGCCGAGGTGGGCCAGGTGGTCGGCCCGGTGGAGACGAAGGACGGTTACTCCCTCTTCCGTGTGCTGGAAAAAAGCGGGGGTCAGTTGCCGTTTACCGAAGTCGCGAAACGGGCGAGGGCCACCCTCCGGCTTCGCGAGGAGAACCGGCTCTTCAACGTCATGGTCGGCGCGATCCGAGAGAAATACGCCGATCAGGTGCAGATTTTCGAGGAAGAGCTCAGTGCCGTGCAGATTCCGGGAAAGGATACGCCACCCCCCCATGTGCAGCAGCGACGCCGCAACAAGCTAAACAAGCTCGCTGCGGAGCACTTCAATGGAGGCAGGTACGACAAGGCTGCGGAAACCTACCAGAAGGTTCTGGAAATGGATTCTTCCCTCGTGGACGCGCACTACAATCTCGGCGCGGCCTACCAGAAAATGGGTCGTGTCGACGAGGCGATCTCGGCCTACGAGACCGCCATCCGCGTGGATTCGACCTTCATTCCCACATATCACGATCTCGCCCTCGCCCTCGTGCACGGGAGAGATTTCGGGGCGGCATACAGACAGTTGGAAAGGGCTCTTCGGATCGAGCCTGGGTCAGCGGATACCTACCGCACCCTGGCCTTTTTCTATTCTGCCCAGGAGCAGTTCGACCGCGCAGAGGAAGCCCTGTCGAAGGCAGTAGAGGCCGACTCCAGCAGTGCGGGAGCGTGGCGTGAACTCGGCATCCTGTACAGACAACTGGGACGGTCCGAGGATGCGGAGGCCCCGCTGTTGCGGGCGGTCGAGCTCGATCCGGCCGACAAGGAGGCCTTGAATGAGCTAGGTGGACTGTATGCGGAGGAAGGGCGCTACGACGAGGCGGAGAGGAGTCTGCAGCAGGCCCTGGAGATCGATCCGGATTACGCCGAAGCCTACTACAACCTGTCGCAGCTGCGCTCAGCGCAGGGAATGGTGGAAGAAGCGCAAAGGATGCTCGAGCGCTTCGACAGCCTTTCTACACAAGCGAGATGAAGTGACCGATCATCGGTACTGATCCAGGTCGCCCCGGTACTGGAGTCCGAGTACTTCTCGAGAGCGCGCCACGTTGCAGTGCGCATCGGCCTCGGGTGTGCCCACGATGTGGAAGATGTCGAAATCGATGGAATCCGATTCAATCGCCAGTCTGCAGGCCTCGGCCAAATCGTGCCGGCAGACCCAGCCATTCGCCCGGGGTGACCCTCCCGGCCCCAATTTTTCTCGCGCGCGGCCCAGGCCCAGCCTGCTGTCGACGATGTAGTCGGGCCGCAACACGATGATCCTGAGCCCGTAGGCCTCGTGGTGCTGCCGGCACATCTCCTCCTGCAGCCGCTTTGAGATGGCGTACGGACTGCCGTCCGGTCTCCTCACCTCGGAGGTGAAGAACACGCCCCAGGGGTGCACGGTAGGACACGAGCCCAGGTGCACGACGCGCCTGACACCGTGCTGGCGGGCCGATTCGAGGACATTCCAGAGCCCCTTCAGGTTGAAGAGGTAGGGCCGCTCGTCGTCCACGGTGTAGGCGTTCGGGGCAGCGGCGTAGAGGACGGCGGCGTGAATGACGGCATCCGAGCCGGCGACCGCCCGGTCCACCATTGAGTAATCCGCGATGTCGCCATGGACGATCTCGCCGTCGTCCCAGGTTCCGTCCACATCCTTCCACGCGTCCCAGGCCTCGGGGGAGTAGTCGGCGGCGCGAACTTCGTGCCGGCCGGACAGATTCTGCAGTATGGCTCGTCCCAGCCAGCCGGCAGCGCCAAACACTACCACCTTCACGTCTCTACCTCCTGCAAGTGGGGGTTGAAGTTGAGAACTCCTCGCCGGGCTGGTCCTCCGTATATCAGGTCCACGATCGTCATTCTGCCTCCCAACTGAGTCGCTTCAGGGCGTCGCCTTCGGCTTGCGCAGTTTGACGAGGGCGAGAATTTGCGCATGCGAAAGTTCCCGATCGCTGGCGATCAGCTGGACCGGCTTCCACACCCCTCCCATGCCATCCGTGTTCTTGACTCGCACAGCCAGCGCGTCACCTCCGCGAAGTTGCCCGGTCAGCGGCACGGTGAAGGGGACCCTCCAGATCTCCCACGAGATCAGGCCGGTCGTCTCCAGGCTGTGGTCGAAGATCAACCGCCCGTTCAGGTACACCCAGCAGTCCTCGTCCACCCCGCCGAAGAACAGGTACCGGTGCTTCTTCGCCAGATCCTCGACCGCCAGGGGCAGCGCGGTGCGGTACCAGCCGTATCCGGCGTTGTCCCTGGTGCCGTATCGCGCTGAATCCCACCCCTTGTCCACGTCGGTGCGGATCTCCTCCCACTCGCTGATGTCGACGCTCTCTCCAAACCATCGCCCCTCGATACCCTCGTCGTCCTGGTCGGGCTTGAACCTCCAAGGCTCGGGGATGGTCGTGAGTCGCAGCTGGTCGAGGTCGATGTCGGCGAACATCTCCTCCGGCGACAACCTGCGATAACCCAGGCCTTGAAGGGCGATGATGCGCCGGGCCATCTCGCTACGGATGGCGTCGAGGTCGCCCTCGGCGGCGTCGACCTGCCGGAGCCAGTTCCAGGTATCCTCCACGAGCGGCTCGTCAGGGAACCGTCCGGCAGACTCTCCGAGTCGGGCCAAAAGGGTCGTTAGGTAGCGCACGTCGTAGACACCTTCGCGAAAGCCCTCCCAGGTCAGCCCGTCGAGCACTCCATCTTCGGTGCGGTAGACCATGCCGTAGATCATGGGCTGGTCGGCTCTGTCTTTTGACTCGATGTGTGCGTAGGCCCAGTTCATGGCGCCGTCGAAGCCGACGCGCCACATGCCGAGACCGTTGTTGCGGCGGTGCAGACCGGGAACGGGAAAGCCGGCCTGCGGATTCATGTAGGTGAAAATCTTGCGGCCCTGGCGGTGCATCCCGTCGATCGCCTCGCGGTACCTGGGATCGTTCGCCTGTCGCGTGAAGGTGCCGGCCTCGCCGAGCTCGTGCATCTTTCGCAGGCCCTCCTGCGCCGACCATGCCTTGCGCTGATGATCGAGGTGATACAGGACGCTGGACAGGAGCACGGGGCGCGTCAGCACATCGCCGACGCGTTCGAAAAACGTCGTGAACATCACGGCGACGAAGGTGGAGCCGCCCGCCTCTTCGATGGCGATCATGCTGTCGCGCTCGAGCGAGAGGTGGTCGCCCCACGACTCGTCCGGCATCGCCATGAACACGTCGTCATATCCTCGGCCCCGGGCCCAGGCATTGATGGCGGCTACACGGGTTTTCACCTGGCGATGTTCCTCCTCGGTCAGGGGGCGCAACGGCCTGGGCACGTGAGGGCTGATCATGTAGAGCACCCGCGGCCTCAGCCCGGCCTGCTCGCGCAGGTCGAGGATGCGATCGAGCTTTTTGAACTCGAAGCCGCCATCCGGCATGATCTCGGGACCGTCGTAGATGTTCGGGTTCGTCAGGCCGTGGTCGCGCATGTTGCGAAACTCGGCGAGCATCTGCTCGGCGCTCAGATCGCCGAACTTGTACCTGCTGGTATCGGGTGTTCCGGCTTCGAGGTAAGCCGGGTAGTAGATCGAATACTCGATCATCGGCGGCAGCAGATCGAAGGGATGGATTTCGATGGCGACGTCGAACTCCGTCGTTTCGCTGTTGCCCGGTGCGATATGAACTGTGGTCTGGTAGGTGCCCGCCCTGGCTTTCTCCGGAATCTGGATCGTCACCCAGAATTGTCTGCGCATGGCGATATCGACCGGCTGCAGCGAATCGGCATCCCGCAGCGGGCCTCTGGCGACGTTCGCCAGGCGATCGGGACGGCGCTCCGTAGGAGCCGGCTCGATCGCCAGGAAGCTGTCGTCGTGGACGAGGAGCGAAGGCATCACCGCCCAGCGGCTGGCCACCGTGTTGCGGTAGTAATCCTTGACGACGCGCACGTCGACCGCAGTGGCCGGCCAGGTGCGTCCCTCACCGCGGACCGGGTCGACCTCGACGCCGACCTTCTCGAGCGGCTTCGAGGCACTGACAACGAAGGCGAGCGGCAGAAACTGACCGCGGCAACCGTGCAGCTCAATGTCCTCTACGGGCCGGCACACCGGCGGCAGCGGGCCGTCGGGAAGGATGGCGTGGTCGGTGATGGGCGGGTCGACCAGGTGGACCTGGTAATCCGCGGCGACTGCGGGCAGCGCAATCAGGGTGAAAAGCAGTTGAGGTATCCCATACTTGGGTCGCCTGAACCGAATTCTCCCCGCAGCGAGGGTCCTGAAGATGTTTCCACGTTCCATCGTCCTGCTCCGAATCTCGAACGGATCAGGATTCAGCAAAGGTGCTCTCGGGATGATACAACGCCGTCCACGTTGCCACCTGTATCCGCGTAGTGATCGACGACCTCGACCGGGGATCGCCCCTTGATAATGCGGTGTTTTCGGTGCAATGTAGTCAATAGACCTGCGGACGAAAGCGATGGTATCCTACCTGAAGCACCCGATGGTGCTGGCGTTAACCGGGCTCATAGCCGTGCTGGTACCCGGGCTGGCTCTGCTCACCCAGGCTTACGACGAGGCGCGCGATCGGTATTTCGACAGTTCCCTGCCGGCAGTACCCACAGATACAGAGATAGCGGCTATAGCTCGGCGATTGTCTCCTGAGGAGACGGTGCTGCGCCTTACTGGCAACGTGCATGCTCCGGATTCCCCGCTTCGGTCAGGACTCGTTCGGGTCGATGCGGCCACGGATGACAGGGGCGGGGAGTACTACGTCGCCCCTCGACCCTTGGGCTACAAAGTCCTCGAAGGTGCGTCCGCAGATGAGCCCGACGCACTTGATTGGGCCGCGCTTTCTCACGGCCTTCGGTTGACCCAGGAGGAATCGGTCTGCCACACCCCGGTCCTCCTCAGTGAAGTGATTACCGAACCAAAGATATAAGGAGGGGGTGACATGGGAGTACACGGGTTGCTCACAGCAACAGCAGGGTTTTTTCTGGTTGGTGTCAGCGTGACGCTGGGACACATTGGCGACCGGGTGGTTCCGTTTTACGAAATCACCGAGGAGCTGCGGGAGACGATCGATCTGAATGACGGCTCAGTCGAGGATTGGATAGAGGTGGGGCCGCCCACTTTGACGCTGCTGGACTTCTTTGTTAGGAGTTCTATGCCCCCCAACACACAGCGCGATCCCGGCGATCTGGATATCCAGATCTGGCTGGGCTGGATGAAGTCTCCCCCCCGGATCTACGTGGCCGCTGTCCGAGCCGACAACGACTACGTGAACGAGTATCCGGATATTGAGGGGGATATGCTGATCTACGACTCGATCTCCCTGGGAGTCGACGGCGATCACAGCGGAGGACAGCTGTTCGGCGAAGGTGGTAGCGAGACAGAGGAAGCTCGATTGATGCTCAACAAGCAAGTGCAACTTTACTCCGCCCTGCCCGAGGTGCCGGAGGGAAGCAATGTACAGTTGATTTTATCGTCGATGTGGAAGTGGCTCGTATGGCCGAATGAGCCGCCGTTCAGTCTTGGCGGCGGGGCGGTCGCAGGAGAGAATCCGTTCGTGTCGATTACCGAATTCTACGTGACGCCGTTCGATCTCTTCGTGTATAACAGCCCGGAGGAGAGCGTGGAATCGGAGTTGTACGCGGGCAAGACGATCGGCTTCAGACTCTTTGTGTTTGATAGGGCACCCGGCGTTTACTGGGTGATATATGAGCTGCAATCCGATTCTCCTTGGGAGCTTGATGGGGAGTTCAACGACGGCATATTGCTTGGGGCGGACGATCTGAGCGGGCAAGACGCCGGTGACGGGTCTGTGGTGAAGCCCGACTCATGGGCCCGAATCAAGGCGTCGTTCGCGGAGTGAAGCCGGACGGGCGGCACATCTGCTTCCACGGCAACTCCTCTCCGTAATACAGCAAGACCTTCGCATCACTCACCCTTATTTTTCCACTCGCACTCATCGAGAAACTCGCCACTCGTCAATGACGAGCCCTTCCCGCCCGCGCAGCATTCGCTCGGGAGTCCGGGGAAGCGCCTCGCGGATTTCAGACCCTTAACGCGATGGATGAAGCGCACATGGGGCGACTGAGCCTGAGATAAAGGGAGGAGGCGATGACATGGGAACACACGGACTGCTAGCGGCAACAGCAGGGTTTTATCTGTTCGGTGTCAGCGTGACGCTGGGACACACAGGCGACCGGGTGTATCCGTTTTACGAAATCACCGAGGAGCTGCGGGAGACGATCGATCTGAATGACGGCTCAATCGAGGATTGGATAGAGGTGGGGCCGCCCAGTTTGACGCTGCTGGATTTCTTTGTTACGGGGCCCAGTTCCACCAACATACAGCGCGATCCCGGCGATCTGGATATCCAGATCTGGCTGGGCTGGATGAAGTCTCCCCCCCGGATCTACGTGGCCGCTGTCCGAGCCGACAACGACTATGTGAACGAGTATCCGGATATTGATGGGGATATGATGATCCACGACTCGATCTCTCTGGGAGTCGACGGCGATCACAGCGGAGGATCGCTGTTCGACTTCGACGAATTGATGCACAGCAAGCAAGCGCAACTTTACTCCGCCCTACCCGAGGTGCCGGAGGGAAGCAATGTCCAGTTGGGTTTATCGGCGAGTTGGAAGTGGCTCGTATGGCCGTCAGAGCCGCCGTTCAGTCTTGGCGGCGGGGCGGTCGCAGGAGAGAATCCGTTCGTGTCGATAACCGAATTCTACGTGACGCCGTTCGATCTTTTCGTGTCTACGAGCCCGGAGGAGAGCGTGGAATCGGAGTTGTACGCGGGCAAGACGATCGGCTTCAGACTCTTTGTGTTTGATAGGGATTCGGCACCCGGCTTGTACTGGGCGATGTATGATCTGCAATCCGATCCTCTCTGGGAGCTTGATCGGGAGTTCAACGACGGCATATTGCTTGGGGCGGACGATCTGAGCGGTCAAGACGCCGGTGACGGCTCGGTGGTGGAGGCCGATTCGTGGGCGCGGATCAAAGCGTCGTTGGCGGAGTGAAACCGAACAAGCTCGGAAGGGGGAAGGTGATGTCCGTGCTGATGAGATATGTAGGGTTGATGGCCCTCGTGAATCTCGGCGTCCCGCTCGCCGCAGATGCCCATACCGGGGATCGCGTCTATCCCATTGTCGAGTTGACGGACGAAATGCTCGCGCAGATCGATCTCAAGGACGTATCGGTGCAGGACTGGATAGACCTCCTGGGTGAGCCGGTGTTGACGGCCCTCGATTTTGAAACGCGCGATGGAGACAGCTACAATCCCGGCGACATGGACTTTCGGATATGGTTGGCATGGCATGACGAGTCCGACAAGCTGTTTGTTGCCGGTCAATTTGCCGACGACGCTACCCAGGTAAAGAACAGCATCTATGATAATGTTCTCCGGGTAGACACTGTTTTGCTGTTTGTTGACGGCGATCACAGCGGACCGCCGTATACTGGACCAGAAGGTATCACTCAAGGCTCGAGTTACATAGCGACACCATTCGTAGCGGAGGGGCCGGTTGTTGGCTGGCTTGGTCCACCCCATTGGGTGTCGAGCCCACCCTACAGTGATGGAGGGGGAGGAGTGTTCAATGAGAGTCCGATCCTCTGGGTCATCGAATTTCTGGTCACCCCGTTCGATGTTTTTGGCTGGGATGATGATTCTCCGGACGGGAGCATAGCCTCCACCCTGGAGGCCGGCGAAGTGATCGGATTAGGCATCGAAGTCTTGGATTTGGACGCTTTAGGGGTGAAGGAAGGCACGCGCTTCGCCCTGTCCGGTGTCCATTGGTGGCAGGACGATTTGCTTGACGGTCTCCTGCTTGGGGCGGGTGAAATCCTCGACGACGGCTCGGTGGTAGAGGCCGATTCGTGGGCGCGGATCAAGGCGACGTTCGAGGAGTGAGACTAACAGACCCGCAAGGAGGTAGGTGATGTCCGTGCTGATGAGATATGTAGTGTCGATGGCCCTCGTGAATCTCGGCGTTCCGCTCGCAGCAGATGCCCATACCGGGGATCGCGTCTATCCCATTGTCGAGTTGACGGACGAGATGCTCGCGCAGATCGATCTCAAGGACGTATCGGTGCAGGACTGGATAGATGTCCTGGGTGAACCGGTGTTGACGGCCCTGAATTTTGAAACGGATATAGGCAGTTACGATCCCGGGGACATGGACTTTCGAATATGGTTGGCATGGCATGACGAGTCCGACAAGCTGTTTGTTGCCGGCCAATTTGCCGACGACGCTACCCAGGTAGAGGGCAGCATCTATGAGAATGCTCGCTGGGAGATAGACAGGGTTTCGCTGTTCGTTGACGGCGATCACAGCGAACCGCCGTATGCTGGGCCAGAAGGTTTCCATCAAGGCACGTGGTACATAGCGACACCATTCCTGGCGGAGGATCCGGATGTACTCTTCCCTGCTGATGAACCCCATTGGGCGTCGAGTCCACCCTACAGCGATGGAGGAGGAGGAGTGTTCAATGAGAGTCCGATCCTCTGGGTCATCGAATTTCTGGTCACCCCGTTCGATGTTTTTGGCTGGGATGAGGATTCTCCGGACGGAAGCATAGCCTCCACCCTGGAGGCCGGCGAAGTGATCGGACTGGCCATCGAAGTCCATGATAACGACGATTTTAGGGTGAAGGAGCGCACGCGCTTCGCCCTGTCCGGTGTCCTTTGGTGGCAGGACGATTTGCTGCTTGACGGTCTCCTGCTTGGGGCAGGTGAAATCCTCGACGACGGCTCGGTGGTGGAGGCCGATTCGTGGGCGCGGATCAAGGCGACGTTCGAGGAGTGAAAGCTGAACTAACCGGCGTGGTTGATTTAACATCTGATTGAATTCTTCCGTGCCACCTGGGATAGGTTCCTCAAGGGCAAGAAGCTCGAGAACATCATCGACAAGAAACTCGGTTATTGATTTGCCGATTCCCTCCGTCCTGCTCCCACCCACCGGTTGGCTTCGGGCCTGGATCTTCGACAGTGGACTCTGCCGGTCATTGTCGCGGGCCCCCGTCCTTTCTTCAGTATCCCAATCGCTTCAGATACTCGCGAGTCCCCCTGCTCCGCTGCGCCTCTGTAACCGGTTCGTCCCCGGGCGGGGGCTGGCCGGGACAGCAGGTGACGCAGCGATCGAAGCCCTGGTCTGCCAGCAACTTCAGTATTCCCGGGAAATCCATGTTGTCGCCTTGCCCCACATCGCACCAGACCGGCAGGTAGTATCCGTCCTGTCGCCGCGACGTGGAGGTGTAGTCCTGTAGGTGGACATAGTTGAGCTGATCCCAAAAATTGACGATGGACTCCAGCGGATCGTACCCCCACAGCTGGGAATGGGAAACGTCGATACAGAGCTTCGCCTTGCGCAGGCAGCTCATGTAGAGGCGCCAGTGTTCGATTGAGTCCACCAGCGTGTTGGTGTGGATGTGATAGCTCACCTCCAGATCCAACCGCGCGGCGTATTCCGCCCAGGACTCGGCACTCTCAGCGGCGGCCCTGATGTCGTCATCACCTGCCGCACGACCCTCCGGCTTGGGGCCGCTCATGAACATGAAACAGTCGGCCTCGACCTCAGCGGCGAATTCCATGCGCCGCCGGTTCCTCTCCACGTGCTCCCACTCCGTGTTGTCCGGCGAGCCACGGGCAGCGAGCACGTACATCGGCATTCCGGTGTCGGCGCAGATTCGGCGCAGCCTCGCAGGCGAGCCAAGCCAGTCGAGAGGAAGGCGACACTCCCAGCCATCCCACCCGGCCCTCTTGAGCTCTTCCAAGGCAACCTCAAGGTCTGGTGTTTGCCAGAACAGAGTACTGTAGCACATCGTGAATGCCATACACGACCTCCTCTCTTCAGAGATCACTTCGATCCGATCGGAAGAAAGCTCTTCTGAACCGTGGAGTCCGCATGAACAGTATTATCGCCTGTCTGGTCAAGATTTTCAGCTTGCTTTGTGAGGCGTTGCGGTGGTCGATGTGCTGGCCGGCCCGGAAGAGGATCGAGCCGCAGCGGCGGCGCGCTGAAATTTCCGGCTGTGAGGAAGAGCTGAACAAGACCCCTACTGCGCCAGCCTCCACTTCAATTAGGGCTGCATTTTCTCAACGCTCGAAAAAGAACCTCGCCGCCGTGCCGCCGAGAATCTGCTCTTTCTGGGGGGCAGTGAGGAATTCCGCCTCGGCGATCACGGCGATTGCAGCTGGATAATCCTGGAGAGGGTTTTCCATCCCGACCGGGCCGCCGCTGTCGCTTTCCCACATGCAGCGTTCGGCGCCGAAGGCTTCGACGACCGGCCGGACGAGCTCCCGTGTTTCGTGGAACGGCGCGCGGCGATCGCCGACGCCGTGCAGGGGCCCCAGTTTCACCATCACCCGCGGATGCCGGGCAAGTCCGCACAGGGCCTGCAGATCCCCCCGGTCGATTCCGCCGTCCCTGACACGAACGCCGCCGAAGTGATCGACGATGACGGGCGTTTCCGTAAAACGCGAACACATGCGGTCGAGCTCGGGCAAGTCCTGCGGTCCCATGAGAAAGCTGAGCGCCAGATTGTCTTCGGCGCCGGCTGCAAACATCTGCTCGTACCCCTCCTGGTCGAGCCAGCGGTCCACCTGTCCCCACTGCGGCTGCGCCCCACCGCCGCGAATTCTGAAGGCGTAGACCCCGCACCTGGCCAAGTCCCTCATCGCTCGATCGGGCGGTGCCAGCGCCACGTCGCTGACGGCAGGGACGATCCCGGTACCGCCGAACGTGTCCGGGTCGGACGCTATCAGATCGATGATGTAGCGGTGGTCGAGGCCGTACCAGGTCATCTGCACAAGGTTGATGCGCACCTTCCCCACCTGCCGGCTGTAGCGAAAATGGTCGTCGGGCGTAAACGACGGCTGCCACAGATCGGATTCTGCAAACCCTGGAGCCAGGGGATAGCGCTCGAAATCTCCGCTCCAGACGTGTATGTGTGCGTCTACGATTCTTCCCATGTCCATATCTCGACCTTTCTGACCTTTCCAGCGTATTCGGCGCCGGCCTCCCGGCAGCCTCGCCCGGCGGCAACACGAGAGCTGCCCCCGGCGACCGCATTGTTCACGCGTTCAGGCCTGTCGCGCCACCCCGGACGCTGGTGACCCCAGGGTGCATGGTCGCTGCCTTCACGCGCCTCCGCGGCGATCCGCCGATCCCAACGCCAACCTGGCCGGAAGGCATCATTTGTGGCTATGCGAGGAGAGTCGGATCGGGATCGGCCAATCTCCAGCCAAGTGACTCATTGGCCGGAACTCGAATATCCGCAACGGTATCTGATCCTCCTACAGACGTCTCCGGAGGCTGCGTGGAGCGCCCGCGGCCCCTTCCACCAGCTCGATCGAGCGACCCGACTGCACCGCATAGAGCCGATCGATCACACCAGACGGCCAATCCACGCGCACACTGTCCACAACACTGCTGGTTCCCAGCCCGAAGTGGACACGCAGATCGTTCCCCCCGAGAAAGCTGGAGCCTGCGGCGACTTCGCGGACCTGCCTGCGGCCGCCGGTAAAGGCCGTTACCCTCGCGCCGACGGCACTCCGGTTGCTCTGCTGCCCGATCAGGTTCAGCAACAGCCAGTTCCCGGAAGACGCGTCGTTGCGCAGCAACGTTGGCCGGTCGTCCAGATTCAGAACCAGCAGGTCGAAATCGCCGTCGTTGTCGTAGTCTCCCGCGCAGCTCCCACGGCTGACCCGGCGCAGCGCCAAAGCGTCCACACCACCCACTTCTCCGAAGGTGCCGTCCCCCCTGTTCTCGAACAGCTGATTCGGCTGCGAGTAGGTCTCCTCGCCCAGCTCGAGCCGGTCGATCTGGGGATAGGCATGACCGTTGGCCACGAACAGATCCAGGTCGCCGTCGTGGTCGTAGTCGATGAAATTGGTCCCCCATCCCACGTACGGCTGGCTCTTGCTTCCCAATCCAGCCTGCATGGTGATGTCCAGGAAGTGACGGCCGGCTTGGTTGCGGTACAGGGCGTTGTAGTCGCTGGCAAAATGGGTCACGAACAGGTCGGGAAATCCATCCCCGTTGAAGTCGCCAAATGCCGCTCCCATCCCGGCCTGCCCCTTCCCCTGGTAGTTGTAGGCCACGCCTGCGGCAAGGGCCACCTCGCGAAAGGATCCATCGCCACGGTTGTGGTAGAGCAGGTTAGGGGTCGAGTCATTGGCGATGAACAGGTCGGGCCAGCCGTCCAGATCGTAATCCCCGAACAGGGCGGCAAATCCGTAGTATTCGTTCTTGTCCTCCACTCCCGCATCCGCGGTCGCCTCGAGAAATCGGCCGTCCCCTTCGTTGCGGTAGAGACGGTCGGCCGCACCCCCCAGGCTGCGCGGACCGCAAAAGACATCCACCGACTTCCACTGGCAGAATGGACGATTCTCCCGCTCCAGGTGTGGGTCGAAATTGACGTAGTTGACCACGTAGAGGTCCAGGTCCCCGTCCAGATCGTAGTCGCCGAATGCCGCTCCCGTGCTCCACCTTGAGTCACCGACGCCGGCAAAGCCGGAAATCTCCGAAAAGTGGCCGTCGCCTTCGTTGCGGTAAAACCGATTGGTCCCATAGTTGGTGACGTACAGGTCCGTATCCGAGTCGTTGTCGTAATCGGCGGCGACGCAACCCATCCCCCATCCGGTATCCCCGACTCCCGCCGCCTCGGTAACGTCGCCGAAGGTGCCATCCGTCTCGTTGCGGTAGAGCGCATTGTGCCTGGGAATCCCGCTGGCATGAGCTTCGAGCTTCGATCCATTGACGAAATAGATGTCGACATAGCCGTCGCCGTCGTAGTCGAAAAAGGCGCCCCCGCCACCCTTGGCTTCGACGATATGCCATTTTTCCGGACCACCCGATCCATGCACCCAATCCAGTCCTGCCTCTGCGGTCACGTCGACGATCTGTGGCCTCGTCGCAGGCGCGGATCTCACGTTTTCATGTCGAGTAAGGCTCGGATCCTCCGGCGACGGGGAACTGCAGGCGCTCAGGCAGCACGCGCCTATCCATGCAGGGAGCAGATGGAAAACGCGATTCATTCAAGCACTCCCTCAGACCCCGCCCACTGTTCCACGCCCCTTCCCTCGACAACGGTGAGAAACTGATTGGCGTCGACGCCCTGGAATCTTTCCATGGCGCCGCCCGGCCACCTGACCTCGACGACATCGGCCCTCGTTCGGTGGCCGAGTCCGAAGCTCACCCGCGTGTCACTCTGCGACAGGTAGCTGTAGCTGCCCTTGACCTCCTTCGTCTGGGCCAGATCGCCTGCCTTGACGAGGATACGAGCCCCGATGCTGTGCCGCTTGCTCAAAGCTCCGACGGCACTGATGGACAACCAGTTGCCGGCATTGCCTCCGTCGTTGCGCAACAAAGCTGCCCGCCCGCCCGAGTTGCCCACGAGGATGTCGACATCGCCGTCGTTGTCATAGTCGCCGAATGCACATCCCCTTCCGACGTTTACCAGCCTGAGACCGGCGCCGGCCACGTCCGATACGTCCTCGAACCTGTATCGCCCGCTCTCGTCCGGACCGCTGTTGCGTAACAGCAGATCCTGTTGCGCGTAGGATGTGTACGGGTCGACTACGTCCGCGTGGTCCTGAACGTGGCCGTTGGCGACGAACAAGTCCTGGAAACCATCGTTGTCGTAGTCGACAAAACCGATGCCGAATCCCAGGGGGCGCAGACTCGCCAGCCCGGCGCCGGACGTGTAGGAAGCGTTGGAAAACCGGAGTCTCTGTTTGTACTCGTACAAGCTGTTGGGCTCATTCTGAAAGTTCGCAACGACGATGTCCATGTCCCCGTCGTTGTCGTAGTCTCCCGCATCCACTCCCATGCCGGCCTCTTTCTGGCCGTCGAGGCCGTAGGCCACACCCGCCATTGCACCGATCTCCCGGAACGAACCGTCTCCGGTGCCGTGGTAGAGGAAGTTCCTCGACGCGTCGTTGGCCACATAGAGATCGACCAGGCCATCCCCGTCAAAATCCGTTGCAACGACTCCCAGTCCCCGACCTTCCGTCTCGACGGTGTCCACCAGCCCGGCGCCATTCGTCACGTCGAAGAACATGCCGTCTCCTTCGTTGCGGTATAGGATATCGGCCGCCCCACTGAAATTGCGGGGGTGGGGATAGGATTTGAGATTCCGCACCGAAATGGATCCAGCCAAGTAAGGCTCCAGCTCCAGAGCTGCGAACGACAGATCGTACTTCACGTAGTTGGCGACGTACAGGTCCAGGTCCCCGTCGTTGTCGAAGTCGAGGAATGCCGCGCTGGTGCTCCAGCTGGTGTCCCCGACAGCCGCCCGCCGGGTGGCATCGAGGAAGCGACCGTTACCCTGGTTTCTATAGATCGCGTTGGCGCCGTAGTTGGTCACCAGGAGGTCGAGGTGGCCATCGTTGTCGTAGTCGGCGGCGGCACAGCCCATCCCGTAGCCAAGGTCATTCGCTCCCGCTGCCTCGCTGATCTGTTTGAATATCCCACTTCCCCTGTTGCGGTAGAGCGCGTTGCCCGTTTCGGAGGTCGCTCGATACCCGGGCAGGGGTGCGCCGTTGACCAGGTAGACATCGAGATGGTCATCCCCGTCGTAGTCCAGGAAGGCGACCCCTCCTCCCATGGTCTCGGGGAAGTACTTCTGCCCACTGGCGCCGTTCACGTGCTGGAAGTCGATGCCGGCCTCGGCGGATACCTCGACAAACCGGACTCCGAGAACGGGATCGGCCAGCACCAACAGAAACATGTAGACACCCCAACGAAAAAACCGATTCGTCATATTCGATCGAGGAATTTCACCTTCTCGCAAGCACTCGAGTTGGGCCGCGCGCGTATCTCGACTCGAGGCCGGGATGGCAGAGCCCTACCTGCCTTCCGCCGACACTCTCCTGGCCATTTGCCGGGCTCGCCGCTCTTTTTGGTGATCCCCGCTTTGTCGGTACGCGGTGGCCAGCTGATCGTACAGTCCCGCCTGGCCGGAATCGATTTCGGCCGCCTTTTCCAGCATTCGGACGGCCCGTTCGTACCTCTTCAAAAGCAGGTAGGCCTTGCCGAGCCCGAAATAGGCTGCACCCAGAGAGCTGTCGAGTTCGATAGCCTTGAGGTAGTGCGTTTCGGCGGGCCCCGGTTCCCCTTCGCGGAAGAAGGCAGAGGCCAAGCGAAGATGTGTATTGGCGTTTCCTGGATCGGCTTCGACTTCGGCAAGGAGCACGGAGGCATCCTCCGCGAGGCTCGTCAGCACCCGGAATCGCTGCAAGGCATTTTCTGCTGCTTCTTCCCGCCCGAGCGCCAGGTAGAGCTGGCCGAGGTTGGAATAGGCCATGGCCAGATTGGTGTCCAGCATGGCGGCCTTCTCCAGCAATTCCAGAGCCTCGGCAAGGCGTGTGTCGGCCCGGTAAAAAACCGCAAGCTCACACATGGCCTCGGCGTGCTCCGGGCGCAGTTCCAGCAGTTTGCGGTAAGCCTCTTCGGCCTCCGAGGAGCGGCCCTGGAACTTGAAGAGGCCCCCGAGCCGTTCATAGGCAGGGGCCAGTGCCGGATCCAGACTCAGCGAGCGGCGGTAGGCGACCTCGGCGGAATCCAGATCCCCTCCATGGGTGTAGAGGTTTCCAAGGGTATAGAAATAGGCCTTGCTGTCTGGGTCCAACCGAACGGCCCTTTGCGCCTCGGCCACGGCGGAATCCAGTAAAGGACCGCGATGAGTCTCCAGGAACTGGTCCAGAAGCAGCTCCGCGCGGGCAAAAGGCACCTCCGCACGCGATCTGTCCAGGGATGCCGCCCGCTGCAGCGCTTCCCCGGCCTGCACTCTGTCCCCCATGCCCAGGTGGGAACGGCTCAATCCCGAATATGCCCGGACAGAATCTTCTCCTCCTTCGAGGGCCGCCTGGAAAGCTTGCAGAGCCCGCTCGTGGCGTCGATTGCCAAGATGCGTTTCCCCCAGGCGATTCTGCAGGTCGAGGCCATCCGGCCTGGATTCGGGCAGAAAGATCCCATCCTGCCCCGGCTCCGAGCACCCCCACCAGAGGGAAAGGATGGAACAGATCCTTATCGCCCGAAGCATCGCGAATCTCGCCGGACTCGGTGAAGTGACTCGGATAGATGGACGCACACATACCGCCCTGTTCTTCCTCCGTGCAAAAGGCATTGTCATTGCCCCCGGCCCATGCCGGCCAAGCCGCTGTCCGGATCAGCTGCCAGGGCGCGGAAGTCCGCGCCGGCAGGTTGCTGGAACACCCGCAGGTCGAACTCGGGCACCACCGCGAGCAGGTGGTCGAAGATGTCGGCCTGGATCGTCTCGTAGTTCGCCCACACGGTGTCGTTGGTAAATACGTAGATCTCGATCGGCAGGCCGGCGTCGCCCGGTTGCAGCTGGCGCACGAGAAAAGTGAGGTCCTGGCGGATCCTGGGGTGGCGGCGCAGGTAGGCGATCACGTACGCCCTGAAAGTCCCGACGTTGGTCAGTCTCCTGCCGTTGATCAGTTGGCTCGTGTCGACCTCGGTGGAGGCGTTGTAGTCGGCGACTTCCCGCCGCCTCTCGCGCACGTATTCCCGAATCAGCTCGAACTTCTCGAACCGCTCCAGCATCTCGTCGCTGCATATCCGGATCGTCTGCATGTCGATGAACAGCGAGCGCTTGATGCGCCGGCCGCCGCTCTCCTTCATGCCGCGCCAGTTCTTGAAGGAGGCGTCGATCAGCTTGGGAGTCGGGATGGTGGTAATCGTCTTGTCCCAGTTCTGGACCTGGATCGTGTGCAGGGAGATGTCGATGACGTCGCCGTCCGCTCCGAAAGCCGGCGCCTCGATCCAGTCCCCCTCGTCGACGAGGTTCTGCGAGCGGATCTGAATGCTGGCGACCAGGGACAGGATGGTGTCGCGGAAAATCAGCAGCACGACCGCGGTCATGGCGCCGATGCCGCCCAGCAGGCCCAGGGGCGAGCGCCCCAGCATCAGCGCCGCCACCACCAGCGAGCCCACCACGTACAGGGCGATTCTGGTGATCTGCACGTAGCTCCTGATCGGGACCTTCTCCGCCACGGGGAGCCGCCCGTAGAACCCGTCGAATGCGCTCAGCATCGAACCGCCGATGAGCAGCCCCAACACGCCTACGACTGCCACCAGGATTTGCCGGATCAGCTCGGGCGGACCGGGAAGGACTTCGGCGCCGTGGAACAGGACGGCGGCCGGCACCAGCATGGCAGAGCGTCTGAGAACACCGGTATCGAGCAGAAGGTCGTCGAGGTCGGTGCGGCTGCGCCGGATCAGTCGCTCCAGGACGCGGAGAAAGACGTTGCGGGCAAGGAAGTAGCTGAGCCAGACCAGCCCCAGCAGAAGCGCGGTCTGTCCGAATTCATGGGCTACCCGGCGGGCCAGTTGTGCGGACATCTCGACTATTCCGTCCATGGGTTCAAATGTATCAACACCGGAAGGGTTGCGCCCGGGTTCCGGGTGGATGTGCCCGCCCTCTTCTTCTCACCTCCCGTACTGCAGGCGTTATGTTTGAAACATGCCCGTACTGCTGTTTGCGAATCTGAACCATGCCGATGCCTGACGACGCCGACCCGGTTGCCGACCTCGAGGCGGCCCTGGATGACTGCCTGCTCGGCGACCGCGTGCACATCGGCCGCCGCCTGAAGGACCTGCGCAGCGCTCCGTCCGGGGGGTCTCACGGAAGCCAGTCCCGCGAGCTCGACCGGCTGCGCGAGCGCGTCGAGGCCTCGAGGCGGCTGCGCTCCGAGCGCCTCCGCCTCATCCCCGCGGTTTCCTACCCGGAAGAGCTGCCGATCACCGCGCGCAAGGAGGAGATTCTCCGGGCGATCGCGGGGCACCAGGTCGTCGTCGTAGCCGGGGAGACCGGGTCGGGGAAAACCACCCAGCTTCCCAAGATCTGCCTCGAAGCGGGGCGCGGCCGCGACGCGCGCATCGTCTGCACACAGCCGCGCCGGGTGGCGGCGCTGTCGCTGTCGAGGCGCCTGGCCGAAGAGCTCGGTGTCACCTGGGGCCGCGAGGTGGGTTGCAAGATCCGCTTCCGGGACCGGACCGAGTCCGAGACCCTGATCAAGCTGGTCACCGACGGCATGCTGCTGAGCGAAATCCGCGGCGACCCCGACCTTCTCGAGTACGACACCGTCATCCTCGACGAGGCCCACGAACGCAGCCTCAACATCGATTTCCTGCTGGGGTACCTGCGCCTGCTTCTGAAAAGGCGGCCCGGCCTCAAGCTCGTCATCACCTCGGCGACCATCGACGTCGAGAAGTTCTCGCGAGCCTTCGGCGGCGCCCCTGTCGTCGAGGTCTCGGGGCGGATGTACCCTGTCGAGGTCCGGTACCGGCCGCTCGAAGAGATTCTCGGAGAAGGAGAGGAGCTCTCCTACACCGACGCCGCGGTGGCCGAGGTGCAACAACTGCTGGACGAGTCCCCCTCGGGGGACGTCCTCGTCTTCATGCCGGGGGAGCGGGACATACGCGAAACCAGCGACCTCCTGCACCACCGGCTGGCAAAACGGAACGTCGAGATCCTGCCGCTGTTCAGCCGTCTGACCGCTGCCGAGCAGCAGCGGGTGTTCGACCGCCGGGGACGCCGCCGGGTCGTCGTCGCCACCAACATCGCCGAAACATCGCTGACGATTCCCGGCATCCGCTACGTCGTCGACCCGGGACTGGCACGGATCAACCGCTACAACCCGCGCACGCATACGCAACGGCTGCCGATCGAGGCGATTTCCCGCAGCAGCGCCGAGCAGCGCAAGGGCCGATGCGGCCGCGTCGCCGAAGGGGTGTGCGTGCGCCTCTACAGCGAGGAGGAGTTCCTGGCGAGGCCGGAGTACACGGCCCCCGAGATTCAGCGCTCGGACCTGGCCGACATAATCCTGCGCATGCTCGACCTTCAGCTCGGCAAGGTAGAGGAGTTCCCTTTCGTCGACCCGCCGTCGCCGCGGGCGATCAACAGCGGCTACGTGCAGCTGCAGGAGCTGGGCGCTCTCGATTCCGGTCGCCGGCTGACCCGCCTCGGCCGCGACATGGCGCGCCTGCCGATCGCCCCGACGGTGTCCCGCATGATCCTGCAGGCCCAGGCCGAAGGTGCGCTGTCGGAGCTGCTCGTCATCGCCGCGGCCATCGGCATCCAGGATCCGCGCGAGCGGCCGCTCGCGCACCGCGACGAAGCGGACCGCACGCACCGGCAGTTCGTCGACAGGCACTCCGACTTCCTGACCTTGCTCAACATCTGGAACCGCTATCACGAGCGCTTCGAGCAGCTCGAAACCCAGAGCCAGATGCGCAAGTTCTGCCGCAGCCACTTCCTCTCCTTCACACGCATGCGCGAGTGGCGGGACATTCACGCCCAGCTGACCGAGGTCCTGTCCGAACTCGGGGGGTTCCGCCTGCAGCCCGGCAGGCGCCCTGCCGGGTACGAGGCGATCCACAGGTCGATTGTGACCGGCCTGTTGAGCAGCATCGCCCGGAAGAAGGAGCACAACCTCTACCGGGCGGCGCGCAGCAGGGATGTGATGCTCTTTCCCGGGTCGGGCCTTTTCGTGCGGCGGGAGGCCGCCGCTGGAAAGGACGAAAGGGAAGTGCAGGCTGAAGGCGCCCCGCCTGAGTGGATCGTGGCGGCCGAGATTGTGGAGACCTCCCGCCTGTTCGCCCGCACCGCCGCACGCATCCGGGAAGGTTGGCTGCCCGACCTCGGCGGCCACCTGTGCCGCAGTTCATACGGAGATCCGTACTGGAGCCGCAGCGCCGGGCGCGTCCTCGTGCAGGAGACGGTGCACCTCCACGGGCTGCAGATCGCCAGGCGCCGCGTTCCCGGCCAGCAGGTGAAGCCGCGCGAGGCCGCGGAGGTCTTCATCCGCGATGCGCTGGTCGCCGGAGATGTCGACACCCCTCGCGAGTTTCTGGCGCGCAACCGCCAACTGGCCGACCGCATAGAGACCTGGCAAACGCGTACGCGTCGCACCGCCATCGACGTCGACGAGGCGGTTCGCCGGTTTTATGCCTCGCGTCTCGAGGAGGATTTCTCCTCTGTGCACGATCTCAATCGCATCGTCAACGCGCGCCCGGACGGCGACCGCTTCCTGCACATGGAAGAGGCGGACCTGCTCGGTGCGGGCGAGGCATCCTTCGACCGCGACGCCTTTCCCGACCGAATCGAGCTCGACGGCGAGGCAGTCGAGCTGGCGTACGCATACGAACCGGGCCGGGAAGAGGACGGCATCACGGTCCGTCTCCCGTACCGGTTGATGGACGCCATCAACCCGGAGTTGCTCGACTGGCTGGTCCCCGGCGTTCGCGAAGAGCGAATCACCTGCCTGCTGCGCTCCCTTCCCAAGCAGAAGCGCAAGCAGTTGCTGCCGATTCCGCAAACCGCCAGGAGGATCGCCGCGGAGCTCGAGCCGACCCATCCCTCCTTCCTCGAGTCGCTCAAGGAGCACCTGGCGGACCGCTACCGGTTGCAGGTGCGGCGCACCGACTGGAAACCGGAGGCGATTCCCGAGCATCTGCGCCTGCGCGTCGAGGTCCGTGGGAGCGACGGTCAGGCGGTGGCGGCAGGGCGGGACCTCGAGCAGCTGAGCGCGAAGCTGCAACGCCACGACACCCCGGTCGAGCAGGATGCCTGGCGAAAGGCGGCGGCCCGTTGGGAGCGGGACGACATGACCTCCTGGGATTGCGGCGACCTTCCGGAGAAGGTCGAGGTGAGCGAGATCGCCGGCATCCCGCTGCTCGCCTATCCGGGGCTGCTGTGCCGCGGCGAGGGAGTCGGCCTGCGCCTCTTCAGGAAACGGGCGGATGCCGAGCAGGCGAGCCGGGAGGGTATCGTCCGACTGTCGGAGCTGGTGCTGAAGGAGCAGATGCGGCAGTTGCGCAGGGACTTGGCCGAGCTGCGGCGGTTGCAACCCCTCTGGGCCTCATTCGGGGGGGCCTCCGAGCTCGAGCAGCAGGCATACACCTGCCTGCTCCGCTACCTGTTCGGACGCCAGCCGGCCATCCCCCTGAGCCGTGAGAGTTTCGAGGAGGGCTGCTGGCAGGCCCGCCGGAAACTGGCCGGGGCCGCCGAAAAAATGGTCGGCCTGGTCGAGACCTTGCTGGAAACCCGCCGCCTGATCGTCACCTGTCCCCAGCCTTACCCCGGGATGGAGGAGGACCTGGACCGGCTGTTGCCGCCCGGTTTTCTCGCCGCCGCCGATTTCGAACGGCTGCCCCATCTGTGCCGCTATCTCAAGGGAGTTTTCGTGCGCGCCGACCGCGCCCGCGGCGATGCCGCCAGAGACTGCCGCAAGGCGCAACTAATCACGCCCTATCAGCACGCTCTCGACGAGCTTTCGTCCGCTGCCGACCCTGCGAATGGAGAGCACCTGCGGAGGATCGAGGAGTTCCGCCGGCTCCTGGAGGAGTGGCGCATATCGGTATTCGCCCAGGAGCTGGGCACAGCAGGCAAGGTGTCGGCACGACGGCTCGACAAGAAACTCGAGGAAATCAGGAAGGTGTAGCCGATGTCCAAATCCATCCATACTTCGCCAAGTCCGCCGAGTGTGTGGTCCCGGCAAAAGGGCGAGATCGTTGTCGAACTCACACCAGATCAAGTCGATTTCCTGAACCGGCGTCTACGAGGGCAAGGGGGCTACCAATCCCTTCTCGCACGGCTCCAGAGCAACATTAACAGAAACTTTCTCAGACTGACGCAGGACGACTGCGAGAAAGTGGTCCGCTATGCCACGCAATACGGGCAAGGCGGCTTCCAAGAACGCCTGAAATCCATTGTTCAACTAGCGGAACAATTCAACGCTTGATTTTGCCGACTGAGACAAAATGGAGACAACTGAGTTCCGGCATACATCACAAGGCGGCGAAATCATCCTCCATCGGCGGGACTGCATCTCGGGAATGCAGGAGCTGCTGAAGCCTGAGTCGATCGACGTCGTGGTGACCTCGCCCCCCTACAACCTCGGGGTCGCCTACCGGTCCTACGACGACACCGCCCCGCGAAATGAGTACCTCGACTGGATCGAGGCCTGGGGAGAGGCGCTCCACAGGGTATTGAGCCGCCGCGGATCGCTGTTCCTCAACGTGTCGGGAAAACCGTCGGATCCCTGGGGGCCCTTCGAGATTCTTCAGCGGCTACGGAACCGGTTCGCACTTCAGAACACGCTGCATTGGATAAAATCGATCGCAATCGACGCGGACCTCGTAGGGAGCACCAGTGCGCTCGCGACGAACGTCGCAGTCGGCCACTACAAGCCGATAAACAGCAGGCGTTACGTAAACGACTGCCACGAATACATCTTCCACCTGACCAAGTTCGGCGATGTCGAATTGGATCGACTCGCAGTCGGAGTAGAGTACCAGGACAAGTCCAACGTGGACAGATGGTCGGGAGCAAAGGATGACCTGCGCTGCCGCGGCAACACCTGGTTCATTCCGTACCGGACGATTCAGAGCCGCGACCGGGAACGGCCGCACCCTGCAACGTTTCCGGTCAGGGTGCCCGAGATGTGCATCCGCCTGCACGGACTGCAACGAGTCGACCGCGCCATGGATCCATTCCTTGGGCTCGGACACACCGCATTGGCATGCAAGGCACTGGGGGTCCCCTTCCTGGGCTTCGAGCTGGACGAAGGGTACTTCTCGGAGGCGTGCCATCTGCTTGAAAGCTTTGATCCCGCGCCGATGGAAAGTCGGTCCCAGGATCAGTTATCCCTTTTCTGAAGGAAAAAACGTGGCAGGGTTAAGCGGGGCGCTCGGCAACCAGATCGCCAAGACCAACAAGAGCCTTGAATCCCGCTTCACGTGGCTCATAACCATAATGGTGGCGCTAGGCTTCCTCATCGCCGTTATCAAATGAGATGGGTCGCTCCGTCGGGAAAACCACGGCTTCGAATTTCGACCTCTTGCAACTGCTCAGCGTCCTGACTGTTAGTGAAGGAGACCCGATTTCAGGAAGAATAACCATGCCTGAGTAGCCCCCCTTTGCTGTTGGGTCTTCGTTTCCTTCCTCAAATTCACTCACATGGCAGATCCAGAGATGGAGTCAAACTTCATGCCAACAGATTCCAAGACTATTGCTGAATCGGTACAACAGCTCACAGACAGCATCTTGAAACTGAGTACGGCTCTCCTGATTGTGCCAGTAGTTTTTCTCCGGTTTGTTGCTAAATCGGACGAGTTACTTACCCAGAAGCTCTGCGGGGAGTCTACCCTGTAGGGAATCTGCTAAAGACCGGGATATTTGTTCCTCTTGGTGTGGGTATCGTTCTGGGACTACTAGCAAAGTTCCAGTTAATGCACAAGCTCAATTCCGATTCGCTCGGATCCGGAAACGCCCTTTCAAAATCCATTCTTCTTCCTGCTTGGGGCTCTGGAATCTGTCTTCTAATTGGACTTGCCTTTCTCATAGTCCTCTTTTACCAACTCCCAATTGACATCCCGGAACCGTTCAGATTGAATAGATCACATCTTGGCTGAATGTAAGTCCGTGTGGCTAGCATGCACCCCCTCGATGCAAAACATGATGGGCCAGTTGCCGGACACCCTGACCGACCCTGTCCCGGAAATGGAAGTGTCGGATTCGGTCCCCACATCATCACCTCGATACGCCCGCTCTCACACGTGGTCGGTCATCCACTCGAAACACTTCTCGAACCCCACCGCTCCCTCGGCCTCCTCTCCCTCGTACTCGACCGCCCAGACCCCGTCGTACCCGGCCTGTTTCACGCAGGCGACCGCGTGCCCGAGGTCGATTTCCCCTTCCCCCAGAACCATTCCCCGGTACTGCTGCCGCGAGCCGGTCCCGTCCTTTATATGGACGTGGAACACGTGCGGCGCCACCAACTCGTAGAAGCGGTTGCAGCGCTCCCGGTCCCAACCGGCCCAGCGGTAGTTCATGGTGTCGAGGTTGACCCCGAGCCGCTCGGACCCGACCCGTTCTATCAGGCTCACCTGCCACTCGCCGTCGTTGGTCGCCATCCCGTGGTTGTCGAGGGCGATGCGCACCCCTGAGGCCTCGGCGAAATCGCCGCAGCGCTTGAACGCCTCCAGCATCATGCCGTCCCACTGATCCCGGGGAACCTCCTCGCCCCAGCCGCCGTCGCTGCGCACGATGTCGGTGCCGGTGTGAGGTATCCATTCGCACAGCTTGCGGTAGCGGTCGATCTCCGCTTCCTGTTGCACTGGGTCCGCCCGGAGGAAGTTGTTGCCCGCCGAAACAGCGCTCACCGCCATGCCGTGGCGCTCGAGCATTTCCCGGACCATTACGGCAGCACGTTCGCCGCCCCGGGTTTCGTCCGGCCACACGTCCCGGAACTGCAACTCGCAGTAGCGGTAACCGATCTCGGCCGCCCTGGCGGCGAAACCCTCCAGGTCGTAGCCGCCCCAGTTGTGATGAACCACCCCTGTTTTCGCCATGTTCCGTGTCCTCAT
Source organism: Candidatus Latescibacterota bacterium (assembly GCA_965223905.1). Taxonomy (GTDB): domain Bacteria; phylum Latescibacterota; class UBA2968; order UBA8231; family UBA8231; genus CBDCXV01. Next base: position 191,057 of record CBDCXV010000001.1, read on the forward strand.
CGGTTCAGTAAAGGCGGAAGACCGCGGTCTGCAGCGGCAGCACCCGCATCTCGAGGCCGCCGTCCGCCCTTGCCGACCACCGCAACGCGGACCCCTCCGGTGCCAACCCGGGGGCGCGGTAGGAGTCGAACAGCAGCTCCATCGGCGCCGCCCGCCTCCGCAGGTAGTCGAAGCGGCAGGTGACCGCTCGCGCCGCCCGGTGGTCGAGGTTGTGAATCATCAGAAGGGCGCTTTCGCAATCGTAGCGCACGTACCCGAACACCCGGTCTTCCGGGTCTCCCCCTTCAAAGCTGTTGCGATGGTAATGGACTGCTCCCGTGGGAATCGGCGTCCACTCCGGCAGCCTGCGATACAGGGCTGAGTAGGCCCGCTCGCATCGGGCTCCCACCTTGCGCACGCACACTTCCATCACCGGCGGGCAGGCCGCCACCCAGTCCGGGCTGACGGCGATAACGCGGTCGCGGTTTTCGCCGATGTCGTTGAGAGGGATCCACTCCTTTTCGCCGGTGCCGGTTGCGAAGGAATCGGCCGAAAACTCCGCGGTGCAGGTATGGACCCGCGTCTCCTGCAGCTGCAAGGAAGGGGACTCGAATACCAGGTTGCCGTCCGCCAGCTCGGGATCCCCGGACGGGTTGCAGACGAGATTCATCGGAAGAAAGCGGCCGGCCCCCGGCGTTCCGGGCCGATCGATCCGCAGGCGCACATCGACGTCGGCTGCCCGTACGCGTATCGCCTCGACCTCGGCAACAAACAGCTCGACCCGGACCTTGGCTTCGACCTGGGGTTTTCCCGGACCGACATAGCCTCGCGCAAGAACCGAATCGAAGCGCTGACCGTCGAGCTGAATCGTGAGGTTTCCCGCCCAGACCACCCAGTTGTCGAAGGCGCCAGGGGCAAAGCGGCGGTGGAGCTGATCGAAGAAGATGGCGCGGCTGCCCTCGGCGGCCGCAACGGCGGTCACTTCAGTGGGCCTCGCGGTAGTGTGCTTTCAGGAGGTCTTCGCCGAAGTCGTTGTGCAGATCCCGCCACACTGCGTGGATGTGGTTGGCGTCGTTTTGCGTGTTGTCGTACTCGGCCAGGAAGACCGGTCCCTGCACCCGGTAATAGTGCCCCTCGCCGCGCTCCGCGGGGCCTGCCCAGGCAAAGCGGGCTTTTGCGTAGTCGGCGTGCTCCAGCCTGGCGTGCTCCACTGCGGCGACGGCTTCGGGCAGGCGGTCGACGTAGACGGCGACCAGGTCCTTGAGCTGCCGGAGCTGCGCGGCGTTCATGTCGGTGCCGGCCAATCCTTCGGGCTTCACTTCTCCGCGGACGTGGGGGACGGCCCTGGTGAGGATGTCGGAAGGCGCCTCCCGGGCCACGACCGCCTCCCGGCGCTGCTCGCCGTCGAGATCGATCAACAGCGCCCTCGCCATCTCCTCCTCCTCCTTCAGGGCCCGCAAGCCCTGGCGCGCACCGTGGCGCACTTCGGCAGGGTTGGCGCCGAAGAAAACCGGGCTGGCTGAAATCAGCTCGCCGTGGAGAACCGTGTTGTTCAGCGAGATGTGATGGCCCTCGAAGCGCCACCCCCACGCCCCTTCGTCCCCGGGGGTTCCGAACAAGGTCACGTAATACAGGCCGGGATCGCGCGCGAACTTCCGTCCATCCCCTTCGACCTCTGCAAGGATCGGTTCGAGCTCGATGATGGTGTTGGCGCGCCGGTGGGCGGCGGAGCTCAGGCCGGTGTGGATCAGGTTCTGGGTGAGGCTGCGCTGCCGGGAATCCATCTCCTTGAGAGGCAGCCCGGTCCGGTCGCGGGGGATGTAGTGCCAGTTCTCCCGTTCCTCATCCTCGAAATCCAGCACCGCCTTGACGCGCTGATCGGAGCTGAAGGTTGCGAGCAACGCAGCCGCGGCGTCGGCCATGCGCCTCGCCGTCTCTGTCCGCACCAAGCTGTCTTCGGCTGTCAAGATATACCTCGTTTCTTTGACTGGTCGGTGGGAGTCCTTGTGCTCAAGTCGTCGTCGAGGTCAATCGTCGCGACCTCCTCGCCGGGAATCGCCACGGCAATGCGCAGGAAGTCGAGCGGGGCACTGTCGGGGTTGTAGATGCCGTGACCCTTTCCGATGCCCTGATAGGTCACGGACCCGGATCCGACCGCGAAGGTCTCCCCGTCGACGGTCATGTAGCCGCGGCCCCCGAGAACGACGAAGCACTCCTCGAGGGCCTCGTGAAAGTGGTAGCCGACCGCGCTTCCCGGAGACAGAATCGCGTGGTCGAGAAAGGTCCAGCTGCTGGAAAAATCACCGGGCCCCCAGATGTGGCGGGTCGCAATTTCTCCGCCCCCCCCGTGGATGGACGGCCGCCTCGTCAGCTTTCCGGCATCGACCGAGTCGACCCGCAGGTGACCGAGCGACGGCGCCTCCGCAAGGTCGACGACTATCGAGAGGGCGGTGCAGGTCCCTGCCGTCGCCCGCAGGCGGGAGGCTCCCGTGGCCACGACCGCTGCAGTTTCCCCGACCTCTGCGACGGTGCCGTTGGCTTCGAAACACGCCTTCCCCCTCAGAACGAGGAACCCCTGCTCACAATCGTCGTCGGGCAATTCGGCGGCTTCCCCCGGAGGGAGCTCCACGAGATCGAAGATCCGCCACGGAGTGGCGAAAGCCGCCCCGGGAAAGACCGGTCGCGAGCTCGCCTTGCTGATCTCCCTTTCAAATGGAAGTTGTGCGTGTCTGACCACCTGATTTGCCCTGCCTCTTCCGGGTAGGCGCAAAAAGTATGGGCAGCTCCGGCGCCGGCGCCACTGAAGCGACCTCCGAAACCCGGCGCCCCGCAGCCCATGGCGAGGCCCCTTCGATTGCGAGGACGGGCCACAGGCGCCCGATACCGGGATGGCCACGTTTCTCAGTAACCGGAATGTTGTGGGGACCGAGCGCCCCCGAGTGATCGCAAGGGGACGCCGGCTGCCCGACTGCCTGCTTGCCACGCCACACAGGCCAAAGGGGCAGTGCGGAATCCGCTCTGCTACAGGGCTGGTTCTGCCTTGAAGGGGAGAGCCCTGCTAAATGGGATGCCGCCGAGCAGACCGATTCCGGCAGGTCGGCAGCCAGGTTGTAATTGAATCGTGGACACCTGGCCTTCCCGACTGAGTCGCCGTCAACGAGCGGTGCAACGGGCCTCGTGGGCGAGCAGGAATTCCTTGATTTCCATCCCGCCGGAATAGCCGGTAAGGCTGCCGTCGCTGCCGACGACTCGGTGGCACGGGACGATTATGGGGAGCGGATTGTTGCCGTTGGCTGCTCCGACGGCGCGACTCGCCTTCGGTCGGCAGACACGACGCGCGATTTCCCCGTACGATGCGGTCTCGGCGAAAGGAATTCGGGTCAGTTCGCTCCACACGGCCTGCTGGAAGGCGGTGCCACCTGGAGCCAGGGGCAGGTCGAACTGCGTCAGGTGTCCGGAGAAATAGGAATCGAGCTGCGCGCGGGCGCCGAATGCAGGCTCCGATGCGGCCATCCAGTCGGAAGCGGGCTCGACAGCCTTGCTCCCTTCGAGAAAGCTCACCCGGGTCAAACCGCGTTCCTTCCAGGCCAGAAGCAGGGCACCAAGCGGGCTTTCGATGGTCGCGTATTGCACCGAAGATGCCTGAGTTGAGTTCAGCCGGAGATTGTGAAGCGAACACCATCGCCGGAGCAGCCCAGCCAGGGACTGCTTCGGACGCGTCTGGACCTAAGGCCGAGGATGGAGGGAGGCCCGCCTAACTCGCCGGTGACGGTTCTTCCTCGAAGTAATCGGTCCTGATCGTTTTCAGATAATCCTGAAGGGCGGCTCCGTCAGCAGGAAGATCGAGGACATCGGAAAAGGGCCACATGTCTCCCTGGAGAAACTCCACGGCACTCATCTGGTCCTGACCGGTGGGGCCCGCAGCCATGTCTTTGATGGCTTGAAGGATGACTGCCGCAGCGAGGCGGCGGTGACCGTCAAACTGGGAGCGATACGCTGATTTACGTTCTTTTGCCATTTCTCAAAGCCAGTATGGGAACATTCACAACCTGTATTTGGTCTTGAAATCGCAGCCTAAATCTAAGCATTGAAAGGACGTTTCGACAGGCTTTGAGATCCGGTTTTTTTGAATTTTCCGCGGACGTGCGAATCTTGGATCAGATGGCGCCGCGCGACCGGGAAATGGCGCAATCCATTTAATTTCAATCTGTTATGGAATTGTGGAAAAGCCCGGAATCACCTTGCTGTACCCCCGCAGAAGGACAGCTCTGACCTCCGGCGAAGCGATTCTCAGGCCAGGATCCCTATCACGCACCCGGTCAGCATAGTCGCCAGTGTTCCCGCAACCAGGGAGCGCAATCCGAGACGGGCGAGATCGGGCCGTCTCTCCGGGGCGATCCCCCCGATTCCGCCGATCATGATCGCCACCGAACCGAAGTTGGCAAACCCGCACAGCGCATAGGTCGCCACGAGGAAGCCGCGAGGGCTCAGGGGTGCGGACTCGCTCGACATCATCCGGGAGAGCTTCAACGTAGGCGACGAATTCGTTCAGGATCGTCTTTAGCCCGAGCAGTTTTCCAACACTGGCCGCTTCCTGCCAGGTGATCCCCATGAACCAGGCCGGAATCCGGAACGCGGACCCCAGCCCCGCCTGCAGACTCCACGAACCCGCTGCAGCCCCGTTGACGAGTCTGTCCGCAAGCCCGACCAAGGCGTTGCCGAGAGCGACGAGACCGATGAATGCAATCAGCATCGCCAGGATATTGATGAAGAGGTGCATCCCTTCGGTCGCCCCGCGCGCGGCCGCGTCCAGGCCGTTGCCGGTGTCCTCTTCGGGCAGCTCGGCAACGACTCCGGCAGTCGCCGGTTCCCCTGTCTCGGGCATCATCAGCTTCGCCACGGCGATTGCCGCCGGGGCGCTGATGACGGAGGCGGTGAAAAGGTGGCCTGCAATTTCGGCATTCACCCCGGACAGCATGCTGGCGTAGACGACCATGACCGTTCCCGCGATCGTCGCCATGCCTGCTGTCATCAGGCAGAAGAGCTCGCTCTGGGTCAGGCCTGCTACGTAGGGGCGAATCAGCAGCGGCGCTTCCGTCATACCGAGAAAGATGTTGGCGGAGACACCCACGGCCTCGGCACTGCTGATTCCGAAGGCCCGCTGCATGAAACGGCTCATACCGCGGATCAGCCAGGGCAGGAACCGGTAGTGGTACAAAACCCTGGAAAGCGATGCGACGAATACGAGGATGGCGGCGATCTCGAGGGCAATCGTCGCTCCGTACGCGGCCGTGAAGTCAGGGTTCGAGAGCCCGGCGAACAGAAGCGACTCGTTCGCCTTCAGAGCCGTCTTACGGAGCAGGTCGGTAAGCCCCCCGATCAGGGCGAAAACCTGGTGGCGCAAGCCGGTATGCAGAAGCAGGGCAGCGAAACCCACCTGCATCGCCGCAGCGATGAGGAGGATGCGCACCGGAACTCCGCCGCGGCGGGAACCGCACGCCCAGGCGATCAGGAGCAGCACCCCGTACCCGAAAGCGCTGTGCAGGGCGGACATCGACCTCTACCACCCTGTCTGGGAGGCGACCGCCGCAAGCGCCTTCTCGACCACCTCGTTGCCCGAACCGCCGCCGGGAAGTCGGACCGCCCCCTCCCACACAGGAAGCCCGCCGACGGCGCCGCAAAACGATTCGAACCAGGGACTGTCGGTACGCGACCCGCGCGCCGCCATGCGCGCCCGCCACTCCTCGATTCCGGGGGGGTCGAGGTGAATCACGACCAGCTTCGACGGGGCGATCCTGTCACGCAGCGAAGTCCACAGGTGCTCGACACCCAGCTCCGGCCCCCATCCGCCGACCAGGAATACCGTGCGCGCACCCACCAGGTTGGCACAGGCGGCGGCCGCGGCGGTCCCGTACTCGATCGGGCGCAGTCGCTCCCAGTACAGATCGGTGCCGTAGGCTTCTTCTGTCGGGGTTGCGGTCTGCCGGGCGATCTCGAGAATGAAGGGACCTGAGCACCAGTCCTTGTCCACTGTAAACGATCCCGGAAGCAGCCGCTGCAGCGCTCCAGCCAGGCTGCTCTTGCCGGATCCGGGGGGGCCGGCGATGACGGCGAGCCGAGCTGCCGCCGAGCCGGGAGCTGCGGCCCTGATCACCGCCTCTACCGTAGGCAGCGGACGCGGGGCGGATTCGGCGTACCCTCCACCCAGAAGGGAGACGCCCCTCACTGCTTTCCACCGCGGCGAAACGCTGCGAAATCGAGCCCTGTGACCAGGAGTGCGGCCGCCAAGGCGAGCACCAACGCGAGCGGCGTGGGCGACCTGGTCAGCAGCAGGGTTCCCCCAACAGCTACCGCCGTCGCCGCATACAGGACAAGGACGCTGTCGCGGCGTGACAGTCCCAGGCGCACGAGGCGATGGCTGGTGTGGTTCTGGTCCCCGTGCCAGGGGGGGATCCGACGCGACAGGCGGATGGCCACCACAGAAGCGAGGTCGTAAGCCGGCACGGCCAGCACGAGAAGCGGCAGGAGAGCGGCCTGGCCATCGAAAGCCTGCATTTCGACGAGGCGCCGAGTGACGAGGACGCTGAGGCCACCGGCGACGAAACCGAGGAACAAGGCCCCGCTGTCCCCCATGAACACGGTGGCCCGGGGAAAGTTGAAAACCAGAAACCCGCACGCTGATCCGATGAGGAGCAGTCCCAGGAGCGCCGCGGGAATATGGCCGCATGCCAGAGACAGGCTGACCAACCCGGACAGGGCTATCGCTGCAACTCCCGCGGCCAGCCCTTCCATGTTGTCCAACATGTTGAAGGCGTTCGTTATCGAAGCGATCCATACAGCGCTGAGGGCTGCCGACAAAAGCGGCTCGGAGCCGGCAATCGGCAGTCTGAAACCCGGGATCCACCCTGCGAGCAAGGTGGCGATAGCCAGCTGCGCCGCGAGGCGAAACTGCGGCGACAGCCCGCGAAAATCATCGACCATGCCGACCAGCCAGACCACCGAGGCGCAGGCGAACAAGGCTGCTGCCTGGCTCACTTCAAAAACTGTGGTCGGAAAGTTGCCGAACGGAGTCACCCAGTAAGGTGCCCAGGGGCTGATCCAGCCGGAGCCGTCCCGGAGCAGGCCGGACGCCTCGCGCAGGACCGCGGCCAGCCCCCCCGCGGCGGGAAGCAGGCAGGCGGCATACATGGCGACTCCGCCTCCGTACGGGGTGACTTGGCGATGGGATTTGTATGAGGCGCGGCCGGGATCGTCGACCAGACCAACCTTGAGGGCCAGCCGGCGGGCTATTGGAACCCCCAACAGGGTGGCAAGCATCGATGCCGCGGCGACAGCGGCGAGGTGCCAGGGCGCGTTCACTCGGCGGTGTCGTCTGAACAGGCGTTTCCAGGCTCTGGCGTTCGGGAATATGCGGCACCCCCGGGGGGGGCCGCACCCGTCCCGGGGGGCCAACCGAGCAGGCCGGAAACTGCCCGTCCGCAGCCTGGGTTTCCGAGGCCAGGGAAGCGCTTGCAGGTGCCCGGCACACCCTTGGATTCGATTGACATAAAAAACCGTCCGGTTACCTTCAACCCGTGATAAGTATAGAAAAATTAGAAAGGTAGACCACATTTGCGAGTTCTGAAAACCACCGGAAAAACAGCGTTTTACGCGGCGATTCCGACGCTGATTCTCGCGTTGGCGCCACCTGCCGAAGCCCAGCTGACCAGCTTTCAGACCGATCACTACGTCATCAGCTATTTCCCCGGCGCCGAAGGCACGGCGCGCCGGGTGGCAGAGGTCGCCGAAGAGGTTTTCGCGCCGCTGGCAGCGGCGTACGGGTATTACGACGAGTACTCCCCGATTCACATCGTCGTTCTCGACAACAGCGATTTCGGAAACGGCGCCGCGGACAACTACAGCAACACCGTCTACATCTGGGCCTCGGCCCTCGACTGGGAGATCCGCGGCGACCACCCCTGGATCAAGAACGTCCTCACCCACGAGATCTCCCACGTCATGACCCTGGACAAGGCGCGCAAGAGGTGGCCCTTCCGCGTCGCCCTGTTTTCGGTCTCCCGGTTCGACTCCAACCCCGACATCAGCTTCAATTTCCCGCTTTACTATCTGAACACCCCTGCGTGGTGGGTGGAGGGAATCGCCCAATTCGCTCCCACGCAGTTCGGGTGGGACACATGGGATTCCCATCGCGACATGCTGCTGCGGATGGCGGTGCTCGAGGACGACCTGTCTACGCTGAACGAGATGGGCGGCCTGAGGCACCGCGCCGGCGGCTACCGCGGCGAGCAGGTCTACAATCAGGGCTTCGGACTGCTGATGTACACGGCGGCGACGTACGGCTCGGAAAAGGTTGAGGAACTGCAGGACAATGTCGGGTCGTTGAGTTTCGACCCGGCGATTCGCAAGGTGCTCGGCATTTCGGCCGACCAGCTGTACGACGACTGGGTCCGCTTCATGGAGGACCAGTACGGCCAGCAAGTGGAAGAGATTGTCGCGGAGGGGTTCTTCGAGGGAAACGAGCTCGGGGACGTCAACGAAGGAGTGATCGACTTCCACCCATCGTATTCGCCAGACGGCAGCAAACTCGCCTACATCACCAGCCAGAACCGGGACTACCGCATCCCGTACGTCGCCATCTACGACTTCGATACGCAAAAGAAAAAAGTCCTCAAGGAGTTCGTCGACACCCGGATATCCTGGTTTCCCGACTCCGACAAAATTCTGTTTCTACGCAACAAGAGCGGCTACAACGACCTCTTCGTCTACGACATCGAAAAAGAAAAGGAGCACCGCATCAGCGCCGGCATGCGCGCCAGGGACCCGAACGTCTCCCCGGACGGGGAGCGCATCGCATTCGTCCGCCTCCGCGACGGCAACCACAGCCTCTGTCTGATCGATAACGACGGCACCGACCTCGTCCAGCTCACCAACCACAACGACCGCACCCAGATCTACGCACCGCGATGGTCCCCCGACGGCAAGTGGATCCTGTTCAGCATTTTCAGCGGCGAAGACCGCGACATCGCCATGATGCGGGCGGACAGTCCACCCCTGCCCAAGAAAACGGGCCTGCGTCCGCCCAAGGACGACACGCCGGACTCGCTGAAGGTTTTCCCCGACAGTCTGGCCTTTCCAGCCGCGGACTCCTCGGGATTCACCCCACTGCTGGCGTCGTCCGCGGACGAGCGCGATCCGTACTGGCTGCCGGACGGAAGCGGCTTCGTCTTCGCCTGCGACCGCACCGGCATCTTCAACATCTACCAGTACACCCTGGCGACCGGAGAGGTGCGGCAGCTCACCAACGTACTTGGCGGGGCCTTCTCGCCCACCGTGTCGACTGACGGGCGCGTGACCTACGCCAGCTACCACGCCAACAATTTCGACCTCTACGAATTCGAACTCGACGGGGCCGGGGAACGCACCGTCCACTGGGATCCCCTGGCCGACCGCGACTATCAAACCGTAGTTCGCGGGCCGAAACTTTCGGAGGAGTACAGCGTTTTCCGCTACCGCGGCCGGCGCGTGCTCGACATCATTCCCCTGTTTCAGGTCGGACCGACCTTCATCGGCAATACATTCGGACTCAACCAGATCAGCGGTGGCGGCCAGATCTCCGTCGGTGAAACCCTCGGCGGCGACGTCTTCCGCTTCTGGGGGATCCTCGGCAAGAACTTTCGCGAGAGCACCGATCTCAACACCGATTTCGGCATCTACGCAGAGCGCAGACTGCTCCCTGCCGTCGGCAACAACCGCACCTTCAACCCTTCTCTGTGGGCGGGATGGCGGCGCCGAGAGGTCGACTGGGTAATCCGCGGGAGCCAGGTGGACGTTCGCGTCGACACTGTGGCAAATACGATCTACCCGGCGCCAGTGGACACCGCCAACCTGCTGATCCCGAACGCCATCCGCTACCGCTACGAGGGAGAAGCGAGGAAGGATCTGTTCAAGGATGTTTTTCAGCTGTGGTCCGTCGGGGTAGATCTGCCGGTCAGCAGGCGGCAACAGCTGACGGCGTTGTACACCAACCGCAACTACGACGAGAACTGGTCGCTGCATCGGTATCGCCAGCGCCTCGAGACATTCATAGTCCAGGACAGCGTCGACATTACCGGGACCTTGCCTCGCTCCCTTACCAGTCTCGACACCACGACGGTGACTCCGGACGACCAGTATTCATTTTATGACGATCTGGAATTCTTCACCTCGAACGATCTGACCTTGGCGTGGAATTACCGCAGGATCAAACCGACCTCAGATCGCATGATCAATGCGACGGGGCGCTCGATCGCCCTCATCTACCGCTACATGAAGTCCAACCTCGCCGATTCGCTCGCCTTTACGGTGGATGACGGCATGCCCCACGACCTGCTGATACCCGCGCGGCGTCCCCTGACTGTCAACGAGTACGTAGGGGCCTATACCGAGAGGGTAGGGCTGCCGTTTCGCAACACCCTGACCTGGGAGGTCATTGCAGCCTACCGCAACCTCCGCGTGAAACCATCGTACACACCGGAAGGGGGATTCTTCGAAGGCCGCTACTACTGGCCCCTGCGCTACTACCTGGGGGGGCGAAACTTTCTTAGCGGATATCCGTATTTCACACGCTCCGGCTCAAAGCTCCTGTACGGCCGCTTTGCCTACGGGTTTCCCGTGTTTCGCCGTCTCAACCTGGGTTTCCTGAACTTCAATTTCACCAAGGTCTACGCCGAGCTGTTTGCCGAGACCGGGGCGGTCGGCAACTTTCGCACGCTGAAGCTCGAGGACTTCGATAGCGAGTCGTTTTTGTCGGACGTCGGCGGGGAGGTGCGCATGGAGCTGTACACCTTCTACCGCATTCCGATGCGGGCCTTCTTCCAGATTGCCCATCCCCTCAACCGCGATCGCGTCGAACTCGACCCTGACGAGCCGGAACTCGACAAATGGCGCTATTACTTCGGTCTCGGACTGGTGGGACGAGGGTTGTAGGAGAATCAGGTGGTCCGGGTCGACCTTCGAAAACTGGCACTGAGACTGAAGGTCGTGGAGATGCTCAGGATCTACGCTGAACGCAGACAGGTGCGCGACGCGCCGGCCCTGTGGCGCCGTCTGATCCGCCCGAACTAGTGTCCCGTCGCAGAAATAACTAGCGTAATATCCGCTTCGTGGGTCCTTTTCTCCAAGGATCTTTTCCAAAGGAGAGACCCGATGCGATCAGGACGCCCGTTGGTTCCGTTTGAATTGAGTGAACCGACCCGGAAGCAATTGCAATCCCTAGTCCACTCCCGCAGTACTCCCCAAGGTCTGGTTCGTCGGGCAGAGATCGTTCTGCTGGCCGCCGACGGGTGGCCCAACCTGGCCATTGCCAGCTGTTTGTCCACTTCGCCGGCGACCGTTGGAAAATGGCGCAAGCGCTTTGTGGAGCAAGGTCTCATGGGCCTGTATGACGAGCTGCGTCCGGGGGCGCCGCGCTCCATCGATGACGAGCAGGTGGCGGCGGTGGTATACAAGACGCTCCACGAGAAGCCCGAACACCAGACCCAGTGGACGGTGCGCTCCATGGCGGCCGCGTCGGGGATATCCAAGGACACGGTGCATCGCATCTGGCGCACTTTCGGCTTGCAGCCCCATCGGCAGAAGACCTTCAAACTGTCCACCGATCCCTTCTTCGTGGAGAAAGTGCGCGACATCGTCGGTCTGTATCTGCATCCTCCCGAGCATGCCCTGGTGTTATGCGTAGACGAGAAGAGCCAGATCCAGGCCCTGGAGCGCCCTCAGCCGTTGCTGCCTTTGGGCCTGGGCTATGTGGAAGGGGTACCCCACGACTACAAACGCCATGGCACGACCACCCTGTTTGCGGCGCTCAACATCGAGAGCGGAGAGGTCATAGCGCAGTGTAAGCCGCGCCATCGGCCTCAGGGATTTCTCCAGTTTCTTGGCCACATCAAGGCTCAGGTACCGGCGCATCTGGACATTCATCTGGTGGTCGATAACTACGCTACCCACAAACACGCCAAAGTAAAGCAGTGGTTGGCCCGACACCCCCGCTTCCACCTCCATTTCACCCCGACCTATGCGTGCTGGCTCAACCAGGTGGAGATCTGGTTCGGCATCCTCACGCGGCGGACGATTCGACGCGGCTCCTTCAGGAAGGTGAAGGAATTGATCCGTCGCATTGAGCACTTCACGGACCATTGGAACCAAAAGGCCCACCCTTTCGTATGGACGGCCACGGCCGATTCCATCCTCGCAAAGATCAAAAGACTTTGTGAGCGAATTTCTGCGACAGGACACTAGTGCCTGCGCGCGCAATTCTGCGTGAACTCGGCCGCCCCTGCATCCCGGCTGGCCGCTTGGAGATTTCGTGAAACGCGACATCCTTTCCATGTGCGGTTGGCGCCATTCCATACGGGCTTTCCGGAGGGTGAGCCGGGGGCCGGTGAAAATCCAGCGATTCAAAGCCGGTCTGTTGCTCGCCGCGGCCATTTCGGCCTGCGAGGAGGGTCCTCCTCCCGACCCAGCGCATGCCCGCATGCGGATGAAGACGGAAGCCCTTCGCGAGCAGATCTCCGCCTCCCCTGACTCGCAGCGTCTCCACTACCGCCTTGGCATGGTGTTCGCCGAATTCGGTTACCTGGATTCGGCCTGCATCGCTCTCGAACGCTGCCTTCTCATCGACTCCGCCATCCCCGAGGTCCACTTCGAGCTCGGAGACCTGTACCTGCAGCAGAACAAGGTCGACGCCGCGGCTGCGGCTTACGAACAGGCCGTGAGATACAAACCGGACTGGGTCGACGCCTTCAACAATCTGGGATTCGTTTACAAGAAAGCGGGTCGACTCGACCTCGCCGAGTCGGCGTACGAGCGCGCCCTGCTACTCGACTCGAGCTTTGTGCAGGCGTACAACAACCTCGGTCAAGTGTACAAGCAGAGGGGGGAGTGGAGCGAAGCGATCCGTCTGTACCAAAAAGCTATTGCAGCCCGGCCCATGTTTCAGGAAGCCTACCTGAACTTGGCCATGGCGTACAAGAGCAACGGCGACCACGACAAGGAAACCGAGATTCTGCAGGATATCGTCGAACTGTTCGGCACCGCCGAAAAGTGGGGAGCCTACGCCGAAAGTCGCCTTGCGGAGCTGCAGGCATTCGGCGGCAGCTCCACCCTATAGGAGCTACTCCTCCGCCTGCCCCTGCTTCCTGCGTTCGAAGAGCTGCAGGTTGATGTCGTTGGGCCCTTCGAAGAAGGCCAGGTGAATGCCCCCGGCTCCCGCGTCGAAAGGCTCCTTCGTTATCGTCACCCCCTTTTGCCGCAGCTCCTCGGTTACCGCCTCGATCTCCTCTACCGCGAAAGATACGTGGTGAAAGCCCACCGGGTGCCCCGTTGACTTCGCGGGCATCAGCTCGAGGATGATGTCGCCTGCCTTCATGAAAACGTAGTCGTCGTCATCCTCGTTCGGGAAACGCTCGATGACTTCGAGCCCGAGGGTTTCGGTGAAAAAGCCCACCGCGCTTTCCACGTCGTCCGTCACGAACGCGATTTTGTGAATCCTATTGACCATCGGTCGACTCCCGGGAATTTGGATTATTGGGATTGCAGTCGCAGAACGCGGCGAACGTAATCGAGACTCGACGCCAACAGCAGGGTTGTTGCTACAGCGACAGCCGCCTGTGCGAGCCCTCGCGGAGCCGCAAAGACGTACCCGGCAAGGGCGAGAACCATGGTGGCCGTGGCCGCCTTGCCCAGCGGGGAGGCCGGAAGGACGAGTCCACGAGTTCGAAACAGATATACGCCGACCGAAACGATGGCGGCATCCCTGACGAGCTGCAAAGCCATCAGCCACCCCGGTAAATCGAACCACACCACCAGCGCCAGGCCGAGTCCACCGACCGCTATCTTGTCGGCCAGGGGATCGAGAATCTTGCCGGTTCGGGAAACGAGCCCGAACCGGCGAGCAAAATAGCCGTCGAGGAAGTCGGTCGCAGCGGCCCCGATCAGCAGAACTCCCGAAAACCACGAAGCCCCGGTGCCATCGCCGGTTTCGGCATCGCGGCGCAAGCTCAACAGCAACGCGGGAACAAGAGCGACGCGAAGAGCGCTGAGCGCATTCGGAAGCGCGGAAAGGATACCGCCGGCCATCACCTCAGCAACTCTTCGGCGTGCTGTCGCGCTGTTTCCGATACCGACTCCCCGGCCAGAAGACGAGCTACTTCCTCTCGGCGTTCAGCCACATCGGACAGGGGATAGACCTCGGTCACGGTGCGCCCACGGCGCTGGATCTTGCGCACCGAAAAATGACAATCTGCGAGGCTCGCTATCTGCGGCAGGTGAGTGATCGCAATCGCCTGGTGGGAGTGGGCGAGGTCCTTGAGCCGCTGCCCGACAGCGCTGGCAGTGCGACCGGAAATACCGGAGTCGATCTCGTCGAAAACGAGGGTCGACACCACGTCCCGCTCGGCGATGATCCCCTTGAGCACTAGCATGATGCGCGAGATTTCGCCGCCCGAGGCGACTCGGGCGAGGGGGCGAGGCGGCTCCCCGGGGTTTGCGGAAATGAAAAAAGCCACCTTCTCGACCCCGGAGGCGTCGGCCCGGTAGCGGACCCCATCGATTTCTACCAGGCCGTCCGGATCCCGCTCCCGAGTGCACCTCGCTTCGAAGCTGGCGCCGGGGATGCCCAGGGCTCCGAGTCCTTTCTCAACTTCTCCTGCCAGCGCCGACGCCGCTCGCTCGCGCCGTCCTGACAGAACCAGACAGTCCCGGGCAAACCTTTCGGCGATCTCTGCGTGGCCACTGCCCGCCGCGGCGATCGCGCTCTCTATTTCCTCCAGGCGATCCCCTGCCACCTCCAGTTCCCGGGCGGTCCGGGCTACGTCGGCCAGTGTGCCTCCGTACTTTCGAGTCAGGCGGTGCAGCTCGAACAGACGCTCCCGCGCCTGCTCGAGCCGCTCGGGATTCGGCTCCAAGCGATTGAGATACTCCCGGAATCTGGCGGCTACGTCCTCGGCGCGAAACAGCAGTTGCTCCACCTCCTCGGCGAGCTGCCCGAGACGAGGGTCGATCTCCACAAGTCGATCCAGCTGGCGCCGGCACCCCCCGAGAACCTCCACGGTAGCTCCGTCTTCCCGGTACAGTCGATCGAAGACGGAACCCACTTCGGAGGAGAGTTCGGCTTGGTTTGCCAGTACTCTCACCTCCGTTTCCAGGATTTCGTCTTCTCCCTCTTCGGGACCGATTCGCCGGATTTCCTCCAGCTGGAAACCCCGGAGTTCTTCCTCTCTCAGCAACTCGGCGCGTTCCCGCTCGAGGTTCGCCAGTTCCTCTGCGCAGCGCTCGACCTCGTTGAACGAGGCTCCCACTGAAGCTGCGGATTCCCCCAGTTGTGCGCAGTCGTCGAGAAAACGGGCGTGTTGGTCTTCGTCGAGAAGGGACTGGTGCTCGTGCTGGCCGTGAAGGTCGATCAATGCTCCGCCAATCTCCTGCAGCTTTTTCAGGGGCACGATACGGCCGTCGACAAAGGCGCGGGAACGGACGTTCTCCCTGATTTCGCGCCGAAGTACGAGCTGTTGGCCGTCGACCTCGACCCCCATCCGCCCCAGCCTGTCCAATGCTGCACTACCGGCGGCCTCGGCCTCATCGAATTCGAACAACCCCTCGACCACACAGCGGTCGCAGCCGCCGCGAATCAGATCGGATCGCGCCGGCCCACCGAGAATGCAGTTCAGGGCGCCGAGTAGGATCGACTTCCCGGCGCCCGTTTCTCCGGTAATGATATTGAGACCCCGGCCGAACTCGATCTCGGAACGCTCTATCAAGGCGAAATTTTGGATGAGGAGCCGGGTCAGCATCACCGCCTGCCTTCAATCGCCAGTATCGAAATCCTGTTCGGGTGCCTCTTCGAGAAACTCGAGCTCGAACTCTCCACCAACTTTCTCGATCAGCACTTGGACCCGCTTGCGCGTCTGATCCAGCATCCTGCCACAGACACGCGAGGCAGCAACTCCCCGCTCGAAGACCAGAAGGGACTCCTCCAGCGTCAGAGCCCCGGATTCCAGGCGCTCCACGCTTTCTTCCAGCAGCGCCATCGCCTCTTCGAAGCTTTGCGGCACGGTCGAATCTTCAGTCATTGTCTTTCGTCCCAGTTGCCGTTCGGATGGTGAACCGCCTACTCGATGAAACCTCTTCGACCAGACAGCCCGCCTCACCCTCTGCGAAACGCAACCGCAGGCGGTCCCCGGGAATCAGGTCGCCGCCGCGGCTCACGGGCAGTCCGCTTCCGGCACGTGAACAGTAGGCAAAACCACGCGACAACCCGGCGAGGGGATCGGTCGATTTCAGCCGCAGTACGGAGGTCCTGAACCGAACCCCCGTTTTGATCAGGTGTCGGTCCAGGGTGTCGGCGAGCCGGCCGCGCATCTCGTCCAGGCCCTGTTCCGACTGCACCAAGCGCCCCCGCAGGGCATCCAGCAGGCGCTCCGGTTCTCGGTCTTCGAGGTGCTGGCGGGATTCGGCGAGACCTTTGCGCACGACCCGCAGCAGGTCTTTGGTACGAGCTGCCACTTGCCTCCGCAGCTCCATCTGGTCGGGAGTTGCCAGCTCCGCGGCAGCGGAAGGGGTTGGTGCGCGGATATCCGCCACGTAATCGGCGATCGTGTAGTCGATCTCGTGACCGACGGCAGACACCACCGGAACCCTGGAGTCATGGATCGCGCGGGCCACCACTTCCTCGTTGAATGGCCAGAGGTCCTCCGGCGATCCTCCGCCGCGACCGACGATCAATAAATCCGCTTCGGAATGGGCGTTCAGATCGGCGATGCCATTTGCGATTGCCTGGGCGGCTCCGGGGCCTTGTACCCGTGTCGGGCGCAGCACGATCTGCACTCCCGGTGAGCGCCGCTGCACGATCTGAAGAATGTCCCGTATCGCGGCTCCGCGGGCAGAGGTTACAACGCCCACACACCGCGGGAAGCGGGGCAGGGGTTTCTTCCGTTCCTCCGCAAACAGGCCCTCGGCTTCTAGGCGGGCGCGCAAGCGCTCGAAAGTGACCGCCATTTCCCCGACCCCGACCGGCTGCACCCAGTACACCTGCAACTGGTAGCGCCCTCCGCGCTCGTAGACCGAGACGTTTCCGTAGACAAGCAACTGCACACCGGGCTCGGGAATAAAGGTCAGTTCGCGGGCGTAAAATCGAAACATCACGCAACTGATCTGACTCGACTCGTCTCGCAACGTCCAGTAGCAGTGCCCCGACGAGGCACGCGAAAAATCGGATACCTCGCCGATGACCCACCCCATCTCCAGCGACTCTTCAAGGACGCTTTTGACTCGCGCCGTGATCTCCGAGACCGTCAGGGCCTGGTTCGCCATCACTCTTCCTCGTCGTCCGGGGGCCAGGGGGCCCTTTGGACCTCCGCGATCTGCAGGCGCTCGATGCCGCGGGCGCGGCCGTCCGCCTCATCGATGTCGACTACTGCGCCGCAGAAGACAGCCCTGCCTTCTGCTGGCTTGAAGCGTGTCGGCACCTGCTCGACGAAACGTTTGACGGCGATTTCGGGTCGTGTGCCGATCACTGAATCCTGGACACCCGTCATCCCCGCGTCCGTGATGTAGGCTGTTCCTCCAGAGAGCACTCGTTCGTCTGCCGTTTGAACATGAGTGTGCGTACCGATTACAGCCGAGGCGATACCGTCGAAATAGCGGCCGAGAGCAACCTTTTCCGCTGTCGCTTCGGCGTGAAAGTCGACGAACACGACGGGGGTTTCTCTTTTGAGCCGCTCGACTTCCGCCCGCCCGAGCACGAAGGGGCAGTTGATGGTGGGCATGAAGGTCCGCCCCTGCAAATTGACGACCGCCACGGGCGTTCCGGACTTCGCGGTTACGATGGTCGATCCGGACCCGGGAGCCTCCTTGGGGTAATTGAACGGCCGCAGCACCCTGTCCGACTTGGACAGGAAACGGGAGAAATCGGCACGGTTCCAGATGTGATTACCGGAGGTAATTACATCTACCCCGTAACTGTGCAGCTTGCGGGCGATCGTTTCGGTCATTCCGAAACCGCCGGCGGCATTCTCCCCGTTGGCTATGCACAGATCGATTTCGCGTTCGCGCACCAAGCGTGGGATTATGTCAGCCGCGACTCGTCTCCCGGGCCGGGCGTAGATGTCGGCTGCGAAAAGGATTCTCAATGCGGGCGGCGGCGTCAGCGGGCGAAATGAACCGCGCGCACCTCGCGTATAACGCAGACCTTGATCTGGCCCGGCTGTCCGAGTTCTTCCTCAAGGGTCTCGGTAATCTCGTCGGCCAGCTGATCGGCATAAGTATCGTCGACTGCGGCGCTGTCGACGAGGACGCGAACTTCCCTTCCGTTTTGAAGCGCATAGGCGGTTCTGACGCCGGGGTTGGCGCTGGCGATCTCCTCGATCTCACGCATGCGTCGCACGTAATCCTCCGCCTTGTCCTTGCGGGCGCCAGGCCGGCTGGTCGAAATCTCATCCGCTGCCTTGACGATGATGGCAATCGCGGAACGAGTAGGTGTCTCGAGATCGTGAGTCTCGATTACCTCGACGACTTCCGGGCTTTCGCCGCACTTGCGCGCCAGAGCCCCGCTCGACTGGGCGCTGTCGGCGCCGATCTGAAAATCCAGCGCCTTGCCGATGTCGTGAAGCAGTCCGGCACGGCCCGCCAGGTTGGCGTCGATTTCGAGACGCTCCGCCATGGTGCCTGCGAGCATGCCGACCTCCAGACAGTGAACCAGAAGGTTCTGGCCGTAGCTGGAAAGGAATCTCAACTTGCCGAGGAGTTCGAGCAGCGGTTCAGCCATGTCGTGGATGCCTAGGTCGAAAGCCGCTTTGGATCCCGACTCGCGAATCATCTCCTCGACGTCCTCCCGAGCTTTCTCGTACGCTTCCTCGATGCGTCCGGGGTGAATGCGGCCATCGAGGATGAGCTTTTCCAGAGTGCTCCTCGCCACCTCGCGGCGCAACGGATCAAAGCTGGAGAGCATGACGATTCCGGGAGTATCGTCGACGATGACCTCGACACCAGTAATCATGTCGAAGGAGCGAATATTGCGGCCGTCGCGACCGATGATCCGCCCCTTCATCTCCTCCGAGGGAAGGCTGACGACGGAGACCGTGCTCTCCCGCGCCAAATCTCCTGCGTAGCGCTGGATGGACCAGGATATGATCTCCCTGGCTTCGCGATTCGCCATCGCCACAGCCTCGTCCTTGATCTCGCGAACCTTGCGCGCGGCGAACTGGCGCGCGCTGTCTTCCTCCTGCTCGATGAGCATGATCCTGGCTTCGGCCTGGCTCAGGCCCGCCAATTCCTCGAGAAAACGCCCCTGTTCGCTGACGCGGTCATTCACTCTTTCCTCCTTTGCCGCGATATGTTCCTCGCGCCGCGACAGCTCCTTCTCTGTCTTCAGGAGACTCCGCTCCTTGCTTTCGAGCACATCGACTTTGCGGTCGAGCTGGTGTTCGCGCTCCAACAGGCCGGTCTCCAGTTCCCGCAGCGATCGTTTGGAGTTCTCAATTTCGCGTTCCAAGGGCTCGCGCTCCCGCCGCCACTCGTCTTTGGCTTCGAGCTCTGCGGTCTTCTTCATCGACTCGACCTCTACTCGCGCTTCCTCGACGATGCGCTGAACTCTTTGCTGGGCATCTGCGGCCCTCCCACGCCGCAGGCGGCCGTTCACTAACCACCCGATCACAGCACCGACCGCCACCAATGCAAAAGCCGACAATATGGCGCCTGCCATTACCATATTTTTGGGGATTTATGGGTCTTCCCGGGCGGGATTCGCCTCGGCAGCGGAGGAATGCTGCCGGTCCCATCCAGCCTCGGCTTGCCGTTCAGCGGCAATATCGGAGGGCCACCGAGGACCGACATCCTGCAACAGCTTGCCGAGACTCGACGTCAGGCGAGAGGTGCGCATGGCTATATCGGCTTCCGTCGATTGGTAGCGCTGGCGGAGACCGAAAAGCTCGTCGATGAGCTCAAGGGCGGCGATAATCGCCGTATGCCAAGGAGTCCGGGAACCGTGAACCGATTGGACGCGCCGCAATCTCTCATCGACCAAGGCAGCAACTTCCGCAATCTGCCGCGAAGTCATATCGTCGCTGCCGGCGAAGGTGTACTTCCGGTCCAGAATGTCGACAACCACTCCGCCGCTGTGATCGCTATCCATCGATACTCCTCGGGGAAGGGTCCGTCATCTATTCCCAGAGGAAATTGGATCTATTCTGCTGCCTCTGGATGCTCAACTGCAACCTGCTCGAGACGAGCCAGGATTTCTTGGATTTTTCCCCTTACCTGCTCGCGGTCCGCCGTCGCCTGACGGTTCTCTTCATCCGCCTTCGCGATCCGGGCCTTCAGCTCTTCGATCTCGACCTTTAGCAATTCACCGGCTTCCACCTGAGCCCGAAGCGTCTCGTTTTCCTGCCGGAACTGCTCCAGCACCCCGAGGAGGCGGTCCACTTCACTTTCAAGGCGCCTGAAATTTCCATCTACTCCCATCCCGTTCGTTTCTCCTGTCTTGAACGCAACCTGACACCGAAGACTTCCCCCAAATGCCCCAGCACCCGCGCGATGACCGCGTCCGCCTCTCGATCCTGCAAGGTACGCTCCGGCGAGCGCAATAGCAGGTTGAAGGCAAGACTCTTTTCACCGGGGGCTACTTGGTCCCCGGTGTAGACGTCGAACAACTCGACGGATTCGATCAACTTCAGATCGACATGCCGGACAGCCGCGATTACATCCCCTGCCGGAACCGATGCATCCAACAGGATGGCGAGATCGCGTTCGACCGGGGGAAACTTCGGAGGCGGATGAAAGGCAGCGTCGCGCGCCCTCCAAGCCATCGCCAATACCTCGAAATCCAGCTCAAAAATATACACTGGTTCGGGCAGATCAAATGCTTCGCGAAGGTCGCGGCTGCACTCTCCGAGATTTCCCGCCGATTTCCCCGCAATGGTCACTTCAGCACAGTGCCCGACCCGCATCAGAGGATGTGCTCCGTTGTGAAAACCGGGGCTCAGATCCTCCGTTATCGACTCGATCAAACCTTTGAGATCGAGAAAATCTACCTGCCGACGCTCGCCTCGCCAGGAGGAGCGCGTACCAAGGCCGAACCACAGTCCCCCCAATCGCAGCCTTTCTGCATGCCGGGAACCGGCGCGAAAATCACCTTGGAAAAAACATTTTCCTAGCTCGAATATGCAGACAGTGTGAGCGCGACGGTTGAAATTGCGGCGAGCGGCATCGGCGAGGCTGGGGATCAGGGAAGAACGCAACAGGTCGCCGGAGGTCGCCGGATTGGCCAGTTCCGGTGCAGATGGCAACCGATCCCATGAGATCCAACCGCCGTCGACGATGGTGCTGGTAACTACTTCGTCGGCCCCGGCCGCCGCCATTCGCTGCCGAAACTCCTGTTGCAGCTCGAAGCCGCTCACGACCGCGCTTTCGAGCGGACCCCGAAGAGCCCTGCTCGCTTCGATGCCGTCGTACCCGTAAATGCGGCCTACCTCTTCGACCAGATCGACCTCGCGCTGCAGATCTGGGCGAAAACCAGGAACCGTGACCTGCAAGGAGTCGCCCAGAAGGTCGACGTCGCACCCGAGCAGTTCGAGAATTCGCCTGCATTCGCGCACCTGCAATCCCGTCGACAACAGGGCATTCGCCCACTTCGTGCGTAGCGGAATCCTTGGCCGCTGCAGGGGGAATGGGTAGGCATCGATACTACCGGGAGCGACGCGGCCTCCAGTCAACTCGGCGAGCAAGCCTGCAGCCCGGTCGCTGGCTACAGGTGGCAACTCCCAGTCGGTGCCGCGCTCGAAGCGTGCGGATGCCTCCGTGCTCAGACCCAGCCGCCGCGCCCCAGCTCGCGTCTTTTCCGGCAAAAAATAGGCCGACTCCAGAAGGATGTCGGTCGTCCCGCCGGTCACCTCCGTCGCCGCACCTCCCATGATGCCGGCGAGGGCGATCGGCCGCTGGCGGTCGGCGATAACCAACACGCTGTTATCGAGGTCGCACTCGCTGCCGTCCAGCAACCTCAGCCGCTCTCCGATGCACGCCCTGCGAACCACCACGGCCCCATCTGGAATCTTCGCCAGATCGAAGGCGTGAAGGGGTTGCCCAAGCTCGAGCATCGCGAAGTTGGTCACGTCGACGACGTTGTTGACAGGACGCATTCCCACCGCGTGCAGACGCCGCTGCATCCACTCCGGGGAGGGGCCGATTTCGACGCCGCGGACAACCCGACAAACATAGCGCGGGCAGCCATCGGCATCTTCGATCTCGACGCTGGCCGAAGCGGTAACCGACTCTCCCGATTCAGCCGGCGCCTTTTCGGGCCGCCTGAGCTCGGATCCGGTCAGGGCTCGTATCTCCCTTGCAATTCCGACGACGGAGAGGCAGTCGGGGCGGTTGGGAGTAACCTCGAATTCTACGACCACATCATCGAGACCGGCCGCCTCCGCGAAAGGCGCTCCCACCCTGCAATCTGCGGGCAGAACGAGGATACGGTCGGCGTCGGTTCCGAGATCGAGCTCCTCTTCCGAACAGATCATACCCTCCGACTCCACCCCCCTGATTCGAGTTCGTTCTATAACGGTGCCGTCCGGTAGGGTGTTGCCAGGGAGGAGCACCGCGACCTTCTGGCCGGTTGCAACGTTGAGAGCACCACAGACTATGGTCGCTCGGGCCGCCTCGCCGATGTCTACCTGACACACGCTCAACTTGTCGGCTCGGGGATGTCGAGAACGAGCGGTTACATGTCCGACGACGACACCGTGGTAACGCTCGCCGAGATCGTCCAGGGATTCGCATTCGAGACCGGACATGGTAAGGCGCTTTTCGAGCTCGACTGCATCCCAGTCGAAGTCGATGTACTCCCGGAGCCAATTGAGGGTGACTTTCAAAACTCAGCTCGTAGTAGGGGTCGTCCCATGGGCGACCGACTGAAATCGCACATGTCAGAACTGGCGCGTGAACCGCAGGTCGTTTTCGAGAAACAGCCGGATATCGCCGATGCCGCGGCGAATCATCTCGATCCGCTCGAAACCGAGCCCGAAGGCGAACCCGGTGTACACCTCCGGGTCATATCCGACCGCCTCGAACACGTTCGGATCGACCATGCCGGCTCCGCCGATTTCGATCCAGCCGGTGCCTTTGCAGACCCGGCAGGTGCGCTGGTCGCCCCCGCACAGACTGCAGGAGAAGTCGCACTCGACGCTGGGTTCGGTAAAGGGGAAGAAGTGGGGCCTCAGCCTGGTCTGGATACCCTCTCCCAAAATGCCGCGGCCGATCGCCGTCAGGGTCCCCTTCAAGTCGGCCATGGAGACCCCTTTGTCGACGTAGAGCCCTTCGATCTGGTGGAACACCATGTGGTGGGTGGCGTCGATGCTGTCGCGCCGGTAGCAGCGACCCGGACAGACGATTCGGACCGGGGGACTGACCTGCTCCATGACCCGTATCTGCACGGTCGAAGTCTGTGTCCTGAGCAGCTCGCCATTCTTGAGGTAGATGGTAGCGTGCAGATCCCGGGCGGGGTGATTGGCCGGGGTGTTGAGGGCGTCGAAATTGTGATACTCGTCCTCGATTTCGGGACCTTCGGCGATGGCGAATCCCATATCCCGGAGGATGCCGATTATCTCATCCGCGACGCGGGTCAGTGGATGCAGTTTGCCCGTCGCCGGCCGCCGGCCTGGGAGCGTTACATCGACGCCTTCGTCAGCATCGATCTCTTCTTCGAGTTGGCTCTGCCGCGCTGCCAAGGCTTGTTCGATCACGGACCGAAGCTCACCGCTGGCCTGTCCGACGGCAGGTCGTTGGGCTGCCGGCAAGGATCCGATGCCGCTCATGATCTCGCGCAGTCGGCTTCTGCGGCCCGTGAGCTGAACCCGGACCTCCTCGAGAGTTCTGACGTCCCTGGCCGCGGCAATCAACTCTTCAGCATGCGCCTTCAGTATCTCTATCTCATTCAGCATTGCCTGACTCCACCGCGGCGCCCCATCGGTTACATCACCGGGAACTCCATCGGCTCGGTCGGAAAGATTGCGAAAAGTGGGCTGCCGCGAGTCGCAGGGGGCTCAAAGTCGACGCCCCACAGGTTCGCGACCTACAGGTGTGACTTGGCCTCTTCGACGACCGACGCAAAGGCGCCTGGATCGCGAACGGCCAGATCGGCGAGGATTTTTCGATTTACGGCGATGTCGGCCCGGGAAAGGCCGTTCATCAATTGACTGTACGACAGTCCATGAAGACGTGCTGCCGCGTTGATACGTACGATCCAAAGACGACGGAATTCCCGCTTGCGATTGCGCCGATCGCGGTACGCGTATGCCTGGGCGCGATTCACCGCCTCTCTGGCAGTTCTGAACAGACGTCCTCGAGCTCCGAAGTATCCCTTGGCCTGTTTCAGGACCTTTTTTCGCCGCCGTCTGGAAGCGACGCTGTTCTTGGCGCGGGGCATACCTACTTCATTCCCAAGGCTCGCCTGACGTTAACGCTGTCGGCAGTGGAGACTTCGAGGTTCTGCCGCAATTCACGTTTTCGCTTCGGCGATCGCTTACGCAGCTTGTGGGTGCCATACGCCTTCTGCCGCTTCAGATTGGAGCCACCGCGCCGCTTGAAACGCTTGCCAGAAGATCTGTGTGTCTTGAGCTTGGGCATTTTCCGGGGTTCGTCGCCGTAGGGGAATCTTCAAATATAGACGGCCTGCTCCCACCCGGCAAGAACGCCGGGGCTACTTCAGCAGCGTGACCTTGTGCATACGGTCGAAGCCGGCGATCTGGACTCGGATCACATACACCCCTGAAGCTACCTCCAAACCCGATTCGTCTCTGCCATCCCACCTCCACAGGTGGAATCCCCGGGACAGCTGCTCCTCGTAAACCCGCACGATGCGGCCTAGAAGGTCGATAACCCGCACCTGCACCCACTCGCTTTCGGAAAGGAAGAAGGAAATCGCCGTATCCGGATTGAACGGATTCGGATACGGTGCATCGAGGACGATTTCGGTAGGGAGCGGGGACACTGCCACCGGCGGCGGCGGCGCGGTCGCCACCACGCGGCGATTCTCCTTCCCGACATAGGACAGTACCGAACCGACGCGAACCTCACTCTTCTCCTGGGACAGCCGCCGGAACAGTATCGCACCCACGTCGGCGTTTGCGAACGGAGGGTGTCGCCCGCTGAGAGCGACCGCCACTGAGGTTGCTCCGTTGCTGCCGGGCTGCAGCCAGACCAGGGGCTTTGCCTGTTCCGGGGGAACGTACTCGGCGAACTGGAGAACCAGGGGGTCGTATTCCAGCCCGGCCGCGAAGCCGCGTAGATGATCCTCTCCAACCCAGCGCAGAGTGAGCTCGACAACCTCGGAACCGCGGGGCCGCGGATCCAAGCTTGCCCGCAGGCCGAGGGCATCGGCTTGCGCTACATCAGCGACCGGTTTGGCTCTTGCCCCGAAGTGATCGGCAAACAGGAAGAAATCGTCCAATCCGACCCCGCCGTCACCGTTGAGATCGTAACGGGAATCGAAATCAGGTTCCCCTTCGCGGCTTCCGAAATGATCGGCAAGAAGGAAGAAATCCTTGAAATCGGTGTCGCCATCGCGATCGAAGTCGCCGGCCTGGCCAGCGCCGAGGTCCACCTCCACGATCAAGGCAGGTGTCAGGACGTCGCTGGCGGTCTGCCCTTCAGTTAGCAGTTTGACCTCACGCAACTCCACAGTCGTCTCAAGCTTTTCAGCGAGAGTCGAACTGACGGAGAACACGGCGCGTCCCAGAAATCCATCTCCGTCAGCTGGCCCCACGAGGGGATCCGCAGCCACCTGAATCAGAACCTGGCCCGGTGATGGCGCCGATGCCTCAGGCAGAACGGAGTTGCCCGCGGCGGCGAGCAGGCTGGTCCCGGATGCGTCGAATTCGACGAATTCCAGGATTTCGGGGTCAAATACCAGAAACAGTGAGTAGGATATCACACTGGCGACATCGAAAGCGTACGCCTCGAGCGCCAGCCGGTCACCCGCTTCCAGCGAGACAGTATGGACGCCTTGGTTGCCTGCTGAACTGTCCGCGTCGATGGCGACCGTCGTCGGCACGATTCCGATACCGGAAACCGCAACTGAGACTTCGGCCTGGTCGCTGTCGCTGGTAGCGAAGGCGATGGTGCTCGCCGCGGCCCCACGCGTCGCGGGGATAAACCGCAATTCGAGGGTCGTCGAGTCATCGACGGCGACCGTGCTCGATCCGAAAACTACGGAGAACGCGAGATCGCCCACATGCAGTTGACTGATTTCAAGGTCGGCGTGGCCCTCGTTGACGATGTCGATAACCACCGATCCGGTATCGCCGATTGCCACCCTGCCGAAATCGACGGCCTCGGCGATGGATCGCAGGCGCGCCATTCGACGCCCATCGACGAACCAGACGCTCGTCGTCGTATCCTGCAGATCGGCGACCAGCACGGCGACCGTATCGACGCTCGCCACGTCAGGGATGTAGGAGAAGGCGGAGTCGGCTTCCCCGGCCTGCTCAGTACTGTCGACATACCAAGTGAAACTGATTGTATCTCCCTCTTCGTCCGACGCTCTGACCATCAAAGTCACTTCGGTTTCCGGCTCGAGGAATACCGTACTGTCGGCGGGAATACGCACGATTGCGGGCGCATCGTTGACGGCTTCCACATCGAGAGTAAAGCTCTGCATCGCCGTTTGACCTGCGGGGTCGGAGGCATTGAGGGTTATCGGCACCTCTCCGGTATCAGCTGCCGCTGGCGTCCACTCTACGAGGCCGGTGGGGCTTATCGACATCTGCTCCGGACCTGTGGCAACCTCATAGGACAGCTTTTCCCCCTCTTCGTCGACGGCTAGCAGTTCGTACCTGTACAGAGAGTCCTCGAGTGCGGTCGTCTCCGGAGTTCCGGAGATCACCGGCGGATCGTCGACTTCGACCACCGTAATCTCGAATCGCGTCGTGTCGGCTGCCCCCGCCAGGTCCACTACCTTGACCGCCACGGGATTGACACCGACATCCTCCTGCAAAGGTGTCCACGACAGGTTGCCGAGGGTGTCGACCGCTGCCATGTCGGGTGCGGTCGTGAGGGCATAGCTGAGGGAATCGGCCGGATCGACATCGGACCCGAAGCCGACCAGCGCCAGCCGGAACTCCACATCCTCGAAAATCGAGGTGTCCGCCAGGGAGGCAAGCACCGGCGGGTCGTTGGTGTTGATCACACGCAGCGTGAAAGGATGAGGACTGCTGGCGCCTTCGCTGTCGGTAACCCTTACCTCGACCGCTGCCGTGCCGACGTTTTCCTGGGCCGGCGTCCATTGCAAAACGCCGAGCTCGTCGAGCACCATTCCGGAAGGCCCACTGACGAGTGTGAAAGTGATGTTATCTCCATCCTGATCTTCCGCTTCAATCCTGTAGGACAGCAGTGAATCCTCGAACACCTGCGTCGGCGGAGTACTGACAACGAACGGCGGCTCGTTGTCCGATTTTACCCGCAGCGGAAAGATGTGGAATCCGTGGCCGGTATGGCTGTATACCTGTGCCTCGACGAGATACTTTCCGGTGTCCGCTGCGACAGGTGTCCAGGAGTGGGGAGGCAAGCCGGATATCTTCGTCAATTCCGTCGGTCCCCGGTGGAAATCGATGTGTATAACCTCCTGCCTGGGCTCGAATACAGGATCATAGATGAACTCCTCCCCGACGGCGACGACGCTGTCCGGCAGGGTAGCGATCAGCAGCTCGGTGTGCTCTCCGGGGGCCGGAGTTCCCGCCGTCCGAGGCCCTCCGAACCTGCCGATGTCGTTGCGTGGTCCGGTCCCGGATCTGTCACGGTCGTTCATTGCGGCAATCGGGTTCCCGGAATCCCGGGCCGGTGAGGTCTGCTTCAACTCGAAGCGGAGAACGTCGAGGTTGAAGAACTCGGGATCGTCCACGATGTTGCCCCCGACATGCTCCTCGTCCGCCGCCCAGCCCGGGACCAGTGCGTTCAGAGCCGCCACGGCTCCGATCGTATCGGGCACCATGCTGATCTCCACCTGCGGACCTGTGTCCGTCAAGTCGGGAAAGTCTTTGGCCGTGAACACCTCGATGCGATACTTGAGGAATTCGTTCGCCCCTCCCCCGGGCGGAAAAATCTCCACGAGGACCTCGTGGGATCCGACATCGTCCATGGTTGGCGTAAACCGAATGGTGCGCTCCTCCTCGATCAGGGATGCGGAGGCGTCCAGCGGAGTCGTGCGGGCTTTGAAGATATAGAAGTCGACGTCTCCTTCGACCCCGATGACGTACTCGTACTCGACCCCTACCTGGGCGACAGTGTCAGGCTCGTTGGTGAAGAAGCTGGGGACCGAGACCCCCTGCTCTTCGAGTGTCAACGTATCCCGCACGGTCTTCAGTACCTTGATGCTGTCAGCGTTGTCCGAGACGTAGAGGAGGTCCCAGTTCCAGAACATGTTGTAGCGCACCAGGGGGGTGTCCAGCATCGATGGAATGGCGATCGCCGGGTCGACTCCGGTGGAGAAGATGTTGCTGCTTACGTCGACGCGTCCCCCCGATGTGGTGATGGCCGGCGAGTTGTTGTTGTGGAAGGTATTGTTTCGGATCGTATCTGGTTTGGTGGTATCGGCTATCGTGTTGTGAATCTCGACCAGGCCCCTGCCGATTCCGGTTTCGCCGTTTTCGCGCACAATATTATTGAAAAAACTCAGCTGTCCGCGGTTCATGTAAATCAAATCGCCCCAGATCTCGGCGACGTTTCGCACGAACAGGTTCTCCGCAACGCGCAGGGTGCAGGCCCGGCAGGATACTACCCCCCCGGTTTCCGCGCTACCGTTGACGAAGGTGAAATTGCGCAGAACGAACTCGGCACCTTCTTCTGTTATTTCGAAAAACCTCCCCCTGCCCTCGGCGTCGAGGTTGGCGCCGTTCGTATGAACGAAAATGTCTCTTTCGGAAATCTCGATCGGAAACGATTCCGCGGTGGTGCTCGGCGAATAGGTG
The DNA here is from genome assembly GCA_965223905.1 of Candidatus Latescibacterota bacterium. Classification (GTDB taxonomy): domain Bacteria; phylum Latescibacterota; class UBA2968; order UBA8231; family UBA8231; genus CBDCXV01. The sequence goes on from CBDCXV010000001.1 coordinate 220,015, forward strand.
CCCGAGGCGATGTCGATCACGTGCGGTTTTCCGTGATCGAAGAGGTGGGCTACCTGGATCGCATGTGAGATGGAGCGGAACGGTGTTGTGTCGCTTTGGGCGCTCTGGATGCTTCTCCGGTCATCGCCGGTTTCTGCGTTGACGAAAAACCGTACCCCGTGGGCAGGAGCAACTGACCAATAGCCGAAAAACAGCAGCAGCGCCGCGGTGCTGAACCGCATTATCCAGAAATTTCCCCGTTTTCAGAGGGCCGTCGGATCGATGCTTTTGGGGAGTATCCGACTTCCCGGGCTTCGAGAAGTTCCCGCACCTGAGGTCGCACGAAAACCGTCTCCAGCGGCAGGTTGACAATCTCGTCGAGCATCAGCCGAATTCGTTCTGCCAGGGACAGACTGGAGTCGACCAGCAGGAATCGCTTCCCGCCGAGCCTGCACATCCCCCCCCTGCTACCCTCCAGATCCGCGATGCGGATCTCGACTCCAAGCTGCTCGGTAACAGCCTCGAGTTCCCTATGAATGGCAGCATTATCCATGCTGCACGTATGTATGTAAAATGACCTTAACCCAAAGTCTACACATCATTTACATAAGATAATCAAATCGCTGGTTGGTGAACAGCTGATTTGTTGATAGAATATCTCCCGCGGCACGAGAACCGGTCAAAGCCGACCCCACGGGTTGCGAGCGATGCTTAAATGGTGATGCGATGACGGCTGCAGGTGAGATTTCCTGGGTATTGGTGACCAATGACGACGGCTGCGATTCGCCGGCATTGGTCCCGTTGATGCGCGAATTGCTGGCCCGGGCAGAGGTGAGCGCCCTGGTTCCCGAAAGGGAATACAGCTGGTCTTCGAAGACCATGAGTCGCTTCGGCGTGCTGGAATTGAGCGGGTGCGAACGCGACGGAATTACGTTCTTCGCCGCCAACGGCTCCCCGGCCGACTGCGCCAACCTGGGAATACACAAACTCAAACCTAGCAAACCCGAGCTGCTGGTTTCCGGCATCAATATCGGCGCGAACGCCGGTCTGGGGTACCTGCTGAGCTCCGGCACCATCGGCGCAGCTATCGAAGGCATGCTCAGCGGCATTCCCGCGGTGGCGCTTTCGCTGCAGCTACACAGCGACGACTACCGGGACTGGAGGACTAACCGCAACCCCGATCGCCTCGCCGGCACCTTTTGCAGGGCGGCGGCAGTAGCAGCTGATATCGTCGGCGAAGTAATGGCCGGGGGCCTGCCTTCGGAAGCTTCGATTCTTTCGGTAAACATGCCGCCTGACGTAACACGGGACAGCCCGAGGCGGTTCTCCGGAGTCACCGATTCGCGCTACGGATCTTTCTTCAGCGAGACCGAGGAAGGCAGGTACGTTTACGGATTCGACAAACTGGATTTCTTCGCTACTCCCACTGTGCCGTCGGACCGTCCTGGGGACCTCGCAACCCTTGCCGGCGGCACCGTGGCGATGACCCCGCTCCGTTTCGATCTCAACGTGGAAGCGAGTGCCCAGGACCGCTGCCGATTCGAACGGGGAGCCACAAAGAGCAGAAAGTCCACGAAGAACGAGTGAGACCTCCTCAACGCACACACCTGCCCGCATGCCCTCGGCAGGCAGGAGTGGCGACGGCCATTTTCGTTTCCGCGGCTTGCTGGATGATCGCGGTCCGTGCTCTTTTGCCCTCCGCCGCGGTTGCGGCTGCCGATTCCAACAATGCGCACCCTGCTGTTGTTCCAGACTCGACGAAATCGATAACCGGCAAACTGGAAGCGGTTCGGTGGATGGCAAAGAGGCGCCAGTTCACCCTTGGGGGCGTCGACTACGGGTTCACCGGGCTCCCTATTCTGTATTTCAGTCCATCCAACGGATGGAATTACGGAACACGATTGCAGCTAGCCGACTACAGTCGCAGACCCTACCGCTTCAAGCTGACGTTCTTCTCCCAGAATTCCACTGCTGGGCGCATCCACTATTTCCTCAAGCTCAGGGTGCCCCGCATCTCCGGCACCGGTTTCGGGGTACGCCTGCTGGCCAGTGTCAAGCGGGATATCCGGGTGCGCTATTACGGGCTGGGAAACGACAGCGAATACAACAAGGGCTTCGTCGACAGGGAGCACTCGGAGTTTATCGACGAAGACTATTACCACTATATACTCCACTCTCCCCGGCTGCTGATGAGCCTCCTGAGGGAGATCTACGGTCCCATGCTCCTCTCGGTCGGCTTCGGACTGGAACGCACCGACGTCGACCGGCGCGGGGACACCGCCTTCTACGTCGTCAACGACCCCCCGGACGGCGTCAAGGACGGAATTACCGGGTTCGCAAGTATCACTGTGCGTTGGGACACCCGCGATGACCCGGTCATCCCCAGAACGGGGACCTTTCACGAGTGGTCGTACGAATCGTCGCGCAACTCGTTGTTGGGTCTGCTGTTCGAGCGCATCGACTTCCAGCGTTTGACGTTCACCGACAGCCGCTACTTGCCGCTGTCGACACGTCTCAATCTCGCCCACCGCACCGTTCTCGATGTCCTGAAGGGCACGGTGCCACTATATGCCTATGGAGAGATCGGAGGCAGCCGCCGCATGAAGGGACTCGGAGGCTCGGACTCCCTGCGCGGCTTCGACCGGCAACGTTTCACAGACAACGTCCGCCTTATCACGAATACCGAACTCCGCTTTCACGTGCGTTCGGACCGCCTTTTCAAGCAATACATCGAGTGGCACACCGTGCTGTTCATCGATTCGGGCCAGGCGCAGCCAGGACTCAAGAGACTGGATGCCTTCGAATTGCACTGGACCGCAGGGGTCGCACAGCGGCTCTACTGGAACTCTGATTTCGTGATCCGCCTGGAAATCGGTTTCTCCAAGGAGCAGACCTACACCGGTCTCAAATACCGCAACATATTCTGATCGCCTGCCGCCGGATATTCCCCGAAATGCGGAAGAAGGGGAACTCCAACAAAAACTGGCTGCAGTAGTGAATCAGGCCTAGTGTCCTGTCCCGGAAATAGATTGCCAGAATTCGGCCGCCGAGGCACGCGGGTCGCAGGCACCTAAGCGAGTGCCGAGGGAAGGTCGTTCAGCCTGCAACGGCGGCTGCAGACTCTGGAGCCAGCAGGCCCATCAGCCGAGACAGAGTGGGGGCCAGTTCATCCCGGCGCACCACGCGATCGATGAAACCATGCCGCAGCACGTTCTCCGCTATCTGAAACCCATCCGGAAGCTCGTCGACTCCGAGGAACTGCTTGATGACGGAGGGTCCGGCGAATCCGACGCGGGCCCCCGGCTCGGCGAGGATGACGTCCCCGAGCATTGCAAAGCTGGCCGTCACTCCCCCGTACGTCGGATCTGCCAATACCGATACATAGAGCAGGCCGGAATCGGAAAAGCGCCGCAGCCGGGCGCTTATCTTGGCCATCTGCATCAGCGAAAAAGTGCTTTCCTGCATCCGGGCTCCGCCCGACTGACAGACGATGATCAGTGTGCGCCGGTCGGCGATGGCGCGATCTATCAAGCGCGCGATTTTCTCTCCCGTTGCCCCTCCCATGCTTCCGAGGATGTAGCGGGTATCCATGATACCGAGGGCGACGAGGTGACTGTCGAGCAAGCCGGCGCCTGTCCAAACCGCTTCGTTGAGTTTGCTGGCCTTGCGTCCGTCGCGGATTCGGTCGGTGTAACGGCGATGGTCGCGAAAGCGCAGGGGATCGGCGGTTGCGATGCCGGCGTTCAACTCCTCGACCGTCCCAGGGTCGAACAGCAGGTCGACGTATTTGTCGAAGCCGATGTGAAAGTGGTTTTCGCAGCGTGGGCAGACCCAGCCATTGCGCTGGAGGGCATTGTGATACGTGGCCTCGCCGCATTGATCGCACTTCGACCAGATACCCTCAGGGCTCTCGCGACGGATGCGGGTCAGAATCCCGCTTTTCATTTTTTCGAACCAGCTCACTTTTTCTCCATGCGGCGCAGCGAATTCCGCCTACACCAATCCCCGGCGCCGCAGGCCGAACAGCGCCACTCCGGCTGTGATCAGAAGGCCGACCGACAGGATGGTTGCCGAATCCCATTGCCGCCGCCTAGTGCCTCGCTCCGGGACGGGATCAGACCCGCCTTCGACGCCAACGCGTTCCCACAAATGCTCTGGGACTTCCCGGGAAGGCACCTCTTCGGGGATCACGGCGCGGTCGACCACGCCTTTGACGCGGCGAAACAGGTCGAGCAACTCCCGCGCCTGTGGTTCGAAGACAATCCGTTCTCCGATTTCGGCCAGCTCCTCGCTGTCGAGCTCACAATCGATGTATTTCGACAGCGGTTTTTCCAGTTTCTCCTTGCTCCACGGCAGTATCGACATACGTTGCCTCTCGATCCCGGTGGGCGCGCTCAGACGAGCCCGTGCCGGCGCAGTTTCGGCAGCAGCCTGCGGCGCGCGCTGTAAATTCGGGAACTGACGGTTCCGATCGGGACCCCCAGCACGCGGGCAATCTCTTCGTACGACAGTTCTTCCATGCTGTTGAGCATCAGGGCTTCGCGAAGTCCCTCGGGCAGTTCGTCCACCAACCTGAGCACCACGCGCCGGGTTTCGGCAGAAATACACTCCGCTTCCGGATTGGCGGAGAATGCTCGAGGATCCGGGGGGTTGAACAAATCGTCGTTTCCGTGGTGCAATCCCAGCCGGTACCAGTTGCTGCGCGAGCGGTCGCGGCGACGATTGAGGCTGAGGCGCAGGACGATGCGCAGAATCCAGGTTTTCAGCGAGGAATTGCCGCGAAAGCTGACCAGCGCCGCGTGAATCTTCACGAATGCGTCCTGAACGACTTCCTCGGCGTCTTCAGGATCCAGCAGCACCCGGTAGGCCAACCCGTACGCCAGGGAGTGAAATTCCCTGACAAGTTCGGCGAAGGCCGAGCCGTCTCCGGCCACTATGCGGCCAATGCGCTCCTCTTCGCCCGCGCCGACTTCGGGTCTCGCGTTTTCGACGAGCTTCAACTCTGCTCTTCTGCTGGGCGAAGATCTGTCTGCAGGTGACCCCATGATAGATACCCCAATCGACACCGATGCCTGTATGCCTGTTCGGCGAAAGCGAGCCCCGACGACAGGCATATTGACATAGCTATTTGTAAAATAAGAAGATGGATCTTCTCATCGGGCGTTGTCAATTGCTCGCTAAGGCAACCATTGTTTCCCTGTTTGCCGGTTGCGGGGCAGTATCGGCGGTAATGCCGGACGAGGGTCTGGAAGCGAGGCTGAAGGACCGAATCGAGCGGCTGGCGGCCATGGGCTCGAGGGTTACCGGATATCCCGGCGCCTCCGCAGCCCCGAGATACCTGACGGACTACCTGAAAAACCTGGGTGTGCCCGAAATCCACCAGCGGCGGTTTCACACTCCCGTCCCCCTCGACCATGGGGCCGTCCTGCGCCTCGCAGTGGGACCGGATACGAGCGCGTACGAGCTCCTCCACATGTTGCCCAACCTGGTACGCACTTCCACCGTCCCCTTTCCCGGAATCACCGGTCTCCTGTTCTACGCCGGAAGCGGTGAACCTTTCGAGATGGAGGGTTCCCGAATCAAGGGAGCCGTCGCCGTCTTCGAATACGACTGCGGCCGTCGCTGGGTTCGCGCCTTCGACCTCGGCGCGGAAGCCGTCATCTTCCTGGCGCCCTCCGACCCTGGAGGCAGCCATCGTTGGGAAAGCTCGCAGAAGTATCTGACGACGCCGGCCGACTTGCCGCGATTCTACGCCCCGGCACCCGCGAGCATGGCACTGCGGGCCGTGCTGTCCGACACCTCGCGGCAGGTGCCCGGACACCGTGCGGTCATCTCCGGAAGCATGGTCTGGCACAACGTGACCGGCCAAACCGTCGTCGCCGTGATTCCGGGCACTGACCCCACCCTTGCCCACGAGGCCGTAGTTGTCGGCTCGTACTACGACGCCATCTCCGCAGTGCCGGCCATGGCTCCGGGGGCCGATCAGGCGAGCGGTGTGGCTGCCTGGATGGAGCTGGCTGCCGCTCTGGCAGCCAGCCCGCCCCGGCGCACCGCCGTTCTCGTGGCGACGGCAGGGCACTTTCAAGCGCTGGCAGGAATGCGCGATTTCATCGCTTTCCTGCGCTCCTTCGACACGGCGGGGAAAGGAAGCGTCGAGAGTCCCCAAGCTCCCTCACTGGATCAGCCGTTGAGAGCCCTTCTCTCCGATCTGGAGATCGAATGCTACATCGGCCTCGACCTTAGTTCCCGCAGCCGGCAGCTGGCACTCTTACAGGGCGGCCCACCGTACCGAGTGCGCCGAATCCCACCTTCGATTTTCGACCCGATCACCTCGTTTACCGAGACGTACGAGGAGCGCCACCTTCGGGGTGAGATGATTCTCGGCGGGGCGTTGAAGCCCCTGCGCCGGCGCCGGCTCATCGGTGCCCTGCCGGAGCGGATTCCGGTCTCCGGGTCGGTGGCTGCGCTGTCCGGTATGCTGGGGGTGACCCTGGTTTCGGCAGGGGACGAACGCTCCCGTTTCGATTCACCGGGCGATCTCCCCGGGGGGTTGGAGTACGCCGACCTCGCGGCACAGACCCGCTTCGTCGTGGCCCTGATCCAACACCTTATCGACGCAGATATCGACATGTCCCCCGAGGGCGGGAGCGACTCCTTCGGCAGGCTTGACGGGCGCGTTGTGAGTTGGGGTCCACACAGTTACCAGCCGGACGAACCGGTCGCTGGAGCTCTCGTTCGCGTGCGCACTTTCGGCAAGGCGACCGTGGGGGTGCGCGCGGATCCGCTGGCGATGACCGGCGACGACGGGCGCTTCACGGTGACCGGTCTCGAGGCCCGGACGCTCTACCTTAAACCGGCGCATCTCGAGGCCTACGTGGTCGATCCAGCGTCAGGCAAGGTAGTCGCCGCTCTCGATCGCGGTCCGCTCGGAATCGGCAAATACCCCGCCGAAGTCATCATGGACGATCTCGAGAAGGAGTGCACCCTGGTGACTTTCCCTTGCGCCGGGGTGACCCTTTTCGACCTCGTGGACCCCCGCCGGCTGGCGGTTCTCGACCAGGTCCGGATCCTGGAGTCTGGAAAAGAGGCGGAACCCACGAGCTTCGGCTACTGCCTCCCACCCACAGCCGCTCAGGTCGAGCGCAACGCCTACCACCACCTCATCGGACCCGACACCGAAAGCACAGCGGTGCTGTTCGTTCCTCCCGGCACGGACTTCAAGGTGATTCTTGCCGGTGGCCGCTTCGGCCTCGGCCGCCGCGGCCTGCTTCTCAACAGCCGCCCGAATGCCGCCACCGGTTCCGGGTATCCGGCGAGCGCTTCCCGAGTGCCGGCGACGGCATTGCACCTCGCCCGCGACACCCACCGGCTCAACCGCGATCGCCTGCAGCAACTGGAATCGCACGGAATCAGCAGCTCGCTTCTGACGGACTTGAACGGCGCCGCGGAAGCAGCTCTGAGAAAAGCAAGCGCCGCCTGCGAAGAGGGCCGCAACAATGCCTGCACGGGAGGGAGCCGCCGCGCCTGGGCGCTCGCATCGCAGGCATACGGGGCGACGCAGAGTCTGTCTGCCGGCGCCGTCCAGGGTGTCGTGTTCGTTTTGTTTCTGCTGATTCCCTTCGCGGTCCTGGCGGAACGCCTGTTGCTGGCGAGCCGTGGAATCCGCGGTCAGGTCGTCGGCTCGGTCGCCGTTTTCGCAGTCGCCTTCACCGCCCTGCGATCTTCTCACCCTTCCTTTAAACTGTCGCTCTACCCCTCGCTGATCCTGCTCGGATTCGCCATCCTGTCCCTGAGCCTGACGGTGATCGGTCTGGGGATAGCGCGCCTCAACGCGCAGCTGCGGGCGGCCGAATCCTCCGCATCCATCCTCCACCGCGCCGGCACCGCGAGGGGGGGGGTTCTCTGGCGTGCCTTCGCGCTGGGTGTCGCACAGATGCGCCGACGTCCCTGGAGAACGGCGCTCACCGCGGCGACACTCGTGCTGTTGACCTGCACCCTGACCTCGTTCACATCGGTACGGGCCGGTCATCGTTCCAACCGCACCCCGATCTCCGGCCACCTCCCGGACCGTGCCAGCCTCCCTGCCCTTGTAGTGCGCATGCCCGAGTTCGCCGCCATCGAGGCCCCCGTGATCGACCACCTCGCGTTGCGTTTTGCCAGTGGTACGATCGTGCCGCGCAGGTGGTACCTGAAGCCGGTGCAAGTGCGGAGCCGTACCGGCAACAGCCGTATCGAGGCGGTTGCAGGGGTTTCGGCTTTCGAAAACCGCGTCAACCCGATCGACGACGCCCTGCTTGCAGGGCGATGGATGGACCCCGGTGAACTCGCCTGTGTGCTGCCGGCGAACCAAGCGGACCTTCTCGGCGTGCAAGACGACCACCTCGGTACCGCCACCGTCCGCGTCCTCGGCACTGACTACCCGGTCGTGGGCATTATCGACGCCGAGCGCTTCGACCAGCTACGCGATATCTCCGGCGACCCGTTGACACCCCTCGACTTCGAAGTCCACCAGCCGGACGAGAAACGGGTCGGCATCGATCGCGATGGCCTGCAGCCGGCCTTCGTCCACTTGTCCAGCCGACAGATACTCTTCCTCTCCAACGACACGGTGGCGCGCTGGGGGGAGTGGTCCCGCGTCGCCTCGATCGCCGTCCTCTTCGAGAATCCGGGGACCGCCCGCCGGGAGATCGACGAAATGGCCCTGACCTCCGAGCTCAACCTCTTCGCCCGCCTGGACGACGGTACCTTTCGCATCAACACCGTCGGAGTACGCGTCTTCAGCGGCCAGCGCGGTGTTTGGATCCCGCTGTTGATCGCTGCACTGATCGCCTTCAACACCATGCTGGGAAGCGTGTACGAGCGCCTTTCCGAGATCGGGACTCTGAACGCCATCGGACTCGCCCCAGGTCACGTGGCCGGGCTCTTCCTCGCCGAAGCCGGCGCCTTCTGCCTGCTGAGCGCGGTGCTGGGATCTCTCCTCGGATTCGGAATCGCCCAGGCCGGCACCTTCGACCTGCTTCCCGGGCTGACAGTCAACTATTCGTCTCTGTCGGCTGTCGCCACCGTGGCCGCGGTGATGGCCGTGGTCCTCGCCTCGGCGGCCTACCCTGCGCGCATGGCCTCGCGGATCTGCACGCCGGGGATCGAGCGCAGCTGGACCTTGCCGCCACCGCGGGGAGACCTCCTGACGCTGTCGCTGCCCTTCTCCCTGAACCGGAAAGAGGCCCACGGCTTCGCGCGGTTCCTGCGCGAATACCTCGGGGCTTTCGACGATCAATCGATCGGGGCGGTGTTCTACGCCGAAGCCATCGCGGAGAAGTCAGCGGGAGAAATCGACGCCCGGGTCTGGTTGGCTCCTTTCGACCAGGGAGTTTCCCAGACGGTTCGGCTGATTCCCATGCCCGATGTCGACCAGCGGTTCTTCACGTTCAGAGCAGCCATACAGCGGCTTTCCGGAAACGAGTCCACTTGGTGGCGGGCAAACCGGATTTTCGTCGACTCGCTTCGCAAGCAGTTTCTCATCTGGCGCAACCTCGCAGCTGAGCACCGGGCCGCCTACCTGGAGACAGGGCCATGAGCACCACGAACCCTGCCGCCAACCGCGGGGAGGTGCAGGCAGAGTATCGCGATCTGCTGGCCACTCCACGGGAGTTCGCGGACGGCTTCACGGGGCGCACGGTACTTGGGGCATTCTTCATTGGCTTCCTGATGATGCCCGGAGCGATTTACATGGGCCTGATCGCTGGTTCGAGTCTCGGGCCGGCGGCGGAGTGGGTTACCATAATCCTGTTCGCCGAGGTGGCGCGGCGCTCATTCGCCCCTCTCGGCCGCCAGGAGATCTACGTCCTGTACTACATCGCCGGCGGACTGACGCACGTCATCGGCGGTGTCATGCTGGCCGGGGGACCCTTCGCCAGCCTGATCTGGCATCAGTACCTCGTCCAGTCCCAGGTCGGGCAGGCACTCGTCATAGCCGAGCAGATCCCGGCCTGGGTTTCCCCTCCGGCCGATTCCCCCGCCATTGTCGAACGTGATTTCCTGCACCGGGACTGGCTCCTCCCCGCGATGCTCCTGGTAGCCGGGCAGGTGCTGGCACGCGCCGAGTGGTTCGGCCTCGGCTACCTGCTCTTCCGCGTCACCTCGGACGCCGAGCGCATGCCGTTCCCACTGGCGGCGGTTGCGGCGCAGGGGGCCACCGCCCTGGCCGAAAGCGATCAGGCGCATGCGAGCTGGCGCTGGCGCCTGTTCTGTATCGGCATGGGAATAGGGATCCTGTTTGGAACGGTGTTCATCGGGCTGCCGGCCCTGTCCGGTCTCGTCGCCGCGCGTCCCCTCGAGCTCCTGCCCATACCGTGGATCGACTTCACCCGCGACTTCGAGAACCAGCTCCCCGCGGCCACCCTAGGAATCGGCACCGACCTCGGGCTTGTCCTCGCCGGATTCGTCCTGCCCTTCTGGGTTGTCGCCGGGTCGTTCGCCGCAGTTGCTTTTCAGACGGCTGCCAACCCGATCCTGCAGCAGGCGGGTCTGCTCGAGCGCTGGCAACCCGGGATGGATGCGATTGCGACACACTTCTCCAACGACCTAGACATCTGGCTGAGTGTATATATCGGCACCGGCGCCGCGGTGGCCGCCGCTGGAATCGCCCAGGCGGCAACCTCCTTCCGCCGCAATGGCAAAGGAAAGGGTGCCCCCCCGCCACCAAGCCGAGGGGACTTTCCCCTGTGGGCTGCGGCGATGGCATACCTGCTGGCAGCTGCCGGGTACGTCCTCCTGTGCCGGCAGCTGCTTGCCGATGATCGCTTTCCCCTGCTATTCCTGCTCGCCTTTGCGTTCCTGCTGACCCCCCTGATCTCCTACGTCAATGCCCGCATGATCGGCCTGACCGGACAGACCGCCGGGATCCCCCTGGTGCGCGAGGGGGCCTTCCTGCTCAGCGGCTATCGCGGTGTCGACATCTGGTTCGCGCCCATTCCCTTCAGCGATCACGGACGACGCGCCCAGCTGTTCCGCGAGGTGGAACTGACGGGGACCCGTTTCACCAGCATCCTCAAGGCGGAACTGCTGATTCTGCCTGTGGCGCTAGGGTGCGGCTTTCTTTTCTGGGCTCTGATCTGGAAACTGCAGCCGATTCCGTCGCTGGCCTTTCCGTTTGCCCAGAAGTACTGGCACCTGTTCGCCATGCGGCAGTTTTTGTGGTTCTCCTTTACGACCGAGGGTGGTCTCGATCTGCCGGAGGTCGTGCATTCCGGCTGGGTCGCAGCGCCTTCTCTCTCACCGGCGTCGCGCTCGTCGCCGCCAGCGTGTGGGGATTCCCGCTGGCCCTGGTTTACGGATTCATCCGCGGTCTGCAGTCAATGCCCCATCTGCTCATACCCGAAATGCTGGGGGCATGCCTCGGCCGCTATTACTTCGAGCGCCGCTTCGGACGCAACCGCTGGCGCCGCTGGGCGCCCGTATTGATGGCCGGCTTCGCTTGCGGCAACGGCCTGATCGGCATGGCCGCCGTCGCCATCGTCCTGATCGCCCGCTCCGTCGCTCAGCTTCCTTACTGAGAACTCGATGCCGGTGACAACCCCGCGTTCCATCGCTTTGGCTGTCGCCGCCATTTTCCTAGGCTCCTGGTCGATTCAGCGAGTTGATCTCGTTTACGCGGGACCCTCCCTGACTTACGGCCCGCTTCCCGCACTGCCGATTGCCCTATTGCTGCTCCTGGTCCTCCTGCGCCGCCTAGGGGCTGGCTGGCTTCAGTTCAAAGAGGGCGAACTGCTAGGGTGTTACCTGATGACTGCTGTCGGCCTTCCGTTGGCGGCCGGGGGGTACACCCACTACCTGCTTCCCGGGCTGGTCACCGGTTTTTTCCAGTTCAGCGACCCTGCCGGGCGGTACTACCCCTTTCTCAAACTGATTCCCGACTGGATGGTGCCTGGCCGCGAAGGCAGCCTCGCCGTAGACGGGTTCTTCCAGGGTCGAGTCGACGTGCCTTGGACAGCCTGGGCGCTGCCCCTGATGGCATGGGCAGCGCTCGCCATCGCCTTCTGTGCCGCCATGTGGGGGTGCATGACGCTGCTGCGCAAGCGCTGGCTTCAGGAGGAACGCCTGCGCCTCCCACTCGCCGAACTGCCCCTGACTCTCGCGCTCAACGGTTGGGAACTGCTGCGCAGCAAGGCATTCGCGGTCGGCGCCGCGGTGCCGGTCCTGATCTACGGGCTGAACGGACTCCACCACTACCACGTTTTCCCGGCGGAAATCCCGCTGTCCTTCAACTTCGCGGAAGTGCTGACAGAACAGCCGTGGGCAGCCATTGCTCCTTTCACCTCGCGGTTCGAATTCACCGTCTCCCCATTCCTGGTCGGGATCGCCTACCTGCTGTCAGTCGAAGTCGCCTTCAGCACCTGGTTCTTTTTCCTTCTGACCCGGGGGCAACTCCTCGTCGCCGAACTATTAGGGCGAAGTGGCGATCAGGGCGTCTTCATCGGGCTCGGGGGACAGTGGCGGGAATGGCCAAATTTCACACCCCACCTGCATGCACAGGCCCGCGGCGGCCTGCTCTGTCTGGCAGTGCTGAGCCTTTGGGCTGCGCGCAAGGCACTTGCCGATGCCTGGCGGCTAGCGCTGTGCAACCGGGGCCATGAGCGCCTGGGCTTTCTTTGCTTGACGGCTGGCAGTGCCGGCCTCCTCGCCTGGGGGCACGCTGCCGGCCTCTCGCTCCCCCTAGGGGCAATCTTCGTCCTCATGCTGCTGCTGACGGCCATCGGGATGGCCCGCCTGCGCCTGGACGCCGGTCTACCCGTGGTCAGCGTTTACTTCCTAGTTCCCAACCTTCTCTTCTTTGCCCGGGGAACCGGCCCGGGTGTTTTCAGCCCTTCCGAATACGTCGCCCTTGCGTTTCTCAACCTCCTGAGCTATTCCGGAATCGCCGCGGTGACTATGCTGCACGTCGAAGGCTGGAAGATGTCCGGGGCGCTGCGCACCGGCGCCACTCATATCGGGGCAGCCGTCGGGGTGGGCTTGCTCGCGGGTCTGGCCTGTGGTTTCTGGTCGATGCTTGAACTGGTGTACGATCCGGGGATCTTTACCCTCGATCGCCACGGCGGTGCCCGTTCGGCAGCCCGCCTGGGCCGCTACTACCACTACCTGTACTCCGAGGCGGGAACCCGCCCGGCTGGTCCCGACCTCATCAGAATGGGCGCCGTGGCAGCGGGATTCGCCGTCACTGCAGCTCTCTCATTTCTGCGCACCCTGTTCACTCAACTGCCGTTTCACCCGGCCGGATTCGTCTACGGAACCGGTATCGGCTACCTGATCTGGGGGTCCGCGCTGATCGGCTGGACCGTCAAGGTTCTCGTAGTCCGTTACGGAGGAGCTGCGCAGTATCGCCGCCTGCGCCCCTTCTTCATGGGGCTGATCGTGGGAGACCTTTTGATGCGTCTGATGTGGGCCGCGGTTTCCCTGCTCGGCGAGCCCGGAGGCGGGTACCGCATTTGACAACCGAAGTCGTTCAATCGTAACATTTTGCCAGTTTTGCTGCTCCAAAGAGCGGTGTATATTCCCCATCTGCGGTGTATATTCCCCATCTAATGAACTCGCCGGTACACAGAGCTTTCACAGAAATACTGCGGAGGCTTCCAAAATTTGCCCCGTCCGTTTCTGCGGGGATCGTCCTAGCCATGTTCGCCTTGGGGCTGTCCCTGCCCGATGCAGGGGCCGAGACCGGCGAACCCGTAGCCGCAGACAGCCTTCGCAAATACCGGTTTCTCGCCAAAACCGCTCGCGAAAAGAAGCAGACTGAAGACGCGCTGCGATACTACGGGCAGGTGATCCACTACAAGCCCGACGATCTCAAAGCCCATTATTTCAGCGGCAGCCTGCTCGCAAACAAGGGAGACACGGCGGCAGCGAAACGGCACTTGCTCATCTGTGTCGCCCTCGACTCCCTGCACGTCAACAGCAACGTGCTGTTGACGCAACTCTACCTGCGCCAGGAAGATCCCGATTCGGCTTGGGTGTTCCTGGAGCCCGTTTTCGACATCAAGCCCGCAGTCTCGAAGTACCACCGGTTCAGGCGCCAAATCGCGGATCTCCATCGCATCCAGGGAAACCACAAAGCCGCTATTTCTCACTACGAAGCGCTGGCAGCCAACAGCGAAACCGACGCGCGTCAGATCTTCGAGCTGCTCTCCCAGCTGCACGAAGCCAATGGCGACACGGAACAGGCTCTTGCCTTGAGTTCGCGCGCCTTGTCGTCCCCGGCCTCCGAAACGAGCCCGTCCGCGATTGAAATACTCAGCCGCGTGCTGGAGCTGCAGGCCAGTAGCGGTGATCGTTCAGGTGCCTACGAAACGCTCAGACAGTTGGTGCGCCTCGACTCCCTGAGCAGGTATTCCTACTTCGACCGCATGGCTGCGATCGCTACCGATGCCGGCGATCTTTCGCAGCAGGTGGAAGGGCTCGAGGGTATGGTCGAAGCCCAACCACATGACCTGGGCCCATTGGCTACACTGGTCGAGCTCCACCTGAAGGGCAACGATCTCAACGCTGCTTCGACCTGGCTGCGTAGGGGCCTCAAGGTCGACAAAAAGGACGGCCACCTGCTGCTGCTTCAGGGTGAGCTGTTGATACTGCAAGGAGACGAAGATGCGGCAATTGCCGCTTTCGAACGGTCGCGACAGGATCCCGAGTGGGAAAAAGTCGCACAACAGCGCATCTGGCAGCTGCGACCCCCGGAAACTGAAGAAGAGAAGCTGAAACGGTCATTCTTCGGAGCAAGTGAAGAAGACCAAACCGGTGGCTGAACAGTCGCCAAACGGGCCAACGCTGGCCTCCAGCTGAGGAGAGATTATGTGGGAATTGTTTCAGGATGGTGGATGGGCGATGTATCCACTGGTAGTACTGCTGGTGCTCGGAATCGCCATTGCCATCGAAAGACTGATCAACCTGAGCCGAGCAGGTATCGACGCAAACGCGTTTTCCCAGAACCTTGAAGAGGCCCTGAGGTCTGGCGGGCCCGACGAGGCCGCACGGATCTGTTCGGAAACGCGGGGGCCCGTCGCCTCGGTCATCCACGCCGGTTTGTTGCGAATGCACCGCGGCATCGATCACGTGGAAAAGGCGATCGACAATGCCGGAGCAGTGGAGATGGCTTTCCTCGAACGAGGTATGGTCTGGCTTTCCACGGTCGCCAACCTCGCTCCCATGATCGGCTTCCTCGGGACAGTGAGTGGGATGATCACCGCTTTCCAAGCGATCGAAAGGGCCGGCGACGTTGAACCGTCCATGGTTGCCGGAGGAATTTCGGAGGCGCTTATCACTACGGCATCCGGTCTTATCGTCGGTATCATCATTCAATTCCTTCACAACTTTTTCGCATCCAGGATCGACCGTATCATCGCCGACATGCAAGAGCATACTGCCGGTTTCGTCGACCTGCTGGCGGAAACGGGTCAGGCTGACGCCGCGCAATAAAAGCGCCGCAGAGCCAATCCACTGACAGCGCCGGAATCGGATGAACTGGAAACGAGGGCACAGAGTCCCGCCGGAGATACCTACCGCCTCGATGGCGGATATCGCCTTTCTTCTGATTGTCTTCTTCCTTGTGACGACGACGATGAATCAGGACAAGGGCCTGTCTTTGCACCTGCCGCCGTTTGGTGAAAGCAAAGAGATCAAGCAGAAGAACATCTGCAACGTCTGGATCAACGAACGGGACGAAATCGCCTTCTTCGAAAACGAAAATCTGACCTTGGTTTCTTTCGGTGATCTCCGAGGCCAGATACAGAGCCGACTCGCGGCCAACGACAAACTTATCATTTCGCTGAAGGCGGAACGCGGGGCCACGTATCGGATGTTTGTCGACGTACTCGACGAACTCAAACTGGCGGGCGCGACCCGCATCTCGATCGCGGAGCCTGAGCAGTGAAGTTCAACCGCAAAGCAACGGTCGCCAGTGTGATCCCGACAGCTTCCATGGCGGACATCTCTTTTCTGCTGCTGGTTTTTTTCATGGTGTCGACCGTGTTTGTCCGCTACCGCGGCATTCCGGTTGAATTGCCCGACGCAAAAAGTGTCGAAAAACTCGAGATGAGGAGGCATGTGACCAGCGTCTGGGTCAGCAAAACCGGTTTGGTCAATATTGACGACCAAACGGTTCTGCTCGAACAGGTGGGGCAGCTCATCTACTCCAAACTGAGCGCGAATCCTCGGCTGATAATCTCCATCAAGGGAGATGGCGAAGCCGAATTCGGTGTCATTTCCGATGTCCTGCAGGAGCTGCGCAAAGTTGAGGCATTGCGCGTCAATTTCGCCACCGACCGGGAGAAGCAGCCACAGCCATGACCAGCGCCGGCATCCCGCAGCGGCCTTGGAAAATGCCGCGACGAAAAGCGCCTGAAGCGGATCTTCGGCAGACCTACCGCAAGGCCTTCTGGCTCTCGGTTGCCGCCTCCACCGCAGCTCATGCCCTGCTATTCATCATTTTTCCATCGTTCGAAGTCGAAGCCTTCGAAAAGCCGCAAGCCCCGGTCATTATCGAGCTGGAGCAGATACCGGAAACCCGCCAGGAACGGCGTCCGCCGCCTCCGCCACGACCCGTCGTCCCGATTCCCACCGACAGCGAAGACATTCCTGACGACGTTACCATCGAAACTACTGAACTTGACCTTTTCGACGATTTGGCACCCCCGCCTGAATTTGACGAGCTCCCCAGCATAGAGGTCGAAGAAGAGGAAGAGGAGATTGTCGACCTCTGGAAGGTCGAGAAGAAACCGGTGCGGAAGAAGCAGGTTCGACCCGAATATCCGGTGATCGCCCGAAAAGCAGGTATCGAGGGCTCGGTAACGGTCACCGTACTGATCGGCAAGGACGGCAAGGTCGAGGCGATCGGTCAGATAGTCGGCAACGAAATCTTCCACGAAGCCGCCAAGGCGGCCGCCCTGAAAACGGAGTTTACACCCGCGATCCAGAACGACAAGCCGGTCAAAGTGTGGGTTAGTCTCCCGTTCAAATTCCACCTCAATTGAACCTTTGGCTGCGCTGATCCACGCGATCACGGTTGCCATTTAGGATATTTACATCTCGGAGGTGCTCTTGATGCATCGATTTTGGAAGCCACCGAGATCCCTCCAAGCATCTCCCCGCCGGTAGGTACACACATCCCCGAATAACGCCACCTCGTGCACAACAACAAAGGTGGTCGGGAGGTCGCACATGCGTTGCCCGTTTTGCGATCATCAGGACGACCGCGTGGTCGACTCGAGGTCGTGCCGCGATGGCCAAGCCATCCGCAGACGCCGGGAGTGCATCAACTGCAATCAGCGGTTCACCACCTACGAATACATCGAACACGCGCCGCTGACCATCATCAAGCGTGACGGCAGTCGGGAGCCTTTCGACCGAGGCAAACTCCTCGAAAAGATTCGCCTCGCCTGCTACAAGACACCCGTCTCCAGCGATCAGATCGAAGAACTCGTCGACCAGATCGAAAGCGAGTTGGGCAACCTCACCGAAAAGGAAGTGCCGAGCATTCAGGTTGGTGAGCTGGTCATGGATGCGTTGCGCAGGTTGAACGAAGTCGCCTATGTCCGATTTGCGTCGGTATATCGACAATTCAGGGACAAGAGCGATTTCGTCCGCGAGTTGGAGCAGCTCTCGCCGGCCCCTTGAGAACCTTGGCGGCGCTCCACCCATTTTGCGAGGCGCCGCACTAAACGCCTGCTCGCCTGCAAGGGCAAATTTCCGCCTCCGTCAGGCATCCACCACCGTAGAAAATCGACGTTTTTGAGCCTCCTCAGCCCCGCCGGGAGATCGATCCCGGTCTTTTTGAAATTCCTTGACACGCTCGAATCAAGGGCTGTATATTCGAGACGTTTCTACAAGATCTTGTGTTCCGCTTGGTAGACAGCAGGAGATAATGTGGTTCCCAGCGGAACTGATGTCCTCTTGTATTCTCCCCGCATATCCTCCTGTATATACTGATTTTGGGGCCTTTTGGGCTGGCGCTGAGCTTGGCCCAAAGGCGGAGCCCGTATTTTGCGCGCGATGCGCACAAGAGAGGGAAAAATGTCGTCCAATATCCATGAATCAGGGGCCTCCGAAACCGCAGACGATACCGCGGCAAAGAAAGGCCATCGCCTCGAGGACTTACTGGCTCAGGTGGAAGGTCGCGGCTACAGGCGCAACGGCCACGACGACATTCTGAAAAATGCGGCAGACGCAGGGACATACTATGCCGGCAATGATCTTGCGATCGATGTTCTGCGCAGCAAGTACCTGGCTCCGGGAGAGACCGGACCCCTGCAAATGTGGGACCGCATCGCCCGGGCGATGGCCTCGGTAGAAAAGGAGGAGGCCCACTGGTACAACCGCTTCTTCACCCTTCTTCTCGACTTCAAGTTCATCCCCGGGGGTCGAGTTATGCACGGGGCAGGCCGTGACGAAGCCCGCCGCAAACCTACGCTCTCCAACTGCTACGTCATTCCCATAGAACAGGACAGCCTCGAGGGTATTTACCGCTGCTTGAGTGAATCGGCGATGGTGTACCGGACCGGCGGCGGGGTCGGTACTGACCTGTCGTCGCTGCGGCCCAAGGGTGCACCGGTCAACGCGACCGTCGACCGGTCTCCGGGGTGCACCGCTTTCATGAACCTGTTGAGCGAAAGCACCAACGCGGTGTCCCAGGCGGGCAGGCGAGGTGCGCTGATGCTGACTCTACGGGTCGATCATCCCGACATCGAGGACTTCATAACCATCAAGAATGACGTTACCCGAACCAAGGTGCAGTACGCCAACATCAGCGTTCTGATAACCCACGAGTTCATGGAAGCCGTCCTTGGCGACACGGACTTCGACCTCAGGTGGGGAGGAAAGGTGTACCGCACCGTGCGCGCGCGGGATCTGTGGAACACCATCATCGCCAATGCCCATTCCAGCGCTGAGCCTGGGATCATCTTCTGGGACACGATGAAGGAGTACCACAACGTCGAATATGCCAATCCGCTGACCAGCACCAACCCCTGCGGCGAACAGCCCCTGGCTTCGTACACTGCGTGCAACCTCGGCAATCTCAATCTGGTGAAGTTCGTCCATGAAGACGGCACATTCGATTTCGAGGATCTGGCCGAGAGCACCCGGGTCGCGACCCGTTTTCTCGACGACGTCATCGATTACAACATGGACAATCACGCCCTTCCAAAGATCAGAGAGGCGGTGGAATCGGACCGTCGCGTCGGGCTGGGTATCACAGGCTTGGCGGACGCGCTGATACTCATGAAGCTGAGGTACGACTCGGACGAGGCGCTCGACGCGGTCGAGAAGGTGATGCAGACGATCTGTTACTCCTCCTACGAGACTTCCATCGACCTTGCGAGCGAAAAAGGACCCTTCACGCTGTTCGACTGGAACGGCATTTCGCAAAGCAAGTTCATTCAGAGTCTGCCGAAGAGCATTCAGGACCGCGCAAAGAAAAATGGCTTGCGCAACGCGACCCTGATCACGGTTCCTCCGGTCGGGACCGGGTCCATCGTCGCCCAGACGACTTCGGGCATCGAGCCGATCTTCTGCACCAGCTACAAGCGGCGAGTCAAACAGGCAGACGGAGAATCTTTCCGCGAGTATAAAGTGTATCACCCGCTGATTCAGCGCCTCTTCGGCGACGACGAGAACCTGCCCGACTACGTCGTAAGTTCACACGAAATCGATCCGTATTCCCGTGTAAGGATGCAGGGGATCATACAGAAGTACACCGACAGCAGCATCTCTTCGACGATCAATCTGGCGGAGGAAACAAGTGCAGAGACGGTGGGGGACATCTACATCACCGCCTATAGGGAGGGCCTCAAGGGCGTAACCGTCTACAGGGAGGGAAGCCGCCAGGGAATCCTGCAGACCGCAGACAGTCAGAAGGAGAAGCAGCCACCGCAGAAAGAGGATACTCCTGCAGCCGAAGCTCCGTCGGCTTCCAGGCGCAGCGAGCGCGGCTACCACCCGCGCCGCCGGCCGGCGGTCACCACCGGTGTGACCGAACGCATCCGCACCGGGGAGGGCAACATTTACGTCACTATCAACGAGGACGACCAAGGACTGTGCGAGGTTTTCAGCACCATCGGCAAGGCGGGAGGAAACGCCGCCGCGCAATCCGAAGCGATCAGCAGACTGATTTCGATAGCGCTGCGCTCGGGAATCGACCCGCAGGAAATCGTGAAGTCCCTGAAGGGTATATCCGGACCCACCCCGGTCTGGGAAGACGGCGAACTGATCCTGTCGGCACCTGACGCCATAGGCCGCGCTCTCGAGCGCTTTCTGCAGCGTGGAGTGGAACCTGGTGCCGAGTCCGCGGGCTCGGATCCCGATAGCAGGGAGGCCAAATCGAGCGCCACCTGCCCGGAGTGCGGCTCGACAGTCGTGCACGAGAGCAACTGCCTCAATTGCAAGCACTGCGGCTGGTCCAAGTGCTGAAACAAAAACGACCGCGCCCTGACAACGCGGTTCTGGAAATAAAAAAGGGACGTGATCCGACCTGATCGCGTCCCTTTTTATTGTCTCTCCGATTTCAGTTCACGTCGAGAACGAGTCCGTCGTACGCCAACTCAACATTGTCGGGCAGGAAGACATTTGTTGCTTCGTGATCCAGTTCGTGCGCGATGTGTGTGAAGAAAGTCCGCCTCGGCTTCAGTTCGTCGACGACATCGAGCGCCTCTTCTATGTTGAAGTGGGTCGGGTGTTCGGTGTGTCGCAAGGCGTCCAGAACGAGCACGTCGAGATCGCGCAACTGGGCCATGGATTCCGGCGGGATCCGATTGCAGTCCGTCACGTAGGCGAACTGCCCGATGCGGAACGCGAGCACCGGCAATCTTCCGTGATACACGGTGATGGGATGGATCTGCAGGCCGAACAGCGTGATCGTACCGTTGATCAGGTGCAGGTCCAGCCGTGGAAGCGACTGCGGATAAGGTGAATCGAAAGCGTAATCGAACACCCGGTTGATGCGCTCCAGGGTGTTGTGATCGGCAAAACAGGGCAGTGGTTCGTCGCGGCCGAAGCAGTAGCACCGCAGGTCGTCGAGTCCATGCAGGTGGTCGGCGTGGCCATGCGTAAACATTACGGCATCGAGGCGGCGAACTTCGTAGCGAAGAGCCTGAGTGCGTAGATCAGGCGTAGTGTCGACAAGAAGGACCCGATCTCCAAACTCGATCAGTATGGAACAGCGGAGCCGCTTGTTGCGGGGATTTTCCGACAGGCAAACCGGGCAGTCGCAGCCGATGCGGGGAACCCCGACCGAGGTCCCGGTCCCCAACAGGGTTACCTTCACTGCGGGCTCCGAGAATCTGCGCTCGGCAAAGTCAGCACATCGGGACCATCGTCGGTGACTGCGACGGTGTGCTCGAAGTGGGCGACAGTGGTGCCATCCCGCGTCGAAGTTGTCCAGCCGTCTTCGGCGACGACTACGTCCGGTTTACCCATACTGAGAATCGGTTCAATGGCGACGACGAGGCCCGGCTGCAACTTCGGTCCCCGCCCCGGGGAGCCATAGTTTGGAATGTGGGGAGCTTCGTGCAAAGCCCGCCCGATTCCATGGCCTCCGAACTCACGGACGACCGACATGCCGTTGGCCTCCGCCCGAGACTGGATGGCATGAGAAATATCCGATAAACGTCCGCGCGACCGGGCTTTGCTGATACCGTCATGGAGGGCCGCGCGGGTCGTGTCGAGAAGATGCTGCTGGGCACTCGTGATGAAGCCCACCCCGAGCGAAAAAGCGCCATCCCCGAAATAACCATCCAGCTTGACGCCGACGTCAACGCTTAGGATATCTCCGGTGTGAAGCGCTTCGGGCCGCGGGAATCCGTGCACCGCTTCGTCGTTTACGGAAGCACATATGCTGGCAGGAAAGCCGTGATACCCTTTGAATGCGGGGTGGGCGCCATGGCCTCGGATCGTTTCTTCGGCCAAACGGTCAAGTTCGAGGGTTGAAACACCGGGCCGTGCGGCTGCTACCAGCGCCTGCTGAACCAAAAACACGATACGGCAACTGGCACGGATCTTCTCGATCTCCTCCGGAGTTCTTATCGTGACCATGGTGTCAAAGGTCCTGCCAGCCGATTGTCGGCACCCGGGAAAAATTCAACCGGATGTCCATTTGTGGTTGTTTTTAAAGAAGGTTGTGGGACTTTGGCAATTACGGAAAATGTGTGTGGACGGAAATTGTACCGGGGTTGCTGGAGGTTTGCTATGCTCTGAAGCGCTCTATATATTGGGAAAAATGTGGCGGCATTGGCAAAATTGAGGTATCCGACTCAATATGCAGATTTAGATCTTATTGGCTTAAAGCATATCAACAACTACGGCACAAGGTAATGGCAAAATCACTCGTTGTAGTAGAATCACCTGCAAAGGCGACCACAATCAACAAGATTCTCGGCAAGGACTACCTGGTCAAGTCCTGCATGGGACATGTGCGCGACCTGCCTCCAAAGGAGTTGGGCGTCGACGTCGACAACGATTTCAATCCCCGGTACGTCACCATCAGGGGCAAGGGAAAGATTCTGGCGGACTTGCGCAAGGCCGCCCGGACAGCGGACGAGATCTATCTCGCAACCGACCCGGACCGCGAAGGCGAGGCGATAGCCTGGCACGTTGCCCACGCAATCGGCAACAAGGATGACCTTCCGGTCAAACGCATCCTGTTCAACGAAATCACCCCGAAGGCAGTGCGCGAGTCGATCGCCAAGTCGGGAAAGCTCGACCTCAGAAAGGTCAACGCCCAACAGGCACGCCGCGTGCTCGACCGCTTGGTGGGGTACGAAATCAGCCCGTTGTTGTGGAAGGTGATACACGCAGGCCTGTCGGCCGGGCGGGTGCAATCGGTCGCCCTTCGTATGATCTGCGAGCGAGATGCTGAAATCAACGCCTTCGAGCCGCAGGAGTACTGGACGATCGATGCCTTGCTCAAACAGAAAAATGGTTCTGCCACTCTTTCTGCCGAAGGCGAACTTCCTGCCTTCACGGCGCGATTGCTGCAGCACCGCAACGAGAAGCTCGTCATATCGAACCAGGAACAGGCGGACGCCATCGTCGCCGATCTGCGCAAGGCGGATTTCGCCGTCAAGCAGGTGAAGCGGAAAGAGCAGCGGCGGCGGCCCTCACCCCCTTTCATCACCAGCACTTTGCAGCAGGATGCGGCCCGGCGACTGCGCTTCACCGTCAAGCGCACCATGGCTGTGGCACAACAGCTCTACGAAGGGATCGAGGTACAGGGGGAGACTCGTGGTTTGATCACTTACATGCGAACCGACTCGGTGCGAGTCTCCGATGACGCCATTGCCGAGGTCCGCGAGCATATCGGCAAGACGTACGGAGAGAAGTACCTTCCTTCAAAACCGAATGTCTACAAAACCCGGCGCGGAGCGCAGGACGCTCACGAGGCGATCCGACCCACGTACCTGGACCTGCTTCCCGGTGAGCTGAAAAACAGGTTGAGTCCGGACCAGGCCAAGCTCTACACCCTCATCTGGAAACGCTTCGTCGCTTCGCAGATGGGACCCCAGGTTCTCGATATCACCAGCGTCGACATTTCCGCCGCCGACTATCTGCTGCGAACCACCGGGTCGCGTACGAAGTTCCCTGGGTTCTCCGTGCTCTACACGGAAAGCAGAGAAGATGAAGGGGACAGCGAGAGGACCCAGTTCCCTCCCGGAATCGCAGCCGGACAGGAGCTCGACGCCCTGCACCTGAAGCCGGAACAGCATTTCACCAAGCCTCCCCCTAGGTACTCCGAAGCATCCCTCGTAAAAGAGCTCGAGGCGAAAGGTATCGGCAGACCCAGCACCTACGCGCAGATCATTAGCACCCTGCAGGATCGGGAGTACGTGGAAAAACTGGACCGCTACTTCGTGGCCACGGAGCGCGGACAAACGGTCAACAAGCTTCTTATCGAGACCTTTCCCACCATCTTCGACGTCCGCTTTACCGCAAAAATGGAAGACGAACTCGACCGCATTGAGGACGGCAAGGAGAACTGGGTGGAGACGGTGCGCCAGTTTTATGGATCCTGGAGCGATTCCTTGAAGGATGCGAACTCGCGACGTCGCGAGCTCAAGCAGTCCCTGCAGGAAGAGACCGACATTGTCTGCGAGGATTGCAATCGCAAAATGGTTGTGAAGTGGGGCCGAAACGGCCGTTTCCTCGCATGCCCGGGCTACCCGCATTGCAAGAATACCAAACCTCTCGAACAGGATCAGGAGCAGGGGCGGACCGACGAAAAGTGCGAGCTTTGCAGCTCTCCAATGGTCGTCAAGACCGGGCTCTACGGACGCTTTCTCGCCTGCAGCGGATACCCCGATTGTCGCAACGTCAAACCGTACTCGCTCGGGATATCCTGCCCGGAGCAGGACTGTGGTGGTGAAGTGGTGGAGAAGCAATCCCGAAAGGGGAAGGTGTTCTACAGCTGCAATCAGTACCCGAATTGCAGGTTCGCCAGCTGGGACAAACCGGTGGAAGGTCCCTGTCCTCACTGCGAAGCGCCGCTCCTGTACGAAAAGAACAGCCGGAACGGGGCGCCGATGCTGCTCTGCCGCGTGTGCGAAAACCGGTTCGAAAACACTGCCGCTTGAGCAGTGCCGGCCGAGGCCGCGCGGCCCTGGAGAGCGAACCTCTACCCGATTCTACCGCACGATCCGAGGACGCCCCGAACCCCTCTGCGCCCCTCGAAGACGGCAT
Source organism: Candidatus Latescibacterota bacterium (assembly GCA_965223905.1). Taxonomy (GTDB): domain Bacteria; phylum Latescibacterota; class UBA2968; order UBA8231; family UBA8231; genus CBDCXV01. The sequence continues at coordinate 244,705 of CBDCXV010000001.1, forward strand.
CGCCCACTTTCTACATCACCTGCAGAAGAGCGGCCGCCCCGCTTCGACCATTGGTGCATACCGCTCCGACCTGAATCAGTTCGCCCTCTTCGTGCATCCGCGAACGGCAGACGCGTCGATCGGTTCCATCGGCCGCGGACTGGTAGGCAAGTTCCTGTGCGAACAAAAACGGAAAAACAAACCTGCAACCGCCCAGCGAAAACTTTCCGCGGTGAAATCGCTGTTTCGCTTCCTGCGGCGCTCCGGCGTTCGCGATGACGACCCCGCAGCCGGACTGAGGGTCGGCACCAGACCGCAACCCGTAGAGCCCCGCCTCGGAAAGGAGGCTCTTGCCGAGGTGATCGAAAAAACGCCGGCCGACAGCTTCGCCGCGGTCCGCGACCGCGCTATCATCGAAATCCTGTACGGAGGTGGGTTGCGGCTCGGGGAGCTGGTCGCGCTGAATCTGACCTCGCTGGAACTCGGATCGGGAATGTTGAAACTCGGCCCGCCGGACGCACCGAGGCTCGTGCCGATCGGTTCTCGTGCCGCGGCCACGATGAGGGAATACCTGCTGTGCCGGGCGGACCTTCTGGTCGACAAGGAGATTGCCGGTATCGACGCCGGCGCCCTTTTCCTCAACACCTCGGGTAAGCGCCTCCACCGCAGGACGGTGCAACGCATCGTCGAACGCCTGCTGACCTCGGTGAACGGGGGCGGCCCGCGAACATTGCGGCGCGCCTGCGCCGACCACATGCTCGGAGCCGGTGCCGACGCCGTCGCCGTCGCCGAAATGCTGGGGCGGAGAACCCCTGCTTCCGCCAACGCCTCCACTGACGATGAAATGGTGCTGCTGGGCCTGCGCACCACCTACGCGGGCAGCCACCCTCGAGACCACTGACCGGGACATCCTCGAAGACGAGTACCTCAGCCGCTACGTTCTGTGATTACTCGATCCTGTCCGCCGGCCGGAGCACTGTCCTCCCCTGTCGGCGAGCCTCCCCGTATGCCGCCCTGCATCCCGGATCCGGGACCACGTCGGCACTGGTTTTCCCTGCTCCTGGTCGCCGTCGCCTTCTCCGGAGCACACTGTGCCAAGGTCGGCAGGCCACCGGGCGGGGAGGTCGACAGGACGGCCCCGGAAATCGTCGGCCATACCCCGGCGGCCGACGAAACGGAGGTGGCGGTGGAGAGCGCCATCGTTCTCCGTTTCAGCGAAGGAATGGATCGCAGGCGAACCGAGGAGGCGATCTTCATCGCTCCGCGAGCCGAGCTGGGCTTCCGTTGGAAAGGTCGCACGCTCGAAGCCTCCCCTGGCCGCCTTCTCGAGAAGCAGACCTACGTGATCACCGTCGGGACCGACACCAGGGACCGGCGCGGCAACTCGCTGCCGGAACCGTACACCTTCGCCTTCGCCACCGGGGAGGAATTGAATCAGGGGCGGCTCCACGGCCGCGTCTACGAGGAAGCGAGGCCTGCGGCCGGGGCCCGGGTATGGGCCTACGATGTCCGCCACTTCGAGGGACGCGCAGGCAGCGATCTCCCAGACTATCAGACGCAAGCCTCGCAGGACGGCTCATACGAATTCAAACGCCTTTCCGCAGGGCGTTTCCTCGTGATCGCATTTGGCGATAAAAACCGCAATTCGCGCCGGGACGCCGGCGAATCACTTGCCCTGCCCGCCCGCATTCACGACCTCTCGCAGAGCCAAAATGTCCATGCAGGAGATCTGCTGATGGTCAAAGGACAACTGACCGCCCCCCGGCTGAAGCGGGTACAGGCCCTCGACGAGAACCGACTCCTCCTGGCCTTCGACCGCGAGGTGAACCCCCTGGACTCCGAAGTTGAAATCAATGGGCTCGAGGTGCAGGCAGTCTATTCCAAGGCCGGCGACCGAACCAGGCTGTACGTCCTCACCGGCCCCCAGCAGGCAGGGGCAAAATACCGTTTCGCCAGGCTCGTCGTAGAGAAGCAGCAGGTTTCGTGGGACCAGCCGTGGCGCGCCAGCACCCGAAAGGACAAGAAGGCTCCTTCCGTGGTCTCGGTTACCCCCTCGAAAATGGGAGCTGCCGGCGATTCACTGGCGCTCGAGTTCGACGAGGGGATGTCCACGGATACCCCGGGCGATGATTTCTGGATCGAGACCGACTCGACCACGTCGGTAGACGGTACCTGGAGATGGGAAACTCCGACGCGGTTGGTGTTGGTTCCGCACGAGTCCCTGAAACCGGGATCCAATTCCCTGCGAGGCCGGCTCGGACATCTGAGCGACCGCGCCGGCCTCGCCCCGGCCGACAGCCTTGTCGAGCTCGACTTCGAGGTGCTCCCGGCATCCGAGCTGCCGTCTCTCTCCGGGACGGTCAGTGGGGAATCCCTCCTCGATCTGAGCGAAGTGATGGTAGTCGCCAGGCCTGTATCGGGTGAGGGCACCTACACCGCCGATTCCGACAGCAATGGAGCCTTCTCCCTCGAGAAGGTGCTTCCCGGAGAGTATTCGGTGATGGCGTTTGCCGACCGCAACGGCAATCGCGTAGCGGATGCCGGTACCCCGGATCCCTTCACGCCGGCTGAAGCGGTTTCGGTCTCCGCCGACAAGGTGGTGGTTCGCAGAGGACAATTGGCCGCTGGAATCGACCTCGAGCTCAGGTGACGCAGCGAAATGCGCTACCTCCAGATCCTCGGGGCCCTCTTGATTCTCGGCGTTATCGGAATCATCCAGTTCTCACGGCTGAAGCCGGAAGAAGCCGGCGAGATCGAGCTGACGGCCCGACTGGAGGCGTTTTACCTGATGCAGACGGAATACCGCAAGGAGCACCAGGTGTTTTTCAACCCGCAGGCGGAGCCGTACCGCAGCCAGTTGTCCTGGCTGGAGGAATGCGACTGCGAGGTGCGCTGGAGCCGCGAGGGGTTTTCCGTCGTCGCCCGCGCCGACTTCGACGGGGACGGAATCAGCGGGGTCTGGTACATCGGCCACGAGAGCCCCGAGATCGAGAAGCTGGCCGCGGACTAGCGCCAACTTTCCCGACGGCAAGCCGCTACCGGTCCACCGGGTACACGTGTGACTCCACCCGCCCTCCCTTCGGGTAGGACCCGATTACGGCGACGCTGGCGGCGATTCCCCCTGCTTCGGCAAGCGCCTGATCGACCGGCTCTTCACCGACAGCCCCCTCAAAGTCGACGTACACGTCGTAGAGGTACGGCTCGCCGAGTCGTTTGCGCGACTCGACTCTGTGCAGTCGGAGCTGTCTCGATGCCAGGCAGGTCAGAATCTCACCCAGATCCCGGGCAGAATCCGCAAGGCTGATCACGGCGCTGGTCTTCATGTCGTCACTGCAGCTTTTCCCTGGGGCTCCGGCGACCACGAGAAAGCGGGTGTAGTTGTCCCGGCGCGATTCGATTGCCGAGGCGAGGACCTTCATCCCGTGATCCGCGGCGGCCTGCGCCGGTGCGATGGCGGCATCCTCGAGCTGCCCCGCCTCCTTGATCATGGCTACGGCGCCGGCGGTATCGTACACCTCGTACAGCTCGACACCGTCGAGGGCGGACAGGAACTCCTCGCACTGGGACAGCGCCTGTGGATGAGAAGAGATGCGGCGAATCCGCGACAGGTCGCTGGCGGGGTTGCCGATCAGGCAGTGGCCGATGCGCAGCGCCAGCTCGCCGACTACCGGCAGCGGACTGCGAAGGAACAGGTCCCAGACCTCGTGGATACTGCCGGTCAGGGAGTTGTCGACCGGCGCCATACCGAAGGCTGCACTGCCCCCCCTCACCGCCTCGAACAGCTTTTCGAATGAAGAGCAGGCCACCAGGTCGAAGTTCGGGCCGAAGTATTCAAGAGCCGCCAGCTCGCTGTTGCTGCCTCGTTCTCCCTGTATGGCGATGCCCGTAAGCGATGAGGAGGAGGGCACGGCTCGATCAGTCCGGATCATCGCTATACGGCGATGGCCATCGGAATGGGAGGATGCGGGCGGTAGTTGACCAGCCTGAAGTCTTCGAGGCGGAAAGAGAAGATGTCCTGGTTGCGGTCCTCTATTACCACCTGCGGCAGGGGGCGCGGGTCGCGGCCCAGTTGTTCGCGCAGCGACTCCACGTGGTTGCTGTAGATGTGAACGTCTCCGCCGGTCCACACGAAGTCGCCGGGAACGAATCCGCAGACCTGGGAGAGCATCATCGTCAACAGGCTGTAGCTGGCAATGTTGAACGGCACCCCGAGCCCGACGTCGCAGCTGCGCTGGTAGAGTTGGCAGCTGAGCTTGTCGCCTGCCACGAAGAACTGGAACAGGCAGTGGCAGGGAGGCAGCGCCATGAGGTCGAGCTCTCCGACGTTCCAGGCCGAAACCACGAGCCTTCGACTGTGTGGATTGCTGCGCAACATCGCCACGAGCTCCCCGATCTGATCCACGGTCCGCCCGTCCGGGGCCGCCCACGAGCGCCACTGTTTTCCATAAATGGGACCCAGGTTGCCGGAAGCGTCTGCCCATTCGTCCCAGATTCCGACGGCGTGGTCGCGCAGGTAGGCGATGTTCGTGTCGCCGCGGAGAAACCACAACAGCTCGTGGATGACGGCGCGCAGGTTCAGCCTCTTGGTGGTCAGGCAGGGAAACCCCTCGCCGAGTTCGAAGCGCATCTGGTGTCCGAAGACGGCCAGGGTACCGGTTCCGGTCCGGTCCGGTTTTTCGACTCCTTCGTCGAGAATGCGATCGACCAGCTGCAGGTATTGTTTCACGGGTTTTTCTGCCAGAAAATTGCCATTGGGAGTCGGCCACAATATAGGAAAGCGGGATCGACACGTCCGACACGGGGTCGTGTTCCAACCTCTCAATCTGCCGCAAGTTCAAGTGTTGACAGCACTTCCAGAGCCTGTATACTTGCTTTTCCGAGGCGGCGTAGCCAAGTGGTAAGGCCGAGGCCTGCAAAGCCTTTATCCCCGGTTCGATTCCGGGCGCCGCCTCCATTTTACTTTTCATGCCGCGCACAGCCCTCGTGCGCACCCGGGGCCGGGATGGCGAAATTGGTATACGCGATGGACTTAAAATCCATTGGCCGTTTACGGCCGTGCCGGTTCGAATCCGGCTCCCGGCACCAGAAAAAACCACTGCTCGCGAGCTTCGCAAGCCTCTGAAAACGAGGCTCCGATCCCTTGCCGCCTGACCTCGGCCAATCCGGCTTGGCGGCGGCCCAACCGTGAAACAGCTGCACTCACCCCTGCAACGGTAGAAAGCCGAGGCTTGTCGTGGACAACCATGTAGGGTTCTTCCTCAACCTCGATCAGGGAAGCATGAGCGACGAGGAAGTCGTAAAGATGCTCGCCGAGACCGGGTATCAGTGCATCGAGTACGGACTGCAGCACCTCAATCCCCGAACCAGAAGCCCGTCCCAGTTGCGGCAACTGGTGGCAATGACGGAAGCCGGAGGGCTGACGGTGTCCGAATGGGTGATTCAGCGCGAATTCGTACATCGCGACGAGGCGGTCCGCAGGGATGAGCTCGAGCTGACGAGCGAGTGCATCCGCGCCGCCGGCGACCTGGGGATCGGGGTGGTCAACTGCTTTACCGGGCCGGCCCCCTTCATGGGTCTGGGAGCACCGGTCCTGCACCAGGAGATCTCCGAAGGGGAGGCCTGGGACATGGTCTGCAGCGGCTTCGAAGAGATCATTCCCGTCGCGGAAAAGGCGGGGGTCCGGATCGCCGTCGAGGCGGTCTACGGGATGGTATGCCGCGAATACTACACCCTGGCGGAGCTGCTGCGCCGTTTCGACTCGGACCACCTCGGGGTCAACTACGATCCCTCCCACATGGCGCTCCATTACAACACCGTTCCCTGGACCGTCCACCAGCTCGCGGAGCGCATTTTCCACTGCCACGTCAAGGATACGGCGGGGGTTCCCGGCAAGGTGTTGGGAGATACGTTCCTGTTTCCGTTCCTCGGGGAGGGCCGCGTCGACTGGTCCGGTTTTTTCGCCGCCATGAAACAGATCGACTACCAGGGCTGCCTCAGTGTGGAGTTCGAGGCGTTCGACTACTTCGACGTAACCCTGAAGAAAGACCTCACCCGCGCCGCGCAGCTGTTCTACCGCGATTTCCAGAGCCTGAACGAACAGTTCGGGTAAACGGGCTGACCGCACCGCGGCGACTGGAGATGGTGTCTGCCTGTTCCAGCGAAGGCAACGCGGCAAGCCGCGGCCGAATTCACGCGGAATTGTGCAAGGCAGGCACCGGGTGGCCGCTTCCACCCGGAACACTTTCCGCGGGGCTACGGCTTGCTGGCAAGCAGCTGGACCACGGCCTCGCGCCTTCCGCTTTCAACCTCGTTCTCCACCTCGGCAAAATGCAGCAGTTCCCAGCCGGCAAACGCGCGCCGCAATTCCTCCGGATCGACGAGGTGGTCGGAATTGCTCGGGCCCCAGCCGAATTTCGCCTGGGCCTTCGCATAGGTTTGAAACAGGAAATGGCCGCCGCACTTGAGCGCGGCCCTGACAGATGGGAAAAGCGCCGGTTCGTGGAAGTAGAGGTTCGTCACGAGATCCCATTTCTCCACACCGGCGTCGAAGGACAGCAGGTCGGCTGCAATCGTCTCGACTCCGACGCCTCGTTCGCCTGCAAGTCGGCGGCACCACGCCAATCCCGCGGGGGAGATGTCGACGGCGGTCACCGCGAACCCCTGTTCCGCCAGATAGACGGCGTTCCTGCCGGCTCCCGCGGCCAGGCACAGGGCGCGTCCCGGCTTCAGTTCCCCAACCGCCTGCACGAGAAACGGCACCGGCTCCCGGTTGGGCTCGAATCCGTCCGCCCTGTACCGGGATTCCCATTTCTCCTTGGGGGACGGTGACTGGCGTGTCATATTGTGAAAACCTTCAATACCACTGCTTCAGGAGATAGTCCCTTGGCCGCCAACCAGGCAACCATACACTCCCGCGCCTTCTACGGCGACGAGGAAATCACCCTGACCTTTCCCGAGGGATGGGAGGTCACCGTGCTCGCTCCCGATGTGGCCCCCGCTCTCGGGGAATCCCAGCGCCGAGCGGCCTTCGACCAGCCGATCGGGACGCCGCGGATCGCCGACATGGCGCGCGGAAAAAAGAGCGCCGCCATCGTCGTCGACGATCTCAGCCGGCCGACCCCGGCCAGCGAGCTGATCCCCTCGATACTGCGCGAACTGTCCGAAGCCGGCGTTCCAGCGGGTGAGATCCGCTTCGTCGTCGGTTGCGGCTCGCACCGGCCCCTGACCAGGGAAGAGATGGCCCTGAAAGTCGGTGCCGACATCGTCCGCGACTTTCCCGTCACCTGTCACAACTTCATGAGCGGAAAGCTGCGCGGCATGGGCAACCTCGAAGACGGCACACCCGTCTTCATCGATCCGGTCGTCGCCGCTGCCGAGTTCAAGATCTGTCTCGGAGGCCTCTACCCGCACGGTTCGATGGGATTCGGCGGCGGTTCCAAGCTGATTCTCCCCGGCATCTCGGGATTCGCGACGATGTTCTGCTTCCACACCTTCTACCCCGGTCGCGGCCATGCGGTCATCGATAATCACGGGGATCAACGCGACGGGAGAGATGTCTCCGAAGAGGTCGCCCGCCTTGCCGGGCTCGACGTCATCGTCAATGCCGTGCTCAATCAAAAACGCGAAGTGGCCGGGCTGTTCGTCGGTGATTTCGTCGCCGCCCACCGCAAGGCAGCGGCGTTCGCCAGGAAAACCTACGCGACTTCCATCCCGGAGCAGGTGCGGCGCCAGACCGATCTGCTCGTAGTCAACTGCTACCCCCTCGACTCCGACCCGATCCAGACCGGCAAGGCGTTTTGGCCGCGGCGGTACTTCGACCGCACCTACACGGTCGCCATCAACCCCGCCTGCGACGGAATCTCCTACCACGGCCTGTACGACCGCCTGAACTACGAGCGCTTCCTGGAGAAGGAAAAGTCCCGGCCTGCGGCTGAATTCCCGCCTCCCCGAATCGGCAAACCGGACCAGGCACTGGTCTGGTCGGAGCATTTTCCCGTTGCGGATTTCTACGAAAGACATCCTCAGGACGTCCTCTTCCGCGATTGGGAAGAACTGTTGTCACAGCTTGCGGCCAAGCTGCCGGGCAACGCTCGGGTGGCCCTGTTCCCGTTCGCCAGCATCCAGGTCCTCGCCGACTGAACGGAGCCTGCCCGGCAATTCGGCCCAACCAACCGCAAAAACCATCGGGGGATCCAGGCAAGGCAGGGCGCCAAACCGTAGCAGCGGACGCTACTTCCGGTCTCCTGTGCCGTAGCCCCCGTCGAAGAACGTCTTGAGGCCGGGGTGCTCCTGGATGTAGCTCTTGAGCTCGAGCACGATGTTCTCCTGCAGCTGAATGCTGAGCCCGCCGTCGACAGGCAGGACCACGCCGGTGATGAAAGCGGCCTCCTCCGAGCAGAGAAAGGAGACCGCGTTGCCGATGTCCTCCGGCACCCCGGTGCGCCGCACCGGATACTGCAGCTCGTGCAGTCTGAATCCGGCTTCGTTTGCAACCTCCGACCACAGCTTCTCCAGGCCCTCGGTTACAATGTGTCCCGGGGCAATGGCGTTGACGGTGATTCCGAGCGGCCCGAAGTCGATCGCCATCTGGCGCGTGAGCCCGATTACCGCGGCCTTTCCGGATTCGTACACCATGGTCCCTGCCGCCTGCAGCAGACCGTGCACGGAGGAGATGTTGACGATGCGGCCAACCTCCATGGGCGGGGGAGAGCCGTGGCGTAGCCCGCCGCCCGCCCACGGCCCCGGATCGAACCCGGACGGCGGGCCCGAATCCGTCATCGCCGGCACCCCGTACTTGGCGCCGAGGAAATGGGCCATCACCAGCAGGTCCATTCCCTTCCGCCAGGAATCGACGTCCACCTCGAGAGCGCTGCCGTCGGAAAATCCGATCACTCCGTAGGCGTTCTGAACGAGAATGTCGAGGCGTCCGTACTCGTCGACGGCGCGCTCCACCATGCTCCGGGCGACCTCTTCTTTCGATACGTCGCCGCGCATGGAGGACGCCGTACCTCCCGACTCCCGGATCCGCCCGGCGCTGGCATCAGCTCCGGCCTCGTCGATGTCGACGATGAGGACCTTCGACCCGTCGGCAGCCAGCTTGCGGGCGATTCCGGCGCCTATTCCGGTAGCCCCACCGGTAACGATGGCTGCCTTGCCCTGGTGTTTCATCTGGTTCATGGTCCTTCCCTCCTTTTTGGGTCAAACTGTCCGCTCCTCCCTGCAGCGGTCAAGCCCTTCGTGGCAACTCCGCCACAGTTTGGTTAGCCTCAAGGTCCCGTTGGACTCATCCTGTCTGTGGCCTCCGCCGGAGAGCTGGCCGCGTCAACGAGCTTCACTCCATCACCTTCAGCCCGCACGAATCGTTGAACACTTCCAGCCGCTTCGCGCCGGTTCTGGCTGCCTCGACCGCCTGCATCCTGGGCGGAACGATGGCAGTCGCCATGCGCTACCTGGTATCCTCCATCGACCCGGTCACCCTCGCCATTTTCCGCACCGGCGCAGGTGTCCTCTGTCTGTTGCCGGCGGCCTTGCTGACCCCGGGTCCGCGGTTCGCGCGGCGCGACCTGCTGCCGATTGCCCTCCTTGGAGTGATGTTCTTCGCGCTGTTCGGTCCCGGGTTCGCGACCGCCCTGAAGTACACCACCGCAACGCGTGCCGCTACCGTAATGGCCCTGGCGCCGATCGTCACCCTGCTGGCTGCGGCGGCGCTCGGGCGCGAGTCGCTTACGCGCAACAAGCTGCTGGGGGCCCTGCTCTCCATCGCCGGAGTCGCCGTCGTCGTTAGTGAGCCGGCTTCTTCGAACGCTGCCAAGGAAAGCCTGCGTGGAGACGCGATCGTCCTCGGGCTGGTCTGCCTGATCGCCCTTTTCAACACCTTGAGCCGTCCGTTCCTGCAGCGCTACCCACCGGTTCGCGTAACGACCTGCTTCATGGCTTGCGGATGGGTGGCGATGTTCTCGGTATCGCTGGCCGCGGACTGGATCGAGCCGTTCCCGGAGCTTTCGGCCTTTCAATGGCTCGTTCTCCTCTACCTGGGCACCGTCGTCAGTGCCGTTCCCTCCTTCCTCTACCACTGGGCCCTGGGCAGGATCGAGGCAGGGCAGGTGACGGTGACTCTGGGGTTGAACCCGATTTCAGCGGCGTTTTTCGGAGTGCTGCTGCTCTCGGAGCCGCTCGCGTGGCAGCTTCTGGCCGGACTCGTGCTGGTTCTGGCGGGGATTTATCTTTCCGCCCGCCCGCTGGCGAAGAAACCCTCCCGACCTTAGCGACCGTGCCGGCCAGACCGAATCTGCTGTTCATCATCGCCGACCAGCTGCGCCACGACTTTCTCGGCTGTTTCGGCGCCCCTTTTATCGATACCCCGAACATTGACCGCATCGCCCGCGAAGGGGTGCTCTACGAACAGGCGTACAGCCCCCACCCCGTCTGCGTGTCGGCGCGCGTCGCCCTGCTGACCGGCCTGGACGCCGTCAAGACAGGGGTCACCAACAACGGCCAGTTCCTGCGCCCGGATCACGCCGAAGCAGGTCTGCCTACGTGGCCTCAGATGCTGTCTGCTGCCGGGTATTTCACCAGCGCCATCGGCAAGATGCATTTCTATCCCTGGGATGAGGCGTTCGGCTTCGACCACCGCGTCATCTGCGAAGACAAGCGCTGGCTGCTGATCCAGGACGACTACTTCCACTTTCTCGCCCGCCACGGCCACCGCAAGTACCACGGTAACGAGCACGAGGGGTATCACGAGAACCTCGGGGCGATTGTCAGCCTGCTGCCCTGGGAGTGCTATTGGGATCGCTTCGTAGGTCGCGAGGCAGCGGGCTTTCTGCGCACATGCCAAAGCAGGCCGTTCGCGGCGATGGTGAGCTTTCCGGGGCCTCACTGCCCGTACGATCCGACCCCGGAATACCTCGCCCGGTTCGACGAGGCGGACATGCCGGCTGCCGTTCCGGAAGTGGAGGGAGATCACCCCGGGCTCCGCCGCCTCAACATCGAGGGCAACAGGCTGCCCTGGAACGGCGTCGACTACAGCGAGTTCACCGAGGCGCGCAAGCGCAGGATTCGCGCCCATTACGCGGCGATGGTGAAGCAGATCGACGACCAGGTCGGCGAGATCCTTGCGGTCCTGGAAGAAAACGGGACTCTCGACGACACGCTGGTTCTGTTCACCTCGGATCACGGAGATTGCCTCGGCGACCACAACCTCATTGGCAAGGGGATCTTCTTCGAGGGCAGCTGCCACATTCCGCTCGTCGTCAGCCGCCTCGAAGTGGAGGCGTGCCCCATCGTCCACCGTCTTCGAGCCGCTGCAGCGACCTGGTTTCCCTGACCGACGTTACCGCCACCCTGCTCGCTTTCGCCGGCGTCGACCTGCCGGAGTACATGGACTCGCTGCCGCTGCCCGGCCTCGGCCTGCCCACGCGGCAGCGCGACGTTTTGATCGGAATGCTCGGAGGCGCCTGGATGGCGTACGACGGGCGCACCAGGCTGGCGAAGTACTCGACCGGCGAATCGCTGATGTTCGATCTCGCCGAAGACCCGGGGGAACAGCGCGACCTGCTGAAGCGCAACGGAGGCGGGAAGGTATTTCGCGATCTCGACGCCGCCATCACCTCACAGGTCATGCGCTCGATCGAGTTCGGACACCTCGACAAGCAGGTGTACGTCTCCGACCTGTCCGCGGACCCGCGCTTCGGCGCCCGCGGCTGGCGGCGCCGGTTTCCGAAGCCGCTGGGAGAGGAAATGCGCAGGGCCGGCTACGCCGGCTGATTGCGCTGTCGACCGGGGGAGTTTGGCGCGCGCCTCGTAGATTACCCTTCTGACGCAGCCGGCGGGAAACCCATGGACTTTTCCATCGACAGGCATCACGACGAACTCCGCCATCGGGCACGCGAGTTCTGCGAGCGCGAGATAGGCCCCCATGTTCGTGCCTGGGACCGCGCCGGAAGCTTCCCCGAGGGCATGGTCGCAAAGCTTGGCGAAGAGGGATTCCTAGGGCTGTGCATCCCCGAGTCCGAGGGGGGCCGGGGGCAGGATTACCTCGCTCTCGGACTGTTGTGCGAGGAGCTGGAGCGCGCCGACTCCGCCTTCCGGGTACTGCTCTCCGTTCACCTCGGGCTCAACACGCTGGCGCTCCTGCAATGGGGCACCGAGGAGCAGAAACGGCGCTTCTTGCGGCCACAGGCGCAGGGCGAGAAACTCGCGGCCTTCGGGCTGACGGAACCGGAAGCCGGCAGCGACGTCTCCGCCCTCAGGTGCAGCGCCAGACGCGAGGGAGATGCCTATGTCCTCAACGGGGACAAGAGCTGGATCGGCTTTGCCGATGCCGCCGATCACTTCCTGATATTCGCCAGGACAGGTCCCGGCCCCGGCAGCAGCGGCATCTCCGCCTTCATAGTGGAGCGGGGGGCGCCGGGTCTGCGTACGTCGAGCATCGAGCACAAGCTCGGCGGACGCGCCGGCAACACCGGCCGCGTTTCGCTGCACGACGTAGCAGTCCCCTTGGAGAACCGACTGGGAGGCGAAGGAGAGGGCTTCAAGATCGCGATGAGCGCCCTCGACAACGGGCGCTACACGGTGGCTGCCGGCGCCGTCGGGTTGATCGATGCCTGCCTCGAGGCAAGCGCGAGCTTCGCCCGCGCCCGGGAGGCTTTCGGCAAGGCGATCGGCAGGCAGCAGCTCGTGCAGCAGAAAATCGCGGAAATGGTTGCCGGCAGGGACATCGGGCGCCTGCTCTGGCAAAAGGTCGGCTGGCTGAAAAACCAGGGCCGGCGCTGCACCCGGGAGGTTTCGCTCGCCAAGTGGATCAACTGCCGCAACGCCTTCGCCGCGGCCGATGCCGCGGTGCAGATTCACGGAGCGCGCGGGTACAGCGACGAGTTCCCGGTGGAGCGCTACCTGCGCAACGCCCGCGGCGCCCGCATCTACGAAGGGACCGAAGAGATTCACCAGGTCCTGCAGGCGGAATACGCACTCGGCTACCGCGGGGACAAGCCTCTGAAACGGGAGCTTCCCAGGTTCGGCGGAGCAGGCTGAAACCCGGGCTTCGCACACCATGTACGAAAGAGATCTGCAGCAACGACCCGCCAACTACGTGCCGCTGACGCCCCTCAGCTTCCTGGCGCGGGCGGCCCGGGTATACCCGACAAAGAAGGCGGTCATCTACGGCGAGCAGGGGCGCGACTACGGCACTTTGTACGGCCGCTGCCGCCAACTGGCGTCGGCGTTGCACGACACCGGCGTCGGGAAGGGTGACACCGTGTCGGTGCTGGCGCCGAACGTTCCCGCCATGGTGGAAGCCCATTTTGCCGTGCCGATGGCGGGGGCCGTTCTCAACACGATCAACACCCGCCTCGATGCCGCCACCGTGGCCTTCATCCTCACCCACGGGGAAACCAAGGTGCTGCTCGTCGACAGCGAGCTGGCCGGCCTCGCCGCCGAGGCGCTCTCACGCATGCGGGGGGAGGACGCGCCGCTCGTCGTCGCCATCGATGACGAGCTCGCCGACACGACAGGAGCGGGCGGGGTTGTCGGAGAGGTCGAATACGAAGGGTTCCTCGCCCGCGGCTGCAGCGATTTCGCCTGGGAACCGCCTGAAAACGAATGGCAGGCGATCTCCCTCAACTACACCTCCGGCACCACCGGCAACCCCAAGGGAGTCGTCTACCACCACCGCGGCGCCTACCTGAACGCGCTCGGCAACGTCATGGCCCTGCAGATGAGTCCGCGCACGGTATACCTGTGGACGTTGCCCATGTTCCACTGCAACGGGTGGTGCCATCCGTGGGCGCTGGCCGCGGCAGGCGCCACCCAGGTCTGCCTGCGCAGGACGGAGCCGGCGGCGATCTTTGCCGCAATCGCCCGCCATGGAGTCACCCACATGTGCGGGGCTCCGGTCGTGCTCAACATGCTCATCCACGCCCCGGACGAGGTGAAACGGCGCTTCGACCACGAGGTGCAGGTCGCCTCCGGGGGTGCCTCCCCCCCGAGTGCGGTCATCTCCAGCATGGCCGAGATGGGGTTCCGGGTGCACCACCTGTACGGACTGACCGAGACCTACGGCCCGGCGACGCTGTGCGCCTGGCAGCATGGTTGGGACGATCTCGACGAGAAGTCGCAGGCCGAACGGATCGCCCGTCAGGGAGTGGCCTTGCCGACTCTCGAGGAGGTGCGCGTGTGCGATCCCGAAAGCTTCGAGGAGGTCCCCGCGGACGCGGCGACCATCGGGGAGATCATGGTGCGGGGAAACACTGTGATGAAGGGGTACCTCAAGAACGGCGAGGCCTCGCGGGCGGCCTTCGCCGGAGGATGGTTCCACACCGGCGACCTGGGCGTCGTTCACGAGGACGGATACGTCGAGGTAAAGGACCGCTCCAAGGACATCATCATTTCGGGGGGCGAGAACATCTCGACCCTCGAGGTCGAAGAGGTCCTCTACCGCCACCCCGCGGTGATGGAAGCCGCGGTGGTCGCCCGCCCCGACGACAAGTGGGGGGAAACCCCCTGCGCCTTCGTCGCCCTGGCGCCGTCAGCTGAACCGGTCACCGACGACGAGCTCCTCAGGTACTGCCGCGACCACCTCGCTCACTTCAAGGCGCCCAGGACAGTAGTGTTCGGTGAGCTCCCCAAAACTTCGACAGGAAAGATCCAGAAATTCCTGCTGCGCGAGCGGGCGGCTGCCCTGTGAGCAGGAAGCCCCTTCGGGCCTGCCAGCTCTTGCCGCGATGGGTTTCCCCAAACCGCAGCATCCCCCGAGAAAGGGGTGCTCAACCGGACAGCTCGGCGAGAACTTCCTCCATCGACCAAAGGCGCTCGGCATTTTCGATCAGTGCATCGATAATGAATGGATGCGCCTTGACCGTGCGGTTGTCGATGAACTCGAAGCCGGGGGACCAGTTACCCTTGGTATCCCTCGTATACATGCTGCTGTCCTCTATGACGGTAATCTCGCCGTCTCGGCCTTCTGCGCCTTTGTACCTGTACTGGGCCACGATCTTCCTCCCGTGATCAGCTCCTGTGCACTGTTGGATAACACGCAAATCGCGTGCCAATAACACACCCGAAACTGTCTGATTCGAGCCAACTCATTGTTGCACATGGTAGTTGGGGAAAACATTCCAGGTGGCGACAATTCTCCTGCAGGATTCGAGAACCGAGGGTTGCACTCAGGAATCTGGTACGGGGTCATGTTTTTCTATATAGGAAAAGGTTGCAGCATGCACCCGGTGATGGACCAAAGCACGGGACAGAGACCATGGAACCGGTCCCGGCGGCGGTATGCATAGCACGGCACACACCCCGTTTCCGACAGGTTACAGCCGAGGGGCTCCGCGTTTCCTCGACGCACTGTCCCGCACGATTCGGGACAGATTTGCCAGTCAAGAGACTGTAGCCTGCGCCCGATGTTGGGGTTCTTTCGGACGAATCCCCAACTGCGACGGCCAAGCCGCTGAGTTTCCGGCTCATGGTTTACCGCGTTCTCCTCCCGGCGCACATGGTGACTTTGAGCAACCGGGCCCGCAATGCTTTCTTTCCGGTGAAATGCCGAAAGTCGAAATCTACCTTAGCCCGTTCTGCGGGTACTGCTGGAAGGCGCGCCTGATGCTGTGGCGAAAGGGGATTCGATACACCAAGATCCCCATTCGCTTCTACCTCGGCTTCAAGCTGCCGACCGCGAATTTCCAGGAAATGCTGCGTCGCACCGGTGGAGATCGCACAATCCCTCAGATCTTCGTCGACGGGGAGTATCTGGGTACCGAGGAGACCCTCGACGAGCTCGACCGCCTGGGTGAGCTGGAGAAACGCCTGGGAGGCGCCTGAGCGACGATGGAGATGCTCGACTACAAGGCGGAAATGCTGGGTGACGTTGCCGGTCTCTTCACCAGGGGGGTCGCGAACGTGCCCAACTGCTGGCCGGTGGACGATGCGGATTTCGCCGGGGGGATCGCCGCGGTCTCAGGAGGCGAATGCGACGGCGGACCTCCCGTCGAGGACCAAGCTCTGTCCGTGGCGACGGTCAGGGGCGAGGTCGTCGGATTCGCACATTTCGGCATTGACCGCCGGGACCCTGACGAACCTCCGCGCGGAGCGATCTGCTTCCTCTATTACGAGCGCGGCTGCCGCTCCGCCGGCCAAGGGCTGCTCGCCGCGACCGAGAGTACGTTCGCGGCGCGTTCCCTCACCGAAGTCTGCGCCTTCGACTCGAGCTACCGCTACCGCTTCTACTGCTTTCCCCACGCCTACCTCTCCGATCACCTCGACCACGTCAGCGCCCTGCTGCAGTTCAACGGCTACCGGCTCACGGGGGGCGAGGTCTTTCTCAACGGACTCGACTACGAAACCGCCGAGCTGCCGCACGCCGACCTCGACTTCGACCTCGCAGTAACCTGGCCCCGTGAAAGAGGCCGGCGCCCCGGCTGCCACGTTTTGGCGCACCGGGACGGAGAAACCATTGGTGAATGCAAGATCACCTGCGGCGGCGACTACTCGCGCCACCCCGATGCCCAGGATTTCGGCTTCGTCGACTGGCTGGGGGTGGAGAAGCCGTATCAGCACCGGGGCCTGGGAAAGCTGTTGTTGTTTCATGCCCGCAACGAGATGCTGGCAGTCGGATACCGACACACCGCCATCAGCACCGCCCGCCACAACAACCGCGCCTTTCTTTTCTACAGCAATCACGGCTACCGCGTCGTCGACTGGACCTACCAGTTGAGCAAGTCGCTCGACCCGGCATGAGGGGGGCGACAGCGCCGCCTGGGTCTCTCGAGGAGGTCCTGGTTCATGCCTGCCTCCGGCGGGCGTGAGCTGCGGTCAGGCGATGGGCACCGGAGCTCATGATCCCTACGCCGCCTTCCGGGTGGCGAACTTCCGCCGCTATCTGTACGGCCGCGTCGGCCTCGCGGTCGGCACCCACGTTCAGGAAATCGCCGTCGGCTGGGAGATGTACCAGCGCACCGGAGAGGCGCTGGCTCTGGGGATGGTCGGCTTGGTGCAGGCGGTGCCCTGGATGGCACTGGCTCTTCCCGCCGGGTACCTGGCGGATCGCTTCGACCGGCGGCGGGTGGCCCTGCTCAGCCTGACCGGGGCCACCCTCACCTCGCTGGGACTGGCAGCCCTGTCGATTGCTGAGGGACCGGTAGAGGCGATGTACGCCCTGTTGCTTCTCGATGCGGCCTCCAACGTCCTCGGAAGTCCGGCGCGTACAGCCCTGCTGCCGCAAATCGTGCCGCGACCGGTCTTCCACAACGCCGTCACCTGGAACAGCAGCATGTGGCAGCTGACATCGGTGCTGGGTCCGGCCGCAGGCGGTCTGGTGATCGTCTGGTCGGTTCCCGCCGCCTATTTCTGCGCCGCCGCAGGTTCCCTCGTTTTCATCTTCATGTTCGGCCGCATCCGACTGCAGCGGGACGAACGCGAGGCAGCGCCGACCTCCGCGGCCATGATTCTGGGAGGTGTCCGCTACATCTGGCGCTCGCGGCTGGTGCTCGCCGCGGTCAGCCTCGACATGTTCGCCGTGCTGTTCGGCGGCGCCGTCTACCTGCTTCCCATCTTCGCCAAGGACATCCTCGAGGTGGGAGCCGGCGGCCTCGGCTGGCTTCGCGCCGCCCCTGCGGCCGGGGCTTTCTGCATGGCCATCCTGCTGGCCCACTTGCCGCCGATGCGGAAGAGCGGTCGCAATCTCCTGTGGTGCGTCGCCGGATTCGGGATGGCCACCATCATCTTCGGCCTGTCGGCCTCGTTCTGGCTGTCCCTCGCCATGCTGTTTCTCACCGGCGCCTTCGACCAGGTGAGCATGGTGATCCGCCACACCCTGGTTCAGCTGCTGACCCCGGACGAGATGCGGGGCCGTGTCACCGCGGTCAACAGCGTCTTCATCTCCGCTTCCAACAACCTGGGCGGCATGGAATCAGGTCTCGTCGCGCATTGGTTCGGTCCGGTTTTCTCGGTGGTAAGCGGCGGTATCGGCTCGATCCTGGTGGTCGCCCTCACCGCAGCCGCCTCGCCCCGGCTGCGACGGTTCGGATCGCTGCGCGACGTGCAGAGCGAGCGCCACCCGGTTTCTTGACACTCCCGGGATCCGGCGGCGACAATAGTAGACCGGTTCAGACAGCCGCCTGATCTCCCACCGACTATGCACATGAAAATCACCGGCGTACAGACCGTTCGAGTACCGACGCTGCGCCACGCCGAGCTGGGGTACCTCGTGCTCGTCCATACGGACGAGGGAATTACCGGCCTCGGTGAGGTCGCATCCGACTGCCACCGCGACACCGTGGCGCACGCGATCGGGCAGATGGACCTCATCGGGCGCGACGCGAGCCGCATCGAGTCGTTCTGGCTGTCGTTCGGCCTCCGCGACACGTTCTGGCGCGGCGGACCGATCTGGTACTCCGCGGTCAGCGCGGTCGAGCAGGCGCTGTGGGATATCAAGGGCAGGCAGCTCGGCGTTCCGGTGTACGAGCTTCTCGGAGGGCGGGTGCGGGACCGGATCAAGCTCTACACCCACACCCGCTTCGGCGACACGACTCCCGGAGATTTCGCCGCCTCCGCGGCCGACGCCGTTGCCGCGGGATTCTCCGCGGTGAAGTTCGATCCACTCGGCAACGCCCATCAGTCCATGAGCCCGCAGGAGATGCGCCTCGCCGTCGACCGCGTACGCGCGACCCGCGAGGCGATCGGTCCCGACGCCGGCCTGCTGATCGAGGGGCACGGCCGCCTGAGTCCCAACATGGCGATCCGCATGGCCCACCGCTTCGAGGAGTTCGACCCGTTCTTTTTCGAGGAGCCGGTCGCGCCGGAGAACGTCGATGAAATGGCCAAGGTGGCGGCCTCGGTGAATGTTCCGATCGCCACAGGGGAGCGGCTCTACACCCGCTGGGGATTCCGCGACCTGCTCGAAAAACAGGCCGCCGACTACATACAGCCCGACCTATGCCACTGCGGCGGGTTCGCCGAGGGACGCAAGATCGCCGCCATGGCCGAGACCTACCACGTGCACGTGCTGCCCCACAATCCCAACGGTCCCATCTCGACGCTGGTCGGCCTGCATCTGGGCGCTTGCACCCCCAATTTCGAAATGCTCGAATACCCGCGCCGTCCCGACGACGTGGTGCCTCTCTTGAAGGGTGTGCCGGAACCATCCGGCGGGCATATCGACGTGCCCGACGGACCGGGATGGGGTGTCGAAGTCGACGAAGAGGTGCTCGCAGACCTCGTGGCCCGCCAGGAAGGAATTTGAACCAATGCCAGATACGTACAATGCCGCCATCATCGGCCTGGGGTTCATCGGCGGAGGGGACCAGGTCTCGGGGGATGCCCTGGGGCAGCGCGTGGAGAACCTCGACGGCACCCACTTCAGCGCCCTTTCGCAGCATCCCAGGATCGAGCTGGTCGCCGGCAGCAGCCGCGACGAGGGGCGGCGACAGCGCTTCGCCGAACGCTCCGGGGGCTGCCGCACCTACGCCGACTGGAGCGAGCTACTCGACCGGGAGCAGATCGACATCGCCAGCGTCGCCACCTATGCCCCGCAGCACGCCGAGGTCGCCATCGCCTGCGCCCGGTCCGGGGTGAAGGTGATCTACTGCGAAAAACCGGTTGCCCAGACCTTGCCCGACGCCGAGGCGATGCTCGAGGCCTGCGCGGAGTCCGGAACCCTCTTGGTCGTCAACCACAACCGCCGCTTCACCGCCGACTTCCGCTTGCTGCGCGACCGCATCGCCGCCGGTGATCTCGGCGATCTCACCTCTATCTCGGTGCAGTGGCCGGCAGGCAGACTGGGTAACGTCGGAACCCACGTCTTCGACGCGGTGCGCATGGCCTCGGGCCGCAAGGTCGAAGCGGTGTCCGGCACCCTCGACCTTGCGGGCAAGCCGGACTGCCGCGGTCCGGGTTTCAATGATCCGGGCGGCTGGGGTCTGCTCCGCCTCGAAGGAGGGCTGATCGCCACCGTCGACGCCGCCGACTACGCAACCATCCCGATGCGCGTCTGCTTCAACGGCACCAGTGCCAGGGCGGCCTGCGAGTTCGAGGAAATTGCGATCGAATTCGCCTCCGGCGGCAGTGAGCGCCTCACCGCGCCGGGTCCGCAGAGTTCCGCCATGGACGTCGCCGTGGGGGAGATCGTCGACTGGCTCGACGGCAGGGGGGCCTTTCTCTACGACGCGCAAGAAGCGGTCGACACTCTCGAAACCATCGTCGCCTTCCACGCCTCCCACCGCCGCGACGCGGCCTGGACGGCGCTGCCCCTGCGGGGAGCCGACCGCGAGATCGTAGTCAACAGCGGCTGAAAGGGGCAGCCGGCGTCCGGCGAGGACGACGAAGGCCGCCAGCTTCACCCCCGCTTCAGGTGCTCGATTTTGTGTCCTGTCCAGCTCAGGTATCCTGCCAATTCTTCCGCCGATTGATCCCCTCGGCCGCTGGATTTTGGCAATTTTTTTTTCGTGACGGGACACTCGCGGGCTATATACAGCCAATCAACTCAAGAAAGGATACCGATATGTTCGGGAAAATCACCAACGAGCACGGGGAAACGATCGATTATACTTGTCACGACGGCGGCGGCGACAGCCTTGCCGTACTGGGACACGGCGTTACCGGAAACAAGGACCGCCCCTTCGTGAAAGCCCTCGCCGAGGGCCTGTCCGCGGCCGGCATCTCGGCGTTGCGCCTTTCGTTTTCCGGCAACGGCAGGTCGGGCGGCCGCTTCCAGGACTGCACGGTCAGCAAGGAGGTCGCCGATCTGGGAGCCGTCCTCGACGCCGTCGGTGACCGCCGCGTCGGCTACGTCGGTCACAGCATGGGGGGAGCGGTCGGCGTCATCCGCGCCAGCGAGGACGAGCGCCTGCGATGGCTGGTTTCGCTAGCGGGCATGGTTCACACCGAAGCCTTCGCGCAGCGCGAGTTCGGCGACGTCGTACCCGGCTCCGGGTTCATGTGGGAGGACGAGGATTGTCCCCTGTCACAGGTCTTCATGGACGACATGGCCGCCATCTCCACCGTCGCCGATCGCGGCGCTGCGATCGGCGTTCCCTGGCTGCTGGTCCACGGCAGCGAGGACGATGTCGTGCCGCTCGAGGATTCGCGCGACATCGTGGCCCGGGCCGGAGAACCGAAGCGCCGCCTCCTCGAGATCGAGGGGGCCGACCACGTCTTCAGCGATGGCGCTACCGAGGCCATGGTCGCGGCCGTTGTCGAGTGGATTCAGGAGTCGGCTGGATAGACCTGCGACGGGTCTGCGACCCATCTCTCGGTGCCGCTTCGGGCCAATAGCACCCCGTCCGACAGGGAGGTGAAGTCGCTGCCCGTTTTCACGAACAGGTGCGGGTCTCTCCGGTACTCGGCGATGCCCTCCGCGAGCACGTCGCAAGCTCGGAGCAAACGGCAGATCGCGTTGCCGGCCGTCCCCTTTCTCACCAGTCCCCGTCCTTCGAGCAGGCACCCGAACTTGTTGAAGTCGTTGCCGGCGAACCCTTTCTTCGGGCTGAAGGCGCAGGTCGGCAGGCTCCTGCGGGAACCGTCGGCCTCCACGACCTGTGCCTCGACCGGCACCCACTCGCGGTACGGCACCTTGACCATCTGCTCGACGACGTGAAACTGGGTGCAGCGGGTGTACGGTACGCCGAGCAGCAGGATATCGGCATCGAGCTCGAACAGCTGCCCGAAGGGGCCGTCGGCGGCCCACGCGGAGGCTCCGTGGCGACAAGTGAGCTCGGCGCTCCGAGGTCCTGCCGCGGCGACGGAATGAAGGTAGTGCCGGCTGCGCCGGGCATCCGGAAGGCAGCGTACCTCCTCGGAAATCGCTCCCATCTGCGAACGGTCCCGCCGCGGATCGAAAACCGGGCCGGGATGGGAGAAGGTAAACGCCGGCACTGCCAGGGTGCCGTCGCTTCCGAGCACCTCGCGGATCGCAGCAACCACTTCATACGCTCCGCCGGCGACGCTACCGATGCTGCTCAGCGAGCTGTGCACGAACAGCACCGAGCCCCTGCGCACCCCGATTTCACCGAGGGCGGGGGCGATCTGTTGTCGCGTTATTCCGGTCATCGTATGATGTAGGCCATGCTGGCGGGGGAAAGCCCATACCACGCTCCGCCATCCGCCTGTTGCGGCCCTTGCTTTCGCGGTTTCGGGTTGCCGGCGCAAACACTGGAGTCACTCATGGAAAATCAGTATCGGGTCGGAATCGTCGGGTGCGGGGGCATGGGCCGCTCGCATGCCCAGGCGTTCGCGGGCCTCGATAAAACGTTGGTAGTTGCGGCCTCGGACATCGACGCCCAGGCGGCGCAGGCACTTGCCGTGGAGCATTTCATCCCTGCCGTTTACGGCGACTACCGCGAGATGCTGGAGAAGGAGGATCTCGACATCGTCAGCGTACCGACCTGGCAGGGGGTGCGCGCCGAGATCACCGTCGCCGCGGCCCGGAGCGGCGTCAAGGGGGTGATCGGCGAGAAGCCGATGGCCGATTGTCTCGGCGGCGCCGACGACATGATGGAAGCCTGCAGCAGGCACGGCGTCAAACTGGCGATCGGGCATCACGGCCGTTTTACGCCAACCCTGAACGAGATTCGCCGGCTGGTCGCCGACGGCGCCATCGGCGAGCCGACGATGCTGTACCATCGCGCCAAGCCGAATGCCGGGCTGCTCAACACCGGGACCCATGCCGTCGACAGCTGGCGCTACATCCTGGGTGATCCGGAAACCGAGTGGGTCATCGGCAATTTCTCACGCACCACCGATCGCTGGGAAAGGCGCAGTCCCTGCGAAGATCTGTGCATGGGACTGGTCTGTTTTGCCGGTGGAGCCCGCGGGGTGTACGAAGGGGACCTGCCTGAGCCGGCCGCATCGATGCCGGTGATTTCGGGCACCGAAGGCCAGATCCGCACCGAGAACCAGGGCCCTATTCCGTCGGGGCGAATCTTTCTGCAACGCTTGGATCACAGCTCGTGGATCGAGGTCGAACCTCCCCCGGTGCCGACGACGCAATACCAGGAACTGATCGATTGGATCGAGGGAAAGGTGGCCGACCACCGCGGCAACGGTCGCCAGGCGCGGGCAACGCTGGAGGTCCTGATGGGGATCTTCGAGTCGCAGCGCACAAGAAACGTGGTGACCATGCCGTTGCGGACCCGCGAATTCCCGCTGGACCTGATGATCGCCGACGGCAGCCTGCCGGTGCTGGTAGAGGGGCGTTACGACCTTCGCCGGCCCTTCCCCGAAGAGTTGGAACGAAGTAAACCATAGGCGGACCCGGGAATCTGATGGTGGAAAAAACCGCATACCCGATGTCCGGCCCGATCGCCGGGGAGGGTGCCTTCTCAGGACCGCTGGCGTTTTCGAACGCCGTCCGCGTCGGCAGCGGTGATCTGCTGTTCGTTTCGGGCCAGCTGGCGTTCGACGACGACATGAACATTGTCGGCACCGGGGACATGCGCGCGCAGACGAGACAGGTACTGCTCAACATCGGCAAGGCGTTGGAGGCGGCAGGTGCGACCTTCGACGATGTAGTGCGGGTCCAGGTTTTCGTCACCGATCTGAGCGATTTCCGCGCCATTCACGAGGTGCGCCTCGAGTTCTTCGACCGCGGCCGGCTGCCTTCCTCGACCCTGGTCAAAGTTGCCGGGCTCGCCCACCAGGACGCCATGATCGAAATCGACGCCGTCGCCGTGGTCGGCCCGGGGGAGGCTGCCGTATGAGAGGAGCGATGCATCTTTCCGACGCACAAATCCGGCAGTTCTGCAACAAGGGGTACGTCGCCGGCCCACCCGTTCTCGACGACAGGCAGATCGACAAGCTGAAGCGCCGAATCGACGGGCTGCTCGACGGCAGCGTCGACCACCCCGAGCACCTCATGGGGGAAACGGTGGAACGCTCCCGCGCCAAGGGCCAGCTCCCGTCGCAGAAGATCGTCAACCTTTTCCGCTATGACCCCGTTTTCGCCGATGTCCTGGCAAACGAGGCTATCGGCAGCCTGGCCCACGACCTCGCCGAAGCGCCGGTGCGCGTCTGGGAGGACCAGATGATCTACAAGCCCCCGCGCGAGGAGGCGGCGGTGCTCGCGTGGCATCGCGACTACACCTTCTGGGACCACGTCGGTCCGCCCGAGCTGTTCACCTGCTGGATCGCCCTCGACGACGCAACCGCCGCCAACGGCTGCATGTGCGTTGTTCCGGGGAGTCACCGGTGGGAGATGCCGTTCAGACGCGAGGACGTCGACGTCGGCGACCCGCACTGGGTACTCGAGCAGGAGGGTGTTCCAGAGGGGGCCGATCTCACCCCGGTTCCCTGCGAGGTAAAGGCCGGACACTGCCACTTCCATCACTGCAGAACCCTCCACGGATCGTACGGAAACAGCACCGACAACCCCCGCTACAGCTACATCCTGCACCTCATGCCCGGCACCACGCGCCGCCTCGGCGACAGCTGGAACGAGCGCATGGCGCGCGTTGAAAACGTCGACGTCGGCGAGGTGGTGCAGGGCCCGCAATACCCCGAACTGGCCGCGCCGCCGGCAAGCCCATGAGCGAGCTGAGAATCGGCGTGGCCGGACTCGGCCACGGGCGCACCCTTCTCGGGGCCAACGACCCGCAAGGCCGCGATCTGCCGATGCGGGTGACGGCCCTGTGCGAGAAGCGGCCGAAGCTCCTGGAAAGCATCGCGCGGGAGTACGGAATCAATCAGGCAACCACGGAGTACGACGAGCTCGTCGCCCGGGACGACCTCGACATCATCGGCATCTACACACCGGGACCTCTGCACTCCGAACAGATCCTCAAGGCCCTCGACGCAGGCAAGCACGTCATGGTCACCAAGTCGATGGTCTACACCATGGCGGAGGTCGAAGCGGTCGTCGAGGCCGTCGACCGCTCGGGGCTGGTGCTCCTGGTTACGCAGACGATGCGCGGGCGCTACGACCTGATGGAGGCAAAGCGCGCCTGCGACGCCGGGGAAATCGGCGAGCTGTTTCTGGGCGAGGCCCATTACATCCACGACCTGCGGCCGGTGTACGACTACTCGCCGTGGCGCCTCACCATGCCGCAGGACCTCATCCTCGGCGGCGCCTGCCATCCGATCGACCTGCTGCGCTGGTTTTTCGGCGATATCGAGGAGGTGCACTGTTACGGCCTGCGCAGCGGCGTGGCCCCGGATTACCCCCAGGAGGACAACTTCGTCATCAACGTGCGCTTCGCCGGCGGCGCCATCGGCCGCGTCGCCGCCTTCCTGGGAATGGTGCATCCCCCGGGCATTGGCGGCATCAGCCTTACCGTGTACGGCACCAGGGGGACCATCCGCGACAACCGCAAGGCGCTCGATCCGCGAGGCCTCGTTCCCGAGTCGGAACACACCGCTGAATTCCCCGGAGGCCGCGGTCACTACGGCGAGATGCAGGTGATGATGCGCCACATGGCGGACTGCGTTCTGAACGGGGCGGCCCCGTGGGTAGGCGTACGCGACGGAGCCCGGATCGTGTCGACGGGCCTCTCCTGCTGGGAGTCTCTTCGCAGCGGGGCGCCGGCAAAGGTGCGCAACGAGTTCTGACTGCGCACCCCAACCCCCACGGCGCAGACCCTCACCCCCGCTCGGAAACCAACTGCCCCCCGACGGCCCAATGATCGGACTCGTACTCTTCGATCACGACCATGGTACCATCGCGCGGGGATTGGCAAATGTCGACAATGGCATCGGTGATGGCGGCGACAAGCTTCTTCTTCTGGTCATCCGAACGACCCGGCAGCATCTTGACTTCGATGAATGGCATGTTGCGCGTCTCCTTCCGGTGTAGCCCACTGGTGTGGAATGATGAGTGTAATGGATCGTGAAACTGTATTGCAGTGGCTGGAGAAGTTTCGGGCGGGAACCCTCACCGAGAAAGACCTGGAGCAGGGTCTGGGCGCCAGCCGGACGCAAAGGTTGCTCTACCTGCAGTGCCGGTCAACAGCGGTCGATTCCGAGGTCCTCGGGATGGCCCTCGTCGAAAACGGAGAGCTCCTGGAGGGTCCCGGGAATCCCGGAGACTGGCCGTACGCATCGGTTGGTGAAGCAATGAGGGACGGCTGGCGGATCCTGAAATTTCCAGAGCTTTCGTTGCAGCTTCACGAAGACAAGACCGTCGGCTTCGGCTGCGAATTCATCCTTGAAAAATGAACCCTTCAAGCTGTTTGGGTCGGCCATTTTGGACGCTCCTGGTCCATTCCCCCGCCGGCAAAAGTCTTCATCGACATGTTCCGCAAAGGATTCTCGATTCAGAGCTCTCGGAGCGAACGGCTCTGTGACTCGATTCGGGTCAGGTATGTAGCGGATCCTCCAAGGAATCCGTATATGGAAAAGGAAAAAATGCCATCACCACCTTCGGCATACACCGAGGGGTACGAGAAGGCCCGTCTCTACGACCAGGCGGCGGCCGACAACTATATCAGGCACACCTTCATTGGCGACCCTGTGCTCGATCCGATAATGGAGGAACTCTCCTCGTTGTCTCCTGGCGACCTGCACCGGTTCATCAAGGCCGGCATAGAACAGCAGGACGATGTGCTGCGCCGTGCGCCGCAACCCCTGCGCGATTTCTTCGAAAATCTTGAAGAGCCTCCCTGGCTCGACTACGAAGCCTTTCACTCAGGGCGCCGCGCCTTTCACGCCAACGTAAACCTCATGCTGGTCGCATTCGTTACCGGAGCGCTGGTGGAAGGCTTTTCGACGCTTATCGCCAAGTCTTTCAATATCACCGGGCGGGTGGCGTCGACCAAAAGACGCCTCCAGCAGAACAACCGCCACATGATGGATATTTTCTTCCCAGGCGGCCTGCAAAGAGCCGGTGATGGATGGAAGCTGTCCGTACGCATTCGCTTCGTACATGCTCGAATAAGGAGCATGCTGGCGAAATCCGGCGATTGGAATCACGAAGTCTGGGGCACACCGGTAAGCGCGGCGCACCTGGGTTTTGCCATCTCCGTCTTCTCCAAGCGCCTGTTGGAGTACTCGTTATTGGTGGGCGCGAGTTTCAACGAGGAAGAAAAAAAAGAGTGTCCTCGATGTCTGGCGCTACACCGGCTATCTCATGGGGATACCTGAGACCATCCTCTATGCCGACGCCAAAGATGCGGAAGAAGTTTACAAGATCAGCTATATGTGCGAGCCGCCGCCGGACGCCGATTCGATAGCCGTGGCGAATATGCTGATCCAGGCCATTCCGGCAGTTGCGGATGTAACAGATCCGGTTGAAAAGGAAAAATTGACAGGTTTGGCCTACCGCCTTTCGCGCGCCCTCATAGGAAAACGGCTCGCTGACCAGTTCCAGTTTCCAAAGCCCTTTGCAGTGGGAACGCTGTTCAGTTACCGGATGAAAAACGCATTATTAGACTTCTGAAGGCCAAACAAGTGGTCAGATCAGAAAATTTTACTCAGCTTCTGCAAATTTCTGTGTATGACGATGAAGGAGTGAGTTACAAAATGCCCGACCACGTCTACACATCGAAATCCAGCCCCTGGTGAGCGATGCCTGGTGTGACCGCCTCCCTTCCGTAACAGGAAGCCGGAAAATCGGCCGGATGGAACGAAGCCATCCGCGCTCGGCCGTGTCCATAGTGCCGCGCACTCGCATGGTTTAGCTCGCTCTCGCACTTAGTCGGTGATACTCGGGCGATGACTCCTTCGTCGTTGGACCGCTACACATCCGCCATCTTGCGCCGTCGGTGGCTGGTCGTTGCGCTCGCAACGCTGGTCATGGTGGCCATGACGGCCGGCGTTCGCTTTATCACCGTTACAAACGATTACCGCGTTCTGTTCAGCGAAGACAATCCGCAACTCGCCGCTTTCGACGCCTTGGAGAACACCTACTCCGTCTCCAATACGGCCCTGATCGCCGTTGCGCCGGACGAGGGTTCGGTATTCACCCGCGAGGCGCTTGGCGCGATTGAGGAACTGACCGAAGCTGCGTGGCGCGCGCCCTATTCCAGTCGCGTCAACTCCCTTACCAACTATACCCATAGCGAAGCACTCGAGGATGAGCTGATTGTCGCCCCGCTCGTGGAGGACGCCCATTCACTGAGCGATACCGACGCGCCCCGAATTGAGAGGATCGCTCTCGAGGCGCCCGAAATTGCCGGACGCCTGGTCTCCCAGGACGGGGGCACAGCCGGAGTGTCAATCAACTTCATCCTGCCCGAAAACCCCGATCAGGCAGTGGCCGAAATCACGGATTATCTCGATTCGCTCCTGTCCGAGGCCCGCACCAACCACCCCGGCATCGAATATTTCGTGACCGGCGATGTGGTCATGAACCGCGCGTTCTCCGATGCCACTCAGGACGACATGCAGACCCTCACTCCTGTCGTTTTCCTCATCATCGTAGGCGCGACAATCATTCTCCTGCGCTCGGTTCTAGCCACCGTGGCCATCGTCGCCGTGCTCCTGTTTGTCATCAACACCACCATGGGGTTCGCCGGCTGGAACGGCGTGGTCTTCAGCCCTACCAACGCGGGGGTGCCGATCATTGTCATGGTCATAGCCATCGCGGATTCAATCCACATCGTCACGAGTGTCCTGTTATGTATAAGGCGCGGTATGGACAGAAAAACGGCGATAGCCGAGTCCGTTCGTATCAATGCCTATCCGGTATTTCTAACCTCGGTCACGACGGCGATTGGATTCCTCACCCTCAACGCCTCGGATTCTCCTCCATTTCACGTCTTGGGGAATTACGTGGCGTTCGGTGTGTTATCCGCCTACGTCTACACCATGACGTTCCTGCCCGCATTGCTCTCGATTCTGCCATTGCGCGCCGCCCGTGCCCCGTCTGACAAGACTGCTTTCTTCGACCGCTTCGCGGACTTTGTCATTGCCCGAAATAGATTCCTGCTTGGCTCCGTCACCTTGGTGGTGGTGATCCTGATATTCGGGATTCCGCGTATCGAGCTGAGCGATAACATGGCGCAGTACTTCGATGATCGTTACCAGTTCCGGCGCGATACGGACTTTGTCATTGAAAATCTGACCGGCCTGGACAAACTGGAATATTCGCTGAACTCGGGCCGCGAAGGGGGCATCACCGATCCGGAGTATCTGCGCAAGGTTGAGGCTTTCGCCGAATGGTACCGGAAGCAACCGGAAGTGACCCACGTCCAGGCATTTTCCGACATCATGAAACGTCTCAACAAGAACATGCACGGGGACGATCCGGCTTTCTATCGCCTTCCTGAAGACCCGGATCTCGCAGCGCAGTACCTATTGCTTTACGAACTTTCCCTTCCGTTCGGCAGCGACCTCAACGACCGCATCGACGTCGCAAAATCCTCCACTCGCCTTGTGGTCGTGACCAGGAATGCCTGGTCTCGAGATATACGGGAACTCGACAAGCGGGCCCAGGAATGGCTCCAGGGCAATATCCCTGCCTTTGCCCACGGAGCATCCGGGCTCAGTGTCGTCTTCGCGCACCTGTCACTGCGGAACATCAACAGCATGTTGCGTGGCACGATCGTGGCCATGGCCCTCATTTCGTTTATCCTGATTTGGGTATTCAAAAGCGTTCGGATCGGGCTCCTCAGTCTGCTTCCGAATTTCATCCCTGCCATCATGAGCTTCGGCCTGTGGGGTTATATCGTAGGCCATGTCGGTATCGCCTCCTCCGTGGTCATCGCCGTTGTATTCGGAATAGTCGTCGACGACACCATTCACTTCCTGAGCAAATATCTGAAGGCCCGCAGGGAGGGCCATTCAGCGCAGGAATCCGTGCGCTCCGCCTTCCACACCGTAGGCCATGCTTTATCGACTACGACCGCAGTTCTGTCGGCTGGCTTTCTCGTGTTCGCCACATCGGGATTCGAGGTCAGTTGGGCACTCGGTCTTCTGGTAACGATCACCATCGTCTTCGCGCTTGTAGCCGACTTTCTTCTTCTTCCGACACTGTTGATGGCCATCGACCGGAGAAATCCATGAACAGCGCATGTTTCCCGGCGCTTCCGTTTTTCGCGTCCTGCCTGGTCATTCTGGCTTGTCTTTGCGCGCCGGCACCCGCTCGTTCCGAAAGCTCCACTCCCGAGGAAACCGGGCTGCAAATCGCTCGCGATTCCCGCGCCCGCGAGGAAGGCTTCGGGAACTTTACGGCCCGGCAAACCATGGTGCTGCGCAACAAGCACGGACAGGAGAGCCGGCGTCAGCTCCGGGTAAAGGTTCTCGAGGTTTCCGGGGAAGGCGACAAAAGCCTTTTCGTGTTCGATGAACCGCGCGATGTGCAGGGAACGGCCTTGCTCGTTCACGCCCAAAGGGAAAGCGCGGACGATCAGTGGCTGTATCTGCCTGCACTGAAAAGGGTAAAGCGCATCAGTTCCTCGAACCGGTCCGGTTCCTTCATGGGCAGTGAGTTTGCCTATGAAGACATGACCGCCCAGGAAGTTGAGAAATTCACCTACCGGTACCTGCGCGACGAGCCTTGCGGCGATTTGACATGCACGGTCTCCGAACGCTTCCCCGTGGACAAGAAGTCCGGCTACAAGCGCCAGGTGGTCTGGTGCGACAAGGACGAACTTCGCGTCCGGAAGGTCGAGTACTACGATCGCAAGGATGCCCATCTCAAGACCCTGACCTTGGGGAACTACGAGCAGTACCTCGACCGTTACTGGCGCGCCGGCGAGATGACGATGGAAAACCATCTGACCGGAAAGAGTTCCGTTCTGACCTGGACGGACTTCCAGTTCCGGACCGACCTCGACGACCGCGACTTCACACGGACCGGGCTGAGACGGGCCCGTTGATGCTGCTTCGTGCCGATCTGTGGCGTGTCGCTGCGGGCGCGGTCTCGGTTCTGGCACTGGTCCTGACCGCCGTTGCACACGCCCGAATCGGAATAGATCACCACCAGTTTTCCGGACGATCCAGCATCGAAACCCGGTGGTTTCCCGAAAGGGCTGCTCATGCCGGCCAAGGCGGGCATGCCAGCGGGTTTTTAGCCGCGCCAAAGCTTTACCTCGAGGACGCCGAAGCCCGAAGCCTTACCCTGGCCCCGTTCTTTCGCTACGACAACTCGGACCCACGCCGCACTCATGCCGATTTGCGCGAAGCCTATCTGCTGCTGTTCGGCGAAATCGGCGACGGCGAATGGGAGCTGCGCGTGGGCGTCGGTCAGGTGTTCTGGGGCGTCACCGAATCGCAGCACCTGGTCGATATCGTCAACCAGATCGACTTCGTCGAACACCCAAACGGAGAGGCCAAGCTGGGGCAACCCATGGTCCATTTCACCTGGTCTGGAGCGTGGGGCGTAATGGAAATACTTGGGCTGCCCTATCACCGCGCACGCACCTTTCCAGGCCGGTCTGGCCGCCTGCGCCTTCCGCTCGTGGTTTCAGCTGAAGATGTCGATTACGAGAGCGAGGCTGAGGACCGGCAAGTGGATCTCGCCGCTCGCTACAGTCACAGCTTCGGACTCCTCGATATGGGTGTGAGTGCATTCAACGGCACGAGCCGGGAGCCATCTCTGCGTCTTGCCCTGAATCGTAGCGGCACACCAACCCTGGTTCAACATTACGCGCAGATTCGCCAGTTTGGACTGGACGCCCAGCTGACTGTCGGCTCCTGGTTGTTCAAGCTGGAGGGTATTCAACGCGCCGGTGCAATCAACCTGTCCGGCGAGGAAGAAGATTACGCTGCTGCCGTTCTTGGCGGGGAATACACCTTCTACTCAGTACTGGGGTCCGCCGCCGATCTCAGCCTGCTCGGGGAATGGAATTACGATGGACGCGGCCGCAACGCTACCCCGAGCCGCTCACCCAATACGCTCGAGAACGATCTCTTCTTCGCCTCGCGGCTTGCGTTCAACGATGTTCAGGGTACCGAAATTGTGGCCAGTATTCTGGGGGACCTGGACCGAGCTACACGGGCAATGGCCATCGAATCGGACCGGCGTCTATCCGACCGGTTGTCTCTGCATCTGGAGGCGATCCATCTCCTCAGCATCGACCAGGCAGATCTCCATTTCGAGACAAGACGCGACAGCTTCGCCGACCTTGGGCTGACGTATAATTTCTAGCCGCCCGTACTCCGATCCCGACTAGCCGGGGACGGAGGCCTTTTCGAGGCCGACCGGAAGGCTGAAACGCACGTTCTCGACAATACCGTCCATGGTCGAGATTTCCAAGTCGGCGTACTCCTCCAGCTGCTCGATCAGCTCGTGCACCAGTTCCTCGGGTGTCGAGGCCCCGGCCGAAATGCCGATGCATTCCTTCCCCTGCAGCCATTCCGGATCGATCTTCGATGGATCCTCGATCAGGTAGCTCGGCACACCGCTGTCGTTGCTGACTTCGCACAAGCGGTTCGAGTTGGAGCTGTTTTGCGCCCCCACCACCAGCACCAGGTCCACCTCTTCGGCCAGGGATCGCACCGCGGCCTGCCGGTTCTGGGTCGCGTAGCAGATATCCTTTACGTCAGGTCCGACGATATCGGGGAACCGCCGCCTCAGGGCTGAGATCACTTCCCGGGTATCGTCGACTGACAGGGTGGTCTGGGTGATGTAGGCGACCTTCTCCGGATCGCGCACCTCCAGCCCTTCCACTCCTTGCACGTCACTGACCAGAAGCACCGGTCCCGGAATCTGTCCCATGGTGCCCTCCACCTCGGGATGGTCCTCGTGACCGATAAGGATGATGTCGTACCCTTTGCCAGCGTAGCGGCGGCCCTCTTTATGCACCTTGGAGACCAGGGGGCAGGTGGCATCGAGCGGCCGCAGGCCGCGCACCGATGCATCCTCCTCGACCTTCTCCGATACCCCGTGGGCGCTGAACACGGTGATTGCTCCATTGGGTATCTGTTCTATCTGTTCAACGAATCGCACGCCCTTGGCTTTGAGGTTTTCCACCACTCGCGGATTATGGACGATTTCATGCCGCACATAAATCGGAGGGCCGTACTGTTCCAGTGCCGCTTCGACGATATCGATTGCGCGCTCGACGCCGGCACAAAATCCTCGCGGTTGAGCTAATATGACTCGCATTTCTCTCTCTTTCATCGCTGGCCCGGTACACTCTCCAGACTACTGCCTTCACGAGTATCCGAATAAGGTAAGGGCTTTCCTACGGCCTGCCTTTTTTCGCCGATGCAAGGCAGGCTTCGTGTCAGCACCTTGAAGAGGAATTTGAGGGCAAGATTCGAACGCACAACAGTGCTGGTGACAACAGTGACCGCCCAAACGCTCCTCCGTGAAATCTTGACTTCCTGTCCGTCCTTGAACGTAGGGTTCGAGTGAATCCGGCGCAGGGTAAGCACGGCCATCCCCAAAGCCCAAAGACAATGA
The DNA here is from genome assembly GCA_965223905.1 of Candidatus Latescibacterota bacterium. Lineage (GTDB taxonomy): Bacteria > Latescibacterota > UBA2968 > UBA8231 > UBA8231 > CBDCXV01. The sequence continues at coordinate 277,952 of CBDCXV010000001.1, forward strand.
CGACGGATTCCGGTTTCGTGGTTCGGAATGATCAGTGTGAACCGCAAGGCGTTCGCGAGGTGCTGGCGTGCGATCGCCAGCAGTTCGAGCAGCCCTTCGATGAAGCCGGGGTCTTCTTGTCCCGCCGGCAGGGTGCTCAGGTCGAAACCTTCTTCGAGGAATATGTCGCGCGGCAGCCAGCACGCACCCCGGCGCCGGTCGTCCCACACATCCTTGAGGATGTTGGTCATCTGCAGTCCCTGCCCGAAGGAGACCGAAAGGGCGAGCAGCTCTTCGCGATGTTCGGCAACCTCCGCGGAGTATTCGCAGAACAGTTCGGTGAGCATCTCGCCGACCACGCCGGCGACGTGATAGCAGTAACGGTCAAGGTGTTGGAGATCATCCAGGCCATCGGGCGTCGCGTTCAGCTGAAACTCGGCCATCCCACGCGACATGTTCGTCACGCAGCGTTCCAACGCGCTTCGCTGGGCAGGGCGAAAAGCGTGGGTAATGCGAATGACCCGGGCGGTGTTGGCGATCAGGTCCTGTTCGCTTTCGGTAGTCGAAGGGGACAGCAAGGCGCCGAGCTCGCTCGCGAAAGGCTCCGGTTCTTCCCGGCCTGCAACGACCTCGACGAAGCGTTCGGAGAACGCCTGCTTCTGTACGGGGGACAGCACCGGCTCGTCTTCGATAGTGTCCGTGATCCGGCACAGCAGATAGGCATTGCCGACCACGTCGCGCAGCGAGCCGGGAAGCTGTGGAATGGTGAGGGCAAACGTCCGGGACACCCCTTGCAGGATGTCCGTCTGGTAGACGATATCGCTGTTCCTCATCTCCTTTGAGGGAGACCCCGTCATTTTGGCACTGGCCCCGCTTTTCCTGGTGCAGTCCGCGTCAGTGGGAGTTTATATGGTCCTGCCTGGAGTCTGTCAAGTTGTTCAGGGGCAGCGGCTTCGTGCGGCCCGCGACCACTTTTTCGTCCGTGTCAGGCCTTTGCCACCGCCGGAATGCCATACCGGTGAAGGGTGCTCTCCAGAGTCGGTTTGCCCAGGCGAATCCGTCGGTCGTTCAGCAGATAGGAGAACAGGTACCCGGCGCCGAGCATGAAGATCCCGATGAGGAAGCAGTACATGACCGCCCTGTCTGGATACCAGTCTTCCAGGGTCACGAAGCGGCCATCCTGAACGACGGTGTAGTAAACTGTCTGGAGTCCCTGCCGCCGGGCGGGTCCGAAAGAGACCTGCTCGCCGATCCCGAGATCGAAGTCCCGCACCGAGAATACCGCACCTTCAAGCCCCGCTCTGTCGGGCCTCTCCCCCCAGGCGCCGCAGGATCTCCGTCATCAGCTTGGCGTCGAGAAACCCCTCCAGACTGACGAAGCTCTGAGGAAAGGGGCTGTATGGCTCACGCACAAGCTCCCCGGGGACCTTGGGATCGTGGCGCGCCATCAGCTCGCGATACTCACGTACCGCCGGAATGGAAGTATCCTCGTAGCTGGGGACCACCTGGGAGTTGATCAGAAAGCGGGTGTAATCCTCGGGATTATCCCGGCCCTCGCTGAGAAGCTGAAGGAGGTTTTCGCTCCCCACGAAGGAGAGGTTGGCTATCGGAACCCGGAGGCCCAGGTCCACGGCGTCGCGAGGGAAGCCGGCGCAAGCAGCATACGGACCGATACAGATCACCGCTTCCGGGGAAGCGGCCTGCAGGTATTTCCACCTGCCGCCTCATGCTTCCTGTGAACCTTTGTCCGCGGCGGTAGGTCGCCTCTCCGGCAATTCGCTCGCCGTGCGCCTTCAGGGCCGCCCGGACTCCGGCCCAGCCGCTGCGGCCATAGGCATCGGCCTGGTAGAACACGGCGATCCGCTTCCTGCCGACGCCAACGAAGTTGTCGACGACGAGCCCTGCTGTCTCCTGGCGGTAGGACGCACGCAGATTGAAGGCGAAGTCGCCATAGGGGGGCTCTCTCTGCGGCTGGGCGCCGGTAAAGGGAAAGAACAGGTAGACTTGCTCGTCCTGGAACTTCTTCAAGATGGGCAGCACCCTGGTCACGGTCGGTGTCCCCACATAGCCGAACAGCAGGAAAACGCGATCCTCCAGCATGAGCTTCATGGTGTTCCGTACGCAGGGGTCCGGTTGGTAACCGTCGTCGTAAAGCTTGAGGACGACCATGCGGCCGCCTACGCCGCCATTGTCGTTGACATGGTTGAAGTAGGCCCTGGCTCCGCGGTATAGCTCGCTGCCCAACCCCCGGGAAGGACCGGAAAACGCCGCGGACATGCCCAGGACGATCTCGTCCTCCGGAAGTGCCGCCTCGCGCACCCGGTCCCCATCGGGAAAAGCCTCCCGTTCCACCCGGTCGGATGCGGCGTGAAACCAGTTCGCCCAGGGCGCCGCCAGCAGTCCGGCAAGGCCGCTTCGAAGCAGCGACCTTCGGGTCAGGATCGGCGCCCGGTCGGCGCGAGCGTTCCCTTCACCGCTGGCGTGGTCACGAAGTTTCATTCCGTTTCCTCGCTTCCGGGAAACCCGGTATCCTGAAATCCTCCAGGGCCTCGGTCAGTGTAGATTCTGACGGATGAAATGCACGACTTCGGGAATGTGCTCGGTGGGGTCAACATCGCGCATGATCGCCGCCAGATTGCCGCCCGCGTCAATGACGAACGTCGAGCGCTGAAAACCCTTCCCGTCTTCGCCGCAAACCCCGTACGCGGCACAGACGGAGCCGTCCGTGTCCGACAGCAGGGGGGCGCTCAAATCATATTTTTGGATAAAGGCCTTGTGGCTGGTCAGGTCGTCTCGACTGATGCCGACCAGAACCGTTTCGAGGGCGTCGAACTCCGGTTTCGCATCACGGAAACCGATTGCTTCCCGCGTTCACCCGGGGGTATCGTCTTTGGGATAGAAGAACAGCACGACCTTGCGACCGCGGAGCTTGGTGAGGCTGAGGGTACCGCCGGTGCTGGCGGGCAACTCGAATTCCGGGGCCGGGTTTCCCGTCCGGACTTCATCCGACATTGCTAACCTCCTCTCCGAAGCCGACAATATATGACACCCAACAAAGCCTCCTAATGCGGCACCCGGGTGCAAACGCAGCCGAAGCCCATGGAGACAAAACTCCTGTGAGCGACAACGAATGAAACTCACTTCCGAGCAGGTTTCCCGTTTCGAAGAAGACGGTTTCCTTGTTGTGGAGAATCTGATATCTGACGAAGAGGTGACGGCACTCCGGCAGAGAACCGAGGAGGTCGCCTGTGGGCGCGTCGACTTTCCTCCCGGCAAGATCGAGTTCGAGCCGGGGTCGGAAGAACGGGGACGCGACATTCGCAACCTGCGCAAGATCAACCACCCCTCTTCCAGCGACGGTTTTTTCCTCGACCACGCCCGCAAGCCCGCCTTGCTGGAAGCGGTCGCATCCCTGCTGGGACCCGACATCAAGCTGTATGGCGATCAGCTGTTCGTGAAACCGCCGGGCGGGATCGAGAAGACCTACCATCAGGATTCACCCTACTTCAAAATCGAGCCGATGGCCCTGGTTACCGCCTGGGTTGCCCTCGACGACGTCACCCTCGACAACGGCTGCATGTGGGTTGTACCCGGGAGCCAGCTGAACGGGGCGCTCGATCACAGCGAGCCCTGGCAGGTGGGTGACCGCCTCGACATGCGCATCCCGGACAGCGCCATTGCCAAAGCCGCAGCCGCAAACGGCGAGCGGCCGATCACCATGAGGGCGGGCGGCTGCTCCTTCCACCACTCCCTCATCCTACATCGCTCCGGGCCCAACAAGACACCGCATTTCCGCCGCGGCATGGCCACCCACTACATGACCGCCCGGTCGCGGTGGACGGGGGTGCCGGAGGACAAGCCTGACTACCCGCTGCTGATGGGCAGGGAGTACTCCGGCTGCGTGTGATCCGGTGCTTGACGAGATGCCGAGCCATCTGAACACCGACCCGGCTCGATTCGGCGAACTTGGATACTGCCTGTTTCGCGACGTCCTGACCGCGGAAGAGACCCGGCGCCTGCGCGCCATGCTCGACGAGGCCCTGGGGGATCCGCTGCCGCAACCTCCCGGCCGCGACGGCGCCATGGACCGGGACAACTACGTGGGCGAGCCCCATGTCCGGGACCTGCGCTGGCTCGACCTCTGCCGTCACCCCCGCGTCCTCGACGCCATCGAGTCGATCCTGGGGCCCAACCTCATCCTTGTCTATTCCAGCGTCTTCATCAAGCTGCCCGCCTCCCCGGTGGAAGTGGGTTGGCACCAGGACAACACCTTCTGGCCCAGCGTTCACGGCACCGACGTCATCACCTTGTGGCTCGCCGTCGACGACGCCGACGCCGCCAACAGCGCCATGAAGGTAATCCCCGGCTCCCACCGGGGGTGGATGGAGCTGGAGACGGTGGACTCCGGCGCCAACCAGATGCTGCGCAGGAGCGTGCCGGTCTCGCCGGAACAGGAGGGGTCGGCGGTGACGCTCGAGATGAGCGCGGGCAGCTTGTCGATTCACGATTCCTTCCTTCTCCACGGCAGCGATGCCAACCGAAGCCGGCGGCGGCGGGCGGGGTATACGATCCGCTACTGCAGCACCGACACTGCCTGGGTCGACCTGGACAACCACCCTCATCCGGTATTCCTGGTGCGGGGTCTGGCCGGCCCCAGGGGAGATCGCTACACCTGCCTGCTTCCCGCGGAAGAGGCGACCTGGGAGCTGCTGCGGAAATCGTGAGCGCCGACGCGGCATCCGGATACCGATCACTACGACGAAGAGGCGGTACCGGGGGTCTTCCCCGCCTGTCGATGCCGGACGTGAACACCCCCCTGCCCGGAGGCATCGGCTACCACGTCCGCGAAGGCACACATGACATCCGGCGATACGACTGGGAGCAGCACCTCGACTTCGCCGACAGGCACCTGGAGCACTGACCGATGCTGCTTCCCGCAGTCAAAGCCCTGACCTTCGACGTCTTCGGCACTGTCGTCGACTGGCGGACCAGCATCCTTCGCGAAGGGGAACAACTGACCAGGGAAAGGGGGATCGACGTCGACTGGGCGGCGTTCGCCGACGCCTGGAGGGGCGGGTACGAGCCGGCGATGGACCGGGTACGGCGAGGCCTGCTGCCGTGGACGAAAATCGACGCCCTGCACCGGATGATCCTCGACCGTCTGCTCGGAGAATTCGGTATCCGGGGATTGTCGGAAGAGGAGGTCGACCACCTCAACCGCGTGTGGCATCGGCTAGCCCCGTGGCCGGACGCGGTCGATGGCCTGCAGCGACTGCGCTCCCGGTACGTTGTCGCCGCCCTGTCGAACGGCAACGTCGCCCTGCTCATCAACATGGCAAAGCATGCGGGCCTGCCCTGGGACTGCGTTCTGTCGGCAGAAAATGCGCGTCATTACAAACCCGACCCGGGGGTGTATGAAACCGCCGCCGAGCTGCTGGACCTGCCGCCCCCGCAGATCCTGATGGTCGCCGCCCACCTTCACGACCTCGAGGGCGCCCGCGCCGTCGGCTACCGCACCGCCTTCGTGCCCCGGCTCCTGGAGTACGGCCCCGACGGAAACCCCGACCGTGAAGCGGACCAGCCATTCGACGTCACCGCGGCCGACTTTGCCGAGCTGGCACAGCTCCTGGACTGCTGAAACTCGCAATGGAGTGAAGATTTCCTTGATATCGATCGCCCTCGGTCTCGCCGGTATCTATGCCCTGTACTGCGGCGTCCTGTTCGCCGGACAGCGCGCCATGCTGTTTCCCCGGCACCAGATCTCGGAGCCGGCCGCGGTGAAGCTAGGCCCCTTCGGCGCCGAAGTGATGCAGGTCGAGACCGGTTTCGGTCAGGTGGAAACCTGGTTCTTCCCGCCGACCACCGGCGGCGACGGACCCTGGCCGGCGGTCGTCATGGCCCACGGCAACACCGAGCTGATCGACCACTACCCGGCGACCTATCCCGAAAAGTTCATGCGCTTCCTCGATCTGGGAATGGCGGTGTACCTGGTGGAGTACCCAGGGTACGGCCGCTCGGACGGGTCTCCTTCCGAGGCAACAGTAACCGAGGGATTCGTCGCCGCCTACGACAAGCTGATCGCAAGGCCGGACGTCGACGGCGAACGCATCCTCCTCTTCGGCCGCTCCCTCGGAGGGGGAGCGGTCTGTGCGCTGGCGGCGAAACGTCCGAGCAGGGCGATGATCCTGTTCTCGACGTTCTCGAGCGTCCGCGATATGGCCGGTGAATTCATGATTCCCCGGTTTCTCGTCCTCGACCCGTTCGACAATCTGGGGGTAGTGCGATCCTATCCCCGCCCGGTTCTCGTCCTCCACGGCACCGAGGACCGCTTGATCCCCTACGAGCAAGGGCGGAAATTAGCCGCCGCGGCCGCGCAGGGAACGCTGCTTACTTACACCTGCGGCCACGGCGACTGCCCGACCGATTGGGACGACTATTGGAGACAGGTGGCCGAGTTCCTCCGCAAGGCCGATTTCATGGAGTGAAAAAGGAGACTTCTCCCATGCGTTTTACCGCCGAGCAGGTTCAGGATTACCATCGCGACGGCTTCACTTTTCTCGAAGGCTTTCTGTCCCCGCGGGAAGTTCAGGACCTTCTCGACGACGTCGGATCGATCTGCGCCGGCAACACCCTCGCAGACCACGACGAGACGCGCATGGAGATGGAGCCGAACCAGCCCCCGGACGGCAACAGCGTGCGGCGTCTGTACGAGCCCTGCTCCCACTACCCTGGCTTTCGGGACCTCTCGCAGTCCGAGAAGGTCCTCGACTGCCTCGAGCAGCTTCTCGGCCCCGACATCCTTTTCCACTACAGCAAGCTCAACATGAAACCGGCCGAAATCGGCTCGGTCGTAGAGTGGCACCAGGACCTGTCGTACTACCCGCTGACCAACCGCGACTCGCTGGCGATCCTCTTCTACCTCGACGACACCGACGAGGAGAACGGCTTCCTGCGGATGATACCGGGCCGCCACCGGGACGACCTTCTGCCTCATTCGGGCGACCGGTTCTTCCAGGGCCGCGTCACCGATGCGGTGGACGACTCCGGCGCCGTCGGCGTCGGTGGAAGGGCGGGAACCGCCATCCTCATGCACTGCATGACCCCGCACGCCTCGGCCACCAACCGCTCCAACCGCCCCCGCCGCACCCTAATCCTCAGTTACCGCGCCGCCGATGCCTACCCTGTCTACACCGGGGAAATGACCCACAAAACCGAGGCTTCGGTGCGGCTCGTCCGCGGCCAGCCCTTGCCGCTGGCCCGCTTCACGATGACCCACTTCCCGATGCCTCTGTACAAAGGGGGAGTGACCGCTTCGCTTTACGAGCTCCAGAACCAGGCCAGGAAAGGTGAGACGGGGTAGGGCTTTCGAAGGCCCTGCTCCACTCGCGGAACGAGATGTCCGATTCGGCAGGTAGGGGAGGTTTGCGCTGGTGGCCCGCGGCGGCAATCCTCCTTCTCTGTGCCGCCGGCCTGATCGCAAACGGCCTGCGGGACGTCCCTCACCGTCAGGGCCAGACCTTCGTCGCATTTCAGATCCTTCTCCTGGGACTCCTCGCTCTCGCCGTCTGGTTGCTCTTCTTCTCGAGGCTGTCCTGGATCCGGCGGTGGCTGTGCCTCGGCATCGCCGCGCTGTTGCTGACGCTGTTCGGGACGCTTTTCCGCATCGAGGGGGTCAGCGGCGACTTCATCCCCATCCTCGCCTGGAGATGGTCCTTCGGCGATCCCGAACTGCCATCCGGCGCCGCCGGGACAGTCGCGGAAATCAGCGCCAGTTACCCGCAGTTCCTGGGGCCTGGCCGCAATGCCCGCCTGCACGGCGTACATCTCGATCCGGACTGGCAGCGGCATCCACCCAGGGAACTGTGGCGGCGCGAGATCGGGGAAGGCTGGTCGGCCTTCGCTGTGGCGAGCGGGCGCGCCGTGACCCAGGAGCAGCGGGGATCGCTCGAAACGGTGGTCTGTTACGACCTTCTGACAGGCGAGGTGGTCTGGGCTCACGCGGACAGCGCGCGGTATGAATCGACCCTGGCCGGCATCGGACCGCGGGCGACACCGACGATCGCGGGGGATCGCGCGTACACGCTGGGGGCCACCGGCATTATCAATTCCCTGGATCTCGAGACCGGACGCCTGCGCTGGTCGCGCGACATCATCGCCGACAACGACGGGAAAATCCCGACTTGGGGGATCAGCGCGTCCCCCCTGGTTCTCGACAGCCTCGTCGTTGTCAGCGCAGGCGGTGTCGAAGGCCGCTCGCTGGTAGCCTATCACGCCGACCGCGGCGACGTCGTCTGGTCAGGGGGGCGGGACCGCGCCGGGTACAGCTCCCCGTCGCTGGCCCTGTTGGCAGGGCGTAGACAGATCCTGGTCTTTGCCAGCAAGGCCGTGGTTTCGCATTCGCCGCTGAATGGCGAAGTGCTGTGGCGCGAACCCTGGCCGGGCGGCACCGAGTGTGTAGCCCAGCCCGTGCCTTTGCCCGGGGACCGGCTGCTGGTGTCGAGCGGGTACGGCATCGGCTCCAAGTTGTACGCCGTCGCAGCGACCCCGGGCGGCGGTCTGAGCGCCTCCCTCAGGTGGGAGTCGCCCCGTCTCAAGGCCAAGTTCACCAACGTCGTGTTCCGCGATGGTTTCATCTACGGGCTGGACGACGGGGTGCTCGTCTGTCTGGACCCGGGTTCGGGCAAGCGGCGCTGGAAGAAAGGCCGCTACGGACACGGTCAGCTCATCCTGGTGGAGGACCTGTTGCTTATCCAGGCTGAATCGGGGGATGTCGTCCTCGTCGAAGCGAACCCGGAGCAGCATGTCGAACGGGGTCGCCTGAAGGCGCTGAGCTCGAAAACCTGGAACAACCCTGCACTTGCAGCACCCTATCTGCTGGTTCGCAACAACCAGGAGGCGGCCTGTTTCGAGCTTCCCCTGCAGGAAGGCGCGTAGCAAGGCAGGTGGTTGTGGAGAGTCTTCGTTGGTCCGCTTGTCCACGAAGCGATTTCTTCAACCCACTCGCAGAGTGAGAGGTAATAATGAAGGTTACGGCCATCGACATTCATGAAATACAGCTCGAGTACGTCGACTGGATCGCCCATCAGCTGAACCACTACTACGGCCCCTCACGGCGCACCATCTACGAGGTGCAGACCGACGAGGGGCTGGTCGGCCTCGGCGAGAGCGGGCGTACCGAGCCGCAGGAGATCATCGACCAGTACATCGGCACCAACCCCTTCGACTGGATGGGAGACGAGACCTGCCTGGGTCTGGGCACAGCGATGTACGACCTGATGGGCAAAGCCGCCGGCGTTCCCGTCTACAAGCTGATCGGACAGAAGTACCGCTCCTGGGTCCCGGTGGGGAGCTGGACCGTGTCTACGCACCCGGAGCGCATGGCCGAAGCCGTCGCACAATACTCCCGCCAGGGGTACACCTGGCTGAAGTACCACCTGTCCCCGTTCGAGAACGTCTTCGACCAGACCGAGGCGATGCAGAAGGTGGCACCCCGGGGATTCCGCATTCACTACGACTTCACCATGCACGGCACCGACGATCATCTGCCTGACCTGCTGGAGCGCCTGTCGGAGTACGAAATCGCCGGCTGTTTCGAAGACCCGCTGCCGCCCGGTGACATCGACGGCTACATCGAGCTGCGCGAGCGCAGCCGGCTGCCGATCGTGCTGCATCACTTTCCGCTGGGGGCGACCTACGAGGTTTTCCGCAAGCCTGCCGATGCCTACATGCTCGGCCATGCCCGCATAGGCGACGCCATCCGCAAGGCCGGGCTGTTCGCCGCCGGCAACAGCCCCTTCATGTTGCAGAACGTCGGGGGCAACATCACGAGGGCGATGACGGTGCACATGATGGCCGCCTTCCCGACCGGCACCTTCCACTTCTTCAGCGACTGCGAAACCTGGAAGAGCGACGTCACCAAGGAACGTCCGGAGCCGGTAAACGGGTTTCTGAAAGTGTCGGAAACCCCGGGCCTGGGAGTGTCACTGGACCGGGATGAGCTGGAGCGCCTGAAGAGCCTCTCCCTGCCGAAGCAGGAGAAGTGGATCATTAAATCGACGTTCGCCAGCGGTGTGCGCATGTATCACATCGCAGACCCGGACCACTCGATTTTCATGGTGCGGCCCGACCTCAGCCGCATCATTCCCATGAGCTACGACTCGCCGATTTCGACCTCCTACTGGGACGACGACGGCAGCCCCGAGTACCGGGCGATGTTCGCGCGCCTCGGGCGCGAGCAGATGGTGCTGGAGAAATAGGCTCGCGCATTGGGTAACCAAAAAAAATGACCACCTGTTTCCGGCTTGGGTATCTGGTGTTTTTACTTGTCTTTGCCCTTGCAACACTGGCCCCGGTGTCCGCCCACATCGGAGAGCGTATTTTCCCTTTTTATGAAATAGTTGACGAAAATCTGATCGATGTAACCGATGGACGGATCGACGAATGGGAAGACCTGTTCGAAGAGCCTTCCCTGACCGCGCTCGTTTCACTTTCATCCCCAACCCCGCTGCCTCGGATCTTGAAAGCGATGCTCCGGCGGTGCAGTACGACCCGTCCAATCTGGACTTTCGCATCTGGCTGGGCTGGAACGACGCCAGCGAACACATCTACATAGCTGCCCAATTCGTCGACGATCGCTTTCTTCGGCGACAGCGTCGCCTACCCGGACGCATTCCTCTTTCAGATCGCATCGGTCTCTTTGTCGACGGCGATCACGACGGTTCGCCGCAAAGTGACGACACGTGCCATTACTCCGAGGACGGCGGCATCTGTGACCAGGCGACCCAACTTTACGAGGCCATTCCGGTCAGCCCCGAGACCCCGAATCTGGACCTGTCCGCTACCGGCCGCTTCGGCGACTGGTGGAGCCGTCCTCCTTACGGGGACGGGGGCGGCTCGGCCAACGGGGAGAACCCCACCGTCTGGGTCGTTGAATTCTACGTAACCGCATTCGACATGCTGCTCTGGAAGGAGCCGGAAAACAGTCTCGTTTCAGACCTCCGTGCAGACGAAATCATAGGGTTTTCAGTTAACGTGAACGATGTCGACCTGGACAGTGACGATGGGATTAGGCGGATACAGGATTTATACGTCCTCGGGAGCTTTTCAGGTTTTCACGAGCTGCTGGGAACCCTGCAATTGTCGGATGGCATTCTTCTTCCCGCAGCCTCGGCAGGAGATGACGGGTCTGTCGCAGAAGGAACGACCTGGGGTCGCATCAAAGCCAGTCTGGCGCCGTAGCATCCCGGCCGGGCGGCGATGATCCCTCGATCCCTCTTCGGCTCTCAGGCCCAGTCGCGGGGCTTGAGGAACTCTTCGTATAGCCGCGATTCCGGCGATCCGGGCTCGGGGCGCCAGTCGTATCTCCAGCATGCCCGGGGGGGCATCGACACGAGGATCGACTCGGTCCGGCCCCCGGACTGCAGGCCGAACAGGGTGCCGCGGTCGTAGATGAGGTTGAACTCGACGTAGCGCCCGCGGCGGTAGAGCTGGAACTCTCGCTGCCGCTCTCCGTACTCGGTACCCTTCCGCTTTTGCAGAATAGGCAGGTAGGCAGCCAGGTATTGTTCCCCCACGCTCCTGACGAAGGCGAAACTTTTTTCGAACCCGCCTTCGTCGAAGTCGTCGAAGAACAGCCCGCCTATGCCGCGTGTTTCGCCGCGGTGTTTCAGGTAGAAGTAGTCGTCGCACCACTTCTTGAAGCGGGGATACAGATCCTTTCCGAACGGCTCACACGCCGCGCGCGCGCAGCGGTGCCAATGAACGGCGTCCTCTTCGAAGCCGTAGTACGGGGTCAGATCGAAGCCGCCGCCGAACCACCAGGTCGGCTCGCGGTTCTCTGGGGGGAGGGCGAGCAAAAGCCGCAGGTTCAAGTGTGATGTAGGCGCGTAGGGATTGCACGGATGCACGATGGCGGAAATACCGGCCGCCTCGAAACCCGCGCCGGCCAGGTGCGGGCGCCGCGCCGAGGCGGAGGCCGGCAGCTGGTCGCCCATGACGTGAGAGAAGTTCACACCGGCGCGCTCGATCGCCTCGCCGTCCTCGAGAACCCGCGTGCGGCCGCCGCCGCCCTGCGGACGCTCCCATTTCTCCTCGACGAAAGCGGCCCCGTCCTCCGCCTCGAGCGCCTTTGTGAGCCTGTCCTGGAAATCGAGCAGGAATGCCTGGACAGCGGCCCTGTCGGGGACCGGATCGTCGCTTGGTTTCATGGGTTGATCGGCTGCTTTGTTTCAGCTACCCTTGCAGCCCCGAAGACTGCGTTCGCCGCACCACACTGTCAACACGAAAACCGCCGCAACATTCCGCATGAAGATCGGTACCCGCATCAGTCCCGACTGGCTGGAACGGCCGGAAGATCTGTGCTTCCTCAAGCAGATCGGAGTCGACTGCGTCGACATCACCATGCCGCTGGTTCCCGGCTATCGAGAAGCGGGCGGCCGTTTGAGCCGCGAGGGTCGAGACCAGTGCCTCGAGGTCATCGAGGGTGCCGGAATGAAAATCGAACGCATCAACAGCCTTCACGAGGAAACCCTCGACACCTTCCTGGGCCGCGACGGCTCCGAGGTCGAGCTCGAGGCCCTCGCCCATAATGCAGAGCTCTGCGGAGAGTACCGGTTTCCCGTGCTCGGAGTCCAGTGCTTTCAGGCCCACCTGTTCAGCGGGCGCCCGCGGGATACCGTGCACTGGGTCGAAGGGCGGGGGGGGATCCCGATTCTACCGCAACGACCTCGCGAATGCTCTCGACTACCCGGTACCGGATGGCGCCCCGAGCCATGAGGAGATATGGGAGCGCACTCTGAAGATCTTCCGAACCGTCGTTCCGATCGCCGAGAGCGCCGGCATCAAGGTGGCGATGCACGGCAACGATCCTCCGGTCCCGCGCCTGTGGGAGGTGCCGCAGATCCTCTACAACTTCGACGCCTTCGACCGGCTGTTCTCCGAAGTGCCGTCCCCAAGCAACGGCATGACGTTCTGCGTCGGCACCCGCTACGAGTCGGGAGAGGACGTGCTCGAGGGGATTCGTCGCTTCGGAGAGCAGGGGAAAATCTTCCACGTCCACTTCCGCAACGTGCACGGAACCATTCCCGAAAACGGCTGGTACGAGGAGCGTTTCCCCGACGACGGAGATCTGGCGATGGCCGAGGTGGCCAAGGCCCTGTGGGAGATCGGCTACGAGGGGGCCATCGACTACGATCACATCCTGAAACTTTCGACCGACGACGAGCACGGGCGCCAGTACCTGGCCTACTGCGTCGGCCACATGAAGGGGATTCTCGAAGGGCTCGCCGCCGGCAGGTGAGCCGGACCCGGAATCGAGCACAGCCATGACCGATATCGTCACTGACCTCAGCGACCCCCAGATTGTCGCCGCAGCCCTGCGGCGCGCCACCGAGGAGTACGTCGCCCGCCATCCGCGGTCCCGCGCTATGTTTGAGCGCGCCCGTCAATCGCTGCCGGGCGGAAACACCCGCACCGGCGTCAACTTCGCGCCGTTTCCTCTTTACGCCGACAGCGGCGAAGGTCCCTACCTGCACGATCTCGACGGCCACCGGCTGCTCGACTTCGTCAACAACGCGACCGCGCTGATTCTCGGGCACGCCCACCAGGACGTCGTCGAGGCGCTGCAACAGCAGGTCGCCCGCGGAACGGCTTTTTCCCGGCCGACTGCTCTCGAGGTGGAGATGGCGGAGCTGCTACGAGAGCGCATGCCGGCGCTGGAAAGAGTCCGCTTCTGCAGCTCGGGAAGCGAAGCGGTCCTAAACTGCCTGCGCGCAGCCCGCGCCGCCACCGGCAGGAGCTGGACCGCAAAGTTCGAGGGCGCCTACCACGGCATCGACGATCAGGCGCTGGTCAGCTACGCCGTTCCGGTCGGCCCCGACCTCGGGCCCGGCAACCGTCCCCGTTCGGTTCCGGGGTCAGAGGGATTGAACGCCGGCGTCGAGGACCATGTTCTCGTACTTCCGTTCAACGAAGCCGGGGTCGCGGAAAGGCTGATAGAAGAGCACGCCGGAAAGCTCGCCTCCGTCATTATCGACCCTGTCTCCACGGCAGCCGGCCTCACCCATCCAGTGGAGGGTTTTCTTAAGCGGCTCCGGACAATCACTGAACGCCACGGCATACTGTTGATCTTCGACGAGATCGTCAGCTTCCGCGCCGGCCCGGGGGGCGCGCACACCCTCTACGGCATCCGTCCCGATCTCGTCTGCCTGGGCAAGGTCATCGCCGGTGGAACAGCCGGGGCCGCGTTCGGCGGCAAAGAAGCGGTGATGGCCCTTTTTGACCCGGGATCCGGTTCCCCGCGCATCTGGCAGTCCGGTACCTTCAACGCAAATCCCATCGCCCTCACCGCCGGCCTCGTCACCCTGCGCACCATGACGCCGGAAGCCTACGCCGAGTTGCATGCGACGACGGATCGGATCGGCCGATCCCTGCAGGCCTTGTTCGACGAAATCGGCATTTCCGCCCGGGTGGTGACCATCGGATCCCTGTTCCGGGTCTACTTCCTGCCCGAGGTTCCCCGCGATTACCGCGAGGCAGCCCGCGACGATTCCGCCCTGCACCAGTGGCTGTTCCTCAGCCTGATCAACCGGGGCGTGTACTGGCGCAACAAGGGGATATGCGGCGTATCCCTTCCGACCGGGCCCGAGCACGTCGACTTCCTGATCGATGCGGTCCGCGGCGTTCTGACCGACGGCGACGGTCCGCTGTCGTAGGAATCAGCCATGTCCGGTCGTATCGCCGTCGGCTCCGTTCTCACCGAGTGCAACCACATCGGCGGCTCCCCCATAGACCTCGACTGGTTCGAGCGCTACGATCTGCAGTACGGCGACGAAATGCTGAGCCTGGACTCCGGGGTAGTGGGCGGAGGGCTGACGGTATTGCGGGAGTCCGGCTGCGACATCGCCCCCTTGCTGAACGCCAGCACCTGCCCGGGAGGTTACCTCACCGCCTCCTGCTACGACACCCTCAAAAGCGAGCTGCTGCACAGGCTCCGGGATGCGCTTCCTGTCGACGGCGTTCTGCTGCTGCTGCACGGCGCGGCCGCGGCCGAAGGAATCGACGACCTCGAGGGGGACCTGATCGCCGCGGTGCGCGAAAGCGTGGGGGACGAGGTCCCGATTGTCGCCACCCTCGACTTGCACGCCCACGTGTCCGCTGCCATGGTTCGCAGTGCCGACGCGCTGGTGGCATGGGAGACGTACCCTCACCGGGATGCATTCTCCACCGGGCAGCGCGGGGCCCGCCTGCTGGTCGACGCCGTCGCCGGGCGCTGCCGCCCGACCATGGCGATGGCCAAAGTGCCGGTGCTCACCGGCGGGGTCCGCGGCGCCACTGCAGCGGATGAACCGTTCGGCCGCCTGATGACCTTCGGCAAACGGTTCGAGCAGGCCGACGGAGTGCTTTCGGTCTCCGTCTTCCTCGTCCACCCCTATCTCGACGCTCCCGGAATGGGAAGCGGGGGCCTGGTCGTCACCGATGGCGACCTCGAAAAAGCGAAAGGGCTGGCGCAACAGATTGCAGATCGATACTGGCAGGCGCGGCACGATCTCGAGCAGGAAACCCATTCCCCGGCCGAAGCGATCGAACGCGGCCTGCAAACGGCAGGCGGTCCCGTGCTGCTCGTCGAAGCGGCCGACTGCGCCGGCGGCGGAGCGAGCGGAGACAGCGTGGCGACCCTCAAGGCGCTGCTGGCCCTGGGAGACAACGCCCCGGATTCGCTGGTTCCCGTCGTCGACCCGGAGGCCGCGGCCCGCTGTCACGGGGCGGGGGTCGGCGCCGAGCTCACCCTGGATCTCGGGCACCGCCTCGATCCCAAGTGGGGAAATCCAGTGCAGGTGAGGGGGCGGATCGTGCACCTGAGTGACGGCAAGTTCCGTTATGCCGGCGGCATCTGGGACAACGTCGAGGGAGACATGGGTCCGAGCGCGGTGTTCGCCGTCGGTCGTATTCGCGTGCTTGTCAACACCCACGCCACCTACGACTGGGCGGACGAACAATTCCGCAGCGTCGGCATCGACCCGCAGGCGGCCAAGTTCGTCGTCGTGAAAAACCCCATGAACTTCCGCAACGTCTACGCCGATGTCGCGGCCGCCATCTTCATTCTCGATACCCCCGGCCCGACTCCGGCCTCGGTTCGCAACGTGGCTTTCCGCAAGCTCCAGCGTCCCTACTTCCCGGTGGACATCGACATTCCGGACTTGCGCCCGACGATTCTCAGCTGACATGGTTTCCAGGCAGATACTGCTTGCGATGCTGTTCCCGGCCGTTGCCGCTGCCGAAGAGGAGCGCAGAACGGCACCCATCCCCGAACCAAAAAGAGCGCAGGTCAAACCGCCTCGCGCCGTGGTCACCCTCGACTATCCGCTGGCTCGCGAGGGGACCGACCGTCTGGCCGCGGCGGTGCCTGAGCTTCTCGGGTTTTCAACACCGAAACGGGCCGCCGGGAACCGGTTTCCTGGCGCGAGGAAAGCATGGCCGATCCGCAGTTCGCCGGAGCTTTGTTGATATACCTGACCGGCAACGCCGCTGATCTCACCGTTTCCGAGACCGCCAAATCCAGGCTGGGACAGTACCTGAAGGGTGGCGGCCTGCTGTTCGCCGAAGACATCAGACCTGCCAACCTGCCCCCCTGGCGGCGGCGCGGAGCAGGCCTGGAAGGCACTCCTTTCGACCGCCAGTTCAAGCAATTGGTGAAAGACCCGCAGGTGCTGGGAAACGCGGGAGCCCACTGGGAACCGATCCCCAAATCCCACTCGCTCTACGACTGCTACTTCCGCTTCTCCGACGGACCGCCTCTTTCCGCAGCGCCGATGGGGATGGTCACCCAGCTCGAAATGCTGCAGATCCGCGGCCGTGTCGGCGTCATCTTCAGCGATCTCAGTATCACCTGGGCATGGGGAGACCCCACTGCCCAAAACCACACCCTGGCGATGCAGTTCGGCGCCAACCTGCTCGTCTTCGCGATGACCCGGCACGCTGCAGGAGTTCCCCTGAGGTGAAGCCTTACCGCGTCGCCATCATCGGCACCGGCCGTGTCGGCTACCAGTTCAGCTTCGGCGATCTTCCCGACAATCACGCCGAGGCGGTCGCCCATCACCCGCGCTGCGAACTCGCAGCGGGTGTCAACAGGGGCCGCGAAAAGTTGGAGGCATTCGGCGACCGCTTCGGCGTCTCCGCCCTCTTCCACGACTACGAAGAGATGCTGGACCAGGTCGGTCCCGACATCTGCATCGTCGCCACGCACCCGGAACTCCACTGTGAAATGGTCGCCGCCTGCGCCGCGGCACCGGCGACCAGGGCGGTGATCTGCGAGAAGCCGATGGCCCTTTCACTGGGAGAGTGCGACCGCATGATCGCCACATGCGAAGAGAACGATACCCTGCTGCAGATCAACCACAACCGCCGCTGGTCTCCAGAGTGGACCCTGGCCCACAGCCTGGTTCGACAAGGGGCCATCGGAGAGCTCAACGCCATCTACTGCTGCATGGATGGCTGCAAACCGACCCCCTCCTGGCGCAGCGACAACGAAGGCCCGTTGCTTCACGATGTCACCCACTACTTCGACATGATGGACCTGTTCGCCGGTGAGGTCGATTGGTTGTGCGGCATGGCCGAGCAGCGGCGGCGGCCCTGGGCGGTCGAGGACTTCACAGGGGCCTTCCTGAAATTCCGCAACGGCGTTACTGCTGTCTTTCAGGCCTCCGAGCTCACCGAGTACAGCGACAACGCTTTCGAGCTGCGCGGGTCGACCGGGATCATTCGCATGATCTCGGAACACGTGCAATTGTACCAGTCACATCCGGGAGATTTCGAGCCGGAAAGCGGCTTTCAGTGGAGCGCCCTGCAACCCGCCGACATCGAGCACCCGGAGCCGGCATCGAGTTATTCCGTGGCTTTGGACGAGCTGCTGGGGGCTCTCGATGCCGGAGGTTCGCTGCGAAGCGACGGAGTTGTCGGCAAGCGCTCTCTCGAGGTGGTGATGGCGATCTACGAGTCGCAACTGGCCGGCAACCGACCGGTCCTTTTCCCGGTTGCCGAGTCCGAATCAGGGGTGGAGCGGCTTCGCGCCACCGGGTGGTTCGCGCCGCGAAGCGATTCCGCTTCGGACTGATGCAAACTGTGGCGGCAGGGGACCAGCCTTCCGGCCGCGACCCTGCCTGATCTGCTGGGACACCCCTTCGTCGACATCGCCGAGAAACAAGGGCTGTTACGCGGTTCTGTCGGCTGCTCCCCATCGCGTCGCAACGACGGCGTCGATGAAGATCTGTCCAAGGTGGAAAGTGATGCACGGAATCGCCACCAGCCCCTTTACGTCGCTCGCCAGTACTTCTTCGGGGATGAGTGCCAGAACCGTCATCGCCACGGGCAGTGTTTTCTGGCTGGCGAGCAGCACCACCGCCTTGCGGGCAGCCACCTCTACCCCCAGGAATCCGCAGACGGCGGCATTCAGAATCAGGTAAAGGATGTGGATCGCCAGTCCCGCCGCTATGAGGACGACAAGGCTCAGAAGGGCGATCTGGGCCAGCGCCGCGGAGGACTCGCTGAATTTCATCCAGGGAACCGATATCAGGGCGAGGTTGCTGATCGACGTGATCTGCGAGCGGTGCCTGCCAACCAAGGCGGCGACAAAGCGGCGAGCGTAGCGGCCGGCCGAAAGGGGCAACAGGATTGTCAGGCAAAGCTTGAACAGCAGATCGACCGCGGATAGCTCCACCTGTCCGAGTGTTCCCAGAAGGTGGGCGAGTACGAACGGTACCGTGAAAATCCCCAGAAGGTTGGTCGCCACGGTCAGCAGCAGCGCCAGGGCTACGTTGCCGCGCGCCTGCTGCGTCAGCGCAATCCCCGACGACAGGGTGGTCGGCATGCAGCAGAACAGGGCCAGGCCTAGCTGAAAGTCTGCCTCGACAGGGATCTTAAACGCGAGGACGACTCCGATTACCGGAGTGACGAAAAGAATCGATACAATGCCCCACCCCGATGCGCGCCACGCTGAGAAGGCTGCCTGGATCTCGTCGGTCCGAAGCAGCAACCCCGAGCAGAAGAAAATGATGCTTACGGCGACGTACTGCGTGGGCAGGGTGCCCATGTACCTTCCTGGTTCGGGCCATGCCAGTCCGACTGCCGCCGCACACAGCAAGCCGGCAGGCAACATCTGGCGCTTAAGAAACGACAGGATTGCGCTCATGCGGAGTTGCTGCGGGCCCTCACCAGCCGTAGAGAAAAACCCCCGGCCTGCGAAAAGCGAAGGAGATCGGGATTTGGTGTTGGGGTTTGGGTTGGGAAGTAAGGAAAGCCCAGCGGCTGGTACCCCCGGCTCCGGGGTTATTTCTCTTCAACCGGCATCAGGTCGGGCAGGGCTTGCCGGAACGCTTCGAGAAACTCGGTGGCGCGAGAATCTTCGGAGAAGAGAAACTCCAGGAAACTCAGCAGGCGGTCTCTCGCCTCCGAGCTGATCAGGTGCTCGACCTTGCAGGCGTCGATTTCGGCGTCGTCCTCGTCCATTCCCAGGCCCCGATACAGGAATTTCTGCACAACCAGTCGGGAGGCTTCGGTCTGCGAGACCACGACCATTCCCTTTTCCGTCAGTTCGAGGAAGCGGTTGTGATCCTCGGCAACGTACCCTCTTTCCTTGAGATGCTTCATCGCCGTCGAGACGCTGCCCTTGGTGATTTTCAGGTGCTGGGCGATGTCGGAGACGCGGGCGTAGCCGTGCTCCTCCCGCAGCTCGTGAACCGCCATCAGGTGGTGGGCGGCGCTGTGGGTGAGTTCGTTCTCCTCGTATCTCTTCCAGACGTCTTCGAACATCGGATCGCGGCCTAGTCCATGCGCGAGGGAAGCGGCGCCATCATTGAATCGCCGCCAATCGCAACATCAGGTCTGCACATCGGTTGGCGTATCCCCACTCGTTGTCGTACCAACCGAGCACTTTCACGAGGGTACCGCCGACGACGATGGTGGACAGGGCGTCGAATATGCAGGATGCGGGATTGCCGATGATATCGGTCAATACAAGCGGTTCTTCGGAATATTCGAGGTATTCCTTCAGCGGTCCGGCGGCGGCGGCTCGGAATGCCACGTTTACCTCTGATGCCGAGGTCGGCCGTTCGACGACGGCTGTAAAGTCGGTCAACGAACCGTCGGGTGTGGGAACCCGGATGGAAAGGCCGTCCAGCTTGCCCCTCAGTTCCGGAATAACCTGTCCTACCGCGGCGGCGGCCCCGGTTGTTGTCGGGATCATGTTGATGCCGGCCCCGCGTGCCCGCCGCAGGTCTTTGTGGGGCTGATCGAGCACGCACTGGTCGTTGGTGTACGAGTGGATGGTATTCATCGTTCCACGAGCTATGCCGAAACGCTCGTGAAGCACTTTGACCATCGGCGCCAGGCAGTTGGTCGTGCAGGAGGCGTTCGACACCACCCTGTGATCGGGGGAGAGATCTGCGTCGTTGACCCCCATCACGATTACCGCGTCGGCGTTCCTCGCCGGCGCCGATATGACGACCTTGCCCGCTCCAGCTTCCAGGTGAGCTGCCGCCTTGTCGCGGTTGTTGAAACGCCCCGTCGACTCGAAGGCGATATCGATTCCCTTGGCACCCCAAGGCAGCTTTGCGGGCCGAGGTTCCCTCAACACCTCGATTTCCTGCCCGTTGACCACGAGGGCTTGGCCCTCGGCATACACCTCTCCCGGGAAGCGTCCGTGTGTGGAATCGTATTTCAGCAGGTGGGCCAGGGTTTCCGGATCCGCGAGATCATTGATGGCGCAGACCTCTACTCCGCGACGGGCGAAGGCGGCTTTGAGAACCAAGCGGCCGATACGGCCAAAGCCGTTGATGGCGATTCGGGTTTTTTCCATAGACGCGAACAGAGAACTGATGGCGCTAAAAAAAGACGCCCGCCGTGCCGCACTCCGTGACGGAGTTTTATATTCTCGGAAGGAATCTGGAAGGGCGGGGGAGTCGCCTGTCGGTGCACGATTCTTGTCTTTTCGTAGGGTATATCCTAATGATAGCGCCGACGCCCGGCAACCCGAATCGAGGGATGCTGGAAGCGATTGTCAGCTACTGTCTCCGTTTCTATCTTGTTGCCTTCATATCGTCACACGAAAGTTTATGCTCGACACAACGCGTTTCGATTTCACTCATATAAACCAGTTCCGCAACGACGGATACACCTCGCTGCCCCAGCTGTTCACCGAGGGCGAAATTAAGGTCCTGCAGCGGGAAGTCGAGCGTTTCCGACAACTCGGTCTCGGCCGCAATGTTCGAACCGACGGAGATGGAGAAACCCACTCGCAGGCGGAGACCAACTACCAGGTCATTCCGCTGTACGACAAGAGCGACCTGATTCGCGCCATGCCTTTCGAACCCAAGGTGCTCGATCTGGTCACGCAGTTGATCGGCAATCCTTTCCTTCTTCATCTCGATCAGCTCTTTCTGAAACCCGCCGGACGCGGCACTGGAACCGATTGGCATCAGGACAACGCCTACTTCAAGATCGCTGACCCGACGAAAGGAGTGGCGATGTGGGTGGCCCTCCACGATGCCACCATCGCCAACGGAACCCTGCATGTCATACCCGGCAGTTTCCGCGAGCAGTACGACCATTTTCGCGATCCGTACAGCGACCACCACATCCACTGCCGCCCGCCAGAGGAGAGAGCTGTAGCGATCGAGGTACCTGCAGGGGGAGCGGCTTTTTTTTGCTACGGCTGCGCTCACTGCACGAAAGACAACACCACGGACCGGGAACGGGCAGGTATCGCCTTCCACTTTCTGAATGCCGATTACGCCTCGCCCGATCTCCTGTCAGGAGAACGCGCCCGCCCCTTCCTCACCGGTCCCCGGGCGACAGGTGGGTTTAGGGAGTACGGCGTGACCGTGGCCGGTACCTGGCCTGCCGAAGTGGCGCGCGTTTTGTCCGCCCCGGCCCGTCCCCGGACTGCGTGAAAGTTCATGAGGCGCTTCTCTCCCGACGCCCTTCACAGAATCGGTTGCGAACTGTTCCAGGCTGCCGGTTGCTCCGCCGAAGACGCCGAGACAGTCGTCGATCACCTGATCGAGTCGAACCTGTTCGGCCAGGACGCACACGGAACGTTGCGCTATTACGAGTATGTGGAAAAAATCCTCGAGGGAACCTTCGATCCGAATGGAAAGCCGACCATTCTGCAGGACAGGGGGTGCACCGCCCTGATCGATGGAGGGGGGGGATTTGGCCAGGTATCGGGACGACTCGCTATCGAGGTGGCTACCGCCAAGGCTCGAGAGCACGGCGTCGGAGTCGTCGGACTGCGAAACACCAGTCACGTCGGCCGCGCGGGAGCCTACCCGCTAGCTGCTGCACGGGCAGGATTCGTAGCCCTCGTGTTCGTCAACGCAGGTCGTCTCGGTCGCCAGATCGCCCCTTTCGGGGGTATCGACGGCAAGCTTAGCACCAACCCGATCGCCTTCGCGGCGCCTCGGCCGCAGGGCGAACCGATTCTCGTCGACATGACCACCTCCGTCGTTGCCGAGGGAAAAATCCGCATGGCCCATAACAAAGGTGAGCCGGTCCCGGAGGGCTGGATCATCGACAGCGAGGGAAACCCGACCACCGACCCGAACGATTTTCTTGGTGATCCGCCGGGTGCCATGCTTCCGCTCGGCGGCCCGGTCGGATATAAAGGGTACGGTTTGGGGCTGATCGTCGAGCTGATGGGCGGACTGTTGGGAGGAGAGGGCACGGCGTCGGGTGAGCGCAGCTTCAAAAGCAACGGCGTGCTCTTCACCGCTTACGACCCGGGTTTCTTCGCCGACGAGGCGACCTACGAACGGGAGATCGAGAACCTCATTCGACACGTTACATCGAGCCGCACCGACCCGCGCTTCGGCGAAGTGCTGCTACCCGGGGAACTGGAGTTTCGCACCTCGGCGCAGCGGCGTGTTGAGGGCATCGCCGTCGACGACGGCACCTGGCAGCGGATCGCCGATGCTGCCCGGCGTGTCGACCTCGACCCGGAGCTGTGGGAAACCGACGTCCTCCCCTGACCGCACGAATGCCCGGCGAGTGCCGCTGAAGTCGTTCCGTCTTTGGCTGACGACTGTTCGGTTCTCTTCAGGTACTCTGCAAGCCTCGATTGATGCTTCAGTTACGTACTCGTAGCCGCCAGCATTCAGGTCGCGCCGGATTTCTATATATCGTCGGCCAATCACACTTCACGACCGTGTCCTGCAACAGCAGCCCACCTGCATTGAGCGAAGGTACATGCCTCGAAGGCCGAGAAATCCGGAGAGCAGTAGAGAGAGGAAGATCCGCACTACACAAGCTCGATCAGGAAATGGCGGGAACGTGTGGGAATCGAACCCACCCGGCGCCACTTTCGCGGCACCGCTACGGATTTGAAGTCCGCGGGGGCCACCAGGCTCCCATCCGCTCCCTTCGGAGTTCAGCAAGCCGGCGTCCACCCGGCTAGAACCTGGAAGCAGGATTGCCCCCCGCAGCTCCCAGCGTGGTTGCCGGGAGCTGTGGGTACTCGAAGGGCAGTTCCCAGCGCAGGCGCCTTTCCGGTTCTTCACCCAGGTTTTCGATCACCAAATCGAGATGGCGCGTTTTTGCATCGACGATCGGACTGCGGCGGTCCGCTTTTCTATTTGGAAAAAACAGACGGAAAACGACCTTGCCTTCGAGAACGGGTTTCTTTGGTCTGTCGAACTCGTACGGGTATGGCCCGGCCTGCCCACTCGGGGCGTAGCGGTTGCCCTCTTGATCGGCCAGAAACACGCGACTCCCGATATCGTCTATGCGGGGCGACAGGTCGGACTCGCTGTTGTCCAGGTAGATGTAGAATACAAAACGGCTGTAGAGCATCGGGCCCCAGCGCTGGTCGTATCGATGCCGGAGCAAAGGGTACTTGTGGTCGTACACCTCCCCCAACAACCGTCGCACGTACTCGGCCCGCCAGTTGTCGAACACTTTCTTTTCAATCGGGTTGCTCGCGTCGAACGAGCGATTCACGTAGACGAGGTACTGATAATAGAGGCTGTTTATGTCGGTGCCGTCCTGAAACGGATAATGGCCATCCACGTACTGGTAAATGAACTCTCGAAACCGACTCAGGAGCTGTTCCTGATCGAGACCATCCTGCTCGGCTTTTGCGTACAAGCTGACGATCTCGTACGCGAAAGTGCGCATCGTCGCCTGTACGAAGATTCCGTCGCTACCGGTATGGCTTCGGTTGACGATTCGCCACACCTGCTGTTCTACCCGCTCGAATGGTCCCGGCTCTTTGTCCGGGACGCAGGCGACGAACAGCAAGCACAGGATCGATTGCACTGCGCTCACACGGTACTTCGACGTTGCGCCGGTTCCCGGTGGCGAAAGTCTCTTGGAAGGGGAGGACCGGCTGTAACCCAATTGACCTTTTGTCACGGAAGCCGGGAAAGTTTGGTGCTACTCTTTCACGACCCAAAGCTTGACTGTCGCCGCTGCCTCCGGGTGTAGATTCACTTTCACATTGTAGACACCCAGAGCCCGGATCGGTTCATCGAGCTCGATCATGCGGCGGTCGATCTCGTACCCCTGCTCCCCGAGCAGATCGACGATATTCTGGGAAGTCACCGATCCGAACATCTGCTCGCCTTCCCCTATCTTGACCTGAGCCGTCAGGGAAGCCTGCTCGAGCTGCTTGGCCAAGCCTGCGGCGCTGCGCTGTTCCCGTTCTGCCGCCGCTTCGTGCTGGCGTCTCCGGGTTTCGAATTGAGCAACATTGGCGTCCGTAGCCAACAACGCCTGGTTTTTTGGAATCAGGTAATTTCGTCCGAATCCATCACTGACCTGAACAATCTCGCCGGCAGTACCGACCCGGTCCACGTCCTTGAGAAGTATGACTTTCACTCTATTCCACCTCCTCCTGTTCCTGCGATTGGCGACGCCCCAAGCGTCGCCAATCGAACCATGTATCCATCAATCCCACACCTGCCAGTATCAAACCTGACCATCCCGTAATCAACGCTATGATGTAGATAACGAACTCCAGGGTTCGCGCAACCTGCATTCGCCATAGATAGTAGCGCGCCACCGAAAAGCCCTGAACAGCGTACAACACGAGCGCCACCACTACGATGTTGACCGCCAGTGTATTCAATACCCCATCCCCGGCCAGCAACCACAGTGCCATTCCTCCGACAAGGATCCAGATCATCTGTTCCCAGAGCCGCCACTCGCGCATCGGCGGTGGGGCGGGAAGCGCGACAACACCAGTCCAGAGACCCAGGTAGCGGCCCAGCGCGTAGCCGAGGACGAGCTTCAGGAGAACGTACAACACAGCGGCACTTGGTTGCAGAAGGACGAACAGGCGAACCAGATCCTCGATCGCGCCCTGCGCGGTCAACGCCGAAAGCTCGGAGTCCTTTAACTGCCGCAGTTGCTCCTCGCCGATCTGGTCGGGCGTCATCGCCTCGCCGTGCAATGCTCCAACCAGGTACAAACCATATAGCAAGCCCGGCATGGAGGCGGTTGCTATCACCAAGCCGTAGGTTCTTCCCTTGGCTGTCTGTGCCGCGGCCAGTACCCCGGCTACCGGGGCGAGGGTGACGACCGGGTCCCATTCCAAAATCCCGGCCATGACTGCGACCGCCGGCAACGCTGCGGCCACCCCAACGACTGTCAAGCCGAAGCGAAAACAGGCTACCAGCGTCCCCGCCGTCAGTGCCAAACTCGCGAGGAGCAGCACCGCTATGGACCTTTGCTTCCGGAAACGGTTGCGGAGTTGCCGTCTCGCCTAACCGCTCTCCGCCGGCTGTCCATCGGCCGCATCCACTTCGGCGACGGTTTCGACCGCCGGTTCCGGACCTGCCACTCCCTTCTCCTCTTCCGCTGGCTTGTCCCGGGTTTGGACTTCTCCCTCTTCCCGGGATGTGGCCGGTGCCGGACCGCGTCGCTCGCTCCCGTCGCGGTCGCGGCGGCCGCGGCCAAAACGCGGCCCTCCGCGGTCTTCCCGGGTGTAGATGTAGACGTTCTCGGGAGCGAGCTGCGGCACCCGTAGAAACTCCCCGGTAACGGCGACGACCAGGTGCCGCAGCACGGAATCGTCGAGCTTGAGCCCTTGCTGAATCTGGTCAACCAACCCGGTTTCCGCCGTGAACTGGAAAAGCGCAAAGTACCCCTGTTGCCGCCTCTTGAATCCGACGGAGCTGTAGGCGAGCTTGCGCAGTCCCCAGCGATCCACCGCGGCGACCACTGCTCCACCGGATTTCAGCAGACCTTCGTATTTCTCAACCAGTGCTTCGAATCCGCTGTCTCCTGCCTGCGGATCGAAGACACAGGTCAGTTCGTATTTCCTTGTCATGACATCACCGCTTTCTTGGCTCTGCTCTTTTTGGCGTCGTTTCCTAGAACAGCTCGAGTCCGAAGCGCACGAAGAGAGGCGCCAGAACGAGCGAAATAACCGACATGAGCTTGATGAGGATATTCATCGAGGGACCGGATGTGTCCTTGAACGGATCGCCGACAGTGTCGCCGACGACGGCTGCCTTGTGCGGATCCGAGCCTTTGCCTCCGAGGTTGCCCCCCTCGATCCACTTCTTTGCATTGTCCCATGCGCCGCCGCTGTTGGCCATCATCAGGGCAACGAGAACTCCACTGACGGTTGCTCCGGCGAGCATTCCTCCGAGCGCAACCGGACCGAGCAGAAAACCGACGGCAACCGGTGCGAGCACGGCGGTCAGACCAGGCAGCAGCATCTCTTTGAGAGCAGCGGTAGTACTGATGTCGACACAGCGCTGTGTATCCGGTTTGGCGGTGCCTTCCATCAAACCCGGGATATCCCGGAACTGACGTCGTACTTCCTCCACCATCTGATATGCGGCTTTTCCTACGGATTTCATCGTCATCGCGGCGCCGAGGTAGGGGATCATGGCACCGATGAACAGCCCTATTACCACACTCGGCGTCGTGACATCGATGACGATCTCTCCACCGCTGACTTCCCGCACCGTGGAGGTGTATGCAGAAAACAACGCCAGCGCCGTGAGTGCGGCTGAACCTATGGCGAATCCTTTGCCAATGGCAGCGGTGGTGTTGCCTAGTGCGTCGAGACTGTCGGTGATCTTGCGCGTGTCTTCGCCGAGTCCGGCCTGCTCGCTGATGCCGCCGGCGTTGTCGGCGATCGGACCGTAGGCGTCCACCGACATCGTAATTCCGACGGTCGCCAGCATGCCGACGGCGGCGATGCCGATACCGTACAGATCGGCGAAGTGAAAGCCCAGACCGATGGCTACAGTGATGCCGATTATGGGAAGCGCCGTGCTCTCCATGCCGACAGCCATTCCCGTTATGATGTTCGTAGCCGCCCCGGTCCTTGACGCTTCGGCAATATCGCGGATCGGCTTGCCTCCAGTGTAGTACTCCGTGAGCAAACCGATGACGATGCCGACCAGACTGCCGGAGAACACCGCCCAGAACACGCCCATCGAGAGCTCGAGCTCCCCGACCAGCCAGTACCCGGCCGCCATCATCAGGATTGCCGACAGCCAGGTCGAATAACGCAGGGAAGCACCGGGATCCATGTTCTGAAAAACGCGCACCGCGACGATGCCGATTATCGAGGCGACCATTCCGAACATTATGAGGAGAACCGGGTAGGCCATCGCCGCTACGCGCGACGACATTGCGTCAGTACCTGGAGCCAGGGTTGCCAGGGTTGCCGCGGACGCAGTCGCTGCAATGGCTATTGTTGCGATCACCGAACCGACGTACGACTCGAAGATGTCGGCGCCCATCCCGGCGACATCCCCGACGTTGTCCCCGACACTGTCCGCGATGACGGCCGGATTTCGGGGGTCGTCCTCGGGAATGCCCTGCTCGACTTTGCCGACGAGATCGGCCCCGACATCGGCGGCTTTGGTAAAGATCCCGCCGCCGACACGGGCGAACAGGGCGATGGTGCTCGCTCCCATGGCGAAACCGCTGATGGCGCTGGCATTGCCCGCGTTCTCCCAAACGCCGTAGATGCTGGCAAGGGCCCCGATGCCCACAAGGCCGAGGCTCGCGACCGCCAACCCCATCACCGCGCCCCCGGAAAACGCCATGCTCAACGCCGGCCCCTGGCCGCTCTCGTTCGCCGCCTGCGTCGTGCGCACGTTGGCGCGCGTCGCCGCCTTCATGCCGGACAATCCCGCGGCAATCGAACATGCCGCCCCAGCCAGGAACGCCACCGCCGTGCGCTGATCGACGGCGGCGAACAGCACCGCGAACAGGATGACAACGAAGACGAAAAGGATGGAGTACTCCCGCTTCAGGAACGTCATGGCTCCTTCGTGGATCGCGTCGGCGATCTCCACCATCTCGGTAGAACCCTGGTCACTTCTCTTTATGAACGCGTAGATGATGTATGCGACCACCAGCCCCATCACGCCGATGTAGGGCGTGGCCGCCGTCCAGTTTTCCATAGACTTCCCGACTCCGAAAATTGAGTAAGCCCTGACAGCCGCCGTTTCTACAGCAGTGGGCAACCGTTGAACCGATTCATCGCCAAGTCCAACCCGTCCCTCACACAGCTCTCGACGGCGCTACAGCCTCGATCGACGAGGGCGGCTACTGGTTCGTCGCGGGCGAATTCCGTCAGCACGAAATCGATGTCGTCCTCACTGGTGACCGGACCGATTCCGAGCCGCAACCGGGGAACTGTCTCCGTCCCCAATGCTCCCAGGACGGAAGCCAGGCCGTTATGCCCTCCGTCGCCGCCTCCACGCCGCAAGCGAATCCGCGAAAACGGCAAGGTGAAGTCGTCGCAAACGACCAGCACCTGCCCGGGATCGAAGGTTTCTTGCCGCCGCAACGCCGATACAGCATCGCCGCTCCGGTTCATGTAGGTTTGCGGCTTTACCAGGGTGACCTCCCTGGTGCCCATCCCGATCCGCGCCGTTTCGCTGGCCGACCCAGACAGCCATCGTCCGGCCAAGTCGGAGACCAAGCGGTCGAGAACCACGAATCCGACGTTGTGCCGGGTGGCCTCGTATCGCGGCCCCGGATTTCCCAGCCCGACCACGATACGGATTTGGGCTTCGGGGGAATCAGGAGTCGTCGTCCTCTCCATCCGCCTGGTCGCTCTCCCCGTCTTCCAGAGCTTCGCCTTCGAGCGGCTCCTCGTCCTCGACGGGCTGCTCTTCGTCGATCGTCAGGCGTGGGGACAGCACGCTGACTATGGTGATGGCGGGATCCGTCGTGATCCGGCTGTCCTGTTCCAGGAGATCGCTTACGTGAATGTTGCTACCTATCTCGAGTTCGGAGATGTCGATCTCGACACGGGATGGCAATTCCGAAGCCAGGCAAACCATTTCCAGTCGCTGCAGGGAATGCTGCACGGCGCCACCCCCGACATGCACCCCTACCGGTACCCCCAGCGTGGAAATCGGCACCTCGACACGCAGGTGTTCTTCCGGATCGATCCTCAGCATGTCGACGTGCAGTATGTCCCCTGTGACTTTGTGATACTGGATCTCGCGGACCACGGCCTGGCCACCGGTCCCGTTGCCGCTCATCTGCAACAGAAAGACGGCGTTCTGTCCACCCTTGCTCAGTGCACGTTCGAGAGAGAGGGTCTCGACCTTGAAAGGTACCGGATCCTGGTTATGGCCGTAGACGATTCCGGGGAGCTTTCCGGCCTCCCGCCGCAACCGACCAACGGGACCCTTGCCGTTCTCGATTCGCTCCTCGATATCCAGCTCGATTTCGTCGCGCCGATAAATCTGCATCTTGACGGCAGGCATGGATCACTTCTCCCCGGCTAGTTTTTTTCGTCCGGGTCGCATCCAACCCGGCACTTGCTACTTGTAATTTTTGGCTGCCCGGCGAGGACTTGAACCTCGATAGACGGAACCAAAATCCGTTGTCCTACCAATTGAACGACCGGGCAGCAAATTGCGGTTTACTTTCGCAGACTCGAACCAGCAGACGTGGGACTCGGGGGCTCGTCACGGATCTGTGTCTCAGCCACTATTCCCTGGTCCTGCAATGAAAAGACCGGATGCCCTTCGCCGTCAGCTGCGAATGAGCCGACGCGGCGGCGGTCCGGTCGTCGAATATGCCGTATACGGCGGAGCCGCTGCCGGTCAGGGATGCGATTGCGGCCCCCGCGGCCAGCAGTTGCTCTCTGGTTTCTGCGACGATGGGTTTGGCTCGTTCGACGATCGGCTGGAAGTCGTTCTCGATCAACTCAACCAAGCGATCAGCATCGACGCGCCCGCCGCCAAGCGAACCGACAAATCTAGCGTAAGCAGAAATAGGTGTCAATTTGCTGCAGCGCAGCTGTGCGAACGCCCACGCTGTATCGATCGCCACCCCGGGATAGGCGATGACGTACACGAACCGTTCGCAGGAAACCGGCTCGACGATATCACCGCGCCCCCGCATCACGGCGGTTCCCCCGCGGACGAGGAAGGGGACATCCGACCCGAGCGAAGCCCCCCAGGTGGCCAGGGTATCGATGCTGAGCTGAGCCCCGGTGATCGCGGCCATCGCCCGGAGTACTGCCGCGGCATCAGCGCTGCCGCCGCCGAGGCCGGCGCCAACCGGGATCCTCTTTTCGAGATGAATGTGTACAGGCCGGTTATTCCCCTTCATCTGCTCGCGGCACAGCCTTAGGGCGCGCATCACCAGGTTGTCGTCGTTCGCCAGCTCCGAAGCGGAACAACTCATTCCGTCAGAAGAGGCAGCGAAAAACTCCAGCCGGTCGCTGAGATCGACCGTTTGACAGATACTGACCAAGTCGTGGAAGCCATCCTCCCGCGTGCCGAGGATCTTCAAACCCAGGTTGACCTTGGCATACGCCATTTCCACGAAAAGCGGGTCCTGTCCGGTTTCTCCGGGGTCGCGGATCACAATGCTTGACCTCCACATATACGATCCATATAATCCGAAATTCTCCTGATTAAAGTATGTCCATTCCCCTGACCGACATTCTACCGGTTCCATAAAGAACCACACAACCTATTGTTTTTTTACAACGTTGTAGCGTTTGTACGACACCTGCCACTACCCGGAGGATTCGCCGGGTTGTGCCTTGTCGGAAGTTTCTTCGCAATGGCTTCCGCCATCGGTGGCGAGTCCCTTGAGGAGCGCTCCGACGACGAGTTCAAGCTGGCACGCAACCTGTTTCGCGACGCCGGGGACTACGGCACCGCTTCCCAGCTGTTCGCGGAGTTCATCCGCAACTATCCCCACCACCGCAACCTTCCTGAGGCCCGGCTGCTTCTGGCGCGCGCGTACGCGCGCAGCGGCCGTTGCGAGCAAGCCGTGCCGGCCTACGAGCAGTACCTCACGGAGCATCCCGAGCATCTCGGTACGGCAAAAGCGAGGCGTGAGCGCGCTGTCTGTTGGGAGCAACTCGGGGAGTTCGCGCGGGCAGCCGAGGCGCACGAAGAGATCCAGCGGCTATTCCCCGCCGGGGAATTCGCAGCGCCCGCCCTGCTCGATGCTGCTGCAAACTACACCAAGGCACAGAACCTGCCGGGGGCGGTTGCCGCATACGATCGTCTTATCGAGGAGTACGCCGGCCACCGACTGGCCTCCAGGGCGCGCTTCAACATGGCCCGCATCGCCTTTGCCTCGGGCCAAGCCGACCGGGCGCAGCGGCTGCTCGATCAAATCACCGGCTCGGGCCGGGACGCGGAAGCCGCAAAGGACGCCTATCTGCTGACGGGCCGCATCCAGCTCTTTCTCGGCAAACCTGCCTTGGCCGAGCAGGCCTACGAGGCGCTGCGCAAGCGATACCCCCGCTCCGACCATGGGGACAGCTCCTGGTTCGACCTCGGGGATTTCGCCATTGGAAAAGGGCAGTTCGACCGTGCGGCCGAAATTTTCGACCAGGCGCGCAAGCAGGTATCCGATCCCGGATTGCGCCGGCGGGCGGAGCTTGGAGCCGCCGAGTCACTGCGTCTCAGGGGCCGTTACAGGGCCGCCCTGAAACGCTATCGTCCGCTTGCAGAGGATTCCGAAGCGGGGGACCTGGTACGGGCTTCGGCTCAGCTCGGGGTCGCCGTATGCTATGGCCACACAGACCGCTTCGCCGAAGGGATCGCTTTGTTCCTGGGAATCATTCAACAACCTGCAACCCCCGAAACCGCCGCTTTTCGGGCCGAGGCCATGAAAGAGCTGGCCGCGCTATACCGGCGGCGCGGCCAGCTTACCCGCTCCGCTACCTGGTTCAGGAATTTTCTGAGCAATGCAGAGGACCAGGACGGCGGAGCACATGCGCAGGTGCGCCTGAACCTTGCCCAGGTTCTCGATGCGGCAGGGTACAGCAACGACGCGATTGCCCAGTTCCAGCAGCTTCTGCACGCAGATGCAGCTCTTGCGGCACAAGCGCAACTGGGTATGGCACGCGCCTACAAGCACGGCGGCCTCCCCGCCTTTGCGTTGCGGGAGTACCTGACTTTTCTGGAGCGCTATCCCGCGCACGCCCTGGCCGCAGAGGCGCGTCGGCGAGTCGTGTATCTCCGCGAGTTCACCATTATCGACAGATCCGGCCTGGATCGCGCATTGCGACAGGCCTGGCTGGAGGAACTCGGCGGCGCTCCAAGACAGGCGGTGCGGTTTCACGTGGCCAATTCCCTCAGAGAATACCACGATTACCCCAATGCTGTTCGCCAGCTGGAGACATACGTTGCCGACTACGCCGGCCAAGAATCGACCGCGGAAGCCCATTTTTTCCTTGCGGACTGTCTGCAGCGGCTGGCGCGCCAACGCCATCTCGAGGGGCTTGATGACGACGCAGACTCACTGCGGCAGGCTGCCCTGCAGGAGTTTCGCACGCTCGCCGCTGGCGGGGACGAGCGCTGGGAGCGTCTGGCTCGGTTCCGCCTCCTTGACGCCGATCTGGAGGAAGCCGGAGCAGTCGAACGCGCCCGTCTGCTCGAAGAGCGGCTGGTCTCGTTCCGGCAGAGAGAGAGTGTCGACCCGGAATTGCTGGCCGCGGCCGAACTGAAACTGGCCGACGCCCTCAGGGCGCCGGCGACGGAAAGCGACCACTGGCGGGCTGCGCTTGTCGCCTACCAGCGAGCCTTCGCGCCAGGAGGAGAGCAGACACCGAGGGCGCGCTTCGGGGCAGCTGTATGCCGGGCCCGGTTGGGAGAAACCGCGGTTGCCGTCGATTCACTCGAAGCCCTCCTCGGAGACCTTTCCGGCAGCTCCCTCATCCCTGAGGTCCTGTTCGAACTCGGCCGGACATTGATGACCGAATCGAGAATCGTTGAGGGAGTGGCCCGTTTCGAAGAGCTGCTGCTGGCCTTCCCGGCATTCCCCGAGCGCCGTGAGGTGCAGATGGCCCTGGCTTCCGCACACTTCGAACTCGGCAGCTATCCGGCGGCCATCTCGGTTCTGCGGCAGCTGCAGGAATCAGATCCCCAAGGCGAGGTCGGCGCCGACATCCGGCGACAACTGGCTCGCGCCTACGAACGCAACGGCGACGACCGAGCTGCCCTGGAGCTGTACGAACGGCTGTTGTCGGCTCATCCATCGGCGGCCTACGCCGACAGCATGAGGCTGGCCCAGGCCCGGCTGCTGCGGGGACTGGATCGCCTGGAGGAAGCGATCGCCCTGTTCGACGAGCTTCGCCGCAGCGCCAATGCAGCAGTGGCTTCCGCAGCTTCACGCGCCGCGGGAGATCTCCATTTCGGGAGCGGGAGTTTCGACCGCGCCTTTGCCGCCTACAAGGCCGGTCAGGAAATTGCCGTCGATGGCTTGCGAGCGGTCTGCCTGTACAAACTGGGCCGCGTCGACGCCGCCAGGAAGATCGCCGATTCCGTTCTCGACCAGGTTGCCAAAGGAGACGCATGGTACTGGATCCTCACGCTGGAATCGGGGCGGTATTACCTGCGCAGTCACAATTTCGGCAAGGCGCTGAAGATCTTTCGTGGTGCCGAAAAGCAGGCCGCAAAAACCAGCGCCGTCAGTCCGGGATTCGAGATTCTCGACGAAGAGCTGGTCCGAATTTCAGCGGACCCGGCAGCGGCTGCCAGCTATTTCGTCGCCACCGCGCTATGGGAGCAGAACCTTCGGGAACCGACCGAAGAGCGAGCCGCGCGCGCCTTGGAAGCGCAAGTCCAGTTCACTCGCAAGCACGGGGAATCGGCGTTCGGCGCCAGCGTCCACCTGCGCCTCGGTCACTACTACCGGGGAGTGCTCAAACAGTTGCTGCCTGCAGCCGGGGCCTTCCGCCGTGTCGTCGACGGCGCCGGTTCCGACGAAGAAAAGCAGGAAGCGTTCTGGTCGCTTCTGCTGTGTTACCGGGACTTGTTTGAATGGGACGAAGCCCATCGCATCGCCAGACGCCTGTTGGAGCAGTATCCCGACCACCCGCGCGCGAATGCCGTGCACCTGGAAATCGGCTACATTCTCAAGGAGAGGGGACAGTACAGCGAGGCGATCGACTATCTGGAAGGTGTTCTCGAGTGGGCTCAGGGGGATGTCGCAGCCCAGGCCCGTTACTACATAGGCGAATCCTTCCAGAGGATGGGCCGTTATCGCGAAGCGATCGAACGCTACTACCGCGTCTCCTTTCACGGATCCGGCGTTTTCGCGGGCTGGATCAACTCCGCCGATTTCAAACGCGCACAGTGCCACGAAGAACTGGGCGAATTCGCGCAGGCGAACAGTATCTACGACCGCATCATCCGGCGCGAAGGCAGCGACAGTGAATACGGAAAGATTGCCCGGAAGGGACTCGAGCGCACGAGCAAGGTTCGCTGAGAGGTTCCTGCATTCTACTTAATTGCCGACAGGCGAATCCAGAATCCATCCTGGCATGCACCGCCAATGCCCGAGGTCGCTGTGCAGGCAGACGCGGTGCGCTTCCCCGTAGGTCCTCCTTTGCGAAGAGATTTCCGCGAGCAGGTTCGCAGCCGGCGGCAGATTGATCATGGCGGGAAAGAGCGAACGCATACTCCTTTTCACGCAGGACCCGCGGATGCGCGACGAAACGAGCACGGCACTCGACGCCCTGCAGGTGGTCGAGGTGCGCGAGGCCTCGGTATTGAGGAGGCTGCTCGATCGGGGCACCGATCTCGTGATCGTCGACCTCAACCTTCCCAGCCGGGCGCTCGCCGCGGCCGCGGCGTTGCTGAGCGACCGGCGCGAACTTCCCACCCTGATTCTGGCGACCGGATCCGCGGCCCAGTGGCACCGGATATCTCGGGGAAACCCGCTTGAAGAGGTCGTTCAGGCGCCGGTCTCACCCGAAGACCTTCGCGGCCGCGTGAAGGGCCTGCTGGAAAAAAGTCGCTTCCTGCACGATCGCCTCGTCGGTCGGTCGGAAGCGATCCGCGAGTTGCGCGATCGCATCCTGTTGATTGCCCCGACTCAGGTCACCGTTCTGGTGAGCGGCGAAAGCGGTGTCGGAAAGGATGTAGTCGCCCAGGCCCTGCATCATTACAGCCCGCGCAGCAAACGCCCGTTCAAGGTGCTGAACTGCGGCGCCATTCCAGAGAACCTGTTGGAAAACGAGCTCTTCGGTCACGAAAAGGGAGCCTTCACCGATGCACGCACCCAGTACCGGGGCGTTTTTGAGCAGGCCGACAGCGGCACGGTTTTCCTCGACGAAACCGGCGAAATGGCATTGTCCGCCCAGGTGCGGCTGCTGCGCGTGCTCGAGGAACGGGAAATCACCCGTATTGGCGGCGATGCGGCCATCCCGGTCGACGTGCGCGTCATCGCTGCAAGCAACAAAGACCTGTCCCAGGCCGTGACCGTTGGAGAGTTCCGGCGCGATCTGTACCATCGGCTCAAAGTAGTCGAGCTGCACATTCCGCCGTTGCGCCAGCGCCGGGAGGACATTGCCCCTTTGATCGACCACTTCGTCCGCACTCACGGCCGAGATGCTCCTACACCTTTCGGCGGTTTTTCCGACGCTGCCATCGAGCTGCTTACGGAATACGACTGGCCAGGGAATATTCGGGAGGTACGAAACCTCGTCGAGCGGCTGCTGTTTCTCGGACCTTCGGGTCAGGTGGAACCTGAAGACCTGCTTCCCCACTTGGAAACCCCTCCCTCCGGGATGCGGCAGCTGCCGGTGGCGACCAACAAAACTCCAGATCAGTCCGAGCGGGAATTGATTTACTTCGCTCTGCTCGACCTCAAACGCGAAGTGTCTGAGCTTCGACAGTTGGTCGACGAACGCCTGGGTACCCGGGCGCCACTTCCTCCGCGACCGATCTACCAGGTCGGTAAAGAAATCGAGGAAGAGACCGGGATGTACGGTCCCGAACTCGAGACCGCAGAGATCGGGTCGCTCCGGAACGGGGTGCGCCCGCTCAAGGAGCTGGAACGCGATGCGATCGAGCAAGCCCTCAAAAGGGTAAACGGCAATCGCAGGCAGGCCGCGGAAATGCTCGGAATCGGGTTGCGTACCCTCTACCGAAAGCTCGTTGACTACCGGTTGAAATGATCGCCCGCGCGCGCGCCTGCATCACGACCCTGGTGTTGTCGCTTGCCTCAGCCCCGGCCTCGGGACAAGACGACTCGGGAGTAGCTGCCAGGGCTCAACTCGAGAACCTGGGGGAGGCGTTTCGCACTGTTTATGAACGGGCATCGCCCGCTGTCGTGCTGATCCGGACAACTCCCAGCACGGTGGCGATTCGCCGCCTGCTGCCCCCGTTCCACCCCGAAATCGAAAGAGATGATTTCAACTGGTTGGGCTCGGGTACGCTGGTCAGTTCAGACGGGTACGTTCTCAGCAACCACCACGTAATCAACCGCGCAGATTCGATCAGTGTCGTTCTGTCCGACCGGCGCGCCTTCCCTGCCACCGTGGTCGGATCTGACTCCCTGATCGACATCGCTGTTTTGAAGATCGAGGCCGAAGGGCTACCGATGGTCCCTTTCGGTCGCTCGGACGACCTCCGCATTGGCGACTGGGTTTTGGCCATCGGCCATCCTCTGGGGCTCGGTTCGACCCTTACACACGGAATCGTATCCGCCCTGGGACGACGGGCCGAAGTCATTCGGGCGAACTACGCGATCGAGAGCTTCATCCAGACCAATGCCGTCATCAATCCCGGCAATTCCGGCGGACCTCTGCTCAACCTGGACGGCGAAGTCGTCGGCATCAACACCGC
This sequence comes from Candidatus Latescibacterota bacterium, assembly GCA_965223905.1. Classification (GTDB taxonomy): domain Bacteria; phylum Latescibacterota; class UBA2968; order UBA8231; family UBA8231; genus CBDCXV01. Next base: position 315,010 of record CBDCXV010000001.1, read on the forward strand.
AATCTCGACCCGCACCGGCTATTACATAGGATATGGGCTTGCGGTTCCCATCGACCTGGTACAGGAAGCCATGCGCGATATCCTCGAACACGGCCGCACGGTGCACGGCTATATCGGCATCTCGATGCTGGATGTCGACCAGTCCCTGGTCGAGCACGCCGGTTTGCAGAGTACCGTTCCGCGTGGAGTCTTCATCAACAGCGTCGATCAGGACTCCCCCGCCGCGGCTGCCGGGTTGCTGCACGGCGATGTGGTGCTCGCGCTCGATGAACGCGAGGTAAACGTCAGCAACGAAGTCCAGACCCTGATTTACGTCCGCGATCCCGGCGACCGCGTTTCTCTGACCATCGTGCGGGATGGGGATACCTTGTCCATCCCCGTGATTCTAGGGGAGCCTGAACGGGACCGCCTGCTTGCGGAAGGGAGGCGGCGACTGTCGCAGCTCGGCCTTGAGGTCGGACCGCTGTCCCCCGAGCGTGCAGAGCAACTCGGATTCACAAGCGAGGTTGCCGGTGAGATAGGGTTCCACAATGGCGACGAGGCTGTCGCGGTGCTCGAGATCGACGCCGACGGGCCAGCGGCCTCGAAGGGGATTCGGCAATTCGACATCATCACTGAAATCGACAGAGAACGGGTCGTCTCCGCCGAAAACCTGCTGGAAGTGATCTCGGTGCTGGAAGCGGAGAAATCGGCCCTGTTCTGGATCTGGCGGGCAGGACGAGGCATCGCCGTCCGCGCCTTGAAAATCCAGGGCAATTGATGAACGATTACAAAGGCGCCGACGGATTGCTGCTGATCGGGGCATCGGAACAAAACGCCGATCTGCACTACGCCAGCGGCTTCCTCGCCCCCGATCCTTTCACCTTTGTACAGTCGGCTAAGGCAAGCACGATGCTGGTCAGCGAACTCGAGATCGACCGCGCCAAGGGGCAGGCCGCCGCCGGCCAGGTACTTTCCATTTCGCCTTTCCAGCACCGAGCCGCACAGCAATCCCCTCCCCTGCCCGGGGCCCATCTGTACTACGGGGCCGTGGCGCTGGCGCTGGCCCAGATCGGCCTGAAACGGCTGCTCGTTCCCGCGGATTTTCCGGTTTCGGCCGCAGATTTTCTTCGCGCGGGCGGGTTTGAGCTTCAGGTCGCCGAGCCCCCGCTCTTTCCGCAAAGAGCCGTCAAGAGTCCTTCCGAACTGGAAGCGATTCAGTCCGCCCTGATGGCTGCCGAGGCCGGAATGGATGCCGCCATCGCAGCGCTCCAAGCCTCCTCAGTGGATGATGACGGTCTTCTGCGGTTGGAGGGTGAAACCCTTACTTCGGAAAGAATCCGCTACCTGATTCACCACCGGCTTCTCGAGCTGAACTGCGTCGCCGAGCACACCATTGTCGCCTGCGGGACGGCCAACTGCGACCCTCACGAGGAGGGAAGCGGTCCGCTGCGCGCGCATCAGCCCATCGTGATCGACATCTTTCCGCGGTCGGCGGCGACGCGCTATTACGGCGACATCACCCGCACGGTCGTCAAGGGACGTGCGAGTGATGCTCTGAAGCGGATGTACGAAACGGTTATACGCGCCCAGGAGCAGGCGGTTGCCCAGGTGCGCAACGGAGCCGACGGCGTTGCAATCCATCGCGGAATCCTCGAGCTGTTCGAGGAGGCCGGGTTTGCGACAGGGGAGCGGGATGGCCGCATGCAGGGCTTCTTTCACGGTACCGGCCATGGCCTTGGGCTCGAAATTCACGAGGCGCCGAGCATTTCCTCGCGCGGTGGCCCACTCCAAACCGGCCATGTCGTCACAGTGGAACCAGGGCTATACTACGCCGGCGTCGGCGGGGTGCGAATCGAGGATGTGGTGGCAGTTGCGGACGACGGCTGCAGGTTGCTTACCCGTTTTCCGAAGTTCCTCGAACTGTAGCCTTCGCCCACGAACCCCAAAGGCCAGACTACCGGCGGCTGACGGCTGTTGTCGGAGAATCTGCCGGCAGGTGAGTGGCAGGGCGTTGATTTGCGAACCCGTACTCTATTGAGGAAGTTTTTTCAATTGGCTGAACGATCCGCAATCAGGCTGGCTTCCCCTTTTCCCTAAAAATGCTGATGAAACGCTACAGGTTTGTAATCGGCTCCCTGGCCATCGCGGCTGGCCTCGTCTATCTGTTCTCTGCCGGGGTGCGCGAGTCGGCTGCCCATCACATGACCTTGTCGATGTTGGAGCACGCCGATGATGCGCAGCTCACCGGCCGCCGCATCCAACTCGGCGGCTGTACAGTGGTCAAAGGATCGATTGAATGGGACGAGTACCGCCACCGGCCCGAATTTACCGTCGGCGATGGCGAGCGCACTCTGCAGGTCAGGTACTCGGGCAACTCCGTCCTCCCCGACACGTTTCAGGATGAGGCGCTGGTGGTAATGGAAGGCCGGTACCTGCCGCGGCAGCGCCTCTTCGATGCCGACTTCATCTTCGCCAAATGCCCTTCGAAATACGAAGGCCAGAGCTACGAGGGCCATGTCGAGGCAATGGGCGAAGCCCTCAAGCCTTAGGTCCAACCCACCCCGACAACATTTGAGTCCCTGATATGGTCGACGTCGGCTACTTTGCCCTGTGCCTGGCGTTGGTCGCCGCCGGGTACGCCGTGTTTGCCTCGATTTTCGGCGCCCGCAGAGATCAGGAAAAGCTTGTTCGCAGCGGGGAAAACGCCGCTTTTGCAGTGTTCGCCCTGCTCGGAATCGCCGTAATGGGTTTGTGGTACGCCATCCTCACCGGCGATTTCTCCGTCCAGTACGTAGCCGAAAACGCGAACCGGGCGATGCCGACCCCCTACGTGATCGCTTCGTTGTGGGGAGGACAGAACGGCTCGGTGATGTTCTGGGGATGGATGGTCTCCATCTACATGGCGGCGGTGCTGCTAGTCAATCGTTCCCGCTATCGAGACCTGATGCCCTATGTCACCGCGGTTCTGTCGGGGTACTGTTTTTTCTTCATCCTGCTGAATCTGTACGCCGCCGACCCTTTCAGGCGATTGCCCTTTACGCCGGCTGACGGCAACGGCCTCAACCCGATTCTACAGCATCCCTACATGGCGATCCATCCACCCATGCTGTACGCCGGCATGGTCGGCATGGCGGTTCCGTTCGCCTTTGCGCTCGCCGCGTTGATGTCCGGACACCTGGACAGCAACTGGCTGCGAGCCATGCGCCGGTGGCTGCTCATCCCCTGGACGTTTTTGGGCGCCGGGCTCCTTCTGGGAGGAAAATGGGCCTACGTCGAACTTGGTTGGGGTGGCTACTGGGCCTGGGACCCGGTAGAAAACGCATCCTTGATGCCGTGGCTCGCTGCCACCGCGTTGCTGCACTCGATCATGATCCAGGAACGCAAGGGGATGCTCAAAGTCTGGAACATCATCCTCGTCTTCTTTACATACGGCATGACAGTGTTCGGAACCTTCATCACCCGCAGCGGTCTGATCGACTCCGTTCACTCGTTTGCCCAGTCGAGCATCGGGAGCTACTTCGTCGTCTACCTGGTATTGCTGGCCGTTGGACCTACCGCGCTGCTTCTGTACCGGTTGCCGGCCTTGCGCCGCGACAGCCGCCTCGAATCTTTCGCCTCCCGCGAAACGGCCTTTCTCCTGAACAACTGGATCCTGCTCGGGATGCTGTTTGCAGTCTTGTGGGGAACCTTGTTCCCCGTGCTCTCCGAGGCGGTCACCGGCGACAAGATCACCGTCGGCGCCCCCTTCTTCAATCGGATCAACGTGCCCATTGGACTGGTGCTGTTGTTTCTCACCGGTGCCGGCCCGCTGTTTGCCTGGCGGCGAACCTCCTTCGAAAGCCTGAAACGCAATTTCGCCGCCCCGTTTGCCGGGGCCGCTGCCACGGCTGTCTGTGTGATTTTTCTGGGAGTGCGCGACCTGTACGCGACAATCTCGCTGTCATTGTGCGGTTTTGTATCCTGCTCGGTCGCCCTCGAGTTCTACCGCGGCGTAGTGTCGCGACGCCGCAGCACAGGCGATTCCGCTGTCGTCGCGCTGCTGCGTCTGTTGAGCAAGAGCAGACGCCGCTACGGGGGATATTTGGTGCATGTCGCCATGGTATTGCTGTTCGTAGGCTTCACTGGCAAGGCTTTTTCCACCGAAAAGGAGTTCGTTCTCGGTTATGGCGAGGAACAACAGATCGGCCGCTACTCGGTGACCTTCGAGTCCCTGGCACACCATGAAGATCCCCACAAGGCGATAATGGCTGCGGCCCTTTCTCTTCGTCGCGACGGAGATTTCCTTGCGACTCTGTTGCCCGAACGTCGCTTCTACCACCGCTCCGAGCAGAACACCACGGAGGTCGCCATCTGGTCTTCGCGGCTGGAAGACTTCTACCTGATTCTGGTGGGAACAGCCAGCGACAACAGCGCCAAGTTCCAGGTGTACATAAACCCTCTCGTCAACTGCGTCTGGGCCGGTGGTATTCTGTTCCTGCTCGGCTCTCTGTGGACCATGTGGCCATCGGCGCGCGAGCGCCGCCTGGCCGAGCTCGATCGGGAATCGACGCGCGGTACGGGATCGGCCACTGTCTTCCCGGAACCTGCGGGCATCGGCGGCTGAATTCCCATGATCCGCGCTGCCGCTGTTTTCGTCGGCGTCGCCCTGGCGACCTGGTTTCCCGCAACCAGTCACGCCGCAACAATAGGCCAGGATGAACGGCTCCCCACCCCGGAGCAAATCAAGAAGGTGGCCGCCGATCTCGTCTGCTTGTGCGGAAGCTGCAACCGCGAATCCCTGGCAACCTGCGTCTGCACCGCCTTCGCCGTTCCGGAACGGGAGACAATTGGCCGCCAAATGGCCTCCGGAATGAGCGCCGAAGAGATCGTCGCCAGTTACGTCGAGCGTTTCGGCAATTCGGTCCTTGCCGAGCCTCCTCCAGGTGGAGCACGCTGGATCAGTCGACTGACGCCGGTCGGCGTTCTGTTTGCCGGAGTTCTCGCTGTTCTCGCGGTGTTGCACCAATGGCTTCGAAGAGATAGGTCGCAGGTCGAGGAAGCCCCTCCCCAGGATGGCGAGCGCTCAGAATATGAAACCCGGCTTCGGGAAGATCTGGCGCGCATGGACAGGGAGTAACCCGAGCGTGGATATCGCGATTATCGCCACCTGCGTGGCACTGGCGCTGACGATCCTGGCATTCGTTGCAGTCCCATTGTTCGAAGCCACCTCCGGTTCGACGGCCCTGCGAACGAGTGGCCAGCGTCGATTGGCGTTGCACGAGCGCAAGGAGCAACTCTACGCTTCGATAAAGGAACTCGAATTCGATCATTCCGTCGGCAAGCTGTCAGACGACGAATACCAGCGACAGCGGACAGCGCTGGAGAACCAGGCGGTCGGAATCCTGCGCAAGCTTGATCAGCTGAATGGGTATCCCACCTCGGAGCAATGCATCGCACGCATTGAGCGTGACATCACCGAAATGCGCTCGCGGCAGGATCATCCCGGGGCTGCGGCTTTCTTCTGTACTGCTTGCGGTGCCCCGGGTGCGGAGAGCCATCGCTTCTGCTCCCAGTGCGGCGCTCCCCTGTGACTCCGGTTAAAGCGCTTGGCCGTATCTCCTTCCTCTATTTTGCACTGCATCTCACTCCGGTCTGCGGCGACACGATCGAGGCCTACGTCGTTCACGGCGAATCGGGCGAATCCCTGGGCGGCATCGAAGTCGCCTTTCTGGTCGACCGCGGTTCACCGGAGGAGATCCTGCGCAAGCGCACCGATAGAGGAGGTAGGATCTCCTTCTCCGGTCCCTTCCTGACCCGGGATCTGACCTTCATACTCGTCCCTTTCTACCGCGGCATTCCCTACCCCACCGCGCGCTTGCAGGCCGGCACGCAGAAACAGATCGTTCTCGAGGTATTCGAACCGGACGGCGAGAGAGCCGATCTGAAAATCGACAACCACCGCATGGTTCTCACCGTCGGTTCGAAACAGATCGAAGTCGCCCAATTCGTCGAGATCGAAAACCAGGGACGCGGGACCTATGCGGGAAGCGGGGATGGGGAGGAACGGCGAGTCACCGAATTCCTGTTGCCTGCCGGCGCGTTCGGCTTGCGCTCCCTTTCCGGGGATCTGAAACCGGCAGGAGCCAACCGGTTCTTCGACACCCAACCTCTTCCCCCGGGACATTCCACAATCGCGTTTTCTTTCGAGCTCGATCGGACGACCGCAGGCTCGGCATACCGCCATCACTTCCCCTATCCGACGAAGCTCATCGAGCTGTATCTGTCCCCGGCGGCGGTTGACCTGCCGGCGCCATTCGTCGACCACGGCGAAGTCCGGATTCACGAGCGCGCATACCGCAGGTACCTGCTCCGACCCGAGGCCGGCGCCGCCAGGGTCGACATTCCGCTGGAGGCCCACAGTCCCATGGGCTGGATGATGAAATGGCTGGCCCTGGGGGGTGCGTTGGTGACAGCCCTGCTCGCAGCAGGAGTCAGCAGGGGGCTTCATGTCCCCGAGGAAACCGCGTCCTTGCGCCAGCAAGCAGCTAGGTCCGCGGGTATTGACCCTCAGGCAACCCGGGACGACCTCGAGCGCATACGCACTCAGCTCCTCACAAAGCTGGCTTCCTATCCGCGTGGAGATCTCTCGAGGGAGGATCGCGCCCGCCGGGAGGATCTGATGCGCCGCGCCGAGGCTGTATATCAGCTTCTGGAAGGGGATGCCTGAGGCAGGGAACTCATGGCCCTACCTGCAATACAACTCTTCGATGTGAGCAAACGATTCGGGCCTCTGGCGGCTCTGGACGGGATTTCCCTCACCATTCGGCCCGGCGAGTTCGTCCTCGTTGCAGGTCCCAACGGTGCCGGAAAAAGCACCTTGGTGCGATTGTTGTCCGGCCTGTCACAACCCACCCGTGGACGGGTGTTGATTTCCGGTTGTGAGCCGCACAAAGCATCCGCGCGGCACGCCGTTGGCTTGCTTTCGCATCAGCCACTGCTTTACGGCGACCTTTCTGCCCGAGAGAATCTGGAATTCTTCGCCCGCATGTACGGAGTCCCCCACGGATCCCGCGTAGACACCCTGATCGCCGAGGGAGGAATCGAGCCGTTTCAGCACCGCCGGGTTCGCGAGCTTTCGCGCGGGATGAAGCAACGCATGGCACTAGCGCGCGCCATGGTTCAGGATCCGGGGTTGCTTCTGCTCGACGAGCCGTTCGAGGCTCTGGACGACAAAGGCTCAGGTGACTTGCTGCGGCAGTTGCGACAACTCAAGAGCCTGGGGAAAACCGTTGTCGTCATCGCGCACCGATTCGATGAGTTGGCCGATCTCGTTACCCGCCTTGTCCTTTTGCGTGGAGGGCGCCTGCAGCGGCAATCCCAGTGGGTAGGAGACGCCAGCCAGCTGCGGGCCGCCTGTACGGTTTAAGTCTCGATGCATATCCGCGAGTTCGGAGTATGAAGAGTACGGGACGAATGGGTGCTTCCCTGACCAGGCAAATCGGCACGATCCTTTGGAAGGACACGACGCTCGAGTGGCGCATGAGAGCCCGGCTTGTCCCCACTGCTTTTTTCGTGCTTCTGATGCTCCTGGTGTTCAACTTTTCCTTCGAGCTGGGCGGAGCCGCCTTGACCGAGATCGGCCCGGGTGTATTGTGGGGGGCCTATGTATTCGCGAGCCTGTTCGGACTCAACCAGACCTTTGCGTCGGAGCGGGAAAATCACTGTCTGGATGCGCTTCTGCTGTCCGCCGGAAATCCCTCCGCTCTCTACTTGGCCAAGATGCTGGGGAACGTTCTCTTTCTGCTCGTTGTTGAAATGATCAGTTTGCCCGTTTTCGCGCTCTTTTTCAACCTCCCCCTCAGGCCTCCGCTGATACTCTTGCTTCCCGTCTTGCTGCTGGGTTCTGCAGGGTTGGCGGCGGTGGGAACGTTGTTTGCCGCCATGGCGCAACACACGCGGCTTCGCGAGTTCATTCTTCCCATGCTGATACTGCCAGTGATCGTGCCCCTGGTCATATCCTGCGTTGAGGCGACAACCGCGGCATTGGAGCAGATGCGCCTCGGACTGCAGGCGGATCTGCGTTCCGTGTGGTGGCGGCATCTGCAGATTCTCGCCGTATACACGTTGGTTTTCACTACGTTGTCGACAATGTTGTTCGACTACATTGTCGAGGAATCCTGACCAAATGGGGTCCCGCTTTCTGTCGATTTGCGTGTTCGCCACAATGCTGCTGGCCTTGGCAGCGGTCTTTCTGTACGCGCCGAGCGAGCGGGAAATGGGAGATGTCCAAAGGATCTTCTACTTCCACGTCCCGGCAGCCATGACCGCCTTCGCTGCTTTTTTCATCGTCTTCATCGCCAGCATCGCCTACCTCAACACGCGTCAGGCACGCTGGGACCAAATCGCCATTGCCGCGGCGGAGCTCGGTGTCCTGTTTTCGACCATCAACCTCGTTACCGGTCCGCTGTGGGCAAAGCCGGTCTGGGGAGTGTACTGGCGCTGGGAACCTCGCCTGACGACGATGCTCGTTACCTTCGCCATGTACGTCGCCTACCTGATGGTCCGTGCATACGCATCCGGCGAAGCGAACCAGATGCGACGCATCGCCGCGGTGCTTGGGATCGTCGCGTTCGTCAATGTTCCGCTCGTTTACTACTCGGTGGATTTGTGGGCGCCGGAGCAGCAACTGCACCCACAGCGGGGAATCCGGATCGCGCCGGAGATGGCGCAGACGAAATACCTCTGTTATCTGGCTTTCGGATTGCTGTTCTTCTACCTGCTGAGATTGAGGGTGGAGCTGGAACGCTCCGCAGGGGTTCTCGAAGAAATTCGATTCCGCTTCCGGCAGTCCGAATCGTGAAGCAGGCGGCCGTGCCGCCGGTCACAATACTCGAACTCCCGAAAGGACTTTCCGATGCAGACCGATCCCAACCTCGCCTATCTGTTCGCGGCTTGCACCGCTGTCTGGGTCATCCTGTTCGCTTACATCGGGCACCTGAAAAAGCGCAGCTCTTCCCTGGCTGAGCAGTTGCGAAGTCTGTTTTCTTCCACTCGAGCAACAAACGACGAAAGTTGATATTTATCAATTATTTATGGGCTAATTAGTTGGTTCGGCAGATGCTGTTGACACGCTTTTTTGCAGCGTGTTATATTTCGCCAACGCAGCAGGCAACCCTCCCCCTGCTCAAGGTGCGCGGCTACCATGGTTGAGATGCAGGTACGAGAAATTCAGGCCAATTCCGGAACCTATCACCGTGTTGTCCTCCAAAAGAAGGGGGGTGCCTCCTACCTGCATATCATGATCGGTCCCAGCGAAGCCGGGGCTATTTCCGCTGCGCACAATGGTCAGAAGCCGGTGCGTCCTCTGAGTTACGATCTAGCCTGCGCGTTGCTCAACGAAATAAACGCCCGCATCGATCGGGTCGAGATCACTGCCCTTCGCGACGGCATCTACTATGCCGAGATTCACCTCCAGGGCGCCGATGGTACATCCTCCGCCATCGATTCGCGGCCGAGCGACGCGATCGCCCTCGCCTTGCGGACAGATGCGCCGATTTTCGCTTCTGAAGATGTGCTCGAAGATGGGGCCGAAAAGGCGCTCGAGCTGTCTGGATCCCCGGAACCCGCTCCTGGCAAGCCCGCACTGAAGAAACCGGGTTTCCGCGAGTTTCCCGGCGCAGGGATGAAAGGAATTTCCGGCCGACCAGCAAACGACGAGGATACCCCGAGCCCACTCGATCTATTGAAAAGGCGCTTGGAGCAGGCGGTTTCCGAGGAGGCCTACGAGGAAGCGGCGCGACTTCGCGATCGCATCACCGAACTGCAGCGCCAACCCTGATTCCGCACTTCCGATGAGTGCCGGTAACTCGAAGCCAGTTGGGTCCCTTGTAGAGATGTCCGTAATCAAAGTGACCCCCTTTCCGCGCGCCGAAAAACCCCTTCTCTGGCTGTGCGAAAAAAATGCCGCTATGCCGCGGTTGCTCCCGATCGCCATAGGTGAATTCGAGGCGGCCGCTATTCAGCTGAAACTCCGTCAAGACCAGCCTCCGCTACGACCTATCTCGCACGATTTGTTGACTACTATGCTCGAGCGCATGAAAGCGGATGCACGAAGAATCATCATTCACTCAGTGCACAATTCCACATTCTACGCAACCGTTGTCTTGGAAATCGAAGGGGCCCTTCACGAGGTAGATGCTAGGCCTTCCGATGCCGTGGCCATGGGATTGCGGGCGAAGGCCCCTTTGTATGCGACGGGGCAGGTCCTGGACATGGCGGGGTACTCAAGTGGCGATTCCATTGACAAGGCGATCGAGGACTTCTCCGAATTCGATCCTCAGATTGTCAACGATGCGGGTGCTGGCCTCGATCTCAAAGGGGCAGATGCCGGCATTTCCCACCCTGACCAGGTGGAAACCGGTCTCGACAGCACGGAAGCCACCCACTCACACAGGCACAGGCTGTTACTGCTGCGCCATCTTCTCGAAATAGCCGTCATCTGCGAGGAATACGAAAAAGCTGCGGAACTGCGTGACGAGATCGCCCGCTCCGCCGCAGGGCCCGACTCGTAATCGCAGTTCGGTCCCCGGTCCCCAACCCGACTGTATTCCTTTGAATTTTCTCGGTATGATCCGTCTCGAAGTTTCATCTCCGTCCCGGTCGGCGGTCGTAGCCTCGTTGTGGCTGCTTGCAAGTGCTTGCGGGGATTCGACTGACGATCGCAGGTATTCAACGCCTGCGGCTACATACAAAACCTACCGACAAGCCGTTGAAAAGAACGACGCGGTCGCGGCCTGGGATTGTCTGGCAGCGAGCTACCGGAAAGCTGACTTCGAAGGAGACCTGGAGCGCTGGGAGGACGACTGGCCGGAGCATCGCCGGACTTTGGAACAGGACTTGGCGAGACGGGAAATCGTCGAAGAGCGCGAAATCAACAATCGGATCGCCTATCTGCTGTTCGATGTCGATACCGGCAATGGTGAATCGCCGACGTCACCCTATTTCTACTTTCTCCGCGAGGACGATCTGCGCAGTAAGGGCTGGAAGATAACCTCCTATCTCGACAGCACTTTCCACCAGGAACTCGAACGAGCCATCGCGAGCGGCGAATACTCGGTGCCTCGCTGACTAGAGAGTGCCGCCATCTTCGGGCGGCCGGTCACCTGAACCCACCCCGGTTTTTGGATTTGTCCCCTGTTTGCTGCAACTGCACCCGGAATGGCTCTATACCGAGCATGCCTGATATGCATTGCGCCCCATTCTTGCACATTGGAACTGCGCCGGCCTATTTTGGCCTTGCTTTGCGGTGACTGCAGCAACCTGGGAGGAGGAGGAAGGATACGTGCCATCGTCGCTTTTCAGGAGTTGTGCAGCAGGAATTATCGTCTGCCTGATCGGGATGGTCCCGCCGTCAAGCGCCCAGAAGGGCAGAACCCTGTTCGGCGAAAATCAGGTTGAGACGATCAAAGCGATGAAAAAGATCGTCAAGGCGATAGGCGTGAAGCAGTGTACTTATTGCCACATAAAAAAGGGCGGAAAACCGAAGTTCGACCTGGAAACACCGAACAAGGAGATTGCCCGGCATATGAAGCAGGGTTTCATCGACAGTTTGGTTTCATGGGGTCGGGTCGAGCTGAGCCTTTCGGAGTCGGATTACAAAACCGGCGTGGTCGCCGAGTACATCCCCTCGGGCGAAAACGCGGGAATTCACCTGACAGCCACAACCGGAGCTGCGCTTGAGGAAGGTGAGAATCTGCCCGAAGGTATTGTGGCAAAGAGCTACACAGGTGTGGTTGCCTTGCCAGAAGAAGGGGAAGGCATTACGTGCATGACCTGCCACAACCGCAAATTGCACTTCCTGACCTCTTCCAAGTAGCACATCTTCAGTCTTTTCTAGAATTTCGACAACCTGCCTTTTCTCGGTTTGGGACGCGGTTCCGGCGGCGGTCCAGGACGATGAATACGAGGCACCGCACACCCTCTGCTGCCGTCACTGCTGGCTTTTTCGCTTGCCAATTTCTGGTTTTCCCCCTGATCGGCGATTACCACAAACGCCCGGGCTGATCGCCGCGGAGTTCAGCATCTTTGGTGGCTGTTGCTGTTTGTCTTGCACCGGGAAGGCTGCCGGCGCTGGACTGCTGTCTGATGTTGCCCAACGCCACTCATCTCAGTGTCTGGCTGCAGCAGCAATGGCAGGTGTCGGCTGTGCCTTGCTGGTGTACCGGTTACCGGTATAGATGCTCTCTGACTCAGCGCAGCTTCTGACACCCTCCGCGCTGCTTGCCGCCTTGGTCCTGCTGGTGTAGGAATTTCGCTACATGCGTGCCAAGAAGCCGATCATGCCGTCGATTCGTCTCCGCATAGCAGACTTGCGCCACGTTTGGGTTCAGGCAAGCGCCTGAACCACCGCGTCCCCGATTTCGGCAGGACTCTGACAAACGCTGACCCCTGCCTTCTCGAGGGCTTCCATCTTTTCGTCTGCAGTACCCTTGCCACCGGAAATAATGGCCCCGGCATGACCCATGCGACGACCGGGAGGTGCCGTGCGACCGGCTATGAAGCCGAATACGGGTTTCTCGAAATATTGGCGAACGTACGCGGCCGCCACTTCTTCATCGCTGCCCCCGATTTCTCCGATCATCACCACCGCATCGGTTTCGTCATCCTTTTGGAACAGTTTGAACGCGTCGATAAAACGAGTTCCGATAACAGGGTCACCGCCGATTCCGATGCACGTCGACTGGCCGAGCCCCCGCTGCGTGAGCTGATCCACCGTTTCGTAGGTGAGGGTGCCGCTACGCGATACGACACCGATTCGTCCCCTCTGGTGAATGAACCCTGGCATGATCCCGATCTTGCACTGGCCGGGTGAAATGATCCCGGGACAGTTGGGACCGATCAGCCGCGTCGACCTGCTAGCCACGTAGTGATAGGCACGCACCATGTCGCGTAACGGGATGTTTTCGGTAATACAGACCACAAGCTCGATGCCGGCATCCGCTGCTTCCATGATGGCATCGGCCGCATATGGTGCCGGAACGAAGATGACCGATGCTGTTGCGCCGGTATCTCGGACCCCTTCGGCCACTGTATTGAAAACCGGGAGTCCTTCGAACTCCTGGCCTCCCTTTCCGGGAGTCGCCCCCCCGACAAGGAGTGTTCCGTACTCGATCATCTGCCGGGTGTGAAACGAGCCCTCCGAGCCGGTGATTCCCTGCACGAAAACGCGGGTGTCCTCACCGACGAGAATGCTCACGACAGCACCTTCACAGCTTTCTCCGCGGCGTCCTTCAAACCGACGGCAACGGGGAAATCCACGTCGGATTCCCGCAGTCTTCTCGCAGCTTCTTCTGCATTTGTACCGGCCAGTCGTACTACAACCGGGAGCTGTATGTCGATCTTCTTGCGTGCCTCAATAACCCCTTCGGCGACGCGGTCGCAACGCACGATACCGCCGAAGATGTTGATCAAGATTGCTTTGACATTCGGGTCTGACAGAAGGATGCGGAATCCATTTTCCACAGTCTCGGCACTGGCACCGCCCCCTACATCGAGGAAGTTGGCCGGTTTGCCGCCAGCAAGCTTTATGATGTCCATAGTAGCCATGGCCAGGCCTGCGCCGTTCACCATGCAGCCGATGTTGCCGTCGAGCTTTATGTAGTTCAGGCCATGTTTCGATGCCTCGACCTCCAAGTCCTCCTCTTCATCGAGGTCGCGCAGTTCGCCGTGATCGCGGTGTCGAAAAAAACCGTTGTCGTCGAAATTGATCTTCGCGTCCAGCGCCATGAGCTCATCCTGGCTGGTGAGAGCGATCGGGTTGACCTCGGCCAGCGAGCAGTCCTCGGTCTGATACATCTCGTACAACCCAAGTATGAACCGGGCGGCCTCGCGAGCCACCGCGCCGCTCAAACCAAGCCCGAATGCGAGGCGAGATGTCTGAAACGGAAGCAATCCAGTGGAGGGGTCCACTGTTTCGGAAAGAATTTTTTCCGGCATTCGGGCGGCGACCTGCTCGATCTCCATCCCGCCCTCTGTGCTGGCTATGACGACCAGTTTGGACTGTGCACGGTCCAGGGCTATCCCGAGATAGAATTCTCTGGTTATGTCGCTTGCTTTTTCCACCAGCACCTGTTTGACCCGCTGCCCTTCGGGTCCCGTCTGGTGGGTGACCAGCTGCATGCCGATAATCTGCTCGGCCGCCTGACGCGCCGCCTCCGCATTGTCAGCTACCTTGATTCCACCCCCCTTGCCGCGGCCTCCAGCGTGAATCTGTGCTTTGACGACGACGCGACCTCCTAGCCCGGCTGCTATCTGCGCAGCGCATTCTGGTGTTGTTGCTACATCCCCCGGAGGCACGGCGACACCGTAGGTGCGGAGCAGCTTCTTGGCCTGGAATTCGTGGATTTTCATGGTGATGGCTGCGCCCCGGCTTTGGAAATCATTTCCCAGACGCAAACCCGTCAGGGAGACGTTCGTTTTCAGCGGCGTCTCCGGTTCTAAACTTCATCCCCATCGACGCGCTAGTGGTCGATCCATTTAGAATTGCGGAATAAAAGTGGCAGCCGTATCCTTTTTACCGATCCCCTTTATTGGAAAAGGAGTACGGCGTTGCCCAAGAAGAGATACCTCGTCACTCTCACCCCGGAGGAGCGCTCCTATGTGCACGGACTCATCTCCAAGGGGAAAGCGGCTGCTTTCAAGCAGCGGCATGCGCGCATTCTCCTGAAGACGGATCAAGGAGCGCAGGGAGACGGCTGGACCGACGAACAGATCGGGCACGCTCTCGAGGTCCATTCCAGCACGGTCGAGCGCCTGCGCAAACGATTTGCCGAAGAAGGCCTGGAGGCCGCCCTCCAACGCAAGGAGCAGACGAACCGCAGGGCCAAGACCATCTCGACGGAGAAGCCGAGGCTCGTCTCGTAGCGCTGGCCTGTAGCCCGCCGCCGGAGGGAAGGAAGGGCTGGACCCTCAAATTGTTAGCAGACCGCCTGGTTTCGTTGGAGGTGGTCGACCGGGTCAGCCCGGAAACGGTCCGCAAGACGCTAAAAAAAACGCATTGAAGCCCTGGCGGCAGGAAATGTGGTGCCTGCCGGGCGCCCCCAGTGCCGAATTCGTTTGGGCCATGGAGGATGTGCTGGATATCTATACCCGGCCCTACGATCCCACCCGTCCCACGGTATGCCTGGACGAGACGAGCAAATAGCTGGTGGGAGAGGTGCGGGCCCCTCTTCCGGCGATTCCTGGACATGCGGCTCGGTATGATCATCACTATGTCCGCAACGGCGTGGCCACCGTATTCATGATGCTGGAACCGCTTACCGGCCGCTGCCAAGTCCAGGTCACGCAGCGCCGCACCAAGAAAGATTGGGCTCAGGTGATGAAAGATCTGGTCGATCGCTGCTACCCGGAAGCCGATGCCCTGACCTTGGTCATGGACAATCTGAGCTCGCACCAGAAGGCGGCTTTGTACGACGTCTTTGCGCCCGAAGAAGCCAAACGCATCGCCGATAAAATCGATATTCACTTCACCCCGAAACGGGGTAGCTGGCTCAATATATGGCCGAAATCGGGTTGAAGGTGCTTTCCCGGCAGTGTCTGGACCGGCGCATCGGCACGATTCAGCAACTGAGCAAAGAAGTCCACGCCTGGCTCTCCCAACGCGAGAAGAGTCCAACGAGGGTCAAATGGCAATTCACCACCGCCTCTATCCAGCATTACTACATAGGTGAACCACTAGTCGCCCGTATCGACTGCGCTCCTGAGCTCGTGTTCGCTCGCGGCAGGTTCGCTGTTCAGGAAATCTGCAGAAGGAGATAGGCGGCCACGGCAGTTCCAGCAAGTGCACCCCCGTAACACAGAACACTTACGGTCGGGCGATGCTTGTGCACACCCAATTCGTAAAGCGAAAAACGAATGCGGTGCGCCGCGTGGAAGAGTGGCAGCGCCATGAAAACGAAGAGGTAGAGCTTGATCAGGGGGTTTGCCAGCAGGGAATGCATTTTGTCATACCCTACTGCTTCAGGTTGGAGCAGGCCCAACGGAACCGCCAAGCCGTCGAGAAAGATGTGTATGGGAACCAGCAGCGCCGCGACCATTCCCCCCGCGGAGAACATTCCCCACCAGAATGGCTCTCTGGTGTCTTTCCGGTATTTCACTGCTGTACACCTACCTCACAAAAACCAAGACGATAGCGGCCGACACCACCAGCCACGCCGCGATTGCACCCCCTGTGACCATTCCGGGAGGCACCGTCCTGGAGCCGAGACGGACGACCTGAATTTTGGATGCGGCCCCGAACCAGGTGATAGTGTGATAGACTGCAAATACGAAGGCGATGACGAAAAAAACGACGTATTCGGGCTGTCGCAGCGATTCCCGAAACTGTCCGTAGGCCTGCGCCCCTCGCGACAGGAGGAAAAGCTCACACATGAAAAGCAGAACGAATGCGGCAATGAAGATGCTGCTGAACTCGCGCATCATGAACAGGAAATAGCTTCCCTTTTTAAGCCACCATGTGGCCGGCATTGACGGCTGGTACGTCTTCCCGTCGCCACTGCGGAAAGCGCTGCTCATTTTGACCCCCGCGGCATCAGTATCGATTTGAACCAGTTTTTTGTGGTTGCAACCTTGGTGCGTTGTATGGCAGCAGCCGGGTCGACATCCTTGGGACAGACCACGGAACACTCGCCGACAAAGGTGCACTCCCAGATCCCTTCGCTGCTGGCCACGATATGGGCGCGTTCGTCCTCTCCCTTGTCACGGGTATCCATGTTGTAACGGTGTGCGAGCGCCAGGGCGGCAGGTCCGATGAATCCGTCTTCCAGCCCGTATACCGGGCAGGCCGAATAGCACAACATGCAGTTGATGCACATGCTGAACTGTTTGAACTCGGCCAGCTCTTCCGGGGTTTGCAGGTACTCTCCTTCCTCTACTGGCTTTTGATCGTCGCGCACAATCCAAGGCTTCACAGCCTCGAGTTTGGCCATGAAGTCGTCCATCTCAATGACGAGGTCCCGCACTACGGGAAAGTGATTGAGCGGTTCTACACGCACAGGTTCGGGATAGTATTCGCGCAGGAATGTTGCGCAGGTCAGTTTTGGCTCCCCGTTTACCATGGTACCGCAACTGCCACATACGCCCATGCGACAGGACCATCGGTACGAAAGAGTGCCGTCGACGTAGTCCTTGATGTAGTTCAGGGCGTCGAGCACTACCCATTCCTGCCGGTACGGAATATCGTAATCCTGGAACGTCGGTTCGTTTCCCTCTTCTCCACCGTAGCGGAAAACGGAAAGGGTGATGGTGTCTTCACTCATGCTAATACGTGCGCTCCTCGGGCTGCCAGCGGGTTATGGTAGCGGGCAAATAGTCTATGCGGGGAGCGTCCTCATCTTCGGCACTTCGGTACGCCAGGGAGTGTTGCAGAAACGCGTCGTCGTTGCGATCCTCGAAGTCTGAGCGGGCGTGCGACCCTCTGGACTCTTCGCGCCGCAACGCCGAGTGAGCGAGGGATTCGGCAACATCCAGCATGAATCCCAGTTCTATTGCGGCGGTCAGCTGCGTATTGAACACGTTGGAATGATCCTGCACGCGAACGTTTTCATAGCGTCGTCGCAGTTCGGCGATATCGTCGCAAGCCTTCTCCAATCCCTCGCGGGTTCGGTAGATTCCGGCTCCGGCCTCCGCTACTTTCTGCAAGTCGGTACGGATGTCTGCGATGCTTTCCTCTTCGGTACTCTCGCTGAAAAAACGCGACTTGATCTGCAACTCTTCGTGCCGAGTCAGCTGCTCGAGGGCACCGAGCCGAGGGTGCTGCTTCTCCATGGCATAGGCAGCGGCACATCTCCCGGCGCGCGCTCCGAAAACCAGGCACTCTGTCAGGGAGTTGGAGCCTAGCCTGTTTGCCCCGTTGAGACTGACGCAGGCGCACTCGCCTGCTGCATACAGCCCTTCGATCGGAGTCTTCCCGTCGATGTCTGTGTGAACGCCACCCATCATGTAATGAACCACCGGCCGCACGGGGATCGGGTCGTGTACCGGGTCAATACCTACGTAGTTGCGAGTAAGCTCCCGCACGAAGGGCAGTTTTTCATCGATGACTTTCTCCCCGAGGTGGCGCAGGTCGAGGTGGACGTACTGCCCTTGCTCGTCCTCGAAGACCCGGCCTGCTCGCATCTCGTGTACAAACGAACGCGACAGGATATCTCTTGGACCGAGCTCCATTTTTCCCGGCACGTACTCGCTCAGATAGCGATCCCCCTCGCTGTTGACGAGGTAGCCTCCCTCTCCCCTCGAGGCCTCCGTCATCAGGATACCAGTACCGGGCAATCCGGTAGGGTGGTACTGTACAAATTCCATGTCCTTCAAGGGACAACCGGCGCGGTAAGCCATCGACATTCCGTCACCGGTCTTGATGGCGGCATTCGTGGTAAAGGGGAACATCCGACCGCCGCCGCCAGTACACAGAACGACCGCTTTCGCCGGAATCGCCTGCAGTCCGCCCGACTGCAAGTTCAGGGCGGTGACGCCGCATACCTGACCCTCTTCCACCAGCAGTGAGGTAACGAAGAACTCGTCGTGACGGTGGATGCTGTTGTACTTCAGGGAAGTCTGAAACAGCGCGTGCAACATGTGAAATCCGGTCTTGTCCGCTGCATAGAGCGTCCTCTTGACGGTCATGCCACCAAAGGCCCGGACGCTGACACGGCCGTCTTGGTCCCTGCTCCAGGGACATCCCCAGTGGTCGAGCTGAATCGCTTCGCCAGGAGCTTCCTCCACGAAGACCTCGACAACATCTTGGTCGGCGAGAAAATCGCTACCCTTGATGGTGTCGAACGCGTGCGAATCGAGGTTGTCATCGTCGCGCACCACCGCCGCCAAGCCGCCTTCGGCAGAAACAGTATGGCTGCGCATGGGGTAGACCTTTGAAATAACCCCAACGTTCAGCCGAGAGTCTGCCTCGACGGCAGCGATCGCCGCCCGCAAGCCGGCGCCGCCCCCGCCCACAATCAAAATGTCATAGACCAAGCTGTTCATGCCTAAGTCACGCTGCTGACTCAGATCGTTGATCTACGCTGATCTGTGGAAGAGAAGGAAAGTCAGAGAATTGGGGAGTGCCTAGTGCAAGAATCCCTGCCGTCTGCACGGAACAGTGATCGCGGAAATTGGCGTCAGGGGACTGCAACCGGCAATACACTGACGCGGTTTCGATTTCGACCGGCTCTCTCGAATTGAACAGTACCATGGACTGTTGCATATAGCGTGTCGTCACCTCCCTTGCGCACATTGCGGCCGGGGTGAACTCGTGTCCCGCGTTGGCGAACCAAAATCGTTCCGGCGCTAACGACCTGACCTCCGTAGCGCTTGATGCCGAGCCGTTTGGAATGGCTGTCGCGGCCGTTTCTGGAGCTTCCTACGCCCTTTTTATGTGCCATGGGGAATACCTCTTCCCGCGCAGACTCGCTACGCTGTTGCGATATCGTCGATCTGGATTTCAGTGTACTTCTGGCGGTGCCCGTTCCTACGCCGGTAGTTCTTTCGCCGTTTGATCTTGAAAACGATCACCTTCTTTTCGAGTCCGTGGCCGCGAACGGTCGCTGTAACGGACGCCCCGTTGACGTGTGGTCCACCAACGATGTTTTGGCCCTCTTCCGAAATCAGCAAAACCTTTGTGAACGTGTGCTTTTGGCCCTCTTCGATGGATAGCCTTGGCACTCGTACTGTTTCTCCTTTGCTGACCTGTACCTGTTTGCCGGCAATGTCTACAATTGCATACATGGCGTTGGTCCGTTTGAACCCGTGTTGCGGGTTGGCGACAGTGAAATTTGGCAGCGAAAGCTAACTGTGCTTCGAAAATCTGTCAATTTCGGCTCGAATCTGAGGAGTCCCTGTGCTCCGCAGTCACATCAAGGTTCCGTTTCCGCGAAATCACCTTGAAATCCTGCGCTGTCAAGGATGGATCTTCCCGGATTTCGACGCGAGCTTTGGTGGCTCGGCGAATCGATTTCAGACGTACTTCCCTATCCGCGATCATGTATTGGGCTACGTCAGGATGCACCCGGAGTTCGAATCGACGATCGCTGTTGGCAGCATAAGCCCTCTGCATCCAGCGCTCGATTTTTGTCAGAGTTGTATCCGGACCCAGTACCCTCCCGGTACCGTGGCAGGTTGGACAGGGCTCGCTGTGAGTGTGTAACAGGTTGGGGCGCACTCGCTGGCGGGTCATTTCAACCAGCCCGAACTCGCTGATCTGCGGACTGATCGAGACTTTTGCCCGGTCTTTTTTGGCCTCCTCGAACATCTGTTCCACCACTTTTTTTCGATTGCGTTCCTCGTGCATGTCAATGAAGTCCACGACGATAATTCCGCCGATGTCACGGAGTCGCAGCTGCCGTGCAAGTTCCTTGGCGGCCTCGACATTGGTCCGCAGGTTGCTCTCTTCCTGATCACGCGATCCTACAAAGCCTGCAGAGTTGACGTCGACGAATGTCCCTGCCTCCGCATGGTCGATTACAAGGGCCCCACCGCCCCGCATTCCGACATTGCGATCATTGGCTTTGTCGAGTTCGCGTTCAATTTTAACGACATCGAAAATCGGCCGTTTGTCGTGAAAGTATTCGATCCGGTTTTTCAACTCCGGAGATACCGATTTCACGTAATCACATATTTCTCGATAGAGCGGCTTCGAGTCGACGACGAGCCTGTCCACGCTGTCGGTAAACAGGTCTCGGATGACGCTGGTGGTCATACCTAGTTCTTTGTGCACTAGGGCGGGTGACGGGGTCTTCCTGCTGCGTTTATTCATGCGCTCATGAACCTTTACCAACTGCTTCAGGTCGCGCTTGAATTCCTTCTCGCTCTTGCCGGACCCCTCGGTGCGCACGATCGCCGAATAACCTTCCGGTCGCGCCTTTCGAACGATGTCGCGAAGCCGGCGACGCTCTGAATAGTTCGAAATCTTCCGAGAGACTCCGACCCAATCCCCACCCGGCATCAACACCACAAAGCGCCCAGCTAGAGCAAGTTGCGTTGTCACGCGGGCCCCTTTGGTTCCGATTGGCTCCTTGGCGATCTGCACCAGTACTTCCTGCCCTTTCTGAACCAAGCTCTGGATACTTGGCAAAGAGCGCCCCCGACGCCCGTTGCGGGGAGGGCGCTCCTCTTCGTCTGAATTCGCCTCGACCATATCGCGAACTTGGAGAAATGCAGTACGCTCCAGTCCAATCTCGACAAAGGCAGCTTGCAAACTTGGTAGAACTGCCATGACGGTGCCTTTGTAAATATCCCCCACCATGCGTTCGCTCTCCGGCCGCTCGACCCAGATTTCGGCGAGACGGCCCTCTTCAACTATGGCAATGCGGGACTCGTGAATTCCCTGATTAATGAATATTTCGGTAGACATCGGTTCTCCTGTTGTGAGCGCGACACTGCTCATCCGCTTGATGGACGAATGACCCTGTTTGTCGCTGATGGAGAGCCCGATCGATTGCGAGAGATGCGGAAAGGAAGTTAAATACAGGAATACTTCTGAGACCGGAAACTGGCCGTTTTTTCTTCGGCGGAAAGCCACTTCCGTCGCCGATGGAGGATAGGCTTCAGTGCTACACGCCAAGGTCCTCATCCGTCCCGATTTCCGTGCTGAGTTGCGAGGCATCACATCGTGTATCGCGGCCTCCCGGCCATGTCCTGTATGCCGCTACGGGGTAGATCCCCATTTAACGACGGCTGGATTCCTCTATACACCTGCTCGCCGGGGCTATTTTACCCACACCCCAATCTGAGCCCTCTGGTTTGATTTTTCCTAACTATGACGGCTTTCTCTGGCTTGCAACCAACCCGGTATCCGGACAAAACCAACTAGCCCCCAGCCAGCAAGCGGCGAAACCTCTCTCCATCTTTTATCAGGGTCACCGCTTCTTCCAACTGGGAATCTTCCTCAAGTTCGGCGAGCAGGCTCGCTCGGCGACCATGCAATCGCAAAGCCAATTCACGACGGAGGCTGGCCCGTACGTAAGGCTCCACCTTAGGAGAAAACGCGGGAATCATGGCTCTGTTCTTCAGAATGTTTTCGAGACTGTCCAGCATCGCCTTCGCCGATTTCCCCCAGCCAGCTGCGCCGGCTCGCTGCCGTAATTCACTCAGTTCTCTGCGACCGTCGTTTGCAGCAAGGATCGAGTCGGGAACAAATGCGCGGAATGCTTCCACCATGCCGCGATCGACCTCCAAGCGGTGAGCCTCACTGTTCACGGCCTTGGATCCGACATAGTCGACGACAAAATCGAAGAAATGGCGCCCTCTCTGCAGATGCTGGACGAGGTAGGGTAGTTGTCCAGTTTCTACGACGATATCTGGGGTGATGCCTCCACCCCCGAAAACTGTGCGTCCGTTCCGGGTTTGATATCTTTTTCCTGTTATATCGAATCTCACGTCCGCAGGCAGTTCGGACCGCAGGTGACCGACGAGGTCTCCGAGCTGAAACTGCAGAAGTTGATGAGCATCTTCGGTTTCCACATCGAAGCGAGCCCGCAGGTCGGCGTGCGCGGAGGCGTAGTCATCGGCATCGAGAATGACACTGAGCAGCAACGCCGCCGGCACTTCAATGTCTCCCACTGGGATTTGTAATGAGCGGAAGGTCGACAAGTCGTTGGCGTCCCGGTGAATGCTGCGACCGCTGGGAGTGTAATAGAGCGCGGTGGTCAACTTGAGGGCAGTGTCTTCCAGCTCGTGAAGGTCGAAGATCGTCTGCACCGATCCCTTTCCAAATGAAGCCGTTCCAACAACCAGACCGCGATCGTTATCCTGTATCGCTCCGGCTACAATTTCGGCTGCGCTGGCACTTCCACCATCTATGAGTACCACCATTGGGTGCTTTGCATACACCGGACGCCGTTGAGAATAGCGAGTCTCCTCACGCCCTCCGTCCCGTTCACGGATAGAAACGATCGGATCCCGCTTCGAGAGAAAGAGATCGGCTACTTCCGCGGCTTGCGTCAGAAGTCCCCCGGGGTTACCGCGAAGATCGAGCACCAAGCCTTTCATCCCGCTCGAGCTCAGCTCCTTCAGAGCCTGTTCAACCTCGAACGCGGTATCCTCCGAAAACCTGGTTTGTTTCATACTGATGTAACCGATTCGAGGGTGGATCAAATCAGCAAGTGCAACACTCCTGATCTTGATAAGCTCTCGTGTGATCGCTACGCCCCACTGGGAGTTGCCCGGGCGGGCAACGGTGATACGCACAACTGATCCGGATTCGCCGCGCAAGGTATTTACTACCTCTTCGAGGCTGAGGTCGAAGGTGTCCTCCCCCTCAATTGCTAC
Organism: Candidatus Latescibacterota bacterium; assembly: GCA_965223905.1. Lineage (GTDB taxonomy): Bacteria > Latescibacterota > UBA2968 > UBA8231 > UBA8231 > CBDCXV01. Next base: position 338,287 of record CBDCXV010000001.1, read on the forward strand.
GATCAGGTCTCCTGGGAGTAGCCCAGCCCGTATTGCCGGCGTGCCTTCCATCGGTGCGATTACTACCGGATAGTGATCCTTGATCCCGACAGTTATACCCAATCCGGCAAATCGGCCCGTCGTATCCTGCCGCAGTTGACGCAGTCCTTCCTCATCGAAATACTGGCTGTAGGAATCAAGCTCTCGCAGCAGGCCCTCGATCGCCGCGCGCATCAGGCGGGAATGATTGACGTCGTCGTAGTAGTGCATCACAACGCGACTGTAAACGGCACCAAAGCGGTCCCAGCTTTCATGAACAGGCTGATACGGATCGCTCTTGAAAGGTGTTGCTGCAATCTGCTCCGATGCGAAAAACATGATCATGGATGCGAAAAACAGAATTGCCGATCTCATTTGTTTCCTCTTGCCAACTCTGTAGGCGCCCTCAATAGCTTCTAACCGATATCACTATTAGCACTATGTCCGAAATGGAAATGCGGGCCAACGCGAGCGCAGTTCCTCCGAGATTCGGCCCGCAAGGTTATTCTCCTCACCCGTTCCATCGATCAGCCATGACGTTTCCGCCTGGTCGGAAGCCATTTTTCGATACGCTGCCGCGACTCGTTCACGAAATCGCCCTTCTTCCTGCTCCAGCCTGTCTGCAATTCCGTTGTTCATCCGCTCATTGGCCACTTCCAACGGCACATCGAGAAGAATGGTGATGTCCGGAACGCACTGTTGGACAACAAAGCCGTTCAGGAAATCAATCATTTCCAGATCCAGCGCTCTTCCCGCTCCCTGATACGCAATTGTCGATGCCGCATATCGGTCGCTTATCACAGGCTTGCCAGCCTCCAGGGCGGGCCTGATTATTTCATCGACCAGTTGTGCTCGGCTTGCAGCATACAACAGCAGTTCAGTCCTTGCTGCCAAGTCAATCAACGACGGGTCGAGAAGAAGCCCCCGAATCCGTTCGCCGATCTCCGTTCCGCCAGGTTCTCTTGTAACCACAACCGGATGTCCCTGGACATTCAGGGACCGCGCCAGAAGCTTGGATTGGGTTGTTGTTCCAGCTCCGTCGATCCCTTCAAAGACGACGAACAAGGGGTGTACGTTTTGGTCATCCGTTTTGCTCATCACCGGGCCGGGGGGGGCTTATTTGGGGAAGTCCTCTTGCCTAATTGATAAGAGCGGGGAATCAGCGGACAATATGCACGCCTAATTGGTAGTGGGGTTTGGCGCTTGGGAATTCATCTTGTTGCGGATGTAGGTAAGTCGCTCGATAACTGTGTAATTGGTAGTTACCGCGAGGACGACAAGAACAAAAACCAGACCCTCGTGTCCGTACAACCCCCCGAGAGCCAGGCCCACCAAGCGCTCCGGCCGCTGCATAATACCCACCTTGCAATCCTCGCCAAGCCCTTCGGCTCTGGCTCGAACATAGCTCACCATCAGGGAGCCCGATAAAGCGAAAAACAGGATCCCGCACACGAGCCACTCATCTTTCCCGATCAGGTAGGCGCCGATCCCGAAGAAAAGGAATATTTCCGAGTAGCGATCTGTCGTCGAATCCAGCAGGGCCCCGAACTGCGTTTCGCTTTTTCCTTCCCGCGCAACCTGGCCGTCGAGGATATCGCACAGTCCTCCCAACAACATTATCGCAGCAGCCCAGCGAAGATGTCCGGTAGCGAATGCTCCTGTTGCTACCAGACTCAGAAAAAGACCGGCTACGGTCAGCCAGTCGGGGCGAAGACCAATTCTGATGAAGACCTGCGCAAGAGGACGCAGGATCACCAAAACCCAGGATTTCAGTTGATTTCCAACCACAATGCAGGCAACTGTGGAGACGAATCAGTTTTCAAATTTGTCGCATCCGGGGGGGAGGGGGGAATATAGGGTCCCGGCACTTCCACTGCCACACCACAATTTGCGGATATGCCGCTGGCTTTGTGGGGATTTTTCTTGCCGTTTCCAACTACCGCCTCATGGACCAACCCCGAATTCATTTTCCAAGCCTTTTCCAAGATTTGCGTGGGATAGATGTTTGCAACCCTCTCCTTTTCCTCACTCAATCCACATTTACAGACTGTAGTGAGGCAGACCCGGTCAAACCAGCACACTGCCAACGATGAACCAGACTGGATTTACCAAGGGATGCAGGTGCCGAAGGCGGAAGAGTCGAGACTAGGACCGCATGAGGCTGCGTTCTTGTTTTTACCCGGCAGCGCAGCTGACCAAGACTTAACGCCGCTCGGGATAGCACCACATCTGCCATAGGGAGACCCTCCGGAACGCGGCTTTCCTGTTCGAGTCTTTCGTGCAGAACCGAGGTGTTGTTCAGTGACAGACGGCGAATGACCTCCCGCAGGAATGAGGCCCTCCTCCGCCTGCTTTCGATCAGTAGGAAGTGGGTCTGCGGAAGGGTTATTGCCAGTGGAATTCCTGGCAGACCGGCACCCGAACCGACATCCCACACAGCCCTGTGAGGCATGGTTAGGATGAGCTGTCTCAGGGCAACAGATGGAAGAATGTGTTTTTCTGGGATCCGCGATCTGTCCCCTGAAGAGATCAAACTTGCACGCTGTGACCACTGGGACAAGAGGTCTGCAAACTGCTCCAACCCCGCAATCCAATGCTCGATTTGGAGCGCGCTCCCATCGGGGCAGAATTCTGCCAGGATGTTGTGCAAGGATGAGGCGTTGAAAATCGGGATGCGACCTGGCTTTACCGGTAAGGGGGTTGTTTCACGTGGAACACCGGGAAGGGAAGAATCCGTGGAGCGATTATTGTTCCACGTGGAACACTCACTTTCCTATGCAGAATTCCGAAAAAATGTCATCCAGGACAGCTTCGTCGACATTTTCGCCCAACAGCTCTCCGCAATGGGAAAGGGCTGCGTGCAGTTCGGCTGCGACGCATTCCGCCATATCGCCTTCTGCCAACATCCTGTATGAATCTTGGCAGGCCGAATGGACTCGTTCGATAAGGCTGGCATGCCGTTGTCGAATAAGACCGACTCCCTCGACGGTCCGTGCCCTGGGGAGAAACTTCGTGATTGCCCCTTTCAGGTCCCGAAGACCAGTCCTCAGTACCGCCGAAATCGAAATAGTCAGAGCACGCTCGGAGACCGTATCCGGAATCCTTTGCTTGCACGGCATGTCAATCTTGTTTCTGATAATCAGAAAGGAACCGCCGCCTGCCAACGTGAGAAGCTCTTCGTCTCCCTCGCTCCAAGGCCGGGAGGAATCCGTTACAATCAGCACAAGATCGGCGTCGTTGGCTTCTTGGCGAGTTCGTCTCATACCCTCTACCTCAACTGCGCCTGATGCCGTTCGAAGCCCCGCCGTGTCCCTAAGGCGCACCAAATCGCCTTCCCACACTACTTGCCCTTCAATTACATCACGCGTCGTTCCAGGAGTATGGGTTACAATGGCTCGATCTTCACCAAGAAGGGCATTGAACAGGGTTGACTTCCCGACGTTGGGCCGTCCGATGAGAGCTACCGAAAAACCTTGCTGCCGTCGTCGGCCTCCTGCGAACGTTTCAAGCAATTGATGCGACAGGGAAATGGCGGGGTCCAACTCCTGGAAGATCTGTTCCGTACGTACATGCCCCTCTCCTTCCTGGGCGAAATCCAAGTTCACTTCAAGGAATGCCAAGGCTCGCACTACGTGGCCCTTGAGGGTACCTACCAATTGAGACAGTCGGCCACTGGTGTGACCGTATGAGTTTTGCATTGCGTGTTTGCTGCCTGCCTGGATCAGGTCGATAACCGCCTCGGCCTGCAGCAAATCCATACGCCCGTTGACAAACGCCCGTCGTGTGAATTCGCCCGGACGTGCGAGGGTCGCACCGGCGGCGATCGCAGCCTCAACTACGCTGCTCAGAACGACTGCGCTGGCATGAGCGCTGATCTCGACGGTATCCTCCCCGGTATACGACCGGGGGGCTTTCAGCACCCAGGCCAAGCCGGAGTCCAGCTCTGCTCCATTCTCATCCAGAATGCTGCCGTACTCCACGTACCGAGGTCGTTTTCCCAAGGGAGGATTGCTGCGAAACAGGGTGCGCGCAACGGGAACCGAGTTTGGACCACTCAGTCGAATGATACCAATCCCCCCCGCTCCCGAAGGGGTTGCTACAGCCACAATCGTAGAGGTTTCGATCGTGGAGGGGCGCGCCATAGCGGGCATCATGGAGCGCGACTGGGCACACTAAGTGAGTTGCGCCCTGCGTTGCTTATAGCGGTTGGTCAGGTGTTGCTGGGCGATTTGCAACACATTGAAGACGGTCCAATAAAGGACCAACCCGGAAGAAAACCTCCACATTATGAAAACCATGACAACAGGCATGATATACACAAGGGCAGCCTGTTTCGGGTCTTTCATTGTCATTTTCGACTGGAAAAACATCGCCGCCGACATCAACAGGGGCAGGATGTGGATGGAGATTCCGGCGATCATTACTTCATCGGGTAAGGACAGGTCATCGATCCACAGAATGAACGGGGACTGCCTGAGTTCGATAGTGCTACTGAAGGTTTGATAGAGAGCGATGAATATCGGCATTTGCAGGAGGAGGGGGAGACAGCCACCCAGCGGATTCACTCCTTCATCGCGATAAAGTTTCATCGTCTCCCGGCTGAGGCGTTGATTGTCGTTTTTGAATTTTTCCTTGAGCGCTGCCACTTTTGGCTGCAACTCCTGCATCTTCGATGCCGATTCGTACGACTTGTGGGTCAGGGGATAGACGAGGATCTTGACAACAACTGCGAACAGAACGATCACCCAGCCGTAGTTGGGGATGACTTGGTAGGCGGCGACGAACAGAACGATCAGCACCTTGCTGATTTCACGCACAATCGGGAAGCCGAGATCCATCGCCCGCTCCAGTTCGGCTTCGTAAAGGATCAACTCCTCGTAGTCGAGCGGGCCAATATAAAGCAATCCATCCCAGGTACCGGAAGGCGACAGCCTGAATCCGACCCGGTAATCGAATTCGGGAACGGGAACCGCAAAGCGAGCCTCGAGCTCTACGATGTATCGGCTCGGTGTGGTCGGTGCTATGCTGGCCATGAAGTATTTGTTCCGCACTCCCGCCCAGCGAAGCGAACCCTTCTCGGCCCAGCTTTCCGGTTCTCCTGCTTCCGCACGCAAGTCATTCAGGCTTTCGTTCAAATAGGCCATCGCCTGCATCGACTCCAGATCGACATGCTCTGCTCTTTCCGCAATGGCGATTCCTCCCTCCCAGACAAAATAGGCAAAGGTCTGCTCATCGAATCCGGAGTAGGATAGCTCCATCTGTAGGCCATAGTGCTCGGCATCGAAGCGAAAGCGCTTCTCGACGAAGCGTCCATTTCCAAGATTTGCTCGCATTTGCAGGTTGCCGCTCGATCCGGATTCCAGAAAGAGTGATTCCGTACTGGGAACAAACTCCACTTCACTCAGATCCTGCACTATATGGCCGTTCTCATCCCTGAACTCTAGGGCTAGAGCACGTGGAGCCTCGGGCATCAACTCCAATATCTCCCCCTCATGTCGCTGATACTGGGGCAGTTTGACTGATGTAAGAACTCCTCCGGCAGTAGAAAAAGTCAGTTCCTGCAGTGGAGTGCGTACTGAAATCTCCCGCGCTGAGAATACACCCGGAGAGGAAACATCCGGCAGTTGGGACGTTGGCGCCTTCGCTTCGGTGAATTGTTCGGGCTCGGATGAAGGTGGAGACGGAATCTCGTCGACGACTTCCTGCCGGCTGGACTGCGGTTCGGCAACTTGGTCCGCCTCGGAAACGGTATCCTGGGGGGGTGGTGTCAGGCCCATCCACTCATAGTAGTAGGGCATCAGGAGAAAAATGAGCCCGATCAGCAGGAAAGCCAGCAGCGTGCGTTTGTCGCCCATCGATGTGTTGCCTTACTCTACGGGGTCGTAACCACAGCCGCCCAACGGATGGCAGCGCAGCAGCCGCACCATCGCCTTGAATCCGCCACACAGACAACCGTGCTTGTCGACAGCTTGGGCGGCATATTCCGAGCAAGTCGGTTGAAACCTGCAGGCCGAGTAAGTGTATGGGGACAGGCAGAGCTGATACGCCCGAATGCAGACCACGAACAACCGGCGCATTCAGGACTGCTGGTCCATCTGGGTCAGAAGATCGTCCAGGTCAACCTCGAGATGACGGTATGTGGCGTTTACCGCTGAGGGTTGTGGGAAAATAACGACAGGGTGCGAAGGATTGGGGCGTTCGCGGCAGAGGGACCGCAGGCGTCGCTTGAGACGATTGCGAACTACGGCTTTCCCAAGCGACTTTCGAATTACGAGAATGACAGCAGCCTGCCGCCCGTGTCGCACCCACAGATACCGCCCTTTTAACCAGCTCACGGTGCGACGATTCGGAATGGGTGTTCCCCCCCTGCGCGGAGTTTTGGGGGTAATTCAGACGGTCAGTTGTTTGCGACCCTTGCGACGCCGGCGGTTGATGACAGCACGACCACCGGGAGTGCGCATGCGTTTCCGAAAGCCGTGCTTGTTTCGTCGCTTGCGGTTACTCGGTTGAAAGGTTCGTTTCACGGAGGACCCTGGAATGATTTGCGCGGAACCGGGTGTTGGTCAGTTATTGACTTTCATTCCAGGCATCGCGCTATCGTGCGTAAAAGGTTGTCGCATTGAATTCTAAGAGGATCGGGACGAATAGACTATCTGTCAAATTTTTTGAATCCCGGGGGTCGGTCCTTCGGATCCGAGGTTATCAGACTGCGTCCTCAAACTCCGAGTGCTCCTCGACGGTCCGGTTTCTTGACGCCCTTTCTTGCTTTGTCTACCGTTGCGAACCCCTTTCTCTCCCGCTTCTGCATAAGAGAGTGATGATCACCACCACATCGCAAGAAACCCACGAACTGTGGGCTCGTTGCCTGCTTAACATCGAGCGCCATATCCGCCCCCAAAGCTTCAACACCTGGTTTCGTCCCACAAAAGCGCTTCGTTTCGACGCCGAACTGCTTGAAATCGAAGTATCCAGCTCCTATTTCGCCGATTGGGTGGAAAGCAACTATTTGAAACTGATCCAGAGCGCTGTCAAGGAAGAAACGGACTTGGTTCCTCGCATCGTTTTCGCCATCGCCGATAACAACCCCAAGGAGCTGGAAAATGAGACCGTTTCTCCGGCCACGGCCGAGATGGCAGTCAAGAAGAACACCCAAATGGGAACGCAGGGAAACTTGTGGGACGACCGGGGGAAAGGGAAAACCGAACCCAGGAAACCTGGAATCGGTGAAACGGATACGAGTCGGGTCGAGGCCCGGGATTTGGCAGGAGAATGGACCCCCGGTCCATTTTTTACACCACTAAACGAACGCTACACCTTCGACACTTTCGTCATTGGTGAGGGAAATCGCTTTGCACACGCAGCTGCATATTCCGTCGCCAAGTCGCCGGGAAAGACCCAATTCAACCCGCTGGTGATCTACGGCGGTGTCGGATTGGGAAAAACACATCTCCTCCAAGCCATTGGCCATTACGCTTTGTCTCAGGAAAGCAATCTGCGCGTCGCCTACGTGCCATCTGAAAAATTCATGAGCGACTTCATCGAGTCGCTCAAAGCCAGGAAGGCGGGAGAATTCCAGCGGCTCTATCGAAGTGCTGACATGTTGCTGGTCGACGACATCCAGTTCCTCCTGAAAGGAGAGCATACACAGACAGAGTTCTTCCACACGTTCAACGCCCTGCACCAGAACGGGAAACAGATCACCATGACCTGCGACAGCCCTCCTGGTGAACTACAGGGACTGGAAGAACGCCTTATTTCCCGGTTTCAGTGGGGGTTGGTCACAAGTATCGAGCCCCCCGATCTCGAAACGCGCATAGCCATTCTGCACAAGAAGGCCGAGATCAATGGCATCTACCTCACCGAGGAGGTTTCTACCTTTCTGGGGAACTACATCAGCACAAACATCCGGGAGCTGGAAGGTGCTCTGAACCACATCATGGCCTATTGTGCTGTAAATCACCAGGAATTGAACATCGAAGCTGCCCGCAAGATCGTTAAGGAACGGGTATCGGCCGAATCGACGCATCTGACCATTGAAAGTATCCAACGAATGGTCGCCGAACACTTCGATCTCACCCCCGAATTGCTGATTGGAAAAACCAGGAAACAGGAGATTGCCGTTCCCCGACAGATCGCAATGTATTTGGCCAAGAAGTTGACGAAAAGCTCTCTCAAGGTTGTCGGCCTTCATTTCGGAAATCGTGATCACAGTACAGTTATCCATGCCGTCAGAGCGGTTGACAGAAAACGTCATCAAGATCCGAGTCTTTCCCACTTGGTCGAATCCCTTTCAGAATCCATCCAGCAACGCCATTCCAGACCGTAATATTCCGCCTGATTCTCCTGAATTACCCACACGAGTTATCCACAAATAAGGTGGATAACTCGTGTTTGTTTTGGGAAGCTGGTGGAGTCGAAATGTGACCCGCCCCGGACATGTTGACGAAGGGTTCGTATCCACAGAACCGGCATCGCCTATTCACACTTCGAACGCCGTGTTGTTTTTTTGTAAATCGTTAATAATCAATATGTTAGAATATTTCACCCTTTTTTAAGCACGGGTTGATCCACTATCCACAGCTACGACAATAAGTACAATGGATAATACTAATAAAGTTGATTCGACTCCTTATTACTGGATGTGAATCTGCCCATCCCAAGCTCGGGGCCCTACGTGCCAATATAGAGTGAGACATTTTCCCATCGGAGTTTAGAGTAGTCAGGAGGGCGGAAAGGAGAGCATTGAGGATGGCTTCCCGTACTGGAAGGGCGGAGCGAACTCCGGCACCTGTTGAAGAGTCCTCCCCAGAGGTTCCTCGTCCCGATCCGGAAGTGCCAGACAGAGAGCCAAGCGTCGGTATTTCAGTGCCCAGTATAAGCTTCGGGTACTGGAAGAAGCCGATGCCTGCCGGGCACCCGGGGAGGTAGGCGCCTTACTGCGTCGCGAAGGCCTGTATTCCTCGCAGCTGACCGCCTGGCGGCGGGCACGCCGGGAAGGTTCGCTGCAGGCGTTGGCCAAGCCGCGCGGTCCCCAAGGCCGTCGTCGGGACCCGGTGGCCAGCGACAACGAGCGCTTGCGCAAGGAGAACGCCCGTCTGCGGGGGCGTCTGGAGCAGGTCCAGGCGATCCTCGAGATCCAAAAAAAAGCCTCCGAGATCCTGGGCATCCCCCTGAACCGGCCCGCCAACGGCGACGACGCATGAGCGCGGCGGTCGAACAGTTGGCGACCACGGTCGGGGTGGCCCCGGCGTGCCGCGCCCTGGGGGTGGCCCGCGCCTCGGTCTATCGGCACCGCACCCCCCTCCGCTGCCGCGCCGGGACGCGCCGCCGCGGCGCTCGCCTCGCGCCCTGTCGCCGGCGGAGCGCGCCCACGTGCTGGCCCACCCTGCACGAGGACCGTTTCGTCGACCAAGCCCCGGCCGCCGTGTACGCGAGCCTGCTGGAGGAAGGACGCTACCTGTGCTCCCAACGCACGATGTATCGTCTGCTGCACGGCGCCGGCGAGGTAGGGGAACGCCGCCGCCAGCGCCGCCACCCTCGGGCCGAACCGCCGCGGCTGGTGGCTACGGCCCCCAACCAGGTCTGGACATGGGACATCACCCGCCTGGCGGGGCCGCGCCGATGGGAGACGTACCCGCTCTACGTGGTGCTCGATCTGTTCTCCCGCTACGTCGTCGCCTGGATGGTGGCCACCCGGGAAAGCGCCGGCCGCGCCCAACGCCTGATCCGGGCCGCCTGCCACAAGCAGGACATCGAGCCGGGGCAGCTGACCCTGCACCAGGATAGGGGCGCCCCGAGGACGGCCAAGACCTTCTCGCAGCTGCTGGTCGATCTCGAGATCCTGGCCAGCTACAGCCGCCCGCCAACCGCCGACGACAACCCCTATTCGGAAAGCCAGTTCAAGACGGTGAAATACGCACCGACGTACCCGGGCCGCTTTGCCGACCCGGAGCAGGCGCGAACCTATTTGCGCTCGTTCTTTCTGTGGTACAACACCCAGCATCGTCCTAGTGGACTGGGCCTGCTGACCCCGGAGGCAGTACATCAGGGGCGCGCCGAGAAGCTCCAGTCAGCGCGGCAACGCATCCTCGAGGATGCCTACACACGACATCCCGAGCGCTTTGTAAAGGGTCCTCCTAAGGCGCCGAAAATACCGGCCGAAGTGTGGATCAACCCACCTCCGAAAACCGTCGAATGTGCACGGATAAAACAGTAAACTTTCACGCGAAGTGTCTCATTTACATTGACACGTTCCGGGGTTCTCGATTGCGGACAACATACACATACGTGTCAGTGAACACGTGGGTAAGCATAAATAAATATGAGCTTACTCACTGTTAATACTACTCTTAGGGGTGGTTTTCCCTGCGTTTCCGGTCCCTTCCAATCGGTTGACAGCATATCCTATGGCACATATTATAATTGACTAGGTATAAGCAACCTGCCCCATTTCGTCGCAAATCCCCTCCTGCTTAAACCATCTCACAGTGCGGAATTCTCGATGAAGCTGACAATCGAACGCAGTGATATATGGCGAGGAATCGACACCATTCTCGATGCTGTCGCTTCCAAGCCAGCGCAGCCGGTTCTGTCAAACATTCTTGTTGAAGCCGAGGAAGACCGACTGACACTCTCTTCTTCAGATCTCGATCTGTCGATGCGTACCCGCATTCAAGCCAACGTAGAGCATCCCGGCAGAATAACTGTGCCCGCTCGAACATTTGCTGAAATTGCAAGAGAGTGGCCGGAGGCCCAACTATCCCTTTCGATGGATAACGGAAGGTTGGTGATATCCGGTCCTTTGGGTGAACCAGACAGCGGTGAGGGGAGGTACGTCCTGGCAACATCGCCCCCCGATGAATTTCCTGAAATCCCGGAAACACTTGACGGATTGACGATCGACTTCGGCAATGGCGGCATGGGCCAGTTGCTCCAATCGATGATCGACAAAACCAGTTTCGCGGTCTCGCGGGACGAGACGCGACCGGTTCTCAACGGCGTTCTATGGCGGATGGAGTCCGATTTCATGGCTATGGCCGCCACCGATGGAAGTCGCTTGGCTGAATACCGGCACTACTGGGGGGAGGGAGTCGGTACGGCGGGAGCTGCGGAGGTTATCTTACCTCCTCAGCTTTGCAGTCAGCTCACAAAGCTTCTCGATGGGCCTGAAGAGATCGTGCGTGCCATCGTAGGGGAAAACCAGGTGCTGTTCGATCTCGGTAGCACACAGGTACTGTCCCGTCTCATCGAGGGTCCATACGTCGACTACGAACAAGTGGTTCCGCGGGAAAACGACAAGCGATTGAGTGTCGCCGTGGACCGTCTGCTTCCAGCGGTCCGAAGAGTTTCGATTCTCTCGAGCAGTTTTACCCACCAAGTGCGACTGGCGCTGGACGGTAACACTCTCGAACTCACCGCCTCGAGCCAGGAAGTAGGAGGCGAGGGTCGCGAAGTCATACCGGCTGACTACGGGGAAGAGGCCCTGGAAGTTGCATACAACTCCCGTTACCTGATGGAAATCTTGCGGAAACTCGACACCGCCAGCGTCGTAATCGAACTACGCGATTCAGTAACTGCGGCGGTCCTGCGGCCTGGAGAATTGCCCGAGGGGGATGAATTCTACTATCTGCTTATGCCGATGAGACCAGCGGGATCCTAGGTACCATGCCAATAAACGGCGAATCCCGTGCATATTCGCGAGCTGACGCTTCAGCCGTTTCGCAATCTCAAGAATACGCGATTGCAGTTGGCACCGGAAGGCGTTCTGATCGTTGCACCCAACGGCAAAGGCAAGAGCAATGTTCTGGAGGCGATCTCCTTTTTGTCGATCGGGAAATCGGTGCGTGGGGTTCGCGACCGAGAGGCAGTACCGCATGGCGGCAAGCAGTTCGACATCCGTGCCGTATGGCATGACGGGAGAAGGGAGCGGGAGGTACGGTTGTGCTATTTTCACGACTTGGGCAAACGTGTTTTTCTGGATGGTGCCCCGCTCGATCGCGTATCCGATCTGGTGTCGCTCTTTCAAACCGTTCATTTCTGTCCCGAAGATGTAACGCTGGTCCTCCGCTTTGCCGCTCAGCGCAGGCGCCTGCTCGACATTGTCATTTCGCAGTCCGACCCGGCGTATCTGCATGATTTGCAGAGGTTTCACCGCGCTCTATCCCAGCGGAACCGATGTCTCAAGCGTTGGCTGCCGGCGGTCGAATCTCGACGCGAACTGGAACCTTGGGATGTCCAGATCGTCCGGTTCGGAGGATCGCTCAGACGACAGCGCCTCGGGGTTTTGCTTGAGTTCCAGCCTCTGTTGACAAACTACTACGCCCGGTTTTCGACCGGACGCGAGGCATTGAACGTAGCATACAGCGGCACCACGGACATTGCTCTCGATTCTGACGGTCTGCCGACGGAAGAAGAGCTGTGCGTGGAGCTTCAGGGGGAACTCGAACAGGCACGAGAACGGGAGCGCCAATCCGGTCACACTCTGTGTGGTCCCCATCGTGACGTGATCTCGTTCGAACTGAATGGTGAACCTGCGGAAACATTTGCTTCTCAGGGACAGCGAAAGAGCCTGCTGATTGCCTGGAAGATGGCTGAGTTGCGCTTCCTGGAAGCACGAAACGGACAAAAACCGGTGTTGCTTCTTGACGATATGTTTTCCGAACTCGACGGGGAACGAACAAGGGAATTATTGAATCTCGTGACTGATTTCGATCAGGTTGTTATTACAGCTCCCAAATCCCCGCAGGAAGAGCTGCCGGCCAGTTTCACCGAGATACCCCTGACAGATGATCCCGTTTGAGCCAAGGGATCGCGGCGACGCCGGAAACGGTGTTTACCCTGAAGCGATTGGCAAATTGCTCGGGACCGCCCTGGCAGAACTGGGTATTGAGGAGAAATTGATGGAGTGTCAGGCCATACTGGCCTGGGAAAAGGTGGCCAAATCACCTTTGGACCACCACGCGAAGCCCCTGCGAATGCGCCGTGGACGGCTGGAGCTGGCGGTGCCTTCCCCAATCTGGCGCACCCAGTTGTCCTTTCTGAAAGAGGACATGAAAAGGCAGATCAACATCTGGGTCGGCTCTAATGTCGTGCGTGAGATCGTCCTCATCAACAGCCCCATTCCACTGATCAATAACTGAATCCGTGAGGTAGTCATCCACATGTCTCAACCGCAGACGGCCACGTACACAACCGATGCCATCCAGGTTCTCAAGGGGCTCGAGGGGGTGCGCAAGCGGCCGGCTATGTACATCGGTGATACAGGGGAAAACGGCCTGCACGAGCTGGTCAAGGAGATTGTCAACAACAGCGTCGACGAGGCGATGGCCGGACGCTGTTCGCGGATTGAAGTCACATTGCGGGCGGACGGCAGTGTCGTGATACAGGACAACGGCCACGGGATTCCAGTCGGTATGCATCCTGTCGAAAACAAGCCTGGCGTCGAGGTAGTGATGACGATGTTGCACGCAGGGGGAAAGTTCGACAAGAAAGCCTACCAGGTGTCGGGAGGTTTGCACGGTGTCGGAGCTTCCGTGGTCAACGCCCTGTCGGAGTGGATGGTGGTCGAGGTATGGCAAGAAGGGCAGATCCATCGCCAGCGCTACGAAAGGGGAGTCCCGACAACGGAGCTGGAGACGTGTGGCGCGACCGGGCAAACGGGTACGATCACCCACTTCAAACCGGACCCGGAGATTTTCGAAACCCTCGAGTTCGATTTCGAGACTATCTCCCACCGGTTGCGCGAACTCGCCTTTCTCAACAAGAGTCTCGAAATCTGCGTGAAGGAGGACGGGAGCGGCGCGAGCGATGTGTATCTGTTCGAGGGAGGTGTAGTCGAGTTCGTGGCCTTCCTGAACGAGGGCCGCGGCACTCTGCATCCTCACCCCATCTATCTCGAGGGGAAACGCGCGGAGGTGGGCGTTGAGGTCGCGATGCAGTATAACGACAGCTACCAGGAGACCGTTTTCACGTATGCCAATAATATCAAGACGACGGAGGGAGGTACCCACCTGGTCGGCTTTCGCGCAGCTTTGACCAGCACAATCAATGCTTACGCCACCCGCAACGACATGCTCAAAAATGTCAAGTTCGCCATAGCCGGGGAGGACACCCGCGAAGGCCTCACCGCGGTCGTGAGCGTAAACGTCCCGGAACCGCAGTTCGAAGGGCAGACCAAGTCGAAGCTTGGCAACAGCGATGTCAAGGGCCTTGTGCAATCGCTGACCAGCGAGGCGCTGACAACCTACCTCGAAGAAAACCCGGACGTCGCCAAGCGGATCATATCCAAAATCGTCGAGGCAGGCCGGGCCCGGGAAGCCGCGCGCAAGGCGCGCGAGATCACCCGCCGCAAGGGGATTTTCGACGGCGGCTCGCTGCCCGGAAAGCTGGCCGACTGTTCCAACCGCAACCCGGACGAGACCGAGATCTTCCTCGTCGAGGGGGACTCGGCTGGGGGCTCGGCAGCCATGGCCCGCGACCAGAATTTCCAGGCGGTGCTGCCTATGTTCGGGAAGCCGCTCAACGTCGAGAAGGCGCGCATCGATCGTGTGCTGGGCAACGACAAGTTGCTGCCCTTGATCGCGGCACTGGGGATCGGAATCGGCGAAGATTACGACTTCACCAGACTGCGCTACGGAAAGGTCATAATCATGGCGGACGCCGATGTCGACGGCAGCCATATCCGGGTGCTGCTGATGACCTTTCTGTTCCGCTACATGAGGGAGTTGATCGAAAGCAACAAACTCTACCTGGCGCAGCCGCCTCTGTTTCTGGTAAAGCGGGGGAAACAGGAGCTTTACGCGTTCGACGAAGAAGAGCGGGAGCAGAACGTTCGAACAATCAAAGGGGACGGGGACGGCAGGGGCATCATGATCCAGCGCTACAAAGGTTTGGGCGAGATGAACCCGGAGCAGCTGTGGGTCACGACCATGAACCCCGAGTCCCGGACATTGCTGCAGGTGAACCTCGACGACGCCGTGGAAGCGGAGCACATGTTCACCCTGCTCATGGGGGAGCAGGTCGAGCCGAGGCGGCAGTTCATCGAGGAGCACGCCCTGGACGTAAAGAACCTCGACATCTGACAGCACACCCGAAAAAAGGCACGAACACGTAGATGCTTGAGCATCGAGAGTCGCGAATCATACCGGTCAAGGTCGAGGACGAGATAAAGACCTCGTACCTCGACTATTCCATGAGCGTCAACATGGCGCGGGCATTGCCGGACGTACGCGATGGTCTCAAACCCTCCCAACGGCGCATCCTGGTGGCGATGAACGACCTCAACCTCCTGCCGGGACGCGGGTTCCGGAAGTGCGCCAAGATTTCCGGCGACACCTCCGGCAACTACCATCCCCATGGAGACGAGGGAGTGTATGCCACCCTCGTGCACATGGCGCAGGAATTCCGCCTGCGTTACCCGCTCGTCGACGGCCAGGGAAACTTCGGCTCCATCGACGGCTACCCTCCCGCGGCCATGCGCTACACGGAGGCTCGCCTGACCCCGGTCGCAGTCGAAATGCTGGCCGACATCGATCGGGACACCGTCGACTTTGTCGACAACTACGACGAGACCCGCCAAGAGCCTGCGGTGCTGCCGGCGAAATTCCCAAACCTTTTGTGCAACGGGTCGGTTGGCATCGGGGTCGGCATGGCGACGAGGATACCACCTCACAACATCAAGGAGGTCGCCGATGCGCTGAAGGCGCTGATCGACGACCCCGAGGTCGGCCTTTCCGAATTAATGGAGAAGATCAAGGCACCCGATTTCCCCACTGGGGGGGTCATCCAGGGGATGCACGGGGTGCAAATGGCGTACCGCAGCGGTCGCGGCTCGATACAGCTGCGCGCACGCACCCATATCGAGACGCGGAGGGACGGACGCGAGAACATCATCGTCACCGAGATTCCGTTTCTGATCGACAAGTCGACGCTGCTGGAGAAGATGGCGGACCTGGTGCGCAACAAAACGGTCGAAGACATCGCAAACATCCGCGACGAGTCGGGCCGCGGCGGCATGCGCATCGTCGTCGAGCTGAAGCGGTCGGCGCAGTCGGAAGTCGTTCTCAACCAGCTGTTCTCCCACAGCATGCTGCAGACCACCTTCGGCGTGATGATGCTGGCAGTCATCAACGGCCGGCCGGAGATCCTCAATCTCAAGCAGATGCTGGAGCACTACGTCGCGCATCGCCACGACGTGGTTCTGCGCCGCACCCGCTTCGACCTGGCCAAAGCCGAGGCGCGCGCCCATATCCTCGAAGGCCTGCGTATCGCTCTCGACAACATAGACGCCGTAATCGAGCTGATCAGAGACTCGGCCAATCCGGACGAGGCGCGGCAGCGACTGACGGCCCGGTTCGAATTGAGCGAGGTCCAGGCACAGGCGATCCTGACGATGCCGCTGCAGCGGCTGACCGGCCTCGAGCGGGACAAGATCGAAGAGGAATACCAGAATCTGCAGGAGACGATTCGCCAGCTGAAGCACATCCTCGAGAACCGCGACGCGCAGATGCAGATTCTCAAGGACGAACTGGCCGACATTCGCGAACGCTTCGGCGACGAGCGCCGAACCGAGATCGTCTACTCAGCCGAAGAGTTCGACATCGAAGATCTGATCGCCGAAGAGGACATGGTGGTCACCATTTCCAAGGCAGGTTACGTAAAGCGCATGTCTCCGAACGCCTACCGGGTACAGCAGCGCGGCGGCCGCGGTGTGACGGGAATGAAGACGCGGGAGGAGGATTTCGTCGAGCATCTGTTCATCGCCTCGACGCACTCGTACATCCTTTTCCTCACCGCACGAGGCCAGTGCAGGTGGCTCAAGGTGTACCGTATTCCAGAAGGGGATCGGGCGGCTCGCGGGCGACCTGTGGTCAACCTTCTCGATCTGCAGCCGGACGATGTCATATCGGCGGTGGTCCCGGTCGGGGTATTTGCCGAGGACCGCTTCCTGTTTACCGCCACCCGCCAGGGAATCGTCAAGAAGACGGTTCTGTCCGCCTACGGAAACGTTCGCCGCGACGGCATCATCGCCCTCAAGGTTCAGGAGGACGACGATCTGATCGATGCCTCGATCACCGACGGCAGCGACGACGTAATGCTGGTGACGCGCAGTGGTCAGGCGGTGCGGTTCACGGAGAGGGACGTGCGCCCCATGGGGCGCGTGTCAACGGGCGTAAAGGGTATCGAATTGCGTGGCGGTGACGAAGTGGTCGACATGGTCGTCCTGCGCGGACAGGGCAGCATACTGACAATCTGCGAGCACGGCTACGGCAAGCGAACCGAGCCACAGGAGTATTCCCGGATTCGCCGAGGTGGAATGGGCGTCATCGATATCAAAACGACCGCCCGCAACGGATCGGTGGTGGCGTGCAGGGAGGTAACCGAGAGCGACGAGGTGATGATCGTCACTCAGAATGGGATCATGATTCGCGTTCCTGTCGCGGGCATCCGCAAGATCGGCCGCAATACCCAGGGAGTCCGGGTCATCAACTTGGACAAGGGGGACCGGGTCATCGACATGACTCGAGTAGCACAGAGCCGCGAAATTAACGGAGACGCACCCTCCATAAGGGGAAACGGCGGTCCGACGCCGGATGCAGGCAACGGAAGCGAACCTCCGCCAGGACCCGCCGGCGGCTGAGAGAATCGCCGTATGCTCCTGTATTTCAACCGCTTAGTCGATACTTAGCGAGTTGACGATCAGCCGCGATCGGTTATATTCCGACACTTACCGCCGGCCAGGAATCCAGTATCGGAGGGCTAGACCTAATTGGTAAGGCAGCGGTCTTGAAAACCGCCGGGTTCACACCCTTGTGGGTTCGAGTCCCACGCCCTCCGCCAAGCGAACGCGTCCCGCCTGTGCGGGATAATACGGAGAGGTGACCGAGTGGCCGAAGGTGGCAGCCTGCTAAGCTGTTGTAGGGGGTAACTCCTACCGAGGGTTCGAATCCCTCCCTCTCCGCCAGTTTTTTGCCCCCTCGTTCAATGGTAGGACACATGACTCTGGATCATGTTATCGGGGTTCGAATCCCTGGGGGGCAGCCAACATGAGCCGCCTTCTAAGCGGACCGTCGAAAACCCCTGAAGCGTAGCTTCGGGGGTTTTCTTTTCAGAAAGGAGGGGTGACCAATTGCTAAAAAACCCGGGCACCAGGCGGGCGAAAAACTCAATAAATCTCGCACCATGGGTGCTATCCACCCTGGTGTGGGGGCTGGTGCATGCAGTCGGTTCCGAGACCTATGCGGCACCATCACATACGATCCCGCGTCACCCCAGACCACCGCCTTTTCGGGGATTTATCCAAGCCAATAGCATCGACACCGGAAATGAGCGCCGCGACAACCACCTGAGAAGCGCGGACTTCTTCGACGTCGCCAAATACCCGCGCATCGAATTTGCCAGCACGTCGGTGCAGAAAGGGGTTGAAGATCGCCTTGAGGTAACCGGGACACTCTCCCTCCACGGTGTGACGAAGCCGGTGACCTTTCCGGTAGAGGTGCTCGGTGTAGGGGTTCATCCGATGAACGGAAAGGCGGTCGCCGGGTTCGCCGCAGAGTTGACGGTGAAGTGTTCCGAATACGGCGTCGACAACTGGACCGATGCTGCCGGCGTTCTCGGAGACGAGGTGAAGATCACTGTACTGATAGAGGCACTCGGCGGGGAGTAGCGCAGATCGGAAGCGCCCTGCCCGCTGCTCATGAAGACCACTGAGTCGCACCTGGCATGGGCCCTGCTGGCACCAGCACTCACCGTTCTGGGGGTCTTCGGCGTATTCCCGATCGGCTACGCCCTCTTCGTCAGCCTGCACCGTTGGCGCCTGAAGAAGGGGGATTTCGTCGCCTTCGATCACTACCGACGTGCCCTGGGAGAAATTGAATTCGTCGGGCTGATCCTCCTGGCTGTGGCAGCGTGGCTGCTGTCGGTATGGGTCGCCAGGCGGCGCCGGTCACACCGACAGCACAGATTGCTCCAGGCCACTGGAGCCGGGCTCGGTGTCACGGCGGCACTCGCCGCGGTTGCAGGAGTCGCCGGCATGGGGAGCACGGGCGACCCCAGGCTCTTCAATGCCTTTCTGGTAACCGCATTCTACGCCTTCGGGACGATCCCGATCGAGGTAGGCGTCTCGACGCTTCTGGCCTACATGCTTTTCAGGGCCACCCAGGGCAGAGGCTTTTTCCGCGTTCTCTACTTCCTGCCCTACGTCACCCCGATGATCGCCACGGCCGTCCTGTTCCGCACCCTTTTCAGTCCGCATCCCTCCTCGCTCGCCAACCGCATCTGGGGGTTTCTTGGCTTCGAACACCAGCGCTGGCTGTTCGAGAGCCGATCCATCGCGGCGCTGGTCTGCGAGGGGTTCGAGCTCTCCTGTCCGGATTGGGCAAATGTGTTTTTCCCCAGTCTGGCACTCGTCTCCGTAGTGCTCTACAACATCTGGGTTTATATCGGCTACGACACGGTGATCCTGCTGGCCGGACTGAGTGCCATTCCCCGCCATTACTACGAAGCGGCGGCCATAGACGGCGCAAATGCCTTGCAGTCCTTTCGCCATGTAACCGTTCCGCTGATTTCACCCACCCTGTTTTTCATTACGCTGGTCGGCTTTATCGGCACCTTCAAGGCCTTCAATCACATCTACATCCTGCGCACCGCCGGCGCCCGCGATACCGTCGACGTGGTCAGCATCCTGATTTTCGACCGCCTCTACAACTACCAGGACGCCGGCTACGCCTCCTGCCTGTCGCTGATTCTGTTCGCGGCGATTCTCGCCTTGACGCTTGCCCAGAACCGGTTGCTGGGACGGCGAGTGTTCTACGGGGAGTGAGCCATGGAGCGGGCAAGGTACCTGCCACGGTTGGTTCCCTGGCTGACGTATTCCGGGCTGGCCCTCGGCGCGGTGATTGCAGGGCTCCCGTTTGCGTGGATGCTGCTGGCCTCCTTCATGACCCGGGGCGAAACCCTGAGGAGAGTGTTCGCCCCCGCGGACCTGCAATGGAGCAACTACATCAGGGCATGGAGGGAGGAGGACTTCGCTCTATATTTCGAGAATTCACTTCTGATCGCGGCGCTGCAGGTCAGCGGAACCCTGTTGTTCTCCCTGCTGGCGGCGTACGCCCTGGCGCGCTTGCGGTTCAAGGGGCGCGAGGTTGTCTTCTACGGCATACTCGCAACCCTGATGGTTCCCGAAACGGTCACCATGGTTCCAAACTTCCTCACCGTGTCGTGGCTTCACCAGCACAGCCCATTTGACTGGATCAACAACTGGCCGGCCCTCACGATTCCATTCATGGGCAGCGCCTTCAGCATTTTCCTTCTGCGCCAGTTCATGCGCGGCATACCGAGCGAGCTCTGGGACGCGGCACGCATCGACGGCGCCGGACATATGCGGTTTCTGTTCCAGGTCGCGGCGCCCCTGTGCCGGGCGCCCCTGCTGACCGTCGGCATGTTTACCCTGATCGGATCCTGGAACGCCCTGGGATGGCCGCTGCTGGTCACTAATTCGCCCGAGTGGCGGCCGATTTCGGTAGCCCTGCAGAAATTCGTCAGCGAAGCCGGACCCGAGGTGCATCTGCAGATGGCGGGAGCCGTAATCGCCACCGTACCGGTCCTGTTGATCTACGCCCTTGTTCAACGGGAGTTCACCTCGGGGATATCGATGTCGGGACTGAAAGGATGAGGCGAACGGGAACTGGTCCGGTGCTGCTGCTCGTAGCGGCAATCGCACTATGCTGCGGGGACCACCGGGAAGACGGCGCCAGACAGGTAGCGGGCACTCCTTCCCCGGAAGCGGTCGACCCATCCGAGACAGAGGTCGTCTTCTGGTACCAGCACACCCAGATGCGAGAAGAGGCCCTGCTGGAGCTGACCGAAGACTTCAATCGCACCAATTCTCACGGAATCCGCGTGCGTGGGGAATTCGCTGGGCGGTACAGCGACATCTACAACAAGATGATGGTCGGCCTGCAGGGAGGAGAGCTGCCCGAGCTGGTAGTCGCCTACCAGAACCAGGCCGTTGTCTACAACATGGGGGAAGGCCTGGTTGATCTGACCCCGTACATGGATTCGCCGAAATGGGGATTGAGCGCATCTGAGCGGGAGGACTACGTGCAGGCCTTTCTCGCCCAGGATTTCATCGACGGCAAGCAGATCTGCTTTCCGCCCAACCGTTCCTTGGAAATCCTCTACTACAACGCCGACTGGCTGCGCGAGCTCGGTGCGGAGGGCCCCCCGGCGACCTGGGAAGAGTTTACCCGCCTCTGCAGGCTGGCAAAGTCCCGGCCGTTTCGCGCGGCGCAGCCGGTCAGTCGCAGCAAGGGATACCTGTTCGAGGCCGAAGCGAGCCGCATGGCCACCCTGGTCTTCACGCGCGGCGGCGACTTCATGGACGCGGCGCGAACCGCATATACACTCGATACGCCGGAGATGCGGCAGGCCCTCGCTATGATGCAGGGCATGATCCGGGAAGGGGCGGCAGATCTGCTCAGCGAGCGCTACGAAGACCAGACCGAGTTCGCGCTCGGCCAGGTCCTGTTCATGATTCGCTCCTCCTCCGGCCTGCCGTTCGTGGCCAGCGCCCTGGCCGACGCCCCGACCCGGTTCGCATGGGATGTGGCACTGCCGCCTCGAGACGGGGAGGACCCCGTGCTCAATGCCTACGGTGCCAGCGTGTCGGTGTGTCGCTCGACGCCGGAGAAGCAACTGGCCTCCTGGCTGTTTCTCAAGTGGTTCACCGCCCCGGAGCAGCAGGCGCGCTGGGTCAAGGCGAGCAACTACTTCCCGGTGCGCCGCAGCACGGCGGCGCAACTCACCGGCTACTTCGAGGAGAATCCACGCTACGGCAAGGCCTACGGTTTTCTCGATTTCGGCAAGGCGGAGCCGTCCGTGCCGGGGTATGAGGCGGTGCGCCGCAAGATCGCAGAGGCGATGGTCGAGGTCGCGCAGGGAGGGGAGATCTCCCCGGTGCTGCAACGGCTCGAAGAAGAGGCCAACCACGTTCTCGACGAGTTCGAAATGTGATAGATCCGCTTCGGCGGCCGGGCCGCTGATGTGCGGATCGATTTACGGACCGGTTGCCTGCCGTTGCGGCAGGGTCTGAGTCGACAACGGAAACAGCAGAGAGGAGAAAGATGGACGTACGCATTGAATCGGACAGCATGGGCGACGTGGAAGTCGCTGCCGACCGTTACTACGGCGCCCAGACGCAGCGGTCGTTGCAGAATTTCGCTATCGGCCAGGAGCGGTTTACGCGGGAAATGATCAAGGCGTTGGGCATCGTCAAAAAGGCGTCTGCCCTGGTAAACCATGAGCTTGGGACCTTGGAAAAGGGTCTCGCGGACCTGATCGCCATGGCCGCAGACGAGGTTATCGCCGGAGACTGGGACGATCACTTTCCCCTGGTCGTATGGCAGACAGGCAGCGGCACGCAGTCGAACATGAACGCCAACGAGGTAATTTCGAATCGCGCCATCGAGATGGCCGGCGGCAAGCTGGGGTCGAAAGAGCCGGTACACCCAAACGACCATGTCAACAGTAGCCAGTCGTCCAACGACGTGTTTCCCACGGCAATGCACATCGCCGCGGTGGACGCGATCGCCAACAGCCTCATTCCCTCCTTGCAGCAGCTGGTGGCGACATTCGACGAAAAAGCGAGGCGCTTCGACGACGTGATTAAGATCGGCCGCACCCACCTGCAGGATGCCACACCCCTGACTCTGGGCCAGGAGCTTTCCGGTCATGCCGCGCAACTGCACGAGGGCATCCGTCGCGCCCGGGCGGCCCTGCAACCGCTGTACAAACTGGCGCTGGGAGGCACAGCGGTAGGCACCGGCCTCAACTCGAAGAAGGGGTTCGATGAAAAGGTAGCGGCCGCCATTGCCCGGGAGACCGGGCAGCCCTTTGTGACGGCCCCGAACAAGTACGAGGCCCTGGCCGCTCACGATGCGCTGGTCGAGGCTTCCGGCATGTTGAAGACGATCGCCGCATCGCTGATGAAGATCGCTAACGACGTGCGCTGGATGGCCTCTGGACCGCGGAGCGGCCTCGGTGAGATTTTCATTCCCGAGAACGAACCGGGTTCTTCGATCATGCCGGGGAAAGTCAACCCGACTCAGTGCGAGGCGCTGACGATGGTGTGTGCCCAGGTCATGGGAAATGACGCGGCCGTCGGCTTCTCGGGTGCCTCGGGCAACTTCGAGCTCAACGTCTTCAAACCGGTCATCATCCACAACGTGCTGACGTCGACCCGGCTGCTGGCCGACGCGGCGCGCAGTTTCGACATCCACTGCGCCGTAGGCATTGAGCCCAACCGCGAGCGCATCGAAGCATTGATGCAGCAGTCGCTCATGCTGGTCACGGCCCTGAACCCCCACATCGGGTACGACAATGCCGCCAAGGTGGCAAAGACCGCGTACAGCGAAGGTAAAACCCTGAGGGAGGCGGCCGTGGAGATGGGGCTGCTCACCCCGGAACAGTTCGATGAATGGGTGCGGCCCGAAAAGATGGTTTCGCCGTCGTCGTAAGGCATTTCGCGCCTGTTCGCCGGATGCCCTCTATTCCTTCAGGAGACCGGGGCAGTGTCCGTCCCCGGCTCCGTTTGCCCACAATCGCGTTTTCCGGGATCGGTCACAGCCGTAAGTTCGGTTTCCTCAGCGAGGCAATAAGGGAAATCGGGTGCGCATGAAAACGGTGAAATTCGGCGGCAGCTCCTTGGCGACGTCCTCGTCGGTCCGCACCGTCGCCGATATCATCCGGGCAGACGAACAGCGCCGACTCGTCGTCGTATCGGCGCCCGGCAAACGCAGTCCCGGCGACGTCAAGGTGACCGATCTGTTGATCGCCGCAGCCGAGGCGCGACTGACCAACAGGAGCGGCCGCGAAGAGATGGACCGGGTCGTTTCCCGCTTCGAAGAGATCGCCGGGGGTCTCGGGCTCGCGTCGTCATCGATCCAGACGATCGCCACCGACCTCGAAGCCCGGCTGCAGTCTGACCCTGGAGACGAAGACCTGTTTTCGGACACCCTGAAGGCGGCCGGCGAAGCGAACTGCGCTCGTCTGGTGGCGGAGCATCTCTGCTCCCAGGGTACCGAGGCCCACTATGTAGACCCGCTGGAAGGCGGCATGATGCTGTCGGATGAACCGGGCAACGCCCGCGTCCTGCGCCAATCGTACGGCAAACTCAGAAACCTGCGAGAGCGTCCCGGCATCACCCTGTTTCCCGGGTTCTTCGGCTACTCGGAGAGTGGCCGGCTGGTCACGTTTCCGCGCGGGGGTTCCGATATCACCGGGGCGATTCTCGCCGCGGCTGTCGACGCCGAGCTCTACGAGAATTTCACCGATGTCGACTCCGTGTTCGCCGCCAGTCCCCAGCATGTCGACGACCCGCGCGGCGTTCCGGAGATCACCTACCGGGAGATGCGAGAGCTGTCGTACGCCGGTTTTTCGGTGTTTCACGACGAAGCGCTCGAGCCGGTGTTTCACGCCGCGATTCCGGTTGCTGTGAAAAACACCAACAACCCCGACGCTCCCGGAACCCGCATAGTCCCGTCGCGAACGGTCGCCGATGACCCCGTCGTCGGCATCGCCGCCACAGGCGGCTTCTGCAGCATGTACGTCAGCAAATACCTGATGAACCGGGAGGTCGGCTTCGGACGGCGGCTGCTCCAGATCTACGAAGACGAGGCGATTCCGTTCGAGCACACCCCGTCTGGAATCGACAACATATCCGTGATTGTCCGGGAGGAGTACCTGAACCACGCGGCCGAAGAACGGGTCGTCCGCCGTATTCGCACCGAGCTCGAAGCGGACGAGGTTTCGGTTGAGCGCGGGCTGGCTCTGGTGATGGTAGTCGGTGAAGGGATGCGTCACACCATCGGGCTGGCGGCGCGGGCGACCTCCGCGTTCTCGCGCGCCCGAGTCAACCTGGAAATGATCAACCAGGGATCGAGCGAAGTCAGCATGATGTTCGGCGTAAAGGAGACGGATGTGGCCGCGGCAGTTCAGTCGCTCTATGCAGAGTTTTTCGGTTAGCCCAACCCCCTGGTGGAAACAACGGCAAAGGAGAAAACCTGTCATGCCAGCAGAAAAAAAGGGGTTGACTTACGGGGAAATCGGGGTCGACACGGACGCCGCCCTCGGCGCCCTCCAACGCCTTCTGTATTGGGTCAATCAGCCGGAACACTGCCGCTACGACGGCAGCTCGGTCGGCAGTGTGGCGCTCGAGTCGGGGTTTTTCGCAACCGTGATCGACATCGGAAACCTCGGCCTGGCGATGACGACCGACGGCGTCGGGACCAAGCTGCTGGTTGCCCAGATGATGAAGAAGTACGACACCGTCGGCATCGACTGCGTCGCCATGGTCGTAAACGATCTGGTATGCGTCGGGGCCGAACCGGTCTCCATGCTCGACTACATCGCCGTGGAGAAGGCGGATCCGGACGTATTCGAGCAGATCGGTGTCGGTCTGCAGCGCGGGGCAGATTACGCGAACGTCTCGATTTCCGGAGGGGAAGTCGCCCAGGTAAAGGAGATGCTGCGGGGCTACCGGGAGGGCAGCGGCCTGGACCTGGTCGGCATGGCCATCGGCCTGGTGCCGCTCGAGGAGATGATCGTGGGGGAGGAGATAGATGACGGCGACGTGGTGGTCGGCTTGAAGAGCAACGGCATCCACAGCAACGGTTACACCCTGGCTCGCAAGGTCCTGTTCGAGGAAATGGGCTTGACGGTCGATTCCCATGTCCCGGAACTGGGTCGCAGCGTAGGTGAGGAGCTGTTGCGCCCTACCGCCATCTATGTGCGCCCGGCCATCGACATGATGCGGGCTGACGTGCGCATCAAGGCATTCAGTCACATGACCAGCGACGGGTTTCTCAACCTGCTGCGGGTGCGCACGAATACCGGTTTCGTTCTCGACTACCTGCCTGAGCCGGATCCGGTGTTTCAGGTGCTCCAGGAAGGGGGCCAGCTGGCGGACGAGGAGATGTTTCTCGTCTTCAACATGGGGATCGGGTTCGGGGTGGTTACCCCGGAACAGGATGCCGCCGCAGTTCGCGCCATTGCTCGGCGCCACGGCTTTGAAGCCTGGGTCCTGGGGCGGGCCGCTGGCGATATAGCGGGTAGAGTAATCGTCGAGCCGCGGCAATTGATCGGCGAGAACGACGAATTCCGAAAGATCTGATCGTTACCTGCTGCAGCCTCGAGCAGCGGAGAGCCCCCCTTCCCAGGGGCTTCCGGGACACCCGCGCCCGCCCCTGAGACATACGTTTACTTGGTGACGTAAACAATGGCTGGCTTGGGCTTGGTTTCATGTCCGGGTAATCGCGAAGGAGACCACAGCGGCATTTCCTGCGGCTGCAGATTGTCGGAACGGAGGGTTACTTCCTGACCGGCTCGAACTTCGGATGCCGAGGCTCGCGGTCCCGAAACAGGCGGATTCTGGAATCGCGTAGGGGCAAGTGAATGCGTTTTCCCCCCTGCAGATGTGACTCGATGAAGGCGAAGATCAGTTCCGTGCTCTGGTGAGCGGACCGCACGCCGCCGCGTGGGGGTTCGCCGGTGTCGAGGGAATGCGCGAGATCCTCGATAATGGCCTGGGTGCTGCTCGCCTCAACGAGGTCCATTGAAGTGCGCTCGACCTGGGACTCGCCGGCGACCTCCCGGGTGCTGGCCACTTCCCACAGATTCTCCGGTTCCTGGCCCAGAACCGAACCCTCTTCACAGATCAGCTCGAACCGGAGTCCGTGGCCGGTGTTGAGCGCATAACCGTAGGCCCCGTCGGAGAATCGGAAAATACCTTCGCCTACCGGATCCTCGGTGAGGATGTCTCCCTCGAAGAGATCCTCTTCGGGGTCGCGGAGAAACCCCTGGACCCAGTCGACGGGGACGTCGCCGTGGAGCCGAAGCATGAGGTCGAACGTATGGCTGGCGCTGTTGAAAAGTGTCCCCGTCCAATGCGAGACGACAGCCTGCAGGGGGCCCAGGCGTCCGCTGGCAACCACTTCCCTGAGTTTATCCCAGCGGGTGTCCCAGCGGCGGTTGGTGCCGATGTTGAAGAATACTCCCTTTGCTTCGCAAGCTGCCACCATGGCATCAGCCTCTGCCATCGAGGCGGCCATCGCTTTTTCGGCGTAAATCCCCCGCACACCTGACGCGACACCGTCGAGGACGATCCGGGCTCGGTGCTCCGGTTGCGTGGCGACGCTGACGATGTCGGGTTTTTCCCTGGCAAGCATCTCCCGGTAATCGAGGTATTGGTGGTCAGCCGCGACTCCGTAACGCTCACCCGCCCTGGCCATGACCTCTTCTCGCGTGTCCGAAAGGGCAATCAGTTCTGTACGGGAGGAGGCTTCATATCCGGCCGCGTGCGAATAGGCGAACTGCCTGTTGCCTTCATTGTCGATAAATGCCCCCATTCGGCTACAGCCGATCAGTGCCGCCCGATAAACTTTCATTTTTTCCTCCTATTGTCGATATTTAAGAAAATCAATAGCTGAAAAAGGGTCAAAAGTATGCAGTATTCAACGAAAGTTTTCCACAACTATGTTGGTATGTGGAAAATCCCTCAGGGGTAGACTTGGTTCCATCCTCTGAATTTCAGGAAGTTTCCGGGATCTGATCCTTGATCAGGGACTGGCCGAATCTCAAAAACCCGGGATTTGGGTGCCGGAAATCAATTATTGTTTGACACCTTTTCCAGTAATAAGCCTTGGGCAGGTCGGGACAGATGGATAGACCAGGAAGCGATCGGGCCGGCCGGGTCGACAAGCAGCCCGATGGGCATCTCGAGTTCATCCCGAACCCGCTTCCACCCCGAATAGAGGTGGGACCGTCGCTCTGGAATCGGCTCGGAGAAGCCGAGCGCGCCCTGGGCTGGATTTCGGGCCGGGCAGCCCATCTCGATGACGCCGCCCCCTATGCCGCATTGGCACTTCGGAGGGAAGCGGTCCTGGCCACTCGTCTCGAGGGCAATCCAGTGGCGCTTTCCGACCTGCTCTGGTATTCCCTCGACGGCACCGAGGCAGAAGGCCTGCAATCCCCCCGCGGAGCGGTTCAGGCAGCCCTCAACTACGTTCTTGCGGCGGAGCACCTGCTGACAGCGGTTCGCCAGACCGGGTTTTCCACGGTCACTCTCCGGCAGGCGCACCAAGAGATCTTCGAGGGGTTGAAGGGGAGGGACGAAACCCCGGGCAACTACCGTTCGTCGGAGATCTGGATAGGGCCCTCCGGCAGCACGGCGCACGATGCCCACTTCGTTCCCCCTCCTCACCGGCAGATTCCCCGGATGATGCAGGAACTCGACCGTTTCCTGCAACAGGACCGGACAACGCCGCCGCTGGTTGCCGCCGGGCTTCTTTACTATCAACTGGAGACCGTCCACCCCTT
Source organism: Candidatus Latescibacterota bacterium (assembly GCA_965223905.1). Taxonomy (GTDB): domain Bacteria; phylum Latescibacterota; class UBA2968; order UBA8231; family UBA8231; genus CBDCXV01. The sequence goes on from CBDCXV010000001.1 coordinate 366,676, forward strand.
CGTCGACGGAAACGGCAGGGTCGCCCGCCTCTCTGTGCAGCTGTTGCTCGGGAGGGAGCGCGGGTTCTGGCCGCAATTCGTCAGTATTGCATCGATCTTCGGACGCGACCCCCGCGACCACTTCGAGCGCCTGCAACGAGTGCGTCTGCGAGGGGATTGGGAAGGGTGGATCAGCTACTTCCTGGAAAGTATCTGCGAAGCGGCCGAGGAGGGAGCGAAATTGCTGACCTGGCTGGTCCGGCTTCGCTCCGAGCACCGCGAGCTGCTGTGCAGGGAACTTGGTGGAACGGCCGGCCCGGCGATGGTCCTGCTCGATTCGCTGTTTCCCCAGCCCCTGATAAGCGTCGCCACAGCGGCCGAAATCACCGGGCGCACGTTCGCCAACACCAACAACCTGATTGCGCGGCTCGAAAGCAGGGGACTGCTGACCGAGATCAGCGGCCGGCGTCGCCATCGTCGCTTCTGCTACCAACCCTTTCTGACCCTCATGCAGTCCGGTTGATACCGGGCCGCCCTTGGTGCCTGCGCGCGTAGAAAGCGTACGAAGAGGGCGAGGACCAACTGCCTCCTTCGCCGATGCGCCCGGCTCGCAAGGCGCCTGAGCGAGCCGTACCGGGGTTGTACGACGGCCGAATTCACGCGGAATTGCGCGCGAAGACACTAGACGTGGAAGACGTACAGATCGCGGTCGGCGATCGGCAGATCGACCCAGCTTCCGCCGCGGCGATGGCTTTCGGCAACCGCCAGCGTGGCTTCGGTGATGTGGTGGGTGACATCGACGTGGCCGCGCGTCGGCCTGGCGTTCTCAAAGGCGTCGACGAGATCCTCGAGGCAGGAGATCGTGGCGCTCTTGGGGGGCGACTTCGGCAGCTCACATCCCTCCCAGCCGTAGCGGTCTTCACCCTCCCTGCGCCGCATTACTGCTCCGGCGCCGTTGTCCAGCGAGCGGACCATACCCTCGGTGCCCAGCACCTCGAACTGCCAGTTTCCGGCCGGGACAGACCAGCCGCGTACCCCGTTTTGGAACAGCAGCTCGTAGGTTCCGAGGGGGTCGTGGGGAATGAAGCTGTTCTCGATGTGGAGGTCTCTCGGGTCGAGTTCTCCTCGCACCTGGGTGATTGCGGGGTCGCCGATCAGCCAGGACAGGGTGTCGATCGAATGGATGTGTCCGTGCAGCAGGCTCGACTGGGCGTAGTGAACGACAGCAACGGGGCCGCCGATCTCCCCTTTGAGAACGGCCTCGCGAACCGGGTCGTAGCGCACGTCGAAGCGCCGTAGAACCCCCGAGTTGAAGAGGGTACCGTTGCGCTTTACGGCATCGCGCAACTCGTCGCATCGCCGCATCGAGCAGGCCACCGCTTTCTCTACGAACAGCATCGGGACTCCGAGGTCGGCCAGGGCCACGGTGAGATCGGCGTGGGCGTCGCCCCGGAACTCTGGTGAAGGCGCCTCGTTGCCAGGTTTCTGCAAGCCTGTTGCCGTCGTACAGACGGCAACGATGTCGGGGCTCTCCCGCCGGACCATTTCAGCGTAGTCGTCGTACACGGGGACCCCGTAGCGCTCGGCAAACCCGCTGCGCCTGTCGGCGAGCAGGTCGCAGCCAGCGGCCAGTTCGAGGCGTTCGCTCGCCAGCGTTGAATTGGCGATGGAATAAGGCAGGTCACTGTTCGGCTGTTGATCGTCGATATAGGATCCCATACGTCCCAGGCCGAGAACGCCGACGCGATAGGTCTTCACAGTACGAACCTCTTCGGAAAGGTGGGTGAAGGAACCAAGGTGAGCTATCGGGTGAGCAAGATGTGCAACAACGCGGACGCTCTCAAGCAGGCTTGCAGAACCAAGAACCCGGGGCAGGTGTGTTCGGGTGGGGTCCGAATAGCGAGGTGCCCCGTCCCGGCGCAGACAGTGTCCAGATCCAGTAGCCGTGAGTGGTGAAGTGGTGTAAGGTCTACGTTTCACCTGCGATTATCGAAAGGAGGATGTCCCATGGTGACACTGACCGAGCTATGGCTTCCGATTCTGCTGTCGGGAGCCTTGGTCTGGATTGTCAGCGCCCTCGTCTGGATGGTGCTGCCCCATCACAAGTCGGATTTCGCCGGTCTGCCTGACGAGGAGGCTGCGCGGCAGGCGCTGCAGCCGCAGAATCTGGAGCCCGGCCTCTACAACATTCCCCACGTGCCCTCGCGGGATGCGGCCAGGCAGCCGGAGCAGAGGAAGAAATTCACCGACGGCCCAGTGGCCTTCGTCACCGTGTTGCCGAACAAGGATCCCGCGATGGCCGGACAAATGCTCGCATCCTTCGCGTACTTCGTCATTGCCGGCATCGCCGTCGCCTACGTGAGTGGACGCGTACTGGCACCGGGCGCGGAGTACCTTCAGGTGTTTCGCGTCGCCGGGACGGTGGCTTGGCTGACATATGGTTGGGGCCGCGTTCTGGAATCCGTGTGGTTCGGTTTGCCGTGGTCGCAACAGGTCAAGCACCTGTTCGACGCGCTGCTGTACGCGCTGGCGACCGCCGCGACCTTCGCCTGGCTGTGGCCCCCGGCCATGGCGGGGTAGCGGCCATTTCGAGAGTCGACTCAAAACAACAGGGCAAATGATGGATACCGACTGTCTCAAACACGCGCTTACCGAAGAAGAGCGGGTCCGGTTCGAGCGGGATGGGTACTTCGTTCTGGAGGATGCCATGTCGACGACGCAGGTCGCCGGTCTCACCGAGGCCCTACGACCGCATCGTCGACGAGGCCTGCGCGGGTGGACAGTATCCCGACAAGCGATTTACGATTCGCGACGTCCTGTGGCGCGACCCGCTGTTTCTCGATCTCCTCGATTGGCCAACCACCCTGCCGAAGGTGTGGGGGATTCTGGGGTGGAACATCCAGGCTTACCACACCGTTCTGATGTACCGCCCACCCGAGCCCGGCAAGACCGAGGTCGACTTCCTGGGCTGGCACCAGGACAGCGGCCAGTTGAACCTGGATCTCGAGGTCAGCCCGAGGCCGCGGATCTCGATCAAGGTTGCGTTCTTCCTTAGCGACTGCACCGAGCCTGGGAGGGCAAACTTCTGGGCGATTCCGGGCAGTCACCTGCAGGACGAGCTGGAGCGCCCGGCGGACGGATCCGCCCCGGAAGGGTCGGTGCCGATTCTGGTGCCGGCAGGGGGAGCCGTCCTCTTCGACCGCCGGATCTGGCACGCTTCCAGCGCCAACATTTCCGCGGTTACCCGCAAGGCCCTCTTCTATGGATATAGCTACCGTTGGCTGCGGCCGCGCGACGACCAGAGCGTCGAGAAGCTGTTCGGTCAGTGCGAGCCGATCCGGAGACAGCTGCTGGGGTACTCGGAAACGGGGGGCTACGGGAAGAGGACGTACCGCTACGGGGGTGGCTGCGCGAGCATGTCGGAGACTGGGCAGCGGCCTGAAGCGGGTTTCCGCAAGCGGGGCCCTCGGGACGTATACTGCCAAAAGTATACGTCCCGAGGGGGTTTTTCGTCGTAAAATGCAGCAAAATGTGGAAAAGAGTTGTGAACTACCCAGGAGGGGGAGAGCAAAGTTTTCCACATCTGCCCTGTGGACTACCATGCTTTTTCCACAGAGACCTCCGGGATCGGATACCTCATCTGATTGAGGCTGAAGATGCGGCCGCCGGTGCGGATGGCGGTGGCGGCGAGAAATGCGGCGCCCAGGTCGATCCCGTAAGTCGGGTTCCACTGCCGGTACAGGCCCGCCGCGGTGTCGGCGATTGCCTGATCGATCGGAGCGGTTTTGAAGCCGCTGAGGAACAGGAGGGTGCTTTCCTCTTCCCCCATATGCATCGAAGAGAGGATTTCGCTGCGGTCGAGGGCGCCAATCCACGGTTCATAGGCGGGGTTGGCGGCCAGTTTCCTCAGAAATTTCAAAGCTTTGCGTTTCCCGCGTAAATGGCGGATTAGAATCTCGGAATCGACGTAAGCTCTCATGCATCCACCTCCCGGCGGGGCAATGAATCGCTGAGAATGCCGCGGCCGCGCTGCGTTGTTTCGATGACGCTTTCGGTGCGTTCCCAGGCCCCGAAGGTCTGCGTGAACACGTCGAGTTTGCCGGTTTCCGACTCGACTTCCTCGGCGTAGCGGGCAATTGCCTTTTCAATCAAGGCTTTTTTGGTACCCCCGAGCCTGCGCATGAGCTGGTCGAGGCGGTGGATTACGGATTCGTCTACGCGGACGGACAGGACGCGGTCCATGGGCAGGCTCCCTCCAGATCATGTGTGGTATGTATACGCATGTACGTAAACGTACACACGGACAAGTGAGCCGTGCAACCGTCACCGATGAAGCAGCCATTGGAATTGACCGGTTGGGATCCGGAGGATATCTCCGCCTCCTGCGGTCACGAGAGTGTCCGGGCGGAAGGTTGCCCATGACCTGCGGCAGGGGCATACTTGCCGTGCCGAAGGAAAGTCGCGCGAGGTCTCGGGGTCGCGAACAGCAGCGTGAGACGAATTACCGGAGCGCGAGACGAATTACCGGCTTTATTCGGCTTTAACGGTGGGCTGAAATGAGGAAGGAAGCGTCATGACCGGTGGTGAATTCGACCGTCATTGCGAGAACGTCGAAAAAGACGGGTACACGGTTCTGCCGGCTGCGTTGACCGGCGAGGAGTGCGAAGCGGCCACGGTGGAGCTGGAGCGGCTGGCAGAGGAAAAGGACCGAGGCGGGCTCGAGTGCGTATTCAACAAGGCGCCCGTCTTTGAAAGGGCCTACCAGGTTCCCTCCGTGTTGCGGCTGGTCCGCCACTTTCTGGGAGGAGATGCAGTCCTGTGTGCCGTTCACGGTTCCGTCATCGAGCCCGGCCAGGGGGGCGGGGGGGGTGCACGCCGACGGAGCGGTTACCGGCCATCTGCGGTCTCGGTCCCAGGCAGCCGCCGACAAGGGGCGCCGCATCACATCTCACGCGATGTCGATCAACACGATCTTCTGTGTCGGAGAATTCACCGCAACCAACGGCGCCACCCAGCTGGTTCCGGGCAGCCACAAGGTCGAGTCGCTCGAGATCCCGGAGGACGCCGTCGGACGGGCTCGCATCATTGAAGCGGAACGGGGATCGGCGATCCTGTTTCACGCCAATATCTGGCACGGGAGCTCGAAGAACAGAAGCTCGCAAAGGCGCTACGCGATGATCGCGCCCTGGCGGCGCAACTGGTCGCGGGGGCCGTACGAACTGTGCCGCATGGTCGAGCCGGAGGTTATGGAGCGCGCCGGAGCGGATGGGAAGCGGGTTTTCGGCTTCGATGCCCTGCAGCCGTACCTCGAACTCTGGCAATGGGACCGCGAAACAGGGGAGCCGAAGCCGGAGTTCAGAGAACTGAAACGGGATTGAGCGCGGAATGAGCGAACCGGAGGACACACTGTGCTCACGAGCAACCCCGGACATGCGGCGAGGCAAAACCGGGCAGGGGGCGCAATGAACGATAACGCCTACGTTGAATTCGACGGCGTCAGCAAGAGCTACGACGGGCGCACTCTGGTCGTCGGAAACATTAATTTCAGCGTCCGCAAGGGGGAGTTCCTGACCCTGCTGGGACCGTCCGGCTCGGGCAAGACGACCTGTCTGATGATGCTGGCCGGATTCGAGGTGCCCACCTCGGGCGCCATCCGCATCGACGGCCGCTCCGTGCATGCCCTGCCGCCGCGCAAGCGCGGCATCGGCATGGTGTTTCAGAACTACGCGCTCTTCCCGCACATGACGGTGGGCCGCAACCTCGCCTTTCCCCTCGAAGTGCGCGGGTTCGACCGCGAGCAGTGCCGGGACCGCGTGGAGCGAGCCCTGCAGCTGGTCCGCCTCGAAGGCCTGGCGGACCGGCGGCCCGCCCAGCTCTCCGGCGGACAGCAGCAACGCGTGGCGATCGCCCGGGCGCTGATTTTCGATCCCGACCTGGTGCTGATGGACGAACCGCTCGGCGCCCTCGACCGGCGCCTGCGCGAGGAGATGCAGTACGAGATCCGGCGTATCCACCAGAGCCTCGGCGTGACCGTGGTGTACGTCACCCACGACCAGCAGGAGGCGATGGTGATGTCGGACCGGATCGCCGTGCTGCGGCGGGGGGACATCGAGCAGATCGCCGAACCGGAGGCCCTCTACGAAGAGCCGGAGAGTTCGTTCGTCGCCCGTTTCATCGGCGAGAACAACCGCCTGCACGGCCGGGTGACCACGGTCAGCGAGGACATCTGTACAGTGGAAAGCGGCGGTCAGACCATCCGGGCGCTACGCGTCGTGCCCTGCCGGCCCGGCGACGCAACCACCCTGTCGATTCGCCCCGAGCGGGTTGCCATCGCCCCCGAGCCGGGCCTGTACAGCAACGAGCTCGACGCCGCCATCGAGGACATCACCTTTCTCGGCGATCACCTGCGCCTGCGCCTGAACGTGTGCGGAAGCTCGGACTTCATCGCCAAGATCCCCAACGTCGTCGGGCACGGGGCGGTGCTGGAGGGCGACCGCATCCGCATCGGCTGGACGCCGACGGACTGTCGGGTTCTGGACCCGGATGAGGACGAGGACAGGCCGTAACCTTCCCTTCCGGCCCCGGCGGACATGCCGGAGCGTTGGTCCATGCCTTCAGGAGACGGGACCAGCCAGACAGGCATCCGCTTTCAGCCCGACGAGAGGCGGCCCACCTCCTCTCCGCCGGCATGGGAGTCCAGGCAGCGATGCTCGTCCTATGCTGCCTTGCCGGCGAGGACACGCTGTTGAGCCTTGGGATGCCGGAGGAAGGGGAAGAAGCCGGGCAGAAGCGGCGTCTGCTTCTGTTCGCCAACCGCGACGGGAGCGCCCTTGAGCTGGAGTTTGTGGCCGCCATCGGTGACGAGAACCTCGAGGACATGATGGTGCTGCTGGGGGAACGGGCCGAAGCTCCCGACGAGCGCGAGCTGTCGCTGCGCCTGCTGCGCCACGTTGCCTCGTCGGTGCGTCACCAGCAGTACCATGATACCGACATCGTAACAGTGCGGGTCGAAAGAGACAGCTGATTCGCAAAAACGCGCATCTTCGCGCACGCTTTTGGGAGATCCACCCAGAGGATTTCCGGGTGCGGAAACCGGACGGCGGGGATCCTTCGCAACCTGCCGCGCCTCGTCCAGCGTTTCGACAACGTGATTATCCGGTACGTTCCGCAGGATATCGAGGGCGTACAGGGTGCCGGCAACAGGGCCAGCGAGCCCCATCACGATGGACTCGGTCTGCTCTTTTGCGGCGACATCCAGGAGCTGCGCAATCAACATGGCGGCACTGTCGTCGAGGTAGGTGGCGCCGGTGAAGTCGAAGATGACGACCTCGTGATCCTTGATGTCCCCGCCTATCACTCCCACCAGCTTGTTGGCGGAGGCGACGGTGAAGCTTCCCCTGAGCGCAACCAGGCCGACGCGGGCGGAATGGAATACGGATCCATCCCGGACGCATCTTCGTGTTCGGAGAAGAACGTCTGGTCCATCAGCGGCACCGAGACGACGCTGTCGAGCTCCAGGCGTTCCAGCTGCCGCGCGTTGGCCATGCCTGCGGCGATCAGCCCTATGGCGACGGCGGTTACCAGGTCGACGAACACCGTGAGCCCCAGGGTGAGAACCATGACCAGAAGATGTTCGCGCCGGATGCGGTGGACCCGGGTGAGGAGACGCCAGTCGATGATGTCCCAGCCCACTTTCATCAGGATGCCGGCGAGAGCTGCGTGAGGGATCGGCTCGACGTAGCGGCCGAGGCCCAGCAGCAGCGCCAGCAGGAGCAGGCCCCGCAATGCCCCCGATACCTGGGTCTGGCCGCCGGCGCGTATGTTGGTCACGGTGCCCATGGTGGCCCCGGCCCCGGGCAAGCCGCCGAACAGTCCGGAAACCATGTTGCCGATACCCTGCCCGACGAGTTTCCGGTTCGGGTTGTGGCGGGTACCGGTCAGCGAATCGGCCACCAGGGAGGTGAGGAGGCTGTCTATGGATCCGAGCAGGGCGAGGATGAGCACCGGTTCCAGGGCGCGTACGAGGAATCCGGCGGAGGGCAGAGTGAACTGCAAGCTCGGCAGGTCGGTCGGCACTGGTCCGATGACCGGGGCGTCGCTCAACCACAGGACGCCTAGAAGGGTGCCGGCAATCAGGGCCACGAGCAGAGGAGGCAGGAATCTCGCCAGCCGCCGGGGCCAGAGCACGGCGGCAGCGAGAGTGACCGCGGCGATCGCGAAGGCGCCGAAATCGATACTGCCCACCGCCTCGGGCAAAGCTCTGATGGCGCCCATGGGTCCACCCGGCGCGGTGGGGGCTCCGAGGAACGGCATGGTCTGAATCAGAATGATGATGATGCCGATGCCGGACATGAACCCGGAAACAACCACGTGCGGCGTGTAGGCCACGAAGCGGCCGACTTTCGACAGGCCCAGAAGCACCTGCAGCAGCCCGGCCAACACGACGATGGTCAAGGCTTCGGTGAGGTTGGCGGCGTGGCTGGTCACGATGACGGCCATGGCGACCGCCATCGGCCCCGTGGGGCCGGATATCTGGGACCGCGTCCCGCCGAATCACCGACGCGAAGAAACCGACGGCGATCGCCCCGTACAGGCCGGCAGCCGCCCCCAGTCCCGAGGCTATCCCGAAGGCAAGCGCCACCGGCAGTGCCACTATCATGGAGGTGACGCCGCCGAAAAAGTCCCCGCGGAGCGTATGGATGTCGTAGCTCATGTCACACCTTCAGGCGTGGTTGAGTTGGGAGGAGTGCAGCTTTTTTCAAGGAACGCCGCTATCCTACAGCTGCTTTCTAAGCGTATCCATGGTGATCTACCGCATGAGAGTACGGCCGAATCTTCGCGTTTTGTCATGTTTCTGCAATTGCCACGAAGCTGAAACACCGCGATCCGGACGCGCGCGCGGCTCTCTCACCGGTTCGGGACCGACTTGCAAGCCGCGATTGGAAGCACCTTGAACAGCCGCGCATCGGACGACACTCCATATGCCACCCCAGTCGAGCGAAGCAGACACACGTTAGCCGTCAGCTGTCCCCCCGAAGCCACCAAGGGGACGCGGCACCTGAGCCCGTTTTTTGGTTTTTACGGAGAATGGCTTCGTCACTCTTTCGTTCCTGCGGTATGTTCCTACAAAAAGGAGGAACCATGAAAGCTGTCAGTGTTCGCGAGCTGAAGAACAATCCGTCGGCGGCGCTTCGAGCGGCGCGGGCACATCCCGTAATGGTGCTCAACCGGCACCATCCGGAAGCCATTCTGTTTCATCTCGATAACGATTCGTTTCTCTCTGAGCCAGGTATCCGGCGCGCGCTCGCCACGGCTCTGTACCGCGAACAGAGCCTTTCCCTCGGGCAGGCGGCGCGCTTCTCCGGCCTCGGGACCGCCGCTTTCATCCAGCACATATCCCGGCTTGGCATTCCCGTGGTGGGAGGCAGCGCGGCTTCCGTAAATGAGGACACAGAGGCGATCAGCGCATGGCGGAAAGACTTGTCGCAGCCGACGCAAGCCCCTTGATCGGACTCGCCTCCGCGGGCGCGTTCGACCTGCTTCGCAGGCTGTTCCGCGAGGTTACAGTGACGGCCGCTGTTCGCGACGAGGTGCTGGCGGGGGGCGACCTTCCGGGGGCACGGGAGGTCGCCGAGGCGATCGAGGACGGATGGATCGAAGTGGGGACAGCTTGCCCCGACCTGGCGAAGTTCTCCGATCTTGGCGCGGGTGAGGCCAGTACGCTTACGCTCGCCAGCTCGAGAACGGACCAATGTCTGGTGTTGATGGACGACCTGTTTGGCCGTGTCCATGCCCGCGTTCATGGACTTTCCGTCACCGGGCTTGCCGGAGTGCTTCTCGCCGCCAAACGCGCGGGGTTCATACACAGCATCCGGCCCTTCTTCGAGCGCCTCGAGAAAAGCAACTTCAGACTATCGCAGGAAGTCATTCGCACCATCCTTGAACAGGCAGAAGAAACAGATGCTACGAAATGAGCCATGATCAGGTTCCATTGAAGCCCCGAAGAGGCTCGAACAACAAGGAGCGGACAACATGAAGGACACGCAGAGAAAGACATTTTCCATCGCCGCGCTGATCGCGGCTGCCTTGCTGCCCTGTAGTAGCGCCGTCGCCGAAGACCAGTCGCTGACGGTAGTATCCTGGGGCGGGTCCTATGCGCGCGCCTGCGTCAAGGGCTACCACGAGCGCTTCACCGCGGAAACGGGAATCGCCGTAAACCTCGAAGATTACAACGGGGGGCTGGCGCAGATACGCGCCCAGGTCGACGTAGGCAACGTGTACTGGGACGTGGTCGACCTGGAAATCCCCGACATGGTGCGCGGCTGCGACGAGGGCCTTCTCGAGGTCGTTTCGATCGACTCGCTGCCGGCTGGAGCCGACGGAACCCCGGCGGCAGAGGATTTCGTCGAAGGGACGATCACCGATTGCGGCCCGGCCACGATTTTCTACTCGACCGTGTCCGCCTACAACGAGAAGAATATCCCGGGCGAGAAACCCACCACCATGGCCGATTTCTTCGACCTGGAGAAATTCCCGGGCCGCCGCGGAATGAGGCGCTCGCCACTGGTGAACCTGGAGTTTGCGCTGATCGCCGACGGTGTGCCCCCCGACAAGGTCTATGCCACCCTCGATACGCCCGAGGGCGTCGACCGCGCCTTCCGCAAGCTCGACACCATCAAGGAGCAGATCGTGTGGTGGGAGGCCGGGGCGCAGCCTCCGCAGATGCTCGCCGACGGCGAGGTGACGATGAGCACGGCCTACAACGGGCGCATCTTCAATGCCCAGGTGCTGGAAGATCAGCCCTTCGTCATCGTCTGGGACGGCCAGGTACTGGATACCGGCGGGCTGGCCATCGTCGCCGGAACCCCCAATCTCGAGGCGGCGATGAAGTTCGTCGCGTTTGCCTCGACTGCCCGGTCCATCGCCGACGTCGGGCGCTACATCGCCTACAGCCCGACCCGCCGCTCGGCGATGCCGCTGATTTCGACGCATGCCGAAAAGGGCGTGGACATGAACCCGCACATGCCCACGAGCGAGCAGAACTCAAAGCGCGCCCTGCACAACAACTGGGAATGGTGGAGCGACCACGGCGACGAAATGAACGAGCGCTTCAGCACCTGGCTGGCCCGGTGAGGGGTCGGCGATGGAAATGGTAGGAATCCAAAAAGAAGGAGGACCAAAATGGGGGACCTACGTTGATGTAACAATCCGGAATCCCGCGGAGCCTAAACGAACCTGGACCGGCGCCTTCCTGGTGGACACCGGCGCATTCGACTCGCTTGTACCCAGGGAACACGTGGAAGCGATCGGACTCAAACCAAAGGGTCGCCGGGAGTACACCCTGGCGAATGGAACCAAGATCAGCCTGGAGATCACGACGGCGGACCTGGAATTCGAGGGAGAGGTCGTAGGCGGCACCCTCGTATATGGAGAGGAAGGAGCCGAGCCGTTGCTCGGGGTAACGGCGCTGGAGTCCGGCGGCTTCGAGGTGGACCCACGCAACCAGGAACTCAAGCGATTGCCGGCGATTTTGCTGAAGTGATGAGAGTTGGGTCAAACCAACGAAACAGGTGGGGACGACCATGAACCAACAGCAGCCACATCAGTCCGGAAATGGCACCTACTGCCTCGACATCAAGGATTTCGGACCGATCGCCAGGGCGAGCGTGGAGGTGCGACCACTCACCGTGTTCATCGGGCCGAGCAACACAGGCAAGTCCTACCTGGCGATTCTGATCTATGCGCTGAATCAATGTTTTGGCGGGGATCGCCTTCTCTTTGCCGTCAGGCACAGGATTTCCCTGTTCAATCCCGAAGGCGAGATCTCGCCTGAAATCCATGGCAGCTTGAGGGATTGGGCCGCTAGTTTATCCGAGCATGAGCAGCCTGAAGGGTTGCCCAGTAACGTAGTCGCGCACATTCGATCAAAGCTTGAGGGAGCAAGCGGTCTCGAACGGGCGTTTACAGAGGAAATACGTCGTTGCTTCGGGATTGACGCGCTCAAGGAATTGGTGCGGCGGGAGGGCAGGAGCACGCAGGCGACCGTCAATCTGGAAGTTGCCCAGAAAGATATGTCGGACGCGGTTCGCTACGAGTTCAGGTTCGGCTCAAACGAGCCAAGCGTAGTCGGTAGTCTGCCGCATGACCTGTCCGGTTGGCCATCTGGCCGCTGGCTCCGTGACCCCACCGTTCGTGATCTGACCAGGCTTTTGCACGAGCCTGCCGATCAGAGTAAGACCGACAAAGAGGATCGTCTTCGAAATCTTCTTCTCTACCTGCCAACAGCGGCCTTCACTTCGTTGTTTGGTCCGGCATTCTCCAATGTCTACTACCTGCCTGCCGATCGCACCGGGGTCATGCACAGCCATCAAGTGGTCGTCAACACCTTGATTCACAACGCCACCACTGCCGGACAGCGCCCCTCCATGAACCTGCCGATGCTGTCCGGTGTGTTGGCCGATTTCCTGGGGGGGCTCATTGGAATGAGTGAACGGAATCACCGAGAATCTTTGGGGGAATTGGCAACGCAGCTGGAGGACAAGGTGCTGAAGGGTACCGTCAGGTTGGACCGCGCCGAAACCGGCTACCCCAGTTTTGCCTATCGCCCGAGCGGTTGGAAGGCGGACCTGCCGCTAATGCGGACATCCTCCATGGTTACCGAGCTCACGCCCGTCGTGCTGTATCTGCGCTACCTCGTGTGCCCGGGCGATGTGCTCATCATCGAGGAACCGGAGGCGCATCTGCACCCTGGCATGCAGGCCGTGTTCGCCCGAGAGATCGCCCGCCTGATTCACTCCGGTGTCCGCGTCATCATGACAACCCACAGCGAGTGGTTCCTGGAGCAGATTGGAAATCTCGTCAGGCTTTCCTCATTGCCGGAAAACAAACGGAAAGGCATCGTGGGAGCGGATGTCGCACTGCGTCCCCAAGACGTCGGCGCGTGGCTGTTCAAGCCTACGCAACGCCCCAAGGGTGCGGCCGTAGAGGAAGTCGTTCTGGACCCGGAGACGGGTCTGTTTCCAACCGATTTCGATCTGGTCAGTGAGACCCTGTACAACGAAGGCGCCGAGATATTCAATCGGTTGCAGGAAAGCAAGGGCCCATGAGCGGGCTGGTTGAATCGGTGGCGGATAAGGTGCCCAGCGAATGTCACGCCAAGCGCCTTCGCAAAGAGGGCTGCTCGGTGTCGATGAAAGGAATTTCCGAAACCCGCGTCGTCGTCGATCGCGACTGTAACGCGCTTGACTTGGCACCTGCAAGTAAGCGGTGCGACTACCTGTTCGTGGGCGAAGAACTGAACGCAGCATGGGTTACGGCGATCGAGCATAAGAGTGGCCCCTTCAAGGCAGGGCCGGTCGTGGAACAGCTCCAGGGAGGCGCCAACGCTGCCGACAAATGGCTGCCTGCCGGAAGCTCGTTCCAATTCGTTCCGGTTCTGGCCCATCGAAAGGGAGTTCACAGGAACGATCAAAAGACCCTTCGCTCCAGAAAAATCAAGCTACGTGGGCAGGAGAAACAGACGGTGCTGATCCGTTGCGGGCAAGGGCTGAAAGAGGCTCTCCGGCAGAGGCAGTAACGCAAAGACGACGGTCCGCCTGCTTTTGTGCGCGGACCTTATATCCGGGTTGAGAATGGGAGTTGAGTGCCATCAGCCGTAGAATGGGAAGGGTGTATGAACAAAACCGAACTCATGAAAGAGTTGCAAAAGTACGATATAGCCGAGCGTCAGGCTGGTCCCGGTGCCTCAGAGGATGAAATCAGGAAGTTCTATCTGCACCCTTCCCTGGCAGATTCCGTTGGGAAGTATTGCTCACTGTCGGTCTTTGAATTCCTGAGTGAAAAGTCCAAAGAGTGTCTGGAGTTTATTGGCGTTGAGCCGAAGATGAGCGATTTCAGCTTGGCACCAAGCCACTTCCAGGAACTATCGGAGCTGGAAACGCGTGCGGGGATAATCTTGAAAGTTATCGGGGGACTATTTGGGGTGGGTGCTATTCTGAAGCGTTCCCCGGATTTGGAAAGATGTATTGCCTATGCGAGGGCGCTTCGGGCCCATGAACGCAGCCGTCTATCCTTTTGGAGAACCTTGTCCTGGCGAGAGTTTGAGATAGAGGTTGCGAGGTTATTTCGTCGAATGGGCTTCAGGTCGAATCCAACACCGGCAACTGGAGACAGCGGTGTAGACGTGACTCTTTCGGATGAGATGGGCAGGAATATTCTAGTCCAATGCAAACACCACGCAAGGCCAATCGGTCCCGCCATCGTTAGAGAAAATGGTTGGTACGATCGTCCGGGAAAAGGCTTCTTTTGGCATTACTGTCGCTCTCTCCGGATTTACCCAAGGTGCATACGATACAGCTGGACATTCTGTGATGTTATTGGAGGTGGAAGATTTGATAAATCTAAGCAAGCGGAACTTGGTTTTGAATCTTGGGGGGATGGCTTCGTGACCGCGGAATTTCGACCACAAAGGAGATTCATGTGATGACACTGACTACAAAAAGCTGCCGGCTGCTGCTTTGGGCAGTGGTTTTCGTCTTCGCCGGAGCAGATACGGCAAATGCCCAAACGGCACAGGATATCGCCAGGAAAGCCTTCAGTTCTACCGTTCTGTTGGTCATGGAGGACGCGAACGGCCAACCACTATCCCTTGGCAGCGGATTCTTCGTCGGTGCCGGACAGATCGCCAGCAACCTGCATGTAGTCGAAGGTGCGGTGCGTGGATCCGCAAAGCTGGTCGGTCAGAAGACGAAGCACGACCTTGAAGGAATCGTAGCGGTTGATCCCGAACGAGATCTGGTCGTGCTCAAGATCGCAGTCGCTGGAGGGCCAGTGCTGGCTCTTGGTAATAGCGACGCCGTGCAGGTTGGCGAATCTGTCTACGCCGTAGGCAACCCCCAGGGATTGGAGGGTACGTTTTCACAAGGAGTCGTGAGCAGTATCCGCGAGGTTGGCATTGATCAGATTCTCCAAATCACGGCTCCGATCTCGCCCGGTAGCAGCGGCGGTCCCGTTCTCAACAGCAAGGGGGCGGTGATCGGTGTTTCCGTTGCCACCTTCAGAGGGGGACAGAACTTGAATTTCGCCATCCCCTCAAATTACTTGAAGACGTTACTTGAAAAGGCGGGGCCGCCGAAGCCACTTGCACAAGCGAGACCAACCATGCTTCCAGAGGTCGATACTGACCAGTCTCGGAATCGGGACTCAGAGGCTGAAAGACTTTCAATTGGTTTGCAAGCGGATGCCGTGCCTTACCTTTTAAACGGATACAATGTGGCTGTATGGACCGGAAGAGATCGATTACGATTTTTGGGATTCTTGGAAAGTCTCTCTACCCCTGAAGTGTTGTTAAGAGATGGTTTTCAGAATGGCGAAGTTGACATCTCGTACGGTTTTCTGGTCGATTACTTTCTGGAGAAGAATTTCCAAGGACTATGGGTTTCAAGCGGATTCGGATACTTTGGGGGTACAGTTGGGCATGAATCGGAACTTACAACCGGGGAAGTCGAAAATATCGTTTTCACGGTCGGGTTGGGATACGTTCTCCCTTTGGGAAATGGTTTCTATTTTAGTTCGATATTTTCGGCAAATTTTATAATCGGAGGGGATAAAGTAATTCGCGTTGGCTCAAAAACGTTCTATCTCGACGATGCCACACCGGATTTAGGAGTTCAATTGGGCTGGGCGTATTGACGAAACTCCTTAAGAGCTGCCGCACGATTGGGAGCCGATGGTGATTCGGATCGATCATCGGTTCACTGCGGTCGCGGCTCAAGGACCGAAGGCACGTGAAAAAATCCTTTTCGATTGTCAGCTGGCCGATCTTGACTTGCAACGCCTTTACCTTCGCCTCATGGTCGGCGGTGCCGGAAGAGACCTTGCGGACGAACACCTCCGGATAGGTCCTTTCTGGCCTTCCGTTTCAGTTGTGCAATTTAGTTTGGATGCAGTTGAAGCTTGGCAGCGAGCCCGGTTCTCGTTTTCCAGGGTCTTTCTACGTGGGTATGGGCGAAGATATGGGTTGTTGCTTGACAGTAGTCCGTTATGCCGGAAGGAGAACAAAGTGATCTGTCGCCTGTGTCAAGATGAAAATGGCCTCAAGAATTCGCACATCATTCCAGAGTTTTTCTACAAGCCAATCTACGACTCCAGGCATCGTCTTCATTTGCGTAAGTCAGGGATAACGCGTCACAGGCAAACCTTTGCAAAAAGGAATTCGGGAAAGGCTCCTGTGTGAGGATTGCGAGCAACAACTGAGCCGAAACGAGAAATATGTCAGGGAAGTGCTATTTGGTGGCACGGAGATCGGGATAAGGAGATTTCAGCATAAGCGCGTGCTATCCAATCTCGATTATAAGAAGGTACGCCTTTTCTTCCTATCCCTCATCTGGAGAATGAGCGTAGCTTCTGAACATTCGATGTGGAAGAACGTCAACCTCGGACCTCATGAAGAGCCGATACGCCTCATGGTGTACAGCGAGATTCCCGGTGAACCGTGGAAGTACGGCTTTATGTGCATAGTTCCTCTCTTTGATGAAAAAATTCTCGAGGATTTGATTCTTGAGCCAGATTATGTCTCAAATGAATGGGGAAGGTTGTACCGGGTTGTCCTTAGTGGATTTTTGTACTGCTTTCATATTTCGAACCAACGCCTTCCAGGACAGATGGACGAATGGTTGATTCGGAAGGATGGATCATGGGTGATCCCTTTTAGAGACGTAAGGGAAATACAATTTATCCGTGAGGAAGCGGAGCGAATATCCGGAAACATGGGAGTTTGGGCATGACATCGACTTGCACCAAACGGGTCACTCGCTCGCCATTGTTCCCCTAAAGAGGGAAGAGTTTAGGCGCCGGGGGGATTAATAGTGTGTCCGGTGTCAACGATGTGAGCATTGCCTACCGGAGACGCCGCTTTCACCTGCCGACCGAGCCTTGGTCTAGTTACGAGAAATTCCTGTAACCTCTCCCGCCCGTCAATCCCGTAATGGATACTTTTCGATATACCGAATTACAAAAAAATCGGATGAACGCCATAGAAAATGAACGAAAAGCATTCGTCTCGAGGTTGGCCCAGGAGAACTGGGTTTTTTACGGATCACCCGATGGCCGCGGCATACTGCGTGCCTTCGAGTTGGCCTTCGAGAATCAATGGGTATACCTGTTTGAGTAACCGTTCAGTTCCCCTGGCAGGTTGGGGCGGGGGCGGAATGGTAGCAGGTTGACTATTACTACGGGGAGTAATTGAAAGTTTACAACACTCTCGAAGGGGAAATGGTGCCATCTATGTCACCTATTTACCGCTCCCCGTAATAACGAATGGGGGAGTGGGTTGAAGGCAGCAGCGAGGGCGCCGGCTGCTTAGACACGGCGGCGTCACAGGCCATCCTGAGATAGTCGAGGACGTTGCGCTGCTGCTGGCGCAGGGTATCGCGCACCGTGAGCAGGCGCTCTACGAAACGGCTGCCTTCGGCACTGTGGGTGCCGAAGCTGGTGTGACGCCACAACACGCCATGGCGAAGGGCTCGTTCGGCGTCGTTGTTGGTCGGCTCGACGCCGGGCCGGCGTGCGAAGGTCCACAGGGCCGGCCCGAGGTCGAGGAGATTGGCGCAGGTGGCCGCCGTCTTGGCGTCGGCGAACTGCTGCCCATAGCACAAATGAAACCGAAAGCGCAGACACAAATCGTCGATATAGTCCTGGAAGCGGGCGCGGGACAGGGTACCGTCGCGGACTTGATGCCACCAGGTAAACAGCTGCTCGCTGCGGTCCAACAGGTGTTGACCGACGCGCTCGGCCTCTCCGCCCCGGGCCACGAACTCCTCGAAGGCGCGCCGCAGGTGAGCCCAGCAGACTTGCCGGCGTCGCAGCGGCAGATGCGCGTAGGCCGAATAGCGATCGCAGCCGACCACCGCCCGGTTATCCGCACCCAGCATCTCATCGACCCCGTCGCGGTTACGTCTTTTGCGGATGGAGAACACGGTGACGCCGTCCGTCACCGCGGTCCACAACCAGGCCTTGGCGCGGCGCTGGCGCCAGCCGGTCTCGTCGACGTTGACGATGCCCTGTCGGCGAACGAAGGCGCGCGCCTCCTCGACCGCACCCGCCAGGGCCGTGGCCACTTCCTGTTCCAGCCGGCTGACGGTACCCAGCGACACCTCCAGGCCGAAGGCGTCGGACAACAGCGCCCGGATGTTGCGCTTGCTCAGCCGGTAGGCCCCGGCCAACAGGCCGACCCAGGCTTGCACGCTGGGACCGAAGGTGTGCCGCGATACGCCCTCGGGCCAACCGGCTTCGGTCAGGCGGTCGCAGTGACCGCAGCGCAGGGTGTGCAACTGATACTCGATGACCTCGGCCCGCACCGGCGGGATGACGACTGCCTGGTGACGCTGCGGATGGGGATCGTCTCCCGTCAACAGGTGCCCGCATCCGTGGCACGTACTCGGCTTGACCGGGATCCGTTCGTCCACCTGCTCCACCGATACCCACGAGCGGCCGTGTCCTTCGTGCCCGGGCTGTCCGCCCGGCGAGCGCCCCGAGGATCGGCGTCGGGAGGCGTCGGTGCGAGGCGAGGAGGAAGCGCCCGATTCCGACGAGGCGGCCCGGGCACCGCGGCGGGACCGCCCCTTGCGGCGGGCCAATTCCCGCTCCAGCTCGGCGATCCGCGCCGTCTGTTGTTCCACGATTTGCTCGAGCTGGACAATGCGCTGACGCAAGTCGCCTTCGGAAATCGCACTCTCAGGGGGTCTCTTCATGGGGTCGCCGTATCCAGGAAAATCTGCAACACACAACCGATTCCCGAAGATACCGACGAACCCCAAAACCCGCGTAGGTATTTCTTTATATGCTCAAACTACTGCAGGGGGGACTGAACGGTTACCTGTTTGAACTGGTCCAGAACGCACTCGATGCAGGGGCAAATTCAATCGCCATTCGGCTCGCAGAAAACGGCGACGCTTTGACCCTCCAGCACGATGGAGGTCAACCTCTCGACGAGAAAGACGTCGAGGGACTCTCGAAAATCTTCCGGTCGACCAAGGGCGCCTGGTCCGTAGGCTTCATGGGTATCGGCTTCAAGAGTGTCTTCGGGAGGTTTCAAGAGGCCTGGATCTCTGGGAGCGGTTGGACATTCCGCTATGAGACCACCCAGGTAGTGGGCCAGGAGTATGGAGACAAACAACGCGATTTGCTGGGGGCGGTAATCCCAGTCTGGGATGACACGATCCCGGCACCCCAACCTGGTTTCACCACCCGTTTCGAGATGCACCGGCCAACCGAAGAAGGACGGGATCTCCAATCGGACTTGGCGCAATTTCTACCAGAGGGAAGTCGCACGATACTCGCGATCTTGGCGGCGTCCGGCCTGGAGCGCCTCGAAGTGAACGATCAAGAGTGGGAATTGGGCACCAGTGGGGAGCCCGGGGGGAGCTTGGTGGTGACCGCGTTTACGCACGACGAAAACCTGCTCTGGCGGCTATTTCCGGCGCAATTCCGACCTTCCAGGGAAGCGGTTGCGTGTTTTCTCGAACACCGCAGAATCCAGCCTTCCGAGGAAGAGCGCGAGCAGGTCTATGCTGAAGCCGCCCGTGATCGCCGGGTGTTGGGGGTGCTGCCCCTGGACAACGACGGCATGCCCAAGCCACCGCCCAGGGGACGGGTCTGGGCCACCTTGCCCACTGAGGTTACTCTGCCTTTTGGCCTGCACATCAATGCCGACTGGCTGTTGAACATCTCCCGGACCGGGCTACGAGAGATTGAAGACAATCCCTGGCAGCGTGGTATCGCGGACAGCATCGCGGACATATTGGCGGGCTTCCTCGAGTGGTCTGCTGATACGCTTGCGGAGCCCGACAGGGCCAAGGCGGCTTTCAAGGCCCTCGCGTTGCCATCTCTCGAAGCTGGAGGACTTGAAACACTTCTTGCCAGTGAGCACTGGCTATCGGGGTTGCGGAATCGCCTTGAAGAGGCTGCGGTGTTTCCCGTTTGGACCGGGGAAACCGGGAGGCTGGCGTTCTCGAAACCGGGCGATACCGTCGTTCCGCCCGCCCCGTTGGCGAGAGCGTTCAGCAAATATCCGGATCTGCGACCGGCGGTTCTTCTGAAAGGGTCCGTGCTCATGGGCGATGTGCTTGGACCCGATGCGCTCAAGCTTCTGCGCCGAATTGGCCTTCTCTGCGAGATGTCGCCACAAGAATTGGAGCAAGCGTGGCAGGGTGGTCTGGAAGATTGCTGGAAACAGTTCCCCGGAGAGCACGAGAGCCGGCGGCGCCTGCTTTTTCGCCTATGGGCTGCTGTCGCCGATCTGCTTTCTGATGAGGCTTGGCGGGATGTCGATCTTCATTGCATTCGTTCCGTCGCCGGCAAATGGCACCCGGTGACCGAGGTCGTATTCCTCAACGAGAGGCTTCCTACCAAAAGGGAGCCGGGCGGATCCGAAACCCGCGGATTCGTGGAGCCGCTCGTCCCGGACGAGAACCGCCTGGGGGACGAATGGGTTGCCACCCTTCGCCAACGGAGACGCAACGAGCCTGAGCAGAAGATCCTTTCGCAAGCTTGGGATTGGATCGAGAGGCACGCCCGCGGCATCAGTCTCCTGGAGGTAGTCGAGGCTGCCGTTAACAATCTGAAGTTGTCGGCGAATCCGGACTGGTCGGTGCTCGTACCACTTGGGCACTGGTCGAAGCACCGTAATCGTCCTGACCTGTTGGCTCACGTGCTCGTGGAGTCGGAGAACGGTCAGCGGGGGTTGCCGGTCGGCGAGGCACTCCTGGCAACTCCGTATGTCGAGCACGGTCGGGATCGCGCCCTTCTGTTTCCGGCGAACCCGGTGATCTCGTCGGCATACTTGGACCAAGACCCAAAACATGCAAGCTCAAGGGAATGGCGGGCGTTCTTCGAGAAAGCTGGCGCGAAGGGAGGGCTCGAAGTGAGGTGCTTGGAGGATTTTGCTTCCAGAGGAAAGCGGGAGCTCGTCGCGAAGTTCCTTGGTACCGACGTTAATGCGATCGGCGAATCGAATGACAGTGGCTATAGGCTTCTGGACTTCGACATCGAGCCAAGTCTTCCCGGACCGGATGCACCCAGAGAACTCCGAGGGGCTCTCGCTGCCTGGATCGAGGACGGTTCCCAAGTTCTCCATGCCAATGGGCGGCGGCAGTGTTCGTATTTCTATTACCATTCCAACACCCGCCATGGAACCACCCAGAGCGCCTGGGTGATCAAGCTATCCAAACTGGCATGGGTGCCCTGTGAAGATGGCGAACTCCGGCGTCCGCAGGACGTACTTCCATGGTCCGACCCAGCACGGGAAGACGCACCGGTTGCGCAACTTTCGCCCGAACTCCTGTCCGTATTGGAGCAGGAAGGCGTGAAATTCGGTACGGCCATTCCCGAAGCTACATCCCTCCGCAGACTGGCGGCAGTAGGCTTCCGACTCGATGCAGAAGAGCTGGCGGAGCTTCTTTCCCAGTGCCGCCACCAGGTAACGTCGGACAAGGACAGGGGCTTGTTAGATCGAGCTCTCCAAGAGCTTACAGTTCCGTCGAGTAACAGCCAGCGTTTCCCGCTCGATCGGATCGTCCGGCGGGTCGGGGGTAGCCACCGAGGCGGGCTGGGTGGCTGGGTCGTACCGGTGGATCGGATCGAAGACGTGTTGCGCAGGGAATTGGAACATCCCGATTTCGCCCGCGACTTCCCGGACACTACTACCGGCGGCCAGGCTCTGGATTACATCCGGGAGGTCTGGAAGCGTGCCCGTTCGTCGCCCGAAGGGTTGGCGAACGAGGTGCGCGACGTGCTCCCGACCGCCTATGCCTACTGCCTGGAAGACTGTCAAGAGGATGTGGCGCTTTCTGAACAATGGGAGGAAGCCGCTACGGAGGCGGTGGTCTTTGCCGAGCGGGACTGGGTTGTCTTGACCGAGGCTGACAACACCTATTTGGACGACATCGAAGATCGGCTATTTCTCCCAAGCAAACACCAAGTGCGAATTGTCACGGGCGGACACCTTGGCCATTCCAGGTCGCAGCAACTTTGCACTGCGGAAGCGATTGGCCTGCCGCTTCTGTCGTCTTCGGTCATCATGGAGTGGCATTGCGAAGAAGAGACGCCAATCTCCGATGATTGGGTCTCCAGGTTCGACCTCACCTGTCAGCTTCTCCGACGGGTTCGGGGGAGTGAGCAAGAGGAAAGCGACGGAGCGGGAATCGAGACAGAAAAGCTACCGATGCTGATCCGCGTTCGCGAGCTTGCTCTCAAGGTTCGAGTACTTAACGGTGACAGCGAGCATGTGCCTGTGAACGCCCGCTTGCACAAGCGCGCCCTGAGCGTCGCGGGCCGCCCGATTCAGTTCGCGTCCGACGCGGCCAAGGAACTCCTACGAGAATATTCGTTCGGACAGCGCGCAGATCTTGCCGCCGACCTCACTGGCATGCTGACGGCAATTGACGTCGATCGGGATTTCCATTTTGCCGCAGATAAGTTCCGGCGCTCCCATGCACCCAAATTCAAATGGCCGCCAGTGGTCCTGCTGGATTTGGATCATGAGGAAGCAACCGGTCCGGGGGACGAGCCGACTGGACCCGCGAGTACCGCTGCACCGATCAGGGACGAAAGGCAGGGAGCGGATGCTCCTACGGACCAAGCGCGCCCTTCCGGCGCCTCTGGGCGTGGAAAGCCTAATCTGTCCGGCGATGGCAAGGCCGTCGATGACCAGACAGGACAACCCGGTGAGCTTGAGCGCGAGGAGTCTGGTTCAACGGGCGGCTCTTACACCAGGGACAGAGCTCTTGCCCGACAGAACGCCCTGGCGGAACAGTTGAGGAGTTCGCTGAAAGGGGAGATCGCGCCGAACCCTGAAGAGGATGATGCAGCCGAGACCGGGATCTCCAACGAAGACCGGCCCACGGCTCTCGGGGACGAAGAGTACCGAAAAGTTGCGGCGCGATACGAGAGAGAAGCAGGCCGAGAGCCGGAGCTTGGGGATCCCCGTCAAACCGGCTGGGATATCCGCAGTACTGACCCGAGGACCAAGGCGGTTCGGCTGATCGAGGTGAAAGGAAGGGGCCGTCCCTGGGATGAAGACGAGGTCGTGGAGCTGACGCGCGCTCAGATAGGCAAGGCGTTTGAAACGGCGGAGAAGCAGGCGACGGATTCGTGGTACCTCTATGTAGTGGAGAAGACGGATGACGACGGATGACGACGGCTACCAAGTGCTCCCCATCGGGAATCCGATTCAGACCGCCGCGAAATGGATACTTCCCGGTAAATCGTGGCGGATGGCGGCGGAGAGCCCTAAATCTGTTGCCGGTCCTGAAAACTGATCCCGGAGGTTCATCTGAGGTGCGTTCGACGAATGTCCAGCTCCCGAAAGAATCCAGGGAATTTCGGGAAAACTTCCTGCCTCCTGTTGGCAAATTCGCAATAGACCATCGCCTTGGAGAGGCAAGCCCCATTTTCCGTTGAAACAAAGCACAGGCTCGGTTGAGTTGATCAGCCCGTCATGGCGAGCTGTTTGATACCGAGCTCGGCTTGCAGGGCGTGCCGTAGCGTCGGCAAGTGACGGTAGCCTTTGACCCGGCGCCTGCCCGCGAGCGGCGTGCAGGCGGGCAGACGCGGTTCGATGTCCAGCAGCGCCGTGGCGACCCAGCGGTGACGCTGCGATGAATTGCTCCAGCGCCGCACATTGTGTGCGTCAACTGCTCAAAAAGGCCGTTGACGTTCTCGATACAGTTGGTGGTACGGAAGGTACGGAAGAATCCTTCAGCATCGGCATCAGCCCCAAACGGTGCAGCGCCAGAGTCTCTTCCAGACCTTCCTTGAGGCTTCGCAGGGCGGACCGCTCCCTCAGCTCCAAGCCCGGTTTGAACGCCTCCAGGGCGGCCTTGGCCTCCTCGTAGGCCGCTTGTGCGTAGGCCGCTTCCATTTTGCGACGGATACGGTCTTGCTCGCTCTTGGGCAGATACGAAACGACGTTCTGGCGCTTGTGCTGGCAGCGCTGCACGCAGGCATGCCATCCTAGCACCGACCGCACCGCCTTGTACAGTCCCTTACTCGAATCCGGCCCGGCTTCATACTGCAATCCGGTCGTTACCGTTTCCCGACGTCAGGACTGCTCGGGCTGACCGCCCCGCCGACACGGAAGGGGATTGAACTGCTGGAGGACCTTGGCGTGGTTCGCGAGATCACCGGCAAGCGTCGCGGCCGCGCCTACGCTAACCACGAGTACCTTCAAGTCTTTACCGGTGACGAGTAGGTGATCCTTCCGTCCGCGATACCTGGCCTGGCAAGTTCAGTAGCCGAACAAATCCAGACCGGGATGAAGTGGCTCTTGCGCAAGGGCACGTGCGGCGCATCTTATCGAGATAAGATAAAAAGGAGATATAAATGGACTATCTGGCGGTAAAGGATCTCAAAAAGACCAGAGAACTCTGGGAAAAGCTTGCCAGGGAGCGAGAGCTGGTCATTACCCGGGACGGCAAGCCATCGGCCTTGATGATCAGCATCTCACCGGAGACCGTGGAGGAGTCGTTGCGCGAGATACGTCGGGCGCTCTTCTCGGGCGCCGTCAGCCGGGTGCGAAAGCGGGCAGAGAAGGAAGGGATACCGGACGGCCCAACGATTGCAGCAGAGATCGATCAGAGCAGGAAGGACCAAGGCCTGTCTTGAGAGTGGTCCTCGACACCAACGTCCTGGTATCGGGGCTGATCAACCCTCACGGCTACCCCGGGCGGATTGTCGACTTGCTGCGTGTGGACGTGTTGGAGGTCGTGGTGGATGACCGCATTCTGGCCGAGTACCACGATGTCCTTGCTCGCGAGGCTTTCGGCAGGTACTTCTCGAAGCCAGACCGGGAAGCCATACTGGACTACCTCGACAACAACGCACTGCACATCGCCCCTCACTTGGTCTTGGCCCCTTTCCCGGATCCCGGGGACACGCCGTTCCTGGAGGTGGCACTGTCCGAGGATGTGCCCCTGGTGACCGGAAATGCGAGCCACTTCCCTCCGGAAAGGCGGAGAAACTGCGAAGTGTTCAGTCCAAGGGAGTTTTTCCACAGGCACTATCCCGCCGGGTCAAAGGGGGAATGAACTCCGGGGGGCACATCAGGACCGCCAACCTCCGTCCCTGCCTGCGCGCCGCGGGACTGGTGCTGCCGCTGCTTGCCTTCATCGGCCTGACCTTCATCGCGCCGCTGGCAACCATGCTCGTGCGCAGCGTGTACGATTCGGTGGTCGCGGAAGCTCTCCCCGAAACCCTCGGCCTGCTGCGCCAGTGGGATGGGAAGGCCCCCCCCGCCGAAGCGGTGTACGAGGCAGCCGCACGAGAGCTGGCAAAGGCGCGCGCGGAGCGGACCCTCGGCCAGGTGGCGACCCGGGTGAACCGCATTCACGGCGGACTGCGCAGCGTCCTGACCCGCAGTGCGCGCAAGTTGCAGAAGGTCGGCGAAGGGCCCTGGCGCGATGCCATGATCGGAGTCGACGATGCCTGGGGGGAGGTGCGGACCTGGCACGCGATCCGCAGCGCCGGGGAACGGTTCACCGCGCGGCACTACCTGAACGCCCTCGACCTGCAACGGCTGCCCGACGGGTCGGTCGCCCGCCAGCCGGAGGAGCGCCGGATCTATCTGCCTCTGCTGTGGCGCACCCTGCTGGTGAGCCTGGGAATCACCGGGCTGTGCCTGTTGCTGGGCTATCCCATCGCTCACCTGATCGCCCATGCCCCCCCGCACCGCGCCAACCTGCTCCTGGCGCTGGTGCTCGTCCCCTTCTGGACCTCCCTGCTGGTGCGGACGACTTCCTGGATCGTCCTGCTTCAGAACCAGGGGGTTCTCAACGACGCCCTCGTGGCCCTGGGGCTGATCGGGGACGATGGCAGGCTAGCCATGATCTACAACATGACCGGTACCTTCGTGGCGATGACCCACGTGCTGCTCCCCTTCATGGTGCTGCCGCTCTACTCGATCATGCGCGCCATACCCCCGGTCCAGATGAGCGCCGCGGCCTCGCTGGGGGCCAATCCGCTACAGGCTTTCTGCCGGGTGTACTGGCCGCAGACGCTCCCCGGCGTCGGCGCCGGCTCGCTGCTGGTCTTCATCCTCGCCATCGGCTACTACATCACCCCCGCGCTGGTGGGGGGCAGCAGCGGCCAGCTGATTTCCAACATGATCGCCTACCACATGCAGACCTCCCTCAACTGGTCTCTCGCCGCGGCCCTCGGCGGCATTCTCCTGGTCTGCGTGATCGCCCTTTACTGGCTCTACGATCGCCTGGTGGGCGTCGAGCGCATGAGGCTGGGCTGAAATGACGCCGCAGGGCAGAGAGCGCATCGTCCGGTTTGCCTACCTGGCGTTTTGCGCCGCGGTGTTCGCCTTTCTCGTGGCGCCGATTCTGGTGATCGTGCCGTTGAGCTTCAACGCCGAGCCCTACTTCACTTTCACCGACGGCATGCTGCGCCTCGACGCCGAGGCGTACTCGCTGCGCTGGTACCGCCAGATCGTCGAAGAGGATGCGTGGACGCGCGCCCTGGCCAACAGTCTGATCATCGGGGTCGCCTCCACGGCGCTGGCGACCACACTCGGAACGCTGGCGGCCCTGGGCCTGTCGAGCGCCGCCATGCCGGCCCGCCGCCTGGCGATGGGATTGCTGATCTCGCCGATGGTGACCCCGGTGATCATCTCGGCTGCGGGCATGTTCTTCTTCTACTCGAGTCTCGGACTGTCCCAGACCCACCTCGGTTTGATCCTTGCGCACGCGGCGCTGGGCACGCCCTTTGTCGTGATAACCGTTACCGCGACGCTTTCCGCCTTCGATACGAACCTGACGCGGGCGGCGGCCAGTCTGGGGGCCGGACCGTTGCGCACCTTCCGCAGCGTGCAGCTGCCCCTGATCGCGCCGGGGGTCGTCTCCGGTGGACTCTTCGCCTTCGCCACTTCCTTCGACGAAGTGGTCGCCGTGCTCTTCATGGCCGCCCTGGAGCAGCGCACCATCCCGCGCCAGATGTGGGCCGGCATCCGCGAGCAGATCAGTCCGACCATCCTGGCGGTGGCTACCTTCCTGATCGTCTTTGCCGTGCTGCTGCTGTTCGCCGTGGAATGGCTGCGCCGGCGGGCGAGCTCGGGAGCGGCAGCTTGATCCCGGCAGCACGCAATGTGCACCAAGGCGCATAACCGAATGGAAACCGGGGATTTGAACCAGCTGCTGCCTGACGCGACTTTGAGAGCATGGATGTCTGCATAGCAGGGGCGGGAATCTTCGGCATGGCCGCGGCGCTCGAGCTGCGCGAGCGCGGCCACGAGGTGACCCTGATCGAGCGCGGTGAAATCCCCAATCCTGAGGCGTCGAGCACCGATGTCTCCAAGGTGATCCGGCGCACCAACTACCCGAACGAGATTTACGTCGAGCTGGTGACGCGGGCCGCGGCGCAGTGGCGGGAATGGCACGAGCGCACCAGCCGCTCGATCTACTTCCAGACCGGCAAGCTGATCGCGGTGCACGGATTCGGACCGGAGCACGAGGCGCTGGCCGGCTGGGAGACGCTGAGCCGGTTGGGCAAGGATGTAACCGAGTTGACCGCCAAAGAGGTGAACCGGCGGTTTCCCCAGTTCACCGTCAGCGACGAGGACCGGCTGTTCCACGATCCCTGGGCCGGGTACCTGCGCAGCGGTCAGGCGCTGGCCGACCTCGCCGGGCTGGCCCGTGACTCGGGGGTGGCGATCTTGGAGAACACCCAGGTGACGGCCGTCGAAGAGACCGCATCCGGCGCCAGGATAAGGTGGGACACCGGATCGCATGACTGCGACCGCGCGGTGGTAGCTGCCGGCCCATGGGTGGGGAAGCTGCTGCCGGCGATGGCGACCCGGGTGCGGATTACGCGGCAGCAGATGGCCTTCTTCCACCCGAAGCATCCGGCCCCCTTCGAGCGCGGCCGCTTTCCGGTGTGGTCGATCCTGTCGCCCGGCAACCTCTGGTACGGATTCCCCTACCTGCACGAGGGGTTCGTCAAGGTGGCCGAGGACAGCAAGGTGGCCGACACCACGGTCGATGTCTCGCGCGAGCCGACGCCGGCGTTTCTCGCCTGGGCCCGCGACTTCGTCGCCGCTCGCATCCCCGCCCTCGACGGCGCCGCGCCGGCCGGCGGCCGTTCCTGTCTCTACACCAACATGGCCGACATGGAGGACGAGGAGTTCGTCATCGACTGGGCCCCGGGGTGTGAGAGGGTGCTGATCGCCGGCTGCGGCTGCGGCCATGGCTTCAAGTTCGGCGGCTCCATCGGTCCGGTGATCGCCGACGCCCTGGAAGACAAGGAGAACCGCTTGGGAGACCTGTTCAGGATCGGAACGAGATTCGAGAAAGGAGCCGACTGATGGCGAGCGAAGCGAGGCGAATCTACGACGAGGCGATCGTCATCGACGGTCTCAACGTCAGCAACTGGGAGAGCGACGCCGTGTTCGAGCGTCTGCGGGCCGGCAACATCACCGCCATCAACGCCACCGTGGCAACGTGGGAAAACTTCCTGCAGACCATGGCTCATCTTTCGGTGTGGATGCGGCGCTTTCGCGAGCGCGACGACATCCTGCAGGTGAAGGAGACGGCCGACATCCGCACCGCCAAGAAGCTCGGCAAAACCGGGATCATCCTCGGTTTCCAGAACGCCTCGCCGATAGAGAACGACCTCGACCGCCTCGGGCTGTTCCTGGCCCTCGGGGTGCGGGTGATCCAGGTCACCTACCACGAGACCAATCTGCTCGGCAGCGGCTGCTGGGAGCGGAACGACGCCGGCCTGAGCAACTTCGGAGTCGACGCGGTGCGCGAAATGAACCGGCTCGGCATCGTCATCGACCTGTCGCACGTCGGCCCGAAGACGACGCTGGACGCCATCGAGGTCTCCGAGCAGCCGGTCGCCATCACCCATGCAAACGCGCGCAGCTTCTGCGGCCACCGGCGCAACAAGGAGGAAGAGGCGCTCCTCGCCCTGGCCGAAAAGGGGGGCGTCGTCGGCGCCACGTCTTTCGCCAACTTCCTTCCCAAGGCATTCGACTCGACGGTCGAGGATTTCGTCGATGCCGTCGACGACATGGTGGAGCGGATCGGTATCGACCACGTGGCCATCGGCACCGACTCCACCCACGATCAGCCCCTGGAGTTCTGGCACTACATCTCCTCGCAACAGGGCACGAAGTTCCCCTCGACCTTTGCCGACGGCTCGATCCCGTACACGGAGCTGAGCTTTCAGCCGAAGGGCATCGACAGCCCGGCGGAGTTTCCCAACCTCGCCGATGCGCTGGCAAACCGGGGGTACAGCGGCGAGGATATCACCAAGCTGCTGGGCGGGAACTGGATGAACCTTTTCGAGCGGGTCTGGAACCCGTGAGGGAAGGGCCTACAGCCTGAGGATCAGCTTTTCCGCGGCGAGCGCGAGAACGGTCTTTTCGAAGGCGGCCGCCGCTTCCTCGAGATCGCGGTCGCTGTGGGCCGACGAGACCACGCCCCCCGTGGAGCTCATGTTGTCGACGCCGTTGTGCCGCAGACGGCGCTGGTAGCTGTTGATCAGCTCTCCCGGCATCCCCTTCAGCTTGCTCGGATCGCTGGTGCGCAGGTCGCCTCGCTGCCCCGCGGCGGCGGCAACCGCGGCGTCGGTCTCGAAGAAGACGTGGAAGGTCGAGCTGATGCCGTAGACGTAGCCGGCGATGGCGTGGCGCTCGAGGACTTCCTCGAACCCGCCCCGCAGCCGCGCCGCCAGGGCGTCCGCCTTTTTCGTCGGTTCGCCGGTCGCCACCTGTTGCAGACAGGCGACGCCCGCCGCGGCGGACAGCGGCGAGGCGTTGAAGGTGCCGAAGTGGACGACGCGCCGGTGGCGGTCGCGCTCGGCGTCCCCGGTGAAATCGAACAGCGACATGATCTCCTCGCGGCCGGTCACCGCCCCCCCAGGCATCCCTCCGGCGAGGATTTTGGCGAAGCAGGACATGTCCGGGGTTATCCCGTAGTACTGCTCGGCGCCCCCCGGTGCGAGACGGAAACCGGTGACCACTTCATCGAAAATCAGCAGCACGTCCCGTTTCGCCGTCAGGGCGCGCAGACCGTGGAGAAACTCCGGCTCGGTGGGGATGCGCCCCCACGAGGCCCCCGACGGCTCGACGATGGCCGCGGCGATGTCGCCATCCTCTGCCAGAATCTCGTCGATTCGGTCGATATCGTTGGCAGGCGCGGTGACGAAGCTTTTCCAGACCTCCGGCGGCACTCCGAGAGAGCCGTCGGCGTCGAACGGCGGCTGGAAGCCGTGAACGACGCCGTCGTGCCAGCCGTGGAAGTGGCCCTCGAAGCGGAGCACCTTGTTCCTCCCGGTGAAGGCCCTGGCGAGGCGCAGGGCGAGCAGCGTCGCTTCCGTACCGGAGTTGACGAACCGCACCTTGTCGGCCGAGGGGACGAGCTGCTTGACGATTTCGCCCCACTCCACGTGCAGGGGGTGGTCGTTGCCGAAGTGGGTGCCGTCGGCGAGGGCGCGCTGAATCGCCTCGACGACGGCCTGAGGCGAATGCCCCAGAAGCAGGGCCCCGTTGCCCAACAGGAAATCGACGTACTCGTTGCCGTCGACGTCCCACTTGCGGGCCCCCTGGCCCCGCGTGACGTACATGGGAACCGGTTCGAAATGGCGGACGTCGTGGCCGACCGCGCCTCCCAGTGCGTCGACCGCGCGCGCGTACAGGACCGCCGACTGCCTCCGCGCCTCGGAGTAGGTCTGAAGGAAGTCGCCGGATGGTGACATGGTATCTCCAGGAATGGGGGAACCGCGTGCAGTAGCTGAACCAAATAACAGCAGCGGACTTTGCCGGACAACGCGAGATCCGCATACGGATCGAGTGCGCCCGCATTCCCGCCGCCGGCCGGGGTCCTTCCTGGGGCTGACAGCGCCGGGAACGGGCAGAAGCAGTTATGCAGCCAAACCGCACTTATGGAGATTGAGGGAATGAATCGCACGGATAATCTGGTTTGGATCGAACCGCGATTTCCTCTCAAGGATGCGTCGGCGTCCGATCCAAGCGGAATTGCGCGCGCGGGCAGTTAGGTCCTGCAGGCCGGATGGGTCCTCCGATGGGGCGAGCAGTTGCTGGAGCGGCACCTTGCGGGGCGGATGGTGATTGCGCTTCCCGAGGACGAGTTTCTGTTGCCGAGGTTCAACTCCATCAAGTGGTGAACCAGAGATCATGGATGGTCCGTCGCCTGAAGATGTCGCTCGCATAGGCGTTCTGACCGGCCGGCGGCCTACCGGCTTTCGCCGCGCGGCCGGAGGCTACACCGCGGCCGCGCGCTGGGTGGTGGACCTGGAGGGCGCCACCGCGGCGTTCGCCAAGATCGGCGTCGATAGATTGACGGCGAGGTGGCTGCGAGAGGAACACAGAGTGTACTCCGCCCTCGACGGCGACTTCATGCCGGAGTTGCTCGGGTGGGACGAGGGCGAACGGCCGCTGCTGTTGCTGGAGGACCTGAGCGGCTGCTTCTGGCCGCCGCCATGGGATGCCGGGAGAGTCGACCAGGTCCTCGAAGCGCTCGCGCGCCTGCGAGCAGTAGGTCACCGCGGCCTTCTCTCGCCCCTGGACGCTGCCGATTCGGGTCTTGCGGGATGTTGGCAGAGCGTGGCAGAGGAACCTGGCCCGTTCCTGTCTCTCGGTTTGGCGACCGCGCGCTGGCTGCGGGACAGCGCCCCGGTACTCGCCGCGGCCGCAGACGGGGCGGTGATCGAAGGCCCTTTCCCCACCCACCTGGACGTGCGCAGCGACAATGTCTGCTTCCGCGACGGGCGGGCGGTCATGGTGGACTGGAACCACGCCGTTCTCGCCCACCCGGATCTGGACATCGCCGGATGGGCGCCGAGTCTGCACGCCGAGGGGGGACCGGCTCCGGAAGAGATCCTGCCCGGCCGCGGGCAAATGGCCGCGGTGATCAGCGGCTACTTCGCCAAGCGGGCAGGCATGTCGATCATCCCTGCGGCGCCGCGCGTGCGCGAGGTGCAGCGGCAGCAGCTCCGCACGTCGCTGCCCTGGGCGGTGCGCGAGCTGGGACTGCCGCCGCTCGATGGTCCGGCGGTGTGAGCCGTGTGCGCGCAGAGCCGCTGAACGGATGTCTCCGAGGTCCGGACTGACGCTCGGGGAAGGGTCGCCTACTTCGTTTCCTCTGTCGGTTTTTCCTGGGGTGTTTCTTCGTTCGCCGTTTTTTCGGGAGCTGAGATTTCAGCAGTCGGTTTTTCGAGCGTCGGTCCAGGTGAGGCCTTTTCGGCCGGTATTTCTTCGCTCACCGTTTTTTCAGGTGCGGCCTTTTTCGAGGGCGTCGTTTCCACCTGGGCTTTTTCTGAAGCGGCAGTTGTTTTTTCAGGTACAGGCGTGCCGGTTGCCTTTTCCTCTTTCGGTTTTTCAGGGGATGCCATTTCGGCCGCTGTTTTTTCGGAGGTTGCCTTTTCAGCGGATGGTGGTTCGCTCACCGTTTTTTCAGGGGCGGTCTTTTCGGAAGGCGTTGTTTCGCCCGGGAGTTTATCTGGAGCGGCGGTCTTTTCGGCTTTCGTTTTTTGAGGAGCCGGTTTTTCAACCGCTTTGGGTGGTTTTGGGGCCTTTTTCGCCGCCGCCGGCTTGGCGGGTTCCATGGGTTTCTTGGCCTGGGCTTTTTTGGCCGCAGTTTTGGGTTTTTTCAGGTGCTTGCTCACCAGGGTAGCGACCTGAAAGATGTTGACCTGTTTCTTGCCCCCCAGCACCTGCTGAAGAACCTTGTCGGCATTGATCATGCGCCGGTCCGTGTCCTGCAGGCTGCGCTCGTTGATGTAGTCCCAGAATTTGCGGATGATCTCCCCGCGAGTCCGGGGAGTACCGCCGACGATTGCGGCGAGCTTCTTGTCGGGCTCAAGTATCTGGGTGGAAACTTTCTTGAAGTCCATCATCTACCTCCTGGGGCGAATCTGCGGAGAATGTTGCGGGAGAATGTTGCGCAGGTATGGTTCGAAATCACTTGCGGCCGCTCAAGGGTATTGGTGAGGTGCAGTTTGCGCAAATACCGGATAAACAGCCGGATAGGCAGGCGATGAAAACTCTGGCGCATGCGGATTTCCCACGGCGGGAGTACGTCGCGAGATACACGCGCATGCAGGAAGCCCTGAAGCGGCGCGGGCTGGACGGCCTGCTTCTCACCGGGCGGTCCAACCTGCGCTACTTCGCCGGACTCCGGGACGGCGCCTGGGACGCCCACCACTTCTACTTCCCGGCGGTCCTGCCCGCGGAAGGCGAGCCGGTGTTGATGGCGTCCGACGGCTTTCAGCACCTGGTGAAGCAGTGCTGGATCGAGGACGTGCGGCACTGGCCGCTGTCCAGGGAGTTCTACATGTCGAGGGAGTTCGCGGGGACGCCCCTGATCCTGGAGGTGCTGCGCGAAAAAGCCCTGGACCGCGGCGTTCTCGGCATGGAGCTGAGCTCCGACATGCAGCCGCACATGGGCCACGAGCATTTCGCCGGAATTCTGGCCGGACTTCCGCGGGCGCGCGTCGTCGATGGCAGCGACGCGGTCTGGTCGATCCGCAGCGTCAAGTCGGAGGCCGAGATCTCGCGTCTACGCAAGGCAGCCGAGATTTCCGCAAAAGGAGTGAAGGCCGGTTTCGAACGGCTGCAGGCGGGAATGACCGAAAAGCAGGTGGCCGACGTGATGACCTCGGCCATGTGCGCCGCCGGGGCCAGCGAGCAGCGCTTCAACGCTCTCTATGCCGGCCCGCGCGCCATGTGGGCCGACGGCATGCCGACCGACTACGCCATACAGCCCGGCGACCTCGTGCAGTTCGACGGCGGCTGCGTGTACGAGGGCTACTGGTGCGATTTCAAAAGGATGGCGGCCGTGGGCGAGCCGCGGGCGGATCAGCGCCGCCACTTCGATCTTGCCCGCACGGGCCTGGAAGCGGCCGTCGAATGGGTGCAACCGGGTGTCGAGATCGCCGCCCTCCTGCACGCGGCTTTCGCCGTCAACAACCGCGCCGGGTACCGCCCCTTTTCCGAGTGGTGCCTGCGATCGGGTTGGGCGGCGATCGGGCACGGGCTCGGCCTCGACCTGCACGAGCAGCCGGGACTGTCCGCAACAAACACCGAGCTCCTGGAGGAGAACATGGTGCTCTGCGTGGAGCCGTTCATAACCCTCGACGGCGTGTTCCCTTTCTGGGAGGCGAGCGAGAAGTTCGGCCTCGAAGACGTCATTCTGGTGACCTCCGCCGGGGCCGAGGTGCTGACCTCCGAGGAGGCGGTCACGCGGGATCTTTGGGTGACCGGATGAAGCGCCGGCAGCGCAATGCGTCGCTGGTCTATTCGACCGAACACGGCCGCGTCTGTCCCGGGTGCGGCCGGCCGGCCGCCGAGTGCAGATGCACCGGCCAGGCCCCAGGGAACCCGAAGGCGTCGAAAGGGGGCGGCGTGGTCCGTGTCGGGCGCGAGACCAAGGGACGCAAGGGGAAGGGGGTGACCGTCGTCACCGGCCTTCCCCTCGGGACCGGGGAGCTGCAGGAACTGGCGAAGCGTCTCAAGGCCTGCTGCGGAGCCGGCGGTACGGTCAAGGACGGGGTGATCGAGATTCAGGGAGAGCACCGCGACGCCGTGGTGCGCGCCCTCGAAGCGGAGGGAATTGCCGCCAGGAGGGCCGGCGGTTGAGTGGGCGGCCGCGCCCACCTTCAGATGCCGGGGGGGCGGTCGGCCGCGGTCACTAATCGACTCAGGGAGAACCGGAGCCAGGGACGTCGACGTCGACGGCGCGGATGCGTCCGTCGCCCGGAAAGCGCTCCTGTCCCAACACCTTCGACTCGCACAGGAACAGCGTTCTCATCTCCGGGCCTCCGAGCGTACAGGCGTAGGCGCTGTACCCCTCGACGTCGATGCGGTCTGCGATCTCACCTCCTTCCCGGACTCGCACGTATCCCCCCGGGCCGCCGTATTCGAAGTAGCAGAGGGCAACCCACAGGCATCCCTCCTCATCCATGCAGATGCCGTCAGGCGGAGCGCCGAGGTCCGCCCAGGGCCGGCGGTTGACGAGCGAGCCGGCGGCGTCGATGTCGAAGGCGGTGAGGCGGAAGCCTATCGACTCGGCGAAGATGAGGGTCTTGCCGTCCGGGGTGATGCAGGCGCCGTTGGGGCAGGTCACGCGGTCGGCGACGATGCGGGATTCGAAGCGGTCCCCGTCCTGCCCGACGAGGACGACGGACCCGAACCCCTGCATGTTGCCGGGGTTGGGTATCTTCGACTCGTCCCAGCCGCCCGCGGGGCTGCCGATGTAGGCGCCCCCCCCGGCGTCGACCACCATGTCGTTGCAGAGGTTGCCTGTGACCGCCATCATGTCGGCGACCTCCTCCAGCCCGCCGCCGCGCACCGCCATCAGCCTGCCGTCCATGACCGAGACGACCACCAGGGTGCCGTCCGGGAGCCACCCGAGGCCGGAGGGCATCCCGGGAACCTCGGCGATCTCCTCGAGGCTTCCGTCGAGGCCGAGGCTCATCACCTTTTTTCCGAGGATGTCGGAGTAGAACAGCCGGCCTTCGCCGGCGCTGTCGGCGGCGGCGGGGGGCAGCATGTCCGCGGTGCGCCAGCGGGGTCCTTCGGGAAAGAACAGGCCGTCAGCGAGTATTTCGGGGGTTCTGGTCACAATTTGTCTCCTGTTTAGTGCGATTGAGATCTCTGCGGGTGCGTATATTTTCGGGAAAACGTGAGGGCGTAGCGACAATTTAACCGCGAGAGAAGAGATGAGCCTGGCCCTTGAACAGCTGGCGGAATACGACGACCGGGGCGTTGTGGTCGCCCGGGGGATCCTCGAACAGGAGGACCTGCAGCCGGTCATCGACGAGATCGGCGAGTTCATCGATTCCAGGGCGAAAGAGCTGCATATCGCCGGCAAGATCGAGCACTTGTACGAAGAGGAGCCGTTCGACCGACGCTTCGGCCTGCTGGCGCGGCAGTGCGGGGAGATCGCACAGGGCATGGATATCATGCACCACCGCGGTCCGGCGATGTTCGAGTTTCTGTTCAACGACAACCTTCTCGACGCCGTCGAATCGATCGTCGGACCGGAGATCACCTGCAGCCCGATCCAGCACATTCGCCCCAAGCCGCCGGCCTCCGAGGATGGGGAGGGAACCGACGGCTTCAACGCGGTTCCCTGGCACCAGGACGCCGGCGTTATGATGGAGGAGGCGGAGGGGACCAACATCGTCACCTGCTGGCTGCCCCTGGGAGATTCGACCAGGGAGATGGGATGCCTGCAGGCGCTGCCCGGGGTCAACAAGATCGGCTACGTCAAGCACCAGGCCGCAGGCGGAACCACGGTCGCCCCCGGCCAGATCTCCCAAATGGATCCGGTCGACCTCGAATGCCGCCGCGGCGACGTCATCTTCATGCACCGTTTCATCCCCCACCGCTCGATGCCCAACCGCTCCGACCGCTGCCGCTGGTCGATGGATCTGCGCTACCAGACCAGAGGGCAGCACACCGGTCGTACCGGACACCCGGCGTTCGTCGTGCGCAACGCATCCGACCCCGGCAGCGTGCAGCGGGATTACGACGGGTGGTGCGAGCGCTGGGTGGACGCCTTCGAGAACCCCAGAGGGTTCGTCGGCCATCGCCGCGACGTAGAGTAGCACTTGTATGGGACCGCGTCCGGCCTTGCCGGCACTGGGGCTTTTTTTCGCTGCCGCGCTCGCGGCGCAGGAGTACCCACCCGGCACCTTCGAGCTGACTTCCACCCGGGACCTGGGGTTGCAGTCGATCCCGCTCGTCGTGCCGGAACGGTTCGCAGGCGAGATTCCCGGGGACATCACCCTCAACATGCCACCCGGTTTCAGCGCCCGGGTGTTTGCCGCCACCGGACTGGTCGGTCCGCGTTTCATGGCCTGGAGTCCCGATGGCGTGCTGCACGTCGCCAGCATGCGCCGGGGAAGCGAGGTGGTCGCGCTCCCGGACCATGACGGCGACGGCGTCGCCGACGAGTGGTACGTCGCCGCCGGAGGTTTCCGGTGGCTGAACAGCATCGCCTTCTTCGCCGGCGATCTGTACGCGGCCGACACCCACATGCTGGTGCGCCTGTCCGACCGCGACGGCGACGGCGTGTACGAGGAGCGCCTCGACCTCGCCCCGCTGCCGGAAGTAGACGGCGACCTGCATCCGGCGCGCAGGGTAGTGATCGACGAGCTTCGCGAGAAGATCTACGTCAACGTCGGTTCCACCTGCGACCTGTGCCGCGAGGATACACCGGAACGGGCCGCGGTTCTCGAGTTCGACTTCGACGGCTCCAATCGCCGCGTCTTCGCTTCCGGCCTGCGCAATGCCACGGGACTGGCGCTGCACCCCTCGACGAACGAGCTGTGGGGGGTCGTCAACGGCCACGATCGCGAAGGTTCCCGGTTGCCGCCCGAGCGCATAGACATCATTCGGGAGGGCGGCTTCTACGGCTGGCCGTTCGCCTACGCGTACCGGTCGTGGGTCGATTTTTCCGTGCTTCAGTACGCCCCGGTGCTTCCGATAACCCGGGAGGACAGCCTGCTGGTCACCGTGGTTCCGCGTCCCGTGGCGCTCCCTCCGGCGCGGCTGGCCCCGATGGGTATTCATTTCTACACCGCCGACCGGTTTCCCAGGGAGTACCGGAACGCCGCCTTCATCTCCTTCCGCGCCGGCCACAAGGCCGCGGTTCCCGGGTGGAAGGTGACGGTGCTGTTCGTCGACGCCGACGGCAGCGGCGCGGTGCTGTCCGACTTCATGACCGGACTCGGTCCGCTGGTCAGGGATCCCGCCGCGGCTCCCGGCGAGGGTGTGCGCGGACAACCGGTAGGGCTCATCACCGACGCCGGAGGCAACCTCTACGTCACCAGCGATTTTGTGAATCACATGGTGATTCGGGTGACTTACGAAGCCGCTACCGCGGTCGAGGAGGCAGCCGCGGAGCCGGCTGAATTCGAGCTGGAAGCCAACCACCCCAACCCGTTCAACGCGAGCACCGCCATCCGCTACTCGTTGCAGGCGAACACGCACGTCGAGCTGGCTCTGTTCGACGTCTCCGGCGGCCGTGTGGCAACCCTCGTCGACGGGGTGCAGCCGGCGGGCAGGCACACCGCCTACTGGGACGGCCGCATGAACAGCGGCGTCGAGGTCGCCAGCGGTATCTACTTCTACCGCCTGCGGGTTGGAGACAGGCAGCGGGCGCGCAAGCTGCTGCTGCTGCGCTGAGTTTCCCGCTCGCCGCGGCGCCTTGTCGGCGAAGGGTCGGCGATGGCCTACCTTATCCTGTTGCAGCCGCAGACTGCCGGCGCGACAACCAGAAAGGGCTTCCGATGCCTATCCGCGAGTACCAGTGCCAGGAGTGTCAGCACCAGTTCGAGGTTGTCGAGCTCTCCGCAGCGACGGCCACCGTATGTGAATCCTGCGGCGCCGATCGGCTGGACCGCCAGCTGTCCTCCTTCGCCAGCCTCCCTGCGCGCTCCGCCCAGCAGACCCCTTGCGGCCCCTGCGGCTGCGCGCCCACCGAGGCCTGCACCTGGGAGAACTGACGCCCGGCGCGGGCGGGTGACGGAGGGGCCTGACGGATGCGCGGCGGCGATCTCCTGATCGAGTGCCTGAAAGCACAGGGAGTCGGCTGCATCTTCGGCATGCCGGGGACGCAGAACATCCAGATCTACGACTCCCTGCTGCGCTGCGGAGGGGACGGGCTCGGCCACCTGCTGGTGCGCCACGAGTACTCCGCCTCGGTGATGGCCGACGGGTACGCCCGCGCCACCGGAGACGTCGGGGTGGCACTCACAGTACCCGGCCCGGGCGCCAGCAACGCCTCGACCGGGATCCTCCAGGCCTGCACCGATTCGGTCCCGGTGCTGCTGATCACCGGGCAGCACGAGTCGAAGCATTATTCCCGCGATCCAAGCAAGCATTTCCACGGCCTCGATCAGCTCTCCTTCTTCGCGCCGATAACCAAGTACCGCGCCAGCGTCCGTTCCGTCGAGGATATCCCCGTCCACGTCGAGAAGGCGTTCGCCGCCATGCGCTCGCCGCGGCCGGGCCCGGCACTGCTGGAGTTTCCCCAGGATGTGATCACCGCGGACGGCAGCGCACGGGTATGCCCACGCGTCGAGCACCAGGCCGCCCCGGCTCCGGACGAGTCTCTCATACAGGCGGCGGCAACCATGCTTGGCGCGGCGCGACGGCCGCTGCTGCTGGCCGGCGCGGCCGTCATTGCGAGCGGCGCCCGTGCCGAGCTGCGGCAGCTGGCGGAAAAGATCCATGCCCCGGTCGCTACCACACGGCGCGGAAAGGGGGTGCTGCCCGAAGATCACGAGCTGGCGCTGTGCGATCTCAACGGCTACCGCGGCCAGCAGGCCCTTGCCGCGGCCGACTGCACGGTGGCGGTCGGCTGCCGCTTTACCTCGATCGACACCAACAACTGGACCCGCGAGTTCCCGCGGCCGCTGCTGCAGCTCGACCCCGAGGAGAGCGAGATCGGCCGCGAATACGAGTGCGACATCGGCGTCCCCGGCGATCTGCGGGAGAGCCTGCGGGGACTGTCGGAAACCGCCGGCACTCCCACCTGCCAGTGGAGCGGCCTGATCGAGGAATGGCAGGGGCGGTTTGCGGCGCAGCCGGCGCTGCCGTTGCTGCCCGAGATACGCGCTGTGCTGCCGGAGGGGGGCATCCTCTCCGTCGACGTGCACGGCATCGGTTACTCGGTCTTCTCCGAGTACGCGATCACCGACCCGAAGACCTTCATCTATCCCTGCATCGGGGTATCCCTCGGACACGCCTTCCCCGCGGCCCTCGGCGCCAAGGTCGCCCATCCGGAGCGGCCGGTGGTCTGTTTCAGCGGCGACGGCGGGTTCCTGATGGGAAGCTTCGAGCTGGCCACCGCGGTCCGCTACGGGATCAACGTGGTTGCCGTTGTCGTCAACGACGGCGCCCTGACGGCGATCAAGGGCTCTCAGCAGCGGGACTGCGAGGGCCGCACCATCGACACCGAGCTCACCAACCCGGACTTTGTCGCTTTTGCGCGCTCGTTCGGCGCCCATGCAGAGCGCGTCGAGGATCTCTCCGGATTTCGCCCCGCTCTCGAAAGGGCCCTGGAAGCGGAGCGCCCGGCGGTGATCGAGGTCCTCATGCAGGACCGCCACCAGGAAATCATCAGCTGGGTCACCTGGCTGCGAGAGGATCCTTTGAGAGGGTAGTTCGGGGCCATCGCGATGCTGAAGCTGATCTCCTTTTTCCTCGAAGATCCCCAGCGGCGCCGCAACTTTTCGCGCCTGCTGCGCCTGTTGTCGGTGTTCGCCGCGCTGGTGTCGCTCTTCAGCGTCCTCTTCCACGTCCTGATGCTGCACGAGGGCCGCAACTACAGCTGGTTCACGGGGTTGTACTGGACGCTGACGGTGATGTCGACCCTCGGGTTCGGCGACATCACCTTCCACACCGATCTCGGGCGCGCCTTCAGCATGGTGGTGCTGCTGAGCGGCACCCTGTTCATGCTGATGCTGCTGCCCATCACCTTCCTGCAGTTTTTCTGGATGCCCTGGGTGCAGGCGCGGACCGCGGCGCGGAGACCGCAGGAGCTCGACTCCGGCATCCGCGACCACGTCGTGCTCACGCAGCACGATCCGGTTTCCATGGCCCTGATCGA
Source organism: Candidatus Latescibacterota bacterium (assembly GCA_965223905.1). Lineage (GTDB taxonomy): Bacteria > Latescibacterota > UBA2968 > UBA8231 > UBA8231 > CBDCXV01. The sequence goes on from CBDCXV010000001.1 coordinate 407,295, forward strand.
GCGGCTGACCCAGTTCAACTACTCCTACGTGCTAATGGAATCGGACGGTGCCGAAGCGATGCGTTTCTCCGACGAGGGCCTGAAAGTCATTGTCGGAGATCTCGACGATCCGGACGCCTACCGCCGCGCGCGCGTCTCCGAAGCGGCGCTCGTGGTCACCGCCTGCAGCGACGAGGTCAACGCCCAGGTCGCCTCGACGGTGCGCGGGATTTCAGAGGTGACGCCGATTATCGGCACCGCCGATGCCCCGGCCTCGGTCGACATCCTGCAGCTCGCCGGATGCACCCACGTGCTGCAGCTGGCGGACATGTTGGGGGAATCGCTGGCGCGGCGCATTACCGCGGGGGACGCGATGGCGCACGTGATCGGGGAGTTCGAGGAGCTGATGATCGCCGAGGCCACGGTCACCCGCACCCCGCTGGTGGGCAAGACCCTGGCGCAGGCCGACCTGCGCCGGAACGTGGGAATCACCGTCGTCGGCGTGTGGGAGCGGGGTGAGTTCCAACCGGCGCGGCCGGAAGCACCGATCGCCGAGAACACCGTGCTGGTCCTGGCGGCCAACCGGCAGCAGCTGTACCGCTACGACAGCCTGTTTGCGATCTACAACCAGAACCCCGATCCGGTGATCATCATCGGCTCGGGGCGCGTCGGCCGGGCGACGGCGAGAGCCCTGGCCGAACGCAAGGTCGACTACCGCATCGTCGAGCGCGACCCTGGAGCAGTGGACGACCGTGAAAAAACCGTGATCGGGTCGGCTGCCGAGCTCGAGGTGATGAAGGAGGCCGGAATCGACAAGGCCCCTGCGGTGGTGCTGACCACGCGGGACGACGAGACCAACGTATACCTCGCCATATACTGCCGGAAGCTGAGGCCGGATATACAGATCATCGCCCGGGCGAACCTCGAGCGCGGCGTGCCGACGTTGCACCGGGCCGGCACCGATTTCGTGATGTCCTACCCCTCGATGGGTGCCCGGGAGATCGCCAATCTCCTCAAACGCAGCAGCACGTTGATGATCGCCGAGGGACTGGAAGTTGTGCGCCTTCCTGTGCCGGACAGTCTCGCGGGCAAGAGTATAGCCGCCTCCGGGATCCGCCCGCGCACCGGTTGTTCCGTCGTCGCGACCAGCCTCAACGGGTCGACCAGCGTCAACCCGGATCCCGGGGGGAAGTTGCCGGCAGGTGGAGAGATGATCCTGATCGCGACCGCCGAAGGGGAGCGCAAATTCCTCGGAGAATTCCGGGAGGCCTGACGGTCAGGATCGCCGCCGGGAAGACTCCCCGCACCCGGATCCGCTATTCGGCGGGAACCCCATCCAGCTCGCGCAGCACCGCATGCGCTATCTCGACCTGGGGCGGACTGAGGTTGTTGCGAACCACCCTCTGCAGGGCGATCCGCCCCCACTGGTCTCCCTTCCGTGCGAGGTCGACCGCTTCCTCGAAACCGCGTTCGGCATAGCTGAAGTCGCGCGGCCGGGTCTCGAGGTCGAGCGCTTCCCAGTAGTAGCGCAGATCCCGGGAACCACTCCAGTCCGCGTAGACCTCCTCCCAGGTAAGGCCGCTGAGCCGCTGCAGGTGGGGCTGCAGCATGTGTTCGGCGATGAGGTCGGAAGCCGCCTGGTAGCGGTTGTCGAGCGACACCCGCAGCCGGTCGGCGGTGAGGTTGGGCAGCGCCTTGTGAACCATCAGGGCGTTGAAGACCAGGGTGTCCCCGAGTTCGAAGTCGGTGCTGTACCACTCACCCTCGAGTTCCCCGGGTTCGATCTTCAGGCCCCCGGCGCCGAGGGAGAAATGGTGGTCGAGGAGGTGCTCGAGCTCGTGCGACCGCGGCAGGATCGCCAGCGGCCCCAGCTCGATCGGGCAGTCGCCTACCGGCGCCCAGCAGGTGTAAGTGTCGAAGTTGCCCTGAAAGTGAACGAAGTCCTGGTGCACGGGGGTGGTATGGTCGGAGAACTTCGGGAACCAGAGACGGGCGATCTTCTGGGGGTGCGGCAACACCGGCTGGCCGATGATTTTGCCCATCAGCTCGAGAACTTCGGGCCAGTGACCGGAACGGTGGAACGACTCGAGCCTGTAGACTGCGGAGTACACCTCGGTGTACTCGGGATCGCCCTCGGTGCAGGCCCTGGACGGGTCGGCGATGCCGTCGGCAGGGTCGGTACCGGGGACCAGCCAGCCGGCCTCGGCTATCACCGAGAGCATGTCGCGGCGCAAGGCGAGCATGAGGTCGGCGTCCTGCAGGCCTCGGAAGAACAGGTAGCCCTCCTCGGCGATGCGGCGGCGCAGTTCCGGCCCGTCGTCGAGAGCGTCGTTCGAGCCCCTGAATTCCTTCAGCGCATCACTCATTGGGTTTCACCTTTCTTTGGCCGCGTCGTTGAAACGCACCGCTCCCCGACTTCCACGATCAGGGCCGGTCCCAGGGAAAGGCGAACGTCGGCGGGTGCGCGTAGCGTCGCTGCCGGATGCTCAGCACCCCGCCGCATCCCGGCGTCAGGCGCACGACAAACGCGGACCGTCGCTGCGAGTCGAACCCCCCTTGCAGCTCGGCATCCTGGCCGCCGCAGGAAACCAGCTCGCTGCGGTGCTCGGCGTAGGCGCCTCCCTGGACGACGACGGTGCGCTCGTGCACCGGGCTGAGATTGACCAGCGACACGTCTACGTTTTCCGCGTCCATGCGCTCGACGAGTGCGCCGACGTCCGGCGGCAACCCCGCGCGCCGGCGGTCGGCGTCGAAGTAGCGCAGGCGGCAGTGCAGGGAGTGGCCGTCCCGTCCCGTTGGCAGGCCCCCGAGCATGAGGCGGGTCAGGTTCTCGGTGACCGCCGGATTCAGGCCGTTCATGTCGTCCGAAAGGCGGGTATCGGGGGTGGTACTGTCGGCGCGCATCTCCGCTACCCGGCGGCGCAGCAGCTCGAGGTCGGATTCGAGCGCTTTTTCGGGAAACGAACCGCCTCCTCCGCGCACGAACTCCACCCAGTCGTCGCCGACGCGTTCGGCATCCTGCGCGTCCTGCGACCAGAACCAGGTCTGCAGGGCGCCTGCGTCGAAAGGTGCCGGCTGATGGGCGTACCAACCCTCGTCTCCGTGCATGCGCGGATACATGGTGCGGCCGTCGATCTCGGCGGCGTTGTCGTTGACGCGGTCGATGACCCCTCTCCAGAGATCGACGTACGACTCCTTCCCCGTCATCAGCAGGGCGTTGGCGAACCCGTAGAAGGGGCGGCTGTAGGCGCAGCAGCGGTGCGCCGGCTCCCCGGTCTGCGGGACGGTTACGGTGAATCCCCAGCCGTAGCAGCCGCCCCACCACCTGCCGCCGCACTCGCCGCCGACACGGCCGTCGAGACCGATGTTGCTCGGAATGATGCCGTCGTTTTCGTCGGTGCGCTCGACCCAGGCGTCGACGTACTCCAGCAGCCAGTCGCGGTAGCGCTCGCCGCCTCCGAGAGCGAAGGCGGTCAGGGCGAGCTGCGTCGCCCCGAGGTTGTTCGGGTGGTCGCCGGCGACGTCGGTGTACTCCTCGAAATGCGCCAGCATTTCCGCGTAGCTGCCCTCGTTGTGCACGAGCCGGAAACGCCCCTCCACCTCGATCGGGTCACCGGCCCAGTCGAGAGCGGTGGCCTTGCGCAGCATCGGCCCCCGGCTGCCGTTCATCAGCGAACGAATAAGGCGGTGCCGCGGGTCGTAGTTGGGCGCCTGCGGATCCTCGTCCATGTAGAAGCCTGCGTAGCGCCGGGAGCGCTGCAGGTAGCGCCGGTCGTACGGGTCGCTCAGTCCGTAGTGGAAGAAGGAGCTGAACCCCTCGCCGTGGTGGAACCAGTCGAGGCTGACGGGAAACTCCTTGTAGTACATGCCGTCCCTGGCGAACGGCACCTCGACGGTTTTCGCTTCGGTGTACTGTCGCAGGTGGCCCTCGAAGCCGCGGCGGAACAGGTCGAGGATGTCGTCGTCCGCGCCGAGGGCGTGCAGCACGGTCCAGTTCAGCTGGTTTTCCGCGGCGTCGTCCGGGCCGTCGTCTCCCCCCCAGCGCGGCACGCACAGCAGGTACCCTCGCTCGTCGAAGTAGCGCTCGTAGAACTCCCGGCATGCCTCGGCCTGGGCGTCGAGAAGCTGGCGCTCGAGCAACGCCCACCGCGGCGGGCTCATCGGCGTGTCGAGTGTCAGGTTCGGCGCATGCGGTGCGTGTCCGCCCGGTGGACAACCATGTTTTTTCATACCGAAAAGGGTACGCAAAGGGCCGCGGCTTGAGTAGCCGTTCCCGAGCGATCACAGCGCCCGGTCAGGCGCACGTCCCCGCTTTTCCCGGTTCCAGCCAATGCGGATCTTCAGGGGTGCCATGCTGTTTGCCGAGATAGTCCGAACCTCCCGGTCCGTGGGCGGCACCCGCGCGCGGCTGCAGAAAATCGCCCGCCTCGCCGAGTGCCTGCGCGGCCTCGACCCGGCAGAGGGCCAGGCCGGCGTCGCCTTCCTTGCCGGCGAGCTGCGCCAAGGCCGCATCGGGCTCGGGTACGCCGCGGTCCGCGACGCCATGCCGGGCAGCGCCGCGCCGGGGCCGCAGCTGGCGGTCGCCGCGGTCGATCTCGCTTTTGCGGAGATCGCCTCGATGAGCGGCCCCGGTTCGGCCAAGGCAAAACTGCAGAGACTGGGGCAGCTGCTGTCGCAGGCGACGGTGGAGGAGCAGGAGTTCCTGGCGCGACTGGTTTTCGGGGAGCTGCGCCAGGGGGCGCAGGAGGGGATCGTCGTCGAGGCGGTCGCCAGGGCCGCGGGCCTTTCCCCGGCATCGGTTCGGCGAGCGGCGATGCTGTCGGGAGACCTGCGCGAGGTCGCCGTCGCCGCTCTCACCGGAGGAGAAGGGCCCCTCGCCCAATTCCGGCTGCAGCTGCTGTCGCCGGTCCAGCCGATGCTGGCCCAGACCGCACAGGACCTGGAGGAGGTGTTCGGCCGTCACGAGCGCGTCGGCCTCGAACACAAGCTCGACGGGGCGCGCGTGCAGGTGCACCGGCTCGGCGGCGACGTCCGCGTGTTCACGCGCAAGCTGAACGACGTCACTGCCGCGGTTCCCGAGGTAGTCGAAGCGGTGCGAGCGCTCCCTGGTACGCGCCTGATTCTCGACGGCGAGGCGGTCGCCCTGACCGGCCAGGGCCGGCCGGCCCCGTTTCAGATGACGATGCGCCGCTTCGGACGCCGGCTCAACGTCGAAGAGATGAAAGCCGAGCTGCCGCTGTCCCCGTTTTTCTTCGACTGCCTGCACCTCGACGGCGAAGACCTCATCGACCTCCCGGGCCGGGAACGCGCCGAGGCGATGAGCGGCCTGGTGCCGGAGGCCGGACGGGTACCTGTCCTCGTCACCGCGTCGCCCGGGGAAGCCCGCCGGTTCATCGACGGCGCCCTGCAGGCCGGGCACGAAGGGGTGATGGCCAAGGATCCGGAGGCACCCTACGAAGCTGGACGCCGCGGGGCCGGCTGGATGAAGCTGAAACCGTCGCACACCCTCGACTTGGTGGTCCTGGCCGTCGAGTGGGGCAGCGGCAGACGCCGCGGCTGGCTTTCAAACCTCCACCTCGGGGCCCGCGACGAGGCCGGCGGGTTCGCCATGCTCGGCAAGACGTTCAAGGGAATGACCGACGAGATGCTGCGCTGGCAGACCGCAAAGCTGCAGGAGCTGAAGGTGGCCGAGGAGGGCAACGTCGTGCACGTGCGGCCCGAGCTCGTGGTCGAGGTCGTATTCGACGGGGTGCAGGCGAGCCCCAAATATCCCGAGGGGATGGCGCTCCGCTTCGCCCGCGTCAAGCGCTACCGTCCCGACAAGCGCGCCGCCCAGGCCGACACGGTCGTCGCAGTGCGGGAGATCTTCCACCGATCACGGGAAAGCGGTTAAACGCCCGCTTTGGCCAAGCTGTCTCAATGAGGACACCCGTTCAGGAGGATAAATCCATGGGAATGAAAAGGATCGTAACCCTGTTCGCCGCGCTGATGCTCATCGTCGCGGTGACGAGCTACGCGCAGCGGTTCGGCGGCGGCGGACGCGGACGGGCAGGTGGCGGCGGCATGCTGCCGCTCGAGAGCGACTGGGCCCTGATCAGCTTCGAGCTCGACGTCTCTCCAGCCACCCTCGGCAAGCTGCGAACCGTGTACCAAAAAGCCTGGGATCAACGCAGCGACCTGTTCGCCCGCATGCGCAACCAGGAGGTCGATCGCACCCGGATGCCGGACCTGATGGGAAATATCCAGGCTGAACTCGACGGCGCCCGCAACGAGACTCTTTCGGAAGCACAGGTCGCCCGTCTCGTCGAGCTGCGCTCGAGGCGCCGTGACGTTGCTGGAGGTTTCGGCCGTCGGTAGACGCTGAGGCGTGAATCCCATTCCTTACCCCGAAGAGAGGTTTCCAGGCGAACCCGGTTACGGGCCGCAAACGAAAGCGAGCGGAAATGAACGACGAAGAACGCTTCCTGTTCGACCTCGAGGGGTATCTCATCATCAGGAACGCGCTGTCGCCGGAGGAGGTAGCCGAGATAAACCGCGTCGCCGACGAGAGGTATCCCTACGGCGAGCCGGAGGAAAAAGGGGAGTGGTCGGTGTTGCCGTGGGCCGAGCGGGTGAAACGGCTGATCGATCACCCGAAGATTCTGCCTTACCTCGTGGAGCTGCTCGGGGACCGCGTCCGCCTGGACCACGACTACGCGCTCTTCATGGATGAAGGGGAAGAACGCGGCGGTCTTCACGGCGGAACCGGTTATACCCACTGGTATCGCTACCGCAACGGGAGGATGTCGAACGGGCTGACGGTGGTCACATGGTTCCTGACCCCGGCCCCGTCGGGGGCCGGTGGCTTCGCCTGCGTGCCCGGGAGCCACAAAAGCAACTTCGATGCGGGGGACATCCCGGATGAGGTGCGTTCCTTCGAACGCCCGGTGGAGTACGTCGTCCAGCCGGCCGCGGAAGCGGGGGACGCCCTGATTTTCACCGAGGCGGTGATTCATGGAACGATGCCCTGGCGCTCCTCGATGGAGCGGCGGACGCTGCTGTTCAAATACAGCCCGGGCCACTCGTCGTGGGCCAGGGACTGGTACGGCGGTATTGACGTCGGCGAGCTCACCGCGCAGCAGCAGCGACTGCTGGCCCCCCCCTCCTCGCAGGCTCACGAAGCGGTGATTCAGCCATAGGACCGCAGGTCTCGATATCGACATGAAAAGGCCGCGCCCGTTTTTTGCGGGCGTGGCCTTTTTCCATTGCCCCCTGTCCTGCAAGGGGGGAGTTCGAAAAGCGGTTATTCCCTCTCCCCCGCTTTCGTTTCGGTTTTCACCTTGCCCCGGCAGTTACCGCCTTCCCGGTCGCGGAGTCCGTCTCCGTCGCCCTTCGTCCACTTCTCCCATCCTCCTGAAGCCGTGAAGCGTGCAGCCGGTCTCCATCGTCCTCTCCCCGGATCTGTAACTCCTTGGACTGCCGCTTGCCGGAGGGCGTTTAACCGGGCCCCCCGAAACGGTGGACCCCATCCATTTGCCCCGGTGGAGGCACCGGACGTACGCTCCGGTTTCCATTGGAAACTGCGCAGCCAGCCCCCGCCGAGCCCGAACCGCGGCCGGCTGTCCACCCCACCGCTTACCTGGAGACCTCCGAAAAATGAACCTGTCCTGCTGTGCCTGGGCTTTGTCCGGGACCGCCTGCGAAGTGCTCGGCCAGGCCGCCGGCCTCGGTTTCGAATCGGTCGACCTGCGGCCCTTCGCCTTTGTCGGAGAGAAAGGAGGGGAGCAGTTGGACTCCGCCGGCCTCCAGGTCCGCTGCGTCGCGGCTTCCGCCGCCGTTCACGAGGATCTCGCGCTCGAGTCGGCCGACGAGGCGGTCGTGAGCGCGGCGCTGCGCCAGCTCGACATCGCCTTCGAGTACGCCTCCGCCCTGGGCGCCGGCACCGCCTACATCGTGCCCGGCCACGAAGCGGTGGGCGACCTCGGGAGGTATGCCGCCGCCCTCGGCGAGGCGGCCGGGCTCGCGCAGCAACGCGGCCTGCGGCTGGCGGTAGAGCATTTCCCGGGCCGCGCCCTGCCGACCGTGGCAGGTACCCTCGACTTTCTGGCCGAAATCGATCACCCCAATCTCTACCTGCTGTTCGACCTCGGGCATGCCCAGATGTCGAACGAGGATCCTGTGGAGGCAATCGAAGCGGCCGCCCCGCGGCTGGGGTACGTCCACCTCGACGACAACAACGGCGTCGACGATTCCCACCTCGCCTTGCTGGACGGCGTCCTGACCAGGCAAACCCTGCGCCGAACCCTGTCAGCCCTGCCGTCGGTCGGCTACGATGGTCCGGTCAGTCTCGAGCTCAACCCCGAACTCCCAGACCCGGCTGATGCCCTCAGGAGGAGCCGGGAGGCCGTCGAAGAGGCGCTTGGCTGAGGGAACCGGTTCCGCAGGTCGCGACTCCTGCGATGAAGGGGCCAATCCTGCGGCCGTCGAGTGTACTGTCTCGGCGACGAATCGCGTCGTCTCCCAGGCTCGGTCGGCCGTGCGGAATAGCGGCCGCAAAGCCGGAGACCCCGGCGAGTGTGAGCCGAAACCGGCTGGAAGGAACGCTGCTGGAGCTGAAGGTGGCCGAAGAGGGCCGTGTCGCGCACGTGCGGCCCGGGCTTGTGGAGAAGCGGGCCCTCCCCTCGGGGGCGGCGGGCAGTCGCCGGCGCCGCTCAACCGGCGTAGAAGTAGGAGGGGACCCCCTCTACGCCGGGCTTCAGCCGGAACAGCGAGCCGGCCAGCGGTTGCCCGGCCAGGGCTTCCTCGTCCAGGCCCTCGCGCGCGCAGGTGACGTAGAGGTCTTCGAGGTTGTCGCCGCCGAAGGCGCAGAAAGTCACGTTGCTGACCGGCAGCCTCAGCTCGCGAATCAGGGTGCCGGAAGCAGAATCGTAACAGCGCACCCCCGACCCCTGGTACACGGCGATCCAGAGGTTGTCCTCGGCATCGATCGCCATGCCGTCGAAGCCGCCTGCGCGCTCGTTGACGACCACGACGCGCTCGTTGCCGATCTCCCCGCTGTCGATGTCGTAGTCGTAGGCGCGCACGTTGTTGGCCGCGGTGTCGATGTAGAACATGGTGTCGCAAGCGCCGTTCCAGACGATGCCGTTCGAAATCGTCACCGGCGAAATCTTTTTGGTGAGGGTGCGGTCCGTATCCAGGCAGTACAGGGCTCCGGCGTCGGGTGTGGCGTCGAAGGCCATGGTGCCTGCCCACAGGCGTCCGGCCGGATCGCACTTGCCGTCGTTGAAGCGGTTGCCCGGGATATCCCGTTCCGGATCGACGATCGGCGCGATCTTCCCGGACTCGAGGTCGAGGGTGGCGATACCGTTGTGGAGGGCGACCACGACGCCGGCGCCGGCATGGGGGACAACGGTCCCGACCGCCTGACAGGTCGGGATGGCGCGATTGGAGCCGGTTTCGGGGTCGTAGAGATAGAGCTCGTGGTCGAGGATGCTCACCCACAGGAGCAGCTTGCGCTGCGGGTCCCAGAGAGCCCCCTCTCCGAGGCGGGCGGGCTTCTCGACGACGGCTTCGAATTCAGCGTATTCGTTGGCCATGAACAGTTTCCTTATTGGATGGGCGAAAGCAAAGAATACGGGGCGGCGGCCTGGTTTGCCATCCTCTCGGAGGGGGACATACACTTCTGCGCGCGTTCGGAAACCGCGCCGGCCGCAAGGACCCGTGCACTTTCCGGGCAGAGCGCACTGCGCGTTGCTGGACGATCTGCACGCCGTTGGCCGGCGCCCCCTGGCCGGCGCCCCCGCATCTCATGAAAACCGATCTGCCACAGGCACCCCTGGCCGGCCGCAGCCACTGGGTGTTCGACATGGACGGCACCCTGACAGTGGCGGCCCACGACTTCGACGCCATCCGCAGCGAGCTCGGAGTGCAGCCGGGGAAGCCCCTCCTGGAGACGCTGGCAACCCTGCCGGCCGATGAAGCCGAAAGGGCCAACCGCCGGCTCGCCGAAATCGAGCTCGAAATCGCGGCGGACGCAGTCGCCCAGGAAGGGGTGGGCGAGCTTCTCGCCCACCTGCGCGATGGCGGGCGAAACATCGGCATCCTGACGCGAAATACCGCCCCGGCCGCCAGGGAGACGCTCGCCGCGGCCGGCCTGATGCGGTATTTCGACGACGGCGCCATCGTCGCGCGCGAAACCTGCGCACCGAAACCGAGCCCCGCCGGGGTGCACCACCTGCTGGGGCACTGGCGGGCCCCGGCCGCTGCCGCCGTCGTCGTCGGGGATTACCTGTACGATCTGCAGGCGGGACGGGCAGCGGAGGCAACGACCGTCCACCTCGACGTCACCGGACTGTTTCCCTGGCCGCAGTTCGCCGACTACGCCGTCAACCACCTCCGGCAGCTGCTCGTCTTGGCGGGCGGGTAAGTCGGGCAGCATACCGAGTTTCCGTGCCGTACGACGAATCCCTGGGACAACGAGTACGCGACCTGCTGGCAGCCCAAAAGGGATTGTCGGAGCGCAAGATGTTCGGCGGGCTCTGCTTCATGCTGAACGGCAACATGTGCTGCGGAGTGATTGCCGGCGACCTGATGTTGCGCGTCGGGCCGGACCGGTACGCCGAGTGTATCGAGCACCCGCACGCGCGGGAGATGGATTTCACCGGCAAAGCACTGAAGGGGTTCGTTTATGTCGGGCCCCAAGGCCAGGAATCGGACGCGGAGTTGGCCGGATGGGTGCAGTTGGCGGCCGATTTCGCGCTTGGTTTGCCGCCCAAGTAGGCGGGATCAGCCCCAAAGCTCCGGGGCGGGCGGGTACAGCAGAGAGCCCTCGTAACGCAGCCCCGGGTTGCGGTCTCCTTGCAGCAGCAGCGGACCGTCGAGGTCTACGAAGTCGGCTTCCCGGGCGAGCAGGGCGGCCGGGGCCATCGCCAGGGAAGTCCCCACCATGCATCCGACCATCACCCCGAGGGAGGCCGCGCGGGCGGCGGCCACGACGGCCAGGGCTTCGGTCAGGCCGCCGGTCTTGTCGAGCTTGACGTTGACGAACTCGTAGCGGCCGGCGAGGCGCTCGAGGTCGGCGCTGGTGTGGCAGGACTCGTCGGCACACAACGGCACCGGGTGCACGAGCCGCTCCAGGACGGCGTCTCCGGCGGCCGGCAACGGCTGCTCGATGAGGGCGACATCGAGATCGGCCAGCCGACTGCCGCAGCCTTCCAGTTCCGCAGCGGACCACCCTTCGTTGGCGTCGACGATGAGCTGCGATTGCGGGGCGTTCTCGCGGATGGCCGCGATGCGCTCCATATCGCCTTCTCCTCCGAGCTTGATTTTGAGCAGGGGGCGCTCCTTCTGGGCCGCCGCCGCCCGTCCCATCGCCTCGGGGGTGTCGAGGCTCAGGGTGTAGGCGGTGGCCACCGGGACCGGCGGCGGCAGACCGGCGAGCTCGTACACGCGCCGGCCTGCCCGGCGGGCCTCAAGGTCCCAGAAGGCGCAGTCAAGGGCATTGCGCGCCGCCCCTGCGGGCAGGGCGCGCTGCAGTTCGGCGCGGCCCACGCCGCCGGAGGTCAGCTCGCCGCGAAGCGCCTCGACCGCGGCGGCCACCCCCTCGAGCGACTCGCCGTAGCGGGCGTAAGGGACGCATTCCCCGCGGCCTGTGGCGGCTCCATCGGCCAGCTCGACAACCACGACATCGGCAGAGGTCTTGGCCCCCCGGGAGATCTCGAAGCTGCCGGTGATCGGCCAGCTCTCGGTGCGGACGCGCAGTTCGAGGGATGCCACGCGGGGCAGCTATTGAAGGGCGTCGACCAGCCGGCCCGCGCCGTGGCGGCAGGCGTCGACGGCCGGCAGTCCGGTTTCCTCTTCGAGAGCTGCCAACAGCGACTCGGCCTCGCCGTCCTCCAGCTTCGACGTGTTGATGGAAATGCCGGCTACGCGGCAGTCCGGGTTGGTGAGGCGGGCGGTGCGTTCGTTGAGGTCGATGCAGGCCGCCAGGGAGGGGAGGGGGTAGCCGGGCAGGCCGCGCATGTGCTCGCGGCCCGGGTCGTGGCAGAGCACCAGCCGGTCCGGCTGCGAGCCGTGGATGAGCCCGAGGGTGACGCCGGCGTACGAAGCGTGAAACAGCGACCCCTGCCCTTCGACGAGGTCCCAGTGGTCCGGGTCGGCGTCGGGGCTCAGCTGTTCCGCGGCCCCGGAGATGAAGTCGGCGATCACCGCGTCCACCGAGATGCCGCTGCCGGCGATGAAGATCCCCGTCTGCCCGGTGGCGCGGAAGTCGGCGGAGATGCCGCGCGCCCGCATCTCCTTCTCGATCGCCAAAGCGGTGAACATCTTGCCGCAGGAGACGTCGGTGCCGACCGTGAGCAGCCGCTTGCCGGTGCGCCGGACGCCGTTGCCTACCGGGGGATCGATCTCGGGATAGCGCACGTCGACGAGGTCGAGGCCCGCGGCTGCGGCCGTTTCGGCGAGCGCGGGGATTTCCCCGAGCCTGGTGTGGAGACCGCTGGCGATGTCGTATCCCAGGTCGAGGGCCGCGGACAGCGTGGCAATCCACTCGTCGGAGATGACGCCGCCGCGATTGGCGACTCCGACGATCAGGGTGCGGGCCCCGGCGGCGCGTCCTTCTTCCAGGGTGAGGTCCGGCAGGCCGAGGTCGGCGCGGCAGCCGTCGAGGCGCAGCTGGCCGACGCACCAGCCGGGCCGCCAGTAGGCTATGCCCCCGGCGGTCTTGGCGGCCAGCTGGTCGGCGGCGTCTCCGAGAAACAGCAGGTAGGGTTTTTTGAGGGGCTGCACCGGTCGGACAGGGGAGTTTGGTGGGGCGGAAATCGAGGCACCAACCTACCAGCGACGCCCCCCGCGGTCAAGGCGCCGGAGAGCGGAAGCACAAGCGCTGGAAGGGGATGCGTCATCCGCGTGCGGAACCGGCCCGCTGCCGTACTGTATATTCCCCGGCGCGGAGTCCGGCTCGAGATAGAGCAGACTCCTCGCCGGGGCTCTGGCGGCCAACTGAAGGGAAAGCGGACGACTCGTGGAAACCCTGGTCATATGTCCCGAATGCGGCAAAAGGGTCTCCCTGCGGGGACTGAACGGGCATCTGCGCTTCGAGCACGACTACGGCCTTCAGAAAGCCAGGAAGATGGCCGCGGCAATCGACGTCGACGCCACGCTGAATCGCCTCGAGCAGGAGGTGATGCAGCACGTCGCTCTCCTGTACCAGCTAAAAAAGAAGGCAGAGGAGCTGAAGGAGGCGTACCGGGAAGGGGTCATCGGAGAGGCCCTGTACGAGCGCATGATCACCCAGAAGGGCCAGGAGCTCACCGCCGCGAGCCGGTACCTGCAGCGGCTGGAGAGCAGTTGGCTGGAGCGCATGGGGGAGCGCACCGGTATTTCCGACCTTGGCGAGAGCATGGGAATCGAGGGTCCGGCCGACGCTTCGGGATCCGGTTGATCGACTGATAGTTTTTCTGGATTCGGACGGCACGACCTTGCTTGAACAAGACCAAACCAATGTGACGCAGACCGACCCGGGGAAGACACCTCGGTCGAGTCGGTCACCCGGGGCCGAATCAAGCCCTCCCTGGAGATGGAGCAGGCGGCGTACCGGCCACCCCATCGCAGCCTTCGACCCGGCCGATCCCGCCCCTGAAAATCAGCCCCAGCCTTCCACAGCCTTGCACCTGCCTCTGCTAACCATCTGATCCATGCCTGGATCGCTTTCAAAGCCGATGGTTCTCCTGGTAACCGCCCTGGCCGCGTGGACATCCGCCTGCAGCCAGGATCTCCCTCCGCAGGAGCCGGCCGGATCGGCAGAGATCCTGTGGGACACCTGGGGTGTGCCGCACATCTTCGCCCCCGGCGCCGAGCAGCTGTTCCACGCCTTCGGCTGGGCGCAGACGGCCAGCCACGGCGACCTGCTGCTGGAGCTGTACGGCCAGGCCCGGGGCCGGGCCGCCGAGTACTGGGGAACCGGCTATCTCCGGGGCGACCAGTACGTGCGGACCATGGGGGTCCCGCAGCGCGCCCGCGCCTGGCACCGGGCCCAGACTCCCCTCATGCGCGCCTGCCTCGAGGCCTTCGCCGCCGGAATCAACGCCTATGCCCGCGCCCACCCGGAGCGGCTGGATCCCGTGCGGCAGGTGGTGCTGCCGGTCGAGCCTGAGGATGTGCTGGCCCACCTGCAGCGCGTCGTCCACCTCTCCTTTGTCGCCGGCGGTCAGTCCCGGGCGGCTGGTCTCTGGCAGCATGCCGGATCGAACGCCTGGGCCGTGGCCCCGTCCCGGTCGGCGAGCGGCAATGCCCTGCTGCTGGCCAACCCCCACCTGCCCTGGGGCGGCATTACGACTTGGTTCGAGGTGCAGCTGCAGGGGCCGGGCGTGGACGCCTACGGGGCGACGCTGGTCGGCTTCCCCATCCTGGGGATCGCCTTCAACGACCACCTCGGCTGGACCCACACCAACAACCCCATGGACGGGGCCGACCTGTACGAGCTGGAGCTGGTGGAGGGCGGTTACCGCTGGGACGGCGGGGTGAGGGCTTTCGAGCAGAGCATCGACACCCTGCGTGTGCGGCAGGAGGACGGGACGCTCAGGGCCGAGTCGCTGCCTGTATTGCGGTCGGTTCACGGGCCGGTGCTGGCCCGCAAGCGGGACCGGGCGGTGGCCCTGTGTCTCGTCGGCCTCGACCTGCCCCATGTCATGGAGCAGTACTGGGACATGATTCGGGCGGCATCGCTGGCGGAGTTCGAGGAGGCGCTCGCGCGCTTGCAGATGCCCTTCTTCAACGTGATCTACGCCGACCGGGAGGGCCATATCCTCTACCTGTTCGGGGGGCGCACGCCGAAGCGGCCCCAGGGTGATCGGGAGTTCTGGCATGGGGTGGTGCCCGGGAACACCTCGGCGACCCTGTGGACCGAATCGCACTCCTACCGGGAGCTGCCGCGGCTGCTCGACCCGCCCGCCGGCTGGGTGCAGAACTGCAACGACCCGCCTTGGACGGCGACGCTGCCCCTGCTTCTGGATGCGGGGCAATTTCCCTCCTACATGGCGCCGCCCCCGCACCTGGATTTCCGCCAGCAGCGCTCGCTGCGCATGCTGAGCGAGGATGCGTCGATCAGCTTCGAGGAGCTGGTCTCGTACAAGCACTCGACCCGACGGGAAATGGCCGACCATGTGCTCGAAGATCTGCTCGCCGCGGTGGAGGCACACGGCGGCGAGAAGACGCGTGGGGCCGCGGCGGTGCTGGCGGCCTGGGACCGGAAGGTGGCCGCGGAAAGCCGCGGGGCGGTGCTGTTCGACCAGTGGGTCGCCGAGGCGGGTCCGTCCCTGTTCCTCACGCCCTGGCAGGTCGAGGACCCGCTGGGCACTCCCTCCGGTCTCGCCGATCCTCCGGGCGCCGTTGCGGCCCTGGAGAGGGCGGCCGGCAAGGTGCTGGAGGCGCACGGTGCGCTCGATATCGCCTGGGGCGAGGTCCACCGCCTGCGTTCGGCAGGAAGGGACCTGGCGGCCAGCGGCGGGCCTGTTTTCCGCAGGCTGTGGTTCGCTCCGGGCGCCGACGGCCGCATGGAGGCGCGCGGTGGGGATTCGTACGTCGCAGTCGTGGAATTCGGCGACCCGGTTCGGGCCCGGGCGCTCCTGGGGTACGGCAACGCCAGCCAGCCTCATTCCCCACACCGGGGCGATCAGTTCGAGCTGATGGCGCGGCAGGAGCTGCGGCCGGTGTGGCGCACCCGGGAGGAAGTGGAGGCGCACCTGTGGAGCGGCGGGAGATGGTGGAGTGGGATGGGGAAAGTGAACGCGGTGAGAGCTCCCCCGCCGTTGCCCGCGACAGGTAAATTCCGCTTTTTGAAACGGTTCGCGAGGAACGGAACCGGCCCCCTTCCCCCATGATCGCCAAGACCCGCAAAGCACCCCGGAAAAAGAACGCCACGCCGATCGAGATCGGCGCCCTGCTGATGGAGACCGTGTGTGTTTCGGGGGTCTCCGAGCAGCCGGCCCTCGAGGAGCTGGCCGAGTACCTCGGCACGCCGCTGGGGCGGATGCAGTCCGAGTTGCTGTTTCTGCGCGCCTTTGCCGTCGATTTCGCCCTCAACATGTCGCTTGGTGACGGTCCGGCGCGCTGGGCGATAGCCGAGCAGTACTACCGGCACTGGGAGACCGTGGCGGAGGGCGCCGGGGAGGATACGATGGACGGCCTGGAAGAGCATCTCAATTTCTACACTGAAGTGATCAACACCTCCCACTTCGGGGCCGCCGGCTTGACGGAGCAGGTCGGCATGGCCTTCGCCTCGCGCTGCCTGTCCGCCGACGCGGCCGGGGGGGAGGACGGAGACTCCCAATCCGGAAACACCGTCGACCTGGCGATGCTCGGCGGCTCGATGTTCGTCGCCCTGTTCGACGAGGTCTCCGACATGCTCACCCAGATCGAAATCGTTCTTATCGATCCATGAGAAAGGAGGATGGGCAGTCATGACTGTCGCCGCCGCTTGTTCCGCGGTCGAGACAACGCTTGGCCTGGTCGAGCAGGTCTTCGGCGGGCTCGACCAGCGCAGCATCGCCATCCGGCTCTGGGACGGCACCACCTGGGATCCGGCCCCGGGCACGGAAGCGAAATGCACCGTCGTGCTGCAGCACCCGGGAGCCCTGCGCCGGATGCTCCTCACTCTGACCGAGCTCAATCTTGCGGAGTGCTACCTCTACGACGACTACGATATCGAGGGAGACATCGAAGCCCTCATGCCGGTCGGCGAACAGCTGGTCGCTCAGCCCCGCAGCTTCTGGGACAAGCTTCGAATCGGGCGCCAACTGCTCAGTCTGCCATCCGGCCGCGGGCGCTGGCAGAACGGCTTCGGGAGGGCACGGCTGTCCGGCTCGGAGCATTCCGTCGACCGCGACAGCGCCGCGGTCACTCACCACTACAACGTTTCCAACGCCTTCTATTCCCTCTGGCTCGACCGCAACATGGTCTACTCCTGTGCCCTGTTCGGCTCAGAGGAGGAGTCGCTGGACGCCGCCCAGGAACGCAAGCTCGACTACATCTGCCGCAAGCTGCGGCTGCGGCCGGGAGAGCGCTTTCTCGACATCGGCTGCGGCTGGGGGGGCCTGATCATCCACGCCGCACGCGAGTACGGGGTCGAGGCCCTCGGCATCACTCTCAGCCAGCCGCAGGCCGATGTCGCCAACGAGCGCATCCGCGAGGCGGGACTGCAGGACCGCTGTCGCGCCGAGGTGGTCGATTACCGGCAGTTCGGCGAGTCGGAGTTCGACAAGCTCGCCAGCATCGGCATGGTCGAGCACGTGGGGGAAGAACGGCTGCACGAGTACTTCGGCGCCGCCTTCGGGCTGCTGAAGCCGGGCGGGGTGTTCCTCAACCACGGGATCGGCGAGCTGCCGGGCCGCCCGCGCAGCCGCAAGCCCGGGTTCGTGCGAACCTACGTCTTCCCCGACAGCGCCCTGCCCTCGATCGCGTCGGTCGTCAAAGCCGCGGAGGACAACCGTTTCGAGCCGCGCGACGTCGAGAGCCTGCGCGAGCATTACGCCATGACCCTGAGGCACTGGGTGCGGCGCCTCGAGGCGCGGCAGGAGGAGGCGAAGAAGGAGGTGGGAGAGACGACCTACCGGGTGTGGCGGCTCTACATGGGGGGCTGTGCCCACTGGTTCGCCGCCGCCTACGCCGGGGTGTATCAGACCTTGCTGGTCAAGCGCCGCGAGGGCTGCAGCGGCTTTCCCCTGCTGCGCAACGACTGGTACGAACCGAGATCCGATTCATAGCGCTCGGGCAACTATTTAGAGGATCTCCGGATGAAGCAAATCCCAAGGCAGCATCCGTTGATCTTCGATTAAAGGAGATACAATGGCAGAATTCCTCACTACAACAGGCGTCTCGGAGCGGCTTGAGAATATCATTACGGGCGCCACGGAGCAGCTTGTGCTCATCAGCCCGTACCTCAAAATCAATGACCGTATCAAAGGTTTCCTTGGGGATAAGGACCGCGAGTTCCTCGAGGATAAGGAGGGCCACATCGATTCGCATAAAAAACTTTATTTTCGACAGCGAAAAAGACCAGAAAAAAATCTATATGATCTACGGAAAGAAGCTCGATCAGCAGGAAGTAAGCAACTGGCTCACGTCGGCTTCTTCCATAACGATTCGTTTTCGAAAAAACCTCCACGCCAAATGCTATCTGAACGAAAACGAGGCGCTGTTGACCTCAATGAACCTTCATGAGTTCTCCCAGCAAAATAACGATGAAATGGGGATTCTCGTTTCTCGAAAGAGAGACCGGGAACTTTACGACAAAATCCATGAGGATGCGATGCGAATCGTGACAGGGAGCGAAGAGATTGTTCTTGTTACGGGTGCGGGGGACAAGGATCCCGAAGACGGCAGGGAGCGTTTAGAGAAGAGAGATCAACGAGAGACTCCCGGTACTCCGAGTGAAGGTTTCTGTATCCGGTGCGGAGGTGGCCTACCCGCCTCGCCATTAAGACCGTACTGTAAGCGCTGCTATACGGATTGGAAGGAGTTTGAAAACTCGGAATATGAGGAAAATTATTGCCACACGTGTGGCAATGGGTGCGAGACGACTCTATTGAAGCCCCTTTGTTTCGCCTGCTATAAGAAGTACAAGGACGTCTTTGAATTCGCAGCCGATTAGCATACCCGCGGGAGATCGTCAACGTCATTCTACACCGACGGAAGTGGGGTGCGAAGCTCGAATACCCCGCCCGGCTGGTCGAGGCGGGCATGATAGATCACCCGGACGAAAGCCCGAAATAACAAGGGCGAGGCATTTCCCCGGGTAGTTGGGTCAGGAGCTTGGTGGCGGTTTGGGTACCCCTATCTGAATGGGAAAATGAAGGGAAGACATGTCGACTTCCGTACACATCGGCCAGACCATCCGGAACGCCTGCGTCTTCAACTTCCGCCGATACGAGAAATCCCCGATGAATGCGGATGCCCTGGTGCAAACCGTATCCCGCTTTTTTTCGCTTTTGGACGAACGGGAAGTCGAGTACTTGCTGGTCGGGGGCGTGGCGATGCTCCATTACGTTGAAGGGCGCAATACCGAAGACATCGACCTGATCGTGGGCGTCGCTTCCCTGGGGGCACTTCCCGAAATCACTATCGAACACCGGGACGGCCACTTTGCGTGCGGCAGGTTTGACGACCTGCGGGTGGAGTTGCTGCTGACCACCAATCCGCTCTTCGCCTTGGTGCAGCGGCGATACGCAACCCAGCACACTTTTCGGGAGCGCAGGATTCCCTGCGCAACGGTCGAGGGCCTCATCCTGCTCAAGCTGTACGCCCTTCCGTCCCTGTACCGCCAAGGCAACTTCGCCCCCGTTGGTCTCTACGAAAACGATCTCGCCACCCTGATGCACACCTACCAGCCCGACCTCGAACCACTCTTTGCGGATCTCGGTTCCCAGCTCAGCCCCGCCGGACCTGGGGGAGGTGCGCCGAATCACCGCAGAGCTCCAGCAGCGCATCGAGCGTTTCCGGCGTCCTTGGAAGTAGGTCCCCGTCTCTGCCCCTCGAAGGCCCGCTCCGGTCAGCCACTCCCCTGGAATCTCGAACGGCGGATGCGGTCCGGAGGCAGGTGAGTTGATACGATGCACATAGAAAACCACCGGCTCCGGGGTGACGGAGTGGAGTTCACCGAATCGCCGAACATCGGCGACCCCTTCGCGCCGGGCTACCCCGACACCATCGTCATACACTACACCGCCTGCCGCGACGCGCGCGCGGCCATCGCCACCCTGACCGATCCGGAGCGGAAGGTATCCGCACACCTCGTGGTCGTCCGGGAGGGGGCCGTCGCGCAGCTGGTTCCGTTCGATACGGTCGCCTGGCACGCCGGGGTCAGCGCGTGGAAGGGGCGCACCTCCCTCAACCGGTTTTCGCTCGGAATCGAGGTCGACAACGCCGGGCGTCTCGAAGCGAGGGACGGCCTGTATCTCACCCGGTTCGGAGACAGCTGTCCGGCGGCGGAGACGGTGCGCGCCGTGCACCGCAACGAGACCGAGGTGGCGTACTGGCACGCCTATCCCGAGTCGCAGCTCGACGTAGTCGAGAAGCTCTGCCGTCTGCTGATAGCGGAGTACGGAATCGTCGAAATCGTCGGCCACGAGGAGATCGCCCCGGATCGCAAGGTCGATCCGGGCCCCGCATTTCCCCTCGACGAGATGAGGATCCGGCTTCTGGGCGGGACGGGGCCCGGTGGACTGGCGAACGGTAGCGGGGCGGCACTTCAAACGGCCTCGTAACCACCGGAAAGCCGCCAGGCCGAACATTTACAGAAAGGGAGGCAGACGGATGAAGATCACCGCCATAAAACCGGTCCTGGTCAGCGAAGGGGGCCGCAACTACTCCTTCGTGAAGGTGGAAACCGACGAGGGCATCTACGGTCTCGGCGAGGCCGGCGTCGGCCGCCGCGTCACCGCCGTGGCCGAGGTGTGGAAGTCGTTCGAGCGCGACCTCGCCGGAGCCGATCCGTTCCGCATCGAGCACCTCTGGCAGGTGATGTTTCGCGGCGGCTTCTTCCCGGGAGGGGTGGTGCAGACCGCGGCCGTGAGCGCCGTCGACATCGCCCTCTGGGACATCAAGGCGAAGGCGCTGAACGTCCCTGTCTACGAGCTTCTCGGCGGCCGCGTCAGGGACAAGGTGGCCTGCTATCCCCACGTCGTCGGCGCCGACACCGACAGCCTCGTGGCCGGCTGCCGGGCGCGCGCCGAAGCGGGGTGGAAGTTCGTGCGCTTCTCTGTCGACGACGTCGAGGGAAGAGAGCGGCTGTTCGAGCCGGGGCGTGCGCTGCGCCGGACCGTGGAAGGGGTGCGCGCCGTCCGCGAGGAGCTGGGAGAGGAGATTGAGATCTGCGTCGACGTGCACACCCGCCTCGACCCGCCGGACGCCATTCACTTCTGCCGCCAGGTGGAGCCCTACCGACCCTTCTTCATCGAGGATCCGCTGCGCAGCGAGAATGCCGCCAGCCTGCGCACGGTGCGCCAGCAGACCAGCGTGCCCCTGGCGATCGGCGAGCAGTTCGCCAGCAAGTGGCAGTTCCGCGAGGTCCTGGAGGAGGACCTGCTCGACTACTGCCGCCTCGACCTGTGCATCGTCGGCGGTCTCACGGAAGGCAGGAAGATCGCCGGCTGGTGCGAGACCCATTACGTCGCCCTGGCGCCGCACAATCCCCTCGGCCCGGTCTGTACCGCGGCCAGCCTGCACTTCTGCCTCGCCTCGTCGCTGGTCGGGGTGCAGGAGCTGTCGCGCGAGCCTGGGACCGTCCTGAACGACGTCTTCCCCGTCCAGGTCGGCTTCGCCGACGGCCACCTGCTGGTGCCGGACGGCCCGGGGCTCGGGGTCGAGATCGACGACGAGGCCGCGGCCGCCAATCCCCACGTCGAGAACGACGGCCCGGTCTTGGGGTACCGCCGCGTGGACGGCTCCTATTCCAACTGGTAGCGAGGGTCCGGAAGCCGGGTGCGGGTTCCGAACCCCGGGGTCAACCCGTATTATTGACCTACCCTCCTGGCACCTCATGGTTCTACTCCTTCTCGCAATCGTCCTCATCCCGATACCGGACCCTGCCGGGGCCGACGGCTGGCCCCACTGGAGGGGCCCCGGCCATAACGGCGCTTCCGGCGAGACCGGTCTGGTTTCGGCCTGGTCCCGATCCGGAAGCGGCCTGCTCTGGAGCGCCGACTTCAGCGGCCGCTCGACTCCCATCCTCATGAACGGCCGTGTCTACGTCATCGGCCGGGTCGGAGAGGGGATCACCGAGCAGGAGCGCATCGCCTGCTTCGACGCCGGCACCGGCGCCCTGCTCTGGGAGGACCGACTCAACGTCTTCCACACCACGATCCCGTTCAACCGCGTCGGCTGGGCCAACCTCGCCGGCGATCCCGAGACCGGCAACGTCTACGCCCACGGGGTACAGGGGATCTTCAACTGCTACTCCGGCCACGGCGAGCTGCTGTGGTCGCGGTCGCTGACCGAGGAGTTCGGCCGCATCTCCGGATACGGGGGCCGCACCCACACCCCGTTCGTCGACGGCGACCTCGTGGTGATCTCGTTCCTCAACTCGAGCTGGGGGAACCAGGCCGTGCCCCGGCACCGGTATTTCGCCTTCGACAAGAACGGCGGCGAGGTGGTGTGGGTGTCGACTCCGGGCGGGCGGCCCCTCGACACCACCTATTCGACCCCCGTGGCCGCCGATATCGGCGGGCAGCGGCTGATGATCGCCGGCAACGCCGACGGGGCCGTTTACGCCCTGCGCGCGGCGACCGGAGAGAAGGTGTGGGGCTTCCGGCTCAGCAAGCGCGGCATCAACGTCTCCGTAGTAGCCGGCGGCGGCCGGGTCTACGTCTCCCACAGCGAGGAGAACGTCGACAACACCGAAATGGGCCGTGTCGTCTGCATCGACGCCACCGGCACGGGGGACGTGACCGGCACCGGGGAAATCTGGCGCCGCGACGCCTTTCTGGCCGGCTACGCCTCGCCCGCTCTCGACGACGGCAGGCTCTACGTCGTCGACAACTCCGCCAACCTGCTCTGCCTCGACGCCGGCGACGGGACCCTGCTCTGGGAGCGCAACATCGGCACCATCGGCAGGGGCTCCCCCGTGGTCGCCGGCGGCAAGATCTTCGTCGCCACCGTCAACGGCAGGTTCGAGATCCTGCAGCCGGGAGAGGGGGAGTGCCTGCTCCTCGACGAGGAGCTGCTGGCCGCGGAAGGGGGACGGCCGCTGGAGATCTACGGCTCGCCGGCGGTCGCCTGGGGCTGCGTCTACTTCGCGACCGAAAACGGGCTGTTCTGCCTCGGCGATTCCTACCGCGGGCCTTCGACATCCGCACCCTCCGGCTCTTCGGCAGCGCCGCCGGGTGCCCCTGTTCCGGCGGATAACCCGCCTGCATCGATTCAGCTCGTTCCGGCGGAGGTTCTTCTCGCCCCGGGAGAGTCGGCGCGGTTCGCCGCCCGCCTCTTCGATGCCGCGGGCAGGCTGTTGTCGGATGCAGGCGCCGGCCCGCAGTCCGTGGACTGGAGCCTCGAAGAGCTGGCGGGGGAAGTCGAGGCGGAAGAAGCGGCAACGGCCCTTTTCACCGCGGTTCCCGAGGTTTCGCAGACCGGCCTCGTAAGCGCGAGCCTCCGTTTCGGGCCCGAGGAGAGGGCGGCCCTGGCCGCACTCGCCCGGGTGCGCGTGGCCGCGGAGCGCGGCTGGAGCGAAGACTTCGAGTCCCTGAGC
Source organism: Candidatus Latescibacterota bacterium (assembly GCA_965223905.1). Classification (GTDB taxonomy): domain Bacteria; phylum Latescibacterota; class UBA2968; order UBA8231; family UBA8231; genus CBDCXV01. Next base: position 430,489 of record CBDCXV010000001.1, read on the forward strand.
GCGACCGAAGGGGAGAACGCCGCCCCCGCCCACTGGATCGGCTCGGCGCGCAAGTTCTTCGTCCGCGAGCTCGACGGCAGCAAGGTCCTGGCAAAACCTCTGGCAAAGCGCGGTCTGCAGCGTTCCAACGTCTACCTCGGCCCGCCGGGGATGTCGGGATACACCATCCAGGCGGACATGATGGCCGCCCGGGGCAAGCGCAACCGTCCCGACATGGGGCTGATCGCCAACCGCTATACCCTCGACATGATGGGCAACCACCAGCGCCTGCAGATCCGCTCCTGGGCCTCCGACCTGCGCATGGCGAAAACCATCGACTTCGAGTGGGAACCGGAGGTCTGGTACACCGTCAGGATGACCGTGGATGTCGAAGCGGACAGGGCGGTCGTCAAGGGCAAGGTCTGGCGCCGCGGCGAAGACGAGCCGCAGGACTGGACGATCGAAGCGGAGGACCCGCTGCCGAACCGCAACGGAAGTCCGGGGCTCTACGGGTACTCCGCCGCCGAGATTTTCTACGACAACGTCCGCGTTTGGTAGCGGCACGGGGGGAAACAGGAATGATGAAGGGTGTCTTCTCGAAGCCGCGACTCCGCGGTGCGGTCCTGGCCGCCATGGCCGCAGCTGCGCCGGCCGCGGCTGCTGAAACCGCGATGTTCGGCTTCACCCCGGGACGCAACATGACTGTCGAGGCCAGTTCCCTGCCGGCCGGCTGGAACGTGGAGACCGGGGAGGGAATCCTGTGGACGGCGCAGCTCGGCTCCCAGACCTACGCCGGCCCCCTGATCCACGGGGGCAAGGTGTTCGTCGGCACCAACAACCAGGCGCTGTACAACGGGAAACTCACCGGCGACCGCGGCGTCATCGCCGCCTTCGCGCTGGGAGACGGCAGCTTCCTGTGGCAGTCGACGCACACCAAGCTCCCTTCCGGGCGGGTCAACGACTGGCCGCAGCAGGGAGTCTGCTCGACCCCGTACGCCGAGGGGGAGCGCCTGTACTACATATCCAACCGCTGCGAGGTCGTCGCCGCGGACACCGAGGGGTTCCGCGACGGCGAGAACGACGGGCCCTACCGGGACGAGGCGGATTCCAGCGACATCGACGGGGACGTCGTGTGGAAGCTCGACATGATCGAGGAGCTCAACGTCTTCCCGCACAACCTGGCCGTCTGCTCTCCCGTGGCGGCCGGCGACCTGCTGTTCGTTATCACCGGCAACGGCGTCGATGAAGGCCACGTCCACATCCCGTCGCCGTTCGCCCCCAGCTTCATCGCCGTCGACAAGAGAACGGGCGAGTTGGCCTGGGAGGACGCCTCCCCGGGGGAGAACATCCTCCACGGCCAGTGGTCGAACCCGGCTTACGGGGTCATCGCCGGCCGCCCCCAGGTGATCTTCTCCGGCGGCGACGGCTGGGTCTACGCCCTCGACCCGGCGACCGGCGCGCTGCTCTGGAAGTTCGACTGCAACCCCAAGGAATCGGTCTGGGAGCTGGGGGGCAGGGGGACGCGCAACGCCATCATCTCGACCCCCGTCATCTACGGGAACCGCGTCATCATCGGCGTCGGCCAGGATCCCGAGCACGGCGAAGGGGTGGGCAACCTGTGGTGCATCGACGCCACCGGAAACGGCGACGTCACCGCGACCGCGGGGGTCTGGCACCTCGGGGGCAGGAGCTTTCACCGCACCATGTCGACGGCCGCCGTCGAAGGGGGCCTGGTGTACCTCGCCGACCTCAGCGGCTTCGTCTACTGCATCGACGCCGAGACCGGTGAGGTGCAGTGGAAGTACGACGCCTTCGCGGCGATCTGGGGGTCCGCCCTGGTCGCCGACGGCAAGGTCTACATCGGCGACGAGGACGGCGACGTGGCCATCCTCAAGACCGGGCGCGAGCTCGAGGTGATCGCCGAGATCAACATGGGCAGCTCGGTGTACACCACCCCGGTCGCCGACTCCGGCATCCTCTACATAGCCAGCCGCAACCGCCTGTTCGCCATCGGTGCGCCGTAGCCGTCCGGGGATGAGCGCGACCCCGGCAGAAAACCCGCCCGCCTCCCTGGCCGCGAAGGCCGCCGCTGCCCGGGAGCGGCTCGACGCCCACGTGCGCGAGCTGGTGCGCTGGCATTTCGGCCCCGATACCGGGTGCCCCTTCTGGCTCCAGTTCGCCGGACAGCTCGACTTCGACCCCCGCACCGAGATCGGCGGCTACGATGACCTGAAGCTGCTCGGGCACTTCCGCGACGAGTGGCTGCGCGGCGGGCCGGTGCGCAGGTGGGTGCCCAAGGCGTACGCGAACGATCCCGTGTACGTGTTCGAGACCGGCGGCTCGACCGGCCTTCCCAAGAACCGCATCAACATCCGCGACTTCGAGATCGACTACCGGCAGTTCGGCGAGCGCCTTTCCGAAGAGGGGTTCCCACAGGGCGGCGACTGGCTGATGCTGGGACCGACGGGACCGCGGCGACTGCGCCTGGCGGTCGAGCGCCTGGCCCAGATGCGCGGCGGCATCTGCTTCTTCGTCGACCTCGACCCCCGCTGGGTCAACAACCTGATCCGCCGCCGGGCCCACCAGGAGCTCGAGGCCTACAAGAGCCACGTCGTCGACCAGGGGCTGAAGATCCTGCGCGCCCACGACAGCGTCCGCTGCCTGTTCACGACCCCGAGGCTGCTCGAGGCGCTGTGCGAGAAGGTCTCGCTCCCAAGGGCCGGGATCACCGGGATCTTCTGCGGCGGCACCGAGATGGACGCCCAGTTCCACCGCTTCGCCCGCGAGGAGCTCGTCCCCGGCATCGACTTCGTGCCGACCTACGGCAACACCCTGATGGGTTTGGCGCACTGCCGGCCCTTCGAGCCGGGGCTGGGATACGACATCATCTACCATCCGCCGCACCCGCGCGCCGTCATCGAGCTCGTGGACCGGGAAGACAGCAGCCGTACGGTCGCCTACGGGGAGACCGGGCGGGTGATGCTGACGACGCTCACGCGGGAGTTCTTCATGCCCCGCTTTCTCGAGCGCGACGAGGGGGAGCGCGCCGAGCCGGTCGACGACTACCCGTGGGACGGGGTCGCCAACGTGCGCCTGCTGTCGTCGCTGCAGGAGTCCGTGACCGTAGGGGTGTACTGACCGCCATGGCCGCACCCTGCCACATCCCGATTCTCAGACAGGGAGAGCCGTACCGCAGCCTGCGCCTGGAAACCCTGCGGCACACAGCCGGGGGCGAGCCGGTCGCCGAGGTCTCCCAGGCCAACGCCGGCCTCATGGCGCGCGATCTGTCGCGGGCCCACCTCGCGCAGCAGCAGCTGGCAGCGCTGCCGGCGGAAGAGCTGCTGCGGATCTGCCGCCGCGCCGGCGAGCTGTTCGCCTCCGCCGACCTGCCGCTCGGGGAGCAGGCGCAGCCCTTCGACACCTACGTCGCGCAGCTGTCGGCCACCACCGGACTGCCCCGGACCCTGTGCCGCAGCAATGCCGCCAAGATCGCCTCCGCCCTCGGACAGATGGCCGAGATCGTCGGCGGACTGACGCGCGGCGCCGGGCTCGATATCATCGACAGCGGCTGGGGGGAGCAGGGCGCCCGCCCGCTCAGCTACCGGCGCCTGGCCGACGCTCTCGGAGCGGTGCTGCCCAACAATTCCCCCGGGGTGCACACCCTGTGGCTGCCTGCGCCGGCTCTGAAGATTCCGGTGGCGCTGAAGCCGGGCAGCAGGGAGCCGTGGACTCCCTTCCGCATCGCCCAGGCCTTCATCGCCGCCGGCTGTCCCCCGGCCGGCTTCAGCCTCTATCCCGGCGGCCACGACATCGCCGGGGAGCTGCTGCTCCGCTGCGGCCGCTCGCTGCTGTTCGGGGGAGAGGAGACGGTCGCCCCCTGGGCCGGCGACCCCCGCGTCGAGATACACGGCCCTGGGTGCAGCAAGATCCTGTTCGGCAGCGATGCCGCCGGCGACTGGGAAAGGCATCTGCCGCTGCTGCTCTCCTCGGTCGCCGACAACGGCGGCCGCTCCTGTATCAATGCCTCCGGGGTGTGGGTTCCCGCCCGGGGGCGCGAGATCGCCGAGGCCCTGGCCCGGCGCCTGTCCGAGATCGAGCCGCTTCCCCTCGACCACCCCGAGGCCGCCCTCGCCGCCTTCCCGGACCCGGACGCGGCCCGGCGGATTTCCGACTTCATCGATCAGAGGCTGGAAACTCCCGGGGCCGCCGACCTGACCGCGGCGGTTCGGGCAAACGGCCGCGTCGCCACCGCCGGCGGGTGCACCTTCCTGCGCCCGACGGTGATCTGGTGCGAGGATCCGGAGCACCCGCTCGCCGACACCGAGTTCCTGTTCCCGTTCGTCGCCGTGGTCGAGGCTCCCGCGGAAGAGATGGCGGAACGGATCGGCCCTTCCCTCGTCGTCACCGCCGTGACCGAAGACGCGACGCTACGGGCGCAGCTGATGGGCTCTTCCAGGATCGACCGCCTCAACTTCGGGGAGGTGCCGACGAACGAGATCTCCTGGGACCAGCCGCACGAGGGAAACCTGTTCGAGCTGCTCTACAGGCAGCGGGCCTTCACCATGAGGCGGCGCGCCTGATGCAGGGGTTCGAGTACGAGAGCGTAACCCGCCTGGTGTTCGGCACCGGGGCCCTGGCCAGGCTCGGCGGTCTGGCCGCAGAGCTCGGGGCCGGGCAGGTGCTGGTGGTCACCGACCCCGGCATCGCCGCCGCCGGCATCCTCGACAGGGCGACCGAATCCCTCGCCGCGGCCGGATTGCAATACGCCGTCTTCGACGGGGTCGAGAAGAATCCTGGCAGCCGCCACGTCGAGACCGGGCGCCGCTTCGCCGAGGAGCTGCCGCGGCCGGCCGACTTCGTCGTCGCTCTTGGCGGCGGCAGCGCCATGGACTGCGCCAAGGGAATCAACTTCCTGCTGACCAACGGCGGCCGCATCGAGGAGTACCGCGGCGACGGCAAGGCGAAAAAACCGCTGCTCCCGGCCATCGGCGTCCCGACTACCGCGGGGACCGGCAGCGAGGCCCAGCGCTTCGCCCTGATCGGGGAAGCGGAGAGCCGCATGAAGATGGCCATCGGCGACCGCACCGCCCGCTTCCGCGTCGCCCTGCTCGATCCCGAGCTGACCGCGACGGCTCCGCGAGAGGTGGCCGCGGCCGCGGCGGCCGACGCCATTTCGCACGCCGTGGAGAGCTTCGCCAGCGCCAACGGCAATGAGGTCTCGCGGATGTTCGCAGGCCGCGCGCTGCAGCTTCTGGCGGCCAACCTGCGCGAAAGCCTGCGCGCCGGCTCGGTCGCGGCGCGCGCCGGCATGCTGCTCGGAGCCCACTGGGCCGGGGCCGCCATCGAGAACTCGATGCTGGGGGCCGCCCACGCCTGCGCCAACCCCCTGACGGCCCGCTACGGGATCACCCACGGAGTGGCGGTCGGGGTGATGCTGCCGCACGTGATCCGCTTCAACGGCGCCGCGGTCGACGGAAGCTACACCGAGCTTGCAAGAGCGGCCGGTCTGGAGGGGGCGGGGGCGGAGGCCCTGGCGGAGTGCGTGCGCTGCTGGAACGCCGAGGCGGACCTGCCTGAACGCCTGCGCGATCTCGACGTCGAAGCGGCCTCCCTGCCGGGCCTCGCGCGCGAGGCCGCGGCGCAGAGAACGGCGCGCTTCAATCCCCGGCCCGCTGGAGAGCGGGAGCTCGCGGGCCTGTACGAGGCGGCCTTCTGATGCGGGCGCCTCACCTCCTGACCGTCCCGGTCCTGGTTGCGTGCACCGCGGCCGCGGCTTCATCCGACTGGCCGAGCTTCCGCGGCGGCCCGCGCCTGACCGGCGTCGCAGCCTCCCCCGTTGCCGGCGACCTGGAGCTTCTGTGGGCCCTGGATACCGCCGCCTACGGGGACAGCTCCGCCCAGGGGGGAAGCGCCGGAATCGAATCGACGGCGGCGATCAGCGGTGGAACGGTCTACGTCGGCACCCTCGGCGGCCGCCTTCTCGCCGTATCCCTTATCGACGGCCGCATCGAGTGGACCTACAAGGCGGCAGGCGAGGTGAAGTCGTCCCCCGCGGTCCACGGGGGCGCCGTCCTGTTCGGCGACGAGTCCGGAACCTTTCACGCCGTCGACCGGGCCAGCGGCGCCGCCCTCTGGACGTTCGCCGCGGAAGGGGCGATCACCTCTTCACCGAACCTGTCCGAGGGCCGCGTCCTTTTCGGCAGCTACGACAACCACCTTTACTGCCTGGCGCTCGAGGGCGGGGAACTGCTGTGGAAATTCGAGACCGGCGGCTTCGTGCACGCATCCCCCGCAGTGGCCGGCACCCTCGCCGTCGCCGGAGGCTGCGACGGGCAGCTGCGCTTCATCAGTATCCGCACCGGGGTCGAGACTGCGAACATCCACGCCGGCCAGTACATTGCAGCCAGCGCCGCGATCGCGGGGGATGCAGCCTTTGTCGGCACCTTCGACAACGAGGTGGTGGCCGTCGACCTGGGAACGGCCCGGTTCGCCTGGCGCTACGCACCGGAACGCCGGTTCCCGTTCTATTCCTCGGCGGCCGTGAGCCGCGGGACCGTCGTCGTCGGCGGGCGCGACAAGCAGGTGCACGCCCTCGACGCGGCGAGCGGAACCCCGCGCTGGACCTGGGCCGCGGGCGCCCGCGTCGACGCCTCTCCCGTCATCGCCGGCGGGCGCGTCTTCGCCGCCACCACCGCCGGCAAGGTGGTCGCCCTCGACCTCGCCGACGGCAGCGAGCGCTGGCAGTTCGACACCGGCGAATCGTTCACCGCCTCTCCTGCGGTGGCCGCAGGCAGGCTCGTCATCGGCTCGCAGGAGGGCATACTCTACTGCTTCGGAAAGTCAGGATGACTACCCATCTCCCGGAACCGGCGACCACCCGGCTCGACGACCTGCTGACCGACACCGAGGTCGGCAGCGTTTTCGTCTCCAACTACCCGCCGTACTCGTTCTGGAACGAGGACGACGTCGCCGGGGCCCGCGCCCTTCTCGACACCCCGGCGGCGCCGGGGGCCGTTCCCGATCTCGGCCTCTACCTGCACGTGCCGTTCTGCCGCAAGCGCTGCAAGTTCTGCTACTTCCGCGTCTACGTAGACAAGAACGCCGCGCAGATCCGGCAGTACCTCGACTCGATGGCGCGGGAAGTGGAGCTCTACGCCGGCTCGCCCAGGATCGCCGGCCGCGAGCTGAGATTCGTCTACTTCGGCGGCGGCACTCCCAGCTACATAAGCGCGCGCCACCTGAAAGCGCTGGCGGCTCGCCTCAATGCTGCGCTGCCGTGGGACGCCGCCGCGGAAATCGCCTTCGAGTGCGAGCCGGGAACCCTGACCGAGGCCAAGCTGGGGGCGATCCGGGAGATCGGGGTGACCCGCCTGAGTCTCGGCATCGAGAACATGAACGACGCCATCCTGCGCGAGAACGGCCGCGCCCACACCACCCGCGAGGTGTTCCGCGTGCAGCCCTGGGTCGCGGCGCAGGGGTTCGCACAGGTCAACGTCGACCTGATCGCCGGCATGGTCGGCGAGACCTGGGAGACCTGGAAGGAAACCGTCGAGCGCACCGTCGATCTCGACGCCGACAGCATCACCGTCTACCAGATGGAGCTGCCGTTCAACACGGTGTACTCGCAGTCGATTGCCGGGGGCGGACGCGAGGAGATGATCCTCGCCGACTGGCGGACCAAGCGGGAGTGGCACGCCTTCGCCTTCGACCGTTTCGAGGCTGCCGGGTACGAGCGCTCGAGCGCCTACACCGTCGTCAAGCAGGGGACGGAGCAGTCCTTCGTGTACCGCGACGCGCTCTGGCGCGGCAGCGACATGATCGGCGCCGGGGTCGCCTCCTTCTCCCACATGGGCGGCATCCACTACCAGAACGCCTCTTCCTGGGAGCAGTACCTCGGCGATCTGGGGGAGGACCGGCTGCCGCTGGCGCGGGCCTTCGCGACCAACGCCGAGGAGCGCCTGACGCGGGAGCTGATTCTGCAGCTCAAGCTCGGGCAGGTCAGCACCCGTTACTTCGAGGAGAAGCACGGAGTCGACATCCTCGATCGCTTCGCCGCCCCCCTCGAGGGCCTGCGCGACGAAGGGATGCTGACCTGGGACGGCACGACCGTCGCCCTCACCCGCACCGGCCTGCTGCGCGTCGACCAGCTGCTGCCTGCATTCTACGATTCGAGGTACCGCAATGCGCGCTACACCTGAGATCCGGGCCTGGGGGCGCCAGCTCCTGTTGCTGGCCGCCCTTGCCCCTGCTGCCGCCCTCGCCGACGAGCCGGAGAGCACCCCGGACCCGCCGGCCTACACCGCCGGCGAGGTGGTCGTCACCGGGTCGCGCTACACCCTTCCGGAACGGGGCGGGATGGTGACCCGGTGGCCGATGGCGCTGCGCGACACCCCGGCCTCGGTCGCCGTGGTGCCGGGGGCTCTCGTCGCGGCGCAGCACGGCGAGGTTCTCGGCGACGCGCTGGCCAACGTCAGCGGCGTCAACGTGCAGAGCGGCTTCGGGGTCTCCGACTACTTCGTCGTGCGCGGCTTCGACTCGCTGTCGAGCGGCATGGTCCTCTACGACGGCGCCGTCGAGCCGGAGGTCAGCTTCTACCCGATGTACAACGTCTCCCGCATCGAGGTCCTGAAAGGCCCGGGCGCCTTCCTGTACGGAGGCAAGCCGCTGTCCGGCGCGGTGAACCTCGTCCGCAGGAAACCGGTCTTCGCCGCCGGCCCGTTCGCCGTTCTCGGGGGCAGCTACGGCAGCCACGGCAGCTACCGGACGACCGCCGACGCCGGCTGGAGGCGGGGAGAGCGCGTGGCGCTGCGAGTCAACGCCATGGGGCGCGGCTCGGACAACTACCGCGACGACAAGGGGTACTCCGAGTGGGCCATCAACCCGGCCGCTGCGGTCCGCTTCGGCGACCGCGCCGTCATCGAGGCGAGCGCCGAGTACATCGCCAACGACTACAGCCCGGACTCCGGGCTGCCCCTGCTCGGCGAGGACCTGGCGCCGGTGCCGCGCACGCGCTCGTACCAGGCACCCGGCGACTTCTCCGAGCAGGCGATTCTGCGCCTTAGGCTCGACGGCGAGCTCAAGCTGTCGGACCGCCTGACCCTGCGGGACAAGCTCTACTTCACCAACTTCGAGTGGCCCTCCGCCGGCACCCTGCTCAACGGCGTCCTTCCCGGCGAGGACGGCTCCCTGAGCGTGTTGCGCACGCGGCTGTCGCTCGACGACCGCCAGCGCTTCACCGGCAACCAGCTCGAGGCGGTCATGGCCGCCGGCAGGCACCGGCTGCTTGCCGGCCTCGAGGTCGCGCGGCTGACAGACGACTTCACCCTCGATGCGGTGCTGCTGCCAGTGATCGGTCTCCACCGTCCGGTCGAGCCGGGGGGGAGCGGGTTTCCGGTTCAGTCGCAGACCGCCGAGGCCCGCGCCACCGTCCTCGCCCCGTACGTCGCCGCCCAGTCGTCAATTACCGGGAGTCTCGAATCGATAGCAGGACTCCGCTTCGACCGCATCGGCTACGAAGAGGAGATCTCGGCGAGCGAGCGCAGTTACGGCAAGCTCAGTCCCTTCCTCGGCGCCACCTGGTCGGCGACGGAGGATCTGCGGCTGTACGCCAGCGCCGGCAGGGCCTTCGCACCTCCTTCCACCCAGATAACCGGCGAGCGCGAGGCCGAGGAGAGCAGGCAGCTCGAAGCCGGTGCGCGCCGGCAGTGGCTGCAGGGGAGGGTGCGGGCTTCGGCCGCCGCCTACCTGCTCGAGAAGGAGAACATCGCCATCCCGGACGGGACCGGGGTCGTGAAGGAGAACGGCGCCCAGCGCTCCCGGGGGATCGAGCTCGAGGTCGCCGCGCAGCCGTCCCGGCGCTGGTATATCCTCGCTGCCTACGCCTTCGCCGACGCCGAGCTGACGGCCTTCACCGAGCTCGTGCCGACATTCACCGGCGAGTACGTCTTCGCCGACCGGGCCGGCAACGTTCCCGCCTTCGCGCCGGCGCATATCCTGAACCTCTGGAGCTCGGCCCGCACCGTGCTCGGCATCGAGGCCGCCCTCGGCGCGCGCTACGTGAGCGAGCAGTACATCGCCCCGGACAACGGCTACCGGATCGATCCCGCTTTCACCGTCGACGCTGCCCTGGGGTATCGCGCCGGGGGTGCGCGCATCCGCCTGCACCTGCGCAACCTGACCGGCGCCGAGTACGAGACCCGCGGCTTCGGCGGCGGCTCCGTCATTCCGGGGGATCCGGCTTCCTTCTACTCGAGCCTGGAGTGGGCCATCCAGTGAGAGCAGCGGCCCCGGCGGCAGGGTGCGGCGCGGGATAAGCGCCGGCCAGCTCGCCAGGCTCAGGGAGCTGCTCGGGCCGGTTCTGGAGCGGAACGGGTTCTACCGCCGCAAGCTGCGCGCCTCGGGGCTGGCAGAGGCCGGTGACGTGAGAACGACCTGGGACTACGCGCGGCTGCCGTTCACCACAAAGAGGGAGCTCTCGGTCGACCAGACCGCCCGACCTCCGTACGGCACCAATCTCACCTTCGACCGCGACCGCTACACCCGCCTGCACCTGACCTCGGGCACCACCGGCGAGCGCCTGCGATGGCTCGATACCGCCGAGAGCTGGGACTGGTGGGGCCGCTGCTGGGAAGAGGTGTACGCCGGCGCCGGGGTGCAGGGTAACGACCGCATTTTTTTCGCCTTTTCGTTCGGGCCCTTCATCGGCTTCTGGAGCGCCTGGGAAGGGGCCCGCCGCCTCGGGTCGCTGGCGATACCGGGCGGCGGCATGAGCTCCCAGCAGCGGATTGAGGCGATCGCCGCCAACGAGGCGACGGTGCTGGTCTGCACGCCTACCTACGCCCTGCACCTGGCCGAGGTGGCGGGGGAACTCGGCGAGGACCTGCCTTCGGGCAGCGTCGCCATCACCATCCACGCCGGGGAACCGGGAGCCGGCCTGCCGGCCACCCGGGCCCGCATCGAGGCGGCTTGGGGTGCCCGCTGTTTCGACCACGCCGGCGCCACCGAGGTCGGCGCCTGGGGGTTCGAGTGCGGCGAACGGAGCGGGATGCACCTCAACGAGAAGGAGTTCATCTTCGAGGTGCTGGCCCCCGGCGGCAGCGACCCTGTCGCCGAAGGGGAGCTGGTCGTCACCAATCTCGGCCGCGCCGGGATGCCGGTGATCCGCTACCGCACCGGAGACCTGGTGCGCCTCGCCGGGGACGGCCCCTGCAGGTGCGGCCGCCCGGGCAGACGGCTGCAGGGGGGCGTGATCGGCCGCCTCGACGACGCCCTGCTGATTCGCGGCACCAACGTCTACCCCAGCGCCATCGAGAACGTCGTGCGCCGCTTCCCGCAGGTGACGGAGTTCGCCGTCGACGTGCGCCGCCGGGGCGCCCTCGACGAGCTCGAGGTCCGGGTGGAGCTCGAAGCCGCGGACCCGGCCGGTCTCGAGTCGGAGCTGGCGCAGGCCCTGCACAGCGGCCTCGGCCTGCGCGCCGCGGTCGCCGTGGTTCCCGCAGGCACCCTGCCGCGCTTCGAGCTCAAGGCGCGGCGCGTCACCGATCACCGCGCGAACGATGGCTGATCCGGGCTACGACGTCGTCGTCGTCGGCGGGGGACCGGCCGGCGCCACCGTCGCTGCGCTGGTGGCGGAAAAAGGCCACCGCGTGCTCCTGCTCGAGCGCGAGGCCACCTCGCAGTTCCAGGTCGGCGAGTCGCTGATGCCGGGAACCTGGGCGACCTTCGCCCGCCTCGGCATGCTCGACCGGCTTCGGGCGAGCGCCTTCCCCAGGAAGTACAGCGTCCAGTTCTACGGCCGCTCGGGGCGCGCTTCGGCCCCCTTCTACTTCTTCGAAACCAACGACCACGAGAGCGCCGTCACCTGGCAGGTGCTGCGCAGCGAGTTCGACCGGCTGATGCTGGAGAACGCGCGCGAAAAAGGGGCCGAGGTGGAGGAAGGGGTGCCGGTGCGGGAGGTGGTTTTCGAGGGGCAGCGCGCCACCGGCGTAATCGCCGGGATGCCGGACGGAACCAGGAAGCAGATCCGCGGGCGCGTCGTCGTCGACGCCACCGGCCAGAGCGCCCTGGTCGCCCGGCGGCTCAAGCTGAAAAGCGACGAACCGGAGCTCAGGAAAGCCTCGATCTACACCCATTACGAGGGGAGCGTCCGCGACGGGGGGATCGACGAAGGGGCCACCCTGATCCTGCATACCCGCAACCAGGACTCCTGGTTCTGGTACATCCCGTTGCCCGAGGATCGCGTCAGCGTCGGGGTGGTAGGCTCGCTCGACTACCTGCTGCGGGACCGCGCCGACGGCGGGGCGCAGCGGGTTTTCGACGCCGAGCTGGCGCTCTGCGAGCCGTTGCGGGAACGGCTGCGCCCGGCCCGCCAGCTGTTCCCCGTCAAGGTCACCAGGGACTTTTCCTACCGCGCCGACCGCATCTCCGGGGACGGCTGGGTGCTGGTTGGGGACGCCTTCGGCTTCATCGACCCGATCTACTCCTCCGGCCTCTTCTTCGCCCTGAAATCGGGAGAGATGGCGGCCGACGCCATCTGCGAGGGACTGGACCGCGGCGACCTGTCGGCGCAGCAGCTCGGCAAGTTCGGGCCCCGGTTCATCACCGGCATGGAGGCGGTGCGCAAGCTGGTCTATGCGTTCTACACCAGGGAATTCAGCTTCGCCGAGTTCCTGAAGCGCTACCCCGAGTGCAAGCAGGGGATCGTCGACATCCTCAGCGGCGACGTGTACAAAGAGGGAGTGCTCGACGTATTCGGGCCGATGTCGGAGATGATCGACCTCCCTGCGGACAAGGTCCTTATTAGGCGGAGCCTTTCGGATAGTTGCTGACCCGGTCGTCCAAGTTTGGCGTTTATGGCTTCAATATTTTCCTTACAGGGAACCATTGTGCTATTGGCACTGCCCGATCCCCACAGCAGCCGAGCCTAGGATTATTCCGATTTCCGAAATCGGAAGGGGTAGGGTAGGGCCAATGGACGGCTCCACGCAGCTGCTCCGGTTTGGAGGGATTTTGAGAAGCATTCTTTCGTAAAAATCATTCAACTAGTTGCCCGTTCGCTTGGCGTACGTCTTACCAAAGCTGAATTAGCACAAATAGTACCTGTTACGGGTGCAGTAGTGGGGGCCGGTTTTAATGCCTATTATACAGACAAGGCTTGTGACGCCGCTTTTTTTCTTGTATAGCCGATATGGACAGACCACGCGTATATGTTGAGGCCACGATCCCCAGCTTCTACCACGAAGAACGCACCGCCCCCGACATCGTGGCGCGCCGGGAGTGGACCCAGCGGTGGTGGGACGGTGGTGCGTTCGAGCGCTACGAGCTGGTCACCAGCCCAGCCGTGCTGGACGAGCTGGCAGGCGGAATACCGGAGCGCAGCGCCAAACGGCTGGCACTGGTTCGGGATCTACCGCTCCTTCCCGTCGAGTTGCCCATCGCCGAGATAGTACAGGGATATATCCGGCACAAGCTGATGCCGGCTGATCCTGGTGGTGACGCGCTGCACTTGGCGCTTGCATCATATCACAAGTGCGATTTTCTGGTAACCTGGAATTGCCGGCATCTTGCAAACGCGAACAAGTTCGCACACATCCGCCGTGTGAATGCCATGTTAGGTCTTTTCGTACCCGGGTTGGTGACACCCCTGGAACTACTTGGAGGTAGTGATGGAGCAGAACCTGAGTGATCCGGTAATCGCGGAGATCCGTGAAGTGCGGCACCGCATCTCCGCGCGCTTTGATCATGATCCTGCGCAACTAGTGGGTTATTACATGGAACTGCAGATGCAGTACCAGGACCGAATGATTGGGACCGCCAAGGCAAGAGTAAGTAGCGGAAACAGAATTGTAGCCGGCAAGCAGACATTTCATACGAACTCGCATGGTCCTGATCAAGACGCCCTTCAACGCGGATTTGCGAAAACGACAGCATTGGCACAAGCATTCTCGGGCAGCGCCTACGTTGCTGTTCATGGTGAGCGGAACATCCAGGATTGCTTTGAACCTCTTGTCGGGTCTGCAGGTGTGAAGGAACTTCTCAAATCGAAGTCAGTAAATCTTAATGACGTTGAATTCTATCTCCTGACCGAATGCATTGCACCAGTGTATGACGATCCGGCTCCTGTCTTTGCCCCTTATGATAGTTTGAAATATACATTGTCTCTTCTACAGCAAGAGAAGTATACCGCGTTAGTATACGTACCGTGGACAAAGAGAGAACTCGACCAGTTCCTCGAAAAAATCCCGGATTCAGTTGAAATCTAGTCCAGGGGCAATCTACCTGAATGATGACCGCCGAGGGCATTCTGACGCCCAAGCTCATCTTGCACTGTAAAGCGCCGTAACGACATCCCCCCAACCTGGCCTTTTCATCCTCCGTGCGCGCCATCCTATACATCCTCCTTCTTCTCCTCTACGCCCTCCACAACGACCTCTGGCTGTGGGACGACGGCACCCTGGTGCTCGGCCTGCCCCCCGGGTTCCTCTATCACATCGGCTACTGCGTCGCAGCCGCCGGTCTCCTGGTCCTGCTCGTCAACTTCGCCTGGCCCCGGCACCTGTCCGAACCTGAGGGCGGGGAAGAGCCGGAGGACTCGCGGCCATGACCCTGGGCGTCATCCTCGTCTACCTGCTGCTCGTCCTCTTCGTCGGGGGGCTGAGCCACCGCCTCTTCCGGGGGACCGGCGAGGACTACTTCGTCGCCAGCCGCACCGTCGGGCCGTTCCTGCTGCTGATGTCGCTGTTCGGCACCAACATGACCGCCTTCGCCATCCTCGGGGCCTCGGGAGAAGCCTACCACGAGGGGATCGGGGTGTTCGGCCTGATGGCCTCGGCCTCGGCCCTGGTCATTCCCTGCGTCTTCTTCTTCGTCGGCACGCGGCTGTGGGCGATCGGCAAGCGCCACGGGTTCCTGACCCAGGTACAGTACTTCCGCCGGCGCTGGGACAGCGACGGGCTGGGGCTGCTGCTGTTCGCGGTGCTGATCGCCCTCGTCGTTCCCTACCTGCTGATCGGGGTGATGGGAGGCGGACTGACGCTGCACCAGATCACCAAGGGGCAGGTCCCGGAGTGGGTCGGTGGGCTGCTGGTCTGCGCCGTGGTGATGACCTACGTCTGCTACGGCGGCCTGCGCGGCACGGCCTGGGCAAACGCCTTCCAGACCCTCGTCTTCATGGTTCTCGGCGGCGTAGCCTTCGTCGTCATCCTCGGCGAGCTCGGCGGCCTCGAGGCGGCGATGACGGCGGTGGCCGCCGCCCATCCCGACCTGATGGTCAGGTCGGCGCACATCGAGCCGGCCAAGTGGCTTTCCTACACCTGCATCCCGCTGTCGGTCGGCATGTTCCCGCACATGTTCATGCACTGGCTCACCGCCCGCAGCGCCGGGACCTTCCGCTACCCGCTGATGTTCTACCCCCTGTGCATCGCCGCGGTCTGGGTGCCGAGCGTGACCCTCGGCATCGCCGGGCGCCTCGACTTTCCCGACCTCGCAGGGCCGGCGGCCAACTCGGTGCTGGTGAAGATGATCGACCTGCACGCGCCGGAGCTGCTGGCCGGGCTGCTGGCGGCCGGGGTATTCGCCGCGGTCATGTCCTCCCTCGACTCGCAGGTGCTGTCGATCGGGACCATGTTCACCCAGGACATCGTCCGCCACTACGGCGGGAAGGACAGCATGAGCGAGCGCCGGCAGGTGCTCTACGGCCGCCTCTTCGTCGCGGGGGTTCTGGTCGTCACCTTCCTCCTGGCGCAGGTGGCCGACCGCAGCATCTTCAAGCTCGCGGTCTGGTCATTCACCGGGTTCGCCTCCCTTTTCCCGGTGGTTCTGGCGGCGCTGTTCTGGCGCCGGAGCACGAAGGCGGGAGCCTTCGCCTCGATCGTCAGCGTCGTCCTGCTCTGGAGCTACTTCTTCGCCCGCGGCTGGGAGACCCCTGACTACACCGTCGCCGGCAGCGGCGTCATGCCGGTGGCCGTCATCCTCGCGGCGTCCGCGGCCGCCATGGTCGCCGGGTCGCTGCTGACGCGCCCGCCCGCGCCCGAGGTGCTGCGGCGCTTCTTCCCGGATCGGAACGGTTCGTAGGGACCGGGCCGGGCCGCGTGGCTTTTCTCGTTCCCCCATGCGCGTAGGCTACATCACCGCCGGGGCCGCGGGCATGTACTGCGGCGCCTGCATCCACGACAACACCCTTGCCGCGGCGCTGATGCGCCGGGGGGTCGAGGTCGCCCTGGTGCCGACCTACACCCCGCTGCGCACCGACGAGGCGGACGTCAGCCTGAAGCAGGTGTTCTACGGCGGCATCGGGGTCTATCTCGAGCAGAAGCTGCCGCCGTTCCGGCGCATGCCCCGGTTCGTCGACTGGGCCCTCAGGCGTCCCGCCCTGCTGAAGGGGGTGTCGCGGTTCTCCGCGGCGACGCGGGCCGAGGACCTCGGGGCCCTCACCGTGTCCGTGCTCAAGGGACCGGAGGGCCATCAGCGACGCGAGCTCGAACGGCTCGTCGAGTGGCTGCGCACCGATTTCAGGCCCGATATCGTGCTGCTCACCAACAGCCTCTTCCTCGGCCTGGCGGGGAGGCTGAAGAGCGCCCTCGGGGTACCGGTGCTGTGCGCGGTGCAGGGGGAGGAGATCTTCCTCGAGGCGCTCGTCGAGCCGTACCGCTCCCAGGTCCTCGGCCTGCTGCGCGAGCGAGCCGGCGACGCCGACGGTTTCGTCGCCCCCAGCACATACGCCGCCGACTTGATGGCGCAGTATCTCCAGGTCGAGCGCGACCGCTTCCGCGTGGTGCCCCTCGGGCTGCACCTCCCCGGACACGGCGAAGGCGACGCCGCGGCGCCCCCTTCCGCGGAGGCGCCGTTCACCATCGGGTTCCTGGCGCGGATCTGCCCGGAGAAGGGGCTGCACCTGCTCGCCGAGGCGTTCGCGCTCCTCGCCGAAGAGAGAGGTGCGGAGTCGGTGAGGCTGCTGGCTGCCGGTTGGCTCGGCGCCGGCGACCGCCCCTACCTGAGGGAGGTCGAGGAAACCCTGCGGCGGGCCGGACTCGCGGCGCGCTTCGAGTACCGGGGGAAGCTGGATCGGACGCAGAAGATCCGTTTCTTACGGGAGCTCCACGTGCTCTCGGTGCCGGCCCCCTTCAAGGAGCCGAAGGGGCTCTACGTCCTCGAGGCGCTGGCCAACGGCGTGCCGGTCGTCCAGCCCGATCACGGCGCCTTCCCGGAGCTGATCGCGGCAACAGGCGGCGGCCTTCTCGCCGCCGGGGCCACGGCGGAAGCGGTCGCGGCCGGCATCGGGCAGCTGGTCGACGACGAGGCCCTGCGGCAGCGCCTGGCCGCCCGCGGCAGAGAGGCGGTTCGCGAGCGCTTCAACGACGGCGTCATGGCCGCCGAGACCCACGCCCTGTTCGAGCGCTTCGTTCCATCCCGCCCGTCCACCCGCAAAGAGGAAATCCCATGACCTGGTTGCTGTTCGCCTTCATCACCGTGGCCTCCTGGGGGCTGTACGGAGTCCTCCTGCACAGCGGACAGACGGCGATGGCCGATCCCGTCAACGGGCGCTACAAGGCGTTCCTTTTCGTCGGCGTCGCCTATCTCCTGACCGCCGTCCTCGGTTCGCTGCTGGTGCTCAAGATCAACGGCGTCGACTGGGGCTTCCCGGTCAAGGGGGTCGTCTTGTCGACTGTAGCAGGAACCGCCGGCGCCATCGGGGCCTTCGGGGTACTGCTCGCCTTCGGGGCCAAGGGATCGCCGGCCGTGGTGATGGCGATCGTCTTCGCCGGGGCCCCGGTCGTCAACGCCGTCGCCGCGATGATCTTGCACCCGCCCGCGGCCGGCCTCGGCGCGCTCAGCTGGCCGTTCCTGCTCGGGATCGCCATGGCCGCAGGCGGCGGTTGCCTGGTCACCCTGTTCAGGCCGGGGTCGTAGGCAGGCCGTGGCCTCGGAGTTTCGCACCCGGCGCCGCATCGAGTTCGAGGACACCGACGCGGCCGGCATCGTCCACTTCTCCCGTTTCCACGTGTTCATGGAGCAGGCCGAGCACGCCTTCCTGCGTTCCCTCGGCCTCAGCGTGCACATGCATTTCGAAGGCGACCTGGTGAGCTGGCCGCGAATGGCCTCCTCCTGCGAGTTCTACGCCGCGGCGAGGTTCGAGGAGGTCGTCGACATCCACCTGCGAGTGGCGCGCATGGGTCCCCGGTCGGTGACCTACGCCTGCGATTTCTGGAAGGGGGAGGAGAAGCTGGCGAGCGGCGAAATCTCTTCGGCCTGCTGCATCTGCAACCCTGGCGAGCCGATGCGGTCGATCGAGATCCCGGCCCTCATCGCCGCGCGGCTCGACGAGGCGCCGCCGCGGTGAGCGGCGACCGCGATCCCCATGGCGCCTCCCGGGCCGGGGGTTTCCGGCTCGAGGTCCGCGGCCTGCGCAAACAGTTCGAGCAGGGCGGGCAGTCGCTGCGCGTCCTCGACGGGATCGACCTCGAGTTGGAGGCGGGCCAGTCGCTGGCGGTTACCGGCCCCTCCGGCTCGGGAAAGAGCACCCTTCTGCACATTCTCGGGACCCTCGACGAGCCGACCGGCGGGGCCGTGGAGATCGGCGGCCGCAACCCCTTCGCCCTGGCCGAACCGGAGCTGGCGCGGTTCCGCAACAAGGTGATCGGCTTCGTCTTCCAGGACCACCACCTGCTGCCGCAGTACTCCGCCCTGGAGAACGTGCTGATTCCCGCGCTGGCCTTCGGCAGGCCGGACGCCGTCAGACAGCGGCGGGCGCGCGAGCTGCTCGAGCGCGTCGGCCTCGGCGAGCGGGCAGGGCACCGCCGCGCCGCCCTGTCGGGCGGGGAGTGCCAGCGGGTAGCGGTCGCCAGGGCGCTGATAAACGCCCCGCGCCTGCTGCTGTGTGACGAGCCGACAGGCAACCTCGACCGCGCCGCCGCCGGTTCGGTTGCCGACCTGTTGTTCGCGCTGCACCGGGAGGAGGGGAACATCCTGGTAGTGGTGACGCACAGCGAAGAGCTGGCCGCCCGCTGTGAACGGCGCATCGAGCTGATCCACGGGCGATGCGCCGAACGCTGACGCATTTCTGGAAGATCAACGTCGCGGTCGCCCTCGGCGCCGCGGTGGCGACCGCGGTGCTGACCGGGGCCCTCCTGGTCGGCGATTCGGTGCGCGCCAGCCTCCGCTCCCTCGTCCTCGACCGCCTCGGATCCGTCGACTGCGCCCTCGTGGCGCCCCGGTTTTTCCGCGGTGGGCTCGCCACCTCCCTGTCGATCGACGACGAGAGCGGCGCAGGTGCCGGGGTGGCGCCCGTCATCCTCCTCGAGGGGGCTGCCACCCACGCCCGCTCCCGGGCACGCGCCCCGGTGCAGATCCTCGGGGTCGACGACCGCTTCAGCGCTTTTTTCGGCGATAATGGCGGGCTCCCCGCGATGCACAGGCAGGGCCCGTTCCCGCCGGCGATACTGAACGAGCGGCTGGCCGCAGAGCTCGGTGCCGCTGCCGGCGACGCGGTGCTGCTGGCGCTGCCGCGGCGTGCCGAGGTGCCGCGCGCGACGGTGTTCGGGCGCCGCGACTCCGAGGACGTGGTGCAGACCCTGCGGGTGGTGGTCGCCGCGATCATTCCGGACCGCGGACCCGGCGGCTTCGGGCTGCATCCTCACCAGGCGGCGCCGCACAACGTCTATCTCGACCTCGGCGACCTGCAACGGGAGCTCGGTCTTCCCGGAAGGGCGAACGCGCTGCTGGCCAGGTACCCGGGGGTTTCGGGCACTATCGCCTCCGCCGCCCTGCAACGGGATTTGCAAGCGGCCCTGGGCCTGACCGACCTCGGCCTGGTCCTGCGGGAGCTGCCGGGCCGCGGCCTCTTCGCCCTCGAGAGCGAGCAGTTCATCCTCGGCGACGCGCGCGCCGGCCTGGCCGCCGCGGCCGCATCCGGGCTCGGCATTCCCCGGCTGCCGCTCTTCACCTACCTCGCCAACAGTCTGTCCGCGGGCGAGCGCTCGCTGCCGTACTCGACAGTCTCCGCCCTCGGCGAGGGCGCTTTCGGCGGCGGTTTCGGTGAGATGCTTCTGGCCGGCGGCGGGCGGTTGCCGCCACTGCGGGAAGGGGAGATCGCCCTCAACGAGTGGGCGGCCGCGGACCTCGCCGTTGTCGTAGGGGATTCCCTGCGCCTGGAGTACTTCGTCGTCGACGAGGGGGAGCAGCTGTCGGAAAGGTCCGCCCGCCTGCGGGTCGCCGGCGTTCTGCAGATGCGCGGCCTTGCCGCGGACCCGGGGCTGACCCCCCGCTATCCCGGCATTCAGGACGCCCGCGACATGTCGGCGTGGTCGCCGCCGTTCCCCCTCGACCTCGACCGCATCCGCCCCCGGGACGAGGCGTACTGGGACGAGTACGGGGCGGCGCCCAAAGCGTTCGTCTCCGAGGGGACCGGAAAAAAGCTCTGGGGCAGCCGCCACGGCAGCCTCACCGCCCTGAGACTCGGCGCCAGGCCGGGGGAGCCCCCGGCGGCTGCGGCCGCGGCCTTCGAGCGCGCCTATCTCGCCGCGGTGCAACCGCAGCGGTTGGGGATGAGCTTCATCCCGGTGCGGGAGCGCAGCCTGAAGGCCGCAGACGGGGCCACCGATTTCGGCGGGCTCTTCATCGGCTTCAGCCTGTTCCTGATCGCCGCCGCGGCGATGCTGATGGGACTCCTGTTCCGCCTCGGGGTCGAGCAGCGGGTGCGGGAGATGGGGCTTCTGCGCGCTCTGGGCATGCCGCTGCGGCGCGTGCGCCGCCGGTTTCTCGGCGAAGGTCTGGCGGTCGCCGCCCTCGGTGGGCTGCTCGGAACCGCCGCCGCCGTCGCCTACGCCGGGATGATGATGGCCGGGCTGCGCACCTTGTGGCGCGAGGCCGTCGGAACGGCGCACCTGTCCCTGACCGTCACCCCCGCCACCCTGGCCATCGGCTACGCCGCCTCGCTCATCGTCGCCGCCGCGGTCGTCGCCTGGACGGTGAGGACCCTCGGCCGCCTGGCGCCCCGCGCCCTGCTGGCAGGCGAACCCTCCCGCCCTTCCACGCGCCGCGGAAAAGGTGCGTTACTGTTCGCCGCCGGGGCCGCCCTCGCCGCGGGCGCCCTGTCCGCAGCCGGGTCGCTGGTCTCCGCGGCGACGGCCAGCGTCCTCTTCTTCGCCAGCGGGGCGCTGCTCCTCGCCGCCGGGGTGGCCGGGTTTGCGAGCTGGCTGAGAACCGGAGGGGGCCCTGCATCCGGACTGCCGCCGACGACCCTCGGGCTGGCGGTCACATCCACGCGGCGTCAGCCGGGACGCAGCCTGCTGGCTGCCGGCCTGGTGGCCTGCGCCTGTTTCGCGATCACTGCGGTGGCGGCCAACCGCCGCGCCGGCCTGCCGGACGCAGCCGCACTGGAGAGGGACTCCGGCACCGGCGGCTACGCCGTGAGGGCGAAAGCCGACATCCCCGTGTTTACGGATCTCAACGAAGACGACGGGCTGATCGAAGAGGGGTTCACTCCGGAAGAGCGAGCCATGCTCGGCGGCTCCCGCATCTTCCGCCTGCGCGGCTCCCCCGGAGAGGACGTGAGCTGCCTCAACCTCTACAAACCGGCGCGGCCTACCCTGCTCGGCCTGCCTGCCGGCTTCATCGAACGCGGCGGTTTCCGGTTCGCGGAGGCCGCTCCGGAAGCCGGGTCCAACCCCTGGGAGCTGCTCACCGAAGAGCTGGAACCCGGAGTGGTGCCGGCGATCGGCGACTACAACTCCGTGCGCTGGATCCTCCATTCCGGCCTCGGGGAGGAGATCCTGCTTGCGGACGAGAGTGGCGGCGAGCTGAGACTGCGCCTGGTCGGGCTGCTCCAGGGCAGCATTTTCCAGAGCGAGATCCTGGTATCGGAGGAGCAGTTCAAGCGCCACTTCCCGGGCGCCGAAGGCTACCGCTACTTCCTGGTCGAGGGGGGACAGCAGGAGCCGGCCTTGACCGCCGCCCTGCTCGAACGGCGCATGGAGACGTACGGACTCGAGGCGACGGCAACTCCATCCCTGCTTGCGCGCTTCGGGGCGGTCGAGAACACCTACCTGTCGACCTTCCAGACCTTGGGCGGGTTCGGGCTGTTGCTGGGAACCGTCGGGCTGGCCCTGGTGCTGCTGCGCAACGCCATCGAGCGCAGCGGCGAGCTGGCCGCATGGCGCGCCTGCGGGTTCAGCCGCGCGCGCCTGCGGAGCATCCTGGTGCTGGAGAATGCGTTTCTGCTGCTGGCCGGCGCCGCAATCGGAACGGTTGCCGCCCTGGTCGCCGTGGCCCCTCACCTGGCCGTGCACTTGAGCGGCATTCCCTGGGGATCGCTGGCGGCGACGCTGGCAGCGGTGCTGGGGTTCGGGGTTTGCGCCGCAGCGGCCGCCTCGGGGTTCGTCCTGCGCCAGCCGCTGCTCCCGGCCTTGAGAAGGGAGTAGCCGCGTACCGGTCGTCCCCGGAAGCAGCGGCTCGAATCGAGGTAAGAAATGGTGACAGAAAGCCACGCGTCCACGATCGCCGTCGACGGTCTCTCGAAGACCTACCGGGTTCCGGTGCGCCAACCGGGCCTGGCCAATGCCTTCAAGAGCATCTTCAGACGCGAGACCCGCGAAGTCGAGGCGGTAAGGGAGATCTCGTTCTCCGTCGCAGCCGGGGAGGTGGTCGGCTTCCTGGGCCCCAACGGGGCCGGCAAGACGACGACCCTCAAGATGCTGTCCGGCCTGCTCAATCCCGACGCCGGGAGGGCATCCGTTCTCGGACACGAACCGTACCGCCGAGAGCGCGATTTCCTCAGACAGATCACGCTGGTCATGGGGAATCGAAACCAGCTGATCTGGGACATTCCCGTTTCCGATTCGTTCGAGCGCAATCGCGCCATCTACCGGCTGCCGTCCGCATCGTTCAAGGAAACGGTGGCAGGCCTGACCGACCTGCTCGAACTCGGAGAGCTGCTCGACAAACCGGTGCGCAACCTCTCCCTCGGGGAGCGGATGAAGTGTGAAATCGCCGCGGCGCTGCTGCACAGACCGAAGATCCTCTTTCTCGACGAACCGACCATCGGACTCGACGTCACCATGCAGCGCCGGATTCGCGCCTTTGTCGCCGAGTACAACCGGATCTTCAACGCCACCGTCCTGTTGACGAGCCACTACATGGCCGACGTCGAAGCCCTCTGCCAGCGCGTCATCGTCATCCACCACGGGCAGCTGCTGTTCGACGGCGACCTCGCCGACCTCGTGGAGCGTTTCGCTCCCCACAAGACGATCGTCGTCGAGTTGGAAAGGGAAGGAGTCGACGTGACCCGGTTCGGGGAAGTGGTCGGCAGCGAAGGGCTGCGGCACACCCTGCTGGTGCCCAAGGAGGAGACCGCGCGCGTCACCGGTGAACTGCTGGCCGAGCTGCCGGTGGCCGACCTCACGGTCGAAGATCCCCCGATCGAGGAAGTGATCGAGCAGGTGTTCGCGCAGGAGGCGCCATGATCGCGCTGGGCCGCATCTACGGCGTTCTGTTGAAGACCGACCTGGCGGTGATGATGCAGTACCGGGCGGCGATGCTGATCTATCTCATCGGCGGGGTGCTGCAACCGGTCGTCTACCTCGTGGTCTGGCTGACGGTTGCCGAGGCCAGGGGAGGCACTGTCGGCGACTTCGACAAGGGGGAGCTGGCCGCCTACTACATCGCCTTCATGCTGGTCAGTCACGTGACCTTCGACTGGCACATGTTCGAGATGGGATGGCGCGTTCGCAGCGGCTCCTTTTCCCCTATTCTGTTGCAACCGCTGCACCCGCTGCACCGAGATCTTTCCGAGAACGTGTCGTACAAACTGCTGACCCTGTCGGTCATGGTTCCGGTTGCCGGTCTCCTCGTCTGGTTCTTCGAACCGGAGTTCCCGGCATCGGCCTGGGCATGGGGCGCTTTCGTGCCCGCCCTGGTGTTCGCATTTCTCGTGCGCTTCCTGGTCGAGTGGACGGTTGCCCTTCTCGCCTTCTGGATCACCGACACGTCCGGTTTGAACCAGGTCTACTACATCTCGGTAACCTTCCTGGCCGGCAGAATGGCCCCCCTGTCGCTGATGCCGGAGTGGGTGCAGAACGCCGCGGCGCTGCTGCCTTTCAAGTGGATGGTGGCGTTTCCGGTCGAGCTTCTTCTCGGGCGCCTGACCCCGCGGGAAGCGGTCGACGGGTTCATCGCCCAGGGGGCCTGGCTGGTCCTGGCGCTGGCGCTACTGAGCCTGTCCTGGAGCCGCGCCGTGAAGAGATACTCGGCGGTGGGAGCATGAGCATCCTGAGGCTGCTCTGCGTCTTCTTTCGCATCGGTCTGCTCAACGAGCTGCAGTACCGGGCGAATTTCCTGCTTCAGCTGTTCAAGACCCTCTTCAACTTCGCCTGGTCGATCGGGGCGGTCGCCGTCGTTTTCGGGCATACGGATGATCTAAACGGCTGGCAGCCGGCCGAAGTAGTCGCCCTGCTGGGGGTGTTCGTGCTGATGGGGGGACTGATCGGCGTCGTGGTTCAGCCGAGCATGGAGAAATTCATCGAAGACGTGCGGGAAGGGACCCTCGATTTCACACTGACAAAGCCGGAGGAGGCGCAGGTGCTGGTCAGTGTCAGCCAGGTGCGGGTCTGGCGCCTCCTCGACGTCGTCGCCGGTCCCGTCATCATCGCCGCGGCCCTGTACCACCTGGGGCGCGGCGTCGGCCCGGAGGCGGCGGTGCAGTTCGGCGTCGCGCTGTCAGCCGGGAGCGTGATCATGTACAGCTTCTGGCTGATTCTGGCGACCATCTCGTTCTGGTTCATCCGCATCGAGAACATACTGATGATTTTCCAGAACATGTACGACGCGGCGCGCTGGCCGGTCACCATCTACCCGGGGTGGCTGCGGGCGGCGCTGACGTTCCTCGTCCCGGTGACCTTTGCGGTTACCGTGCCGGCGCAGGCGTTGGTGGGGCGGCTCACTGGGGACTTCCTGATCGCTACCGTGGCGCTTGCCCTGGTCTTGCTCGCCGGCTCGCGGCTGTTCTGGAAAATCGGGGTGCGCCACTATTCCGGCGCCTCGGCATGAGGACTTTTGAAGGCGAGGCGGTGATCGCGGGCGGCAACGAACCGGCCATTCCCCGGAAAATCTGGAAAGACAATTGCATCTGATCCCTGCCTGAAAGAAAAAAAGGGCGCATCGAATCGGATCGGTGGGCCCCTTTGTGTCTTGTGGGTTACTCGTTTTCTGTAGACGGGGTGATAAGACTGAGCTTTCCCGACAGATCAACGCCGCAAATAAACGGCCGCGGCGTCGTGGCGAAGGAGCTCTCCATCTTCTCCAGCGTCAGGACAAGAAGCTTCAGGTATTGCCAGCGGGTTGGGTCTTTTTTCTGCGTGAGGAAGAAGCAACCTTTTCCGTTTCCGAGGATGGCTCGCCGTTCCCCTGGACGGGTCCTGATTTTCTTGTCGCGTGTGATGACGAGCCAGCCCTCGGCACCTGCAACCGGCAGCCAATCAGTGTCCTTGGTGTCGTGCTGAAAGCGATCCTCCAACCAGAGTACATCATCTCGCACTGCTTTGAGCGCAGTGGCAACACTCTTGGGGATCGAGCGATCTATAAAGATCATGCAGCACGTTGCAACTCAAACTGAAGCGCACGCGCAACATGAAGCGGTTCGATATTGAAGTCCGCTGAGATTTGCTCGTTTAGATCGCCCGCTTTGAATCGCTCCAGGATGATCTCGGTGCGCACTCCGGATCTTTCTACTACAGGAAAGCCGAAACCGTACTCCGGATCGATGACAACGAGGGCACTGCGTCCCAAGGGCCACCAGCGCGCTACAAGCTCTCCAGCGTACTCCAACTCCTCCAGGAACGGCTCCAACACCTGAATCCACGCCTGCATCCGCTTCTTTCGCCCCACTTCGATCAGGACATCCTCACGATTAACGAACACCTCGCGGCCGCCCGTCTTGAACCGCAATGTCGCTAGTGGACGTGGAACCTCCAGAATTTCCTGGCAATTGAGGACTATCTCGCGAACCATCCGCAGTGAAAAGCCCATCTCTTTCAGGCGTCCGATAGCGGCAATCTCCACGAGATCGGTAAACGAGACGATCTCCTGCTCTTCTGCCCGTTGTACGCCGGGAGTGACAGGTGGTCGGACAACCCGCTGGCCGCGGGTATCGAAATAGGTATACCCCTCAAGCCAGCGCTTTGCAGTTCCACGGCTCACGTTGGCGAGGTAGTCTGCATCCGCAAAGCTGTAAAGAGGCCGGATAGCAAGGGTATCGTCCACTGCTCTTCTCCTATCCGCTTACCTGTAGCATAAGTGTGTGGAGCCCTGCCATGCAGGGATCAAATTTAGTTCTACTGGTGGCTTGGCGATGCTGCCCCCCGGGCTTTCCCCGTCCTGCTTGATCTGATCCAATCCGGGGTCTGGCGAGGCGGTTGGGGGTAGAACTTACACCGCCTCCAATACCGTGGAAATACATGGAGCATCAACCGAAAAAGTGGAATCAGGCCGCCGCTTCCGCGGCGATCGGAACGTACTCCGGGAACACCTGCGGCCAGCACTGGCCTGTTTGGTTGTGGACGGTCTTCGCGTCTATGTAGCAAACGCTGAAAGCGCGGCGGGGCCTGTCGGTGGTGTTGGGCTCGGAGCGGTGCAGGGTCCAGTTGTGAAGGAGCACCACCTCACCCCGCTCCAGCTCGAGGTGCAGGCGCTTTTCGTCCGAGGCGTGCACGGGAATCTGCTCGGGGTAGAGCCCGTCGTGATTGGCGTTGATCATCGACTTGTGGGACCCTGGGACTATCTGGAGGCAGCCGTTGACCACCGAGGTCGCGTCGAGCGCCGTCCAGATGGTGACCACCGGGGAAATGCTCAGGCCCCAGCTGCCGGTCCCGTCCTGGTGCCAGTTGAGCAGGGTCCCGCGCCCGGCCGGCTTGTTCATGAACATCGAGCGGAACGACGAGACCCTGTCGCCGATGATCTTGCGGGTGATGTCGCGGAACAGCGGCTGCTGGATGTAGGCGAGAAATAGCGGGTCCTGTTCGAGGTCTTGGATCTTGCGGTACGTGAGAGACGAGCCCTTGAACACCTTGGTCTGCCTCGCCTTCTCGGGATCCCCGGCGGACGGACACAGCTGCATCATCATGTTCGGGTAGCTCACCTCACCCAGCATGATCTCGTCGATGCGGTCGCAGAGCGCTTCGATCTCCGCCAGCGGGGCGACGCGGCCGAGCCGGACGTAGCCGTTCTCCCGCCAGTCTGACAGCTCGCTCTCGCTGATGGCCGGGGGGTGCAGCGCTTCCTCGTTGTTTCTCGTCATTGGGAAACCTCGTTCCGTCGGGTTGTCGATAGGGATGGATCTCACCCGGGTCCCTGCCGCCAGCGGCCCTCGAAAACCTGCTGGAGCCAGAGCTCCAGCGTCAGGTAGCGGCAAAGCTGCCCGCTGCGGTCGCTTCCGTCCAGGTGCTCCTCGAGCGTTGCGGTCACTTCCTTCCTTGAAATGTAGCTCCGATACAGGGCGCCGGGGTTGGACAGCAATTCGGAAAAGGTGCTGCGGGCCGGGTCCCGGCGGATCCATCCGGAGTAATCGAAAAGGCCGGTGCGCTCGCCCAGGCCTCCGAAGCCCAGCCGTCGCGCAAACCCGCGGAACTTTGCCTGTCCCCTGACCGCCCACAAGGGCCAGGCGAGAGGCAGCCCCGTAGCCTGCCAGGGGATCTCCTTGAAATAGTCGGGGAAGGTGGTCAGAAGCATGGTTCGGTAGAGCCGGTTGTTCCGTTTCAGGGCGGTGGGGATGGCGAAGAGCAGCTCCTGAAACTGGTTGTCGAGAAAGGGGAGGCGGTAGTCGGCGCCTCGGGCGATCCACAACCGCAGGCCGTGGAGGGTGAAGCAGCGCATGCGTTGGGTGATGTAAAGGGCGTGGGCAGAGCCGGCCCGGGAGAACTCCTCCTCGAGGACGGCGGCGAGGGCGGAGGAGCGCTCCGGGTCGAGGTAAAGCACGTTGCGGGCATAAGCGGAAAAGCCGGCTGCTTCGAACAGGTGGCCGCCGCCGACGATTCCGTCTCCGCCCGCACCCGACAGCGCCGTTGCAAACAGATCCCCCAAACCGGGATACTCGACGCCGTGCATGTGGTAGAGGTCGAGCTGGACGTCGGTCGTCCAGACTCCGCCGATGCGGGGGAGAAACCAGTTCCCGGGACCGATCTCGAAGGTGTGGTGCCGGGCCCCCTTGCGCGCCGCGGCCATGGCGGCGATGCGGACCTCGCTGCTGCCCTCGGAGCCGAAGGTCAGGGCCGGGACCGGCTCCTGGCGCTGCGGCATGGCTGCAAGGATCGCCCGGGAGTCGAGCCCGCCGCTGAGGGTCAGGCCGACGCGCTCTCCCGGTCCGCAGCGCCGTTCGACTGCCCGCACGAACCGCCTGCCCAGCTCTTCGGCCAGCTCCCGGGGGGATGCTTTGCCGATGTCGGGAGAAACCCTACTCCAGTCCCAGTAGCGCCTTTCCTGTATCGTCCGGTCGCGGAGGTCCCAGGTCAGGCAGGTTGCCGGCGCCAGACGCTCGACGTTTTCCATCCAGGTACGGTTTCCCATGAGGTAGCCGATGCCGAGAAAGGCTTTCAGGGACAGGCGGTCGAGGACGGGACTGAACCCGGGCAGGTGCAGCAGGGCCTTGGACTCCGTCGCCCAGGCGAGGGCGTCTCCGCGGCGGGTCCAGCAGAGCTGGCGCAGTCCGTAGCGGTCGGAGACGAGGTGGATTTTCCGGTGCCGGGCGTCGTTCACCGCGGCGGCGTAGATACCGTCGAGGGTGGCGAGTGCGGAAAGGTAATCCCCGGTTCGGAACAGGGCGTGGAGGAGCGCAGGGCCGGACGCGGCCTCGGCGCCGGGAATGCCGGCGCTCTCGTCGCCGATGCGGCATTCACCATCCATCCAGACGGTGAGATCTTCGGTGCTGAAGACCTGTTCCTGGTGCGGGTTGGTGGAGACGCAGGACCCCCGCACCCCTGGGAAGGAAAAGCAGGCGCGGGGCCGGTGCTTTTCGTGGTACTGGAGTGCGTCCCGCATCTTGAGCAGGGCGGCGTCGGCCTCCTTATCGCTCCAGCCGGGGGGCGCGGTGAATCCGACTATTCCCGGCACGGTGTATGCAGGGGCTCGTTCAACCGAGACAGGGCCGGGGAAATGTCAGGAGCACTCTGGCCACGGACCCCCTCAGGAGATCGCCTTGCGGAAATGTTTGAGCAGGGACCAGGCAAGGAGAACGGGAAGCAAGGGGGCCAGAACCGGGCGGGCCGCGATCAGGTGGAGGAAAGCGCGCATCTCCCCGCTCCGCATCGCCCGGCGGTTCTCGCTCAGGCCCCCGGCCGTAAGCTGGGGCCGCCCCAGCTCGGTCAGCCTGGCCGGAGAGAAGTAGCAGCCATGTCCGGCCGCGGCGATCCGCAGCCAGAGATCGTAATCCTCGCTGTGCCGCATGCCCTCGTCGAACCGCTGGGCAAGCGAGCGGCGCAGCACAACCGAGGAGGTCTGGCCCGGGTTCGAAACCAAAAGCCGGCGCAGGGAAAGTCTGGCGGGAGCCGCCTCAACCTCCTCCGGCTCCGTCGGTCCGACCGCGTAGCCGTGGGCCAGCCAGTCGATGGCGGGATTGTCAGTCAGCCAGGCATCGACAACTTCCAGCTTCTCCTCATCCCAGCGATCGTCGGCATCGAGGAAAGCGACGAAGTCCCCGGTGGCCGCAGCCCATCCGGTGTTTCTCGCCGCCGAGGGGCCGCGGTTTTTCGAGAGGGTAATGATCTTCAGCAGACCGCTGTCGCACTCGGCCGCAAATCGTTTCCGCAGCGATTCGGCGGGATGCTCGCTGCTGGCATCGTCGACGACGATGATCTCGTGGGGTCTCAGCCTTTGGTTCAGGCAGCTGTCGATCGCCTCGGAGAGATTCGGTGCATTGCGGGCGGGGATTACGGCGCTGAATCTCATTCGGGGAGTCCCGGTTGCGAACAGGTGTCCCGAGCACCAGTGGGGGCGATGGGAATGTCCGTCGAAGAAGCGTTCAAAATGTGAGCAGGTTGGCGGAGATCGCCCGATGGCGACGGAACGGGCTTGAAATCACGGACGCCGCCGTTCAGCGGGGAATGATCGGGGAGGCCTGTTGTGTTGGGCAGGTGAAGCGAGACGGAGGGGTGTGTTATGACTCCATCAGCTTAAGCTGCCTGCCGAACTTAACGCCAGCAAGTTCGCAGGCAATAATGATTTTTTTCCGAATATCCCCTGTGCTGAGGTTATGACCCAGCCACCATCCATTTTCCAAGTCCAGAGATTGTTTTTCCACGAAGTCGGGTCTATCCGGGAAGAGGTCATTAGGATTTCGTGCAACCAGCCTCCGCTTCCGAGTTGCGGTTTGGTCTGCAAAACGCACCATGAATTCGGGATCTCGACGGTCGAATTCTTTAACCAATTCACCCAAAGTTCGGTAACTAAACCCGGTTTCCACCTGCTTGTTGTCGAGAATGTAACCGATGATTCTTGTTGCCTTTTTCTTGTTCGACGGCGGCGGAGTGCTGGAGGAGGAGCTCTTCGATGGGGGGCGTGGGGCTGGCGGTGCGACACTCGACTTCCTTGGCAAAGTGTCGGAAAGCCGCTCCTTCAGAAACGACACGACATCCTCCGGTTCCGGCTTGGTTCCGCAGGATCTTTCTACCTCTTCAGCAAGCAGGTCACGAAGCATTTCGTCCGGAGTCTCTAGCAGAGTTCGCCAAGCGCCGGGAATTGCCTTACGGGCTTTCTCCCGCTCCCGGTTGCTCTCGTGTCGCTTTTCCGCTGAACGCCGGGCTTCTCCTGAAACGACGCGCGTTTTCCGAAGGTGTGTATCCAGAAAACGGGCGTATTCGGGTATCCTCTCTTCCCGCGTCAACTCCGCCCTATAGAACCGTCGCTCCGCAGGGTCACCCGCCGCCATGCTGAGATAAAAATCCCAGAGGTCGCCGTCCGTCAGAATGAGAAACGGAACGCCCCTGTTCACCGCATATCGGAACAGCTGCTCCTCTCCCGCGATGTCAACACGACCAAGCCCTTTTGCTTCGATGAAGACCAGCGGCCCTCCTCCTTCCGGTATCAGCGCGTAGTCAACCCATCCCTTGCCAACGGAGAATTCCGGTTTGAACTCCGCGGGGTTAGTGTCGTCCCAATCGAGGGCCCGAAGAATCGGCAGGATTATCGCCTGCTTCACCTGGGCTTCATTTTCCAGCGATCTGGAGCGAATGCGCTCGACTGCCACTTTCAGGATTTGTTCCAGACTCATATGCCGGGGTCCCACCGTTTCGATGCTACTTCAAGCCTCGAAATAAGCCCGCGTATCGAGAGTGGGTCAAGGAAGTTGCCCCGGTCATCTCCGGCAGGAGAGGCCCATGTATTGGCGCTTGGAGAACCCTCAGATGCCCCGAGAACCAAGGGGTTTTCTGCAAGATCCTAATCCTGGTGTTACCTCCCTGGGTCGTGAGGGGTCGTAGTGTAGAGCGATGGAAAGCCCATCCACAGATGCCCAGCTCGTCGCCGCGATTCTTTCCGGCCGCCTTTCCGCCTTCGAAGCCCTGGTGGTGCACCATCAGGACCGCCTCTACCTGCAGGCGCTGAGTTACCTGTGTGGCGAGGAGGAGGCCCGGGATGCTCTCCAGGATGCATTCCTGAAGGCGTTCGACCAGCTCGAGGCTCTGAAGGAGCCTTCTCGATTCCCGGCTTGGGTGGGGCGGATACTCCGCAACATCTGCCTCAACAGGTTGAGGGATCGCCGCCGTCGAGCCATGGCGGAGTCGGTTGTCGAGCGGACGGATACCGAAGTGCATCCGGAGCCGGCGGTCATCCGCCGCGCAGCGTTTCAGGAGCTGCTTTCCAAGCTTCCCGAGAAAAGCGTCCGGGCGCTTACACTGCACTATCTGGAAGGCCGTTCGATTCAGGAAGTGGCTCTTCGGACGGGAACAAACCCCTTCAGGGGTGAAACAGCGGCTGTACAGGGCGCGCAGACAGCTTCAGGAGGAGGTCACTCGTATGGAAAGAGACACCAGGAACAAGCAGGATCTGCCCGAGGGATTCGCAGCGCGGACCATTGCCCGCCTTTTGGAACAGGGCAGGAAGGATCGGTTGTACATGCGGATGGGTGACGCGCGCGCACGCTTCCGGGAAGCACTGGAGGTGTTCCCGGATCATCCCGAGGCATTGATGGAGCTCGGACGTACCTATGACCCCATCGAGGGGCCGTCCCAGGAAGAAGAAGCAACTCTTCAGCGAGCCGCCGTCCACCGTGCACACTACTTCGTACCACTTCCCGACCTGTATCTGAAGGCCGGCGGACCGGCTCGCCGCGTGCGGTCCGTGTCACGGAATTGTCAACTCCATTGCGAATATTGGATATTCACCCGCTTGGCACCTGCCGGGCTCTCCGGCAGACCCTCACCCCGGGAGGGAAGTTGTGACCGCAAACAGCTACACCTATGACCTCGTCTGCATCGGCAGCGGTCCGGCCGGCCAGCGGGCGGCCATCCAGGCCTCCAAGCTGGGCAAGAAGGTGGCCGTGGTCGAAAGGCAGCAGATGATCGGCGGCGTCTGCATCGAGTCGGGCACCATTCCTTCCAAGACCTTCCGCGAGGCGGTGCAGCGCGGCTATTCCCGTCCGGGCCTGGAGGCATCCGAGCAGTTCCGGCCCCGCTATCGCCCCACCATGCACCAGCTGATCGGCCACGTGGAGCGCGTCATCGAGCGCGAGATCTTCGTCGTCCAGGAGAACCTGTCGCGCAACGACATCCAAGTCGTGCGCGGGATCGCCTCGTTCCTCGACGGGCACACCTTGCAGGTGGAGGGCGTCGAGGGGCGCCGCAGGCTGTCGACGGACAAGGTGCTGATCGCCGTGGGCACGCGCCCCAGCGATCCACCAGGTCTCAAGGCGGACAACCAGACCATCATGAACTCGGACTGCCTCCTCGACCTGGAGAAGATGCCGCGCAGCATCGCCGTGGTCGGGGCCGGGGTCATCGGCATCGAGTACGCCTCGATGTTCGCCGCACTGGGGGTACAGGTGACGGTGATCGACCGGCGTCCCAGGCCGCTGGAGTTCCTCGACCACGAGATCGTCGACGAGCTCATCCACCAGATGCGCAAGGCGGACGTCACCTTCCGCTGCGGCGAAGCGGTGGAGCGCATCGAGGTGGTCGAGGTTCCCCAGCGCAAGGGTCTCATCGAGCTCGAGTCCGGCAAGCACATCGTCGCCGACGTGGTGCTGTTCTCCGCCGGCCGCATCGGTTCGACCGAGGACCTCAATCTCGAATCGGTCGGCCTGCAGGCGGACGAGCGCGGCCGCCTGAAGGTCGACGAGCATCACCGCACGGCGACGGAGAACATCTACGCAGCCGGCGACGTCATCGGTTTCCCCGCGCTGGCCGCCACCTCCAGCGAGCAGGGACGCCTCGCCGCCTGCCACATGTTCGGGGTCGAGGCGCAGCCGATGGGCAGCCACTTCCCGGTCGGGATCTACGCCATCCCGGAAATCTCCATGGTGGGGGCGACCGAGGAGGAGCTCACCCGGGACCGCGTGCCCTACGAGACCGGCATCGCCCATTACAAGGAGATCTCGCGCGGGCAGATTCTCGGCGACGATTCGGGAATGGTGAAGCTGATCTTCCACCGCGAGGACGGGCGCCTTCTCGGGGCCCACTGCATCGGTTCGGGGGCCACCGAGCTGGTCCACGTGGGCCAGGCGGTGCTGGGTCTGGGGGGCGGCCTCGACTACTTCATCCGCACGGTCTTCAACTATCCCACACTGGCGGAGTGCTACAAGGTGGCGGCCTTCAACGCGGCCAACAAGCTCTCCCTCGTGCGCAGCGCCGTCATGACCCAGGAGACGGCGACGGCCGCGGCCCTGGATGTCTGACGGACCCGACGCCGACCCTGGAATCAGCGTTTTGAGCGACGAGCCGATCGACCATCCGATCGACGGCACCCTCGACCTGCACACCTTTCTTCCGAGGGACGTCGGTACTCTCGTGCCCGACTACCTCGAGGCCTGCCGCGAGAAGGGGATCTTCGACGTTCGCATCGTGCACGGGAAAGGCAAGGGGATCCTTCGCGAGAGCGTCCACCGGATCCTGGAGCGCCAACCCGGCGTCGAGTCGTTCCGGCTGGCGGGTGCAGGGGGCGGCAGCTGGGGAGCCACCCTGGTGCACCTGAGGCGGGAATAGGGAAAGGGAAAGGGGCGGCAGGGGAAAGGGCGTCCCGTTTGGCAGGCGCCAAGGGCCCGGGTTAGCTTGTGCAGCCAGGGATTTCGGGTACCAAAGAACCCCCTTCCACGGGCTTCGGAGCGATGAGCGACAGGATAGAACAACTGATTCAGGCAGCCCTTCCCGGGCTGACGCAGCTGCGCCACGACCTTCACGAACACCCGGAGCTCGGCTACGAGGAGGAGCGCACCGCGGCCCGCATTCTCAGCGAGCTGCGGGAGCTTCCCGGACTGAGCATTCGCACCGGCGTGGCGGAGACCGGCCTGGTCGCCACCCTCGGTGCGGACAAGCCTGGGCGGTGCGTCGCCCTGCGGGCCGACATGGACGCGCTGCCGATACAGGAGCAATCGGACAGGAGCTACGCATCCAAGGTGCCGGGCAAGATGCACGCCTGCGGCCACGACGGCCACGTGACCTGCCTGGTGGGCGCGGCGCGCGTGCTGACAGCGCTGGCCGACGAGCTGCCCGGTCCCGTGAAGTTCGTCTTTCAGCCGGCCGAGGAAGGGGGCGCCGGCGGCCGCCGCATGTGTGAAGAGGGAGTCCTCGCCGATCCCGAGGTGACGGCGATCTTCGGCCTTCACGGCTGGCCCACACTGAAGATCGGCGAGATCGCCCTGCGGCCCGGACCCGTCCTGGCGAGCTCCGACAAGATGGAGATCACCGTCCGCGGCCGGGGCGCTCACGCCGCCTTCCCGCACCAGGGCATCGACCCCATCGTCATCGCCTCCCACGTGATCGTCGCCCTGCAGACGATCGTCTCGCGGACCACGGATCCCCTCGACTCCGCGGTCGTCACCGTCGCCCGCGTCAGCGGCGGTACGGGCTTCAACATCATCCCGCCGCAGGTGGAGCTGGCCGGCACCGTGCGCAGCCTGAATTCGGCGACGCGCCAGAGGATCCACCGCCGCATCGCCGAGGTCGCCGAGGGCACCGCTTCCGCCCTGGGGGGAGCCGCCGAGGTGGAGATCTTCGACGGTTACCCGGTGCTCGAGAACGATCCGGTGGCCACCGAGGTCGTCGAGCGGACCGTCGCTGCCGCCGGCGCCGGCATTTCCTCCCTGCGGATGGACCCGGTTATGGGGGGCGAGGACTTCGCCTTCTACGCGCAGCGGATTCCGGCCGCCTTCTACGCTCTCGGAGTCTGTCCGGCCGGGGTGGACCAGTACCCGCACCTGCACCAGCCGAACTACGATTTTTCCGACGGGGCGATTCCTTGCGGGGTGCGCATGCACGTGGAGGTCGCGCGCCGTTTCTGGGACAACTGGCCAGGCAGCTGAAGCGGTTCGGCCTCCAAGCACCCACCCACGGCACGGCGATGGAACCATTACTCACCCCCGAGGAACTGCGCGTTCTCGGCTGCCTCATCGAAAAGGGGATCACCACCCCGGACTACTACCCGATGACCCTGAACGCCCTGACCGCGGCCTGCAACCAGAAGTCCAACCGCGATCCGGTGGTTCAGTACAACGAGAAGACGGTGGTGCGGACGCTCGATTCGCTGCGGGACAAGGAGCTGGTGCGCGTCGTCAGCGGACACGACACGCGGGTCCCCAAGTACTATCACCGGTTCACCGACGTCCGGGGGTTCTCCGAGCCGGAGGTGGCGGTGCTCTGCGAGCTGATGCTGCGCGGGCCGCAGACGCCCGGCGAGCTGCGCAACCGCGGCAGCCGCATGCACCCCTTCGAGAACCTCGCGGAGGTGGAGGCGGCGCTCGAATCGCTGGCGAACCGGGAGGCCGGCGCCGCGGTCGTCAGGCTGCCCCGTCAACCCGGGTTCAAGGAGTCCCGCTTCGCCCACCTGCTCGGGGGTCCCCCCGAGATCGAGGAGCCTTCCGGCGACGGCTCGCCCGCTCCCGGAGAATCGGGCGGCGTTAAACCGGAAGCGGCGCGCCTGGCAGTGGCCGCGGAAAACGAGCGCCTGGACCGACTCGAAACGACGGTGGCCGAGATGGCGGAGGGGATCGCTTCTCTGCGCGCCGAGCTCGAGGAGTTCAAGCGGCAGTTCGAATAGGCAGCCTGCCCTGCCGGAATTACAGCATCCGGTTAACGGCACCGTCCGTGGTCTGTCTTGATGTTCCCCCCGCTTTGCCAGGGAGTACAGGACCGGACCGCGCTGCGAAGCAATCGTTCCCCCCCGAAGGGAACGCCGTTCTACCGGGGGCCCTTGGTGGGGGTTCGATGGAAAGCGGGGCGGTTCTTCCGGCTCAGTTCTGGCGTGAAAAGCTTAATCCCATACCCCAGTGGAAGTAGTAGTTCCCCCCCGGGTCCGTGAAGAGTCCGATTTCGGGATGAACCGTCATCCCCGCTGTCTCTTCGTCGGCCAATGAGAATCCGATGTTGATCCCCGTGAAATGATCCGCAGGTTCGTCAAGGGGGACGATGCCCTTCAATGCCAGGTTGAGCAGCTGCTTGGAGTTTCCGAAAGGGATGCTCGCGATGAAAGCAGGGTGAATCTGAATCGACTCCATCGAATCGATGTTTTCGCCGAAGAAAAATCCTGTCGGCAACAAAAAGGCCAATCGATCTCTTACAATTGGGATCTTGGGATCGAAGGAAAGGAACTGGTATCCATCCTCGAGACTGATTCGGCTGATCCTGTATCCCATCTCCCACTTTTTCCAGGCCGTAACGGATTTGCAGATCCGCGACCGAGAACCTGTCGGTATAATCCAGATCGCGGCCGTCGATGGTGGCCAGGCGGCTAAGGCTTGGAGTTATCGAACCATGCCCAGGGGGCAGCATTCGCGCCGATTGGAACAGGGAGAACGAATAGCATCCGGACATGTTGAGCGCGAGCGCCAGGGCTCCTGCGCAGAGAATGAGTCTTCCGGTTTTCACTTTCTTAACGGGAAGCTGATGTCCTGTCCCATCAATATCCTGCATTTCTTCCGCCAATCCATCCCGCCTCGCCGTGTTGCCTTCGCTCACCATTACACCCTCGGTACGACT
Organism: Candidatus Latescibacterota bacterium; assembly: GCA_965223905.1. Classification (GTDB taxonomy): domain Bacteria; phylum Latescibacterota; class UBA2968; order UBA8231; family UBA8231; genus CBDCXV01. The sequence goes on from CBDCXV010000001.1 coordinate 467,628, forward strand.
CGCTCAGGCGCCTTCCGGGACAGGACACAGGGTTCGTGTTTCAGTTTCAATAGAGCAACCGCATGCCGAATGAGTGGACATATTTTTTGGTGTGGAAGGGAGCATCAGTCCAAAACCGGATCGGCGAATAGTGGAAAAGGATCTCGCCGGGAAACAGCCCCACCCGCCTTGGCGAAAGATTGATTCCCAACCCATAGCGATTGAAGAATCGGTATTGATCCGCGAATCCGTGGATCCAGCCGGTTCGCAGGGACAGCCAATCGTACAGGATGAGCTCAAAACCGAACCCTGCAAAATCGTCGTCATCAGACAAGGGAGATTCGAAACTCGATTTTTTGCCAGGATTGAGAAATCGCCGGTACTCCCCGGTAACTACGAACCGAAGCGGAGGTGTGCCTTCCTCGGAAGGGCGGATGAGGTCGTACTTAAACCCTGTCCGAAGGTAAATCGGAAAAACGGCGTCGTACTCCGATTCCCCATCCGGGGTTATGGATTTATTGGGATGTCCCGGGGACAGGTTTTGCAACGCCATGCCGAAGGAAAAGCCGGCGGGGTTCTCCGCGGTGCCTCCAGTGTGGTAGATCAGGCCTAAATCGAGAGCCGGGGCATACGTGGATTCGAAATTGTAGCCGGAAGGATAGCCGGAATAGGGGATAAAATACCTGTTGAACAGCTTGAGAACGGAACCTGCTCCGATCCTTCCCCAGGAGGTGGCGTATGCCAGGGAAAAAGTCTGGCCGTATCCCCGGGCATCGCTGGTCGTGCCTTCCTCCATCCTGTTGAAGGAAAACCCGAACTTGCCTAGGCGAGTGGGTGAAACCATTCCGAAGGACCATGAATAAAGACCGTCAATATCCAGGTCATCATCGTCGATCCAGTCGTAGGACCTGTAGCCGTAAAAGATTTCCGACCGCGAAACGGAAGCCAGGGTTGCGGGATTGGAGCTGAACGCCGCGGTGGAGTTTCCCGCATCTGCGACGGTGGACTCCCCCATCGCGATGCTTCGCGGGTCCGTCACGATATCGAAGGAGTTGAAGTCCGGAGTATATACCGGGTCCGGATAACAGTGAGTGCTTGTGAGACCTGAAATAACAGCGACGAGTGTCAGTTTATTGATTTGAGTGAATCTCCTGTGGGGAAATACAGGGTGGCGAACGGCCTGCTTGCCAGGAAAGTGGATCGGGAAAAAAATTCGCACCCCGGTCTGGATCGGCAGGCGAGTTCCTTTCCGGTTTCGTCGCGCAAGCATATACATGCATATGCGTCCTGAAAAGGGCGCCTGCCCTTCTCATCCGGTTCCGGGATACCCTTCGTTTGCCGGAATCCCGGCCAGGAACTATTGTGACCGTCTGTTCGTCGCACAGACAGGTGGCTTTCCTGAAACAACGACACCAGATCCGAAACCATGCCGAAAATCATCGCCTACCTGAATCCGGCCTGCCCCTGGGCGCGCGGAGTAGTCGATCTGCTCGAGCGCAACAGCCTCGAGTACGAGTATCGCGATATCATCGGGAACCCCGGCGACTACCGGGAGATGGTGGCCAAGAGCGGCCAGCACTCCTCTCCCTGCGTCGAGGTCGACGGACAGATGCTCGCCGACGTCGGGGAAGACGAGGTCGCCAGCTGCCTGAAGGAACGCGGCCTGATCGAGTAGCGCCGCCGCTGGCCGCCAGCTCCCCGCAAAGACCAGATACAGAGCCGCGGCCGGGGGCCGCCAGCCGGACTAGCGGCGCGCGTGGTGGGAAGCCTCGGGAGCCTGGTAGGTTACCGACAGGTGCGGCGTTTCGAGCCGGGCGTTGTTCTGCGACCGGGACACGAGACAGCTTTCCTGGATTCCGTTGACGATCAGGGTGCGCTCCGCGGGAAACGCCGCTTTTCCGGTGACGATCGTCTCGACGATTTTCGCCACCAGCGAGGCTGAGTAGGTGACCGGCGGGGTCGGGGTGAGGAAGATCTGGGTCGACACCGGACGCTCCTCAGCGCTCAGCCTCGCGGCGAAGCAGTAGTCCCTGACTGCGCCGTTGAGCATCAGCAGCGTCGCCCGCAGGCCGTCGCGGAACTCGATCAGGTAGGCCGCCGGTTCCTCGGCGAGTCCCTTGACGTCGCCGCTGCCGACGAGGTCGTGCGTGCGTGCGTCTTCCAGCGTCGGGCCGCACGGCGAATCGGACCGCGACAGCGCCGCCTCGAGCAGCTCCCACGACCAGAGGCGGTCGTCGCCTGCCTTCCAGACCGCGTCTCCGTCGAGCAGCTGCACCGCGGCGACCCCGGTCTCTCCGCCCCGGCGCCGCTCGATCATGCACTGCATCGTCTCGAGGGCGTGGTAGTCCATGGCGTCGGAGCCGCCGACGCCGACCATGAGGGCCTCCTCGATTTCGCAGCCGTGCGGCAGCTCGACGTCCGGCAGCCGCCAGGTGACCGGCAGCGACGATCCCGCTATGACGGGGAAGCCGAGGCGGTGCCCGTCGGCGACCATCTCGCTCGCTTTTTCGAAGCTGTACGACAGGTGCTTGTCGTTGTAAACCGGCACCGCCCTTCCGTCCTCCTCGAACACCTCGACGCACTGCTTGAAGAACTCGTAGCGCGGGTACTGCTTCTGCCCGAGCTCGTTGACGGGGTACTCGCCGTGCTCGCCGATGATGACGACGGCGTCGACGGCGAGCCGCTCTCCCCCGCACCGGAGCGCTCCGGCGATGGTCGGATGGACGCTGAAACCGAACTCGCGGGCGCGGTCCTCGCTCTGGTCCCCTTCGGGCCGCTGGTCGACGTACATCGACACCACCTGCATGTTGGGCCGGTGCCACGATCCCTCGTAGGCATAGCCGACCATGAAGCGGTCGCCGAAGTGCTGGCCGTGGGAGAGGTAACGGTAGATGCTGGCGATGATGGCGACGCGGACCGGCGGTTCCGCGGCGGTGCGGCGGTCGCTGACGATGTCGGCGTGAAGGGGCTGATCGTCGGGCGCCGCGGGGGCTGCCGGCTGCCCGGGTTCGCTGCCGGGCGCCCCCCAGAAAGTCGATTCCTCCTCCGCCCGGTAGGCGATGTCGAGGTGGGGGGTGTCGATTCTGACCTGTTCCCGGTGCAGGCTGTCGACGCCGGCAGCGACGAGACCGGTGGTCAGCAGGGTGCGTTCGACCGGGTACGACGGTTTGCCGCTGAGGAACATGCGCTCGACCTGGTAGCACTGGGGGCTGAAGAAATTGGCCAGGGTCGTGCGCACCGGGGGCATCGGCAGGTACATCTGGGTCGAGAACGGACGCTCGCTGCCCTCGAGCCGCGCCGCGAAGTTGAAGTCCTGCACCAGGCCGTTGAACAGGATCATCGTGCACCGGAGGCCGTCGAGGTGCTCGTAGTGGTAGGCGACCGGATCCTCGACCAGGCGTTTCATCTCGTCGATGGTCGGGAACGGGTTGTTGAAGCCGCTGCGCGCTGGGGTCAGGGTGTGGCTTCGGCAGAGGGCGGTCTCGAACAGGTCGCGGGACCAGAGCCCGTCGCTGTGCGCCTGCCAGAAACGGTCGCCGCGGAACGCCTCGAGCCAGCGCACTCCGACCTCGCCCCCCTCCCTGCGCTCGACCATGCACTGCAGGGTTTCGAGGGCGTGGAAGTCGTAGCTGTCGACGCCGCCGACGGCGACGCAGACCGCTTCCTCGACCCGTGCGCCCAGGGGCAGGTCGACCGCTGGTGTGCGCCAGGTGACCGGCAGCGACGAGCCGGCCATGAAGGGGAATCCCATTGCCCGGGAGGTGTCGTACATTTCGCGCGCCCACTCCCAGTTCCAGGAGAGGTGCTTGTCGTTGAAGACAGGGGCGGTTCTGCCGGTGGTGCGGTAGACGGAGGCGATCTGCCGGAAGAACTCGTAGCGAGGGTAGAGGCGCTGGCCCTTCTCGTTGGTGCCGTAGGTGCCGTGCTCTCCGATGAGGAGGACGCCGTCGACGGCCAGGTCGCTACCGCCCAGAGTCAGGGCGTCGGCCACGGTCGGGTAGATGGTCAGGTGCTCGAAGCGGGATTCGCGCTCGCGGCTCAGGTCGGTTTCGGGGAACTGGTCGACGTACAGCGACACCAGATCCATCGCCGGGCGGTGGTGGCGGCTGCCCCAGCCGTACCCTTCGAGGAAGCGGTCGCAGATGTGCTGGCCATGGGAGTGCCTGCGGTACTCGGTGACGATGCCGGCGATTCGCGGGCGGGCTCCTTCAGGGGAAGTGGTCATTTTTCTCTTTCAGATTTTTCGGTTTGTGAATCGGCGGAGGGACCGCCGTTTGGGGGGGCAGCGGCCGGAAATGGCCCGGCGGCTGCCCGTGGCGGGAAAAGGTTCCGTGCGTTCGTTGAGAAGCGAGCTACCCTGGGATTTCGAAGGCGGTCCCCCTTGCCGGTCCCCCAGGCTCTCCCGGAATCCGTGCTATCCTTGAAAAGCCGGCGGACTCCGGCGACGCGTATCAGCTATTTTCATCTCCCGGTTTCGGAAGGGCCGGAAGATAATCGGCCGAAGAGCAGGGTCAACGAACCGGTAAGGCGATTTCTACGGCGCGGGAAACCGTCGCCTGTCCGGGCTGCATGATCAGTCACTCACAGTCACCGCGCCACGGAATCCCGAAGGAACGGAGCATCCGATGACCGTTTACTACAAAGTCTTCCGGCAGACACCCGAAGAAGGAGGCGAGGCATGAAAGCGGTATTCGACGACCTGTTCTGCTGGTCAGTGTTCAGCGAGCGCCGGCAGATCGATTTCAACGGCCATCTCTGGGTTCGGGAGGAAGGCAATGTCCTGATCGATCCCGTGCCGATGATCGAGTCGGACCTGCGGCAGTTCGACGACCTGGGGGGCGCGAAGTGGATCGTGGTGACCAACAGGGACCACCAGCGGGAAGCCGCCGCCTTCCGCGAGCGCTGCGGCGCGCAGCTCGTCGCTCACGGCGAAGATGTGGAGGGTATCGAAGCGCAGGTCGATCGCACCGTCGGCGACGGCGAAGAGATCGTGCCGGGGCTGCGGGCAGTGCACCTCCGCTTCGGGAAGAGCGCCGGGGAAATCTCCCTGTACTGGCCGGAGAAGCGGACCATCCTCGCCAGCGACCTCCTGGTCGGGGCGCCCGTGGGCCGGTTCTCTCTGTTGATGGACGAGGTCCTGGAAGATCCTCCGGCGGCCGCCCTGGAAGTGCGCAAGCTGCTGGCGCTCGATTTCGACGCCATCGTCGTCGGCGACGGTCACTCGGTCATGCGGGACGCCAGGGAGCGGTTGCTGGAGTGCCTCGAAGAGCGAACGGACATCTACATCAACCGGGTCAGCAGCAGTGATGCGGTCTGGACCCCCTGCTCGCGCCGGGAAGGGTATGCCTGGGACACCAAGGAGATCGACGCCCTCATCGGCGCCCGCAACCTCGGCTACCGGTTGATTCGCCTGCCGGCGGGCCAGTCGACCTTTCCCCTTCATTTCCACCATCGCGCCGAAGAGCTGTTCTTCGCCGTCGAAGGGGAATGCACCCTCGTCACACCCCGTGGCAACCTGCCGGTGCGAAAGGGGGATTTCATCGCCTTTCCGCCAGGACCTCGCGGGGCCCACAAGTTCACCAACGAAGGGGCCGAGCCCTGCGAGCTGTTGGCTCTCGGCGACCGCCGGCACGGGGACGTCGCCGAGTACCCCGACTCTGGCAAAATCAACTTCATCCGCCGGCCCGGACCCCTCATCTTCCGCAAGCGGGACGCCGTCGACTACTGGGAGGGGGAGTAGGTGGACAGCTTCATCGTCGTTCACAATGGCTTCGACGGCGGCTGGCCCTGGGCGGCCGACCACTTCCGCGACCTGTGGCTGAGGCAGGGGGAGGTCGGATTCCGGCGCCTCGTCCACGGGGACGACCGCCGGCTCGCGGAGGTAGCCGGCGAACATGCAGTCTCGGTGGCCAGACTCGCCTGCCTCGGGGTGCGCGTCACCCTCGATTGCCTGGAGGCGTTTCCGTCGCTGCGGGAAGCGTCCTTCCAGGGCCCGCCCCACAGGCTTGGCGCCGAATGCGAGGCGGCGCTCGCCGGGAGGGGCGTCGCCCTGTACAGACAGCTTTCCGAGGGGTTCTGGGGACAGTCGGTCGCCGAATGCGGGCTGGCTCTCACCCTGTGCGCGCTGCGCCGCATTCCACAGCTGCACACCGGGATCGCCACCGGCACCCCGGACTGGGACTGGCGCCCGCCCGGAGGCATCGGCGCTCCGGGGCGGCGGGGGGCGCAGTACAGCGACGATTCGGCCTTCGCCAACGGCACCCTCGCCGGCAAGCGGGTGCGGGTGGTCGGCGCCGGCAACATCGGCAGCCGCTACGCGAGCTTCGCGAGCGCCCTGGGGGCCGAGGTCGCCGCCTGGGATCCGTTTGCCGCCGAACCCGCCTTCCACCGCGCCGCCGCCCGCCGCGAGCACCACCTTGCCCGCCTGGTGGAGGATGCGCAGGTGTTCGCCCCGATGGTTCCCCTGAGGGATTCCACTCGGGGGCTCGTAACCGCAGACCATATCGACGCCCTGCCTGCCGGCTGCCTGGTCGTTCTGGTGACCCGGGCGGGGATCTGCGACATGGGGGCGCTGCGGCGCCGGGTGCTCGTCGACGAGCTGAGTCTGGCCGCCGATGTATTCGACCGGGAGCCGCTGCCGGCGGACGACCCGCTGATCGGCCGCCACAACGTCGTGCACACGCCCCATATCGCCGGGCGCACCGCCGACGCCAACCGCTCCTGGGCGGAGCACCTGGCGGACCCGTTTCAGCCGCGGGGTTGACGGGTTTCCGGAGGTTTGGCTGCAAGCCTCTTTGCCTCCCAAACAGGCCGCTGGCTCAGTCCGGCTGCACGCGGACATCGAGGCAGGTTCTCCGGAGGGAGCTCCACCGCGGTCAAAAGGCGGACCGCGGCACCCTTCACTTCCAGGCATCGACTGCTTGCAAACAGGAGTGGCACCGCCGAACTTCCCGTTCGCGCGGCAGGTTTCAGGCCGCTGCGGTTTGGATATTTCAACCAGCGGAAAAACAATGAGTTACAACGAAATATCCACCTGTGCTCTAGTGACCATTCCGGCCAGCAAACCAGCGGTTTCCAGCATGGCTGCCGGCAATTCGATCCAGGGTTCATGAACGGGATGCAATCGGCGATTCAGGGTCAGGAGCGGCGCAACCGGAAGCTGCTGAAGTCCGCCGGCTACCTCGGTGCGGAGGTGACCTCCGAGGTGCTGCCGCTGCAGATCGACGTCGGCTCCCAGGAGAGCCTGACCCGCGGGCAGGCCGATCTCCTCGAAGCGCTGCAGATCCAGTCGGCCTGCACGGCGATCCGTTCGCTCGCCTCCCTGGCCGCCATCGGCGAGCTCGATCACCTCGGCGGCGGTCTCGAGCTGATTCCCGGCCTGCTGCTGACGTTGGGCTGCACCGATTTCGAGCGCATCGAGTACACGATCGAGCACGCCCACACCAGCATCGGCTACTACGCCAGCCTCGCCACCTTCGGCTACGTCGGGGAAGAGGCGGTTGTCGAGGGCTTCCGCCGCGGCCTGGACTTTCCCGGGCACGTCTCCTGGCTGCCCGGGGGGACCCAGCTCAACGGCGGCCGTCTCGGGGTGATGATTCCGGTCGCCGTGGGGCAGGCCCTCGGCAAGCGCGCCCGCCACGGCCGCGCCTGGGTAATCACCCACTGCGGCGACGCCGGCTGGGTGTCGGGGCAGGCGCTCAACGGGTTCAACGGCGCCGACGTCGCCGGGGCGCCGGTCACCTTTGTCATGCACCGCAACGGCATCCAGCTTTCGGGTGCGACCCACAGCATCATGGACAAGGACCCGCGCCCGATCATCGAGGCGCTGGGGATCCGCATCATCGAGATACCGACCCTGCACGACAGCGCGCGGCTGTACGAAGCCTACCGCGAGGGGTACCGCATGGCGCAGGAGGGGCGGCCGAACCTGATCTTCCCGACCGGCTACCGGTCGCGCGACGGCGAGGTCGTCAACCTCGACTGGTTCGCCGCGCAGCATGGGATCAAGCGGGAGACCAGGAAGTTCGCGAGCGCCCACGGCGTCCCCATGGACCGGGAGATCTGGGTCCCCGGTTCGCTGATGAGCTATCGCGACCTCGTCCCGATGCTGGAGTGCCTGTTTCTCGTCAACCGGCTCCCGGGTGGCGAGGGCCACCACGACGGCCACATGAAGGGCCGGGACGCCGATGAGGTGCTCTCCAACCCGATGTTCCGCGTGAAAAGCAGGCAGCGGAAAGCCCTGGCCGCGGCGACCGGCGCCCCGAGGCGGACGGTGGTCACCAGGGCGCGGCCCGAGGCCGGCAGCCCCAACCTCATCCTGTCGCGGGAGATCCTGGAGGCGGTCGAGCTTCCGGCGGCCGGGGAGAAGGTCAGTCCGCGCGCCGGCTCGGAGGCCGGGTACGCCGCGGTGGCAGAGGCGCACCCGGAGAACGTGTTCGTCGTCAGCTGCGATCTCGACGCCTCGACCAAGCTCGGCAAGGCGCGCGGCTTCCTGGCGCCCGACCACCAGTTCGAGATGAGCATCGAGGAACAGGCATCCGCCCTGCTCGCCAACGGGCTGGCGATGAGCGGCCCGCAGCCCCAGCTCAACGTCATCTCCACCTTCGCCGCCTTCTTCGAGGGAATCGCCCGCGAAGGGTTCGACATGTGGCGCTACCAGCGCAATCTGAACGGCGTCAACGAAGGCCTGAACGTCACCTACCACCTCTCGCACGTCGGCGCCTGCACCGGCCGCGACCACTTTTCCGGGTGGGGACTGGACTGGATCAACGTCGGCCTTACCTACCTGCCGTACCTGCATCGTTTCTACGCCCCCGCGGACGCGCGCGCGGCCTTTGTCGCGGTCCGCGATCTCGCCGCTCGCTACGGAGGACACGTGATCGGCATTCCGCGCGACGAGCTGCCGATCCTCGACAGACAGGACGGCTCGGGGCCGCTGTGGCGGGCCGACGACGACTGGCAGCCGGTCACCCCGTACCGGACCTGCCCGGGAGCCAGGCGCGCCATCCTCACCTTCGGCGCACCTGCCTTCCTAGGGGCGGAGGCGGCCGCCCGGCTGGAGAAGAAGGGGGTGGCCGCCGACGTCCACATCGTCAACGGACTGCCGCTGTCGCCATCGGCTCTCGAGAAGCTGCTGGCCCCGTACACCGGCGGGGTGGTGACGGTCGAGGACGGATTCATCGGCACCCCACGGACCGGCCTCCGGGGGTTCGCCGGTCTGGTCGCCGGCGCGGCGAGCCCCGGACAGCCGCGGGCGCACATAGGGATCACCGACCCGCGCATCGCCCCTTCCGAGGGGCACATGGAAACGTGGGAACACTTCGGCATCACGGCGCGGGCGATCGCTGCCGCCGTTGCCGGCATATAGACAGGAGTCGAGCCATGAAACGCATACTCGTTGCGGCCGCCGCGGTCGGCATCGTCGCCGGGGGTTGCCAGGAAGAAGAAGGGACGACAACCGGCGAGGCCAACATGGAGGCGCTGATGAATCCGGACGGCCCGGAGATGAAGAAGACGGCGCCGGCCTCTTACAAGGCGAAGTTCGAGACCTCTGCCGGCGACTTCGTGATCGAGGTGACGCGGGACTGGGCTCCGCACGGGGCGGACCGCTTCTACAACCTGGTGAGAAACGGCTTCTACAACGGCACCCGCTTCTTTCGCGTCATTCCGGGGTTCATCGTCCAGTGGGGGATGCACGGGGACCCGGAAGTGACCGCTAAATGGCATGGAGCGAGGATCCCGGACGACCCGGTCAAACAGGGGAACGAGCTCGGCACCGTAACCTTCGCCAAGGGCGGCGGAAGGGACAACCGCACCGTGCAGGTGTTCGTCAACTTCGCCGACAACACCAACCTCGACGGCCAGGGATTCGCCGCTTTCGGGAAGGTGGTCTCCGGGATGGAGGCGGTTGAAGCGATCAATCCTGAGTACGAAAAGCGCACCCCCAACCAGGGGCAGATCGCCCAGAAGGGGAACAAGTACCTCGACAAGCTGTTCCCCAACCTCGACTACATCCGGTCCGCCAGCATAGTCGATTGAGCGAAGCGGCGGTTCCTGCCCGCTACAGCGCCGAGCGCATAGGGGCCGGCGCCGCCAGCCTCGCCCTGCTCGCCTCCTTCCTGTGGGGAGGCAACCAGGTTTTCATCAAGATCGGGCTGCAGGGGATGCCCCCGCTGGCGATGGCGGGGGCTCGTTTCGCCATCGGCCTGCTGGTGGTGGGAACGGCTGCGGCCGCCTCGCGGGAGCCGCTTCGCGCATACCCGGGGGAGCGGCGGCAGCTGCTCTTCCTCGCCCTCCTCTTCCTGGTGCAGATCGGCCTGCTCAACCAGGGAGTCTTCCACACCACCGCCAGCCGCGCCAGCGTCGTCATCGCGGCGCACCCGTTCTTCCTCGCCCTCTTCTGCCACTACTTCGTTCCCGGCGACCGCCTCACCCCGCCCAAGGTCGCCGGCATTCTGCTCGCCTTCGCCGGCGTCGTGCTCGCCTTCGCCGAGTCGGTGTCGCTTGCCGACGCGAGCCACCTTTCCGGGGACCTGATGATCCTCGGCAGCGCCGTGCTGCTGGGACTGCGGCAGACGGTAATGAAGCGGATGGTGCGCGGCTTTCACCCCTACAAGGTGCTGTTCTGGCAGTCGCTGCTTAGCCTGCCGATGTTCGCCGCGTCCAGTGCCTGGCTCGAGGGGGACGCGGTCTACGACTTCACCCCGGAGGTCGTCGTGGCGGTGCTTTACCAGGGGGTCGTGGTGGCGGGGCTCTGTTTCATTTCGTGGGTGTTCCTGCTGCGCCGGCACAGCGCCAGCCAGCTCGGGGTGTTCGCGTTCACGACCCCGGTAGCGGGGGTGGCGCTGAGCGCGCTGCTGGTCGGAGAGGAACTGTCCTGGATGCTGCTGGTGAGCATGGTCCTGGTGGCGTCCGGGATTGCGATCGCGGCGCGCGGGCGGCGTGCCTGAAGACCAGGCAGATTCCGCTTCCTCCCGGCTGGTTTCGGATCTGTCAGAGAAGGCTTGGCCGGCGGTATCCCATTGCTTCCACACTGATGCCTGAGCGATTCGTGCCCCGTGAGTACGGCGAGCGAAGCAAAGCCGCGAACCGGGAAAACAGACTGCGCCGAGTTCGCGGGGAATTCGCGTGCGCAGGCACCAAGGTTGCCTGTCTGCCGGGAGAAGACTTGGCGGCCCACGGTCTCCGGGTTGCGCTCGATTCGCCGAATCCTCGGGAGCGTCGGGCTCGCCCCGTTCTACCGCACCTTCTCCTGCAGCTCAGCCGCCCCGGGGACCGCTGAGAACACCCTCTCCTCCTCGGCGCTCATGCGGTAGTCCCGCCTCGCCACAACCCGGCGCGCCACCGCGAGGGCCCGATCCGCGTCATACGGTTCGACCCGGTCGCCGTCGATCCAGGTGAAGCTGGGCACGAACCTGGGGGGCCGGGCCGCGGCGACGCTGGAGCTGAACCCGACGACGGCGCCGGTCGGGAAGCAGACGCCGATCGCGGCCTTGGAGTGGTCCCCCATCACCATGCCGGCGAAACGCTTTCCGGTCTCCACCTCTTCGCCGTTGATCGGCACCCGCACCGTCCCGTAGGTGTTCTTGAGGTCGCTGATGGTGCAGCCGGCGCCGAGGTTGGTCCACGAGCCGATGTAGCTGTGGCCGAGAAAGCCGAAGTGCTGCTTGTTGCCGTACCCCTGCAGAATGGAGGCCTCGATCTCGCCACCGACCCGGCAGGCCGGACCCAGCGAGGTGCCGCCGCGGATTGCGGCGTGAGGCTGCAGGATGCTGCCGGGGCCGATGCAGGCCGGCCCCTCGATGTAGGCGTGCGGGCGCACGCGAACGCCGGTGTCGATGTACACCGGTCCGTCGCGGCTGTCGACGACCGTCCCCGGATCGAGCCGGGCGGAGCCGGCGACAAAGACATCCTCACCCAGCACCGTGACTCCCGGTCCGATCTGGCCGCGCTCGGAGCGGCCAAGGCCCAGCTGCTCCCACCCGGAGGCAAGGGCCTCGGGGTTTGCACCCACGATTTCCCACGGCCAGGAGAACAGCCGGCAGCGGTCGCCGACGTCGCGGCGCGGGACCCCCTCCAGCAGCCGGGAGATCGCGGCGTCCTCCTGCAGGCCTTCGGCGGCGAGGGCGGCGGTGAGCTCGGCATCGGCAAGGACAGAGGCGATGCCTCCGTCAGCCGCAGTGCCGACCCAGGGTTTTTCATCTGAGTTGCAGTCCGGAAGGGAAGACCAGAGGGCGCGGCCGTTGAGCAGCAGGGAAGGACCGGTCAGCCTCTCGTTGACCCCCAGGCCGGTCTGTTCCTTCACGAGGCCGGCGAGCCGGGGCCGGCAGGAAAGGGAGAGATCCGCGGCCGGCAGCTCCCGCAGCAGGGTGTGGACCCGGGACAGCAGGTCCCCCATGCCGCAGCGCAGCTGGAAGACGGTGCGCGTGTAGACGAGCGGCAGCAGCCGCGGCCAGCCTCCGTCTTCGTAGAGGACGACGTTCATGGAAGGTGGCGCTGACTCCGGGGAGGCCGCGTGCCGCGACGCCTCCCTCACTCCACGGTCACGCTCTTGGCGAGGTTTCTCGGCTTGTCGACGTCGTGGCCGCGGATGAGAGCGGCGTGATAGGCCAGCAGCTGCAGCGGAACCGTGGTCAGGATGGGGGACAGCAGCGGCAGCGTCGGCGGCACGTAGAGGACTTCCTCGGCCAGCCTCTCCAGCTGGCTGTCTCCCCGGTTGGCGACGGCGATGACGCGGCCCTGGCGGCTGCGCACCTCCTCGATGTTGGCCAGCACCTTGTTGTAGGTATGGTCGCGCGGGGCGATCACCACCACCGGCATGCCGTCGTCGATCAGGGCGATGGGGCCGTGCTTCATCTCGGCGGCGGGCAGCCCTTCGGCGTGGATGTAGCTGAGCTCCTTCAGCTTCAGGGCCCCCTCCAGCGCCACCGGATAGTTGACCCCGCGGCCGAGGTAGAGCCAGTTGTCCCACCCGGTGAGCCGGTCGGCCAGGGCCGCCACCTGGCGGTCGAGCTCCAGGGTTTCAGTCACCTTGTCGGAGATCTTCTCGAGCTCCTTCAGGATGGCGACGGTGCGCTCCGCCGAAAGGTGGCGCCGCCGCCCGAGGTCGAGGGCGATCATCGCCAGCACGGCGATCTGGGCGGTGAAGGCCTTGGTGCTGGCGACCCCGATTTCCGGCCCGACGTGCAGATAGACGCCGGCCGCGGTTTCCCGGGCCAGCGTCGACCCGACGGCGTTGACGACGCCGAACGCCGCGGCTCCCTTGGTGCGCATTTCGGACAGCGCGGCGAGGACGTCGGCGGTTTCTCCCGACTGGCTGATGGTGACGCAGACGGTGCCGGTCTCGACGACGGGATTTCGGTAGCGCAGCTCGCTGGCGTACTCGACCTCGGTCGGGATGCGCGTCCACTCCTCGAGCAGGTACTCGCCGATCAGGCCGGCGTGCCAGGCCGTGCCGCAGCCGGTTAGAACCAGCCGGCCGCAATTGGCCAGCTCTTCTTCCAAGGCCTGCAGTCCGCCGAGGTGAACGCGGCCGGAGCGCAGATCGAGGCGCCCGCGCATGCAGTTGCGAAGCCCTTCCGGCTGCTCGTGGATCTCCTTGAGCATGAAGGACGGGTAGCCACCCAGCTCGATCTGCTCGAGGGTGGTCTCGAGGACGTCGGTTTCGCGATGCACCGGCTGCGCGTCCCCTGTCGACACGTGCAGCCCGTCGGCGTCGATGCGGGCGATTTCGTGGTCTTCGAGGTAGAGGACCTGGCTGGTGTGCTCGACGATGGCGTTGCCGTCCGAGGCGACCAGGTATTCCCCGTCTCCCACGCCGACGATCAGCGGGCTGCCGCGGCGTGCCGCGACGAGGGTGTCGGCGGCATCGGTGCAGACCAGGGCGATGCCGAAGGTGCCGTCGACTTCCTTCAGGGCGGTGCGCACGCTGTCCATCAGGTCGCCGGACCCGGCGTAGAGGAACCCGATCAACTGCACCAGGGACTCGGTGTCGGTTTCCGTCAGGAACTCGACCCCCTCTCTTTCGAGGTAGGCGCGCACCGCGGCGTGATTCTCGATGATGCCGTTGTGGACGAGGGCGATGCGGCCGGCCGCGTCGACGTGGGGGTGGGCGTTGCCGTCGGTGGGTGCGCCGTGGGTGGCCCAGCGGGTATGGGCGATTCCGACCGAACCGGCAACAGGTTCGCCGTCGAGGCGGGATTCCAGGTCGGCGATGCGGCCCGCGGTCTTCCAGAGGCGGAACGACCCGGAATCGAGGGAGCAGACCCCGGCCGAGTCGTAGCCGCGGTATTCGAGCCGGCGCAACCCGTTGAGGAGCACTTCGCGGAGGGATTTCCTGCCGGCGTATCCGATTATTCCACACATACTGGTATCAGCTGATCGATTCGAGAAAACAGGGGACGGGAGGGCAGGCGGGCGGGAGGAACGCCGTCCGACAAAGATAGCGAAATGCCACTGGAGACGTGGCCGCGCCTGACCGCTTCAGCCGGCGAGGGCGGCAGCCTCGTCGACGCGCTGCCGGATGAGGTCGCACCCTCCCTGCCAGAAATCGCGCGAGGACACGTCGATTCCGAGGCCGGCGAGCAGTTCGGCCGGTGCCCGCGAACCCCCGGCAGCCAGCAGCTCGAAGTAGCGTTCGACGAACGCTTCCCCCTCGCTCCGGTAGCGGGCGTAGAGGGCGAGCACCAGCAGTTCCCCGAAGGCGTAGGCGTATACGTAGAACGGCACGTCGACGATGTGGGGGATGTAGAGCCACCAGCAGGCGTGGTCGTCGCCGAGGGTGAGGGCGTCGCCGAACATCGCCTGCATGTTGCGCTGCCAGAGCTCGTCGAACCGTTCGGAGGGCAGCTCTCCCTCCTCGCGGCGGGCGCGGTGGGCCTGCTGCTCGAAGCGGTACATCGCTATCTGCCGGAAGACGGTGGCGAAGGTGTCTTCGATCTTTCCGCACAGGAGGGCCAGGCGCTCCCCGTCCGATTCGAGCTCCCCCCGCAGGCGGTCGAACACCAGCATCTCGGCGAAGGTGCTCGCCGCCTCCGCCATCGGCAGCACGGGGTGGTAGTCGAGAAGGTGGTTGCCGCTGGCGAGGACGTCGTGAATCCCGTGGCCGAGCTCGTGCGCCAGAATCATGACGTCCCGTGGCGAGTCGGTGTAGTTCAGGAAGACGTAGGGATGCAGGTCGGGTGTGATGCCGGCACAGTAGGCGCCCCCGCGCTTGCCGTCGGCCAGGGCGGCGTCGATCCAGCGCCTCTCGAAGAAGGGCTCGCAGATGTCGAGGAGGCGGGGCGAGAACTCGCCGAACGACCCGAGCACGATGTCGCGCGCCTGTCCGAAGGGGATTTTCGATTCCTCGCCGGATATCGGGGCGTAGCGGTCGTAGTGGGTGAGTTCGTCGAGGCCGAGGAGCTGCCGTTTGAGGTGGTAGTATGCTGCCACGGTGCCGTAGTTCGCGGCGCAGACCTCGCTGACCGTGTCGACGACGCCGCCGCTCAGCTCGTTGTTCAGGTGGCGGCTGTCCTCAGGCGTGCGGTAGGACCGCAGGCGGTCGAGCACCTCCTTTTCGTGCAGCAGGGTGTTGTAGATGAAGGTGCCGACGTGGGTGTTCCGCCGCAGTCCCCCGGTGATCGCCGCGGCCGCCCGCCTGCGGGTGTCGCGGTCGGGATCGTAGAGCAGCACGAGGATTTCACTCTGCGTTTTCTCGACCACCTCCCCCTCTTCCTCTATCCGGAACCGGGTCCGCGAGTTGACCTCGGTGGCGAGGCGGGCGAAAGCGCTCCCCCGCGAGTTGGCGGTCTCGACGAGGATCTTTTCTTCCGGTTCGCTGAGATTGTGCGCCGCCATCCGGCGCTCATGGTCGAGGTAGTGCCGGTAGGGGGCCAGCTTCGGAGCGTCCTTGATGCGATCGTACGTCTTCAGTGGAATGCGGCCGATCTCGAGGTCGAAGAAGACCAGGTGGGTGGCTGTGGAGCTGTCGAATTCCCGCGTCTTCTGCAACAGCGCCCCGCGCGCCGGATCGGTGGTGTCGGTCGAGTAGAGCAGACCGGCGTAAGCCCCCGGTTTGTACTGCAAGGTCAGCAGATCCTCGTAGTCGGCCAGGGCCTGGCGAAGATGCGCCGCGGAGAGGCCGGAAACGGCGATCGAGCCTTTGTACTTCCGCTCGAACTGCTGCGCCCGCCGGGCCGCTTCCCCCATGTCGCCGTCGAGACGCGGATCCTCGCCGCCGGCATAGAGGTCGGACAGGTCCCAGGTAGGAAGGGCTTCGGTTTCCCGAGGGGATCGGGTCATGGGGTTTCCTGTTGAATAACGGAAACTCCGGATTCAGTCTTTACGCACCAGCTGCCCCGCCCTCACCGTCGCCAGCGGCTCCCAGCAGCCCCCCGGCCGCTCGACGTCCAGGGTGTCGCGCAGCCGGCCCTCCTCGTTCCACTGCAGCAGCGCCAGGTCGGCGCAGGCCCCGGCCGCCAGGGTGCCGGCCTCCCCCTTCAGCCCGAGCAGCTCGGCAGGCCGCGCCGTTGCCCGCGCCAGGACCTCGGCTTCCGGCATGCCGGCGGCGATGAACTTCGACATCGTTCTCGGCAGGTCGTGCTGCGGGTCGCTGCCGACGTGGCGGCTGTACTGATCGGTGGAAACGGTGTCGGGGTAGAACCTCTCGGCGATGGCGGGCTCGACGTGGGCGAAGCTGAAGGACCTCATGCCGTGGCAGCCGTCGAACAGCACCCCCCGCTCCTTCGCCTCCCAGACCGCCGATCGAACCTTGCCGCCGGCGATGATGTTGTCCTCGAGGAAGCTGAAGGTGTAGGTGACGAGGTCGCCGGCCCGCAGGCAGGGCAGCTGCTCCTCGAGGGGGTAGTCGCTGTTGAACCGCGGTCCGTAGAGGACGGGGCGGCCGCTGCGCCCGGCCGCCTCGATTCCCCGGCGCATGATCTCTCGCGGGTCGTGGGAGACCGCGGGGTTGTACATGGTGTTGAAGGCGATGCCCCAGATCTCCTCCCCGGCCGCGGCGATGGTGCCGGCGCAGAGATCGACATCGGTGTTGTCGAGGTGCTCGAAACAGTGGGCTTCCTGC
This sequence comes from Candidatus Latescibacterota bacterium, assembly GCA_965223905.1. Lineage (GTDB taxonomy): Bacteria > Latescibacterota > UBA2968 > UBA8231 > UBA8231 > CBDCXV01. The sequence goes on from CBDCXV010000001.1 coordinate 484,669, forward strand.
GACTCCCCGTGCTTCGACAGGTGCAGGGCCAGCCGCACCCGCGTGCGGCAGCCGCCGATCACCTCGTCCCGGTAGGCCGGCCAGTTCAGGGCCCCGGCGTCCCCCTGCGACATGCAGGTGGTGACCCCGCGCGGCAGGAAGTGCTCGTCCGGGTCGACGCCGTAGCGCGACCCGCCCAGGGCCGGGTGGGCGTGCATGTCGACGAGACCGGGCAGGAGCAGGGCGTCCGGGTAGTCGAGGGTTTGCGCGGCGGATCCCGAGATGTCGGGTCCGGCCGCGGCGATGCGGTCGCCGCGCACGGCGACGGCGCCCGGGCCGTCGAGGCCGGTGTCGGCGCAGAAGACGCGGCCGGCCGTAATCAGCAGATCGTAGTCGGTCGTCATGGGGATCGCAGATCCTGCCCGGCGCTTTCGTTGTTGACTGCCTGCACGAGCGCCCGCATGTAGGCGATGGAATAGGCGGTGCCGGCACGGCTGCCGCCGATGATCTCGGGGATGTGGTCGGGGATCACCGCCCCGTCGTACTCCACCGCCCGCAACGCCTGCATCACCCGGTGCATGTCCTGGTAGCCGTCGTCCATCAGGGTCTCGACGCAGAGCTCCGGCATCGGGTTGGAGACGTTGCGGAAGTGGACCTTGAACAGCTTTTTGCGGCTGCCGAAATAGTGGACCGCCTCTTCGACGCTGCCGCCCATCCCCTGCTTCCCCCCTTCGAGCCAGCAACCGACGCAGAGGCAGACGCCGATGTTGGGGCTGTCGGCCATGTCGATGGCCCGCTTGTACCCGGCGAAGTTGCCGAACAGGCAGCGGGGGACGCCGCCGAGAGCGTAGACCGGCGGGTCGTCGGGGTGGATGCCGACGTAGACTCCGGCCTCCTCGGCGGCGGGGGCGAGCCGGCGAATCAGGTAGTCGTAGTTGTCCCACAGCTCTTCCTCGGTGTAGCGGCGGCCGTGGGTCAGCTCCCCCGAGAAGGTCCGGTCGTCCCAGCGGCCGACGGCGTTTCCGACGTCGATGGTGCGGGCGGTCATGCCGCCGCGGCGGGTGGCTTGGGCGGTGCTCCAGATGCCGTTGCCCATGTGGGCGTAGGTGTGATAGTGGATGCCGGCCTCGCCGAGGTTGCGGATGAAGCGGATCAGCTCCTCGACCTTGGCGTCCCGCCCCGGCAGGTTCAGGGTGATTTCAGGGACGTTGTGCACCCCGTGGTGGGCGATGCGGTAGATCTGCAGGCCGAACCCGGCGAAGCGGGCCTTGAGCCGCTTGTAGGTCTCGACCGTGTGCAGCGCCGGGTCGTCGATGCCGACCATAAGCCACTCGAGGCCGAGCTGCTGGAAAAACCGCAGGTCTTCGTCGCTGGCGTCTTGGGAAGTCTGCCCGGCGACCTGGATTCCCGGTGTCGTCGAGAAGAAGCCGGGAACGGCGCGCAACGGGTAGGGTTTATCGGTGCTCATGGGACTCTTTGGGGCCGCGGTCTAAACCTCGAGCGGCTCCGGGGTCTTCAGCACGAAGAACTTGCGGACCGCCTTCCTGACGTTCCAATGGGCTTTCAGCCCGATCGGAAAGTGGGCCATGTCGCCGGGGCCGACGTCGTAGCTCCTGCCCCCTTCTTCGGTGATCGTCACTTCTCCTTCGAACAGGTAGACGAACTCGTCCCAGGTGTAGGTCCAGTCGAACTCGCCCGGCTCGCAAGTCCACAGACCGCTGGACAGGGTCTTGTCCGCCGATTGGTTGAGCACGGCGCCGCGTGCGACCGGATTGCCGGCGGTGATCGAATCCCCGTCGATGGGCATGTCGGGGAGGGAGCCCTCCGGCTCGCTGGCGGTGATCATGGCGATGGTGCTGAGGTCGGTCATGGGATTGTCTCCGGTGGGAGGTGGGAGTGCGATTGCTGCCGGCTCATGCGATGAGAACCGGGGGCCGAACGGTCGAAACGAAGATCGGCGTCACACACAGGGTTCAGGCAGCCGCGGCGCAGGAGACGGCGCGGATTTCGGAGGAGGCGCTCCAGACCGCCTGCCAGCGCCGGCCGCGGTCGCCGCTGCGGTACAGCGTCCCCTCGACCGCGGCCCAGGCGACGCCGGCGGCGTCGAAGGCGACCCGGAAGGTGTCGACGTTGTCGCGCGCAACCTCCGGGAAGCCGTCGCGGACGTGCGCCCAGGAGCGCCCGGCGTCGTCGCTGCGGAACAGCTTGCCCGTGCCCTCGGCGTGCGGCCCCCTGCTCACCGATGCGAGCAGGCAGTCCGGGTCGGCCGGATGCACGGCGACCGCCCTGCCGTAACGGGCGGGCAGTCCGCCGGAGCGGTGCTCCCAGGAGTCGCCGCGGTCGCCGCTGACGAACACGGCCTGCGCGGTGTTGGCGTACACCCGCTCCGGGGCCGCGGGGCAGACGGCGACCTGGTGCACGTCCTGGTGCAGGCCGGGGGTCACCGGCTTCCAGGACTCGCCGCGGTCGGCGGAGCGCATGATGCTGCCGACGTGGATGTCGGCGTACACGTCGGCGCCGGAATGGGCGAGGCTGCGCACAGCCGGCGGGCCTCCCCAGGGGGTGTACCAGTCGTCGCGGACAGCGAGCCGGGCGAAGGATTCGATCCGCCGTGCCGGCGTTCCGCGTTCCATCCGGTAGACGTGGGGCGGCTCGGTCCCGATCAGCAGCACCAGCGGATCCTCGGCGAGAAGGTGCAGGCAGCAGATCTCGTCGTCGATGCCGCTCTCGCAGCGCTCGGCCCCGTCCGCGCCGATGCAGGCGACCTCGCCGTTGGGCAGGGCCACGACCCCACCCCCGTTGACGGCGGCCTCGCCGGCGATCGCGGCTTCGTCGAGCACCCGTACCGGTTCTGGTTCCGGGGCCGCTTCGTCCGCTACGTATACGGTCTCTTCCGTCAGTATCAGCAAAGGGTCGCTCGCGGCCGGCAAGCCCGGCGGCGAACCCTCCTTTCCATTGGATGGCGATTGCGTGACATACGGCGCTCGCGGTTGTCAAGGCATATATACTGCGCTAAAATGAGCGCGATCAAGCAGGCACGAAAACTCAGCAGCCCTTCCAAGGATAGTTGCCATGCCGGGGAGCGGGGGAACCGCGATGGGAGTCCGGATGTTGTTTCACCGAAGCCGGGATGGATCGGCGGAAGAGTTGCGAGGTGTTGACGAGACAGGACGCCAGGGAAAGGACCGGGAAAAATGACCATCTCACGCAGGACGTTTCTCCGCAGGACCGCGGCCGTATCGGCCGGCTTCGCAGGTCTCCGCGAGCTTTCGATGGTGTACGGCGCCGAGGCCCCCGAACAGATTTTCGATTCTCTCGAGAAGGACCCGAACGGCCTGCTCGAGCTGCCGCGCGGCTTCGGCTACCGGGTGATCTCGCGGGTCGAGGAGCGCATGGCCGATGGTTTCCTGGTGCCGTGGGCTCCGGACGGCATGGCTGCTTTTCCCGCCTCCAACGGCAGAACCTTGCTGCTGTGCAACTCCGAAGCGAGCCCCTCTGACGAGAAGGATGGGCCGATGGGGGAGCAGGCGAAGCTGCTGGCGCAGCTGCCGGAACGGCTGGTCTACGACCCGCGCGAGGACGACGGCCAGTGTCTCGGCGGGGTGACGACCATCATCTACGACACCCGCACCGGGCTCGTGGAGAAGCAGTTCTTCAGTCTCGCCGGCACGGTGCGCAACTGCGCCGGGGGGCCGACGCCGTGGAACAGCTGGATCACCTGCGAGGAGACCACCGACAGGGCGGGGGACGGGTACACAAAGGACCACGGCTACAACTTCGAGGTGGCCGCCTCGGAGAAGCAGGAGCTGCAGGAGCCGGTGCCGCTGCTGGACATGGGCCGCTTCGTTCACGAGGCGGTGGCCGTCGACCCTGCCTCGGGGATCGTCTACCAGACCGAGGACCGCGGCGACGGCCTCATCTACCGGTTCATTCCCGACAAGCCCGGCCGCCTGCAGGAGGGGGGGCGGCTGCAGGCGCTGGCTTCCTGGGACAAGTCCTCCCTCGACACCCGCAACTGGCGGGGCGAAGGGGCCTCCGCGGCGACGGAGATCCCGGTCGGGACCGAGTTCCCGGTGCGCTGGATCGACCTCGAAGACGTGCAGTCCCCCGACGGCGACCTGCATCTGCAGGGGTTCAACAAGGGGGCGGCGCGCTTCGCCCGCGGCGAGGGGATGTGGTACGGGAATGGAAGCGTCTTTTTCGTCTGCACCAGCGGCGGCCACGCCGGACAGGGGCAGGTCTGGCGCTACACCCCGAGCCCGCACGAGGGGACCGCCGGGGAGCTCGGGGCCGGGGCGGGAATGCTGATGCTCTACGCCGAGCCGAACGACAAGGGCCTGGTGGAGAACGCCGACAACCTCACCGTCGCCCCGTGGGGGGACGTGATCCTCTGCGAGGACGGCGGCGGGCCCGACCGCCTGGTCGGCATCCGGCCGGAGGGGACGTTCTACGAGCTGGCGCGCACCGTTTCTTCGTCGGAGCTGGCCGGGGCGACCTTTTCTCCGGACGGCAGCACCCTGTTCGTCAACGCCCAGCAGGACGGGGTGACCCTGGCGATCACCGGCCCCTGGCCGGCCGCCTGATCTTCCGCCTCAGCAGGCTCGCTCCTCGAGCCATTCCCTGCTGATCTCGAGCCCGAACCCCGGGGCGCCGCTGGGGACGACGAAGCCGTTCTCGACGACCGGGGTCCCCGGCAGTCTCACCATCTCCGCCAGCGGCACTCCCGGCGGGGAGACCCCCTCCGAGCGTTCGCCCCAGGCGACGGCAGGCATCGCGAAGGAGAGGTGCTGGCCGTACGGGTAGTTCATGCCGCCGTGGGCGAGCACGTGCTGGCCGTGGGCTTCGGCGAGGTGGCAGATGCGCAGGGGGCGGCGCTGATGCCGCCGACCCAGCGGACGTCGGGCTGGAAGATGTCGACGAGGCCGTTGGCGGCGGCGAAGGCGAACGGCGGGATGGAGTACCAGTGCTCGCCGGTCGCCAGGATCTGGTGGGGAATGCGCTCCCGCAGCTTGACGTAGCTGCCGAGATCCTCCGGCCGCACGTAATCCTCGAACCACTTGATGCGGTACGGTTTCAGGGCTTCGGACAGGCGCACGACGTACTCGACGTCGAACGACATCCAGGCGTCGACCATCAGCTCGCGCTCGTCGCCGATCAGCTCGCGGGCGGTGGCGACCAGCTCCTCGTTGCGGCGCAGCCCCTCCATGTCGTCCTCCGGGCCGTGGCGGAAGAAGACCTTGACCGCATCGAAGCCGAGCTCGAGGAACCACTCGATGCTGTTCTCGATGCCGTAGTTGTGCCCGGTGGCGCTGGCGTAGCAGGGGATGGCGGTCTTCTGCGGCCCGCCCAGAAGCTCGTAGACCGGCCGCTGCAGCAGCTTGCCCTTGAGATCCCACAGGGCCATGTCGACGGCGCTGATCGCGTAGCTCGCCAGGCCGGAGGTGCCGTAGTGGGCGGTGGCGCGCTGCATCGCGTCGAACAGCTTCTCGGTGGCCATGCAGTTCTCGCCGGTGATCATCGGGCCGAGGTGGTCCTCGATGATCCCGGCTACGGGAGGTGAGAAACAGCCGAGGCCGAAACCCCAGGTGCCGTCCCGGGCGGTGACGACGCAGGCGACGTCCCGCCAGTCGCCCCGGGAGCGGGGGAGCAGGCCGGGGTAGCGGTGCATCGGGCTGACGATGGGAGGGGCGTCAGGTATCTCCGGAACGCGCGGCTTCGTCCTCTGGCGGGGTGCCGTCTCGATGGGGAAGGCGCGCACTTCGGCGATTTCCATCTGTCGAATTCTCCGGTTTGTCTGGGTGCGGGGGAACCGCTATACTCGAAAAACCGTTCGCTCTCCCCCGCACCTCCGTTCGCAAGCTCCCCCCCATCTCCGGCTCTCCGCAAGGAAGGCATATGTCGCGTCGCGGCAGCAGGCGTTTTGTGGCCGACGTGCACCTGCACTCGCGCCACTCGCGCGCAACCAGCAAAGAGCTCAATCCCGAAAACCTCCACAAGTGGTCGGCGCTGAAGGGCGTAGACGTCGTCGGTACCGCCGATTTCACCCACCCGGAATGGCTGGCGGAGCTGAAAGAGAAGCTCACCCCTGCCGAGGAGGGGCTGTACCGGCTGCGCGACGACCTGCTGGAAGCGGTGGAGCAGGAGCTGCCGGCTTCCTGCCGAAGCGAGGTCAGGTTTCTTCTTTCGGTCGAAATCAGCTCCATCTACAAGCGCCACGGCCGCACTCGCAAGGTGCACAACGTCGTCATCCTTCCCGACTTCGCCGCGGCCGACCGCTTCAACCGGCGCCTGGGGCGGATCGGCAACCTCAAGTCGGACGGGAGGCCGATCCTCGGCCTCGACAGCCGCGACCTGCTCGAAATCTGCCTCGAGGTCTGCCCCGAGGTGCTGTTCATCCCCGCCCACATCTGGACCCCCCACTTCGCCGTGCTGGGGGCCAGCTCCGGGTTCGACAGCATGGAGGAGTGCTTCGACGACCTGCTGCCCCACATCTACGCGGTCGAGACCGGGCTTTCCTCCGATCCGCCGATGAACGGCCGCCTCTCGCAGCTCGACCGCTTCGCCGTGGTTTCGAACTCCGACGCCCACTCGCCGCGCAAGCTGGCGCGCGAGGCGACCTGCTTCGACACCGACCTGTCGTACCGGGGGATGCTCGAGGCGCTACGCGACCGCGATCCGCAGCGCTTCACCGGCACCATCGAGTTCTACCCGGAAGAGGGGAAGTACCACTACGACGGCCACCGCAAGTGCGGCGTCTGCTGGACCCCGACGCAGACCATCGCCGCCGGGGGGCTGTGCCCGGAATGCGGCCGCAAAGTGACCGTCGGCGTGCTCCATCGCGTCGAGAAGCTGGCCGACCGCGGCGAAGGGGAAGCCGCGCCTGAGCGCCGGTTCGAGTATCTCATACCCCTGGAAGAGGTGATCGGCTCGGCCCTCGGCGTCGGCCCCAACAGCAAGAAGGTGCAGCAGATCTACCACGCCCTCGTCGCGCAGCTCGGCCCGGAGCTGGACGTTTTGCGGACTGCCGACATTGCGAAGATCGCCCAGAGCGGAGGCCAGCCCCTGGTCGCCGAGGGCGTGCGGCGGATGCGTAGCGGCAAGGTGGCGATCGCGCCGGGATACGACGGCGAGTACGGCAGGATCGAGGTGTTCAGCGACGAGGAGCGCCGCCGGATCGAGGGCCAATCGCAGCTGTTCGACATGGGGGCCGTCCTCGACGAGGAGGCGCTGCAGGCGGCCGAGGTCGTCGAGTCGATGGCGGGAGAAGCGGGCGGGCCCAGGCCGGAGGCCCTGATGGAGCAGGGCAGCGCGGTGCTGGAACGCCTGCTGTTCTCCGGAACCGCGCTCGACGACGGGCAGCAGGCCGCGGTCGAGGAGCCGGCGGGGCCGGTGGTGGTTGCCGCCGGGCCGGGCTCGGGCAAGACGCGAACCCTGGTGCAGCGGATAGCCCACCTGGTCCGCCGCGAGGGGGTCTCGCCGGGCAAGATCTACGCCGTCACCTTCACCAACCGCGCCGCCGACGAGATGCGGCAGCGGCTGCGCGCCATGGACCCGCCGCTGCGGAACGTCGAGCGGGTATTCACCGGCACCTTCCACCGTCTCGCCCTGCAGCTGATGGGCAACTTTCGCCGGAGCCCCGAAGCCGCCGTCATCGACGCACAGGACGCTCGGGCCATCGTCGCCGCGGTGATCGAGGAACAGGGCGCCGGCTTGCGCCCGGCCGCGGCGCAGGAGCAGATCTCGCGGTGGAAGGCGGAGGGGCGGCTGCCGGCGCAGGTGCCGGCTGCCGAGGCCGCGCTCGCCGGCGTGTACGAGGGATACCGGCGGCGGCTGGCGCGCCTTGGAGCGCGGGACTACGACGACATCCTCCTCGATTTCCTGCACCTGCTCGAAGAGGACGAAGGGTTCGCCGCCTACGCCGCCGGCTGCATTCAGTGCCTTCTGATCGACGAGTTTCAGGACGTCAACGCCGTCCAGTACCGCCTGGCGGTCAGGATGGCCGGCGACGGCCGCGGCCTCTTCGTCATCGGCGATCCCAACCAGTCGATTTACGGCTTCCGCGGCGCCGACCCGGTGTACTTCGACCGCCTCGGGTCGGCTTTTCCGGGAAACAGGCGCATCCACCTGACCACCAACTACCGCTCCGCCCCTTACCTGGTGCGGGCAGGTCGTTCCCTGATCGGCCTTGCAGAAAAAGCCGGCGGCAACGGGGCGGGCGCCGCGGCAGCACGCGGCGCCATCCGCATGGTCGCGACCGACAGCGAAATGTCGGAGGCGATCGCCGTCGTCAGGGAGATCGACCGCCTCGTCGGGGGCGCCGACATGATCGCGTCCGACAACGCCGCGGGAAGCGTCGGCGGGGAATACAGCTTCGGCGACGTCGCCGTGCTGTTCCGCACCGGGAGGCAGGCGGAGGTGCTGGAGACCTGCTTCCTGACCGAAGGGCTTCCGTACCGCCTCATCGGTCAGCGAGGTTTCCTCGAGACGCCCGCGGTGCGCCGGGCGCTGGCCTTCTGGCGCTACGTCGCGCAGCCGGACAGCGGCCTGCGGCTGCTCGAGGGGCTGCGACGGAATCCGTTCAACCCGGGGCGCGCCGCCATGTCTCAGATCACCGCGGCAGTGCTAGAGACCTCCGGGCCGGTGGACCTGGCGACCCTCGGCGCAGCGCTTTCGGAACGGGAGCGCGCGAAGATCGCGACCCTGACGGAGGCGGCAGGGCGCTACCGGAGCCGGGCAGGGGAGCCGCCGGCCGACCTGCTGCGCTCCTGGCAGCAGGAGTTCGGTGACGCCGCGGCGGGGGAGGAGACGGGCTTCTCCCGGTTCGTCTCCCTGGCGGAAAACGCGGAATCCATGAAGCAGCTCCTCGAGCGGGTGGTGCTCGGTCAGGACGCCGACATCGAGCGCCGCGGCGGCGCCAGGCAGCCTGAGGCGGTCAGCCTGATGACCATGCACGCCGCCAAGGGACTGGAGTTCCCGGTGGTGCTGATCTGCGGCGTCGAGGACGGAGTGATACCGCTGGCCGAACCGGGGAGGGAGTGCGACGAAGAGGAGGAGCGGCGCCTGTTTTACGTCGCCGTTACCCGCGCCGGGAAGGAACTGGTCCTGTTCCGCGCCCGCAGCCGCATGCGGCACGGGCAGCGGGTGCAGTTGCAGAAGTCGCGGTTCGTGGGCATGATACCCGAGGCGCTCGTGCGGGAAGAGGCGATGTCCGAGTCGCGGCGGGGGCGCCAACTGAGCCTGTTCTGAACGATGACGGACACCCGGCTGACGCAGCAGCAGATCGACTTCTTCAACACCTTCGGCTACCTCTGTTTCTCCGGCCTGCTGGCCGACTGCATCGACGGCATCATCGCCGAGTTCGAGCGCGTCTGGGAGCGGCACGGCGGCGGCCACCACGGCAGGCCCCACGACGAGGACCAGCGCTCCTGCATCGTGCCGTTCCCCGACAAGAGCGAGTACCTCAGCAGCCTTCTCGACGACCCGCGCATCCACGACATCGCCGCCGGCCTGCTCGGTGAGGACTTCAACTACACCAGCGGCGACGGCAACCTCTACGTCGGCGACACCCGCTGGCACTCCGACGGCTACAGCGGCACCCGCATCCCCAGCATCAAGATCGCCTTCTACCTCGACCCGGTGACCGCCGACACCGGCGCCGTGCGCGTCATCCCCGGCAGCCACCACTGCGGCGACGCCTACGCCGACAGCCTCGAGCGATCCGTCAGGGAGAGCAGTGAGCAGTGGGGCATCCCCCCCGAGGAAGTGCCGGCCGTCATCGTCGAGACCGAGCCGGGGGACATCGTCGTCTTCTGGCACAACACCAAGCACTCGGCCTTCGGCGGCTCGGTGCGACGCCGCATGTACACGATGAACTTCTACGAGCACGTCCCCGAGGAGCGGCTCGAGGATTTCCAGAACGTCCTGGCGAACGAGGGCCGCTTCTGGATCGACCACATCCTGGGTGAAGAGATGCTGAGAACCGCGGGACCGGAGCGCATGGTGCACCTGCGGCAGGTCATCGAAAACGACTTCAAGGTGAAGGAAGTGCACGCCCGCCTGCGGGCCGAGCGCCCGGAACCGTCCCGGGGATGAGGGCTGGGCGGGCCTGGGCAACACATGACAAATAGGGGAGCAAGCCCGCGATCTTGCCGGGCGATACTTTCTCCAAATCCCCTTCCTACCGATATATCCCGTTCGAGCTTTCTGTTCCGGAAGCTCGCATTCCCACCTGACTTTGGCGCGCCACGGCTGCGGTACATGGCCGGAGCACCAAGCCTCGGATCCGAAGGTTACTTCCGGGGAAGGCCGGCTGTCGAAGAGTAGCCGTTTGCCGCTATGGCGTCCCGCAGAAAATCGAACGGAAGGGCACGAGGTCCGGCCTCCTTTTTCCAGCGGCCGGCCGCCTCCGGCCGTACCACGATCCGTGCCAGCGGGATGCCCAAAAAAGCCTCGAGTCGTTCGAGCGTCTCCTCCTGTTTCAGCACGAAGTCCTCGAACCGGATCTCGGTTACATGTTTCGGCCTCGGTGTGGCTTTCATCAGCTGGTATTGATAGAACCAGGAGATCGCCCGCATTTCGTGAACGTCCTCGGTCCGTGGGTAATCAATCCCGAACTTGCGTAAATCGTCCGTTTTGTGGCCGCCCAGAATGCAATCCCTCGGATCGCGGATCCAATGAATGAACCGGGCCTCGGGAAACAGGCGGGAAATCCACGGATAGACGAGGGTCGTCTCGGGTATCTTCCACCCCTTGTGCGCGGACGAGTTGTGCATCACGTCTTCCAGGTAGGTGTGGATGTGCCGCTCGAACTCGCGGTCGATCGGCATCGAAAACAGGGGATCGAAGTTCCACGACAACCCACCCTTCCATTCGACGTATTGGGCCATGACCCGGCAGGCGTCGTACATCGCCTGCCCCGGGATCTTGTCCCCGGATGGGTTCAGCCGGCTTCCCATGTAAACCCCACTGGCGTACAAGGTGTGGGAAACGGCACGCGTCCCGGAATGACCGCGGCCGATCACTGTGATCAGAGTTTCCATATGCGTTGAGTGCCTGTCCGTCATTCAGCGAACAATAGCCTTCGAGTTGAAAAATGCAGCGCTCTCATCAACGCAGGCGCGAATTTCAGCACCCCGGAAGGTGATCGCCAAGTGCCTGAGCTCCTCCTCGAGCCAGGCGGGACGGATGTGCGGGATACACGCGAGCACGGCACCGACGGGGATGCAGGCCTCCGGCAAGAGTGGTCCGGGGCAGCAGCTTGGAGCCGTTCCAGGTCTGAGGGGAAGATGATTCATCGAGGCATCGTGTCCGGGAAATCCCACGCGAATCGGAACGATACCGCCCATGAATACACTGCCGGAAAATCTGGACACATGAAGTCCTGCAGCGTAGAGTTCCGGCCTTTCGGCAAGGCCGGGGGTGGTTTCCGCCCAGGGCCCTGAAAAATTCACTCCCACGGAGATTGCACCATGAGCTCAAATGGAAAGGTCGCCCTCGTTACGGGGGCGGGAAGCGGTATCGGTCAGCGCACCTCCCTGGCCCTGCTGAAGGAGGGATACTCGGTGGCGCTGGCCGGCAGGCGCGAGGAGGCGCTGCAGTCGACGGTGGATCTCGCCGGGCAGGATGGGGAACGCGCCCTTTCCGTGCCGTCGGACGTCACCGATCCCGATGCGGTGCGGGCGTTGTTCGCGAAAACGAAGGAGGAGTTCGGGCGCCTGGATCTGCTGTTCAACAACGCCGGCATGGGGGCGCCCGGGGTGCCCCTGGAGGACCTGACCTTCGAGCAGTGGACGGCGGTCGTCAACCTAAACCTGACCGGGGTGTTCCTGTGCACGCAGGAGGCGTTCCGGATCATGAAGGACCAGGATCCGCGCGGCGGCCGCATCATCAACAACGGCTCGGTGTCGGCGCACGTGCCGCGGCCCAACTCGGCGCCGTACACGGCGACCAAGCACGCCGTTCAGGGATTGACGCGGGCGACCTCGCTCGACGGCCGCAAGTACGACATCGCCTGCGGGCAGATCGACATCGGCAACGCCGCTACGGATATGACCCAGCGGATGAATGACGGGGTTCCCCAGCCGAACGGGTCGATGATGGTGGAGCCGCGCATGGACGCCGACGACGTGGCGCGGGCGGTGGTGTACATGGCCAGCCTGCCGCTGGAGGCCAACGTGCAGTTCATCACGGTGATGGCGACGAAGATGCCGTATATCGGACGGGGGTGAGACGGTCCTTCGGGCCGTCCCGGACCGGTGACGAAGCAGGGATTTCGAGAAGGGATTTGGGGGAAGCCGATGTGCAGGCGGTAACCTCGGGGGGAAGTCAGGTGGCGCTCGCCGCCTCCGCCGGCTCCGGGTTCAGCAGCGTCGCGATGTGAACCGCCTGAAACAGCGTCGCCGGCTCCAGCTGCGTTCGCAGGGCCCGCTTCCTCGGCAGCAGCGTCGTTTCACCAAGCATAGGGGGCGACACCACCACCTCGACGCGGCCGGGGTTGATGTCGAGGTTGCCCCGCGGGCACTTGGGCCAGACCTGGTGAATGCCGCGAAATGCCAGCGGCACGATCACCGTGTCCTGCGGCAGGTAGGCGAACAGGGCGTGCTGCATCGGCAGGATCTGCAGCGCGAAAGCGGCCACCGTCCCGGCTCCGTATACCACTCCCGCACGCTGCTCCAGCAGCTCGGCGAACCGCTGCGTCGGGTTGCCGGTGTCCTTGCTGCGGCGCAGGATGACGTAGCCGTCCACTTCTTCGCTCAAGGTGTCGATGCGCTCCGGGCCGATGCCGATCAGCGAAAACTCCCTTCCCCCGATCCGGACCGCGGTGGCGTCGAGCAGCCGCTCCCGCGACAGAATGGTGCACGGCCGCGGCCTTTCCCATCCCATTGCCCGGCACAGCTGCGGCGACTGCAGGACGCAGTACATCACCGGGTGGTCGAGCAGGCTGAGATGGGTCGGCAGGAAGGCGACCTTGCGAGCCCCCGGCTCTCCCAGGCGCAACTCGCGGGCCATCTCCTCGAACAGCGGGTCGACGATCACATCCAGCTCGATGCCGAACAGGTCGAGCACCTTGTCGCCCATGTCGAGCATGCTCTTCCACGCCTCCTCGATGCGCATCTGCTCCGGGACCTCGGGGCGCCAGAGCTTCATCTTGATCCTGCGTGTCTTGCGGAAGAGCCGCAGCCACGCCAGCAGCCGCGCGCGGCGTTTCCAGGAGGAGATCGTCTGCTTCTTTCCGACGCCGGGGTGCTCGAGGAAACGTCCTGTCTTGCCGTCGTGGAAAAACAGGGGCACCTCCACCGGGGGAATCTCCTCCCCGCCGCGGGCGCGCTTGAGCAGGGCGTTCGCCTTGGGGATCAGGGCGGTAACCAGGTCGATCATGTCCCGCGTGAGATAGCTGTACTGCTGGCCGTACCAGTATTCGCGCGGCCGGATCTGGGCCGGATCCTCGAGGTGGGCCTTGAGGAACTCCAGCAGCATCCCCTGCGCCAGGCGCACGTGCAGCTCGAGCTTCTCCAGCCAGCGGCGCCGGATCTTGCCCCGCAACTGCGAGACGAGAAGGTCGAGGTCGGTGACCGCCTTCCATATGGAGATCCCGAACCAGATGAAGTTGCTGAAGGTGTTGAAGCGGACGGCGAGGTGCTCGCCGGCGGCGAGCATGTCGACCACGGCTTCGGCAATGCCGGTGAGAAGGTCGCGCAGCGTCCCCGTACGCCGTTCTCCCGAGGCGGTGGTGCAGGAGTACTCCTCGGCCCAGCGGGGATCGCCGGGGTCGGCGTTGCGGTGCACTCTTTCCGCGACCGAGCTCGCCAGCGCCAGGGGAGCGCGGGCGACGCGGAACTCGACGAGAGCCGCCTCTCCCGCGTCGAGGGGTACCGGGTCTTCGCGGCGCAGTGCTTCGAGGTAGACGGCCTGATAGAGCTGCAGGAAGTCGCGCTCGTCGCCGGCGCCCCGTTCCCGGAACTGGTGCTGGACCTGGGCGAAGAGGCGGTTGCTTTCGTGGTAGGCGGGAAGCCTTTCGCCGTAGCGTTCGTACGCTTCACCGAGGCGGCTGTCGCGGCGGGAGGGCGTGCCGTCGTAGATCTCGGCGATGAGAACGGCGCGTCTGGCGAGGGCCTCGGTGCCGGGCACCTGCCCCGGACCCGGGCTGCAGGGCCATGCGACATCTTCGGGATTCCAGCCGGCGAAGTGGCCGTCGGCGCGGGCCACGCGCAGAAGCTCCTGCGCGGCTTCGTCGTACCTGGAGAGGATCTCCTCGAGATTTTCGCTGACTTGGGCGAGGGCTTCCTTCACGCCGCCAAGATAAGCCAGGGCCGTACAGGGCTACAAATGCCAACCTGTCGCGGAGGTGCGTCCCGGAATCAGGGCTTGAGGGCGCGAATGACGCGGGTGCCGTCCGTGAGCTCGCGCAGCTCGGGATCGGCGAAGCCGGCCTGGCGCAGCCAGTCGCCGTGCTCTTCCTCGGTGTACGAGCGCCCTTCCTCGTAGATGTTGAGGAAGACGAGGTTGAACAGCGCTCCTTTGGCAGGTGTCGTACGGCCGTCGTCGAGGATGCCGGCGCCGATGACGTAGAGGGCGCCTCCCGAGCGCAGGAGCCCGGCAGCGCGGCCGACGACCCGGGACGCCTGTCCGGGGTCCAACACCTGCAGGAAGGAGACCATCAGCACCGCGTCGAAGGAGCCGGGGGCCAGCCGGGAGCGGTCGGGTTCCGGCATCGCCACCCGGCCGGCAGTGAGGTCCGCGGGGACGATTTCGATTCTCTCCGCGGCCGGGGATTGCGAGACGAAGTCTCTGGTCACCTCGGCGACGTCGGGCAGCTCCACCGCGGTGGCATGGAGTTCGGGCAGTTCCTCGGCGAGGCCGATGAGGAGACCTCCCGAACCGCTGCCGATATCGGCGACGCGGCCGCAGCCGCCGAGCCACTCGCTGCCCGCCAGCTCGCGTCCTCGCTGGAGAGCGGCGGAATGCAGTCCCCCGAGAAAGGTGGTCAGCTCCTCTCGGGGCATGGCGGCGAAATCCTTCTCTGCAAGCGGCCGGCCAGCCCGGATCGAATCCGCGCTTTTCAGGGCGGCGTCCCAGAGGATGGCGAGCAGCTCCTGGTGGCCGGCGAGGTACCCCGCTTTTCCCGGCACGAGGAAGCGGCTGGCCTCGGGGCTGTTGCGGAAGCGGGGCTCACTTTCGTCCGGCATCCCGGGCGCGGCCGGTTTTTCGATGGCGAGCAACTCGACCGCAGCCAGGGCGTACAGCAGCTGGCCCAGGCGCCGGCTGTCGGCGCCGAGCCGATCCCCCAGTTCGGCCGCGGTGGCAGGACCGTTTTCCAGCAGTGCGAAAAGGTCGAGCCGCAACCCCGCCAAAAGCGCGAAGGAGGGCAGGATCTCGAGCAGCTTCTCGAGCCGTTCGCTGCCGGCTGCGTCTGTCGGAACCTTCTGGTATCTGGACATGGGGTCGAGTGGTATTTAGCGGCAAGTCCCGGGTAGGAAAGCGGCTGTTATTCCCCCTGTGAATTGGCGGGCCGCTCGGCGATTTCCAGGGTGTTGCCGTCCGGGTCGCAGACGAGGATGTCGCGCAGGCCCCAGGCCTGAAGCCTCGGCGGCTGTTTCACCGTGACCCCGGCGGCAAGGCAGCGTTCGTAAAGCCGATCGACCGAGTCGACGGACATGTGGCAATGCCCGTAGCCGGCGGCCTCCGGGTCGAGGCCGATATGCATGTCGACGCCGTCCCGGTGGAGGATGGCGAAACAGACCGGATCGCCGTTGGTAAAGGTCACCGCGAAACCGAGGGTGCCGGTCCAGAACTCCAGCGCCCGCTTCATGTCGCTGACGTGAAGGCCGGGGACTGCTCGGTGAAAGGTCGTCATGGCTTTTTTCGGTGGAGAACAGCGAAAAGCATCCCGCCGGGGGATTTCCGCTGAAGGGCACCTTTCCGGCAAGAAGGCCGGGGTGTGAACGGAGCAGCGCAATGGGCCCCTGCTTTTCGAGCAGGCGCCGCTTTGGCCGAGTTTCCGAATTCCTGTGAAAGGTGCCGGCAATTGCGGCAAAAGGTCAATCGGCAGCTTGTCGACCTCGCGAGAGTGGTTCGCCCCGTCCTCGAAGCGCCGCCGGCGCGGCGCGAAATCCCGCGAGAGAGATTCGGTCGCGGCGGCATGCACAAATGGAGCCGGCTCAGGAAAAAACAGGGCCGGCCCCCGGAATGGGAGCCGGCCCTTGTCGTTCCGGGAGGGACTCGAACGGATGCAGCCGGAGTTTCCGGATAAGCTTGTCGCAGGCTGCTATCTCTGCAGCGCTATCCCGCCTCCAGGGGGCCGTGGATGGCAAGCGTCAGGGACAGGGCCAGCACCCACCAGAACAACCGTTGAACTGCAGCCGTCGAGGCGCTCCACATTCGCAATCTGTGAATCATCGCAATCTCCTTTTCATCGCATGGTCGGGTCGACGGAGACAATTGGATCCGTCCCCTCGGCAGGTTCTTCACGCCTTTCACGAGACCTGTGCCTCGACCGTTGCCGCGCCGCTCAGGTGACGAGCGGAGCGACGATGAACACGAAGAGGCTGACGAGTCCGTACATCAGGCCCTGGTTCAACAGCTCGCGTCGCATGGGCATGCCTCCTTTCGGGTTTGAGGTTGCCTTCGATTCCTGAATCAGTATCTCTGCTGCTTCTCGCGCCTGGCGGTGCCGGCACGAAAAAGCCGCAGACACTCCAGGTGTCTGCGGCTCGTCCCGCCGGACAGGGACCCGTGAGGGGCCGGTCCGGTCATTTGCAGGGTCGTCGGCTCCGCCGGGCCGCACTCGCACACACCTTCATTTTTTCTCGAAGGAGAACTGGCTGAGTGCGATCGGCAGCGTTCTTATCTCAGCTCGTTCCTTCGGTTGTCAACAGATAAGCCATGCGTTCCTCGAGTCTTTGCATGGTGAACAGTTGCACCAACCAATTCGCAACATTTGTGCCAGTTGCCGGACGCAGAGGGTAACTCCCTGTGCGGGAAGCGGATGGCTTGTGAAGCGTTCCGCCGGGCTGGTGCAACGGGGGCAATTTCTGCAGCTATTGCAGGGGGTGCGCTGCAACAATTGCCTCGCTGCCACCAAGTCCTCGGGACCGGCAGCAAGGGACTTGGCGCCGCGGACGGTCGTTTGCTCGCGGGTTATGTGCTGCCAGGGCGGGTAAGGATCTCGTGAGGTCACGTTTCTGCCGCTATCGCGGGAGTTTTATCTTTGGCCCTTGAAAGGCGGCCGATTGCCGCCGTTGAAATGCACGAAAAAAGCAGACGCGGAGGTGAGTTGTTGGGAAAACGCAGCTTCGTCAGCGACAACAACGCCGGCATTCACCCGGAGGTGCTGCAGGCGATGATCGACGCCAACGTCGGTCACGAGGTGGGGTACGGTGAGGATCCGTACACGGAAAGGGCGGTCCAGGCCTTTCGCGACCACTTCGGGGAGGAGACCGAGGTGTTTCTGGTATTCAACGGAACCGCTGCCAACGTCGTCAGCACCGGCGGTGTCTGCACCCCGTACCAGGCGCTGATTTGCGGCGACTGCTCCCATATCCACGTCTCCGAAAGCGGCGCCGTCGAGCGCTTTGTCGGATGCCGCGTTTATCCCGCCCCCACCGTCGACGGCAAGTTGACGGTCGACGCCATAGAGCCGCTGACCCGCGAGGAGATTCCCGGACACAGCAGCCAGCCGCGTCTCCTTTCGATCACGCAGGCGACGGAGATGGGCACGGTATACACCGTTGAGGAGACGCGGTCGCTCGCGGACTTCGTCCACGAACGGGGGATGCTGCTGCATCTCGACGGGGCGCGTCTCGCCAATGCCGCGGTCGCCCTGGGACTGTCGTTGCGGGCGGTGACCCGGGACGCCGGGGTCGACATCGTCAGCTTCGGAGGCACCAAGAACGGCATGATGATCGGGGAGGCGGTGCTGTTCTTCGATCCCGGACTGGCGCGGGACTTCGGCTACGTGCGCAAGCAGGGGCTGCAGCTGGCGTCTAAGATGCGGTTCATCAGCGCCCAGTTCGAAGCGGTGCTGCGCGGGGATCTGTGGCGCCGCACCGCCGAGCGCGCAAACCGGATGGCTCAGCTGCTGGCCGCAAAGGTCCGCAACGTGCCGAACCTGAAAATCCTCTATCCCGCCGAGAGCAACGGCGTGTTCGCCGAAATCCCCACCCCCTGTGTCGCCGAGCTGCAGAAGGAGTTCTACTTCATCGGCTTCGACCTCAGCGGTCCCACCTGTCAGGTGCGCTGGATGGCTTCTTTCGACACGACCGAGGAGGACGTCGAGCGGTTTGCCGCCGCGGTCGACAGAATCGTCGGCGGCTACGCCGGCTGATGCGAGTATTTGCCGCAACCTGCTTCGCCGCAGCCCTGTGCGGCTGTCAAAGCGCGATCACCGCGGGCAAGGCGTACTACGAGGAAGCGAAGGATTACGACAAGGCCCGCGAGTACCTGGAGCTCGGGATAAGACAATCGCCCAGAAACCCCGAAGCCCACTTCTGGCTGGGGCAAGTACATGCGGCCCAGGGCAACTATGAGGCCATGGCGGAGGCGTTTGCGCGTTCGCTCGAGCTGAGCTCGGAATATTACGTCACTATCGCCAGAATGCGGGCCCGCTATTTCACCGAAGAGTACAATCGCGGCATCGGCCTGGTGCGTCACCCCCCGGCCGACTACGCCGGGGGGGGCGGGTCGCTTTCCGCAACGCCGTAATTATCAATCCGGAATCGAGGGATGCCTTGAGCAACCTCGCGTACGTCTACTACAGTCTCGACAGTCTCGCCGCCGCCGAGGGAGCGTACCGCGGCATCCTGGAAAGCAATCCCGCGGACGAGGATGCTATACTGAACATCGGCACCGTCTACATCGCCATGGGCCGCTACAGCGACGCCTCCGACGCCTTTCGGAGGCTCCTCGACCAGCACCCCTTTCACGACGAGTGAACGCGAAAGCTCGCGGCCCTCTGCGAGCAGCTCGGCGACCTGGAAGAGGCGGGCGAGCTGTACCGGCAGCTGACGCTGATGGATGCCGCAGATCCGTCGTCGCTCGTAGGCCTGGGGCGGGTCCAGCGAGCCCTTGGAGAGCCGTCGCTGGCAATCGAGGCCCTCGAATCGGCCCTTGCCATCGACCCGGCGGACGAGGAAGCGCTCTATCACCTGGGGATGGTGTACGCGGAACAGGGAAACAGCGAAGAGGCGATACCGAGGTTGGAGGTGTTGACGGTCCGCATGCCGGAGAGGGGGGAAGTCTGGGCCGAGCTGTCCAAGCTGTACGCCGCCAAGGGCTGGAACGAACGGAGCGGGAGGGCCGCAGCCCGTGCGCGGGCCCTGTCCGAAGCGCCCGATTGAAGGCTTCGGCGGCGGCGGCCCGGAAACCGGGTGCGGCCGCTCAGAAGCCGAGAACCATTGTCCAGAAAGGGGACTTCCCGACCTCGATATCGTCTCCGAACGGCTCCAGGCGGCCGGACTCCTGGTCGACGCGGAAGCAGCGCATCTGGTTGGCGGCCTCGCCGGTGCAGTAACAGAAGCCGCCGCCGGGATCGATGTTGAACGAACGCGGGCTCGAGGGCACGGGGAAGTGGCCGAAGGGGGACAGCCTGCCGTCGCCGCCGATCTCGAATCCGACGATGGAGTCGCCGGGGCCGCGGTTGGAAGCGTAGAGCCACCTGCCGTTGGGGTGGACTTCGACGTGGGCGCAGTGACTGGTCTCGGCGTAACCGTCCGGCAGGGTCGACACAGTCTGGAAGATCTCCAGCGTTCCCCCATCCGCGTCGTAGCGCTGAGCGGTGACGCTGTTCCCCTGCTCGTTGACGGTGTAGACGACGTCGCCCCCGGGGCCGAAGCACATGTGGCGCGGTCCGGTGATGTCGTCCGGCGGCGTCACTTCGGCCGGGTCGTTCGCCGTCAGCTCTCCCGAACTGCTCTCGAAGCGGAATTGGGAGGTCTTGTTGTTGGGACAGACGTGGG
This sequence comes from Candidatus Latescibacterota bacterium, assembly GCA_965223905.1. Classification (GTDB taxonomy): domain Bacteria; phylum Latescibacterota; class UBA2968; order UBA8231; family UBA8231; genus CBDCXV01. The sequence continues at coordinate 504,600 of CBDCXV010000001.1, forward strand.
GGATGAACACGAACCGCTCCGTCGGATCGATCAGCACGGCGTGGGCTTTCTCCCCGGTGTCGACCCGCTGTGCCAGGTCACCGATGGAGCCGTCGTCTGCGATTGCGTGCACGGTCACCCCGCCTCCGGTGTAGTACCCGGCGATCAGAAAACGGCCGCCTCCGCAGGCGACCGCGAGACAGGGAGTGGCGTGGCCTGTCGCCACCTTGTTGATATGCTCCAGGGCTCCGGTGGTCCTGTCCAGGCGGTAGCTCGACAGCTCCGTCGAGCCGACGTGGGCCCCGTAGACGCGGTCACCGGAGGGCCCCAGGGTCAGGGCGCCGATCGGTCCGTGCGCGGGGCTGACCCCGGCCAGTTTCAGGGCGCCGCTGCCGGCGTCCATCGAATACGTTCTGATCTCCTCGTCGCCGGTGAGAGCGACAAATACGAAAAACCGGGAGGCGTCCGTCATTTTCCTTGCTCTTCTGTGGAGGTTTGGACCTGCCGCCGGCTCAACGCCGGGTGCTCGGAGGAAAGGTAGCGAGATCCGGCGGACTCTCAAACGGCGCGATCGAGGGTGCGGTACTGTATCGCCTCGGAAATGTGCTGTTCCGAGATTTCGTCGGCGCGGTCGAGATCGGCGATCGTCCGGCCGACTTTGAGAATGCGGTCGTAGGCTCGCGCCGAGAGTCCAAGGGTTTCGATGGCCCTCCCGAGCAGCTTCTCGCCGCCGCAGGTGAGAGGACAGTAGCGGCGAATGTCCCTGGCCTCCATGTGGCCGTTGCAGAAGAGGTCCTCGCGCCCTTCGAAGCGGCGCCGCTGTATGCGGCGCGCCTCTTCGACGTGCCGGCGGAATTCAGACGACGGCGCGCGCTCGGACCGGGACGCGAGCTCGCGGTACTCGACACCCGGTACGTCGATGTGGATGTCGATGCGGTCGAGGAGCGGTCCGGAGATTCGGGCGCGGTAGCGCTCGATCAGCAGCGGCGTGCAGGTACAGTCGCGCCGCGGGTCGGAAAGAAAGCCGCACGGACAGGGGTTCATGGCGGCGATCAGCATGAAACGGGCGGGAAAGGACAGGGTCATGGCAGCGCGGCCGATGGTGATGCGGTGATCTTCCAGGGGTTGCCGCAGGGCTTCGATCACGTGCTTCTGGAATTCCGGCAGCTCATCGAGGAAGAGCACGCCGTGATGGGCAAGGGACACCTCCCCCGGGCGCGGATGCGAGCCGCCACCGATCAGCCCGGCATTGGAGATGGTGTGGTGAGGCGCCCGGAACGGGCGCGAGGAAACGACAGCTTCACCGGCAGGCAGCGCCCCTGCCACCGAGTGAATCTTGGTCGTCGCCAGCGCCTCTTCGAGGGACATCTCGGCGAGGATCGACGGCACCCGGCGGGCGAGCATGGTCTTGCCCGAACCGGGAGGTCCGATCATCAGGATGTTGTGGGAACCCGCCGCGGCGACCTCGAGGGCGCGCTTGGCGTGCTGCTGGCCGCCGACGTCGGCGAAGTCGAAATCGGCGGGGGTAGCCTTGGGGAGCACCTGCGAGGGGTCGAAGTCGTGGGGCGCCAGGCGTACGCTGCCTTCGAGTATCTCCACGGCCTCGCGAAGGGTGCCGACCCCGTAGACGAGGGGTCCGCCGGCGAGAGCTGCCTCGCGGGCGTTCTGCCGGGGCACGATCATGCCGTAGACCTCCGGGTCCATGTCGGTGGCCACGGAGAGCGCACCGGTGACCGGGCGCAGACTGGCGTCGAGGGAGAGTTCCCCCAGGAGCACGAAATCGCTCAGGCGGCTGGTATCGACCTGGCCGGAGGCCACGAGGATGCCGACGGCGATCGGCAGGTCGAAGGCAGCCCCCACCTTGCGAATACCCGCGGGGGCGAGGTTCACGGTCACGCGCCGCCGCGGCCACTCGAATCCCGCATTGCGGATCGCCGCCATGACCCGCTCGCGGCTTTCGCGCACAGCGCTGTCGGGAAGGCCGACGACACAGAAGGTCGGCAGGTGGCGGTCGGTGTCGACCTCGACGTGGACGAGATAGGCGTCGATACCGAGGGTGGCGGCGCTTAGCACGGTGGCCGGCATGGGGACGGAGCCGCAAATCACATGCCCGCGGAGCCACCCCGGAAACCGGGGCGCCGCCGCGTCGCGTTGTATCCTATGGGTTACAGTCCGTACCCTGGGGGAGCCGGGACCCCTTTGGGCAACCCTCCACGAATTCCGGAAAACCCCATTGCCCGGTAGCTGGTTTTCCAGGCAGGTGCACTGCCTGACGCTCCGGCGTTCCCGCAAATTCCGTCGTGCCATGCGGCCCGGGATTTGGCCCGTTGCCGGAAAGGCTCCGAGCTACAGGGCTGCTTGAGACAGGGGAAAGGTTGCGCAATATTCTGATTCAAAGAGCAATGCGCACCAGGCGAGTGCGAAAATCGCTCGATCCCACCGACCAACCCGCATCCCGGACGCATCGAAAAACAATTGTCCAGCGAAAACGAGCAGCTGTCCAGCGAAAACGAGCAGCTCGACACCCTCGAACGCGACGGTTTCGTTCACGTTCCCGGGGCGCTCACGGCAGCGGAGACCGAGGGGGTAAGGAAGCGGATAGACCACGCCCGCGAGATGGGATGGGAAGAGGGCCTCAACGAGGTCGGCAACATGTGGTTCGACTCGCTTCTCCAACGCGAGCCGGGGAACTTCCGGTTCCTGGTTGCTCACCCGAGCGTGGCTCCGCTTCTCGAGGGCATGATGGGCAGGCAGTGCCAGCTGCGCAGCCTGCGCTGCCACACCAATCCCGGGCCCTACCTGCAGGAGTGGCACATGGACTTCTACGGGTACTGGGAGGAAAAGCGGCGCGTCGGGCAGCACCGTCTCGCCGTGCAGCCCGCCGGGGTCAACACGACGTTCTACATGCAGGACAACAACCCGGGGGACGGCCATCTGAAGTTCATCAAGGCTGGCCACCTCGTGGAGCCGCCGCATCTGTACCCGCTGGACCGCCCCCGGTTCGAGGAGTGGTGCCAGGCGCAGGAACACGTCGTTCTCCACCCAATGGCGGGAGACGCCGTGGTGTTCCTGAGCCACATCCCGCACCAGGGAGCCAAGGAGAGGAACGACATGGAGCGCAGCAACGTCGTTTGTCACTACCACGTCGCCCCGATGTACGCCGGCGTCTGGCACGTGTCGCGGCCACCCGGAGAAACAACGGACACCTTTCCCTTCGCCTCCGCCCGCTCATGAAACGGGTGCGGTGCAAATGGTTGGCCCTGCTGGGGGCGCTCTTCCTGGCTGCCGGCTGCGGCACCAAACCCGAACCGACTCCCGGCAATGCATCAGGCACGGAACAGGACAAAACCGCCGGCCTGGACGGCGCTCTCCTGTACTACCTCATGGCACAGGAGGCCTTGGCCAACGACCGCTTCGAGCCGGCAAAGCAGGCCCTGGAGACGCTGCAGGGGCACATGGATCCGGAGCATGCAGAGGTGGCCGCTGCCGCTGCCGCCGCTGCCGACATCGAGGCGCTCCGCTCCGCGTTCCTGCCGCTGTCGAACGCCTTGCTCGACAGCGAGCTCCCGGAGGGCTATCGCGTCGCCCACTGTCCGATGGCCTTAGACTACGAGGGGGCGCACTGGATTCAGGAGGCTGGGGAGATCGCGAATCCATATTATGGATCGGGGATGCTGCACTGCGGCGTGTTCGTGGAACTCGAAGCGAAACCCGAAGATTCCGGCAACTGAACGATCCGCCTCGCCGCAATGCTGAAGCTTGCCCCCCGGCACCTACTTTCCAGGGAACCCATATGAGGACGATTGACCTGACGGTCCGTTTTTTCCAGGACAGCCCGCCGGAGGGCCAGCCGTACCGCGAGGAGCTGTTCATCAGGCGCGAGACGACCATGTCCCTGCCGGTCGGTCAGACGGCCCTGGTGCTGGTGGACGTGTGGAACAATCACTTCATAGAAAGCTGGCTGGAGCGGGCATCGCAGGTGACGCGGGAGGCAGTGGTTCCCGCCCTCGAGGCCGCCCGGGCTGCGGGCCTCGCCATCGTTCACGCTCCCTGTCCCGAAGTGGCGGCGCAGTTCGATCAGCTCGCCCGCCACCAGCCGCCGCCGTCCGAGCCGGAGCCGGACTGGCCCCCCGCCGGGTTCCGCGCCCTGCAGGGCGCCTATGCCGCCTTCCGCGGTCCTCGCGACCAGCCCCCCGGCATTCCCCGGATCGAGTCGCTGGGCATGTCGTCGGCCATCGAGGTCGCGGCCGACGACTTCGTTGTCGCCACCGGCCAGCAGCTGCACGACCTCTGCCGAGAGCGCCGGATCCTGCACCTGGTGTACGCCGGCTTCGCGACCAACTGGTGCATTCTGGGCCGCGACTACGGGATGCGAGCCATGCGCAGGCGGGGCTACAACCTGATTCTGCTGCGCGACGCCACCATGGGCGTTGAGTTCCCGGACACGCTCGGTGAACTGATGGCGACGGAGCTGGCGATTCGCGAAGCGGAGCAGCAGATCGGGTTTTCGGCCTCCAACGAGGATTTCCTCGCGGTCTGCAGGGCGCGGGTTAGTTCTGTTCAGGTCTGAAGTTCACGCTGTATTGCGCGCAACAGTAGACTAGTTGAGCTCCAGGCGCCGCAGCATGCCTTCATACGGTCCGGCCTGCTGGCCGGGACGCATGTAGACCTTGCGCATGTAGTCGAGCGCCCCGGAGATCGACTCGAACTCGACGGCAAGCGCCTTGAACACCGATGCCTGTGGGGACATCGTCATCTCCATGCGCTCCGCTACGATGCCGTATGCCTGTTGCCCCTGCTCGAGGTAGTAGCCCAGCAGCGATTCCGCCTCCAGATGGGCCCGGAAAAGGCCGCTCATGAACAGGGTGTAGTCGCCGCAGTGCCGCCTCACCTCTACTTCGCGTTCGAAACGGTACGGGGCCGCAGAGTTCCATGCCCGCATCAGTTCGAGCAGCATGCCGGCCACCGTTTCCAGGGGCCGGCCGCGAGCGTCGCGGATTCGGTAGAGCTCGTCGGTGCGCGCAAAGTCGGCGAGCAGTCTTGTAACGTAGTCGATCAGCTCGCGGCTCTGCAGGCCCAGCATGCCGAACGAAGGGGCCACCATGTGCTGGAAAAACCGGCGCAGCCCGGCCTGAGATTCGGCCGTGACCGGCCTGTTTCGAATCGATCTCGACATGTCACACCGTAAGCCGGAATAGTGTCATATTATATCCACATGCTTTCCCGAAAAAGAGTCATCCCCGCTGCGAAAGGGATCTGCAGCTGTCCGGGGTGCAGGCCGACGCAAAAAACCGCGGCTGCATTTCGGGATGTCTCCGAATCGAACCCCTTCGACGCGACAGGATAGCACCGTGTTTCCCGGGCGCAAACTGACGCTGTTGCTCATCCCAGAAGAGGGCGGTCGCATCTACGAATTCAAGATCCCCCGCATCTTTGTCGGGCTCTCCGCGCTGCTGGCGGCAGGCGCCGGCGTGCTGCTGGTTATCGGGGCTCGCTATCTTTTCGAGGCGCATACCCTCTCTTCCAGGCTGGAGCGGCTGGAGAGGGAACGGCGGCACCTCACAGAGGCAGTGATGCAGATCGACGAGCTCGAGAAAACCCTCGGCCGCCTGCAGAGCCAGAGTGACCAGCTGCACCGCATACTGGGCAGCCAAAGTGGCTACCACTTACCGCAGGAAGGCTCGACCGCCGACCGCTACCGCTACGTCTCTTCGGTATTTCGGCTGCAACACGGGCAGGTCCGCACCGTCCCGGCACTGTGGCCTGTCCGGGGTGTCCTGCGCCAACCTTTCGGAAGCCAGGGCGTGCTCATCGCCACGCCGGCGGGGAGCCTGGTGAGGGCAACGGCAGCCGGCCGCGTGACGGAGGCCGGCTATGACCGGCGGCTCGGCCACGCATTACGCATCGATCACGGCAGAGGTCTTTGCAGCTTGTACGGACACAACCGCATTCTCCTTGCGGAAGCCGGGGAGTACGTCTTCCGCGGACAGCCGATAGCGTTGTCCGGCGCCCCGCCCAGTGGGGGAGAACCGGCCCTTTTGTACTCCGTGTTGGAAGATGGGCGGCCTCGCGACCCAACTCGTTTCCGTCTGTGGTTGTGAAAACCGCACGCAAAAAAGAGGTGGACGGCACCGTGATCGGGCCAGGAGCGCAGGTAGACGGGGTGTTCAATATCGACCATCCCGTGCGCGTCGACGGCAAGCTCAGTGGGCGCCTGAGTACGTCCGGCCCCTTGATCGTAGGTGAAAACGGCTTCGTGGAAGCCGAGGAGATCGAGGTGGGAGAGGCTGTCATCCGCGGCCGCGTTGCGGGCAGAATCGTGGCCAGCGGGAGGGTCTACCTGGCCTCGACTTCCCGGTTTCGAGGTTCCGTCAAGACTCCCCACCTGGTGGTCGAAGAGGGGGCGCAGATCGAGTATTCCTCCCCGGAAGGAACCGGCGCGTCTAATACCACGCCTCCGGGCTCCGCCGAGCGCAACGACTCCTGAGGGCGGGACCCCCGCGGGCGGCCGGAATCACGGCGAAACAGAAAGGGGGTTCCGCTGTTTCTGCGGAACCCCCTTCTCTTTCGCATCGCCTTGAGGCGATCAGTACATGTCACCGCCCGGAGGGCCCGCCGGAGCCGGCGGCTTCTCTTCCGGAATCTCGGCAACCAAGGCTTCGGTTGTCAGCAGCAGACTGGCGATGCTGGCTCCGTTTTCAATGGCGGTGCGCGAGACTTTGGCCGGGTCGGTGATGCCGGCCTTGACCAGGTCTTCGTATTTCTCGGAGAGGGCGTTGAAGCCGTAGGACGCCTGTTTGCTGGCGGCGACCTTCTGCACGACGATGGCCCCTTCGTGACCGGAGTTGGCGGCGATCTGGCGCAGCGGCTCTTCGAGGGCGCGGCGCACGATGTTGACACCCGTCGCCTGGTCCCCTTCGAGGTCGAGGTCGTCGAGAGAGCTCAGAGCGCGGATGAAAATCACACCGCCTCCGGCGACGATGCCCTCTTCGACCGCGGCGCGAGCGGCGTGCAGCGCGTCTTCGACCCGGGCCTTCTTCTCTTTCATCTCCGTCTCGGTAGCGGCGCCGACGTTGATGACGGCCACGCCCCCGGCCAGTTTGGCCAGCCGTTCCTGCAGCTTCTCCTGGTCGTAGTCGGAGGTGGTCTCTTCGATCTGGGAGCGGATCTGCTGGACCCGGCCCTTGATGTCGGCCGGCTTGCCACTGCCTTCGACAACGGTGGTGTTGTCCTTGTCGATGGTGATGCGCTTGGCCTGTCCGAGGTCTTCGAGGGTGGTGTTCTCGAGCTTGAGACCGGCGTCCTCGGAGATGACGCGGCCCCCGGTCAGGGTGGCGACGTCCTCGAGCATCGCGGTGCGGCGGTCGCCGAACCCAGGGGCCTTGACGGCGGCTACCCGGATGGTCCCGCGCAGCTTGTTGACCACCAGGGTTGCAAGGGCTTCGCCCTCGACGTCTTCGGCGATTGCGAGCAGGGGCTTGCCCAGTTGCGCGATTTTTTCAAGCACCGGAACCAGGTCGCGCATGTTGGAGATTTTCTTGTCGTGAATCAGCACGTAGGCGTCCTCGAGGTTGGCCTCCATGCTCTCCTGATCAGTGACGAAGTAGGGGGAAAGGTAGCCGCGATCGAACTGCATTCCCTCGACGACGGAGAGGTTGGTATCCATGCTCTTGGCTTCCTCGACCGTGATGACCCCGTCCTTGCCCACCTTGTCCATAGCCTCGGCGATGAGGTCGCCGATGTCGCTGTCGTTGTTCGCCGAGGTGCGCGCGACCTGCGCGATCTCCTCGTGGCTCTTGACGTCCTTGGCGGACTGTTTGATGACGCCGACCACCGCCTCGACGGCGGCGTCGATGCCGCGCTTGATCTCCATCGGGTGAGCGCCGGCGGTGACGTTGCGGAGACCTTCGCTGAAGATGGTCTGCGCCAGCACGGTCGCCGTCGTCGTGCCGTCCCCGGCGACGTCGCTGGTCTTGGAAGCGACCTCGCGAACCATCTGGGCTCCCATGTTCTCGAAGGGATCCTTGAGCTCGATCTCCTTGGCGACGGTAACCCCGTCCTTGGTGATCGTCGGCGAGCCGAACTTCTTGTCGAGCACGACGTTGCGACCCTTGGGACCCAAGGTTACCTTGACGGCGTCGGCGAGGGAATCCACTCCGGACTGAAGCGATTCACGAGCCGACATTTCGAACTGCAGCTGTTTGGCAGCCATAGCCAAAATCCTCCTGACTCTATGTCTTGGTGTGGTAAGGGGAGTTGAATTGTGTTTTCAACGGGAACGAAGAAGGTAGCACTCACAGGCCCGGAGTGCCAATTCGGCAATGCGAGACTCTGAATATAAGGATGGACGAGGAGCGTAGCAACCCGAATCTGCTGGTCTGCCCTGCCGGGACCATCCCCTACGACAGCGCCTGGCAATGGCAGAAAAGCCTGCGCGAACGCCGCCTTGCCGGCGAACTTCCCGACCTCCTCCTGCTGCTGGATCATCCGCCGAGCTACACCCTGGGTCGTTCGACAAGACCGGGCCATCTGGCCGCCGCCGAGGCCAGGGGGATATCGATACACAGGATCGAGCGCGGCGGCAGCATCACCTACCACGGCCCGGGACAGATCGTCGGCTACCCGATCATCGACCTGCGCATGAGGGGGCGGGACATTCACCGCTTCATCCGCGAGCTGGAGGAGGTGCTGATCCGGACGCTGCTCGAGCTCCGGCTCGACGCCCGGAGGCGTTCCGGCTTGACCGGGGTCTGGGTTGAAGACGAGAAGATCGCCGCCATCGGGGTACATGTCCGCCACTGGATCACCATACATGGCTTTGCGTTGAATGTGACGACCGAGCTCGACCCCTTCCGCTGGATCCGGCCCTGCGGGCTCGACGTCGCCGTGACATCGGTCGCGCAGCTTCTGGGGGAAAGCGCTCCCGGCATCGGCGAGACCCGCGCCATCGTCAGACGCCAATTCGAAGCGGTGTTCGGATGCCGCAGCGAGCTGGTGGAGCCGGAATTGCTGGGGCTTTTGCCCGATGACCGGGGCGATTCCATCGCAGAGAGAGGTGCAGAGCTGGAGCCTGGGGGAACGGACACCGGCAAATTGCCGCTTTCACAGACAGCGGTTACCTTCGGAAGTTTTGGCGACCAAGTCGCCCGTACGAACGGATAGCGACACGCATTCATCATGACCGACTGGCGACCTATAGTACCAGGCCGGGGGCAACGGATCAGTTCCGGAAACGGCGGTCTCCAAGTTCCCGACAATCCCATAATTCCATTCATAGAGGGGGACGGCACCGGGCCCGACATATGGGCCGCGGCGATCAACGTCTTCGACGCGGCCGTCGGGAAGGCCTACGGTGGTCGCCGCGCCATCGCCTGGATGGAAGTGCTTGCCGGTCAGAAGGCGTTCGACACCACGGGGGACTGGCTGCCCGAGGCGACGGTCCAGGCATTCCGCGACTACCTCGTCGGCATCAAGGGGCCGCTGACCACGCCGGTCGGGGGCGGCATTCGCAGTCTCAACGTCGCCCTGAGGCAGATCCTCGACCTCTACGTCTGTCTGCGGCCGGTGCGGCATTTCGAGGGGGTCCCGTCCCCGGTGCGGCAGCCCGAGCTCGTCGACATGGCGATCTTCCGCGAGAACACCGAGGACATCTACGCCGGCATCGAGTTCCAATACGGCGACGCCGATACCTCCCGGTTCAGCGACCTGATGGGACAGCACTTCTCCGAGCGCTTCGCCAAGGTGCGCTTTCCGGGCACGGCCGCGTTCGGAATCAAGCCGGTGTCGCGGGAGGGCACGTCGCGGCTCGTGAAGGCGGCCATCGACTTCGCCATCGAACGCGGCCGCGACAGCGTTACCCTCGTGCACAAGGGCAACATCATGAAGTTCACCGAGGGCGCCTTCCGCGACTGGGGATACGAGGTGGCGAAGAAGGAGTACGGCGGCGCCGAGATCGACGGGGGACCGTGGGTTGCGCTGCAGGTCGACGGCGGCGAGATCGTCGTCAAGGACGTGATCGCCGACGCATTTCTGCAGCAGATTCTCACGCGCCCGGCAGAGTACGCCGTCATCGCCACCCTCAATCTCAACGGGGACTACATCAGCGATGCCCTTGCCGCCTGCGTGGGCGGAATCGGCATAGCCCCCGGCGGCAACATCAACTACCAGTCCGGGCACGCCATTTTCGAGGCGACCCACGGCACCGCTCCCAAGTACGCCGGCCAGGACAAGGTGAACCCCGGCTCGGTGATCCTCTCGGGGGAGATGATGTTTCGCCACCTCGGCTGGAATGAAGCGGCCGACCTGATCATAGACGGTCTCGAGCGGACCATCGGCAGCAAGGTCGTGACCTACGACTTCGCACGCCTTATGGAGGGGGCTACCGAGGTGAGGTGCTCGGAATTCGGGTCCGCTATAGTCGGCAACATGGGGTAGCCCCCCACGATCCGGAAACATGGCGGATTCCAGGCTTACCCACGTCGACGAGGCGGGCCGCGTGCGCATGGTCGACGTCAGCGGCAAGGAGGTCACCGACCGCCTGGCGCGCGCCCGGGGCGAGATCCTCATGCAGGCGGACACGGTTCGCCTTATCACTGGCAACCGGATCGCCAAGGGGAACGTGATCGAGACCGCCCGCCTTGCCGGTATCATGGCGGCCAAGCGAACCGCCGATCTGATCCCCCTCTGTCACCCGCTCAATCTCACCGCCATCGACCTGGAATTCGAGATCGCCGAGGATCGCGTCCGCGTGTCGGCGGAAGCGAGAATTTCCGCCAGGACCGGCGTCGAAATGGAGGCCCTGACCTCGGTGACCGCGGCCTTGCTGACGATCTACGACATGTGCAAGGCGGTTGATCGCGGGATGGTGCTGTCGGAGGTCAGGCTGGTGGAAAAACAGGGGGGAAGCCGGAGCTACCCGGGGTCGGGGACGAGCCCAGGGTCCTGAGTCCCCGGAGTCCCTCGGGGCGCAGCGGCGTCCGGTAACGGAGCGCGTCCCTGCGGGCCCGCGCCTTGGAAGTACCCGCCGCCCGTGCTCGCTTCCAGGAATGGCGTTCGGCAATCAGCTACGGCCATGCCCGGCTCGCAGAGGCGCTCATTCCAGGAGGCCGGCGACCTTCAGCAGCACCGCCTTCTGGCTGTGGAGCCGGTTTTCCGCCTGGGAATAGATCAGCGAGCGGGGATCGTCGAGCAGCTCACCCTCGATCTCGTACCCCCGGTGCGCCGGCAGGCAGTGCATCACCCGCGTATCGAGGCCGCGCAGCAGCTCGCGGTTTACCTGGTACGGCTGGAACTCCGCGCTTCGCCGCTCCTTCTCCGTCGCGAATGCGGGATCGACGAAGTACTCCATGTCGATCCAGGTGTCGGTGTAGATGATGTCGCTCCGTTCGACCGCGGCGCGCAGGTCGTCCGCGGTCCGGTAGGCACCCAGGTTCCGCGCCTCCTGAAAGAGTTCCTCGTCCAGGGCCGCAGGGTTGGTCTCGGGGGCGACGACGGTGATCTCCATTCCGAGTTTCACCGCCGCAGCGATCAGCGAGTTGGTGACGTTGTTGTGGACCCCGGTGTAGGTCAGGCGGATCCCCTCGAGGCGGCCGAGAGATTCCTGGATGGTCTGCAGGTCGGCGAGGATCTGCATGGGGTGGTAGCGGTCGCAGCAGCCGTTCATCACCGGTACCACCGAGGTTTCGGCCGTCGTCAGCACGTCCTTGTGCAGCAGCAGGCGGGCGACGATGAAGTCGCAGTACGAGGACAGAACCCGCACCTCGTCGCTGAGCTCCGCAAGGCCGAAGTTCGTGGTCGTCCAGTCGAGGTAGACGGCCTGTCCGCCGAGTTGCATCATCCCTATTTCGCCGGAGCAGCGGGTACGCGTCGAGGTCTTCTGAAACAGCAGCGCCAGGGTCTTTCCGGCGAGGGCGGTGCGATGCCGGCTCGAATCCCGCCTGAGAGCCGCACCCTCCTCGACCACGGCCAGGATGTCCTGGCGGCTCCAGTCTTTCAGGGTTACCAGGTTCACGCCAGTGCCTTCTCGATTTCGCCGATAACCGCAGCAGTGACCGAAGCAAGATCCCCCCGGCGTCGGCAGCCGGCTGCGCGTTGGTGTCCGCCCCCGCCAAAAAGGGAGGCCACGGCGCTGACATCGACCTCGCTCCGCGACCTCAAACTGACGCGGAAATATCCCGGTTTTTCTTCCTTGAGCAGGGCGGCCACTTCCACTCCCTTGATCATCAGGCCGTAGTTGACCACTTCCTCCGGGTCTCCCCTGCGCATGTCGTCGTGGGAAAGGTTGAGGAGAGCGATGCGGCCTCCGGCCCGCAACGACAGCGACTCGACCGCCTTGCCGAGCAGCTTTATCTCACCGAGCGAGCGGTTGTTGTAAAGGCGGTCGGCGACGTAGTCGAGGCGCGCTCCGCAGCGAATCAGATGCGCGGCGACATCGTGGCTGCGGGGGGTCGTCAGCGAATACCGGAAGCTCCCCGTGTCGAACAGAATCCCGGTGTACAGCTGTTCGGCCAGCGGCGCATCGATCTTCGCATCCATTGCCGCGCACAGGTGAAAGAGCAGCTCGCACGTCGAGCTGACTTCCTCGGACACGAGGTTGGCAATGCCGAAATGCCTGTTTCCCCTGTGGTGGTCGACGTTGAGGATCGCCGTGTCCGTCCGCAGGAAGTCCTGGACGGAGCCGACGCGGTCCAGCGACGGACAATCGAGGACCACAGCGGCGTCGGGACCGTTGTGCTTCAGTCCGTCGGCCTGCTGAATTTCGTGGAATCCCGGCAGGAAATCGAATCTTCCGGGAACATCGTCGAGAATGACAGTTGCCGGCTTTCCCATCCGGGACAGGAGGTTGGCCATGGCCAGGCAGCTGCCGATCGAATCGCCGTCTCCGTTGACGTGGGAGGTCACGACGAAGGTGCTGGCGCCTCCGAGGAATGAGACCGCGGCGTCGAAGTCGGGAAGGCTCACTGAAAAGCGTCCGCTCAGGGGGGAAGCCGGAGGACGAAGTGGACCCGGTCGGAACGGTCCGACCCGGGGTGCATGCAAAAGCCGTCGAAGGCACCCAGGACCTCTAACGGGCTGGCGGCGATCATGTCGGTCATTTCGTCGAACTCGTAGATCCGCTGTTCGTGTGATTCGCACACGCGGCGGTCTTCGTAGCCGATGTCGAAAGAATTGTACTGTATGCGGCGGTCTGCGTTGTAATAGCTGTGCCGCGTGTAGACGAAGCCCGGCCCCTCCTCTGCGTCGAGCACATCCCGGAAATGGTCGAGGGAGTTGCGCTCGGTGCAGATGTCGAACACGAAGACCCCCTCGGGCTTCAGCAGGCCCGCAACCGATTCCAGCGCCGCGCCTACATCCTCGGTGGTCATCAGGTAATTGAAGCTGTCATACAGGCAGGTCGCGGCATCGAACGGCCCGAGCCCTCCGAGGCTGCGCAGGTCTCCTGTCGAAAAAGGAACCGCAGATGCAATGCTCGCCGCCTTTCCCTGAGCCGCTGCGACCATCGCAGCCGAAGCGTCGACGCCCGAAACATCGTAGCCCAGCTTGCTGAACTCCAGGGTGGCGTTGCCAGTGCCGCAGGCGAGATCGACGAGGGTTTCCGGGCCCTTTCCGAATTTCCTCAAGAGGGTGTCGACGTAGCTCGTCCAGGAGACGTAGTCCACGTGCCTCATCACGAAATCGTATATGGCGGCCAGCCCTTCGTAGGGGGGTCCCTGCGGCGGAGCGCCGTCGTCGGGCCCGGCTCGCGACACCGAAAACGGAGAGCTCTCGGGCACGGCGTTCACGGGCGTCTTCCCTGAATCACAATTCGGCGGTGGGGACGCACCGGCGAAGACAAGCGGCTGGGAGTACCGGGCTGTTGACAGGGGATTGCCTGGCGAAGGTTCGTTGCGACGAGAAACCCTTCTTCATGGGAGCGGCTCATCGTCGTCGAAACTCAGGATCTCATCCCGCCTGCGGCGCTCGCTGTGCAGCACGCGGACGAAATTCAAGCGCTGTTTTTTCGGCACCGGTCTGGATGGGATCTCGAGGATCTCGGCCTCAAGGTGCGCATCCTCCAGGTCTAGAATCAGCACCTCACCGACCCTGGGCTCGCGCGCCGGCTTGGCGGCGGTTCCGGCGATGGTGACTCGGCCCTCCTCGCACGCCCGCTTGGCATCGCGGCGCCGTGCGAACAGGCCGGTGTTCTTGAGATAGGCGTCCAGCCGCGGCATGCCGGCAGTTCAACCACGCCCCCCATCCGCGCCCGAAGCCGAATCGCTCCCGGCTTCGCGAGGGTTCCAGAGAAACTGTTCTTCATCGAGGCGGTTTTCCACGTGTATTTCCTTCTTGAAATCCTCGATCATCTCGACCATGAGCTCGTTCATGCGCACTTCCCGGACCAGCCCCTCGAGGGTCGGGTGATCGTCGTTGATCTTGAGGATGTGACCGTCCGACTCGAGCAGGAAGGGCTGCGATATCTCCCCGAGCCTGAGATGCCCGATGTGGGGCTGCAGAAACGGTGGAATCTGCCGTGAGTCCAGGATCTGCCAGAGGCCGCCGGCTCTCGCGCTTTGCGGGTCTTCGGAGTATTCCTTGGCCAGCTGGGCGAAATCTTCTCCCGTCATTGCGCGCTCCCGCAGCTCCGTAAGGCGGGTCACGGCGCGTACGCGGTCGTCGGCGGTGATGCGGGAGAGCACGAGGATGTGACTGGCGCACAGCTCGTCTTCCCGCTTCTCGTGAAGGCGGATGAGGTGGAATCCGTGCCTGGTGCGCACCGGGTGCGATATCTCCTCCGGCTTGAGCTCGAGGGCCGCCATTTCGAACTCCGGCATCAGCATGCCGAGCTCGAAGCAGCCGAGATCCCCTCCCGAGGCGGCCGTGCCAGGGTCTTCGGAATAGATCCTGGCCAACTCCGCAAAGTCACCCCCCGCCTGGATCTCCTCCTCAATGCGGGCGATCCTGGCCATCGACGCGGTGAGGATCTCCTGGGAGGGGCTCACCTTGATGTTGATCTGGCTGATGGAAATCTTGGACGGCAGGGAATCGGCGTGGGCCTTTCGGAACTGCTCGACGTCCCCCCGGGTGATGAAAGTCCGGTAGGCGAGCTGCCCGAGCATCTGTTCGTAGAGCATGCGGTTCTGGATCTGTTTGCGATAGCGCGTCTTCAGCTGGCGCTCGCTGATCCCGGTGCGCTCCAGCATGTCCTCGAACTCGGCCGGATCGATGCTGTCCTTGATGCGGCCCAACTCGGCGTTGAGCAGCTCGTCGACGCGTGAGTAGTCGATCTCGAGGCTGTCCTTCCTCGCCTTGAGGACTACTACCTGCTCGTCGATCATCTCGTTCAGGGTGCGTTCGCGGCGCCTGTCGATCTCCTCCGGACCGAGATAGGTCAACCCCTGCTGTTGCAACTCGAGGCTCAGCCTGAGATTCAGCTCCGACCACAGAATCACCTGGTCGTCGACTACGGCGACGATGCGGTCCAGCAGCTCCGGATAGGCGTCCGCCGGCCTCGGGCTCGGCAGGGGATGGACCAGAAATGCGGCCACCGCGGCCGCGACTGGCAGTTTTTTTCGAAGGGATGCACTCATTTGTTCATTCGCAAGCAGTCGGTTTGAAGCGGTGATTTTCAGTTTGTGGAGATTTCCCAGGAGCGCCGGGCCTTCAGCGTTTCGACAAGCCCATCGAGGCGCCGCCGGTGCTCTTCGAAAACGATCCTGCCGACGATCTCGGAGCGAACCTGTTCCAGCGCCATCGCGCTCCCGGCCGGCTCGTGGGCCAGGACGCGGACGAGGTGGTAACCGCGCTCTGCAGGGACCGGACTCGACACCTCGCCAGGCGCCAGGTTCCGGCAGGTTTCCCACAGCTCCGGCAGGTCGTCGGCGGTGAAGTAGCCCAGATCGCCTCCGCCCATTTTTGTTTCCTGGTCCAGGGAGTACTCCTCTGCAGCCTGTTCGAAAGTATAGCCCTCCAACAGTTCCCGCCGCAGAGCCTCGGCGTCGCCACGGGTGGAGAGCAGAATGTGCTGCGCCCGGGTCTCCGCCCGGGTTCGCAGGAAGTCGTTCTGGTGGTCGCGGTAGTATTGGGTCACAGCTTCATCGCCGACATCGACGGGGCGATTCGCCAACACGCTGTCGAGGAATGAGGCTACCACCAAGTCGCGGCGAGCCTGTGCGATCAGTCGCTGCACGTGGGCTTTCTCGTGCACCTTGAGATCGAGCGCTTCCCGGTAAATCAACTCCTGCCCGACCCAGTCCTCGATGAATTGACTGCGCTCGACCGCCGCCAGTTCCTCGTCGAGCTGATCTGGGAGCTGGTCGGCGAGCTCGGCCTCGGTGAGAACCGCGTCGTCGACGCGGGCAGCGATTTCAGATGCGTCTCGCTGTGGCCCGCAGCCTGTGAGCAGCGCCGCCGATATCGAGAACGCGGCCTGAAACCTTGTCACACCAGCTCCTGCATCACGCGTTTTGCCTTTTCCAGGCGTTCCTGTTCATCGCCGGCGCGCAGAAAGGTCTCGATCGTAAGCCGCTCGGCGACGTCGAACTCGAGCTCGGACGAGTTCTTCTCGACCAGGCGCTGAATATCGGATGGGGTGATCTGCACCTCTTCCGGGAAAACCAGGCGGAATCTCGATCTCTCCAGTTGCACCCCCGCCAGGCGCAGCTGCCGCGCCAACACCTTGATTTCCATGATGTTCATCAGCGACCGGGCCTGCCAGGGCAGGCGCCCGAAGCGATCCTCCAGCTCTTCCTGGATCGCGAGCAGGTCGACGACGCGCCGGGCGTCCGCCAGCCGCTGGTAGAAGCCGATCTTGAGATCGGCGTCGGATATGTAGTCCTCGGGGATGTAGGCGGTGGCGGCGATCCTGATGTCGGGCTCGACCTCCGGCTCCACTTCTTCACCCTTCAGCTCGCGCACCGCTTCGTCGAGCAGGCGGCAGTAGAGGTCGAAGCCGACTGCGTGAATGAAGCCGTGCTGCTGCGCCCCCAGGAGGTTGCCGGCGCCGCGGATCTCCATGTCGCGCATGGCGATGTTGAATCCGGAGCCGAGGTCGGCGAATTCCTCGATGGCGCGCAGGCGCAGTCGGGACTTGCGCGTCAGGCGTTTGCCCTTGGGAACCATCAGGTAGGCGTAGGCGCGCTCTTTCGAGCGGCCGACCCGGCCGCGGATCTGGTACAGCTGGCCCAGGCCAAGCATGTCGGCGCGGTTGACCAGAACCGTGTTGACCGTGGGGATGTCGATCCCGGACTCGATGATCATGGTGGTTACCAGGCAGTCGTATTTCCGCTCGAGAAAATCGAACATGATCTTCTCGAGCTGCCGCGAGCCCATCTGTCCGTGGGCGACGCCGAAACGGACGGCGGGCAACAGATCCTCCAGGTACTCGGCCAGCCGCTGAATCGACTGTACGCGGTTGTGAACGAAATAGACCTGCCCGCCGCGGGTGATCTCGTGGCTGATCGCTGCGGCGATGCGGTCCTCGTCGAAGGAGAGGATTTCGGTGTGGATCGGCAGTCTGTCCTGAGGCGGCGTGTTGATTACCGACATGTCCCTGGAGCCCATCAGGGACATGTGCAGGGTGCGCGGAATCGGGGTGGCGGTCAGGGTCATCACGTCGATCAGGCGCTTGAACTGCTTCAGCTTTTCCTTGTGCCTGACGCCGAAGCGCTGCTCTTCGTCGACGACCAGCATGCCCAGGTCCCGGAATTCGACGTCCTTCGACAAAATCCGGTGGGTGCCGATCAGGATGTCGACTTTGCCATCCTTGACATCCCTGGCGATCCGTTTCAGTTCCGTGGCGGTGCGGAACCGGCTCATGACCTCGATGCGGGCTGCGGTCTGCGACATCCGCTCCGAGAAAGTCAGGAAGTGCTGCTGCGCCAGGATCGTCGTCGGCACGAGAACCGCTACCTGCTTGCCGTCGCACACCGCCTTGTACGCGGCGCGCACGGCGACTTCCGTCTTTCCGTAGCCGACGTCCCCGCACACCAGCCGGTCCATCGGGTGGGACGCCTCCATGTCGCTCTTGACTTCCTCCACCGCGCGCAGCTGGTCGGGTGTTTCCTGGTATGGAAACGAGGCTTCCAGCTCCCGCTGCATCGAGGAGTCGGCAGCGTAGCCGAAACCCGCCTGCGTCTGGCGCTCCGCGTAGAGCTGGATCAGCTCGCGAGCCATCTTGAAGATCTCTTCCCGGGTGCGCTCCTTGAGCTTCTCCCAGGCGTTTCCGCCGAGCTTGTTGAGCAGCGGCGGTTCCCCTTCCGCGCCGGAGTACTTCCGCAGCCGGTCGAGCTGCTCCACCGGGACGAACAGCTTGTCTTCCCCCTGGTAGACGACCTCAAGGCAGTCGTGGTCGCGTCCGCTCAGCGTCAGCCTGCGAATGCCGCGGTAGCGCCCGACGCCGTGGTCGACGTGAACGACGAAGTCGCCGACTGAAAGCGCATCGCGGGAGGAGATCGGTTTGGCCGCCTTGAAGCGCCGGTAGCGGTAACGCTGCTTGCGGCGGCTGAAGATCTCGTGATCGTTGAGCACCGCGACGCGCGCTTCCGGGAAGACGAAGCCGCGATGCAGCGTTCCCAGGCCGAATGACAGCTTTTCCGAGCCGTCTGCCAGGATCTCCTCCAGCCTGCTCGACTGGCCCTGCGTTTCGGTGAGGAGGTGGATCTCGTATCCCTCGCCATCGAGGGTCTCCAGCTCTTTCCGCAGCACGGGGAGCTCGCCCTGTACGGCGCGAGGCTCGCGGCTCTCGAAGCGGACGGCGCTCCCGGAGGACCCTACCGGCGCCTGCGCCAGCCGGCTCTCCGCGGAGATGCGCTGGCGCAGCCAGTCGGCATCCCGCACCAGCGCCGGGGGCGGCAGTCGGTCGCCGCGGTCGCGGTGTTTTTCGTAGTCGGCAACCGAGGTCCTGAGCGCCTTGGCGATCTCGGGCTCGAACTCCTCGGCCTCGTCGCAGAAAAGGACCGGGTCGTGGAGGTATTCGAAGAGGCCGTTGTCGCGGCCGTAGAGGAGGGACATGAAGGTCTCGATTCCTTCCAGGGAGCCGCCGAGCTCGAGCTGGTCTTTCAGGTAGTCGAGGCCGACCTCGTGGTCCCGTTCCGCCTCCTCGATGGCGCCGGCGTATTGCTCGAACAGTGGAGGATGAAGCAGCAGCTCGGCCGCCGGCAGCACGTTCACCTCCTCCATCGCGCTCAGCGAGCGCTGGGTAGCGACGTCGAACTGGCGGATGGACTCGATTTCGTCGCCGAAGAACTCGAGGCGCAGGGGGTGTTCGAGGGCGAACGGGAAGACGTCGACGATACCGCCCCTGACGCTGAACTGCCCGACTCCGTCGACCATCGGGACGCGCTCGAACCCGGAGTCGACCAGATGCGAAGAGAGGCTTTCGGGGGCCCGCTCCTCGCCGGCCCGGAGCGACAGGATCCCGTGCTCGAGGGCGTGCGGGGGGATTACGGGGGTCACCAGGGCGGCGGCCGGTGCGACGGCGATGGTGGGCTCGCGCCCTGCGAGCTGGGCCACCGCTTCGACGCGCAGCCGGGTTACTTCTTCGGAGGGGGAGCGCCCGTCGTACAGGGGGGCGTCCCATGCAGGGAAGTAGCGCACCACTCCCTCGCCGGCGATTGCCTGCAGGTCGTCGCGCCAGCGTTCGGCGCGGTCTTCATCGCTGGTGATTACCAGCAAGGGCCGGTTCATCGACCGCTGCACGTGAGTTGCCAGGAAAGCGGCCAGCGTCGCGGGCAGGCCGTGCAGAAGAACCTCCTCCTCCCCCCGCTGAAGGCGCCTCACGGCCTCTTTGAAGGAGGAGGTCAGCGCCGTTTTGCGAGCGATGTGATCGAGGGATGAAGCCGGGGTCATTAAGGCAGAGAGCAGCACTTGGACGGCAGTGCCGCCGGACGGGTGCGCTGGGTGGGAGGTGGTTCTGGTGTGGAAGTGAGTTGGGGGCTTGGAAGCGCCTGAAAAGGCAGGAAAGATAAAGGGGCCTCGGAACCGGCGCCAATTTGCCGCCTTCCGCGAAAGGAGCCGAAACCGAGGTGATTGCAGCAAACTGCTGACCAGGTTAACCGGTCGTTCGGTCGATCCACCTGTGAACGGCCAAAACTTTCTCACTCCTCCAGGCGTCTAACCAGTTGGGCCCGGGGGAAGTCTCGAATCGGGACGCCCTGGTTTCCAGGAGGGTAGATGACGGACGCCGAACTGGTGAGGCGCTTCCGCGGCGGCGATCCCCAGGCTTTCAACGCCCTGGTGGGGCGTTGGCAGGGGCGTCTCTACAACTTCATTCTGCGCTATACGGGAGATCGCGAAGAGGCACGGGACCTGTGCCAGAAGGTGCTTGTCAGTGCTTACCGCAACATTCGTCGACTGCGCGATCCGGAGAAAGTTTCCACATGGCTGTACCAGATCGCGGTAAACACCTGCCGCGACGAGCTGAGACGGCGCCGGCGGTACACTGCGGTCTCCCTGGAAAGTCTGGAGCACGGGGGAGACCGCACGGGGAATCCCCTGCTGCAGTCTTCCTCTCCTGCAGATTCAAGGGTCCACGCGCGAGATCTGCGCGACCTGCTAAATCGAGCCCTGCAGTCCATCCCCGAGGAGCAACGGGTAGTGGTCCTGATGAAGGAATACCAGCACCTGAAATTCACTGAGATCGCAACCGTTCTCGAGTTGCCCGTGAATACGGTCAAATCGCGGCTCTACTATGGCCTGAACAATCTCAGAAAGCTGCTGAATCAGTGGGATGTCACGGAGGAGACGATCGATTGATGAAATGCGATCTGTCGAGAGAAAAACTCGTGGAGTATTTCTACGGCGAGGTGAATGCGGAGAAGAAAGCGGGCATCGAGGCGCACGCGAAAATATGCCCGAGCTGCAAGCAGGCCCTGGAGGAGATGGGTTGGACTGCGAGCAGCTTGCGCGCCTGGGAGGACGAGAATCCGCAGGCGAGTGTGGTATTCACGCTGGAAAAGCCTCCACCCTGGTGGAAAGCTTTTTTCCCAGACTGGCTTTATGCAGGGAAAAGCCGCTGGCTGATGCCGGGCCTGTCTCTCGGTCTGGCCGGCGTCGTGCTGGTCCTGTCTCTATTGAATATCGAGGTCGAGTACGGACAGGGAGCTATCCGCGCGAGCCTGAGCTTGCCGGCGGATTCCGAGGCCGAGCCGGTGACAACCGTCCTGGAAGAGCCGCTCACGCGGGGGGAATTTTTTTGGGCGCAACAACACTCCCTGGCCCTGATCGAGGAACTGATCGTCGTTGCCCACGAACAGCAACGCGTTGAACTCGGTCTGGTCCTGGCCCGATTCGACCAGAACCTCGAAGCCCGGCGCCTCAGGGACCTGCAACTGGTAGGCGAAGGGCTGCAGAAGATCGACTGGTCGACGGAGAGCCGTTTCATGCGCGCCGAAGAACTGTTGCGCCGTTTGCTGGTGGCCACATACGCCAGGATGGATCCACCCATGGAGTCCAACTGAATGTTTCGTTTGGAGGTGTTAAAAATGAAAGATAGTCTGCTGGTGGCATTGGTGGCCGCCTGCTTTATCGTTCTGACGGTTCCCGACCTTGCCGAGGCAGAGATCGACAAGAAGCGCATGCGGCGGGATCTGAGCATCATGGAGGATGTGCTGAAAAGCTTGTACAGGCATGCGAATACATCCATATTGGGGACTTCATTGGGGACTTCGAAACCGCGTGTGCGGGGGATGTACTTTGAAAACTACGGGGTTGTTGTTCTCATTGAAGATCGCAATCCAGGAGGCATCATCGGTCTTTCCCATCACTTCGGTCTGAAGGCTTTCATGAAGCAGCTGGAGGATTTCGAAGATACCAGGGGATCGGTTTTTGAAGAGAAAGCGAGGAAGCTGGAAGAGGAAGGCCGAGCGGCCCAGGAAAATCGAATCGCTGAATTCCTGGGGAATTACGCTGATGCAATTCGCCAGTTGAAAGAAGAAGATAGAGTTGCGGTCCTGCTGCGATATCGAGCTGTCGATTCTTACGGGGTCGAGACAAGGACAAGACCATATGAGGATTCAACGCTGGTCAAAACGATACTGTTTGCTGGCAGGGATTCTGTGGTGGTCGAGACAGTCGAAGACCAAGGGGTGAAAAAAACCAGAATGTTTCCAGGAAAAAACCGGGAAATGTTTCCTGAAAAAAGCCTGGACAGGTTAAGGAATATAATTTCGGTTCCAGCAGGTGAGTATTACGAGGTTTCGGCAAAAAAGCGGGATATAGTCGAGTACCGCAGCGAGCGTATCGGCGAGGAGGAGTTTCGCCAGCGGTTGGTGGTTCGGGAGCACAAACCGGACGATTCCAGGATGAAGAAGATCCAGATCCTTTCGGTAATCCTGGACAATTCTCTTAAGCGGACCGATCAACTCGTACCGAATTTTGGCACAAGGACTTTAAGTATGTACTACGAGGGATTGGGGGCAGTTTTCTTCATGAATGCGGGACACGGGTACTGGGAAATTCATCCTCTGACAACAAAACAAGGTGCGGCAGAGGTGGAGACTCGCGAACGGTTCAGGGAAAAGCTGATCGAGGTAGTGGGCGACTACGGCTACACACTGCGCACCCTCGGGCCTGAGGAGTACATGGTGGTCGATGTCCGCTTTCCGGCAGGGTGGGAAAGCAATCCGGGGCTTGTGCTGAAGGTTCGAAAGAAGGACGTCGATGCCTTCAGCCGGGAGGAAATGGACTTCGAGGAGTTTCGTCGAAAGGTCGAGATCCTGGAATTTTAATTGCGCCCGGATGCTCCCGCGCAAGGAACCCTCATCCTGCTTCCAGCGAGATTCCCAACTTC
This sequence comes from Candidatus Latescibacterota bacterium, assembly GCA_965223905.1. Lineage (GTDB taxonomy): Bacteria > Latescibacterota > UBA2968 > UBA8231 > UBA8231 > CBDCXV01. The sequence continues at coordinate 527,344 of CBDCXV010000001.1, forward strand.
GCTCCCCACTCGACGATCTGGCGCCAGGTTTCCTCTTCGACGTCAATCCCGTGCGTCCGCTCCTGCGTGACAATCGCCTCGATTTCGCCGGGCATCAGGATGTCGTCGAAGCCCTCCGCTGGAGGCGACGATTTGACGTGGGCTACGAATTTCTCCGATTCCTCGAAAAACTCGTCGAGGGGCAGGAACTGTTCGACGTCGATGACGATCAGCAGCACCCCGTTCCTCAGCCTGTTGTCCTTCCCGATGTATCCTGAACCGGTGAGAATGCCGGCTATAAGCTCGAGTGCGACGTTGAGCGCATACCCCTTGTGACCTGCGGCGGCCCCTCCGAGCGGAAGGATGCTGCCTGGGGGGTCGCTGTACAAGTCGTTGGGATCATTCGTCGGTTCCCCCCTTGAGTTGAGAAGCCATCCATCAGGGGTTTCCACTCCGCGGTTGCGGGCAACCCTGACCTTGCCCTCCGCAACTACGGTCGTGGTCATGTCGATGACGATCGGCCCTGAGGATCGCGGAATCCCGAAAGCGAGAGGATCGGTGACGAGCCTCGGCTCGATGCCTCCCCAAGGGGCCATGCGGAACTGCGGCACACCCACGGCGTTTACGAACATCATCCCGACCATCCCTTGTCTGGCAATCTGGTCGACGTAGCTGCCGAGACGGCCGATGTGGTTAGCCTGGCGGACGGCGATCGCGGCCATTCCCGTTTGCCGGGCCTTGTCCAGACCGAGTTCGGTGGCGCGGCTCATCGTGACCTGTCCAAACCCCCAGTTGCCCTCGACAACCGCCATTATCGGGGTCTGGCCAACGATCTCCACCTCTGCAACCGGAACGATCTCCTCCTTTTCGATCAAGGCGAGGTACTGCGGCAGGCGGATGACGCCATGGGAGTCGTGGCCGGCGCGGTTCGCTTCGACGAGCAGCCCGGCTACCAGCCCGGCCTTGTCCGGCGGTGTTCCCGCGGCAACCAGGACGGCCGTCGCGTGTTCGATCAATTCGTTCGGTGTGAAGGTTGGCATATGTACGGCATCCCACGCGGATCCGGCCCGGAACTGTTTGCGGGCGAGCCGGAAAGGAGCGTTAAAGGCTGTTGAAAGGGTAGCGGAAACCACGGGTCTGCCGACGCTGAGCGCGCCGGTCGCCACGCGGCGACCGATGGAGCAAAGAGAAGGGCGCAACTCCTTTTGAACGAGGAGTCGCGCCCTTATTTCCTGGTGGAGCTGAGGGGAATCGAACCCCTGACCTCCTGAATGCCATTCAGGCGCTCTCCCAACTGAGCTACAGCCCCCGGGACGCCAGTTAAACTAGCGGCCCCTCAGCGGTCCGTCAATTAGTCCCGGAGGAAGCTACTTGTGGTCAGGTGGAGATAATGATTGGCATCTCCCTTCTCTAACCTGAATCGACCCTGTACATGAGTTTTTGAAACCCCGCATCGGATGTCCGGGAAAGCCCAGACAGATGGACGTGCCTAATCCCCGGATGCCCTCCTACCGTGCCAGCATGGCCTTGATGCGTCCCCAAGTCGACCCGTCAGCATCGGTTACGACATCTCCGGCGGACACCACGACACCGAGACCGAGATCCTCATGTTGGTACTCTTCTCGGTCAGTGGAGCTGGGACCTAGCGACAGAAAATTCACTTCGATCCGCGTCTCCGTCTGGGAGTTGAAACCGTCACTCGTGCGCACGGTGAAGGTTCCGAACTGGTGATCCCCCTCGATCGTCTCGCTGACGCTCGCTCCGCCAAGGCGCAACCGTCCGTTGTCGAGCGGTTCGACGCCGCTGCCGAAGGTCACGAAGGGATCCTCGGGTGCGAACGCGGCGCTTTCGAGATCGAAAGCGCTGGCCGGAATCAGTTCGAGAATCAGCTCGACCTGACGGATGTCATTCAACTTACGGCCGCTGAAGAGCAACGCGACTTCCTGCCCGCCGCTCGCAGCTTCCCAGTTATTCCCTTCGATCAGGACCTCGCCGGCGTAGGCGCCGTCGAGGACGACACTCTGGCGCAGTTCGGAGGCGGCCGCAGCTTTGCCAGCGGCCGGTAGCGGCGGATGCGCAACGCCTGGTTCGGCCTCGCTGCATTGCAGCAGAAAACACCAGAGGAACGACAAAACCGCTGTTATCGAGTAACGGGACACTGTGAACATTCTCCTGAGCATCATGTCACCTCTTGACTTGTCGGGGTTGGACTAAAGGCGCCCGGATAAGAACGCTTCGTCTGGGCATGAAGGCCATCGCTACGGCAGAGCCGGAATGTGCGCCGTTCGGCGGGATGTCTTTCGTTGAACAGACGGCAGCCCATGAAAATGTGCAGATTCCGGGTTCGGGGGCGACGGCCACCTCGAGCCGGCGACCCGTCGAAAATGTGCAGTTCCGAGTCGCAGAGCCACGGATGGGCAAAATATGGTGCAGGGCCCCGGTTTTTCCTACCGCGAATACGCATCGGACGGTCGGGGCTGATGCGGTTGGTCTGGTAGCGGTCGGAGTAGCTGGTTGTCACTGGAATTTCCAGATCAGCGAAAAATCCGCTGGGAGATCGGAACTGCCGGCAAGAGACAGTCCGAAGTCGGCGAGATGGGCATCGACGTAAGCATCGAGGGCGGAAAACGTCGCCGTGGCGATGAACAGGAGCAGGCGGGTGTTGCGGCGGCCGGCCGCGGCCTGGCGTTCCGCAACCTCGGCGCGGTCGAGGTTGCGTGTCTCCGAGATGCCGGCCCCTGCAAAGCCGGCCGCCGCGGCGGAGAACAGAACCGCCTTGAAGTATCGGCCGTTGCGCAACTGACCCCATCCTGGAATCAGGGCGGACCGCCACAGGGCCTCCTTCGGGGTGAGTCGAGTTTTCGCCGTCGCATGTTCCCGATTCGCCGTGTCTGCGGTTGCTGCTGCGGTTGCTGCCGTGTCCGGGTCAGCTCGTTTCAGCACCTCGGCAGCACCGGATTCGCCGTAAGTGGCTGCAACGGCACCGGAGGCGGCGGTCGCACCCGCCGTCAGCAAAGAGATCAGGACGAGGAGACTGCAGGCGGCCATCGGTGGCAGGGCAGGGGCGCAGCTGGGTTCCCTGGTATCCGACGCCTGTGGGCTGGCCGAGGTCACGTGCCGAAACGGTCCCCCGGCCGCACCTGGTAACCCCGCACGAAGGCCTTCCAGGCCATGCGATTGCGTCCCGATGGTTGCACTTCGTCGACGACGAGGGCCCCGTCCCCGGTGGCGATCACCAGGCCGGTTTCACCGTCGGTGGAAAGGACCGTGCCCGCGTCCGCTCGCAGGGCATCTTTCCAGGGGTGGGCGCGGTGAATCTTCAGTATCCGATCCCGTCCCCATGTCGTGAACGCTCCGGGAACGGGGTTGGCGCCGCGGATGCGGTTGCGAACCGACTCGGTCGGCTGAGACCAGATCAGCCTGCCGTCTTCCCTGGACAGCTTCGGGGCCCTGCTGGCGCCTGAGGCCGGTTGCGGCCTGGGGTGAAGATCGCCTCGCTCCAGGCCATCGACCGTGGCGGCCACGAGATGTGCGCCGAGCGCGGCGAGGCGCTGCTCCAGTTCTCCGGCGGTTTCCTCACTCCCCACGGCGACCCGCTGCTGCAGCAGGATGTCGCCGGCGTCGACCCGGGAGTTGAGGAGGATGGTCGTCGCCCCGGTTTCGCGCTCGCCGTTGAACAGGGTCCAGGGAATGGGGGCGGCGCCGCGATAGGCGGGCAACAGCGAAGGGTGAAGGTTGACCGCTCCCATCGGCGGGACGGCGAGCAGCACATCCGGAAGGATCGAGAAAGCGACGACGACGAACAGATCGCAGCCGAAGGCGGACAGGGTTTCGGGCAGTCCTGGATCGGCAACCGATTCGGGCTGCAGACAGGGTAACCCGAGTTCAGCGGCGGCGGCTTTAACGGCTGGCGGGGAGGTCCTGCGACCCCGGCCTCGGGGACGGTCGGGGTTGGTGACGACGGCGACCACGTCGTGCCGGTTCGCCGCCAGGACGCGAAGCGATGGAAGGGCGAATTCCGGTGTACCCATGAACAGGATTTTCATCGTGCATCGGGGAACAACTGCGGGGAAAGCGCCGTCGGCGCCTGCGGGAAGGCTACTTTTCGTCGCCGTTCTTGACGCGCTGCACGGCCGCTCGCGAGAGATCGACCTTGACGTTCTCGGCGATTTTCACGACGAGGACGTCGTCCTTGATGTTGAGGATCACCCCGTGGATACCGCCGTTCGTAACGATGCGGTCTCCCTTTTCCAGCTCGTCGATCATGCGCTGCTGCGCTTTCTGCTTCTTGATCTGCGGGCGCAGAATGAGCAGGTAGAGGACGAGGAACATCAGGACAAACGGCAGCAGCTGCACCAACGGCGCGCCGCCCCCGGCGCCCTCGGCTCCGCTGCCTCCCATGGCATGGGCGGCGTCTGGGAAGAAGAACAGCAAGACAACCTCTCTTTCGGTCGTTCTGTTGCGAAGGATTCCGAAAGATAACGCCTGTCAGCGGTCCTGGTAAGTTGCGAAAAACCGGCGTTGCCAGTCCGCAAACGAACCGCTGACGATGGCTTGGCGCATTCCTTTCATGGCGTCGTGGAAGAAGTGGAGGTTGTGAATCGTCGCCAGGTGCAGGCCGAGGATTTCGTCGCTCTGGAACAGGTGGCGCAGATAGGCGCGGTGGTAGTGGCGGCAGGTGGCACATCCGCAGTCGGCGTCGACGGGCTCGAAGTCCCCGGCGTAGCGGGCGTTCCTGATGCGCACGCGCCCATGGCGGGAAAACAGGGTCCCGTTGCGCGCGTTGCGCGTCGGTATGACGCAATCGAACATGTCGATTCCCGCGGCAACGGAGGCGGCGAGGTCGCGCGGCAGTCCGACCCCCATCAGGTAGCGCGGCTTGTCCGCCGGCAGCGCGGATACCGCGGCGCCCACCATGGCGTCCATCTCGGCTCGCGGTTCCCCGACCCCGAGGCCGCCGACTGCATATCCTGGCAGGTCGAGGTCGCCGAGACGCCGGGCGCAGTCCCGACGCAGATCCTCGAAGACGCTGCCCTGTACGATTCCGAACAAGGCAGGCGAGGGCGAGTCGCCGGCGTCGTCCGCCAACTGCCGGTGGCGCTCGAGACACCGTCCCATCCAGCGCAAGGTGCGCTCCATCGATTCCGCCGCGTAGTCGCGCGCAGAGGGGTAGGGGGTGCACTCGTCGAAGGACATGATGATGTCTGCGCCGAGGGCGTGTTCTATCTCCATCACTCGTTCCGGCGAGAATAGGTGATACGAACCGTCGAGGTGCGATTGAAAACGGACCCCCTCCTCGCCGATTTTGACGAGCCCTGTCAGGCTGAAGACCTGGTAGCCGCCGCTGTCGGTCAGGATCGGGCCCGGCCAGTTCATGAATCGGTGAAGGCCTCCCGCCCTGGCGATCAGCTCGTGTCCAGGCCGAAGATACAGGTGGTAGGCGTTGGCCAGCAGGATCCGCGAGCCGACCGCGGCGAGGTCCTGTTGCGTCATCGTCTTGACCGACGCCTGGGTACCTACCGGCATGAAAACGGGGGTCTCGACGATGCCGTGAGGGGTGTGCAGGAGACCGGCGCGGGCTGCGGAAGAGGTTTCTTCGGCGACGATTTCGAAGTGAAACCGCCGGCTGGCCGAAACCGGGGCGCCGGGTGCCTGCGCCTCCCCGGCAGGCCCGCGAGTCGCCATTACTGCACCAGCTGCGATACCGGGACGACGCGGAAACCGCGCGATTCGAGCTGCGGCAGCGTTGACTCGAGGGCCAGCAGCGTTGCTTCGCTGTCCTGGCCTATGCCGATCGCCTGACCCTTCCGGCGTGCGATCTCCGCCAGTTCCCACAACTTGATCTCGATGGCGCGGACGCTGTCCCCCTCGGCGTCGATGAAGAGGTCCCGCTGCGCAACCGGGACCCCGAGGGCGCTCGCCATGGCGACGTCGAGCGATTCCTCCGCGGAACGGCTGTCGAGAAACAGGAGGCCGCGCTTCTGAAGCACCTTCAGCAATTCCCGCATGACGGAGAAGTCGGCGCCCGAACGCGGGCCCAGGTGGGTGTTGACCCCCACCGCATTGGGCACCCGCGCAAGCGCGCGGTGTACGCGCTCGCGGATGGCCTCCGCACCATCGGCTGCGAGGCCGTTCCTTTCCGGGCCGGCAACCGGATCGCGCCGTTCCATCGGCAGATGAAGCAACACTTCGTGGCCGTTGCGTCGGGCCAGCGAGGCGATCTCGGCCGCGGAACTTTCGTCCGGAGGAACCGACAGGGTCAATTTTTGGCGTATGGCAAGGAAGCGCTCGGCGAGCCCACCAGGCCAGGAGACTCTGCCGAAGTTCCCCAGTACGACGGCGATGTTCCCCGCCCGGCGTTCCAGGCGCGGCTTCAGGTGCAGCCGGAACAGGGTCGTTCGCAGCGAGTCGAACCCGCATTCCATGCGCACCCTCCCCGGGGATTCTTCGACGGCGCGGAAGACATGGCCCCCTTCGGATCTCACCAGCCGGTGCAGGGCGAGGTTGACGGTTGCCAGCGGCAGGTCGTTCGGCACGCGCACATCGACGGTGCAGAACTCCACCCCGGAGATGTCGCGGTGCCTTTTCGTAATCAGGTCTGGCCACAAGCCAAGTTCCGCCAGGGTGGTATCCACCTTGTCGTGAAGCTGGGTGCTGTCTCCTGAGGGTTCGACCAGGATAGGGGAGGGAAGGGTCGCCGAAAGCGGCTCGGCCCGGTCCCTGGGCTGTTGCCAGGCGAGCAGGAAGGTAAAGGCGAGCGCCCCGAGCAGGAGGACGGCACTCACACCGAAATGCCACTGCGGCCGACGGCGTTTGATCATCCTGGAAGACGATGACGACGATGACATGTAAATGTACCCTTCACTCCGCCGGAAGAAACGGCGCGAAGCGAGGAGAAGGGGAGGAGAGGGGAACCTACTCGGAAAGTTGTTTGAGCGCGGACCAGGAGAGCGAAGGAAAATGCGTGGAACCGGCCTTGGGCGATTCCTCCTCCTCCTCGCTACAGTCGCCTTCACGAGGATCGTCGATCCAGCGCACGATGCGCCAGATCCCGTCGTCGCCCTCACGCAGCTTGAAGGTCATGTCCTGATCGACCTGGAAGCCGTCGTCGTCGGTTTTCAGCAGCAGGATTAGGACCTTGCCCCGGAATACTTCCCAGTCCTCGTCCGGGTGTCCGTCCGGATCCCCCTCGAAGGCCATCGGGCGCTCCCGCCCCAGTTCGGTCTTGCGCTCGATCAGTTGAAACTCCCATTCCACGGTGCGGTAAACGTCGAATATGCCGCGGCTGCTGCCGTCGCGGGTGCCCATGATCTCCAGCTCTTCTTCGCGCCCGTTAAAGTAGACCAGGTTTCCGTGACAATCGTCCTCCGTGAACCAGAAACGCTCGTCGAGAAGGGTCTCGTAGAGGTTCTTGTCGCGCTCGTTGAAGGCGCGCTCGAGGTTGTCCATCACGATCCCCGGCTCGGTCGCCTCCTCTGCGGGAGGGGGTTCCACATCGGGGGGAGGCCTGGGAGGGATAGTGGGCGTTGGAGCGAATGGGTTGCCGCAGGCCGTCAGGAGAACGCTGGCCGCCACTGCCACTGCGGCAAATGAGAAGTTTCTTCGAGTCGTTTCCATCACTGTGAAAACTCCCCTCTCAATTTGGTCCACGACTTCTTGGCCGACGCCTGATCGCGAAAATCCCGCCACCGCTCGATGGTCCAAGCCGGGTTATCCTGGCTCGGGGTGGCAACATCGACCTCCATCCGGCCCCTGATGTTAAAAATGGTCGCGGTAACTCCTTCGCGCGGCTGCTCCGTGAACTCGATCTCGTAGTTGAAAATATAACGCTCGACCAGGGGATTGTCCCCGAGGATGCGCTGGTCCCTGGTCGAATTGTACCAGCGCTGGAAGCTGATTTTTTGAAAGCGCTCCTTGTCGAGCACCAGGCTGGCAAAACGGCGCTCCTGGGAATGCGTCCACAGCGTGTCGAGGTCGGCCTCGGGGTTGTAGTCATCCGGCGGATTGAACACCTCGAGAAACAGCTGTATGTCGTCGGCGTCCGGGACGAACAGGAAACTCTCCTCCAGCTGGTCCAGGTACTGCACCGGACTGAATCCGCGAAAGCTGTCGCGGACATTGAACAAGACGGCTTCAGGGGTCGTCGGTTCCCTGAGAGCGAGAAGGATGCCGCTGGGGCAGTCGGGAGTGCGGCCCCCGAAGGGGCTTGACGGGTCGGTGCGCTCGGATACGAGGTCCGCATCGGCGCATTTCGGAAAACTTTTTAGATCCGTCGTCTCGGTGCAGCGGCACTCGACCTCGGCGCCTTCCTCCAGGCTGCACCCGGACAGAATCCAGAGCACTGCCGGAATTGCGGCTTGCTGAATGGAAATTCTCCTAAACACTGAACGGGACCGGGCTGAAGCAGGAGGCGAAGATGACGAAGCAGAGCACCCCGATACGCCGGCGCCGGCGATCCAGGGGAATGTTGGGAAAAAACGGTGCGGGATGGTCCCTGCCCAGCAGGGCGAGCAGGAAAGCGAGGAAAATCCACCCCGGCCACCCTGGCGGCAACTCCAACATTTTCCAGAAAATACCGTGCAGTCCGAGCCCTATCAACAAGGCGAAGGTTGCGCGGGCGATGTAGCGGTGCCAGGGACCGAAAACGGCGTACGAAACATGGCCGCCGTCGAGCTGACCGACAGGAAACAGGTTGAACGCCGTGATGAACAGGCCCACCCAGCCGGCAAAGGCGACTGGGCTGAGAAGCACCATGTCGCCCGGCTCGATCACCGGCATCAGCCAGGCGGAAAGGATCGCGAAAATCGGCGGGGCACCGAGCTGCCAGAACGGCTCTGGATTTGCGAACGGGAGCTGCTCGAAGTATCCGGCGTCAACGACGCGCGACTGCGGCAGACCGACGACGCAGGCTGCCAGAGCCACGACGAAGCCGGCCAGCGGACCGGAAGCGCCGATATCGAGAAGGGCTCTCTTGTGAGGTATGGGGGACCGGATGCGAATCACCGCTCCCAGGGTGCCGAGAAAGGATATGTATGGCAGCGGGATGAAGTACGGAAGGGAGGCTTTCACGCCCCAGCGGCGGGCGGCGAAATAATGGCCGAATTCGTGGACCGTGAGGATGCCCAGCAAGGTCGCTGCGAAGGGAATGCCCTCGACGAGGTGCACGAGCCGCTCGAAGCCGAAAAAGGGGTTCACTCCGCTCTGTATCGCCCCGGCCGCCGTCATTGAGAACAGGGTCAGCAGGAACAGGGCGGCGTGCAGGACGGGACTGGAGGCGCGCCCGCTCCTCGGCCCTGCGGCGAACACGGATGGCTTGCCGGCGGTTCGCTCCCGCACCTTTTCGAATTCGAGGTGGCCATGCCGCGAACTCGGACGCGGGGCCGGAGGCCGCTTGCGCCAGAGGTGCATTACGGCATCTGCAAGGCGGGAGCTCTCGCTGGCGCCCGCGCCGCGCTACGGTACAGACTGAGGCGATGCCCCTGACCGAGGCCGGATGCAAACGGCACGTAGGCGTAATCGAGGCGCCAGGATCGCACCTGCAACCCGAAGCCGGCCGACAACGAGCGGCGGGACCCGGTTTGGTAGCCTCCCCGCAGCAGAAGGGTTGTCGACAGCGGCCACTCGACACCGCCGTGAAAGCTGGAGCCGTACCCCTGGGCCAGCTGGACTTCGAGCAGGGCAAGCCGACTTGCCAGCGGTTCGAAGGGCTTTCCGAAGCAGTTGCAGGCGAGGGCGATGCGCAACTGGCCCGGCAGCTCCGTGGAATCGTTCGCAAGGGGATTCATGGCGCCGAAATTCCGCACCGAGCCGCCGACTCGAAGGTGGTCGCCCAGCCGATACAGAATCCCGAAATCGAGGGCCGCACCCAGCGCCGACTCGGTATGAATCGACTGCCGGATCAGTTTCCCGGCGGCTCCTATCTGCAGGTTTTCTGTCGAACGCCGGCCGTACCCAAGGCCGAAAGCCCACTCGTACACTCCGAATTCACCGAGCGGCTCGTGGCTGGGTCCCACGCGGCGCTCCAGCCCGGCGGCGCGAGAAAGCGACAGCTGGGCCGACAGAATGCCGGCTCCCAGCGGCTGCAGGGCGGTTGCGTACTCGTGCCGGGTGTCCTGAACCCAGCTGCTGTGCGTCACCCCCAGGCGACCCCCCGCGGCGCTGACCGCTGCCGGGTTGGCCGCGGCGGCATCGATATCGGCAAGAGCCGCGGCGGCCTCCCCGAGGGCGGTCGCGCGCGCACCCGAGCCGAGCAGCAGGAACGGCAGCCCGGAGGCGCCGGCGCCCGCCGCCCAGGACAGCAGGAAGGCGGCGACCGCAAAGCGAGCGCCAGCCGTCGCCGGGCTCATCAGAAGGCGGCTCCCACCCCGATCAGGGTGCGCGCCCCGGCATCGAGTTCATCGCCGACGTAGGCGTAGTGAAACTGCACCGTATCGATTCTCATCGGCCGCAGGGTCAGCCCGAATGCCGGCGCCCCGAAAATGCCTGCCGCCCCGATACGCGCCAGCCCCGCCCGCACCGTCAACAGCGGGTTCACCTTCCATTCGCCTCCCAGACTGGCGAAAGGTGCAATCGTATCGAAGCGGAAATCGGCGGCGATCAATACTCCTTCCGCCGGCCTGTGGGCCGTCCCCAGCGACAGGCTAACCGGGAGCACTTCGGTGCTTCGATTCTTCTTGTCGGAGGCCTGCAGCACCGTCCACCGCAGCCTGGAACCGAGTCCCTTCAGACCGGCTGCCAGCGCTGTTTTTTCCGACAGGGAATAGTGCAGGTGAAGATCGAGCCCCCTTCCCGTAGCGGTCGAAGCGCCGGTTTGCGGCACCTCGATTCGATGCCGGAGGATCTTCACGCCTGCCCCGGCGGAGAACTTTTCGCCGAGGGGGATGCCCAGGGCGAAGAAGAAGGCGTTCTCGCTGTCGTCGATGTCGCCGAAGGGATCGCCGGCCCCGGTGCGCGCCTTGAGATCGCCGACCGAAGCATGTATCCAGGCCAGGCCGAAAGCGAGGCCGCCGCGGCGGTTGAACGCTGCGGCCAGGCTGTCCCGCCTGCGGTCGAGGCTCAGCCGGTGCAGCGAAGCGGAGGCGGTGAGTCCGAGGTTGCGGGTGAGTCGCGCGGCGTTCCAGTAGATCGCGGACTCGTCGTCGACGACCGCGGAGAACGCATTCCCCATTCCAGGGCCGCGGGTGCCGAGCCCGCTCTCTAGATACGCTCCCCCGTACTCACCCGAAGCGGGTGAGCTGATCGCGGCCAGGATGGCGGCGGTTGCGGCCAGCGGCTGCAGGAGCTCGCGCGCGCGCGTCAATCCAGCACCACCACCTTGCCGAAGGCCACGCCGTCATCCGTGCTCAGGCGGTAGAAGTAGACGCCGTTGGCCACGAGGTCGCCGTCGTCGTCCCGGCCATCCCAGTTGATGTAGTGGTATCCCTGTCCGGAGCGCGGTTGCCTCACCGCGAGTTCGCGCACAGGGCGGCTGGAGAAATCGTAGAGGGAAATTGAGACCTCAGCGGGGTCTCGCAGGCCGAAGACGATGCGGGTGTTCTCGTCGCGCGAAGGGGAAAACGGGCTCGGAGCGGCGTAGGTGACGGCGCTGTCCGGATCGGCAACGCCACCTACGCCGATGAAGTCTCCCGAATCGAGGGCCCGCGTTTTCAGGGGAAACGCCAGAATCCGCCATTCAATGACGGCGACGGATTCGCCGTCCGGGGTGGCGATCTTGGCCTGGGCGAGACCGTTCTCAGCCCCGACCCAGAGCGTCTTCCCTCCCTCTGTGTTCGGCGAAATTTCCACGCCGACGAAGGGCTCGCGCAGCTGGTCTCGCGACTGAAGGTCCTCGACCGCGACCGTTTCCCATGTGAAGCCGGCGTCGCCGCTGCGGAGCAGACCGTCGTTGCTGGCCGCCCAGACCGCGTCCTCGGCGAAGGCGAATCCCCATGCAAACGTCGGCGCGCCGGACTGCCAGGATTCGCCGTCGTCCGCGGTGAAGTTGATGGCAGCAGTTTCCAGGTTCGTCGGCCCCAGGTTCGCCCCGGCCCAGACGACGCTGCCACCGGGGCGCCGCTGCCTCGCGAGGGCAACCACCCAGTTGGCGCTCAGACTGCCGGCCAACCGCTCTCCGAACTCGTCGAAGGCGGCCCGGGAATGCCTCCAGGTGGTTCCTCCATCGAAGCTGCGGGCAACGCCGCCGGAGGTTCCGATCCAGACGGTGTCGTTGTAGGCGAGCGCCGAGAAGGTGCGATGTACGAACGATTGCAGGTCGAGGCTGTCGGCCGCGGCGCGAGCCTCCCGCACCCTTTCTTCATCGACGTCGCCGCTGTTGGCCAGGCTGTCGGCGAGGATGCGAAACAACTCGGCGTCGTTGTCCCCTTTTCCATAGACGATTTCGCTGGCGCCGTCTGGAAGGACCCGTTCCCAGGTGCGGCCTGCGTCGCGGGAGCGCACCGAGGAGCCGGCGAAGAAGGTTGCCCAGATCGTGTCGCCGTCGAGTGCGAGCCCGAAACAAGCGTTGTTGACCGCAGTGGCCGGGCCGCGCGCGAAGGAAGGGCGCGACGGATCGAAGATGGCTTCGTTGGGAATGTGATCCCATGTCTCCCCGGCGTTCAGACTGAAACTCAGGCCACCGCCTGCCTGGCCGGACCCCAGTGTCGTGTCGAAAAGGGTGGCTGCCCATACGGTGTCGCCGGCCGCTGCCAGGGCGCTTACCGCACCGCGCCCGAGGCCGTGGGATTCCGTGAAGGTTACCCAGTCGCTGTCCTTGCTGCCGCTGCTGAGGGACGGGTCGAGGCGCGCCAAGCCGCGTTCGGTGGCGATCCACAGGTATCGGTCGCTCCAGACAATGTCGCCGATTTCGGTGCCGAGCAGGCCGGGTACAGGAGGAACTGCTTCTTGATGCGGAGTTTGCGGGAGGAGACTGGGTGCCGCCTGAAGGGGCAGTGCCGGGGCGGAAGCGACCGCCAGGACCAGCAGCAGACTACGCATACTCGGAGGCGCGCGCTTCGAGGGCCGCGATTGCCTCGCAACCTATTCCACAGTCTCCTATACGCGGTCCCGACTCTTCGCCGTGGCTGTCAGAGCCGCCCGTCGGCAAGAGTCCGTAGCGCTCGGCAAGTTGTGTGTAGTGTTCGATCTGGACGGGCTGGTGCGACGGGTGGAAAACCTCGATACCGTCCAGACCGGAGTCGACCAACCTGGTCAGCATCGCCAAGGGGCAGCTGTTGCCGGGGTGCGCCAGGACTGCGACGCCCCCCAGGCGGTGGACCATGGCGATCACGTCCGCGGCGGGGGACCTCGGTTTCGGCACCGCTGCCGGGCGGCGGTCGCCGATGTAGCGATCGAAGGCCTCTTCCTTCGAGGCAACGGCCCCGCTTCCCACCATAGCCGCGGCGATATGCGGTCTTCCCAGGAGACCGCATATCGCGTGGCGCATCACTTCTTCGACGGAAATGGCGACCCCGAGCTGGTTGAGTCGTTCGACCATGGCGACCCCGCGTTCATGTCGCCTCCGGCGCAGCAGACCGACGTAATCGGTCAGGACCGGGTGCCGGCGGTGGATGAAGTAGGAGAGCAGATGTACCTCGCGGTCGCCGACGTGGGCGCTCAGCTCGATTCCGGGAATAACCCGCACCCCGGAACGGTGTCCGGCTTCCACCGCTTCTTCGACCCCCGCGACGGTGTCGTGGTCGGTCAGGCTGATGGCCCGTACACCGGCCAGGAGCGCCTCCCCGACCGCCTCCGCCGGGGTGCGCAGTCCGTCGGAGCAAAACGAGTGCATGTGGAGATCGGCGAGGTTGTAGCTCACGGCTAAACAACGAGGGTGGCGGTTGACCAGCCGGCATTGCCCGGCGGTGCGGGAACAGGATCGGAATCGAGTGGGAAGATAGCGAAATCGAGGGTCGGTTGCCCGTCAGTTGCGTGGCAAAGCTCCAATAAACCGGTGCCGGTTTTCCGGATAACGAGTGGCTGCCCCTCGGCACCATGCCGTCTGAATCGGCGCGGGATCTGGTTGCCGGCTTCCATGTAACCTCATGGACGTGCAGAGGGACGGTGGGTTCCAACTGGGGCCGAAATCCGCACGGGGCCGTATGGCCCTTGGGGAAGGCGGTCAGAGATAGTTGAGCCCAAGCTCCGCAACGAGATTGCGGGTGCCGCCATCGAGCAGTGCACAGATCAGAGCGAAACCGAAATCCCGCTCCAGCTCGTTGGCGTACTTCATCTGCTCGTCGCGAAAGTTGAGCCGCTGAAATCCGAGAACCGTGTCCTTGAAGCGGTCGGGAGATTCGTAGATGACGACTTGGGCAAGCTCGGTGTTGGCGAGCGCATCGCTGACGAATTCGATGCCGAAAATTTCCTCGAGGGCAGTGCGCAGTTGACGATGGAGCATGCCGGGGTATCTGCTGAGAACAACACTTTAGAATGGGTAGACTTCGTCGAGTTTCCGGCGCAATCGGATGCCGTCCTCCGAAGCGCGGTTCAGTACGATCTCGATCACGGGCCGCCGCAACCAGGCCAGGGCAATCAATCCCATGTCGAGAGGAATCTGCCGTGTTTCCAGGCGCAGTACCAGCGCCGCGGAGATGAGGCTTTTTATCACGGGTGCCTGGCAGGACGCTAGTTCGCGAAATAGGGGGCGATCGCCTGTTCGATGCGGTCCCTGATCGGCGCGGAACTGGTCTCGGCCGCGAAGGGCTGGCCTGTAACGCGCTCGAACAGATCGATGTAGCGCTCGGCGACCTGCACCCTGATGTCGTTGTCCAGTTCGGGAATGTTGTCGTCGGAGATACCCTTTTCCTTGAGCCACAGCCGCAGAAACTCCTTGTCGAGGCTTTCAGGCTCCTCGCCGCGCCGGTGTCGCTCGGGGTAGGTTTCGGCGATCCAGTAACGCGAGGAATCGGGAGTGTGGATTTCGTCGGCCACCGCGATTTTTCCACTGGAATTGATCCCAAGCTCGTATTTGGTGTCGACGAGAATCAGGCCCTGCTCCGCAGCCAGCTCGGAGCCGCGGGCGAAGAGGGCGAGGGCGATGCGTTCGATCTCCTGCCAGGTGTCGGCCTCGACGAGACCGCGTTTGACGATCTGCTCGGGTGAGATCGACTCGTCGTGATCCTCGGACTTTGTTGTCGGAGTGATGATAGGCGCTTCGAAAGGCTGGTTTTTCACCATCCCGTCGGGAAGACGCAACCCGCAAAAGTTTCGGACCCTTCTGTTGTAGTGCGTCCAGACCGAGGTTTCCGTGCTGCCCGTAAGGTAGGCTCGCACCACCACCTCCACCGGAATCATCGCCAACTCTTCGGCGACGGTGACGTTGTCGTCGGGAACGTCGATCACCTGATTCGGCGCGATGTCGCCGGTCCGGTCGAACCAGTGCTTGGCAATGCGATTCAGCACCTGCCCCTTCAGCGGAATGGTGCCCAGAACGCGATCGAATGCGCTCTGGCGATCGGTGGTGATCAGAATGCGCTTGTCCTCCAGGAGGTACATGTCGCGGACCTTGCCCTGCTTGTAACAGAACTCCCAGCGTTCGAAGCGGGCGTCAAGGAGGCAGTTGTCGAGCAGATCGTACAGTTTTTTGCGGGGGATCATCGGTGCGAGCTCCGCCCGGGAAGGGTCGGAATCAAGGTTGACGGCAGGGAAGGAGCGGGGAACGGCTACCCTTGGGGGGTGCCGCCCCCAAGGCAGATGAAAGGTACGGCTACCATAAACGGCGTCAAACCTGCTCGGGCGACTTGCCCGGCCTGCTCGGCATCTTGATTTTAGTCCCGATCACGCGTAAGTTACGCCCAAAATTTGCTGACAAAACGGGAGTTCGACTTCTGTTTGAACCCCCAGTTGGAGAATGCGCGCGGCTGCGCGCGTGTTTCGCCTCATTTGTTTGAATAAATACCTCAACCGGGAGGTTTACGATGTTTCGGGGGCTAGCGGCATGCGCATTGGTTCTGGGTCTTTGGGGATGCAGTGACGAGGCTCAAATCGCGGAGCTGACGACATACGTCAAGGCGATCCAGAAGTTCCACCCATACAACGAGAAGGTTCAGTACTATCTCTCCAACCTTGACGACCCGGCCTTCGACCTCAACGAGCAGCACGTCATAGATGCCCGCCAACTGCTCGAGGACTATGCGGCCGTAGTGAACAGCGTGGAGGATCCCGACGATAACACTCTGCGCCACTCGCACGGTCTGTACAAACGTTCGTTCAACGACGCGCGGCGGCTGGCGCAGGATCGCACCGGCGACCTCAGGAGGCAGGCTCATTCGGTCGCCATTGGTTTCCGAAACTTGCGGCGCGACATCGCCGACCGCTTCTACCCGTCGATCGAAGTGCTGCTGGCGCGCAAGGGTCTGGATCTCGAGACCGAATATTCCTTGGTCTGGCCGTTCCCGGAGAAATAGAATCGGAGGACGCTGACTGAGCCGCTCAAGCGGCCTCGTAGCAGCGGCAAACAGAATCGGGGCGGTTACTCTACTCGGGCCTTCGTTCCCAGCGATCAGATCGGGATCGCTCAGGAACGGAGGCCTTTTTGCATAATCCACGGCTGCAGCGCCGATAGAATGCCCGTGTACAGGAATCCGGTCTGAAACAGCAGCAGGAAGGGAATCCCGAAGTACAGGCCGACGGACCACGCCTCCTGAAGGATGGTCGCGAAGTAGAGGGCCATCGATATTTCGAGGCCTGCCAGAAACGTCTTTCCCCCGACGTATTTTCTTCCCGGGGTCCGCTTTTTGTCGACGCCGTATTTGGGAGTGCGCCGGAAAGAACTCTGGTGTCCGACCAGGGCTTCCAGTACCGCGCGCGCGTTGTTGATGCAGAGGCTGATTCCGACCGCCATGAGCGCCGGCAAGAACTTTATCTGCTTTTTCCAGTCGACGTACAGCGCTTTCTGCGAGACCAGGTAAAACCCGGAAATCGCCATGGTCGCCATCGAAAACAAAGGCAGGTCGATGATGAACATGCGATGGCGCCAGTCGAGCTCGGCGCGAATCTCGAACACAGGCAGCATCAGGATGGCCATCGCCAGCATCAGCAGGTAGGTGCTGTTGGCGGTAAGGTGAAAAGTGGCCTCGATCTTGACGGCGAGGGGAACGGGACTGCGCCAGACCCGGGGCAGGATTTTCCTCGCCGTCTGCACCGCCCCCTTGGTCCAGCGGTGCTGCTGGGACTTGAAGGCATTGATCTCGACGGGGAGCTCCGCGGGAACCTCGACTTCGGGCAGGAACAGGAACTTCCACCCCGCCAACTGGGCGCGATAGCTCAGGTCGAGGTCCTCGGTCAGAGTGTCGTGCTCCCAGCCTCCTGCATCGAGGATGCTGCGCTTTCTCCAGATTCCGGCGGTGCCGTTGAAATTGAAGAAGCGGCCCGAGCGATTGCGGGCGGTGTGCTCGATGACGAGGTGGCCGTCGAGAAAGATCGATTGGATCCGGGTAAGCAGGGAGTATTCGCGGTTCAAATGCCCCCAGCGCATCTGAACCATGCCGATCTCCGGGTCGGTGAAGTAGTCAATGACGCGCTTCAGCAGATCGGGCCGGGGGACGAAGTCGGCGTCGAGAACGAGGATGAAATCGTGCTCGGCGCGCTCGAGACCGGCGGCGAGGGCTCCCGCCTTGAATCCGGCCCGGGAATCCCGGTGGAGGTATTCGATATTCAACCCCCCGGCTGCCAGCTGCTCCACCGCCTGGCGGGCGCGCTCCTGGGTCTCGTCGATGGAGTCGTCGAGAACCTGGACCTGCAGCCTGTCCCGGGGATAGTCGAGCTCGCCGACCGCCGTGAGCAGTCGGTCGACGACGTGGTACTCGTTGTAGAGCGGCAGCTGTACGGTTACACCGGGAAGCTCTGAAAAACGGGAGGGCGGTGCTGTTGAATCGCCGCGGTGCTTGAAGTACAGCCTGAGCATGAACCAGC
This sequence comes from Candidatus Latescibacterota bacterium, assembly GCA_965223905.1. Taxonomy (GTDB): domain Bacteria; phylum Latescibacterota; class UBA2968; order UBA8231; family UBA8231; genus CBDCXV01. The sequence goes on from CBDCXV010000001.1 coordinate 545,212, forward strand.
GGTGAAAGCCGTAGAGGCTGAGCACTGCCACGATGAGGCAATAAAGGGAGAGGCAGGCAATCTGCCAGCTGTCGAGGCTCATGTTATGGCGGCGGGAAACGGGAGGTTATCAGGCGCGGCCGTGACAGTGTTTGAACTTTTTGCCGCTGCCGCAAGGGCAGGGTGAGTTGCGCCCGACCTTGGGGCCGGTGCGTACCGGTGCCCGCTTGGCCGAATCGGTGCCTTCGCTGCCGGCGGCGACCAGTCCGCGTCCTCGGGGAGCCGCTGCGGGCCTTCCCAGCATGCCGATCTCCGGTTGATCGCCTTCCGGGGGCCCCCCTCCCGGTGCCGCACCCTGGAACCCGAGGTCGGGCGCTTCCCTGTGGATCGAGCTGTAGCGCCCTCCCCGCATCGGCGACCCGAACTCCGGGGCCTCGGAGTCGATGCGCAGGCGGAACAGGTTCTGCATCGTCTCGGAGTCGATCCTGGCGATCAGGCTCTCGAACATCTCGAAGGCACCCTTTTTGTACTCGATCAGCGGGTTTTTGCCGCCGATACCGACGAATCCGACACCTTCCTTCAATTCGTCCATGGCGTAGAGATGCTCTTGCCAGGAGGTGTCGACCGTGTGCAGCAGGATGGCTTTCTCGATTTCGCGGAAAGTTTCGTCGCCGACCAGCTGCAGGCGCTGGTCGTAGGCGTTGCGGACGCTGCCGACGAGGCGCTCGCGGGTCCCCTCGACGCTGATGCCGACTCGTTCCTCCGGTTCGATTGGAAAGCCGGACAAGAAGGTGCTGCCGTACTCGCGGGACATGTCCTCCCAGAGCCACTCCTCCGGGTAGGCATCCTCCGGGGCATGGGCGGCCAACAGGGAGTCGACCGTCTCCTCGATAATCTCGTAGACGCGGTCGCGCACGGAGTCGCGGTCGAGCAGGTTGCGGCGGCGGTTGTAGATGACCTGCCGCTGCTGGTTCATCACGTCGTCGTACTCGAGCAGGTGCTTGCGCATCTCGAAGTTGCGCGCCTCGACCTTCTTCTGGGCCCTTTCGATCGAGCGGGTGACCATGCGGTGCTCGATCACTTCGCCTTCTTCCGCCCCGAGGCGATCCATGACCGCGGCTATCCGCTCGGATCCGAACAGCCGCATCATGTCGTCTTCCAGGGACAGGTAGAACCGCGACGACCCCGGATCGCCCTGGCGGCCGGCGCGTCCGCGCAGTTGGCGGTCGATTCGGCGCGCCATGTGGCGCTCGGTGCCTACGACCTGCAGTCCCGACGGCTCCTCGGTCAACACCTCGCGTAGTGTCCTGCTTCCCGAGTGGCGGTCGTCCAGGGTCTTGCCGGAATTGATGACGCCCCGGTCGATCCGGATCACCTCGGGGTTGAGCTTGATGTCGGTGCCGCGGCCGGCCATGTTGGTGGCAATCGTCACCGTCCCCGGCTGCCCGGCCTCGGCAATGATCTGCGCCTCCTTTTCGTGGTAGCGCGCGTTGAGCAGCTGGTGACGGATGCCGCGGCGGGTCAGCATGCGGCTGAGAAGCTCGGAAACTTCCACCGAAACCGTGCCCACCAGCACCGGCAGGCCTCTCTCGTGCAGATCAGCGACTTCTTCGATGATGGCGGTGTACTTTTCCCGCTTGGTGCGGTAGATCTGGTCGTCGTGATCGACGCGGCGCACCGGCCGGTTGGTCGGCACGACGACGACGTCGAGCTTGTAGATTTCCCAGAGCTCGGACGCCTCGGTCTCGGCGGTGCCGGTCATGCCGGCCAGCTTGCGGTACATCCGGAACAGGTTCTGCAGCGTGATCGTGGCGACCGTCTGCGTTTCTTGCTCGACCCTGACCCCCTCTTTCGCTTCCAGGGCTTGGTGGAGTCCGTCGGCAAAACGCCGGCCGGGCTGCGGGCGTCCGGTCGACTCGTCGACGATGACGACCTTCCTGTCTTCAGTGACGAGGTACTGGACGTCCTTCTCGAACAGGGAATACGCCCGCATCAGCTGGTTGATGTTGTGCAGCGCCTCGGTCTGGTGGGCGTGCTCGCGAAAGGCCTGCTCTTCCTGCTCGCGGCGCTCCTGGTCGTCGAGGGCGGTGTTCCTGCGGATCGCGTCGATGTTCTCGCTCAGGTCGGGTAGGACGAACAGGGCCTGCTCGTTGGGTGACAGGAGGTCGCGCCCCTTGTCGGTCAGGTCTATGGTGTGGCCCTTCTCGTCGACGACGAAGAAAAGCGCTTCGTCGATCTCGCTGAGCCGCTTGTCGCGCATGAAATCTGCTTCGACGCGGTTGATGAGCCGCTTGATGCCTTCCTCCTGGAGGAGCTTCATGAGGCGCTTGTTCTTCGGGCTGCCGCGCGTCGCCTTCAACAGCTCGACTCCGACGTCGTACTGCTCCTCCTCCTCCCCGTCCTTCAGCATCTTCTCGGCGCGCGATACGATGGTGCCGACCAGCGACGTCTGCGCCCGCAGCAGTTTCTCGACGAGCGGCTTGAACTCGGCGTAGCGATTCGTCGATTCGGGGACCGGCCCGGAAATAATCAGCGGGGTGCGCGCGTCGTCGATGAGGTTGCTGTCCGCCTCGTCGACGATGGCGTAGTGGAACTCGCGTTGCACCATGTCCTGCCGGCGGGTCGCCATGTTGTCGTAGAGATAATCGAACCCCACCTGGTCTTTGGTGCCGTACATGACGTCGGCGGCGTAGGCCTCCTGCCGGTGCACCCCCTGCCATTTGAAATCGGACGGCACCTCGTCGGTGGCGGGCAGCAGGTAGGCCTCGGCTCCCCCGGTTTGGCGGGCGTCCTGGATGACCCCCACGGAAAGACCGAGGAAGTTGAAAATCCCCCCCATCCACATGGCGTCGCGCTTGGCGAGGTAGTTGTTGTGGGTGATCAGGTGCACGCCGTGCCCGGTCAGCGCATTCAGGTAAAGTGGCATCGTGGCGACAAGCGTCTTGCCTTCGCCCGTGGCCATCTCGGCGATTTTGCCCTGGTGCAGGACCATGGCTCCGAACAGCTGCACGTCGTAGGGCACCATGAACCATTCTTCACTGCCGGCCACACCCTCCCAGCTGCGGCCGACCAGCCGCCGGCAGGCCTCCTTCACGAGCCCGAATGCCTGAGGCATGAATTCGTCGAGGAAAGCGGCTTCGATGGCGCGGACCTGGTCGTCGATCTCTTCGAGGCGGTCGCTGAGCCGCTCCCGCTCCTCCGGCTCGAGATCGCCCCGCAAAGGAGCTTCCGTCTCTTCCAGACGGGCCCGCAGCTTCCCGACGCGCACCTCGAGCTCGGCGCGAAATTCCGCTGTTTTGCCGTGCAACTCCGCTTCCGAGAGCGACCTGAAATCGCTGGCGTAGCGATTGATTTCAGCCAGCGTCTCGTTGGCCTTCTTGAACTCGCGGTCGGACTGCGAACCGAAGGTTTTCTTGAAAAGAGAGTTCAGCATGGAACAGATAATCAGGTGTGTCGATCAGGGAGGCCGGGATTTGGTGCGCCGCGCGTCCGGGTCAGGCCCCCCGGGTTCGACATTTGCCCCTTACGGCGTCCCGTTCGGCTTTGGCGGCACAGGTATAAAAAGTACGCCAGATCCCGGAGTCCGCCACGGCCGCGGCAGTCGGAGAGGCAAGCGGAAAATCGCGGCTGCCAGACGGGGCCGCGATAGGTCCTCTACGCCACCGAGCGCCACGGGGTCCGGCGGGATCGGAAACGCCGGGGACGCCATGTAGCGGATGACAGTGGTAGGAAAAGCGGCTGAGGCAAGCCATTTTCGAGCCGCGCGGGGTTCAGGCTTCCCGGTTCAGCTGTCGGACGATGGCGTCGAGAACCCCGTTGACGAATGCGTAGGAGCGCTCGGAACCGTAGGCCTTTGCCAGCTCGACAGCCTCGTCGATCGACACCATTTCCGGAATGTCGTCGAAGTGGACGATCTCGGCCACGGCCTGCCTGAGAATGAGCGCGTCCAGTCGCGCCAGTCGCTCGCGGCTCCAGTTCGTCGCCGTGGCGGCGATCAGGTCGTCGAGCTCCTCCCGGTGACTCAGCGAGGTGCGCACCAGGGCCGCGGCGAAATCGAGATTGCCCCCGGCGATCCCGCGCCTCGGTCCGAGATCGGCCAAGGCCCTCTCGGCGTCGCCGGGGGAGCTGGCTTCCCAGTATTGAACCTGCAGAGCCAGTTGCCGGGCGCCGTTCCGGGTGTCGGCCAGCGGCTTGTCGGTCCAGGAGGGCTCTTCGTGCTCCGGGAAAAGGATGGCAGCCTCGCGGAACTCGCCGCCATCGGGGTTACGGGTGTTCATGGGATTCTGGAATCCGCGATGCAACGGCGGCCCGATTCACGCGGAACTGGGCGCGCAAGCACTACGACAACTCCGCCATCAGTGCCGCCATTTCGATGGCGTTCAGCGCCGCATCCCACCCCCGGTTTCCCGCGCGGCCCCCGGCCCGTGCGACCGCCTGGTCGACGTTGTCGGTAGTCAGGACCCCGAAGGTGACCGGGACGCCGGTATCGAGACCGACGCGGGAGATCCCGCGGGCGGTTTCCGCGGCTACGAAGTCGAAGTGGGGCGTGTCCGAGCGTACGACGGCGCCGAGACAGATCACGACATCGAACCTTCCGCTGCGCGCCAGTTTTTGCGCGACGATGGGCAGCTCGAACGAGCCGGGAACCCAGAAGACCTCGATGTCCCCCCCGTCGCAGCCGTAGCGTTTCAATCCGTCGAGCGCGGCGTCGAGCAAGCGGCGGGTTATGGAGAGGTTGAAGCGGCTGACGACAACGGCGAAGGTGCGCCCCGCGGCGTCGAGCCGGGGTTCATCCACCGCCGGCATTCCCCGTCTCCTTTTTCGAGTCGCCGCCCTCCTTCGGCTTCCGCAGGATGGTGAGGTGGCCCAGCTTGTCGCGCTTGGTCTGCAGGTAGTGGATGTTGTGCGGGTTCGGCGACACGGCGATCGGCACCTGCTCGACGACGGTCAACCCGTAGCCCTCGAGGCCGACCCGCTTTCGCGGGTTGTTGGTCAGGAAGCGGACGCGGCGCAGGCCGAGGTCGTACAGCACCTGCGCGCCGACCCCGTAGTCGCGCGCGTCGGCAGGCAGACCGAGGGCGTGGTTGGCCTCGATGGTATCCAGACCTTCCGCCTGCTGAAGTTCGTAAGCTTTCAGCTTGTGAATGAGACCGATGCCGCGGCCCTCGTGGCTCTGGATGTAGACGATGACGCCCCGCCCCTCGGCGGCGATCATCTCGAAGGATCGCTCCAGCTGTTCGCCGCAGTCGCACAGGTAGGAGCCGAGGGCGTCGCCGGTCACACAGCAGGAGTGCATGCGCACCAGAGTATCCTCTCCGTCGAGCTCTCCCATCGCCAGTGCCAGGTAGGGCGACCCGTCGACGAGGCTGCGGTAGGCGTAGGCAGCGAACTCCCCGTAACGGGTCGGCAACTGCGCGCGTGCCTCGAGGGCGATCAGCTTCTCGGTGCGGCGGCGGTAGGCGATCAGGTCGCGGATCGTGGCAATCCTGAAGCCGTGGCGCTCGGCGAACGAGAGCAGGTAGGGGGTGGGGGCCAGCTCTCCGTCGTCGTCGAGAATGGTCGCTATCAGGGCGACGGGCTGACAATCGGCCATGGTCGCCAGGTCGACGGAGGCCTCGGTGTGTCCGGCGCGCCGCAAAACCCCCCCAGCCTGGGCCCGCAACGGCGTGACGTGACCGGGTTGCACGAAGTCGCCGGACTGCGACTTCGGGTCGGCCAGCCTGGCGACGGTCCTGGCGCGGTCCTGTGCGGAAACCCCGGTGCCCTGAATGTCCGCGGCGTTCACCGGGGTCAAGATCGCCGCGCCGCGAGGCCCGCGGCCTCCGGCATGGAACGTGTCGATTCCCAGCGCCGCGAGGCGCTCCTGTCCGGCGGTGACGTACAGGGGACCGCCGCTGTGCCGGGTCATGAAGTTGATCGCCTCGGCGCCAGCGAGCTCGGCGACCATTACCAGCTCTCCCTCACCCACCAGCTCGGCCCCGTCGATGTCGGTGGCGCGCTCGTCGACGAGGACGATCATCCGTCCCGCCTGGAGCTCCTCCACTACCTCTTCGATGGTGTTGAAATCGGACACGACTATGTTGGCGGGTTGCGGTGCGGGGGAAGGGGGTTAGCGGACCGGAGGCGAAGCTTCCTGACCGCCGACCGAGGTCTCCAGGAGGCGCGCCACGTATCGCGCCAGGACGTCGATTTCCAGGTTGACAGGGTCTCCGGCTCGCCGCCCGGAAAGGTTCGTGTGTCGTAAGGTATGGGGTATGATAGCGGCGGTAAAGGTGGTTCCGGAGACCTCGACGACCGTCAGGCTGATGCCGTCGACGGCGATCGATCCCTTGCCGGCGACGAAGCGGCGAAGCCCGCTGGGCATCTCGATTTCGAGGATGCGGTTCTCACCGTCGCGCTCGAACCGGCGCAGCGATCCTACGCCGTCCACGTGTCCCAGCACCACGTGTCCCCCGAGGCGGCCGTCGGCCCTCATCGAGCGCTCGAGATTGACGGCATCTCCCGGTTCCAGTGAGCCGAGGTTGGTGCGCCGCAGGGTTTCCTCGACGGATTCGACCAGGAAGCGGCCGTCCGCCCTCTCGACGACGGTCTGGCAGGCCCCGTTGATACTGATGCTGTCGCCGACCGCGGTTCCATCGGCAGGGAGCACCGAGGCGATTTCCAGGCGCTGAAAGCCCTCCTGCCGCTCCACGCTCCGAACCGTGCCGACTTCTTCGATCAGCCCGGTGAACATGGATAGACCACTTTTCCGGAGAGCAGCGCGTCTTCCCCGAGCCGCTTCAGTTCCATCCGTTCGAGGGAGATCCCCTGATCGACCTGTCCGATGCCCAGGTCGCCCACGCCGCTGATCCCGGCGCCGAGAAGTAGCGGTGCCACGTAGAGCATCAGCTGGTCGACGATCCTGTCTGCGAGCGCCGCGGTGGCAAGGTCCCGGCCTCCTTCGATCAGCAGGCTGATCATGCCGCGCTCGCCGGCGGCGCGAACCAGACGGCGGAGGTCGACGCGGCCTTCTTCGGCGGGGAAGGTCCAGATTTCCGCACCGGCCGCCTCGAACTCGCGGCGGCGCTCCTCCGGGGTGGAGTCCGCGGTGATCAGCACCGCGGTGCCCCGCCGGAAGAGGGCCGCCCGCGGCGAGACCCGGAGTCTTCCGTCGACGACCATCGGACGCGGGTCGCGGCCGCGCACGTGGCGAACCGTGAGCTCGGGGTCGTCGGAAAGAACGGTCCCGGCCCCCACGACGACGCCGTCGACCCAGGAACGCCAGCGATGGGCGTGGCGGCGGGCCGGCTTGCCGGTGATCCAGCGCGAGGCGCCGTTTCGGGTGGCGATGCATCCGTCGAGGCTCTGCGCCAGCTTGAGGACGACCCACGGCCTTCCGGTTCGGCGATGGGTAAGGAAGGCGGCGTTGTCGCGCTCCGCCTCGGCGGCGAGGAGCCCCACCTCGACGTCGATTCCCGCTTCGCGAAGGCGCGCGAACCCGCGTCCGCTCACGCGTTCGTCGGGATCCTCCAGGGCGCAGACGAGGCGGCTGATTCCGGCGGCGGCGACGGCGTCGGCGCACGGGGGGGTGGTCCCGTGGTGAGCGCACGGCTCCAGGGTGACGTAGAGGGTAGCGTCCCGGCAGCGCTCTCCGGCCGCGGCGAGCGCCTCGACCTCGGCGTGAGTTCCGCCCCGGCGCCGGTAGGCTCCCTCCCCGACCACTTCCTCACCGCGCACCACTACCGCCCCGACCAGGGCCCCCGGACTGACGCGCCCCCGGCCTCGCCTCGCCAGGCGCAGGGCGCGGCGCATGTGGAGCAGGTCCGCTTTCACTCGACGTTAACGATCACCTGCCGGGACCCGATGTTGTCGAGCCGGTCCCAGGCCTGCACCGCGATCACGTGCTCGCCGGGCCCCAGGTTTTCCAGGGTGAAGCGGGCGCTCTCGCGGGAAGAGTCGAACATGCCGTCTGCCGGCTCTATCTGGTACACGGTTTCACCGTAGTCGATGGAATACTGGGCGCGCCGGATTTCGCTGACGCGGTCGCTGATTTCGACCGCGACCTCCGGGGTGCGCCTGCCGACGGCCTTCAGCTCGACTACCGGTGGGCTGTTGTCGAGCAGGAACGGGTCGCTGATGCGCTCGTGCCGAAGGGCGCTTTCGACCGGGTTGTCGGGGCGGTCGGAGACGACCAGCTTCAACCGCGTGCGTCCCTCGGGCATGTGCTCCGTGTCCCAGAGAAGGGAGTTCTGGGCGGTGTTCTCCTTGACCAGCTTCCACTCCGACTGTCCGTCTCCGCGCAGGAAGATGTCGTAGGCCAGCTTGTCGCCGTTGGGATCCAGGGCCTGCCAGCGGACCATGCGCAGACTCTTGCGCTGCGCCGGCCGCCGCGGGTCCCGGCCCTGGCTACCGGCCCTGGCCGCGCTCTGGTCGGAGGAGCCGTTGCCGCCGGACTGGCGCGGGCGGAACGGGAACGTCCGCAGCTCGACGATCCGCGGCGCCAGGTTGGTCTGCTGGGCGCTGAAGGCGACGCGCCGGATTTCCGGACTGGCGCCGCGGCCGGAGTGGAGGATTAGGCGGTACTGCAGATAGCGCGCCGGAGGGCTGGTGATGGCTGCCCCCATGCCCAGTTCCGGCGACCACTCGCTCCAGGTCGGGTCGGGCTCGGCGCTGTTTCCCGAACGGGTCTGCACCGAAAGCCCGGTACCCGCCGGCGTGTCGGCGTCCCACTCGATGCGGCCCCACCGGGAGTTGAGCTCGAGGTCCTCCACCTGCGAGAGGAACTCCCCCTCATCGGCGAAATGCGGCGACAGCCTCCAGATGTCGCCCGACTGCGCGGCGCCGACGAACACGCCTCGCTCGCTTGCCAGGAGCCGGTTCGGCGACAGTGAATCGAGGCGCGCCACCACCTCGAACTCACCTCGGTCCGGGAACAGTCGAACCAGCTGACCGTCGCCACCGGCCGCGGCGAGAAAGCTGCCGCCCGCTTCCGGTTGCAAATCGAAAATCGGGGCGCCGGTCTGCCAGAGATTCGTCAGGGCGCCGGTTGCGTGGACGAGCAGAACCGCCGACCGGCTCTTCTCCTCGTCGGACCCCGGGCCCTCGGAAAGGGCGCTGATAAGCAGCCGGCCTTCCTTGGCGGCGGCAATGCGGTTGACCTCGTCGAACGCCGTCTCGCATACCAGGCGATGTTGACCTGGTTCGGGCCCCAGCTCATAGAGCCTGCCGGCATGGACGTCGCCGCCGGCGTTCGTTTCCCCTCCGTTTTCTTCCGCGTCCTGGCGGGGTCCGGCGGTGGCGGCAAACAGGCGGTCTCCTCTGTGCAGCAAGGCCATCACGTGCCGTTCGGAGCTGCTCCACAGGGTGTCGAGCCGGCCGTCGGCACTCACCCTGACCACTCCGCCGGGCTCCCCGACCGCGGCAAGGACGCGCCCCTTTTTGTCGAGGGCCAGATCCCACACGTAGCGGCTCCCGGTCTCGGCGGTGAGGACAGGGGCGCCGTCTTCGTCGAGCCGGTAGACGAGGCCGCCGGGCGAGGTGCCGATCACCAGATTTCCGCGGCGGTCGAAGAGGGCGGCGTGAACGGCGACCTCCGGGGAATCGAAAACCAGCTCGGCTTCCCCGGAGTCGCGGACGCGCACCACCTGGCCCCCGTCGCCCGTGCCGGCGTAGAGCAAGCCGTCGGGGCCGTCGGCCAGGGCCCATATCCGCTCGGCATCGAGGCCGGCCAATCGAACCAGGGCCGGGGCGGCGCGCAGCACGCCCTCCGAGTCGATGCCGACCCCCCGTGCCCTGCCCGCGGCAAACTCCTCGAAGCTGCTGTGCTCAAGGTGTCGGGGGAGCACGGCGCCGGCGGTCGAGGGCAACAGCAGGGCTGCGGCGAGAGCACCGATCAAAAGGCCGCAACGGGCCAGGGCGGGAGACCGTGTCACTGATACCTCTTCGGGTTGGAGCGCCGCTTCTTTCCGCCGATCCATCCTGTCCCGGGCGGCGGCTGATATCTTTCCGGATTTCGTTTCAAAAAACAGTTCTCATTCGGCTGCGCGGCGTCTGATCTCCAGCGGCAGGCTCCGTTCCCCGACGAGCGCGTACCGGGTGCGAACCTGGCTCCGCGCCACCACCCGCCCGCTGACCGGAGCCACGCGCCCGCTTCCGGTGTCTGCAGACAGCACGGCGTGAGCCGACGGCGGCAGTCCCGGCAGCTCGCGGCCGTCGACGCTCATCGCCGCCTCGGGGCGAAACAGCTCGATCACCAGGTCGTCGCGGCGGGCGCTGCGGTTGAGCAACCGGATAAGCTGCTCGTTGTTGCGCGGTCGGAACCCGTCGGGCCGCCGCGCCATCTCCCAGGCCCGGGCACTGCGGCCGCTGCCGATCCGCACCTCGACGGGGCCGGAAACAGCGGTCCGCGGGACGCGCACCTCCACCACGCGCTCTTCTTCGGGTTGCCTGTGAGGGCGCAGCATCACGCGCACCGAAACTGCGTCCCCCGGCGAAGCGGCGGCCGCCGAAAGGAGGCGCGCTTCGACGATTTCGGCGCGCCGGGATTCCTCCGCGACCTCGACAGTGAGATCGAGCGAATCGACGCCGATGCGCTCGAAGGGCCCCCCCAGCGCCAGTCGCAACGGTTCGGCCAACTCGCGGGCGGCGTCGAACACCGCGGCGCGGCCGGAGTACAGATCGGCGCGCTCGACGCGGGCACCGTTTTCGAGATACAGGGTCGCATCGGCGATCAGGCTGGATTCCCCGGTCAGGCTGGCAGCCGGTTCGAGAGCCGAGAGAATGACGACTCGTGCGAGAAAGGGGGTGAGCAGGTCGTGCCGCAGCAGCTCGAACGAAAAGCGCTCGCCGTCGGTCGTGCCGGACAGTTCGAGCGCCAGCGGCAACACCGCCGCCCGGGCGCCGGCAACGCCGGCAATGCCCGACCAGCGATCCTGGCGCACGGCCCCGATTTCGGCGCCGGCCGCACCCAGCTTGAACGAGGCGAACCGGCTCGGCAGCACGCCGTGGATGCGGGCCCCGGAGAGCGGCAGGTCGACGGCCCCCAGCTCGAGGAGAGGGTGTCCGAGACCGACGAGGCGGTCGCCGTCGCGGTGGGTGAGAGTGCCGATGGCGACGGCGCTGAAATCGCCGCTTACGAACGGGACGCCCAACGCCGCCCCAGGTTGCATGGAGCCGGCATCAGTGGGGCCGGAAGATCCTCCAGCAGCCGGCCCCAAGGCGGTTGCGAAGCCGTAGTCAGCCATGAATTCGTCGAGCATCCGCGCCGCAGTCGGCGAGAAGCCGCTCAGCGAGAGGGGAGTCGCCAGCGGCTCGAGCGGGCCCGGATGGGATTTCCGGTCCCCCCCGCCACTCCCTTCCTCGAATCCGGCTTGATCCCCATTCTCCCCGCCCGTCTCGAGACCGCGCTCCATCACCGCCAGCATGTCGGCGATAGGGGTGATTCCGCAGATCGGCTCCTTCGAAAACGCCCAGCCGAACGAAACCGCTCCCAGCAGCCGCCCGTCGATGTAGACGGGACTGCCGCTCATGCCGCGAATCACTCCGGTCTCCTCGAGTCCCGCCCCCGACAAGCGGGCGAGGATGAGGTTCTTCCCGGGACGGAGGCGGTTGCGCTCGAGACCGATGATCTCGACGCCGAAGGTGTCGATGGCGGTTCCGCGAAAGACGGATAAGCCGATCCCGGAGAGACCGGGGCGCACCTCATCCTGGGGATAAAACTCGACGGGCGAAGCGGCGGCCGCGCCCGCAAGGAACCAGAGGGCAAGCGTTGCCGCCCGGCGGGTGGATAGCTGTAACTCTTTGTGCGGCAACTCAGTACAGTTTCATTGAGGGAAAGGGAAAAATCTAGCCGCCGGCCCGGAAACCGTCAAGCGCTGCTGATGGAGATGTCCTTCGCCATGGAAGCCCCCGACCCCCCGAGAAGGCACCGGGATACTTGACGCGAAGAATCAGGAGGTGGTACGCTTGCAGTCCACCTGAGTTGTGACTGATCCACGGGGCCTCCTCCAATCCACGGGGACCCCCCCCGACCCATCCCGGCCCCGAAGGCCTCATTTTTGCCGAGCCTGCGCGACCGCTTTCGCAGCGGTCTTTCCAAAACGCGATCCCTGCTCCTCGACGGCATCACCGCCGCGATTTCGGGGGGGCCGGTCGACGAAGAATCTCTCGAAGAGATCGAGGCGATCCTGATCCAGGCGGACATCGGCGTCGAGACGGCGACGGATATCGTCGACACCCTGCGCGACCGGCTGCGCTCGCAAGGAGGGGCCGGAGAGCTGTTTTCAGAGTTGCGGCAACAGCTCACGGGGATCGCGGCCGGCTCCGGTGAGGGGACCTGCCCCCCGGCAGTCAGGCCTCACGTCATCCTCGTCGCCGGGGTCAACGGCGCCGGCAAGACGACGACCATCGGCAAGCTTGCGGCGCGCCACAAGGCCGAAGGCCGTTCGGTGCTGCTGGCGGCCTGCGACACCTTCCGCGCCGCCGCGGTGCCGCAGCTGGAGATATGGGCCGAGCGCTCCGGGGCGGAAATCGTGCGCTCGCAGCAGGGAGCAGATCCCGCGGCCGTCGCTTTCGACGCCGCCGCGGCGGCCGCGGCGCGCGCGACCGACGTGTTGATCGTCGACACCGCCGGCCGCCTGCACACCAAGGTCAACCTGATGGAGGAGCTGAAAAAGGTGAAGCGCTCCCTCGGCAGGCAGCTGGCGGGGGCCCCCCACGAAACCCTGCTGGTGCTGGACGCCACTACCGGCCAGAACGCCCTCGCCCAGGCGCGCGAGTTTCACGGCGCCGTCGGGGTCGACGGGATCGTGATCACCAAGCTCGACGGGACGGCCAAGGGGGGAATCGTCTTTGCCCTGAGGCGTGAGCTCGGCCTGCCGATCCGAATGATCGGTGTGGGGGAGCAGCTCGAGGATTTGCAGCCGTTCGACGCCGAAGCCTTCGTGGATGCCCTCCTTCCCGACTCCGCATCGGGGTAGTTTCCTGCCCGCACTCAGCGCGTGAACCCGGCCCCGGGCTGGATTGGATGGAGATTGCAGTTCATCCACCAGGCCGTGCGTGCGGATTTTCTCTCCAAGTCTGGATCTTGCGGCTTTTCCCTGGTTCGCCGCGCACCCCCGGCAATGACTCGACCAGGGCCCGAGGAACCGGGCCGCTTGGGGGGAGGATTTGGGCGATCAATACCCGCGACAGGACCCCGGTAAGCCGGCGACTCGGGGCTCCCTGTCCGCAGCCAAAAGGCGCTATTCCTGCTGCCGGGGATCGCGACAACTGCTCAGCGCCTCGGCGAGTTCCTCCCTGACGCCGGCGTCCTCCTCTTCAGCCAGGGAGTCCTGCAAGGCGCTCTCCGCTTCGGGGCCGCGCAGCTGTCCCAGGGCCCAGGCGACGTGTCCGCGCACCAGGGGCTCTTCGTGCTTCAGCGCCGGAATCAGTACCCCGACCGCCTCGGGCCGGCCCGAGTTGCCCAGGGCGACGGCGACGTTGCGCAGGAATCCGGCTCGCTTGGGCCTCTTGACCGCGCTGTTCCTGAAAAGGCGGTTGAACCCCTCCGCGTCGAGCTTCATCAGCTCCTCCAGGTCGGGCGGCTCCAGTCCCGGCCGCGATGCGAAGGCGGTCTCGCCAGCCGTGGCCGCCTTGCTGTTCCACGGGCAGACCTCCTGGCAGATGTCGCATCCGAACAGCCAGTCGCCCATGCCGGGGCGAAGCGCTGCCGGTATGGAGGTTCGCAGCTCGATGGTCAGGTAGGAGATGCAGCGGCGGGAATCGAGGACGTACGGTTCCGGGAAGGCATCGGTGGGGCAGGCGTCGAGGCACCGCGTGCAGGTGCCGCAGTGGTCGACCGCGGGCTCGTCGCACTGGAGCTCCAGGTCGGTGACGATCTCGCCCAGGAAGAACCAGGACCCCCGCCGCTTGTTGATCAGGCAGGTGTTCTTCCCCCACCACCCCAGGCCGGCGCGCTGTGCCAGCTCCCGCTCGAGCACCGGGGCGGTATCGACGTAGCAGCGGCCCCGGACCGGCCTGCCGGCTTCCTCCTCGATGAAGCGCCACAGCTCGGCGAGGCGCTTTTTCACCACCTTGTGGTAGTCGTCGCCGCGCGCGTACACCGAGATCCGCCCGCCGAGCCGGGGGGAATCGTCCCGTCCTGCGGGTGCGGTCTCCTGCGGGCCTGGGTGGTAGTCCATGCCGACGCAGATGACGCTGGCCGCGCCCGGTACCAGCAGGCCCGGGTCGCCGCGCTTTTCGCGGTTGCGCTCGAGGTACTCCATCTCCCCGGCGTACCCCAGGGCAACCCAGCGGGCGTAGAAATCGCTGCCGGGAAGCGGCCCGGCCGGGGTTACCCCGAACAGGTCGAACCCGAGGGAACTGGCGCGATCTCGGATCGACGCGGTCAGCCGCGCCTGCTCATCGCCGGAGCTTTCTGCTGTTGACCTGCGGCTCATGGAATGCTCGACTGCCCCGTTCTGGCCCGGCGAAGGCGGCAGGGCTACTGGAACAGCTCGGTGAGGTAGGGAAGGACCAGCCGGTTGAGGTCGTTGAACGTCACCAGGATCATCAGCCCGAGGATCAGGACCAGGCCGACCTGCTGGCAGAACTCCCTCTTGCGCTGCGACAGCGGCCTCCGCATCACCGCCTCGAGGGTGAGGAAGACGAGGTGTCCGCCGTCGAGGGCGGGAATCGGCATGAGGTTGAGGATGGCGAGGTTAACGCTCAGCAGGGAGAGAAAAAAGGTGAAATGCTCGAGACCCCGTTCCGCGGTATCGTCCGCCATCTTGGCGATCAGGATCGGTCCGCCGAGCTCCTTGTAGCGGTCTTCCTCGAAGATGTTGCCGATAAAGTCGAGGATGAGACCGGCTGAATTGATCAGGCTGGCGGCGCTCAGGGAGGCCGCCTCCCGGAACGAGACGTCCGCGGTCGACATGTGCGGGCCGATGCCGATCTGGCCGATGGTGCCCCCTTCCGCGGGACGCGCCTCCGGGGTTATCCGCGTCGCCATATGCTCGCCGTCACGGACCCAGGAGATTTCGATCTCCTCTTCCGGATGGCGGCTGATCTGCTCCCTCATCTCGTCCCAGGTCCTCACCTCGGCCCCGGCGACGCGGGTGATGCGGTCCCCCTGCTTCAGACCGACGGATTCGGCCGGCATTCCCTCCACCACCCCGCCGACCACGGTGGGGTACAGCAGCGACAGCCCGTACGGCATTCCGGAGGACTCTCCCTCCCGCTCGGCTGCCGTTTCGCGCGGCAGGTCGAAGGCCAGGATGCGGCCGTCGCGCTCGGCGTCGACGGTCACCGCTGCCCCGGCTGCCTTTTCCAGCTCCCGCAGGAGCTCGTGGTAGTTGGCCACCGGCCGGTCGCCGACGCGGACGATGACGTCGCCGTGGCGCAGCCCGGCGATGGCGGCAGGGGATCCCTCGAGGGGATCGATCGCCGTCGAATCGACGCTGCCGACGCCGTAGGCCGAGTACATGAAGAAGAAGGCCACGTACGCGAACAGCAGGTTCATCGCCGGACCGGCGGCGATGACGGCCATGCGGACCCAGATCGGTTTCGAGGGGAATTCCCAGTCTGCTCCCGACGATTTCTCGGCGCCGACATCGGCCATGCCGGCCACCTTCACGTAGCCGCCGAACGGTATCCACGACAGACAGTAATCGGTCTCCTTCCACCGGAAACCGATCATCCTCGGCGGGTATCCGAGGGAGAAGCGTTCGACGCGGATGCCGGCGCGCTTGGCGACGAGGAAGTGACCCAGCTCGTGCACGAAAATGAGAATGCCGAGGGCGATCAGGAAGTAGAGCATGGCGTCAGGTCAGCCGGGCACCGGGGAAGCCAGTTTCTGCAGGAAGAGGAGGTAGGCGTAGGCGAGAGGAAAGCAGAGAAAATAGGAATCGAAACGGTCGAGGAAACCGCCGTGGCCCGGTATGAGCGCAGGGGCGTCCTTGACTCCGAAGTCCCGTTTGAGCGCCGACTGCACGAGGTCCCCGATCTGTGCGCTGGCCGCAACCACCAGAAACAGCCCGACCAGCTCCCAGTGAGAGAAACCCGGAACGAAGGGGTACAACAGGGCCGGCAGCAGCCCTGCCAGCAACCCGGCGACAGCTCCGGTCACGGTCTTGTTCGGGCTTATTCCGGGAACGAGCCTGCGCCTTCCCCACAGGCGACCGGCGCCGTAGGCCGCGGTATCGGTGATCCACAGGCTGACGAAAATCAGTCCCAGCAGCAGACCGGGCTCGCCGCTGCGCAGCAGATCGCGGTCGGCGACCATCAGGAGCGGGGCGCTGCCCAGCAGTCCGGTGTAGAGAATCCCGGCCAGGGTCACCGCCGCGCTGACCGCAAACCCGGTCGTTCCTCCCCGCAACGCCGCGGCGAAAACGATCGCCGCCGCCAGCATCATCCCCAGCGGCAGGTGGGCGGTTCCGGCGAGGTGCAGAAAGGTGCACAGCCCCAGGCTGAGAAGTATCCCCAACGATTTCAGGGGACGGTACCCGGCGTTGCCCGCCAGGTGGTAGAACTCCCAGCTCGACCTGCCGACGATGGCGGCGACCAGCGCGAACAGGGCCCAGCCGCCGGCCCAGGTCAGGGCGAGGATCCCGGGCACCAGGACGCAGGCCGAAGCGGTTCTGCGCGCGAGGTTCCGCCCGAGACCTGCCATGTGCATGACTCCCGGGCATTCTCAGGCGCCGCCGAACCGTCGCTGGCGCTGCTGGAAATCGCGGATCGCCCGGTATAGGTGGTGGCGCCGGAAGTCGGGCCAGTACAGGGGGGTGAACCAGATCTCGGTGTAGATCATCTGCCAGGGGAGGAAGTTGCTCAGCCGCATCTCGCCGCTGCAGCGAATCAGCAGGTCCGGGTCGGGGATGCCCCCGGTATAGAGGGCGGCGCTGATGTCCTCCTCATTTATGTCGCGGGGGTCGATGACCCCGTCCCGCGCCCTGGCGGCCAGCGTCCGGCAGGCGTCAACCAGCTCGCCGCGGCCGCCGTAGTTCAGGGCGAGATTGAGCAGCAGGCCGTCGTTCGAGGCGGTGTCCCGCAGCGCCTTGTCGAGGGCCAGGCGCACCGCCCTCGGCAGGTCGTGGAGGCGGCCGATGGCGTTTAGGCGCACGTTGTTCCGGTGCAGCTCCGGGGTCTCGTCACGGAGCGACTCCCGCAGCCACCTCATCAGCGTGGTGACTTCGTTTCTCGGCCGGCTCCAGTTCTCGGTGGAGAAGGTGTAGAGGGTCAGCGCCTCGGTGCCGAGTTGGCCGCAGGCGCGCACGATGTCGCGAACCGACTCGCGGCCGTGCCGGTGGCCTTCGGTCACAGCCAGATTCTGCTCTTTCGCCCAGCGGCGGTCGCCGTCCATGATGATGGCGATGTGGCGGGGCAGGTTGCCGTGCTCCTTCAGCTTCGCCTGGACGCGGACGTCCTCTTCGTCGTGCCGCGGATCTGTGATCTCTTCTTTCACGAGAGTGAATCGGTGAGTGGGTGGCGAACCGCGGGCCGTGGGGGAAACCGGCGGGCGGGCGAAACAATCCAATCTACCGGCTGTGGTTCCGCCCCGCAATTGAAGGCGGCTGACCACAGTGACGACCGAATGCCCTGTCCTTTTGTTCCTGGGGCGCGGAAGAAACGGGGCGAGGAGCCGGCTTGCGGTCTGCCGATTCTGCGCGGAGTGCGGCCCGCCGGAACGGGCAGCTTCCTTGACACTCGAATACCCCGGGGGGATTGTACCGGCGATGACGGCAGGCGCCCAAATCGACAAGGCGCGGATGCGGACCGAGTGCCTGCAACGGCGCCGTTCGATGAGTGCGGAGCGGGCTTCCGGGCTCAGCCGCAGGATCGCCGCCCGCGTGCTCGACCTGGAGGAGGTGTCCGCGGCCGCGGCCATCCACACCTACGTCGGCAGCCTGCCGAACGAAGTGGCGACCCGCGGACTGATCGCCGCCCTGCTCGGCCTGGGGAAACGGATCGTGGTCCCGGTGGTCGCCGGCGCCGGACGGCCGCTGCTGCACGCCGAGATCGGCAGCCTCGACGAATTGAGACGCGGACCGCTCGGCATCCTGCAGCCCCCCGCCGGCTCGGAGCTGCCCGCCGTCGACGCCGTCATCGTGCCGGCGGTCGCCTGCGACCGGAAGGGAAACCGCCTCGGCATGGGGGGCGGCCATTACGACCGGATGTTGCGTCCGCTGCGGGTTCCCGCGGTGGCACTGGTCTACGAAGAGTTCGTCGTCGGCGCCGTGCCGGCCGAGCCGCACGATACCCCCGTCGACATGGTGTTGACGGAGGGGAACACCTACCGAACCCGATCGAAAGGAGAAAAGCCGTGATCTACGAGCTGAGGATCTACCGCCTGCATCCGGGAACGAAGAAGGATTTCCTGCGCGAGTTCCGGAAGGCGCGGAAGTTCATGGAGAAGTACGGCGTCACCTTCGTCGACGCCTGGCAAAACGAGGACCGCGAGGACGAGTTCGTCTGGATGCGCTCGTTCGCGAACCACAAGGCCAGGGACAAGGCGATAGAGGCGTACTACAGCTCCCCGGAGTGGATGAAGATCGTCGACGCCATTCGCGCCACCATACGGCGGCGCGAGGTGCGCATCATGAAGCAGGTCAGGGCCGCGGGCCGCTGACAGCGCCCGGCGATCGATGGGGCGTTCCCTCGCCATCGGCTCGATCCGCGTTTCCCCGGGGCTGTTGCTGGCGCCGATGGAGGACGTTTCCGACCTGCCGTTTCGCGTCATCTGCAGGCGTCTCGGGGCCGACATGGTCTACACCGAGTTCGTCAACGCCGAGGGGCTGGTGCGCGAGCTGGAGAGCGGCCGGCGGCGCACCCACGCGAAGCTGAAATTCCTGCCGGAAGAGCGCCCCTTCGGCATCCAGATCTACGGCGCCTCGGAGCTGTCGATGGAGAAGGCGGCGGAGATCGCCACCGCCGCCGGTCCCGATCTCATCGACGTCAACTGCGGCTGCTGGGTGAGCAACGTCGCCCTGCGCGGCGCCGGCGCCGGCCTGCTGCGCGACCTGCCGCGCATGAGGGAGGTGGTGGCGCGCGTGCAGTCGGCGACCCACCTGCCGGTCACGGTGAAGACGCGGCTCGGCTGGGACGCCGGATCGATCCGCATCGTCGAGGTGGCGCGCATGCTCGAGGATATCGGCGTGCAGGCGCTGGCCGTGCACTGCCGCACCCGGGCCCAGGGGCACAAGGGGGATGTCGACTACCGCTACATCCCCAGGATCAGGGAGGCGGTCTCCATTCCCGTCATTCTCAACGGGGACCTGACGCGGGCGGACGAGGTCGCCGCGGCCTTCGCCGACACCGGGTGCGACGCCGTGATGATCGGCCGCGGCGCCATCCACCACCCCTGGGTTTTCCGCGAGTCGCGGCATTTCCTCGCCACCGGCCGCCACCTGCCTCCCCCGTCCGGGCGCGAGCGCAGCGAGGTCTGCCTGGAGCACCTGCGCCTCGCCGTCAGGGAGCGCGGCGAGCGTCATGCGGTGATCTCCCTGCGCCGCCACTACAGCGGCTACTTCCGCGGCCTGCGCCAGGCCTCGCGGTTGCGTGCCGAGCTGGCGCAATACCGGGAGGCCGCCGCCGTCGAGGATCGCCTCGAAGAGCTGGCCCGCGTGCTGCCGGGGCCGGATGAGGCTTCCGAGCCGGCGGTTTCGGTGGCCGCCGTCTGACTTCCCCCGCAGCCATGGTGCAGCAGGGGTCCTTCCATCCCGGTGTCGTCCGCTACGTTCCCGAGGTCCCCTTTCCGCACTACCGCCACCTTCCCGGCGAAACCCCCCACCCGCACAGGGATCCGCAGGGCCACCGCTTCCGCTGCCCCTTCGACGGCGGCGTACCGGACGGGGTCAACTGGTGCGGCAACAAGGCCTACCTGCTCGGGGTCGACCTCTACAACCACGGCTTCTGGTGGGAAGCCCACGAGCAGTGGGAGCTGCTGTGGCAGGGCGCCGGGCCGCGGACCGCCGCGGGGCTGTTCCTTCAGGGGCTGATTCAGCTCGCCGCCGCGGCGATAAAGCAGCACCAGGGCAACGAGCGCGGTTTCCGGCTTCTGTCGGGGCAGGGTCTGCAGAAACTGGAGGAAGTGTCGGACCGCTGCGGGACCCGCTTCATGGGGCTGGATATCGACCGCTTCGCCGCTTCCTGGCGCACGTTTCGCGGCCAGGGGGTATGTCGCGGCCCCGGCTGCGTCCCCCCGATCCGGCTCGGCCCCAGCGGTTGAGACCGAACCGAAATTGGCGCGGAAGGTCCGGCCGGGATCCGGCTCGACGCCGGTAGCTGACGCCTGCTTCTCCCGGCTCAGCCGCTGGCGCCGGCTCAGCCCCCGGAGGCGGGGGACTGGCTCTCCCGCCACGGTTCGAGCTTGCCGAAGCGGTCGGCGACGGCGTCGAGGAGACTGCGGATTGCGGGGCCGAAGTAGCGCCCCTTTCTCCACGCCAGGCCGATCTCGCGCTCGAAGCGCAGCTCGGGGGCCGGCACCACGCACAAGGTTCCGGCAGCCAGCGACTCGGCCACCGTCATGCGCGGCAGAAACGAGATCCCCATGCCCGACTCGACGAGCTTGCGCATCGCTTCCGGCGAGCGCATCTCCATGGCGACCCGCGGCGTGATCCCCAGCTCGGCGAAACGCTCGTCGACGATCCGGCGCGACACCGACTCGGAGTGAAACAGGATCAGTGGTTCGGCGGCGATCTCGGCGGCGGCCGCGGCGCGGCCGGCCAGCCGGTGGCCGGCGCCGGCGACGAGCGGCATCTCATCCCGGACGAGGGAGAGCGTCGCTATGCGCGGGTGCTCGAACGGCAGGGTGATAACGGCGAACTCCGAGCGGTTCATCAGCAGGTCCTCCACGAGGTAGCGCGAAGAGGCGACCTGCGTCGTCAGCTCGGCCTGGGGATGGGCGTCCCGGTAGGACTGCAGGATCTCGGGAAGCAGGTAGATCACCGCGGCGTCGATGGCGCCGAAGCGGAACCCCTGTTCGATGAGGGCATCCCCTTTGCGCAGCCGCTCGACCGCTTCGTCGATCAGGTCCTCGATCTGCAGCGCGTAGGTCAGCAGGGCCCGGCCCTCCAGGGTGAGATCGACTCGACGCCCCGCGCGGTTGAACAACCGCGTCCCGAGGAGTCGTTCCAACTCGGCAATCCCGCTGCTCACGGTCGGCTGGGTGACGTGGAGGTCCCTGGCCGCCCGGGTGAAACCGCCCGCCCTGGCGATCGCCAGGAAATAGCGGAGGTGGTGGAGGTTCATGGCGTTGCGGAAGTCATAGAGAAAATCTATCGATAATATAGCCATTATCAATTTGTCTTATGATCGGCGTTCCGTAGGTTCGAAGCAGCCAACGAACCCAGGAGGACCGACGTATGAAAAAACCAGAAACCATCGCTGCCCCGGAGGGGAAGCTCGGCGTGCTGATCCCGGGGATGGGCGCCGTCGCCACCACCTTCATCGCCGGTGTGGAGGCGATCAAGGCCGGCCTCGGCGAACCGGTCGGATCGCTGACCCAGATGGGCGCCATCCGCCTGGGCAAGCGCACCGAGGACCGCTCCCCCCTCATCAGGGAGTTCGTCCCGCTCGCCGGCCTGGAGGACCTCGTCTTCGCCGGCTGGGACGTCTTTCCCGACGATGCCTACGAGGCGGCGACCCACGCCGGGGTTATCGAGCAGAAGACACTCGATCAGCTGCGGGATTCACTGGCGGCCGTCGCCCCGATGAAGGCGGTTTTCGACCGCGACTACGTGAAGCGGCTCGAGGGCTCGCACGTGAAGCAGGGCAAGAACAAGTGGGACATGGCCCTGCAGGCGCGCGAGGATATCCAGCGCTTCCGCAGCGACAACGGCCTCGAACGGGCGGTGATGATCTGGTGCGGCAGCACCGAGGTCTTCCTCGAAGAGGGCAAGGCGCACGCCAGCGTCGAGGCGTTCGAGAAGGGCCTGCGGGAGAACGACCCGTCGATCGCCCCGAGCATGATCTACGCGTACGCGGCGCTGAGCGAGGGGGTGCCCTACCTCAACGGGGCGCCCAACCTCACCGTCGACATTCCCGCGATGGTCGAGTTGGCGAAGGCCAACCGGGTGCCGATCGCCGGCAAGGACTTCAAGACCGGCCAGACCCTGATGAAGACGCTGCTGGCCCCCGGCCTGAAAGCGCGGATGCTGGGAGTGCGCGGCTGGTTCTCGACCAACATCCTCGGCAACCGGGACGGCGAGGTGCTCGACGATCCCGATTCGTTCAAGACCAAGGAGGAGTCGAAGCTCGGCGTCCTCGACTACATCCTGCAGCCGCATCTCTACCCGTCGCTCTACGGCGAGCTGTACCACAAGGTGCGCATCAACTACTACCCTCCGCGCGGCGACGAAAAGGAGGGGTGGGACAACATCGACATCTTCGGCTGGCTCGGGTACCCGATGCAGATCAAGGTCGACCTGCTCTGCCGCGACAGCATCCTGGCGGCGCCGCTGGTGCTCGATCTCGTTCTCTTCGCCGACCTCGCCCAGCGCGCCGGGATGAACGGCGTCCAGGAGTGGCTGTCGTTCTATTTCAAGAACCCGCAGACGGCGCCGGAGCTCTACCCGGAGCACGATCTGTTCATTCAGTTGATGAAGCTGAAGAACACGCTGCGCTACCTGCAGGGTGAGGAACTGATCACCCACCTCGGCCACGAGTACTACGACTGAAGGGATGGAGCGGCGGGCAGGAGAAGCGGAGCCCGGAGGAATGCTTCCATTCCCGGGCGCGTGCCCGCGGCTCTCCCGCCGCCGGAAGACGAACGGAAGGGGTAAGAATCGTTCGGGGTAGTGCGGCCCGAGCCCCGGTAGTTCGGCTTTACTTCTCCCGGTCGTCCTGCAGCGGCACGAGGCACCCTTCCATCCGGTTCCGTCGCAGCAGCACGTTCCGGCATCCCGCGTCGACGAGGATCCCGAGATCTGAGTTCTCCACCCGGTTTCCCTCGACCACCACGTTCTCCGTCGCCCCGTCGCTGTTCCCGCCGACAACCACTTCGATCCGCGCATTGTTATGCAGGTGGTTGTTGCGCAGGACGGAGCCGAAGTGCAGGCTCGGCAGGGTGCCCTCGACGCTGAGGCGCGCCGGATAGACCAGGGGATCCTCGAAGCGGTAGCAGTTGCCCTCGCGGATCTCGTTGCCGAGGAACTGGAGGTAGAGGTTGGGCTGGACTCCTCCCGTGTAGGAGAAGCCGTAGGCGCGGTACCCGTCGCTTCGCCAGCTGCGGTTGTTTGCGACGATGTGCTCGGTGGCGGTGCCGTAGAACTGGATGGCGATGCCGGCGTCGCGGGTCTCGTTGTCGAAGAAGATGTAGCGCCGGTGGGTCATGGTGACGGTGACCCGCGAGGTCTCGTCCAGCGGGACCTCGAACGGCCGGTCGAGCTGCACCCGCCTGCCGTCCCAGGATTTCACGGACCGGTACTGGCCGCGCCCGCGCCCGGCGATGACGGCGACGAGGGTGTTTGTCCAGTGCCGGTGATGCCACTTCGGGTCGTCCGCCAGCAGGATCCAGTCCCCTTCGACCTCGGCCACGGGGCCGAAGTACGCCCCGCCGCCGGCGTCGGAGGTAAATGCCTCCCGGTCCCAGCCGTTCATGTTCTCGTAGCTGTTGTGGGCGGTGTAGATGTTGCGGGAGACCCCCCGGGTGAAGCAGGCGTAGCCGCCGCCGGTCGACATCAGGTCGGCGCCGGCGATGCGGTTGCGCTCGAAGACGATGTTCTCGCTGCCGTTGAAGTTCATCCACCCGGAGCGCCCGTTGTAGAAGGTGTTGTCGGCCACCAGTGCCCCGACCACGTAATGGAGGTAGATGGAGCGCTCGGAGCCGTACACGTCGCAGTCCGTTATGCGGATGTCGGGGCCGCTCAGGCGGATGGTGTCGCGCGGCCCTGGGGTGCGGGCGCGCTCCTCCTGCTTGTCCGGCGAATGGTGGCCCCTGTAGGAGTCCGCCCGTACCCGCACCCGGGTAAGGCGCACGTGGCCGGCGGTCTCCGGGTCCTCGATGGGAGCGGCCGGGGTGTGGACGGCCGCGGCCGTGTTGTTGGAGATGACGTGGTAGTGGTGGTTGCAGTAGAAGGTGAGATCCTCGATGGCGAAGTGGTGGGATCCTTCGATCCAGGCGTCGGGGGGATCGTCGGTGTCCGCCATGCAGAGGGCGGTCAGCTCGCGCCCTGCGCCGCGCAGGGTGACGTGCGGCGGGATCACCAGCTTCTCGCTGACGACGAAACGGCCCCGCGGTACCAACACGACAGCTCCCCCGCGTTCGCCAGCCTCTTTGAGCGCCGCCTTGATCGCCGCGGTGTCGTCCTCCTTGTCGTCCCCGGCGGCCCCGAAAGCGGCCACGTCGAGCAGGAGTTGCTCCTTCTCCTTCTCCCGGTGAAGGACCGCGATGTCGAGCGGCTCGCTCCAGGCCTGCTCGCCGCCGTGGCCGTTGTGCACGAACAGCTCGTAGCGGCCCGGGGTCAGCTCTTCCGGCACCGTCACCGCCAGGGAGAAAGGCTCGGCTTTCTCCGGTTGCAGCAGCGTCACGCGCCCGTCATCGGAGCGGAGGGCGACGGCCGGCTCCCTCTCACCCAGCTTCAGACAGCGCCCGACGATGCGCAGGCCGCCCCCGGCATGGACGGCGCCGTCCTCGAGGCGCCACTCGCCGAAAGGGGTGCGGTCGGTGACGGCGTCGCCGAGCGTCCACCAGGGCACCGGCAGGTTGATGCGCCCGGAGCCCGCGGTTCCGGCTCCGGAATGCAGGGCGTAGAAGAACACGCCCTGCTCATCCGCGGGCAGCTCGAACATCAGGGCGGTCTCGCTCGCCTGCAGCGGCTTCACCGCTTCGGGCAGGTCCCGGTCCGCGGGGAGCTTCCAGGGCCGGCCCGAAGGCTCGCCGGGTTTCTGGTCCGGAAGCCGCTCCAGCGCAACCTCCAGGTCGTCGGGCTGCGGGAAAAAGCCGCACATCATGACGGTCTCCCCGGGCTGAACCGGGGCCGAGACCCAGTAGACCGCGGGATCTTCCGCGAGCGCCGCGGAGCCGGCGAGGGCGGAGGCGACAACGGCTGAGGGGAGATGCGAGGGAATCATTACGGCCATCCCTTCATTCGAGAGCCTGGGATTTGCCGGCCGGCGGGAACCGGCGGCAGGAGCTGCTGCGAGATTGGAAACACGTTCGCGAAATTCACCCGGAATCAGGAAAGTGGTCTTCGGGAACCCTGGTCCGGGTGAATTCGAACCCCGGTCCCTTTGTGCAGGTCGCCCCGAAACCGAGGCCCCAGTCGTGAGGGCCCGGTCCGGCCTGCTGTTCCGCCCACTTCTTCAGGGGAACGGATTCCCAGTCGTCGCTGAACCAGTGCTGTGAAGAGGGGCTTTCGAGGGGGTTCCTGCCCAGGGGATGGGAGCCGTCCCCCATGGCGCCCAGGAGCTGCCGGCGGATCGGCGAGCTGCGGTCGATCAGCTCCCGGTCCTGCTCGACATGGCCGCTGGGGCGTATCCAGCGGGGTCCGTAGCTGATGTAGATCGCCTTGCGGAAGCTCCTCGACAGGTTCGGGGTCACGCTGTGCAGCAGGGTGGGCCGCCACAACATCGCGCTTCCCGCCGGGGCGCGCAGCTCGAAGATATCGGCCGGATCGACCCGGGATTCCCAGGCAGCGCGCTGTTCCCTGTTCCATCGGAAGCTGCCCGGCACCAGCAGTATGGTGCTGTGGCCGGGCTCCGAATGATCCGATATGTACCAGCCGACCTTGAAGTCGAGAAGCGGCATGGTGCCGTCGACCGTGGTGCCGCCGAACTCCTCCTCGTAGTCGGAATGCCATCCCAGCGACAGCCGGCCGGGATCGGCCTCTTCCGCCGCGGGCGCCTTGCAGTCGAGGACGCTGTCACGGTTCTGGATGTTCCACCCCATGACGTCGACCACAAGGGACAGAATCCGGGGGTGGTCCATCAGGTCGAGAATCGCCTCGTGCCTGGAGACGGCGTTCCGCAAAACGACGCTTTCCCCGGGTGCCTGACCACGCCTTTCCCGGCTCTGTTCGGCCACATCGTCGACGGCCGCCGATACCCGGGAAAGCTCGGGCGGAGTCAGCAGGCTTTCCAGGATGGTGAAGCCCCGTCCGTTGAGCTCCTCCCGCTGCCGGGCGGTTACGGCAATCGTCATCGGACTGCCCTCCTTAAGCGCCGCGGACTCAAGCGATATATTTTGTGGCCTTCGATTTCGGTTACTTCTCTATCGAAGTTATCTCTATCCACTTGGGTTGGCCGGCTCTTGCGCGCGACACCGGCGCCTTTTGCAGGCACCAGTATTGCGCTGAAGGTTGCCATCGGGGACAGGTAATTTTGGGGCCCCGTCCGGCTTGTGCAAACGGATGTCGAAGCCTACGAATATGGCATGACGTCCCGAGACCGCAGGGATATCAGAAGGATCATTTTTCAGCACTTCGAGTACATTGAAGAGCAGTGGGATGAGTTTCAGAGGAGACGCCAAGTATGACCAAATACCACGATGTACGAGACATTCGGTTCAAGGGAAAAAAATTTGTAGCAACGATCGACGGCGAGGAGTGGAGCTTCGAGTTAAGGGAGATTTCGCGCGCGTTACTGAATGCCTCGGAGGAAGAGAGGAACAGTCACGAGATCTCTCCTTCGGGATACGGCCTCCATTGGCCTCTCCTGGATGAGGACCTGTCGATAGATGGGCTGTTGGGGATATTCCATAGGCCCGCAGAAGACGAGGCAGAGAAACCCTCTCAGGCCTGAAAATACCCCGGCTTGCGGATTCCGAATTCCTTGGTGGGCCGTGCTGCTCCCCAAGGCTGCGGACGGTCCGAAAAATGTCTCTTCCCCGCTGAAAGCCTCAGTACCTAACCGTATTCCAAGCCGGCTCATTTCAAATTCTCGCCGTCTTCCTGGACCCGGAACGGGCAGCTTCACCAGTTGCGCCGGGGGCTTTACTCCCTGGCGCCGCCCTTCCGGAAGGTGAGACCCCATCCATTCGTTGTGGCCAACCGCCTGGTGCCAGGTTCCTACGTGAGTTGCCAGGCGGCCCTGACCCACCGCTACCTGATCCCGGAGTTCACGCCGGTGATCACCAGCGTCTGCACCGGAAGGCCCGGCCGCCGGGATACGCCCCTGGTCCGGTGCCAATTCCGCCACCTCGGGGCTCGCCTGCTGTACGGCTACCAGTGGGTCGACCTCGGAGACGGCCAGCAGGCATTCGTGGCCAGTCCGGAGAAAGCCCT
Organism: Candidatus Latescibacterota bacterium; assembly: GCA_965223905.1. Classification (GTDB taxonomy): domain Bacteria; phylum Latescibacterota; class UBA2968; order UBA8231; family UBA8231; genus CBDCXV01. The sequence goes on from CBDCXV010000001.1 coordinate 572,370, forward strand.
GCTGGACCTGGTTCACCTGCAACCCGGGGCGGAAGGAATCGCCTACCTGCGGGAGTTGCGCCTGCAGAACCTTCACCTGCTCGATGCGGGTGAGCTGCAGCGCCTCGCAGTGCCATCCGGCTGTTCTGGTTTTTCCCGGTTGGGAGATCAAACAGCACACAGCCGCTTGAGCGAAAAATCGGTTCCAACTGAACTGGTCATCGAAACGCCGCACCGGGCTCCAGGCCGAGTATTGCCAGGCACCTCTGTGTCAGCTCATCCACACTGGCTGCATTTACATCCATACTGACCAGTCCATGCCGCCTGACTGCTTCCATCATTTGCGCGTTGTAGAGCAGGCTGCGTGCCAGAAACTGTCCACCAGGATCCTTTCGCTGCGGGGTTTTGTTCGGTACAGGCTTCCCGCGCGAATTCTCTGCTCAAACACCTCGTCGCTCGCTGTTAGCCAAACAGCAGCGAGGCTGGCAACATTCAGGGTCGCTGCAAATCCCGGCCACAGGGCGGATCCTTCCAAAATCACCCGCTCCTTGGATGTATCGGTGGAGGCCGCCGCAATGATCGCCTCGACTTGCGGCCACACATTGATCTTGTAGTGATGGAGCATGTCCTCCATCAATTCGCGCACCGACAGGGAGAGATAGTGCCTGGCCACATGGTCGGGCACCTGGTGCGGATCAGGCCATGGGCGCCCGGGGTGCCGGGCAAGTTTGTCCGTGGAGATCCGGGTCCATCCAAGCTTGCGGACAGCGCGTCGGCCAGTGTCGATTTTCCGACGTGGGATGAACCTCCTATGAGGATCACTCGCAAGTCAGCAGGTTGTTGCGCATTCGTTGATGTGTTGAAGACAGTGAGGGCATCCCGGCGTGCCGTTGGCGATTGAGCATGACTGCTCGTAGCGCTGGGCATTGACGGGATTTTTTTCCCTGCGGCGCGGAGGCTTGTGTACGCCACCGTTCCGAGTGCAATTAACCGGATTGGTCATCGGATTGGTCATCGCGGCCCACCCGGGCATGGACGGGTCAGTTGCCGACGAGGTGCACGCTGCCGGAGCCGGTGTCGATGACGATCCGGCCCCGGCCGTCGCCGATCAGACCGCGTAAATGGTTCCGGCTCACGGACCGGGCCCGGACCGGTATGTCCGAATCGATGCCTCCGTTGCCAGTGTCGATCTCGATGGCCGCCCCTAGATCGGCAGGAACTGATACTGTGACCGACCCGGAACCGGTATCGACATCGAGCGTATCGACGTCGGTGAGGAGTTCCAGCTCGACCGACCCGGAGCCGGTGTCAACCGCAATGTCGGGGGACGCAACGCCCTTCAGTTTTACGCTCCCGGAGCCAGTGTCGACGATCAAACGCCGGGCCTGTACCGCGCGGGCGCTCACGCCCCCGGATCCGGTATCGAGCTCGACTTTGTCGCCTGCGGTCAGGTTCTCCACGTCGATGCTTCCCGATCCGGTATCGACGCTCAAGTTTCCGCCCATGCCGCTGACGCGCACCCTCCCGGCGCCTGTGTCGATCGCAAGGGCGCCTGACATGGCGGTGGCAGTCACGGATCCTGCTCCCATGTCGAGGTCCAGGCGGCCGTCGACCCCGCGCGCCTCGATGGCGCCTGCGCCGAGATACACCGCGGCGCGCTGCCCGACAGGCACCTCGATCACAAGGTCCGCCCAAGCCTCGATCCCATCTCCGGAACCCCGAATGGTGACGCGGTCTCCGCCCCAACCGAGCAAAGCGAAAAGGGCGGAAACCCCGTCGGGAAAGGTGCCGTCGGCGGCTACGATCAAGTTTTTGCGGGAGCCCCCGAACTCCGGATAGACGATCTCGTCCCCTGGATAAACGACCCGCAGCGTCTGACGGCCGCGGGTCTCGCCGGTCTCGACGCGCAGTCGTCCGGCGTCATTGCCGCCGCGACTGACGCGCACCACGACATCGGCGCCCTCTCCGCGCACGATCTCCATGCGGCCGGCCAGGTTGTAGACGGCGACCTCCGATCCGCGGAGCCGCTCGACTTCCTGCGCCGCTGATACCCGCCGCGGCGGCGCGAGCGCCAGCACCCCCAGCATCGTCCCCAGCCTCCACTCTTTCGTCGTCATCGTTTTCCTCCTTTGCGGGCGGTAGCCTGGACTCACTCGTAGCGCAGACTGTCGGCCGGCGACCTCAGCGCCGCTCCGGCCGATTGCAAAGCGACCAGTAGCAGGGTCAGTGTCATTACAACACCTGTGGCGAGAAGAAAAACCCACGGAGCCGGCTCGATTCGATAGGCGAAGCCCTCGAGCCAGCTCTGCAACGCCATGTAGCTCAGCGGCCAGCTGACGGCGCTTGCCAAGCCGAGAAGAACCGTCGATTCCGCCGCCATCAGCTTCACGACCTGAGCGGCCGTTGCCCCCAGCACCTTGCGGATCCCGATCTCCCTGGTGCGCCGCGCCACCGTCATGGTCACCTGCCCCAACAGACCCAGACAGGTGATCACAACCACGAATGCCGCCGAAAGACTGACAATTTTCGTCCAACGCACCTCTTCCCTGTACTGCGCTTCCAGGTTTGCATCGAGGAAAGACCATTCGAACGGATCTTCGGAAACCACGCTGCTCCAGGCCTCCTCGAGTTCGCGCAGCACACGCTTTACGGTCCCGGGTTGGATGCGCACGAACACATGGTACAAGCCGTGATAGGCCGGGTTCTGGGTCAGGAAGAGCGGTTGAATGTCCCGGTGCAGCGGGTCGAAATGGAAGTCTTTCACAACTCCGATCACGGTCGGTTGCGGCGCTTCGTTGACTTTCGAGACCGGCAGGGTGCGGCCTAAGGGATCCGACCATCCCAGGAGGTTCCCCAAGCGTTCATTGATGATGGCCATTCCCTCGGCGTCCGCTGCGTGCTCTGCGTCGAAGTTCCTTCCTGAGACCAGTTCCATCCCGAGCGTGGGCAAGTAGCCCGGGTCCACGCGGACAACTCTGACATGTTGAGTTGTGCCCCCATCTGCGTTCTCCAGCCCGATCGATTGGCTCCCGCTGGTGAAAGAGCGGTCACTCGCCCCTGTGCTCACTACGGAACCCAGCCCGTTGGCCGCAACCTGGAAACGCGTTGCCACATCCTCGTCCGGCACCGGCACGACGACTACGTGTTCGCGGTCGAAACCCAATTCCCTGGTGCGCAGGAAATCCCACTGGCGCACTACCATCACCGAGCTGGCTGTCAGCCCGACAGCCAAGCCGTACTGGAGCACCAGCATGCCCTGCATGAAACGCCAACGCCGCGGCCTGCCGTCTTGCCCCTTCAGTACCGCTACTGCTGGAGGCCGGGACAGCACCATCGCCGGATACCACCCGGCGGCCGCGCCCGTCGCCAGGAGCATCCCCAGCAGGAACGCGGCACCGCGCCAGCCTTCCAGTTGCGACATGGACAGTGGCTTCTCGACCAGCGCTGCGAAGGCAGGCAACACCATCCCTGCCACAGCCATTCCAAGAACAGCCGCCCCGAATACCAGTACCAGCGCCTCGCCCCAGAACTGTTGTATCAATTGCTTCCGCCTCGCCCCCATGACCTTGCGGATACCGACTTCCAGCGCACGACCCGCCGACGCGCCGATCGACAGGGTGGTGAAATTGATACACGCCACCACCAGCACCAGTACCCCCAGCCCCGACAGCAAAGAGGCGTAGGTCGCGCTCCCTATCTCGACATAGTGGCTTTCGACACTGAGGTCGAGGTGCATCTTCGAAAGAGGCTGCAAGAGGATGGTATACGCCCCCAGGCGTTCGTCGGTGAAGTGGGCCTTCAATTGCCTCGACACCTCTGAGAGGACCTCGGGGGGCACAGAGGAGGGGATTCCGCTTTGAATGAGCGCAAGAAGCTGTGTTCGAATCAGCCCGGTCATTGCATTCTCGACGCCTTGGACATCGGCTCTTTCCTCGAGTTCGACGAAGATCGAGGTCTCTCCAACGTTGTTGCGGTCGAGGAAGTAACCCGAACGATTCTCATAGGAGACGAGATAGTCGAAGCGCAGGCTCGAAGGCGCCGGAACATCCTCGACAACGCCGGTAACGACGTGTTCTCTTCCTCGCACAGAGATGGTTCGCCCGATGACGCCGGCGAGTCCCGCTTCATCCTCGCCGAAAAGTCGCGCCGCTGCGGTTCTGCTGATCACGACTGCATCCCGGCGCTCGATCACTGTAGCCGGATCACCGTGCAAGAGCGGAAAGCTGAAAACTTCGAGAAAATCCGGGCTGACGAGACCGATCTGCTCGTCCAGCGCCGAGTCCTTCCAGCGCACCCTCGCCGTGGAGCGAATGAACGCCGCCACCCTGCTCACACCGGCCACGTTCGCGGAAACTGCGGGCGTCATGGCACCTGGAAGCAGCGTGCCGGTTTTCTTTTCGCTCCCGTCCTCGAGCAGAAGCCTGTAGATCCGTTCGCCCTTCGCGTGAAACGCGTCGAAGCGCAAATCGTGATCGACGTACAGGTAGATCAGCGTGCAGCAGGCGACCCCGATGCTCAGCCCGAACAGGTTGATGAAACTGTAGCTCTTGTGCCGCAGCAGCGTACGGAGTGCAACGAGCAGATAGATGCGCAGCATCCTGAATCTCCTTCGTCTAGGTTGCGTTACTCTCGAGCATGACTATTCGTAGCGCAGGGCGTCGACGGGGTCGGCATTGGCGGCCTTGTAGGCCTGATGGCCGGAACTGATCAAAACGGCGACGAGCGCAATCGCAGCGCCAGCGGTAAAATGCCAAACCGCCAAGTCGATGCGGAATGCGAAGCCGTTCAGCCAGTCACGCATCCACCACCAGGACAGGGGCCACGCCACCGCGGAGCCAATCAGGGCGAGAAATGCAAACTCGCGGGTCATCAGCCCGGTGAGGCCGAGGACGCTGGCACCGAGGGCCTTGCGGATGCCGATTTCCCTGGTGCGGCGACCGGCGGCGAGGGCGGTGAGCGCAAAGGCACCAAGGGCGGAGATGAGCACGGCGCCGGCGGCGGCCCAGGTGATGAGGCGGCGCCAGCGCAGCTCGTCGCGGTAGGTCGCCTCCAAGTCCTGCTGCAGGAAGGAGAAGTGAAAATCCGCGTGGTCGACGATCCGGGTCCACGTCTCCTCCATGTAGCTGACGACCTCCTGCAGGTCCCCCGGCTTCACGCGCACGAGCATAAGGTCGGCTTCGTACCAGTCCGGCCCCAGGGTAGGGTTGAGCAGCAGCAGGCCCGGCGGGCCATGCTCGTAACCCGACTCGAAGGTGAAGTCCTTGACGACGCCGATGATCCGGAACTGGCCCCGGGACAGGCGTTCCCGGGCGCGCACCAGCTCGATCGTCTCTCCCAAGGGGTCGGCGAGTCCCAGACGCGCCGCGGCGCTTTCGGAGATCAGGGCGAGATGTGACTTGTCTCCCTGGTCCACCGAGAAGTCGCGGCCGCCTAACAGCTCCAGGTCCATGGTCTGCACGAAATGGTGGTCCACCACGTAGTGGCGGACCTTCGTCTCGCGGCCGCTCCCGGCCACGGCCAGGTGGTCGGTCCGGTGCGGCTCCTGCAGGAAGTCATCCTCCACCAGGGTCACCGAGGCGACCCGATGGTGCTGCAGAAAAGCCTCCACGAGGGCGGGATGGTCGGGGTACATGTCGTGGAGGGCATCCGCGTGCACGGCGATGACCCGCTCCTGGTCCATCCCCACGTCGCGGGCCATGACGTGCTCGAGCTGGTGGTACATGACCACGGTGCAGGTGATCAGGCCCGCGGAGATGGCCAGCTGCGCACAGACGAGCACGCGGCTGAACCGCGCCGTTCCGGCCATGGAGACGCTTCGCCGGATCGCGCTCAGGGGCGCCAGCCGGGAAAGGACGAGGGCCGGATACCAGCCGGCCCCCAGGCTGACGAGCAGCAGCAGCGCCCCCAGCGCGGCGAGCATGCCCGGCTCGGACAGACCGAGGGTAAGCTCCTGGGAGAAGGTGGCGTTGAAGGCGGGCAGCAACAGCGACGCCAGCACGCACCCGGCCCACAGCCCGAGGACGGCGAGCACCGAGGACTCGCCGATGAACTGGCGGATCAACTGGTCCCGTCCGGCGCCCACCGCCTTGCGCACGCCCACCTCGGGGGCCCGCTGAGAGGCGCGGCCGATGGCGAGGTTGACGAAGTTGATGCACCCCATCAGCAGGACCGCCAGGGCGATGCCGCCGAGCACGTAGGAGACGTACGGGTCCCTCGGTTCCACGACGCCGTGCCCGACCCATCGAAGCAGGCCCGTGTCCGAGCGCAGGTCGGTGAGGGGCTGCAGACGGAAGAGGGAGAAGTCCTCGGGCATCTCGCCTTCTCCGGAGGTGAGCAGGTTCCGCGTCATCTGCGCGAGGGCGGGCGCCACGTCGGCCGGTTCGGCGCCGGCCGCGAGCAGGACGTAGGCATTGCAGGAGCCTTCCCACGCGTCCGGGGAGTCGTGGTAGAGAAGGTCCGTGTTGGCGAAGGGCAGCAGCATGTTGAAGCGGATCGACGAGGTCCGCGGGACCGGCGCGGCCACCCCGGTGACGATGAAGTCCTCCACATCGGCATCGGCGGTGGCCATCGAGGCGATCGTCAGGCTCTGCCCCAGCGGATCGGCGTCACCGAAGAGGCGTTGAGCCATCTCGTGTCCCAGGACGACGGAGTTGCGCTCGGCCAGGGCCGTGGAGGCGTTCCCCCGCAGCAGCGGGAAGTCGAAGACCTCGAAGAACGAGGGATCGACGAGGAGGAATTCCTCGTCCCGGGAGCTGCCCGCGAAGGTCGTGCGCACCACGCGGTCGTCCCTGTCGCTCCCTCTGCCCGCGCTGAGACGCACCGTGCGCTCCACGTGTGGGGAGAGGGCTTCCAGTTCGGGCGCGAAAGCAAATTCAATCGCGTCGGCTATGCGCGGCACTCCCTCCTCCGGATTCATTGACTCGACATAAACGCGAGAGATCCGGTCCGCTTTGCTGTGGAAGCGATCGTACGACCACTCCTGAGAGGCAAAGCGCCAGGCGAGCAAGCAGAAAGCCATGCCCAGGCCCAGCCCGGCGAGGTTGACGGCGGTATGCAGTCGATGGCGCATCAGGGTGCGCACGGCGATAATCAGATTGTTGCGCAGCATGATTAATACCTTCGCTCTCGCTCTATCTTGCCGTCCAACAGATGCACCACCCGGCTGCCGTAGCCGGCGTTCTTCTCCGAGTGGGTCACCTGCACGATCGTGGTGCCCTCGTCTTTCAGCTCCCGCAGCATGGCCATCACCTCCTCCCCCTGCCGGGAGTTGAGGTTGCCCGTGGGTTCGTCGGCCAGGATCAGGCTGGGCTGGCCGATCAGGGCGCGGGCGACGCCGACGCGCTGCTGCTCGCCGCCGGAGAGCTGGTGCGGGAACAGGTCCTTCTTGGCCACCATCTGGAAGCGGTCGAGCAGCTCGCTCACCCGCGCCTTGCGCTCGGACCTCTTCACCTGCTGGTAGAGCAGGGGCATCTCCAGGTTTTCGTACACCGTCTGCTCGTCGATCAGGTGATAGGCCTGGAAGACGAAGCCGACGTGCCGGCGGTGCACCTCGGTGCGCTCCTTCTCCCCCATGCCGCTCACCTCCTGGCCGAGGAAGCGGTAGGTGCCGGCCGTCGGCTCGTCGAGCATGCCCATGATGTGGAGCAGCGTCGACTTGCCGGCGCCGCTCGGCCCCATGATGGAGACGAACTCGCCCTTCTCCACCTTCAGGTGCACGTGGCGCAGGACGTAGGTCTTGAGGGAACCCGTCTGGTGGTACTTCTCGATGTCGTGCATCTCGATCATGGCGGTCTCCTCTTGGCGGTTACTGCGTGTGCAGGGTTCTTGCGGGGTTGGTCAGGGCAGCTCGCATGGCCTGGCCGCCAACCGTCAGCCCGGCGATGACGAAAGACAGAGCGCCCGACACCATGAACAGGGCGACGCCGATTTCCACGCGATAGGCATAGTCCTGCAGCCAGTGGTCGGCCAACCCGTAAGCGATTGGCACGCTGAGGAGGAAGGCGATGGCCACGGGTTTGGCGAAGTCGCCCAGCAGCATGGCGGTGATGCGGCCGGGGGAGGCACCGAACACCTTGCGGATGCCGATTTCCTTGGTGCGTGCTTGAGCAGCGTGGGCCGCCAGACCGAAGAGCCCTACCAAGGCGACGGCGAGGGCCGAAAAGAGAAGGAGGGTGAGTGTGCGTCCCACCTTCTGTTCCTCGGAGTGGAGTTTGGCGACGACCTCTTCCAGGGAATGGCGCTGGATGGGGCGGTAGGGAGCGGCGGCGGCCCACTTGTCGTCTATCACTTCGAGGGCTTCTTCGAGGTGGCCGGATTGCACTCGCACGATAATGACACTCACCCGTTTGTCGATCTGTGCTATAATCAGTGGCTCAACTCTCTTTCGCGGACCGTGAAAATGGAAATCCTCGATCACCCCCACGATGCGCTTCTCCAGGCCGTGGCCATGGCCATCGGGGCCGGGAAGGAAGCCGCCGGGAAGGAAGCCGCCGGGGATTGTCTTTCCCAGGGGTTCTTCCAATTCCAGCCAGCGCACGGCGGTCTCATTTATCACGACCGCTTTGGCGTCGGCCGGCGCATCGGTCAGGGGGCGTCCCTGGACCATGCGCAATCCCATGATTTCAACGAAGTCGCCATCTGCTTCATACTCGCTTGTCGACATTTCCCCCTCCTCTCTGCTGTAGGTGGTGTACCTCCGTCCCGAACCCTGACCAGGTACTGTCGTGGAGAGACTCACCGCGACGATACGGCTGTCTTGAAGCAACTCAGCTTTGAGAGTTCGAGCTTGGTCTGCGGTAAGGCCGCCGTTCCGGGGGTTGTAGACGATGACAACCTGTTCCGGCTCCAACCCCAGGACGGAGTTCTCGCGGAGCAGGTTCTGGATGAAACTGATTTGGTGCCATATCAGCAGGGTCATCGTCATCAACGTCGCAGTAACGGTGAACTGCGCCACCACCAGACCCCGGCGCAGGCGCGCCCCGCCGATGCGCCCCCCGCGCTCCAGGACCGCCGGCTGAAAGCATGCCACGACCCATGCCGGGTAGGCGCCCGCCGCCAGTCCGACCGCTACCGCCAGCGCCGCAGTCCCGGCGCAGGTCGAAATCGTCCAGCGGGGTGACCATTCAAAGTCGATTCCTCCAATCGCCGGCAGGAACAGAATCACGATTTCTGCCATGGCAACGCCAAGCAACGTGGCCCCGACGCTCAGCAGTACCGACTCGCTCAGGAATTGGCGAATAAGCTGGCCGCGATGGGCGCCGAGGGCCTTGCGCACGCCTATTTCGTGCATCCGTCCCTGGGCACGCGCTGTCGCCAGGTTCACGTAGTTGAACCCGGCGATCGTCAGGAGCACCATTGCCAAGGTGGCGAACAAAGCGAGGTGCATTGGGTTGCCACGCGGGCCGATGCCGCTGGGAGACTCCGTGTCGAAATAGATCGATTTCAAAGGCTGCAGCGAGTAGGAATCGGTAGCTTCGGGCAACCCCCTGGCTTCCTGAACGATATCTGAAATCCGCTCGGCTACCGTAGCGGCATCTGCATTGAGATTCAGCTGCACGAAGGTCTCGTAGGCATAAGTCTTCCAGCCCAAATCCTCTTCCCTTTGCGTGTGGTGCACAGTGGCCAAGGAGAGCAGGGCCGAGAACTGCAGCAATGAGTTGGAGGGCAGTTGGCCGACGACGCCGGTAACCGTGCAATCGATGGCTTCGTTGTAGCGGACGATCTGGCCCATGGGATCGTCCTCTCCAAAGAGCCGCCGGGCCAGAGGTTCGGTCAGCACCATGGTGTAGGGGCGCGACAAAGCGGTCTTGGGGTCGCCACGCAGGAGAGACAAGCTGAACATTTCGAAAACACTGGATTCCGCCCAACGAACCCCGCTCACACGAATCCCATTCTTGTCTCCGACTCTGAGAAGACGCGGCGCCTCCCCGGCGATTCGGACTGTTTCCTCGACTTCGGGCATTCGCTCCTTCAGGGTCGGCCCAAGAGGTAGCGGCAGAGTTGCCCAGCGCAATCCCCAATCAGCCGGCAAATGGCGCGGGTCCTTTTTCTCGATGACGCGGAAAACCCTGTTCTCTTCCTCGTGGAAGTCGCCCACGGAGAGCTGGTAGGCGGCCAACTGGATGACCAGCAGGCAGAGGGCCAAGCCTAGGGCCAGCCCGAAGAGGTTGATTGCCGCGTAGCCGCGCTCTCTCCACAGGTGGCGGAGGGCCGTGGTCAGGTAGTTGCCCAGCATGAGGGCTCCTTTCGTCGGGGTCCGTGCATCCTGCGTCGGCGCCTGGGCTTTGCACGGCGGTTCCCTTCCGGAACGCGGCCCGTTCCGGGTTTACGTTCCAGCACCTTCGAGATATTCCAGGCCACGACCCTGCCCGCTACTCGTATCTCAGGGCGTCGGCCGGGTTGGTCCGCGCCGCCAGCCAGGTCTGTCCGCTGACCGTGGCCAGGGCGACGGCGAGGACGCCGGCGCCGGCCAGCGCGAACCATTCCGGGCTCTGGTCGATGCGGTAGGCGTAGAAGGCGAGCCAGCGGTCGAGGACGAAGAAGGCAACGGGCAAGGCGATGGCGTTGGCGGCCACCACGAGCCATCCGAACTCGCGCGACATCAGCAGCAGGACGCTGCCGGTGGTAGCCCCGAGGACCTTGCGGATGCCGATTTCCCGGGTGCGCCGGGCGGCGGCGAGGGCGGCGAGTCCGACGAGTCCCATGCAGGAGATGACCAGGGCGATGGCGCTCGTCCACCTCATGACGGTGCCGACGCGCTGTTCTTCCCTGTAACGCCTTGCAAAGGATTCGTCGAGGAAGGTCACGCTGTGTAATTCGAATTCCGGAAGAACACGCTTCCATAACGTCTTCACCTCTTCGACCGCCGCGGGCAGGTCGCGGTGGTCGAGTCGGAACAGGGTGTGACCGAACCAATCTCCCAATTTGGGCATAAGCGTCGTTAGAAAAGCCGGCCCTATGGCATGGCGCATATCCACGAAGTGGAAATCCTCGACTATTCCGATAACCGTCATCGGCTCGCCATCATTCTGGGGAGATGTCAAGGTGCGACCGATCAGGTCTTCAGAGCCGAAGAAGCGCGCGGCGGTCTCGTTTAGCAGGACACCGTGCGGCAGATTGGGATCGAAGCCTTGCCCAGAAAGGACCTTGATACCCATGACGCTCAGGAAGTTTGGACTCACATAGAAGGGCTTGGCGTGGAGCTCGTTTTCATCGGATTGGATTGGTCTGGGGCCCGGACCGCCAAAGCCGGGTGCTGCATAGGCACCGGTGACTCCCTGTACAAGTCCCGGTCGGGAATTGATCTCGTTGGCGAGGCGCTCAATCTGCAAAGCATTGAGACCGCCTCTAGCTAGCACGACCCGGTCGCCGTCGAAGCCCAAATCCTTGGTTTGCATGAAGTCGAGCTGCCGCTCCATGGTGATCGTCACGACGACGAGGACGGCCGACAAAGCGAACTGCACGACAATCAGACCGCGACCGAGCAGACCGCGACCGGCCTGAGGCGTCTTCCGGGCCAGTGCCCAAACGGGATGGAGCCGCGCAACGACCTGGGCCGGATACAAGCCCGAGAGTACGCCGACCACCGTGGCAAGGATTAAGGCACCTATCCCCGTCTCGACTGAAAACCACTCGATCTCCAGCTGCTGATGCACGACCGCGTTAAACGTCGGAAGCACGGCTTCGGCAAGGCCCATACCAGCGACGATGGCGATCAGGCTTACCACGATTGCTTCGGCGAGAAACTGGTTGGAAAGCTGGTGGCGCGTCGCGCCGATCGCTTTGCGCACCCCGACTTCCAAGGTTCGCGTCATGGCGCGGCTCATAGCGAGGTTGACGAAATTGATGGCAGCGATCAGCAGCACGACCGCGGCCAGCCCCGCCAGCAGATAGACATGCTCGACCGTGCCAACACCAAGGCTGGCGGGTCCCGTTATACCAGGTCCCGAGTGAGCGCCCGCAAAAGGTTGCAACTTCAATCGGTCCCGCACGATCAGGGGCTCCAGCCGCGTTTCCACTTCGGCAGACTCTACCCCCTCTTCGAGTTCAACAAAAAGCCCGGACACGCCCATGAATTTCAAAGCCTTGGCCGTTCCTGCGGGCACGAGTACGTCCAGCCACAGAATGGTAGGCCCCGGCAGGGGAGCCAGCACCCCCGTGACGGTACGTTCCACCTCGATGGGCGTCTCCTTCGGTGGCGACATCGAGTAGTCCCACTCGACGGTGTGCAGCCGGATGCGCTCGCCCACCATGGCGTGGGCTGGCACCTCGGGGCCGAAGTACTTCCGCGCGGTCTCGTGGGCGAGCACAACGCTCTGCGGATCGTCGAGGGCGGTCGCCGCATCGCCCGCAGCCAGCGGCAAGGTGAACATGGTGAGAAAGGCCGGATCGACAGCGAGGAAGGACTCACCAAAGTTTGCATCGCCATACGAGACTTGCCCGTATCCCGTCTTCATGGAAACCGATTCGCGGATGCCGGTGACTTTAGTGCGCACGTCCTCGCGCAGACTGTAACCTGTCATCGTGGAACGGTTGAAGTCGGAACCGGGTTTTGGCTCTATCAGTTCACGATAGATGACGAATATTCGGTCCCTTTTTTCGTGCCAAGTGTCGAAGGATGTCTCATGGCGCACGAACAGCAGAGACAGGACCGCCACGGCAAAGGCCGCGGACAGGCCGACGATGTTGATCAGCGAGATCGTCCTGTTGCGTCCCAGCACGCGCAGGGCAATGATCAGGTTGCTCTTCCACATAGTCCCGTTCCTTGAGTTCCCAGGGTCGCCGGCTTCAGCGCTCCCTGGCTATGTTCGCGGTCATCCTTCTCTCTACTCGTACCTCAGCGCATCCGCAGGGTTGGTCCGCGCCGCCAGCCAGGTCTGTCCGCTGACGGTCGCCAGGGCGACGGCGAGGACGCCGGCACCTGCCAGCGCGAACCATTCCGGGCTCTGGTCGATGCGGTAGGCGTAGAAGGCGAGCCAGCGGTCGAGGACAAAGAAGGCGACGGGCAAGGCGATGGCGTTGGCGGCCACCACGAGCCATCCGAACTCGCGCGACATCAGCAGCAGGACGCTGCCGGTGGTAGCCCCGAGGACCTTGCGGATGCCGATTTCCCGGGTGCGCCGCGCCGCGGCGAGGGCGGCGAGCCCGACGAGTCCCATGCAGGAGATGATCAGGGCGATCGCGCTTATCCACTTCATGACCGTGCCGACCCGCCGTTCGGTTTCGTATCTCGCTGCGAAGGCTTCGTCGAGGAAGCGCACTTCCTCCAATTCATGCTCCGGCAGCACCCGTTCCCACAGCGCCTTCACTTCCTCGACGGCTGCAGGCAGGTCGACGCGGTCGAGCCGGAAAAGGGTTGTGAACCTGACGTCTCCCTGCAATCCGGGCTCGACCGCGGTCAGGAAGGCCGGCCCTACGGTGTGGCGCATGTCCTCGTAGTGGAAATCCTCGACAATTCCGATGACCGTCATCACTACATCATCATCACCTCCCGGCATTTCCCCGAAGAGACTCCCGTCTACAATCATAAATCCACCCGAAACGAATTGGCGGAATTGGCGTATAGTCAGGGTGCGGCCGATCAGGTCCTCGGGTCCCAGGAGGCGGGCTGCGGTCTCGTTGAGGAGGATGCCGCTTCGCAGACGGGGCTCGTCGCTCCGGCCAAAGCCTTGCCCGGAGAGGAGATCGATTCCCATGACGCGCAGGAAATCCGGACTTACGTGGAAACCTGTGGCGCGAATGGTGTTCTCACCGAGTTGGATTGAAATAGGGATATTGAAGCCAGTGCCAGGTGTCGGCCGAGTGCCGGCGACCCCCCTGACCAGTCCCGGCCGGGAATCGATCTCGCCGGCGAGACGCTCGATCTGCAAAGCTTTGAGAGAGTCTTTGCTGCGGATCGATACAACCTGGTCGCCGTCGAACCCCAGGTTTGTGCGCATGAAATCGAGTTGCCGTTCCATGGTGACCGTCACCACGACGAGGAAGGCCGACAGGGCGAACTGCAGGACGATGAGACCGCGGCCGATGCGGCCGCGGCCGAGTTGGGGCACCTTCCTGGAGAGGGCACGAACCGGGTGAATCCGGGAGATGACCTGGGCGGGGTAGAAGCCCGAGAAAACGCCGACCAACAAGGCCAGGGTCACAGCGCCTGTCCCGGTCTCGATGGACAGCCACTCGAGCTCGAGCTGCCGGGACACGGCTTGGTTGAAGGCAGGCAGCAGTAATTCGGCCAGGGCCATGCCTCCGGCGACGGCGATCAGGCTGACGACGATGGCTTCGGCGAGGAATTGGATGGAGAGCTGGGGGCGGGTGGCGCCGATCGCCTTGCGCAGGCCGACTTCGAGCGTCCGCGTCATGGCCCGGCCCAGGGCGAGGTTGACGAAGTTGATGGCGGCGATCAGCAGCACGACGGCGGCCAGCCCGGCCAGCAGGTAGCAGTGCTCGATCTTGCCGCTGCCGATGCTGGCGAAAGCTCCCTGTATTTCGGGTCCAAAGTGTGCCCCCTGAAGAGGTACCAGGTCGAGTCGGATATTGAAGATTTGGTCCTCGCCCGCCAGAGGTGCCAGTCGTGTTTCCATTTCCTTCGGTTTCACGCCCTCTTCGATCTCTATAAACAGCCCGCCTGTGCCCGCAACCAGCTCTGTGCCCGTAATTTGCAGCTCATCGGTTGTTGCGGTGGGTACAAATACATCGGTATGCAGAATTGAAGGCCCGGGCAGAGGAGCCAGCACTCCAGCGATAGTGAGTTCCATCTCAACAGTCGTGTCTTTCCACGTAGGAAGAGTATGAGTATGGGTATGAGTAGGAGTGTGATGCGTTTCCATCTCCGGAGTCGTTTCCAGTTTATGAAGGACGACGTGCATCCGGAGGCGCTTCCCCAGCATGGCGCGGGGGGAAACGTCGGAGCCGAAGTACGTCTGTGCCGTCTCGTGGCCGAGGACGACACTGTGGGGATCGTCGAGGGCGGTCGCGGCGTCCCCGGCGGCCAGCGGGAGGGTGAACAGGGTGAGGAAGGCCGGATCTACAGCGAGGAGTTTCTCCTGGAAAGTCGTCTCGCCGGTCGAAACCATACAGTTCCACCGGTTCATCAGGATCGATTCGCCGATACCTGGGACGTTCGTGCGCACCGCCTCGCGAAATCCGGGACGTATCCAGGCGGTGTTCCTCTTGAAGCTGCCAAAATCAGCCCCAGGGTCCTGATCTTCTAAATGGACGTAGAAGATCCGGTCGCCCTTTTCGTGCCATGAGTCGTAGGAGAACTCGTGACGCACGAACAGCAGACACAGCACCACCACCGCCAGGGCCGCGGACAGTCCGACGATGTTGATCAGCGAGATCGTCCTGTTGCGTCCCAGCACGCGCAGGGCAATGATCAAATTGCTCTTCCACATGGTCCGTTCCTTGAGTTCCCCGGTTCGCCGGCTTCAGCGCTCCCTGGCGATGTTCTCGGTCACGACCCTTCCGTCGAACAGGTGGATGACCCGGTGGGCGAAGTCGGCGTAGGCCGGCGAGTGTGTCACCATCACCACCGTGGTGCCGCTCCGGTTCATCTCGGTGAGCATCTCCATGACCTCGTCCCCGTGGCGCGAGTCGAGGTTGCCCGTCGGCTCGTCGGCGAGCACCAGCTTCGGCTCGGAGACCAGGGCTCTCGCCACCGCCACGCGCTGCTGCTGGCCGCCGGACAACTGCTGCGGAAAGTGCTTGCCGCGGTGGGTGATCTGCATCTGGTCGAGGATCGACCCCACCCGCTCCCTGCGCTCCCGGCCCGGCAGGCCCATGTAGAGCAGGGGCAGCTCGACGTTCTCGTGGACGGTCAGCTCGTTGATCAGGTTGTAGGACTGGAAGACGAAGCCGATCGTCCCCTTGCGCAGGTTCGCCCGCAGGCGCTCGGAGTAGGTGGAGACCTCTTCCTCCAGCAGCCAGTATTCCCCCTTGGTCGGGTTGTCGAGCAGGCCGAGCAGGTTGAGCAGCGTCGACTTGCCGCAGCCGGACGGCCCCATGATGGCGGCGAACTCCCCGTCGGCGATCTCGAGGTTGACGTTGTCGAGGGCGGTCGTCTCCACCTCCTCGGTGGTGTAGACCTTGCGCAGCCCCACGGTGCGGATCAGCGCCGTCTTGCCGTTTCCGGTGTTCGCCGCGGTCTCGGTCATCTTTCCTCTCCTTGTTCAGGGTGCGCTTACCGCAACACCAGCACGTCCATGTTTTGGCCGAAGCTCTCGTAGCTCGAGGTGATCACCTGCTCCCCGGGTTCGAGTCCCTCCAGCACCTCGTAGACCCGGGGGTTCTGGCGCCCGAGGGAGATGGAGCGCCTCGTCGCCTGCTCGCCGGAGGCGTCGAGCACGTAGGCCCAGTGACCCCCGGTAGACTGGTAGAACCCGCCGCGCGCCACCTGCACCGCCTCCTCGAGGTTGCCCAGCTCCAGGCGGATGTGCAGGCTCTGGCCCCGGCGGATGCCCTCGGGCGCTTCCCCCTCGAAGACCAGATCCACCTCGAAACGGCCCTCCCTGACCTCCGGGTAGACCTTGCGGATCACCAGGCCGTACGTCTCGTCGTCGCTGTCGAAGCTGCCCCGTTGCCCCCGGCCGACGCGGCCGATGTAATGCTCGTCGATGGCGGCGCGCACCTTGAAGCCGCCGGTCATGTCGATCTGTCCAAAGCGCACTCCGGTCCCCTTGCTCTCTCCAACCTCCGCCTCGAGCGTGGTCAGCTGCCCGGCCACCGGGGCCCGCACCGTCAGGTTGTCCAGCCGCCGCCGGACGATTTGGAGATCGCGCTCCGTGCGCTCCACCGCCGAGACCAGCTGCACCACCTTGCTCGCCGCCAGCAGCGAGTCCTGGGTCAGGGTCTGGCGGGTCAGGGCCATGCGGCGGGCGCTGTACTCGTACTCGTCGCGCAGCCGCTCGTACTCCTGGCGCGACATGATGGCGGCCAGGTCCTCCGCGGGCAGGTCCTGGTAGCGCTCGAAGTTGCGCTTGTCCACGGCGAGCCGGTACTCGATCTCCATCAGCCCCTTCCGCGAGGCCAGCAGGTTCTGCTCCATGGTCAGCCGGCCGTTGAGCAGCGCCTCCCTGCTGCGCTCCAGCCCGGCCTCCTGCTGCAGGATGGTCAGCTCGAGGTCGGGGTTGGCGAGGCGCAGCAGCGGGTCGCCCGCGGCCACCTGGGCCCCCTCTTCGGCGAAGACCTGCACCACCTGGCCGCTCTCCAGGGCATCGAGGTACACCGTGCGCAGCGGCAGCACGGTGCCGCGCACCGGGATGTACTCCAGGAACGGGGCGAGCTCGACCGTCGACAGGGTCAGGCGGTCGCGCTGGACGTTGAGCTTGCGCACCCCGAAATCGGCGAGCAGGGCGTAACCACACAGCCCGGCCAGCAGCAGAACAGCAGCGCCCAGGGCGATGCGCCGCGGCGTGAAGCGCCGCTTCTCGATTCTGCGGTCCATGCCGAGGCCGCCGCCGGGACGGGTGCTGCCGGGCTCGGATTCGGCAGGCTCGACCTTGCTCTTTGGGAAAACCTTGATGTTCGCAGGCATGATATTTTCAGCTGTATCTTGACGCAGTCCTTTATGCCGCCGAAGCAAAATGCGTGCTATGTCACCTAACCTTCTGGAAAACAACGGGATGAAACGAATCGCCCCGACGGAAGGGGGGCCTTGACTGTCCGCTGGCGATACACTTGGTGTCCGCTGGCGTACACTTGGAACCCTGCCAGGGCATTCCTCCAGCCCTTGCAAGCGGCCGCCGCGTGGCCCCCGGACTCCCATTGCCAAGGCCTCCCGGCTCGAGCGCTGGAATCCCGCGTCTCCAAGCCTGGCCTGCGTTCGGGGGCATTTTCCACGGCCGCAGCCGGAAGCGCCCGGCCCGCATGCTGAAGTGCGGCGTCTCGAATCCATACCAGAACTCGTGCCCCGATGCCTGCCCGGTGCTGGATCGTCGGGCCCGTTCCCGGGTGGCGGCACTCGCCAGCGGCCGCAGCAAGGCCGATTCTCCGAACCGGCGGCACCGCCGCCAATGCGCATTCTCGAACTTCCCGGGAACCGTCTTCCATGCCTGAAGCCGCCCCTCTCATCCTCGTAGTCGACGACGACCGGGACGTCCTCGTCGCCGCCCGCCTGCTGCTCAAGCAGGAGGGCTACCGGGTGCGGACCGAGAGCGATCCCCGGTCCATTCCCGAGGTCCTCGAGAAGGAGTCGCCCGCGGTCGTCCTCCTCGACATGAACTTCACCCAGGAGGCGACCAGCGGCAGGGAGGGGTTCTACTGGCTGCGGCAGATCCGCGAGCAGGACCCGGCCGCCGTGGTTCTGCTGATCACCGCGTACGGGGACGTCGAGATGGCGGTGCGCGCCATCAAGGAGGGGGCCGTCGATTTTGCCCTGAAACCCTGGCAGAACGAAAAGCTGCTCGCCACCGTGTCCGCGGCGGTCGAGCTGCACCGCTCGCGCCGGGAAGCCGGGCGCCTGCGCTCCCGGCAGCAGCGGCTATCTGCCGACCTCGACCGGCCGTTTGCCGAGATCATCGGCGAGGCCCCGGTCCTGCAGGAAGTCTTCCGCACGATCGCCAAGGTGGCCGCCACCGACGCCAGCGTCCTCATCCTCGGCGAGAACGGTTCCGGAAAGGAGCTGGTGGCGCGCGAGATCCACCGCCGTTCGCAGCGCGCCGGCGAGGTCTTCATCGCCGTCGACATGGGCTCTTTGAGCGAAACCCTGTTCGAGAGCGAGCTGTTCGGCCACGTCAAGGGGGCCTTCACCGACGCCCGCAGCGACCGCGCCGGCCGCTTCGAGATCGCCTCCGGGGGTACCTTGTTCCTCGACGAGATCGGCAACCTGCCCCTGTCCCTGCAGGTCAAGCTGCTCGCCGCCCTGGAGAACCGGCGGATCGTCCGCGTCGGCGCCAACCACCCGGTGCCCGTGGACGTGCGCCTCATCTGCGCCACCAACAGGCCGGTTGACGAGATGGCCGCGGCCGGCAGCTTCCGCCAGGACCTCCTCTACCGCATCAACACCGTGGAAGTCCGGCTGCCCCCGCTACGCGAGCGCCCCGCTGACATCCCGCTGCTCGCCCGCCATTTCCTCGACCGCTACCGGGCCAAGTACCGCAAGAGCCTGAACGGGCTGACCGCCGAGGCGCTCGCCCACCTGCGGGCTTACGCCTGGCCGGGGAACGTGCGGGAGCTGCAGCACGCGGTGGAGCGCGCCGTCATCATGAGCGAAGGGGACCAGCTGACCTCGGCGGACTTCCTGCTGACCGCGGCCCCGCCCCCCGGGGAGAGCCTCGCCTTCGACAGCTACAACCTCGAAGAGGTGGAGGGCGAGGTGATCGCGCGGGTGCTGCGCAAGCACCAGGGCAACGTCAGCCGGGCGGCGCGGGAGCTCGGACTGACCCGCACCGCCCTCTACCGGCGCATGGAGAAGCATGGCCTCTGAGGGCGTGCTGCTCAGAAACCCCCGTCGCGGAAATCGACGCCCTTCTCGACACCGATCCTCCGCCAGGGTCCGAGGCGTATGATCGGCTGGAGTTCCTGTCGGTACTGGTGCAGGCTTATGAAGACACTCATCTGCCTGCTTTCGAGCAGCCAACTCCCCAGGAAATGGTCGACTTCGTCCTGGAGCAGAAGGGGCTTGCCCGCGCCGACCTGGCGAAATGGTTGGGAGGCAGAAGCCGGACCTCCGAATTTTTCAGCGGAATCCGCCCCCTTTCCATTCGGCAGATCGGCGCATTGAGAAAGCATCTGGGCATTCCGGCGGATGTACTGCTGAGCCTTCCACCGTAATCCTGCCCAATCGTGGGGGGCGCAGCAGAACCCGCACAGGGCAGGACCCGGATCACCCGCACCGCCGCATGGAGAAGCATGGCCTCTGAAGCCCGGGACCTGACCAATCTGCCGCGCCGCCTGATTCAGGGCTGCCGCTCCTTCCGCGCGCGGATCCTGCTCCGCGTCCTTCTTCTCGGCGCCACCCTGTGGCTGCTGTTCCACACGACGGCGGGAGGATGGAGCTACCCCGCCGTTACCGTCGCCGCCGCCCTCCTCCTGCTCTACCAGATCTACGGCCTCGTCCATTTCGTCGACCGCACCAACCGCGACCTGGCCCGCTTCCTCGCCGCCATCCGTTACGCCGACTTCTCGCAGACCTTCGTCACCGGCGGTCTCGGCTCCTCCTTCGACGAGCTCAAGACGGCGTTCAACGAGGTCCTCGACGCCTTCCGTCTGGCGCGGGCGGAGAAGGAGGAACAGGCGCGCTACCTGCAGACCGTGGTGCAGCACATCGGCGTCGGCCTGCTCGTGTTCGACCGCGGCGGCAGGGTGTCGCTGATCAACAACGCCGCCACGCGCCTTCTGGGGGTGCCCCGGTTGGGCGACATCGCCGACCTCGACCGCGTAAGTCCCGGCCTGGCCGCGGCCCTGAAAAAACTCGGGCCCCGGGGCCGCGACCTGGTGCGCTTGGAGGAGATCCAGCTCGCCCTGCACGCCTCGGTGTTCCGCACGGAGGACCGCGAGCACACCCTGGTGGCGCTCCAGGACATCGGTCCCGACCTCGACGAAAAGGAGACGGAGGCCTGGCAGAACCTGATCCGCGTGCTGACCCACGAGATCATGAACTCCATCACCCCGATCGCCTCGCTGGCGGCCACCGCGGACGGCATGCTGAAGGAAGGGGGCCTCGACGGGGAGACCGCCGAAGACATCCGCACCGCGGTCGGCACCATCCAGCGGCGCAGCGAGGGCCTGATGCAGTTCGTCGAAGCCTACCGCGGCCTCACCCGGGTGCCGGCGCCTTCGTTCGAGATCGTCCCGGTGGCCGGCGTTTTCTCCCGAGTCGAACAGCTGCTGCGGCCCCAGTTCGCCGAGTCAGGGATCGAGCTTCACACCGAGGTCGATCCCCCCGGCCTCGAGCTGACCGCGGATCCGGGGCAGGTCGAGCAGGTCCTCATCAACCTGCTGAGCAACGCCCGCGAAGCCACCGAGGGCGGCGCCGGGGCGCGCGTCGACCTGAGCGCTCACCTGGCGCGGGGGAAGATCGTCGTCGAGGTCGCGGACAACGGGACGGGGATCGTCGAGGAGGCGCTCGGCAAGCTCTTCATCCCCTTCTTCACGACCAGGCAGAACGGCTCGGGAATCGGACTGAGCCTGTGCCGCCAGATCATGAGGCTGCACCGCGGCTCCATCTCGGTGCGCTCGCAACCGGGGGTGCGGACGGTGTTCTCGCTGCGGTTCTGAGGTGATCAGCGGCCAGCCTGGGTAGGCGAGCGAAAAAGCGGCGGTCATGAGGCGCGAAAGGCGCGTAGCGCCAACGCCGGCCGCCAGGGGGTTACAGCTTCTCGGGTTTGGTGCTGCCGGAGTGCGCTGGCAAGTGCAGCGCCCGTGCGGCCGAGGTACAGGCTACGTCGCTGCTGCAGGCTCGAAGCTGATCCGCAGCCTGGTGCCGGTACTCTGCGCAATCTTCTCCAGTGTCCTGGTGGAGGGGTGAACGCGCCCGCTCTCGAGCCGGGCGACGACCGATTGCGTCGTCTCCATGCGCTCGGCGAGCTGAGCCTGGGTGAGCCCGGCACCGATGCGGGCCTCGATCATCGAGCGGGCCAGCTCGAATTCCGGTCCAAGCTCGTTATAGGTCGTCAGGTAGTCGGGGTCCCGACTCCATTTCTCGTGCAAGTCGATTACCTTGCTCATTCCAGCACCTCCTTGGCGCGTTGCAACGCTATGTCAATCTCCCGGCGGGGCGTCCTGCGTGTCTTCTTGACAAAGACGCGCACCACCACGTGACGTTTGTCCCGGACGGTGACATACAGCGCACGCGATATACCATCCCTGCCGTTCATGCGCATTTCCCAGAGCGGGCCGGTCAAGTGCCTGATATGCGGTGCCCCAACGCGGTCCAATCCTACCGCCGCGATTAACTCACTGATGCGCACGAACCGTGCGCGCATGTCGTTGGGCAGAGCGTCAAGCTCTTTGTCTTTCGGCGACCGCCGTCGTTACGAACTGATTGATGCTCGTCCCGTCTTCCTTGCTGATCTCGGCGACGGCCGCCTTCAGAGAAGCGGGCAGCCGCAAGGGGAAAGTGCTGGTTCGTTTCTTCATTCCGATATCCTCCTCAATTCCTCCCGGGGCGAAAACACCGCGATCCCGAAGCGTGCGGGGCCATCGCCGAAATCCCGCCGGTTGAAGGTGACCAACGCATCGGCGTTGCCGTTGATGGCGGCTTCGAGCACCATCTCATCGGCAGGATCGCGAACCTGCGGACGCCACATGAATCGTTTCAACGGGCTCCGCGACCAGGCAAAGCGCGGGATGACCATTCTCACATCTGCTTCACTGAGACCCGAAGCAATTCGCTGCGCTGGATCACAGCACGCCGCCACATACTCAAGTGCCATCGCCACGGAAAGAAGCGGCGTGAACGTCCGGCTCAAGGCCCGATCAATCAGCGCGGCCGAGGCTCCGATCGGGCTGCGCAGACCGGGCACAACAACGTTGGGGTCCAGTACGTAACGCATGCTTCAAAGCATGACATCATATACCATGACATCATATACGATGTCTGCAATGATACAGAGCGTCACGGCCGGAGGTGCCGGCCGACTGGGTCGGGTAGTCCTCGGTTTTTTGGAGTGAGACAGCGGCGAAGTCGAGACAGCGCTAAGGCTTCGGCCTGATCTTATGATTCATCGCCCAGCGCGGGTAGTAGTCGTACACCTCGGCGTCCGGCAGCGGCGAGCCGAGCATCTGCGGCGGGATCCTGAAGGGCCCCTCCATCGTCACGGAGGTCGTGAACGCATAGCGCAGGCCGACCGCCCGCAGGGTCCGCACCGAGGGCACGTTGAACGGCCCGACGGTGGCCATGGGAATGCCGCCGTTCCCGATGATCCAGTTGGCGGCGGCGACGACGACCGCGCGGCCGAGGCCGCGGCCTTTTGCTTCGGGGATCACGTCCATGCCGATTTCCCACACCGGTTCGCCGCGGTCGGTTACCACGGCCAGCGCCGTGAGCCGGCTTTCCTCGGCGATGCCGAAGCCGATAACCGCTTCCGGCGCGCAGTGCCAGAAGAGGTCGTAGTCGAGGTCGCGAAGGTCGTCCGGGGAGAACGTGCGGGGGCGTTCGTCCCCGCACGGCCCTACCGAGGATTCACCGCCGAACAGGTACCACGTCGGGCCCCAGATGCCGTAGCCGTGCGGCAGGGTTACCCGCGCGAGCTCGGCGCAGCCGAAGGGGGAGAAGATCATCTCCATCGGCAGGCGGGGGGCGAGTGAACGCAGTTCGTCCACCCAGTCGGCACGGGCCGCCAGGGCGCAGCGTCCGTCCAGCTTGAGCGCCACCAGGGGACCGCAGGCCGCCCCAGGTTCGATTTCCACCACCGGAACCGGGTCGTCGCCGGGGGCCGCCAGGGACAACCCCAGGTGGCGTTCCGTCCAGGAGCGGAGCGGGTTGTTGAAAACGTCGGGCTGGTTCACGGCAGCTTCTCCGCCAGCTCTTCGGCCGGGTAGGTGACGATCTCGGCAAGCGTCGGATGGTAGTGGGGGATGTTCATCATGTCGCGGACGGTGCCGCGGAAGTACATCACCGCGATCAGCTCGTGGATCAGCTCCCCGGCCTCGGGCCCGACGATGTGGCCGCCGAGCAGCTCGCCGCTGCGCGGATCGCAGATCAGCTTCACGTGACCGTGGGTCGCCCCCATGGTCATCGACTTGCCGTGATCCTCGAACGGGTAGGAGGCGACCAGATGGGGAATTCCTTCGGCGAGGCACTCCTTTTCCGAGCGGCCCACGCCGGCGACCGCCGGATCGGTGAAGACGACCTGGGTGCTGAGCCGCGTATCCATGCGCTTCGGCGGGAGTTCGCCGCGCACGGCGTTGTGGCCGGCGATCTCCCCCTGCTGAACGGCGATATGGACGATTTCGTGCTCGCCGTTGACGTCCCCGACGGCGAAGATGTGCGGCTGACTGGTGCGCATCTCCTCGTCGACGGCGATGGCGCGGCCGCTCTCGACGCCTGCGGCCTCCAGCCCGAGGCCCTCGGTGTTGGGCCGCCGCCCCAGGGCCTGAAACACCAGCTGCGCCGCCGCGGTGCGCTCCTGCCCCTGGTGGGAGAAATGGGCGACAATGGCCTTCCCTTCCGAGCTGAAGCGGTGCAGCCGCGTGCCGGTGAACAGCTCCATTCCGTCCTCGCGGAAGGAGTCCTCCACCGGCCGCGCCAGGTCCTCGTCCCCCTTCGACAGGATGTGGCCGCTGCGCTGCAGGAGGGTGACCTGGGTGCCGATGCGCTGGAAGAACTGCGCCAGCTCGACGGCGACGGGGCCGCCCCCGAGAACGAGCAGGGATTGCGGCTGCTCGCGCAGCTCGAGCAGCTCGTCGCTGGTCAGGTAGCCGGCCTCGTCGAGCCCGGGGATCTCCGGACGGGTCGCCACCGAGCCGGTGGCGATGATGAAGCTGGCGGCCTCGAGGGTATGGTCGCCGGCCCGCAGCCGGTGGGGGTCCTCGAAAACCGCGCGCTCTTCGTAGAGGGTGAATTCCGGGCCGCGCAGCTGCTCGATGCGGTAGTCGGCGAAGGAGCGCACGAGCCGCTCCTTGCGGCCGATGATCGCCGCCAGGTCGGCGCCCGCCTCGACGGGCAGCAGGCCGAACTCCGGGGCCCGGCGCATCAGCGCCATGATATCGGAGGAGCGCAGGATGGTCTTGCTCGGCATGCAGCCGCGCAGGATGCAGAGACCCCCGAGGGGGCCGTGATCGACGATGGCGACGTCGGCGCCGGCGTCGCGCGCGGTGGCCGCGGCGGCGTATCCCGCGGAGCCGCCGCCAATGACGACTACGTCGTGGGTTCGTTCAGACATGTCTGCTGTTCGGTGTGATGATGAAGTTCGAGAAGCCTGATAATGAAGTTATTTTTGCCGGAGCACCATGAACCGTCCGGAAAGACCCGCCCAAATCCCAAGAAACCGAACCGCATGCCGCGCGCCACGTTCGCCTTCCGCATGACGGCAGCCGCCCTGCTGCTGTCCCCTCCGGGGGCTGCCCCGGCCGAGCAGTCGGCGCCGCCGACGCTGACGATGCGCGTGTACGACGAGCGCGTGCAGCGCGGCATCGATCTCATCTACAATCTCCGCTTCGAGGAAGCGGACCGCTACTTCGACGGCCTCGTCGCCTCCTACCCGGACAACCCCCTCGGCTACTTTTTCCGGGCGATGGTGGCCTGGTGGCGGGTGTTGTTAGACCTCGACGACACCTCGCGTGACGAGGCGTTCTACCGGCGCATCGAGGAGTGTATCGAGATCTGCGATGCGCGCCTGCGCATCGATGCGGACGACTTCGACGCCATCCTCTTCAAGGGGGGGGCCATCGGCTTTCGCGGGCGCCTGCGCGGCGACCGGCGGCAGATGCTGCGGGCGGCGCAGGACGGCCTCCGCAGCCTGCCGCTGCTCGAGCGCAGCCGCAGCATGGAGCCGACCAACAAGGACATCCTGTTCGGGCAGGGGATCTACAACTACTTCCGCGAGGTGATCCCGCAGAAATACCCGATCGTGCGCGCCGTCACCTGGATGCTGGAGGACGGAGACCGCGAAACCGGGCTGCGGCAGCTGCAGGAGGTCGCTGCCGGGGGGCGCTACGCCAGGGCGGAGGCGAAGTACTTCCTGGCCCAGATCTACCGCCTCTTCGAGGATGACAATGCCAAGGCACTGCCCTATCTCGAGGAGTTGCGCTCCCGCTACCCGGCCAACTCGATCTTCCATCGCTACACCGCCAGGACCTACGTCTCTCTCGGCCGCTGGGATCGGGCCATGCCCCTGTACGGCGAGGTCGTCGAGCGCAGCGACGCGGGCGACAGGGGCTACCACCGGCGCGCCCATATCGAGGCCCTCTACTACCAGGGGAATTTCGCCTTCATCCGCAACCGGCTCGCCGAAGTGGTGCCGCCGCTGGCCGCGGCCGACAGCCTCAGCCGCGGTCTGGGCGAGCGTCCGCAGGACCAGGAAGCGGGCGGCTACGTGGCGCTGTCCAACCTCTTCCTCGGCATGGCTCTCGACGGTCTGGGTCGCCGCGAGGAGGCGATGGCGCGCTACGGCCGCGTCCGCGAGCTGCCCGTGCACGGGAACAGCCACGAGCTCGCCGCCGGCTTCGAGGCGAAACCGTACAGCCTGCCGTCGCGGTAGCCCCGCCGGCACATGCCTGGAATTTGCTGCTGGGGGCCGGGCCGAGCCCTTGCGGGCAGGGTCGGGCGATCCGGGGAGGCCGCATCCGCAGGGACGGCCCCTGTCTCGGGCCAGGTGGCGCTGCTCAAGCCGACCTGCAAGCTTGGGCGTTTACCCTGACTGAGGGTGATCCCGCAAGGCCGCATCGGCAGGGGACCTCCGGCCCGGGTGGCGTTGCGGGAGCCGGTCTGGGGGCTCGGGCGTTCCCATGCACTGACCGCGGACGATTCGGCGAGCCTTCCCGGCAAAGGGACGGGCCCTTGTCCTCCGGCCGGGGTGGGCTGCTCAGAGCCGATCTGCAGGCCCTGGCGGTTCAATGCCAATGACGGGGCGCGTTCCGGCGAGGCCGTTTCTGCACGGGACGGCCCGAGTCCGCTGAGTTTCCCGCCTCTCTTCAGGCCAGGGCCTCCCATTGCCTCAGGATCTCGAACAGCACCACCGCGCAGGCGCTGGCGACGTTGAGCGAGTTCTTGAAACCGAAGACCGGTATCTCGACGAGCTCGTCGCAGGCGCGCAGCACCTCCTCGCCGACGCCGAGGGCCTCGTTGCCGAGGACCAGGGCGACGGGGCGGGGGTACTGCACTTCCGTATAGGCTCGGCTCCGGGAGGTCGTCTCCAGGGCCCAGACCGGGGTTCCCGCCCGCTGCAGCTCCTCGACCGCGAGCAGCGCCGAGTCCCTGTGGGAGGTCTCGACGTAGTCGAGGGTGCCGAGGGCGGTTTTCTCCAGCCGTGGGTGCGGCGGATGGGCGGTGTAGCCGCAGGTGATCACGCGCTCGATGCGGGCGGTGTCTGCGGTGCGGAAGATCGAGCCGACGTTGAAGGCGCTGCGCAGGTTGTCGAGGACGAGGGTGACGGGAAACTTCGGCAGCTGCCGGTACTCCTCCGGCGGCAGCGGCGAGTCGCGGCTGCGGACCTCGAACCGCGTCTCCTCCCAACCCTCCTCCCGGCGCGGCAACCCGGCCTCTCAGGAAAGGGTGACCGCTTCCCCCCGCGCCGCGGATTCGGCCGCGGCTTCGAGGACGCGCACCACTTCGTGGACGCTTTCGCAGGTGACCGCGGGTTCCTCCCGCCCGAGGATGGCGGCGCCGACGTTCTCGTAGTAGCTGCGCCAGCGGCCCGGGACCGGCTCGACCGCAGTCTGCCGGGTCTTGCCGCCGCAGTCGCGGAAGAGGCTGGCGCCGTCGCGCGGCGAGGGGCGGGCGGCGTCGATGTCGCCCGCCTTCATCGCCTCTTCCTGGGGGTCGAAGCCGCGCTGGATCAGGGTGCCCTCGCTGCCGGTGAGGAACCAGCGCCGTTTCGGCACCCTGGCGACCGAGGAGGTGGTCACCTGCGCCAGGACCCCGTTGGCGAAGGTCAGGAGGCAGTGGGCGTGATCCTCGACGTCGTTGTCGTGGACACCGGAGCAGAACTGGGCGTACACCCGCTCGACCGGGGCGCCGGCCAGCTGCAGGGCCTGGTCGACGAGGTGGGAGCCGAGGTCGATCCAGCGGCCGCCCCCGCGGGCCGCCTCGCTGCGCCAGGTGCGTGGTTTCCTCGGGTCGTTCCAGGAGGTTTCGAGGGAGACCAGTTCGCCGACCGCCCCTTCCTCGAGGGCCTTCCGTATGGTGAGGAAATCCCGGTCCCAGCGCCGGTTCTGAAAGCAGGTCAGGAGCCGGCCGCTGTCCCTGGCCGCGGCGATCATGCTCTTGGATTCCCCGGCATTCAGGGCCATCGGCTTGTCGGTGACGACGTGCTTGCCCGCGGCGAGCGCGGCGAGCGCCTGCGGCGCGTGCAGGTCGTTCGGGGTCGCCAGCACCACGAGGTCGACCCGGTCGTCGGCGAGGGCCTCCTCGAGACGGGCGAAACGGCGCGCCCCCAGCTTCTCGATCTCGCGGCGCACCCCGGGGCGGCGGCTGACGACGCCGTAGAGATTGAGCTCCGGGGCGAGCCCGATCAGGTAGCAGTGGAACAACCGCCCGGCGACTCCGAACCCGACGACGACGGCGTTGATGGAAGGGGATGGGGGCATGGGGGCCGTGGTTTATTGCATTGGCCGCGAAAAGCGGCAATGTTACGCGCCCTGATGGCAGCCGGCAAGCGGATGACACCCTCCCTGGACCGAAGCCGCCAGTCGCCTCGCGAAGTTCAACCGGGCCCGCTGCGGGAACATCCGCGGAGGAAGGGGCATCCTACTTGAGCAGCGACCGGGCCATGCCCGGCTTTCGCCGGGACCGCGCAGACCGCCTTGATTCAGAATAAGAGAACCGTTCGCCTCAACGCGCTCATAATCTGTCTCGCCGCCCTCCTCGAGACCGGCTGCGGCGCCGCCTATTCCGGCTTCATGAAGGCGCCCCTGAAGCGGCTGGAAGGGCGCGACTACGAGGGGGCCCTGGCCAAGCTGCAAAAACCGGCCGGGGACACCGACAAGCTGCTGTACCGGCTGGAGCGCGGGCTCATCCTTCACTACCAGGGGGAGTACGAAGCATCCGACAGGCAGTTCGAGAAGGCGGAGCGGCTGATCGACAAGCATTACACGCGCTCCGTGGTGCGGGAGGTGGGAGCCTTCCTTACCAACGACGCGATCCGCGCCTACAGCGGCGAGGAGTACGAGCGCGCCCTGATCCATTATTACCGCGCCCTGAACAGCCTGAATCTCGGAGACACCGAGAACGCCCTGGTCGAATGCCGCAAGGCCAATCTCAGGCTGCAGGACTTCGCCGCCGCAGCCGAGTACGAGCTCACCTACAGGAACGACGCCTTCCTGCAGTATCTGACCGGTCTCCTGTACGAGGCCGAGGGGGAGTGGAACGACGCCTACATCTCCTACCGGGACGCGCTCAAGGGATACAGGGCGTACCGCGAGACCTTCGGGACAAGGATGCCCTCGGCCCTGCAGCGGGACATCACCGAGTTGGCCATGGCCCTGGGATACGAGGAGGACGTCGAGGAGTACAGCGAGCGCTTTGACTTGCAGCCTGAGGATCTGCGGCAACCGCAGGGGGTCGAGGTCATCGTCTTCGCCGAAAGCGGATTCATCGCCCGCAAGCACCAGCGCGAGATCTCGATGCCGATCCTCGAGGAGGACGACGGCCCCGTGTGGGAGGTTTCGGAAAAGGCCGTACATCGCTACCATCACCCCCGCCGCTACCGCAAGGTCGACTACTGGCTGCGCGTCGCCCTGCCGGAGTACGTGCCGGTACGCTCCCAGGTCGCCGGGGTCAGGCTGTCGGGGGCCGGCAACAGCGTACAAGGGGTGCTGATGGAGAACCTGGACGCCATCGCGATCAAGAGCTTCGAGGAGAAGGAGAGGACGGTCCTGCTGCGGACCGCCGCCCGCGCCCTTGCCAAATACCTGGCCGTCAAGAAGATAGAAGAGGAGAGTTCGGTTCTGGGGGCGGTCTTCAACCTCTTCGGATCTTCGGTCGAGGCGGCCGACACCCGCGGCTGGCTGTCCCTGCCGAAAACGATATGGATGGTGCGCGTGTGGTTGCCGCCGGGAACCGCGGACCTCGATCTGGAGTTTCTCAATGCTGGGGGGCGAGTCGTCGACAGCCATCGCTTCGAGCGGATCGAGCTTCAGGGCAGCGGCCCGGTTGTGCTCAGCCACCGCAGCTTTAAGTGAGAAGGACGAGATCATGAGAAGACGTACCGCAGTTCTCGCGCTGGTTGCCGGGGCCGTCTCCGCGGCTTCACCCACCGAACCGGGGGCCGCCCTGCAGGGAGCCGCCGCCCGCGTTCTCGACGAAGGGGCGGTCTACAACATCATCGACTGGGACGGCGGGCCCCTGCCGCCGATCTACGAGCGCTCCGACCAGCTGCCGATAACCCTCGAAGACGTGAGCAAGCTCGTCGCCGGCAAGTTCAGCGACACGGCCATCGTCAACATGCTGAAGCAGCGGCGATGCGCCTGCGACGCCTCCGTCGATGCCCTGATCGAGCTCCGCGAAACAGGGGTGTCCGAGACCGTGCTGGAGGCGCTGTCGCTGCACGCCCTGCCCCCGAACCGCTACGTCGATCTGACCATAACGCTCGATTTCGAGGGGCTCGGCGGGGAAAAGGGGGTGTCGACTCAGGCACGCCGGGGATACCTCTACCTCATCGTCCCGGACGGCGGGCGGGAGCGCGTCTTTTTCGGTAACTTGCAGGCGATTCTCGCCGGCAGCTGGCAGCGGGACGAGCTCGTGGACCGCACCGACCTGCTGCTGCCGAAGAAGGTGCGCCGCGTGACCTTCACCGCGCGCGTGCCGCTCAAGAAGCACGAGACCAAGAAAGCGCTCGTGTTCGCCTCGACCAAGCCGGACATCTACACATCCGCCGACATTCCGGCCGCCGATCGGAAACAGGCGATGGAATTCACCTTCGACTACCCTTCGAGCTCGCTGCAGCAGTCGTGCCGGCTGCAGGTGCTGTACCGGCAGGACAGCATGCTGCCGGACCGCTGGCATCTGCAGCGGTCGCACTTCGACTGCGAGTGGGACTGAAAGACAAGAGGAGCTACCGATGAGTCGCTGGACGAAAACAGGCCTCGCCCTGGCGGGCCTTGCCGCATTGCTGTCGGCCTGCGCCGGGCCGCGCGCTTTCACCCGGGGAGAATACGGCGACCCCGAAGAGATCAGCATGCTCGACGACCGCTGGAACCAGAACGACATGCAGCTGGTCGCCAAGACTATGATCAACTCGCTCGAGGCGTGGGAAAAGACCGCGGCAACGGAGGGCAAGCCGCTCATCATTCTCGAAAGGCCCAAGAACCGCACCCCCGAGCGCATCGACATGGGGGCGCTCTACGATCACGTCAAAACGGCGCTGATCCAGAGCGGCCGCTTCGGATTCCTCGACAAGGGGGCCCGGCTGGAGATCGCCGAGGAGTACGAGTACCAGCAGTCGGGGTACGTCGACCCGGACGAGGCGAAAGGTCCGGGGAACCAGAAGGCGGCCGGGTTTCTGCTCGGGGGCGTGATCACCTCCAACGTGCAGCAGGTCGGGCCCAACAAGGCGGTGTACTACAAGGCGACCTTCGAGTTGACGGACATCGAGACCTCGGAGATCCTGTGGACGGATCACGAGGAGATCGTCAAGCACTTCAAGAAGAAGAGCATCGGACTGTGAGGACGCCGCTACTCACGGCCTCCGTTGCCGGAAGGGGACCTACCATGCAGAGGCATGTGCCATTTTCACAACGCGTTGTCCCGGTGCGCGCCCTGATCCGCCTGGGGCTGGCCGGGCTTCTGGTCGCCGGCGCCGCTTCCGCCGAGCCCGAACCGGGGCGCACCGACGGAGAAGAGGGGAGCGAGTACGGCAAGGGGGGCTACCCGTACTACGGACGCCTGGGGCAGTTCTACGCCGAGGGGTTCTTCGGCGCCGCCATGGTCGACATCGACCCGGAGGACGAGGAGGAGGCCGAGGTTTCCAGCACCGATCTGATGTCCGGTCTCTACCTCGGCTACAAGATCGAGGAGTGGCTGTCCTTCCAGGTCGGATACGGCCGCATCGCCGGCGACTCCGCTGCGGACCTGTTCAGCGCCGGGATGCGGAACTCCCTCGACCTGAGGCCGTTCAACTACTTCTTCTCCCTCGACTCCGAGCTCTACTCCCCCTCCGGGGACGTCAGGTTCGGCATCGTGCCCGGGGCCGGGGCGGAGATGTTCATCGGCGACCGCGTGCAGGTGGGGCTGCGCTACCAGCGCGACTTCATCTTTGCCGACGACGACATCTCCATCAACCGCTTTTCCGCGCGGGTGCAGGTCAACTTCTGAGCTACCGGCAGGCTTCGAGAAAAAAGGGGGGGATCCGGAATTCCGGGTCCCCCCTTCGTTTTTCAACGAGGCCGGCCGGCTCAGCCGGCGACCATGCCGGCGAAGTAGCGGTGGACGGCGCTGTCCGGGGTGAGCTCGGGATGGAAGCTCGCGGCGAGCACGTTGCCGCTGCGGGCCATGACGACCTCGCCGCGGCAATGGGCAAGGGGCGCGACTTCTGCTCCCAGGCGCAGGATCCGCGGCGCGCGGATGAAGACCATCGGCAGGTCGCGGTCGCGGCCGTTGGCGGCGCAGGTGCCGACCGCCTCGAAGCTCTCGCGCTGGCGGCCGTAGCTGTTGCGCTCGACGGTCACGTCGATGGCGGCGAGCGATTTCTGAGCGGGGTTGACGACTTCGGCGGCGAGCAGGATGAGTCCGGCGCAGGTGCCGAACACGGGGCGGCCGGAGTCGATGAAGGCGCGCAACGGCTCCCAGAAGCCCCATGCATCCATCAGCTTGATCAGGGTCGTGCTTTCCCCGCCGGGAAGGATCAGGCCGTCGACGGCGTCGAGCTGCGACGGCTGCTTGACGATGGCGGAATCGGCGCCGACGTCGCCGAGGGCGCGTGCGTGTGCGGCGAAGTCCCCCTGCAGCCCGAGGACCCCGATCAGCCCCCGGTGGGGCAGATCACCTGGGTCGTTCACTTGGAAAGCGGCCGGTTGCAGGCGGCTGCCGCCGGGTGCCGGTGCGGCTACCACCCGCGCGTTTGCAGCAGCTGCCCGTCTTCCAGCGAGCCGATCTCGATACCGGGCATGGCCTCGCCGAGCTCCTCGGAGACCCGCGCCAGCACCTGCGGATCGAGGTAGTGGGTCGTCGCCTCGACGATCGCCTTGGCTCGCTTCGGCGGGTCGCTCGATTTGAAGACACCGGAGCCGACGAAGATCGCCTCGGCGCCGAGCTGCATCATCAGCGACGCGTCCGCCGGGGTGGCGACGCCTCCTGCGGCGAAGTTGGGGACCGGCAGCTTGCCGTCCGCGGCGACCATGCGGACGAGCTCGTACGGCCCCCCGAGCTCCTTGGCCGCGGTCATCAGCTCCTCCGGCCCCAGGGTGGTCAGGCGGCGCATCTCGCCGACGACGGAGCGCATGTGGCGGACGGCCTCGACGATGTTGCCGGAACCGGCCTCGCCCTTGGTGCGGATCATGGCCGCCCCCTCGCCGATGCGGCGCAGGGCTTCTCCGAGGTTGCGGGCCCCGCAGACGAAGGGGACCTCGAAGGCGAACTTGTCGACGTGGAAATGCTCGTCGGCGGGGGTCAGGACCTCGCTTTCGTCGATGTAGTCGACGCCGACCGACTGCAGCACCTGGGCTTCGGCGAAATGGCCGATGCGTACCTTGGCCATGACCGGAATCGTTACCGACTCCATGATCTCGCGGATCTTGCGGATGCTCGCCATGCGGGCGACCCCGCCCTCCTTGCGGATATCGGCGGGGACGCGCTCCAGGGCCATCACCGATGTCGCGCCTGCGTCCTCGGCGATGCGGGCCTGGTCGGCGTCGGTGACATCCATGATGACGCCCCCCTTGAGCATTTCGGCGAGGCCCGTCTTGAGGCGGAAGGTTCCCGATGCCGGCTGTCCGTTGGTCTTGTCGTCCATTGCTGAAATCCCCTTAAGTGACTGCGAGAGTGTAGTTCACGACTTCCGGGTGAAACGGGCGAAGAAGATACTCCACACCCCTGAGAGGCGCAAAATCCCAGCCGCTACTGCAGCTGCGGAGGATCCTCCCGCCCCCCGGGGCCGGCAGGCTTCCCGGAAGAGCGGCCGCGGGCGGTGCGCCACAGATTGCGGCACAGCTCCCAGGCCAGCAGCCGCATCCCGATCAGCGTGGCCGCGAGCCAGGCCAGGGCTCCTGCGGCACAGACGGTCAGTGCGTCGCCGGTCGCGAGATTGCGCACCGCCACCAGGACTGCCAGCACCAGGGCCGTGACTCCTGCCGGCCGCGCCAGGGCACCGATGAAGTCTGCGAAGGTCAGACCGATCAGGCGGTTGGTCAGGTGCTGCGACAGGAGGAGAAAGAGGAAAGCGGTCCCGGCGATGGCCGCGGCGGCCCAGGCGACGCCGTGGGAGACGCACAGGAAGAGCACCGGAAGCAGCACCGCGAGACTGAAGAGCGACCAGTACAGAAGCCAGTTGGACCTGCCCTTGGCGAGGAATATCGAGCCGGCCGCGGAGCCGGCCGCTTTCAACAGGGCCGCGGCGGCGAGCAGTTGCAGCGGCAGGGCCGCCGGACCGAGATCGCGCCCGTCGATCCGCCTCAGCAGCTCGAGCGCCTCGGGAGCGAAGACGAAGATCGCCAGCAGCGGCCAGAAGAAGAGGGCGATCGACTGCACCGTTTGCAGATAGGCGCGCCGCAGCAGCGCGTCGTCTTCCTGGATGGCGGAGAAGGTCGGAAAGAAAACGCGCATGACGACGGTGGATATCCGCACCAGCGGCATCAGGGTGAGCCGATGGGCGAAGCGGTAGTACCCCAGCGCGGTTTCCCCGAGAAGGGGGAAGATGACGAACCCGGCGAGGTTGTGGCCGGCGTAGTTGAGGCAGCGAGAGCCGGTCAGGTTGATCCCGAAGCGAAGCAGGTCGCGAAGGGCGGCCAGCCGGAAGCGGAGCCTCGGCGTCCAGGAGCTCGCGCGCCACAATCCCGCCAGCAGCGCCAGCTCGCGCACCACGGCGCTGAAAACGGCGCTCATGACACCGTACTGGCGCAGCAGGAGGATGGCCGCGGCGGTATAGAGCAGGATGGAGAACGCCTCGGCCGCGGCCATCTGGCGAAAGCGGAGGTCCTTTTGCAGCCGGCCGCGAAAGACGCCGGAGACCGCGGCGAACGGCACCAGCAGAACCAGGACCCGGGTGACGCGGGCGAACTGCTCCGGATCGGCGGCGCCGCTCAGGCGCGCCAGTTGCGGGGCCGTGGCGGCGACCGCCGCGGTCAGGGCCGCACCGGCGGCGAGGGTGGTCCAGAAGGCGGAGTCGAAATGCTCTTCGGAGGCGTTGCGGTGCTGCACCAGCGCCGACCCCAGGCCCAGGTCGGCGACCAGCGCGAGAACCATCACGACAATCAGGGCGTACTCGAAGCGCCCCATCTCCTCGGTCGGGATGAAGGCGTAGAACAGCACCCCGATGAACAGCTGCAGGGCGAAGGGGCTGGCCGTCCACAACACTCCGCGCAGAACGCGCGTCGACAGGGGGCCCTCGCGGCCGGACTCTACAGACACCCGCGTGCGAATTCGATATTTCGCAACGTGTTCGACTCCCTTGGGGTCAACCTTTCGTCGACCAGGCCGAACGCCTCGTGCAGTTCGTCCGTGTGCGTCTCGACAACGACAAAGCCGTCGTATCCGTCCCCTTTCAAGGACTTCAGCAGGGCCCGCCAGTCGATGTCGGGTCCCTCCATCAAGCCCCATGCTCCGGTCGCAGAGACGTAGTTCTTGAGGTGCACGCAGCCGACCGTGGCCCCGTTGGAGTCGCGCAACTCTTCGTATTCGTGCGGATAAGGACTGGCGGAACCGGCCCGGGCGGCATTCCCCGGGTCCCAGCACAGGCCGAGGCGATCCTCCCCGACGCGGCGGATGATTCCAGCCGCCAGGCGGCCGGTACCGCCCCAGCACCCCGCCTCGTTCTCCAGCAGCAGCCGGCAGCCGGCGCGCTCGGCTGCCTCGCACATCCCGGCGAGCCGATCGACGACCTCGTCCGGCATCTGCGTGTCCCCGGCACGGCGGAAGGCAAAGCAGGAAACCCGGTCGCTACCCCAGCGCCGCGCCCATTCGCAGGCGCGCGGGAGGGTTTCGGTCATGTCCTGGTCGATGGACGGGTCGTCCAACCGGCACTTGAACAGGCCCGGGGAGACGCCGGACACCGCGAGGCCGGCATCTTCGAAACAGCGCTGGAAATCCTGAAGTTCGGCATCCCCCAGGCGAGGGAATCGAACGCCATCGATAGCGCGCACCTCGATATGGGAAACGCCCCACGCCGCAGCCAGCTCCACGGCGCGAGCCGAGGAAGGGGAGATCTCGTCGGTGAATACCGATAGTTTCATAGTTTCAAGGAAGGAAAAGGAGCTTGCCGTCGGAACACGGAGATGACATGCTGAATGAGGCAGGTATTTTTACCAAGTACTTCTACAAGGTACAGAGCCCGTAGCAAAAGTCCATTGATCCGCGGCCTGCTTTCACCACGTTTGATCGCGGAACAGTCCAACTTCCCTCTAACTGAAGAACCCTCATGACAGAACTGATTTTCGCCGTCGCCGCCGCGGTGCTGATTTCGGCGATGTGCTCCCTGTTCGAGGCCGTGCTCTACTCGGTGCCGGTGGGGCACATCGAATCCCTGGCGAATGCCGATCGCAAGGCCGGGCGCATCCTGCAGCGCCTGCGGGGAAACGTCGACCGTCCGATCGCCGCCATCCTGTCGCTCAACACCATCGCCAACACCGCCGGGGCAGCGGTCGCCGGCGCCGCTGCCGCCAAGGTCTTCGGCGAGGCCTGGGTGGGCTA
Organism: Candidatus Latescibacterota bacterium; assembly: GCA_965223905.1. Classification (GTDB taxonomy): domain Bacteria; phylum Latescibacterota; class UBA2968; order UBA8231; family UBA8231; genus CBDCXV01. The sequence continues at coordinate 608,782 of CBDCXV010000001.1, forward strand.
TTTTTCGGGCGCCTTCACCCTGGCCATCCTGATGTTCTCCGAGGTGATTCCCAAGACCGCCGGGGTGGTCTACAGCCGGCCCCTGGCCGCGGTGATCGCGGGTCCCCTGGCCCTTCTGGTTTGGCTCTTCAGTCCCCTGATCTGGCTGTGCGGCATGGCGACCCGCGTGGTGTCGCGGGGCCGCGAGCCGGAGCACGTGTCGGAGGAGGAGATCCTCGGCCTGGCGCGCATGGGGCAGCAGTCCGGCGCTCTCGAGGCCGACCACGCCGCGGCGATCGCCAACATCCTCACCCTGCAGGACAAGTCGGTGCGCGACATCATGACCCCGCGTACCGTGGTCTTCGCCCTGCCTGCCTCCACCACCGTGGAGGAGTTGCGCGCGCGCGGGGGTACTTTCGAGCACAGCCGCATCCCCGTGTACGACAAGAACGCCGACGACGTGGTGGGTATCGTGCTGGGGCGGGAGGTGCTCGCTGCAATGGCGGGGGGCTCGGGAAAGGCACGCCTCGAAGAGGTGATGCGCCCTGTCGACTTCGTCGCCGAATCGGTAACGCTCGACAGGCTGCTGCGCATTTTCATGGAACGGCGCCAGCACCTGCTGATGGTCCTCGACGAGTTCGGGGGGCTCGCAGGGGTTGTGACTCTCGAGGACGTGATCGAGGAGATTCTCGGGCAGGAAATCGTCGACGAGTTCGACAAGGTGGCCGACCTGCGCGAGCTCGCCCGCCGCCGCCGCGAGCGCACCCTCGGCGGCTGAGGCAAAAAGAAAAAGCCCCCGGAGCATCGGTCCGGAGGCTTTTGTTCTGGTGCTCCCACGGAGAGTCGAACTCCGGTTACAGGGTTGAAAACCCTGGGTCCTGACCGCTAGACGATGGGAGCAATATTCCCGCGTTTTCGATTTTTGCAGCGGCTGAATATAGAGGGCGGACCCCGCAGTGGCAACAGGTAGGAAAAGCGTGTAAGCATGGCCCTGATCTGCAGTTAGCCCGTGCCGTCCCCGGCGGCCGGCGGCCGTCATCGGAGGCCGGAAGCGGTATTGTCAGGCAGGAGAGCCGGGATAGTCCGGGAGCTCGGTCGGTCCATCGACGCCAGGGCTTCAGGCTTTCCCTCCAGCGCCGACTTGTGGCGCCGCCGCTAGCCGAACAGCTCGACCTCGGGGTGCTGGAGGTGCCACTCGGTGGCGTCCTCGAAGGCGCGCGCCAGCCTGAGAATCCGGCCCTCTTCGTACGGCTTGCCGATGAGCTGCAGACCCACAGGCAGTCCGCCGCGGGTCAGCCCGCACGGCAGCGACACCGCGCACAGCCCCAGCTGATTGACCGGGAGGGTATTGCGCAGGGCCATCAGGTTCATCGGGCCGTAATTCTCGTCGGTGTCGGTCTCTTCGAGGGTGGGCGCGGAAATCGCCGTGGTCGGCGCCAGCAGGGCGTCGATGCCGTCGAGCCGCCTCAAGGCCGACCGCCGCAGCTCCTCGCGGCGCCGCTGCATGTGAAGGTAGTCGCACGCCGTCATGTCCTTGCCGGCGAGCATGCGGCCGGCCACGATCGGGTCGAAGGCCCCGGGATCGCCCTCCAGGTAGTCGCGGAGGTTTAGGTAGGTTTCGACCGAGGTCATGCGGCCCGGCTGCAGCTCGGCCAGCTCGTCGAGCTCTTCGATCGAGATCTCGTCGACGTCGACCCCCTGCTCGGCGAAGACCTGCACGCAGGCGCGGACCGCGGCCTCTACCTCTGGATCGACCTCTTCCCAGAAGTACTCCCGCGGCAGGCAGACGCGCATTCCTCCCACGTCCCCTTCCAGTTCGTCGAAGACCGCGTCCACCGGTTGTTCCCAGGTGTCCGGGTCCGCGGGATCCGGCCCGGCCAGGACTCGGTACAGCAGCGCCGCGTCGCGCACGCAGCGGGTCATCGGCCCGACGGAATCGAGGGCGCTGTCGAGAGGGAGGGTCCCGGCGTTGCTCAGGCGTCCGAAGGTCGGCTTCAGGCCCACGATACCGCAGAAGGAGGCCGGGATGCGCACCGAGCCCCCGGTATCGCTCCCGATCGCCGCCGGCGCCAGATCGGCGGCCACGGCGACCCCTGAGCCGCTGCTCGAGCCGCCCGGGAGGCGGTGAACTTCGGCGTCCCACGGATTCCAAGGGGTTCCGTAATGGTGGTTGACCCCGGTGCCGCCGAAGGCGAACTCGACTAGGTGCGTTTTCCCCAGCAGCACCGCCCCGGCCTCCCACAGCCTGCGGGCGCAGGTCGAGTCCCGTGCCGCCACCTTGTCGCGGAACAGCAGCGACCCCCCTGTAGTCGGCAGCCCGGAAATATCGATCAGGTCCTTGATGGCGAGCGGGATGCCGTGGAGGGGTCCGATGTAATGCCCGCCCCGGATCGCCGTCTCCGCGGCGCGCGCCGCGGCCATGGCGCGGTCCGCGGTGACGCACAGGTAGGCGTTGAGCACCTCGTTGCAGGAGCCGATGCGGTCGAGGTAGTACTCGGCGATCTCGACCGGGGAGAGCTGGCCCTTCTCGACGGCCGGCGCCAGGCCGGCGATGGTCGGGAACGGTTCGAAGGCCGGGGTCACGTGGAAGTCCCGCGGGGAAGGGGGTTCTCGAAAGGCGCCAGCGAACGCAGGTAGGCGGCGCTGCGCTCCGCCGCTTCCGCGGGGCCGCGCAGCCCGGCGAAGGCCTGGTGGATGGTGACGCAGCCGTCGTAGCCGATCCCCTGCAGGGCGGCGAAAATTCCGGGAAAGTCCATGCCCCCCGGCTCCCATACCGGGAGGTGGTCGAAGTGGACGGGGCCGCGGCACCAGGTGTCGAGCACCCCCTCCCCCTGGGGATTCTCGACGTGGTTCTGCAGGTAGACGTTGAAGATGTGGGGGGCGAACCGCTCTATGGTCTCGCGCCCGTAGTCCTGGCCGCAGGCATCGAGGTTCACCGGCTCGTAGATGATGCCGAAGTTGGGCTGGCCGACCTGCCGCACCACCTCGAGGGAGCGCTCGACCTCCTCGAACAGGCTGCAGGTGTGGCACTGGTGAACGAGGCGCATGCCGCGCTCCGCGGCCTCGTCGCAGGCGTTGCGGGCATGCGCGATATCCGCCTCCGTTTTCATGCAGATGCGCAGCAGCTCCGCGCCCAGCCCCTCGGCGAGGTCGAGGTAGGGGGTGATGTTGCGCAGCGCCTGCGGCCCCTCGGCGTCGCTGTTCTGCGGGATCGGGAAATCCCCGGTGACCATCGACACGGCGAGACCGTGCCCGTCCAGCATGGCGCGCGCCGCCCGCACCTCTTCGGCCCCGGAGTGGATTCCCAGCTGCGAGGCGCGCATGCAGAGGGCGTGGTAGCCGTGGGTCAGGGCGAGGTCCGCCAGCCCCTCCAGCGTCATGTCGGCCCTGGTCTTGTCGCCGAAGCTCTCGGCGACGCGCACGGACAGGCTCAGCTTCACGTTACAGACTCCCCGGAAAACGGTTCACAGCGCACCTTGGTGGCCGTGCAGGATCGCCTCGCACAGGCGCATCGTGTGCACAGCGTCGCCCAGGGTCGACCAGGGTTCGGTGCCGGCGAGGATGCAGTCGGCGAAGTGGGTGGTCTCGTTGAATCCGGGGCCTCCCACCGCCTCGAGGTCGAGCTCCCCCATGGGGCCGGCTCTGCCCTGCCCATTCCCGGAGCCGGCCTCGTAGAGCTCGATGCGGGGACCCCGGGTCATGTCGAGGTAGGCGGAAAAATCCTCGGCGTGGACCTCGGCGCGCTGAATGCGGAAGCCGACGCCGTAATGGCTCATCATCACCCCGATGGCCCCGGTGTCGAAGTGGACGACGGCGTTGTGGCGGTCGCAGCCGTCGCGGGGGCCGTGGTTGGTCGAGGCGTGCACCGCGGTCGGAACCGCGGCGCTCTCCGGGGTGGCGCCGGCGAGCCACCGGATCAGGTCGACGTGGTGGATGGCGTCGCAGACCAGGGCCGGCGGGGTGGTCGCAGCCATGTCGCCGTAGCCGAGTGGGCTCACCGGTTTGTTGTAGGTTCCGGAGCAGTGAACGGCCCCGCCCCGCTCCTGAACCAGACGGCGCACGGCGAGCACCTCGGGGAAATAGCGGCGGTTGAAGGAGACGATCGCCTTGCCGCTGGAGGCCCGCGCCGCCGCGGCCATGGCCTCGGTTTCGGCGCTGCTCATGCCCGGGGATTTCTCTACCGAGACATGCAGGCCGCGCTCGAGGCAGTCGCTGACGATCGGCAGCAGGTGGCCCGGCATGGTGACCACGTAGACGACGTCGAGGTCGCACTCGTCGAGCATCCGCCGGTGGTCGGAAAAGGCGGCTTCGGGACCGTGCTCTTCGTTGGCCCGGCGCAGCCGCTCGGGGTCGATCTCGGCGATTGCCTTCAGGTGCAGCCGCGGTTCGCCGGCGATCATGCGGAAGTGACTCTGGGCGTGGCCGCCGCAGCCGATCACCGCGGCATTCAAAAGAGAGGGGGATGACATGTTTTTCTTCTCGCTCAAAAGGGTCTTGAAAGGGTCTTGGAAGCCCGCCGTCCCCGGGCGTCCGGCAGGGCCTGGCTTCGGGGGTCGGCCGCGGCAGGGGGCAATGCCCGGCCAGAAGGCGCGGTTGGTGGTGGTCGATGAATGAACAGCATCTGGCGGCGGCATATCTTAACGTATCCGGAAGGCCGGACTCAAGAACGAAGCGGGTGCCCGGAAGGACCGCGATGCGCCCGCGACTGTTTTCAGGCTCTCGGAAGCGGAAAGGAAACAAAGTGCTGAAAGCCGGGATATTTCTCGATATGGACAACCTGAGCCGCTGCGGCGGCTACGCCCTCCAGTTTCGCCAGGTCAGGGCCCTGGTGGAGGGCCAGGGGACGTTGGTTCTGCGGGCGAACGCCTACATGGCGATCAACAGCGAGCGCGAAAGCGTGGACATGGAGTACCAACAGAAAAGGGAGGAGTACCGCACCCGGGTGCGGCGGGAAGGGTATCACCTCGTGCTCAAGGAGGTGAAGCAGTACCGCGATCCGGAGGGCCAGGTCATCATCAAGGCCAACGCCGACCTCGAGCTGGCCATAGACGCCCTGCTGCAGTCGGCCAACCTCGACTACGTGCTGCTGGGCAGCGGCGACGGCGACTTCGTGCGCCTGGTGCGGGCCTTGCAGAACAGGGGCAAGCGGGTCGATCTGCTGTCGTTCATGAACACCAGCAGGGACCTGCGCCAGGAGGTGGACAACCACTTCTCCGGCTACCTGGTGCCCGGGATCCTTCCCGACGACCGCGGCCCGGACCGGCGCATCAGGGGGATTCTGCACGCCGTCAACGAGGAGAAGGGATACGGATTCCTGACGGTCCGCACCGGCATGGAGCTCGACAGCGTGCGCGAGGATATCTTCCTGCACATCTCCGACCTGCAGACGGTGAAGGGCGGCACCGTGACCAACGCCCTGTTCGCCCAGTTCAAGACGCGCGGCACCATGATCGAGTTCGAGCTGGCGGAAGAGAACGGAAGGGCCAAGGCGGTCAGGGCAGTGGAGTTCCGGCCCGAGCTGTGGGGGAGCAGTTGAGTTACAGGCTGAACGGGGTCCCATTTTCAAATAGATGCTGCGTTATGAAGCTGGTGGGGAGAAGTCAGCGCAATGTCTGATTCGCACCCAATCATTAAGAAGTGCTCGAGAGAAGTGCTCGAGGAGTCAGCCGCTGAATCGGAACTGATGGGGAGCAAGACGAAATTCTGGTATCTACGTCAGGAAGAAGAAGGACTTTGGCTCTTCAAATACCCCCGACGTAACACAGGGGAACACTGGGCGGAGAAGATAGCCGCCGTAGTGCACTACAAATTTGAACAGTTACAGGAGCTTATTCCATGAGTGAGAGGAACCTGCACGAACCAATGAGCAATGCTGATTTCCAGCCTTTGGTTCCCTGATGGGAGCTGCGCGGCTGGTTTGCCCTCGCCGGAAGCAGATGTTCTCGGGTAGACAGTAGATACAGACCGGTCGTCAGTCCGGGGGACGGGCACTCTCTCCGTGCGATCCGCCGCCTTAGCCTGCTGGTCTCTGTTGCAAAGCCCTCGAGCATGGCGTCCGGGTCGAGTTGACGGTCCTGTCGTCCATCGCACCTTGCTGATCCCGTTTTTGATCAGTTCCTGCCCCAATCGGCCTCCCCGCACCCGGCTATTCAACAAATCGGTTGACAACCATTTCGTTGAACCCGATGTTATTCAACAAATCGGTTGACAACTATTCTGTTGAATGGGTGAAAAGCCATGAGATCATCGACCGGCCGCTGGGTAAGTGGCGGGGATTTTTTCGACCGCGAGTCCGAGTTGCGGGTACTGGAGACGCGGATCCGCGACGGCAACCACGTGCTGCTGACCGGACAGCGGCGCATGGGCAAGACCAGTATTGCCAGGGAACTGGGGTGCCGGCTCGAGACAGAAGGTTGGGTTTTCCTCTTCGCCGATGTCGAGGGAGCGACCTGCGCGGAGGACGCGATCGCGGATATCGCACGGGCCGTGCATCCGGTTCGCCCGATCATGTCGCGGGTTGCGCGCGCGGGTACCGCGATGAAACGTTTGTTCGGCAGTGTCGAGGAAATCGGCGCCCACGAGTTTCGGGTGAAGTTCCGTGCCGATCTGAATGCCGGAAACTGGCGACACCAAGGGGAGCAATTGCTCCGTGCATGCGCCGGGCAGGACAAGCCGGTGCTCCTCGTCATCGACGAGCTGCCGATATTCCTCAAGCGTGTGCTTCGCGGTGAAGATGGCGTCCACCGGGTCGACGAGTTCCTGAGCTGGTTGCGCGGTGTTCTTCAGGCTCTCGGAGGCGGCTCCCCGGTCCTCATCGTTTCCGGCAGCATCGGGCTCGCACCTCTCGTAAAGCGGCTGGGCATACCCGACCGCATCAATCATCTCGAACCATTCCGTTTGGGGCCGTGGGACCGCGACACCAGTATCGAGTGTTTCCAACGTCTTGCGGAGAGCTGCGGACTGCGGGTCGAGGACGGCGTGGCAAACGCGGTGTACGACGCGCTGGGCGTCGGCATTCCCCACCATGTGCAGTCCTTCTTCGCACGGTTGCGGGACCACGCTACAATGCAGGACCGGGATCAAGTGGTGGTACAAGATGTCGGGGAGGTCTATCGCACGGAGCTTCTCGGCCCTTCGGGCCAGAATGATCTCGTCCACTACGAGACGCGGCTCAAGGAGGCCCTGGAAGATGAGAGCCACACCATCGCCATGGAGATCCTCGCCGAGGCAGCTACCCGGGACGTATTCACATCGAGCGCTCGGCGTAGCCTCGAAAAGCTCTACTCCCCGGTGGTCGACGATGCGCCCGGCCGTATTGCGGACACCCTCGAGATCCTGATGCACGACGGCTATCTCGAAGTTGGCGAGGATGGCCATCGCTTTCCGTCGCGCTTGCTCAAGGACTGGTGGTCGGCTCGCTTCCGCGACCACCACAGACCCCTCGAAGGCCGCCGCACCGGAGGCGAATCGCCGGGAGACATGCAATGACCATGCGCGATCGGCGGATTCGAAAGTTCAATCCGGGGACGTTCCAATCCGACGAGGAGGTGAAAGAGCAGTTCGTGGTCAGGGAACGCGAACTCGACACTGTGCTCGAGGTCCTCGGGGGGAACATCGATTCACCATCGTGCCAGCACGTTCTGGTCGTCGCCCCTCGCGGGCGGGGAAAGACCATGCTGCTGGCTCGGGTTGCGGCGCAGGTGAATACCGACGACCACCTCTCCGAGAGTCTTTTGCCGGTCCGGTTCATGGAGGAGAGCCACGAGATATTCAATCTCGCCGATTTCTGGCTGGACACCTTGCTCTACCTTGCGCGTGAGAGCGCCAGGCACGATCTCGTGCTCGCTGAGGAGTTGCGACAAACGCACGACGACCTGGCCAATCGCTGGCACGAGGAAGCACTCGCGGACCGCGTCCATGCCGCCGTCATGGAGGCGGCGGACCGGCTGGGAAAGAAACTCGTCCTCATGGTTGAGAACCTGCAGGCGCTGTGCGGAAACGTGGACAAAGATTTCGGTTGGAAGCTGCGCGCGGTGCTGCAATCGGAACCCCAGATCATGCTGGTCGCCACCGCCACGAGCCGTTTCGAAGGTCTGGACGACGCGGAGCAGCCGTTCTTCGAGCTGTTCCGCATCGTTGCGCTGGAACCGCTGGCCACGGAAGAATGCCGTCGTCTGTGGCAGGTCGTCAGCGGCGACGAGGTGACCGTGCGCGAAATCCGGCCGCTCGAGATCCTGACCGGTGGCAGCCCCCGCCTCCTGGTCATCGTCGCCGGGTTCGCGCAGCACCGCTCCTTGCGCCAGTTGATGGAAGAACTGGTGGAGTTGATTGACGAGCACACCGAGTACTTCCGTGGTCACCTCGAGGTACTGGCCAAAGGGGAACGCCGCGTGTATATCGCGGTGATCGACCTCTGGCGACCGTCGAGCACGGGAGAGATCGCGGCGCGGGCGCGCATGGACGTCCGAACCGTATCGACCCTGCTCGGGCGGCTCGTCATACGGGGTGCGGTCATCGCTGAGGGGAGCGGAAAGAAGCGCTTGTACTCAGCAGCCGAACGCCTCTACAGCATCTACTACAAGCTGCGGCGCGAGCGCGACGAGGCGGCCGTCGTTGCAAACCTGATCCACTTCATGGTGGCGTTCTACGGGATCGGCGAATTGCACCAGATGTCCCGCAAGCTGACTTCGGAGGCGGCGGATTCTAAGGTCATTCGGGAAGGGATCGAGCGGGCCCTCGCCATGAAGTCCGGCATGGAGGACATGTCTTCACACATGGCGTGGTCGGCCATCGATAGGATATCAGACAATGCGGCGGCAAACGCCCGGGCAATTGCGGAACTACATCTCCAAGAAGAAATCAATGCGGCGATCGAGGAGGAAACGTTCAGTAGAGTCATCGAAATAGCTGACCGGTTTTTTGCCTCTGGAGACGTAGATTCATCTCCAATGCCAGATCATCTCATCTCCTACATATTGCATATGAAGGCCGTTGCTTATGAGCGCTTGGAAGATTTCCAAGCGGTCATAGCGCTCTGCAAGGAGATGGTGGAGCGCATCGGGGACACCCGCGACATATCGCTCTTGGCGCGGATGGCCACGGTATTGGTCCACGAGGCAAGAGCGCGATGTGAACTTGGCGATTTCCAAGCGGGGATTGCGACTAGCGACGAGGTGGTCGAGCGCTTTGGCTACTATGATAGGCCGCCGTTCAGGCAGTTGGTCGCCTTCGCTTTGCTAAACAAGGGGTCTGCCTGGGGAAAGCTCGGCAATTTCGAGGCAGAGACCGCGACCTACGACCAGGTAGTCGAGCGCTTTGGCGACAACGGACAGCTGGGGATCCGGGAGTGGGTCGCAACGGCATTGATCGACAAGGGAATTGCTCGAAGACATCTTCATGATTCTGGTGGGGAAATTGCGGCCTATAACGAAGTGATCAAACGCTTCGGGGATTGCGATGCACCCAAAATCCAGAAGCGGGTTGTTTTGGCGTTACTCAACAGGGGATTTTTGCAGGGGCATCTTGGCGATTTTGGTGGGGAAATTGCAACCTACGAGGCAGTGGAACGCTTTGGCGAGAGAGATGGGCTAGAGATACAGACGGAGGTAGCCGTCGCCTTGAGCTGCAAGGGTATGCGACAGGCCGAGACTGGTCGTGCAGTAGAGGCATTGCAAGCCTCCGAAAAACTCGAACGAAGACTCGGAACCTTTCCTGCAGGAGACGGGAAAACTTGGCTAGAATGGCGTGTATTGTGTGTGCGGGCGCTGGCACGGATGGTCCAAAAAAAACATCGTCCCGCCATGGACGCGTTCCGCGCCGCGTACGCAGCGTTCCGAACCAACAACGAACAAATCATGCACGAGATGCAAAGGATTGTGCCTGACCTAATCGCAAACGGTGCCTCGGCGCATGACCTTGTCGAGATCCTGTCGAGCGACAGGAACAAATCCGGCGCATTGGTTCCCCTGGTCGTTGCCCTGCGGCAGCATAACGGTGAAGCGGTTCGCGCGCCAGCGGAAGTGCTGGAGGTCGCCGCGGATATCCGCAAGCGCATCGGGGTAAAAGCGGCTAAAGCTGTTTCCGTGGCACACTGACCTGCGATTTCACAGTGGTCGTGACTGGCCGGTGTCCCGTCGCCTAGTTCGATCTGCTGTCCCTCCCGGGGGACGAGCACTCCTTTCGTGACAACTCAATCCAGTCGCCTGAAACCCCCGTACCCGAACCGGTCCTCCTCTCCCTCGACGCCCCCCTCCGGGAAGTACTCGTCCCAGCGGGAGGTCACCCGCCGCGTGATCTCCTCGTCGGCCACCAGCTCGTCCGGGAAACCGGGCTTAAGGCGGCAGTCGAAGACCACGGGAGCCGTGAAGCAGGGGTGGTGCCGGTGCAGGCGGACCTGCGCGGCGCAGATGTCGGCGGCCGGCTCGAAGCGGGTGAACGCCGTCCACAGGAAGCGGACGTTGCTTTCGACGATCCCGGCGTCGTCGGCGAGGAATATCAGCGGCCATTCCGAAACCGCAGGATCGGCTGCCAGCCTTTGCCCGTAGTCCGGGTCGGCGGCGTACCCGGGACCGGCGACCACCAGGCATCCGGCGCAGTAGGGCCGGGCGTCGGCGGCCCCGGCCGGCAGCGGTCCGGCGAACTCCGCCGGCAGGGTGCGATGCGGCTCTCCGACGCCCAGCAGGATCCCCTTGCTGCCTTCGTTCACGGCCGGGCCCGAGTAGTCGAGGGTGTCCATGGCGAGGTTGGCGATTACGAACAGATCGGTCTCGAAGCGGGCGCGCGCCAGCACGTGCTCCAGCACCTGGCGGAAGTCCCCCAACTCGACCCCGGCGCCGTCGAGCACGACCAGGAACTTGGTCAGCGCCAGCTGCCCCCCGTCCTCGCCGAAGATGCGGAAGGCGAACTTCATGGCCTCGCGGGGATAGCGCTCCTCGACGAAGATGCTCGACAGGCAGTGGTACCCGGTCTCCCCGTAGCTCCAGATCCCCTTGATCGCCGGCATGACCAGGCTGGTCAGCGGCTCCATCAGCCTCTGGATGTAGTTGCCGAGGTAGAGGTCCTCCTGCGGCGGCTTGCCGACGACGGTGGCGGGGAAGACGGCGCCGCGCCGGTGGTAGACGTTCCTGACCTCGAGGACAGGGTAGTCGTGGCGCAGCGAGTAATACCCGTAGTGGTCGCCGAACGGCCCCTCGGGCAGGCGCCGGTGCGGCGGCACGGTGCCGGTGATGGCGAACTCCGCCTCGGCGAGCAGGGGCAGCGGACCTTTGGGGTCGCGCACCCGCTGGAGCTTGCTCCCCTGCAGAAGGGAGGCGAGCACCAGCTCCGGCATCCCCTCGGGCAGCGGCGCGATGGCGGCCAGGATCAGGGCCGGCGGCCCGCCGACGAAGATCGCCAGCGGCAGGGCCTCGCCGCGCTGCTCGGCGACGTGGTAGTGGAACCCGCCCCCCTTCTGGATCTGCCAGTGCACGCCGAGGGTGTGAGGATCGTGCCGCTGGATGCGGTATATGCCGAGGTTGTGCTGGCCGCTGTCCGGGTGCTCGGTGTAGACGAGCGGCAGGGTGATGAAGTGGCCGCCGTCCTCGGGCCAGGTCTTGATCAGCGGCAGGCGCCGCAGGTCGGGGGCGGCCTGGCGGCACTCGAGAACCGGACCGCTGCGTACGGTGCGCAGCCCCAGGCGCATCCCTTCCCGCGCCAGCCCGCGGTGGCCCCAGAGCCTGCGCGGCGACAGCGAGGCGAGCTGGTGGGCCACCTCGACCAGCTCTTTCAGAAAGCGCTCCGGCCGCGGCCCGAACGCCAGGTCGACCCGGCGGGACGTGCCGAAAAGGTTGGTGACCGCGGGGAAGTCCGCCCCTTCGACGCGCTCGAACAGCAGCGCCGGTCCGCCCGCGGCGATGACGCGGCGGTGGATCTCGGCCAGCTCGAGATCGGAGTCGACCGGGGCTTTGACCCGCGCCAGCTCCCCCTCTTTTTCAAGCAGTTGGAGGAAGGATCGAAGATTGTTCACGAGCGGCGTCCTTTCGGTGCAACAGTAGGCAAATCCTCCCTGGCAGCAACGGCTGGCGGGCGCTTCGGGAGTGATTGGCCCGGAACCGGGGCGGATAGAATTCAGTATCGCTGAAGGACTATCGCAGTCTTTTCTGTGCCCCCGGGGAGAATCCGGGAACGGGCCCGCCTGGAGCTGCCACCGAGGGGACATGGAGTGGTGGCATCGTGTGATATACATCTTTCGCCCCGCAACTCGACACGATGAGAGAAGAATAGTGCAAGCTGCAAGAGGTTTGCCTGGCCGCAGAAAAACATGCAAGGAGGTTTCTGGATGACAGTGGGGATACCGTGGTCGAACAGGGTGGGAACCGGTGCGGAAACCCGTTTCGCGCCTTGATGAGTCCCCGCCGGTATCCTACCATCGATAGTTCCCGACCGCCCTGATCCGGGGCCTTCGACTCCCTCACTTCCGCTCACCATTGAACTCCGGCAGCATGTCTCCCTTCCGCACCGCTGCGTTCACCCTGCCCGCTTCGCGGCTCCTGCAGGAATGTCCCTCAAGCTGATCCGGCAGGCCCTGAACCGGGGCCGGCCGGCGGGGCGCATGTGGCGGTCCCGCGACCTCGAGCGCCGCTACGACGTCGTCATCATCGGCGGCGGCGCCCACGGTCTGGCCTGCGCCTACTACCTGGCGAAGGAGCACGGGATCACCGACGTCGCGGTGCTGGAGAAGAGCTACATCGGCTCCGGGGGCAGCGGCCGCAACACCGCCATCATCCGCTCGAACTACCTGACCTCGGAAGGGGTGCGCTTCTACGACCGAAGTGTGAAGCTGTACGAGAAGCTGTCGGTCGAGCTCGATTTCAACGTGATGTTCTCGCAGCGCGGCCACCTCACCCTCGCCCACAACGACGGCTCGGTGCGGACGATGCGGCGGCGTGCCGAGGTCAACCGCCTCGAAGGGGTCGACTCCCGTCTCGTCTGGCCGGACGAGCTCGCCAGGCTCTGTCCTCAACTCGACCTGAGCAGCCACCCGCGCTTCCCGATTGTCGCCGCCCTCTACCACCCGCCGGGGGGCATCATCCGCCACGACGCCGTGGTCTGGGGGTTCGCCCACCACGCCGACAGGCGCGGCGTGCACATCCACCAGCAGACCGAGGCGACCGGCATCGAGGTGCGCGGCGGAGCCGTCGCCGGAGTGCACACCAACCGCGGTTTCATCGAGGCGGAAACGGTGCTCAACGCGACCGCGGGCTGGGGCTCCAACATCGCCCGCATGGTCGGGCTCGAGCTGCCGATGGAGACCTTCCCCCTGCAGGCCTGCGTGACCGAGCCGCTGAAGCCGTTTCTCGACGTAGTCGTCGTCTCCGGCAGCCTGCACGTGTACGTCAGCCAGTCCGACCGCGGCGAGCTGGTGATGGGAGCCAGCATCGACCCGTTCACCTCCTACTCCGTCGACTCCTCCCTCGATTTCCTCGAGGGGATCGCCGGCCACGTGCTGGAGCTGTTCCCGTTCCTCGGCGACGTCAAGATCCTGCGCCAGTGGGCGGGGCTGTGCGAGATGCCGCCCGATTTCAGCCCCCTGATGGGGATCACCCCGGTCGGCGGCTTCCTCCTCGACGTCGGCTGGGGGACCTACGGTTTCAAGGCTTCCCCGATCTGCGGCAGGACCCTGGCCGAGCTGATCGCGACGAAGCGCACCCCCGAGCTGATCGCCCCGTTCCGGCTGTCCCGCTTCGCCGAGTTCGACCAGGTCGGCGAGAAAGGGGCGGCCGCGGTCGGCCATTGACGCGATGCTGCTGATCCCCTGTCCCAACTGCGGCGAGCGCAACGCCAGCGAGTTCCGCTACGGCGGCGAGAGCCGCCAGCGCCCCTCCCGGCCCGAGGAGACCCCGGAGGACGAGTGGATCCGCTATCTCTACCTGCGCGCCAACCCGATGGGCCCGCAGACCGAGTGGTGGCTGCACGCCTCCGGGTGCGGCCTGTGGTTCCTCCTCGAGCGCAACCGCGAGAGCAACGAGGTGATCCGCGCCTGGGAATGGCAGCCTTCGGAGGGTGAGGATGGCTGATCGCCTGCCGCCCGGAGGCTGGCCCCTGCGGCATCCGGAAGCGCGCCCCGGCGAGGTCATCGACCGCTCCGGGCAGATCGAGTTCACCTTCGACGGGGTGAAGTACCATGCCCATCCAGGGGACACCATCGGCTCGGCGCTGGCCGCGGCTGCGGTGAAGACGCTCAGCCGCTCGTTCAAGTACCACCGCCCACGCGGCCTGCTCTGCTGCGCCGGCCACTGTCCGAACTGTCTGGTGCAGATCGCCGGCGAGCCGAACGTGCGCGCCTGCCGGCGGCCGGTCGAGGCGGGAATGGAGGTGCGCTCCCAGAACGCCTGGCCCTCGCTGGACCGCGATCTCATGTCCCTCGCCGCGCTCGGGGCGCCGTTCATGCCGGCGGGGTTCTACTACAAGACCTTCATCAGGCCGGCGTGGATGTGGCCGCTCTACGAGCGGCTGCTGCGCAACGCCGCCGGGCTCGGTACCGTGGACACGGAGGCGGAGCCCGGAGAGAGCGACAAGCAGTACCTCCACGCCGACGTCGCCGTGGTCGGCGCCGGACCCGCGGGAATCGCCGCGGCTGCGGCCGCCGCGGCGGAGGGGGCGCGGGTGTTGCTGTTCGACGAGAACCCCGAAGCGGGCGGACACCTGCGCTACCGAAGCGGGGGGGTGCCCGGCGCCGGTGCGGTGCGGACCGCGCTCGCGGAGCTCGAGCGCGCCGAAAATGCCGCCCTCCACCTCGACACCGCGGTCGTCGGATGGTACCAGGACAACTGGCTGGCGGCGGTCCGGGGAAACCGCCTGCTGAAGATCCGCTCCCGCGCCATCGTCGCCGCCGCCGGCGCTGTGGAATCCTCCCCGGTTTTTGCCAACAACGATCTGCCGGGCATCCTGCTGGCCGGCGCTGCGCAGCGGCTGCTGCATCTGCACGGGGTGCTTCCCGGCAGGCGGACCGTCGTCGAGGCGGGCGGCGACGAGGGCTGGCGGCTGGCCGCGGAGCTGCGCGAGGCCGGCGTCGAGATCGCCGCCCTCGTCGATGAGAGGGAGGCCGTGGCTAACGAGTTCGAGCCGGCCCTGCGCGAAGCGGGGGTCGCCGTTCACCTCGGCAGCCGGATCGCCGGGGCGCGCGGCCGCGGATCGGTGCAGGCCGCCCTGGTCGGGCCGGCGGCCGCGGGATCGGAGGCCGGGGGGGTTGAAGCAGTCGCCACAGGGACAGTCGAAGCAGCCGATCCGGTCGCCGTCGGAGCTGCCCAAAGGGCCGCCGACGGGGCCGCCCCGACGATCGCGGTGCCCTGCGATTCCCTCGTCGTCAGGGGACGCTTCGCCCCGGCCAACGAGCTGCTGTTCATGGCCGGGGCCCGCGGCCGCTTCGACGACGAGGCGGGGGAGTTTCGCCTCGGAGAGCTGCCTGCCGGCCTCTTCAACGCCGGCCGCTGCCGCGGGGTCGGGGGCGCCAAAGCCCAGGCCGCGGACGGGGCTGCCGCGGGACGGGCGGCCGCGGCCTTCGCGCGCTCTCCTGAGGGCGCCGGCTCGTCGCCCTGGCAGGGGTCGGCAACGCCGCCCCCTGCAGCTCCCGGAAAGACTCCGGCCCCGCTTCCGCCCTGCGCCGGCAAGCGCTTCGTCTGCCTGTGCGAGGACGTCACCGACGAGGACGTCGCCACCGCCATCGCCGAGGGGTACGACAGCGTCGAGCTGCTGAAGCGCTACACCACCGTGTCGATGGGCCCCTGCCAGGGGAAGATGTGCGCCCTCAACAGCCTCGAGCAGGCCGGCCGGGAGCTCGGCCGCGCCGTCGGCGACCTCGGCAGGACGACCTCCCGGCCGCCGGTGGTCCCGGTGTCCCTCGGCGCCCTCGCCGGGCAGCGGATGGAGCCGGTGCAGGTGTCGCCGCTGCACGAGTGGCATCTCGACAACGGCGCCCGGATGATGGTCGCCGGGCTGTGGCTGCGTCCCGAACAGTACGGAGACCCGGCCGAGGAAGTGCGCGCCGTGCGGGAGCGCGCCGGCCTGATCGACGTCAGCCCCCTCGGCAAGCTGCAGCTCTCCGGCCCCGGCGTCCCCGGGCTGCTCGACCGGCTCTACGTCAACCAGTGGCGGGACCTGCGCCGCGGGCGGGTGCGCTACGGCATCATGTGCAACGACGAGGGGGTCGTCATCGACGACGGGGTCTGCGCCCGCCTCTCCGACGAGGAGTGGTACATGAGCACGACCTCGGCCGGGGCCGGAAACGTGCTGGAGTGGATCGAGTGGTGGCGCCAGTCCGGGTGGGGAGATGGGGTGCAGGTCGCCGACTTGACCGAAACCAACGCCGCCTTCAATCTTGCCGGTCCGCGCTCGCGGGAGCTGCTTTCCCGGCTGACCGAACGCGACCTCCGCAACGACAGATTTCCCTACATGCGGGCGCGCCGCGCCGAGGTCGCCGGGGTGCCCTGCCTGCTGTTGCGCATCGGCTTCACCGGGGAGCTGTCGTACGAGATTCACTGTCCGGCAGGGTTCGCGCGCTACCTGTGGGAACGGCTCCTGGAAGAAGGGAAGGAGCTCGGCATCCGGCCCTTCGGCGTCGAGGCCCAGCGCGTCCTGCGCCTCGAAAAGGGACACCTCATCGTCGGCCAGGACACCGACGCGCTGTCGGACCCGATCGCCGCGGACGCCGGCTGGGCGGTCAAGCTGGAGAAGCCGGATTTCCTCGGGAAGCGGGCCCTGGCGCGGGTCGCCGCCGAGGGACCGCGGCAGCGGCTCACCGGCTTGGTGATGAAGGAGCGCAACCCCGTGCCGGAAGAAGGGATGCAGATCGTCGAGAGCAACGGCCGCGGCAGGCCGGAGATCATCGGCTGGGTGACCTCCTGCCGCGTCAGCCCCACCCTCGGGGACACCATCGGCCTCTGCTGGCTGCCGGCCGCGGTCGCCGCCCGCGAGGGGGAGACGTTCCGCATCGACTGCGGCGGCAGGCTGGCCGAAGCCCGCGTCCACCACGGCCCCTTCTACGACCCGGCCGGCGAGCGTCTGAGGAGCTGACCATGGCCGCAACCGCCCTTTCACCCCTGCATTTCCGCCTGCAGTCGCTCGACGCGGTGTTTGCGGACCGCGACGGCTGGCAGGTAGCGGAGCGCTTCCCGGAAGCCGGACCGGATGCGGCCGCCCGGGGGGTGGCGATCGCCGACGAGTCGGCCAACGGCAAGCTCCAGGTTCAGGGTGAGGACGCCGAAGGGTTGGTTCGCAGCGCCTTTGCGACCCCGTCCCTCGCGGTTGGGAAAAGCGCCTCCGTCGAGGCCTTGGGGCCGGGCCGCGTCTGCCGCCTGCGCCGCGACCTGTTCTTCATCGGCACCGCGCCGTCGGCGGTCTCTGCGTCGCTGGACCGCCTGCGCCTGGAACCGCAGACCGCGCAAAAACCAGGGGCCGCGGTGACCGACCTCACCCACGGGCGCAGCGAGCTGCGCCTGGTGGGACCGGCCGCCCCGGAGCTGTTGTCCAAGGTCTGCGGGCTCGACTTCGACCCGCGGCGCTTCCTCGACGGCGACGCCCGCCAGAGCAGCGTCGCCAAAACGAGGCAGCTGATCGTTCGCGGCGACGTCGGCGGCCTGCCCTCGTACTCCCTGATCGGCGGCAGGTCCCTCGGTGCCTACCTCTGGGACACGCTGATGCAGGCGGGGGCGGAGTTCGCGATGGCGCCGCTCGGACTGCGGGACTTGCAGGCGCTGAGCCCGCTTTGACCGGCGAGGTCCTGGATGCGGGACAAGGGGGGCCTCGGCGCAAATGGACTGTGCCGCGGGAACCTGGAGACGCACAAGTTGAAATCATCAAAAAACAAACATGGGAGATCGTCATGACCGTTGATGAAGTGCGCGCACTGACAGCCGACAAGGGGATCGAGTTCTTCCTCTGTTCCTTCGTCGAGATGGGCGGAGCCCCCAAGGCGAAGCTCGTGCCGGTTACCAACCTCGACGAGATGGCCTCGGAAGGGGCCGGGTTCGCCGGCTTCGCGGTCGGCAACATGAACCAGGGCCCGCACAGCCCGGAGATGGCCAACATCCCAGACTTCGACTCGCTGACCGTCCTGCCCTGGCGCCGGGAGATGGCCTGGGTCCCCGGCAACGTCCAGGTCGAAGGGGAGCCGTACGACTACTGCCCGCGCACGATTCTCCAGCGCCAGCTCGAGCGCGCCCGCGAGCGCGGGCTGCTGTTCAACGTCGGCGTCGAGGCGGAGTTCCTGCTGCTGGCGCGGGACGAGGACGGCACCTGCCGCCCGTACGATCCCCTCGACGTGCTCGACAAGCCCTGCTACGACCTGGTCACCCTGAACCGCAACTTCGACTTCATGACCACCCTGATCCGCCACCTGCAGGAGCTGGGCTGGGGGCCGTACGCCAACGACCACGAGGACGCCAACTGCCAGTTCGAGATCAACTGGCACTACGCGACGGCGATGGAGACGGCCGACCGCCACACCTTCTACCGCTGGATGGTCAAGGTGCTCGCCGAGGAACAGGGGTTGCTGGCGACCTTCATGCCCAAGCCCTTCTCCCACCTGACCGGCTCGGGCGCCCACTACCACATGAGCCTCTGGGACCTCGACAACAGCACCAACCTGTTCGAGGACCTCGACGACCCGGCCGGCCTGTCGCAGATGGCCTACCACTTCATGGGCGGCATCCTCGCCCATGCCCGCGCCCTGGCCGCGGTCGGCGCTCCCCTGGTCAACAGCTACAAGCGGCTGGTGCGCAACCGCCCGCGCTCGGGCGCCTCCTGGGCCCCGGTCTACGTCACCTACGGCGGCTCCAACCGCACCCAGATGATCCGCATCCCGGGACCGGGGCGCATCGAGAACCGCTCCGTAGACGGTGCCGCCAACCCCTACCTCGCCTGCGCCGCGATGCTGGCGGCCGGGCTCGACGGCATCGACAACAAAACCGACCCGGGGGAGCGCAACGAAGACAACCTCTACGAGGTTCCGGAGGAAGAGTTGCGGGAACGGGGCATCGATTTCCTGCCGGGGACACTGAGCGAGGCCTGCGACTGCCTCGAGCAGGACGACCTCGTCAGGCAGGCGCTCGGCACCGACTACGCCGACTACTACATCGAGTGCAAGCGGGAGGAGTGGCGGGAGTACCACGACTTCGTCAGCCAGTGGGAGCGCGACCGCTACCTGCCGGTGCACTGAAGCGGCCGGCGGTCGATGGCGTTTCTGCGGCTTCGGCCGCGACAAGGAGGACCATCATGACAGATGAGCACAACGTATTCGGGGCCCGCGCCAGCCTGCCGGGAGGGGAAGGGGCCTTCTACCGGATAGGGAAACTGGAAGAGGACGGCGTGGCCCCGGTGAGCGGGCTGCCGTACTCGATCAGGATCCTGCTCGAGGCCGCCCTCAGGCAGTGCGACGGCTTCGAGATCACCCGCGACGACGTCGAGCGCATCGCCCGCTGGAGCCCGGAGACCGCCGGCAGGGAGGAGATCCCCTTCAAGCCGGCCCGCGTCGTCATGCAGGACTTCACCGGCGTTCCCGCGGTCGTCGACCTCGCCGCCATGCGCGACGCCATGGCCGATCTCGGCGGCGACCCGAAGGCCGTCAACCCCCGGATACCGGTCGACCTGGTGATCGACCACTCCGTCCAGGTCGACTACTACGGCCTGCGCCGCGCCCTCGAGCTCAACGCCGAGCGCGAGTTCGGCCGCAACCGCGAGCGCTACGAGTTCCTGCGCTGGGGCCAGGAGGCGTTCGACAACTTCCGCGTCGTCCCGCCGGCGACGGGGATCGTCCACCAGGTCAACCTCGAGTACCTCGCCTCCGTGGTGCAGGCGCAGCCGCACGCCGGCGGCGGAGAGGTGCTGGTGCCGGACAGCCTCGTCGGCACCGACAGCCATACGACAATGATCAACGGCCTCGGCGTGGTCGGCTGGGGAGCCGGCGGCATCGAGGCGGAGGCGGTCATGCTGGGGCAGCCGATCTACATGCTGCTTCCCGAGGTCGTCGGGTTCCGCCTGGAAGGGGAGCTGCCGCCGGGAACCACCGCCACCGATCTCGTGCTCACGGTGACGCAGATGCTGCGCGCCCACGGGGTGGTCGGCAAGTTCGTCGAGTTCTTCGGCCCCGGCCTCGGCAGGCTCTCGCTCGCCGACCGCGCCACCATCGCCAACATGGCCCCCGAGTACGGAGCCACCTTGGGGCTGTTCCCGGTAGACGAGGAGACCCTCGCGTACCTGCGCCAGACCGGGCGCAAGCCCGCAGCCGTCGACCGCGTCCGCGCCTACATGGAAGCGCAGGGGATGTTCTACGGCCCCGGCTCCCCGGATCCCATATTCAGCGAAGTCCTCTCCCTCGACATGGGCGAGGTCGAGCCGAGTCTGGCCGGACCGACGCGGCCCCAGGACCGGGTGCCGCTGCGCGAGATGAAGCCGGCCCTGAAAGCGGCGATGACGGACACCTTCGGCCGCGACCCCGGCGACGACGGGCGCGTCGCCGTCGACCTCGGAGAAAAGGGGAGGAGCGAGCTGTTCCACGGCGCCGTCGTGGTCGCCGCCATCACCTCCTGCACCAACACCAGCAACCCCGGGGTCATGCTCGCCGCCGGCCTGCTGGCCCGCAACGCCGCCCGCAAGGGGCTCTCGGTGCCCCCCCACGTGAAGACCAGCCTCGCCCCCGGGTCGCGGGTGGTGACCCGCTACCTGGAGGCCGCGGGATTGACGGAGCCTCTCGAGGCCCTCGGTTTCCACACCGTCGGCTACGGCTGCACCACCTGCATCGGCAACTCGGGGCCCCTCGACGAGCCGGTGGAGAAGGCGATCGTCGGCGACGACCTCGTGGTCTGCAGCG
The DNA here is from genome assembly GCA_965223905.1 of Candidatus Latescibacterota bacterium. Taxonomy (GTDB): domain Bacteria; phylum Latescibacterota; class UBA2968; order UBA8231; family UBA8231; genus CBDCXV01. Next base: position 629,603 of record CBDCXV010000001.1, read on the forward strand.
TCCTCAGCGGCAACCGCAACTTCGAGGGCCGCGTGCATCCGCTGACGCGCGCTAACTTCCTCGCCTCCCCCCCGCTCGTCGTCGCCTACGCCCTGGCCGGCCGCGCCGGCATCGACTTCGAGAGCGAGCCGCTGGGAGAGGGGGAAGGCGGCCCGGTCTTCCTGCGCGACATCTGGCCCGATCAGGAGGAGATCCGCGCCGAGCTGGCGCGCTCGGTGCAGCCGAAGATGTTCGAGGAGGAGTACGCCAACGTCTTCAGGGGGAACGAGGCCTGGAACGGAATCGCCGTGCCGGCTGGCGAGAGGTACGCCTGGCAAGGGGACAGCACCTACATCCGCAAGCCGGCCTTCTTCGAGGGCCTCGGCCGCGAGGCCGCCCCGATTCAGCCGATTGCCGGGGCGCGGGTGCTGGCCCGGCTGGGGGATTCGGTGACCACCGACCACATCTCCCCGGCCGGCTCCATCGCCCCGGGAAGCCCGGCGGCAGGCTACCTCGAAAGCTGCGGCGTCGAGCGCCCGGAGTGGAACAGCTACGGCTCCCGCCGCGGCAACCACGAGGTCATGGTGCGCGGCACCTTCGCCAACATCCGCATCCGCAACGAGCTGCTCCCCGGGGTCGAGGGGGGCTACACCCGCCACCTGCCGTCGAACGAACAGATGACGATCTACGAGGCCGCGGAGCGCTACCTCGGGGAAGGCGTGCCGACCATCGTCCTGGCCGGCGTGGAGTACGGCACCGGCTCGAGCCGCGACTGGGCGGCGAAGGGGCCGTTCCTGCAGGGGCTGCGCGCGGCGATCGCCGAGAGCTTCGAGCGCATCCACCGCTCCAACCTGATCGGCATGGGCGTGCTGCCGCTGCAGTTCCTGGAGGGGGAGGGGCGGGAGCAGCTCGGCCTGAGCGGCGAGGAGGTGTACGACGTCCTGGGGCTCGACGACAGCCTGCAGCCCGGGCAGGAGCTCGAAGTCGCGGCCCGCGGCGATTCCGGGGAGAAGCGGTTCACCGTCCTCTGCCGCATCGACACGCCCGTGGAGATCGACTACTACCGGAACGGCGGCATTCTCAACACGGTGCTGCGACGCATGGCAGACTGATCCCCCGGCAACCGCCTTTGCCGTAACCGGCCCGGGGTTCGCCCACTCCCCATGTCGGGAAGGAGTACCCCATGCAGCGGGAAGGACCAGAAAAAGCAGAGTCGCTGTATCGCGGCCTGTTCGAAGCATCGCACGACGCCCTTCTCATCACCGAGCGGGACGGGACCATCGTCGCGGCCAACGCCGCGGCCGCCCTCCTGTTCGGCTATGACCGTGACGAGCTGACCGGCCTCGACATCCGCAGACTCTACCTGAATCCCGACGACCGCGCGCGCTTCCAGGAAGCGATCGAGCGGGCCGGGTTCGTGCGCGACTTCGAGGTCGCCTTCCGCGCCCGCGACGGCCGCCGCCTCGACTGCCTGTTGACGACTGCGGTCCGGCGAGGTGCGGACGGCACCGTAACCGGCTACCAGGGCATCATCCACGACGTCACCGAACGCCGGCGCATGGAGAAGCGGCTGCGCGATTACCAACGCAGGTTGCGCTCGCTCACGCTCGAGCTCTCCATGAACCAGGAGCGCGAGCGGGCGCGGATCGCCACCGATCTCCACGACGGCGTCCTGCAGCTGGTGGTTGCGGCGCAACTGAAGCTCCAAGCGCTGCAGCGCAAAGGCGGCAGCGACGAAGCCCTGGTCGCCGGCCTGCGCGCCCTGTTCGATCAGATGGCTCACGACCTCCGCTCCATGACCTTCGACCTGAGCCCCCCGGTGCTCCGCAGGCTCGGGCTGGTACCCGGGCTGCAGTGGCTCGGCGAACAGATCGAGGACCTGCACGGGCTGGCGGTGGACCTGGCGACCGAAGGGGACTGCGCAGTGCCCGATTCCGACATGCGCGCCCTTGCGTTCCGGTGCGTCCGCGAGCTGCTCCTCAATGTGGCGAGGCACGCCGGCACGGACCGGGCGCGCGTCTCCCTGCGTGGCGATGAGACGCATCTGCAGGTGGCGGTAGAGGATGAGGGGGAGGGCTTCGACAGCGGACAGATCGATTTCGCCGCCGGCAGCCACTTCGGCCTGTTCAACATCCGGGAACGGGTAATCCTTGTCGGCGGCCGTTTCGAAATCGAGTCGGCGCCGGGGAAAGGGACGCGCTGTCTGCTGGCGATCCCGTTCTCTCCGGCCGGGCAGGAGGACGGTTTTCAATGACTGCGAAAGTTCTGCTGGTCGACGATCACAAGATCGTGCGCGAAGGGCTGCGCGCGCTGCTCGAAGAAGAAAGCGACATCGAGGTGGTGGGCGAGGCCGGGGACGGCCGCGAGGCCATCGACCTGGTCTCAGAGCGCCGGCCCGAGGTCGTGGTCATGGACATCAGCATGCCCGGGATGGACGGCGTCGAGGCGACGCGCCGGATACGGAAGATGAACCCGAGGGTGAAGGTAGTGGCCCTGTCGATACACGCCGAAAAACAGTTCGTGGCCGGCATGCTGCGGGCGGGGGCCTCGGGTTACCTAGTAAAAACGGAGGCCGCCGGCGACCTGGTGGAGGCGATCCGGACGGTACTGGCAGGGGGCCAGTACGTGAGCCCGCAGCTGGTTGACCCCAACGTCGAGAATTACATGCAGCAGCTCATCGACGAAGGAGAGCAGCCCATACTGACTCCGCGCGAACGAGAGGTTCTCAGGCTCATCGCCGAAGGGAAGACGAACCGCCAAATAGCCGATGAACTGTACGTGAGCGAGAAAACCGTCGGAAACCATCGCCAGCATATCATGGATAAGCTCGACCTGCACAACACGGCCGACCTCACCCGGTACGCCATCAAAGAGGGAATTTCGTTTCTCGATTCGTGAGTCCCGCAGCCAAGGTCACTTTCTACGGGAGCCAAAAACAAAAAGTCTTCGGAACCCCGACAAATGAGGAGTTCACCCTATAGGATAGCCCTGGATCGCTGGCTACCTTGGGTAGCGAAAGGATACTTGGGGTTTGAAATACTTCGCACTCACACCAGTACTCAGAATGGTCGCGGCCATTGCGGTAGGAACGACCGCAGGCTATGGAATGTTAAACCTGCATAAAGCTCCCCCGGTCAAGGAAGCTCCCTTGGTCGAGAAAATGGAGTTTGGAGAACCAGACGACGGGCTTCGCCAACTGGTGGGCCAGGATTTGGCTCCGTACTGGGGGGACGAGACGGCTGGCGTAAGCTTTCAGGAAGTTCGTGATGGCGTTCTTCTGTTCGTCGATCCGTCATGTAGTGCGTGCGATCAGGTTTTCTCAACGGCTCTTCAAGTTCGGGAGCAGTTTCCGGTAATGCTTGCCGTCGATCACCCGCCGACGGCGGAACTGGAAAGCTACCGCGCCTATTTTGGGGCCGGCGACCTGCCGGTGATGCACGAGACCGTGGAACTGCGCCGGGCGCTTCCGGTCGACTACTGGCCGACCGCTGTCCTGGTCCGGGACGGCCGGGTGACGGCGGCAGGTGACGGTAGCGCCAAGGTCAACCAGATACTCACCGAAGCTCTGCGCGATTCGGGCTTGTCCCATATACCCTTTCAATAAAGGAGGAAGTCATGATCCGTATCATAATGAGCATTCGGCCATCGGAGTTGATCGTCGCCCTGCTCGTGGCAAGTGGTGTGGTCGTCTTCGGTTCCGTGGAGGATGCGAGGGCCGATTACTCCATCTCTGAGGTGTGCGCCAGTCTCGAGTTGTATGAGCAATCGGGATGGTTCTGCGAAGAGAACGCAGAATGCAGGTCTGAAACACAGTGTATACGAGTGTTTACCGACCAGGACGAATACTATGAACAGGAATGGAGGTTCTGGAAAACTCGGCAAATCAGGATCATGAAGCTTCCACCCACCGGTACCCCTTGCTCCGTCATAAACAGCCGGTGTCCTGCCTTTCATACCTCGACAGATTGCGGTGGTGCTTCGGGGTATTATGAAATACTCGGACCCTGTTAGTCAGGAGCTACCGATCCCGGCTCAATAGCCGGGGATTCAAGGATGTTCCGGCGTACATGATGTGTCGCTGACCTGACCGCAAACCTATTTGCCCCGAAGGAGGTTCTCATGCAGAAAATCTTAATCTTGTCATCCATCTTGTTTCTGGGCCTTTTCGGTCTTCCGCTCTCCGCTTTGGAAGAGAACTTTGACGGAGCATGGGAGTACAGCGGTGTTGTTGAGAATGCAGAGGGAACAGTCTCCTGGAACTCCCGGTTGGACTTCCAAGGCGGAACCTTTGAGCTCAACTACCTCACCGAGCTGGATTTTGATTTGCACCCGGAATGGACAGTCGATGACAAGGGACTCCTGGAAATGCTTGAAGAAAGTTGGCCCCCATTGAACACCATATCCCTCCAAGGCAACGGTACGTACGCGGTCGATGGCGACAGTCTTTGGATGTATTTCGACGAAGTCGACTGGCGTTACAACGAAGACTCGATTATCGAGTTTTACGCGAAGTTCATCGGCAATTTGGCCTATGGCTCAGATGAATTGACCGTTGAGGAAATACGGGAGTTGGAGCGGGAGTCGGGCAACGAGGTTCTGGTTCTTTTTGAACAAGAGAATCTCCTCGAAATCCTCAACGAGTACTACAGGTACGCCTATACTGTTGAGGGCGAAACTCTGTTCCTTTCAGTCAATGATAGTGAAAAGCTTTTTCTCAAGAATCCAGCGAGGGCGAAATCGTTGGAATACCACCGCATCGAGCCCGCCACCGCAGTTACCCGGACCACTTGGGGCGACTTGAAAGCAACCTTTGCGCCGTGAGTGTCCGCCTCGATTCCCTGTTCGGGACCCCGAATAAGGAGATTCCCATGCACCGGAAAATACTGTCCTCCATCTTGCCCCTCGGCTTGCTTGCAGTTCCTCTCTCCGCTCTGGAAGACCCTCTCGTCGGCACGTGGGGGTCGAGCATTGTTGAGCAGGGACTTTCCGGGACCGCTCGCCTCACCTTCCAGGCGGACGGCACCTTTCATCTCAGCCACGTCGGAAAGACGGAAGATGGGTACTGGAGGGTACCGGATGTATTTGAGGAAGATGAGGACCTCTCCGCTGAAGAGGCCGAGGCCCTGAACGAGATCTTCAGGAAAGCGTGGCCCGAAATCCCGCTGGAGACGGCCTCCTTCCTCGGCTCCGGCACGTACGCCACCGCCGGCGACAGCCTCTGGTTGGAATGGGCCGATGTCGACATGTCGTATGACGACAGGGATTTTACCGAGTTCTACATCGAGTTCTGGGTCCAATTCACCCTCAACTGGGAAGCCCTGCACCGTGCTGCAGAGGGACGCGATTTCCCCGAAGAGGAGTATTCGGCGCTCGAGCAGGAGCTTGAGCAGAAGTATGCCGCCGAGCTTCCAGCCGTACTCAATTCGGAGGCCCTCCTCGCTGCACTGAACCAAGTCCCGCCCGGTATTTACGCTATTGAAGGTGAAGGGGGGACCTTGTTCCTTGAAGGCCCGTTCCATGACGCCGGTCCATGGTTCCTTGAAGGCCAAACCCTTCTTGACGGCGAGACTATTGCCCTCAAGAGCGGCACGAGTGCGAAACCGTTGGAATACCACCGAATCGGTCCAGCGACTGCTGTCACCCGGACCACCTGGGGCGGCCTGAAAGCAACTATGGCGCCGTGAGTATGCGCTCTGGCAGAGACCCGACGCATGTAGTGAGGGGCCGGTCACCTGGGCGACCGGCCCCTGTTTTTTTGGGGGCCCACTCCAGGCTCGAATTCACCGGCAAAGGGATAAACGAAACGCCCACTCGATTGATCCTCTTCCTTGCACTGCTTCCGCTGGCCACACTCGTGGAAGCCGGTCGCCCAGCATCTTCCAGTTTCGCCTCATCTCTGAAAGATTGGTCTTTCCAATCCCTGCTTGCCCCCGAGGACGGGAACCCCTCCGGCACTCTCCTCGACGAACTTTCCGGGGTGACGGCTACCGGCAAGGGGGTGATCGTCGGCATCATCGACTCCGGTATCGACTGGCGCCATCCCGATTTCCGCGACCCTTCCGACAGCCTGCGCAGCCGTATCCTCAGCATCTGGGACACGAAGCATTACCTTGCGCTTGGCGCTGCATCGATGGAAGAGGGTCCGCCCCCGCCCGGGTTTGACTATGGCCGAGAGTGGAGACGCAACGAAATTGAAGCGGGACTCCGCGGCGAAATCCGTGGACCAGCACGCGATCCGGTTCTCGATCACGGGACCTATGTCGCCGGAATCGCCGCCGGCAACGGCAACGCCGATCCCCGATACCGGGGCATGGCACCCGATGCGGAAATCGTCGTGGTCACTGATGGCGAAGAATCGACCATATCCGACGCCCTCCGTTACATCTTTGAAGTTGCGGAGCGCGAAGGCCTTCCGGCGGTGGTGAATCTCAGCGGGGGTCTGGCTTGGGGCTACCGGGAAGAAAACCTGGAAGAGCTCTTTCGCGAGCAACCGGGCAGGGCCCTGGTCGCCGCGGCGGGCAACGTCGGCCAACAGCAGCATGTCCGCTTCGATCTGGAGGAGACCGCATACTACACGGTTTTTCAGACGCATGAGGAGGTTCCTCCGTTGTGGAAGTCGGAAGAAGTACCTGGGAGACGCTACCGTTGGCTTGTCGCCTACCACCAAGGCCCAGGAGAGGCCTGGGTCGGCACGGGCCGCTCCGAGGAGGAGATGGTCTGGCGTTCTTCGCATGAGGTTGCCGATCTGGGAGGGGAGCCGGACGGCCATCCCTTTCTCGTGGAAGATCCCGAGTACGTATTGGACAGCCTCGTGACGGCGACCGGCGATACCCTGGGGCGCACCGCCTGGTCGGGCCATCATGTCGGGGAAAACATCTGGCTGCAGATCGTGGTCGAGAACTGGATGCCGGAGCAATCGGATTGGCGGTTTGCGGCAAAGGGGAGCGGAGTGCTCCATGTCTGGGTGCGGTCAAGGGCCCCCTCGCAGGTACTGGATTCCCGGTCGATCGATGACCCGTACTTCCAGCCATACGACAACCTCTACACCCTCTCCTATCCCTCTACGTCACCGGAAGTGATTTCGGTGGGCGCCTTTGCCAACCGGGTGCCGGATGCCTACGAGAACCTGCAGGCCGGCGATCTGATGCCGTACTCATCGCGAGGTCCTTCCCTGGACGGCCTGCTGAAGCCCGACCTGATTGCTCCCAGTGTTCTGACCGCGGCGCGCAGCGGCGACTCGACCAGATACCGCGACGGCTTCGGCCGGGGAGGAGGCGGCACCAGCGCCGCGTCCCCCGTCGTTGCGGGGGCCGTTGCCCTCTACTTCGAGCGCTTTCCCCGGGCAACCAACCGCGAGGTCTGGCGGGCCCTCACGGAATCTGCCACATCCGACGAGTTCACCGGGGAGACCCCCAATTTCGACTGGGGGTACGGCAAGCTCGACGTCGCCGCCTTTCTGCAGGAACCGCCCACGGTGGTCGCGGTCGAACCCGGGGAGATTCGCCCCGCCGGCTTTTCGCTTGAGCAGAACTACCCCAACCCGTTTAACGGGAGCACATCGATCAGCTACCAGCTTCCGGGCCCCGGTGCGGTTGAGCTGATCCTCTATGACCTGCTGGGCCACCCAGTGCGGCGCCTAGTGTCGGAATACCAGGGAGCCGGGTTGCACGAAACCGCCTGGGACGGGGCCGATGACGAAGGGAAACAGGTCGCCAGCGGGGTATACCTGTACAAGCTGGAGGTGGGTGACCAACTGCTTTCGCGCCGTCTCGTTTTCGTTCGCTGAACCCGCCGACACTGGGATTTTCGCGGGGAAGTCAAGATGAAGCTCACCATTCTGAGTTTCCTTTCCCTGCTCACGCAGGTGCCCCTCACTGCGGCCGAAGTCCCCGCAACTCCAGGTACCTCACCTGCCCTGAACGGGTTGTCTTTCCGTTCCCTGGTTGGTGCCGTGGAAGGAGAACCCTCCGGCAGCCTGCTCGAATCCCTGTCCGGGGTGACGGGCACGGGCAAGGGGGTGATCGTCGGCATCATCGACACTGGAATCGACTGGCGCCACCCCGACTTCCGCGACCCCGCCGACAGTCTGCGCAGCCGCATTCTCAGCATCTGGGACTCAGAGGGGACCCTGGTGGTGAAAGAGGGTCCGCCCCCTGATGGGTTCGACTACGGCCGGGAATGGACGCGTGACGAGATCGAGGCCGCGCTGCGCGGCGAGGCAGGCGGACCGCCGCGAGACCCCTACCGTCACGGGACCTTTGTCGCCGGCATCGCCGCGGGAAACGGCAACGCGGACTCGCGCTACCGGGGGATGGCTCCCGAATCGGAGATCGTCGTCGTCACTCTGGGGGTAATTGACGGTGCCCGCTACATATTCGGCCTGGCAGAGAAAAGAGGTCGGCCGGCTGTGGTGAACTACAGCGGCGGAACTTCCCTTTCTCATGATGAGCGTAAAGAGTTGGAGATTCTCTTGCGAGAAAAACCGGGCCGGGCGCTGGTCGCCTCTGCGGGCAACGGGGGACAGGGTCTGCGCCACGCCCGTTTCGACCTGACCGCGGACCCTTCCTATACGATTTACCGGACGAGCCCAAGGGAGGAGGAGCCCGGGAGTGAATTGATGCTCGAAGCTTATCATCAGGGTCCGGGGGAAGCCTGGATCGGGGCAGGGTTGTCCGAGGATGAAATGGTCTGGCGCTCCCTGGACGAGATAGCGGAAAGCGAATTCGAAGATGTAACCGACAGCCTGGGGACCGCGAAGGTCGTTTGGGCGGGTGGCTATGACGAGACGGACATCAAGCTGTTTATCCACATCGAGGACACCAATCCCGAACCGGTGGAATGGCGGGTGGCGGCGAGAGGCAGCGGGGTATTCCACACCTGGCTCTGGTCCGGCGGACCGCTGGACGAACCTGTGCAGGGACCGCTGGACGATCCGCTATACCGCCCCCGCGACAACTACTACACCCTCTCGTCCCCTTCCACCTTTCCGGAGGTCATCGCGGTCGGAGCCTTCGCCAACCGGGACCTGGAGTTTCTTGCGGATACCTACCTGGACCTCTTCGACGACCTGAAAATCGGAGACCTCCTGCCGTTCTCATCCAGAGGGCCTGCCTTGGATGGCCTGCTCAAGCCCGACCTCGTGGCTCCGGGTGTGCTGACGGCGGCCTGGAGCGGTGATTCCACGAATTACCGGACCGCGGCGGGAACCAGCATTTCCGCGCCGGTCGTTTCCGGCGCCATGGCCCTCTACTTCGAGCGCATTCCCCGGGCCACCAACCGCGAGGTCTGGAGCGCCCTGACGGAATCGGCCGCTTCCGACGGGTTTACCGGGGAGACCCCCAACCTCGACTGGGGGTACGGCAAGCTCGACGTCGCTGCCTTTCTGAAGGAACCGCCCACCGTGGTCGGCGCGGAGGCAAGGGACGTTCGCCCCGCTGGCTTTTCGCTTGAGCAGAACTACCCCAACCCGTTCAACGGGCGCACGACGTTCACCTACGAACTGCCGAAGCTTGGGAGGGTGGAGCTGACTCTCTACGATCTGCTGGGCCAGCCGGTGTGCCGCCTGGTGTCGGAGTACCAAGGCGCCGGGTTTCACCGTGTCGCGTGGGACGGAGCCGATGACGAGGGGAACCAGGTCGCCAGCGGAGTATACCTGTACCGGCTGAAGGCGGGGAACCAGCAGCAGGCGCGGCGGCTCGTTCTCGTTCGCTAGCCCGAATCGTTCACCGCAGCGGCGTCGAGGTGGCGCAATGGACGCCCCCAAACTCTGTATGCGGAACTTTTGTCATCAATCTTGCCAGCCACGCATATTTACGCATATTGCATCAATATGCGTACCACCATCGATGTTCCCGATCACCTTCTGCGCCGCGCCAAGGCGGTTGCTTCGCTTCAGGGGAAAAGCCTGAAAGTCTTCGTGACCGAAGCTCTCGAAGAGAGAGTGGCCAGCGCCGCCGGAGGGGGATTCGGCAGCCGCCGGGTCCAGCTCCCCCTGGTTCCCTCCAGCAATCCGGGTTCGGTCGATCTGGACCCCGAGGCCATCGCCGGCATCCTCGAGGCGGAGGAGGTCCGTGCACTTACCGGACGTTAATCTCTGGCTCGCCCTCGCTTTCGAAGCCCATATCCACCACCCGCGGGCGTTGCGTTGGTTCGACCAGACGACACCCGACTCCTGCGCCTTCAGCCGGCAGTCCCAGTCCGGTTTCCTGCGGCTGGCTACGAATCCCGCCGTTTTCAAAACGGAAGCAGCTTCCATTCCTCGGGCCTGGTCGATGTTCGACCAGCTTCTCTCGGACGAACGGGTCTATTTCGCCCCCGAGCCCCCGGGCCTCGAGGCGGTGTGGCGCCGCTATACCGAACCGCACCCGTACTCCCATCGCGTCTGGAGTGACGCCTGTCTGGCCGCCTTTGCCGCCGTTGCCGGTCTCACGCTTGTAACCTTCGACCAGGGCTTCGGGAAGTTTTCCGATATCGAGGTTTTTATTCCGGAGTAGGGCCCACTGCGGATGTCGGTGGGCGTTCCAAATTCATTCTCCGTCTGCAGCTGGTGCCGGGGGACCGGCGGCTCTTGCGGTGGCTTGTCCTCGTTCGTTAGCCCGCCGCCGACATCTCGAATGACGCGGCCAGGATCAAGATGAAGCCGAACCAGGTGAGTTTCCTGACCCTGCTCATGCAGGTTTCCCTCGCCGCACCGGAAGTCTCCGTATGTCCCAGTACCGCGTCATCCCTGAACGACTGGTCTTTCCAGGCCAGGACGGGCAACGGGGAGGATGGCACCTCCGGCACTCTCCTCGAGGAACTGTCCGGGGTGACGGCCACCGGCAAGGGGGTGATTGTCGGCATCATCGATACCGGCATCGACTGGCGCCATCCCGATTTCCGTAATCCTGCCGACACCCTGCGCAGTCGTATTATTGCAATTTGGGATTCTGAAGCTTACGTGGAGGCAGAGGATGGACAAGCACCGCTAGGGTTTGGTTATGGACGAGAGTGGCACCGGGAGGAAATCGAAGCCGCGCTCCGCGGCGAAGGACCGGGGGCGCCGCGTGATACGGAGAGTCTCTTTCGTTACGGCCACGGCACCATGGTCGCCGGGATAGCAGCCGGAAACGGAAGCCTCGACCCCCGCTTCCGAGGAATGGCTCCCGAGTCGGAGATTGTCGTCTATGCACTTGGGCCGTACAAGACGGAGGAAACAGTTAACGCATCTGTTTTGGATGGCGCTCGGTACATATTCGACTTGGCAGAGCGCAAAGGAATGCCGGCGGTGGTGAATTTTAGCGGCAGGACACACTTATGCCACCAGGAACAGGAAGAGCTGGAAAGCCTTTTGCGCGAAATGCCGGGGCGGGCGATGGTCGCCTCCGGGGGAAACAGAGGATGGGGTCTTCCCCACGCTCGTATCCCCCTCAACGCCTCTCCTTCCTATACGATGTACCAAACGAGGCGGGGGAAAGAGGAACAAGGAACTAAATTGGCGCTCGGAGGCTGTTTTCTGGGGTCGGGGGAAGCATGGGTAGGCGCAGGTTTGTCCCAGGAGGAAATGGTCTGGCGTTCACTGGACGAGGTTGCGGAAAGTGAATTCCACGAAGTAACCGACAGCCTCGGGACCGCGAAACTTTTTTGGGAGGGCAGCTATATTGAGATGGGTGTCTCGCTGCGTCTTCAAATCGAGGATACGAATCCGAATACAGTGAAATGGCGGATAGCCGCAAGAGGTAGTGGAGTATTCCACACTTGGGTCTGGCCTAGAAGACCCTTGGACGAATCGTTACTGGAACCACTGGAGGACCCTCAATTTCGTCCCCGCGACAACTACTACACACTCTCTTCACCCTCCACGTCTCCAGAAGTCATTTCTGTCGGCGCCTTCGCCAACCGCGACCTGGACTTCTCGGATACTTACGCCGGTCTTTTTGGCGATCCGACGGTCGGCGACCTGATGCCGTTCTCATCGCGGGGGCCTTCCCTCGAGGGTCTCCTGAAGCCCGACCTCGTTGCCCCCGGGGCGCTGACTGCGGCCTGGAGCGGCGACTCCACGAAATACCGGACCGAGGCGGGCACCAGTTTCTCCTCGCCGGTCGTGGCCGGCGCCGTTGCTCTCTACTTCCAGCGCTTTCCCCAGGCCACCAACCGCGAGGTCTGGCGGGCCCTCACCGAATCGGCCACCTCCGACGATTTCACCGGGGAGACCCCCAACCTCGACTGGGGGTACGGCAAGCTCGACGTCGCCGCCTTTCTGCAGGAACCGCCCACCATGGTCGCCGCCGAGCTCTGGGAAGCTCTTCCCACAGGCTTCTCCCTGGCGCAGAACTACCCCAACCCGTTCAATGGGCGTACGACTATCACCTACGAACTGCCGAAGCCTGGGGGGGTGGAGCTGACTCTCTACGATCTGCTGGGCCAACCGGTGCGGCGCCTGGTGTCCGAATACCAGGGCGCCGGGTCTTACCGTATCGCTTGGGACGGGGCCGATGGCGAGGGGAACCAGGTCGCCAGCGGAGTATATCTGTACCGCCTGAAGGTGGGGAACCAGCAGAGGGCGCGGCGGCTTGTGTTGGTCCGCTGACCCTGAATCACTTTCCCGATCGAAGGAGCCGGGGCATCCGGGCTACTTCACCAGCCGCGCGATCTCCCTGAACGCGGGGTTGCCGGCCTCGCGCAGGAGCTCGAACAGGGCCGTTTCCACCGACGTTACTCCGGCCCCGGCGGCCCTCATCTTCTCCAGTCCCACCCGCTTGTTGGACGGGGTCCGCGACGACACCGCATCCTCGACGACCTCGACCTCGTAGCCGCGCTCGCGCAGGTCGCGGGCGGTCTGATAGACGCAGATGTGGGTCTCTATGCCGGCGAGCAGGACCTGCTTCCTGCCGCTTTCCTCGAGCCGGCGCCCGAACTCCGGCTGCCCGCAGGCGCTGAAGCAGGTCTTGGCCAGCGGATGCCGGCCCTCGAGCAGCTCTGCGAGCTCGGGAATGGTAGGGCCCAGGCCCTCGGGGTACTGCTCGAGCCAGAGGATAGGAAGCTCCAGGGCCGCGGCTCCCTGCACGAGGATGCTCAGGTTGCGGTAGAGCTTCTCCTTTTCGTGCATGAGGGTGGCGAGCTTGCCCTGCACGTCGATGACGGCCAGCGCGGTATCGGAAGCCTCAAGCATCGCGAGCTCCTTCTACTGCCGGTTCTTTGCTACCTGCGGTCCCATCCATAAAGAGTTGATCCATTCGGGGCACGGCGGGACGGATGCGCGGTCTTCCCGCCTGTTCGGCTCTTCCTCGGGCTCTCTATCCGGTTCGCCTTACCCGTTCGCCATCTGATGCCAGCGCCGATTTAGCCCGGCTCCCCTCAAGGCGGGTCTGACTGAAGGCTTTTTCAGATGTACCCGGTCGAGCCGTCGGGGCGCGCCGGGCAGGTCCGCTGCCAGTGGATGTACTGGTCGCCTGAGACCGCCTCCTCGTCGACCTCGACGCCGAGCCCGGGGCGGTCGCGCAGCTCGAGGTATCCGTCCTTGGCCAGGTAGGGCTCGTCGACCCAGTCGTTCCACTCCGACCCCCGGGGATCTATGTACTCGAGGATCTTGAAGTTGGCCGAGGCCGCGGCGAAGTGGACGTTGACCGCGGTCGCCAGCGGCCCCATCGGGTTGTGCGGCGCGACGCTGACGTAGTGCGCCTCGGCGATGGCGGCGATCTTGCGCATTTCGAGGAGCCCGCCGCAGATGCAGACGTCCGGCTGGATGATGTCGGCCCCCTGGGCGGCGAGCAGGTCGAGGAACTCGAAGCGTCCGTAGAGCGATTCCCCGGTGGCCAGCGGCACCCGCATCTGGGCGCGCAGGCGGGCCCACTGGGGAATGTGCTCCGGCCGCAGCGGCTCCTCGTAGAAGAACGGGTCGTACGGGGCCAGGGCGTCGGCGAGCTGCAGGGCGCGGATCGGCTCGAAGATCTTGGCGTGCGGATCGAAGGCGAACTCGAAGCCGTCCGGGGTGTTGAGGCGCAGCTCCTCGAAGAACTTCGCCGCCTCGGAGCAGACGCGGCCCCAGCGGTCGGCGTCCGGGTCGAGGCGGTAGGGGCTGAGCTTGAAGGCGGTGAAGCCCCCCTCTTCGTGAAACCGCAGCGCCTGCTCGGCGGCTTCCTTTCCGCTGGCGCCGCCGATGCCGTGGTAGACCCGCACGCGGTCGCGCACGGCGCCGCCGAGAAGCATGTATACCGGCAGGCCCGCGGCCTTGCCGCTGATGTCCCACAGGGCGTGGTCGAGGGCGGAGATCGCCGGGTAGCCGACGCCTCCGGGGGGAAAGCGGAACTGCTGGTGCAGCTTCATCATGATGTACTCGATGCGCCGCGGGTCCTCTCCCTTGATCATCTCGAACAGGTAGTCGGCCACCGGCTCGACAGAGAGGTCGGGGCCGGTCGAGTACGCCTCGCCCCAGCCGTGCAGGCCCTCGTCGGTCTCGACCTTGAGCAGGGCCCGCGGGCGGTTGCCGAAGCGGGCGATGAACGTCCTGATGGCAGTGATCTTCACCTTCTCTGCTCCCTTCAGAAAAACACCGGGTATGGTCCGCCCCCGGCTTCGCGCCGGATCAGCAGCGCTATCTCGAGGAGGTGGTAGTCCCCCCACATCGAGGACTCGCCGCAGGGGATGAGCCGGCCCGGAGGGACGTGGTCCCAGCCGTTGGGCCGGTGGTAGATCGAGTGCAGCAGCAGCCCCTGGTGGGACGGCTCCGCAGACAGGTACGGTTCCGACAGCAGGGCCGCGGCGATGGTGAAGGCGCCGCCGCGGTAGCGGCCGCCGCGCCCCTGGTCTCCACGCGACAGGAAGTAGTTCCCCAGGCGCAGGTACCCCTGCGCGCAGATCGCCGCCGCGGAGCTGTCGAGCGGCTCGACGTCGTTGTGGGGATCCGAGGGCTGTTCGGCGATGTCGCCGAATCCCGCCACTCCCGGGGCGCCGGTATCCCAGAAGGGAACGCCGTCGGCGAAGCTGTTGCGGACGTGGAACTCCGCGGTCGCCAGGGCCGCCCGCTCGATGGCGGCCACCACCTCCCGGCCGCCGAAGGGCTTGAGGGCGGAGGCCGGCAGCGTCTCGAAGAACTCGAGGAGCTCGGCGCAGCCGCACAGGATCCAGGCCAGGCCGCGGGTCCAGGTGGAGAACGGGGAATACCCCTGCTGCGTGCTCGGACAGCGGTAGTTGCCGTCCCGGGTGTTGAAGATCGACTCGTGGGCGACGCGGCCGTCGACGTCGAAGGCGTCGCGCCCCTCGCCGTAGTAGACGTTGAACTCGCAGGTGGTGAGGGCGTGGTCGACGGCGCGCCCGAGAAGGCCGATGCGCCGGTCCCCCTCGCCCATCAGCACGTGGCCGAGGCGGTCGGCGAGGCAGAGGATGCGCAGCGAGCGCATGGTGTCGGAGAACAGCGAGTGCGGCCCGTTGAAGGAGTGGATGAACCCCCTGCCGCCGGCCGTCTCCGTCCAGCGCGCCGCCTGCACCGCCCCGGACAGCTTGACGGCGAGCTCGTAGAGCGACAGCTCGGCCCGGTCCATCGCCAGGCGCCCCTCCAGCATCAGGCGCCGCAGGTTGCCGTAGGTCGACAGGTTGTTGAAGCCGTGGTCGTGGACGCCGACGTGGGAGACGTGCGGCGCCATCCTGGCGATGGTGGCGTCGCGGCCGATGTCGAGAAACTCCTCCTCGCCTGTCATGTCGTACTGGAGGATGGCGCATCCGTACTGGAATCCCTGGGTCCACTCGGTCCAGCCGCGCGTCGTGTAGCCGCCCTCCTGGGTGAAGACCGGGGTGCCGCGGCCGGCGTCCCAGGTGCGGTCGAGGTCGCGGATCTTGCCGGCCGACAGATTGAGCAGCCGGTCGGTGGCCGGCAGCAGGGCGGCGGGGGTCCGGGTGTGGTCGATTTTCATTTGTTCAGGGGAATCGTTCGAGAAAGGAACGGACAATGGTAGGTACAGCCCGCTTGAAAAGTCCACTCCGATCCGGGATCCAGGCAGGCAGCCAACCGGGAGCGGTGGCGGCGTGCGTTCACCCTTCCTGCGGTGGGCGCAGAATGCGTTTCAGCTCGGCCCTCATGTGCCGCTGAACCGTTCTGACGAACCTTTCGGTGCTGACTCCCTGGCGCCGGGTTTCCAGGCCGAAGGGTCCGAAACCGAACAGGACTTTGTCGGCTGCGTGCTGCTCCGGGTCGTCGAAATAGCGAGGCGTGGTTCCGCGCAGGGCAGCGGGCTGATCTTCTCCTTCCGTGCGGTACACGATCGGATTGGCCAGAATCGCAAGTGGGCGATCGCCGGCCAGCGTCGTCGGATTCCGGGGCATCGGTTCGTCCCCCATCTGTACGAGCTCCTTCGATTCCGGCGCCCAGGACGCAATCCGGTAGGTTTGCCCGGGAGTGACCCATTCCTCGATGAATTCCCGGGCCGCGGCAAATTCGTGCCATTTCTTCAAAGCCAGCAGGTAGCTCTCCGGGAATCCCGTTTCCTCCCGGGATTCGTCGGCTCTGCCTCGGCGGCGAAGATCGTTGAAGACCACGAACCAGTGGCCGAATCCCCGCAACCCCCTGGAGAGGGGAATCACGTCATCCCGGGCCGGCGCGTGGCAGCCGTCGACGACCACTACGTGCGGCATTTCACGACTGAGTCTGGCGACCGTTGTTTTCGGAAACGGAGAGGGGACGCTCATGCGCGTCGATGTCCCGGAGCGCACGCGGTGATACTCTATGGAGAACCGGTCCTCGAGATATTCCTCGAGCGGTTCGACAAACCACTGGCGGCCGAAGCGATCGTTGCCGATCACCAGTATTTCGCGGGAGGTCCGAGCCCTGAAATCCTGCAGAAAGTCCAGGAAACCGGCGGCCTCGAAGGCAGCGCGCCTGACTTCCGCCCGCTGGCGTTCGTCCAGACGACATTCTTCCTCCACCTGATCCGAAAGCTCTTCGAGCTCGTTGAAGATCCGATAGATCTCCATGGTGGAGAGCGGGGCGGGACAGCGGCCCCGCAGCTCGTAGGTGAGGGGCTCGAGGACCCGGGTGTACTCGTATTCGAAGCGCCGGAATTCGAGGTCTCTTTGCAGGGTATCGCTCAGCTGGAAACGGCCGTTGCGGGTCTCGTCGCGCAGGTGGCTCAAGTGATCGAGCAGGGGTTCGAAACCGGATTTCCGGGAGAGGTACCGAGTCAGTGCCGGGGTGAGAACGGTGCCGTCGTGATTGGTTTTGTGGTATCGACCGATCCACTCTTCCAGTGTGTCGAAGCGACGGGCAACCTCATCCCGCGGGTAGTGGGCGCAGAGCTGCTCGACGTGTACGGTGGCAAGTTCGTCATCCACGTATCGGGTGAGATTTCCCTGCATCTGTGCTACTTGGCAGGAAGGATCAGGAAGAGGGTCCGCGCTGGAAAAGCCGCTTCAGGTGCATCGGTCCCGGTATTCGACATGCAGCCCGGTGTGGCGCGCAGACTAGGCCAGCGACCTTCGCACCACATGCGCTCCTTCGTTGATGGCATCGAAGAAGTTGCGCACTTCCACACAGTCTCCCGCCATCAACACCTCGCATCCCGGACCCGCCTTCTCGATGGCGCGCTTGAGTTCCTGGCGCGGCCGGTAGCCCCTGCTGACGATCAATTTGTCGACGGGGTGGCGCTGCTCGCGGCCATCGGCCTCTTTGAGGATTGCGGTGCCGTCTTCCACGGCCTCGAGCTCGCTGTCGGCCAGCACCCGGACCCCGGCCTCCCGGGTGCCCTTGATCAGCAGGGCGAGGTTGGTGCCGTGTTCCTCCAGATTGCCGACTTCGTTTTCGCTACGGCGGGAGACCATCGTGACCGCTCGGCCCTGGGCAGCGGCGTGCCAGGCCATTTCGTATCCGACCAGGCCGGCGCCGAGCACCATGACCCGCTCCCCGATGTCGAGCTCATCCCAGCGTACGAGGGCGTCGATCGCCGTAACCACGCAATCATCGTCGATGCCGGGAACGTCTGGAACGATGGCCTCTCCCCCCGTCGCCAGGACCACGGCATCGGCGCCCTCTTCCTTCAGAGTATCGACAGTCACCTCGGCCCCCAGCCGTACCTCCAGTCCCGTCCTTTCCACCTCGACTTCGTAATACTTCAGCAGACGCTTGATGTCCCACTTGAATTCCGGTATCGATGCGGAGATCATCTCGCCCCCGAGAGTGTCGCGTCTGTCGAAAACGACCGCGTCGTGACCCATCTCCCTGGCGCGCAGACCTGCCTCGAGGCCGGCGGGACCCGCTCCGACGACTACCACCCTCCTTGATCGAGCCGTCTTTTCGAAGGAGACGATGTTCTCGCGGCCGACCACGGGATTGGTAGTGCACTGGATTCCCCCGCGATCCATCACGACGAAGGTGTGGCAGAAGTTGCAGCGAATGCAGGGAGCGATGTTCTCGCCCAGCCGCGCCTTTCTCGCCCAGTGTCCGTCGGCTATGAGGGTGCGCCCCAGGGCGACCATGTCGGCATGGCCCTCGGCGATGATCTGCTCCGCGTCGACCGGATCGGTGATACCGCCCGTGGCGATCACCGGTACCCGGACACCGCTGTTCTTCACCTCGGCGGCGAGATCGACGAGTGTGTTCGGCTTTATGTAGAGCGGCGGGACCGAGGGGTGGGTGCACTCGACGAACCCCTTCACCTTCATGATCGTCGACGACGTGGTGGCCACGTGCAGGTAGACGACCCCGATATCCTCCATGTATTTCGCTACCCGCAGGTGTTCCCCGTCGGTTTCGCCGACGTCGTACCGATGGTTGACCCCGCCGTGCAGATGTTCGTGAGCGCTGAACTTGAAGCCGATGGGAAAGCCGTCGCCGCAGGCCCGGCGGATTCCCGCGATGACGTCGGTGGAGAACTTCATCCGCCGCTGAAAGTCGCCGCCGTACTCGTCGTCGCGGCGGTTGGTGTGGGGTGAGATGAACTGACCGCCGAGGTAGGAGTGCGCGCAGTGGTACTCGACGCCGTCGAAACCGGCTTTTTGAGCCCGCTCGGCCCCGCGCACGAAGCACTCGACCATCTGTTCGATCTCGGGGACCGTCATCTCCCGGGGCACCTGCTCGTACAGCTCGCTCTCGACCGCCGACGGTGCGAACGGCTCCACGTACGATTTCCCGCCGAGGGCGGCTATCTGCATGAAGACCGGAGCCCCGGCTGCGTGCACGGCTTCGGAGATTCGGGAAAGCCCGGGTATGAACCTGTCGTCCCAGACAGAGGTGGTGATCACCCTCTTTTCCGGCCACACCGACGTGAACTCGGTGATCAGCAGCCCTGTCTCTCCCCGGGCTCGATCCACCAGGAAGTCGATGTAGCGATCGGTCACCTCGCCATTCGGGCCGTGCAGCCCGACATCGAGCGGGGCCAGAACCACGCGGTTCTTCACCTCCAGCGAGCCGACCCGGATGGGCGTGAACAGATGATGCAGAGCCATGCCTGATTCCCCTCGGGCGAACCCGTTTTAACCGACGAGTTCCACGTCGTCGTCCCCGGCAGGGACGATCTCTTCGGTCGGTCTGTCGGTTTCCGTGCGCCAGACGAGTCGGATCACCCAGATCGCCAGCAACACCTCGGCGAGAATGGTGAGCCATGCCAGTGCCGTCATGCCGCCTCCGTTGCGTTTTTCGCGCCAAACAGCTGCGCTTCAGGTGTGGTGCCTTTCGCGAGGGCCGTCTTCATCCACACGAAATAGATCAGACCGGCCGCGGACATCGAGCACAGCAGACCGCTGAAGATCTCGTTGCCGCCGACGTAGAACCCGGTGACGAAACCGGCGATCCAGGCGGCGAATGCGGCCGGGTTGAGGTTCATGTCGGCGCCATCGGCGCGCTCGTAGAGCAGCCGGCGAGCCGGAAAGGCCCAGTAGTCGAGGATGACGGTGATGGCGATCGGGCCGACGACCCAGGAGAGGAACTGCACCCACCAGAGCGCGATCTGGTCGAGCCCCAGGTAACTGCCGATAAAGCCGACGACCCCGACGCCGATCGTTGCCAGCCGCCGCATGAACTCCTGGCTTCGGACCATGGGAATCGGCGGCGCCGAAAACGCCAGCCCGGAGGCGTAGGTGCCTCCCTGGACCGTGGACTGGGCGCCGAACCAGAGTGCCAGCCAGGCGAGAATGCCCATTCCCAACGAGCTGGCGATCAGGAACAGGTTCCATTCACCCGTATGCGCCGCCCCGACGGCGCCGCCCCAGTATTGAATCGTCACCAGGCCGACGTACGCCGTCACGATGCCGAAAATGGCGTGCTTCGCGTTTTTCCAGAATCGTGCCAGGTCGGCGATGATGGTGACGCCGACGAGCCAGCCGCCCGCGGCCATGTCGAATCCGATGAATACCGGCTTGGCCGGGTCGAACCATCTTGCGGCCGAAGGTGTAGCGGTACAGAAGGGCGCTGGAATACCCCGTGCGCGCCGCCGCCGACCCGATCAGGACCCCGACGATGGCATTGCACAGGGTGCCGAAGAAAATGATCGGCATCGCCATTTTCAGGGGGAACGTCTTGCCCACCATGCCCCCCACCAGGAAACTGGACAGCACCAGCACCCAGCCCCAGAGGACGAAGCAGTTGTTCCAGAAACCCAGGCGATGGGACAACGGCACTTTTGATCGGGCGGCGTCGCCCACCGCTGCGGCGCTCGATCCGGTTTCGATTTCGGTCACTTGGTTTTCGGATCCGGTTTGAGTGAGCCGGAAAGGTCGTCAGTTGTCGTAGTTGTGGCCTAGTTGGGTAGACCGTGGAGTCGTTCAACGCGTCCGCGTGCCAGGGCGTGGAGATCCTGCCGGCCTCCGCTCTGGCGGGAAAGGTCGGTGCAGGCTTGGACCGCGGCCCCTGGTCGGGCCGCCTTGTCTTATGAAAACAGGTGATCCTCAAAAGTCAGATTACCATGTCGGACCGATTGCATAAAATTGCATGTCCTGCTCGAAAATCCCCTTGCCCTGAACCTGGCTGAGAGTGATGACATGATCCAGGCCGCCGACGAGGCGAAGCGTACACTCATGGTCGCGTATCCACACCGTTACCGCCAAAGCATGCGGGAATTCAAGGAGGCGGTTGAAGGAAGGATGGGCGGTGATGGGCCGGCGACGAATTCGGGTTGATCTGACGCAGGGCCTCGCCCTGGTGGAGTCAGCAGCGCGCCCGCTTCGGCTGCGCCGCGTTCGGCGTCGAACGGCCCCCCAGGGCAGTGGCAGCAGCCGGTGATGAGAGTGCCGATCCCCCACATCTCGCCCCTATCGAGGCATCACCAGCTTGTCCACGTCGCGCACGCACCACTCGTAGCGAACCGACCGCCCGGCCCCGTCGACCATCTCCGGACTGAGGATCTTGGTGCCAAAGGTGAGAGCGGTCGTCCCCTCCTGCCCCTCCTCCGAGCGGAAGATGTTCTCGTCGACGGCCGCTTCGGCCTCGGCCAGACTGACCAGTTCCCGCATCGGAAAGCGGCGTACGGCCGAATTGCCGACAAACTCCCTGCCCACCACGCCCCGCTCCTCCAGCATCTGCCCGAGGCGAATGAAGTCCGGATGCCGTGAGCCGTAATACGAACCGCCCTCGCTCTTCGGCTGGTAGTCGGTCATGGGCTGGTCGATGAGGCTGCCGTCGGCCCGTCGCACCTTCGCGGTCAGCGGGATCGTCTGCCGGTAAGACACCTCACAGACCATTTCCGCGAAGTGGTGGCTCGTGGAGCTTTGATACGTCATGCCGCAAAGCACGACCTGCGTGTCGAGGGCCAGCATCACACCGAAACTTGAACGCAGGTCGAACGACGACAGGGCCGGATCCACTTCAGTGATCACCCGGGCGCGGCGCCCGATCACCGCGAAGCTGTGGCGAAAAGCAGTGCTGCGCAGCGCCCCGGGGTGCAGGCGCACGGCCTCGGTGATCGCCCCCATCTCCGACGGGTCATGACGGGGATCGATGATCGGGTCGTCCTCCGCCTCGTGGCAGAAGGTGAACGCCGGCGCCACCAAGGTGCCGCGGGGTCCCAGAACTTCGAGAAACGCGTCCATCACAGTGGCCGCGCCGCCCTCGATTCGGCCGAAGGTGCGCATGGCGGTGTGAATGAGCACGACATCGCCCTGTTTCAAGCCGATGGCGTGAAGACCGTCGATGATTTCCTGTTTCGTCAGCTCGGTGGCGGTATCGCTCTGGTCTGTCATGAAAGATTCCTGGCCGTTGCGCTCTCTAATCCACGATTGTAATCGAATACAGGTCGGCGTTCTTCAGGCGGATTCGCAGCTGTACCGTCTGCCCGCGCAATCCGCTGACGTCCGGCTTGTTCCGCCACACCGCCGGCGCCCGCAGGTGGTCGCCGCGGATCGCCCGCGCCTCGTCCATACCATACCCGGACACGGTCTTACCATTGGCATCCAAAAGGGCTATCCGCACTTCGCCGTCCTCTGCGTCGCCGTTCACCGTCAGTTTACTGCCGCGCAGTTCGAACTGCCTGGTCAGCAGCTCCCCCGTGCCCTCCCCATGCAGCGACGCGAACCCGTCGAGCCGCAGTGTTGCCAGCCCGGTGTCGACACTCCAGTTCCCGATCTGCTCGGGCTCCGTCGCACCGGGCGTCGGACTGGTCCGGCCGCAGCCGGTATAGTATATCCAGATCCTGTCGTCGTGCACGAACGGGCGCCCGGCAAGCGAGTGGCACTCATCCCACGTTCCCGCAGCGCCCGGGGGGATGAGCGGGGCGTCGCGGCTGACACGCTGCCAGCCCTGTCCGTCGTCGCTGACTACCAGCTCAGTGCGGATCGTGCGGCATACGGCCGCATTCATCTGAATCGGCGGTCCAAGGAACCCCTGCCGGATGTTGCGGTCGACGATCTCCTTCCATTCCGCGCGCGAAAAACCGGGGCGGTTCCTGATTACCCACAGCATGCCGATGTGCGTGCCCCAGTAGTCGATGCCGGCCAAGCCGCCGAATTCCGTCCCGGGCTCGTCTTCCTCGTCATGGCCGAATACGAGATCCGGGGGCAGATCCCAATTGACGAAGTCGTCGGACTCCGTGCGCCCCACTACACGTATGCCGTGGCCGTCGGCGCTGCTGTACATCACCAGCTTCCCGTCCCTGCGGGCGATTCCGAAGGGCGTCCCGACCTCGGCATCGCCCGGCCACACGGGGTTGTCCGGATGCTCCGTCCACTGGACGCCATCCGGCGAAAAGCCGACGCAATGCCCCAGCAGCCAACCATCCGGCTGGCTCGGATCCCGGCGGCCACCCCACCAGACCGCCTTGTAGCGACGCGCAGGGTCCGCCTCCTTGTGGTCGATGATGACCGCCGGATCGTGCATCATGCAATCCGCCAACAACGCGATGTTGTTGTCGCTGCTGCCCTCGAATTCGACCTGCCCCAGAATCGGTTTCTCCCAGCGCACGCCATCCTCGGACAGGGCGTAGCACATGCACGATCTGTCATCCGGTCCGTAACAGGCGCCGCCCTGGTACCACGCCCTGAACAGCCCCTCGCCTTCATCGAAAATCACGAGCCCGGTATCCACGAAGGCGGCGTCCCGTTCCCACGGACGATCGGCGCGGATCACCGGGTTGCCCGCGTGTGGCTCCGCCTGCTGAAACTGGCGGGTCAGCCCGTTCATTTCAGCGATGAAGCGATCGTCGATGAACAGCTCCTTGCGCAAGACCTTTCCTTCCACCGCATTGAATGGGGACCACTCAGGCCCCGAAGGACTCACGCCTCCAAGGCGGTCGTCACTCAGTGTACTTCAATGTGAGCTGCCCGAGGTCGGTCAGGCCAGCCGCAGGCGCCAGTACCAGCCATCGACCTGGCAGAACAGGACCTTCGGCTCGACCTCGATGATCGTGGAGTAGCAGGAGCCCATCCCGGCGCCGATCTGCGCCACCCGCCAGGACTCGCCGGTTCCATCATCGTCGATCGCCAGGAGCATGAGGCCGTGTCCGGGGTATTTGAAGCGGTCGCCGTCGCCTCTCGCGTGCGACCAGCCCTCCGGGTACCGCCTTCCGTAGCTGACCGCCAGGCGGCCGTCGCGCAGCTTCAGAAGACAGGGATCGCAGCCGCGCTCGAGGCCCGTGTACAGCGGCACCGTCCAGCTCTCGCCGCCGTCCTCGCTCCAGCAGGCGTACATCGGCGTGTAGTGGCCTGACCGCATAAGGCAGAACAAGCGGCCATCATCCAGTTGTATCATGGTGGGCTCACCGAAGCCCTCGCCGATCGGATCGCCCTCCTCGGGTGCGGCTATGGTAGACTGATAGTCCCAGGTGCGCCCCTCGTCCACGGAGATGACGACGATAGATCGGCCCTGGTAGCGCGACTCGGTGCGGCTCCACTTGTCCGCTGGGGCCAACGTGTCTTCCGCCATGGTCCCCTCGACCGTGCACAGCAGGGCGCCGTCCTCTCTTCGCAGTATGGTCCGGTGGATGTAGAGGCCATACCACTCACCGGGAAAATCCTCTTTCGGGCGGGGACCGTTCTCTATGTTGAAGGTGACCTCCTCCTCGTCACCTGCGCTGGCGGGGGTTGCGCCACGCCATGCCCGGACCCTGTAGCGCCCCGGTTCCTCGAAAGTCACGAAGGACTCGAGGCCCAGAAACAGCCCGGGCTCGCAGAAAACGGCCCCTTCCGGCACGGCGAGGACCTCATTGAAGATCCATCTGTTGCGCTTGACGACGGTGCGGCCGCCGTCGGTCGAAACGGTCCCGTTGTGCAGGTAGATCGTCCCTTCCGTGTCTTCGAAGCAGGTCACCCAGCGATTGAGGCGCTGTCTGTCCTCCATCGATACGTGATCGTAGTGCAGTTCACCCTGGGGATCGTACTGACGGACTTCACCGATCCCGGCGACGATGGAGTTGTCTGTCTGGATCATCGATTGCCTCTCCCGGTTGGGATCGAGCTGTGCGCGGAAATAGAGGTGTTCTCGCGGAACGGCGGTTGCCGTTCCCCCGCATTCACGGGCGCGGCCGCCGCTGCCATTGCGGCCAACTCACCTTCCTGAGTTCGAAATCGTCCGGGGCGCTGAACGGCAAATCATACAGATGCACGGCGTACGGCGCGAAGGAGTCTTCGATGACTCCGTCGGTGACTTCGACGAGCCGGTACTCGGAACGAACCGCTGCCCGCGGCGCGATGCCTTCCACCGGAACCCTGATGCGGGCTTTGACCGGCGAGTCGAACCCGTTGACGGCGATCAGCAGGTAACCGCGCTCCGCCTTGCGCAGCGACAGGTGCAGCGCCGTGTAGCCGAAGTGGGATGGGGCCGGGGACCCTTCGAATATCTCCGCCTCTACTGCTACGGGTTCTTCCCTGGCCACGAGATAGGGCGTCAGACCGCGCAGTTCCGCGGTCAGGTCCAGAAACTGCGCGTAGTAGGCCGGCTCCGACTCCCGCGGCCACCAATCGAGAGCGTGATAGGCGAAATGGATGACGCCGACGATGCCGTGCGCGATGGACAGGTAGGTCATGCAGCGGACCTCTTCCATGTTCGGGGCGCGCTCCTGATCCGCGCTCTGCATCGACATCTGTATGTACATCCAGCCCGGCTTGCCCGCCGCGCCCTTGACGACCGCGTCGGAGTTCTGCGCGACGTGGGTCAGGGGATAGTCGGGAACGGGGTAGACGTCGTCGGAGTGGATGTCGGCCACATCCCGGTATTCCCGGTGGTCTTTTTCATACCCGTAGGCAAGGTTGAGCCAGACCGGGTGCTCGGGATCGAGCCGTTTGATCAGATCGTACACTGGCTTGAAGTCTTCCGGGGGCATTTTGTAGGGGAGGTCGAGGTGAGGCGTTCCCTCCGGTCCGGCGGTGCGGATGTTGGGCTCGTCCTCCAACTCCCAGACCAGCAGACCGGGGGCGTCGCGACAGGCCAGGACGATCTGCTCTGTCGTCTCGAGATCTTTCCAGATGCCGTTGCTGAGCGAAGCCAGCGAGTACAGCCCGTTTGCGTAGGCGTCGTCGATGTCCATGCGGAACGACTGCGGGTTTTCCCGCAGCCCGTGGGTGACGACGGCGTTGAAGCCCATCTCCGCGGCTTCGGGCAGCGAATAGTGGTTGTGGGCGACATGGCTCGTGCCCACCAGGAAGAACGGCTCCCCGTTCACGTACACCTTTCCATCGCGGACCTCGACTCTTTCCACCGGCGGGGGTTGTTTGGCCCACGACGGCATGCCGCTAAGGCCCACGACGCAGAGGATGGTCAGCACTGGTCTCATGGTGTTCCCTTCCCGGATTCCGAACGGCATGGAGCCTTTGGGCGAATCTGCGCGACTTCGCGAATTGGAGTGCGTTCATCAAGCGCTGAAAGGCCGCGCGCCATCCATGGGATATGTGCTCCGCCGCGGCCTGCGAGAGCGAGCGCGGACCTGCAGTGGGTGTCAGGTCCTTGATCGGGCCTTCGTTATCTCACAAAATCTCGACGCCCACAAACTACGCCAGGCGCGGTTGCATGGCACGTGAGGGAAAGGACGAGCTTTAAGCACGGCAGCCCGGCGGCAGAGGGACCGCCGGCGGTTCAACTTCACCAGCCATCTCGAACACGGAAGGCCCCTCGACAAAAGCGCGATGTATTCTTCGGGTACGAGGTGGGATAGCAGGTCGAGGCTGATTCCGCGGGCGGGACCCGTGAACCGGGGGAGCTCAACAGGAGGAGCATAAGATGGACGCACGGAAGGTCACCATCCTGGACCTGCAGCAGATGAAGGTCGACGGCCGCAAGATCACGATGCTGAGCATCAACGACTACCCGATGGCGCTTCTGGGCGACAAGGCCGGCCTCGACACTATCCTGGTCGGGGACTCGCTGGCGATGACGGTCCTCGGGTACGAGACCACCGTCCCGGTCACGGTCGAGGAGATGCTGCACCACACAAAGGCCGTGACGCGGGCGGTGCGGCGCGCCTTCGTTGTGGGCGACATGCCCTTCATGTCCAATGCCCTCGAAGCCGACGCGGTGCTGAACGCCGGACGATTCATGAAAGAAGGGGCTGTCGACGCGGTGAAGGTCGAGGGGGGACGGAGCGCCACACCGATTGTGGCTGCCATCCTCAGGGCCGGCATTCCGGTCATGGGCCACATCGGCCTGACGCCTCAGCACATATCCATGCTGGGCGGCTTCAAGGCCCAGGGCCGGGATGCAAGGCAGGCGCAGGAGTTGATCGACGACGCCGCGGCGCTCGAGGATACCGGGGTCTTCGCCGTTATTCTGGAGTGTGTTCCGGATGAAATTTCGCGGATCATAACGGAGCGGCTGGAGATTCCCACCATCAGCTACGGCGCCGGCGCCAGCTGCGACGGCCAGGGTCTGGTCGCGCACGATCTGCTGGGGATGTTCGAGCGCTTCACTCCGAAGTTCGTGAAGAAGTACGCCAGCCTGAACGATCACATCCTGCGCGCCTTCGAGGAGTACGTCGAGGAGGTGCGCGACACCCGCTTTCCCACCCACGAGCACGCCTTCCACATCAAACAGCGGGAGCTGAAAAAGCTGCTCGGGGAAGGCTAGCCCGCGGCGCAGGACCAGCACGGAAGCTGCTGTTCCGCACTCTCCGCAACCGGCGAAAATCCGTCCAGGGAGTCCAGGCGATGAAGGTTCTCAGCACACGTCGTATCACCAACGACCGCCGGCACAACGCCTTTACCGGCGCCTGCTGGTTCAAGGGAGATCTCTACGTGGGCTACCGCCAGGGGGATATCCACTGGCAGGACGATTCCGGCCGAATCGTCGTCCTGCGCAGCCGCGACGCAGGGGTCACCTGGGACACGGTGGCGGTGTTGCGCGGCGACGACGACACGCGCGACGCCCACCTCTACACGGACGGAAGCAGGTTGTACTGCACCTGTCAGGTGGTGCCCAACGACAGGCACCCGGTACTGTCGGGACATGGAGTCACCGAGGACGGCGATCACTGGACCCCGTTCGAGCCGTTTGAAGGGACCTGGAACTTCGTGATGTGGCGGCCGGTATGGCATCGGGGCAAACACTACTGTGCCGGGTACAATCACACGCCTCCCTACGGGGCCCACTGGTTCGAGAGCGAGGACGGCCGCAACTGGGTCGACATGCGGACCATCAGCGATTCTCAGGAGGACCAACCGGACGAATGCTACCTGGAAATCCTGCCCGACGGCACGGCCACGATGCTCATGCGGTGCGAGGGCGGACTGCAGAAACCCAAGCTGTGCCGCAGCCGCTACCCGTTCGAGAAGTGGGATATTCAGCAGCTGGACGTGCGCCTGACCGGACCGGCCTGCTGGACCGTCGACGGCCAGGTCTACATCTCCGGCCGCTGGGACCCGATCGACATCCGCATACACGCAGAAGAGGACCACGCCGCCCACACGGGCGTCTTCAGGGTCATCGACGGCGAATGCTTCCTGATATGCGTGCTGCCCTCCGGACCGCACCCCGACAATTCGTACATGGGGGTAGCCCGCTGGCCGCACAACAGGCACCGCTTCTCCCTCAGCTTTTACAGCAACGCCGTCGCCAGCGAGGACCCGGCCCTCGATCAGTGGATAAAACCTGACATCTACGTGGCCGACGTGCTCTTCGGCGCCGACTTCATCGACGAGATGCTGGTCAGCGACCTTGTGGAGACCGGGCGAGGCCTGGAGGCGGCAGCGCTGCCGGTCCCCGAGGCGGGCGTCCTGAAGTTCCGCCCGGTACGTATACCGGAAGGGGGCACTCCCTACACCCCGGGGCAGAACTTCCTCGATGCCTCGAAGGTCATCGGCGGCCGCGGCGGACTCGTCTACTTCGTCAAGGACATCGAAGTCGGTCCGTGGAACCACGTCGACGTCCATCTCGGCTACGACGGCCCGGTGAGGGTGTGGTGGAACGGAGAGGAGGTTTTCGAGGGCCCCGGCAGCAGTCCCGCGGTACAGGACGCGGCGTCGCTGCGCCTGGAATCCAGCCACGGCACGAACCGCCTGGCCCTCGCCCTCGATACGAGGGGGGGACGAGCGCGCGGAATTTACGCGCGGTGGGAACGGACCTGGGAGGCGTAGCGGGGTCGAGCCGGAATCTTCACGACGAGGTCCGTCAGTCCTGGATTCATCGCGCAACCGAGGTCAGAAGGAGCGCTGGTTCTTCGTCAACCAGGCAAGCTCGCGTTTCCAGGTCTTGCGCTCGGCCGCGTCCGTCTCGAACAGGGCCTGCGTCTTCTCGAGCACGAGCGTGAACGGCCTGCCGGTCCGGCGGGTCTCGTGGGTCACCGGCAAAGCGTGTTCAGAGATGATTCCGTGGATATGCCGGCGCTTCTGCTTGGCGAGGGGCCACTCGAAAAGGGTGCGCTTCGGATTGACGAGGAACCGGGAAAGCTGCTTGCACAAGTCGCATCGGCAGTGCACGGGCGCGGGGATGGACCAGTCGTTCTGCCTGCGGGGTGGTTGGTCGAGGCGTGACTGGAGCTCCTCCATGCAGCGCCCGTGCAGCTCGCCCATTCCCAGCCCTGCCAGCGTCGTTCGCGGGCAGGTTCGCAGCGCGGTGCGAAGAAGGTGGGTCAGGGCGAGGACGGGGCCGCCGGCCGCGGTGACTGCGAAGCGCAGCATCGTGTCGTGAAGCTCGCGGCTGCCGGCGACGAGGCTGCTCTCCAGCAGGCCGAGGAACGGCTCGCAGTCCGCTTTCAGCACCTCGAGAGAGGACCAGGGGTCGGGCAATTCGCAGCCCTCTCTCCAAGGGAAACGGCGAGGTCCGGTTTCCCGAGCTGTTCGGCGACCAGCAAAGTGTTGATGAAGAAGGCCGGTCCTTTTTCGAGGTGCACGGAAGCCGGCCAGAAGGGCAGGACCTCCCCGGTCAGGGAGCGGGCCTTACCGGCGTCCCCGGATTTCAGCTTTTTCGCGATTTCGCCGATGGCCCAGGGCCCCGAGGCCTCGGCCCTCAGTGCGAAGCCGTGCCGACGAGGCCAGAGGACGACGGCGGCGCGGCGATACCAGCGATCGACCGTATCGCCCCAGTTGCCCATGTAGGGCTCGTGCTCGGAGTTGAACGGTCTCAGCTCGGCCGAGGGCTTCGTGTAGAAGACCTCGTGCTCGCGGACGTAGCGGCTCCCCCGCGGCTTTCCCCGCCCCACCCAGTGGCGAAGCTCGATCTCGGTGTCGATCAAATCCCCCAGGCTCGCGGAATCGGAGGGTTCCTCGTCTTCGTCCTCTTCCTCGTCATGGTCATGGTAGTACCAGCTTCTCCCCATGCCGTGGTACATCTCTCCCTCGTCGGACCTGGTCTCACGCACCTCCGCCAGGGCCAGGAAAATCTCGCAATCGAGCTGCGGGGCAACCTCCTGCAACGCCGCGGCGCGGGCGGCGTCCGCGTTCTTGAGACGCTGCCAGTCGAGTCCCCGCTGGGTGTTCCGATGGTCGAGGAGGTAGACGAAAACGCGGTACGGCTGGTCTCTCCACAAGGTGGGAGGGGGGGGGTCTCGAAGTACTCGCCGACCGCCCGGGTCAGCGGCTCGATCACGTCCGCCGCAGGGGAGGAGGAGACCCCGGCGGTGCCGCGTTCGGCCCGCAGGTTGTAGGTCAGAACCACCCGGTAGCCCTCCTTCACCGGCCGCACCTCGTGGCGGCAATCGGCGTAGAAGGCGATGAGGGTCAACTTCTCGCGCGAGCCCCTGAAGCTCACCTTCTCGTCGTGATGCTGCACCTGGATCGAGCCGCCCTTGTGATCCGAAGGGAGGAGGACGACGAGGCTGCCGATCATGCCGTCCTGCTTCTCGGTGTCCTGGTGGGGGAGAAAGAACTGGCCCGGCTCGTAGACCAGCATGTTGTGCAGCTCCGCGGACAGGCGGCACTCCTCGGGCAGCCCGAGGCCGCGGCGGATGCGCTCCAGCTCCGGGAGGAGAGTCTGCTTCCATTTGCGCTGGTCGATTTTGACCCGGCTGCGAGCGATCTCCCAGGTGTCGCGGACCCCGGGATCGAGAAGGGTCCGGTCTCCGAGGCCGTAGCGGGCAGGACGGGCGATACCGCACAACCGGCGCCCCCTGGCGCGGGTGACCGGCAGGCGGACGGGGCCGACGCCCCGCACTTCGAGGCGCAGTGCCTCGGGGGCGGCTGTGGTGCGCGTGGCGAAGGCGCCGGGCGGCCCGATCTTCGCCAGGAGGTCGGTCAGTTCGCGGTGCAGCTTCATGCAAGAAGGGTCGGTAGTGATACCCGGTTTTCAACGGCATTTCGTCTGGGATCGAAAGCGAGCTTCCAAGCTGATAGAGTCATTGATCCTCGGTCTACCTGTGCCCCCGTTATTCCTGTATGAGGAAAGCAAAAACCGGTTCCTGGTGATTGATGGACAGCAGCGATTGATGTCCATCTATTATTTCATCAAGCAAAGGTTTCCACGTGGCGAAGCGAGGACAAGACTTCGGGAAGTTTTCAATGAGCATGGAAGAATCCCTGACGACGTCCTGCATAACGACGACTACTTCCAAAATTTTCGTCTCAGTCTGCCTTCCAAGCTGGCTGGTGGACAGAATGAACTCGACCGGTTGTCCTATGCAACGCTTGGGGATCACAAGACGACACTGAACCTGCGTCCGATTCGCAACGTAATAGTCAAGCAGAATTCTCCGAGTGCCGACAATTCTTCGATTTACGAGATATTCAGCCGCCTGAGCTCCGGCGGCGTGAACCTGACTCCCCAGGAAATTCGCTTGAGTCTCTATCATTCGGAATTCTACGATATGCTCCATCGAATCAATGGCGATCCGAAATGGAGAAGACTGATTGGAAGTAGTAAACCGGATCTGCACATGAAGGACATCGAGGTTTTACTCCGAATGTTTGCCATGCTTGTGGATTCGGACAACTATGCCCCTTCGATGGTGAAATTCCTGAATCAATTCTCCAAGAAATGTGAATCGCATACCGACGAACAGAATTGTCTCCTGCGGTCCATATTCCAGGGTTTTGTCGAAGCCAGCTCGGAATTGCGGGAAACCTCATTTCTCAACAAACGAACGCGCAGATTCAACATTGCACTGATCGAGGCAGTTTTTGCGTCGGCGTGCAGCGCCGCGTTCCGGGAACGACGTGATCCACGTGGCAAGTTGGGGGATTCCGAGATTGAGTCGTTAGGAGCTGATGAAGAGTTCCAGGCGTCGTCGTCCTCGGCCACGACTCAAACCTCCAATGTCGTGAAACGACTTGAGCGTGGAGCGGCCCTGATTACTTCGCTCTGAGATGGCCAAGTCATCCGTGTCGGTTGTTGACCAGCTCCACGATAAATTTGGCGAACTCAGTGCCGCACTCAACGAGACGGACATCTCCCTGCGTTCCGCAGCCGAAGAAACCTTCAGGAAAGCGCTGCTGCTATCAGCGGCGAGCTATGGATGACCGGATGGACGACTCGATGCGAGAGTCCGTTTCTGCATTTGTGGAGATTGGCCGGGAGAGGAATCGTCTCGTGCATTCGGATTTCGGGTCATTCGCCATGGAGAAGACCTCGGCCGAGATTTACCAGCTCTACCAGAAAGCCATGGATTTTGTCGAATCCTTGCGCGATCACTTCCAGGAGTTCATGGCTCCGTAATGCAAAAGAAGCAAGGTCCAGCAGCATCGAGGTGTCGAAGCGGAAATCGCATGGTCTTCGACCGCATGGCTCAAATGTTGAAGGATCCGGAAACTCTCTACTGGCCCTGCTCGTCAGCGGTTTCCCGGGACGGTGAAACGCACCCCGATCCGGGGCGCTTCGCAGGGTCGGGTCATGTCCAGTCCGAACACTGGTGGAAGAACTGGCAGCCTTGCCGTATAGCCCCCAGGTGAACCCATGAACGGTGCCGACCTCCTGGCGCAGACGCTTTCGGCTCTGCGCGTCGAATGGATCTCCACCCTGTGCGGGCACGGCCTCAACGAGGTGTACGCCGCCTGCGGCCGCGCCGGCATCCGCCTGATCGACACCCGCAACGAGCAGACCGCCGCCTACATGGCCGAGAGCTGGGGCCGCATGAGCGGGGAGGTCGGGGTGTGTGCGGTCAGCAGCGGCGTCGCCCACGCCAACGCCCTGACGGGGGTCGTCAACGCCCACCTCGACGGCGCCCCGATGTTGCTGCTCACCGGCGCCGGGCCTTTGGGCACCGCGGGTATGGGGCATTTCCAGGACTTCGAGCAGGTGGCCCTGGCCGCCCCGGTCTGCAAGTACGCGCGCGTCCTCGACATACCCGGACGCATCTCCGAGCAGGTGCGCGAGGCCTTCGAAATCGCCCGCAGCGGACGCCCCGGACCGGTGCACCTCACCTTCCCGATGGACGTCCAGGAAGCCGAGGTCGAGGCCGGGCCACCGGCGCCGCCGAGCCGCCTCGAGTACCGGCCGCAGGCCGGCGAGGCCAGCGTTGCCAGGGCGGTGAAGATGCTGGCCGCGGCCGAGCGTCCTCTCCTGGTAGCCGGCAGCGGAGCCTGGTACTCCGGCGCCGGGGAGGTCCTCGCCGACTTCTGCACCACCTTCGCCATTCCGTTCGTCGTGCCGATCTGGGACCGCGGCTGCGTCGTCGGCAGGCGGGCGGAGTTCCTCGGGGTGGTCGGCGCCGCCAGCGGCGGACCGGACCTGCTCGGGGAGGCGGACCTCCTGCTGCTGGTCGGCGCCGCCGCCGATTACCGGGTCGGCTTCCTGCAGCCCCCGGAGATCTCCGGGGATGCCGCGGTCATCCGCATCGACATCGACCCCGGGCGCCTGCACCATCTGCCGTCGAGCGGGCTGGCGATCCTCGCCGATCCCGCCGCGGCCCTGGAACAGCTCGACAGCGCCTGCACCGAGCAGCAGATACGGGGGTTCGGGAGCTGGCTCGCCGAGACCCGTTCCCGCGTCGACGCCCACTGCCGCGAGATAACCGGAGCGGTGGACCGGTCCGGCAGGCTGCACTCCCTCGACGTCGTCGAAGCCCTCGCCGCTGCTGCGGGGGAGGAGGCAGTCCTCATCGTCGACGGCGGCAACATCGGGCAGTGGTTTCACCAGACCGCCGGGCGGGAGCGCTACTCCGGCCTGACCGTGACCTGCGGCGCCAGCGGCGTCGTCGGCTACGGCATCGGGGCCGCCATGGCGGCGCGCGCCGGGTTCCCGCAGCGTCCGGTCGCGCTGCTGTCCGGGGACGGCGCGGCCACCTTCAACCTGACCGACCTCGAGTGCGCCGTCCGCCAGAAGCTCCCCTTCCTGATGGTGGTAGCCGACGACGAGAGCTGGGGGATCACCGAGACCGGCCACCTGCAGGCCTACGGCAAGGCGATGAGCAGCCACCTCGGGCCGGTCGACTTCGCCGCCGCGGCGCGCGCCTTCGGCGCCCTCGGGATCCGCGTCGAGGATCGCGACGAGCTGCAGAAGGCCCTGGCCGGCGCCCTCGCCGCGGAGGTCCCGGCGCTCGTCCACGTTCCGATTGCCGGCGGTTTCCCCGGCGGTTGAGGGAGGAAAGGCAAGCCTCGTGAAGATCACCCGCATCGAAACCGCGGTCGTCGACGCCGGCTGGCGGCCGTGGCTGTTCGTCAAGGTCGAAACCGATACCGGCGTCACCGGCTACGGCGAGTGCAGCGACGGCAAGAACCCCCTGGGTGTGGCCGGGGCCATCGACGACCTGAAACCGCTTCTCCTGGGAGCGGACCCCCGCGCCTACGAGACGCGCTTCCAGGACATGATCCGCGGCTCGCGGCAGAGTCCGGGAGGGATCGCCGCCAAGGCGATCGCCGGCATCGAGCTCGCCCTCGTCGACGCCAAGGCGCGCGCCCTCGGCATTGCGGTCACCGAGCTGTTCGGCGGTCCCACACGGGACCGCGTGCGCATCTACTGGTCGCACTGCGGCACCTCGCGGGCCCTCAACCACGAGCTGCTCGGAACGCCCCCGCTGCGCTCGCTGGACGACATCGCCGCTCTCGGCAGGGAGGTGGTCGCAAAGGGGTATACCGCACTCAAGACCAACATCGTATTTCCGGGGGAGCCGGCGTCGGTCTACTTCCCTTGCTTCGGACAGGGGGACACAACCGACCAGACGGTGAGCCGCGAGCTGATCGACCACGTCGCGGCCCAGATAGAGGCCTTCCGCGAAGGCACGGGCGCCGCTGCGGAAATAGCCCTCGACCTCAACTTCAACTTCAAGCCGGAAGCCTGCGTGCGCCTCGCCCGCGCTCTCGAGCCGTTGGACCTGATGTGGCTGGAGATCGACCTCTACGACTGCGAGGCGATCCGCCACGTCCGCGAGAACACGAGCATCCCGGTCTGCACCGGGGAGAACCTCTACTACATGCGGGACTACCTGCCGTACTTCCGGGCAAAGGCCGCGGACGTGTACATGATCGACGTCCCCTGGAACGGCTTCTCACAGGCGAAGAAGATCGGCGACCTCGCCGAGACCTTTCAGCACAACATCGCCCCGCACAACTACTACAGCCACCTTGCGACCTTCATCGGCGCCAGCCTGTGCGCGGTGCTGCCGAACGTTCACATCATGGAGATCGACGTCGACGACGTGCCGTGGAAGGACGCCCTGGTGACGAACCTGCCGGAGATCGAGGCGGGAGCGATGAAGACGCCTGCAGGCATCGGGTGGGGCACCGAGCTCGACTGGGACGAGGTGCTGCGGCACCCCTGGACCGGCAAGTCCTTCTGGTAGGACCCGGCGCCGCGCAGGGGCCCGGGCATGCCGGGAAAGCGGATGAGCGGGAGGCGGTCCGGTCAGGCGGAACCGCGTCGGCTCAGTAGAGAAGCCGGTACAGCCGCTGGGGGTAGTCGCCGACGACCGGGTGGTGGCGGCCCAGCAGGTGAAAGACCGACACCATCGCCTCCTTGGCGGCCCCCTGGCCGTAGTTGCCGTCTTTCTCGAGCACCTGGAACCACTCCTGTAAAGCAGTGGCGTAGTCGCCGTCCACCGCGGCGCAGCAGCCGAGCCGGTAGCGGGCCTCGAGGTCTGCGGCGTCGGCGAGCAGGCGCCCGGCGCAGGCCTGGCGTCCCCCGCCCTCCTCGCACAGGCGGTGGAACTCCAGCTGCTTGAGCAGGGCCTGGCCCTGGTCGTACTCGCTGGTGCCCTGCTCGATCCTTCCCACCAGCTCGCGCACTTCGTCGAAGCGGTTCTCCAGCAGGCGCACGCGGGCAAGGCCCACCCAGGCGGCGCCGTTGTCGTCGTCATTCTGCAGGGCCTGCTCGAACAGGGCCGCGGCCCCGGCCAGGTCGCCGCCGTCGATGCGCGCCCTGCCGACCTCGACGAGGTCGCCGTCCACCTCTTCTTCGCCCGGCGGCGCTCCGGCGACGTGGCGCCTGAGCACCTCCTCGACCTGCTGGCGCGGCAGCGCCCCGGTGAACTCGTCCACGAGTTGGCCGTCCTTGACGATCTTGACCGCGGGGATTCCCTGGACGCGGAACGCCATCGCCAGGTCCTGGTTGTCGTCGACGTTGACCTTGGCCAGCGCCACTCCCGGCCCGAGTGCGGCGACCACCTCCTCGAGCACCGGTCCCAGGGTCTTGCAGGGCTCGCACCAGGGAGCCCAGAAGTCGACGACGACGACCCGCTCGCTCGAGCCGTTGAGGACGACCTCTTCGAAGTTGTCCGAATCTACATCGATAACCCGGGATGTCATTTCCATTGCGCTCGCCATCCTTCGCCTTGGTTACTGCGCCCTGCCGCGGCCGGCGACCTCCCAGACCTCCTCGACCTCGCCGTTGCGCACCGCGTAAATGCGGTCGTGGAGGTTGGTGGTCATGCCGCCGTGCAGCGGGATGAACGACAGCATGTCGCCCACAGCAAATGTATGGGACGACCCGGTGATGTCTACGTGGCCGTGCTCCACCGACATCCCCTTGAAGGCGATTTCCGGGTGCTCGATGCAGTAGCCGTACGGGGTCGGCGGGTAGCTGGTGAACACCTTCATCCCGGCATCGACGATGATCTGGCCGGGAACCGAGGTGCTCACCACCGTCACCACCATGCGCAGGGGACAGCGCACCGGATCGAGGTCCTGCCGTTTTCCCACCCGCGTCATGCCCTCGTACGCGTACGAGCCGATGCGCGTCTCCGTGCACCCGAGGGACTTCGATATCTCCTCGCTGCCGGTGCCGCCGCCGCTGACGATCTCCAGCGGCAGCCCCGCGGCCGAGGTCAGAGATCTCACCTCGTCGAGGAACAGCCGCGCCCGCTCGCTGCTCGGGTAGGTCATGACCCCGCAGAAACGCAGTCCGGGCAGCCGGTCTATGGTTTGGGCGAGGGCGAGGGTCTCCGCGGGGGACTGCACCCCGACGCGCCC
Source organism: Candidatus Latescibacterota bacterium (assembly GCA_965223905.1). GTDB lineage: Bacteria > Latescibacterota > UBA2968 > UBA8231 > UBA8231 > CBDCXV01. Next base: position 666,728 of record CBDCXV010000001.1, read on the forward strand.
GCCGCCGGTGTCCATTTCGATGATGACGCGGAAGCTGCAGCCGTCCCGGGCAGCCTGCGCCGACAGGCCTTCCGCCGTCGCTGCCGAATCGGCCGCCACCGTGACCGTCGCCGTTCCCGGCCGCACCAGGCGGGACAGGCGCTCGAGCTTCGGCCTGCCGACGAGGTTGTAGGGGATGAGGATGTCCTCGATGCCGGCGGCCGCCATCGCCTCGGCTTCTCCCAGCTTCTGGCTGACGATGCCGATCGCCCCGGCGGTTACCTGCCGGCGGGCGATCGCCGGGGTCTTGTGCGTCTTGGTGTGCACGCGCAGGGCGATGCCGAGCCGGTCGCACGCCTGCTGCAGCTGGGCGATGTTGCGTTCGAGGCCGTCGAGGTCGACGGTCAGGGCGGGGGTGTCCAGGTCGGTAACGCGCACGAAAAAGCTCCTTCCGTTTACGGGGAATCGCCGGCGAAGATCCCGGCGTACTCGCGGGCGCTCTTGTCCCATCCGTACTCGCGCAGCACGTACTGCCGCGCCTCCCGGCCCAGCTCGGCGCGCCGGGATTCGCCGAGCGAGAAGAACTGGTGAATGCGGTCGGCGAATGCGGAGTAGTCTCCAGCGGGGACGAGCCAGCCTCCCTCGCGGATGCTCTCGACCAGGGCGTCGACGGCGAAGGCGACCACGGGTGTTCCGGCATGCATGCTCTCCAGCGGGGTGATGCCGTAGCCCTCGACGTCGTCGGCCATCGGCACGTTCGGCATCACGAAGAGATCGGCGCTGCGCCGCAGCATGGCGGCGACGTCGTCGTCCGGGGCGTCGACGAGTACGATGCGGGAAGCGGTCCCGGGGCGGGAGGCCAGCTCGCGCAGCCGCGGCATGTCGGGTCCGGCGCCGGCGATGAGGAGGCGGATGTCCCTATCCAGGAGCGGAAGCCCCTGCTCGACGAAGGGGACCATCCCCTTGCGGCGAACCTGCCGGCCGATGTTGAGCAGCACCTTCTCGGAGTCGAACCGCACTCCGTGGCGCTCCTCGAACTCGCGCCGCAGCTGCGCGCAGCGCTCCGCCGCCGGCTCGGCAGGCTCGACCCCGACGTAGACGACCTGCAGCCGCTCCGCCGGCAGCCCCCAGGTCAGGGCGAGGTTCCGCGTGTGCTCGCTGATGAGGACGATCCGCTCGCAGCAGCGGCAGCCCCGTTTCATCAGCGCCTGCGCAAGCCCGCTCCGGTAGGTCATTTCCAGGCCGTAGACGGTGACGACGAAGCGGGCCCGGCCCTTGAACGGGCGCAGCAGCGGGGCCAGGGCGCAGACCACCCCGTCGGCGAAGTACACGGCATCGGCGCGGCGCAGCAGGAGGGCGGCCAGGGTACGCACCGCTACCCAGGGAAGAAACCAGGCCAGGTGCAGAAGCGAGTCTCTTCCGAGCGCTACCAGGGTGACGGGGTACTGCCGGCTGAGCCGGCTGAAGAGCTTGTGGCAGTGGGTCTGAATGCCGCCTACCGAAGGCGGGTAGCGGCGCGCCAGGAACAGCAGGCGCATCCGGTTCTCAGGGGCGTCCGCGGCCGGCATCGGTGGGCGGCAGGTTTCGAGGCAGGGGTAGGAATCGAAGTGTGTGAGGGTGGCGACCGGCGAAATATACGGCCCCCTAGAAACGGACGTAAGCACCGGAACGAGCAGCTTGACCCGGCTTCGAGGTCAGGACGACTTTCACCGCCATCTCCGGGCCAACCCGGAGGCCCCTGCCGGTACCGCTTTCATATCACAGCAGTATGGGTCATGGATTTCAAGGCGTTCGCAGCCGAAGTCTTCGGCACCTTTCTCCTCATCTTCATCGGCGCCGGAGCCGTCGCCGTCGGGGTCGGCGGACTGGTCGGGGCCGCCCTTGCGCACGGCTTCGTGGTGATCGCCTACCCCTACGGGTACGGCTCCCTGAGCGGCAGTCACCTCAACCCGGCGGTCAGCTTCGGGCTGCTCGTCGCGGGCGAAATGAAGCCCGGGAAGACCGTGGCGTTCTGGGTGGCGCAGGTGACCGGCGGCATCGCCGGGGGGGCGCTGCTCTACTTCCTGCTCGGGGCGGAATCCTCGCTCGGCGCCACCGTCCTGGACGAGGGTGTTTCCCCGGGGAAGGGACTGATCCTCGAAGCGGTTCTGACCTTCATTCTGGTCAACGCCGTTCTCGCTGTCCCCGCCAGCGGCAGAGCGGGGAACCTGGCGCCGATCATCGTCGGCTTCACGCTCATCTTCTGCATCCTGATGGGCGGGCCGCTGACGGGCGCCTCCCTGAACCCGGCGCGCACCCTGGGACCGGCGCTGTTCACGGGTACCCTGAACCTGTTCTGGATCTACTTCTCCGGCACCTTCGCCGGGGCCGCGGCCGCGGGGCTGCTTCACCGGGGCACACGAACCCGCAGCCCGGCCGGGGCTGGATCGAGGAAAAACGAAGATGCCTGAGAGAGTGCTCTTCCTGTGCACCGGCAACTCCTGCCGCAGCCAGATGGCCGAGGGCCTGCTGCGCTCGCTGGGCGGCGGCGCCTACGAGGCGTTCAGCGCCGGCACCGAACCGCACGGACTCAACCCGATGGCGGTAGAGGCGATGCGGGAGATCGGCATCGACATCAGCGGTCAGCAGTCCGAGTCCGTCGAGGCGTATCGCGGCAACGCCTTCGATCACGTAATCACGGTGTGCGACCATGCCCGCGAGACCTGTCCGGTGCTGCCCGGCGGCCGGCAGCACCGCTGGAGCTTCGACGACCCGGCGGGGGCCGCCGGATCGCGCGACGAGCGCATGGCGGTCTTCCGCCGGGTGCGCGACGAAATCGCGGCGCGGCTGCGACAGTTCGCCGGCAGCTCCTCCGATTGACCGTCCCCTGCGCCGCGCTACCTTTGCAGCCCGTTGAGAGACTTGGCCTGCAGAGCCATTTCCCGCGGGCTGTCAGCGCGGCAGCTCCCCAATATCCAACCCCTCCGTAACATCGCAGGAGTCAGCATGACGCTCGCAATAGGATTGATAGGCGCCGGGGCGAACACCAGGCTCAAGCACATCCCCGGATTCCAGGAGATAGACGGCGTCGAGGTGGTCGCCGTCTGCAACCGCAGCCGCGAATCGGCGCAGAAGGTCGCAGCCGACTTCGGCATCCCGCACGTCGTGGAGGACTGGGAGGAGCTGGTTCACCGCGACGACGTCGACGCCGTATGCGTAGGCACCTGGCCGTACATGCACTGCGAGATCACCCTCGAGACGCTGAAAGCGGACAAGCACATACTCACCGAGGCGCGCATGGCGATGGATCTCGGGGAAGCCAGGCGCATGTACGAGGCTTCCCAGGCTTCCGACAAGGTCGCCATGATCGTGCCGGGGCAGCTTCACCCCGAGTCTGAGGCGACGACGCTGGAGTTGATCGCCGACGGCTGCTTCGGCGACTGGCTCGAGATACGGGTCAACTCACTGGGCGGGGGCTACGACCCGCAGGCGCCGCTGCACTGGCGGCAGCGCCGCGTCCTTTCGGGCAACAACATCATGGCCATGGGGATCTTCAACGAGAACGTCCACCGCTACGCCGGATTCGAGAAGTCCCTCGTCGCCCACGCGACGTCGTTCACGACCAGGCGGTTGAACGAGGAGACCGGCGAGATGGAGGACGCCGACGTTCCCGAGTCGATCGGCGTCGTCGCCGGGATGGAGTCGGGGGCCACCGCCGTCTACCACCTCTCCAACGTGGCGCGCCTCGGAGGCAGCGGCGCCGAGCTCGAGCTGCACGGGACAAAGGGGGCCTTCAAGATGGAGGACGGCACCGCCTGGGTTGCGGGAGAGGGGGACAGCGAGTTCCGCAGGCTGGAGATCCCGCCCGAAAAACAGGGCGAGTGGCGCGTCGAGAGGGAGTTCGTCGACGCCATTCGCGAGGGCGCCCCGGTGACCCACACCAACTTCGGCGACGGCGTGAGGTACATGGAATTCACCGAGGCGGTCCACATCAGCCTCCGGGAGGGCCGGCGCGTCGACTTTCCGCTGTAACCGATTCGCAAGCAGGTACACACGCGGCGGCGCGGAAGGCTGCGAACTCCCGGCCCGCTCGGGTGCTCGCAGCCGGGACAAAAAGGAGGAATTGATACCTGATATCCCAGGCTGACGGTAGGAAAGTGGCCGCCTTGAGTTCTCCCCCTGGGTCTCGTATATATACCAGAGGTATATGGAAAGAGGAAACCTACGCAATTGTACGGATGTGTAGTTGGAATGGAATTCCTGTGTCCGGCTTTTTAGTCGGTGATTCCTCTGAATCCCCTGCAAGGGAGGTATCCCCGTGACCAACGATGAAAAGAAAGTATCAGCCCAAACTCGTGATGACGTTTGGGCTGGGAAATGGGATGTCGATAGGCTGACCAGGTATTACAGGAAATTGGCAGATCGTCACATGAGGAGGCATTTATATCTCAGGGTTTTTCTCTTGGTACCCATGTCGGGAAGTATTGCCTCGTTGCTTGAGGCGATTCCGATTCTTCCGCAGGTGTCTGCAGCCTTTGTAGCTGTGTTTGCCATATGGGATTATTTAGCCGCTCATGAGAGAAAGGCAACCGTAGCAACCGAAATTGCCGGGCAATGCAGCTCTCTGGAAGTAGAATTCCTCGATTTGTGGAACGTCGTTGAGTCCTGCAGTATCGATGATCTTCATGCAAGGCGCACTCTCCAGGATTTGAACAAGCGTATCGTGGAGATTACAAATCGTGCAGGAGTACATGGTTTGATTACGAATGACAAACTGAATAAGAGTGCTGCTTCAGAGGCATCTATGGTATTACAAGGAGACTCATGATTTGAATCGGAAGACAAGAGAGGTACGAGACACCGGCAATCCACCAAGGCCCAGTAAGCCGCCACCTACACCACCACCACGTAGTCGTCCTCCTGCCCCAAAATCTCCACCTAAGCAGAATCCCAGGAAATGATGTTTTGCAGATGTAGCCTTGCCTATATTTTTTAGCCAGGTCAATAGACCATCAGCTTATATCAGTATAGAACTGAAGCGCTTCTTAACGGGGGGCGTCAACCTGGAGTGCCCCCCCCCACCTTCCTGGCCCTCCAACGTAGCACTTCCTCAGGGCCGGTCCCACGGCAGCGAGTAGGTCTTGACCCAGGTCATCGCCTTCATCGTTTCGAGCACCCCTTCCTTGTACCCGAGCCCCGATGACTTGATGCCGCCGAACGGAGTGGTTTCGAGGCGGTAGCTCGGAGCCTCGTTGACGTTCACCGTTCCCGCTTCCAACTCGCCGATCACCCGCTGAATCGAGGGCCAGTGATCGCTGACCACGCCCGAGGACAGTCCGTAGGGGGTGTCGTTGCCGATGCGGATCGCCTCGTCGAGGGAGGAGACGCGGATGACCGGCGCCACCGGGCCGAAGGTCTCCCGGGCCACCAGCTCGCAGGCGGGATCGACCCGGTCGAGGGCGGTCGGGAAATAGAGCGCGCCTTCCCGCCGGTGGCCTGCCAGCAACTCGGCGCCGCGGCCGAGGCAGTCCTCCACCCGCGCCTCGATGCCGCGGGCGGCTTCTTCGGAAATCACCGTGCCGACATCGGTCTCCTCTTCATACGGGTCGCCGCAGCCCAGTTGCGAAACCGCCTCCGCCAGGGCCGCGGAAAAACGGTCGGCAATCCGCTCGTCGACGACGATGCGGCGGATCGCCGTGCAGCGCTGCCCGCTGTTTTTGAAGATACCGGCGACGGCGATTCCAGCCGCGGTTTCAGGGTCGGCATCGGCGAGCACGAGCAGCGGTGAGCTGCCGCCCAGCTCGAGCACCAGCCGCTTGTACCCGGCGAGGGCGGCGATGCGGCGGCCGGTGGCGCTGCTGCCGGTGAAGGTCACCATGTCGACGAGGTCGTGGGCGACCAGGCGCTCCGCCACCCCGCTGACCGGGCCGTTGAAGACCGCCAGCGACTGCGGCGGCAGCCCGCACTCGAACGCCAGCTCGGCCAGGTAGTAGGCCGACAGCGGCGTTTTCTCCGACGGCTTCAGCAGCACCGTGTTATTGGTCGCGATCGCCGGCGCGATCTTGTGGGCGACCTGGTTCATCGGGTGGTTGAACGGGGTGATCGCAGCGATCGCGCGGAATGGGTAGCGGGAAGTGTAGATGCGCCGCGGGCGCCCCTGGGCGGAGACGTCGCACGGGAACACCTCGGAATCGTCCTGGAGCGCCGCCATCGCCGAGAAACGCAGTGCCTCGCAGACGCGCAGCGCTTCGTAGCGGGTGTCCTTCAGGGACAGCCCGGACTCGTCCGTTATCATGCGGCTGATTACATCGCTGCGCTCCTCGACGGCGGCCGCCATCCGCATCAGCACGTCGCTGCGCTCTCGCCGGCTCAGGCGCACATCGGCGGCGTGGACCTGCTCGACGATCTCGTCGACGCGCCCGGGATCGAGAGAGGCGACCCTTCCGACCGGCTCCGACGTGTACGGGTTGCGCACGTCGATCCACTCGCCGCTCGGTTGCTGCTGCCCGCCGATGATGCTGCCGTATTCACGCATGGGTCCTACCTCGGAATGCCCGCGACGTGGAAGGTTGCGCGTTCCGACCGCGGGGTTGCAGCTGGTCTTTCACCGTTGGGTTGCTGCTGCCGGCGCCGGGTGCCTCTGCCCCTTCGGTTCGGCAAGGCCATGAGACAGCAGACTAGCCCTCGACGCCGCTGCAGAGGGCGTCGAAGAGGTCGAAGTTGCGCATCCGGTTGCCGGCGAGGCGCTCGCGGTAGCGGCTCTTCAGAGGGCGGTTGACGATGAAGGGGACGGTCGCTTCGTGAAGCCCTCCGTGCGACCTGAGCCCCGTCCCGACGCTGGACAAATCGTGCCACTCCGGGGTCTTGCCGAGCACGGTGCCGCGGTCCGCCAGCAGCACGAGATCGCCGATGAGGTCGGGGGGCAGCGCGAACTCGGCGGCCGCCTCCTGTTTGGCGAGGACGCGCTCGACTCCCGGCACCTGTGCGAGCAGGGCGCGCGCCCGGGGGAGGTCCGCGGCCCCGAGATAAACGGTCGCGTACGACCCCAGGGCGCCGTGGTGGACGACGTACGGGTCGGTGACCGGCAGGATCACGCGCGCCTCGAGGCCGGCGGCTTCGAGAAGGCTTCCGAGGTACTGGACGTTCGGCGAGCCGTCGGCCCGTGTCTTGTCGTTCATGCCGTGGTCCGCGGTGATGCCGACGACGGCGCCGCAGTCGTGCAACTCGCCGAGGAAGACGTCGAGGCGGCGGTAGAAATCGGCCGCTTCGGGCGCCCCCGGCGCGAACTTGTGCTGCACGAAGTCGGTCGTCGACAGGTACATCAGGTCGATCTCCCCCCGCTGCAGCAGGCGCGCCCCCGCTTCGAGGCAGAAGACGCTCGCCTCGGGATCGTAGATGCCGGGGTTTTCGCGCCCCACCAGGCCGAGGACGTCGCCGATGCCGTTCTCCGCCTCGGTGACCGCTTCGGCGCGCTCGACCGAAAAGCTGATTCCGCGCAGGCCGTGGCCGAGAAAGCGGCGCAGCTTCTCCTTGGTGGTGATCGCCGCCACCCTGGCGCCCGCCTCGCTGAAGGCCCCGGGAATGGTCCGGGCGCGCAGGTCCTGCGGGTCGTCCATCATGACCTCGCGTCCGTTGGCCTCGTCGTAGTAGTAGTTGCCGCAGATGCCGTTGACGTCCGGGGTGGTTCCGGTGAGGATGGCGACGTTGTTCGGGTTGGTGTAGGAGGGAATGACCGCCTGCGCCAGGCCGGAGCAGCCGGCGGCGATCAGCTCCTGCAGGTTCGGCATGGAGCCCGCGGCCGCCTCGAGGTAGGCCGGGTCGCAGCCGTCGATGCAGATACCGACGACCGGCGCTGCCGGCAGATTGTAGTCGCGGCCGTTTACTGTGGGCATTTCAGCACTCCTCGGCGCGCACCGCGATCCGGTGCCAGGCCCGGGATTCCGCCGCGGCGAACGCTTCATCGAGCCGCGACAGCGGATAGGGGGAGGGGGAGACGAGCCGTTCGTACGGATGGGTGGCCGCGGTCGCTTCGAGGAACCGCAGCGCTTCATGGAGATGCCGGGGGCTGTAGTTGTGGACGCCGCGCAGGGTCAGGCACTTGCGGATGATCTGCTCCCCCGTCAGCTGCAGGGCGCTGCGGGGGTGCACCATGCCGGCGAGAAGCAGCCATCCCCCGGTGCGCACGAGGTCAACGCCTTCCGGCAGAAGCGAGGGGTCGCCCGCGGCCTCGATGACGGCGTCGGGGCCGTGCGGGCAGCGGTCGCGGACAGTCGCCGTCCTCTCTTCGGGACTCGCCCCGAGAGGGGTGGCGCCGAAGGATGGGGCCAGCGCCAGCCGTCCCGGGTCGGCGTCCCAGCAGAACAGGTGGCGGACGCCGCGCTGCCGCAGCAGCGCGCACAGGTACAGACCGAGGAGGCCGGCTCCCTGGACCAGGGCGCTTTCGTAGGACCCGGGCAGCTGCGAAACGACGTTTACCGCGGTCGCCAGGACGCAGTTGGCCGGGGCGACCGCGGCGTCGCTCAGCGATTCAGGCACCGCGACTGCCTCGGTGCCCGGGCGCAGCAGGATGTGGGAGGCGTAGCAGCCGCTCGCGCCTCCCTCGGCGAGCGAGGCGTGCCCGTACTTGAACAGGGACTCGCACTTCTCCGGCAAGCCGTACCCGGTTTAGAAGGCGCAAGCGCCGCAGTTGTCGACGAGGGACCAGGTCACGCGCGTCCCGGCCGCGAGGTTCCGGCCGGTCCCGGCGGCGGCGACCGTCCCGACCCCCTCGTGTCCGAGCACCGCCGGGACCGGCTGGGAGCGGGTGCCGCGCACCGTGTGCAGGTCGGAGCCGCAGATCGTCGCGAGATCGAGCCGCACCAGGACCTCGCCCGCGGCCGGCTCCGGCAACGGCAGGCGGCGCAGCTCGAAACCGCGGTCCGGTCCCCGGAACACCTGTATCACAGCTTCGGTCGAAGGCACGGTAAGTTTGCTCTATGCTGGATTTGGGTCGTCGCGGCTGCCCTGTGGCACGCCGGCGGGAACAGGGCCCTTACGGCTTGCGCCAGTAGGCCTCGAGCCGGTCCTGCGGCTCGAACCCGAGCAGCCGCCGCGCCTTGGCGTTGGAGTACTTGCCGTGCGGCAGGTCCGCGGTGACGAAGAAGGCCTCGTTGCGGCTCGGAAGGGTCGCGAGGTCGACCTCGAGAGCCAGCCTGATGGCCAGCCCGGCGTCGCGCCAACTGACGGTGAACGGGTTGAGGTCGCCGCCCACCTGGTCAGCGGGAGCCTCGTGGGAGCGGAAGTTGAGGAACAGCATGCAGAGGACGTGGATCGGGTGGTTGGCGGCGAACAGGCGGCAGATCTCCTGGCCCGCGGATTTCGACAGGGCGTAGACGCAGTCGGAGCCGGAGTGCGCCGGTACCTCCTCGGGAATGCCGAAATCGAACTCGTGGTAGAAGCTGCCGGTCACCGTGAAGTGCGGGCCGGTGTTGACGAACCGCGGCATGCCGAGCTCGACCGCGGCGCGCACCGCGTTCCAGGTGCCCAGGGTGTTGACGTCGAAGGCGACCTTGCGATGGGGACGCAGCACCGAGCAGTTGACGATGACGTCCGTGCCCTCGGCGGCCGCCATCACCTGGCCGAAGTCGGCGACGTCGACCTTCATCGTCTCGTGGGGGGAGTCGATGCCGACAATGTCGGTGAGCCTGAGGTCGCAGCGCCCTTCGAGCTCCTTCACGACCCAGGGGCCCAGCATCCCGTGGGCGCCGAGTATCAGGACCTTCATGCGAAGTTGTGCCGCGGCTCGAAGCCGAGAGCGGTCCGGGCGGCGTCGATGCGGAAGCGCGCTCGCGGGGAGGAGGACTGCACATGGAGGATCTCGAAGGCAGGGGCTCCGGCCGGGCGTCCGACCGCGGCGGCGATGGCGCGGGCGGCGTCCGACAGCTCGAGCCACATCGGGTCGTACGGCTGCCCTTCGGCCTCGGCGGCCTCGACCAGGTGGCCGAGCCGGAGGCAGGTGCAGGCGAAGCGCCCTTCCTGGGCGAACTCCTCGGCGACGAACTCCCCGAGGTAGATGCCGAGCTGTTCCGGGTCCGTCGACGGCAGCGGCCGCCATGTCTCGCCCACCACCATCTCTTCGTCGTAGGGCAGGAACAGGTCGAGGGTGCTGATGTAGATGAGGCGGCCGACTCCTGCCTCGGCCGCGGCGAGGAAGAGGTTGTAGGCGCACCGCGTGCCGGCGTCGATCCAGTCCTCGGCGGCCGGCTGCGGACCCGGATCGGGGATGTGGACGATAGCCTCGATTCCGCACACCAGGCGATCGGTGGCGCTGCCGTGCCCGAGCTGCGACTGCACGAACTCGCAGTCGGTGCGGATGCGGGAGCGGTGGCTGAGCCGCAACTCGTGGCCGGCCGCCTGCAGCTCCGGCGTCAGGCCGCGGCCGAGCCGGCTGCCGGCGTTGGTAACCAGGACCTTCACGTTCGGCTACAGGATCTGCTGGTCGATGTTCATCGGTACCATGTCGTGAATGTCGCTGTCGTCGAGAGCGGTCGGGGACTGCATCTCGACCTGCGCCGACCGGTGCAGGTCGCGGATGGAGCGGCAGCCTGCGGTCGCCAGGGTCGAGCGCAGGATCTGCAGCACCAGCGGGAGCTTCTCGTAGATCGAGCCGAGGTGGGGGACGTATCCGGTGATTCCCTCTTCGAAGAAGAGGTCCTGCAGCTGTGCGTAGCGGCGTTGATTGCGGGCCTTGCTGCTGCCCTCCATCCAGTACTCCTTGACGATCTCGCCGCCGGCGTTGCGGACCAGGTTGCCCACGCTTTCGGTGTAGCGGGCGAAGAAGTTGCCCATCATCAGCGCGTCCGCTCCCAGCGCCAGCGCCACCGACATCTCTGCGGGGCCGCTGATGCCGCCGTCGGCGATCAGCGGAATGTAGCGTCCTTCCTTTTCGAACAGGGCGTCGCGCACCGGGGCGATGTCCATCAGCGTCGTGGCCTGCCCGCGGCCGGTCGCCTTGACCTCCATCGTCGTGCATCCCGAGCCGATGCCCATCCCGACCTTGACGGCATCGGCCCCGGCGCCGACGAGAAACTCGAACCCCTTGGAGGTGATCACGTTGCCGGCGATCACCGGGACGTCGTAGCTGCTTTTGATCCACTCGAGCATCTGGCGCTGGAAATGCGTGTGCCCGTCCGAGGCGTCGATGACGAGGACGTCGACCTCGCGCTCGACGAGACTCTGCACCCGCTCGCGGTCCTCGGGGTGGGTGGAGACCGCGGCCCCGACGAGCAGGCGTTTCTTGCTGTCGATCGATTCGTTGGGGTGCTCGAGGTGCTTGTCGAGGTCTCTCTTGAAGACCACGGACTGCAGGATGCCGTCCTTGTCGATGATCGGCAGGAAACCGCGGCCGTACTTGATCATCAGCTCGTTCGCTTCCTTGAGGTCGGCGATGTCGACCCCGGCCTGGACGTCCCGGCGCATCCGCTCCCCCACGGTGCAGGCGTGGTCGCCGCGCACGTCGAAGTCCTTGTCCGTGATGATGCCGAGGAGGCGGCCGTGAAAGGTGCCGCTGTCCGTTACGGGAAAGGTCGAGTACCCGGTGTCCCGGATGATTTCGATGACGTCGGCTATCACGTGCCGGGGGGACAAGGTCATGATGTTGGTCTGAAAGCCGGCCTTGAAGCGCTTGACCACGTCGATCTTTCCGCTCTGCTCCTCCATCGTCTGGCTCACCGGCAGGATGCCGATGCCGCCGAGCTGCGAGATCGCGATCGCCATCTCGGCGCCGGTCACTGCCTGCATGGCGGCGCTGAGGAACGGCGTCTTCAGCTTGAGGAAGCCGTCGCCGCGGGCGCACAGGGGCGTCCCGAGATCGACGTTGAGGGCATTGCCGTCCGGCGGCGTGTACCCGGGCAGAATGCGGAACTCTCTGAGGCTGTGGGAGGGACGGTTGAGAATCTGCGCCATCGGCGGCCTCTCGGTGGTGGACGCGCGCGGGCGTGCGGTGGGGCGGGATGGCGGAGCCGAAAGCGGCTCCGCGACAACAGGTAAGGGGCAGAAAATAGCGGGGGGAACCGCTTTGTTCAAATGGGGTTCCGCCGTTATGTTCTGAAAGACAACGGCTCGCGGCGCCATGGCGGACCGCGATTTTCCGCGGATCCTTTCAGCCGCCGCAGAGTCGTACTCGAGAAGGAGGAAAAGGGAATGTTTTACAGTCGATACTATCCCGGGAACAGCTCCGGCGGCCGCCTGACCGGCTTCGTCATCGGATGTTTCGCCGGATTCGTGGTCGGCAGCGCCCTCGGGGTGCTGCTGGCGCCCCACCGCGGCGATATCACCCGCCGCAAGATTTCCCGCCGCGCCGAAGAGACGAAGGACCAGGTCGTCGAGAAGGTGGAAGACCTGATGGTTCACCGCAGGGAGGAAGAGGCCGATGACGAGGAAAAGGCAACTAGCTGACGCCCTCAGGGAGGGCCTCGCCGGCGCCGCGGAGCGCGGCCGCGTTCTCGGTCAGGCGCTGAAGGTCCGCGCCGACATCGCCGCTTCCCGGCGCCAGCTGAAGACCACCTTCGGCGAGCTGGGGAAGCACGTGTACTCCAGCATCAAGGCCGGCGATCTGCCGGCCGCGGCCGGCGCCGAAGGGGACGAGGTGGTGCTGGCGTACACTCAGCGGATCGACGGCTGCAAGGCCCACATCCGGTTGAAGGAGGCGGAGCTGCGGGAGATCGTGCGATCGGGAGCGCGGGAGAAAGGCGAGCCGGAGAGCTGAATGCGAACCCCGTACGACAAGGAGGGCAACAGGTGCGCTTCCTTTGCGGCATGATGGTCGGTTTCTGCCTCGGCCTGATGCTGCTCAGCTGCCTGATCGAGTGCCTGGAGTGCGACCGGGCTGACTGAGCAGCCGGCCAGCCTGCCGCGGCCGCAACGGCGACCCTCTATTTTTGCCCTGGTTCAAACCTCGACCAGGGCCGCACCGGACCGGCACTTCCGGCGCGGCTACCCTCCAATCGCGCTGCTGCTCAAGCGGTACAGCCGCGCGTAGATCCCCCCCTGCTTGACCAGCTCCTCGTGGCGTCCGCGCTCGCGAATTTCCCCTTGGTGCAGCACCAGGATGTGGTCGGCATTGCGGATCGTCGACAGGCGATGGGCGATGACGATGGCGGTGCGCCCGGACATGACCTTGGCGATCGCCTCCTGCACCAGCCTCTCGGTTTCCGTATCGATACTGGCCGTGGCCTCGTCGAGAACGAGGATCTCCGGGTCGACCGCCAGGGCGCGGGCGAATGACAGCAGTTGGCGCTCGCCCGCGGACAGGCTCGATCCCCCCTCGGCGATCGCTTGGGAGAACCCGTTCGCCAGGCGCTCGACGAAGCGGTCGGCGTTGACGTAGCGGGCCGCGGCGACCGCGGCCTCCATGCTCGTCCGCGAGGGATCGACCCGGATGTTGCCGGTGACGTCCCCGCTGAACAGGAAGACGTCCTGCTGGACGATGCCGATGCGCCGCCGCAGGGCCTCGACGTCCCAGTCCCTCACGTCCACCCCGTCGACGCGAATCGCCCCCGACTCTATCTCGTAGAACCGGCACAGCAGGTTGACGAGGGTCGTCTTGCCGGACCCGGTGGCGCCGACCACGGCGAGGCTCTCGCCGGCGTGAACCCGGAAGGAGACGTCCTTGAGGACGTATCCCTCGGCATCCGGGTCGTAGCGAAACCAGACGCGGTCGAACTCGATGACGCTGTCGCCGCCGCGGTCCCCGGCCAGCCGCGGTCCGCTGCGCTCCGTGCCGGTATCGAGGAGCTCGAAGATCCGTTCCGAGGCGGCCATGGCGCTCTGCAGCAGGGCGTAGCGGTCGCTGATGTCCATGATCGGCCGGAAGAAGCGGCGAATGTACTGGAGGAAGGCGACCAGCACCCCGACGTCGATGCGCTCCTGCAACACCGAGCCGGCCCCGTACCAGATCACCAGGCCCATGCCCGCGGTGCCGACGAACTCGGCGAACGGAAAGAAGATGGCGAAGTAGTGGATCTCGCGGTCCTGGGCGTCGCGGTAGGGCAGGTGCTCGCCGTCGAGCTCCCGCAGGTTGCGGTCCCCCCGGTTGAACAGCTGCACGACCTCGATCCCGGTGATGTTCTCCTGCAGGTAGGCGTTGAGCCGCGCCAGGCGGCGGCGCAGCTCGCGGAACGCCTTCATCGCCATCCCCTGCAGGTAGAAGGTCGCCACCGCCAGCACCGGGATCACCGCGCACGAGACCAGGGTCAACTGCCAGTCCATGTCCGCCATGAAGGCGATGATGGCGATCACCGTGAAGATGTCGAGGAAAACCTGGACCGCCCCCTCGGTGAAGAACTCGTTGAGCGCCTCGACGTCGTTGGTCGTCCGCGTCATCGTGCGTCCGACCGGGGTGCGGTCGAAGTAGCGCAGCGGCAGTCTCTGCAGGTGGGCGAATATCTCGCGGCGCAGATCGCGCATCACGAACTGCCCGGTCAGCTCGGTAACGAGGGTCTGCGCCAGGCGCGAGGCGTACTGGAGAACGAGCGAGGCGAAGAAGAGGCCGGCGATCCACTGCAGACCGCTCCAGTCTCCTTTGAGGATGTGGTCGTCGACGCCGATCTGGGTGAGGCGGGGCCCGATCTGGAAGGAGAACGCCTCGACCACGATGAGCGCCAGGGCGGCGGCGACGCGCAGCTTGTAGGCGCGCAGGTAGGAGAGCAGCCGCAGCATCAGGCGCAGGTCGAACGGGCGTTCCTCGGCCTCCTCCCTCTGTCCCGCAGGCAGGCTCACAGCGCCTCCAGCTCGGCGGAGAGCTGCTGCCGCTCATGCAGCTCGGAGTACAGCCCCCCGGCGCGCACGAGGGTATCGTGGTCGCCGCTCTCGACGATGCGGCCCTCGTCGAGGGTGACGATGAGGTCGGCGTGGCGCAGGGTGGAGATGCGATGGGCGATGATGATCGTCGTCCGCCCTCTCATCGCCTCCCGCAGGTAGCGGAGGATCGCCTCCTCCGTCTGCGTGTCCACTGCGGAAAGGGCGTCGTCGAGGATGAGGATGCGCGGCTCGCGCAGCAGGGCGCGGGCCAGGGTGCAGCGCTGCTTCTGCCCCCCGGACAGAGTGACACCCCGCTCGCCGACGACGGTGGCGAGCCCGTCCTCGAGCTCCTCGATGTCGCGGTCGAGCTGGGACCGGGTGGCCGCTTCCCGTATCTCCCGGCCCGTGGCGGCCTCGACGCCGTAGGCGATGTTGCCGGCGACCGAGGTGGAGAACAGGAACGGCTGCTGCGACACGTACCCGATGGAGCGCCGCAGCCCCTCGAGGGGCCACTCCTGCACGCTCTTTCCGTCGATCGTCACCGCACCTCGCTGCGGCTCGATGAGCCGGGGCACCAGGCGGGCGAGAGTGCTCTTGCCGGCGCCGACGCGGCCGATGACGCCGAGGGTCCTGCCCGCCGGCAGGTAGAGCTCGATGCCGTCCAGCACCTGCCGGCCGTCGTAGGAGAAGTCGACCCCCTGCCAGTGGACGGCTCCCGCCATCGCCGTCTCCGCGGGGGCGGCGCGCGAGCCGCCCGGGAGGGCGCGGAGGGGGCCCCCGGCGATTTCCGGCTCCTGCGACAGGATCTCGTCGATGCGGCGGATCGCCACGAGGGCGCGCTGCAGGCGGTCGATGACCCAGCCGCTGTAGCTGATAGGGCGGATCAGGAGAGTCAGGTAGGCGTTGAAGGCGACGAAGTCGCCGATCGAAAGGGTCCCTGCGATGACCTCCCTGCCGCCGAACAGCAGGTTGAGCCCCAGCCCGAACGAGGCGATGGTCAGCGACAGCGGCCGGAACAGGGCCCGCGCGCGGATGTAGCGGTGGTTGTGCGCCAGGTATTCGCTGTTGAGCCGGTCGAAGGCCTCGGTTCGGGGTCCGCCCAGCACGAACGACTTGACCACGCGGATCCCGGTGAGGCTCTCCTGGACGAGGTTGCTGATGTCGCCGAAGCAGTCCTGGATGGAGCGGAAGCGGTTGTGCACGAGGGAGGACATCCGCACCGTCACCAGGCAGAGGACCGGAAGCGGCACCAGGACGATCATGGTCAGCTTCCAGTGGATGACGCTCATCACTGCCAGGCTGAAGGTCAGGATCAGCACCAGCTCGATGAGGGATCGCAGTCCGTAGGTGAAGAAGACGCTGACGGCCTGCAGGTCGTTGGTCGCCCGCGCCATCAGGTCGCCGGTGCGGTGGCGCTGGAAAAAGGAGAGCGGCATGCGCATCAGGTGCGCGAAATAGGCGCACCGGATGTCGTACTCGATCCGCGTCGACATGGTGCCGAGCAGGCGGCGCATCGAGTAGCCGCCCGCGGCTACGACCAGGGCGAGCAGGAACATCTGCAGCAGGTAACGGCGCACGCCGCGCAGCAGCTCGCCCGGGGAGGCGTCTTCCGCGGTCAGCGAGTCGACCGCGGCGCCGAGCAGCATCGGGATGCAGGCCGCGGCCACCTGCGAAACCGCGATGGCCGCGGCGCCGAGAAGCATCCGCTTTCCGTAGGGGGCGGTGTAGCGGGAGAAAGGACCCGTCATCGGTTCAGCCGGGGGTTTGCCGCGGACCGGGGGGCGAGGGTCGTCGGGTCGGAGGCTCCCACGATTGCGGGGGATTCATGGCAGAAGCGGCCTTCGCCCAGAGTCTGTGTTCGAGCGGCCCTGGCCCGGGTGGAACGGAGGCGGCCCGCTCATTGCTCGAGCCATCGTGGGCAGGGAGTGCCGGGTAAAACTACGGGCAGGCCGACCCCAGCTCGGGGAAAACTTCCGGCAAGCGCCGGCGCAAGGCCGTTAGCGCCCGGGTGCGGTGGCTGATCCGGTTCTTTTCGGCCGCGGACAGCTCCGCCACGGTCCTGCCTTCCTGCGGCAGGTAGAAGACCGGGTCGTACCCGAACCCGCCGGCGCCGGAAGCCTCCGCGGCGATCCGGCCTTCGCAGGTCCCCTCCCCGAGGCAGGAGCGGCCGTCGGGAGCGGCGATCACGGCGCAGCAGACGAAGCGGGCGGAGCGTTCGGCCGGGTCGCCGACGTGAGCGAGGTTCGACAGCAGCAGGCGGCACCTGCCGGCGTCGTCGAGGGCAGGGCCGCCGTAGCGCGCCGAAAAAATGCCGGGCTCGGCGCCGAGGGCGTCGACCTCGAGACCGGAGTCGTCGGCGATGCAGAGACCCCCGGAAGCGGCGGCTCCGGCCCGCGCCTTGATGGCGGCGTTCTCGCGGAAGCTGTCGCCGTCTTCGGCCACCTCCAGCCGGAGGCCGAGGGTTTGCGGGGAAACCAGGCGGAACCCGGGGAGCAGCTGGCGCAGCTCCTTCAGCTTGCCGGCATTGGAGGTCGCGGCAAGCAGCCCGGGCGGCCCGCGGCGGGCTGCGCCGTCGGTCAGGGCTGCTTCCGGTCCAGTTCCTGCAGCTGCTGCTCGCACCAATCCCTGAAGCGGTTGTCCTGTTTGGCCTTTTTGTACCAGGTCCGCGCTTCGGAGACCTGGCCGAGCTTGCTGTAGGAATCGGCGACCACGACTTCGGCGGCGTGGTGGTTGCGCTGAAGCCGCGTCGCCTTGAGGCCGGCGTCGAGCGCCTTCTTCCATTCTCCGGTCCCGTAGTAGGCTTCGCCCAGCCCGTAGTGGGCCTCGATGTGTTTGCTGTTGACTTCAATGGCCCGCCGCAGCAGCTCGATCGCTTCGTGGTGGCGCCCTTTCAGGCTCAAGGTTTTACCGATCAGGCAGAGCCCTTCGACAAACTCGGGATCGATGGAGACCGCCGGGCGCAGGGTGGCCAGGGCGCCGTCGAAGTCCTCGCCGGCGATCTGAACCCTGGCGAGGGCGCTGTACGCCTTCGTGTAGGTGGAGTCGAGCGCAATGGCCCGGCGGTAGGTCTCGGCGGCGATTCGCAGCTTGCCCTGCCGCCGTTGCAGGTCGGCGAGCGACTTGTGGGCTTTCACGTAGGTGGAATCGGCATCGATGGCATCCTGAAACGCCTTGGATGCGGCGGCGTCTTCCCGGAGGGCGTTGTAGCAGAGGCCGAGGAGATAGAGCAGATCCGCGTCGCCGGGGCTCCGTTCCAGCGCCTTCTCGAAGCTGGCGATCGCCTCGCGGAACCTCTTCTTCTTGAACGACTGCACCGCGGACTTCTTGTAGACGTCGACAAGCTGGGCGGGAATCCGCTCCCGCGCGCGCTCGGAGGAAACGCCGTGGCGGGAGGCCGCCTCGAAAGCGCGGACGGCGCGGTCGAACTGGTTGAGGACCTTGTAGGTCTTTGCCAGCGCGTAGTGGGCGTCCCCGTAGGTGGAGTCGGTCTCCACCGATTGCTCCAGGGAGATGGCGGCGTTGCGGAAGTGGCGGTTCTTGAGCAGCTCGAGGCTCTTGCTGTACTGCTGAACAGCCGCGGGGTCCGGTTTTCGGGGAGCGGGATCCGGCCCCTGCGCAACGAGCGCCGAGGCCGACAGGATCGCCGTCAGTGCCGGCAGGAGGATGCAGATCCGGATGCGATCGCTCGACATGGCAGTAGCTGTCGTCCTGGTGTTTTCAAGGTGGGCAGGAGGAGTGTTGAAAGCGGTTTCGACAGACTGTGCAGGGGCGAAACATACATGGCAGGGGGCATTTGTCAAAGCCGGAAGGGGCCGATACACTGTTACAATATTATAATGTTTTCCCCTTCCCGATTATAATGTTTTCCCTTCCCGTTCCTCTACCAGGCGTTCCCCCCTGCGAATTCCCGCGGCCGCTGCCGATGGCCATGCGGCTCGCTCTATGCGCCGCCCTCGCGTCCGCGCCCTCCGGCGCGGGCGCCGGTTTTCCGTACACCCTGGAGTGGAAGCGGCTGACCGGTCTGCCCGCCGGACCGGTGGCATGGGTGGACAGCCTCCTCTTTCTCGCGGAAGCGGACGGCTTCCTGGTCGCCGTCGAACGCGGCTCCGGGGCCGTCCGCTGGCGCCTGCCGGGCGGCGGCCCCCTCGGCGACCTGCAGGTGTCCGGCGACAGGCTGCTGTTTGCCGGCACTCGCGGAACGACCGGCAGCTGCGAAATCGCCGACGGCAGCCTCGTCTGGAAACGGCACGGCCCCGCTTCCCGGGGCGCGCGGATCGCCGCAGGCGACAGCCTTGCGTTCTTCAACAGCAACGACGGCTGGCTGTACGCCCGCCGCGGCGACGGCTCCTGCGCCTGGAAGCTGCGCACGGGGACCCGCAGGCCGGCGCGCCCGCTCCTGCAGGAGGACAGGCTGTACCTCGGGAACGCGGACGGCTTCCTGCTCGCCGTCGACAGCGGCAGCGGCCGCAGGCTGCAGGAGGTCGAGGTCGGCGCCGCGGTCGGCACCCTGGTGCCGGCAGGTGACCGGCTCGTCGCCGCGGCCTCCGACGGTTTCGTCCGCGCCTGGAAAAGGGAGGGCCTCGGGCTGCTGTGGGAGCGCCGCCTCGGGGCCAAGCTGCGGGTACCCCCCGGAGTTGTTCCGCATGCCATCATCTGTCTGGCGGACAACGCCTACGCCTGGGGCCTGCACCCGGATACCGGCGTCCCGGTCTGGAAGAGACCGATCGGCGTCCAGCCGACCGGGCTCGTTCCCCTGCCAGCGGTCGGGCAGGTGCTGGTCGCCACCGACTCCGGGGCGGTGGCCGCGCTCGACCGGCGGACGGGAGAGCCGGCCTGGGAGCAGCAGGTGGCCGGCGGGAGCATTCGCCTGCACGGCGACGCCGGCCGCCTTTACGTCGCCGCCGCGGACGGGTATCTGTACGCTTTCAAACGATGGAAGGAGCCTCGGCCCTCCGGCCGCGTGGATACGGTATGGTCCGAGCTGCGCAGCCGCGGCCCCAAGACCGGCTACTCCAAGCGATGGTCCGAAGCCCTCCCGGGCGGCGGCCTGCGCCTCCGCGAGGAGACGGTGAACTGGAGCCACGGGTTCGTGCGGGCGCGCTCGGCCCTGGAGGTCGACGCCGGCCTGCGGCCGGTCTCCTTCCGCAAGGAGAAGATCGAGGGGAGCCAGCGCCTGGTCGGCCGCGGCGACTGGCTCGGCCGCGGCCGCGTGCGCAGCGAGCGCCGGCTCGCCGGGCAGACCGTCACGGACACCGTTGAGGTCGACCCCGGTGTCCTGTTGCCCGAGACGGCCCTTCTGAAGCTGATCCGCGAAGGCTCGCTGCAGCCGGGCGTCGCCGACACCATCCCGGTTTTCGACTACGCCGAGCTCGCTTCCCGCCCCCTGTACGTCGCCGCCGGCGTGTGGGAGCCGGCGGGGGAGGATTCCCTGCTGAAGGTGACGATGCGCTACGGACCTGTGGTGCGGGGACGGAACGTCAGCGAGACACCGGACCTGCTGCCGGGCATCCTCTTTCACACCTGGCTCGACACCGGGGGAGGCGAAGTGAGAACCGCGGTTCCCCGGTTCGAATCATCCGGCGTCCGCACCGACAGGCGGACGGCGCTGTCGTGGGAAGCCCCCGCAAAACCGAAGGCGCTCAACCTCGACCACGCGATCCCGGCCCCGGCCCGCCTCGAGCGCCTGGTGCTTCGCCTGCCCTGGACGCCGGCCGCGGCAGGCTCCCTGTTCGTCACGGACCGGAGGCAGACCCTCGAAAGCGACAGCCCGGGGACGCGGCTCCTCGTGCGCCGCGTCGAGCCGCCGTCAGGAAGGAGGGCCCTGCCGGTGGAGGAGGATGAGCTGCGTCTCTACCTCGAACCGTCGCTGTATATACAGTCGGAGCACCCGGAGCTTCGGGCCCTGAGCGCGCGCGTCACGGGCGATGAACGGGACGCCCTGACGGTGGCGCGGCGCCTGCTTCAGTGGGTGTACGACAACATGACTCCCGCAAACACCAACGTGCGCTTCAAGTCGGCGCTCGAAGTGCTCGGGGACATGCGCGGCACCTGCAGCGAGTACACCGTGCTCTACGCCGCGCTCTGCCGCGCCGCCGGGGTGCCTGCCCGGGTCGCTTCCGGGTTCGCCGCCTCCCCGGACGGGGAGCTGGTCCTGCACGTATGGCCGGAGGTGTTTCTCGGCGAATGGGTCGGCGTCGACCCGTCCTGGAACGCCTTCCCCGTCGGAGCCGCCCACGTCAAGACCGGATCCGGACTGCTGACGCCGGCAGGCATCGCGCGCATGAACCTGCCGCTGCAGCTGATTCTCGCGCCGGAGGGCCGCATCGAGCTGGTCGAGCACGAGACCCGGGACGGGCGCTTCCTGGCGGAAGGGGAACGGCTGTACCAGGAGGCGGAGGCCGCGGACCGGAACTTCGAGGAGGAGCGGGCCCAGGAGCTGTACCACCGGGTGCTCCTGCTCGACTGGCACCAGCGCAGCGCCGAGGCTCACCTTGCGATCGCGCGGTACCACCTGCAGCGCGGGCGCCTGGAGGATGCGGAGTGGCCGCTGCGCCGGATGCTGAACCAGGGCCCGGAAGGTGCCGCCACCGCCCAGGCCTGGTTCCACCTCGGGAGGGTCGCCGAGGCCCGGGAGGATTGGGAGGGGGCAGCCGAGTTGTACGGGCGGCTGGCCGACCGCTACCCGGCCGGAGACCTTGCGGACGACGCGCTCGGCTCGCTGGCGGCGCTGACGGAAAAGAGGTTCGGCTGCCGGAAGGCGCGGCCCCTCTACCAGGGGCTGGTCGAAGAGTACAGCCGCTCAGGGTGGGCGTCGGTCGCCGAGGCGGCGCTGGAGAAGTGCGGGTCGAAGGAGCGGCTGCTGGAGGCGCTGGACTCCCCCACTAACGAGAGCGAGTAGCATCCCCTTGCGGAGCTGTTCGTTGCTTCCGCACGCCGGTAGGGCTTACATACAGGCGAAAGACCAGCCGAGAAATACACCCCACTTTTGGAAATGCAGCCTGTCAGGTTGAACATCGGGTGTGGAAACGATATCCGCCCGGGGTTATCTCAATATCGATCCATTCGCGGATGGACCCGTCCTGAGAATGGAGGCTTCGCGGCTGGCTTTCACGGACCAGTCAGTGGACGAAATCTTCTCCTCGCACGTGCTGGAGCATCTGTCGAAACATGAGGTGATTGATGTTCTCGTCGAATGGTATCGGGTGCTCAAGCCCACCATGGCATGCAGTCCGGGCTGTGGCATCGGCCGGGGAAACAGTCCCGCCAGCAAGCAGGCGAGGCGTAGTAAACTGGCTTCGGAAACAGATGGTAGATGGTGTTTCTGTTCTACCGGATCTGCGCAGGGATAGCTCGGTCCCGGAGGTAGAGAAAGAAAAGCTCAGAAAAAAGGAGCCGAGTCCCGAATTCGCAGCTTCATTGTTGGGGGAAATGGGTTGCGAGCAAATCCCGAGCCGCCTCCACCTGGATCCCTTGGGAAATGAGAGCTTCGATACCTTCTGGTGCGCCAGCCTCTTCCGCGGCGGCCCTGCCAAACCTTGCCACCCCCTGCGCATAGAGGCTATCCGCTTCCTCGACCTGCCCCAGCGCCAGGCAGGACAGGGCGAGGCCAAACTGCGCACGAGTGTTGGTTTCGTCCTTTTCCAATGCGAGGCGAAAAGCGGAAATGGAGTCCTCGGTTCTCCCGCCTTCCCGAAGATCGAGTCCCATCCGAACGCAATCTTCACTGCTTGCCGAACCTGGATGGTCTTCAAGGATTTGGAGGTATAGCAGAAAGATGGCATCTGATTGCCTTGCAGTTGGGTCTTTCCCCAAAGCGCGTTGGGCCATTGCAATTGCCTCTTCAATTCTTCCCGAAGCCGCCAGGGCGACAGAAGCATTGAAAAGCAACCCCGCGGGAGCTGCCTGGGAATTCTGTCCCACGGCCTTATGGGCAGTAAGAGCGGCTTCACTGAGGAGACCCGCCTTGGCAAACGCACCCACTAAGTTCTGCCAGGTTTTGGATCTGTCTGGATTAAATTCCAGGGCCCGTCGATAGGCCAATATCGCCTGTTCAAAATCCTCTTTCCCAAACAATCCATTGCCCAAATTGTGGTATAATCCCGCGATTTCCCGGCGTAAGGTAGCGACCATCTCTTTGTTTTTCAGTGGGACCCACAAATCCGGCGCAATTTGAATTCTTATATGGGACCCAGGTGTCTTGAATGTGTCAAGGGTTTTGCGTGCCAAGTCGGCACTTGGAGAATGTGGGTCTATGGAGTCATTTACCATTTTGTAGATATGCAGGTTAGGGTCTTCAGGAAAAACATCTAATGCTTCGGAAATAATGGTCTCTTGATCCTTTTTTCCCATGTTTACGAAGAGTAGACGAGAGTAAGCATCCTGAAGATTAATCGTGTCTTTACCCTGGCGTATGGAACGCTTTAGTTGTGCCGCTCCGGCCTCCATATCCCCACGGGCTATGTAGTTCCTGCCCGAGGAATAAAAGGAAAGGGCCTCCACCTGCTTCAGGGAAAAATAGCTGCTGAGAAAAACGGCCGTCAGGATTGTTACGTACAGGTAGGGCCAGCAGAACCTCAGGCGTCGGGTTGAAACTTCGATTGTCCAGGCCAGAAGGAGTGAGAATCCTGCAGTTGCAGGGTAAAGGTAACGCGAAGGTCCCGCAGGCCGGCCGAGAATACTTTCAAAGGTGAGTGGCAGGAAAGGGAGCAGGGACAGCAGAATCCAGGTCGACCACAACGATCCCGGGAAGCGTCTCCAGAAAATGAGCAGCGACAGAGCTGCCAGGATTCCGGCACCGGCCCAAAGCTCCCAGGATTGGAATTCGTATAGGGGAAAGGGCAGCCAATGGGCGGTTGTAAAGAGGCGGCCCAGGGACCACAGAAGGAGTCCTCCCATGCCCGCCAGCAGTTGGAGAAGGTCCTTCTCCGAGTAGAGACCGATGGCTCGCCCCGTATTGGTTTCTCCTGGAGTAATGGCGACAATGAACACCAACTCCAGGGCGGTCAGAACGAGGAGAGGAAAAAGAGGGCGCAGCGCAGTTTTCAGGTTGTATCCCTTGGACCAGACCCAGTAGAGGCAGAAAGGCCAAAGAAAAGCCATTGCTGCAAGAGCCATGATGCTTATGAACGAACCGGCGTAAACTCCCAACAACCAGGCTGATCTCAGGGTGGCAAGGTAGCGCAGGTAGCAAAGCAGGGTTCCCAGACCCAAGGCAAGGGAAAGCGGGTAGTCGAGCGCGGAGATATGGTGGACGGCCTGGAAGTGGGCGACGTTGACGAGGAAAAGCAGGCCGCCCGTCAGGCTCAGGCATAAGCCACTTCCCAGCCGCCAGGCAAATAGCGCCAGGAGAATGGTGGATGAGGCGTGAAAGGCCACGGCCAGAAGGTGGTAGAAGGCGGGGTCATTGCCTCCGATCAGGTAGGCCAGAAACTTTACCAGGTCGGCGGCTGGGCGGCCGGTGGGTTGTTGCTTTTCTGAAGAGAAAAAGAAGCTGAAGTCCTCTCCGATGGCGACGTTGTCCTGGAACGTTTCATAGTCGTGGACATCGAGCAGATGGTCTTTCAGGCTGCCGAAATAGAGGGCCGATAACAGGAATACGAGAAGGATGTATCCCGGCCAGACTAGGCGTCTGTTGCTCAGAGCCATCGAGACAGAATTGAATTTAGAAAATAGGGAAGGCATGGGTCCCGGGCGGCAAGGTGGCCGTCCTTCATGCTTTTTGGGCGTGGGTCCTCAAAATACCCCTTCAACCGGGGATCAGGAAATCCTTCTCACGCCCTACCACTTGCGCGGTGGGAGCGCTATTCCAGCACGATAGAAGTGGGACCGGCCACTCCGGTTACGAGGTCCTGGATGTTGGAGCCGTCGAGGTCGGCACTCTGAATTCTGTCCGTCCCATTGTCCGTCCAGTACATCCTCCCACCGGCCAAATCCAGAGCTATCCCTCTGGGCTCACTCAGTCTGGTGACGAGGTCTTGGACATTGGAGCCGTCGAGGTTGGCGCGCTGAATCTTACGTGTGTCCGAATCCGCCCAGTACATTTTTTCTCCGGCCAAATCCAAGGCCAATCTATCGGGAACAAGAAAACCGGTGGTGACGAGGTCTTGGACATTGGAGCCGTCGATGTTGGCTCGCTGGATCTTGTCCGTTCCTTGGTCAATCCAGTACATCTTGCTATCTGAAATATCCAGGGCAATTCCCCTGGGTCTGTCCAATCCGGTGGTGACGAGGTCTTCCACATTGGAGCCGTCAAGGTTGGCCCGTTGGATTTTGTCCGTATCGAGGTCTGTCCAATACATCCTTCCTCCCGGCACATCCAACGCCAACCCCACGGGATAGCTCAATCCTGTAATGATAAGGTCCTGAATATTCGAGCCGTCGAGGTTGGCCCGTTGAATCTTGTCTGTGCCCTGGTCGGTCCAGTACATTTTCCTCCCTGCTGAATCCAGGGCCATATCGATGGGCTCACTCAAACCGGTCGTGACGAGGTCTTCGACGTTGGAGCCGTCGATGTCCGCCCGTTGGATCTTGTCCCAGCTTCCCGCGTTCGTCCAGTACATCTTCAACTTTCCTGATACTTTGAAGGTATAGGTCCGGAGAACCTCTTGGTCCGAGGCCCGCCGCAGCTCAACAGTGGCTTGGCCCGGTTCGCACCCGGCCAGGTAGACTGTCTGGCCGTTCTGGCGCGTCATGCTGTCCTCTTGTTCCCCCGGGCATTCGTTGAAAGCTTCGCTTGATTCAGCTACCAGCATTCGCGTCTCGGTCCCTGTCGGGTTGGCCACCACGGTGATCGGCTCGCTGGCCCGGACCGTAAACCGGTGCTTGGTGCCGTCCCAGGCAAAGGTCGCCTCGGACGGGTTCGGTGAGAGCAAGGCGACGGGAGAATCCAGGGCCAGCCCCAGGGGCGCGCTCGATTCGCTGCTGAGGAGGTCTTCGACGTCGGATCCGTCCAGGTCCGCCCGCTGGATTTTATTGGTGCCCGAGTCCGTCCAGTAGATCTTGCCTGCCTCTACATCCAGAGCGAGCCCCTTGGGAATACTCAATCCTGTAGTGACGAGGTCTTCAACCTGGGAGCCGTCGAGATTGGCCCGCTGGATTTTATCGGTGCTGAAGTCGGTCCAGTAGATCTTGCCGGCCTCCGCATCCAGGGCCAGCCCCTCGGGACTGCTCAATCCGGTGGTGACCAGGTCCTGGATCTGGGAGCCGTCGAGGTTGGCCCGCTGGATCTTGTTGGTGCCGTAGTCCGACCAGTAGATCTTGCCCCCGTCAGCATCCAGGGCCAACCCCTCGGGACTGTGCAAACCAAGGGAGACCAGGTTTTCGACCCGGGACCCGTCGAGGTTTGCCCGCCGGATTTTATTGGAGCCCGAGTCCGTCCAGTAGATTTTTCCCGCGTCCACATCCAGGGCGAGCCCGGCGGGTCTTATCAATCCGGAAGTGATCAGGTCTTCTACCTGGGAGCCGTCCAGCTCTGCCCGCCGGATTTTTCGTGCGCCCTGGTCGGTCCAGTACATCTTGCCTTCCTGCATATTCAGGGCCATCCCCCTCGGGGAACCGAAGGTGATGAGGTCTTCGACATGGGAGCCGTCGCGGTCGGCGCGTTGAATCTTGTCCCTGCTCGTCCAGTAGATCTTCGACACCCCTGTACCGGGCGTCGCCGAAGGGGATTCCTCGATCGTGAAAGAATAGGTGCGGAGGAGCGTCTGGTCCGAAGCCCGCCGTAGTTGCACCGTCGCCCGCCCCGCGGAACACCCGGCGAGGTAGATCGCTTCGCCGTCCTGGCGGGCAACCTCGTCTTCGGATTCGGCCGGGCACAGGTTGGATGCAGAGCCGGTGTCGGTGCTCTCGACTCGCGGGGTGGACTCACTGGGGTTGGCCACCACGACGATCGGCTCGCCGGCCTGGACCGTGAACTCGCGCCACTTTCCGTCGTTTTCGAAGACAACCGTGGACGGGTCAGGCAACAGCGTGGTCGCCCCAGGGCCCTGCCCACCGGCAGCTGAAATTTCCAAGGCCAGCCCGTAGGCAACGCTTTGTCCGGTGACGAGGTCCTCGACGTTGGACCCGTCGAGGTTCGCTCGTTGAATCTTGTCCGTGTCCGAGTCGGCCCAGTACATCTTACCCGCCGCCAAATCCAGGGCCAGCTCCTCGGGCTGAAGCAATCCAGTGGTAACGAGGTCTTCGACATTGGACCCGTCGACATTTGCACGTTGAATCTTGTCCGTTCCCGAATCGGTCCAGTACATCTTGCCTGCCCCCAGATCCAGGGCCAACCCCGAAGGGCCATCCAGTCCAGTGGTGACGAGGTCTTCGACATTTGACCCGTCGAGGTTGGCCCGTTGGATCCGGTCCGTCCCGACGGTCATCCAGTACATCTTGCCTGCGGAAACATCCAGGGCCAGCCCCTCGGGCTGACGCCCGGTGTTGACGAGGTCTTCGACGTTGGACCCGTCGAAGTTTGCCCGTTGGATCTTGGCCGTACTATGGTCTAGCCAGTACATCTTTCCTGTCGACACGTCCAAGGCCAGGCTAAGGGGATGAACCAATCCGGTAGTGACGAGGTCTTCGACGTTGGATCCGTCGAGGTTGGCCCGTTGGAGCTTGTCGGTGCCCCGGTCGAGCCAGTACATCTTTCCCCCCGCCGCATCCATGGCCAGCCCCCTGGGATTGATTAATCCGGTAGTGACGAGGTCTTCGACGTTGGACCCGTCGAGGTTGGCACGTTGAATCCTTGGCGGCCCCTCTGCCGTCCAGTACATCTTCAGCGGTTCCCCACCGGGCGTTACCGGCGTACCTGTTTCCGCCAACACGTAGAGGGTGAGGATGAGTACCAGGTCGGTGGAATCAATCAGGCCGTCGCTGTTTACGTCTCCACGGGATATATCGCCGTTGTTGGGGATAACGATGGAGCTGTCGAGTATGTACAGGGCCACCAGGAGCGCGTCGACGATATCGACCCGGCCGTTATTGTCCACGTCGCCCAACAGGCCGCTCGCTGTAACCTTCCCCCGAGGCGCGCTGGCCTCCTCGACAACGAGGTCCACCGGCCCCGTGCCTGTCTGAACCCGAAAGGCCGGGTCCACATAGGTGACAAGCCCCCGACCGGATACGGTCAGGCCATGGACCGGGGCGACCGGCGGCGCTTCGCCCTTTGCCGGCATACTTCCCGATGACGCGTTCGGGGGGAGCACTCCCGCATGCCCATCCACCAGCACCATACGATGGGTGGCGCTCTTCCCTCCACCTTGCAGCCGGTAGAGGTATACCCCGGATCCAACCGGGCGGCCTGCGGCATTTCTGCCGTCCCAATGCGCGGTGTGTGAGCCGGCGGTCCGGTCCCCGTCCACCAGGGTCGCTACCCGTTGGCCAAGCAGGTTGAAGATCTCCAGCCGCACGTGGGTCGAGACCGGCAGTTGAAACGGGATGATGGTGGAAGGATTGAAGGGATTGGGGTAGTTCTGCCCCAGGGAAAATCGTTCCGGCAAGGCCGGCGCGGCAGGTTCCGCGGATAGCGCAAACCAGCCGGTTTCATCCGTTGTTGCGGCGGCCACTCGCCGAAGGCCGGTCAGGTCGAAGAGCATGACTTGGGCTCCAGACGCGGGCTGACCGGAGGTTAGCTTTACCCAACCCCGGACAACCGGCTCGGCCCCGGCACGAAGGGCGGATATAAGTCCGATGACAGTCAGACAGCAAATAAGCCGACTAAGGACGGTTGTCTTCACGACGTCTCCTCATTGGTTGTGTATTCCCCCAAAACCAGTTTGGATTGGATGAACCGCCGTGCCGAGAATAGTATACTAAAGCAATGAGAGAAATTTCGGTGGTAAGATCTTGTTGGTGATTCGAGGAGACGGTGGGGCGCCTTTGCTGGGAGCGACCCTCCCTTTAAATTCCTTACTGGCTATATCTGTCAGGACTGTCGGAAAATCCGAAAGGGGTCAATAGCTAGGCCTTGGGGGTGAAATGTTAACATTGTATCGTTTTATAGGATACCACGACCTGTTGTGTACTCACTTACTTGGGGACTGAAATGAACCAACCTGTTTTGCACGCTCCCGGAGAATCGTACTACACACACACACGTTTGGACATCATCTCGATGCTGGACCCGATTCCAGAAACGGTCCTGGAGGTCGGATGCGGCGCTGGAAATACCCTCCGGTATCTGAAGGAACAGGGTGCTCGGGCTACATTCGGCATCGAGCTACACAGGACCGTAGCGGAAACAGCGATGAACAATGTGGACCACGTCGCAGTAGGGGACATCGAGTCGATGGGATGGCCGTTCTCCGGCCAGATTTTCGACTGTATCATTTTTGGCGACGTTCTGGAGCATCTCCGCGATCCCTGGAAGGTGGTAAAAAATCTTTCGGAATCCCTTGCCGTCGGTGGTCAGGTAGTAGCCAGTCTTCCCAACGTGCGTTTCTACGGCGTTTCCTTCCCGCTTCTATTCGGAGGCCGATGGACCTATACCGAAGAGGGAATTCTCGACCGCACGCATTTACGATTTTTTACTCGAAAAACTGCCGTCGAATTGATCTCGGAAAGTGGATTGGTGGTCCGAAAAGTTTCCTCCAACTACGGACCAAAGAGACACCTGCTTAACCGATTGACCATTGGAGCCTTTCGCAACCTTCTCGCTCGCCAGCATCTGGTTCATGCTTACAAGGCCGGACAATCCGCAATTGAGCAATGAGGTAACCTTGAAACCAATCCAAATTTGCAAGAACAGTTTGGAAATTGAGATGGAGATCATGGCGTTGGGACCTGTAACTTGGAATTACCAGACCGCCGGTCGCTACGCAGTCCAGTGGGGACGATTTACCCGGAAATTGCCTCCAACCAATTTTCCGCATTTTTCTCGACGGCGAAATCGATTGCTTTCTCTCTCCCACGCGTGCCGAATTGAACTCTCAAATCGTTGTCCAGAATAAGACATTCGAGCTTGTGATACAATGACTTATCGTCTTTTTGGGGAATAATGAATCCGCTGGCACCGTCTTCCACCAACTCTTTCGGACCCACGCAATCGGTTGCTACGCAGGGAAGGCCGCATGCCATTGCCTCGATCAAGGCCATTCCGAAAAACTCCTGCCAGCCATCGATTTCAAATGAATTCAGTACGAAAATATCGGATGACTGGTATTCCCTGATTAAATCCTTCTCATCTGCCAAGTAACCTTTACAGGAAATCCCTTTCTTGTCTTTCATATTCTGCAACTCAGGGCCGTCTCCGACGATGGTCAACTCCAGGTGAGGATACTTTCCGAGCAACGACTCGAAAACCCTGGAAAGTTCCATGACTCCCTTTTCCTTCACGACCCTGCCAACGTATAATAATCTTAAATTCGTCACCTGCCTGTTTCTCGCGGGGACAAAGAGACGGATGTCCACACTATGGGGAATATGCCTTGCGTTTACCCCTATTCTGGAGAGTTCATCCGCGCCTTTTTTAGTCACCGCTACTGCTTTCAGACAGTTCAGGAATAACCCCCAAATTTGTCTGGAGCCCAATATTGGCCTATGGACATAGTTTCCATCACTCCAATATGGCCAGGAAGTAAAATAGACCACGTTTTTTCCCAACATTTTCAACAGTAGAAAAAAGGGACCCATGATGGAGTAAGGGGCAATAGCGACGATGATGTTCCTTCTCCGCAACAGGCGCAAAGGATATAAAAGACTATTCAGGAGCTCACTCCAGGTAGGTTCTTTTTTGCGCGGAGTTCGCCCGCTTAACTTTTTGACGAGCAACCTGGCGATGGGAGAACGATACCACAATTTTATTACGAACCATTCGAGCCCTTTATGATCGAACCACTCGAGTTCGATTTTTTTATTGGCCGCCAGATGAAGCAAAGATCTGTAATAGCTGTTCAAGGGCGCTTCTCGAAAAATGGCCACTTTCTTCATGGTTTCTCGCTGGTGACTGGAATCGTCCACTACGATTTCTGCTCCGACATCATTCATCTATTCATTCCGGTCCCGGTCGTTTCTGAAAACCTCACGGAGTGTGCGAAGTTCATTAAGGAGAGTCCCTCCTTCCAGGGCGACGAGGGACGCGCCGTAGGCAAACGCGAAAATGGCGACTCCCAGTACCAAGGCCGGGAGATCGGGGAAACCTTCGATGGACGAATCTGCGGTGAAGCGCAAGGCCGTGGCCGCGGCCGCCGCTAGCAGGGGAGGAGCAATGCTGCGTATCCAGGGCACGTCGACATAGCGGGTGCAGCGTCGCAGGGCGAGGACAGTACCGACCAGGGCTGTCAGGTTCATCGCCATGGCGGTGCCTGCAATTGCGAATTCCCGTGTAAGGAGGGGAGCTGAAACTAGAAGGAGGGCGGCCTGGACGGCGACGAGGGCAGCGAATCCCCGGGGATCCCCGATGCTGCGCAGCAGCGCCTGAACCGCTTCCAGAAGAGGGCGGCACAGAGAATAGAGGAGCAGGAAACGCAGGATGGGGACCATCGGCAGCCAGGTTTCCCCCAGGAGGAGGCGGGTGATAACGGGGATCTCGATAGCGAGCAGAATGGATAGGGGTACTGCGGACCGCAGGATCCATCTCAGGGTACGTCGAAAGGAACCCGAAAGCAGTTGCCGGTCCTGATGATGGCGAGCAAATACGGCGATCATGACTCCGATGAGGGCGTGGGTGAGGGCTCCCGTGGGGAGTTGGGCGAAGACGTGGGCGCGTTCGTAAAACCCCAGGGTCCTGACGTCGAGCAGGGCGTCCGCAACGACCCGGTCGAAATTCAGGAGGAATGTCTGGAAGATTCCCCCGAGCCAGATCCACGCTCCATATCGGAACAGGCGACGGGCTTCGCCCGGGTTGAAATCCGAGAGGCGGAAGCGCAGCGGAGAGCGGCGGTGCCAGACCACGGCGCAATACACGAAGACGTAACCGATTCCGTAGATGGAGTGACTGAGAATCAGGGCCCAGATCCCGGCGCCTGCATAGGCCGCGGCGATTCCTGCTGCCGCGGCGGCGATCAGGGCCAAGGCATGGGCACCTGCGAGAAAGCTGAATTCGAGGTCTCGTCTGAGTTGGGTTTCCGCCGTCTGCGCGGTTGCCCGGAAAAGATCGAAAGCGGCGAAGACGGCCAGCGCCGTTGCCACGCTGCGGCCGTAGTGGCCGTCCACGAAGAGAGCGGCAAAGGCGATGGCCCCGAGGGTCCCGAGGGCTCCCAGGCTGGTATTGAGAATGAAGTGGGTGGGCGCGAGTTCGTGGACGCGATCGTGGCGGTGCAGCAGGGCGTTGTGGAGACCGAAGCTGCGCAGGGAAATCACAAAGGCGAGAAGGGAGGCGGCCAGGGCGACGTGGCCGAAGTCCTCCGGAGCGAGCTCGCGGGTAATGATGAAGATGGCGATCCAGTTGACGAACCGGCCCGCGTAGGCGCTGCTCAGGGTGTGGACCGCGCCCCGTGCAATCCGCCTGAGCGCCATCTCCTCCCTGTCGTCTACGGACTGCAAGTTTTCTGCCTGCTTTTCCCCATATCGGTTTCTTGGCCCGGAATCGCCGCTGTTCCTAAATTATAAGCCCATATAGATAATAAAGTTACGGCACTTCCTGGGATTTCCTGGACTCGGTGTAACGGGCGGCGTTTCGGAAGGTGAGAAAACATGGGCAAGGTTCTGGTGACCGGCGGGGCAGGTTTCATCGGCACCCACCTGGTACGTCAGTTGAGCTCTGCGGGCCGCGAGGTCCGCATTCTCGACAACTTCGACCCCCAGGTCCACGGGGAGCGCAAACACCGCTACGGCACCGAGACAGCCGAGCACGTCACTGGCGACGTGCGCGACCCGGACATGGTGGCGAAATGTCTCGACGGCGTCGACCGCGTCGTGCACCTGGCGGCCGCGGTCGGGGTCGGCCAGTCGATGTACGAGGTGAAGTACTACGTCGACGTCAACTGCAACGGGACCGCGGTCCTCTGGGAGGAGATCCTCAAGCTCCGCGACCGCATCGAGAAAGTGGTCGTGGCCTCCTCCATGTCGATATACGGGGAGGGAGATCCCGGCTTCACCGGCGAGAGCCACCCGCTTCGCCCGACGTCGGTCTACGCCGTCACCAAGCGGGACCAGGAGGAGATCTCCCTTTCCCTGGGACGTGCCTACGGCATTCCGACCGTCGCCCTCAGGTTTTTCAACGTCTACGGCCCCGGGCAGTCTCTGAACAATCCCTACACCGGGGTGGCGGCTATCTTCGCCTCGCAGCTGTTGAACGGTCAGGCGCCCGTCATCTTCGGCGACGGCACCCAGACCCGCGATTTCGTTCATGTACGGGACATCGTCCAGGGGATTACGCTTGCTCTCGACAGTAGCTGCCCGAGCGACGCCTACAACGTCGGAACCGGTGCGGCCACCTCGATACTCGATCTTGCAGGACGTCTCGCCGGGGCGCTCGGTTTCAACGGAAAGATGGGACCGAGCGGCCGCGTCCGGGCCGGGGACGTCATCCACTGCGTCGCCGACATCGCCAGAATCGAGAAGGCCCTCGGTTTCGCGCCACAGGTGACCCTCGACGCAGGACTGCAGGATCTCATTTCCTGGGCGGGTGACCAGCAGGCGGAGGACCGCGTTGCCGGCGCCGTGGGGGAGCTGGAATCGCGTGGACTTCTCGAGTAGCGGATGAGCCGGATGCCGGAAGTCTCCATCGTTATCGTCAACAATAATACCGGGGAGTACGTGGGGCAGTGTCTGACGTCGATCCGCGACAACGGCGATGTCGACGCGGAGGTGATCGTGGTCGAGAACGCTTCCGAGGACGGCAGCGGGGAAGTGCTGCGGCAGTTCCCCGAAGCAAGGGTGATCGCCAACGAGGAGAAGCTCGGGTTCAGCCAGAACAACAACCTCGGCGCCGAGGTCGGCACTGCCCCGCTTCTGCTGTTCCTCAACCCGGATACCGAGACGCCTCCGGGTAGTCTGCGGGCGATGCTCGACACTATCGCTTCCGACCAGGAAGTCGCCGTGTTCGGCGGCCGGTGCCTCGACGCCGACGGCGAGACCGAGCGCTCCACCGGGCGGGACCCCACCTTGACCAGCCTCGCCCTCGACCGCCTCCTTCCCAAGGCGCCCCCCCTGCAGCCGCTGCTTGAGCGGTTTTCCCAGAGGCACTACCGGGGCTTCGAAAGCGACCGCGACGTCGATTGGGTGACCGGGGCGTACCTGTGGATCAGGACCGAGGTCTTCCACCGGATCGGGGGCTGGGACAGCTCCTTTCCCCTGTACTACGAAGATACCGACCTTTGCCGGCGGGCCCGCAAGGCCGGATTCCGGGTGCGCTACACCTGCGCCTCGACGATCAACCACTACCGCAACAAGACGCCGATGCCGAGCGCCCATCGCAAGAAGTTGATGCGAAACGGATTGCATATCTTCATACGCAAGCACTACGGGCCCTTCCGGCGGTGGCTGTACCCGCGCGTTCTCGGACTACCGCCGGTCGCGGACTGAAGCGGCGCGGCCACCCCCCACGGAAACGTAACCAACGGGTGTTCCGCTGCCCTTTTTATATTGATATAGGCCAAATGGATACAGTTCAGGCGAATCCCTTGATGAACCCCCGCCCATGACGGCTCCTCTCAAACCCGGCGCCCCCCGCTTCCGGCGGCCCGTTTCCGTCGCCGCGGGGGCTGTCCTGCTTCCGGTTCTGCTCCTCTGGGGCGGGACCGTCGCCGGCTGCTCGAAACCGTCGCCTGAGCCGTACATCCATCTCCTGCAAAGCCAGCAGAGCAAGCAGCGGGAGAAGGCCGCGGCCAAGCTGTTGCTCTACGGCGACGAGATCGTGCCGAGGCTGATGGAGGAGGCGGACCACGAGCTGATCCGGGTGCGCTTCGAAGTGGTCCGCCTCCTCGGCCGCCTCAGGAACCGGGAGGCCGCCCCGGCGCTGATCACCGCCCTCGAGGACAAGTCCGCCATGGTGGCCGCGGTCGCCGCCTGGAGCCTCGGCGAGCTGCAGGTTCCGCAGGCGGTCGCCCCGATGCTGCGCTACGCCGGCGAAGCCTCGAAGGAGGTTCGCAAGGAGGTGGTCAGAGCCCTCGGCCGCTGCTACAGCGACTCCCTGGAGCCGGCGGTCAGGGACTCGGCCTACCGGGTGGTGTTCCGCGCCCTCAAGGACCCGACCCCGAGGGTGAGGGTGAACGCGCTGCTGGGGATCCGGGAGTTCGGCTATCGCGGCTCCGCCGAGGAGATCATCCGCATGACCCGGGACCCCTCGGCCAAGGTGCGGCACGTGGCGGTTCAGGCGCTCGGCCAGCTGGCCTCGGGGCGGGCTCCGAGGGCCAGGCCGGTATCGGCGCGAACCCGGGAGAACGTCGTCGAGGCGCTGATCGCCTCGCTCGAGGAGCCGATGCAGACAATCAGAACCAAGGCGATCCGCTCGCTTGAAATGATCGGCGCGCAGCGGGCGGCGCCCCACCTGCGGCCCCTGGCCGAGTCCGGCACCCCGGAAGACAGGCGCGAGGCCGGCAGGGTGTTGGAGAATCTGCTGGAGCTGCAGGCCCAGCCACCGGGATCCGAGGAGATATGAGCAAGCAGAGCAGACTCGAGCTGGGCTTGCCCTCAGGCAGTCTTCGCGATGCCACCGTCAACCTGCTCGGGCGGGCGGGCTACCGGCTGGGCGTGGCTTCGAGGTCGTACCAGCCCGAGATCGACGATCCCGAAATCGGCGTGACCCTGTTCCGCGCCCAGGAGATCGCCCATTACGTAGAGCGCGGCGTCGCCGACGCCGGCATCACCGGCCGGGACTGGGTCGCGGAGAACGACGCCGACGTCGTCGAGGTCGGGGAGCTGCTCTACAGCAAGGCGACCTCGCGGCCCTACCGCTGGGTGATCGCCGTCCCGGAGGACTCCCCCATCCGCACCGTGAAGGACCTTGAGGGCAAGCGCATCGCCAGCGAGCTGGTCGGCGTCACCCGCCGCTTCCTCGCCGAGCGCGGAGTCGAGGCCGAGGTGGAGTTCTCGTGGGGAGCGACGGAGGTGAAGGCCGGCATTCCCGGGGTGGCCGACGCCATCGTCGACGGCACCGAGACCGGCTCCTCCCTGCGCGCCAACCGGCTGCGCATCGTCGAGACCCTGCTCGAGTCGACCACCCGGTTGATCGCCAACAGGGATTCCTGGAGCGATCCCTGGAAGCGGCAGAAGATCCGGAACCTGTTCACGCTGATGACGGGGGCCCTGGAGGCGGAGTCGAAGGTGGGCCTGAAGATGAACGTGCCGCGGGCGCGGCTCGACGAATTGATGGAGATGCTGCCGGCGCTGCACACGCCGACGATCTCGAGCCAGGTCGACGGCGACTGGGTGGCGGTCGAGACCATAGCGGACGAGAAGATCGTCCGCGACCTGATCCCGCGGCTGAAACGGAGCGGCGCCGAGGGGATCATCGAGTATCCCCTGAACAAGGTGGTCTACTGATGCTCGACATCCAGCGCTGCTCCGACGCCGGCGCCCCCGCCACCGGCAAGCTGGCCGCCATCCTCAACCGCAAGGCCGGGTTTCCCCCCGAGATCGTCGATGCCGTCGCCGAAATCCTGCGCCGCGTCGAGGCCGAGGGGGATGCCGCGGTCGCCGCGTACACCCAGAAGTTCGATGGCGTCGCCCTGGCCCCCGGGGGGTTCCGCGTTCCGCGCAAGGCCCTCGACGACGCACGGGCGGCCATGGATCCGGAGCTCGAGGAGGCGGTTTCCGGGGCGGCAGCGAATATCCGCTCGTTTCACCGCCGCCAGCTGCGCGACTCCTGGTTCCTCGAGGACGGGGACGGCGTCGTCCTGGGGAAGCGGGTCCTGCCGTTGCGCCGGGTCGGTCTCTGCGTCCCCGGAGGGCAGACCCCGCTGCTGTCGACGCTGCTGATGACCGCGGTGCCGGCGCAGGTGGCCGGCGTCAGTGAGATCTGCGTAGTCACCCCGCCCCGCCCCGGCGGCCTGCCGCACCCGGTAATTCTCGCCACTGCGGCCATGCTGGGGCTCGACGAGGTCTACGCCGTCGGCGGCGCCCAGGCGGTAGCCGCCCTTGCCTTCGGCACCGGGACCATCCCCGCGGTCGACAAGATCGC
Organism: Candidatus Latescibacterota bacterium; assembly: GCA_965223905.1. Lineage (GTDB taxonomy): Bacteria > Latescibacterota > UBA2968 > UBA8231 > UBA8231 > CBDCXV01. The sequence goes on from CBDCXV010000001.1 coordinate 703,509, forward strand.
CGGCCCCGGCGGCCCCTACACCGCCGCCGCCAAGCAGCAGGTCTACGGCCGCGTCGGCATCGACACCGTCGCCGGCCCCTCCGAGATCGTGGTGCTCGCCGACAAGATCGCCAACCCCCGGTACGTCGCCGCCGACCTGCTGTCGCAGGCCGAGCACGGCAGCGGCTTCGAGGCCGCGGTCTGCATCACCCCTTCCGAAGCGCTCGCGCGCCAGGTGCAGGCCGAGGCGAAAAAACAGCTCGCCACCCTGCCGCGGCGGCGGGAGATCGCCGCGGCCCTGGACAACTTCGGCCTCGTCGTCACCGTGCCCGACCTGGCCTCGGGGGCCCGTCTCGTCGACCGCATCGCCCCGGAGCACGTCGAGTTGCTAGTCGCCGACCCGTGGCGCTGGCTCGGCGAGATCCGCAACGCAGGAGCGGTCTTTCTCGGCGAGGCTTCCAGCGAGCCGGTCGGCGACTACTACGCCGGCACCAATCACGTGCTGCCGACCAACGGGGCGGCCCGTTTCTCCTCCGCCCTCGGCATCGACGACTTCACAAGGACCACCAGCGTCCTCGGCTACAGCGGGCAGCGCCTCCGGCAGACCGGGGAGCGGATCATGCGTATGGCCAGGGCCGAAGAGCTGGAAGCCCACGCGCGGGCAATCGAGGCGCGCCTCGACGACTACGGGAGGGACAGCTGATGGCGGACGCTCAAGCCCGGACCGCCCGCGTCCGGCGCAAAACTTCCGAGACCGACGTCGATCTCGAGTTCGGCCTCGACGGCAGCGGCCGCTGCTCCGCCGACACCGGCATCGGCTTCCTCGACCACATGCTCGACGCCTTCGCCCGGCACGGGCTGTTCGACCTGGAGCTGCGCTGCCGCGGCGACCTCGACGTCGACCAGCACCACTCCGTCGAGGACGTCGGCATCTGCCTCGGGCAGGCCCTCGACCAAGCGCTCGGGGACCGCGCGGGGATCCAGCGTTTCGCCCACAGCTACGTGCCGATGGACGAGGCCCTGGCCCGGGTCGTCATCGACCTTTCGGGCCGTTCCTACCTCTGCGCCGCCCCGGAGTTCCGCGACCCGGAGGTGGGGGACTTTCCCGTCTCCCTGGTCACCGAGTTCTTTCGCGCCGTCTCCGACCACGGCAGGTTCAACCTCCACGTCGACCTGCTGCGCTCGGGCAACGACCACCACGGCATCGAGGCGATATTCAAGGCCTTCGCCCAGGCCCTCGACAAGGCGACTCTGCGGACCGGCCGCACCGACTCCATCCCCTCGACCAAGGGACGGCTGTAGCATCCTGCCTTCCGGACCTGCCGGCTCGCGGCGCTGCCCGCGCCCGCCGTACTCCCCCGGTGGCCCGCGCTCGCGCGCATTCCCGGTTCATCCGCGGCCCGATGTAGCCGATTCGAGCGGCCCCGGAAACAGCCGCGCCGCCCGGATCCCGCCCCAGCCCGCGGCCCGCCAGGCGCCGTGAAGATCTGCCACCTCATCTACGACGACGTCGACAACCCCTGGCTCGGCGGCGGCGGCGCCTGGCGAGCGCGCCAGATCTACCGGCGCCTCGCCGGCCGCCACGAGATCACCCTGGTCACCGGCACCTTTCCCGGCGCCGAACCCGTGCAGCAGGTAGACGGCCTGCGCCTGCTGCGGGTCGGCTCCCCGCGCAGCTACGCGATCAGCCGTCTCACCTACGCCAGCCGGGCCGTTGCTGCCCTCCGGCGCCTGCAGTGGGACATCTGGGTCAACGAGTTCTCCGCGTACGCGCCGCTGAGGGTGCCGGCGCAGGTGCGCCGCCGCGGGCTGCTTTTCTTCCACCATTTCATGGGGCGCCACGCCGTCCTCAAGCATCCCCTGGCCGGGTGGGCGGCCCTCCTGGCGGAGCGCCGCGTCCTGCACGCCTACCCCCACATCCTGACCGGCGCGCCGAGCGTGCAGGAGCGCATCCGCAGCCGGGTGAGCGCAACCCTGCCGGTCGACTGCGTCTACAACGGCGTCGACGACGGCTATTTCGGAAGCGTCGCGACCGAGGAGCCGTACCTCCTCTACCTCGGGCGCATCGACGTGCACACCAAGGGAATCGACACCCTGCTGGAGGGCTTCGCGCGCATCGCCCCGGAGCGCCCCGGCCTGGCGCTGAAGATTGCCGGGGGCGGTGAGAAGGGTCAGGTGCGGCGGCTCGAGAAGCTGGTGGAGCAGACCCGGCTCGGCGCCAGGGTGGAGCTGCTCGGAAAGGTGTCGGAAACGGAGAAGCGCGAGCTGCTGGCGTCGGCCCTGTTTTTCTGCATGCCCTCTCGCTACGAGGGCTGGGGCATGGCCGCGGTCGAGGCCGGGGCAAGCGGCAAGGCGGTGGTCGCCACCGCCATCGACGGCCTGCGCGACGCGGTCCGGGACGGCGTCACCGGCCTGCTGGTGCCGAGCGGGGACGGCGAAGCCCTGGCCGCGGCCATGCGCCGGCTCCTCGACGAACCGGAGCTGCGGAAGTCGCTCGGCGAGCAGGGGCGGGAGCACTCCCGCCGCTTCGGCTGGGAGGAGCTCGCCCGCCGCCAGGAAGAGGTGATGCTCGCCGCCGCGGAGCGTCTCTCATGAGTAAGAAGAAGCGCCGGACCACCGGAGCGCCGGAACCGCGGCCGGCCCCGGTCCAGGCCCCGAAAGCAGACAAGTTCCGCTTCCGCCTCGCCTCACCCTGGGCGGTTCCGGCCATCCTTGCGCTGCTGACCCTCCTCTATTTCTACGACTTCCCCCTCAGCGGCCAGGTCATCTACGGAAGCGACACCGGCACCGATTTCCACCGCGGCGAGGAGCCGTTCGCCGAGAAGCTCGCAACCTATGGCCCCGGCGTCTGGAAACCCACCCTCGGGGGATACCCTGCATCCGAGGAGATCCGCCCCGACTACTTCCCGGCCAGCCTGCTGAAGCTGTTCACCACCCATCAGCGCCACCTCGGCTGGCGTTTCATGCTGACCGTCTTCCTCGCCGGCTGGGGGATGTACCGCTACCTGCGCGTCCTCGACCTGGCCCGCTGGCCCTGCCTGTGGGGGGGCGTCGCCTTCATGTTCGCGCCGACCTTCCTGTCCTTCACCTTCGCCGGCCACTACGCCAAGATGGCGGTCATCGCCCTGCTGCCCTGGATGTACCTCTGCCTCCACCGCGGCATGCAGGAGGGGAAGCTCTCCCGCTTCCTCGCGCTGGCCCTGCTGATCGGCCTCGGCGCCTACACCCCGCACGTGCAGATGCTCCAGTACGCCCTCATCGCCGTCGGCCTCTACTTCCTGTTCCAGCTGTACCTCTTGTACAGGGATCGCCGGGAACAGCGGCTGCTCCTGGCGCGGACCGGGCTGTTCGCCCTCGCCGCCGCCCTCGGCATCGGCATCGGGTCGGAAGGGCTGTTTCCCCCTTACCTGCATGCGACCCGGGAGTCGAAGCGGGCCGAGGCCGCCACTGCCGAAAGAACCGGGGACGAGCTGGCCCTGGCGCGCAGCTGGTCCCTGCACCCGGAGGAGGTCGGGTCGCTGCTGGTCCCGGAGTTCGCCGGCTTCTACAACCCCCGGGACAACCGCGACCAGTACTGGGGCCGCAATCCCGGCAAGTACAACTCCGAGTACTTCGGCATCGTCGTGCTGCTGCTGGCGGTTCCCGCCCTGTGGTCGTGGCGGCGCAACCCCACCGCGGCCTTCATGGGTCTGCTTTTCGCCGTCGCCCTCGCCTTCACCCTCGGAGGGCACACCCCCGTGCACTGGCTCGCCGCCCACCTGCTGCCGGGAGGCAAGGTGCTGCGCTCCGTCGGCATGGCCGCCTTCCTGTTCGCCTTTCCCGCCATCGTGCTCGCCGCCACCGGCCTGAATCAGGCGGTCACCGCCGGGGAACCGGACAAACAGCTCTTCCGCAAGCGGCTGCTGATCGCCGCGGCCGCCCTGGCGGGAATCGCCGCCCTCGCCGCGGCCCTTCCGCACACCGTCCTGGAGCTCTGGACCGCCACCCTCTACGACGAGATCGCCGCGGCCAAACGGCAGATCATGCTCTCGGGGGCACCCGGGCTCGCCCGCGGCGGACTCCTCGCAATCCTGCTCTGCGCCGGGGCCGCCGCCCTCGTCTGGGCCCTGCTCCGCCGGAAGCTGTCGGTCGCAACCGCCTGCGCCGGCCTGATCGCCCTGACCCTGGCAGACACCTGGCGCATCGACCGCCTATTCCTGGTCTACGAGGACCCCGCCCGCTGGCCGGACATACGCCGGGAGAACCGGCGCACCCTGGAGTTCCTCGAGTCCTCCGGCGAGCGCTTCCGCGTCTTCCCGGTCCCCTCCTGGCAGCTGCTGCGCTCCCCGGGCTACCACCTCTACGGCGCCGACCCGGTCACCGGCTTCAGCGACTTCACCATCCGCCGCTACGACCGCCTCGTGCGCGAGTTCGACCCGGCCCTTTCCCTGTTCCAGGCCCGCTTCGGCGGCCGCGAGATTCCCTACAGCGACGACGACCTGCTGCTCTCCATGCGCCCCCTGCTCAACCTCGTCAACGCCCGCTACCTCGTGACCCCGAAGTCCCTGCCGCTGCGGACGTCGCTGTTCCCCGAGGCGTTCTCCGCAGAGCGGCTTCGCCTCTACGAAAACAGCGAGGCCCTGCCCTGGTACTACCTCGCTCCTGCCTTCAGGCTGGCAACCGAAGAAGACGAGATCCTGGCGCTGCTGCGGGAGGGCGGCGTCGACCCCAGGCTCACCCCGGTGCTTGAGCGGGAGCCCCCCGGCCCGCTGCCCGCTGCCGCATCCGGCACTGATCTCACCGGCGACCGTCTCGAGGTCGAGGAGCGCGCCGGCGACGGCAGCCGCATCATCCTCTCCACCGGCTCGAGGGAACCGCGGCTGCTGGTCGTCTCGGAGAATTTCTACCCGAACTGGCGCGCCATCGTCGACGGGGAAGAGGTCCCGGTCCTGCGCGCCAACTACGTCTGGAAGGCCGTCTACCTGCCGCCGGGGGAGCACCGCGTCGAGTTGCGCTACCGCTCGCCTACCGTGCTGATGACGCGAGCGGTCACCCTGCTTTCGCTCGGAGCCGTGCTGATTCTCGGAATCGTCGAGAGCCGCCGGAGATCGGTGCCGGCAGCCGGGAAACCATAGAGGAGAGGGGGTTCCCCGGAAGCGAACTCGGCCTGCCCGGGGTTTCTGCGGAAAGCGGGATTTTAAGGCGTAGTCAGGTCTGAATTGATTTCAAATATCGCCGCCAAGCGGTATATTACCGGCATCCGAAGGTGCTCTTCCCATGACCCCTACTCCTGAAACAATCGCCATTATCGCCACCGGCGTGACCTTGGCGGCGCTGATCTTGCAGCAGATGCGCAGCCTTGGCGCCCGGTTCGACCGGCTGGAAGCCCGTATCGGTCGTCTTGAAGCGGGCCAACAGGCGCTGGTCGAGCGCGTGACTCGTCTGGAAGCGGGCCAGCAGGCCCTGGAGCGTGAAGTGACAGCGCTGAGGGGCGAGGTAAAGTCGTTGGCGCGCGACCTGGCGGCGCTGAGCGAGCGCACGGCTCGCATCGAAGGCGCCGTCATCGGCCCCTGGCGGCCGGAGGAAGCCGGCAGCGGCAAGAGCTGATGCTCCAAGCCCATGCCGCCCATGCCGAAACACGCCGCTCCCCTCGGAAAATCTCTTGACATTCCTGCGTTTCCCCCGTTATGCTTGTCGTATCGGTCGCTGGCGTCATCCCCCCTTGATGGAGTCGCGGCAGGTGCCCGGCTCCCCTTTTTGCCCTTCGTTACCGGTTGCAAGATGCCGGTTTTTCCACGAGTTGCGGCAGAAGCGAAGTTCCCAAAATCAGCCTTGACATTCCCACATCGCAGTCATATTATTGGACGCCACCTAAGTTCCAGGAAGGACGAAGGTGGCTATTAAGTTTTCGTCTCCATTCGGAACAAGACGAGATGCGGTTGTAACCCCAAATGTCAGAAACCTGCGCTGCACAATCCCCCGAGCTTTCATGCTCTTCACTAACTCTCCCGAACTCTCGAAAAATCTCTTGTTTTTCGCGTATTCTTCACAACGGGGAATAGCATCCCTGAGGAGGAAAGACATGCATTTTAGCAGAAAACTGATTCTTCTCACCGCGTTTATGGTGGGCTTGGGCTTCATCGGAAGTGGTGAGGTTGAGGCCGCAAAAGTCACAAAGGTTCAGATCACGGCGCCGGACAGCGGAGCCTTGGTCGGAATCGGCGGGTCCTTCACGGTCCGGGTGGAGGTGGAGGATTTCCTGGGAGCCGAAAACGACAGCATGGGAGTTATCGTTTTTCTGGCTTTGGAAAACGGGGGCGGCGAGCCTGACAGCTTGGTAGCGGACACGAGCGCTACCGGCCTCTATCCCGAAGCCAATCCCTCGACAATATCGAATCTCCTTCCAGGCACCACGGAATTCTTTGAAACCAATACAACGGAAGCCGTGGCTGGGGCCGGGGTCAACGCTATTGGTGCCGTGGCGGCGCTCCAACTTCGAGGTCGCGCCATCGAGGTGAAGGAGGGCAAGGAGCAGTTTGGGGACGGCAAAAACCTGCGTGGTGACGGCACGTCCCTCAAGCTGTTGTCGGCGGACAACGAGGGGGCGGTGTTCGAATGGGCCGCCACGTTGCACGCCTCTGTCGGAACGGTGAGTGGCGTAAGGGCAGGAGCTGTTTCCTTTGTCGATGCCACTCCTCACGACGGGGATGCGAATAATGCATCTACTGGCGATGAAGCCTCGGCAGCTGCAACCGCAGTATACTCCACCGAAAGGATAGATCTGGACGGGGATCGCCCGATATCCGGGGATATGTTTTTCGTCCAAAACCTCGATATCTTCGACACGAACCGGGAAGATGATTTCGTTCCATTTATGGGGGTGGGGGATGGTGATTCTCTTTCCTACAGACTGGTGGGAGAACGCCCGGGAGATTCCGGAGGGGGGAGAGAGGTAACCGGTTTCAACGTGGGCGGACCCAATGATACTCGAACAGTTCTGGGAATCGGGGACACCCTGAGGACCTATGTCAAGCTTGGAAACCGGTTGAACCCTCTCCTCGGTTCGGACTCTCTGAAGCTGGTGATCGAAGCTTTCGGCATCGAGCAGCTTGTCCATCAGAGGGGTATCAAGTCGGCAACGAGGAAGTCGGACCGCATCGAGTTTGAAGATGTTCTCAGCGATGGGGAATATGTAAAGAAGGATTCGGATTTCACGGATCTTTTCGAAGCTGCCGGGGCCGACACCCATGACATTCGCTACTTCCTGGTCGACGGGGCGGGAAACCGGAGTCATATAGCTGATATAGGTGATTTCGATCGACAGGAAGACGCTCTGACGGCGACAGGTATTTCCATCGGTACGGTCCTCCTCGTCGATACCGCCAAGCCAGTGTTCGATTCTACCAATGGCGACACCCTTCTCCCTGTTTCCGCTGCAACTAGTACCGACGGTGGAATTAACGGTCCCGTCTATCCAAATGACTGGAATCCGATTCGTTTGAATCTGGACCGTGCGCTCGATTCTCTGATCGTTGAGTTCAAGGGGCCGAAGGAAGGCTCCTTGCGGCTTGGAAATGCTGGAATACCTTCCATCAAACATCCGATCCTGAAAGCGACGGCAGGGGCTTCCACGAGCGACAAGGGTGAGTTGCTGGATTTCTTCTCGCTTGACTTCACCTCTTACGGAAAGGCAAGTGGACTTAAGGACGACGACGATGCAGTCGTCGCAGAAAAGGACAGCGTCAGGGCCGCCGATAAAGACGGAAATCTTATCGATGGCCAGTTCGATGGACCTGAAAGCAAGGACGCTGTTATCACGACGGGTACCTACAAGATCAGTTTCACCGGGATCGATGTAGCTGGAAACAAGGGTCCAGCGAGGACTCGTTCCGATGTCTACGTCGATGTCGACGACGTCGAATTCATTCGCTCCTTCCCGTTCGGCGAAGGTGACAATGAATCAGGTCTCGATACCATTGAGGCGAACACCGCCGTTGTTGTCTTCAGGTTGAGCGAACCCGTCGATTCCCTGGCAATCGAGTACAAGGGGGTCGCAATGGGGGCCGACGCCGATTCAAACGACGTGGACAAGACGCGAAACTATCTCCTCGTCGGTGGGCAAAAGACAAATACCACAACTCCAGAGGAGTTCCGGGTCCCTGGGCTCCAGCATGACAACAGGTACGTTTTGACAGTAACGGCTCGTGACCTGGCTGGAAACTGGGTACAGTCAAAGCCTGACACTTTCTGGTACAACACCGATTACCAGGTTCCACAGGCCAATCAGTTTGTGGTCAAGATAACGAAGCCGGGAGAACGGAAAACGGCCTTGACGGGTCTCGATAAGAAGATCGAGGCAGGGGACGAGATTGGGATATCCCTGGAAGCCCAGGCGGTCACTGGCGACAATGCCCCGACCTATGGTGGAGTTGCAACGGTAACCGTCGGTGGCGGCAGTGGCATAGAACTGATTGGAAACAAAAGCACGGGTGCCACTGACAACGGGGATGGAACGATCTCTCTGAATGGTGAGGATTGGGTCATTGGCTCGCGGGAAATCGTCTTCAGGGATACTGTTTCGGTTGAAAACCTTACTATCAGCATAGAAGCGGATGACGATTCCACCCTGGTTGGGGAAGCGGACTCCGTAGTGGTGATACATCCCGACGATTACTCGCAGATCATTATCAGTGCTGCCGACGACTCGGTCATGCAGGGCGAAAACTTCATGGTTAATGTTGTGATCGCCGACAAGTTTGGTAACCAGCGGGTGGCGGACAACCGTTTCGTGGCGATAAGCACCAACACGATCGGGGTCCAGGTCCCGCCGGATGCCGTACACATTGCTAAGGGCGCCGGCAGTTTCATGGTCAACAGCTCCGGCTGGTCGGGTGATCTGACCCTTTCTGTCCGAGATATCGCTGATCGGAAGGATGGGACTGCCAACACACTTGGCACCGGAACGGTGTATGTCAGGGCCTCTGACGACGCGCCTGATCCAGTTGATCCCGAAGAGGCGCCCGACGCCCCTGACCAGTTGGTCGCCGAAGATTATGCCGGCGCCAGCGGCGAGGGCGATCAGGGCGGTTTCGTCCTGCTGACCTGGGACGCCTCCGACGATCACGATAGCCTCGACAAGTACCGCGTCTACCGTCAGATCGCGGTGAGCACGGTCATGGACGAGGAGACCGGCAACTTCGTTACCCTGCCGGAGCCGACCACCGCGCTGGTTCACTGGGGCACGATCGATGCGATCCCGGGTGCCGATGTCATGCGGGTTGTCGTGGCCACCCTCGATTCGGATGCAACTGCTTTCGGAGTGGCAGCCGAGCGGGGCGGTCGGAGCTCCAAGCAGGCTTTCGGTCCCGGTCAGAACGTGGAAAACCCGTACGAGCTGATGGCACAGACGATGTCCAGGAGCAGGGAAGCAGCGCAGCCGGTTTCGGATGCGCCGGTTTTCGCTACCCTGAGCCCGGAAGCCCTGACCTACCAGGCCAAGGGGGTCGTGCCGCTGCTCAAGAGCGTCGACAGCGACGTTCTGCGGTCTGAGATAACCATGTCCGAAGTTGTCAGGAGCATCGACAATATCCCGCCGGGCGCCATTCCTTACCTCAAGGTGCTCGACACTCCGGGCGACGCGGGCGGCAGCATCAGGGTCACCTGGACCACGTCACCTGACGACCGCATGCTGACCACCACGGTCGGCAGCGCCATTGGCCTCGGCGGCCACGTCTACTCCGTCGGCGGAGTCGCGGGCTACAACGTCTATCGCAAGATCGGCGACGGGGCCTTCGAGCTGATCGGCAAGGCGGGAAGCGGCGAGACCTCCTTCGACGACGCCACGGTCTTCAACGGCGTGCGCTACACCTACCAGGTGAAGCCGTTCGACATTGACAACGAGACCGACAGCGAGTTGGAAGGGACCGCGATGGCGATCCGCAACCAGGTCCTCGACGCCAACGGCAACGTGGTTCTCGGACTCTTCGGGAGCGACGACAAGGTCGGTTTCGACGACTTCTTCATCCTCGCGGATCAGTTCGGTATGACCGTCGAGGACGAAGATTTCGAGCCGGCGTTCGATCTCAGTCCCAACAACAAGATCGATCTCAACGACTTCTTCACCTTTGCCGATTTCTTCGGCAGAACGGTGGAAGGCGCTGGCAAGGCGTTGCCGATTTCGATGGCCGGTCTGAACAGCGACGCCCGCTTCTATCTCGACGCCGGCACAGAGCTGCCGAGGGTCGGAGAGGAGATGGCGATTCTGGTCAGCCTGGAAGACTTCGTCGAGCTCAAGGGCTACGGATTCAGCGTCAGCTACGATCCGCAGGTCCTGACCTACGTGGGAACCCGGGTGGAGAACAGCATCCTGGGCGCCGGCGAGTTTGCTGAAGGTCAGCTGGTGTCCCACAAGGACGGTCTCGTGTCGCTCGTCACCTACGGCGATGTGGCCACCGAAGGCGATCTCGGTCTCAGCCTCCTCTTCCGCTCTTTGCAGGAGATCGAGGACAGCTACATCGACATCGTGAACGCCGAGGTGAGAGACGGCAATTACGGCTTGAACACGCTGGCCGCTCCGGTTTCGGTACGGATTCAGACTCGTCCCGAGGTCTACGCGCTTCGGAACAACTTCCCGAACCCGTTCAACCCGGAGACCACGCTCAAGTACGACTTGCCGGAAGCTGGTGACGTGAAGCTGGAAGTTTACAACATGCTGGGACAGGTGGTCAGGACTCTGGTCAACGAGCACCAGACCGCCGGTCGCTACGCAGTCCAGTGGGACGCCACCAACGGCCACGGTCAGAGCATGTCGTCGGGGATCTACTTCTATCGCGTCCAGGTAGAAGGTGAGTTCACCGACGTCAAGAAGATGCTGCTGCTCAAGTAGGCGGAGGGCAAGGCAGCGAAATTGAGACGGGACCCTGCCCTCGCGGGGTCCCGTCCTCATATTAGACGGAAATTTTGAAACCGGAAGCTGAACGCAGTTCAAACGGGATGGCCAACTTGGGTCGCGTATCATTGATCAGGAGAGAGGAAATGCTCAACCACGTGCGAAAGGCCGCGCCATTTGCCCTCGCCTTCGTAATCGTCTTGGCTGGTGTAGCTTTCGCAGGTGACAATGAAGCCGTCACCTTTTCTACTACCAGTGATACGGAGGTGTCCGGGATAGGGGCTGGGGGAACCGTTTCCCTCAACGTCACCGCATCGGGAATGGTCGGCGTATCTCAATACGATATGACAGTCACAGTCACCCCTGCCGATGCCTTCAACCTGGAGGCTACTACGTTCGCCCCCGGGCCGGATTTCGTCGCTCCTGGAACGGAAACCGGGGAAGGCACGGTGAAGGCGGGTGCCGCAAACTTCAGCGGGGCAATAGACGGGGATTCCTCCCTGGGCGATTTCGTGCTGACAGCCTCCGCTGATTTTACCGAGGATACCCAGGCGACGGTTACAGTCAGCATGGTTTCCGTCGGCTCATCCTCAACTGACCGCGACGAGTTCGACGCCGATGCGATCGGCATTTCGATCATGGTCAATCCCCCTGTGCCGCCGCCGCCGCCGGTCATCGAACCGACGCTGTCTGCTGTCGGGGCTACCGACCTCAGCCTTGATTTTTCCGGGGCTATTGGTGACGCCGGCGAGCCGGACGGCAGCGCCGGCGAAGTGACTTTGGGCGTCAGCTTCACGGACGCGACTGGGGCCGCAATGGAAGGCCAGGAGGTTGCCTGGTCGGTCACCAACAACGGGGCCGAGTCGGTGTTCGTTCTTGGCGAGGGCGGGCAGGAGATAACGGCCAACACCTCCGATGTGGCGGTGACGGCTACCACCGATGCCGCCGGTCTGGCATCGATCACTTTTGATTGCGAGGGTGACGGCGACTCCGGCAGCACCAGTATCTCGGTGACGGCGAGGACTACCGCTCCGAATTCCGAAGGAGAATCCAGGGGCCTGAGCGTCGGCTTCAGCGCCACCTGGGATGTTCCGGTTCCCGCAGAGTTGGCGAGCTTTGCCGCCGAAGTCACCGGGGACCGCGAGATCCTGCTGAGGTGGGGGGTCGTTTCCCAGACCAACAACCTCGGGTGGGAGGTTTTCCGCAGCACCGACGATGCCGTTTACGAGCGCATCGGGGATCTCGTCCCCGGGGAAGGTACGATCGATGTCTTCACGACTTATGATTTCATCGATTCCGATCCACCCCTCTCGGATATGGTCTACTACTATCTCAGGCAGATCGACCTCGATGGCTCCTCAACCCGTTCGCAGGTGATTCAGGTCTACTTCGACGCCACTGCCATCGACCTCGATCTGGTCCCGACCGTCACCGCATTGGGTCAGAATTTTCCCAACCCGTTCAACCCCGAAACGACCATCAGCTTCGATTTGGCCCAACAAGCCCAGGTCGCCCTGACCATCTACGACGCAACCGGTCAGACCGTTCGAAAGCTTGCTGACGAGTACCTCCCGGCTGGTCACTACCGGCGGATCTGGGACGGGCTCGACCAGAATGGGGAAGCTGTCGGTTCCGGGGTGTATTTCTACGAGCTGAATGCTGGGGATTTCAGCTCGATGAAAAAGATGACCTTGGTCAGGTAATTTCAGAATCGCGGCGAACCGCCGGATCCACCGGTGGTCTGCCAGGGAGTAGGCCGCCGGGTGTGTTTTCGCTCGGCGGCCTTTTCTTTTCGCCGCCAGAAGGTTAACCGGTTTGATCGCCAATGCGCGTAAAGCTGCTGCTGTTCGCCGGCTGCCGGGAGGCGGTCGGGAGCAAGGAACTGGAGATTGAGTTGCCGGAGGGAGCCTCGACGGTAGAGGAGGCCTTGGAGGTGGTCCTGGCCAGGTTTCCGCAGTTGCGGGGAATTGCCAAATCCGTGGCCATTGCCAGGAATGCTGAATACGTCCCGTGGGACGCTCCGATTGCGGACGGCGACGAGCTGGCGATCATCCCCCCTGTCAGCGGCGGATGACGGGATAGGTAGCAGGCAGATATGCTTTTCAGAATAACTGACGAACCGATCGCTCCAGGTGCCCTGTACGACGAGGTCAGGGCCGACGGGGACGGGGCCGTGGTCACCTTCGCCGGGGTGGTGCGGGATCACAGCAACGGCAGGCGAACCGATCACCTGGTCTACGAGGCATACCCGCCTATGGCCGAGCGCGAGATGGCGAAGATCGGAGAGGAGGCGGCCTTGAGGTGGGAGGTTGACGACATCGCCATTCTGCATCGCGTCGGGCGCTTGGAGATTGGCGAAATCAGCGTTTTGGTAGCCGTATCCAGTCCGCATCGCGCCGATGGCTTTTCCGCCTGTCGGTTCGCCATCGACCGCCTGAAGCAGACGGTGCCTGTCTGGAAGAAGGAGATGTCCGAGGACGGCGAGTACTGGGTGGAGGGTCCTGGAATGCCGGAGTCGAACCCTGAGGCGGCCGGGTGTTCAACTTCAGCTGGGTAATTCCGGAAAAGCTGGCGGCCAGCGGCATGCTGGGCAGCCGCTACGGGAGCTTCTTCAACGGTTCGCCAACCTTGGCGGAAGACCTGGAGTTCGCCGCCCGGCAGAAGATCGGGGCGCTTGTTTCGCTGACGGAAACCGCCCTCGATGAGGGTGAAATCAGGGTTTCCGGGTTGGACTATCTCCACCTGCCGGTCGAGGACATGAGGGCGCCGGCGGTCGAGGATTGCCGTCGCTTCGTCGATTTCGCCGCGGACAGGATCGATCGGGGGATTGCCGTTCTCGTCCACTGCGTCGCCGGAAGGGGGCGCACCGGGACCATGCTGGCCTGCTTCTTCGTCCGCCAGGGTTGCGGTCCGCTGGAGTCGTTGGAGCGCGTCCGCAGGCTCCGGCCCGGGTCGGTGGAAACAGAAGCCCAGGAGGCCGTCGTTTTGGAGTACGCCGCGCGGCACAAGGTCCGTGGCTGAGCAACTGCATCGCCTCGCGCCGGATGCGCGAGGTCACCAACCTCACTAGCAAATGGGAGGGGAGGTCCCGGATGGAAACCCAGTTCCCGGTATGCCAAAGCTGCGATAAAGGTGTCCTGGTTCCGCTTTCCGACTACGGAAGGGATGGTGCGTCGATTCACTACAAGGCCTGGGTCTGCACCAGCCCCGAGTGCGGATTCCACATCCGTATCGACAACGGCGAGCTGAGCCTCGGCAAGGAATTGAAAGAGGCGTACAAGTAGGGGCCGTTTCTTTCCACTGGAAGCAGCCCTTTCTTCTACGCGCCGGCGCCTGTCCCTGCAGGCGCCGCTGGTCTGTCCCTGGAACCGCCCCCCCGGTTACCAGTTTCCCCCCGCGCGCGGAATCTCCGCGCGAGCCTCAGACACACCCGAATCATGGCGCACGTCCGGGCACGCGTGCCCGGTGTGCATGCTCGACGACAAACATTGAACAGACAGAAATTCGGCGATTACGGAGTGAGGCTCGGGGCGGTTCTTCTTGCCTGCCTGGTCTGGTTTTACGCCGCCACCGAGCTGACCTACCGCACCGAACTCGAAATCGGGCTGCAGGTTGCCGATCCACCGCCGACCAGATCCGGGATTCCGATCGTCGTCGCCAACCCCGTTCCTGAGAGGGTGGTCGTAGTGGTGTCGGGGAGCGGCAAGGACATCCTTCTGTTGGAGGACGACGCCTTCCTGCTTCGCGTTCAGCCGCCGGTCGGCCGGCAAGGTACGAGGCGCAAGTTCAGACTGGTGCCGGAGCAGGTGGTCAGCAAGACCGACCTGCCGGTCAGGGTCGAGGAGATCGTCGACCCGAAAGAGGTCGAGGTGGTAATGGACAAGCTGGTCGAGGCGAACCTGCCGGTACGTGCGCTGATCGACATGCAAATCGCCGATTCCTATACCCAGGTCGGCCCGGTCGAAGTGACCCCGGAGACGGTTCGGGTTTCCGGCCCGGCATCGCAAGTCGGCGCGCTGTACGTGCTCCATACCGATTCCCTGGTTCAATACGGGGTCAGGCGGGATATCGCCGCCACGCTCCCGATATCCCTGCCGGAAGGTTCCCGCATCGAGATGAGCTCCGATCACGTGACCGTTCGTGTCGACGTTCAAGAGCTGGCCGAGTACGAAATCGCCAACGTCCCGGTGAGAATACCCAGGGCCGGACTTCCCCCGCTGGCTGCCAGACCCTCGCGCGTCACCGTCCTTGTGCGGGGCGGCGCCGACGTCATCGGCAGGCTGGATCCGGAATCGGACTTCGATCTATTCGCCGACATCCAGGACGGGTCCCGGGTCGCGGGATCGATCGTCAGGATCGCTCCGGGGGCGACCGAAAACTTCGAGATCAGGGAGATCACCCCGGAGTTCGTGACCCTCGTCAGGCGCTGACCGGCCATGCTCGTTCTCGGTATCGAAACCTCCTGTGACGAGACCTCCGCCGCGGTCGTCGAGGACTCGTCGATCCGCTCGAACGTGATCTGGTCGCAGCAGGACCACGCCCGCTTCGGCGGGGTGGTCCCCGAGCTGGCCTCGCGCGCCCACGTTCGCGCCATCGTCCCCGTCATCGAAACGGCGCTCCGGGAAGCCGGTGTGGCTTTGGGGGACATCGACGGGATAGCCGTGACCAGGGGTCCGGGCCTGATCGGGTCGCTGATCGTGGGGCTCAATGCCGCCAAGGGATTGGCGGTTTCCCTGGGCAAGCCGTTCGTCGGGGTGAACCACCTCGAGGGGCACATCTTCTCCAATCTGGTGGAGCGCCGAATCGAGGTGCCGTTCCTCACCCTCCTTGTTTCCGGGGGACATACGGAGCTGGTTCTCGTCGAGCGCCTCGGCGAGTACAAGCTTCTGGGAAGGACCCTCGACGACGCCGCAGGGGAGGCCTTCGACAAGGTCGCCAAGCTGCTCGACCTGCTGCCGGAGGACAGGATGGTCATGGGCGGTCGCGTCGTTGCCGAAGCGGCCGGGAGCGGAGACCCGGAAGCGATCCCGTTCCCCAGGGCGCTGGCCTCGCGGGAGACCTGGGATTTCAGCTTCAGCGGCCTCAAGACCGCCGTTCTCAACCACGTCCGCCAGCTGCAGCGGTCGAACCCGGACATCGGCAGCGAGATCCCCGATATCGCTGCCAGCTTTCAGGCCGCGGTCGTCGACGTGCTGGTCGAGCGCACGGCGAGGGCGATGACGGAGCTGAACGTCTCCCGGGTGGCGGTCGCCGGCGGCGTCGCCGCCAACGCCTCGCTGCGGGCCGGCCTGCAGGCGCAGGTCGCCGATCTCGGCGGCGAGCTCCACTGCCCGGCCCCTGTCCTGTGCACGGACAACGCCGCCATGATCGCCGCCGCCGGACTCTTCCACCTCCGCCGCGGAGAACGCGGCACCCCCGACCTCGACGCAGAGCCACGCCTTCCGCTGACCGACGCTCGCTCCTCCCGATGAGCGAGTGGCTGGATATCGATGCCGGCTGGAACGGCAGCAGGCTCCTCCTCCTCGCCGTGCCGCCGCTGCTGGCGTTCGCGTACTGGGTCTACTCCAGGACGCTGCCGGCCCCTTCGAGAGGCAGAGCATGGCTTCTCCGCGTTCTCAGGGGGATCGTCCTCCTCGCCTGCCTGCTGCTGATCGCCGATCCCTTTCTCGACATCGCGCGCAAGCGGGCGGTGCGCCCCGTCTTGGCGGCGCTGCTCGACAGGAGCCGCAGCATGGAGGTCACTGCGGGCGGGGACTCGAGGATCTCCAGGGCCCTCGGCCTGCTGCGCGGCGACGGGTTTTCCAGGCTCAGGCGCACGATGCGGGTCGAGCCGCTCGCCTTCGCCGGGGATGCGGAACCGGTCTCCCTCGATACCGTCGCCGCCACGCGCGGGGAGGCTACCGACATCTCCGGGGCCTTGAGCGCGGCCGTCGAGGGCCGCACCGGCCCGGACGAGGTTTCCGCGATCCTGCTGCTGTCGGACGGCGCGCACAATTCCGGGGCCGATCCGGTAGCCGTGGCGGAGGAGCTGGGGGTGCCGGTATACGCCGTGGCTATCGGCGCCGAGTCGGAGCAGCCCCGGGATATCCAGGTGCTGTCCGCGGAGGCACCCGCCGCGGCATTCGTCGGCCAGCCGTTCCCGGTCCGCGTCGAGGTGCGCGGCTGGGGTGCCGGCGAACCAGTGACCCTGAGATTGAGCGAGAACGGCCGGGAGCTGGCCGCCGTAGAGGCCTCCATCCCCCCCGGCGGCCAGCCCGGGTTCTTCGAGCTCAGCCATGTCCCCGAGGCGGCCGGACCCAGGCTCTACGAGGTCTCCCTGCCGGCGCTGCCGGGCGAGTTCACGCGCGCCAACAACCGCCTCCTGCTGCCGGTGACCGTGCAGCGGGACCGGGTTCGCGTGGAGATCCTGGCGGGGGCCCCGGGACCGGAGCTGACCTTCCCCCTGCGCGCCCTGCAGGCGGACTCGACGCTGGCGGTGAACGCCGCGGTGCTCAGGAACGAGAGCGAGTTCTACGAGGGCCTTTCCTTCGCAGGGGCGGGGGAGAGGATCGCGGCCGCGGACGTACTCTTCCTGGTGGATCCGCCGCGGCTGCTCCTCGAGCGCCTCGCCGGGGCGATCACGCGGCACCTGGAAGGCGGGAGCGGCCTGCTGATGGTGGTGGGCCCCGGGAGCCTCGAGGGCTGGGAGGGCGGCTCACAGGCGGCTCGCTGGCTGCCCCTGTCGGTCCCGCGCGGGGCCGCGTTGGCGGCCGGGCCCGCGGCAGTTGCGGTTGCCGCAGCCGGGCGCAATCATCCGGTTCTGCTGGTGGGGTCGGGAGCGGCCGGCCGCGCGAACCGCTCCGGACCTCGGGATCTTTCCGTATCGATATGGCCGCGGCTGCCGCCCATCGCCGGCCTCGTCCCGGGCCTGAAGCCGAAGGCGGGCAGCGAGGTGCTCCTCGATTCCGGCGGCGTCCCGGTGGTCGCCTGGGGAATGCACGCCGGCGGCAGGGTGATTGCCGCCTGCGGCAGCGGCTTCTGGAGACTGGACTTCGCCGCCGCGGGTGCGGGGGAAACTCCGGAGACGATCCGCGAGTTCTGGAGAAACGCGGTCAAGTGGCTGGCCGAGGCGCGGTCCGCCGGCAGGGTGCGGGCCGCCCCGGAACGGCCGGTGTACCGCAGCGGGGAGGAGGTCGCCGTGTACGTGACGGTCTTCGACGAGCTGATGCGGCCCCTGCCCGGCGCCGAGGTCACCGCCGCGGTCCGAGGGCAGTCACGGCAGGTCCTGCAGCCGCAGGGGGACGGGCGCCACCGGGGGGCGTGGACGGGACTCGGGGTCGGCACACATACCGTAACCGCGGAGGCCAGTTGGCACGGGGAGACGGTCGGCAGGGATTCCGTGGAGTTCGTCGTCGACGCCTACTCTCTGGAGTCTTCCGACGTTCGGCCCGACCACCGCCTGTTGCGCCGGGTGGCCGCGGCGAGCGGAGGGGAATTCCTGACAGCCGAGGACTGGGACGCCGCGGTCGAGCGCCTCGAGACGCCGCCGCGCCTGGTTTCGGAGACCACGAGGTTCGAGCCGTGGGGCAGCCCCTGGGTTCTGGGGGTGCTGGTAGCCGCGCTCGCGGCCGAGTGGGTGCTGCGCAAGCGCGGCGGCATGCTGTGACTCCCGCCCGCCCGGATGCGGATTTCGGCCGTCCTGCTTAACTTTCAGGGTGCCGCACATCCCCTTGTCCCCATCCCCGGGGACCCGCGGCGCGACCCCCGCCACCTGCGTCTTCCGCCAGGTTCTCTCCCCGTTCCGGGCTGCGAGGAATTCGCATCCCCTCCCCCCACCCGACTTTCATCGACGGAGTAGTGCGGAATGGCCACAACCGCGGATCGCTTTGTCTCCGAAAAAAAGCGAGCTCATGTCAGCGGCGTTTTGCTGGCCGCCCTCGGCATCTTCCTGCTGATCAGCCTGGCGACCCATTCGGATTTCGACGCCCCGACCTCGAGCCGGATACGGGCGGAGAGCTTCAACTGGGGAGGCAGAATCGGCGCCTGGTTTTCCTACGCGGCCCTCAACGCCGTCGGCTACGCCGCCTACGTGCTGCCGGCCCTGGGTCTGCTGTGGGGGTGGCACCGGTCCACGGGGCTGCCTCTGCGCATCGCGCTGATGCGTTCGGGGGGCCTGATGGGATTGGCGCTGATCGCCAGCGTCGCCTCCGGCCTGCCGCACTACTCGCGCTACACGGCATTCGAGATCGGCGGATGGTTCGGTACCGAGATCAGCGCCCGCCTGCTCATCCCCTACATCGGCCGCCCCGGCTCCATCGTGCTGCTGTCGGCGCTTCTGGTCGCTTCCCTCCTGGTCGGCACGGACATCAGGAGGCGTCACTGCCTGGCCCCGTTCAAGGCCTTGGGGACGGCGCTGAAAACCATTGGCAGGTGGTTATTGCGCCCGAGGCGCCGCCCGCCCCCCTACGCGAAGGTCGAGACCGCCCCCGGGACGCAAGCGGCACCCGTGCCGGAAAGCCGGCAGCTGACGGAACCTTTGCCCCGGGTACCCCGTCAGGGAAAAAACCGGGCAGGCGAAGACCCGGTGCCGGGGCAGGCTCCGGTCGAGGAGCGCGCCCCTGAGCCGGTTGGGGAGAGCGCGGTGGAGCCGGTTCCCGAGCCTCCCTCCGAGCCGGTCGTCGTCGAGCCCGCAGCCTCGTCCAACGGCGATGGCCCCCAACCCGAGGGCCGCAGGAGATCGGCGGCGGCCGCCTCGAACGGCGAACGAGCCGCCCAGCCTCCCTCTGGAAAGAGGTCCGGCAAGGCCCCGGCACCGCAGCCGGCAAAGGGGGAATCCGCTGTTGCCGCGGCGTCGCCCCCGGCGAGGAGCGCCCCGATGGTTGCCGTGGAGTCGGATGCCCCATCGAAAGCAGGCGGTGCCTACCGGATTCCGTCCATCGACCTGCTCGATCCGACGCCGCGCGAGCGCGGCGGCATGGAGCGCGACCAGTTTCTGGAGAACGCCAAGCTGCTCGAGGAGGCGATGGGGGACTTCGACGTCACCGGGAAAGTCACCCAGGTCAGTCCCGGGCCGGTGGTCACCCGCTACGAGGTGGAGCCGGCTCCCGGAGTCAAGGTCAACCGCATCGTCACCCTGTCGGACGACCTCGCCCGCGTCATGAGCGCCAAGGGGATCCGCATTCAGGCGCCGGTTCCCGGCAGATCGGTGGTCGGCGTGGAGATCGCAAACCAGAAGCAGGAGACCGTCTACCTGCGGGAGATCGTCGAGTCGGAGGAGTTCCGCAACTGCACCGCCACGCTGCCCATGGCCCTGGGGAAGACCATTTCCGGAGAGCCCCTGATCGCCGATCTCGCGCGCATGCCCCACCTGCTGGTCGCCGGCGCCACCGGTTCCGGCAAGAGCGTCTGCATCAACAGCCTGGTTTCGAGTATCCTCTTCAAGGCCACGCCGGATCAGGTGCGCCTGCTGATGGTGGACCCGAAGGTCGTCGAGCTCACCGTGTACAACGACATCCCGCACCTCCTCGTGCCGGTGGTGACCGAGCCGAAGAAAGCCTCCGAGGCGCTCAAGTGGGCGGTCGCCGAAATGGAGTCGCGCTACCAGCTCCTGGCCAAGCTGAGCGTGCGCCACCTCGCCGACTACAACCGCAAGGTGGAGAACCTGGCCGACGACGAGGTCGCCCCGGACGACCGGCCCAGGACCCTGCCCTATATCGTCGTCGTCGTCGACGAGTTCGCGGACCTGATGATCACGGCGCCGGCCGACGTCGAGACGTCGCTGATGAGCCTGGCGCAGAAATCGAGAGCGGTGGGAATCCACATCATCCTGGCGACCCAGCGCCCCTCGGTAAACGTGATCACCGGGGTCATCAAGGCGAACTTCCCGTCGCGCATCGGCTTCCAGGTGGCCTCGAAAACCGACTCGCGCACCATCCTCGACATGAACGGCGCCGAGCGCCTGCTGGGCAGGGGGGACATGCTCTACCTGCCCGGGGGACAGGGGGAACCGATACGGATTCACGGCGCCTTCATTTCCGGCGAGGAGACCGAGCGGCTGGTCGCCTCGATCCAGTCCTGCCAGTACGAGGCGGAGGAGGTCGAGATCTTCTTCGGCCGTTCCGATTTCGAGGCCGAAGCCGACGAACGGGACGAGCTGTTCGACGAGGCGGTGCGCACAGTCATCGTGCACCAGCAGGCCTCGACCTCCTTTCTGCAGCGGCGCATGAAAATCGGATACTCCCGGGCCGCCCGCCTGATGGACGAGCTGGAGGCCGCAGGCATGGTCGGGCCCGCATCGGGAGCCAGGCCGCGCCAGATTCTGGTCGAGGACCAGGGGCCGAGCCTCGCCGAGGCCGCCGCGGCCCTGGACGAAGAAGAGGAGGCGGCAGGATAGCCGCGGCAATGCTCCTTCCTGCGCTGCTGGCCAGCCTTCTGGCGCTGTCCGCCGCCGCTCCGGCCGCCGCCGTTACCGGGGCGGAAGTGATCGAGCGCATGCACAAGCGGCTGGCGAAATCGAAGAGCTTCTCCGCCCGTTTCGAGAAGAGCTTCTACTGGGCGGTCCTCGACAAGCGGCTCACCCAGAGCGGCCGCATCTACACGCGCAAGCCGGGGAAGTTCCGCGTCGAGATGGGTGAGGACGTCGTTGTCGCCGACGGGCGCTCGATCTGGGCCTACACCGAGCAGAACAACCAGGTGATCGTCAGCGACTACGACGCCGACCTGCAGACTCCGTGGGAGATCCTCGTCGACTACACCGAGACCTTTTCCCCGGTTTCGATCTCGGAGACCGAGCTGTCGGGGCGCTCCTGCTACGCCGTCGTCCTGCAGCCGCGGCGCCAGGGGGCCGCGGGGGAAGGAGGGCGCATCGAAAGGATGGAGGTCTGGGTGGACAAGAGGCGCTGGCAGCTGCTGCAGATCGAGCAGCTGGAGGATAACGGCGATCTGCGCACCTACCTTCTCGCGGATCACAAGATCGACAAGAAGCTTGAAGACGGCTTGTTCCTCTTCGAGGCCCCGTCCGGTGTCGACGTGATCGACCGCCGAACCCCCGGTACACCGGCACCCTGACTGGGTATTCTGTCCCATCAATTTCTCTTCTCGCCATTTTTCCTCCGATCCATTGAGGGGAATCGCGGTCCTGCGGAAGCGCCGCAGCGGACCGGTAAGCGGAATGCTTCTTCTTCTCAACGCCCGGCGGTCGCTGTTCCTCTTTTTTACGGCTCTGCCAATGGCGTCGGCAGCGGTCTTCGGGGATTCCGTCCCGCCCGTTGAAAGCGTCTGGGTGTTCCTGCGCGACAAGCCCGCAGGGGACCGGCGTCTCGAGTGGCCCCGCCCGGAGACGCTGTTGTCCTCGGCGCGGCTCGATCTCGACGTCGACGGCGGGTACATCGACGCCATTCGGGCGACCGGCGCGGCCGTCCGCACCTGTTCGCGCTGGTTCAACGCCGTCAGCGTCGACGCCACCCCGGAACAGATGGAGCGCCTCGCCGCCCTTCCCTTCGTGCGCGAAACAGCACCGGTACGCCGAGCGGGGCGGGACCCGCTGCCCGGGCCCGGTGCCCCCCAGGCCTCGGCCAAAGCGGCCGGGAACGGGTACGGCCCGGGATTCGAGCAGCTCTCCAGCATCGGGGTCGTGGCCCTGCACAACCAGGGATTCACCGGGGAGGGGATCCGCATAGCCCTGCTCGACGCCGGTTTTCCCGACCGCGATAACCGGGCCTTCGCGCATCTCGACGTCGTTGCCGAGCGCGATTTCGTCAGCGGGGCCGCCGGGGACAGCGCTCCCGGGGAGGCGGGCCCGCCGAGGCGCGGGAGCAACCACGGTACGCAGGTGCTGTCGGTGCTGGCCGCCCGGGATCCGGGGCACCTGATCGGCGCCGCCCCCGACGCCCAGTACCTGCTGGCGACGACGGAGGAAATCGAGCGGGAGCTGCCGCACGAGGAAGACTTCTGGGTCGCCGGGCTCGAGTGGGCCGACAGCCTCGGTGCCGACGTCGTCAACTCGTCGGTGGGGTACAACGAATTCGAGGACGGTACCGGGTACAGCTACGAAGAGCTCGACGGGCGCACGGCCCTGACCACGATCGCGGCCGAGATTGCCGTCTCCCGGGGCATCGTCGTCGTCGCCGCGGCCGGCAACGAGGGGGACAAGCCCTGGCGCTACGTCACCGTGCCCGCGGACGGGCCCAACGTGATCGCCGTCGGCGCCGTCGGCCTCGTGCAGCAGGAGATCGCCCCTTTCAGCTCCAGGGGGCCGACCGCGGACGGCCGCATCAAGCCGGACGTCGTCGCGCCCGGCACCAGCATCGTCGTCGTCGATACTACGCAGCAGCCGGAGGAGTCCTTCAGCGGCTACCGGCGCGCTCGCGGAACCTCCTTCGCCACACCCCTGGTCAGCGGAGCGGCCGCCCTCCTCAGACAGATCCATCCGGCCTGGACGCCGGCCGACGTCGCCGCGGCGCTCAAGGGAACGGCACTCGACCTGGGGGAGAGCGGCCCCGACACCACCTACGGCTGGGGACTGGTCGACGCCCTGGCCGCCAGCGGGGTCGAAATCGAGATGCCGCAGCGCAGCCTCGCCCTCGCCCCGTTTCCCAATCCCCTGAATTACCGCGGCGCCCCGGAGGCGACGCTGTTCTTTCCGCTCGAGCTCGCTTCCCCCGATGAAGTCGAAATCAGCATTTTCACCGCCGCGGGACAGCTCGTCGGCCTGGCGAGCCAGCGCTTGGAAGCGGGCCGCTACACACGAAAGGAACAGGCCCTGCGCTGGCGTGCACCTGCGCATCTGGCAAGCGGAATCTATCTTTACAGGCTGCAGGGAGGGGGGCTGTTGCAGAGGGGGAAGATCGCCCTCGTCAGGTAGCGCTCGCATGAGAACAGCCATGACCAAGGGAAGCCGGAACAGCGTCCCGCGCTCGCGGTACCGAACCCTGAACCGCGTCGTGCTGATGTCCTGCGCCGTCTTTCTGCCCGTCTACCTGGCGATCCGCCTCACGGGTGGATCCGCGGAGAAGCTCCAGCTGCTTCCCGACCTGCTTGAGCGGGTGAAGAACCCGATCGCGTGGGAAGTCCCGCCCGACGGCGTCCGCCACCTCCATTATTTCAAGGGGGAGCCGGACGAGGGCAACAAGTTCGTCCTGGTGACCCTCCGCATGGAAGCGAGAATGAAAATCGGCTACCCGATCGAGCCGCGCTGTTTCCGCCTGGTCGACAGCGCCGATACCGTGTATTTCCCGCTGTCGAGATCGCCGCTGTTCATCGAGCGCGGGGTCGAGTTCCGGTTGGAAAGGGACGACGCGTTCGAAGGGGAGCTGTTGTTCGAAATTCCGCGCGACCGCGACTCCGTGAGGCTCCTGTACGACCGCTACCAGGATTAAACGGCCGCGGCCCCCGCGCCCCCGGGAATCGCGGCTGCCGTACCCGATTTATGGAATTTTCACCTTCGAGGGGAAACGCCCCGCCAGGACCGGCGTTCCGGTCACGGGATTTCCCCCATTCACACGGGAGAAGCGACATGCCTGGGCTGGAGGAAATCCTGACTGCGAGCAGAGAACGGATGGAACGGCTGCGGGGGTATCTTTGACTTCGACAACAAGAAACGGCAGCTCGCCGTAATCGAAGCGGAGATGGCCCGCGGCGACTTCTGGAGCGACAGAAAGAAGGCCGAGGCCATCACCCGGCAGTCGCGCGATCTCGAAGATCAGGTCAAGCCGTGGGAGGAGCTTGATCGGCAGCTGAGCGACCTCTCCGAGCTGCACGAGCTGGCCGCGGACGAAGGGGACGGCGAGGCCCTGGCGGAATTCGAGCAGGAAGCCGAGGACTTGGCGGTGCGGCTCGAGGATCTCGAGCTGCGCAACATGCTCGACGACCCGGACGATTCCAAGGACGCCATCGTCGTCGTGCACTCCGGCGCCGGCGGCACCGAAGCCGCGGACTGGGCCGAGATGCTGATGCGGATGTACAGCCGGTGGATCGAACGCAGCGGCTTCCGCAGCCAGGTCATGGACCTGCAGCCGGCGGAAGAGGCCGGCATCAAGGGGGCGACCCTCGAGGTCACGGGCAAAAACGCCTACGGGTACCTCAAGGCGGAGGCCGGCGTTCACCGCCTCGTGCGCATCTCCCCGTTCGACGCCAACAAGCGGCGGCACACCTCGTTCGCGTCGATCTTCGTCTATCCCGAGGTGGACGAGATTCCCAACGTCGATCTCAAAGGGGACGAGCTCCAGTACGAGACCTTCAGGGCGGGGGGAGCCGGCGGCCAGCACGTCAACAAGACCTCCTCCGCAGTGCGGCTCACCCACCTCCCGACCGGGATCTCCGTGCAGTGCCAGAACGAGCGTTCGCAGTTCAAGAACAAGGCGACCGCCCTGAAGGTGCTGACGGCGCGGGTCTACCAGCACTTCAAGGAGGAGGAGGCGAGGAAGCAGGAAGCGGTCGAGAGCACCAAGAAGAGCATCGAGTTCGGCAGCCAGATCCGCAGCTACGTCCTCCATCCATACAACTTGGTCAAGGACCACCGAACCGGACATGAAACCGGCAACGTGCAGGCGGTGATGGACGGCCAGCTCGACGATTTCATCAGGGCATTTTTGATGGAAAAATCTCGATTGGGTTCAAATTGACAGATCTTCGAAAATCCGATTCGGAAGCCACGGAGACTTTTGCATCAAACCTGACTCAGTCGAAGGAAGGGTGATCGCCCTGTGCGCAGGCATTAGATGTCGTACGAGTTCTTCATAGCGAAGCGCTACCTGCAGTCCAAGCAGCACACCGGGTTCATATCGGTGGTCGCCTTCATCGCCGTCGGCGGCGTCATCCTCGGGGTGGCTGCCCTCATCATCATGCTCTCGGTCACCAACGGGTTTTCCGGGGAGGTGAGGAACCGGCTTATCGGGATGAACGCGCACGTGTCCATCCACCGCTTCTACGGAGAGCCGATTCCCGCCTTCGAGGAGCTGATCGAACGCGCCTCGGCCGCCGAGGGGGTGGTTGCTGCGGCCCCGGTTGTCGAGGGCAAGGTGGTGGTCTCCGGCGGAAAGGGGGAGGACGGGCTCTTCGTCTGGGGGGTCGATCCTGTGAGTTTCGCCCGTGTCTCCGATCTCACCGAGCACCTGTACGACAGCGGGGGGGAGCTGCGACTCGGCGTTTTGCCGGGAAGCAAGTACCCGGGAATCGTTCTCGGCCGCCACCTCGCCGCCCGCCTGCGGGTGGGGATCGGCGACCAGGTGCTGCTGTGGACGCTCAGGGGTATGGAGCGGGACGACCTGCTGCGCGGCATCACGCCGCGCCTTGACCCCTTCGTGGTGACCGACCTGTTCGAAAGCGGCATGTACCACTACGACGACAACTTCGGGTTCATCTCCCTCGACGAGGCCCGGCGCATCCTCGATCTCGGCGAAGCGGTCACCAACGTGCACCTGCGCGTCGCCGACCTCGACGAGGCGAGCGAAATTCGCAGCCGCCTCGAACGGGAGTTCGGCTACCCCTACCGGATGACGGACTGGACCCAGCGCTTTCCCGAGCTGTTCGAGTGGATGGAGCTCGAGAAGTGGGTGATCTTCATCGCCCTCAGCCTGATCATCGTCGTTGCCGCTTTCAACATCATGTCCATTCTCAGCATGTCGATTCTGATAAAGACCCCGGAGATAGGAATTCTCCGCGCCATGGGAGCCAGGGCCGGGGGCATTCGCCGCATCTTCGTCTACCAGGGCGCCGTCATTGGCGGCTTCGGCACCGCGCTCGGCTGTCTCTGCGGTTTCGCCGTCTGCTGGGTGCAGGCGCGCTTCGAGATCATCTCCATCCCGAGCGACATCTACATCATCAGCTCGCTGCCCGTCGACATGAAGTGGTCGGACTTCGTCGTGGTGTCGCTGGTCAGCCTGGGCATCTGCCTGCTGGCCTCCGCGTTCCCGGCTCGCCGGGCGGCATCCCTGCAGCCGGTCGCCGCCATTCGCCATATCGCCTGAGGCCATGACCGCTTCCGCCGGAGATGTAGCCCTGCGCGCCCGCGGCATCCGCAAGAACTTCGTTTCCGGCGGCCGCGAGCTGCAGGTGCTGAAGGAGATCGATCTCGAGGTTGCGCGCGGAGAGATGCTGGCGATCACGGGAGCCTCCGGCGTCGGCAAGAGCACCTTGCTCCACATCCTCGGGACGCTGGACCCGCCCACCGCGGGAGAGCTGGAGATCGAGTCCGTCGACGTCCTGCGACTCGGCGACCGGGAGCTGTCCGACTTCCGCAACCGCAACATCGGGTTCGTGTTCCAGTTCCATAACCTGCTGCCCGAGTTCACTGCCCTCGAGAACGTGATGCTGCCGGCGATGATCGCCGTAGAGCCGGAACCGGGCGCGCGCGACCGCGCCGTCGACCTGCTCGGTCAGGTAGGGCTCGAGCAGCGCCTGCACCACCGGCCGGGAGAGCTGTCCGGCGGCGAAAGCCAGCGGGTCGCCGTCGCCCGCGCGCTGATCCGCACCCCTTCGATAGTGCTGGCCGACGAGCCGTCGGGGAATCTCGACACCGCCGCCAGCGAAACCCTGCACAAGGTGATGGGAGAGCTGGCTCGCGCCGAGCGCCAGACCTTCGTGGTCATGACCCACGACCATCGCCTTGCCGGCGCCCTGGATCGCAGCGGCTGCATCGAGGGCGGTGTCCTCCATCTGAACTGATCCCGGAAGCGCAACCGTGAACCCCCCTGTTTGTGAATCCTGCAAGGCGCGCGAGGCGACGATTCTGTTAAGGCATATCCGCGGCAACGAGAAGCGCACTCTCCGTCTGTGCTCCCCGTGCGTCTCGCAGAGGGCCCGGGAGTCCGAGGGAGAGTCCCCGGAAAAGCCCGCCGCTGCCGGGGTCGCCGGGCCCGAGGCCAAACCGGACACCCCGCAGAAGAAGCCGGCGGGAAAAACGATCAACGTGGTCGTCGGCCACCTGTCGTTGTCCGAGCCCGCGGAGCAGGTTGAGTGCGGCGAGTGCGGAATGACCTACAAGGAATTCCGCAAGGTCGGCCGCCTGGGGTGCAGCCGCTGCTACTCGGCCTTTTCCGCCCAGCTCGAGCGGCTGTTCAAGCGCATTCACGGCGCCACAAGCCACGAAGGAAAGGGCCCGCAGCCCTCCGCCGGGTCCCGGGATGAGCGGCAAGAGCTGAGAGAGGCGTTGCGGAACGCGGTGGCCGAGGAGGCGTACGAGAAGGCGGCCGCTATCAGGGACCGGATCGCCCGGCTGGAGGGGTCGGGAGGTACGGGGGCTGCGGGCGGGGATGCCGGCAGGTCGGAACAGTGAACTTCGACGCCCTCATCCAATCGATGCCGGTCTGGCAGAGCGGCGCCGGCGACGAGGACGGAATCGTCGTCAGCTGCCGGGCCAGGCTGGCCCGCAATCTCGCCGGTTTTCCTTTCGAGACGAAGATCGCCGATGCGGAGCGCGAAGGGGTGATCGAGAAGGTCCTTGCCGCGGCAAAGAGCTGCTCGCAGATGGACGGCTCAACCTTCTACAGCATGAGCGTCCTCGACGGCAACGAGCGCAGAGTGCTGGTGGAACGGCACCTGATCAGCCCCGCCCTCGCCGGTGGCACGGGACAGCGGGGGGTGTTGTTCAACACCGAAGAATCCCTCAGCGTCATGATGAACGAGGAAGATCACCTGCGGCTGCAGGCGATCTTCCCAGGGCTCGACGCGACCGGTGCCTGGGCCGGCGCAAACGCGCTCGACGACGAGCTCTGCCGCTCGCTCGAGTACGCCCATTCACCGGAGCTCGGCTTCCTGACCGCCTGTCCCACCAATACCGGGACGGGGCTTCGCATGTCGGTGCTGGCTCACCTTCCCGGACTGGTGTTGACCGAGGACATGGAAAGGGTGGTCCAGGGACTGAACCAGCTGTCCTTCGCGGTCCGGGGAGTGTATGGAGAAGGCAGCAATTCCGCCGGCAACCTGTTCCAGCTTTCCAACCAGTCGACGCTGGGCTCCGGTGAGGAGAAGATCGTCGAGGAGCTGCTCCGGCTCGGCGGGCAGGTGGTCGAGTTCGAGCGCAACGCGCAGGAAACGCTGCTCGTTGATGCCCGCTCCCGGATCGAGGACAAGGTGTGGCGGGCATACGGGTTGCTATCCCAGGCACGGGTGCTGACCAGCCAGGAGTTCATGAACCTGCTGTCCGCGGTGCGGCTCGGCTACAGCATCGGCCTGATCCGGGAGGTGACGCCGAGGTTCCTGAATCAACTGATGGTGATCACCCAGCCCTCGCACCTGCAAGCCGCTGCCGGAAGGGCCCTGGAGCCGGAAGAAAGGGATGTTCGGCGCGCCGAAATGGTCCGTCAAAAGCTCTCGGAATCGGCAGCGGAACAGCGCTAGAGGGAGAGCAACCCTTCTTGACAGGCAAATGTGGGATTGCTAGGTTCGGAAGACACCAGAAAGAGCGTAGGAGGTTGTAAATGAATAACATGTTCACAGATGGCGTCAAAAGGGTGATGCAGTTTGCCCGAGAGGAATCGGCGCGGCTGGGACACAACTACATAGGTACCGAGCACCTGCTTCTGGGCATCATCAAGGAAGGCAAGGGCAAGGCGGTAACGGTTCTCACCAACCTCGGGTTGAACCTCGATACGGTAAAGCAGTCGGTAGAGGATTACGTCGCCACCTCAGGCGGCACGATGACGATCGGCGAGGTGCCCTTTACCCCCAGGGCGAAACAGATACTCGAGGTGGCCGCCAACGAGGCGAAGGAGATGAAGACGCAGTTCGTCGACATCGAGCATCTCCTGCTCGCGCTCCTGAAAGACAAGGAGGGGGTGGCGGCCCAGATACTTGCGGCCTTCGGAGTGGACTTCAAGACCGCCATGGAAGAGACGGTGGCGGTGCTCGAAGGCAAGTCCAGCGGCCAGAAAGAGAAGGGGAAGAAGAGCAAGACCCCCTTCCTCGACCACTTCGGCCGCGACCTGACGCAGCTCGCCCGGGAGGGCAAGCTCGACCCCGTCATCGGCCGCGAAAAGGAGATCGAGCGCGTCACCCAGATCCTCAGCCGCCGCAAGAAGAACAACCCCATTCTCATAGGCGACCCCGGGGTCGGCAAGACCGCCATCGTCGAGGGCCTCGC
Organism: Candidatus Latescibacterota bacterium; assembly: GCA_965223905.1. Lineage (GTDB taxonomy): Bacteria > Latescibacterota > UBA2968 > UBA8231 > UBA8231 > CBDCXV01. The sequence goes on from CBDCXV010000001.1 coordinate 733,412, forward strand.
CCAGCGGATCGTCGAAAAGCGGGTTCCCCAGATTCTGCTCGACAAGCGCCTGGTCACCCTCGACATGGGCGGCGTCGTCGCCGGCACCAAGTACCGGGGCCAGTTCGAGGAGCGCATCAAGGCGGTGCTCAACGAGCTGCATCAGAATCACGACGTGGTGATCTTCATCGACGAGCTGCACACCATCGTCGGCGCCGGCAGCGCCGAGGGCACGCTCGATGCCTCCAACATGTTCAAGCCAGCCCTGTCCCGGGGGGAGTTGCAGTGCATCGGGGCCACCACTCTCGATGAGTACCGCAAGTACATCGAGAAGGACGGCGCCCTCGAACGCCGTTTTCAGAGCATCATGGTCGAGCCCCCGTCCGTGGAGGACACGGTGGAGATCGTCAAGGGATTGCGGTCGAACTACGAAGCCCACCATCACGTCAAGTTTTCCGACGACGTCATCGCCTTCGCCGTTCGTCAGGCCGACCGCTACATATCGGACCGCTACCTGCCGGACAAGGCGATCGATGTCATCGACGAGACAGGATCGCGGGTGCACCTGGCCCGGCTCAGTCCTCCCGAGGAGATCGGCAAGCTCGAAGCGGAGATCCAGGACATCGAGCGCAGCAAGCTGGAGTGTTCCGAGAAGCAGGAGTTCGAGGAGGCCGCGCGCCTCCGCGACGAGGCCCACCGCCTTCGCGAATCGCTGCAGCAGAAACGGCGGGCCTGGGAAGAAGAGGTGAGAAGCGAGGTCGTCGAGGTCAGCGAAGATGATATCGCCGAAGTGATTTCCAGCGTCTCTGGAGTCCCGATCCAGAGGCTGGCGGCAAGCGAGAGCGAGCGGCTGCTGACCATGGAGGACGAGCTCAGGAAGGTGGTGGTCGGACAGGAGCAGGCGATCGCCACGATCTCGAGGGCGATCCGCCGAAGTCGCGCCGGCCTTCAGGATCCCAAGCGCCCCATCGGCTCGTTCATTTACCTGGGGCCCACCGGGGTGGGCAAGACCTACCTGGCCGCCAAGCTCGCCGAGTTCCTGTTCGGCAACGAGGAGTCCCTGATCACCGTCGACATGTCCGAGTACATGGAGAAATTCTCGGTGTCGCGGCTCATCGGCGCGCCTCCCGGCTACGTCGGGTTCGACGAGGGAGGGCAGCTGACCGAACGCGTGCGCCGCCGCCCGTATTCGGTGGTGCTGCTCGACGAGATCGAGAAGGCCCATCCCGACGTCTTCAACATCCTCCTGCAGATTCTCGACGAGGGGCGCCTGACCGACAGCACGGGCCGCAAGGTGGATTTTCGCAACACCGTGCTGATCATGACATCCAACGTCGGCAGTCGCGAAGTCGGCAGCGGCGGCGTGCTGGGCTTCCAGAAGTCGGATGCCGACAGCTACCAGCAGGTGATGGAAAACAAGATTACCGACGCAATGAAGAAGACCTTCAACCCGGAGTTCCTGAATCGCATCGACGACAGCGTCGTTTTCCACGCCCTGCGCAAGGAGGACATCGCCGCCATCGTCGACATCACCCTCGGCGAGTTCAAGGAGCGCCTGCAGCTGCGCAGTATTGCGGTGAGGATTACTCCAGGTGCCAAGAACCTGATCGCCGAGAAGGGTTTCAATCAGACATTCGGTGCCCGCTACCTCAAGCGCACCGTCCAGAGGCTGCTCGAGGATCCGCTTGCGGAAGAGATCCTCCAGGGCCGTTTCAGCGAGGGCAGTCGAATCAGGGTCACCAAGAAGGGTGAGGCGCTCGTATTCGACGACGAACGGGAAAACGTCGAGGTCGTCGCACCGGGGAGCAGGTCCGCTGGCAAAGGGGAGTAGCAGTAAAAGACCGCACTGTTGACGGCCGCGCTGCGGCTTGCGCCATCCGATAAGCCGTTTTGTCCAGAGGCGAACATCCTGGATAGAACGGCTTTTTGGATTCCGGCGCTCTTTCTTCGGAGGGTTCCATGCATCCCATTCTCACATTATGGCGTTCCGGTCCGGCTGTCGCCGCGTTTATCGCCGCGGCCTGGGTCGGCACCGCGAGCGCGCAGGACGCGATCTCGGAGGTCGAGATACGGGGCGAGCTGCGCCGCGTCGCCCCGTCCCTGATTCGCACCACACTGGGACTGTCGGAAGGAGTAGAGCTCTCGCAGGAGAACGTCCAGGAGGCGATCCGGGCGCTTCAGAGCCTCAACGTTTTCGAAGACATCCAGGTTTGGGGCCAGGAAAACCCGGAAGGGGTGAAAGTCATCGTCGTGGTGACCGAGTACCCCGCCCTCGAGGGGATTCGCTTCAAAGGGCACAAGGAGCTGAAAGAGAAGGAGATGAAGGAGGCCCTCGGCCTCGTCATCGGCCAGGTCATGGCGCCGAGGGACATCGCGCGGGGGCGTCAGAAAATTCTCGATATGTACAAGGACAAGGGGTATCTCCGGGCCGAGGTGAAGGGCCAGGTGTTCGACGCCGACGAGGAAGGGAAGGTCTACCTTCAGTACGACATCGACGAAGGGGACAAGGTGAGGATCAAGACCGTCACCTTCACCGGCAACGAAGCGCTCGGCGACGGCAAGCTGAAGAAGCAGATGGAGACCAAGGAAAACCGCTGGTGGCGCAAGGGGGAGTTCAAACCGGAGGTGTTCGAGGAGGACAAGCAGAAGCTGGTCGCCTATTACCGCAGCGAGGGGTACCAGCAGGCGCATATCCTGCGGGACAGCGTCTATTACGACGACAGCCGCAAGAACCTGTTCATCGACCTCGAAGTGGAGGAGGGGGAGAAGTACCGGGTCGGAGCCATCACCTGGAACGGCAACGAGCTCCTCGACCAGGCCGAGCTCAGCGGCCACCTCGGCCTGGACGAGGGGGATATCTTCAGCATGCCCTCACCTCAGCTCGCCTACAATGTCAAGAACGCCTACTTCGAGAAGGGCTACCTCGATACCGAGGTCATACCGACCGAGATCACCCGCAACGACAGCATCGACGTGCATTTCCAGATCTACGAAGGAGAGCCGTTCAAGGTTCGCCGCATCGACATCAAGGGAAACGTCAGAACGCGCGAGAAGGTGCTGCGGCGGGAGATACAGCTGCGCCCGGGAGCGGTCTACAAGCAGAGCGCCATGCAGGAGAGCCAGCGGCGCCTTTACATGCTGGGGTACTTCAAGGATGTCCAGATCCGCGATCAGGTCAGCCCGATCGAAGGGGACCGGACCATCGACCTCACCTTCGCAGTGGAGGAGCAGCGCACCGGGGCCGCCTCGATGGGTGCCGGGTACAGCGGCCGCGACAAGCTGGTCGGAACCCTAGGGCTGCAGATCCCGAATTTTCGCGGCAAGGGTCAGAACCTCGATTTCAGCTGGGAGTTCGGGTACCGGCGCGAGCAGTTCCTCGTCGGCTTCACCGAGCCGTGGTTGTTCGATACTCCCACCAGCTTCTCGTTCCGGGTGTACACCCTGAAGCAGCAGTATTACAACTACTTCACTTCCAAGCGCAACTCCGTCAGCCTGCGGGTCGGCAGGCGCCTCGAGCGTCCGTCGAATTCCTCGGTCAGCTTCGGGTACCAGCTCAGGGACCAGAAGTACACCAACTTCGAGGATTCCTTCGACGAAACCCAGCGCAGCTCTGGCCACTACGCGCCGCAGACGACGAGCAGCTTCGAGCTGAGCTTCCGGCGCGACACCCGCGACTTCCCGCAGTTTCCGACCTCGGGAAGCGTCCTCAGCTACACCCCGGAGGTCGCTTCCTCCTGGATCACCGGCGACGTCGATTTCCACCGCCACGAGATGGCCTGGAACTACTACCGGCCGCACTGGTGGAAGTTCGTCATCTCCCTCGAGTCGAAGCTCGCCGTCGTCGACGGCTTCTCCGACTGGGACGACGACAACCTGTCGTTCCACGACCTCTTCACCCCGGGTGGGGTCGACTTGTGGGACGGCCAGGTGCGCGGCTATCGCGACGCCTCTCTCGGCCCCCGGGAGAACGGCACCCCCCTCGGCGGGCGGTCGATGTTGATCCTCAACCTCGAGTACCGGTTCCCGATAACGGAGCGCCAGATCGTCGGCCTGCTGTTCGCTGATGCCGGCAACGCCTGGTCGACTGTCCCCGCCCTCAACCCCACCGACCTGAAACGCTCCATCGGTCTCGGGTTCCGGGTCATGACACCGATGCTCGGAATGATCGGTTTCGACTTCGCCTACGGTTTCGACCGCCGCAGCGTCGACGGTGAGAGACCGGGCCTGCAGACGCACTTCCAGTTCGGTCCCAGGTTCTTTTAACAGCTCGAGAGGAGAGCATGAACAAGCTCGCGGTCCCATTTCTGGCGCTGACGGTCCTGTGCGCCGCGGCAGCCGGCGCCGCCCAGAACATCGGTTACATCGACTCGGAAATCCTGCGCGAGAAAATGCCGGAGTTCAAGGACATGCAGAGGCAGCTCGATCGCCTGAGGCAGCAGTACGAGCAGGAAGCGATGGACAAGCAGAGCAAGCTGCTGAAGCTGCAGGAGGACTTTCGCAAGCAGGAGCTGCTGATGAGCGACGCCCGCAAGGCGGAGATGCAGTTGCAGTTCGACGAGAGCACGATGGAGCTTCAGCAGTTCACACAGGGCAAATTCGGCCCCGACGGCGAGCTGTTCCGCAAGAATGTCGAGCTGGCCGACCCGATCTTCGAAATGGTCAACACCGCAATAGCGGAGATCGCCAAGGAGGAGGGCTTCGACTTCATTTTCGACGCCGCCACCAGCGGAGCCATCGTATACGCCGATCCGGAGCGCTACAACCTGACGGACAAGCTGCTCGAAAGGCTCCAGGAACAGCGCGAGGAAAAGGAGAAGGGGAAGCAGTGACGCCGCAGGAGGACCACGGCGGCCTCGATCTCGCAGCGATAAAGGAGCTCCTTCCCCACCGTTACCCCTTTCTGCTGGTAGACCGGGTACTGGAATGCGAGCCGGGCAGCCGCCTCGTCGGGATCAAGAACGTCACCGCCGGGGAGTCCTTCTTCCAGGGGCACTTTCCCGAGTTCCCCGTCATGCCCGGCGTCCTGGTGATCGAGTCCCTGGCGCAGGCGGGAACCGTGATGATGCTGCAGGACGCCTCCGACCGGGGCATCCCCTTTCTCGCCGGCCTCGACAAGGTCAGGTTTCGCCGGCCGGTGGTGCCGGGGGACCAGCTTCGGCTCGAACTCGAGGTGCTGCAGAAACGCCCCGGCTCCTGCCGCCTGGCGGGCAAGGCATTCGTCGGGGAAGAGCTGGCGGCCCAGGCGGAGATCTTCGCCGTGCTGAAGCCGGCCGAATCGTAGCTGCCGCCTATTCCTGCGGTCTCCTTCAGGGGCGAATCGTTGCGGCCGGGTGCATGCCGGCCTATGCTATCGTAATCATGCTCCTCCGCCCACCGGATCAGGATCGCCAGCGCTCCACGGTTCCGCAGACAGACCTTTCGCAGGTCTGTTTTTTTTGTGTCCGCACAGCAACAGGGGGGCCGGGGACCGGCCCTGCTTTGCGGCTGAGGCCGCCGCTGCCGGGATGCCCAGACTGAACCACGTCATCGAAGCCCAGCAGTTCGACCGCGAGCTAATGGGGGAGATCTTCTCCATCGCTCGCGAGATGGAAGACGTCGTTCAGCACTACGGGTCGAACATTCTGACCCGGCGCGTCATGGCCACGCTGTTCTACGAGCCGAGTACGCGCACGCGGCTCTCGTTCGAGTCGGCGATGCGGCGCCTGGGTGGCGAGGTCCTGACTACCGAGTCCGCCCAGCAGTTCTCCTCCGCGGCCAAGGGTGAAACCCTCGAGGACACGATCCGGATCGTCGCGGGGTATGCCGACGTCATCGTGCTGCGCCATTTCGAAAGCGGGGCGAGCAGGCGCGCTGCCGGGGTCTCGCCGGTTCCCATACTGAACGCCGGGGACGGCGCCGGTCAGCATCCGACGCAGGCCCTCCTCGACCTGTACACCATCGACCGCGAGCTCGGCAGGATGGACGGACTAGCGGTGGCGATGGTGGGGGATCTCGCCAACGGGCGCACGGTGCGCTCTCTCTGCTACCTGCTGGCCAAGTTCGACTCGCCGAGGATCTGGTTCGTCGCTCCCCCGGTCGTCCGCATGGGGGACGACATCAAGAGCTACCTGACCCGGCACAACGTCGCTTTCGAGGAGGCGGAGGACCTCGCCGCGGTGGCCGCAGAGGTCGATGTCATCTACCAGACCAGGATACAGCGGGAGCGCTTCGGCGACCGCATCGGGGACTACGAGCAGGCGCACGGGCAGTACGTCATCGACACCTCCATACTCGCGTGCATGAAAAAGGAAGCCATCGTCATGCACCCGCTGCCCCGGGTGGATGAAATCACCCCTGAGGTCGATGCCGACCCCAGGGCGGCCTATTTCCGCCAGGCGCACAACGGCCTCTACGTGCGCATGGCCTTGCTGCGCATGGTGCTGTCGGATTGAGTCGGACCGGCGGCTTGACCGTTGGATGCGCGCCGTTATATTCGGCCCCTTCGTCCGCAGATCAACCGGGAGAGCAGTCAATGTCGTCGAGCAAGGGCAGAGAGAGAGAGAAAGAGCTGAGGCGCCGCCGCAAACGCCGGGAGGAGCGTATCAAGAACCGGATAAGGGAGGAAAAGGCGGCAAGCAGGAAATAGTCACAAGGCCGCGGAGAACCACATCGGTCCATCGCGGCGCGATATTTCAAGAGAGCGGACAGAGACCAACTGTCGGCTCTCTTTCTGTTTGCAGTGAACCGTTCGTCCGCATCGGGGAGGCCATGACTCTCAGAGTAGCGGTAGCCGGGGCAACCGGCATCGGGAAGCACCACGCCAAGTGGTACCATCGCTGGGGATGCGACGTCGTGGGGTTTCTCGGCAGCTCGGAGGAAAGCTGTTCGCGAACGGAAGCCGCCCTGCGCGAGATCTTCCCCTTTGCCGGGCGCGGCTACACGAGTCTGGCGGCCCTGCTCGATTCCGAAGAGCCGGATCTCGTCGATGTCTGCACTCCGAACGCAATGCACTTCGAACATGTCTCCGCAGCCCTCGACGCCGGCTGCCACGTCCTCTGCGAGAAGCCGTTGGTTTGGGACGACTCCCCGGAGACCCTGCTGTTGCGCGCCCGCGGGCTCCTGCAGCATGCCCGGGCGGCCAACCGGGTGTTCGCCGTCTGCACCCAGTACGCCTCCGCGCTGCCGCGCTACGAGGAGCTGTACCGGGCCGAGCGCGGGAAGCCGCCGGCCGCGTCGCGGTTTTTCGCCGAGATGGAGACCGTGGCCCGCGGCCGGGAACGGGACACCGGGGAGATCTGGATCGACATGGGGCCGCATCCGATCAGCATGCTTCTCGCGTGGCATCCCCACGGCGAGGTGGTTCCCGGCACCCTGCGGACTTTTTTCCGGGACCGCGAGGCCAGGGCGGAGTTCGAGTTCACCACGGCGTCCGGCACCTGCCTGGTCGACATCGCGGTTCGCGACCGCGTCGAGGGCCCTCCGGTTCGCCGTTTCGGGGTTGACGGGTATATCCTGGGGTGCACGGGTCGGGCGGACGAAGCCGGTGTCTACCGCTCCGTGCTGTCGAGCGGCCTTCGCGAGACCGTCGGAGAGGATTTCATGTCCCTGCTTATCGGGAACGTGTGCGATGTAGTCCGCGGCTCGGCCGCTCGGCTGATCGTTTCCGGCGAGCTGGGACTGCGCAACCTCGAGCTGCAACTGCAGGTGCTGCAGTCGGCCGGCTGCGCCGCCGGCTGATCGGGAGGAGATGGACCGCAGCGTTGCGGGGTGGCTGACGGTCATCCTTGCCGTGGGCTTCTGCCTGCGTCTGCTGGGAATCGATTTCGGTCTGCCCAACCCCAACTGCCGGCCGGACGAAGGGGTGCTGGTCAAAAAGGCGCTGGCCGTTGCCGGCGGCGATCTCAATCCCCACTTCTTTCACTACCCCAGCTTTCACATCTACACCCTGGCGGCCCTGTTCGGCGCCTGCTTCGCGGGGGGCTGGCTCGCCGGCCTCTTTTCCACGCCGCAGGATTTCCTTCTGCAGTATTTCCTCGACCCCTCCAGCCTGTACCTGGCCGGCCGCGTGTTCGGGGCGCTCCTGGGCACGGCCTCCGTGTACCTCGTGTACCTTGTCGGCAGACAGGCTGGCGGCGTTCGGGCCGGGCTCACGAGCGCCGCCTTCCTGTCGGTCGCCTTTCTGCACGTGCGGGATTCGCATTACCTCACGGTCGATGTTCCGGCCACCTTCTACATTCTCCTCGCCGCGGTCCTGCTGCTGCGGTTTCTGCAAACGGGGGGAGCAGGGTGGCTGGCGACTTCGGCCCTTTTTTCCGGGATCGCGGTTTCGACGAAGTACAACGCCGCGATCATCATTGCGGCGTTCGCGGGCTTTCTCTGCGCCAGGGCGCTGGCCCACCGCAGGTCCGGTCAACAGCCCGGCGACCGTTCCGGCCCTCCGGTCTCGTTTCGGCACGTCGCCGTTTTCGCGGCCCTGACAGCCGCTGCCGCGGCGCTGGGCACTCCGTACGCCCTCCTCGATTTCAACAGCTTTGCAGCCGACGTCATGGCGGAGAGGCAGCACTTCGCCTCCGGTCACGGGCTCGACCTCGGCCGCGGCTGGACCTACCACGCGGCGACCACGCTGCCGGCTGCTCTCGGGTGGCCCCTGTACGTCGCGGCTCTCGCAGGCTGTGTCGCGCTCTTTCGGGCCGGAGGGGCGCCCGCCATGCTCGTAGTGGCGGCCGTCTTCTACTACGCCGTGGCCGGCGCCGGAAAGACCGTGTTCTTCCGTTACATGCTGCCGCTGGTGCCGTTCCTGTGCGTGGCCGCCGCCTGTGGCATGGAACGGCTTTTTGCCGCCGTGCGCATGCCCGCACTCTGGAGAACCGCAGTCCTCCTCCTCCTCGCGGCGCCGTCGCTGTACGCCTCGGTCTGGCTGGGTATCCTGCTGCAGCGGACGGACACCCGCCTGCTCGCTGCCGAATGGATCGAGACCCATGTGCCTGCCGGCAGCAGGATCGCCCTGGTGGGAAGCGACTTCGGCTACCCGCGCCTGCATCCCGGCAGGGAGTGGCTGCGGCAGCAGCACGAGGACCTCCGCGGCGCCGGGCTGGCGGCGAAGTCACTGGCTCTGCAACTGCAGTACGGGTCGAACCCTCCCAATCCGAGCTACCACCTGCTCTCCGTTCTTCCCGATGATCCGCTTTCGCTGAGAAACCGGCTGGTCGATGTCTCTCCCGCGCAGCTGCTCGATTCGGAGGTGAATTGGGTCGTGACGCAGCGCCACCCGCTGCCGATTTCCCAGGTCGATCCGGAATTCGCCGAGCAGTTGCGGCGGCACGGGGAGGCAGTAGCGCATTTCACCTCCATGCGGGACAGCTCCCGAACGGCATTCGAAAGGACGGACGCGTTTTTCGTTCCCTACGCGGGGTTCGACCAGGTCGACCGCCCCGGACCGGAGCTGACCATCTACAAGCTGGGCCCGGCGGCCGATTGAACGGCGCCGGGAAACGAGCCGGCGCTCTTGGTTTTTCGTGAACTCAATCCCCTTCTGCGCGATGGAGTACCACCTGCCGGCAGGTTGTTTCGGGGGAAGTCGGGGCGCAAATTCCCGGGTATGAGCGATCGCTCTGAAACGAGCTGGATTCCCGCGATACCCGACGTCGATTCGGTGTTCGCACAGTACCCCGATCCGTTGCGCGCCCTGTCGGAAGCGGAGATTCCCGCCATCCTGCTGCCCCGGGTTTATCCCCGGGAGGAGTGCGACGGTCTGATCGGGCGATTCGTCGAGCGCAACCTGATGAAGGACCCGGACGATTTCCGGCCGGGGGACCGGACGCGCATCGACATCGGCACCAGCCTCGGCACCAGGGGCAACGACCGCGAAGGGTTCCTCGCCAGCTCCGCGGCCACCCACGAGCTGTTCTCCACCCTGTTCGACGGCTTCGATAACCCGGTACAGCTGATTTACGACTACCTGCAACGGCTCGGCCGCGGCAAGAAGGTGATGACTGCCCGGGAGCCGGACGGGAGGCGCTACGGGCCGGCGATCTTCCGCATTCATTACGAATCGCACAGCTACAAACCCCACATCGATCACGTCACCCTGCGTGAAAAGCGGTTCGACTACGCCGTTACCCGCTTCGAGCACCAGTTCGCCGGCGTGCTCTGCCTGCAGAATGCGACGCGCGCTGCGCAAACCACTCAGGCGCTGCTGCACCGCTGCCTATGGAGCGAGGAGGTGCAGCCGCACATCGAGCAGGGAACCTTCCCCGAGTACGCCGCCGCCCACCGGGTGCAGAACTACCGGGTCGATCTCGGTGCGGGAGACCTGTACTTCTTCAACACCCGCTGCATCCACGAGGTCCCGCACGTGGTCGGCAGCGACCCGCGCATCGTCCTCGCCGTGTTCATCGGCTACTCCCCGGACGATCCCGAGATCTTCGTCTGGTCCTAGCCCAACGGGGCCAATCCCGGCGCCCCGGCGGCGGAAGTCCGGCATGCCATTTCTGGGACAGAACGCCCGTCGTTGTCTTCTAAGCCCCATAAAAAACAGCAGCTTGCGGTGCCCTTCCCGGCAACCCTCGGTAACGCCGCGACGGTTGCCGGGTGCGGAGAGGCTGCCTATCTTTGGTGACTCTCGAACGCTTGGCCGCGGGCAGATAGCCTTGGTGCGAGCGCTCCACACATGACGGAGAACAGGTTCCGATGCCCAATTTCAGCGTCGAAATTCATAACGACGAGCATTTCGAGAAGGCACTGCGGCGCTTTACGGTCAAGACCAAGAAGTGCGGCCTGATGCGCGATCTGAAGCGCAAACGGTACTACACCAAACCGTCGGTGCAGAAGAAGATCGATCGCCAGAAGAGCATCAGGAGGCAGAAGAAGGCCGAAAGGTTGGCTGAGCTGGCAGCCGCCGGGATCGACCGCCGCAGCATGCGGGGCGGCCGGGGCGGCCGGGGAAGAGGCCGCGGCGGTTATGGCAGTGGCGGCGGCGGCGGCGGTTATGGCAGTGGCGGCGGCGGCGGCGGTTATGGCAGTGGCGGCGGCGGCGGCGGTTATGGCAGTGGCGGCGGCGGCGGCGGTTATGGCAGTGGCGGCGGCGGCGGCGGTCGTTAGGCCGGCTCACCGCTGATCAGGGACATCAACTCCACCCCGATAAACCGGTCCCGCCAGCCGCGCAGCAGCGCGTGCCGTTCTCCAGTCGCCTGCTCCCCGTCCCTGACCAGCGCCCTTACTTCCGAGCGCGTCGCCACCAGCGCATGATCGATCCCCTTGTCGGCGCTCCGCTGTTCCAGCAGCTCGATCGCCGCCTTGCTGCGCGCGGCGAAGGTTTTTTCGTAACGCGACCGCGAATGCCCGCAGGGCAGTTCTTCCTCCGGAATCTCCAGTCCCACCTTCACTGCGTCGACAACGGCTGTTCCGTAGCGGCGCAGGCGTTTGTCCCTGAACCGCAACAGTTCCTCGGTGCCGGCCGGCTTGCACTGCGCCAGCAGTAGCAGCATCCGGTCGGACATCACCCATCCTCGCGGCCGGTTGACGGCCCGCGCCTCGCACTCCCTCCAGGCAGTCAGCTCCCGCAGGATCGCCAGCTCTCGGCGCGTCAGCCGCCCCCGCCCCTTGATCCGCTCGAACTGACCGCGGGGCTCGCGTTCCTCGTAAAGGCTCTCGTCGTCGAGGGCCGCCATATCCTCGCCCATCCAGCTCTCGACGCCGCGCTCCCGCGCCCGGCGCAGGAGCTCCCGGTGCGCCGCGTGCAGAAAACGCACATCGTCGAGGGCGTAGCCGATCTGGGTTTCGCTCAGCGGTCGGCGCAGCCAGTCGGTCCGCGTCTCGGTCTTGTGCAGGTCGACCTCGACCAGCTCGACGAGCAGGTCGCGCAGTGAGATCGTCGAGGAGAGGCCGGCGAAACCCGCGGCGATGCGGGTGTCGAAGATGTTGCGCGGCGACACGCCGCCGGCGCGCCTGAGTATCGACAGGTCCTGGACGGCGTCGTGCAGGATTTTCGTGACCTTCGCCTCCTCCAGCAGCTGGCCGAGGACAGCGAGGTCGACGGCGGTGGCGTCGATCAGGTGAAGGTCGCTGTCCGAAAGGGCGAGTTGAACGATTCCGAGGTAGGGGTAGTAGGTGCGTTCCCAGACCAGCTCGGTGTCGAGCGCGACCAAGGGTTGCCTCCCGGCACGATCGACGAGTGCCGCCAGCTCCGCTTGCGAATCGATGAGCGCTGACAACGCGAGGGGGCGGCTAGTTCGCTGTTTCCCGAAGCCGTCCCGCGTCGTCGAGCTCGGGACGGTTGAGGCGCCTGTGGTAGGGGGGCTCGAGAATCGCCCGCTGTTCCGGTGTCATTCCCTCCAGCATCTGCTCGGGCCAGGGCATGTACCCCGTCGCGTAGGCGAGGTTGGCGGGGGTGTAGCGGTACAAAAGGGAGCGGCGTTCGCGCTCGGAGCGCCAAGGCAGGGTGCCGTGGGTCACCGCCTCGGTGAAGATGACGGCGTCGCCGGCGCGGCAGGTGATCGGGCGCACGATCTCCCGCCGACGGTGCCACAGCTTGATCGGCCGCGGGCAGGCGAAGTTGGCCTTGTGACTGCCGGGGATGAGGCAGAGTCCGCCGTCCCCTTCCTCGACGTCCGACAGCTGCCAGGCAACGACCGTCAGACCGTTGTGCATCTGCCCGTCGCGGTAGACGTAGTACTGATTGGGGTCGAAGTGCGGGCCGGAGGAACCGTGCAGGCTGTGCCCCTCGGCTCCCTTGCGCATGGTGATGAGGCCGGGGCTGTGATCCATGCGGAACCCGGGACCGACGATCTGGTTGAGATAAGGCACGATGCGAGGGTGGGACAGCATGTGGCGAAACACGTTGCGCCAGGGTTCCTCCCAGCCCAGCATGCCGCCGAGATCGCCGCGGCCCGTCGTTCCCTGGAGGCTCGTCGATTCACCCGACAGCGACAGGTCCTCGAGGCGGATGTTGACGGCGTCCGCGTGGTGGTCGATCGCGGCGTTGGCGGCGGCTACTTCGGCAGCGGTCAGCACCTGCTCCACTACGAGGTAGCCGTTGAGGTCGAACAGGTACAGCTCTTCTTCGTTCACGGCGGCTCGGCTCCCGACCGACAAGATATCCCCCTGCCCTTCAGGCGGCCAGGGGAACCAGGCTGCCTTCCAGCCGTCGGATGAGGATTACGGAGGATGCTTCCATGACATGGATCTTCGCTGTCGCAGCCGCCGCCGGCATGGGCGCCGCGGGCTACTGGATCGGGAGACATCACCAGGAGGACGAAGCGGTTATCCCGCCCACGCCGGAGATCCGGGAAAGGCTGGAGAAGGAGATCCGGGAAGCGCTGGATAAAGCCTGGGAGAGTCGCGATGTCATTGTGCAGATGCTGCGGCTGGACTTTCCCGAGCTGCCGGACTTCCCGCTTTCCGAAGACCAGGTGACGGAGGTGCGCGGCAAGATAAACGCCGCCGCGGAGATCGCGTCGCGAATGGAAACACCCCGGGGTCCTCGGAAAACGGGAATCCTGCCCATGGAAGACCTGACCGGCGGACGGGTTCACCCGTTTCTGGAATGGCTCAACAGCCAGGGCTGCGTCGCCGGCGCCCGCGTCCCCATGGCCAGCGCCGAAGGCCGGACCGCGTACGGTATGCTCACCTCCAACCCGGGGAAGGTGCCGGTCAATTACAACCTGAGGGTCAGGGATGCCGCAGGCGAAATCAGGCTGCACCCCGGCATCGCCTACCTCGAGATCGATATTCCGCCGAAACTGCTGCCGGCGCAGGAATCGCCGGCGGAGGTGAGGAAGCTCCTAGTGGAGGATCCGGAATGACCCCGGGGCCGCTCAGCCTTCCAGGGAGCGGAAGGGCGCCTTGTTGACGAACTCCTCGACGGCCTTGCCCCCTACCAGGTGCTCGGTGATGATGCGCTCGAGTTTCTCCACGGTCATGCCGTAGTACCACACCCCTTCCGGATAGACCACGACCGTGGGGCCGCGCTCGCAGACGCGCAGGCAGTCCGCCTTGGTGCGGTGGATTCCCCCCTTGCGCGGGTCGCCGAGGCCGAGCTCCCGCAGCCGCGTCTTGAGGTAGTCCCAGCACTTGGCGCCGGTGTCGTCGGAGTGGCACTTCGGCTTGGTCGGGGTCGCGCACAGGAAAATGTGGTGCTTGATCTCGACCGGCTCGACTTCGGTTAGTTGGGTAGGCTCGCTCATTCGGTCCTTCCGTTTCCGTCAGTTATCAACGGGCTGTTATGGTTTCCATTCTTCATGCAGGGGGCGGTGCGTGAACCTTCGCCCCTTGCCCTCGTAGTCGTCGACGATCTGCCCGTTTCCTTCGAGGATGTACTTGTAGGAGGTCAGTCCCTCCAGCCCTACCGGGCCGCGGCTGTGCAGCCGCCCGGTGCTGATCCCCACCTCGGCACCCAGGCCGTACCGGAAGCCGTCCGCGAAGCGGGTGGAGGCGTTGCGGCAGACGGAGGCGGAGTCGACGCTGCGCAGGAACTGGCTTGCCGCTTCGTCGTCCTCGGTGACGATGGCGTCGGTGTGGTGGCTGCCGTATTCGTTGATGTGATCGATCGCCTCGCGCGCCGAATCGACGACTTTCACCGACAGCACCAGGTCGAGGTACTCCGTCGACCAGTCCGCCTCGGTGGCCGGGGTGACCGCTCCATCGCCCCCGGCGAGCTCCAGGGTGCGGGCGTCGCCGCGAATCGACACGCCTCTCCCGGTCAGCTCGGAGACCGTGCGCGCGAAGAAGCGCCCGGCAATGCCGGCGTGAACGAGAAGGGTCTCGACGGCGTTGCAGACGGCGACGTACTGGGTTTTCGCGTCGACCGTTATCCGCACCGCCTTGTCGAGATCCGCCTCCTTGTCGACGTAGACGTGGCAGATTCCGTCGGCGTGCCCCATGACCGGGATGTTGGTGTTGTTCATGATGTGCTGCACGAACTCGTTGCTGCCGCGAGGCACGATCAGGTCGATCGACTCCTCCTGGTCGAGCAGCACCGAGACGTCCTCACGGGTCTCCATCAGGGTGATCCAGCCCTCGGGAATGCCGGCGCGGCGGGTGGCGCGGGCGATGCACTGCGCCAGGGCGGCGTTGGTTTCGGCCGCTTCCCGCCCCCCCTTGAGAAGCACGGCGTTGCCCGACTTCAGGCAGAGCGAGGCGATCTGCACCAGCGCGTCCGGCCGCGACTCGAAGATCACCCCGAGGACGCCGATCGGCACGGTGACCCGGTACAGGCGCAGCCCCTCGTCCAGCTCGCGGGCGCTCTGAGTCGCCCCGAGCGGATCCTCCTGCGCGAGCACGCTGCGCACCATCTCCACGGTGGCGTCGAACTTGCCGCCGACCAGGTCGAGCCGCTTGAGCAGGGGTTCCTCCAGCTTCCCGCGGGCGACCAGCGCCGCCCCGTTCTCCAGGTCGGCGGCATTGGCGGCCAGGATCTGCTCTTTCTCGGCGAGCATCTGCCCGGCGATGGCGGCGATGGCGGCGTCCCGGGTGGAGGCCGCGGTCACGGCCAGGGCGCGTGCTGCAAGGCGCGCCGCGCGTGCGCGCCCGGCGACGTCGCCGCCGAGCACGTCGACAGCTGCGGGTGCCGCGGTCACGGCGACTCCTCCTTCAGGACCGACCCGGTCGCCAGGGTCATCATCTTCTGAATCGTCCCCACCACCCGTTGCGGGTCCTCGACGGTGCCCTCGGCGATCAGCACGTAGTCCACCAGGAAAGAGGCCCATTCCCGCAGCTCATCCGACTCCCGATGCTTCAGCAGCATCTCCCCCAGGTTGGCGATCGCCGGGTGGCGCGGGTTGATCTCGAGTACCCGCTTGGAGGGGGAGAAGCTGTCGTCGGCCATCTGCATCATCCGCTCCATCGTCTGGCTCATCCCGCCCCTGGGGGTGACCAGCACGCAGGGGCTGTCGGTCAGGCGCTGCGACTCCTTGACGTCGCCGACGCGGTTCCCCAGCTCCTTCTTGAGGAAGCTGACCAGCTCGATGGTCCGCTCCCTGTTCTCCTCCACCCCTTCGAGCTTCACCTCTTCGGACAGCTCGAGATCTTCGGCGTCGACCGCTTGGAACTTTTTACCGTCGAACTCCTGCAGCGAGCCGACCACCCACTCGTCGACCGGGTCGGTCATGTACACGACCTCGAGGTCGCGCTTGCGGAAAGCCTCCAGCAGCGGGCTCTGCTCCACCGCCTCGCGGCTCTCGCCGCTCAGGTAGTAGATCACCTCCTGGTCGGAGGCCATGCGGTCGACGTAGTCCTGCAGGGAGATCAGGCCCTCCCCTTTGTCGTCGCCGTCGCCGTCGGCGAGCTTCTGCGAGAAGCTGCTGTAGTAACGCGCCAGCCTGGCGATCTGCTCCTTGTTCTCGAAGTCGCGGGCGACGCCCTCCTTCAGCACCATGCCGCAGGAGTTCCAGAACGCGAGGTAATCCTCCGGCTTGTTCTTCGCCATGTTCTCGAGCAGCGCCAGTATGCGGCGCACCAGCGTCTGCCGGATCCGGGCGACGACGGGATTGTTCTGCAGCGACTCGCGGGCGACGTTGAGAGGCAGGTCGTCGCAGTCGACGACGCCGCGGACGAAGCGCAGGTACAGGGGCAGCAGGTCGTTGCAGTCGTCCTGGATGAACACGCGCCGTACGTGCAGGTTGACGGAGACCTTCGGCTCCGGCGCGAACAGCATCTCGAGCGGCGACTGCCTGGGGATGTAGAGGATGGCGTAGAACTGGATCGGTACGTCGACGGCGACGTGCTCCCAGGTGATCGGCTCCTGGTGGTCGCCGGTCAGGTGGGTGTAGAACTCCTTGTACTGCTCGTCGGTGATCTCGCTGCGCCCCCGCGCCCACAGGGCCGAGGCCTCGTTCGCCTGCTTGCCGGCGACCTTGATCGGGTAGGCGACGAAGTCGGAGTGCTTGTGGATGACCGCCTCGAGCCGGTGGGCGTCGAGGTACTCCTCGCAGTCGCCGCGCACGTACACCTTGATTTCGGTGCCGCGGTCCTTCTTGTCCCCCGTGGTGGCGATGGTGTAGCTGCCGCTTCCGGTCGATTCCCAGATCACCGCCTCCGCTTCCGGATCGGCCGAGCGGGTGGTCACCACCACCCGCTCCGCAACCATGAAGACCGAGTAGAAGCCGACGCCGAACTGGCCGATCAGCTGCAGCTTGTCCTTGTCGTCATCGCTTTCTCCCAGTTCCCTGATGAACTCCGCGGAACCGGAGCGGGCGATGGTGCCGAGGTTGGCGGCGACCTCGTCACGGATCATGCCGATGCCGGTATCCCTTATCGTCAGGGTCCTGGCGCCGGCGTCGACCGACAGCTCGATCTCCAACTCGGCGTCGGCGTCGACGACGGTGCGGTCGGTCAGCGAGCGAAAGCGGATCTTGTCGAGAGCGTCGGAAGCGTTGGAGATCAGCTCCCTGAGGAACACGTCCTTGTCGGTGTACAGGGAGTGGATGAGGATGCGGAGGACCTGCTGCACCTCGGTCTCGAACGGGCGCTCCTCGACGTTGGCGTCCTGCGCCGATACAGTGCTGTTCTCGGACATTCTTCGATTCGGCTCCGTGAAGCTGTTGAGCGGGTATTCAGGTTGGCGGTTCGTGGCCCGGCAAAGAGGAAAAATGTACGAAACGGCGGCCTCTCCGCAAATGCCGAACTGCTGTATCTCCTTGATCTGCTCGCAGTTAGCGCCGCAGAGAAGCCGGGCTGGGGATCGGCGCCGGGGCCCACGCGGTCACCTGCGTCGAGGACCTCGAGGAGGTTCCACCGGACCTTTGCAGGAAGGTTGCCCGACTCAGGGGAACCCGCCAAGACCCAGCTTCAAGGCCGCGGCCCGCGACAGCAGTCCGATCGCCCCGCCGAAGAGGTTGCCCCAGACTATCAGCCAGCCCAGGTGCTCGCGGATCACCTCCTCCATCATCCTCTTCACCGTCTCCGGGCTGAGCTCCTCGAGCTTGGTGCGCAGCAGCTCGTCGACCCGGGCCCGCAGCGCCGGGATGTCGATGCCGCCGCCGATCATCTTCCGCAACTGCGGCTCGATGTCGGCCAGCAGACCGGTGGTGAACTGGATGACGATGGTGCGCAGGATGTCGTTGCCCACCATCCTGATCATCATGCCGAACGGCCCCTCCTTGAGCTTGTCGATTTCGCGGTCGATCGCCTCCCGCGCTTCCTCCGACTCGGCGAACTCGGCGAACCGGGCCGCGAGATCCGGAGCGGCTCCCAGGCCTCCGCCCTGCTCGCTGAAGAACCGGCGCAGGTACTCCTCGTCGAAGAAGTGCGCCATTATCAGGTCCTTGATGGCGGCGCGGATTTCGCGGAAGCGGCTGGGAATGACTCCCGACCCCCACAGCAGGGGCACCTTGTCGAAGAGCATCTTGACGGCCAGCCAGTTGGTGATGCCGCCGGCGAACCCGAACAGCCCCGCCGCCAGGATCCAGGGTCCGAGCGCGGTCCAGGCGGAGGCCCCGGCCCCCGCCGCGGCGTCGCTGCTGGCGACGACCCCGGCGACCAGCAGGGCAAACGATGCGAGGTTGCTTGCCCGCCCTTTCTCGATGCCTATCCTCATCGCAGGGTGGTCGTGTTCCGCCGGTCCCCGTGGCGCTCCAGGGCCAGCTCGATCAGCCGGTCGATCAGCTCGGAGTAGCCGATGCCGCTCGCCTCCCAGAGCTTGGGATACATGCTGATCTCCGTAAAACCTGGCAGGGTGTTGATTTCGTTGACCAGCACCGTTTCCTCGGGGCCGGAAACAAAGAAGTCGACTCTCGCCAGGCCGGAAGCGTCGATCGCCAGGAAAGCCCGCCGCGCCACCTCGCGCACCCGCGCCTCGGTCTCCGGTCCGAGATCGGCCGGGATGATCAGCTCGGAGCTGTCGTCGATGTACTTGGCCTCGTAGTCGTAGAACTCGTTGCCCGGAACGACCTCGCCGATCGCGGAGATCACCGGGTCCTCGTAACCGAGCACGGAGCACTCGACCTCGCGGCAGTTCTCGATTCCCGCCTCGATGAGGATCTTGCGGTCGTAGCGGGCCGCTTCCTCCATCGCCGGGGCGAACCCGGCGCCGTCGTGGACCTTCGATATGCCGACGCTCGATCCCATGTTCGCCGGCTTTACGAACACGGGCCAGGACAACTCCCGCTCGACCTCCTCCTGGACCTCCTGCGGCTGCGAGCGCCAGCGGCTGCGCAACACGGAGACGTACTCCCCTTGCGGCAGTCCCTCGGCCCGGAACACCCGCTTCATCATCTCCTTGTCCAGGCCGACCGCGGAACCGAGCACCCCGGAGCCGACATAGGCGATGCCGGCCAGCTCCAGCAGGCCTTGCACGGTGCCGTCCTCGCCGTAGGGGCCGTGCAGAATCGGGAAGATGACGTCGACCGGGCCTGCGGATCCGAAGCCGGCCTGGTTGCGCATCATCAGCTCTCCGCCGTCGTGGTGGTCGAGGACGAGCGGGGCCAGGCCGGTCCGGTTCACCGCTCCTTCCTCCAGCACCTTGACGGCGTCTCCGGCGGCGAGCCAGCGCCCGTCCCGGTCGATGCCGATCATCGTCACGTCGTACTTGCCGCGGTCCAGCGCCTCGAGAACCGAGCGGGCCGAGCGCACCGACACCTCGTGCTCTGCCGAGCGTCCCCCGAACAGGATTCCGACGCGGATTTTGTCGCCCAACGGTAGCTTCCTTTCCTTCTTTCGACCGGGTCTGACACAGGTGCCCGGGCGCTTTTCCAAATATAGGGGAACGGTGTTTTTCCCTGCCGCCGCCGACCGGACCGCGGCGGTTTCCAGCCGGAGGTTTGTCACCCCCATGGCCGAGTGCCTGTTCTGCGATATTGTCGGCGGCCGGCTCGATGCCGAGATCGTCTACGAGGACGAGGCCGCCGTCGCCTTCCTCGACCACCGGCCCCTGTTCCCGGGCCACGTGCTGGTGTCGCCGCGCCAACACTGCGAGACGCTTCCCGACCTGCCGGCGATGCGCCTCGCCCCCCTCTTCGCCGCGGTGCAGCTGCTGGCGCGCGCCGTGGAACGCGGCCTCGACGCCGGCGGCAGCTTCGTGGCGATCAACAACAGGGTCAGCCAGAGCGTGCCCCACCTGCACGTGCACGTAGTGCCCCGTACCCGTGGAGACGGCCTGCGCGGCTTCTTCTGGCCGCGCCGTCCCTACGAGGATGACGAACACGCCGCGGCCGTGGCCGCGCGCCTGCGGGCCGCCGTTGCCGAGCTGCAGGCGGATACCGAAAGGGAAGGGGGAGGATGATCCGCTACAGCTACATGATCGTCGATCCGGTTTCGGCGTTTGCCGATGAAGAGCTTCGCCGGCTCTTCGACTTCTTGCGAGCCTGCGGCTACGAAGGGGTCGAGCTCAACTACTCCAGGGAGCTGGGGGCCACGCTCGACCGCGTCCGCAGACATGCCGGGGAATCAGGCCTCGAGATCCCGTCGATCCTGACCGGCAGGGGGTACGGGGAGGGGTTCTGCCTGTGCCATCCCGAAGCAGCGGTCCGCGCCGCCGCGGTCGCCTACCTGGTCGAGCTGCTCGATGTCGCCGTCGAGTGCGGCTCGATCCTGGTGATCGGCCTGCTCCAGGGGCTGCGCAGCGACGAGCCCGACGCGGAAGTCGCTCAGGTCCGCATCGCCGGCTGCCTGCGGGAGGTCGCCGACGCGGCCGAGGAGAAGGGGGTCGAGCTGGTCATCGAGCCGATCAACCACCTTCAGGTCGGCTTCAACAACTCGGTCGCCGAGGTCCGCGCCCTCGCCTCCGGGGTCGCCTCGCCGGCGCTCGGTCCGATGGTCGACACGATCCACATGAACATCGAGGACCCCTCCCTGACGCAGCCGATCCGCGACTGCGGCCCCGACCTCAGGCACGTCCATCTCTGCGAGAGCAACGGGGGGCTGTTCGGAAGCGGCAACATCGACTTCGGGCCGGTCCTGAAGGCGCTCGACGAGATCGGTTACGGCCGCTTCGCCTCGGTCAAGGTCTACCGCAACGCCACCCACCGGGAGGCGGCGCGAACCAGCATCGACCACCTCCGCCGGCTCCGCGACTGAGCCCGGTGGAGCCGCCGCGGCAGTTGGTGTGAGCCGTCCGAATCGGTTACTGTTGTGCCTGCCTTAAGGGGCCGGTTGCTCCGCCACAGCAGCCGGCCGCGGGAGCGGCGACGGCTCGCAAGCCGCCCGGTTTCGTCCGGCTCCGGCCGGCAGCCCAACCACGGAACTCGGAATAACCAGGAGTAAGCAGAATGGCCCGGGATTGGCTCCTTTTCGTCGGCACCTACACCCACGACACCGACAGCAAGGGGATCTACACCTACCGCTTCGACGAGGAGAGCGGCGCCGTCGAGGCCACCGGCGAGGTCGCCGAGGTGGCCAATCCCTCTTTCCTGGCGCTCGACCCGGAGTACCGCTGCCTCTACGCGATCGCCGAAGTCAGCGAGTTCGAGGGCACCCCCGGCGGCGGGGCTCTCGCCTATTCCATCGACCCCGCCTCCGGCGCCCTGACCCCGATCAACCACCAGTCCACCGTCGGCCCCGGCCCCTGCCACCTCGTCGTCGAGGCCAGCGGCCGCTACGTGCTCGCCGCCAACTACGGGGGCGGCAGCGTGGCGATGCTCCCGGTACGGGAGGACGGCGGTCTCGGCCCGGCCAGCGACTTCGTGCAGCACGAGGGCTCCAGCATCGACCCGGACCGGCAGCAGGAGCCGCACGCGCACTCGATCTTCAACGACCCGGGCAACGCCCACGCGTACGTCCCCGACCTCGGCATCGACAAGGTGCTCGTCTACGATCTCGACCTCGACGCCGGACGCCTGGTCCCCGGCGGCCACCACGGCGCCGTCCCCCCGGGGTCCGGGCCCCGGCATTTCGACTTCCACCCCAACGGCAGGTTCGCCTACGCGATCAACGAGCTGTCGAACACCGTCACCGTCTACGACTACGATGCCGGCAGCGGCCGTATCGACGCGATCGAGACGGTATCGACCCTGCCCCGGGACTTCGCCGGCACCAGCTACACCGCGGACATGCACGTCACCGCGTCCGGCCGCTTTCTCTACGGCTCCAACCGCGGCCACGACAGTCTGGCCATGTTCGCCATCGACCAGGATAGCGGCCGGCTCGAGTTCATCGGAACCGAGCCGACCCAGGGCTCCAACCCGCGCAACTTCGCCATCGACCCGACCGACCGCTTCGTCCTGGCCGCCAACCACTACGGCGACAACATCGTCACCTTCCGCATCGACCAGGAGTCGGGAAGGCTCGATCCGACCGGGGATCCGGCCTATGCCCCGACCCCCGTCTGCCTGAAATTCATGCCGGTGTAGACGACCCCGCTACAGGAGGCCGACCATGGCACCCACCTATGACGAGTTGCACGCCATGACCGTGGCGCAGTTGCGCAAGGTCGCCGACGACATCGAGGACGAGCGCCTGCAGGGCCACAACACCATGCACCAGGAGCCGTTGCTGAAGGCCCTGTGCGAGGTTCTCGGAATCGAGGCCCACGTCCATCACGAGGTCGTCGGCATCGACAAGACCGCCATCAAGAGGCAGATCAGGGCGCTCAAGGTCGAGCGGGACGCCGCCATGCAGGCCAGGGACAAGAAGAAGCTGAAGGAAGTGCGCAAGAAGATTCATCGACTCAAGCACAGGATTCACAAGGCCACCGTCTGATCCGCCGCAAGCGGACGTATCGAGGAGAGCGACCTATCAGACCGAACAAGCTCCGCCAGCTGCTCAACGAGGACAAACCTACCCTCGGCACCCACATCCACTCGACCTGGCCGTCGATCGTCGAGGCGGTCGGCCACGCCGGTCATTACGACTACGTCGAATTCGTCGCCGAGTACGGCCCCTTCGATCTCTACGCCTTCGACGATCTCGCCCGCGCCGCCGAGCTCCACGGCCTCGACAGCATGGTCAAGGTCGACCAGGAGCCGCGTGGATTCATCGCCCAGCGAGCCATCGGCTCCGGGTTCGGATCGGTGCTGTTCGCCGACTGCCAGAACACCGACGACATCAGGGAGTGCGTGAAGATCGCGCGCCCCGACACCCCGGAGGACAAGGGCAGCTACGGGGTCGCCACCCGGCGCTTCTCCTACATGGGGTACGGCGGCGGCCCCGAATACGTCGAGGCGCTGCGGCAGATCGTCGTCGTCATCATGATCGAGAAGGCCGGCACCGTCGCCAACCTCGAGGAGGCGCTCTCCGTGGAAGGGGTCGACATGATCCAGTGGGGCGGCGGGGACTACTCGATGAGCGTCGGCAAGGCGGGGGAGCGGGGCTCGCCGGAGATCATGGCGACCGAGAAGAGGGTGTTCGAGACCGCGCTGCAGATGGGGGTGCCGCCGCGCGCCGAGGTCAACAGCATCGACGACGCCAGGTACTACCTCGACATGGGCGTCAAGCACTTCTGCATCGGCACCGACATCGCCATCCTCCACGACTGGTGGACGAAGAACGGCGACGACTTCCGCAAGGCCATCGGAAGCTGAGCATCGTTTCAACGCACCGGGGCGGCTTCTGAAGGGGGCCGCCCCGGACTCCGGGAACCTTCCACCGCCCCCCCCGGTCCAAGCAGCACTCCCGCCTCATCCCCTTCTCAGTCCAGCAGCTCGATCCTCTCCGAGGCGCCGTCTCTCAGCACGCAGAGCAGCAACTCCCCCGAGCCGACCACGATTTCCACCGGGTCGGAGACCACCTCGTTCGAGATGCCGCCGCGTTCCCCGGGAACCAGGTCCTCCCCCTGCAGCGGCCACTTCAGCCCGGAGGTCGAGACTAGATTGGCCGGGCCGTCGAGCGGGCACAGCGAAATTTTCTGGCCCGCGCGCGCCCGGAAACGGATGCGCGATCCGACCCTGCGCAGCTCGCAGTAGTCGTCGACGAAACGCAGTTCCATCTTTTCTCCATACCGCTTGAGCAGACTGAGGTTCCAGAGCGTGTGATCGGTGCGGCGGCCGGTGAACCCGAGCAGCGCCGCGGACTTCACGCCCAGGGCCCGGGCATGCTCGAGCACCTTCTGCAGATCCGTGGTCTCCTGCTCGGCGACGGCGATCACCCGCCCTACCGGGAGCGCCGCACGCGCTGCAGGGCTGACCGAATCGAGGTCCCCCACCAGGAAATCCGGCTCGAAGCCGGCCTTCAAAACGGCGTCGGCGCCGCTGTCGGCGCACAGCAGCCGCGGCCGCGGCCGCCTGTCCATCTCCGCCTCGAGCAGCGCCCGGGAAGGGGGCTCGCCCCCTCCGACGATGACGGCGTGGGCTGCCTCAGGCATGGGGTTTCCCGCCAAGCGGGGGAAAGCACCGGTCCCGTCTCTGGACCCCGGGGTACCAGCGCCGGGGGATCCCGGCGTGGATCCGCGGCCTGCCGTTCTTCGCAACGGCCGCCCGGGGGCTTGCGGTCCGTCTGGAGGGGAGCTGCCGAAGCTGCCTCTCGTCGTGGGACGTATCCCACCGCTGCCGGCTGGCCGCGGGCCGGCTGGCGTCGTGACGACGGCAGAATCCCTTCGATTTATTGGAGGACACTCGTCTTCAGGGTGACACCGAACTGCATCGGGTCGCCGTAGCTGAGGTAGAGGGTGTCTTCGTAGTCGGGCGGCTCCAGCCCGAAATAGAAGCCGCGCACCGCGTAGCGCTGATCGAGGAGATTGCGTCCCCACAGGGAGAGGCTCCAGGATCCCGACGCGTACTCGAGGCTGCCGTTTAGGAGCTGGTACGGCTCCGACTTCTGCTCGTGGCTGTCGGAAAAGAAGAACTCGCTCATAGCCGACAGCTCGAGCCGTCCCCTAAGGCCGGAGCGGTGGCGGTAGTCGCCGCCGAGGCGCCAGGTCCGCGCCGGGGCATGGGCCGCGGCCCGGTCGCCCAGCGTCACCTCCCCGTCTTCGGTCGGGAAGGTGTACTCGTCGACGTGGGTGCCGAGC
Source organism: Candidatus Latescibacterota bacterium (assembly GCA_965223905.1). GTDB lineage: Bacteria > Latescibacterota > UBA2968 > UBA8231 > UBA8231 > CBDCXV01. The sequence goes on from CBDCXV010000001.1 coordinate 758,244, forward strand.
AGGCCCAGGGAGCCGCTCAGCCGCAGCGACGGCGTCACCCGGAGGCTGTGCTCCAGCTCGAGGCCGCTGTTGCGCCCGGAGACGGCGTTGGCGGTGAAGTAGAAGAAGCTGTTGGGGTCTCCCGGATCCTGCTGGCTCGACAGCTCGACCTGCTGGTCGGACCGCAGGGCGTGGAAGAAGGTCAGGGCCGTGGTCGCGCGCGTTCCCGAGGCGCGGTACCCCAGCTCCCAGTTGAGCAGGTACTCCGGATCGAAGGGGCGGCTGGAGGGGGCCAGCCGCGGGTGCTGGTTGACCCCGCCGGCGCGGAACCCCCGCGAGACCGCGGCGTACAGGTTGCGGTTCGGCGCCAGGGTGTACGTCAGCGCCAGCTTGCCCCCGGGCAGCCACTGGGTGACCTCGAACTCCACCTGCTCGGCACCGGAGTTGGTGGTCCCCTCGTACGAGGTGGCGTTGCGGTCGACGCGGGCGTTGAGCGCCAGCCCCCAACCGCGGGAAAGCTCGCCGCCGTACTGGCCGTAGAAGGCGAGGTCGGCGATGTCGAAACGGCTCTGCAGGTCGGTGGCGTCGCCGCCGAACAGGTAGCCGCCGGCATCGTCGTTCTCCCGCAGGGACTTCAGGTAGGCGCCGGCGACGAGGTCGCCGCTTCCGTCGCGGTCCTCCTTCAGCAGCCTGACCTCCTGCGTGAAGGTGGTGCGGTCCCGGAGGTTGCGGTCGAAGAAGTCGTAGCTCCATCCCTGCTCGTCCGGGTCGAAGCCGTACGGCTCCTGCTTCCAGAACTCGTCGTTGCCCCAGTCGCCGTCGTAGCTGTGCTCGACCTCGGTCCGCCCATATGAGGTGATCGAAACCAGCTCGGTGCCGGCCGCCGGCAACGGCAGCCTGCCGCGCAGGGAAAGGGCGCTGGTCGTCTGGCTGTCCCTGCCGGGATTGTCGGAGTAGGTGACCAGGTCTTCGTTGTTGTCGGGCACCCAGACGTCGTAGCCGTTGTCGAGGTCGGCGCGAAAAACCGTGGCGACCAGGGCCGCCCCGGCGTCGTTCTCGTAGCGGAGCTTCGCCCGCGCCAGGGTTTCCCGGCGGCGGTTCGAATCGTCGATTCCAAGGTGCCGGTTCTCCCGGAAGCCGTTGGACCGTCCCCAGCTGCCCGTGATCCGCAGGGCCAGCTCCTCCCCGGCCGGGACGTTGAAGGTCGGGGAGATGCGCAGCAGGCCGTCGCCGCCGGCCGTGACGGCTCCCCCCAGGCTCCTGGACCGGGTGGGATCGGCCGACCTCAGGCTGATCAGCCCGGCCATCGCGTTCGGCCCGAAGATCGTCGACTGGGGCCCCTTGAAGACCTCGGCCTGATCGAGGTCGTGCAGCATCCCGGCCATGCCGAGGCCGCTCAGGTCGACGTCGTCCATCACGAAGCCGACCGAAAAGCTGGGCGGCCCTTCCCCGGCGTAGTGGCTGCGCTCGCCCATGCCGCGAATCTGGAAATAGCGGGGCCGCGATGTTCCGCCGGCCCAGTTGAGATTGGGAACGGCGGCAATCAGCTCTTGCAGGTGAGCCCCGCCGGTGGCCTCCATGCGGGCCCGGTCGAGTACCGTCACCGCGGAGGAAACCTCGCCGAGCGCCTGTTCCGTGAGCCCACCCGTGACGACCGTTTCCGGTACCGGCAGGGCCACCGGGAGCAGCCGTACGGTGATCGGACCCGGGGCTCCCGGCAGCGCGCGAACGACCGCGGGCTCGTACCCGACGTGGCTGACCGCAGCCGAGTCCCCCGCTGCCAGCCGCAGCTCGAAGCGGCCGTCTGCGTCCGTGGTGACGGCGAGATCTCTGGTGGTGAGGTTGGCGCCCGCGAGGGGCTCGCCGGTCGCCGCGTCTACGACCGTGCCGCGCACGGTGTCCGGCGCAGCGTCAGCAGTGGCCGCGGCGATCAGGAGGGCGACCAGGGCCGGAAGGGCGCGGAACAGACTCGGGTTGCGCATAAGAAAAGCCGCTTTCTCCAGGTACGGGGAAAACGGCCATTTTCGGGCGCTCTTCCGCTTTCCCTACGCTGGCATGATCCAGGTCAGGTTCGAAGGGTTTCTGATCTCAGGCCGGATGACCGGCCACCCCCAACGGATGTTGTCTCCAAGGTAGGGGACCGGGCAGCAGGAGGCAACGGGCGGTATCTTCGAGCAGAGAGGATAATGAAGATCACCCCAGCAGAGAGAAATACCGATGCTCCTTGCAGATCGAGTTCGCCATCGTCACCGGCGGCGGCCGGGGGATCGGCCGCCGCATCGCAACACGGTTCGCCCGTGAAGGAGCCGCCATCGTCGTCGCCGAGATCGACGGCGACACCGGTCCGTCGACCCGTCAGCTGATCGAGGACGAGGGCGGACGGGCACTTTTCGTGCGCACCGATGTGTCCTCCGCCGACTCGGTGGCGGGACTCGTCGAAGCCGGCGGCAGCGAGTTCGGCCGTATCGACGTGCTGGTCAACAACGGCGCCGCTACCGGTCACCGGGGCGGGTTCCTCGACGTGGACCTGGCCACCTGGAACCGGATCACCGCGGTGAATCACACCGGACTGTTCCTCACCTGCCAGGCGGTGGCCCGCGCCATGGCCGAGGGTGGAGGCGGCAGCATCGTCAACATCTCGTCCGTGAACGGCGTCATCCCCAGAGGCGGAACTTCACCTACGGCGCCACCAAGGCTTCCATGCTGAACCTGACGCGCGGGATGGCGGTAGAGCTGACCCACCTCGGCATCCGGGTGAACGCGATCTGCCCGGGATCGATCCAGTCTCACCTGCCTCCGGACGAGGAACCGGCGCCGGTGGCCATGGCCCTGATGGGCCGCAACGGACGCCCGGAAGAGATCGCCAGCGTGGCCGCCTTCCTGGCTTCCGACGAGTCCAGCTACATGACCGGCCAAGTCCTGGTCGTCGACGGCGGCGCCCTGGTCAACAGCTACAACATCTACCAGGAGCCGCGGTTGGACGCCTGAAGCGGCCGTTGAAGGCCATGCGCCAGGTTCTGGGACCGGAGACCACGGCCTCGCGGTCCGTGTCGGTCCTGCCGCCGAGGCAAGCGGCCAGCGACGGCAGTCGAGTTCGGGGCCCGGCGTCAGGCCCTCCCATTCGAGGAAGCCGGCCGTCGGCCGAGGGTCGGCGGCGGCACCTCACTCCGTAGTTCCGATGGCGCGGCGCGCCCGCTGGGTCATCTCCTCCGGGCTCCACTTCGGCTCGCGCACCAGCCGGACGTCGACGGCGCCCACCTCGCGAAGGCGGGCCCGGATCGCCTTCTCCGCCTCGTCGGCGAACCACCCGAACCACGTCTCCCGGCCGGCGTATGGCATGACGAAGTCGAGACGGATGTCGTTGCCGTGTATGGAGACGCCGCGCACGACACCGATGTCGACGAAACTCAGCTGCTTGGCGCCCCAGGGCGAGCCGCGCACGTACAGTTCGAATTCGTTCGTAGCCCGCAGGGCGTCCATGACGTTCGCCACGCTCACGACCTTGGGCAGCGGCGTCGCCTCGGCCTGCTCGAGCGGCTGCAGGAGCCGCTCCTGGTGTCCCACGAGGTCGGCGAAGCCTTTGTGAGGGCCCCCCTCCTCGAACCGGTGCAGCACGTAGGCGTTGCGTTCGTGGACGCGGTCTCCGGCACGCATCGCCGCGTGAAGCACGGGGTACCGGACCCAGATGCCGCGGCCGCCGATGCTCACCGTCGCCGGCTGGTCCCAATCGGGGTTCGTGTTCTCGAAGGCCAGGTGGACGCTGCCGAACCCCTCCCCCGTTGCCCGGCTGAAGTAGGTCATCCACCGCGGATCCTGGTTCCCCCACCCCCGCGGCCCAAACCGATGTCGCCGTCGGGACCATCCAGGCCATCTCCGCAGGTCGCCGCCGAGGACGAACTCGTCGTTGCGGCAGTCGCGGAAGCGCGCGTCTTCAAGGACCTCGAGCGTCGACTCCATGACGAAGTAGGGCTGGCCGGCCCAGAAGGTGTAGATCACGCTGGCGCTGACCTTGTGCGGGCGTCCGACCTCGGGTCCCAGCGACAGGATCGGGTGTCCCCGGCGCCGCACCCGTACGCAGATCGGTCCGCGGACGACGCCGTAGTCGAACAGCGGCGGACCGTCCCAGCTCGTGAGACGGTAGCGGCCGACGCGTTCGTCGCTCCAGTCGGGGCCCCAGTGGATCGTACCCTCCACCCCGTGGCCGCCCGCCATCGGCGGCCCGGCACCGACGAAAGCGGCCTGCCCGCCTTTCGGAACAGGCTCTTCAGGTTGCCGTTGCTGGGCGCCAGCTGCGCGCGGAAGTAGCGGTTGTCGACCGACAGCCCGTACCCGTCCCCGGTCGCCGACAGATCCGTGTCGTACGCAGGCGCCGCTGCCGCGGCGTTGCCGTACAGGACGAGATAGGTCTGGTCGCCCCGGGCGGGCACGTTGGCGAGGAAGAACAGCCGGGCACGCCGCACGCCATCCTCCGGGACGACGCAGCAGATCTGGCTGGGCACCTCGACGGGACCCTCCTGGCCGAGGCGGGCGACCCGCACCTCGCGGGCGGGGTCGGCGACCTGGTCGTCGTGGACGACGACCTCCACCTCGACGGGCTCGGCCCGCCGCGGCCGCTCGGAGGTGTTCGTCAGTTTCAGGCGCTTGACGAAGGTCCAGGCTCCAGCCCAGGACTCGGCAACCGCCGGCAGGTCGGCCACGTGATCCCAGTCGTGGACCGGCAGGCGGAGCGGGGCTCAGCCGCAGGGGCGGGAACCTGGGCCAACGCCCTGCCAAGCATCAGGCCGAGGGCTGAAAGGATCAGCCAGTTCAGGCGGACCCAGCCTCGTTGCGGGGTGCAGGACGCCCCCCGAACACGGGTAGCGGTATTCGACGCGATCATCCGGTTCTCAGGACGCTCCTCTCAGGGACGGTTCGCCGACCGGTAGTTGAGCAGCGCCGCGCGGCGCTGTCCCGGGCCGGTCCACGGCAGCGCGCCGTGGGTCTGGGCTGCGCCCATGAACAGCACCACGTCCCCGGCGCTGCAGGTCAGGTGACGGACCAGCCCCAGATCGTCCGTGCACAGCTCGACGCCCCGCGGCAGGGGGTAACGGGCCTTGTGGCTGCCGGGCACGTACACGAACCCGCCCTCCCCTCGCCCACATCGCCGAGCTGCCAGGCGACGTTGACGGACTCGCACTGGGTGCGCCCGTTCTGGAAAGCGTAATGGTTGCGGCTGCGGGCCGGCTCGCCGCCGCCGTGCAGGTACAGCCCCGATGAACCCGGTTCGTAGCACATGGCTCGCGCCGGGCCGAGGCGGAAACCACTGCCCATCATCCAGTTCAGCCGCTGCACGACTGCGGGATGGGCGATCATGGCGCGGAAGGGCTCACAGTGGGGGGGCGGCAGCTCGAACAGGCCGGACAGCGAGGCCAGGGGAGTTCCCGTCAGCCGCTGCGATTCCCGGTGAGGCGCCCCACCCTGATGCACGCGGTCGGCGCAGGCATCGAGGGCCTCGTTCGCCTCCCGCAGCCACGCCGGGTCCATCACTCCGGGCAGCATCAGGTGACCGCACAGGTCCCAGTGGTAGAACTCGGCCTCGTCGATGCCGGAGTCGGGGTTGCGGCCGTAGATCGTGGGGTGGAAAGGGCCGTCCATTTCGTCGTGGCTGCAGGCCCGCCCGTCGGAGCGCACCGTCGGCGCCGGCCCGCCCGTCGAGGGGGTCGCGATGGCCCTGGCGCTGGGAGGCAGATCCCGCACCCAGGCAGGGGGCGGCTGCTCGTCCGGCTGCGGCAGGCTGCGCCGCGCCTCGGCGGCGACGAAGCGGCAGGCAAGCAGGGGCCTGGCCTCTCCGCGCCAGGGGCGCATCCCGTGCAGCGTCGAGGCGGCGCACAGCAGCAGGTCCCCGGCGGCGAGTGCCGGCTGTACCCACAGACCCATGTCGCGGCTGCCGTCGCGCACGCCTGCGGGAGTCTCGACGTTGCTCCTGTGGCTGGCCGCCACGAGGTGGAAGCCCCCGGCTTTCCCGGGCACGTCGGACAGGGCCCAGACGGCGAGCAGCCCCTGGCACAGCTGCACGTCGTTCTGCTGCAGGTAGCCGCGGGCCCAGTGCTGCGGCTCGTTGCCGCCCTGAACCGCCGACGGGAACCCCGCGGCCGGCGCCTCCAGGGGCTGCGCCGGCTGATCGAGGAAGGCCTCGTCGCCGCAGAGCTCGTGTACGTAGGCGGCCAGCACGGGACGCTCGTCGAGTTCCGGCCAGTCGAGGGAGGCGGCCTGCGCCCCGGCCTCCTGGAGGCGCTCGCGACAGGCGGCGGCCTCATCGGGGAACAGGGCTCCCTTCACGACCAGGTACCCGGCCACGTCCAGCCTGGTAGTGCTCTTCGAGCTTCATCGCAGGCGTTGCTGGATGCGGCCGACGTCGTCGGTCGTCCAGGTGATGTCGAGGCATCGGCATCCGGCCTGCAGGCTGTGCAGGCGATGCTGCCGATACAGCGAGATGATTTTGCGCGTGACTTCGGCCTGTGTTTCACTGTACCAGGGTTATTGGAGAAGAGAAAGCCTGCACCCTGTTTTTCCGGGAGTTGCCACAAGGAACGGCCGTGAGGATCAGCAGCTTGTGCCGGCCTCGGTTCCTCCGAAGATCGGGGATATCGGCCGGGCAACCAATCCCTCACGAGGAGAACGTGAATGAAGATCACCGACGTGCGCACCCTCTGCCTCAGCCGCAGGCACGAACCCGACCTGATCTGGTTCAGCAGCGAGTTCCGTGTCTTCAAGGCGGATTGCCCGGTCGTCGTCATCGACACCGACGGCGGCATCCAGGGTATCAGCGAACCGTCTACCTACGGTTATCCGCCGGCCCTGAGGGAGCGCGCCGAGGCGCTGAAATACAAGCTGATCGGCGAGGACCCGGAGGATCCGGCGCTGGTGCCTGAGAACACCGGACACCGCCTGGGGGACATATACAACGCCGGCATCGAGCTGGCGCTCTGGGACATCCGCGGCAGGATCGCCGGCAAGCGGGTGGCCGACCTCATCCTCGACGAGCTGCCCGGCTCGCCGCCGCAGCCGCGCGAACGCCTGCGGCTCTACGCCTCGGCCGGAGTCCAGTACGACTGGGACGACAACCCGGAGTCGGTAATCGACGAGGCCGTCTCCCTCGCCGACCGCGGCTACACCGCCTACAAGATGCGGCTGGGCACGGCGTGGAGCTGGTCCGGGGTGACGGTCGAGCGCTTTCTCGAGCTCGCCCAGGCGGTCACCGACGCGGTCGGCAGCCGCATGGAGCTGATGCTGGAGGGGAACTCCCGCCTCGACGAGGAGCAGGCGCTGCAGACAGGGCGCTGGCTCGACGAGCGCGGGTGGACCTGGTTCGAGGAGCCGCTGCCCAAGGAGGAGGTCGACGGGTACGCGCGCCTGAACCGGGCGCTCTCGATCCCGATCACCGGAGGGGAATCGAACAGCCGGCTCGCCGACTTCGAGCCCTTCTTCCAGAAGGGGGCCTATGCAAAGGGGCAACTCGACGTCGGGGTCTGCACCCTCAGGGAGGCCTTGCGCATCTGCCGCAGGGGTGGCGAATACGGAATCCCCGTCTTCACCCAGAACTGGCACAACGGCTTGCTGACGGTGGCCAACGCCCACCTGCTCGCCGCCCTTCCCGGGGAGCACGTGCTCGAGCAGTTCGTCGGGCAGGGTCCGCTGCAGTGGGGGATCATCGAGGAGGATCCGGTTGCCGGCGGATGGTTCACTCTGCCGTCGGGCCCGGGTTGGGGCGTGGAGCTGGCCGGGGACCTCGAGGCGAAGTTCCCGTGGATTCCCGGCCGCTGGGGAGAGCATGAAGAGCGCCCGGCGAGTCGGGGCTGAAGCAGAAATGCCAGGGACTCCGGGGTTGCGCCGGAAATGGGGGGCAGCCACTGGTTCCGGTTTTTCCGTCAGCTTGCGGGTCCCGCGCAGGCAGCGAAGACCCGGTCGAGGTGGGCGGCTGTCGGGCCGCAGCGGTCCGACAATCAAAAAAAATTCGATCCAGAAGCGCTTCCGAAAGGTCCCGATCATGAGCGCGAGACAGGCAGTTTCCGCAGCACTCATCGCCGCGGCCGCAAGCGCATTCGCAGAAGAGGAAGTCGACGACCGGAAGGTGTACGTAGTCGAGGAGGTCGCCGTCACCGGCTCCCGCATCAAGAGCGCGGAGAGCCTGTCGCCGGCGCCGATCGTCGTCATGTCGACCGAGGAGATCAGGGCGCAGGGCCTGGCTTCCATAGGAGACGTGCTGCAGACGCTCGTCGTGCAGTCCAATGCCATCAACACCCAGGCCAACAACGGGGGAGACGGCTCTACCCGCGTCAACCTGCGCGGACTCGGAACCCAGCGCACCCTGGTGCTGGTCAACGGCCGCCGCTTCGTGCCGGGCGGAACCGGGGCCGATGCATCCGTCGACCTGAACGCCATTCCCGCTTCCGTCATCGAGCGGGTCGAGGTGCTCAAGGACGGGGCCTCGGCCGTCTACGGATCGGACGCCGTCGGCGGCGTCGTCAACATCATCACCCGGACCGGGATAGAGGGGATCGAGATCGACTTTTTCCAGGGGACCGCCGGCGCCGGGGACGGCGAGGCCTTCGACATCGGCCTGACCGCCGGCCTGCAGGGGGACAAGGGCCGGCTCCTGTTTTCGGTCGGTTACCACAATCAGCGGCCGGTCTGGACCGGCGACCGCAGCTTCAGCATCTCGGACAAGAGCTACGACTGGGAACTGAACGACGCCACCTTCTACAAGAACGGCAGCTCGGCCACCCCGGAAGGCCACATCATCGACCGTTCGGGGGCCGAGGGGAACGATGCCTGGCAGGCGGTCGTGGCCGCGGCCGGCGACGAGGCCGGGGACTACCACCGCGATCCGGAGACCGGCTGGCGGCCCTTCAACTGGGCGGGGATCTCCTCGGACGGGAGCGGCGACACCTACAACTACCAGCCGGAGAACTACCTCTACACCCCGCAGACGCGCTACAGCTCCTTTGTCAGCGGCTCCCGTGCCGTCAGCGCGGAAGCGGTGGCCTACTTCGAGGTGCTCTACACCAACCGCCAGTCCGACCAGAAGCTGGCGCCGACGCCGCTGTTCACCATCACCGACGGCATCGTGGTGTCGGCGACCAACCGCTACAACGAGTTCGGCCGCGACTTCATCGACGTCCGCCGGCGCTTCGCCGAGGCGGGGAATCGCAACTTCCTCCAGGACATCGACACCTACCGCATGGTCCTGGGGCTCGACCACCGGCTCATGGGCTTCGACGCCGACCTCTCCTTCTCCTACGGCCGCAGCGAGGGCACCAACGTCAACGAGGGCCGCTTCATACTCCATCACCTGAGATATGCCCTCGGGCCGGAGGAGGACTGCATCGGCGACTGCGTCCAGCTCGACCTCCTCAACGGCGCCGGAACCATAACCCGGCCGATGCTGGACTACATCCAGTACACCGGCATCGCCCGGGGGTATTCACGGCAGCAGATCCTGCAGTGGAACCTGACCGGTGAGGTGGCGCGCCTGCCCGCAGGTCCGCTGGCGGTGGCGGCCGGTCTCTCCTCGCGCTGGGAGGCGGGGGCCTACCTGCCCGATCCCATGACCGCATCGGGAAATACCACCGGCAGCAAAGCGTTCCCCACCGAGGGCTCGTACTCGGTAAGGGAGCTGTACGCGGAGACGCGGCTGCCGATCTACGAAGCGGGAGCCGTCGGCCTCGATGCGACCGCGGCCGGACGCACCTTTTACTACGACTCGTTCGGTTGGGGTTTCACCCATGAAGCGGGAAGCCGCCTGCAGCTCCCGCGTGGCCTGGCATTCCGGGCCACCTCCTCCAACGCCTTCCGCGCCCCCGGCATCAGCGAAATGTTCCTCGGGGCAAGCGATGCCTTCCCCCTGGTCAGCGATCCCTGCAGCCGGGTGGACGAAGCGGGCAATGTCCGGGAGCTGACCGCCCAGCAGGAGCGCAACTGCGCCGCCGGGGGCATCCCGGACGACTTCGAGGACTCGCGGGCCCAGCTGTTGGCAAAGCTCGGCGGCTCGACGGACCTCGATCCGGAGAAGGCGGCGATGCTCACCGCGGGGCTCGTGTATCAGCCCGGCTTCCTCGAAGGGTTCGACCTGACCGTCGACTACTACACCACCAGGATCGAGGACGAGATCGGCACCCTGCCGGCCGGCCTCATCCTGAGCAACTGCTACTCGCAGGACGCGCCCTCCAACTGCGGCCAGGTCGTCCGCGACCCGGACAACCACCTGATCAGCCGCATACTGGCGACCAATGCCAACATCGGGGAAACGGAAACCAGCGGTGTCGATATCGGGCTCAACTACATCGCCGGCACTCCCCTCGGCATCGTCTCGACCCAGCTCGAGAGCAACATGCTGATCGAATACGACCAGACCCTGCCGTCAGCCGGCGGTCCCGAGCTGGTCGAGGGCAAGGGGTACTACGACCTGGGGGTGTTCCCCACGTGGCGTCACGCCGCTTCGGTCGGGCTGGCGAAGGGGCGTTTCTCCGCGGGGCTGACCTGGCGCTACGCCGGCGGCTTCGAGGAGTGCGAGGACGACGACTGCAAGGGCAAGTACCGCGCCGACGTGGAGGAAGTGCCGCCCAGCCGCAAGGTCGATCCGAACAGCACCTTCAACCTGCGTGGATCGTACGAGCTGGGAACCGGCTTCGGGCGCTCGGTGGTTACCGTCGGCGTCAACAACCTGCTCGATCAGCCGCCGGCGGTGATCTTCAACGGGTTCCTCGGCACCTCCGATGCCAGCACCTACGACTTCATGGGCCGGTACCTGTACGTGCGCCTGACCCAGTTCCGGTAGGACGTTTTGGGGATCGGGAAGGGTAGGCGGGGGTTGCGGACAGCCATTGTGTTCCGTGTGTGGCTGAGCAGTATTGGTCAACAGAAGAGTCCCCTGTCGCTGGTTCGATCATGCTCACCATCACGTACTTTTATGATAGTCTATCAGATGATGGAAACGACCGTTGATCTGGAAAAACAGCATGCTCGGGCTCTCGCCTTGGAATACCGAAACCGAGGTTATGAAGTGATCGAAGAGCCATCGCAGGAACAACTGCCGAGTTTCTTGACGGGCTACCATCCCGACTTGCTGTTGCGTAAAGCAAGTGAAGCTGTTGTTGTCGAGGTGAAATCCCGAGGATCCCTGGCTAAAGAGCCTGAAATCAGACAGCTGGCCCGGTTAGTGCGAACGCAACCTGGATGGAGTTTCGAGTTGATGGTGGTAGATAAAGGGGAACAACTCGAAACTCTCGAAGATGCCCATCCTTTCACAAGGGAAGACATACTGCGAGGTATCGAAGAAACTGGACGACTGCTTGCATCCGGGTATGCAGAAGCCGCACTGTTGCGAGCATGGTCTGTAGCGGAGGCAACGGTGAGGCTCCTCGTGGAAGAAGAAGGCTTGGCAGTCGAACGTCCCACTCCTCAATTCATGCTCAAGCAAGCAGTGATGAATGGGGTGATTTCACGGGAAGATTTCCGCTTGTTGATTCAAAGCCTCAAACACCGCAACGCACTGGTCCACGGCTTTACACCGTCTGATTTCGACGCAACCCTTGTAAGTGCGCTCACCGACACGACGAAGCGACTTTTTCAATCAACGTCCCAGGAATCTATCTAGTTACAATTAACATCAGCGAATCCTAAAATCAGCGAACCTGTCCAGGTAGCCCGGTCTCGGCTCGTGGCCGCGATCAAGGAAGGCAAAAAGATGACGTCGGAACGAACCCCGGTGGGTCTGGAGATCGAAGCTGCCCTGGAGGAGGTTCTCTCCCATGTTCGCGGCGAAGTGGATCTGCCGTGCCGCATAGTAGACGATCCCACCGCTGAACGGATTCTCGCGGTGCGGCAGCGAATGAAGTTGAGTCGAAAGAAATTTGCGGACCGTTTCGGTCTCGATGCGCGTGCCGTGCAGGATTGGGAACAGGGGCGTCGTGTTCCAGACCGCGCCGCCCGAGTTTTGCTGACCGTCATCGAGCGCGACCCAGAGGCGGTCGTGCGTGCGCTCGCCTGAGTGATCCGGGTCGCGTAACGAGCGGCCGACGAGCTGAACGAACAGGCTCATCAAGGAGTAGCTGGCGGCTGGAAGATGCAGGTGGGTTGGCTCTCGGCCCGGTGAGCAGACCCAGGATCGAGCGGCTTCCATGCCGCCCCGTCCGCCTTCAGGTCGTCAATCACCAAAAATGCGGCAACTACCCGCTCTGTCCCGGAACCTGCCGCCGGCAGCCGAACAGCGGCCGGCGGCGATCTTCAACGGGTTCCTCGGCACCTCCGACTTCCTGGGCCGGTACCTGTACGTGCGCCTGACCCAGTTCCGGTAGGGTCCGCTCGCCGCGCAGCACGCCGGATCGCTCTTCAGCGCGTCGTCTTCCAGATCACCAGAAGGAGGCTTTGATGCGCCCCCAAGTATCCGCTTCAAGTATCTTGCCGGCGCCGCAGTCGCCACCGAGGGGATCGTCGATCCAGCGCACCATGCGCCAGATGCCGTAGTCACCCTGGCGCAGCTTGAAGGTCATGGTCTGGTCGATGCGGAAGCCCTCGTCATCGCTTATCAGGAGCAGGATTTCAACGCGGCCCCGGAAGGCTTCCCAGTCCTCGTCCGGATGCCCGTCCGGGTCCCCCTCGAAGGCATCCGGGTAATCGCTACCGAGCTCCACGCTGCGCTCCAGAAGCTCGAACTGGAACTCGAAGGTGGGAAAGACATCGAAGATGCCTTTGTGGCCGCCGTCGCGGGTACCGGCGAGGATCTCGAGCTCCTCCTCCCGGCCGTTGGGAAAGACCAGCTCGCCCACGCAGTTGCTTTCTGTAAACCAGAAATTTCCATCCAACAGGGTTTCGTACAGCGCTCCGTCGCGGCCGTTCATGGCCAGGGCGAGGTTCCTCATCAGCTGCTCCGGGCTGGTTGCCGGCGGCGGAGGGTCGCCTCGGCGCTCGACCGTGAAGTCGAGCACTCCCCCCTCCGGGATGGAAGTGTCGAACTGCCAATACTCCCTGATACCCTCGCCCGCAATGCGGACGGTATAGCGTCGGTTCTGCGCCGGGCGGGCGACCTGCGCTGATTTGCCGCTCGGGCCCCTGGCCGCTCTGTCCGAGGCGCCGTCGATCAGGGTCATCTTTCCGGCCGCCGTCATTCCCCCTGACTGCAGGCGGTACAGGTACATCCCCGCGGAAACCCCCATCCCGTTTTCGCCGCGGCCGTCCCAGGCCGCCGCGTTCTCTCCCGCGGGCCGGTACGAGTCCTCCAGGGTGCGGACCCGGTGTCCGAGCAGGTTGTAGACCGCCAGGTCCACAAGCGCCGGGGTGGCCAGGCTGTAGGGGATGAGGGTGGTGGAGTTGAAGGGGTTGGGGTAGTTCGGGTAGAGCTGGAATTGGCCGGGGACCGTCCCCGCCTCCGCCGAGGTGGGAAGCGACAGGACGACGGAGTAGCCGCCGTCCCCGGCCGTCGTATCCCCGAATGCCTCCTGGGGATTGTCCTCGTCGATGAACTGGATGGAAGCGCCCGCCACGGGCGTTCCCTCGGTGTCCGTCACCCTGCCGGTAACGAAGCCCTCCGCGGAAGCAGGCGCGCAAAGAAACAGGGCGGCGGGAAGCGCGGAAACGGCGATCAGGCGAAACATTTTTTCGAATGCAGGCGCTAGTTTAGCACTCGATGCGGGAAACGGCTGCTGCTGGTCCTGGCGGCACCGGGCCGCACCCATCACAAGTCCGCTTCCGGGTCGACGACCTGAACCCACCAGGGAACCCCTCCGGTTTCATACCACCGCATCGGCTCGAGGGTTCCCGTGTTCCCGTCGATGCGGTACTGCGCCAGGCGGTCGGCGATCTCTCCCGCGGCGTACAGGAAGCGTCCGTTCGGCTCGATGTCGAAGGAGCGGGGCGTCTCCGGCGTCGCCGCGTGCCCGCGCGGCGCCAGCTCCCCCGTGGTTTCCGAGATCGCGAAGCAGGCGATGCTGTCGTGGCCCCTGTTGGCGACATAGAGGAAGCGGCCGCCCGGGTGGATCAGCATGCGGGCGGTGGCGCCGCCGCTGAAACCGGGGGGCAGAGTGGCTGTCGTCCGCAGGGGACTCAGGGTGCCGCTGCCTTCGTCGAAGCGGTACTGGGTGACGCTGTTGCCCTGCTCGTTGCCGGCGTAGAGCCAGAGCCCGTCGGGGTGAAAGTGGACGTGCCGCGGTCCCAGCTCCGCCCCTGCGACCACCTTGGGAGGGTCGTTGACCTCGAGCATGCCGCCGGCGAACCGCAGCTGGAAGATGGCGTTGGCAGGGCAGGTATGAGGGACGAAGAGGAAGCGGTTCGCCGGATCGAGGGCCAGGCCGTGGGCGTGCAGATCGGTGTCGACGACGCAGGAAGGGGGCTCGCGCGCGGCGCCGTCCTCGCCGACCGGGTAGACGGTGACCTTGCCCGAGACGTAGTAGGGGGTCAGGAGCCAGCGCCCGCTGCGGTCGGTCAGCAGGTAGCCCGGGTCCTCGAGATCGGTGTCGATGGTGTGGAGATGGGCGAGCCGGCCGCTGCCGGCGTCGATGCGGAAGCTGAGCAGCCGCCCGTTCGAGCGTATGGCGGCGTAGAGAACCGGGAGGCGGCAGTGCCGCCCCTGGACGCTCGGCGCCCCGGGGACCGGCTCGTTGCGCAGGTGCTCGAGGTCTCCGGTTTCGCCGTCGACACGATAGCAGGCGAGCTGTTCCTCCCCCGCCAGGGAGAGGTAGAGAAAGCTCATCTCAATAGCTTCAGCTCCGCCGCGGAGGACGGTGGGGCACCAGCGGCTGCACGATATCCCGCCGCTCCGGGGTCAGCCGCCGCAGCAGTTCCGGCGACGGCTCGTACCCGAAGCGGTGGCGGTACATGCCCGGCAGGTAGCGGAACACCAGGGACCGGCGCCGTCCCTCGTTGCTGCGCGCCGCCGACCCGTGGATCAGCATGTCGTTGATCAGCAGCGCGTCCCCGGCCTCCAGATGCATTTCAACCGTGCCTTCGATCTCCTCTCCCGGGACCGGGGTGATGCTGGTTCCCGAGGACTGCTGCGGGTGGCGGAACGCCGACTTGTGGCTTCCGGGTATGAGCACGGTGGCCCCGTCCCCGGGCCCGATGTCGTCGAGGGCGGCGATCAGGGTCATGTACTGGATGCACCACCTGCCGCCGTCAACGCCGCTGCGCACGCGTCCGTCCCCGAGCTTCCAGCCCCCCGAGTGCACCCCGATATAACCCCCTTTTCCGCGCAGGTTGAGGAAGCACTCGTGGATGAACGGGCCCCCGGATTCTCCGAGGTAGTGGCGCACCAGGTCGATCCAGGCCGGGTGGTCGATCAGGCGCTCGAAAGGCTCTCCCGCCTCGATGATGTTCTGCAGGTTGAAGCCGTCGATGCTGCCGTAAGTGTGGGCTTCCATGTTGCCGAGCCACTCGCCGTTCTCCAGCTCCGGCAGGCCGTCGGCCCAGTCGTTGAGCTCCATCAGGTGATCGGCGTCGAGCGCTTTCGGCAGGATGCAGTACCCGCGCAGGTCGAAGAAGAACTCCTCCATCGGGGTGGGGGCGGGCATGATTTGGATCTCCTGGGCGGGGGCAGAAAAATCCCTTAAGCGTCTGGCAGCGGGTCCGGCAACGGGTTGCGCACCCTGAGCCCGGGAAAACGGCTGAAGTCGCGGTCGGCCGTCAAGAGGGTCTCGACGCCGTGGTGGAGGCAGAGAGCCGCCACGCGCGCGTCGTGCACCATGGGCCCAGTGATTCGCCCGGTCTCGATCAAACGATGGAATTTTTCCCAGTAACCGGGCGACTCCGCCAGCAGCACGAGATTCGGGGTCTCGAGCCAAGCCTTGACCTGATCGAGGGCGATGGCGGTTGGAGTCGGCGGGTCGTATATCCGCGGATGGGTCGCGATGGCGAGGAACTCGTGCACACACGGCCAGGGGATCGCCCAGGGAGCTGAAGATGCGGCCAATCTTGCCAGACAATCGCGTGCCTGTGGGTGCCACTGGCAGTCTTCCCGGTGCGCATACACCAGGAGATTGGTGTCTACGGCGTTCACGCTCCGCGGCTTTCGTAGATCAAGTCCCGGATCCGCTCCCAGGAACCCTCCCGGATCTCCGGTCTGACCCCGTTGCCCCGGAATGTCACTGAACGCAGCGCAAACCCCGGATTCTGGCTCCGTTTCTCCAGGACGTGGCGCAGTCCCTCTTCCACGAGGGCGCGGACCGTGGTTTCCTGCTGTGCGGCAAGCAGCTTGGCCTCAGTCAGCAGACTGTCGGCAATATCTATGGTTGTTTTCATGCATACGACAATAATTGATAACCCATATCTATGGCAACCACAAATGCGAACCGGGATCAGCGATCCGCCGGCATGGCGTTGACGTCGGCTGCCGCCTCCTCCAGGGCCTGGCGCGGGCAAAGGGTTCCGGTGAAGGCCTTGTTCACGGCGCTGGCGAGGTGGTTCTGGATCTCCGTGACCGCCGGATGGCCGGGCCACCCCAGGCCCTCGCGGCCGGCCTCCGCCATCGCCTGATGGTCGATGAAGTCCGACTCCACCCCGGGGGCGCAGGCCGCTTTCCCCGCCGGAAAAGGCCGCCCGGAGCCGCGGCAGCGCTACAGTTCCGCGCGGTTCCGCGACCGCGCGTCCCTGACCAGCCTGCCGCTGTGCAGCACCCCGCGCATGCAGCGGTCCCGCCAGTGGGCGGAGGCGTCGGTCAGTTTCTGGCGGGTGTCGATCTCCGTGATCAGCACCGCGGGCCGGTGCCCCCGCGCCTTGTTGACGATCATGCCTTCGGCGTTGACGACGAAGCTCGGCCAAGCGTAGCGGCGGGTGCCGTTGTTGGCGCTGACGGCGAAGTAGTTGCTCGCCGCGGCGGCCTGGAGGGTCGCGGGAACGCTGACCTTGTACTTCTCGCAGGCTTCCTGCGTCATGCCGGCATTGTGGAAGGAGACCAGCATCAGGTCGACCCCCTTCCGCTTGTACTCGCGGAAGAGCTCGGGATAGCGGAAATCGTGGCAGATCAGCAGTCCGCAGGTGAGGCCGCGCACCTGGAAGGTGACCAGCGACTCCCCGGGGCTGTAGTGGGCCAGGTCTCCTTCCTTCGCGCTGCCGCCGGTGCAGAACATCTTGTCGTAGCGGGTGACGAGGCGGCCGCGGCTGTCGATGACGTAAAGGGAGTTGTGCGGCTTGTGGCGGCCCGTCAGGCGATGATTGCAGCCGATAACGACCCAGACCCGGTGGTGCCTCGCCGCGGCCATCACCTCCTCCATCGCCGCGGTGATGCGGTCCCAGTCGCCGCGGTCATGGGAGTCGACCTCGACGCCGAGGTAGCCGGAGAGACAGGCCTCGGAGAAATGCACGAGGTGGGCTCCCCGGGCCCTGGCGGACTCGAGCTGGTTGAGTGCCGAGCGCAGATTCCGCTGCGGCTGCTTGTGGACGTGGAACTGGCAGGTCGCCAGGACGAGCTTGGCCAAGAGGGACCTCCTTTGGGTGGTAATCGGGTCAGTGTCCCGTTCCGGGAATGCCTCGAGATTCATTCTCCGGGGCATCCGGCCTGCTTGCGCTCACTCGTCATGCGGCACCGATACGCCCGACCCCGGAACTGTCATGTCATGTGGGGCGCTACATCGACTACGTCGGATCCTGGGGGCCGACGATCCTCGGACATCGGCCGTTCCGGGAGCCTTCGATTTTTCAGGTCATCCCCGGCATCCCACAACGGAAGCTCAGTTGGTTTTCTCGACCTGCGGCGCCTCCGCCGGCCGCAGGTCGACGGCGACGATCTCGGTTTCGTCGCGCACGTAGAGTATGCCGTCCGACAGGGAGGGCACCGTCCAGCAGCGCCCCTTCATCAGCGCGGCGTTGGCCTTCTCGACGAAGCCCTCCGGGTTGGCCTCTGCGAGCCCGAGGTTTCCCTGTTCGCCGAGGAGGATGAGGTGGCCGGCCGCCAGGATCAGGGTGCCCTTGGCGTACCCGCGCGCCTGCCATTGGGTCTGTCCGTCCGCCGCGTCGATGCACTTCAGTATCGATGTGTCGAACCCGTACAGGTGCCCTTCGTGATAGATGGAGGTGCCGAAGTGGTTCTGCATTTCTCCGCTCCTCCAGACCTCCTCGATCCCCTCTCCTGCAACGCGCAAGACGGCTCCCTTGTCGCCGGAGGAGATGAAGATCCGGTCCGGCGGGATGAAGAGGGGGGTGGCGGCGCTGACGTCATAGCGCGTTTTCCAGGGGAAGCGCCACAGCTCCGTTCCCTTGTCCGGGGACAACCCGACCAGCGCATAGGCGTTGATGAAAGCGACCTGGCGCATCCCGTCCACCGAGTAGGAGACCGGCGACGAGTAGCTCATCTTGTCGTCGAGGGCGCTCCAGACCGTTCGCCCCGTTCTCCGCTCGAGGGCGACCGCGGTGGCCGGTGCGGTGCGGTCGATCACCATGTCGACGAGAAAGCTGCCTTCGGCACCGCCGGCTTCGACCAGCAGCAGCTCCCCTTCGACGAGCGGGGAGGTGCTGAACCCCCACCTGGGAATCTGGCCGCCGAACTCGGCAACCAGATCCTTTTTCCAGATCACCTCGCCGCTTTCGGTTTTCAGCGCGAACAGCCCGCCCTCGGCCCCCAGGACGTAGACCGTCTCCCCGTCTACGGTCGGGGTCGAGCGCGGGCCGTCGCCCCCCTGCGTCTCGACGTAGTACTTCCCGGTGCGCACCCGCCACAGCTCCCGGCCGCTGGCGGCCTCGAGGCAGACGGCGTACTCCCCCAGGGAGTCGGCGTACATCGTGAACAGGAGGCCGCCGGCCACGGAAACCGAGGAAAACCCGCGGCCCAGAGGGTTCCGCCAGATCACCTCCGGACCTGCGTCGGGCCATTCGAGCAGGAGGTTCTCTTCGCTGGAGGTGCCGTTGCGCATCGGGCCGAGCCACTGCGGCCACTCGGCCGCGGTCGCGGCGACGGCGCTGATGAGAAGGGCGGCCCAAAGGGCGGGAACCGCTGATTTGCTGGTGAACAAGGCTGTTTCTCCGTGTCGGTGGGTTGCCGGGGTTTCGAACCGGGGGCGGCGCCCTTGGGAAACGCCGCACGGGATGGAATATACGGGGATCGGGCTATATATATAGAGCAAGGTGGCAGGGAGAAACCCGGCCCTGACAGCCCGTTGCTGAAGTTGCCCTCCAGGCGAGGCCGAGTCATGGCGGCCGAAGACAAGGCGCGCGACCGAGTCGAATCGCAGGGATTCGGGAGGGAGCGCAACGCCGTGTTCCGGAAGGCTCTTTCAAGCGTTTCAGGGACCGGCAAAAGCCGTTCCCGACACGGAACCCGAAGGGTCCGCGGTTCCCAGGGCCGGCCGCAGCCCGGATGGGGTTTTCAACGGGCTGCTGAACCTCACCAGGGAGATCGATACACTGTGCGATTGTCGATGATTCTTCTCCTCGGGTTGCTGCTCCCCGCGGCGTCGCCGGGTGTTGCGGCAACGGCAACGATCTCGGGGCGGGTGGTTGCCGACGGGGGCGAGCCGCTGGGCGGCGCCAACGTCATCCTCGCGGGCACGCCGTTTCATGCAACCACCGATGAGGCCGGTTCCTTCCTCTTTTCGGGGATGGCTCCCGGCCTCTACAGGGTCTACGTCTCCCACGTCGGTTTCGCCTCCTCGGAGCAGGCGATCGAGACCGGGGGGGATGGGGCGCAGGGGCTGCTGTTTGCGCTCGTCCCGGCCCCGGGACGCCTCGACCCGGTCGTAGTCACCGCTTCCCGCGCGCCGGCCACGGTCCTTCGTTCCCCGGTCACGGCCCACGTCCTCGACGTCGGTTCCGGGCCGGCCGGCATGCAGACGGCATCCGACCTGCTGCGCGCCCTTCCGGGGATCGACCTCTCGGGCGGCGGCGCCCCCGGGCTGGTGGCCGGTCTGAGCCTGCGCGGCGCCGCGCCTGGCCAGACCCTCGTCCTCCTCGATGGCGTGCGCCTCAACATGGCGGGGGCCACCTCGACCCTGGGCGGGGTCGACCTCAGCCAGATCCCGGTGGACCGCCTCGACCGCGTCGAGGTGATCAAGGGGCCGGGGTCGGCCCTGTACGGCGCCGACGCCGCCGGCGGGGTAGTGCAGATGTTCAGCCGCGGCACCGGCGGCCCGCGCACTCGGATTTCCCTGACCGCCGGCGCCGGGCCGAGGGTGGGTGAGGAGGGGGCGTACGCGACCCAGCGCTACCACGCCTCCCGCGGCGGCAGGGTGGGCGACTGGGGCTGGAGGGCGGACGGCTCCATGGGGGCCAGCGGCGGGCACCTGGAAAACACCGACGCCCGCACCTGGAACCTCGCCGGCCAGGGGGTGCGCCACCGCTCCGGCGGCCGCACGACGCTGCGCGGCGAGCTGGGGCGGAGAAGGGGCGGCGCCCCGGGGGCGGAAGGCAAGGGGCAGTTCGGGGCCTTCGACATCGACGACCGCCAGAACGACGACGTCCTGCGCTTCAGCATCGGCGACTCGCGGCCGCTGCGCCCGGGGATCCAGTTCGACGGCAGCGCCTCGGGCCAGTGGCAGCGCGTCGAACGCCTCAACCCGATCGTGCAGGCCGGCGAGCTCGTGGGGGATTTCGTCTCCGAGCACCAGCTGTGGGTGCTCGAGCCGCGGCTGCACGTGACCGGGCGGCATCTGCGCCCCTTCTCCTTCGGGGCCGAGTACCGCCTCGAGCGCCAGCGCGACGACCTGTTCGGAACCGGGAGGGCCGCCATGCGGGCGCTCTACGCACAGAACCGGTTCGAGATCGGCAGCAACACCCTCGAAGCCGGCGTCCGCCTCGACAACCACTCGCTCTACGGAACCGAGCTCAACCCCAGGCTCGCGGCGGTCCTTCAGGTGCGGCCCGGCATCTTTCTGCACGCGGCCGCGGGGCGGGCGTTTTCCGCTCCCTCGTTCGACGACCTGTTCAAGCCGACGGAGCGGTTCGCGCGAGCCATCGGCGGCTTCGCGGGAGAGACGGGCAATCGCGACCTCGAGCCGGAGAAAGTCTGGTCGGCGGACGCCGGGCTGCGCTGGCAATCGGACCGCGCCCAAGGGGAGGCGACCTTCTACCGGAGTTGGTATCGGGACCTGATTCATCCGGCCGCGGTGCGCCTGCCCGCAGGAAGCGACGATCTCTTCCTCTCCCTCGACAACCTCGCCGAGGCGGAGATCGCCGGCCTCGAGCTGGTGCAGCGGCTGCGGGCGGGCGGCTCGCAGATCCAGCTCGCCTGGACGCTTCAGCAGGCATCGGGCCGCGATGCCGACGGAAAGAGCCGCGACCTCGCCGGACGGCTCCGCCGCAAGCTGGGGTGCGACTACGACCTGCAGCTGGGGGAAACACCGGGGACCGGCATCTCCTTTCGCGCCGACTGGCAGGAGCGGTATTTCGACGAGGATCTTCTCGAGGAGGAGGAGGGGGCGTTCGGCGGCGACGATGACGACGGCGAAGAAGGGGAGGAAGCGGGCGCCATCGGCGCTCCGGGGGAGGCTTGGCGCTACCTCGTCCTCGGGGCTGGCGGCCGTTTCCGGCTGAAGCCGGGGATGGCGCTCCACCTCGACGTCGCCAATCTCGCCGACGCGCGCTACCAGAGCGTGTTCGGCATCCCGCAGCCCGGGCTCGTGGCAACCGTCGGTCTCAGGCTCGACCTTGAGTAGCCCCCTGCCCGGCGGGTTCACCATTATATTCATCAGCCGCGCAAATCAGCCCGATCGCAGAAAGCAGGACGATGTCAGAGCAAGAGCAGCTGAAACGCAGGATTCCCTGGCACCGCACCCGCATCGACCGCCGGCTCCTCGCCGAGCTCAACCGCCGCAGCGACCTCCTCGGGTTCGCCCAGACCCTCGGCTACCTCGCCACCCTGACGGCGACCGGCGCCTTCGCCTGGTGGGTCTCCATCCACTTCGCCTGGTACTGGTTCGCCGCCGCGGTCTTCCTCCACGGAACCTGCAGCGCCTTCAGTGTCAACGGCTTTCACGAGCTCTGCCACAACTCCGTCTTCCGCACGCGGTCCCTCAACGTCTTCTTCCTTCACGTGCTCAGCTTCATCGGCTGGCACAACCCGGTGCTGTTCTGGGCCACCCACTCGGAGCACCACAAGTACACCCTCTACCCCCCCGAGGACGGCGAGGTGGTGCTGCCGGTCGAGATGACCCTGAAGGGGTACCTGCGCGGCGCCTTCGTCGACTTCTGGGGCTTCTTCCAGAAGATCAGGATGACGTTCCTGCGCGCCTTTTTCCACAGGCTCAACCCCGGCTGGCACACCGTGCTGTTTCCGCCGGAGAACGTCGAGGATCGCCGCCGCCTGTTTCGCTGGGACCGCGTCCTCGTCTTCGGGCATGCCGCCATCGCCGCGGCCGCGCTCTGGCTGGGCTGGTGGCAGCTGCTGCCGCTCTTCACCTTCGCCACCTTGGCCGGCCGCTGGCTGTTCCTGCTGTGCAACAGCAGTCAGCACGTGGGACTCACCGACGAGGTGCCGGACTTCCGCCAGAACTCGCGCACCTTCCACCTCAATCCGGTGGTGCGCTTCCTCTACTGGCACATGAACTACCACATCGAGCACCACATGTACGCCGCCGTGCCCTGCTACCGGCTGGGCAGGCTGCACCGGGCCATCCGCCACGAGTTGCCCCACTGCCACAGGGGCCTGGTGCCGATGTGGCGCGAGATCGCCGGGATACTGCAGCGCCAGAAGCGGGAGCCCGGCTTCCAGTTCATCCCCGAGCTGCCGGAGAATCCCAAGGCCGCCACCGCGGCTGTCACCTGAGGGGCTGCACAAGGCTGCGCGCCCGAATCTCCTTCTGCTGACAGAGGGAGATGCCCCGACTCAATTCCGTCCACTGCCCCTTCGATGGATTCGCTTATTTTGTTTATTGCGTTTGGGGCCCACGGGGACCATATTGGCGATAAACCATCAGGAGCAAACCATGGACACAGTGTTGACAACCGTTCCGCCCTCAAGGGACGAAGTGGAGCTGGCGCGCTCGTCCGGGGAGCGGCTGGCGCCCCTGGCACGTTTGGACCGTCCCCTGACAATGCGGGTTCGCGGTGCCGAAGAAGAGACCATCGAACTGCCGGCAGGAGCAGTGAAACTCCTGGTGGAAATTCTGGAGGACATGGCCTCTGGCCGGGCAGTTACGATCGTGCCTCAGAATGCCGAGCTCACCACTCAGCAAGCGGCCGACTTTCTGAATGTTTCTCGACCCTTTCTGATCCGGCTTCTGGCTGAGAAAAAAATCCCTTTTCGAATGGTGGGTACGCACCGGCGTGTCAGATTGGAGGATGTGCTCAAATACAAGGAAGGCGTCGATGCCGAGCGTCGAAAAGTGCTGGACCAACTCGCCTCCGATGCGCAGGAACTCGATATGGGATACTGAGCCGTGGGTGGGTTCACGGCATTTCTGGATGCTTCCGTCCTCTACTCGCCAGTTTCACCTGTCGCAACCGGTCTTTCTCAAGTCCGTGAGGACGGTCCGTTTCCGTTTGAAAAGTCCGCCCAAATCAGTTGAGGAGTATCTCGACACGCTGCGCGAACAGGGTCTACTGGCTACGGCCAGCGAGGTCTCGGCTTTCAGTCAATTCATCTGACGGTGGTGCTTCAAGCCGCGGTCTTCTTGGCATGAAACCGCTCGGACCTTAGTGCCCAAGTCATGACATGACATGCGGAATTGCTGATCATCCCGGGTCCCCCCAGGTCAGCACGATCCCGAGCGCCTTGTCCCGCTCTTCGCGCAGCAACCGGTAGGCTTCCTGCGCTTCGCCGTACGGCATGCGGTGGGTGGTCAGGCACTCGACGTCGAGCTCGCCGCGCGCAATCATCCTGAGGATCTGGCGGCGGTTGTACTGCTGAGTCCAGGGGAAGGCGGGGGTGGCCGTCGTCGGGCACTTCGGTTGGTGGCACCCGACCAGGGTGAGCTCCTTTTCGTGGAAGCTCATGAAGTCGATCTCGACGGTGCGGTGCCATATAGAGCCGAGCAGCATGATGCGTCCGCCGATGCGCGCCATGTCGAAGGCCCCGGGCAGGACCTCCGGGTAGCCGGAAGCCTCGATGATCACGTCGAGGCCGCGGCCGCCGGTGATCGATTCCATCTCCGCCTGCAGGTCGGCGCGCGCCGGATCGAGCAGGTGGGTCGCCCCTCGTGCCCCGGCGATCTCCAGGCGCTCGGGGACCGGATCGACGGCGGCTAGGAGCTCGCAGCCCGACCTTGCGGCCAGCTGCAGCGCCAGCTGCCCGACCAGTCCCATGCCGATCACCGCGGCGAACTCCCCCAGCTCGATGTTGGCCTTGCGGACCCCGTGCATGGAGACCGATCCGAGGACGCCGAAGGTGCCCGCGTCGAAGGAGACCCCGTCCGGCAGCTTCGCCAGCGACTGCGGCGCGGCGCGCACCGTGACGTGGGAGGAATGGGATCCCAGCGACAGAACGCGGTCGCCGACCTCGTACTCTTCCACCCCTTCGCCCAGGGCGGCGATCACCCCGGTGTTGGAGTAGCCGGGCTTGAGGTCGTGCGCGCGCCGCTGCTCCTGGGTCCCCAGCTCGGTGCCGGCGCTGATCAGGGTGCTGACCGTCTCGATCAGCACCTCGCCGGGTCCCGGCCGGAGGATCTCGAACGCCTCGACGGCGACGCTGTTGTCGGGGCGGACGACCGCCCTGCGCCCCGTTGCCGGCAGGGGGCTCATCCGAGCGCCTGGTATGCTTCGTCGAGCCAGACCACCATCTCGGCGGTGGCGTCGTTGCTGGGGATGTCTTCCGTCCCGGTCATCGCCCACCAGCCGTCGGCGTGCTGCTGCTCGACGATGTGGCCGGCCGCCTTGAGCGCCATGTCGCGGTACAGGCTCTCCCGGGTCAGGGTCCACAGCACCGCCGCCGCCCACATCACCTTTCCGGAGCGCAGCAACCGGTAGAGGTTGTCGCTCGCGGTTTCCGCAAAGCGCATGTACTCCCTGGCCAGGGCCAGCCAGCGCCCCTCCCCGGTGGCCTGGTAGAGGCGGGCGAGAAAGCCGCCGGCGATCCCCGGGTGGAAGAAGTACTGGTCCCCTTCGGCGGCGTTGACGAGGAGGTAGCGGACCGGGTCGGCGGGGTCGACGCAGGTCACCAGCCCGCCCGCGGGGGTCATGACGGTGTACAGCTCCTCCGGGTAGTTCGGCTGCTCCTCCATCATCCGCTGCATCCAGTTTCCGACGCCGCGGGCGATATCGAGGCGGCCGGTGTAGAGAGCCGCCTGACCGCAGCCGCTGGTAACCCACAGGTCCTGCAGGGTGTGCGGCAGGCGCTCGGCCGGGTCGGAGTAGAAGCCGCCGCTGCGGTCGTGGAATCCCATGAGGAAGTCCATGCCCTTCTGCGCCAGGTCGAACTGGCCGAGCCTGGCGGCGCCGATGACGACCCAGGTGTTGAAGTAGGCGTAGTAGTAGCCGTCGGTGAATTCCGTTCTCGGGCCGAAGTCGCCTTCCGCGGTCATGCCGTTGCGGCGCACCCGGTCGAGGAGACGGTTGGCGGCGTGCGTCTCACCGCATGCCTGGAAGGCCGCCGGCACCTTGTAGTACTCGGCGACGGTGCCGTCGCCGAAGCTGCCGTCTTCGTGCAGGTGCTGCAGCAGGTAGTCGCAGCCTCTGTCCCGGGCCTGGCGCAGTGCGTTCATCCGGTGTCAGCTCCTTCCGCAGTCAGCGCCCGGGGGCGGGTTCCGGACAAGGGGTGGGGGTCACGGCGTATGGGCGCCGATGCCGGAGCCGCCCCGCAAAATGCCGTCGCCGGCAGCTGAAGAGCGGGGCGGCCTGCCTGGGAATGACGTCTCCGGCAACTGGACCTTTTGCGGCGCCCTTCGGGCATGGCAAAGCCGTCTTGTGGGCAGGATTGGGGGAACGCTGGTTTTTCACGCCGCCCGCGGGGGAACCGACTGCTCCACCCCGCCGGGAAGCGCGGAGCCTCTACACCCCGGCGCTCGCCGGCAGCTCCGGGATGAACTGGTACTCCGGGTCCAAACGCTGCCTCCTCACCGTCGCAATGATCTCGCGGTAGGTCTCGATGAGGCCGCGCGGGCAGTGGGGCAGGTCGTGGCGGATGAGCTCGTGCAGCTTCCCCAGGTTGTAACACGGCACCGCGGCGTACATGTGGTGCTCTATGTGGTAGTTCATGTGGTAGTAGAGGAAGCGCGTGAACGGGTTGAGGATGACGGTGCGCGTGCACAGGCGGTAGTCGGGGACGTCGTCCTGCAGCCCGGTGTGCTGGGTCTGGTTGCACAGGAAGCGCAGCCAGCCGCCGTAGAAGACCCCCAGGGTCGTCAGCACCGGCAGCAGCCAGAGCCCTGTGTAGATCGAGACGCCGGCGATGGCGGCGTGTCCGGCGAGCAGCAGACGCGCCCAGTTGCGGAGGCGGAGGTTCTTCTCCCTGTCTTCGCGGGGAAACAGGTGCTCCTCCCACTCCCCTTCCAGGCGCCCGATGCTGTGCTTCAGGGTCTTCCTGAGGTTGAGGTAGAGCGTCCACGGATCGAAGAAGGTGATGCGCAGGAACTCGAGAGCGGTCAGCTTTCTCGGCAGCACGACCTCGAGGTCGTCGGGCGGGTGCAGGGTGTACTTGTGGTGGGCGGAGTGGCTTGCCCAGAACAGGACGTGGTTGCGCCACCCCAGGAAGCTGAACAGGCGCAGGAAGAACCCGTTGAGGAACCTGCTCCTGAAGACGGTGTTGTGGGACAGCTCGTGCGTGGAGTTGAGCAGGAAGACGTAGAAGGTCCCGTAGGCGAAGAGGACCGGCAGCAGCAGGTACCAGGTTTCCTGCACGGCCCAGGCCAGCGTCCCGGTGGCGGCGATCAGGCCGATGTGGGCCCCGACCTGCAGCAGTCCCTTCCAGTCGCTGCGCTGGTTGAGGGCTCTCATGGTCTCGCGGTCGAGCGGAGTCCGGTACCAACCGATCGTCCGGGTTGTAGCTGCCACCGTCATGCGCAAAAAGATAATGCGCCCGGGTTCGAGGCACACCCCGGCCCCCCAGTCCGCCGGGAGGCTAGTCCACCTCGGGTCCGATCCTCAGGGAATGCGTCTTCACCAGGCAGAAGACCTCCTGCCCGGGGGCGAGGCCGAGCTCGGCGACCGCCTCGGGGGTGACCTTGGCGGCCAGGCGCCGGCCGACGTCGACGTAGACGAGGCGCGTGGCTCCGACGGCGCTGATCTCGGTCACCGTTCCCCGGAGGGCGTTGCGCACGCTCAACCCCTGCGGCCGGCTGCGGGCGAGAATGACGTCGTCGGCGCGCAGACCGACGAAGAGGCGCGTCCCCGGCGGGCGGCCGCAGTGCGGGATGCGCAGCAGCTGCCCGCCGCAGCGGGCAAGGCAGGCGTCGCCCGTGCCTTCGCCGGGCAGGATCTCCACGGGCAGCACGTTCTCGAAGCCGAACTCGTCGACGAGGCGGAGCACCCGGGGGTCGCAGGCGACGCGGAAGAAATCGCCGTGGGCGACGACGCGGCCGCCGTCGAGGACGATCACCTGGCCGGTCAGCTCGAGGATCTCCGCGGCGGAATGGCTGACGTAGAGGATGGGGATGCCGAGGTCGGAGCGCACGTGGCGCAGGTAGGGGATGATGCGGCTCTTCAGTCCCCGGTCGAGCGAGGCCAGCGGCTCGTCCATCAGCAGCAGGCGCGGCGAGGACAGCAGGGCGCGCCCCAGGGCGACGCGCTGGCGCTCCCCGCCGGACAGGGTGGCCGGGAAGCGGTCGAGGAGGCCGCCGATCTCCAGCAGTTCGCAGATGCGCTCCGGCTCGAAACGGCGCTCTCCAAAGGGAAGCAGGTCGTAGCCGAAGCGGAGGTTGTCGCCGGCGCTCAGGTGCGGGAACAGCAGGTCCTCCTGGAAGACGTACCCCAGCCGGCGCGCTTCGGGCGGCCTGTCGATCCCGGCGGCGTCATCGAAGAGTACCTCTCCATCGAGCTCGATGCGGCCCCGGTCCGGGCGCATCAGTCCGGCGACCATGTTGAGAAGGGAGGTCTTGCCCGCTCCGGAGGGGCCGTAGATGGCGGTCACCGGGTAGCGGCACTCCACCTCGACCTCGAGGTCGAACGCGGCCAGCCCGCGGTTAAGGCGCAGGGACAGCATCTCTCTCACCCTCGCCGGGCGCGCCGCGCCGCCCACTCGCTGGCCAGCAGCGCCGCCAGCGACACGGCGATGGAGATCCACACCAGCCGCATTGCCCGCCCTTCCCCCCCGGGCTGGTTGAGGTAGGTGTAGATGGCGGACGGGATCGTCCGCGTCTGTCCGGCGATGTTGGCGGCAAACGTGATGGTCGCCCCGAACTCGCCGAGGCTGCGGGCGAAGGCGAGCAGGGCGCCGACCCACAATCCCGGCGCCGCCAGGCGCAGGGTGACGGTGAAGAACACCCGCAACGGCCCGGCGCCGAGGGTGCGGGCGACCCCCTCCAGACGCGGCTCGACGTTCTCGATGGCGAGGCGTACGGCGCGCAGCGCCAGCGGGAAGCCGACCACTGCCGAGGCCAGGGCCGCCCCTTTCCAATCGAACGCCAAGCTCACCCCGGCGGCCTCGAGCAGCGGCCCGAAGAAGCCGCGGCGGCCGAACAGCAGCAGCAGGAGGTACCCGGTAACCACCGGAGGCAGCACCAGCGGCAGGTGGCAGAGCCCGTCGACGAGCAGCTTGCCGCGGAAGTCGCGGCGCGCCAGCAGCCACCCGAGGGCGGTGGCCGGGGGCAGGGTCAGGGCGACGCAGGCGAGGGCAACGCGCAGGGACAGCCCCAGTACCTGCAGTTCCTCCGGTTGGAACATCGCCGTTACTCGGGGCGGGACGTGACCCGCGGCCGCGGCAGGACGGCAAAGCCGTGGCGCCGGAAGATCCGGGCCGCGGCCGGGGACAGCATGCGGGCCATGGCGGCGCGCACCTGCGGGGAATCCCTGCCGGCGACGACCGCGGCCGGATAGAGGATCGGCTCGTGCAGGCTGTCCGGGATCTCCGCGGCGACCTCGACCCGGTCGCTGGCCGCGGCGTCGGTGGTGTAGACGATCCCGGCGGAACAGGCGCCGCGCTCGACGAAGACCAGGGCCGCGCGCGCGTCCGGGGCCGGTGCCAGCCTGGGCTCGAGCCGCGACCACCAGCCGAGCCCGACGAGCGCCTGCTTCGCGTACATCCCCGCCGGTACGTGGTCGGGGTCGCCGAGGGCCAGACGGCCGCTGAAGCTTCCGGGGAAATCGAAATCCCCGGCGATTTCCACAGAGTCGAGGCCGGATCCCGCCGGGGCGACGACCGCCAGGCGGTTGGCGAGCAGGTCGACGCGGGTCGCCGTATCGATGCGGCCGCGCTGCTCGAGGAAATCCATCCAGGCGCGATTGGCCGACAGGAACAGGTCGGCGGGAGCGCCGGCGTCGATCTGGCGCGCCAGCACGGAGGAAGCGGCGAACGAGAGGCTGACTTCGGTCCCGGCCTCGCCCTCAAAGACTTCGGCGGCAGCTGCCGTCAGGCTCGCCGCGGCGAAGACGGTGACCTCGGCGGCCGCCGGGGCGAAAGGGGTGATGGCCGCGGCAGCGGCAGCTGCCGCCCATCGGCGCAGTGCCGGGACGGGCTGCCGGATGCGCACACTTGTCCCGGATCCGCAGCGGCCGGAGCGGACCCCCAGGTGCGCCCCCTCACCCCGTGGTTGGCAGGCACCGGAGCACCGGGTCTGCTTGCCGTCGGTGTTCGCAGTATCAAGGAATTCCTCGGGCCTGCAGGGGGCGCTTCCCGGGGCAGGACGGGGATCCGGAAATTCCCGGTTCCAAGCGGAAAGCCTCGGCGTTTCCGGCATTCCGGGCTTGCTGTAGCCCCTGGGAAGGCGTCTCATGCAGTTTGTCTCAAGAGTTCGCGGACGGTGCCGGGCTCCGCCCGATCAAGAGTCTGCCAACCCACATTCCGCGGCCGGGTCTTGCCGGTTTCCAGGGGAAACGGGTCGCAGCGTCGGTTGGCGGCCTGGGTTTGCGAAACCGGGCACGTGGGAAGGTCGCTTTGGAGGCGAGGCCGGGCAATCGGCCTCCGCTGCCCATCCCTTCCGGATGCAGCCCCCAAAGCAGGCGTCGGCCCTGATCGAGCATTACTCCTTCGCTTGGAGGATGACGGGAAACCCCGCCTGGCTGCTGGCCGCCTGCGCGTCAACCGCGCTTCAGGTGGTTTCGCCCTGAGGTGGGGACCGGACCGCTGCATGTGCTTCTCGCTGTCCCCGGCCGCGGCGGAGGTGCTTCAGGCGGGACGCCGCGAGGACTCCGCCTCGGCCCGTGCGCGGCGCACCACGTAGAGGTTGCTCGCCAGGATGACGGCCGCCCCTGCCAGGGTCCAGGCGTCGGGGAAGTCGCCGAAACCGATGAAGCCGACGACGACCGCCCACATGAACAGGGAATAGACGAACGGCTGCAGCGCCGCGGCCTCGGCGTAGCGCAATGCCTTGATCAGCGAGAAATGGGCGGTGGCGCTGAGCGCGGCCACCAGCGCCAGCAGGCCCCAGTCGCCCGGAGCCGGCGGCAGCCAGTAGAAGGGGCCCGGCAGGCTGAGAACGATGGCGCCGGCCAGCCCTGCGTACAGCAGCGACGTCTCCGGCCGGTCGGTGCGGCTGGCGAGGCGGGTGAGCATCTGGTAGACCGCCCACAGCAGGGCGGCCAGCAGCGGGATGGCGGCCTCGGCGGTCATGGCGCCGGTTCCGGGACGGAGGATCAGCAGCACCCCGGCGAATCCGGCCGCGACCGCGAGCATCCGGTACAGGGAGACGCGCTCCCGCAGGAGCGGCGCCGACAGCAGGGTGACGATCAGGGGGGAGACCGCGGCCAGGGCGTGCACGTCGGCCAGGGGCAGGTGGATGAAGGCGATCACGAACGTGGCCTGCTCGGCGACGAGAACGAGGGAGCGGGCGACCTGAACGCCGCGCTGCCGGGAGGCGAGCGCCCTGCGGATCCCCATCCCCCGGGAGGCCAGGGCGGCGACGACGACGAGCAGCAGGTAGCGGACCCAGAGGATCTGCACGAAGGAGTAGGTCTTCGCCAGGTGCTTGTTGAGCCCGTCCATGACGGCGAAGAGCAGCATCGCCAGCAGCACGAGGGCGATACCCCGCAGCGCCATCCTCGGTCCGGTTTTCGGCGTCACGGTTTTACACCGCCCTTCAGGCCGGGCCGCCGGCGCCAACGCAATCCATGGAAAGGCTGCCGCGGTCCCTTCCGTCCGCTGCAAACGGGGGCCGCAGGGATGTCCGGCACCCCGCAGTACCCGTGTGTGGGCGGCCGTTCTCGTGGACCCTCCGGGCTTCGGCGCCCCGTTCGAGCTGGCGCATCGAGAGCGTACCCCTTTGCCGGATCGCCACCGACCTGCATCCCTCGTCGTGCCGCGCTTCGCAAGCGACCTGTTGGCGCTTTGCGCAAAGACAGTGCCGGCAGGAGGGAGACGTCGGGAAGCCGCGGGCTCCCCGCCAGCGATGCCTTCCGAGGCTCATCCCCTCTTCCGGCCCGGCGCGGGGTCACTGGCTGCCGCGGTCGGATAGAAGGGCAGGAAGTCGGTGTTCGGTGTGATTCCGGTGACGTCGTCCCCGCGCCACTCGATACGGTACTCGACGCCGTCGGTCGTTTCCCTGATGGTCCGGGCGGGCAGGTCGTACTGCATTTGAACCGCCGTTCCCGCCTTCGCTTCGCCGGCGAAGAGGAAGCACCCGGTTCTGTCGAATCGGGCAGGCCGTGCGGGTGGCCATGCATGCCGCCGAAAGCGCCAAGCACTCTTTCGTCCAGGCGCGCGTGCTCGTCCCGGCCGTCCTCCGCCATCGGCGTCAGCCCGGGTTTTTCCGTGATCTGAGACGGCAGGATGCGGGCGCGCACGATCCGTTCGGCGTCGTCGAGAAACTCGCCGTACCCGAGCCTGGCCAGCCACAGCGCCAGCTGCGCCGCGTCGCCCGGGGAGGTGGTCTCGCCCCTGGTGTCGAGAGTCCAGTCGTGCGAGATGAAGCCCGATTCCTTGACGCTGGTCCGCACCGTCTCCCGATAGGTCCTGGCGATGCGTTCGATGTACTGGTGCTGCCTGGTCATGCAGCCGTAGAGCAGGAGCCCCCGGTAGGTGCCGAACAGCGAGTGCGTGTGCAGGTCCCCGGCTGCCGCTACGCTGCCGTCCGCACGGGTGATGTTGTCGTAGTGGAATTCCGCAAGGCGCGCGGCCAGCCGCATGGCGCCTGCGCAGCCGCTGACCTCGAAAAACTCGAGAAGGGCTTCGATGAGGCGGCCGTGGCTTTCGGTTCCGGTGAGCTCGCGGCAGCTCGCCTTTCCCGCTTCGGCCGGGTCGATCTCCACGCCGCCGCGGTGCGCCCGGTCGGCCATGGCCCCGCCATCCCAGGTTCCGTCCTCGTGGATGTAGCCGTCGAGGGCGGCGACCACGCGCCGGCCCTGCTCGAGCGCCCAGCGGCTGCCGCGGTAGCGGGCGAGGCAGGCGAGGGCGAGCAGGGATTCCCGGTGCGAGTGGTCGTCGACCCACCCGGCCACCAGTTTCCAGTGGGACTGCGGCTGTGAGATCAGGAATCCGCAGACCGACAGGGGGTTGTCGAACAGGCTCTCGAGGTGGCGGAGCATCACCGCCTCGGCCTCCGCGGGGATGGCGAAGCCGGTGGCGGCCTCGAGCCGCAGCAGGGCGTCCCACCAGCGGCCGACGTTGTGCGACGGGTAGCTCATGTTGCAGGCGGCGCGCCCCCCGCGGTCGATTTCGACGTTCCAGAAGGGCATGCCGCCGTGCGCCGGGGAAAGCGTGTCGACCAGGTTCCGCCCCGCCAACTCCATCGCCTGCCTGAGGGTCAGCATGCGTCATCTCCTTGAGAACGCGGGGGGCTGCATCCGCTCGGCGCCGCGGTCGCACCAAGCGTGGTCCGGTCCTGGTCGATCAGCAGCTCGGCGTCGAGGTTGTTGCATGCGTGGGAGTAGCTGGTGTTGATGACGCATGCCTTTCCCCCCTCTGCTCAACAGGGGTGGCGGCGATATCGTCGTCGCCGGGAATGGCGGAGCCGCCTTTTTCTCAGCCGATCTGCTATTGCAATACCGGCAGCAGGTAGGCGAGGGCGACGCTGACGGCGAGGCCGGCGAATATCTTGGCCAGATCGGAGAGCAGCAGCCGGGACACCTCCTGGCGGCTGCGGTGCTTCTCGTTCCAGGCGATGGCGATCTCGCGTCCCGCCAGGAGGCCGACGAAAACCCAGGTGGTGCTCATCGGGAGGTGGCTGACCTCCTTGAACAGGTACAGCACGAGGCCGTAGATCAGGTCGACGAACGTCGCCGAGCGGATGTCGGTGGTGTTCGTCTTCGTCAGCACCACCTTCTGGATGGCGCCGCCGTGGGAATAGAAGATGAAGCCGAGCAGGGCGAGCATGACGGCGATGGAGGCCGCGAGTCCTTCCGCGGACAGGGCCCGCGGCAGGAAGACGTATATATTGACCAGGTCCTGTACCAGCCACTGGGTCAAGAGGAAGCCGGTCGAGCACCATTGGGCCACGATCCACCAGGAGCTCGTCGGGCCATCCGTCCGGTTGAAGCGGGACTCGAGACTTCGGGTGACCAGTCTGTAAATGAGAATAGCAGCCACGAAGGCGGTCGCGTACCCCAACAGGGACTTGATCAGCATGCTCGGCAGCGCCTTCGGCGCGAAGAGCGTCAGGGTCATGAAGGTGGTGCTGACCGGGATGCCACTACGGGTCAGCAGGAGCAGGGCGAAAGGGGGGACGCAGTAAATCCAGGAGAAGTGGTCCGGCTCCGGGATCGCCTGGAACCTGCCGTAGGAGACGTCGCCGTGAGCCGTCCACCCGTGCACGAGGACGGCCGTCATGATGCCGCCGGCGAAGAGCCAGAGCACCCACCACCGGCGATGGGAGTTGGAGCTGAGAAAGGTCCCCAGCGTCTGGATCGCGTCGTTGCCGACGATGGAATACGAACTGAGCAGGAAACCGACGACCATCAGTGGTTCCAGGGGCATTCTCAATCCCTCCCGGGAGTCTTCGACAACAACTCCGATAAACGGTGTATACGGTGTATTTCGAACGGAGAAAAGATAGCGGGATCAGAAAAATGGAGACTCATTCCGTACGGCGCCATTTGCGCGTTGAAATCGAGGC
Source organism: Candidatus Latescibacterota bacterium (assembly GCA_965223905.1). Classification (GTDB taxonomy): domain Bacteria; phylum Latescibacterota; class UBA2968; order UBA8231; family UBA8231; genus CBDCXV01. The sequence goes on from CBDCXV010000001.1 coordinate 792,251, forward strand.
CTACGACAGGACCATCCGCGCCTTCATCCCCTCCTACGAGGAGATGCTGGAGCAGACCGCGGAGGCGGTTGCCGGCGCGAAACCGGGAAGGGTGATCGACCTCGGCGCCGGCACGGGCGCCCTGGCGCAGGCGGTGTTGCGGAGGTGCGAGGGAGCGAGGGTCCTCCTGATCGACGCCGATCCCGAGATGCTCGCCCAGGCGCGGGAGCGCCTGGCCCAATTCGGGGACCGGGTGCAGTACGCCGAGCGCCCCTTCCAGGGCCCGCTGTCCCCCTGCGACGTCGCAGTCGCCTCCCTGGCGCTGCACCATGTTCCCACGCTGGCGGAGAAACGGAAGATCTTCGGCGCGATTCACGCCGCGCTGCCGCCGGGCGGCGTGTTCGTCAACGCGGATGTGACCATTCCTGCGGGGCGGTCGGCTCGCCGGGCGGAATACGAGACCTGGGCGGCCCACCTCGTCTCGTGCGGCATCCCCGAGGAGCGCGCCTGGGAACATTTCCGGGAGTGGTCCGGGGAAGACACCTACTTCCCTCTCGAGGAGGAGCTGGCGGCGCTGGGGGAGGCCGGTTTCGAGGCGGCCTGCCTGTGGCGTGCGGTACCGGTGACGTTGATGAGAGCCGCCAAGCCGGCACAAGTGAGCCGCTGAACAGGGAGGCCCGGGGCAATTCCGACTTCATCCCGGCCGGTCTCAGGGTCAGCCGGGCGGCAGACCGGTGGCGCATCCATATGGCGGCCTCAACCAGGGCAGAACTCGTAAAGCTCAATCCCTACGGCCGCGGCAGGACAACGAACCCGACCGAATCGACCGAGGCCGAGCCGAACAGCCCGATCCCCCCTTCCACCTCGAAGAAGGGCCGCTCGAAGTTTTCGCCGGCCAGCCCCCCGAAGCCGCCCTGCTCCTGCTGGTCGGGGCTGGTGCGGGCGTACTCGAACCAGTTGTAGTCCAGGGCGAACACCTTTATCAGGGAGCGCCCGGTGAACGCCACGGCGAACCAGGGCCAGCGCACGACCCCGTCCCTGATCGCCAGGGGAGGGGACTGGTTGGCCCGCAGGTCGTCGATATCCTCGTCGCGAAATTCCTCGATATCCTCGTCGACAATGGTCGGTTCTTCTTCCAGGGCGAAGATCGCCGCCTGGTACGCCTCCACTTCCACGGTTTCCAGGTAAATCTCGAGCAGGCCCTCCAGGTAGGTGAGCTGATTCTCCGGCGCCGTGAAAACTTCCTCTCCGGCCTCGGCAAAGGACTTGAGAGTCCGCAGGATCTCCCCGGTTTCCTCGTCGATCAGCACCGCCCTCCGCACCCGCACCCGGCCGGGGGTGGTCGTGCTCGCCCCGACGCTCTTGTCGCCGACCTCGACTTCCAACCGGTACTCGGTAAGGGCCTCCACCCGGGGCGCTTCCGGGGGCGGCAGGTAGCGCCCCGGCTCAGCCGGGTCGGAGGCGTACTCGAAGACCTGGTCCCCCTGGAGGACGCGCACCCGGGCGTCGGTCAACCCCATTGCCTCACGGCTGTAGGTGCTGTGGGTCGGGCGCACCAGGCGTCCGGTCGAGTCGATGTCGGCCGGGTCGAAGACATAGCTGGAATCGAGGCGGACGGCCTCGGCCAGGGGCAGGGCGCGCCGCACGAACAGCTCGGGCAGGGCCTGGTCGACAAGCAGCACCCCGTCGACCACCACCTCGGTTTCCTCTTCCACCGATCCGTAGAGGTCCCAGGGCTGGCGCTCGGAGGCGCAGGCCGTCAGGCACAGGAGGATGAAAAGGCGGCGCATCGTTCCTTTAGCCCGCCTGGGTCGGATTCCATGCGGACGTAGAATGCGGAAAAGGTTGGGAAAGGGGCACATCGGGAGACCTCAAATCGCGAAGTTGAAGCCCAGGGTGGGGACGATCGGCAACTGCCTTATCACCTCCGCCCTGGTCTCGGGATTGAGCGCATCGAACTGCACGAACCACTCGTTGCGCCGGCTGTAGAGATTGTAGATCTGCAAGTAGAGCTCGGCATCGAGACCCCACAGCCGAAACTCGCGGTTGGCGCTGGCGTCGAGGCGGTGGTAGGGCAGCAGGCGGGCGCTGTTGCGCCGGGCCGGCAGCACGTAGTCCTGCACCTCCCCGGTGGCCGGCTGGCGCAGGGTATAGCGGGCCGCGGCCGGGGTGAAGGCCTGCCCGGTGGCGTACACGAGGTTCGAGCCAAGGCGCCATTTTCCCGTCCGGTACGAGACCACGAAAGAGAGGTCGTGGCGGCGGTCGTACTTGGGGGGGAAGGGGAGGCCGCCGTTCAGCTCCGGGAAGGTCCGCCGCGTCCAGCCGAGGGTATAGCCCACCCAGCCGGTGAGAGCCCCGGTTCGCCGCTGCAGGAAGAGCTCGACCCCCCCGGCCCAGCCGCTGCCGCCGCTTTTGAACACGTCGTCGGACCGCGTCTCCTCGCTGCCGGCGGCCACGGCGTTGTCCAGGACCACGAGATTGGCCAAGTCCGTGTAGTAACCCTCCAGGGAAAGTTGGTATCGGCGCGACGGGTTCCACTCGGTGCCGAGCACACCCTGCCAGGAGCGGCCCGGCTCGACGCTGCTGTCGAGCGGCACCCAGAAATCCCCGCCGCTGAAGGTCTCGGTGGTGACCAGCTGCAGGTACTGGCGGTACATCCCTCCGGCCGCCTTGACCCGGAGGTTCTCGGTCAGGGCGCGGCTCAGGGAAAGCCGCGGCGTGAAGTGCAGGCGGTTGCCGAGGCTGAACCAGGTGGCACGCCCCCCGAGCCGCAGCCTCGTCAAGGGGCCGGCCTGCCACTCGTCCTGGGCGTAGACGGAGACCATCACCGGTGCCTGGCGCAGGTCCGACTGCTCCTGCCGGTCGTCGGATTGCTCCTGCCGGTCGTCGGACTGCACCTGGTTGTCGGATTGCTCCTGCCGGTCGTCGGACTGCACCTGGTTGTCGGATTGCTCCGGCTGGTTGTCAGACTGCTCCTGCTCGTTTTCGGACAGCTCCTGCTCGTTGAAGGACCGGGAATAGCGGAACTCGAACAGGGTGGCCAGGAAACCGAGGGTCAGGGTGTGGTCGCTGTTGGCGAAGTAGTCGACGTCCCCCTTGAGCGAAAGGTCGCGGATGCTGTTGGAGAAAAGGATCGGGGTGTCGAAGAAGCTGGCCAGGATGACGCTTTCGTAGGACGATCCCGCGGCCATGAAGTGCCCGAACAGGGCCGGCGAGAAGACCCGCGTCCAGCGCGCCGTCAGGGCGCGGTTGCCCCAGCGCAGGTCGAAGAAGGTCTCCTGCTCCTCTTCCCCAAAATCCACCCGCAGGTCGTCCTGCCCCCAGTAGGTGCTCGCCGTGAAGGTGTCGTCCCCGCGGCGCTGGTTCACCTTGCCGTTGAAATCGTAGAAGTAATAGTTCAGCGGGATGTCGAAATCGCCCGCGCGCAGGGCGCTGAAGATGCCGTCGAGGTAGGTGCGGCGGCCGGCCAGCATCCACGACCCCTGTCCGACCGGCCCCTCGGTTAGCAGGCGGCTCGAGATCAGGCTGACGCCGCCGTGCGTGCTGGCGCGCTCGCGGTTGCCCTCGCGGTTGCTGACGTCGAGAACCGACCCCAAGGCACGGCCGTACGCGGCCGGGTACGCCCCCTTGTACAGCTGGACGTCCCTGATGGCGTCCGGATTGAAGGTCGAGAAGAACCCGAAGAGGTGGGAGGGGTTGTACAAGGGAATGTGGTCGAGCAGGATGGCGGTCTGGTCCGGGCCGCCGCCGCGTATGTACAGGCCGCTGCTGACGTCGGAGACGGACTGGATCCCCGGCAGCAGCTGCAGGCTGCGCAGAAGGTCGGCCTCGCCGATGGCCGGCATCCGCTGCAGGGGCTCGACCGGCAGACTGAGAAAGCTGCCCTGGGTGGCCTGCTCCAGCTCCATGCGTTCGGCCTCGACCACGGTTTCCTCTTCGAGGGCCAGCGGCCGGGGGACCAGGGACCAGTCCCGCCGCAGTTCACCCGTCTTCCCGAAACGCAGGGTGTCGCGGCCCGTATCGTAGCCTATGTAGGACACGGATACCGCGTAGGTGCCGGCCGGAATATCCTTGACGGCGTAGTAGCCGCTGCTGTTGCTCACCGCCCCGAGCCGGACCTCCTCGATCGCGATGGTAGCAAGGGGCAGGGCCTCGCCGTTCTCGGCGTCGGTCACGAAGCCCCCGAGGGTGGCCGCCTGCGCTTTTGCCGCGGCCAGCAGCAGCAAGGAAGCCAGCAACCGACCAGGATTTCCGGAGCTTCGGGTTCGTATTCCCGAGGCGGCGGTTTCCGGGCGGCTGGCCCGGTGTCGTTTCGAAACCGGTTTTCTCACGGTTCATCAAGATACGATACGCCCCCGCGATGTGACGAAGGCACCACTTGTTGGAGATGGGCCCCCGAAGGGCCGACCTTGTCTGCGATTTGAAGGATCTGTGCAGAGTTCCCGGATCCCCGATGCTCACCCGGTTCTTCCATGGTGAAACGCCGTTCCGTATTTCTCCTGACAGTGGCGGCCATTTCGGCTGACGCCGTTGCGGTTGCCGCCCACGTAGGCGACCGTCTGTTTCCGATCCCGTACCTCTCGGAGGAGACCCTTGCCCGCCTCGACCTGGACGACGGCAGCGTGGAAGACTGGCTGGATGCCGTCGGTGAGCCGACCCTGACGCCCCTCGACTTCAACCTGTGGTCGGATACGGAGACGACTTCGTACGACCAGCTCGATCCAGCCAACCTCGATTTCCGCATCTGGGTGGGATGGAGCCGGGACGGCCGGATCCACGTCGCCGGCGAGTTCGCCGACGACGTGTACGTGAACGAATACGACCCACTCGAATTCCCCAACTTTTTTTTCGACGCCCATGACAGCATGAGTTTTCTGATCGACGGAGATCACACGGGAGGAAAGTATATCTTTCTCAATCCGCCTGATTTGGACGAGTTGATGACGAACAGTCAAGCCCAAGGATACGACGCTATTGCCCGTGTTCCCGGAGGCCCGATGATCAGTTTGCATTTGACTACAGATGTGATTTTCGATGAGCAAGGCGAGCCGCCGGACTGGATGGTACGTCCCCCGTTCGCCGGCGGCGGAGGGGGGGGTGTTCGGCGAGAAACCCACTGTCTGGCTGATCGAGTTTTTCGTCACCAGCTTTGACCGCCTGCATCACCTGAGCCCCCCCGAGGAGAGTGTCGTATCCCGGTTGGCCGAAGGAAGGATCGTCGGGTTTGATGTCCGGGTCCGTGACTACGACATCGAACCCGACGGCCCAATGGCCTCGTACATGCTGGGTGAACCCAGTTATGAGGGTATCCGCAGACAAGCCAGCAATTGGGCGGACGGCCTGCTGCTCGGCCCCGGCGGGGGGTCGGGCGACTCTGCGGTGCAATCCGACTCCTGGGGCCGCATCAAGGCATCCCTGGAAGTAGATCTTCTCAGCGAAGACTCCCATTCCCACAAGGACTGAGTCACCCGACTGGCGGCTTCCCTGCCGCCCTGTCAATATTTCCACAGGGCACCGGGATCTCGTATAGTCCCCGATGGCGAATGGCATCGCGGGGTTTCCGGAGGCTGCTTCCTCGATCCCCGGGTTTGGACCAGGCAGAATCCTTGCCTGTGGCTTCGCAGTAAACTCTATCAACGGATACCAGTTCCAGTGACAGGAGACTTTGGGATGCGAAACCTGTGCCGGACCGCCGCGGTGAATACGGCGCTGGTCGCCTCGGTCACGGCTTCTCCGGCCGCCGCGGCCGGCCCCAGCGCCGCGGACTTCACCATGCACGTGCCGCTTCTGCTCGAAGCGCCGGCCATCGACGGCGACCTCTCCGAATGGAAGGAGCTGTCCTACACCGACGGCGTCTGGGACATGCAGCGGCTGCGCTACACTCCCTGGTTCGACGCCCGCATCAACCGGCTCACCGACCACGGGGACGAGCCTTCCTCCGAGGAGGATCTGCGGGCACGCTACTACATCGCCTGGGACAGGAAGTTTCTCTATCTCGGGGCTGAGGGCCGGGACAACGTCAACGACGTCGACGACCCGGAGCCGGGCAGGAACCGCTGGTGGTGCATGGACGCGGTGGCCTGGTACATGGAAGCGCCGCGCGACGAGGCGCCCGAGTCGTTTCAGCCAGGGGGACAACGGTTTCTGCTTCGTCGTCGATCCGCGCAAGCCGGACTACGGTGCCTGGTGGATGCATGGCACTGCGGATACGACCTACATCCACGAGCCGCTCCCGAAGGCCGCGGTCGATTACGAGGTGCGGCTCGATCCCCTGGGGCGCGGCCGCGGCGATTTCGTTCTCGAGGCGCGCGTCGACATGGCGGCCACCTTCGGCGTCAGCGATCCCGACTGGCGACCCCCGGAGATTGGCGACCTGTACAGCCTGGAGATCGTCCACACCGATCCGGACGGGGGCCGCTACGGCGGGCATTTCGTGCTCTACGGAAACGGCGACGACGACTCGACCTGGGGCAAGGTCGTCCTGGTGGGCCCGTCCGACCCGGTTGAGCGAAAACCGGAATAGCCCGGCCCCGACCCATTTCTGCAGGCGCAGAGCGGGGATGAAACCGGGCCCGGCAAATGCCGGGCGCGAGAGCGGGCGGCCTCTTTGAGCGCACCCCACAGGAAATCAAAAAGCAGCGATGGAGACGGCATGCAGATCGTTCTGAACTCGAAGTTCTTCTCCGGTCTTTCGGTTCCCGAGCTGGGCGACAAGGCGCTCGAACTGGGATACGACGGCATCGACGTCTGCGTCCGTCCGGGTCACCCGGTGCACGCCGTAAACGCCGCGGCCGAGCTTCCCGGGGCGGTGGCCGCCTGGGCCCGGCAGGGGCTCTCCTGCCCGCTGGCGACCGCGGCCACGGACTTCATCGATCCGGCCGCTCCCGGCGCGGAGAGCCTGTACGCGGCCTGCGCCGAGGCCGGCGTGCCGCGGCTGAAGATCGGCTTCTGGCGCTTTGCCCCGGGGGACGACTACTGGCGGGCCGTCGATGCGGCGCGCAGGGATCTGGAGGGGTTCGCCAGGCTCAGCGAGAAGCACGGCGTTCAGACCTGCTACCAGGTCCACAGCGGGGCCTGCATCGGCTCGAACTGCGCCGGGCTGATGCACCTGATCCGGGGGTTCGACCCGCGCCTCGTCGGCGCCTATCCCGACCTCGGCCATCTCGCCCTCGACGGCGAGGACTGGGGGATGGGGCTGGCGATGGTCCGCGATCACCTCTCGGTCGTCGGGGTCAAGGACGCCATGTACCGCCGCGAGCCGGAGAGAAGGCCCCCGTGGAACCACTGCTTCGTCAAGGTGGGGGAGGGGTGCGTCGACTGGGACAGATGCCTCGGCATTCTGTGCGGCTTCGGGTTCGACGGGCCGCTGACCGTGCATACGGAGTACCGCTTCGACGAGGCGATCATCCGGCAGGTGGGCTGGGCCGAAAGCTCGCCGCCGAACCTGGAGGAATGGGCAAGGGCGGACGCGGCGTACCTCAGGCGTGCGCTGGCCGCGCTGCGTCCGGCCGCCGCCGGCAAACAGTAATCGAGGTGACATGCGACTGAACGAACAGCAGCTGCGGCACTTCCACACCTTCGGATACCTGATCGTCCGCAAGCTCCTTTCCCCCGCGGAGGTCGAGTGGGTCACCGAGGGGTTCGAGTGGTCGATCCGGAACCGCGGCGGCGGCAGCGGGCACGACGGCAGCCGCCGCACCATGTTCGGCGGCCCGATCGAGCATACCCGGCAGATGTGCACCCTACTCGACCACCCGGGGGTTCTCGGCCTGATCGGGGGGGTGATCGGAGAGGGCTTCAACTACTGCAGCGGCGACGGCAACTACTACGCCGGCGACACCCACTGGCATCCCGACGGCAGCTGGGGGCAGCTGTGGGCGACCAAGACCGCCTTCTACCTCGACGAGCTGAGGGCGGACAGCGGCTGTCTTCGGTTGATTCCGGGAAGCCATCGCCCCGACCACTTCGTCCGCAGGGAGGGGATCAACCCGAACGATTCCGAGGAGTTGTTCGGAGTCCCGGGGAGCGAGTTCCCCGGCAACGTCGCCATCGAAACCGATCCGGGAGACGTGGTCATCTTCAACCACGACCTCTACCACGCCTCCTTCGGCGGCGGCGGCCGCAGGCGCATGTTCACCATGAACTGCACCCGCCACGCCCGTACCCCCGAAGAGCACGACCTCGCCCGCAAGTACCTCTCCATCCACTCCCCGGGGAGGAACAAGGTCGACACCGGCGCCGGCATGTTCTATCCCACCATGGTCGACACCGCCGGCGAAAGCCGCATGGTCCATCTGTGTCAGGCGGCGCAAATCCACGACGAGCTGTTCCCGGAGTTCGCGCGCGGGTAGGGTCCCGGCGCAAATATGTCGCCATAAGACGCCGATCCATCCCCGGCTCCCGGCGTTGTTTTCACTCGCCGTACGCTCTCGGTACGACTCGCTCAGGCGCTTTGTCAGCGGGGGGCCTCGGCGTCAGGTTCGCGGTCGGCCCGTGTCAGGCGGTGGGCACTTACGGGGGCAGGGAGCCGAATCCGGTTCAGAGCCCTGCCTCTCTCCTTCAAATCAAATAGCGGCTTTCGCCAAGGCTCGCGAACCGCAGCTTGGCCGCGCGTCGGCAGCACAGGTTCTAAGGGCAGCCCCCGTGCCGCTCACAGGAATCGGGCAGGGGTCTTTGCGACTGCTCTCCGGCCGGCAGGAGAACGATCCCGCGGGCCGTCAGACCTACCCGGAGTACGGCGTCAGGTCGAGGCCCGGAAACAGCACCTCGAGGTTCGCCAGGGTGTCGCCGTCGTAGTACGGGTGGCCCGGAGGCGGCCATCCGAACAAGGTGCGCACCCGCGGTGTGGTGCTTTCCCAGAACGGCTTGATGTGCTCCCGCTCGGGACCGGTCCAGGGGTTGGCGAGCTTCGTCCAGCGGCTGGTGTCGGCGCGGCACATCGACAGGGTCCAGAAGGCGCGCTGCTTGCGCCGGTTCCGGAAGGGGACGGCGGCGTGCACGAGATAGGACGAGACGAACAGCGCCGACCCGGCATTGGCGGTGGTCGGCACCGGCGCGGCGAACTCCGGCACCTTGCGAATGTCCTCTACGCTGCCGGAGGTGAGGTTGCCCTCCGCAGCCAGTCCCGGGAACAGCTCGACCACCTGATGGTGGGATCCGGGGATCACGTGCATCGGCGCGCCGTCCTCCTCGATGTCGTGGAGGTAGACGCCGCAGTTGACGTAGTCGAAGGCGCCGACGCCGCGGCTCGGGGGCAGGAAGCAGTTGGTGTAGTGATCGATGTGGTATCCCTGCCAGGGGTGCTCGGGGTGGCGCTCGTCGGTGGGGCCGGAGCGCAGGAACAGGTGGGCGTTGCAGTAGCTGGCTTCCGCTCCCAGGCACTGCTCGAAGACATCGAGGTACTCGTCGTTCTCGATCAGCCTGTCGAGCGCATCTGCCCCGGTCGGGAACTGGGCGCGCCCGTGCTCGGTGTTGCCGTAATGGGGCACGGCGACGGTCGGGACCGGCTCGACCGAGTCGGCCTTCCCCCCGGAGTCGAGAGCGGCGAGGTGGTCGTCGAAGCTCTTGCCGTAGAAAATCTTCTCCATCTCGTCGAGAGCGGCCCCGACCTCGGCGGAGGAGAAAAGGCCGGGAACCAGGATGTAGCCGTCGCGCCGGAAGTCGGCGAGTTGGCTTGCGGTCAGTGGCATGGGGGTTTCTCCCTGGGGAATCCGCGGTAGGGCGGGCGCCCGCGGCAGGACTCGAGTGCTTTCGCCTCTCTTGGGAAACGGCGGCAAGGTACGGGACCTCGGCAGGACATCAACGCCGGCGCGGCGATGGCCCCCCGCCCCGGTGCCGTGCCCAAGCGCTGCGGCCGCCGCCACCGGCAGCCTCGGAAGAGCGGTCCGCATCGAGGGTGAACCGTTCGTCCTGCCGCGGCGCGAGCCCGAAGAAGGCGGCCATGATCGCGCCGCTGGCTAACCGCGCTGCCCCTGCGAGGCCGAAGGCCGCCCAGTACCCGTGCTCGAGGATCAACATTCCTCCGAAGATGCTGCCGGCGAAGCTGAAGATCTGGAACCCGCAGACGCGGAACCCCTGGATGCGGGCCCAGTAGCGGCGCGGCAGAACCCGGGTGGAGAAGTGCTGGTCGGAGGGGTTGTCGATCACCTCCCCGGCGCGCACGAGCAGGAACATCGCCACCGCCACGGGCAGGCTGATGACGGCGCCCATGACGGCGACGGCGCCGCCGCCGACCGTGCGGGCGCAGAGGATCGCCGCGGTCGCTCCCAGCCGGCGCACCAGCGAGGGTGCTCCGAAGGTTACGGGCAGGCTCACGAGCTGGCTGAGAAAGAAAATCGCCCCGATCGCCGCGGGCCCGACCCGCAGCTCCTCTTCGAAGAAGACGTTGAAGAACGGGTAGGTCAGCCCCATCGAGAAGCCGCGGCTGGCGCTCAGGGAGGCGATGGCGGTGTAGACGCGCCAGGGCGGGTCGCCTTCGGCGTCCGGTTCTTCAGGCCGCACTTGAGCGGGAAGCGGGGGAGCGGTCCTTCCCGCGACCGCCAGCAGGGGCAGCGCCGCGGCCAGGGAAAAGAAAGCCCCGAGCAGCAGCGAGTAGCGGAACGGCTCCGGCATCTCCGTGGAAGAGCCGAGGAACCAGGCCAGGGCCCCGGGCATGATGCCCCCCCGCCATGCTGAGCATCATGCGGATCACTACCTGCAGGGCCGTCCAGATCACCAGGGCCTCGGCGCGCCGCGAGGGGTGGGCGTTGTCGGAGAGAAAGGGGACGTGGTTGACCCAGATGCAGGCCGAGCCCAGGCCGCCGACGAAAGAGAAGGCCAGCAGGGCTCCGGGGGCGCCGGCGAAGCAGAGCCCCAGCTGCGAAACGGTCAGCAGCAGACTCGATCCCACCAGGAACGCCTTGCGGCCGAAGCGGTCGCTCAGCATGCCGGCAGGGAGAGCGAGAAGACCGGTGGCCAGCGGCGCCATGCCGGCGACCTGGCCGATGAAGTCCTCCTGGTATCCCAGGCGCAGCAGGTAGAGGTTGTAGAGCAGCGAGAACAGCGCCATGCCGGCGTTGATCGAGATGCCGTAGAGAAAGAACAACCGGACGTTGCGGTTGAACTCGCGCAGGTGGAAACCGCTGAGGGTGGCGGCGATGGACAGGGGCATCGGTTACCGGAGGCAGAGCGCCGTGGTCATGGCTTTCCACGCTGCGCCGGCAGTGGACGGCCCCGGGGCGCAAGGGAGCAGGGCAGGCCGCGAAGTACCCGGTGCCTGAGGCTCTCTCCGGCGGCGGCAGGGCCGCGCACCCGGTAACGGTCCGGGTCGAGACGGACGCTCTCGCCGGCGCACCATACCGCAACATCCTCGCCGGTATTGCGGAGTGCGCCGCCATTCCCGGTGAAAAGGGAGGCGACGCCAACGGCGAACCAGGTGGACCGGCCGCCTCCTAAGGCTGCCGGAACTCCGCGGGAAATCGTCGGGGATGGGACAGGCGGGCGGCAGGATGGCCGCCCCGGCTTTCTTCACGGGTCCGAGCCTGCCCTCACCCTGTCAGGATCTGGGAGAGCAGGCCCGGCTCGACGTTGCCGCCGCTGACGACGGCCACCGCGGTTTCGCCGGCGGGCAAGCGGTCGCGGCGGAACATCCACGCCGCCGCGGCGACGGCGCCGCTCGGCTCGGCCACCAGGCGGGCGTCGAGAACGATGCGCCGCATCGCTTCGGCGATCTCCTCCTCGCTGACGGTGACGACGTCGTCGACGAACGCCGTCATGTGCTCGAAGGGGATGGCGCCGACGCGGGTGGCGCGCAGGCCGTCGGCCATGGTCCGGCGCGTCTGGGCGAGCTCGAAATGGACGATCTCGCCGCGCTCGAAGCTCGCCCTCGCGTCTCCTGCCAGCTCCGGCTCGACGCCTACGACCCTGGCGCCCGAGCCGCTGAGCCCGATCGCCGCGGCCACGCCGCTCAGCAGGCCGCCGCCGCCGATGGGGGCGAGAACGAGATCCGCCTGCGGGAGATCCTCGCAGATCTCGAGGCCCGTTGTGCCCGCCCCGGCGATGATGGTCTCGTCGTCGAAGGGAGGAACCATCGCGTATCCGTGTTCCGCGGCCATTACCTCGGCCGCCATGCGCCAGTCCTCCTCCGACCCCTCGGCCAGCTCGACGATTTCGGCGCCGAGCCGCCGCGTCTTCCGCTTCTTGACCTCCGGGGCGATCGCCGGCATGGCGATCGTCGCCTTCACCCCGAGCGCCTGCGCCGCGTAGGCGACCCCCTGGGCGTGATTGCCGCTGGAGAAGGCGATCACCCCGCGCTTTTTCTCTTCCGCGGTCAGCGAGGCGATCTTGTTGTACGCCCCGCGCAGCTTGAAGGCCCCTACGGGCTGCAGGTTCTCCGCCTTCAGGTACAGAGGCTCCGACGTCGAGCCGTCATGGAGGGGGACAAGCGGGGTGCGCAGCACCACGCCTTCGATGCGGTTCCTGGCTTCCTGGAGATCGGCGAGGGTGATCATCGTTCGGGTGACAGGAGGTTTGTCGCGGCTGCCGAATATCGTAGCATTGGACGCCAAAGGAGAAGGAGAATGCCAGTGACCGCAATGTCGAAAACATTCAGGATCGCAATCGTCGGCCACACCGGCCGCGGCAACTACGGGCACGGTCTCGACATGGGGTTCGTCGGCGTCGAAGGAGCGCATATAGCAGCTCTCGCCGACCCGGACGAGGAGGGGCGGGCCGCGGCGCTCGCGAAGACCGGCGCCGAAGCGGGCTACCCCGAGTACCGCGAGATGCTCGCCAGGGAAATGCCCGACATAGCGGTTATCGCCTCGCGCGAGATCGGCGACCATTGCCAGCTCGTGCTCGACGCCGCCGAAGCCGGCTGCAACATCTACCTCGAAAAGCCGGTGGCCGCCTCTCCCGCCGAGGTCGACCGGATGATGGCCGCCTGCGAAAAGGCGGGGGTGCTCTGCGTCGTCGCCCATCCCTGGCGGGGCCACCCGCCGATGCAACGGGTCGCCATTCCGATGATCCGGGCGGGCGACAGGATCGGGGAGCCGCGGCTGTGCCGCGTCTACGGCATGAACGGCAGCCACGGCGGCGACCAGCTCTTCCTCGACCTATACCCCCACTTCTTCGATTTCCTCTGGCAGCTGTTCGGGGAGCCGCTGTGGTGCCACGCCCATCTGACGGAAGGCGGGCGGGACGCGGTGCCCGCGGATCTCATGCCGGGCGCCGAGGGCATGGGCCTGGTCGCCGGCGACGGCATCAGGGCCTACTACCAGTTCCCGTCGGGGGTGGCCGCGGACTTCGAGTCGTACCGCGGCGACTCGGGCGAGATGCCCTACCGCGTCGACGTCCACGGCACCACCGGCACCCTGTCGATCCCGGGGCCGATGTCGAACCAGCCCGACATCTACTACCACCCGCAGGTCAGCCCGAAGCTGTTCGGCGACGACCGCTGGGAGGTGGTGCCCTCCGAGCCGCCGCCGGACGCGGAGAAATGGGTGAAGGCCCACCATCGCATGGCGCGCTCGATGATGGACATGCTGGAGGGGAAGGAACCGGAGTGGGAGCTGGTGCAGCTGGGGAATGCGCGCCTCTATCTCGAGATGGCGATGATGGCCCACGCCTCGCACATGGCGGGGGCGCGGGTGACGCTGCCCCTGGCGACCGCGGACAACCCGTTCGACGACTGGGAGTGACTTGGGAAGCGGGGCGAGGAGTTGACCGGGCCGGAGCCGCTCCTTCAGACCTGGGCAATGTCCGGGTGGCGCGGCAGGTGCGACAGCGGCGCGGGAAACCCGGCGGGACCGGCCGTCTCCCCGAAATTCCCGGGGCGCGGCCCAAGACGAGCCCAGCCCAGGAGGCGGCAGGGACGGCCGTAGCCGCTTCCCTATCCGCTCCGGGAAACCTCAGCTACTCGACCTGGGCTCCGTCCTCGACCCAGGCTTCGACCCGGGCGATCTGCTCCGCCTCGAGGGCCCCCGCCGGGGGCATACGGTCGCCGGCGATCCCCTCGTCTCCCCGTATCTTCATCAACAGGTACGAGTTCACCGGGTCGCCCGGTTCGATGAGCCTGAAGTCCGGCTTGCCGGTGCTGGAGGGGCCGACGATCTGCGCGATATCCTCGGCCTGAAGGGACAGGCCGCCGGCGCGTGTGGTCCCCGAATGGCAGCCGGAGGTGGCGCATCGAGGGGTGAAGATCTCCTCGCTCAGGCGGGCCAGGGTCACGGCCTGCCCGCGGTCGCCGTCGGGCGACCCACCGCCGGTGGGGCCGTCGGGCGTCTCCCCGCCGGTGGGGCCGCTCGGACCTACGGAGGAGTCCTCCCCCGAGCATCCCCAGGCCAGCAGTGCGGCGGCGAGTCCGAGGTGCAGGAGAGAAGCTGCGCGCTTTGTTCCGGATTTCATCTGGTACCCCCTTCTGGTGTGGCAGGTCCGTGTCGTCATGGCACCCCCTGGCTGCGAATCAGGGTGGCGGCAGCCGGATAAACGCGGCGGAAGGCCTCGCCGGCATTCACCGGCGCAGCTTCAGGGAGCAGACGCGAAATCATATCCTGCTTCCATCTTCCGCGGCCCTACTTCGGGTTCGCCGACTTCCACCCCCGCTTGGGACCGCGGGGCCTGTGGGTTTCGTAGCGCTGCCGGATCTCGGTGAACTCCTGCCACTCGCTCACCACCGACTCAGGGTGGGCCTGGCTCTGGAGAACGAAGTCGGCCTCGGGCGGATAGCAGGCGATCTGCTCGTTCGGCCTGCCGGGATCGAAATCCTCGGGAAGCTCGCCGACGTTGTTGGGCACCCTGGCCGACTGGTAGCGGACGTCGATGGCCCAGCGCACGATGTCGACGCTGTGCTGCGTCGAGGAGTGTGGGGTCAGGTTGGTGAGAAACAGGACGCCCCCAACCGGCACAGGCACGGTCACCGGTTGCGCTGGCGGCAGGTCGGGATGGGTGATGACGAGGTAGCCTCCCGGACCGTTGGTGTGGTGGCGGGACACGCCGCGGCGGTGGCAGCGCGGCAGCACGCGCAGGCAGCCGTTCTCGGGGGTCGCGTCGACCAGCGGAATCCAGCAGGTGACGATCAGCTCGCCGTCGCAGTGGGGGCTGAAGTATCCCGAGTCCTGGTGCCAGGGGACGGCCCCCCGGTTCCATTCCGGTATCTTGGGGCGGATCCGGTAGACGGAGGAACCGACGATCTCCTCTCCGACCAGTGATTCGATCTTCGCCAGGATTTTCGGATTGCGCACGAAATCGAAGAACGCCGGACCGCTGTGGCCGCCGCCCCCCTTGCCCATGATCGCGCCGATGATTTCCGGCGCCTCCCGGAACACCCGGGTGAGGCGGCGCTCGAACGGCGCTTCCTCGTACAGCCGGCTCAGCTTTCCCTCGCCCTGCAGCTCCAGCGCCTTGTTGTGGATGACCTCGGTGAGCTCGTCGCGGAGGGGCTGGATGTCCTCCGGGGCGAACACGTCGGGAACCATGACGTACCCTTCGTCGAGGTACTGCTCGACCTGTATTTTGGTGAGACCTTGCATCGGTTTCTCTTTCCGACGGAATGAAAGGTGACTCAAGATAACCGGGGCCGAGAGGTGCCGGCAACCGGGAAAACCGCTTGCCCGGGTATCGTATGGAGTTCTCTTTTTAGTCGTCCGGTTCGGCGCGGTGGACCGGCCTGGAGATCAGCAACCCGTACCTCGGCGAACGAAATGGCGATGAACAGCAGGCAGGCGGCACTGACCGAGACTCTCGTGGACGACCTGAAGAACGGCGCCTTGACCGAAGAGGGTCTGCGCGCCGGAATCGCCGCGGCCGCCGCGGCCAACGGAACCCGCCAGGATCTCCTCTACCTGCACTGTCGCTCGACTTCCCCCGGTTCCCCGGTGCAGGGAATGTCCCTTTTCGAAGGGGGGCGGGAGCAGGAGTTGAGCTCCGACCCGGAGGAGTGGCCGTACGAGTCGGTGCTCGACGCCATCGGCAAAGGCTGGCGGGTGATCTCCTTCCCCGACATGTCCCTGCTCACCCTGAGCGCCGATGAGCTCCACGGCCTCGGGTTCCTCTTCGTCCTCGAACGGTGGAGTCAGTGATGGCGGCAACCGGCGGAAAGACCCACGACTGCGAGCCGACCCTGACCGACTCGCAGGTCCTCGAGTTCTGCAAGAACGGGTACCTGCTCCTCGAAGGGGTGGTGCCCGGGGAAGTGAACCGGATGGTGAGGGAGTACCTCGAAGCCGATACCTACTACGAGCCGACGGGCATTCTCGGCGAGGACTGGTTCCACGAGGGGGTGATCTGCAACCGGGAGGCGGCCGGTGCGGTGCGTTCCCTGCTCGGCGCCGGCTTCCACGTCCCGGTGCTGATGAGCAACCACAGGGTGACCGGGCCGTATCCGGCAACCAGCGGCTGGCACGTCGACGGCAACTCCTTCTGGGGCCCGGAGCTCAATTACCTCCAGGTCTTCTACTACCCGCAGGACACCCCGGTCGAGGCGGGGCCGACCGAGGTGCTGCCCGGCTCCCACCTCATCCACAACAAGGCCCGCTTCATGGGCCACCTGAACGCCATCCGCGGCGCCGTGTCCACCGCGGCCCCGGAGGGCTCGATCTTTCTTACCGCGTACCAGATCTGGCACCGCCGCGGCGGCTCGACGACGGAGAGGCTGCGCAACATGCTGAAGTACTTCTACTGGCGCACCGCGTCTCCGGCGCGAGACTGGATCCAGGAGCCCGGCTTTGACTATTCCAGGGCCGGGTACGGCGGCCCGTCAGGCGAGTTCGTCGAGCAGTTCCGCGGCGACTGCAAGACCGCGGAGATGTTTCTGTGGCTGTGCGGCCGCCACGAGTCCTACCGCAACCTCGGCGGCCAGAGCTGGCCGCTGCCGGGAAACCGCAACGAACTGCCGTACGGATTTCCGGAAGAGCTGGCGGCGCGCTGACGCCGGGGAGACTTCCCGATGAGCGACGTCGCCGGCCACGACCTGCCCTTCGACAGCCGCGGCGCCCCGGCCCACCGCGGCCGCGCCACAGTCCTCAACACCGCCAACCGCTTCGAGCCGCTGCATGTCGAGCTCGACCCGGTCGAGCCGGACAGCGAGGAGGCCGAACGGCCCGCGGCGCGCACCCGGTTCTTCGTCGACAGCAGCCGCTCCGCCCTTTCGGCCAACGACAGTCCCGACCTCGGCTTCCGCTTCAGCATCAACCCCTACCGCGGCTGCGAGCACGGCTGCATCTACTGCTACGCCCGCCCGAGCCACGAGTACCTCGGTTTTTCCGCCGGCCTCGACTTCGAGACGAAGATCCTGGTCAAGCAGAACCTGCCCGAGCTGCTGGCCGCGGAGTTCCGCCGCAAGTCCTGGCAACCCCAGACCGTGGCCCTGTCGGGCAACACCGACTGCTACCAGCCGGTCGAGCGCAAGCTCGGGATCACGCGCCGCTGCCTGCAGACCTTCCTCGAGTTTCGCAACCCGGTCACCATCATCACCAAGAACCACTTCGTCACCCGCGACCTCGACCTCCTCGTCGAGCTGGCGGCCCTCGACCTCGTCCGCGTCACCCTGTCGATAACCAGCCTGCGGCCGGAGCTAACCAACATCATGGAGCCGCGCACCTCGCGGCCGCAGCGGCGCCTGCGGGCCATCGAGGAACTCGCCTCCGCCGGAGTGCCGGTCGGGGTCAACGTCGCCCCGCTGATACCGGGGCTCACCGACCACGAGGCGCCGGAAATCCTGAAGGAGGTCGCTGCCTGCGGCGGCCGCTGGGCGGGCTTTCAGATCGTCCGCCTGCCGGGTGCGGTCGCCCCCCTGTTTCTCGACTGGCTGCAGCGGAACCTTCCCGGGCAGGCGGAAAAGGTGGCCGGCCGGATCGAGAAGATCCGCGGCGGCCGCATCAGCGACTCCCGCTTCGGCAGCCGCTTCACCGGGGAGGGAGAGCTCGCCGACCTGACCAGGAGCCTGTTCGAGATGGCCCGGCGCAAGCACGGTCTCGACGGCAACGACCACCGGCTGACCACCGGCCACTTCCGCCGCGGCGGCGGCGACCAGTTGGAGTTGTTCTGAAAGCGGATTTGTTCCGGCGCCATGGGGTGCCGGACAGGGATTTTTCAAGGGAAGGCACCGAAATGACAAGGAACAGGTTTCGGAAAGCAATGGAGGATGTGCGGGGTATAATCGTGCCATTCCCGCTGAAAGCTATTCTGCTTCTTTGGATGGTCTGTGTTAACGGTGCGGCGGCGGATTCCACCGGTGAAATGGAAAATGTTACCGGCCGAGTGATCCTGGAGGCCGGGGAGATCAGCCCTGAAACGGTGGAAACAGGTGCCTTTGCTGTGGTTATCTACGGGAGGGGAGAACGGGATCCGGTTTCGGGGGAATGGAAACAAATGCATACGGAAAGAGGCTACATTCAAGCTGTCAATGCCAAAAGTTTGGTCCTTGTCCGCAGAAGTGGTGGGAATCCGAAACAGATTGCGGTGGATCGAATAAAAACCCTGGTCATTGTAGGGTCACCCGCCAAGAGGTCGGAGGAACGGGAAAGTACGAGTACGACTAAAGAAATGGGAGGAAGCAAGGCGGAATTACTGGAAGGAGATGTTGCACATACTGAAGCTGATTCCAATCAGATTTGGATAATTGAGACCAGTGACGGGTCCTCCATTGTAGGGAGCATATTGGAGTTTGGTGATCAGGACATTGTGGTGAGTGCAACATCAGGTTTGATCGAAATCCCGGTTTCAGATATCGTAAAGATGGAAACGATCTCGAAATCCCGGTTTCAGATCTGCCCCCGGGATGAGGGATGGTGAGATTTGGTTCAAGAGTCCCAATCCGACCCGTCTCTTTTTTGGACCCACGGCACGCACGCTCAAGCAGGGAGAGGGTTATTTCTCTGATTATTACTTCTTTTTTCCCGGTCTTACCATGGGATTCACCGATAACTTCACTATGGGGGCCGGTGTCTCTATTTTCCCAAGGGTAGATTTGGAGGATCAGGTGGTTTTTTTCGGATCGAAAGCAGGCATTATTCCAGATAGACTTTCCGCTGGCGTGCTTATCCTGCGGGGGTTTTCAAATGATACGACATTGGGAGTTTTGTTTGGTGTAACGACTATAGGGCAACCTGATGGCAGCCTGAGCGCAGGACTTGGGTACGGTTTTGTCGACGGAGATTTGGCTGATCGCCCTGCGCTGATGGTTGGGGGAGAGAAACGCATGAGTGAACATATCTCTTTGGTTTCTGAAAATTATATCTTACCTGACACGGATCCCCTGGTATCATATGGCATGCGATTCTTTGGCAGGAGATTGAGCGTCGATCTTGGTTTTTTGAATCAGCTTGGAGACGACGCGCTTGCTCTTGGTGTTCCCTACATTGATTTTGTTTTTGCCTTTTGATGCCATCCAGTCTCTGGATATATGGCCCGGATCCTTGAGTTGCAGCCGACTCATCTGGAACAGGTCCAGTACCTGGTGAACGGCCACCTCGGGGCGGTCGTCCCTGGCTGCACTTCCTCTCGAGTACATCGCTTTTTCCCTTGTAAGGAACACAAACGAATACGTCACCGATCCCTGGGTCCGGGAGCGCAAATCCCTCGTTGCCCTGAAGGAGAGCCGCGTGTGCGCGGCAGCCCATCTTCTCCGGTATGGGGACGACTCTCCTGCCGGCGGTGTGGGTGAGATCGATTGGTTTGTCTTTTGGCCGAATGAGACCGCAACAGGCGCAGGCGCTGCTGTCTGCGGCGGAGGAGCAGCTCGATGCCTGGGAGTGCAGGGAATTCCGGTTCAACGGGAATCTTCCTGCGCCGCTTGCCGGCGTCCCCGATTCGTGGCCACACGTGATTGAGCTGATTACAGCCGCGGGATATGCGCCCCGGGACGATCGGGATGAGGCCATGTTCGGAGGGACGTTTGATCCCGTTTCGCCTCCCGGGAAGCTCCGGTCCGCGACATGAGGATAAAGCGCACGGCCGGCGTATTCGGAATCTGTTTCACAGCCTGCATACCCGCCCTGGCCGTAGCGCCGGACGGGACGGTGCTGGCCTTTTGCGAGGCGCGCCGTCACACCGGGCACGACGACGACGAAATCGACATTCTCCTGCGGCGAAGCACTGACGGTGGACGCACCTGGGGTCCCCGGCAACAGGTCGTCGCCGATGGCGACCGCACCTGCGGCAACCCCTGCCCGGTGGTCGACCGCGTCCGCGGCGAGGTGTTGCTCCCTTTCTGCAAGGACAACCAGCAGGTCTTCCTCACCCGCAGCCGCGACAGCGGGGGTTCCTGGTCCGATCCCGTGGAAATCACAGCCCAGGTGAAGGCCCCTTCCTGGACCTACCTGGGGTCCGGACCCGGCCACGGCATCCAACTGCGAGGGGGCCGTCTGCTCGTGCCCTCCTGGGTCGACGAGAGCCCCGGCCCGGCAACCTGGCGCCAACCGCCCCCCATTTGGGGCAAGGTTCAGTCCTCCATCGCTTTTATCAGCGACGACGGCGGGCATACCTGGAAACCGGGCTCCAAGTTGAGCAACGACGCCTCGGACGAATGCGAGGCGGTGGAAACGGCCGACGGGTCGGTGTACATGACGCTGCGCAGCCGCGGAGACCGCAGGTGCAGGGGCTGGTCGCGCAGCAGCGACGGGGGCGAGACCTGGTCGGAGGTCGCCTTCGATCCAGCCCTGCCCGAACCATCCTGCCAGGGCAGCGTAGTGGCCCTCGGAGACGGTCGCCTTCTGCTGGCGCATCCCGGCAGGCCCTACGCGGGCGCCGAGCTGACCCTGCGGCTGAGCCGGGACCAGGGGCGGAGCTGGCCTTCGGCGGGGGTGCTCGAGCCGGGGGCGGCAGCCTATTCCGATCTGGCGGTGGCTCCGGACGGGCAGGTTCTGTGCCTGTACGAGGCCGGACACTACGGCTGTCTGCGCCTGGCTTGCTTCGACCCTGCCTGGATTGAGGCGAGTGATTGATGGTTGTACGGCGCCGGTCAAGATTCGGAGATTGAATCCGGGACTGTTGCGAACAACCGGTGATGGCAGACAAGATGACAGGGAGACTCATTGATGAATGGAAAGAAAAATGATTCCCCCTCGGCGTCTTCAGCGGCATTGGTGCTGCTGCTGGCGGCGATGGCGACGGCTTCCGAGCCCCGCCGCGGATTCTATTTCGGCACGGACACAGGAGCGTCCATGGCGCCTGGTATCGAATCCACCCGTTCGAACGTCGGCATTCCGACGAACTGCGATCAGTGGCTGGAGGAGTTCACTTTCGACGATGGAGACACCGTGCCCCTGCCGCTGGAGGACTGCATCCCCAGGGCCTTGCCGGGAAGCCCGAATCCTTTCGATCTCGGCGGCGGTCTTCTTGCCGGGGCAAAGGTCGGCTATGCCGTGCACAACTTCCGCGTCGAGGCGGAGTTCCTCCATCGCGAGCAGAGTGGAGACCATTGCCGCTGATCGTGCCCGGAGACGAGAAGCAGCTGGAGTTCGTCGAGCGCAGCGAGAAGATCAGCGACTTCCGCACCAACGGGTTCTTCGCAAACCTCCACTATGACTTTAATGGGATGTCCGATAAACTGGTGCCCCACCTTGGCGTCGGCCTGGGCTTTATGCGTACGACAATGGATTACGCGGCCACGTCCATCAGGACGAACGACAGGGAGGAGCTGATTGGACTGGGGCGGAACCCCGCCGCGGCGGGCACGGCCTCCCTGGCCAACGAGGTGCTGTCGGACAACCTGCCCGGCTATCAGCTGACCGCAGGTCTGACCTATGCCTTTGGCGAGCGGTTTTTCGCGGGAATCAAACTGCGCTACGGCGGTGCCCTGGGGGATTTCGAGGCCTGCAGGTCTGACCTATGCGGCTTTGGTGAGCGGTTTTTCGCGGGAATCAAACTGCGCTACGGCGGTGCCCTGGGGGATTTCGAGGACGGGGACAACCCGTGGAAGCCCTTGCGGGGCCACGCATCGACGGTCGGCCCCCCCGGGGAGCCCGGAGGGGATCTGCCGGTCCGCTACGGGATTACCGTCGGCGGGTTGAATTTCTGGGGGGTTTCAGTGGTTCTGAACCACTACCTGTAACAGCCAGCAAGGCAGGTGGCGGCGGCAGCCGGGTCAGTCGGGTGTCTTCTGTTTCCCGTCAGTGAGGCCAGGGCTCAAACAGCCCGTTGATTTAGTTGCTAAGGGAACTGCAGCCCGGATGGACTTTGAAAAGGGCTGCATATGGCCGCCCTTTAAGGGAATGGTGGTCCTGAAAACCCCGGCGCAGGGCCATGTCCCGGCGCATGGTGCTTCCCCGTCGTGCTGTCAGGCACTGTCGCGCAGGTAGCGCGCAACCGCCCCCACCGGCGCCGTCCAGATGGAGTCCCGCCGCTCCCCGAGATAGTCGACCAGGTCCTGATGCACCCCGGGATCGATGTACAGGCTGTGAGTGCCTTCGCCGACTCCGTGGATCATGTAGATGATCCAGCCGCCTGAAGCGACGGCGGCGTCGATCTCCTGCCGCAGTCGGTCGAAACCGCGGCCGTCGCCGCTGAAATGCCCCAGGGCGTTGAAGTTGATCGTCGCCGCATCGACGACCCGGTTGTTGCAGGGGCCGCGGCCGGCGACGAACAGTTCATCGATCAGTGGCTCGAGGCTGTGAAGCGTATCCCCTTCGCCGAGATCGGTGTTGCAGCAGGTGTTTCCGAAGGAACGCTCTTGCCCGCCGTCGAGCGACGACAGGATGGCGTTCGCGGCGCGCATTTCGTCGCTCCACCGGCGGGGTGTGTACCTGCGCAGGTCGTACTCGTCGGGGAGCCAGTCGTTGCCCTGGTTCTTTCGGCACGGGTGAAAGATGCTGTGGTTGCCGAGCTCGTGGCCCCTGGCGGCGACATCCCGCCAGGCACCGGGGTTGTTGATCAGGTTGGTGATGTGGGTGTAGAAGGTCGCCCGCAGTCCGTGGGTTTCCCATGCGGGAACGACCGCCTCGTAGTGACAGGGGAGCGCGTCGTCGTAGCTGATGGATACGGCTCCCTGGGCTTCTTCCGGCCAGGAAAAGGCTGACTGTTCACCCA
Source organism: Candidatus Latescibacterota bacterium (assembly GCA_965223905.1). Lineage (GTDB taxonomy): Bacteria > Latescibacterota > UBA2968 > UBA8231 > UBA8231 > CBDCXV01. The sequence continues at coordinate 815,231 of CBDCXV010000001.1, forward strand.
TTCGGAACTATTTCCCGCCCAGACGATCCCGCGCGAGGATACCCTCGCCCTGGGCAACGGCGTACCTGAAACCGGGGCTCATTCCTTCCCTTATCACCTCTTCGGTCCCGTCGGGCCACCACACCCTCAGGCTGTCGACCGATGCGGCTTCTCCCAGTCCGAAGGTCAGGACCAGGCTGCTCTGGCTGAGGTAGGAGGAGCCGGTGCGCACCATCCCCTGCTGCCGCTGCCCCCGGCGGCCAGGGCGACGCGCGCGCCGATGGCCTCGCGGTTGGGAGGTCGGCCCTGCAGGCGGAGAGCGATCGCCCGGTAGTTGGAGCCTCCCTCGTTGCGCAGCAAACGGACGCCGCCCCCGTTCTCCGTCATCATGACGTCCGGTCTGCCGTTGCCGTCGATGTCGCCGATGGCGAGGCCGCGCGCGACCATGGCCTGCTGAAAGATCGCGCCCGACTGCTCCGACACCTCGACCAGGACCCCCTCGCCGTCGTTCCAGAACAGCTGCGGAGCCTGCGCGTACTCGATCTCCTTCTGCACGGTGTTGATGTCCGGCTCGATGTGGCCGTTGGCGATGATGAGATCCTGGAAGCCGTCGAGGTCGTAGTCGAAGAAACGCAGGCCGAAGGTCAGGGTGGGCAGCGTCGGCTGCACCAGGCGACTGCGGCCCGCCACGTCGAGGAACGCCGAGCTCGTCTGCCGGCGGTAGAGGGACAGGGCCTCGCGGCTGAAGTTGCCGATGCCGATCGTCGCCACGCCGTCGTTGCCCAGCGAGGCGACGTCGACCCCCATTCCGGCGCGCGCCCGGCCCGATTCGTCGTAGCCGATGCCGACGGCGAGGCCGATCTCCTCGAAACGGCCGCCGATGTTTCTCAGCAGGAAGTTCGGCTGCGTGTCGTTGGTCACCACGAGGTCGGGAAGGCCGTCCTCCTCGAAGTCGGCCACGGCGACTCCCATCGACTTGGCGTGCGGGAGCAGCACCCCCGCCTCCGCGGTGATCTCGTCGAAAGCCCCGTCGCCGCGGTTGCGGTAGAGGCGGCAGGTCGAGCCGGGGTACTGCTGCGGCGTCGCGTACGACTTGTTCTCGCCGTCGAAGGAGAAGAACAGGTCGGTATCGGGGGACCAGCGCACGTAGTTGGTGACGAACAGGTCGAGCCAGCCGTCGCCGTCGACGTCCGCCCACACGGCCCCCGTCGACCACTCGGGGTGGCTGCGGCCGGCTTCGTCCTCCCACAGGACTCCCTGCACCCCGGAGGCCGCGGCCCTGTCGGCGAAGCGGCCGCTACTGTTCTTGAGCAGCAGGTTCGGCCCCAGGGTGGTCAGGTAGATGTCGAGGTCGTCGTCGGCGTCGTAGTCGGCCGCGGCGACCCCCATTCCGTAGACGGAAAAATCGAGTCCGGCCGCGGCGGTGACTTCGGCGAACGACTCGCTGCCGTCGTTGCGGTAGAGCTCGCTGGTCGGGGAGGCCCCGGCCGCGGGGGCGCGCCCTTTCCAGTAGGTGCTGTTGACGAGCAGGATGTCGTCGTCGCCGTCGCCGTCGTAGTCGAGGAAGGCGCAGCCGCTGCCCATCGTCTCCGGCATCCACTTGTCCCCGGCGGCGCCGGTTTCGTGGGCGAACCCGATGCCGGCTTCCGCGGCGATGTCGGTGAAGCGGACGCCGGGCGGCTGCTTCCGCTCGCCTACGGAGGTGTAGTCGGGCCCCGGAGCGGTCCGGGTGTACGCCGGAGGCGGGGGGGCTTTCTCGACCTTCTCTTCACCGCAGGTTGTCAGCAGGAACAGGGCCGCGGCGCCCGCGAGCGCCGGGCGCAGGGTAGGCGGGACGGTCATCTCTCCCGGCCCGAAGCGTGAGCCGCAGCCAGCTGGTGAATGTGGATCGCCTGGACTTCGCGGTTGTCGTCGTCGTGCTGGAGGCGGTAGGCCCGGGTGACGGTCTGGGCCGACTCGTCTATCTGGTGGTACTGGTAGGCCGCTTCCGCCAGCTGCGCCTCCGCTTCCCGCCCGAGGGCGCGCAGCGACAGCATGCGGTGGTAGTGGGCGACGCGGTCCTCCGGATCGATGGCGAGCACCCGGTCGAGCGCCTCGAGCGCGGCGTCGAAGCGGCCGTCGAGGTAGAGGACGCGCCCGAGGTTGCGCCAGGAGGCGCGGTCGTCGGGAAAGGAGGCGAGCACGTGGCGATAGGCGAGCTCGGCGTCGGCGTAGCGGCCGTTCTTCTGGTGCGCCACTCCCCACACCCAGGCGGTCTGGGGGTCGCCGGACTTCAGCTCCTCGCAGCGCTGCAGGTGGCGGTAGGCCTTCGTCGAGGTGGCCGTCGCGCAGCGCCGCCTTCGCCATGTTGCGCGGGCCGTCGAGGCGTTGCGGCGCCAGCTCGGCGACGGTCTCGAAGGCGAGCATGGCGCCCCGGGTGTCCCCCTGCAGCAGCAGGCCGATGCCGTAGTCGTTGAAGCGGACCCAGTCTTCCGGTGACGGCAGAGCCGGAACCGGCCGCGTTCCCTTCGGTTGTTACCGCCAGGGCCAGGGTGTCGGCGGCGATTTCGGTCACCGGCAGGTTGGGGACGGCGTCGAACCCGGCGAAACCGGCGCGGTTGTTGTTGAACGCGAACTCGGTGTAACGGCGGTCGAATTTCCTCCACAGCAGCCGCGCCCGTATGGTGATCCGGGAACCGGACAGGTCCTCGGGCACCTCGAGCTCGTAGTGGGCGACGTCCGCGGTGCCAGGGCCAATCACCCTGACGTAGACGGGGGCGAAGATGTCCTGGGCGTTGCGCTTGTGGATCGCCTCGCCGTGGCGGTCGACCAGAAGCGCCTTGTAGAAATGGGCCCCGGGGTCGACGTGCCCGTCCTGCCGCAGGCGGCCGCTGGCGGCCAGCGCGTGCCCCTCTTCGTCGGCGACGGTCACCTCCAGCCAGCCTTCGTTGGAGTCGTTGGTGCCGCCGGGGAAGGTGTGACCCACTCCCTTGTTGCGGACGACGACGTCGAACTGTATCCGCTCACCCGGGGAAACCGCGACCTCCCCGGCCGGCGCGTGGACCTCGCCGCCGTCCTCGCGGCGCACCGCGAACAGGTCGACGCGGAGCTTCTCGTCCCGCAGGAACTCCTCGATGCGGGCGATGGTCCCGGTGTCTCCGCGCAGGAAGGGGAGGGCGGTGTTGACGGCGAGGAAGCGGTGCGATTTCACCATGTCGTCCTTGGCCGCCACGTCGCCGAGAACCGCCTCTTCCAGGGGCATGTGGCAGTCCTGGCAGACCCGCCTGGCCCCCGGCAGGTAGAAGGTGCGCGCCGCGTTCAGGGACACGCCGCTGTCGTGCCAGTTGTCGTACTCGTCCTGGCCCCGCAGCCAGCGGTAGTTGTTGAGGCGGGTGTCGAGGCTGACCTTGTGGCAGGTGGCGCAGAACTCCGAGGTGCGGAAGAACGGCTTCAGCATCTGCCGCTTGTGAACCTCGGGGCGGGCTTTCAGCGCGGTGTCGTGCACGAAGTGGCCGAGGCCGTCCTCCGAGGCGGCGAACAGGTAGGGGTCCTCCTGCTCGTCGGCGATGTTGTAGTTGCCGTTTCCCGTGACCCCGTCTATCTGGTCGATGGCGTGACAGGCCAGGCAGGTCAGTCCGGCCTGGGCCTGCGGGGTCTCGCGGTCGATCTCCCCGGTCATCTTGCCGGCGAGCATCAGCGCCGGATCGTGGCATCCCGAGCACCACTTCGACTTGACCAGGGCCTCCTTGTCTTCGAGGTCCTCGCGCAGGCTTTCGGGAGCCCGTTCCCTGAAATAGGCAATGTGGGCGGCGACTTCGGCGTTCCCCCCGGTCGAAACCTCCCTCATGTTTTCGATCGTCGCCTCGTAGAAGGGGTTGTTGAAAGAGGCGAAGCGATGCGCCGATTTCGACCACTGCTCGACGATGTCGGCGTGGCAGCCGGCGCACTGGGCGGCACCGATTTGCTCTTCGACGACGAAACCGTGCCTGCGCAGATCGCCCGACAGCTGCTCGGCGTCCGGAAGGTTGCCGCGCGTGATGATGCGGGACGGAAGGTAGGATCCGGTGGTGGTCGTGGTCGCCGCGGGAAAGAACGGGCTTTCCGCCGGAACGTAGTTGGCGGGCACGAAAGCGTCCGGGGCGTACTCGGCCACGTCGCGCAGCTTCGATCCGGCGCCGAGATGGGTGCCCTCGGCGAACGCCTTTTCCGCGGCCTCGGTGTAGGCCTCGCGAACGTAGGTGATTCCGTGGAGGCCGACGGCGACCAGGGCGACCCCGGCGATGGCCGCGGGCACGAGGCGGTAGCTCAGCGGCGACGGCTTCCAACGCGAGGCGCGCCGGTGCAGGAGGTAGAACAGCGGCAGCAGCGCCGCGGCTCCGACGTGACTCCAGAAAGCCCACCGGTTCTCGCGGTTGTTGGCGGCGCTCAGGATGAACAGTCCGGTAACCGTCAGGCCGAGTCCCAGGCCGATGGTCACGATGCCGGTGGCGATGGCGCGGCGGCGGCTGCGCCGCCAGACGACCGGCAGGTGCAGCTCGACGAAGGCGATGGCCAGCACCACCAGCAGCAGGCCGGCGCCGGTGTGGGACAGCACCATCACCTGGTAGAACTTGGGAAGCGACGTCTCGGTGACGGCGAAGTAGCCGATCTGCAGGCTGTCGGCCAGCCTGTTGACGAGGAGATAGAGGGTGTCGGCGAACATGAAGACGCCGAGACCCAGAACGACCAGAAGCAGCTTGCGCTGCCGCGGCCCGAGCCGGCTGGAGGACCTTCTTTGTGGACTGGGGTTGCTCATGCGAGGGGCTGCAACGGACCCGGCGGGGGCCGTAGGAGAGCGGTGGAGCTGCTGGAAGGGGGGCGGTTCCGCCGCTCCTGAAATACTCGTAACTCAAAATAATTCAGATAGTTCGGGCCGGCAAACCACGCGGGAATGGCTAGCCGCCCCGGGCACTGAGGGAGGGCCCTGGACCGCCTTCGGGAAACCCTTCGCTGCCGGAAACCGCTATCGGAGCTGCTCGATGGGGTCCTGAAACCCTCGGGGCCGCCCCCGGGCCTTAGGGGTGCAGGACTGACTCTTGAGCAAACCCGTGCGAGGCCGGAACGGACTTCGCGGTTGCTCCGGGAGCGGGTGAAAACCCGCGTGCGTGCCCGGGGGGAATGTCCCCGCTGGCGAGAGGCCGGGCGCCCGAATCGATCCCGGGAAACATAACGGCCCAACCGCCGCGGGCAGGCGACAGGATCCGGAGGGGGCGCTTGCAAGCCGGCAGTGGCTTGTCCAGGCCGGGCACCGGGGTTTAGTATTGGCTCCTCTCCTCGCTGCCGATATTCCATGACAATAACGCAGTCGCTCGTGCTCGGGATCGTTCAGGGATTGACGGAATTCCTGCCGGTCAGCAGCACCGCCCACCTCCTCATCCTCCCCTACTTTGTGGGATGGCAGGATCCCGGGACCGCGTTTTCCGCGGCCATTCAGCTCGGAACCCTCGCTGCGGTCTTCATCTACTTCGCCGGGGACATCAAACGCTTGGCGTCCGCCGCCTGGGAGAGCCTGGGACGGCGCGACCTGCGCCACACCCAGGACTCGCTGCTCGCCTGGGCGATCATCCCCGGCACCCTGCCGATCGCCGTGTTCGGCCTGGGCTTTCGGGATTTCATCGAAGGTGAGGCGCGCGGAGTGTCGATCGTGGCCTCTGCGCTGATCGGGGGGGCGATCCTGCTTCTGGTTGCCGAAAAGGCCGGGAAGCGCGACCGCGGCATGGAATGTCTGGGCTTCTGGCGCATCCAGTTCATCGGGCTCTGCCAGGCCCTGGCCCTGATCCCCGGAAGCTCCCGTTCGGGAGTGACCATCGCCGGGGGGCTGCTCGCCGGGCTCCGCAGGAAGGAGGCCGCCCGTTTCTCCTTCCTTCTCGGGCTTCCCGCGATCGCCGCCAGCGGGCTGCTGCAGCTGCTCGAGCTGATGGGCGGGGAGACCGGCGCTCTCCCCGGTCTCGCCGTCGGCATCGCCGCCGCGGGAATCAGCGGCTACCTGGCGATAGGTTTCCTGCTCCGTTTCCTCGAGCGCCACGGAACCCACGCCTTCGCCTGTTACCGCCTCGCACTGGGGGCTGCGCTCCTTGTGATGAATTTCGCGTGGCAGGGATGAGCCGCCGCAATCAGGCGTCGTCCGCGCGCCGATGGGCCCGGACCGGCGCGGATCTTACCATTTGAAAGCTCAACATGGAAGTGACAGCGAGACCCTGACCGTCACGGGATGGCACGGCCTTGTACGTCAACTTCTCCAACCGCGATGAGAAAGGACCATGTATCCGAATCCACTGAAGCAGAAACTGCAGGGCGGAGAGCTGGTGCTTGGGACCAGTCTGCCCGCCTTCACGCCGCAGGTCGCCGGAATGATCTGCAACGCCGGCATCGACTTCGTCTGGATCTGTACCGAGCACTCTCCGTACTCGTTCGAGCGTCTCGACGTCATCCCCTCGCTGATCCGCCAGCGCGGGGTGGCGCCGATGATTCGCGTCGCCAACAACGACGCCGGATTGATCAAGAAGGCGTATGACGTAGGGGCCGTGGCGGTGATGGTTCCGCAGGTCGACACCCCCGCAGAGGTCGCCGCGGCGGTGGAGCACGCCCACTACCCGCCAGAGGGGAAACGCGGCATCACCCCCAACTGGCCCTGGGTAGCCGGCGTCGACTGGACCCACGTCATCCGCACGGCAAACGAGGAGACCGTCCTGATCCTCCAGCTCGAAAGCCGGGAAGCCTACGACAATCTCGACGCCATCGTCGAAGTCGGCGGTTTCGACGTCCTGCTGGTCGGGCCGATGGACCTGTCCGCTTCCGTCGGACGCATCACCGAAACCGGCTGCGACGAGGTGCAGAGCATCATGGAGGAGGTGCCCCGCAGAATCGCCGGATCCGGCATCGTCGCCGGCACCACCCTCGGCGAGGTCGCCGAAGTCCAGGAGAAGTACCGCTGGGGGTACCGCTTCCTCAACGTCGGCAATCCGCTGGCGTACGGCATGCAGGTGCTGAACCGGAACCTCGCGACGTTGCGCTCCGATCCGACGGGGGAAAGGGGCGTACAAGGGGGATGACGGGCGGCCCCGGTCCCCGGAGTTGCGGCTGGCGGGGTTCCCCGGATGCCTGAATAGCGATGAACCTCACCGGTTCAGGGGAAAATGTGGAAAAAATCCCGGTATCCACAGTTGGTGTGGATAAGATTGTGGAAACAAATGTTGGCAGAGTGGGGTACCCGGGGGGCTCTTTCCGTTTCTACCAGAAGAGGCTGGCCAATGAGACTTCCGGCGGACGTGTTGCCCCCCTCCCCCCGATTCCAGCCGCTGCCTCGAGGAAAAAATCGCGGTTCAATCCAAACCAGATCATCTGTGCGATTTGACCCCTCGATTCCATCGCCCAGCGTTGCCTGCGCTCCCCGTACACCCGGTACGACTCGCTCAGGCGCCTTGCGAGCCGTGCGCCTCAGCGCCGGAAGTTTTCAAGTATCCGTGGGAGGCGACACTGGCATTGAAAGGAGATTCCGCCGATGACCTGCGCCTGGCATGAGATCGACCGCTACCTGATCGGCGAGGCCTGGGCCGGCTCCCGCATCGGTCCCCACCTGAAAAAGCTCTGCGACGAGATCGGCCCTCGCTGGGCATCGTCGGCTCAGGAGTGGCAGACGATCGACTACATCCGCGAGCAGTTTGCGGCCTGCGGCCTCGATGCAGGGGATGTCGAGGAGTACGAGATGGACACCTGGTCCTGGTCGGCCGCCGGGGCGACCCTTGAGGACGGCCGCGAGCTCGATCTGCTGCCGGTGATATGGTGCCCCTCGTTCGACGTCGAGGCGCCGGTGGTCGACGTCGGTTTCGGGACGGAACGCGAAATCGCTGCGGCCGCGGGTTTGCGCGGAGCCGCCGCGGTGATGGCACTCGCCCATGCGCCCTTCACGAGGCCGTCTCCCCACGCCTATCGCCTGCGCAACCTAGCCGCGGCGGGGGCGGCCGCGGCGGTCCTCATCGACGTCAAGGAGGGGGGGCGCAAGGAGTACCATAGCGCCAACGACCTCAAGGATCCTGATTTTCCCAATCCGCCGCTCCCCGCAGTCACCGTCTCCAGGGAAGAGGGGCGGTTGCTGCGCAGACAGGCCGGCGCGCGTCTGCACCTGCGCGCCGAGACCAACACCTTCCGGGCTCCGTCCGCCAACGTCGTCGGCGAGCTCGAGGGAGCCGGAGCGGGCGGCGAACATCTCGTCCTCGGCGCCCACCACGATACCGTGTACGGGGCCCCGGGCGGCAACGACAACTCCTCCGGAGTCATCGCCGTTCTCGAGACGGCGCGGGTGCTGGCCCGGTTGCGCCGCGAAACCGGCGAGGCTCCGGGATGCTCCCTGCGTTTCGTCACCTACAGCGCCGAGGAGCAGCGCTTTCAGGGATCCTTCGCCTTCGTCAACAGCCACTACGGGCAGGAGAGGCCGCCGCGGCTGGCACTCAACCTCGATGAGCTGAGCACCGGGCACATGAAGGGGGTCGTCCTCGGCTTCCCCCACCTGCAGCCGCTCCTGCAGCGGCAGCTCGACGACATGGGGGAAGGCCACCAGTGCCACGTCATGTCACAGCTCGACGCCACTTCCGACCACTTCCCCTACCTGGCTGCAGGGCTCGATGCGGGGCACCTGTGGCGCTGGCGGTTCGTCGGCCGCCACGGCGATTCCGACTTCCATCACGAGCCGGGAGACAGTGCCGACAAGCTGAACGTCCGGGAACTGAAGGAGTACGTCGCCCACCTGGCGCGGCTGCTGCTGCGGCTGTCACGGGTGCCGGCGTCGGAGTGGCCGCCGAATCCGGTGACCCCGGAGGAAGTCGCGGCCCGTCTCGAGCGCGAGCGCGGGTCGGTGGTCAGGGTGTTCTGAAGCCGGCGGGGCCGACAAAGGTCCCCCGCCCTTTCAGCGGGTGCTTTTTCCGGCGAGGACGAACCAGATCGTCCGCAGCATGATCTTGAAATCTAGAGCGAGGGACACGTTCTCGATGTAGTACAGATCGTACTCCAGGCGCTCCTGGGCGATTCCGTGCAGATCCTTCGAGTCGAGATCGAACTGGTGCTTCGACTGGGCCCATCCGAGCAGGCCCGGCTTGACGTTGAAGCGGCGCATGTAGAACGGGATCTCGCGGGCGAACTGGTCGACGAAGAAGGGCCGCTCCGGGCGCGGGCCGACCAGGCTCATGTCCCCCTTGAGGAAATTGATGCACTGCGGGATCTCGTCGAGATGCAGAGCCCGCAAAAGGCGGCCGATGGGGGTGCTCCTCGGATCGTCGCTTCCTGCCCAGACCGGCCCGGTTTTCTCTTCGGCGTCGACCCGCATCGAGCGGAACTTGTACATCGTGAACACCCGGCCGCCGCGGCCTACGCGCTCCTGACGGAACAGCACCGGTCCCGGGGAGTTCATCTTGATGGCGACCGCGGTCAGGAGCCAGACCGGCAGCAGGCCGCCAAGTACGATGAGGGCGACAGCGACGTCGATCAAGCGCTTGGCCGCCTCCTGCCAGGGAGCCATCAGCCGGGGCTTCAGCTCCATCAGAGGCATGCCAAAGATCTGGTTCGTGCGCACGTGCCCGGTGACGATGTCGTACAGATCCGGGGTGATGCTGAACGACACCGGCTGGTCGCCGGCGGCTTCTACGATCTCGAGGATTTCCTCGTGGGTGTTGGAGCGCAGAGCGATCAGCACCGCCTGTACGGAGCGTTCGCGCAGGATGCGGTCGAGATCTTCGACCTGACCCAGCACCGGGACGTCTCCGACCGACGAACGCTCCGCGTCGTTGCGGGCGCGCACGAAGCCGATGACGTCGTGGACGAGCACGGACCGCGAGCGCAGATCCTGCAGAAGCCTCTCGCCGCGCTCGTCGGTGCCGACGATCAGCGCCTTCTGGCGGCCGATCCCGGAAATCAGCAGGTGGCGCTGGATAGACCGCAGTGCGAAGCGGCCCCCCCCGACCAGGCAGACCATGGAGAACCAGTACGACACGAGAAGGAAACGCGTGAAGGAAAAGCCGCTCTCGAGGTCGAAGGTGGCGATCAGCAGCAGCAGGAATCCCGTTGTCACCACCTTGATTACGGCGAAGGTCTCATCGAGACGGGACAGCGGCTGCTCCAGGCGGTACATCCCGGAGAAGATGAACAGAACCAGCCAGCAGCAGTACACCAGCGGCAGGGCGTCGTAACTGTAATACTGCAGGGCGAAGGAGAACGGCATCCCCCCGTCGACGCCGGCTTGCTCCTGCCAGGCGGCTGCGGCGCCGGCAAGCTTTCCGCCGGCGAACCGCAGCCAAAGGAGGGCCACGGTCGCCAGGTTGATGGCGACGAGATCGCAGGCGAGAAGCAGCAGCTTTTCCTGGATTTTCGGCATCGCGGTTACTGGTTGCTCCGCCCGGGGACGGGCAGCTCCGGAGCGGTCAAGAGCGGATTACGCCCAGGACTTCGTCGCGCCTGGCAGTCATCGTCTCCTGCGACCTGCCTTCCAGGTTCAGCCTCAACAGCGGCTCGGTGTTGGAGGGCCGAACGTTGAAGTGCCAGTCGTCGAAGCTGACCGAGATGCCGTCGATGTACTCGATCTCGCCTTCGCCGTAGCGTTCGGCCAGCTCGGCGATCTTGGCCTGCGGGTCGGCCACCTCGGAGTTGATCTCCCCTGAGATGAAGTAGCCGGACTCGAAGGGAGCCAGCAGCCGTGACAGCTTGCCCCGCAGCGACAGGAGCTCGAGCAACAGCAGCGAAGGCAGGAGGCCGGAATCGGCGCCGAAGAAATCGCGGAAGTAGAAATGGCCGCTCAACTCGCCGGCGAAGACCGCCCCCTCTTCGAACATGCGCGGCTTGATGAAGGCGTGGCCGACGCGCTCGACGAGGGCCTCCCCGCCGGCGGCGGAGATGAAGTCCCGTACCGCCCAGGAGCAACGCACGTCGTAGAGGATCCGGGATCCCGGGTGGCGCTCCAGCAGATACCCTCCCATCAGCGCGGTCAGGAAATCGCCCGGCACGAACTGCCCGCGGTCGTCGATGACGAAGAAGCGGTCGCCGTCGCCGTCGAAGGCAAACCCGACGTCGGCCTGCTCTTCCCGCACCCGCCGCACCAGGTCGGCGCGGTTCTCCTCCTGCATGGGGTCGAGTCCGTGGTTCGGCAGGCGGCCGTCCGGTTCGAGGTACATCCCGATCAGCTCGACCGGCAGGGGTTCGTACACCCGCTCGAGGATGGGGCCGACCATGCCGTTTGCCGTATCGGCGACCACCTTCAGCGGCCGCAGCCGGCTGGGATCGATGAGGCCGAGGAGCTTGTCGACGAACTGGGAGCTGAGGTCGATCCGGCGCACATCACCCCGCCGCGTCGCCGAAGCATAGCTCTCGTTTTCGACGATTCTCCGCAGGTCCTGAATGCCGGCCTCGCCGCTGAGCAGGTAGGGCATGTCGCGCACCATCTTGAAGCCGGAGTAGGCCGCGGGGTTGTGCGACGCGGTGACCATCATCCCCGGCCTGCCGAGGGTGGCGCAGGCGAAGTAGTACTGATCGGTGCCGACCATGCCGAGATCGATGACGTCGGCGCCTTGCCGTCTCAGACCATTGACGACGGCTTCGAATATCGTTGGACTGGACAGGCGCATGTCGCGGCCTACGACGACCTCATGCGCCTGCAGGAAGGTCGCGAAGGCGCGTCCGATCGCTTCGGCGGCCTCCTCGTTCAGCTGTTCCGGGTAGATGCCGCGGATGTCGTACGCTTTGAAAATCGACGGGTCAACTTGCATGAGACCTGGGGCGGGAAGAAGCGCCTCGCGCCGGCTCTTCGACGCGCGCAGGCACTAGGCGAATCTGGAGACCGTGACGTCGAGGTGGCGGACGCCGCATTCCGGACGGTGATGCTCAACGAGAATGGGGGTCTGGTAGGTGCCTTGGACGATCCGCTGGGGTCCTGTCTCGCTGCTGGAGGAGACCAGCAGGCTGATCGATCTCTTGAGGAGGAGGCGGTAGGCAGGCGTCGACAGCACGGAAATAATCCGGTCGACAACGGAGCGGCCGGTCGGGAGTATGTCCATGAACTCGTTGTAGAGGCGAATCAGGTCGTAGGTCGCGTGATCCCGCGTCTTCTCCGGGATGGCGCTCGGTTTCCCGAGCAGCTTGCGGCCTCGCCGCACCATGTAGCGCAGTGGATCGGCAAGTACTGCGGGCAGGTCCTTGCGGATCAGCAGAGTTTCGTATTCGTTGACGGTGAGGCCGGCGTTCTTTTCCCCTGGCGCCATGTGGATCTCGATCCGGCCTTTGTCGATTCCGAATCGGTCGAGCCACTCCTCGAACTGTTGAAACAACCCGTAGCGCGGATCTTTCAGGTTGTGGGATTCGATCGGGTGATCGGCAGCGACGGGCAGCGCCAGGCGTTCGCGGTGGACGACCTGCTCGTCGTTGTATCCGAGCACCGTGGTGTGACGCCGGCGAACGATTTCCTTGTAGATACCATCGAGCTCGACGAAGTACACTGGTTCGTCCGGTTTGTGGAGATAGGTCACGCAGTTCTTGAGGCCGGCGCTCATGAAGGTGAGATGGGAATCGGCGTTTACCGGTTCAGTCTGCTTCTGCGAATCGCTCAACTCGTCGCGCAGCTGCATGCGGTCGTGGAAATACCCGGCGTCGTGGGGGAATATTCGCTGCAGAATTCGGAAGAAAGGGGCCAGCTGTTTCCGGCTGTGCCCCAGGCGTGCACAAAATCCCTGCTCGAGATAGCCGGCGGTGGTGTGCAACGAACAGTAGACGGCTTTGCGGAAGGCATCGAGTGCGTCGCCGGCCTCTTCGCGTACGTGTTCGGATACGTCGATCAGCTGAAAGCGGGAGGTCGGGATTAGATCGAGGTTGATTTCGAGGGGTTGCCCCATGATTCGGGATGAAAGTGGTGCGATCGGAACAGCAGAAAAACGAGGGCTTGTTCAATGTCTAAACATAATACACGACCACATTTAAGGGACGCAACCAGGAAAGGCCAGTTGCTCCCGGGGGAGAATTCCGCATGCCTGCCCTGTACGTATTGCGTCATGCCAAGTCCGATTGGGGGGTTCCCGGGACCAGTGATTTCGGGCGGCCACTCAACAAGCGGGGAATGAAGGACGTTCCCCGGGTCGGCCGCGCCCTGCAGAGAACAGGGCTCCTTCCGCAGCGGGTGATCACATCCCCGGCGGCGCGGGCGCTGGCGACAGCCGAAGGAATCGCCGCCGGGCTGACCCCGGCGCCCGAGGTGGTTCCCGATGAGCGTCTCTACCACGCCGGTCCGCACGCCTCGAGCGCCGTGGTAGCCGAACTCGGCGCCGGCGCCTTGTGTATCATGGCGGTGGCACACAACCCCGGCATGGAGGAGTGGATCGAAATGCTGTGTGGAGCCTCGGTGCGGCTGCCGACCGGCGGCCTTGCCCGGATCGAGCTGGAGGTCGGCGACTGGTCGGAACTGAAGGGAGCGCGAGGGGAGCTTGAGTGGCTGGTAACCCCCCGGTTGCTGAAGGGGATGGGAGTCAGGTAGGCCGGTGCGGCCTGGGACTAGCGCTTGTAGTCCTCGATTATTCGCCCCAGTGCCTCATCCAGGTCGACCTTGGGATCGTACCCGACGAGGGAGCGGATTTTCTCCAGGTCCGGGGCGCGGTACGACAGGTCCTCGTAGCGCCCGTTACGGCGGGTCTGGTCGTAGGGAGTGAACTGGATCTCCGATTCGCTTCCGGTGAGATCTTTGATCTTGAAAGCGAGATCCTTGATGCTGCTCTCGAAATTCGATCCCAGGTTGACGATCTCGCCGATAGCATTGGCGCTGAGGGCGAGCCCGACGAACCCGTCGATGGCGTCATCGATGTAGGTCCAGCAGCGGCGCTGCTCACCGCTGTCGTACACAGTGATCGGGTGACCGAGAACCGCCTGCTTGATCAGGCGCGGAACTACCATGCCGAAATGCCCCGTCTGGCGCGGGCCGATCACGTTGAAGGGCCGTACGATGACTATCGGCAACCGCTTTTCCTTCCAGTATGCCAGAGCCAGAAGCTCGTCGACCGCCTTGGTCGTCGAATAGCTCCAACGCACGACCGTTGTAGGTCCCAGAATGCGGTCGCTGTCCTCCCGGAACGGAACGTTGCCGTTTTTCTTGCCGTAGATCTCCGAAGTCGAGGCGAGGATGACCTTTTTCTTCTTCTCGTTTGCGAGCTCAAGGACGTGTTCGGTACCGCGGATGTTGGTAGCGAGCGTTTGCAGCGGATTCTCGAGCACGTATTCCACCCCGACGGCCGCGGCGAGGTGGTAGATCATGTCGCAGCTGTCCACCAGGGGGCGCAACGACTCGAAATTGAGAATGTCGTCAATTTTGCAGGTGAATCTGTCGTGGCCCTCGAGATGCTGAACGTTGGTGATGTCGCTGGTGGAGAGATTGTCGATGACCGCCACCTCATCTCCCATCTGCAGATGTCGCTCTGCGAGATGGGAGCCGATGAATCCGGCCCCTCCCGTTATCAGTATTCTCATATGCGTCAGCGCGCCGTCGCGTGAACGAAGTAATCCCGACTCAGCCGGGTAACGGCGATGTCGGTCCAGCCGGCGGCCATCATCGTTTCCATCACTTGTTTCTCGTCGTAAAAGTAGACGGGACAGCGCCTCGAGGTCAGTCGCAGCCACCGCGGCAGCGAGCGCAATGTCCAGCGAATCGGGAAGCTGAAAACCCCTTGCCCGGTCGTCACCCCGCGCATTTTGGCAAGTACGTCATGAGGATCTGAAATGTAATCAAATAAGCCGATACCGAGGGAAATATCGAATCGGTCCGGTGCCTGCCAATCTGTGAAGTCGGCCGTTTCCAGCCGGGTCCGCCCGCTGACGCCGGCTTCGACGGCGGCGGCGCGGGCGATTTCTATCATGGCCGGTGCGAGGTCGAGGCCCACGACCTCTGCTCCCCGCCGCGCAAATTCGACAACGTAACGTCCGGAGCCGCAACCCACCTCGAGAACCCGTTTACCCGCCACGGCCCCGCAATATTCGAAAGTCAAGGCAAATCGTCTGTGGATGACGCGGTGAAAGAGCAGGTCGACGATTTGCTGGGGAAATTTCTTCCGATCCTCGTAGATCGCGTCGAAACGCTTCGCTTCGCCGTCGAAGTAGCGCCGAACCAGGTCTGCAGAGGTGAACTCCATGGTCGGGTCTTTCACACCGCCTCCTGTGGCCTCTGCGGACTTTCCCGGATATCCGTTACTCCGAGAACTTGGCTCACCGTGCCGAACCGGAAGTCCTGCAGCAGGTTCCGCAGGCGAGAGACTGTCTGGCTCAGGCCCCGGTAATGGGGAACGCGGATACGGGCGGCCAAGTTCAAACGCGGATGATCGGGATCGAGTTCCCACGGATGGATGTAAAACACGGCAGCCTGCCCGGATCGATTGATCCGCCGCAGGCCGAACCTCGTCAAAGTATAAGGAAATAACCTGAAATAGGCACCTCCGGCGATCGGTATGTTGCGCCCTCCGAGGCGGTAGGTGGAGAGGGGAAACTCGATCAATCCGGGGCGAATCCGATGGATTTCTCTCGGGGCTCCGGGGAAGCCGTAGCGGTAGTTGGCAACCGGAAAGAGGCTGGAATCGAAACGGATGCCGCATTCGCAAAGAACCTCGAGGGCCCACTCCGATTGCGGGGTTATCGAGAAATAGGGGGCTCGGTGGCCGACGACCGGGGCCGCGGCGAGAGGTTCGAGGATGGCGATCGATCGCTTCAGATCCTCCCGGAAGCTGTCCGGGGTCAGCTTGTATACGAACTGGTGGCCGTACCCATGGGTGGCGATCTCGTGGCCGAGGCCCGTGATCTCGCGAATCAGCCCGGGAGCCCGCTCTGCGGCGTATCCGAGGACGAAAAAGGTGGCCCGGACCTCGGCTTCGTCGAGCAGACCGAGGAGCCGCCGGGTGCCGATCTCGATGCGGTCCTCGTACCCTTCCCACTGGTCGCAGTCGATCTCGAGCCCCTGGTACCAGTCCTCGAGATCGACGGTGAATGCGTTGAGCACGGTCACCTTCCGCGGCCGGTGGGATGATCCGATTTCCCGTCAGGTTCCTGTGCCGAGGGGGTCGAATGCGGGGATGGCGCGGTCGGATGGGGATGTGATGATTTGCCGCTGCTTCCCCGGGGTTCGCGTTCCGGAAGGTACCGGGATACCCTGGAACAGCTGTTTGCCGCCGGGAATCCGTGCCGGGAGACGGAGAGAACGGACATCGGGGGCGCCGCCGGTTTTACTTACGGCGCCTGGAGACGAAGCTGCGCACCGCCGCGATCACGCGGTCCTGTTGCTCTTCGCTCAGCTCGGGGTGCAGCGGCAGCACCAGAATGCGTTCCCATTCGCTTTCGGTCACCGGGAGACGCGTGGTGTAGGGTTTGAAAATGCCCATCAGGTGATTCGGGTAGAAATGGACGTTGGAATCGATGCCCTGTTCGTCGAGGTAGCGGTAGAGTTCGTCGCGATCCTCGACCTTGACTACGGCATTGTAGCAGGCGCTTAGGGCGTAATCCCGGTTCGGCAGCACCTCGACCCCATCGACCCCGGCGAACCCTTTGCGGTACCGCTGAAGGAGGTTTCGGCGTCGCTCGTTCAGGGCTTCGAGCTTGTCGAGCTGTACCAGCCCTATCGCAGCGGCGAGGTCGTTCATCTCGTACTTGTACCCGATTTCCTCGACTTCGTAGATCCAGGAACGATGCGGTTCTCCTGAACGGAAGCGCTCCCAGGTCGGCTTGGAGATGCCGGCCCAGCGCAGCTTGCGGACCCGGTCGGCAACCGCGGGGTCGTCGGTCACGAGCATGCCGCCGTCGCCTGTGGTCAGGTTTTTCGTCGCCTGAAAGCTGAAACAGCCGATGTCCCCGAGAGCGCCGAGCATGCGCCCCTTGTAGCGGCCGCCGCAACCGTGGGCGGAGTCCTCGACAACCGTGAGGCCGTGCTGGCCCGCAAGCGCCAGGATCGGGTCCATGTCGCAGGCGTGTCCGCCGTAGTGGACGACCATGATCGCCCGCGTGGTCGGTGTGATCTTCTTGCGCAGCTCGTCGGCAGTGACGTTGAGGGTGCCGGGATCGATGTCGCAGAACACCGGACGCCCTCCGGCGTGGACGATCGCCTGGGTCGCGGAGACGAAGGTCATCGAGCTGGTCAGCACTTCCTGCCCCTCGACCTCCGCCGCGATCATGGCCAGGTGCAGGGCCGCGGTAGCGGAGTTGAGGGAAACGGCGTGGCGGACACCGATGTAATCGGCAAAACGTTCCTCGAACGCGAGCGTTCGGGGACCGCGTCCGATCCAGCCCCCGGCCAGAACCTCGGATACGGCGCGGAATTCCTCCTCACCGAATGACGGCTTGAACAGCCGCAGGCGTTCGTCGTACGCGGCACTCGAAGCTTCCGATTCCGTCATCTAACCGTCCTTTCCGGCCAATGCCGGCGGGTCCCCGGTGATAGCGGCGCCCAGTAGGATCGGTCCGTCACCGTGCGCCGCAGGATCCTCCAGTACGCCCGGAGCCGCTGTGCTCCCTCGTTCCTACTGGGGGACGGCAACAAGGCGGGAACCATCCACAAGGCGGATCGCAACAGCATCTCGACCACCGTGAGCAGCCTCAGCGCGTGCAGGCGGCCCTTTCCGAAGTGTTTCTCGAACAGGTAGAACAGACTTTGCTGACTGACGACCAGCATCTCATCGAGGTTTTTGCGGATGCTTTGGCCGTCGTGATGGACGACGCGGCTCGACGGCAGGTATACCACCGACCAACCTTTTTTCCGAAGACGCATGCACCAGTCGAGATCCTCGAAGCACATGAAAATGTTGGGATCGAGGAATCCCGTTTCGGCGGCTGCCTCTCGGCGCACCATCAAGCACGCCCCCGTCACCCATCCGACGAGGCGGCGCTCTCCATGATGCCAGCGGCCCAATCTAAAGAACGGGAACATTCTGTGCAATAACAGCTTATGCACGATTTCGGAGTGCAGGCCGGGGGTCCTTCCGCACGACATTTGCAGGGATCCGTCGGGGTATTCCAGCCGGGGGCCGACGGCCCCTGCGTCCGGATCGGAGTCGAGGTAGTCGACGAGTTCTCCGAGGGCTCCGACCTCGACCGCGGTGTCCGAATTGAGCAACAGGAGGCAGCGGCCGTCGGCGCGTTCCAGAGCGAGGTTGTTGCCGCGGCTGAAGCCGAGATTCTCCGGGCAGCGTATCAGCTCGACTTGGGGAAACCGGTCGGCGACCATGTCCGCGCTGCCGTCGCTCGAGGCGTTGTCGACCACCAGGACCTGCCAGCCGGCGCTGTCGGGGTCCGCGTAGACGGAACGCAGGCAGTCCTCGAGAAGGTCTCGCGTGTTCCAGCTGACGATGCAGATGGACAGCGAAACCTCGCCTGTTCCTGTCACTTGAGTCCCCCCGCTTCCAGGAGGCCGAGCAGCGCGGTGCGGGCCCGGTCTTCCCACAACCAGACGAAACCGTTGGCGGCAACCAGGCCAGCCAGCAAGGCCGCGGTTCGCGCGGCCCCCCAGCGCTGCCAGGCGAAGTGTGCGAAGGCGGCGGCAAACAGGATGAACAACGGCTCCAGGGGCAGGCGGAAACGCGCCGACCCGTAGAGGATGGTAGAAAAGGTGAAGACGAAAGCGACGATGACGGCGGCCAGCAGATCGAAGCCCCTGCGTCTCCAGAATAGGAGAAGACCCGCGGCGAACAGGGGCAGGATCACCATGAAGGAGAGGTTGTACCCGGGCTGGAAAAAGTACCAGAAACGCAGGAAGCGCTCCCCCACCGAGCGCAGGTAGAGGGCGGGATCCCCTGATACGAGCCGTATCCCCTGGGCGAGCCAGTAGCGGTCGCGCTCGACTTCGCCAGGCATGCGCTCGAAGGTGCGTTTCTCGATTCGCCAGCCATCCGCCTGTTTCCAGTCCGGACTCGGTCCGTTGCTGCGGGCGAACACGAAGCCGCCATGCGTCGATATCGGCACAAAGGCGGAGTGCACCTGGAAGTTGCGCGCCGTCCAGGGGACCACAGTGGCGGCGACACCGAGGGTTATCCACAGGCACCGGCGCCAGCGGCCCCCGCCGGTGAACTGCGAGTGCAGCATTTCGACCGGCCACAGCACGAGCGCCACCGGTCTGGTAAGGGCCGCAAAGCCGATCGCCACTCCGACGGCCATCAGCCGCGGGCCGCCGGCCTCGGCCGTGAGACGGGTGGAGATCGACAGGTAGAGGGCCAACACCAGCAGGAACGCGAACAGCGTCTCCGTCATTACCTCGCTGGCACTCGCCACCAGCGGCATGTAGAGGGAGGCTGCCACTCCCGCTATCAGCGCCGCCTGCGGGCAGATGGCCCTGGCGGTCGCGTACACGGTTACCGCCGTGGCTGCCCCGAGGAATGACTGAGCGATTTTGACGGCGCCGTGGGAAAAACCGAAAAGACCGTACACCCCCGCCAGAAAGCCGGGGTACAGCGGGGCCCTCCATGATCTCATGTCGTAGCCGAACCAGTTTTCCCGCGCCACGAAACCTTCCCCGGCGAGCAGGTTGGCGGCGATCTCGTCGTAGTCGGGGGTGTCCTGGGCGGGCACCTCCATGCCGAGGGAGGCGCATCCCAGCCGCATGGCCGCGGCCAGGGCGAAGAGCGCGATTCCCCATTGGCGCGGGATAAGGACCCGGTCCCTTTTCCGGGACACCGCAGGCTGTCCGGGGAGCGTACCGGCGCCGTTCACCGGACTCCTGCGACGCGGTCGAAACAGGCAGCGAGCCGTCGCGTCAACTCGCGCCGGTGAAAGGGCCTGAGCGCCGCCGGGTCGGCGCCGTGGGCCGCGCCCTCGCAGCACTCGCGGTAAAGCCGCACCAGGGCGCCGCGGATAGCCTCTACGTCGTCCGGGGGGACGCAGATACCGGCATGCAGTGCGGCCATCATGCGCGCCACCATACCCTCCCCGCACAGGGCGAGAATGGGGCGTCCCGTCGCCGCGTACTCGAAGAACTTGCCGGGAACGTTAGAGGACGGCCACGGACGCGGGTGATCGACGAGAAGGAGGACATCCGCCCGGCGCTGAAGCTCTAGCGCTGACTCCCGGTCCACTTCACCGGGGATCGCGGCCATCCCGGCGCGCAGCAGCGGCCCTGCCGCTTCCCGCTCCGGCGTGCTAAGGCTGCCGACCAGCTCGAGCCGGATGCGCCTGCGCCATTCCGCGTCCTGATGAAGCAGGGACTCCAGGGCGGCGAACAACGCCAGCGGCGATCGCTGCGGATGGCTCCCGGAAAAACTGCCGGTGTGAAGGACACGCATCGGACCTGGGACGCACTCGTCCGGCGGGTTCGACCCCGGATCCTGGGTGCCCCGGGCTCCCTGGAACAGGGGCCCTGCAGGCCCGGGGCTGTCCTCTTGAGTCTCCTGGGGATCGAAACCGTTGGTGATCACCTCGATTTTGCCTCCACTGTCCGGATACGCGGCGCCCAAATACTCGGCGCTGATCTCCGTCGTCGCTATTACCGCGTCCGCGGCGCTGACGACCCGTTCCTCGAGACGGCGTTCGAGCTCGCGGCGGAACGGCATGTCGTCGAGCCCCGGGTCGAGAGGGTCGTATATCCAGCTGTCGCGGAAATCGGCTACCCAGGGCAGGGCTGTCCACCGTTGAAGAAACAGGCCGGCCAGGTGGGCGCTTGCCGGCGGGGACGTCGTGTAGATCAGGTCGACCTCGTGCCGGCGCAGGTAGCGGAGTGCCTTGACGGCCGCCGCCGGAGCCCAGGTGATCTGGCCATCGGGAACAAGCAGCCGGCGTCCCAGCAGCCGAATGGCGTCTGTCAGGGGGGAACGGGTCCTCGCCGTCGAGGGCCGTGGTTGGCCGCCGGTGCCGCGGTTGAAAAGAAACCGGTAGGCGTGGAGGGGTTCCCAGGCCCGCAACGCCCCGTCTTCCTTTTTCGGGCGGCCGAAAGCGGTCGTCGTGAGCACCACCGGCCGGTACCCGAATTCCGGCAGGTATCGGGTGAATTTGAGGGTGCGTTCGACGCCCCCCGACCTGATCGGAGGATAGTGGTAGGCGACAAAGAGAGCGGTTCTCGCGGCGGGAACTCTCTCCTGCTGATCGCTCATGAATTGCTCGATCTCGAAGGGGGACCTGCGCGAACTCCCGGGAAAAGAAGAGGAGGAAAAATAAGCGGCTGAGACTTTCCGACCTCAAGGAATCGGCGCGAAGGCCGATGGCCGCCCGCCGGTGATTGGGTTATATTGGTGACCTCGTTTTGCAGGAGTCGAGCCGAAAATGACCTTGCTGGAAATCCTGTCTTCCGAGACCACGATCGTCGGTCTCAAAGGCAACAGCAAAGAAGAAATCATCGAGGAACTGGTCGATTGTCTCGATGCCGGTGACGCGATCTCAGATCGCGACAAGGTGTTGCAGGCCGTAGTCGAGCGCGAAAAAATCATGAGTACGGGGATAGGCGACGGCATCGCCATTCCCCACGGGAAATCCGATGCCGTTCAATGGCTCGTCGCTGCTCTGGGAACCCACCGGCGTGGCGTCGATTTCGAGGCCCTCGACGGCGAGCCGGCGTTCGTGTTCTTCCTGCTGGTCTCACCCGCCAACGTCTCCGGTCCGCACATCAAGGCGCTGGCGCGCATCTCCCGGCTGCTGAAAAACGATGAGTTCAAGAAGAGCCTGATCGAGGCTTCGACACCCGCAGAGGTGCTCGAAGCGATTGCGGAGGAAGAGAAGCAGTACCCTGCTTCCGGATAGCTCCGCCCGGGAGACCGCCGCCCGCCGCGGCCCCGGATCTCATCCCTTTCCCGCTTCCAGCAGTACAAGGACCCCCGCCGGTCGGGTGCCGTGCAGTTCCTCAACCCCGCGGCGCTGATCGCCCTGGCGGCCGCGGCAGTTCCCCTGGCCGTTCACCTGCTGCATCGCGGCAGTTCCCAGCCCCTTCCGTTCAGCAACCTCCGTTTCCTGCGCCGCCTGCACCAGAGCCGCATGCGCAGCATCCGCCTGCGCCAGTGGCTGGTTCTGCTGCTGCGCACTCTCGCTGTGGCCGCACTCGTCCTCGCCTTCGCGCGTCCTGCCTTGCGCGGCGGAGAGGGGGGATGGTTCGGCCGGCCGGCCCCGGTGGCTGCGGCGATCCTGCTCGACGCCTCGTACAGCACGGGATACCGGCCGGGGTCGGTGCGCATCTTCGAGCTCTTGCGGTCCCAGGCGATCGACCTGCTGGAGCTGTTTACCCCCGGGGACGAGGTTCGCGTCATCCCCTTTGCCTCCGCTGCGGTCCCGATCGACGGGAAGCTGCCGCAGGAGCTGCGGGAGCTCGCGGTGCGCCAGGAAGGGACCGACGTCGAGGCGGCACTTCGCGCCGCCGAGCGCCACTTCGAGGAGGCCGGCCTGCGGCGAGAGCTCTTCATCTGTTCCGATCTCGCAGCCCCGGGCTGGGTGAAGGTCGTCGCCAGACGCTCCCCAGAGTGGTCGCAAACGGCGATCTACACCACCGATCTCCAGCTTTCCGGCCGCGGCAATCGCTATCTCTCGGCCGTGGACGCCGGCAGCTGGATGGCCGCTCCGGGCGGCAGATGGCGGATCCGGGCCGAGGTGGTCAACTCCTCGGAAATCCGCTCGGAGAAGTTCGCCGCCGATCTGTTCATCGACGGGGAGAGGATGCAACGGCGCACGGTCGAGCTTCAACCCGGGGAGCGCTCCGAGCTGGGGTTTGCCACCACTCCCCGCCGCGACGGTTTCACCAGCGGATACGTAGAGATCGAAGAGGATGCCTTGACGCTCGACGACAGGCGCTACTTCACCGCTTTCATTCCGCGGCAGGTTCGCGTGGTGATGGCTGGCGATTCCGGGGATCTCTACTTCGCGCAGCAGGCGCTGGCAGCAGCCGCCTCTGGCGATCCCAGCCTGGAGCTCGACAGCAGTTCCCCGGGTTCTCTCGGTTCCGGGGTTCTTGACGAGGCCGGGGTGCTGATCCTGTGCAACGTCTCGCAGCTCGGCAGCGAGCAGATCGGGGCCGTCCGCGATTTCGCGGCGCGGGGAGGGGGGGTCGTTGTATTTCCCGGCCCGGACGCCGACATCAGCTACCTCAACCGCCATCTCCTTTCCACCTTGATTCCGGCCTCGATCGTGAAAGCGGTCGGGCGCCCGGGGCCCGCGGGCCGGAGACCGGCTTCCTTCCTCCGCCTCGATCCCGCGGCCTCGGACGAGGTCCTGCTCGAGGGTCTGACCGAGGCTGCTGCCAGGCCTCGTTTCTTCGCCGCCTTCTCCCTGATGACCAACCCCGGCGTTTCGGCGCTGCTCTCTTTCGGGGATGGCTCCCCGGCCGCGGCCATGGCCTGGCGCCGGATGGGGCGCGTCGTCCTGTTCGCGGTCCCGCTGTCGCTCGAGTGGAGCGAGCTGCCGTCGAGCGCGCTGTTCGCCCCGTTGCTTCAGCGTCTCTGCCGGCTGCTGGGCACTCCCTCGCAGGGCGGGGGTGGCTACCTGGTCGGTCAGACGGTTCGCCGCCTTCTCCTCGGGGTAGTTCCAGGCGACCGTGTCGAGGTCCGGACTCCGAGCGGCCGGCGCTACTTCCAGTCGGCCGAGGCGAACTCCGAGGGGACCTTCTGGACCGGGCGTCCTGCCGAAGCGGGGGTGTGGCGTCTCGAAAAAGGGGGCGAGGTCGTCGACCGCTTCGCCGTCAATGTCGACACCCGCGAGTCGAATCTGGAGGAGGTCTCTCCCGGCCAGCTCGAGCGCATCTTCGGCCCGGCGCGGGTCGTGCCGCTGGCGTCGGACGCGGACCTGCGCGAACAGGTTCTTGTTCGGCGTTATGGCCGCGAACTGTGGCGGGAGTTCCTGCTCGCCGCCCTGGCGCTCCTGCTTGCGGAATCCTGGCTCGCGCGAGCGCCCCGATCGGCAAGCCAGACGGCTGAGGAGGAGCCGGTTCAGCCGGCCTCCCGCAGCGCCTCGAAGGTGTAGATCCCGGTGTCGTGGCCGTCGGCCCAGGTGATGCGGATGCCGTAGCGGCCGACGTGCTCGAACCTCAATGCCTCGGCGGTCGCGGTCTCCGCCTCTCCCTCCAGCACCGGCAGCTCCCCGGTTGCCGACGGCTCGCTGGCCCGGCGCGCCTCCCGGCACATCGCGCAGGGACAGCTGCGGCGCAGCTCGCTCAGGAGGGCCTGCGAGCTGGTTCCGTCGCTCCAGGCGATTTCCATGTGCTCCCCTGTCAGGGTGATGGCGGTGGGTCGCGTCCTCCTCTGCCTGGCCACGGGCAACCTCACCACACAGGGCCGAGGGCGCGCGCCGTCAGCTCGTACGGGTAGGCCCCTACGATCTCGACTTCGGCGAAATTCCCCGGTTGCAGCCCTGCTTGGCCGGCGTCGATGGCGACGCTGCCGTCGATCTCGGGGGCGTCGCGCTGCAGGCGGCCGCGGAAATGGCCACCTGCCTCGGTATCCCGCTCGTCGACCAGCGCGGTGTGACGGGTGCCGACGTGGCCGAGGTTGACCTCCGCGGAGATGCGGTCCTGAAGTTCGGTCAGGCGCCGGTAGCGCTCCTCTTTCACCTCCTCGGCGACCGGCTGGTCGAGATCCGCGGCCGCGGTTCCCTCTTCCGGCGAGTAGATGAAACAGGTCGCATTGTCGAAGCGGCTGTCCTCGATGAATTGGAGCAGCTCCTCGAACTGGGCCTCGGTTTCGCCGGGAAAGCCGACGATGAACGACGAGCGCAGTCCGACTCCGGGCATGCGGGTGCGCAGCTTTTCGAGCAACTCGAGGGTCTTGCGCCGGGTGGTCGCCCGCTTCATGCGCGCCAGCACCGGGTCCGAGATATGCTGCAACGGCATGTCGATGTAGTTGCACATGACCGGCGTGGCGGCGAAAAAATCGATCAGCTCATCGCTCCAGAACGCCGGGTAGGTGTACATCAGGCGCATCCACCCGAGGCCCTCGACAGCGGCCAGCTTGCGCAGCAGGGGCAGCAGCTCGAAGCGGCCGTAGAGGTCCTTGCCGTAGCGCACCGAGTCCTGGGAGACGAGGACCAGCTCGCGCGCGCCAGCGGCGGTCAGTCGCTCAGCCTCGGCCACGAGGGCTTCCACCGGCTCGCTGCGGTGCCTGCCCTTGATCAGCGGGATCGCACAGAAGGCGCACTGATGGTCGCAGCCGTCGGAGATGCGGAGATAGGCCCAGTGGCGGGGGGTCGTCTGCAGCCGCGGGGCGCTGTCGATGTAACGCTCCCGCGCCCGCCCGAGCAGGCGGTCGACGTAGCGGGCGATCTCCTTCTCCTGACTGAGTGTCAGGATTTCGTCCGCTTCCTCGGCGAGCTCCCTGCGCAAGTCGGGGCGGTAGCGCTCGGCGAGGCAGCCGGTGACGATGACCCCCTTGCAGACCCCGGTTTCCCTGAGCTCGTGAGCGGCGAGGATGGCATCAATCGACTCCTCCTTGGCGGGGCCGATGAAGCCGCAGGTGTTGACGATGACGACGTCGGCAGCCTGCGGGTCGGAGGTCGTTTCGTAGCCGTTGCCGTCGAGCAGTCCCAGCATGCGCTCCGAATCGACGGTGTTCTTGGGGCACCCGAGGCTGACGAGGTGGATTTTGGCTCTGGCGGTCATGTCGTGGGAATCAGGGATATGCCTCCTGAATGTACTCGACCCCGGCGCTTACCACTCTCTCGTCGACGTCTTCGATCAGGCTCACCTCGCCGATGCGGCGGCCGAGAACGAAGCGCAGCCTGCCGTCGCGGCGCTTCTTGTCGGCATGGGTGCGCTCGACGATGCTCGCCGCCCGAACCCGGCTGATCCCGGGCGGTACTCCCAGGCGCTCGAGCAGCGCATCCTGGCGCCGCTGTTCCGCTGCCGGCCAGGTGCCGAGCAGCCTGGCGATCTGTCCGGCCGCGGCCATGCCGAGAATCACGGCCTCGCCGTGACGGTACCCCTGGTAGCCGGTCGCCGCTTCGATCGCGTGGCCGATGGTGTGGCCGTAGTTGAGAATGGCACGCAGGCCGCCCTCCTTCTCGTCGCCCGAGACCACGGAAGCCTTGATGGCGGCGTTGCGGGCGATCAGCCAGTCGAGCTCCCCTGAATCGATCTCCAGGGCGACGACCTTTTCGATGTCTCGTTCGAGATACTCGAAGAGCTCGGCGTCGCCAATGACCGCGTGCTTGACGACCTCCGACATTCCGGCGACGCGCTCGGAAACCGGCAGAGTCCGCAGCGTGGCGGGGTCGGCCAGCACCAGGCGCGGCTGGTGGAAGGCGCCGATCGTGTTCTTGCCGAGGGCGTGGTTGACCGCGGTCTTGCCCCCGATGCTGGCGTCGACCTGGGCGACGATCGTCGTCGGCACCTGCACGAAGTCGACGCCGCGCAGAAAGGTCGCCGCGACAAACCCGGCGAGGTCCCCGACGACACCGCCGCCGACAGCGGCGATCCAGCAGCCGCGGTCCATGCGCGCTTCGATCAGCCGCCCGAAGATGCGCTCGGCAGCAGCGAGGTTCTTTTCCGAGTCGCCCCCGGAGAAGAGGATTTCGGTCACTCGAAAGCCGGCGCCGCGCAGACTCTCGGAAAGAAGTGGAACGCAGCTGTCCGCAAGGGCGGTGTCGGCGATCACCACCGCCCGGTTGCCGAGGCCGAGCTCCCGGCAGCGCCGCCCGATCTCCGGGAGGATGCCGCTGCCGACCACGACCTCGTAGCCGCGATCCCCCAGCTCGACGGCTACGGACGGCATGGCGGCATCCGCTCGAGAAATCGGTGAATTTCCTCCGCGGCCTCTTCGGGGGTCCGTTCCCGGCACGACTGCACCGTCATGTCGGCGGCGGCGTAGAACGGGGCCCGCTCGATCAGCATGCGCTCGATTTTTTCCCGTTTCTGTTCCATGGTCAGCCCGGCGAGCAAGGGGCGGGTCTCCTTGCGGCCGACCCGCTCCAGTATCGTGTCCGCGTCCGCTTGAAGACAGACGAGCAGGCCCGGCGATTGGCGGACGGCGTCGCGGTTGCGCTCCTGGGTGATGGCGCCGCCGCCGAGGGCGACGACGACGTCGCGGCGCCGAGCGACCTCGACTACGCAGCCGTGCTCGAGATCCCGGAACCAGTCCTCGCCTTTGTCCGCAAAAATATCCGCGATCGCCATGCCGGCGCGCTCCTCCACCATGTCGTCGGTATCGATGAACCTGCGTCCCATGCGCCGGGCCAGCAGGCGCCCCACCTTGCTTTTGCCGGTCGCCATGAACCCGGTGAGGAAAACCGGGCCGTTCACGGGTCGCACCGGCCCCCGGCCGGCAGAAGCCGGGCCCGGGCACACTCCCACCGGCGTGTACTGGGAAGGACACTGCTGTGTGAGCCGAAGCCGGGCTCGAACGGCTTCGGCCGCGGCCTGCAGGCACCGATGGTCAGCTGCGCGAAGCCCATAATCACATCTCCTCCGGGGCTTTCATCCCAACCAGCTCCAGCCCCGTGCGCAGCACCGCGCGCACCGCGTCGACCAGCCTGACCCGGGCCTCGGCGAGCTCGGGGTCGCCGGGTACCAGCACCTGCAGTTCGTTGTACATCTTGTTGGCGACCGCGGCCAGGTCGAGCAGATAGGCGGTGATACAGGAGGGTTCGTTCTCGTCCGCGGCCTGTGCTACCTGTACGGGAAACTCTGCGAGCTTCCGGGCGACCCGCATCTCGGCGGGTTCCCCCAGCCTGGCCGCGTCGCCGTGGTCCGGCGGTCTTCCGAATCGACTCAGGATGCTGCAGAAGCGCGCATGAGTGTACTGCAGGTAGGGCCCGGTCTCGCCGTCGAAGTTGAGCACCTCGGCCAGGGAAAAGCTCACGTCGCGGGTGCGACGGTTGCTGACGTCGGCGAACACCACAGCCCCTATGCCAACCTGCCGCGCCACTTCCTCCCTGCCGGCGAGCTGTGGGTTCTTCTCAGAGATGATCCGCTGCGCCAGCTCGACGGCGCGCTCGAGCACGTCTTCGAGCAACAGCGCGTTCCCCTTGCGGCTTCCCATCGCTTCCCCCTTGAACGAGAGCAACCCGAAGGGGGCGTGCACGCAGCGGTTGATCCAGTCGGCGCCCGCCCGTTCCAGGGAGCCGAAAACCTGGCGGAAGTGCAGCTGCTGCCGGATGTCGGTGACGTAGACCATCTTGTCGAACCGGTAGCGCTCCCAGCGGTAGCGCAGCGCGGCGAGGTCGCGGCTGTGGTAGGTGCTCGTACCGGCGCTGGTTCGCAGCATGCAGGGGGGGATGTCCTCCCCGAGGCGGACGATCAGCGCCCCCTCGCTCTCTTCGGCGAGCCCCTTTTCCGCGAAGAAGGCGATCGTCTCGTCGAGCCGGTCGGCGAAGTGGCTCTCGCCGAGGTAGTCGTCGAACTCCACCTGGAGAATGCGGTACATGCGCTCCGCTTCACGGCGTCCTTCCTCTACGAAGTACCGCCACAGGGAGACCATCTCCTCGTCGCCTGCTGCTAGGCGGACGAGACGTGCCCGAGCTTCCTGGGCGAGCTCGGGATGGCTTTTCTGCTCGTCGTTGAAGCGCACGTACAGGTTGGACAGCTCCGCCACCGGATTGGTTCTGACCTTGTCGGGATCTGCCCACAAGGTGTAGGCGGCGAGGAGTTGCCCGAAGTTGGCGCCGTAGTCGCCGTAGTAGTTGATGCCAACGCATTTCCAGCCGAGGAAGGCGTGGATGCGGCGGATGGCGTTGCCGATGGCGGTGGAGCGCAGGTGCTGGATGCCGAACGGCTTGGCGAGATTCGGAGCGCCGAAGTCGATGGCGAGGGTCTTGCCACGCCCCTGATTCCCGGACCCGTACTGGCTGTCCTTGGCGGCGATTTCCTCGAGGGTGTGGCGAATGAAGGCAGTGCGGTTCAGCCTGAAGTTGACGTACCCTCCCGCGGCCTCGACGGCGTCGATCCGGTCGCTTGCGGCGCCGCTGAGCCGGGAGGCCACCTCGCCGGCGATCTGGGCAGGGTTCCGGCGCAGCTGCTTGGCCAGCGTGAAGCAGGGGAGCGCGTAGTCCCCCAATTCCTCCGCCGGCGGTACGGAAAGCAGTTCCCGCAAGGTCTCGGAATCGAGCCCGGTCGCCGACGCGGCACCTTCGAGTATTTCCTCTACGAACGGATTGGTCACGGTTCCACCTGGCCGACCAGGGCCTGTTTCATTACCTCCACGGGCGCGGCCACACCGGTCCAGATCTCGAAGGCGCGCGCCCCCTGGTGAACGAGCATCCCGAGCCCGTCGATGGTGCGCGCTCCGGCCTTCTCGGCCTGCGCCAGCAGGCGCGTGCGCCGCGGTTTGTAGACGATGTCGAGAACGGTGAGGTGGTCGTGCAATACCGACGGATCCGGCAGCGGGGAAGCGTCCGGCCGCGGATGCATTCCGACCGAAGTCGCGTTGATCAGCAGGCCCGCTGCGCCAATGGCGTCCCCCCCGCCAAGAGTTCCGACGTGCACGCGGCGGGACTCCGGGTCGAGATCGGCAGCCAGGGCTTCGGCTTTTTCCACGGTGCGGTTGAGGAGCGCCACCTCTTCCACTTCTTCCGCCTGCAGCAAGGCGTAGAGAATGGCCCGGGCGGCGCCCCCTGCGCCGAGCAGCGCCACCGCCCCCGGCAGGGAATCGAGTCCGCCGTCGGCGCGAAGGCTGGCGATGACGCCTTCCGCATCGGTGTTGTACCCGGTCAGGCGCCCATCCTGGTTGGCGATCGTGTTCACCGCCCCGATGACCCGGGCTTCTTCCGAGATCTCGTCCAGTCCCTCCATCACCGCCACTTTGTGCGGCACCGTTACGTTCAGGCCGCGGATGCCGAGGGTCCGCATCGCCACCGGGACTTCGGCGACGCGGTCCGGGGGTACGGCGAACGGCAGGTAGGCGAAATCGAGTTCCGTCCTGGCGAGCGCGGCGTTGTGCATCGCCGGAGAGGAGCTGTGCTCGACGGGGTACCCGATCACCCCGAGCAGGCCGGTTCTCGAGGTGATCAACCGAGGAGATCCTCGATGAACTGGTCGGCTATCTCCAGACTCTCGCTCCAACTCGCACCGTAGAGCAGCTTGATCAACAACACGCCGCCGCCGAACAGCAGGGCGAGCAGCGCGAACAAGCGAATGAACCCACTCATGTCATCTCTCTTTCTTCTTGTCTTGCAAAGCCTGCAACAGATCGCAGAAGCCGGGAAAAACCTCTTGCAGACAGCCGCTGTCTGCGAGAACCGTCTCCCCGTCGGCGAGCAGTCCCGCCACCGCGAACGCCATCGCGAGTCCGGAATCGTTTCTGCAGTCGATCTCGCTCCCGGTCAGGGGCCTGCCCCCTTCTATGACGATCCCCTCGGGATACTCGCCGACTTTCGCCCCGATCCTGCGCAGAGCGGAAACCAGGTGAGCGACCAGGTCGTAGCTCCCCTGCCGCAGGGGGGCGATGTCGCGGATGATGAATTCACCCTCCACCTGGGTCGCCAGTACCGCCAGCATCGCCATCTGATCGAGGAGGCGTTCGGTCCGCCCCCCGGCGACGCGCGTTCCCTTGAGCCTTGCGGCTTCGACAACCAGGTCCGCGGCCTCGTCCTCCCGCTCTTCGACCGCGGCCTCGCCTCCGATCTGCCTGAGGAGTTCGAGGAACGGGCGCTGTGGCGAGCGCAGCTCGACGTTGCGGATGCGGACCTTCGAGCTCATCAGGCTCGAAGCGGCCACCACAAGCGGCAGTGCCAACCGCAGCTCACCCGGCACGGAGACCCGAACTGCCCGCAGGTGCGTTCCCCCCTCCACGGTCATCGCGCGCGCGCCCTCCCGCCGGTTCCGTGAAATTCCGGCGCCGCGGCGCTCCAACAGCTCGGCGACGCGATCCCTGGATGAAAGTGGTTCCCTGACCTCTGTGGCCCCCTTGCCGTACAGGCCGGCGATCAGGAGCGCCAGCTTTTCCGGTGCCTCGAGGTCGGTCTCGGGATGTGAGGCCCCCTTCATGCCGTCGCCGCGGTCGAAGATGACTTCATTGCCGGCTTCGAGACGGCCTGCCGCTCCCATCCTGGCGAGGAGCTCGAGGAGCCGGGTGCAGGACTCCTGCTGCGCCGCGGGAATCCGGGCCCTAAAGGGGATGCCCTGCCCGGCGAGCACGGCCAGTGCGGGCAGAGCCGCTGCCCCGGTGTCCGTCAGATCGACGAGGCCTTCGACGCCTCCCAGGGCATGCGGGCCTGCCCCTCGAATCGCCAGGGTGGAGTTTTCCCGCTTGGTTCCGATGCCGGCCGACTGCAGCCAGGAGACCAGGCGCTCCGAGCCCGGAGGGAGGTTGTCGACTTCCGAGTCCCCCTCGGCAACTGCGGCCAGCAGCAGAGCCAGGGCGGCTCCGTCCCGATCGCCCGGGACGCGCGCCTCCCCCTCGAGCCTGCGCGCGGCGGCTACTCGCTGCCTCATCTGCCAATCGGTTGGCGGGAAGTGCGGATCACGGCAATCGAGCCTGGTAGCCGAGGGAGTTGAGCACCACCAGCGACTGCTCGGCTGCCTCGGGGCTGTCGAACCCCAGGCGGATGGTGCCGCCTTCACCCTCGCGCACCTTCATCACCTCGATGTCGTTGATGTTGAGATTCGCCGCGGCCAGACCGCCGGCGATTTCCGCAATCACTCCCGGTTTGTCCTCGGCGACGACGAGAATCTCGTGCAGGCGGTGCAGAAACCCCTTGGCGTCGCGCGGAATCGACGCCCGCATTTCATTGGCGAAATCGAAGTCCCGTTGCAGGCTCTCGTTGCCAACGCGTGCGCGGACATCGCCCAGCATTGCCGAGAAACGGTCGATCAGCTCGCGAATGCTGTCGCCGTTGGTCCTGCATATGTCCTCCCACACAGGGGCGAAGGGACTGGAGGCGATGCGCGTCAGGTCGCGGAAACCTCCCGCAGCCAGCGGCAGATACAGGCCTCCTTCTTCCTCGTTCATGCGTCCCACCATCTCGACGAGGGAGGTCGCCAGCATCTGCGGCAAGTGCGAGATCGCGGCGACGACGCGGTCGTGCATCTCGGCGGACAACTCGACGACCCTGGCGCCGATGCGTCCCAGCAGCAGCTGCAGGTCGGCATAGAGCCGTTCCGGGACGCGCTCATCCGGTACCAGGATGTAGATCGCATTCTGAAACAGGAACGGATCGGCGGCGCTGACTCCCGATCGTTCGGAGCCGGCCATCGGGTGCCCGCCTATGAAATAGGCCTTCTCTCTGCCTGCGGTGAGCGCGGTTTGCGCGATCACCCGCTTGGTGCTGCCTACATCCGTGATGAGGGCATTGTCGCGGGAGAGGCGCATCACCTCGGGGAGGAGTTCCACGATGCGCCGGATCGGGGTGCACAGCAGGATCAGATCGGCATCGGCGATCCCCCTGTCGAGCTCTTCGTAGGAATACCCTTCGTCGAGCACTCCCAGTTCCAAGGCCTTGGCGATGGTCTCGTTGCGGCTGATGCCGGCAACGCGCGTCGAGGGGGCGGCCTGCCTGACTGCGAGTCCAAGGGAGCCGCCGATCAGGCCGACGCCGACTATGGCGATACGCTCGAAGACGTCAGCTCTCCTTGCGTCCTGGCTGCGGGCCATTCGGCATTCCGGTCACTGCTCCTCGAGGCCTCGAGCTTCGGCGATAATGCGCGTGAAAACGTCGACCAATGCCCTGTCTCCCAGCGGTCCCTGGTTGTATTGCTGCAGGCGTTGCAACAGGTCGCGTTCCCGTTGCGGGTCGCGGACCTCCAGCCCTTCGGCGCGCTTGATCCTGCCGATCTCCTCGGCGTACTCGAGCCGTTTGTTGATGAGATCGACCAGCTCTTCGTCGACCTCGTCGATGCGGGCCCGCCACTCACTGAGGTCCATTCGCAACGGCGCTCCTGTTCGGGATTACCCGCTCCCCGGCCGCGATTCCGGACTAGCGAAAACCCATGACCGCGCGCACGCGATCCATCGTCCGCTCGACGACAGGGCTCGCCTTTCCCGCCCCCTGTTCCAGAATCCCGTCCAGGTAGTGCGGATCTGCGGTTATCTCGCGGTACTTCTCCTGCAGCGGCGCCAACGACTCGATCACGAGGTCGGCGAGCTCCCCCTTGAGGTCTCCGTACCCCTTGCCTTGGAATCGGGCTTCGATCTCCTCCTCGCTGCGTCCGGACAGCGCCTGGTATATCGTCAGCAGGTTGAAAAGCCCGGGGCGCTGGGGGTTGAAAACGATATCCCGCTCCGAGTCGGTGACCGCCCGCGCCAGCTTCCTGCGTATCACCTTCGGGTCGTCGAGAAGGCCGATGGCGTGGTACTTGCCCGTCTCGGATTTCGACATCTTCCTGGTGGGGTCATCCAGACCCATGACGCGCGCCCCGACGGGCCGAATCAGCGGCTCGGGCGCGGTGAACACCTTTCCGAAGCGATTGTTGAAGCGGTTGGCGATGTCGCGCGCCAGCTCGACGTGCTGCTTCTGATCCTCGCCGACAGGGACCGCGTCCGCCTGGTAGATGAGGATGTCGGCAGCCATGAGCACGGGGTAGGCGAAGAGCCCGGTGCCGATCGCTTCGTCGCGTCCGCCTGCCTTGTCCTTGAACTGCGTCATCCGCTGCAGCCAGCCCATCGGCGTCACGCAGGTGAGCAGCCAGGTGAGCTCGGTGTGTTCGGGGACGTGCGACTGCACGAACAGGACGCTGCGTTCCGGGTCGATGCCGGCAGCCAGGAGAACGGCGGCCATCAGCCGGGTGTTCGCCCTGAGCACTTCGGGATCGTAGTCGACGGTGATGGCGTGCTGATCGACGATGCAGAAGTAGTTCTCGTACTTCTCCTGGTCGGCCACCCAGTGAGCGATGGCACCGATGAGGTTGCCGATGTGGGGCTCGCCGCTCGGCTGGATGCCGGAAAGGACTCTTTTTCTGGCCACCTCGATTCCTACCTGGCGAGCAATTCCCCGACTTTGGCGCCGATGTCCGGCTCGCGCATCAGGGCTTCGCCGACGAGCACCGCGTCGGCGCCGGCTTCTCCGACCGCCTCGACGTCGGCGCGTGTATTGATGCCGCTCTCGCTGACCGTGACCGCATTGCCTCCGATCTGCGGCAGCAGCTCGAATGTCGTTTCCAGAGTGGTGGTGAAGGTCTTGAGATCGCGGTTGTTGACGCCGATCGGATCGGCGCCGGCCGCCAGCGCGCGCTGCACCTCCTCCAGGCAGTGCACTTCAACGAGCACCGCGAGTCCGAGTTCGCGCCCGATCCCGAGGAAGTCCTCCAGCTGCCCGCCGTCCATAAGGGCGACGATCAGGAGCACGGCATCGGCGCCGATGACGCGCGCCTCGTGCAGTTGGTACTGATCGACGGTGAAATCCTTGCGCAATACCGGCAGCCCTGCCGCGGCGCGCGCCGACTGCAGATGGTCGTCGCATCCCTGAAAGTACCCCTCGTCGGTAAGCACCGACAACGCGCTTGCACCGCTCCCTGCGTAGATGGCGGCGATATCCGAGGGATTGAAATCGGCGCGAATCACACCCTTGGATGGAGAGGCTTTTTTGATTTCCGCGATTAGGGCGACACCTTCCCCGGTCAGGGCGCCGCGAAAATCGAGAGGCTGCGGGCAGTCCCGTGCATGCGCGCGCACGTCCGCAAGCGAGCGGGCCGCCATGGCGCGCGCCACGAAGTCGCGCTTGTAGGCGGCGATCTCCCGCAGGATATCGGTCTCTTTTGCGACCGTCATGTTCCCTGGAGCAATTCCGGCAACCGCGCCCGGCGTCCACTCCCGGAGATGGACCGCGGCGATTCGGCCGGGGAAGGGCCTGGCTCCAAAGGCGCCTGAGCGAGTCGCACCCGGGCGGTGCGGCGAGCGAGCGGCCGGATATCGAGGGAATAGGACATTATGAGTTGCTGACTTCGACCAGCTTTTCCAGGGCCGCGAGCCCCGCGCCCGAGGCGATGCCCTCCTCGGCAACGGCGGCCCCGGAAGGCAGATCCTCCGCGAGGTCTCCGGCGGCAACGGCGGCGGCGGCGTTCATCACGACGATATCCTTCGCCGGCCCCGGCTTGCCTTCGAGCACCGACCGCAGGATGGCGGCGTTGTCGGCAGCCGTTCCCCCCTGGAGATCGGCGGCTGTCGCCGTCTCGAAGCCGAAACTGCCCGGGGTGACCTCGAAGGTTCTCAGGGCTCCGTTTTTCAGCTCGGTGACCTGCGAAGGCCCGGTCGACGTGATCTCGTCGAGGCCGTCGCTGCCGTGCACTACGTAGGCGCGTTCAGAGCCGAGCATCTTCAGCACCCCGGCGAGCTTCCCTGTGAGGCTGGCGTCGAAAACGCCGAGCAACTGCCGCTTCGCCCCGGCCGGATTGGTCAGGGGTCCGAGGATGTTGAAAACGGTGCGGGTGCCGATCTCCCTGCGAGGGCCGATGGCGTGCTTCATCGCCCGGTGCAACAGCGGCGCGAACAGGAAGCCGATGCCTGCTTCATCGAGGCACTCGGCGACCTTCCCCGGACCCGCCTCGACGTTGACCCCCAGTTCCTGCAGCACGTCGGCGGAGCCGCACCGGCTCGACATGGCGCGGTTGCCGTGCTTGGCGACGCAGAGCCCGGCACCGGCGGCGACGAAGGCGACAGCCGTAGAGATGTTGAAGGTCCCCGAACCGTCCCCTCCGGTTCCGCAGGTGTCGATTTTCGTTCCCCTGCCGCCGCCGATGCGCGTCGCCTTCTCCCGCATCACCTCGGCGAAACCCGCCACCTCGGTCACGGTTTCACCCTTGCAGCGCAGGGCGATCAGGAAGGCCCCTGT
This sequence comes from Candidatus Latescibacterota bacterium, assembly GCA_965223905.1. Lineage (GTDB taxonomy): Bacteria > Latescibacterota > UBA2968 > UBA8231 > UBA8231 > CBDCXV01. The sequence goes on from CBDCXV010000001.1 coordinate 850,865, forward strand.
CTGGGCGTCGGTCGCCTGTCCGCTCATGATCTGGTCCATCGCCCCGCGGGCGCTGTCGCGGTCGAGGTCCTCGCCGTCGAGAAGCTGTTGAATTACGGTCTGCATCACTCGCGCCCCTTCTCCTGGTCGGTGAGGGTCAGTTCTGGTTGAGGAAATTGGCGAGCAGCCGCTTGCCGGCCCCGGTCAGGATCGATTCGGGATGGAACTGGACTCCCTGAACCGGGAAGTCGCGGTGGCGGATGCCCATGATGACGCCGTCGCCGGTTTCGGCCACTACCTCGAGGCAGTCGGGCAGGGTTTCGCGCTCGACGACGAGCGAGTGGTAACGCGTAGCGGTGAAGGGGTTGGGCAAGTCGGCGAAGAGGCGCTGACCGTCGTGGTGGATTTCCGACGTCTTTCCGTGCATGATGCAGGGGGCGCGCAGGACGATTCCGCCGAAGGCCTGGCCGATCGCCTGGTGCCCGAGACAGACGCCGAGCAGGGGTATTGTCGGGCCGAGTCGAAGCGCCAGTTCCATCGAGATGCCGGCCTCGTTCGGCGTACAGGGGCCAGGCGAGATGACGATCTTCTCAGGCTGGAGAGCGGCCACTTCATCGACGGTGATCTTGTCGTTCCGGTGCACCTGCAACTCGGCGCCGAGCTCTCCCAGGTACTGAACGAGATTGTATGTAAAGGAATCGTAGTTATCAAGAACGAAGACCATGGCTCGGCTCCGAGGTGAGATAGGTCGAGCTGACGCCCTCACGCAGCCCGCTGATGGCGTCGCCAGAGGGTGCGATGCTGCCGCGCTGAGCCATTTCGATGGCGCGCAGCAGGGCCATCGCCTTGTTGACGGTCTCCTGAAACTCGGCATCCGGATCGGAATCGGCGACGATTCCGCCTCCCGCCTGCACGTAGGCCACCCCGTCCCTGGCGACCATGGTGCGGATGGCGATGCAGGTGTCGAGATTGCCGGAGAAATCGAGGTAGCCCACACCCCCGCCGTAAATGCCCCGCCGGGTGGGCTCGAGCTCGTCGATGATCTCCATGGCCCGGATCTTCGGCGCTCCCGACAGGGTGCCGGCCGGGTAACAGGCGAACAGCGCATCGACGGAGTCCATGTCCTCGCGGAGACGGCCGCGAACGTTGGAGACGATGTGCATGACATGGGAATAGCGCTCGACTTCGAGCATTTCGGTCACCCGCACGGTGTCGAACCCGGCAACGCGTCCGACGTCGTTGCGGCCGAGGTCGACGAGCATCACGTGCTCGGCGCGGTCCTTCTCGTCGACAAGCAGCTCCGCAGCCAACTGCTCATCCTCCTCGGGCGTGGTCCCTCGTGCCCGCGTCCCGGCGATCGGCCGCACGTCGATCACCCCATCTTCGACCCTCACCAGAATCTCGGGGGAGGCCCCGAGGATCTCCACCTCTCCCTGGGAGATGTGGAACATGTAGGGAGAGGGGTTGACGGTGCGCAGCACGCGGTAGATGTCGAAGGGATCGACATCTATTTCGACCTCGAACCGCTGCGAGAAGACGATCTGGAAGATGTCACCGGCAACGATGTAGTCGAGGCAGCGACGCACGCACTCGACGTAACGCTCGCGGGTCATGTTCGACACCACCCTGGCTGCGCGGCCGCCCCCGCGCAAGGACGGCCGCGGCCCCGGCTGAGCCAACATCGCTTCGAGGCGCTCGATGCGGGCCACTGAGTCGCCGTACGCCTCTTCGGGAGAGGCGTTGCGGAGGTCGGCGTGCGCTATCAACAACACCGTGTGTCGCAGATTGTCGAAGGCCAACACCGTGTCGAAGAGGGCAAACACCATGTCGTCGAGCTGCAGCTCGTCTTTGCCGCTGTCCGGGATTTCCTCGACGAGGCGGATGCCGTCGTACCCCAGATAGCCCACCGCGCCGCCGGTGAAGCGCGGCAGCCCGGGTACGCGCACCGGCTCGTAGGCGGCCATCAGCTGCTTGAATTCCGCGATCGCGTCGCCGCGTTTCCGCTCAACGGCGCCGGTGCGGCAGTTTTCGACGGCGATGGCGTCCTTACGCGAGCGGAAAACCGCTGTCGGATCGATCCCGATGAAGGAATACCTCGCAGCGCGTTCCCCTCCTTCGACGCTCTCGAGCAGAAAGCTGTGCTCGCTTTCCCGGCGCAGCTTCATGTACGCCGACACCGGCGTTTCCGTATCGGCGAGGATTTCCTTGAAAACGGGGATGACGTTGCCGCGGGATGCCATGTGGCGGTACTCGTCCGCCGCCGGCGAGATCCCGTGTTCCGATTGTGTATGCATCGAAGTGCTCTTTGTGGTGGTCTTCGCGTCCGGTCCGTTTGTTCGGTTATGCTAACCCGGGAAGCTCAGGTTGAGCTCCCGGCAAAAAAAAACCGCGAACGCTGATGCGTCCGCGGCGACTTTCGGTATTCGTTGTTTCAGGCCCCGGCAGGCAATCGGGTGGACGCATCCATTTCGCGTTTGTGATAACGACGCCACCAGTATCGGCGGCCTGCGATCGAACCTGCGTCCATGAGTCTCGTCATTTCGTCACCTGCAACGGAAGTATTCTAGAGGGCGGTTCGGCCACTGTCAACAGCCGCGCGGCAGTCAGGTGCCGCCGCTATTGCTCTTCATCGCCGACCGAAACCGTCTCGATCTCGAGATCCTCCCGCAGGGCGATGCGGTCGACCTGGCCGTCGGAGATCCAGACGACGCGGTCCGATACGCTGAGCATCTTGTGATCGTGGGTCGCCGAAATCACGGTAACTCCCGATGTCTGGTTCATGGAGCGCAGCAGCTCGATGATTTCGGTGCCGGTCTTCAGATCGAGGTTGGCTGTCGGCTCGTCGGCGAGCACGACGGCAGGATCGTTGGCCAAAGCGCGGGCGACGGCGACGCGCTGCTGCTGGCCGCCGGACAGCTCGAAGGGTTTGTGCGAATGCCGGTCCCCCAGGCCCACTTTGCCGAGCAGGTCCATACCCTTGTCGCGGGATTCGTCGCTGGTGAGGCCGGCGAAGACCATGGGAAGAGTGACGTTTTCGAGCGCCGTCATCACCGGAATCAGGTTGAAGGACTGGAAAATGTAGCCGATCTTGCGGCAGCGCAGCCAGGCGAGCTCATATGCATCGAGCTGGGCGACGTCCACTTCGTCGATGTAGACCTTGCCTTCCGACGGTTTGTCGAGTCCGCCGACCATGTTGAAAAGAGTGCTCTTTCCGGAACCGGAAGGCCCCATGATCGACATGTACTCGCCGGAGTAGATCTCGAGATCCACACCCCGCAAGGCGTGCACCTCCGTCGCGCCCATCTGGTACACCTTCTTGACCTTCTGAGTGCGCACGACGGTGCGCTGCTCTTCGGCGGTCGCCGGGCGGGGGTCGACAGCCGTCTGGGTATCTTCGCTTGCCATGGATTTCTCGTCGGTGAAGAAGTCAGGGATTCAAGTGTCGGAGCGCATCGCCTCGACAGGCTCCATCTTCGCCGCCTTGTAGGCCGGCAACATGGCGCCGATGAGAGACAGCAGCGTTCCGGAGACGATCGCTGCGCCGGCGGATCGCACGACGTCGATCGTGGGAAAATAATCGAAGACGAATTCGCCGTAGTCGAAGAGGCCGAGAAGAACGGTCAACAGGAGGCCGATGAGGATACCGGCGACCGTGCCCGCGACTCCCTGAAACGTCGATTCGAGCAGGAACAGCTTGATGATGAAGGAGTCGAGAGCTCCGAGACACTTCATCGTGCCGATCTCGCGGAAGCGCTCGGTAACCGACATCAGCATGGCGTTGGCGATGCCGACGACGCAGACCAGGAGCGACAGACTTACCAGCCAGGTCTGCTTGGAGCGCTCTTCCTCTATTCGCGCCTGGGCTTCGCTGGAGGTTCCGGCCATCTCCGCGGTCACCGTTTCGATCCCGTTCTTTTGCAGCAACAGGTTCAGTTCGCTCTTGTTGGCATCGCGCATGCTGGCGACAAGGTCGTTGCTGCTCCACACCGACATCAGGAATGCAATGGCCAGGACGATGCCGCTGGTGGTTATCAGCGAGCGGCCGAAGCGAATCTTGAGACTGCGCAGGCTGATCTCGATCGCCTTGGTGAAGGGAAGGACGATCTCGCGTCCACCTGCTATCTGGATGCTCTGTATGCTCTGTGTCATTTCAGGGCCATGTTCGCGACAAGCGGGTAGCTTCTCCTCGACATCTTCCGGACTAATTGACTATCGGACGGTGGACTCGTCAAGTCAATCCGGAGCCCGGCACGGATCAGGCAGTTCCCGGGACCCGGAGTTTTTCCGGGTGTACTGGCGGCGGAAGCGCGATTCACGGCTCGGAGCGACATGCCGCCCCCAGCCCGGATGGCCCTTCCTACGGGCTGCTAACTCCTGGAGCGTATTTCGACCAGCGGCAGGTCCTTCATCGATTGCGGTTCGATTTCCTCGACAAGGCGGGGGAATGACGCCGGCACCATGCGCACGTGAACGGAGTGCATCCCGCGGCCCCCCAGGGGTTTGAGCGAGTGGGATATGGTCGCCGACGTGAAGATGACTTCGTCGACCGAGTACTCGGCGACGAGCTCCTCCAACTGGTCGATTGAGCCGACGATCTGGATAGCTTCGAGGACGCGGCCGGCACTGTCTCTGTCCGGACCGACGACGCCGATCAGTTCGCAGTCGAGGTAGTTCGTCTTGCGGAGGTAGTCGAGCAGTTCCCGGGCGCTTTCGTCCACTCCCACCACCAGTGTGCGCCTGCCCTCGCGGACGTGGCGCGACTGGAGCAGCCGGCGCCAACCGATACGCCAGCCGGCTACCAGAATCGTGTTGAAGACCCACGCCGCTCCCACTGCCAGCCGTGAAAAATTGTAGGCCTTGAAGAAAAAGACGCTGGTCACGATGACGGCGAACCCGAGGGCGACCCCGGCGACCGCCCAGGCTGCGGAGAGGCGGCGGCGGTCGTACAGCCCAACGAGAAAAAACGAGGATACCCAGATGAAGGTTGGAAGCGCGTGAAGCACCTGCCATTCCATGTCGCTGTACGGAGGCGGAGTCAGCCAGCGCGTCGGATTGACGTCGAGGGCCATGCGATTGGCGATCGCTTCGAGGTCGCCGATCAGCGGCATCGCCTCGGGATGGTAACGTACGGCCAGCCCCAGTTTCAGGCCGAGGAGAACCAGTAGCGCATCGAGTGCCGGCACGGTCAGGCGGCGGGCCAGGGGGCCGAGGAAGGAGAACAGTCCGTACAGGAGGATGCCGAGGTTCAGCAGCAGCAGGGGTGAGAAGCGGTAGCGCTGCTTCAGGTGCTTGCGCACGAAAATGGCCATCGCCTCGTTTTTCCGGTACTGGGTGCGCATCTCGACCTTCTTGCCGCTCTCCCCCCTGAAATGGATGATCTCGGTGTCCGGCACGTAGTAGATCTTCCACCCTGCCTGCTGCATGCGGTAGCACCAGTCGATGTCCTCTCCATACATGAAGTAGTCTTCGTCGAGGGGGCCGACCTCGTCGATGACGCGGCGGCGCACCATCATGCAGGAGCCGGAGAGGGCGTCGACTTCGCTCACCTGCTCTTCGTCGAGGTAGGTGAGGTTGTAGCGGCCGAACCGGCGGCTGTGGGGAAACAACCGGCTCAGGCCGCTGAGCTTGTAGAAGGCCGCCATCGGCGTCGGGAAGCTTCGCCGCGATTCCAGCTGCAGGGTGCCGTCGGGGTTGAGGATCTTGCAGCCCGCGGCCGCCGCTTCGGGATGGTCGTCGAGAAACTGCACCAGGCAGCGGAGGGTGTCGGGGCGCACGATGGTATCGGAGTTCAGGAGCAGGGCGTAGCGCCCGCGCGAGCGCCGGAAGGCGATGTTGTTGGCCGCGGCGAAGCCGAGGTTTCGCTCGTTCCGGATCAGCTCGACCTCGGGGAATTTTTGCTCCACCATCTCGGCGCTGCCGTCGCGGGAGGCGTTGTCGACCACGACCACCTCCACCTCCAGCCCGGCGGAGGCCTCCAGTACCGTGCGCAGCGTCTGCTCCATCAGGTCGCGCGTGTTGTAGCTCGGCACGACCACGGTGAGATCGATCTCCGGGGCCTGGACGCCCCGCCCGCCGCGAGCGGCTTCCCTGCCGACGGTACCGGTCATGCTCCGCCCTTTCCGGGCCGCCTTCCGAACATCCGGGAAAGCCCGAAGACCAGTATCTGCTTCGCGAACAGCAGGTACTCGCGAAAGTCGAGCTTGCTGGCGCTGAATTGGCGGTTGCGGAACACGAACGGTGTCGATCGATGCGAGGCGTACCTGCCCTTCATCAGGATCTCCAGCAGGATCTTGTAGCCTCCGGAGGTCAGCTCGAACTCCCCGTCGATAACCTCGCGGTGCAGGAAGAAGTATCCCGACAGGGGGTCCTCGACTCCGGTGATCAACCGCGCCGCGCCCACCCCCACCATGGAGATCATCTTCCGGTGCAGCGCCCACCTCTCGACCTCGCTGGTTTCGCCGAAACGGCTGCCCATGGTCAGGTCGTGTTCGCGCAGGCCGCGGATCAATTCCGGCAGGATCCCCGGATCGTGGCTGAGGTCGGCGTCGATTACGCCTATGAAGGGGCGCTCGCTCCGGGCGAATCCCGCCATTACCGCCGAGCCGAGACCGAGCTTGCCGCTCCGGTGCACGACTTTGACCGGGTAATGGTCCCTGAGCGCCTCGGCCGCCTCACCGGTGCCGTCTGGGGAGTTGTCGTCCACGACGATAAGCTCGAGATCGATGTCGTCAGCTCCGGCGAGCACCGCGAACAACTCCTCGGCGAGCAGGGCGATGTTCTCGCGCTCGTTGTAGGTCGGGGTGATCAGCGAAACGCTGAATTCAGCTTGCGACATCGGAGAAGATATCCTCGAATTCGGCGCGGAAGCAGGGTTCGGCTCTCATCTCGTCCAGTCCGGCGCACAGGCCCAGCATCGGGCGTTCCAGCTCGGCCTCTGTCTTCCCGGTCTTCAGGCCGGAGCGCAGCGGCCGCTCCGCGAGCTGGCCGATTTCCGCTGTGGGAGCGGAGACAATCCCCCCGGTATCGAACCCGAAGGTGGATGCGAGCTTCTCGACCAGTTCGAGGCGGGTCATGAAGTCGGCCCCCCCCACGTGGTAGAGTCCGCGGCAATCCTTTCTGCACAGGTCGAGAATGGCGCGCGCAAGGTCGGGTGCGAACGTCGGGTTGCCCCATTGGTCGTCGGCGATTCTGAGGGTGGCCCCGCGGGCGAAGGCGCCCAATGGCCAGGTGACGAGATTGCGGCGTACCCCGGGGGCGTGGCCGTAGAGCCACAAGGTGCGCACGACCAGACCCGCGGGATCCCCCGCGAGGGCGACCCGCTCGCTCTCGAGCTTGACGCGTCCGTAGTGGGACAGCGGGTTGGGCTCGTCCGCCTCGGAGTAGGGCCCGCCGCGGCCGTCGAAGACGTAATCGGTCGACAGCTGCACGAGCCTGGTCCCCGCAGCCGAACAGACCCCGGCAAGGATTCTGACGAGCTCGAGGTTGATCCGGCGGGCGCGGTCGGGGTCCGCTTCGCAGCCGTCGACATCGGTCCAGGCCGCGGTGTGGATCACCCAGTCCGGTGACGTGCCGGCGATCAGGCTCTCTACCGCGGCGTCGTCGGCGAGGTCGATCCGGTGATATGCCGGGCCGACCGGCTCATCCCGGCGACCGCAGGTAATCAGCTCGACGCCCCCGGCCGCCTGCAACAGCGACTTGCCGAGCAGGCCGTGGGCGCCTGTGACAAGAGCCTTCACGGCTCACCCCGTCTGATCTGTTCCCGGCGCATCATGGCCGCGGCGATCCCTGCGTGGGCGCGGGAGGCGGAGCCGGCGATTCGCGGAGCCGCGGCGATCACTGCGGCTTCGTCCAGTCTGCCGCGGTCGAGGTAGATCTCGACGGCGATGGCGTTCCCGGAAGGGTGGGTGTCATCCTCGAAGGGAATCTGCTCCTCCCATACGGGCAGTGGGGCGCCGGCGGGCAAGGCGTCCCTGAAGCCGCCGGCCCGGGAATCGTAGAGGTTTTCCTCGGTCCATCTCAACGTGCGTTCCGCTGCTTGAAGGAAACGGTCCTCCCCGTTCCACCGGTGGGCCCGCCACATGGCGCGGCTCACCAGGAGCTGATCCGTAAGCAGGCCGGAGGCGCAGCCGGCGAGCCGGCAGTGAGCCACCCGGCCGTCCTCGTCGACCAGCGCCGCCAGCAGCGCCGCCGCCGCGCTTGCCGCCAGCTCCCCCCATCCCCGCTGCTCGAGCTGCTCGGCCGCATCGAGCAGGGCGAGGACGAGCCGGGCATTGCGGCCGGCGTATGCCGTCCGGTCCGCCCACCAGGCCGCTTTTCCGGTGCCGGTCTCCACGCGTACCTGGCGCCCGTGGAACAGGCGGCGTTCGCCGTCGTAGAGCGCCCGGCGCACGAAGGCGAGCTGCCTGTCCAGCAGGGGGGTGAAGACCTCCGGGTCCGCCTCGCGGGCGGCGAGCAACAGCTGCAGCATGCCCGCCTGGTCGGCGGCGTCCCTGGCTCCCGACGGCGTCGTCCAGTCCGGGGTGTGGGAAAACGAGTGTATGCCACCGGCTTCGGCATCCCACATCGGCGACCGCAGCATGGTTTTTACCGTCGACAGCCACATCTCGCGGGCCGTCTCGTCCCCGGTGAATCTATTGTAGTTCAACAGGAAGTGGAGAACCAACAGGCCGGGGAACTTCCCGGAGCCGCCGAAACCCCCGTGCACCGGGTCGTAGTCGGCGGCGACCGCGGCGAACACGTCCGCCGGGGACAGCCGGGTGCGGCCAGGATCCATCTTCGCCTCGGCTGCCTTTTCAACCAGGACATCGCGCCGTTTTTCGAAGTGGTCGGCCATGTGCATCAGCCAGGTGCGCGCGTTCCGCGACGGCAGATCGGTGGCCGTCGCTACGGCGCTGCCGTCGGGAAGAAGGAGGGCGAGGGCCGGCCAGCCCCGGGGAGCGAAGCGGCGCGCCAGGTCGGGGCGCTGGAAGGGATTCACCCGGAAGGCGGTGAATTTCTGCTCGATTAGATAGCGCACCGAGGGGTCGTCGTTGGCGAAAACCCCGTCGGCTCCCTCGGCGGCGAAGTAGAGCAGCAGGGGCAGATCCCGGTCCTGCGCCCGCTGAAGGGTCTGCCGGTCCCAGGAGTTCCAGGGGATGGCGGCGGAATCCCCTGCCGGAGCGGCGGCCGCATCCGGCGCCCGTCCGTCCGTTGTGGCGGTGTCTTCGCCGGACTGCCCGCCGCAGGCCAGCATCAGCGCCGGCAGGAGCCACCAGCCCTGCCGCAGGTTCATGGCGTCGGATTCCCCTGGGGTTCCGTCCCGGCAGCAGATCCGCACCATTCAAACTCCACGGGGAACCTGAGCGGGTCGGGGGAAGAAACGGCCCTTGGGGCCGGGGAGGTATCGGTGGGACGGAACCCCGACTGCGATGGCGTGAATCTGCCGCTCACCCCTGAAATTCAAGGACGTAGGTGTCGGGGTTCTTCCGGTGCCAGACGATGCGGAAGAGGTCGGGGTATTTCCCGATCGCCGGCACCAGGTAGCGCGACGTCGAGGGGAAGGGAAGCTGGTCGACGACGACGAAATCCGCCCTTCTGCTGCGCAGGTCGGCGAGCACGGCGTCGGGATCCTTGAACTTGTAGACGATCGTCCGCCGGCCGGACACTACGTGCATCCAGAACCCCTTGCGGCAGGAAATCACCGAGTCGGAGGGCAGGTTGTTGCGGATCCACAGGCCGGCGTCGTAGTAGCGCTGCCATCCCGGCTGATACGGCCCGCGGGCGTACCGGGCCTGGCTCTGCAGTCCGTCGAGCTGCGAGTTGAGCAGGAGCAGCAGGGCGGTGGCCCCCAGAACCGTGGAAAGCGGCCGCCCGGCGATGGCGCTGAGCCTCGCGAGGAGGTCGCCGGCGACCCGCACGGCAAAGAACAGCAGCACCGGAATGGCGGGCAGGAGGAAGCGGTCCCCAATCCAGGGCCACAGGAACATCAGGCCCAGGAACAGCACCCCGTAAATCCAGATCAGCAGGTTTTCGCGCCTGCGGATGCAGAGGAAGCTGGCGTACAGGGCCAGGGCGACGATTGCGAGGGTCACCGGGTTGAAGAGCGACTGGGCTCCAGGAAAGGAGGGCCACAGCGTCTTGGGCATAATGTGGACGAGATAGGCCTGGAGGTTGCCGCCGAGGCGTTCGATAAAGCCGGCGGCGTCGAGATAGCCGCGGTCGGGATGGTAGGGGTTCACCTGCAGGAACTGGGTCACGTAGACGCCGCCGCGGCCGCTGAAATGGTTGCGCAGCGACCAGGGCAGCGCCGCAGCGAATGCCCCCGCGGCCAAAACGAGGGCGCGCCGGTACTGCCGGTCGAAGGCGAGGAAAAGCAGGACCGCGGCCACCAGCAGGACGCCGACGCTGCGGACGTAGTACGCCCACATCATGCAGATGAACCCCGCGGTCAACCAGGGATTCGTCAGTCCCTCGCGGCTACGGGCGCCGCGCTGCACCAGGAACAGGGTTGCCAGCGAAAACAGGGTGTAGGGGATTTCCGACATCACCTGGCTGCCGTACTCGACCAGCTTGGGCTGGGCCGCGCACAGCAGGGCGGCGGCCCAGGCGGACGCCTCCCCCAGGCAGTCCCTGGCGAGCAGGTAGGCGGCGACAGGGACGCCGGCGAAGAGCACGGCAACCAGCCACTTCATCAAGATGAAGTCCCGCACCGGTTCCCCGCCGCCAGCGGCATCCTGTTCAGCGCCGGGGCCGAAGATCCAGGCAAGCGGCGACAGCATCAGCGGGACACCCGAAGGGGTACTTCGTCGCCGGCTTCAGGTCCGGGTCGTTGACGTAGTGCAGTCCCTCCCCCTGCGCCAGCGAACGGGCGAGGATGACGAACTCGGTATTGTCGCCGCTGAGAGAGAGCTTTTCGTCGAAGCACCAGGCCGCGGCAATGAACCCGACGATCCCCCAGACCGCCGCAACCGCGATGCGGCCGCGCCGCGAGCCGATCAGCGCCGCGACCTTCGAGATTCCCCCCGCTCTCAGAAGTCGGCCTCCGCGTTGTCCCGGGGCAGGAAGCCGAGTCCGGCGATGGTGTCGCCGAGATCGAAGACGCGGCGGTCGTTGGCGCTGATCGCGTAGGCGAGCAGAAACCGCGCGTCGACGTCGAGGGCGCGGCGGAAGGCCTGCACGCAGTCGCGGTGACTGAGGTGCATGGCGCGCATGTAGTCCTCGGCGGCGGTGCCCCGCATCATGGCGGCGTCGTTCTGCTTCGTGATCCAGCCGATACGCAGGCCGATGAAGCGGAGCCCGTGCCGCTCGCTGAAGTACTTGCCGAGGTTTTCGCCGAACAGCTTCGAAACGGCGTAGAGGGAGTCGGGGTTCGGGGGGTCGGTCAGGCGCAGGTGCCGTCTCCTGGCCGGGTCGAGGGTTTCCGGGGTAGTGGCGAGGGTGTCGCCGTGCTGGGTGTGGTTGGTGGTCGCGAAAACGATGCGCTCGACGCCGCTGTTGCGGCACTCTTCGAATACCTGGTAGGTCGCTTCGATGTTGTTGTCGCGGACCGAATCCCAGATGGCGTCAGGATTGGGATCGGCGGCTAGGTGGATGACTGCGTCCAATCCCTGAAAGATGCCCCGCACCTGGCCGCCTTCGGTCAGGTCGACCACGAACGCGGTGCGCGCACCCTCTTCGCGATCGAAGCCGATGATCTCGTAGTCGTCGCCGAGGCCGGAGGCGAGGACGCCGCCAATGGTGCCGTTGGCACCGGTAATTCCAATCCGTTTGGCCAAACCACGTGCCTTTCCGAGCCGGTAGGAGAGTTGTTGCGACGGGTGTGCCAATGTAGCGATTCGCCCCCCGGCCGCAACGAATCAGCCCCGGGGTGCGCAGGCGGCCGGCTTGTTTGCGAGGGGTGGGGAATTGCCCAACCTTACGAGCGTTTCCCTGACCACGCCCATGTTTGAGCGTGCTGATCTTCTCCGTATCCGGTTGCACTATCCCTTCGTACGTCTGTCCTCGGGACGGGGCGCCGGGATTATCTTTGCTGCCTGTTGATTCCGTCCTCACTCTTGCCTCTGCTTCGAACCACAGGAGGTCTAGATGACCGTTCACGCACCGCGTTCACACATGACCGCCGAAGAGCTGTTCGATCTGGCGGACGACGACGGTCGATTTGAGCTGGTAGAAGGAGAGCTTGTCCACATGACCCCGACAGGCGGCACACATGGCGCACTGACGGTTCGCATAGGGCGCCTGCTCGACGAGTATATTGAAGCGCACGACCTCGGCGTCTGCTGCGGCGCTGAGACTGGGTTCATTCTCCAGCGGGACCCCGACACGGTGCGCGCCCCGGACGCCGCCGTCGTGGTGAAGTCCCGCATTCCCCCCACCGGCATCCCCAGCACCTACTGGACGTTTGCTCCCGACCTCGCCGTCGAAGTCGTCTCACCGTCGGACCGCCTCGCCGACGTCCACGTCAAGATCGCCGAGTACTTCGCCGCCGGGACCCGCCTGGTCTGGCTCGTGGAACCCGAAACCCGGATGGTCCACGTATACCGGTCTCTGCTGCAGGTCGAGGTGGTGGGAACGGAGGATGACCTCGAGGGAGGCGATGTGCTGCCTGGGTTCAGCTGTCCGGTGCGGCGGCTCTTCGCCTCGGTTCCTTCAAAGCAATGACCCTCGACCTCAGCCTCGACTTCGCCCTCACGGAGGATTTCGTCCGGTGGTACTGCGCGGTAATCGGCGCATTCTGGCTTCTTTCTGTCGGGTGGCTGTTCCGCCAAGTTGGTCCCCTGTGGCTCAAGTTACGCAGGATGAGTAGAGACCTGAAGGATCTGCATGGAGAGGAAGGATTCACTAGCGGATTCGAAGACTACGATCGCAAGGTCAAAGAGATCCTTGGCCTGCCGTGGACGGAATTCGTGGAGACTTTGATTCTACCTGAATCTGAGTCTGATGATCCGATTCGCAACACCAGTGAGGTTTCTCGGTACCTGAACGACGCCACCATCGTTTCTCCCAAGATTTCTTCAGGTTTCTACCAAGCTGTACCAAATCTGCTGACCGGCGTCGGCATCCTCGGTACGTTCCTCGGTCTGGCCGCCGGGGTCGGTGCGGCAAGTTCCGGTCTTTCTTCCAGCAAACCCGCTGAGATCACCGGGGCTCTACAGCAGCTTCTGGGTGGGGCATCCTTGGCGTTCTGGACGTCCATTGCCGGCATCTCCGCATCCATCTTGTTCGTGTTAGTCGAACGCATTTCCTCGCGACGTCTCCACGTTGAACTCGACAAGTGGGTCGGAGCCATCGAATCCCGGCTCGAGCGCGTCACGTCGGAAGGCGTTGCTCTAAAACAACTCGACCAAGCGCAACGCGCGACGACGCAACTCGAACGATTCAACTCCGAGTTGATATTCTCTCTTGAACAGGCGCTCGAGGAGAAGATCGCGGGCCGTCTGTCCCCGCAACTCGAGCGGCTCCTGGAAGCGGTCGAAGGACTACGCGAGGATCGGGCAACCGACAGCGGTCAGATGATCGAACAGGCGCTTGTCCGGTTCACCGATGCGCTTCAGGAAAGGACCGGCTCGCAGTTCGAGGATATGGCGGCAACCGTCGACGACCTGAATCGCACCCTCAAGGAATCCGCCGACGCCCAGGCGCAAACGCAGTGCGATGTCCGCGGCGCGCTCGCTTCGGTCCTGAATGCAGTCAAGACTGCAATGGATACCGGCGCCACGGCCATGACCGAGACGTTGCAACAGTCGCTAGGCGAGGTAACCGGTGTTCTCGCCAGCGCGTCGGAACAACTGGCGAATCGGCTTACCGCTTCCACCAATGCCGCCGCGGACGAACTCAGGAGCACGCTCGGTTCCGCCAGCCAGGAGCTGGCCAGGACAGGCACTGAAGCCGCATCGAAGATCACTGGTTCGTTACAGGGCCTGCTGACCGCGGCCACGAGTCTCGAAAAAGCTTCGACGCAGAGCGGGGAATTGCTGTCCGGCATGAATCAATTCGTCGAGAAGCTCAATGCATTGCGCGGAACCATCGAGTCGACGCACCAGGAAATAGTAAAAGTCACGGAACCTGTCGGAAGTGCGGCCCGCGACATGCGTGAGTCCAGTGAAATGAGCGCGAACGCACTGGCAAAGACGAGCGATCTCGTCGGTCGTGTCGAGACTTCGGTCAACGCACTGGAACGGCATCAGCAGGAGGTCGCAACTGCCTGGACCGAATACCAGAAACGCTTCGAGGGCATCGACACCTCACTCGCCGAGGTGTTCCGGCAGTTCGAAGAAGGCTTGTCGAGGTATTGCGTACAGGTGAAGGAGTTCGCCAACGAGCTGGACAAGACGACTTCGAATACAGTCCAACAGCTTGCGAGCGCAACCGCCGAACTCAGCGGGGCGATCGAGGACCTGATCCCGCGTCTTCCGGGATCGCCGCAATGATCAGCGAATCGAGGCCGAACCCGGCCGAGGGCCAGGGTGGGCACAACTACCTTGCCAGCGTCAGCGACCTTGTATCGGCCCTCATTTTCGTCTTCATCATCATGCTGGCCGTGTTCGCGTATCAACTCGCTAACGTCACCAGGAAACAAGAAGAGAGAGTGGAAGATCTGGAAGCCGAAGAAAAGACGCGCACTCGCATGCTACGGGACATCAAGAGCCGGCTCGAGAAAGCGGGCATGCGGGTCGAAGTGCTGGCCGACCAGGGTGTCCTGCGGCTGTCGGACAATGCCATCAACTTTCCGTCAGGTAGTGAAACTCCAGTTCTCGAGCATCACGTAAACGTCGGACGCCTCGCCCAAGCCATCGCCGAGGTCGTACCATGCTACGTCTCCCCTGGAGGGGCTGTCTCCACGTTGCATAATGGCGGTGAGGCGGTGTCTTACTGTCAGTCCCCTGCCGACCCCTCAACGTACGACTGCAGGGACCAGGAGTATCCATGGCTTCTCGAGACCTTGCTGATTGAGGGGCATACCGACGACGTGCCGGTCGCGGCGGGCAATCGCTTCCGAGACAACCTCGAGCTTTCGTCGATGCGGGCGGCGACCGTGCACCGTATGATCGTCGCGTGTGAGCCAGGTGTGGAACGCCTTCTGAGCACCGAAGACTACCCCGTTCTAAGCACCAGCGGATACGGGTATACCCGGCCAGCAACCCGTGACCCCGGGCGTACCGGCGAGAACCGGCGCATTGATCTGCGATTCTTGCTCGAGCCTCCCGAGGGGGCGCTGCACCAGAACGAACCGGATGTCCAGACCGATGTCCGCGAACGGTACGGAGAGGGGACGCCATGAAGGCTCCTTCCCTGAAGGATTCCCTGGAGCGCTGGACGGGTTTTCCGAAGCTTGAGCGCTCGTTCGAGCCGCAGAGAACGCGGAAAGCAGCCGCGGTGGTGGAGAAGAACCTTGGCGACGTCCAGCCGAAAAAACCATCGCTCTACGACCTGCAGACTCTGCATCGCCGAGTCGCGGAAACATGGCGTCGCGATCGCGCGCTCTCACAGCTCGCGCCACGCGACCTGCGTCGACTGCCGTGGGTGCTGTTCTACCCGGCGCAAGCCGACCGACGGGATTGGCTGGGGCGAAACCCGCCCCTCGTGCAGGAATACGGTCGCTGGCTGTCCGCTGGTCGCCGAACGCGGTCGGTGCTGGCGCTGCTCCACGAGTTCCTGCGTGTTTACCCCGTCAATCTGCCGACATTCGAAGATCTGCGCCGGCTGCTGCGGAAAACCTTAGAAGACAGTTCCTCTCCGCCTCCGTCTCTGCAAAAATGGCAGCCACGGTGCCTGGATTTGGGGTTCCTCCGAAAGGACGGCGACCTGTCGTTGGTGGGGAAGCTGGTTTCAGCCACTGATGTCGTTGACGACTTCTTGGTCCAAGCTGGGCTTGAAGCCGGACTCGCAAGGTGTGGGTTTCTAAAGTCAGGTATACGCAAGTACCTCCCGAACGTCAGCACCCGGCTGACGCGGGACAGCATCGACGACACGCAGCTCGCACGAGTGCTCACGCTTTTCGAATGCGAGGGCAAACTGCGTTTCCAGTCAGTTCGTGTAGAGATCGCGTCTGCACTTCTCAGTCCCTTCATGGATACACCTCCGCCCACAGATACGAAGGAACAGCTACAATCGTTTT
The DNA here is from genome assembly GCA_965223905.1 of Candidatus Latescibacterota bacterium. Classification (GTDB taxonomy): domain Bacteria; phylum Latescibacterota; class UBA2968; order UBA8231; family UBA8231; genus CBDCXV01. The sequence continues at coordinate 866,940 of CBDCXV010000001.1, forward strand.
TCCTGCGCCATTTTGGCGACCCTCGGCTGCCTTCAGGGAAGCACCGATGGTATGGTGTCGGCGAGGAGGTTCGGCATGTAGTCACGAGATGGCTTGTGAAGGAGACGCTTGATGAGTTCATCCGGCTGATCAAGGAAACAGCCCTCGACCAACATTGGCGATACCGAGAAAAATTCTGGATGGCTTGCTTCCACCAGGACATGATTGAGGATGCATGGTTCGTCCTGGGTTCGCGGGCACGGATACTGTTGAGGCAGCTGGAGGAGCACAATCCAATGGAAACGGGAAGACTTCGCGGCGCATCATCCGAACAGTCAGTATTGCTCTTGCGTATGTCTGGAGTGACCGTCGCCGAGTGGAGCCATAACGGTAGCTGCCGGTTCTGGCTCGATGGCAATCGGGACGCGCCCAAGTTATACCAGGGAAGGGTCTATTCCGGCGATGAGTTGAGACGCGGATCGGATTTTTCCCAACGGCACGGGGGCAGCGACCGGGGCGAATGGCAAAACCAGATCGCGCAATGGCTGCGGGAAAACACGGGCGTGTCAATAGCTCGTGCCAAGTACATGCCGGACGACCTATCTGGTAACATCCATAGGAGACAAAATGTCAGGCGACATCGCGTTCGAAAGATCGTCAGACGGCCTGATCGTCCGGGTCGGTAGAGATCACACGCTCCCCGTACATGAGTGGACATCGCGTGGATCGCCCGGAGCTGGTGCGCTGATTCGATTGCGTGACGACGGCGGCGCGGTCGAGCGCGAAAACGGTAGTGCGCTGTGGGTTTCCTGGAAAAGCGTCGCCGAACTGACGTCCGACGAACTGCGGTACACAGGTTTTCCCGATGCCGCTCCCTTTGCGCTTGAGGTTGTTGCGACCGGCGCCATTCACGACTCCGATTTCGAAATTCGCTGCGGCTACATCCGGGATGGCCGGCGCGTCCTCGGCGTTCAGCGAGAGGGCGCGTGGCTGCACGCCGGCGGCGAAGATTTTGTGCTGCTCGATCCCCTGTACTCTGTCGCCGAAGCCATTGACCAATTCAACCAGCCGGAAAAAAAAGATCTTGAATCGAAGATGCTCCGCTGGGGACGGATTGCGGAGATGCTGCCTGCCGACGCCGTTGTCGGCGACGACAACTTGCGTTCACTAAGAATCTTCGTGGCGTCCAGCTTCGAGCTCGAACCGTTTGTCAACGACGTCGGAGAACCGGATTTCGATCCGGTCGTTGGCAGGCGGGAGACTCGTATCACCGAGGCCGGTGAAGAGGATCAGGTGTTTGTCCGCGCCTTGCCGCTCGCCCGGCAGAGAGAGTTTGCCAGACGTTTCCGCGGCCTGTCACGCGTGCAGCATCGGTACTTGGCCGGGGGCGGGAGCTACGTCGTGCTGACGCCGGAGATCGAACGGGCTCTCGGCGTGGTGCGGCGTGCCCAAGACGGGTGTCCTGACGAGCGCCGCGACTTCTTGCGGAACGTCTCAGGATACTTGCGAGGAGCGTTCGATGACGGCGACGGCGATGAGGTCGACCTCGACAGCATCTTCAGCGACGAAGGCTTGAGCGAGCGGGTCAGGGGCATCGGCATCTGGGTCGACAAGGTGCTCCCCTGGATCAAGCTGGCGAAAGAACCGTGGCTGCCGCCGGAGGAATTCGGGATTCTCATCGATGGACGGCGCGTTGTCATCCAACCTGAAGAAATAGAAAGGGTGCACGATCAAGTCAGGGAGGCGATGGAGCGGGGCGAGTCGAACGTTCAGGTCAGGATCGGTAACGAGCCCATCGAAATCCCTGTGGACCCGAACACCGTCAGCGCCCTTGAGGGATTGGTCTCTCGGGTACCCCAGAAGCCGAAACCCCATCCGAAGACCAAGCAAACAGACGGCGATGAACCGGTCGCACCCGAAGATCCAGATCAGGTCTTGGAGGTCATCGACAACTTGGATGAAATCCAATTCCGTCGCGAACGCAGGCCATGCAGGCCCGGCATTTCGGAGGCCGTCCCCGCTTTACAGACCAAACTTCTGCCGCATCAACAGAAAGGCCTCGCGTGGCTGCAACGTCACTGGGAGGCCGGTAACTGGGGCGCCCTGCTCGCCGACGATATGGGCCTCGGGAAAACGCTCGAAGCATTGGCCTTTCTCTCATGTCTAGTGCAACACTCCGAAACCGAGGGTCTGCCACAACTACCTGTCCTGGTCGTCGCTCCCACCGGTCTGCTCCGGAACTGGAAGGACGAACACGACAAACACCTGTCCGGTGCCGGACTCGGCCGCGTCGTCGAAGCGCATGGCAGTGCCTTGCGGGATCTCAGAAAAGGACCCTCCGGCGGCAGCGGCGAGCTCGCCCGCGGACAACCGTTCCTGGACCTCCAGCCCCTGAAGACCGCCGACTGGGTGCTCACCACTTATGAAACCCTTCGTGACTATCAGCACAGCTTCGGCCGAGTCCGCTGGCGCGCAGGCATCTTCGACGAAGCCCAGAAGATCAAGAATCCTGGCGCCCGCGTAACCGATGCCGCACTCGCCATGAACATCGATTTCGCTCTGCTGATGACCGGCACCCCGGTGGAAAATCGCCCGGCGGATATCTGGTCTATGCTCGATCGGGCAGAACCGGGGATGTTCGGGACACTGAAGGATTTCAGCCAGCGGTACGAAGCGACAGGCCCTGACGGTGATGCGGCGCTTTCCGAGTTACACGGTTCGCTGACGCAACAGGCGGACGAAACCGCCCCGGCGCTGATGCTACGGCGGCTCAAGGAGGACCATGTCCCGGAACTGCCCGAAAAGAAAGTGCACCATCGCGTCGTGGAGATGCCGCCGCTCCAGGCCGAGGCGTACGAACAGATCGTGCGGAACGGCGGTGACGGCAACATGCTTCAGACGCTTCATCGCCTTCGAAGCATCTCGCTGCACCCCGAGGCTCCGGGCGACCTCGACCTCGAGAAGTACATCCAAGCGTCGGGGCGGCTTTCCGAGACGTTCCGGATTCTGGATGAAATTGAAGACCGCGAACAGAAAGCCCTGCTCTTCGTCGAGGCGCGCTGGATGCAGGACTTCTTGGTGGGAGCGCTGAGACGCCGTTTTTCATTATCCGAAGACGTACTGGTCATCAACGGGACGGTGGCAGGCAGGGTCCGCAAAGCCCGCGTCGACACGTTCCAAGACCGGGCCGGGTTCGACGTAATGATTCTGTCGCCGCGCGCCGGCGGCGTCGGACTGACGCTGACGGCAGCAAACCATGTCATTCACCTCTCGCGCTGGTGGAACCCGGCGGTCGAGGATCAGTGTACCGACAGGGTCTTTCGTATCGGCCAGTGGCGGACGGTGCACGTATACCTTCCCATCGCCCGGCATCCGAGCTTCGGAGACTACAGTTTCGACATCAAGCTCGATAGCCTGATGGAAGGAAAACGGGAGATGAACCGCCGCGTCCTTGCGCCGACCGCCGCGACGAAAGAGGACGTGGGTGATCTCTATCGAACCACCATGACGGAAGCGCGAAATAGCGCCTCGGGACCGCCCCAGCCAGTGGACCAGACCAACATTGATCAACTGGAGCCTGAAGCCTTCGAAGAGTGGGTGCTGGGACAGCTTCAAGCGGCTGGTTATGACACGAGACGCACCCCTCCGAGTGGCGATTGTGGAGCTGACGGGCTGGCGGTTTCCCGTGCTGGCGGGGATCAGCACACCATCGTGGTTCAGTGCAAACACACCCAGCAGCAGGACGCCAAGTGCGGCCGGACCGCCGTCGAGGAAGTGCTGCGATCAATTTCCGCGTACGAGGACGCGATTGTTGGCGAGCCGCGGCCAATGGTCGTGACGAATGCGGCCGGCTTCACCAACGATGCCATGCTCTTGGCAAAACGGGAGGGTGTGCGGTTGATCGCACGCGGCCGCCTGCCGCAACTTCGAACTGTGATTGAATAACACCCAGGTTCGTTTTCTGCCATACAGATGTCCGAATCCCCCAACCTCCTCTACATCCACTCCGATCAGCACAGTCCGTTCGTCGCCGGCTGCTGCGGCGACACGCTGGTGCGGACGCCCCATCTCGATGCTCTGGCTGCGGAGGGGGTCCTGCTCGAAAACGCGTACTGCCCCTCGCCGATCTGCGTGCCGTCGCGGATGTCGATGCTCAGCGGCCGGCACCCGTTCGAAAACCGCGTCTGGACCAACAGCCACATCCTCAGCTCGGCGATACCGACGCTCGCCCACGCCATGGGAGCGGCGGGGTACCGGCCGGTGCTGATCGGGCGCATGCATGCGCTGGGGCCGGATCAGCTTCACGGCTACGCCGAGCGTCTCGTGGGAGACCACGGCTCAAACCACCTCGGAGGCGACGGCGGCACCGACCGCGGCGACCTCCAGGGCTGCGCCGGCCCGGCGCGCGTCAGTCTGACCAACTCGGGACCGGGCCAGAGCTCCTACCAAGTTCACGACGAGGACGTCACCGCGGCGGCGGTCGACTACCTGAACCGCATCGGAGTGAAGAGGCGTTCCGGAGTGGACCGCTCCCCTTTTTCGATATCGGTCGGGTTCATGCTGCCGCACCAGCCGTTCGTGGCGCGCCGCGAGGATTACGAGCTGTACGAAGGGCGGATGACGATGCCGCGCACACCCGAGCCGTTCCGCGACGATCTGCACCCGCACATCGCCCGCTGGCGGCAGGCTACCGGCACCGTCGAGGTTCCCGACGAGGAGGTACTCCGAGCCCGCACGGCGTACTGGGGGCTGGTGACGCGGATGGACGCGATGATCGGCGAGATCCTCGAGGCACTGCGCCGCAACGACCTGGCCGGCAACACCCTGATCCTCTACACCTCCGACCACGGCGAGCAGGTCGGCGAGCACGGCCTGTGGTGGAAACAGACGTTCTACGAGGACTCGGTGAAGGTCCCGGCCATACTGTCCTGGCCCGGAGGCCTGCCGCAGGGAGGGCGCTGCGACCGCGTCGTCAGCTCGCTCGGACCTAAACGGGACCATGCTCGAGGCCCTCGGGGCCCCGCCGCTACCCCATTCCAGGGGACGCAGCATGCTGGCGCTGCTGCGCGACCCCGAGGCTCCCTGGGAAGACGTCGCCTACTCGGAGTTCTGCCTCGACGGCGCCGGGTCCGGGGGTCCGTTTGCCGGGCACGGGGTGTTCCAGCGCATGATCCGCCGGGGGGAATGGAAGCTCAACTACTACCACGGCATGCCCTGCCAGCTGTTCAACCTGCGCGACGACCCGCGCGAAATGCAAGCCCCCAAGGAATCGAGGACCGCGCCGCCGATCCCGGGTGCGGGGAGATCCGCGACGAGTTGCTCAACCGGGTGCTCCTGGACTGGGACCCGGAGTGGGTTATGGCCCGCATGGCGGCGCTGCGGGAAGACCAGAAGATCCTCGGGGCCTGGGCGAGGCAAGTGAAGCCGCCGGACCGCTACCGGTGGCCCCTGCTCAGCGGCATGGATTACCTCGATGAGGACTGACCTCTCTTATGACCTGGGAGGAGTTCAGGAGCCGTCCGTGCGATTATTGCGCTTTACCGTAGCAGAAACCGCCTGACCACAGTCAGTTTGCTCTGATATGCTCATTGCCGGCAGGTATCGCCATGCCTTTCGGCCGAACCCGTGGAGACACTCACATGGCACTCGAGGTGTACGACTTCCGCAACGACGAGCACATCTGCCAGATGCTGGTGCGTCCCGAGATCCGCTGCCGCTTCATGAGGGCGGAGCCCGGCACCGTGCAGACGGTGCAGCACAGCCACGACCTGGGCCACGAGATATTCCTGATCCTGCAGGGGCGCTGCGAGTTCCAGGTCTCCGGCGACACCGCGGTGCTGGGGCCGGGGCAGCTGTGCCTTGCCCTGGCGGACGAACCGCACAAGATCCGCGTCGTCGGCGACGAGCCGGTGATCATGTACCTGTCGGTGACGCCCCATATCCAGCCGACACATACCGGACGCAACGACGACGGCACCCGGCACCCGCTGAGGTTTGTGCCCAGCAGCTCGTACGGCGTCGAAACCGACACCGCCACGCCTGCCGCAGAGCTGGTCGACCGCTTCGTCGCCGCCTCGGCAGACTACGCGCGAACCGTGCGCGCCGCCGCGGACAGACAGTCCGAGGTGGCAGCCGGGCTGAAGGCCGCCCTGGCTGCCGGCGACTTCGACAAAGTCGAGGAGCTTCGCAACCAGCTGTGGGAAGGGGTGTACCGGGGATTCAAGGAGATCCACGCGCTCGGCGACCTGTGGAACACGGTGGCCCCGCGCATCAGCCGCTTCGACGGGGAGTGAGGGGGACATGGCTGCCGTCAGAATCGGCGTCGTCGGGTGCGGCGCCATCGCCCAGGTCCATCACCTGCCCAACCTCGCCCTGCTGCAGGACCTGTTCGAGGTCCCGGTGGTCTGCGACATCTCACCGGACCTCGCCGAAGCGGTCGCATCGCAGTTCCACGTTCCGCGATACGTCACCGATTACCGCGAGCTGCTGGACGCCGGCGTCGACGCCGTGCTGCTGTGCCACGGCGACCCCAAGACCGAGGCAGGGCTCGCGGTGCTGGAGGCGGGGAAGCACCTGTTCATCGAAAAACCGGTCTGCTTCACCCTGTCGGACGCCGATGCCATGATCGCCGCGGCGCGCAGGGCCGGAGTGGTGGCGCAGGCGGGGTACATGAAGGCCCACGACCCTGCCTTCGAGCTGCTCGCGCGGGAGGTCGAGTCGATGGGGCCGGTTCGCTTCATCCAGGTCAACCATCTGCACACCGACAACAGCCATCACCTGGTGCACTTCGGGGTCAGGCGGGCAGGGGGCCTGCCTTCCGCGGCGAGCGTCAAGAGAGCCGACGATGTCGCCGAAGCCCTGGGAAGCGGAATCCCTGAGGAGGCGAGGCGGATCTTCTTCGTCCTCGCCGGCAGCATGATACACGATCTCTACGGTCTGAGGATTCTGTTCGGGCAGCCGGAACGGGTCGTGAGCACGGAGGTCTGGAACGGGGGCTTCGGTGTAACCGCAATCCTCGCGTACGCCTCAGGGGCCCGCTGCGCGGCGACCTGGGTGGAGCTTTCGGGGATCAAGGAGTTCGTCGAGACCCTCGAGGTCTACGGCGACGACCGCGGCGCCGTGCTGTCCTACCCGACGGGGTTCTCGCGCGGCATCCCGTCGCAGCTGGAATTCCGCGGCGTCGACGGCGAGGGCCGCCCCTTTCGCCGGCAGCCGTTCGTCGACTGGGAGATCCCGTTCGTGCGCGAGCTTCGCCACTTCCACGCCTGCATCGCGGAAGGAGTCGAGTGCCGTACATCGCTGGAGGGGGCGCGGGACGACGTCGCCCTCGTGATCGACATCGTGCGCGCCTACCTCGACCGGTGAGGGGCCCCGGAGAACGGTTCAACACCTGCGGCTCCAACCTAAACCCACGGCACCGGCCCGACCCCTGCGAGACCAACAGGCGGCATTCCGGGGGGTCCGTACAGAGCAGCTCCGACTTTCAGAAATCGACCTCTGGAGCACACGAACCCTCCATCCGTTTCGCCCGGGCCACCGGCTCCCAGGCGAGGCCGGAACTTCAGATCCGTTCCTTCAACCGGCCCCACGAGCTCGGCGCCACGTTCGTTCCTTCCGGTGAGGGATACAACCCGGCGCCGATGTAATAGTCCCCACCCAGAATCTCGACGGGTGCGGCGTAGCTCACCTTGGGGGATTCGTCGGCACCTCTATCGCCGGATTGTCCCAGAGGTATTCGACGAACCCTCCTCCGGATTTTGCCGCGGGGATCAGTTCCTGCACGGCCATATGACCCCGTTGCTGTCCACCTGGTCGATGTTGTTGGTGCCTTCGCGCGCGGGAACGGCGGCGAGACGCACTGGGCCCAGCGGTGTCCTACCCGTCATGCCGCCCTTTGCGTGCCCTCATCCACGCCTGGAAGAACGAAGCCATCGTCGGAAACCGCGCTGCCGGGTCCATGCGGCAGGCGCGTTCGACGGCCTCGAACAGGCCGTCGCAGTCGACGAATCTCGATCGTTCCATTTCTCCCTGGGCGAGGAAGACCGCGGCGGCGCGCCCCATGGTGAAAACCGTGGTGCGCTCGTCGATACGGGCCCCCAGCTCGAACTCTTCGGGGGCCATGAATCGCGACGAGCCGAACATGCGTCCCATGCCGTTGTAGAAGGGACCCTGCCGGTACAGGTCGAGGTCGACGAGGTGCACGGCCTTTCGGTCGAAGTCGTATATCACCGATCCGTCGTAGAAGTCGCAGGCGATCCAACCCCGCTCGGCAAGCCGGACGTGAACGTCGAAGATTTCATCCAGGGCGAGAAGAATCGCCTTCCGCGGCTGGTGAACGAACCGGTAGAACGAGGAGCCCGGGCGGATCCGCTCTTCGGGCTCGACCCGCAGGAGCACGCCGTCGACCCAGTCGTACACGAGCAGGGGACCCTCCGGGGACTCGACCAGGTTGTGAAGGGTCGGCAGGGCCCTGTGCGCGAGCGAACGGGCCAGCGCCTCGGCGTTGCGCAGGAGGTCGCTCCTGGCGCGGTGGTCGGCATGCGGCGTGGAGAATTCGGGCTCGCCCGCGGTCTTGACGAAGAACCTGCGCCCGGAGACGTCTACCCCGTACGATACGTTGCCGGAATCCTGGGTCGCCTCGTCGAAACGGGCGAACAGCTCCCCGCAGGTACGTAGGAAATCGACGGCCCGGAGTGAGGTTTCGCGCGCGGTTGTCAGCGGCGTGAGGTTTCCCTGCGGCTGATTACCGTCGCTGCTCACGGTTTCAATTCCGGTTCCGGGGGGGGTTGGTGCGGATGGTCATCGTGGCTGAGAGCTATGCGCAGAGGGATCGCCTGTGCGCTGCGCATAGCCGGTCCATCATCGGTTGATTCCTTTTGTCCATGCGAAACATCGCTATTCTGATCCTGCCCCTGGTCGCCGTGGAGGTTGATCCGCCTTCGTCGAGTCGGCCAGCGGCCTTCCCAACGAGACGGAAGTGCGGCGGAACCTGGCCGGCATGGCGACGGTTGCGCGGGCCAGGCTGCGCGACCGGTTGCCAGGCTACCAAGTGCTCCTCGGGGCGGACTGCGCCATCGGGGAAACTCTGGTCCTCGGCATCCGGGGGCGCCGGGTCGGCATCGGGAACTTTCAGGGAGGGGGAGCCTACGACCTGCTGCGCAGCCACGTCACCAATCCGCGGCTCGACGGCAGGGGCCGGTGACCTACCGGGTGAGGATTCCGGACACGGTCTTCCTCCTCGGCATCGGCTTGACCCATTACCTCTGAGGGAATATAGTTGAAGACATTTTGTAAATATGTATACACAGGATACTTGAAGGGAGGGATATCCCAATCCTCGCAAGGCCCCTTGCATTTGGCGGCGGCAGCCGTCCAAAGAAACCAACAGGCCCTGATTTCGCAGTTTTCGACCGACGAAGCATTGAGGGCGAATCTGCGCCCACAACCGTGAGAGAGGTCCAACAACCCATGGAAAACGAACATGCAACCTGAGTCTGAGGCAAACTGGTTTGTTGGTGCCACTTGGGGGGAAGACCACGACGACCAGACCCGGCGTTTTCTGCGCGAAGGGATTTGGGAAAATGGATATGACGACAAATACCTTGATCTTGTGCGTTCAATGCAGCCGGGAAATCGGATCGCGATCAAGTCCTGCTATACCCGCATGCATGACCTTCCTTTTGACAGCCGTGGTCACCGGGTTTCCGTCATGGCTATCAAGGCGATCGGAACGATAACCGAAAATCTAGGCGACGGAAAACGCGTACGAGTGGATTGGGAAAAACGAGACCTTGAGAGGGAATGGTACTTTTCCACTTATCTTCAAACCATACATCTTGTGAATCCTGGAAAATGGAGAACCGACGCTCTAATTGCTTTCACCTTCGAAGGGAAGTCCCAAGGCATAAATCGCTTTCGCAACGACCCACAATGGCGGGACCGATTTGGAGACGATGTCAGTCGTGTAGAAGACAACGACCAAAATGAGCTGAGAAGCGATATAGCCATCAGCGTCCCGGAGTTCCACGAAATCAACGAACGGATAAAAAAAGCAGGGATCTTTCCGCTCGACCTGTGCAGACAGCTTCACCTCGGACTGTGGGCCAACGAAAGTCGTCACTTTGCCATCCTTACCGGCATTTCAGGCTCTGGAAAAACGCTGCTTGCCCGGACCTATGGAAAGGCACTGACGGGCGGCAAAGAGCCCTACTACTGCGTGGTACCCGTACAACCCGGCTGGACGGACCCCTCCTTCCTCCTCGGTTATCCCAACCCACTGAAAGGAGATTACTACGTAAAGACTCCATTTTTCAAATTGCTACGGAGCGCCATCAACAAACCCGATATGCCTCACGTGGCAATACTCGATGAAATGAATCTCTCCCACCCGGAGCAATACCTTGCGCCCGTGCTGAGCGCAATGGAAACCGACGATGACGATAAACTGGAACTCCACGGCCAGAAGGACGACTTCGACGGGGTTCCCCGTTCCTTACCCTACCCGAAAAATCTGGTCCTGATCGGCACTGTCAACATGGACGAGACCACAGTGGGGGTTTCCGACAAGGTTCTCGACCGCGCATTTACTATCGAATTCTGGGACATAGATGTTGACGCTTGGCCAGGGTGGAATTCGCACCAGTTACAGGAGGACCAAGCAGACAAAGTGAAGGGTGTGCTGAGAGAACTCATGGGTGTACTAAAGCCAGCGAGATTGCATTTCGGCTATCGAATTATCGACGAAGTAGTCGCTTTTCTCACCCAAAGAGAGGCACAAATACCCGAATGGGACTTTGGGGTGTCGTTTGACCACGTGATCTACGCCAAGGTGCTACCCAAGTTGCGCGGTGACGATTCCAAACGCGTTCAAGATGCATTCACACGGTGCATGGAGGTGTTGGAAAGGCACAACTTGAAAAACTGTCTCCTTAAGGTTAGAGAAATGAAAGCAGACCTTGAATCCACGGGTAGTTCCCGTTTCTGGCGTTGAGGTGTGCCGTGGATTTCTCCCTATCGGTCGAACGGGACGGGGAACTTCGCAACCTGAAGGTTTCGACCAATGACGCCCCAGGACCAGCACCGGAACAAAACCGGGGATTCCAGGAAATACAAGAGGCCATTTTTCATGGTCCACAGGAAAAAGGCTGGCGCCTGTTGATAGACGACGCGCCTCTGGCACTGGTTGATGAGGGTCGTTCGGGCGTTTGGGCCTGGGAACCGGGTTTTTTTGCCGGCGAAGTTGAGGCCACACTTCAGGACGCGACAGGAACCTGCCGGGGACGCTGGCGCTTGGATGTGAGCCCGGATATCCACAAGTTGGGACGGGACGACTTCGTTGTGATGTTGCAAGAAATCTGGGAGTGCGACCCCACGTTTGCCCTCGGTGCGGAACCGGCTCGCCGACAGTTCGGCGTACTCGGCGAACATCCGGCGGACTTCGTCATCATCGAGTTTTTGCGACTTCGGTACCGCGCAACAGATATCGAGCAATCGCTTCGTGTCCTGTTGGAGGAACCCATCCGCTCGCTACGCACCCGCCGCCGACTGTCCCCGCCCCACCTGGTGCGCCGCGCCGACCGTCATACAGAGCGTTCTGCGCTACGTCAACCAGGACTTCTTGCCGTCATTGGCGCTGTCCAGCCTGACGACTTGCCCGCATTCACCAAACAACCCGAACAACCTGTGGTCGATGTGCCGGACGTCGCCTATCACTACGATAATGCGACCAATCGTTGCCTGCTCTACATCCTGCAAGCAGTGATACGCCGCTGCAAAAACCTGCGTGACCTGCTAGAAAAGGAGGCCGGAAAAGTCGACTCATCCATTGTACAACGCTGGCCCGAATGGAGGAAATTCCTCGATGCCTTCCATCAGAAACTGGAGACCACTGAACGCTGCTTGCCCTTCCCCGAAGTCACCAAAGCGGAAGTGACCGCCGCTGGTCTAAATGCGGTCTCCGCTCATCCATTGTGTGCCCGATTCTGGCGGGTCAGCTGGGAAGCCCTCCGCCAAGGCGTTACTGGGCCAGAGCCAGCGGATTGGCTGCCCCTAAGTCCCACCTGGGAGCTTTATGAGAGGTGGTGTTTTCTCGCGTTATGTCGCTGGCTTAAGGAATTGTTACCGGACGACGTGGATTGGAGGGATATTTACGATTCCGGCAAATATCGCCTACTGAGGGGCCAGTCGAGCAATGGCGCTACAGTTCGCCTGCATCTACAGCGTACCTTCGGCAGCAGTGAGAACAGGCCGAGAGAATTTTGGTCCATCTCTGGCGAACGCCGACCGGATATAGTGCTGGACTGGAGGCGCGGGGGAAACGTCGGCTTCCTGGTGTTTGACGCTAAGTACCGGATATCCCGGGCCAATGTGCTTGAGGCGATGGAAAGAGCCCATATTTACAACGATTCACTACGAATGAACCGGTCTCGACCCCTCGCCAGCTTGCTTCTCACCCCGGCCCCCACCGATGCCGCATGGCTCGAAACGAAAAAGTTCTTCGACGAACACGGATCCGGCGTCCTTCCCCTTCACCCTGGGCGAGAGTTGCCTTGTTGGTTCAACGAGCGCGTGCTCGAACGCTTGGGGTGGTAACACCCTAAGGATCCTCCGCGAAGTCACTCCCAGATCGAGTTCATCTGCCAGGCGTCGAGCGACCTGAGCCAGGCCTCGCTCCCCTGGGCGCGCAGCGATACCCCGATGCTGTCGGCGCGCTCCGGATAGACGCGAACCGCCAGGCACTGCCTGCCGTTTGCGAACAGCTCGACCACGCTGCGGTCGACGAACACCCGCAGCTCGAGAAGCTCCCCTTCGCCGAGCAGCACCGGGGCGGTTTCCGGGGCCCGGGAGAGCGCGTCGGCGGCGACCGAGGAGTAGGAGGAATCGATGGTCAGCAGGCTCTGCCGGGCGTCCCTGCCGAAAACCCGCCGCAGGGAAAAGCCGCGGTCCCTGAAGAAGGCGACGCGCGTGAACTCCTCGCGGTCCGGGGAGCGCAGCAGGTTCAGCTCGACCATGGGGGCCTCGCGCGGATCGATTTCCGCGATGATCTCGAGCGCGTTTCCCGCCACCGAGTCGAGCACGATTTCCCGGTTGGCCGGCAGGCTCATGTTCTCGATCCGCTCATGGGTTCCGCGCACCGACTCGATGTCCCCTGCCGGTGTCATCGAGAGATCGTCGCCGTCGACGGACAGCCGTCTCGGCAGCGTCATGATCTGGTTCCAGCCCTCCGTCGGCTTGCCTGGGTTCATGTTGAAGATCGCGATCACGTCCCCGCTTCCGTCCGGGGTGGCCGACGGCGCGTGCAGCCCGGAAGGGGAGGCGGCGCCGAAATTGAACTTCTGCCCGTGGGTGACGACGAACTTGTCCCGCTCGCGGTCGTAGTCGCCGAGCAGGTACTGGCCGCCGCTCATGTGGCTGAAGAAGAGGAGGATGTGGCGGTCCCCGATCGGCCAGAAGTAGGGGCAGGCGCCGTCGTCGCCGACGAGGGTGAAGGCGTCGTCCTCGACGAACGGGTGCAGGTACTCCCAGTGCTCGAGGTCGTCCGAGCTCAGCAGGAAGTTTGCGCGCACCGGTTTTCCCGCGGGTCCCTCCGGCTTGGTCCCGGCCGACAGCGAGTAGTAGGTGCCGTCCTTCCTCCAGATGCAGGGGTCGAACACCCTGTACGGCAGTTCGGAACCGTCGGGGCCCCGAATCGGGATCACCGCCCTGTTCGCCACCTTCTCCCAGTTGAGCAGCAGCGGATCGCTCGACACGGCGACCATGTTGCCTGCCTGCGTGCCGTGGTAGATGGCGATGACGCGGTCCTCCTCGACCAGGGTCGCCCCGGAGAAGCACCTCTCCTCCGGATCGGGGTAGATGCAGTAGGGCAGATCGCGCCAGTGGATGAGGTCGTCGGAGATGGCGTGGCCCCAGTGCTGGCGGGTGTCCTCCGGCGGGTAGGCCTGGTAGAACAGGTGCCAGCGGTCCTGCCAGCGGCAGAGGCCGTTCGGATCGTTCAGCATCGCCTCGGGATTGACGTAGTGGTAGAGCGGCCGGTACGGGTCCGCGGCGTAGGCCTTGCGCGACGCGAGCAACCGCTGCATAAGCGGGTTGGAGGCCAGGGCCGCTTCCTGCTCCGCCAGAGAGTCGGGAAACCTGTACCGGGGAACTTTCGAAGTGAGATCGGTCATCTTCTGCTCCTGTTGGGTTCGCTGCTGTCAGCGGGTGTGTCGGGGAATTTCTCGGACCCTCACCTCGGTTCGCCGCCGATTCCGGTCCCGGTTATCGGGAGATTTGGATGGGCCTCACCGGCGTGCCCCCTGTTCCGGCCGGGAACTACCGTCCATCCCAGACCGGGGCTGCCCCGCCACGGGTCAGGCAGCCACGCCTTGGGGGGGCAGTACTCGCGCTCTCTGGATCGCGACCCTGCCCGGAACTACCGGGAATCGCCGTGACATGCGCTTCTCTGGGCGGTGATCCCGCTGTCCCCTGGAAACGCGAGCGATTCGTCGAGAGGTCCGTACAGGTGATGAAAGCCGTTCGTCACCACCGTGTCGACATCCGGCGCCGATGCCGCCACGCCGTCGCTGACCAGCCGCGAGGCGATTTTCCTCGACCCGGCGGCGAAATCCAGGGCGAGACCTGCACCCATTCCCTCCGATGCGGCCAGGCGCTGGAAGTGGGCCCGGATCAGCGCCGGGGGATCGCCGGCAGATCGAACTGAATTCCACTCGATTCCCGCTTCCGCCAGGGCTCCGAGGGCGCCGTCGACCGCCGGCAACCTGCCGTCTTCCAGCGGGCGGTACGCCCCGGCGCCGGAGTCGAAAACCCCGGAGCGGCCGCGTCCGTCGTACTGGAAGAAGCCGTCCTTCTGGCTGCCGTCCCCGCGCTGGCCCCCGAGCCGGCCTTCGGCAACCATGTGAGAGAACAGCGGCGACGAAAATGCTTCCCCTTCGATGTAGCGATCCATCACCTCGAGAATCGCGGCGAAGATGTCGATGCCGGCGTAGTCGATGACCTGGAAGATTCCCATCGGGCGCAGGAGTCCGATCTCGCTGATCGCGTTCACGGCGTAGATCGCTTCCGGCTCGCCGAATTCGCTCCGCAGGCGGGCGACGCAGGCGGCCGCGAAAAGGCCCTCGCGTATGAAATGGCCGTTGCCGATGAAGCCGGCGATGTCCCGCGAGCGCACGACCGTCTTGCCGAACCCGCGGGCGAGCTCCCCGGCAAGGCGCACGAGCCCGGGACGCGTGCCCTGGGCCGGGATCAGCTCTAGAAGCTTCTGGACCGCGGGCGGGTTGTAGAAGTGAAAGCCGACGACGCGGCCGTCGAGCCCGGCGGCCTCGTCGAGCCGCCGGATCGGAATGGAGGAGGTGTTGGACAGAAAAAGCGCCTCTTGCGGACAGGTCTCCCGCAGCCGCCGCAGCAGGCCGGTCTTCAGGTCTTCCGACTCGGGCACCGCTTCGAACAGGAGGGTGCAGTCCCGCGCCGCCTCGATCCCGGTGGCGGTCGAAACCAGGGCCATGGCGCGCTCGCTGAAACTACGGGCCTCCCGATCGTCCCGGAGGCGGCGCTGCGCCCGCCGCAGGAGGTGTCTCTCGAGGTAGGCCCGCAGGGGCTCGACCGAATGCGGGCGGCTGTCGATCAGGATCAGCCCGCCGGTCCGGTGGCCGTCGACCTCCAGCCGGGCCATGAGCTCCGCGGCGAGGAGAGCGATGCCGCTGCCCATCTTGCCGCCGGCGCCGATCACCGCGGCGCTGCCGAGTACGCTTTCGATCTGCACGGCTTGTTTCGCAGGAAGGATGTCGAGATTGTGGGAACGGAGGGTCAGGAAAACAGGGGTGGCGTCCGCAAGCCCGATTTATCGCGTCTTCAGAATATGACGGCATCCGTCCGGGGGGAACCGGATCTGATGTTCCAGATTAGGGCTTGGCTATGGTCTGTCAGGAGCCTGCGCGAGCCTGACGTCGTATTCCGGAATAGATTGCGCGAATGATTCCAGGATAGGGGAATCCGGCGACCACTCGATTCGGGCGGTCTTGGACTTGAGATCCGGCGCACTGTAAACGAAGCGTTCGTCATAGCGCAAGTACAGCGTTTCAAAGAACTTTTCGAGGCGGAGTGGGCTCTCGCGCGGCGGGAAGTCGGGAAGCATTTGGCCGGAACGGTCGTTGCGCGTGTCGATCAGCGCCAACGATATTGCTTCGTATCGGCTGACGTCGTTACGAATGCCCACGCGATCCGTGAGAGCCCTCAATGCCGAATGGAAACGGCGGATCGATTCAACGGGCTCGCCGTCATCGGACATCGCCATATCGTTCGGGGCCAAGGCGGCATCTTGGCCAGGCCAATTCGCACGGATCAGAAATAGGTATCCGAAGACAAGGGCCGGGTAAGTGATGTGCAGGTTCGTACACTCGCCGATCGTCTCTTCCATGCGATTCGTGAGATTGCGGAAGGCGCCGGTCATGCCTTTACAGGAGACGGCCAGGACTGGTCCAAGGCCGTTCTTGTTAACTACGATATCGACGCTCTTTGTCTTCAAGCCTCCGAGAACGGTCGCTTCGGCCCCGGTAGCGGTCGTTGGATCGTGTTGGATGAGGTATTGACCGCGGCGCTCAGATACGATGAAGGGAGGTCGCGGCTTGATCTCGTCCGGCCGGAAGCCACCCTCCAGGACAAGGCGGCAGGCTACATACCAGTGGAGAGGCTTGATGTGTTCTTGGCTTTGGGTCCGCCCTTGGTAGCCTGCGAAATGCTCTAACGCGTCAGCTTGACTCACCCATTGACAGGGCCGTGGGGAACCTGTGGTGCCCTCGCTACTCCTTGGCGGCATAATGTCTCCAACTAAGCATCGTTGAAACGGCTTCCAGAATCTCGGCGCTTGACAGAGCGAACTTCGTGGAGGCCGGTGGGAACAGGATCTGCGTGGCCTCCCGAGGCTCAAGCTTCAGCATTCCGCCGCCCAGAGGATGTCCTTCGAGCTCGCAGCTCAGCCGAAGGAAGGGTGTGTCCCAGTACTTCGCCAGTTGACGAACAGCATTCTTGTCGCGGGCACGAATACTGTGGACGGCATTTGTACAGGTCGCACCCGCGGCGTTTCGGACCAAGTGCGGCATGCGCCCCGACATGTAGGTCAGGAAGAAATCGGGCACATGCACATCCGGAACTGAATACCAAGGCTCACGCATTCGGCATTTGTATGCTGCCCGGGCGCGCCTTCCCCGATCGGTATCTAGATATCTGGCAACGCCCAACGGCAATCTACCCCTCTTCGGAATCCGCAGGAGCATCATGGGATCATCGGATTGCCACCACTGTTCTATGGTCCTCGTGGTGAGTTCTTTGGGCGGCAAGACCCGACCGTTCCGCACCGTCGGGTGGAGGAGCCTGTCTGGGATGCTCCACTCCTCGGCCTGGGAAGGACGTAGATGGAAGAATTCGTTCGCTCCGCTGACGTATCCGATCCCAATGGTCGCGATGTCCCCGAAACGGATCGCATCCGAGCTTGACGCGGCTACCTTGTAAAGCTCTCGCACGCTGCTTGGCAACAAGTAGGGCCGTAGTCGACGGTTCCAGGAATTGCGCCACTCGTGAACCGACACCCGGATGCCGTCGCGAGGTGGTGTTGCAGATGGGATGAAGTGATCGCATACCGAGAACCGCAATTCTGCGGTGCGGCCGCCAAAGCCACTGGCATAGAGCAACCAGCAGTCCTCGGATAGCTGTGGAAAGAGCTTTCTACGTACAGCAATGATTTGTACGGTGGAGAAATGCTTAACGAGGTAGTCCAGCAGCGGCGCAGCATAGGGAGCATGGCCGATGGCTGCGGGCACGACAAACGCCATTCGGCCATCGGGCTCTAGCATGTTCGCGGTCGCTACAAGGAAGGGCGCCCAAGACGCAGTGAGTCCGGAAAACCTCACCCCTAAAGATGCACACAGCTTCAGGGCGCGTGCGCGGACCTCACCCTTGAAAGTCTGATAACGAATGAAGGGAGGATTGCCAGCGGCACACTCGAAGCGTTCATCTGAACTTGCAGCCCAAGCGAAGAAGTCAGCCTCGCAGACGACTCCCCAGGGAGCACGGCGCATCGCCACGCGCACAGCTACGGGGTCTTGTTCGACCCCGTAGCTGTTCTGGTGGGCAGCAATGAAACGGCCATCTCCGCATGACGGATCGAGAAGCCGGTCGGACTCCTTTCGAACGGCCCAACGAACGAGATTGGCCACGACAGGTTCCGGGGTATAGTAGGCGCCGGAATGCTTTTGCGAGAGGATAGCCATCAAGCAACTCCTAAGGGCTTAAGACCTCCATCATGGGTGATAACCGCCTCCCCGGACCATCTTCAGAGTTTCTTCTTGAGGCCGGATCGCCGTGGTCTGTCGATCCTTGGTGTCCAGCACCCAACCTCGCATTCAGGCTGCCAGTCCCGTGGTGGTTCTTTAACCATCCCCTGTTATTTCAGCGGGAATGTGGATGACGTATGGCAGTTCAACCTGATCGGGATTGGGGTCCCGCCTGGAGATCGTCCAGACAGTCGGTCAGGGGGCGGTTTTTCAAGGCAAGCCAATCCAAATCGGCCCGGATTGGAAAATCCGCCACCATAATCATAACAACCGAGGCCGCAGGCGCCGAAAACCGCGCCTGCGCCCCGGCAGTATTTCCAGCTGCTACGGCGACGGCAACTGGTACCCCTCCACCTCGACCTCGATCTTCGCCAGTACCGACTTCTGCCCATCCATGCCGATCCCGTAGGTCAAGTAGAGCGTCTTCGCCGTCTCGCCGCGGCCGAAGGCGACGTTGGTTGGAACCGGTGTCGGGATGTAGGCGAGTTCCTCACCCTGGGGAGAATAGCAGACGATTCCGGGCCGCTTCGCGTCGCGCACCGCGACCCAGAGATTCCCCTCGACGTCGCACACCAGCCCGTCGGGGCCGTCTTCAGGCAGATAGTCTACCAGCACCTCGCGGAAGGCGGCGCTGCCGTCTTCTGCGAGGTCGTAGGCCAGCAGCGCCATTCTGCCCTTGTGCGAGGGATCCGCGGCAGTCATGCCGCCGGGGTCGGCGGCGGCCAGCGGCAGGCCAGTCGAGCCGTTGTCGTTGGAGACGACGTAGAGCGACTTCTGGTCCGGCGACACGGCGACGCCGTTCGGTTTTCCGGCGTCGGTGATGATGCGGTGGATCGATCCGTCCGTGTCGATGCGGTAGACGCCGAAGACTCCCATCTCCATGGACTCGTGCCCGAGGTAGCGCGGATCGCTGAAATAGATCCGCCCCTTTTCGTCGAGTGAGACGTCATTGGGGGAGTTGAATTTCCTGCCGTTGTAGGTGCCGGCGATGATCTCGGCCTTGCCGGTCGTCAGGTCGGTGCGCGTCACCCGGCGCCCGCCGAAGTCCGCCCCTTCACAGGCGATCAGCCGCCCCATGGCGTCGAACTTGAGGCCGTTCGACATGCCGCTCGGCGAGCGGAAGACCGCGGTTTCCCCGGTCATGGGGTCGTGGCGCCAGATGTGGCCGGCCTGCATGCCGGAGACGCCGCTGAAGGTGATGTCGCTGAAGTAGACCGACCCGTCCAGCGCCACCGCCGGCCCCTCGGTGAAGAAGGCGCCGTCGAAGACAACTTCGATGCGGGCGTCCTTCGAGATGATGTCCGGATTCCCGGACGGAGCGGGAAGCTCGTGGTCGTCTGCCCAGGCTCCCGCCGCCAGCAGCAGGGCGCCGCCGATCGTCGCGATTCGAGAAACAAGAATGCTTGTGCGCATGTCCCTCTCCTTTGTTTGCGAGGGTGTGCAATCGGCCACCCTCTCTGTTGGTTGGTCCTTGCCCGCCGCGTCCGGCCTCGAAAATACCGGAGCGCCGCGGACGGAAGCTATGATTCCTTTCCGCCGCGCCCCTACCGCTGCCAGACTTCGGTCGACGCGCCGGTGGGGTGCGGAGCGGTCGGCCGCCAGCGCAGCTCCCGGTACGACTCGTACTCGATCTGCAGCCAGTCGGTCGGCACCCGCACGTGCCCGGCGTAGCGCGAGTCCATCGCCGCGGCCAGGATGCCGCTGGTCAACAGGGTCCGCTCCACCGGGTACGCCGGCACCCCGGTGAGGAACATCTCCTCGATGTTGAGGCCGAGGTAGCTGAAGTGGGCGTTGGCGTTCTGCATCGGGTCGATGGCCTTGAAATGGTTGAACTCCGTGGCCGCCACCTCACCCCCTGCCGCGCGCGCCGCGTACGCCCAGTCGCCGACGACCCCCTTCGGCAGGATCAGCACCGCTGACCTGAGACCGTCCCGGTACTCGATCAGGAAAACCGCCGGCTCCGGGCACAGCTCCTCGACGGCTCCGGACGGCTTCTCGGAGATGGCGTCCCACGCCGCCTGCAGCAGCTCGCGGGACCAGTCCCCGCGCCTCGCCGCCTCCCATACCGCTTCTCCCTGGAGGCAGGTGACCGCGGCGACCCCGGTCTCCCCTCCCCGGCGCCGCTCGACCATCGCCTGCATCGGCTCGAGGGCGTGGATTCCGTACGTCTCCAGTCCCGAGAAGCCGATCGTCACGGTTTCGCGCAGGTCGTCGCCGTCGTGCTCCAGCCAGGGGTTGCGCCACATCAGAGGCACCGACGAGCCGGCCATGAACGGGGCCCCGAGCTCGCGGGCGCGGTCGTACATCCACCGGGCGTCGGGCCAGCTCCAGGACAGGTGCTTGTCGTTGAACACCGGCACGGCGCGGCCGCTCGTCGCCATGACGCCGCAGATCTGCTCCATGAAATGCCGCCGGGGGTACAGGTACTGCTCCTTTTCGCTCCAGGCGTACTTGCCGTGCTCGCAGATGCTGAGGACTCCATCCACGGCCAGCTGATCGCCTCCCAGAGTCAGGGCATCGATCATGATGTTGAAGATCGGCACGCCGTGGGCGGCCGCCATTTCGCGGCCGAGATCGCTGTTGCCCGGTTGATCGAAGTGGAGGGAGGCGATCTCCACGCGGGACTCGATCCAGCCGTCGTCGGTGGGAAACCCCCTGAGGAATTTCGAGACGATGACGTCGGCGTGAGAGCGGGGCCGGTACTCCGAGACGATCGCGGCGATTTTCTTCTTTGCGGTCATGGCGGTCGCCTTCAGGCTGGAGGAGGCCAGGGGTCGAGACAGGCGCCGGCCGGCCGCGGTCCGAGCGGACGCCACGGCAGCTCGTCGTACGATTCGTAGGCGACGTCGAGCCAACCGGTCTCGAGCCGGCGGTACCCCTCGTGGCGCGACGTCAATGCCGCCTCGAGCACCCCGCTCGTCAGCAGGGTGCGTTCCACCGGCCAGACGGGGCGGCCGCTGACGAACATCTCCTCGATGTTGAGGCCGAGGTAGCTGAAGTGGGCGTGTGCGCCGTTGCCGCCGTGGCCCTGGCAGTGGAACTCCGAGGCTTCGACGCTGCCGCCGCCGAGGCGGGCGGCGTAGGCGAGGTCGGTGACGTAGCCGTTCAGCATCAGCGCCGACCCCCTGAGGCCGTCGCGGTACTCGACGGCGAACAGCGACGGGTTGCGGCAGTGTTCCTCCATGCTGCCCTGCGGCTTGTCGGGGAGAGCCGCGCAGGCGGCTTCGGCCAGCTGGCGCGACCACACCCCTCGTTCTGCCGCCTCCCAGACGGCATCCCCCTCGAAACAGGTGACCGCCGCAACCCCGGTTTCCCCTCCGCGCCGGCGTTCCACCATGCACTGCAGCACCTCGAGGGTGTGGAACCCGTAGATGTCCAGGCCCGAGAACCCGACGGCCAGCGCTTCCTCGAGCTCCACCCCCTTCTCGTGCTCGAGCCAGGGGCTGCGCCAGGCCACCGGCAGGGAAGAGCCGGCCATCAGCGGTGCTTGAAGACCCGCCGCGCGCTCGCACATCCAGCGGCAGTCGTGCCAGTTGTAGGAGAGGTGCTTGTCATTGAAGACGGGGACGCCGCGTCCGCTCGTCGCCATGACGCCGCAGATCTGCTCCATGAAATAGCGGCGCGGGTAGAGCTGCTGCTGCTTCTCGTTCCAGGCGTAGTCCCCGTGCTCGCCGATCAGCAGCACCCCGTCGACCGCGAGGGAATCGCCCCCGAGGGTCAGGGCGCCGGGAATGCTGTGGTAGATGGGGACCCCGTGCTCGGCGGCGATATCCCTGCCGATGTCGGTGTCGGGAAACTGGTCGATGTACATCGAGGCGATCTCGACTTGAGGCGCGATCAGGCCGTCGTCGGTCGGGAAGCCCTTGAGGAACTTGCCGACGAGAACGTCGGCGTGAGAGCCGCGGAAATACTGGGTGATGACCGCGGCGATGCGTTTGCGGGTGGACAAGGGAGGAGGCGGAAGCTCAGGCGACCGCCGCCAGGGCGGCCAGCAGCGCCTTGATGTAGCCGACCGAGTAGGCGAGGCCGTGCTGGCCGCCGTCGCCGTCGCCCTCGAGAGCGGGGATGTGGTCGGGGTTGAGACAGCCGTCGAAGCCGAGCCGTTTCAGCTTCAGCAGCACCTTGAACATGTTGATGTCGCCGTCGTCGAGGAGCACCTCCTCGAAGGCGCTCGCCGTCGCCAGGGAGCCGCGCACGTTGCGCAGATGCACCATGAAGATACGCCCCTTGCGCCCGTAGTTGTCGATCTCGTCCATGATCAGCGGCCCGCCCCCCGCCTCGGCGCGAGTGCCGCAACAGTAGAGGTATCCCACCTGCGGGCTCGGAAAGGCGTCGATGAGGCGGTGAAACCCCAGCCCTCCGAGCGGGGTGTCGGCATTCGGTGTGTCCGACGGGTGCATCGCCAGCCTGATGCCGGTCTCTTCGGCGACGGGCACCAGTTCCCCGTACAGGACGCAGAACCGTTCCCACCAGAAATCCAGCGCCTCCGGCGCCGGCGGAGGCGGCGGATTGCGCGTCATCGCCAGGCTCTCCCCCCGCGACTCGTAGCCGCCGCGGTGTTTCGAGCGGTAGCGCGTCATCATGGCGGGGAAGGTGTCTCCGGCGACGCGCTGTCTCGCGATCGGGACTCCCGCCTCGGCGAACACCCGCAGCGCCCGGCAGCTGTTCTCCAACTTCTTTCCGCCGTCCTCCCGGTCCTTCATGAACTCCTCGGTGATGTCGGGAAGGGTGACGCGGTTGATGTCCATGCCCCAGGACTGGATTTTGCGCCGGATCCCGACGACCTCGTCGAGGTCGGGGTACCCCTGCTCCCGGACGCCGGGGAAGTAGTCGCCGCTGCCGAAGTCGAGGCAGTCGACCCCGAGTTGAGAGGCTCTTCGCAGGTGGCTTTCGGAGGTGTCGCCCCAGATGGAAATGCGCATCGGGACTCGCAGTGACCTTTCGGGGAGGCGGCGGATCAGCGGGCTCGTCGCGCCGCGACAGGCTGCCTGTTTCCCTTGCTGAAGGCGGGGGCGGTGAGGATTTCCGGCGTGTCGCCGCTGTGGTTTGCGGCCGCCCAGGTTTTCTCTCTTGCCCCGAGGGAGCAGCAAGATAACTTGACCGGCATTGATCTACAACCGGCGCAAAGCGCGAAAAAACAGGTGCGGGAGAATGTCCGGGAACGGCTGTTTCGAGCTGGAATTCGAGGTGCGGGACTACGAGTGCGACTTGCAGGGGATCGTCAACAACGCCGTCTATCTCAACTACCTGGAGCACACCCGCCACCGGCATCTGAAGAGCCTCGGCATCGACTTCGCCGCCCTGCACGAGCGCGGCTGCGACCTCGTGGTCACGCGTTCCGAGATCGACTACGAGAGCCCGCTGCGCAGCGGCGACCGCTTCGTCGTGCGCTCGCGGATGCGCCGGCAACGGCGGATCCGTTTCCTGTTCGAGCAGGAGGTCGTCAAGCTGCCGGGACAGGAGCGGGTGCTGCAAGCGGTCATAACCGGCACCGGTGTGATCGACGGCAGGATCGGCCTGCCCCCGGAACTGCAGAAGCTGCCGGGGTAGCTGTTCCGGCGAGGGCGCGCCCCCACAAGGCCCGGCATCCGGCGAGGAGCCGGCTGTAGCCGCGACTCAGGGAAGCGGCCGCATTTTCCAACCAAACTGAAAGGAGGTCTCCGATGAAAGAGAAGATCTGGCTCTGGTGTCACCCGACGGGAGCTCACGATGGGCGCTGGAACCTGCCCGACTCCTCAGCGGCTCCGATGGAGGCGCTCCGCTACCTCGACATCGAGAACGCGATCTACGTCGTCTTCAACAATCTCCCCCAGCCCCCCTTCGTTCCCCACGTCGGCGGCCTCAAGGAAGCGCGCCGGCTCGTTTGGTCGATCGTCGGCGATTCGAGCAGCGACCGGAACGACGACCGCGCCGACCTGGAGCCGGTGCTCGAGCTCGCCCGCGACTGCCCCAACCTCACCGGGGCGATCACCGACGACTTCTTCCTTTTGCAACCTGGCGCCGACGGAGAACAGGCGCGGCTTTCGCTCGAGGAGCTCGCCGGCTGCCGCGACGCCCTCGGACGCTGCGAGCCGGCGCTGGAGCTGTGGACGGTTGTCTACGACATGATTCTCGGCCGGCCTCTGAAGCCGTATCTCGACCTGTGCGACGTGGTGACATACTGGACCTGGGAAGCGAAGAATCTCGTCGATCTCGAGCAAAACTTCGCCGCGGTCGAGGCGATGGCCCCGGACTGCCGCAAGCTTCTCGGCTGCTACATGTGGGACTACGGCTCCGGGGGGGCCGAGGTTCCGCCCGAGCTCATGGACAAGCAGTGCCGCCTGGCCGAGTCGTGGATCGACTCCGGGCGCATCGACGGGGTGATCTTCCTGGCGGGCAATCTCTACGGCACGCGAACCGCGGGAATCGAGTACGTCAGGGACTGGCTCGCCGATCGCTGGTAAAGTATCCCGGCACACCATCCTCGCCGGCAGACCGATTCCGTGTCGGGCCGTCAGGTGCTGCCTGCCGTCATGGCAGGGACCGGCCTCGCTTTCAAGGGCAGCGCCGCCCCTGCATCACCGTCCCGGATTTTCCCTTGCCCGGCCGCGGCGGCGGCCACCCGGTCGCGCCAGGAGACCGGCACGCGCATGCGGCCCTCGTTCTTGCGGTCGAAGAGCAAGAACCCCTGGTCGAGGCCGTGGCGGAAGAGATCGCGGGTGAGCTGGACGTCGTGGCGGCAGTACTCCTCGATGAGATCAAGGCGGCCCTGTTTCCACCAGCGCAGCGCCTGCAGGCCGTCGGCGGTTTTCCGGGCGTCGAGGGTCGCCGTCGCCAGCCCCTGGAGACTGACGCGGTAGTTGAGGTGGGCGTGCACCTCGCGCAGGATGTCGAGGGTGTTGAGCTCGCGGAAGTCGTAGCGGGAGTAGCCGCGCAGGACGCTGTAGTCGAAGCCGATGACGTTGAAGCCGACGACGAGGTCGGCTCGCCGAAGCAACCCGATCAGCTCGTCGATGCGGTCCTCGAAGTAGGTGATGAAGCGGTCCTCGCGGCTGTCCCAGGCGATGCCGCACGATACCCGCATCAGGCTGGTCTTGTTCCAGCCTCCTACCTCGGCGGCGCTGAGCTGGGTTTCGAGATCGAACACCACGACGTGCGGGCTTTTTTCCGTCTCGAACCGGTTTTCCTCTTCTTGACAGTCCTCCCCGAGCTCCCAGTCCGCGAACAGGGGCGGCTCCTCTTCGATGGAGCTCACCGCCAGGGATTTCTCGTCGAGGCTGCGGCGCCCGGTGAGTATCTCGAGGAGGTGGATGCAGCCGGCCTTGTCGAGGGGGTGGTTGCCGGCGCCGCAGCTGGGAAAGTGGATGCAGGAGGGACAGCCCTCGTCGCAGTCGCAGCCGGCGACCATTTCCAGGGTGAGCTCGAACAGGCGGTCGAGCATGTCGTACCCGGTCTCGGCGAGGCCGATGCCCCCGGGGTACTGGTCGTAGATGAAGATGGCGCCCTTTCCGAGCTGCGGGTGCAGCGGGTAACAGATGCCGCCGACGTCGGTCTGCTTGCTCAGGGCCAGCATCGGGAACAGCGACTTCACCGCGTGCTCGACGGCGTGCAGCGATCCCATGTGGTGAAAGCCGTGGCGCTTGAGCTGCTTCTTGAAGGGGGCGTCCATCTCGATCCAGAAGCCGACGGTCTCGAACTGCTGCACCGGGCTTTCGAGAGGGTGGCGCCCGAGGATGGCCTGGTCGCCGACACGCACCTTCTCGTAGGCGATCACCTGCGAGCTGACGAGCAGCCGCCCGAGCCGGGCCATGTACCCGTGCATCGGCCTGGCGCGCTGCTCCTCGATGATCTCGGTCTCCTTTTCGTACTTGGGGCGGGTGTAGTAGGGGACGTCGACGGCCTCGGCCTCGATCTGCCGTTTGGCGGGATTGCGCGCGCCGATCAGGTACTGGCGCCCCCGGTGCAGGTAGACGGCCCCCTCGTAGCACTCGCCGTAGAGCTGGCCGCCGCTCACCGAACCGATGGTCCGCTGCCGGTGCACGATGTTCCAGGACTCGCCGATGGAGCGCATGTTGACCAGGCGGTGCGGCTGCCTGCGCGCCGCGAACCAGGCGTCGCCGTCGGCGCTGCGCAGCAGGGTTCCCGCGGCGGTGAGCTCGTCGAGCGCCTCGCGGTAGCCGGCGATGGCGTACTCCGGTTCGTCGCCGGCAAGCGGCAGCTCGCGCGCGGCGCAGGCGAGGTGGTCCTGGAGGATGTAGCGGTTCGATGGATCGGCGACGGCGTTCTCGACCCGGCGCTGGAAGACGTGGTGCGGATGGGCCATGAAGAACTGGTCGAGGGCGTCGCGGCCGGCGATGAGGAGCACCAGCGACTCGCGCCCGGAACGCCCGACGCGCCCGGCGCGCTGCCAGGTGTTGACGATGCTCCCCGGGTATCCGACCAGCACGCAGACGTCGAGACCTCCGATATCGATGCCGAGCTCCAGCGCCGAGGTGGAGACCACGCCGAGCAGCTCGCCGGAGACCAGCCGGGCTTCGATTTCGCGGCGCTCTTCCGGCATGTACCCGGCGCGGTACGAGCTGATGCGGTCGCGCAGGTCGGGGCGCGCCTGCGTCGCCCAGCGGTAGATGAGCTCGGTGACGACACGGGCCCGGGTGAACACGATGGAGCGGAACCCCTGCGACACGCTCAGCTGCAACAGCCGGGCGGCCGCGGTATTGGGGCTTTCCTGGGGGTTGAGGAAGAGGAAGTGCCGCGCCGCCGCGGGGGCCCCGCTTTCGGTGATCGCGGTGAATTCGCGGTTGCAGAGCCTGGCGGCGAACTCGGCCGGATTGCCGATGGTGGCCGAGCAGGCGATGTACCGGGGGTCGCCCCCGCAAGAGGCGCAGATGCGGTTGAGCCGCCGGACCAGGTGCAGGACGTGGCTGCCGAAGATGCCGCTGTACGCGTGCAGCTCGTCGAGCACGACGAAGCGGAGATTGGCGAGGAAGCTTTCCCAGGTTTCGCGGAAGGCCAGGATGCCGCCGTGCAGCATGTCCGGGGTGGTGATGAGGATGTGGGGCGGATCCTCCCTGATTTTCCGGCGCTCGTGGGGCTTGGTGTCGCCGTCGTAGATCTCGGCCCGCAGCCCCTCTCCTGAACCGCCGTTGAGCTCGGCCAGCAGCGACTGCAGCTCCGCGTGCTGGTCCTGCTCGAGCGCCTTGAGGGGAAAGACGTAGAGGGCGCGCCCGCCGGGATCGGCCAGCAGCGACGAGAGCACCGCGGCGTTGTAAATCAGCGACTTGCCCGAGGCGGTCGGAGTCGCGACGACGACGTTGCGGCCCTCGCCGATGTGACGGAGCGCCTCTTCCTGGTGGCTGTAGAGGCGGGCGACAGCTGCCGCTTCGACGACGCGGGCGACCCCGGGACCGAGGTGATCGATCCGTTCCGCCAGTCGGCCGGGCTGCGCAGGGAGGGTGCGCTCATGGACGATCTCCTCCCCCGCTACGGTCCGCTTGAGCTGATCGATGTAATCGGACAGGGGTACCGAGCCGGGGGTTGGGGCGGAGAACCGGACGGGGCAGGCGCCGTCCGCCGATGGCGTGGGGAGTGCCTCGGCGGTCGGGCCCTTTCGCGACCCTGCCGCGGGAGTCTCCTTGCCCGGGAAAGCCGGCAGATCCCCGGGATCGAGCCTGCGGATCTGCTCGATGCGGTCGCGCAGACCCCCGGCCGCGGTCCGCTGCTCCGGCTCGGGGGGCGGTTCGGACAGGCGGCCGTCTGCCGGCGGATCCTCGGGGAACTCCGAGGGATCGATCCTGCGAATCATGCGGTTTTTCGATGCTCCTGCTGAGGCTTGCCGGCCGAGGGGGGAGGGGAGGCCGGCAAGCTGCACTTCTGGACAAGTGCCCGCAAGTATACTACCGGAGATCGATCCTTGGCAAACGAAATTCGCGCTGGCAACCAGTTGCCGCCGGAGACCTGCCCGAGATTATCGGAGGCCGTGCCCCGATTCGAATGGACACCGATCCGCCAAGGACGTGCTGCTCGCCGGAACCGAAGGCCGTCACGGTCGCGGGCTGCGTCGCCGCCGGCCTTGCGGATGAAACGGCGCGGTCTCCAACTGTGCGCCTGACAGGTCGAAGCGGGAAAAGGGCGGCTCCTCCATCGGCGGTGCGCCGGGCGTTTGGAGCGTCAGGTCGTCCAGTTCTCCACAGCGAGGTCTTTAATCCGTCTGAAGTGCCGGGTATTGTTGCTGACCAGCGTCGCCTGCAGGGCCAGGGCGTGGGCGGCAATCAGGAGGTCCATGGCTCCGATGACCTGCCCCTTTTGTTCCAGCTCTCTGCGGACCTTCCCGTAAAACCGGGCGCACTGGTCCGGGTCGAAAGCGTATTCGTCGAATGGGGCGAGGATTTTCTCCAGGGCGCCGCGTTCTTTTTGCGGGGATGCCGACCGCTCGACGCCGTATTCGAGCTCGGCCATGGTGAGGGCCGAGATGCCGACGAAGTCGCCCGGTGTAGAAGACCGGGCCCTGAT
This sequence comes from Candidatus Latescibacterota bacterium, assembly GCA_965223905.1. Taxonomy (GTDB): domain Bacteria; phylum Latescibacterota; class UBA2968; order UBA8231; family UBA8231; genus CBDCXV01. Next base: position 895,733 of record CBDCXV010000001.1, read on the forward strand.
CCTTGCGACGAACCGTTGCGTCTTTGCCGAGGGGCCGCGTTTGAGGGAACGGATCAGAAAGATGACGATGTCCGTGTCGAGCAGGTAGATCATCAGGACCCCGTGGCAAGACTCCATTCGGGCCGCGGCCGGCTCCCGCGGCCGGTTTCCGCGTTGCACCCGATCAGCGCATTTCTCCCAATGCGCCTCACTCGCGCGCCCTTATCCCGGCCACAATCGCTCAACCTCGCCATCAAGCCAACCTCACCATGGGTTCCTATCCGAAGACCCGCTCCTGGATTTCGGGCTGGTCGCGCTCCGCGGTGAAGTCGTCCGAAATCTCCCGTACGCCTTCCGCGAAGAGGTCCCAGGGATCTTTCTGCGTGATCAGGACCCCGAGGGCTGTCTTCTTGATGTAAACCTCGCTGCCCTCGAAACGAAATTCGCGCGGCAACCTGACGGCTTGGCTCCTGCCGTTCTTGAAGAGTTTGGCGGTCCGCATGCGCACCTCTCCTATATTGATATATCACAGATAATATATACCGTATTTCTCCATTCAGCCAACCGCAGGTTCTGACCGATTCCATCATTCGACTCGATGCTCCTGCGATCTGGCAGGAAGATTCGGGCATGCGAGACAGGGCACAGGCAAATCGTTAGCTTGAGCGCACGATCCGACCGCAATCGCGATACCCGGCGAGAGTCGCAGCGGGCCGCCGGAAGCGTGCAGTTTGCTATATGACTTGCTGTAATTAATCATGTTGACATGAACCCGGAGTGGCCGAATGAACAAGCCGAAACTGATCTATTACAACGACGCGCGGCACTACAGCTTCTACCGCTACGACCCGCCGATGAGCCTGCACCAGCTGCGGCAACCGGTCGACGAGCTGCTCGGCACCGGGGTAGATACCCTGTCCTACGGCCTGGCCTCGGGGCAGACCTTCTTTCACGACACCCGGGTGGGTGTGCAGTGGGGGGACGTCGACGGCCGCCACAACCACGGGGTGATGTGGTGGCGGGCAGCCGAGAACGCCAGGCAGTCAATCGCGGCAGGCAACGACGTGCTGCGCGTGGTAGTCGAAAGGGCTCGCGAAAAGGGGCTGCAGGTACTGTGCAGCATGCGCATGAACGACTCGTCGACGGAATCCAACCTCTACATGATGAGCCGTCTCAAGCGCGAGCATCCCGAGGTGATGATCGGGGAGGAAGCCGCAGGCGGCCATCCGCACGCGGCCACCTGCGAGGATTACGCCCGTGCCGAGGTGCGCGAGGAGCGGCTGCGCCTGATCGAGGAAGTCATGGGGTACGGCCCCTGCGGCCTGGAGATGGACCCCTACGTCGGGGTTTTCTTCCAGCCCTCCCGTGTGCGCGAGAACGCCGGCATACTGACCGGGTTCGTGCGCGAGGTGCGCGCCATGTTCGACCGCCTCGGGCGGGAGCGGGGGGAGCGGCTCTGCCTTGCTTCGAGGGTGTACCCCGCGGAGGAGCAGAACCTCGGCATCGGCATGGACGTGCGCACCTGGATGCGAGAGGGGCTGATCGACCTGGTCGTACCCAATCCTCCGGGGCAGCTGTTTTGCCCGGAAATGGACATCCGGTGGCTTCTCGACGCCGCCGGCGAAGCCGGGACCTGGGTGTACGTGCCGCTCGGCCGCGAGCCGTACGACGACCGCCACCAGTCGCCGACCATCGAAATGCGGAGGGCCGCGGCCACCAATTTCCACGCCATGGGAGCGGACGGGGTGTACCTGTCCGACCTGAAGTGGCCGCACGACAACGACAGCCACCAAGCGCTGCGCGAGCTCGGGGATCCCGACATCTACGCGCGCAAGAGCAAGCAGTACCTGGTGCCGGTGCGGGATGCGGAGCCGGATGAATTCGCCCCCGAGCGGCATCTGCCCAGGGAGCTGGACGAGGGTGTCGGCGCCGCGGTGCCGTTCCTGGTCGGCGACCGCCTGCGGGAAGCCGAGGCGGACGGAGAGATCGACCGCGTCGAGCTGCGGGTGCGCATCGTTCAGTACTGCCCCGAGGACGAGCTGGCATTCACATTCAACGGAACGGAGATAACGCCGGCGCGGACCAGCCATTTCTACGGCGGCCTGGTGTCGTACGGGGCCGCGCGCGGGGGTTTGCCGGAGCGCATCGACACCCATTACTGGTTCAGCTTCGACCTGCCGAGCGCCCTGGTGCTGGAGGGGGTGAATGAGCTGCAGGTGGTGTTGAAGCGGCGGTATGCCCCGCTGCAATCGACGCGGGTGCTGCAGTCGGTGGAGCTGCGGATCGACTACGTCGAGCCGTTCGCCACCGTCGGCGGGCAGATGTAAGCGAGGGAGTAGTCGAGAACCGCAGGTTGCGGCGGCGAATAACCGGGGCGGAAGGACAGGGTGGGCCGGGCTAGGTCCTGACCAGGATCGTTCCCATCGTCGAGATCCAGGTGACGAACATCAGGCCGATGAGCCAGTAGAAGCGGGTGTTCATCTCTTTCCGCAGCAGCTCGATTTTCAAATCGAGTCTTGCCTCGAGTCCGTCGATTCTGGCGGCGAGTTTGTTGTCGCCCCCGTCGATTCTGGCGGTGAGGTTGCTGTCGAGTCCGTCGATTCTGGCGGTGAGTTTGTTGTCGCCCCCGTCGATTCTGGCGGTGAGCCTGGACTCGAACTCATCGATCTTGGAATCGAGACGTCGCACGTCCCCCTCGCTCAGCTCCAGTCGGCGATCGATCTGGAGAAGCACGTCGCGGGTCGTGAGTTCGGCGGAAGTCGGCTCGGACATGGGATTCTCTGCGGTATCGGGTGGAAATATATGCAAAGGGCTTTGCTGCAAAAGCGGTGCCGCCGTTCCACCCGGGACAAACCAGTCGAAACCGAGGCTTCCGGACGTGTGCGGAAGGTGACGTTCGATAACTTGGCGTAACAGGAGAATGGGATGTACAGCGAACTGCTCGCACAGCGAGAAGCGAAGAGGGATCCGATCTGCGTCGGCGTCATCGGCGCCGGCAAGTTCGGCAGCGGCCTGGTGGTGCAGCTCTCCAGGGTTCCCGGGATGCGCGCCGCCGCGGTAGCCGACCTGCGCCTTCAGCAGGCGCGCGACGCCTACACCAGCTGCGGACTGGAAGCCGCCGCGGTCGTCGAAGCGCGGACAGCGGGGCAGGTCGACGACGCCGTTCGCCAGAGCCGCCCGGTGATCGCCGAGGACGCGAGCCTGATCGCGAGCGCCGGGTCCATCGACGTCGTGGTCGAGGCGACGGGGATTCCCGAGGCCGGGGCGGCCAACGCCACCGCCGCCATCGACAGCGGCAAGCACCTGGTGATGGTAAACATCGAGACCGACGTGACCATCGGTGCCCTGCTGAAAGCAAGGGCGGACGAGGCCGGGGTGGTCTACACCCTGGTCGACGGCGACCAGCCCGGGTGCATCATGCACATGGTGGAATGGGCGCGCACCCTCGGTTTCGAGATCGTCGCGGCCGGCAGGGGGACGATCTACCTGAAGGGGGACAGGGAGGGGACCCCCGATTCGGCCGCGGCCCGTTTCCGGTTCGACGGAGAGACCCTGTCCCGGCGCCACATCAACCTGAAGATGTACAACTCCTTCCGGGACGGCACCAAGGCGCAGCTCGAGATGACGGCGCTGGCCAACATGACCGGCCTGCCCCCGGACGTGCGCGGCATGCACGAGCCCTCCTGCAACCTCGAGGATATTCCGCGCGCCTTCAGCCTGAAGGAGGAAGGGGGGCTGCTGCAGCGGCACGGGGTCGTCGAGCTCGCCAACAGCGTCGCCGCGGACGGCGTCACCATGCTGCCGAACCCGCTGCTGATGGGGGTGTTCGCGGTGATTCGCGCCGACCACCCCTTCATCCGGGAGGACCTGGCGGCTTACGACTGCCTCCCGGGCGGGGACGGCAACTTCCTGCTCTACCGCCCCTACCACCTGGTGGCGGTGGAGGCGCCGATGTCGATCGCCCGGGCCGTCCTCTACGGCAAGCCGACCGGGGCGCCGCGCGAGGTGCCGGTCGCCGAGGTGATCGCCGTGGCCAAGCGCGGCCTGAGGAAAGGGGAGAGGCTGGACGGCGGCGGCGGATTCACCGTCAACGGGGTCATCGAGAAGGCCGAGGTTGCGCGCCGCGACAGGCTGCTTCCCCTCGGACTGGCCAGCGGAATCGAGCTGTCGCGGGACGTCGCCGCGGGTGAGGCGATCTCTTGCCAGGACGTTATCCTGAACGAGGAGTCGCCGATCCTGAAGCTGCGTCGGGATCAGGACCGGCTGGTGGCCTCGAGGATGGCTGAAAGCTGACCGCACCAGGAGCCGGGAGGGGTAATGCGCCTGTCAGCAGGAACTCCGAGCGCGGCCGGCTCGATCAATGCCGGCAGGAGCGATCTCTGCCCTCCCGCGCAGCGCTCCGGGGCTTGGCAGCCCGTTGAATAAGTCCATCTGGGCTGCGGCCGGTCCGACACTCCGCACCAAGGCATCGATTTTCGAGGATATCCGGGTCGCGGGAGCCGCGCCGCAGGGCCACGGGTACGCACCGCAGCGGCGCCCGCTCCGCCGCCGGCTACTCCCTCACCACCGCCAGGGTGCCGCGGCGTCTTTGCCCGTCGGCGTCGAGCACGTAGTAGTAGAGACCGGAGCCGACGAGTTTCCCCGCTTCGTTGCGGCCGTCCCAGACGGCCTCGTACTCCCGCGCAAGACGCTTCTCGAGGTCGAGCACGTGCACCAGCCTTCCATCGGCAGCGAAGATCGACAGCTTCGCGGAACCGGCGCTGTCGAGCATGTACCGGATGCGGGTTCGCGAATGTCCGCCAGGGAGGAACGGATTCGGGAACCAGTGCCCGAGGACGACCTCGGCGGGTAACCTCCCGCCGGTCAGGTGCGGTTCGTACTTCGCCGAAACCGAGTACGGATAGCCGATCCCCGCCAAAGCGGTGTTGCTGACGACGAGCACTACCGCACTGTAGAAGTTCCAGTCGACCACCTCGACCGGGGTGTTCCTGTCGAGCGCCTTCACCTCAACGCTGTCCGGCGATACCAGGGCGAGCCTGCGCAGCCAGCGCAATCCCTCGAAATCGGTGGAGATCCCCACTCCCCCCTCGCCCAGCGGTTCCAGCACCAGGTAGGCGCTGGCGAGGTGATCGACGCGGCCGCTGGCCTCCAGCGCATCGTCTCCGATCAGGCGCGGATTCACCTCGATTTCCGGGTACTTGTGGCCCTCCCCGTAGAACTCCTCCCGGTGCCGCTCCCCGGTGAAGTAGTTCCAGACCGCGAACTCGTTGACGGCCTCGCCGAGGCCTCCGAAGGGTTGAAGAGCGCGCTGGAAGTTCTCCAGCGAGGCACTTTCGCGGCGGGCGTGCTCTTCCCAGATCTCCCGCACCACCTGGCGGCCGTAGCGCTGGTCGAGGAAGTGGGAGAAAATCGCCGAGCCGTAGACGCGCCTGCCCGGCGATGGGCTCTCGAGCGAACGTTCCGGCGACCGTATGAAATCGCACAGGTACTGCAGGTAGTCGTCTGCCTCCGGGTAGGCGACGTCCTCAATCCAGGTGGCGGAAGACTCCTGCCACCAGTACCCCTCGCTCCCCTGGTAGTAGCCGAACTGGATCATGTGGAAGAACTCGTGTGCCAGGGTGACCCGCAGGGCGGTCAGCTCGCGCGCTCCGCGGGCGCCGTCGCAGCTGCTCGGGCGGCCGAAGATCGACTCGGTGAAATTGTTGTCGATGCGCAGGTAGGAAGGCCCCCTCGGGCCGTTTCCCTCGGGCTGGGTGAACCCGTAGTAGCCGCCGAGGATCTGCTCGATGTAGACGTCGTACTCGTCGCCGCCTCCCAGGGTTCCGTCGCTCGGCGGCGGGTCGTAGCCGAGGACCTCGACCTCGAGGTGCCACATGCTGTCGATGGCGGCCGCGGTCACGTCGACGTAGTCGGGGATGCCGTTGCCGTCCCCGTCGGCAGGGTCGACGGCGTGCTCGCCTTCGATGTCGAAATGGATGCGGAAGCGCCCGGACGGGCTCAGCACCTGGCGCGACAGCGTGGGCCGGGCCAGGGCCTTGGCGAGGGCGCGGCCGTACCCGGGACTCGACCCGTCGCGGGCGTCCAGGGCGTCGAGGATCAGGGGGGTGGCGCAGCCTCGCGGCCCGGGGTTCTCATCGCGGTATTCCGCGGGAAGGGAGTCGGGCTCCAGGGTCTCGTAGACCTCGTAGAGCAGGGCGGTTTCGGTATCGAGGAGGCCGGATTCGCGGGCCTCCGCAATCAGGGGATTCGCCGGCGCCGCGTCAGGAGCCGCGGTGAGGGCGGCGATCGACAGCAGAAAAAGGGTGCGCAACTTCAGTGGTCGGTCGGCGGCCGGCCCAGGACGGCGATCTTGTCGCGGCGCAGCAGCTCGCCGTCCTCGTCGCGGATGGAGTAGATGTAGACACCGCTGCCGACGATGAATCCCGCTTCGTTGACGCCGAGCCAGCGGATCTCGTTGCCCTTGAGATCCTCCTCGCGTCCCGTCCAGAGCAGCTCCCCGTCGAGAGAGGCGATCTGCACACGCGAGAACAGGGGAAGGCCGATGAAGGCGAGGTATTTGTCCTGTTGCGGAGCAAACGGGTTCGGGTAGACGACGATGTCGTCGGCAGGCACGAGGCGCACGTTCTGGAACGCCCTGTTGTCGCTCTCGCTCGTCTCTTCGATTTCGCCCTCCGGGTCGACCTCGACGAGAAACACCATCTCGCCGTAGCGCTGCCAGGGAATGGAGATGTCGTCGACGGCGCCTGCGGCCAGCGGTCCCGGGCGCCGTTCGTCGAAAACGACCCGGCAACCGGTGGAATCGTGGGCGCAGCGGGATAGGCGGACGCGAAAGGCATCCTCCAAAGGGGCGGCGCCGATGTTGCCGACGCGGACCCTGAGGTTGTCCTCGGCATCCCCCTTCAGATCGCCGCCGGAAACCATCAGGTTCGGGAGGCTGTCGCCGGTCCCGAACTGCGCCAGGGTGGCCACGGTCAGACGGGTGACGCCGGCGACGAGTTCCCAGTTGACGCTGTCCGGCAGGTCGCGGACGGTGTGGTACTGCGTGTTCAACCGGTACAGGCCCCCGCGCACGCCGGCGGTCGTCGAGTCTGTCGGCAGGTAGTTCTCGATCCCGAGGACGGCGTCGTAGCCGCGCGCCCAGAACGGGGCGTGATCGCTGAGGCCGGCGTACGGGTCTTCGAGCAGGTCGACGCGCAGTCCGATGCCGTAACGCTCGTTGGCGGAGCGCAGCAGGTCGACGAGCCAGAGCGACTCGGGGTTGGAGACCAGCTCGATGCGGTCGTGGAGATCGTTGAACCCGATCATGTCGAAGTTCAGCACTCCGAGAATGCGCTCGTCGCCGGCCAGGGACTCGCCGGCGTAGTGGCGGCTGCCCCAGAGCCCCAGCTCCTCGCCCGACCAGGCGATGAAGCGGATCGACCAGGGAAACTGTCTGCCGCCGAGCACCCGGGCCGACTCGAGGACGAGGGCGACGCCGCTGGCGTTGTCGTCGGACCCGGGTGCGGGATCGGTGCGCCAGTCCCAGCCGCGCGAGCGGGTGCCGATGGCGTCGTAGTGGGCGCAGACGATGTAGTACCCGGCCCCCGGGTCGCTGCCGGACAGCTCGCCGATGACGTTGTACATGACGCTGTCCCCCTCGGAGATGGTGAACTCCTGCAGGCGCACGGCGTCGTCGCCAAGGGCCGCGGCGAGCTGCTCGCGAATGTAGCGGGTCGACTCGAAGGTCTCGGGACGGCGCGCGAAGCGGGTACGGAGGTTTGCCTCGACGCTGCCCTGGGAAGGGTCGATGAGCGACAGACGCTCGATGTGCTCCCTGAGCAGGTCGGTGTCGACTTCCGCGATCGCTTCCTCGACTCCGGCGGCGGCCGCAGGGGCCGTCCGCTTGTGCCGTGGGGCCGGTACCCATCCATCCACCGCATACCGGTCCGGCAAGGGGTAGAGGAAGATCTGATCGTCGTGAACGCGGCCGAAGTCGGCTTCCCCGATCTTCGACAGGCCCCAACCGCGGCGGTCCAGGTAGAGGAGATCCTGTCCCTGTGGCAGGGGGAAATGCAGGTGGTCGCTGAGGTACCAGTCCTCGTCCGCGCCAGCGGTTCCGGTGGCGGCGATTTCGAATCCCAGCTCAGTGACCCGCGCGCGCGCGGCCGAATCCGCCTCGACCACCGCGATCCCCGGGGCGATGTAGCGGGGGACGAGATCCTCATCCAGCGCCGCCAATTGGGACGGCTGCGACCAGCGCAGCACGAGCAGCTCCCGGGCGGAGCCGGTGCCGGCGAGAAGGCAGAGGATGACGGCGCCCGTGGCCAGCCGCATCATGAGCCGCGGTCCGCTGAAAAGGCCGATTGGGGGTGCCTCGGTGGCCGCATGCGGCGCTCTATTTCCTCCCTGAAGTCCCGCTTCGATCCGGTCTGCGTCCGCGGCCGGATGCGCTCCACCTTGTCTCCGGCCTCGCGATCCGGTGAGGTGATCCGCCCGCCCGCCCCGACGACCCGGCCCCGCCTTCATCTGCGGCTCCGTCTTCCCGTCTCGCATCCCCGCAGGCTTCGCTGGCCAGTCGCCGCTGATTCCCGACCATCCATCCCGTTCCCCGACTCTTGCTCAGCTTGCGGCGAAGCGGCCGCGGTGGCTCATGATGTTGACCTGGGGCCGGTATCCGAGCACTTCCCGGGCGGCGGAGATGTCGAGGAAGCCGGTGTGCCCTTCCCAGACGTTTTCCGAGGCGCCGTAGGTGATGAGGAACCTCTCCTCCCCCTCGTAGTCGACGGCGAGGCCGAACAGCTGCGCCGCGTCGACCGGGGCCAGCAGGGTGCTGCAGAGGCGCAGGCCCGACGGTTCGGACTGTCCGCTGAAGGTGCCGATGCGGATGCTGATGAAGCGGCGGCCGTATACGTTGACGAGGTTCATGCCGGCGATCTCGGCCATCCCCTTCATGGCGCCGTACCAGCCGTCCGGGTTGAACTGGTCGGCGGTGGAGAAGACCGGCGGGTCGGAAAGGCGCTCGTTCCAGCCGGTGGCGTGGTTGGAGCTGGCGTAGACGATCTTGCCGGCGCCGGCCCGGTGGGCGAGCTCGAACAGCTGCATGTTCATGGCGATGTCGGACATCCCCGCATCCGGCTCGCCGATCCTGTCCGCTCTCAGGTAGACCAGGGCCACCACAACGTCCTGCCCGGCGCAGACCTCGGCGGCGAAGGCCGGGTCGGTCAGTTCGCCGATCTCGGTGCGGGATTGCGCCCCCTCGATCTCCCTGACGTCGGTAAGGGTCAGCTCGTAGCGGTCGTCTGCTTCCCAGGATCGCCACAGGGCGCCGCCGACCATGCCGGCGGCGCCGGTGACGAGCACGCGTTTCTTTGCCATCTGATTATCCGCGGTTGAAGGTTGGCACGGCTGACAGGCCGTGCAGGTCTGGCGGTGGTTGAAACTCGCTTCAACGGCGGAGTGGTGCAATCGGCCCGCGCCTGCTTGCCCCCCTCCGGCGCGACCCGGATTTTTGCGGCGGAACGAATCCCGCCTTTGGCAGCCCGGGTGGACTTTTGAACGGCTGTTCAGGCGGCTCGCGCATCCGCCGCACCCAACGAGACGAGGGATACATGAACGTCCTGGTAATCGTGATTCTCGGGTTTGCCGTCTTCGCCCTGGCCAGCCGCTACTACGGAGGCTGGGTGGCCCGCAAGGTCGGCGTCGACCCCGCCAACCCGACCCCGGCGCAGCAGATCAACGACGGCCGCGACTACGTGCCGACGCGCATCTCGGTCGTCTTCGCCCATCACTTCTCCAGCATCGCCGGCGCGGGGCCGATCGTAGGGCCGACCCTGGCGGCGATCTACGGATTCGTGCCGGCGGTGATGTGGGTCGTCCTCGGGGGCATCTTCATCGGCGCCGTGCACGACTTCACGGCGCTTTTCGCCAGCATGCGCGAGGGCGGCAAGTCGATGGCGGAGATCGCCCACAAGTCGATGGGGCGGGCCGGCTTCACGCTGTTCCTGCTGTTCACCATCGTCATGATCGTGCTGATCACCGCGGTCTTCCTCAAGCTGACGGCGAAAGCGCTGGCGTCGCTGTGGCCGCTGGAAAAGCTCGGCCTCGACAGCGCCCAGACCCTGCTGCGGACCGAGGTGCAGGACGGCGTTGCGATGGGGCACATCGGCGGTATCGCCTCGACCTCCGTCATCGTCGTCACGGCCCTCGCCCCGGTCCTCGGCTACCTGCTCTACCGCCGCGGCATCCGCACCGGCATCGCCTACCTGCTCGGCGCTGCGCTCTGCGCCGGGTCGATCCTCGTCGGCCTCAGCTACCCCCTGGCGATCTCTCCGGAGACGTGGATGGTGATCATCTCGGTGTACGTGCTTTTCGCCGCCGGCGCCCCGGTCTGGGTGATCCTGCAGCCGCGCGACTTCATCAACTCGCAGATCCTCTACGGCGGCATGGCGCTGATGTTCTTCGCGCTGCTGAGCGGCGGGTTCGGCGGCCTTTCCGTCACCTTCCCCGCGTTCAACTTCAGCGAGGGGATCGAGCATCTCGGGCTGGTCTGGCCGATGATGTTCGTGACCATCGCCTGCGGGGCGATATCCGGTTTTCACTGCCTGGTGTCGTCGGGCACGACCTGCAAGCAGTGCAGCAGCGAGCAGGACGCCAAGCGGATCGGCTTCGACGGCATGATCCTCGAGTGCATCCTGGCGCTGTTCGTGCTGCTGGCGATCGGCAGCGCCCTCGGCTTCGAGGATTACAAGACCGTGGTCTGGAACGAGAGCAACCCGGTGCTCGGGTTCGCACTGGCCGCGGGCAAGCTCGCCAACAGCGGGCTCGGATTCATCCCGGTGGCGCTCGGCACGGTGTTCGGCATCCTCATGCTGGAGGGTTTCCTGGTGACGACCCTCGACTCGGCGGTGCGCCTGAACCGCTACCTGTTTGAGGAGCTGTGGGACCTGCTGTTCGAGACTCCGCCGGCGTTCATGAAGAAGTACTGGTTCAACGCCGGACTGTCAGTGGCGCTGATGTGGATTCTCGCCGGATCGAACGCCGCCACCGCGATCTGGCCGGTGTTCGGGAGCAGCAATCAGCTGCTGGCGGCGCTCGCCCTGATCGTGGTCAGCACCTGGCTGTTGAACCGCGGCACCCTGCCGTGGTTCACGCTGATACCGGCGGCGTTCATGATGGCGACCACCCTGTACTCGCTGGTGCTGCTGATGCAGAAGCACATCCCCGCGGGGAACTACCTGCTGGTCGGCGCCGAGGTCGTGCTCTTCGTGCTCGCCCTCGGGGTCATCGGTATCGCGATCCGGACCCATGCCGGCGCTCGAAGGCTCGCGACGAACTGAAGCGGTACGTCAGCGCCTCGGAATGCAGTTTCGCCTGGCGGCAAAACTGCAGGGTGAGCCCGGAGCCGGCGCCCGGCTCAGCTTTCGAGGAGCCGCGGCATCAGCTCGACGAGGTTGCACGGGTGGGTGCGGCTGTCGAGCTGCTCCGATATGATGCGGTCCCAGCCGGTGGCGCAGGCCCCCCTCGACCCGGGCAGGCAGAAGATGTAGGTGCCGTTGGCGACTCCGGCGATGGCCCGCGACTGGATCGTCGACGGGCCGATCTCCTCGTACGACAGCACGCGGAACACCTCTCCGAACCCCTCGATCTGCTTGTCGAGCAGGGGGGCCACCGCTTCCGGGGTGCCGTCGCGGCCTGTCAGTCCGGTGCCGCCGGTGGTGATGACGACGTCGACCTCTTTGTCGCAGATCCAGCGGGAAACCGCGGCGCGGATCTCGTAGATGTCGTCCGGCAGGATCAGCTTCTCCGCGAGGCGATGGCCCGCGGCCTCGAGGCGATCCACCAGCAGTTTCCCCGATTTGTCCTGCGCTTCGTCGCGGGTGTCGGACACGGTCAGCACCGCCAGCCGCAGCGCTACCGGTTTCTCATTGTCGCTCATCAGTCTGCAATCTCCTTCAGTCGGATTTCGAACAGCCAGGGCCACAGCTTGCCGGTGACGAACAGGCGGCCGCCGGCCTCGTCCCAGGCGATGCCGTTGAGGACGTCGGCCGCGGCCTTCTCATCGGCCGGCAGCAGGCCTTCGAGGTCGATCCAGCCCGTCACCTCGCCGGTGGCCGGATCGATGCGGGCTATCAGGTCGGTCCGCCAGACATTGGCGTAGATCTCGCCGCCGACGAACTCGAGCTCGTTGAGGTCTTCGATGCGGCGGCCGTCGCCGGTCACCTCGAGACGGCCGGTCTCAGCGAAGGTTTCGCTGTCGCGGAAGCGCAGCACCGGGGTGCCGTCGCTGGCGATGAAGCGCTCCCCGTCGTGGGTCAGCCCCCACCCCTCGGTTTCGTAGCGGAACGTCGAGAGCAGCTCGAAGCTGTCGCGGTCGTAGCGGAAGCCGACCCGCTCGCGGTAGGTGAGCTGAAAGATGCGGTCGCCGGCCAGGGCCATCCCCTCGCCGAAGTACTCCCGGTCGAGGTCGCGCTGACGCAGGACCTTCCCGGTGGTCAGCTCGACCTTGCGCAGCGAGGAGCGCCCGTGCAGGCCGGTGCTCTCGTACAGGAAGCCGCCGTCGTAGAACAGCCCCTGCGTGAACGCCTCGGGGTCGTGTGGGTAGGTGTTGACGATTTCGTAGGTGTACCTGGGAAGTCCCGCGGCTGGGGCGCTTCCGCCGCGGGATTCGCCGCCGCCGGCCTGGCCCTTGACGGAGTCGGAGGAGGCGCAGGAGGCCAGCAGCAGGAGGCCGGCGATTCCGGCGCGCGCCAGCGGTCCAGGCCGCAGGTGGGGAAAGGTTGTTTCGCACCGGACCTGCATCATCGCATCGGTTCGGAACGTAACGGTTGCATCCGGCTCTGTCGAGAGCCTGAACTGCCCCGGCTCGCCGCCCGCCGGACGGTATGGTACGGGCATTCGAGACCGCGGATGCGAACCTATAACTCCCCGGGCAGCCGTCCCGCAATTGCGGTCGAAAACCCCGGCAAAGGCCGCGGCGGTTGCTCTGGTTCAGGGGCCGGATTTTCCACGGAAGCCTCGGAATCCGGCATACGATGCCGCGGGCAACAGCCACCGGAGAAAGAGAGTACGGAGGTGGCGGGGGAGAGCCGACAGGGACTCCCCGCTGTTGTGCAAATCCCCCTGTCTCGATTTAGTTGGACTTGCTTCGGTCCAAGTCCTTCCGGGGCGCTTTTTCAAGAATTACGGCTGCGCATCGATTTGCGTCGGCTGCGGTTTGGGAGCCTCGGATTTCTGTGCGGCTCGGGATCGGGTTCTATTCGCCTGACCGGGGGGGCGTCGTCCTCATCCTTCCCGAAACAAACGTCGCAGATGACCTTGCGCCCATCAGGCGCGTTCATCACGAAATACATCACCTCGCCCTTTTCAACGGGCGCATTGCAGCTGCGACAGGTCCCCCGGTACTTGGCGACCGTGCGTTTTATCATCGCGGCTCCCCCCTCCCGGGGTTCAAGCACATTTCTGCGCGTTTTGTTATTGATGATGGAACTTTAGTGAACCAAAGAAATTCGCTAGTGTAGTGTCCGTTAAATAGAAGGAATTAACTCTGCTTGGGCTTCCAGCGCCTGCCGGGTGCGTTGGATCTTGCGCAGGATGTCCTCGCCTCGCGCCTTCCACTTGTAGGGCTTGGGGTTCCGGTTCCTCTCGGCCAGATAGCTTTCGATGTCTTTCACCAGCGCTTTGACGCTGGAGAAGCTGCCATCGCGGATCACGTCCTGCGTCAGTTCGCCGAAGAAGCGTTCGATCAGGTTTAACCAAGACGAACCGGTCGGGGTGAAATGGAGGTGAAAGCGCGGGTGCCGAGACAGCCACTGTTTGACCCTGTCTTCTTTGTGCGTGCTGTAGTTGTCGACGATCAGGTGCAGATCCAACTCCTTCGGCGTTTCTCGGTCGATCTGTTTCAAGAAGCGCAGCCACTCCACGCGGGTGTGCTGCTCCTCGGTGCGTGCGATGAGCTTGCCGTCCAGGTAGTTCAACGCGGCAAACAGGGTGATCGTCCCGTGGCGTTTGTAGTCGTGCGTCTTGGTGCGAAGCTCCCCCACGCCCAAAGGCAAGCCCGGCTGACTGCGCTCCCACGCCTGACACGGGCACTTCTCGTCGCAACACAGGACCAGGGCCTTTTCGGGGGGATCGAGATACAGTCCGATCACATCCCAAAACTTCTCTTCAAAGCGCTTGTCATCAGACACCTTGAAGGTCTTGGTCAAATGGGGCTTGATGTCGTTGGCCTGCCAGATGCGGTGCACGCTGTCCGGCGACATCCCCACGGCTTGAGCCATGGTGCGAACCGTCCACCGCGTACGCGGTTTCGGCGGCTGCGTCGCACCGGTGATGACCTGCTCGACCTTATCGGAGGGAAGACAGGGCGGTCGCCCGCGCCCCTTCGCATCCTGCAACCCGTCCAAACCGTCGCGTTCGAAGCGTTGCGACCACTTGTTCACACACGCCACGCTGACCCCAAGCTCCCGGGCCACCTGCGCCTGTTTGATCCCTTCGGCGCGACGCAAGATAATCGCCGCGCGCAGGCTATCGCGCGGCGACGCGGTCGACGCTTTGACGCGGCCTTCCAGCTCTTGTCTTTCCGGTTCGGTAAGGTCCACTTTGGAGATGGGTCGGGCCATACCGGAAAGATAATAGGGGGGAATCAGTTAATGCAACCTATTTCTCGGACGCCACACTAGTTGCAGCAAAAGGAACAGACAGGCCCCAAGGCAGCCCGGCAGCCACTGGAGAAAAGACTCGGGATATCCCATATCCCCGGGAAGGGGGGCGGAAGCCGCTCCTCGCATAGGCTGGCCATCCAACGAGCAGGGGCGGCGCAATCCGCGGCCGACGCCCACAATAGAAAGGCACTTCGGATGATCGACTGGGATTCCGTGACAGACGAAGTCACCGGTTACCTGCAGGACCTGCTGCGCATCGACACCACCAATCCGCCCGGCAACGAAACCGAGGCCGCCGGGTACATCGCCGGCGTCCTGCGGCGGGAGGGGTTTCAGCCGCTGATCACGGAATCGGCGCCGGGCCGGGGAAACGTCGCGACCCGCCTCGACACCGGGGGCACGGAACCGCCCCTGCTTCTGCTCGGCCACACCGACGTGGTCGCCGCCGAGCCGGACAAGTGGACGCGCGACCCTTTCGGCGGCGATCTCCACGACGGCTGCATCTGGGGGCGCGGAGCCCTCGACATGAAGAACATGGTGGCCGTCGAGCTGATGGTGATGCTG
Organism: Candidatus Latescibacterota bacterium; assembly: GCA_965223905.1. Lineage (GTDB taxonomy): Bacteria > Latescibacterota > UBA2968 > UBA8231 > UBA8231 > CBDCXV01. The sequence continues at coordinate 910,915 of CBDCXV010000001.1, forward strand.
CTGCTCAAACGGCAGGGGATGGCGCTAAAGCGTCCGGTGATGTTCGCCGCGACCGCGGACGAGGAGGCAGGCAAGGGGAACCACGGCCCCGGCTGGCTTCTCGACCATCACCCCGAACAGATCGAGGCCCCGGTGGTGCTGACCGAGGCGGGAGGCCACGACCTGCGCGTCGGGGAGCACCGGTACTACACCTGCTGCGTCGGCCAGAAGGGGATCTGCCGCCTGCGCGCCACGGCCCGGGGGCGCCCGGGGCACGGCTCGCGGCCCCACGGCGACAACGCCATCGTCAAGCTGTGCGCCGCCCTGGGCAGGCTCGAGGGAGGAAGCTTTCCCCTGCATCCGTCGAGGACGCTGAGGGCCTATATCGAAGGGATTGCCGAATGCCAGCCGCCGGAGCTGGCCGGCAGTCTCGGCGCCGTCCTCGACCCGGTCCGCTCCGACAGCGCCCTCGCCTCATTGCCCCTCGCCGACGACTTCAAGGCCGAGCTGCGCTCCCTGCTGCGCAACACCGCCTCGGCGACCATGCTCAGCGCCGGCAGCAAGATCAACGTGATTCCGTCCGAGGCGAGCGCGGCGATCGACGGGCGGTTGGCCCCCGGGCAGACGAAGGAGTCGTTCCTCGCCGAGCTGCGCCGGCAGATCGGAGAGGAGCTCGAGATCGAAGTGGACCAGTACAGCCCGCCCCTGGAGGCGGATGCGGCCGGGGAGTTCTACGGAGTCATCGAGGAAGTGATGGCGCGCCACGATCCCGGGGTGCCGGTGGTGCCGTCGCTGACCACCGGGGGGACCGACGCCAAGCACATCTGCCCGCGGCGGCCCGGGACGCAGGTGTACGGGTTCATGCCCTACCGCCAGCAGCCGGGGCTCGAGGAGATGCAGCTGATCCACGGGCACGACGAGCGCACCACGGTGGAGAACCTGCTGTTCGCGACCCGGGTGATCTACGACATCGTCGTGGCGTATGCTGCTTGAGGAGCGGCTTCTGGCAGGGAGCCAGCCGATTCCGTCAGCCCTGGGGATGCAGAGCTTTCGCGGTGGTCGCATTAACCCACGTGGAGAGGGAACCGTTTGACATTCGACTTGATTTCGGGTCGGCCGCCCAGGAGCGCCATGGCAGTGGTCCAGTTAATTCGTGGCAAGGCGGCAGGCTGTAGCTTGGAGCGGACTTCAAGCCATCAGGCGAATTCGATGACGTCGAAGGTTTGGGGGTGGGCCAGTTCCTTGCGCCGCTGGAGGAGTCGATCCAAGGCCTTGGCGGTTTGGGCCGTCATATAGGTTTCGTGGCAATGGGGGCAACAGACCACCGGCACTTTATCCACAAGAAACTTGTCGTTCCTGGGGCCGCATACCTGAGTCTTGTAGCGCAGCCGCGCGCCATCCTTGCCGCAGTAGTCGCAAATCATGAGGTCTCTCTCCAGGCCGTGATGAAAACCAGTTTGCCGGTCGGGCTGATTTTGGCCACGACGACACCCAAGTGGCCTGCTTTCGTCTCGCCCAGGATGATGTATTTGTATTCGCCCGAGGTTGAATCCTGCTGGCGCTCAATAATCCTTCCCGAAAAGGAGTATGTGTTCTCCCTCAAGAATGCTCAGGTCGTCGTCCTGTATTTCCTCGTAGGCGTGAGCGGGAACAATATATTCATCGGCGCGGATTTGGCGCGCATCTGGTGGAGGATATGGTCGTGCATCACATACCGTAGGCCATCTTGCGCCGGACGTGGACGCGGCCTGCAGTGATGGTGTACTCACGGGGGATCTCCATGGCCGCCTGCCACCCCGACCTTTGTATCGCAGGGGGAGCGGAGTAGGCCCCTGACCGCCTGAAGTCCATCCGAACGAAGAGCACAGTCAGCCGTATCCCGAAACCATTCCATTCCCCGTTTTTTCCCAGATCAAACTAAAAATTTAGTTGACAAGCCTGGCTCTGCCGGATACATTGAAACTAAATCCTTAGTTGATAAATCCTTAGTTGAGAGGACGCGTCAGGTGGCAACCGGAGAGAGACCCGACAGAAAGCTGACCCCGCTCGAAACAGTGATCATGAACGTCCTGTGGGACGAGTCTCCCGCGGCGGTCAGGCAGGTGCAGGAGCGGCTGAATACCGTCAAGCCGATGGCCTACAACACGGTGCTGACCATCATGCGCATCCTGCGCAACAAGGGCTTTCTGGTCTCGGAGCGGGAAGGCCGGTCCGATCTCTACCGTCCGGTGGTAACGCGCGAGGACATGGGGCGGCGCTCCCTGGGGGAGGTGATCGACTCGTTCTTTGCCGGGTCGGCCGAGGCCCTGGTCAGTCAACTGCTGGACGGCCAGTCGCTCACTGACGAGGAGTTGGCGGCGATCCGGGAGGAGCTGGACCGAGCCCTCGAACGCAGGAAAGGAGGCCGACAGTGAATGCGGCTTTGAACGGACTGGGCAGCCAGCTGTTCGGCTGGTTTGGCCAGCTGAGTATCGAACTGGCGGTGCTGGCCCTGGTGGTCCTGGCAGCCGGTCGCCTGCTGCCGATCAAATCGCCGGGGTTGCGCCACCTGTTGTGGGTCGTCGTGCTGCTCAAGCCGCTCGTCGCTGTGGCGGTCAGCTCGCCTTTTACGCTATTCACGCCATTCGCCCCGTTGGTGCCGCTGGCTGAATCCGGTCGGGATGCCCTGGCATTCCTGCCTGTCGAGCACCCAACGGTGCATGCAGCTGCTTCTCCGATAGTTGCCACAAGCAGCGTGCGACTTACTCCAGCCGGCTGGGGAGCGATTCTGTGGATTGCAGGGGCGGCGCTGCTCATCGGGCGCATTATGATCGGCCAGGGAATCCTCTGGCGCTTGCGGCAGCAGGCACAGGTGCAGCGCGGCGGTCCGCTCTTCGACGCCCTGCGCCAGGTGCGTCAGGAGTTCGACTGCTATCCCAGGGTCGAGGTGGCGACCTCCCCTTCTACCAGCTCGCCGATGGTCCTGGGCATCCTGAGACCGATCATTGTCTTCCCGGCCGATCTCGTGGACAAGCTTCGCGCCGAGGAACTCTCCCTGATCCTCATGCACGAGCTGGCGCACGTGCGCCGCTGCGACAACCTCGTGCTGCTGCTGCACCGGCTGGTCGCAGCCGTATTGTTCTTCCATCCCGTCGTGTGGCTGTGCGGCCGCATGTTGCGGCGGGAAGCCGAACAGGCGTGCGACGATCTCGTGGTATGCGCCACCGGTCGCGAAAAAGCTTATGCGCGTGGCCTTGCCCACGTCGCGGAACGGGGGGGCCACTTCAACCCTTTGATAAGGAGAATCCCCACGATGAACGCCTTTGCAGCAGTGGAATCGGATCTTGCGCTGAGAATCCGCCGGACGCTTCGCGGGGGTGCGCGCCGGATGGGCACCCGGGCGCGCGTGTTGGCGGCGGTACTGCTTGGTCCCCTGATGGTCGTGACTCTGCCCTCTTGTGGCACTACCGGAAAACGCACGGGTGGAGACATGGCAGCGGTAAAAGTCTTGGAAAAGGAAAGTCGGGACGACGAAATCTGGCGAGAGGCGATGACGACGGATCCGGACGAATGGTCCGAGGAGCTCAGGCTCCGGCTTCTTTCGACTATACCGGACAGTACCTTCCAAAAAATGGCAATGCTTCGCTCGCTGTTTGCCCAGGAAATCCCCGCGATTATGGAGGAGAAGCGAATCTGGCAAGAGGCGATGGCGAGCGATCAAGGTGAATGGTCTGACGACCTGAAAACCCAGCTTCTTGCGATAAACCCCGCCAGTACCCTCGAGGAGGTCGTCGAGGGGCGCCTTAGAAGATTGTTAAACCCTTGGTAATCCAGATGAAACACCGAATCCAGCGTCAAAATCCAGCGGTTCACAGACTCCGTAAACCCAGACAGAATTCCTCTCTATATCTATTATTATCATTAGGTTACGTAAGTTTCTGTCGGATTTCTTGGTCTGGGCCGAGCTGAGCTTCTCAGCGGGAAAAGCGGAATCCGTAACAATCGTCTAATGCTCCCTCGTCGAGGAGGTTCTTCGGCGCAGGGTTTGGGGAGAGGCGATGGCGAATGATCCAGGTGAATGGTCCGAGGACCTGAAAACCCAGCTTCTTGAGCTTAAACCCGGCAGCACCATCGAAGAGATCGCCAAGGAAATCAGCAAACTCAGGTCCTGGCGGGAGGAGGGATGGCCGCCAACCGATTCTGACGAATGGCCCGAGGAGCTGAAGGCCCAGATTCTTGCACGTAAGGCCTCGGAAAAAGTTATAATCGTCCTGGATCAGGACGGCAATTGGACAACACTACGATCATCATCCAAGGAGGTGAGTGCGCCGGACACGGTCAGATCGTCCAGATCATGGAATTCGGATCACGGGGTTCTGGGCATCGGCGATACCCTCAAGCTCGATGTGACCCGATGAGGGCGCCGCGCGCGCACAGATCGTCCAGGTCATGGAGATCGCTCGCCAGGTAGGGCTAGTCGATCAGGTCATCGCCACGGAACCGCAACGCGCAACTGAATGAGGTTTCCTGGCACTATTCTCCGACCAGGGCCAATGCCTTGTCCACGACTTGGTTGGACAGGTACATACCCGGCTGCCGGAGTTGGTCGACTACGGGCCGTGCTGATGGGATCAACCCGCGTTTCTTTGCAACCAAAACAAGACCGAGAGTACCTCGGAGAGGGATGCCCAACGCGGTTGCGCAGCGTCGGGCTGCCAAGTCGTCAACTATGACTTCCGTGCCTTTGTGGATATAACCCCAAGTCAGCACAGAGGACTCGCCCGGACCTGAATCCCACGCTTTGATACGTGCGTGAATGGGTGGTGTGGGAACGACGGCCAGCCAGGATGTTTTTCGATGGTCTGGACTGTTGGATCATCAGGGCCGCGCTGTTGGATTTCTTCAGCAACGGCGGCAGGATCAACGACTTTATCACCTGCGCTTTTCAGCAGATTGAGCAGGTCTCCACACACCAGGAAAATGAGCGGCGAAGCATTGACGGCCGGCTTTTCAGCCACGCGCTAGTTCACGTTCCAATGCGGCGGCATCCACTCCGAAGACATCCACTTGCTCGCGTGCCAGGGCCTTGAGAAAGTCGGTGCGATCCAGACCGGCTATCTGGGCGGCTTTTTCTTGAGAGATAACGCCTCGTTCATACCAGCGGATAGCCCCTGCCAGACGCAATTCAGAGACGAATTCCTCTGGGGAGCGGCGCAGAGCAGAGAAAACTTCATCCGGCAGTTCCAAGGTGACCTTAGTCATGATTCACGTCCTTCATCATAAAACACCAAACGGTTCCCGGATCTCCTGCCATCCAGGACGATGCCGTGGGGGCGATCCTGGCGCCTCCCCTCCCGTAGACTGGTTGTAGTTCTGTTCCACCGCAAAGCCCAAGCCAGCCTCATGTAGTAGTAAGAGTCCTTGAACCGGTCCGTCCCCAGGATTGGATGCGGATTCTTTACAGATCAGGAATTGGAATCCTGTTTTGTAAAAAAAACCGCAGACCGCCGGTTACTCCGATTCCTCGAGCTCCCCGGCCTGCGGACCGGCCACGGCCTCCCCCTCGGCCTTGATGGCCTCGAGGCGGGCCGACAGCCGGCGCACGATCTCGGGGTGCCGCCCGTACAGGTTCCGCCGCTCGGAGATGTCCTCCCCGAGATTGAACAGCTCCCCGGGGAAATCGTGGTCCTCGTACCCCCGCTCCTCCTTGAACCAGTCCGGCTCGCCGTTGTCGTCGCCGGAGGGGGCGTCGATGAAGACCCAGTCGTCCTCGCGCAGGGCGAAGCGCCCGGAGCAGCTGTGATGCACGGCGGAGCGGCGCACCGGCGCGTCGGTTCGGCCCTGCAGCAGGGGCAGCATGCCGATGCTGTCCTCGGCCTCTCCGGGGGGCAGCCGGACCCCGGTCAGCTCGGCGCAGGTGGCGGTGAAATCCCCGAGCAGGGTGAGCTGGCCGCAGACGGAGCCGGCCGGGGTGACCCCGGGCCAGCGGGCGACGAAGGGCACCCGGTGCCCGCCTTCCCAGGTGTCGCGCTTGGCGCCGCGCAGGTGGGCCATGCTGTAGTGGCCGAACAGGCGCGCGTGCTCGTAGCAGCCGCCGGCCGCGGCCGGGATGCACTCGGGGCCGTTGTCGCTGGTGAAGATGAGCAGCGTGTCGTCGGTCAGCCCCTGCTCGTCGAGGGCGGCCATGACTTCCCCGACCACCCAGTCGACTTCGCAGACGAAATCGCCGTACAGGCCGGTCCCGCTGCGGCCGATGAAGGGCTCGTTGGGGACGATCGGCGTGTGCGGGGAGGTCAGCGGCAGGTAGAGGAAGAAGGGGTCGGAGCCGGCCGCGGCGATGTAGTCGCGGGCGCGGCGGACGAACTCCGGGACCATCTCCTCCAGCTTCCAGCCCGGCTTCATGGCACCGGGCAGGCCGAACATCTCCTCGGGCTTCTGCGCGGTCGGGGCCGCGGCCAGCCGGTCCTGCTCGAACCAGGTGTAGGGCGGGAAGTTGGGCACGTCGACGCCGAAGTAGGAGTCGAAACCGCAGGCCAGGGGGCCGCCGCCGATGGGTTGGCTGTAGTCGATGTTGCGCTCGAGGGCCAGGCGCTGTTCCCGGTCGTGTTGGCCGATGGGAACGTCTCCGCAGGCCGATCTGCCGTCCCGGGTCGCCCATTCCCAGCCGAGGTGCCACTTGCCGATGCAGGCGGTGCGGTAGCCCTGCTGTTGCAGCAACCTGGCAACGGTGAGACGGTCCGGCTCGATCAGGGGCGGATCCCAGGGCCACAGGACGCTGCTTTTCAGCGGCGTGCGCCAGCAGTAGCGCCCGGTCAGCAGGGCGTAGCGGCTGGGGGAGCAGACGCTGGAGGAGGCGTGGGCGTCGGTGAGGCGCATCCCCTGAGAGGCGAGACGGTCGAGGTGGGGCGTGGGGATTTTCGATTCGGGGTTGTTGCTCCCCATGTCGCCGTACCCCATGTCGTCGGCGAGGATGTAAATGATGTTGGGCTTTTTCCGGGGCATGGTCGGTTGCTCCCCCCTCATGCCCGCTGCTCGCGCCGCAGGTCGAGCCACTCCAGCTCCGCGGCGGTGAGCTCGATGTCGAACACCGCGGCGTTCTCCCGGCACTCGCGCGCGTTGCGCGGCGCCACCAGGGCATAGATGTCGAGGTCCTGGTGCAGGACCCAGGCCAGGGCGATCTGCGGCACGGATACCCCCTTGTCCGCGGCCAGCTCCCGGGCGCGGTCGAGGCGCTCGAAGTTCTCTTCGGTGAAGTAGCAGTCGGTGAACCAGCGTCCGAGCTCGGCACCCATCTTCTCCCGGTTCTCCCGCTTCAGCCGTCCGGAGAAGAACCCCCCGGCCAGGCTCGACCAGGTGAACAGGGGCATCCCCTGCCGCCGGTACCAGTCCCGGTCCGCGGCCCTGTCCGGCCCCGAAAGCGACAGGCAGTCCGCCCAGGGCGGCTGCGCCTGCACCGCGAGGCTGAGGTTCGGACTGCTCGCCGCGAACGGAACCAGCCCGTGCTTTTCGGCGTACTCGTTGGCTTCGGCGATGCGCGGCGCCGTCCAGTTGGAACCGCCGAAGGCGCGGATGCGGCCGGCGTCCAGGTGCTCATTGAGGATCTCGACGATCGGACCGACGTCGCAGTCGGGATCGTCCCGGTGCAGCAGGTGCAGGTCGATGTGGCCGTGGCGCTGGCGCGCCAGGGAATCGAACAGGTCCGCGGTGATGTCGAAGGGGGTGACGCGGCGGCGGTCGGCGTTGTGATGCGCCCCCTTGCCGATGACGAAGACCCGGTCCCGGTTGCCGCGCGCCTCCATCCAGCGGCCGAGCACGCGCTCGCAGGTGCCGCCGCCGTAGAGCGCCGCGGTGTCGAAGGCGTTGTACCCCGCCTCGAAGGCGGCGTCGAGGAGATCGAAGCCGGCCTCGAGCTCCTTCTCTTTCAGCGGGATCGTGCCGAACACGAGGCGCGAGGGCCGCACCGGGGCGAACGGAAGGTCGCCGCAGCGCATGGTCAGGAGCTCCTTTCGGCTGGGTACTTCAGTCCCCAGATATCGCGGATGCGGTCCATGATGCGGACCAGGGCGAGGGTCTCGTCCAGGGGGATGGCCTCGCTTTCGAGCTTGCCGGCGCGCAGGTACTCGTTCACCGCTTCCGCCTCGAACTCGTAGCCGTTGCGGCGCAGCGGGAATTCGTAGTGCTCCTTGCACCCCCCGGACTCGAGGGTGACGCCCTCGGTCCTGTGGAAGGGCGGGTCCAGGGTGATCATGCCCTCGGTGCCGTGGATGCGGGCGCGGCCCTGGAAGGTGGTGCGCACGGCGCTGCGGAGCACGGCGATCTGCCCGCCGGCGTACCCGAGGAGCACGGCGGCCTGGTCGTCGACCCCGGTCTTCCCCATCTCGGCCAGGGCCTCGACGCGGTCGGGGTGCGGCCCCAGGACCATCGAGGCGAAGGCGAGGGTGTAGATGCCGATGTCGAGCAGGCTGCCGCCCCCCAGGCGGGGGTTGAACAGCCGCTGCGTGGGGTCGAAGCGGGCGCGGAAGCCGAACTCGGCGTCGAGCATGCGCACCTCGCCGATGGCCCCGGAGGCCAGCCATTCCCGCACCTTGATCATCCCCGGGATGAAGCGCGCCCACATCGCCTCCATCAGGAACAGCTTTCGCGAGCGCGCCGCGGCGATCATCTCCTCCGCCTCGCCGACGTTGAGGGCGAACGGCTTCTCGCACAGCACCGGCTTGCCCGCCTCCAGGGCGAGCAGGGTGTTATCGCGGTGGAACGGGTTCGGACTGCTGATGTAGACGACGTCGATGTCGGGGTCGGCCACGAGCTCGGCGTACGAGCCGTAGCGCCGCGGGATCCCGAAGCGGTCTCCGAAGGCGTCGGCCGTGTCGAGGGCGCGGGAGCCGACCGCGGCGATCTCGGCGTCAGGAACCACGGACATCCCCTCGGCGAACTTCTCCGCCATCCAGCCGGTGGCGAGGAATCCCCAGCGGATTTTCTCGGTCATGGTTTGTGCGTCTTCTGTGTCGATTGGTCGATGCGGCCGGCGCGGGTTGCTCCGGCCCCCGGTTCCCTGTGTGCTGAAGCGGCCGCGAAGCCCGGAATTGCGCGGCCGATATCAGGGTTGCCCACAGTCACCCGCAGGGGAGGCGGGCACTACACAGGCAGGACGATAAACTCCATCCGGGGATGTGACCTTCAGTCCGGCAAACCACGCTTCAGGCTGCCCCAACTGGTCGACTCGACCGACGTTGTCGGCTGCTCGAACTCGGCTCTGTACAGGCCATGCTCCTGGCTTGGCCGGATGGAGGCGTAGGCGATACCTGGGGCCTGCGGATCGAAAGCGATCTTGCCGGGCTGAATATCGTGGATGCGGGTCCAATTGTTGCCGCCGTCGACGGTGCGAAAGATGCCACCGCCAAGATGCGACTTGGGGCCAGAGCCAGCGAGCAGCACACCTTCGTTGTGCGGATCGATGGCGACCGTCCGGATGTTGCCACCTCTCAGTCCGGCATAGTTCCAGCTCGATCCCTGATTGTCACTCCTGAAAATCCCACCGGGGACCCCGGCGGTGTACATGACAGCCGGCTCGGAGGGGTCCGCAGCAAACGTATCGACGATCAGGTCTCCGACGGGCAGCCCATTGGTGCTCGATTGCCAGCTCGTCCCGCCATCGCGGCTTCGGAACAAATAGGTGTTGCAACTGCAGTGCCCGGCAGAGAGGAACAGGAGGTCGGGCTGAAGGGGATGTATCAGTAGATCGTTATAATGGCCGTAGTACCCAGGTGGACCCGAATAGAGGTGGGTCCAGCTATCTCCGGCGTCTCGACTCTTGAGCACTCCTTCGTCGGTAGCGGCAAACAATGCCCCGGGATGGTGGGGATCGCTCCCCAGGTGGTAGAACCAATCACCGGAAAAATCCATGAGGGTCCAGGTGTAGCCGCTGTCATCCGACTTCAGGAGATAGGGTTGTGTCGTACGGATCCCCAGATACAAAGCCTGCGGGTCGTGTTGATCCACCGCGAATGCCTGGATGTGCCCTTGCCCGTCCACGAAGACGTCGATATCCAGTAAGCTCACCCACTCATCCCCCCGGTTCGGGGACCAGAGCAGCTCATCCCCGGCAACAGCGTAGAGCCCACCGGGATGATGTGGATCGATCTCGAATACGCTGACGCTCTTTTCGTTGGGCTGGATACGATGCCACTCCACCGCCGTCAGCGGTGAGAGCGCAACGGCTATCGATGTCAGGGCCAAGTGCCAGATCGAGCGTGACATGAACGACCTCCTTCGGACAAGCCACGAGGAAGCTACTTATAGGAAACGCCGGGGACAATGTGGTCGGGCGTTACTTCCGGTTGCGCCGTCAGATCTGCTGACAGCCGGCATGCCCATCGATTACGGGTGGAGTCTGCAACACTCCCCACCTGCGGACCAGTCGGAGGGCCCCTATCTTCGCGGCAGCGACCAACCCATCGAAACGGAGGCCACCATGATCATCGACACCCACACCCACTTCTACGATCCCTCCCGGCCCGAAGGCGTGCCCTGGCCGCCGCCGGACAACAAGCTCCTCTACCGCACCGTGTTGCCCGAGCACTTCATGGCGGAGGCGTCCCCGCACGGGGTGACCGGGACCGTGGTGGTCGAGGCGGCCTGCACGGTCGAGGACAACCAGTGGATCCTCGACATGGCCGACCGCGACCCCGTCATCGTCGGCTACGTGGGAAGGCTCGAAAGCGGCACCCCCCAATTCGCGGACCAGGTGGAGCGCTTCTTCGCCCATCCCGTCTTCCGCGGCATCCGCGCCTGGGGTGACCTCGACGGCGGCTTCCTCGACGAGACGAAGCTGCTGGCCGAGAAGAACCTCGTGCTCGACTGCATGCCGGGTGACGGCGAGGCGCGCGCCGGCTTCCTGCGGCTCGCCCGCGAGCTGCCGGACCTCACCCTGGTGATCGAACACGTCGCCCACGTGGTGATCGACGGCGGCCCCCCCGATCAGGAATGGGTCGACTTCATCGAAGCCGCGGGCGCCAACGCCAACGTCTACATGAAGGTGTCGGCGTATACGGAGAGCAGCGCCGTGCAACCCGCCCCAGCCGAACTCGACTACTACCGGCCGACCCTCGAGGCGATGTGGAACGCTTTCGGCGAGGAGCGGCTGTTCTTCGGCAGCAACTGGCCGGTGTGCGAGCGGGCCGCGACCTACGCGACCTGCTTCGGCATCGTGCGGGAGTACTTCGATGGGAAGGGGGCCGAAGCCGCCGAGAAGTTCTTCTGGAAGAACGCGAAGGCGGCCTACGAATGGCCGGACCGCTGAGGATCTGGCCGGGCGCTGACCTTGGCTGAGCCCGCCCGGCCCCTGAGGCCTACTCGACCGCGAACAGCCGGTTGCGCGCCGGCAGGCTGACGATCTCCGAGAAATGCCGGACCTGGAGGTCCGGTTGCCCCGCGTCGATCACGGTCGGCGCCTCGATCACGAAGTCGGCGAAGTGGGGAACGTTGAAGGCGACGAAGGCCAGCGCCAGGCAGTCGACGAGCCGCTCCGGCCGCTGCGACAGGTCGGGGAAGGCGAGCGGACCGGTGTCGACCTGGTAGATGTCGTCCTCGCGGCGCGTGTTCATCGTCTTCACCGGGCACTCGATCAGGGCCCGCAGGCCGGTGCTGTCGTCGCCGATCTCGGTCTGCGAGACCAGCGGCGCGAAGCGGTAGGTCTCCTCGCGGACCGCAGCGTTCGAGGGCAGCTCGCGCACCGCAGACCCTTCGACCAGATGCAGGTCGTAGCCGCCGAACATCTTCTCGTACGGCAGGGTCTGCCGGTAGCGGTCGCTGAGGTAGGCGTGGCGCCGGAAGATCAGGCCGTAGCCGGCGCTGAAGATCGGCAGGAAGTCGTAGTTGTCCCGAATGAACAGGTCCTTCTCGCCGAAGGTGTTCTCGCTCTTGCAGGAAGCGGTCTGGTAGAAATCCTCGCAGACCCCCTCGCGGTCGTCGACGATGCGGGTGCGCGACTCGATCCAGAAGCGCACCTCGTTGGCGGCCCCCTTCCCGATCAGGAACGAGCGCCCGTAGTCGAGCGGGGTCATGTCGATCTGCTGTCCGTCGGTCATAGCGAATCCCTCCATACCCGGCGCCGCGCGAGGCGTCAGTGCCTGCGCGCGATTAAGTAAGGGCACGAACGAAGTTGAGGACCAACTGCGTCTTTCGCCGATGCTCCCGGGTCCGGGCGGCAGCTACCTAGCGAGGGCAACGCAGCGAGCCGAATGCAGCGGCGGCCGAATTGACGCGGACGTGCGCGCGCAGGCGCTCGGCATCCGGCGTCCCGAAAGGCGCCGGACAATCCAGTCACACAACAAAACGATACGCCCCGCGGAACAGCTCGATCCACGGGCTGAAGGCGGATGCGTCCCAGTCTTCGGGGCGGCAGGAAAGCTGCACGTTGCGGAAGACCCGCTCCGGGTGCGGCATCATGATGGTGACGCGGCCATCGGCGCTGGTCACCGCGGCAACTCCCGCGGTCGAGCCGTTCGGGTTGAACGGGTAGCGGCCGGCGATCTTCCCGCGGTTGTCGACGTAGCGCATGCCGAGCTGGCGGTTCGCTGACAGCCGCTCGAAACCGCCCTCCGGGAACTCGACACGGCCCTCGCCGTGGGCGACGGCGATCGGCAGCCGCGACCCCTCCATGCCGGAAAGCAGCACCGATCGCGTCGGCTCGACCTCGACGGTGACCTGGCGCGCCTCGAACTGCTCGCTGCGGTTGCGGGCGAAGCGCGGCCAGCCCTCGCTGCCGGGAATCAGCGTGGCGAGATGGGCGAGCATCTGGCAGCCGTTGCAGACCCCGAGGGTCACGGTGCCGGGGCGTTCGAAGAAGGCGGCGAACATGTCGCGGAGCGGCTCGTTGAAGAGGATCGAACGCGCCCACCCGGCGCCGGCCCCGAGCACGTCGCCGTAGCTGAAGCCCCCGCAGGCGGCCAGCGCCTGGAACCCGGCGAGGTCGGCGCGGCCGTCGATGAGGTCGGTCATGGTGACGTCGACCGCCTCGAACCCGGCGGCGTTGAAGGCGGCGGCCATCTCGACCTGGCCGTTTATGCCCTGCTCGCGGAGGATGGCGGCGCGCGGAGCCCTCAGGCCGGTCCCGGGCGGTTTGGATTCGGATTTGTCCGGGGCCGTCGAGGCCGGGTCGAAAGCCACTGCGTAGCGCGGCCCCGGGTCGGAGAAGTCGGCGTTGAACGCCCGCTCCTCTTCGGCGCAGTCCGGGTTGTCGCGCAGGGCCTGCATGCGGAAGGTCAGCTCGGACCAGGCGGCCTTCAGCTCCGCCGCGGATTCCCGGAAGATTTCGGCACCGTTTTGCCGGATCACGATATCGCATGGGTCGGCGCGGCCGGCCCCGCCGCTGTCCGGGCCGGTGCCGCCGCTTTCCGGGCGGGCGGGTCCGTCGTTGTCCCGGGGGCCCGCGCTGCCACTGTCCGGGCCGCTGGGTCCGCTGCTGTCCGGGCGACCGACCATGTGCGCGCAGTCCTCCAGCCCGTGCGCCGCCAGCACCTTCAGCACGCGCTCGAAATCGGCGCCGCGAACCTGCAGCAGGGCGCCGATCTCCTCGCAGAACAGCGCCGCCAGCGGATCCTCGCCGAGCCCGTCGATGGTCAGCTCCAGCCCGGTGCGGGCTCCGAAGGCCATCTCCGCCGCGGCGACGAAGAAGCCGCCGTCGGAGCGGTCGTGGTAGGCGAGCAGCAGCCCCCCGGCAATCAGCTCCTGCACCGCGGCGAACAGCCGCCGCACGTCCTCAGGCTCGATGTCGGGGGTGTCGTCTCCGACCTGGCTGTAGACCTGTGCCAGGCAGGATCCCCCGAGGCGGTTGCGCCCGCGCCCCAGGTCGATCAGCAGCAGCCGGCTGTCCGCTTCCGGCTTGAGGTCCGGGGTGACCGTGGCGCGGATGTCGGCGACCGGGGCGAACGCCGAGACCACCAGGCTCAAGGGGGCGGCGATGGAGTGCTCGCGGCCGCGGCTGTCGCGCCAGGCGGCGCGCATCGACAGGGAGTCCTTGCCGACCGGAATCGAGACCCCGAGCCGCGGGCAGAACTCCATGCCGACCGCCTCGACGGTGTCGTAGAGGGCGGCGTCCTCCCCTTCCTCGCCGCAGGCGCACATCCAGTTGGCGGAGAGCTTGACCTTCTCGATGGCGCCGATCCTGGCCGCGGCGATGTTGGTGACCGCCTCGGCGATCGCCATGCGCCCCGAAGCCGGCGGGTCGATCAGCGCCAGCGGCGCGCGCTCCCCCATGGCCATGGCCGAGCCGCGAAAGTCGCGGAACGAGGCCGCGGTCACGGCGACGTCGGAGATCGGCGTCTGCCAGGGGCCCACCATCTGGTCGCGGGCGACGAGCCCGGTGACCGTGCGGTCGGCTATTGTAATGAGAAAGGTCTTGTCGGCGACCGCGGGGAAGCGCAGCAGGCGCGCGACCGCTGCGGCGATGGTCACCTCCGAAAGGTCGAGGGGATCCGGCCGGCCGCCCCCGCGGGTCACGTCGCGGTGCATGCGCGGCGGCTTGCCGAGGATGACCTCGAGCGGCATCTCCCCGACCGGGTCGCCGCCCTGCAGCGGGTCGGACACCGAGAGCTTGCCGTCGCCGGTAATCTCGCCGATGACAGCGTAGAGGCAGCGCTCGCGGCGGGCGAGGCGCTCGAGGCGCTCGAGGTCCTCGGCCCGCACTACCAGCACGTAGCGCTCCTGCGCCTCGTTGCACCAGATCTCCATCGGGCTCATGCCCGGGTCGTCGTTGGGGATCGCGCGCAGGTCGAAGCGGGCCCCCTGTCCCTCGACCAGCTCCGGGCAGGCGTTCGACAGCCCGCCGGCGCCGACGTCGTGGATGCTGACGATGGGGGTGCCGCCGCCCAGGGAGATGCAGCGGCTGATCAGCTCCTGGCAGCGGCGCTGCATCTCCGGGTTGTCCCGCTGCACCGAGGCGAAGTCGAGGTCGGCGAGGTTGCTGCCGCTGTCCATGCTCGAGGCGTAGCCGCCGCCCAGCCCGATCAGCATCGCCGGCCCCCCGAGCTGCACCACCCGGTCCCCCGGTTGCGGCTGCATCTTCTCGACCTGTCCGGCGGCGATCAGCCCGACCCCGCCGGCCACCATGATCGGCTTGTGGTAGCCGCGGTAGCGGCCGGGCGCGGTCTCCTCGAAGGTGCGGAAGAGGCCGAGGATGTTGGGGCGGCCGAACTCGTTGCCGAAGGCGGCGCCGCCGAGGGGGCCGTCGGTCATGATCTGCAGCGGCGTCGCCAGGCGCTCCGGGAACTCGGCGAAGTCGCGCTCCCAGGGCTGCGCGAATTCCGGGATGCGCAGGTGGGAGGTGTAGAAGGCGCAAAGCCCGGCCTGGGACTGGCCGCCGATGCCGGTCGCCCCCTCGTCGCGGATCTCGCCGCCGACCCCGGTCGAGGCCCCGGGAAAGGGAGAGATCGCCGTCGGGTGGTTGTGGGTCTCCACCTTGCAGAGGATGTGGTTGAGCTCGTCGCGGTACCCGTAGGCGAAGGGACCCTCCGAGCCGGGGCGGAACGACGGCGTCCGCCAGCCCTCGATGACCCCCGCGTTGTCGACGTACGCCTTCACCGTCCCCTGCGGACAGCGCGCGTGGGTGTTGCGGATCATGGCGAACAGGGAGCGCTCGCGCCGGGCGCCGTCGATGGTCCAGTCGGCGTTGAAGATCTTGTGGCGGCAGTGTTCGGAGTTGACGTTGGCGAACATCACCAGCTCGACGTCGGTCGGGTCGCGTCGGAGAGCGGCGAAGGCGTTGAACAGGTAGCGGATCTCGTCGTCGGACAGGGCCAGGCCCATCTCCCCATTGGCGCGCACCAGGGCGGCGGGCCCCTCGGCGAGGGACACCCGCTGCAGCGGCCGCGGGGCGACCTCGGAGAACAGGGGGGCGGCTTCTTGCAGAACCGCCTCGGTCATGCGGTCGTGCAGCAGGGGCAGCAGGGCGGCGGGGGAGAAAGGGCCGTCTGCGAGGATCCGGTACTCGGTGCCCCGCTCGATGCGGGCGACCGAGGCCAGGCCGCAGTTGCGCAGGATGTCGGTCGCCTTGGTCGACCAGGGAGAGATCGTCCCGGGGCGGGGGGCGATGCAGATGGTGGTGGCTGCGCTTTTGTCAGGGCCCTCGGTGGGGGGCCGGTCCGGGCCTGCGAGGTCGCCGAAGACCAGGGCCTCCAGGCGGCGGAGGTCGCCGCCCTGCCAGTGGACGAGGTAGAAATGGCGCGCCTCCAGCCCCCGGACCGCGGGCTCGGCCTGCCGGCACCGCTGCAGCAGCGCCTCCCGGCGGAAATCGGACAGGGCGTTGGGGCCGGGAAGCCGCAGTATGTTCATGGGCCGTAGTCGGTTACGGGTGTGCCGGAAGCCGGGGGTCGGGGAGGGTGGGAAATCTACCGGCGCCGCAGGAGCCCTTCAAGGGAATCCGGCATGAAAAGGAGCGATGCGGGAGATCAGCGGGATTAATGTCGGTGAAGCAGGTGGAAAAGGGACGGCTGGCGTACGGCCGTCGATTTCCTTGTCGTGGTTGCGGGGCCGGGCGGGCAAACCAGGGGGCCGTCTACTTGCAGCCGGAAGGGATCATCCCAGTCCGGACAACGACGCCAAAACTGGATTGTGCTCGTGAATGATCGGTGCCGAAACCTTGACTTGACGGGAGTTGGGATGGGCGCCCGGTCGTGGCGGAATGTATCCGGAATGTGAGGGAATCTTCACACTCCCGTGCGCTGACCGACCCAGTCATAGAGCAAGTTCCCCTGAATACAACGGACGGGAGCACGGGTGGTCCGCCCCTTGCTGTGGGACCGGCACCATGCCGGCCACCACACCAGTCCGCCCACCCGCGTACCGCCGCCGCGAACCGGAAAAGGAGCCCCTCTACCAGATCATGGCGGGGCATCTGGAACCCTTTCTCCAGCACACCCGAACCTCCGAGCACCGACTGCCGCTCCCTGTCGAGAAGGAGATGCGCGCCTACCTCGAATGCGGCATTCTGGCCTACGGGTTCGTGCGCGCCCGTTGTGAGGACTGCGGGGCGAGCCGGGCCGTTGCCTTTTCCTGCAAGAAGCGGGGGTTCTGCCCCTCCTGTTGCGGCCGGCGCATGGCCGATACGGCGGCGCGCCTTGTCGACGACGTGATGCCCCGGGTGCCGGTGCGCCAGTGGGTGCTCAGCTTTCCGTACGAGATTCGCTACCGACTCGCCTATGACGGCGAGTGGGTCTCGGCCGTACTGGCGGTGTTTCTGCGCGTGGTGGGCGGCTGGTATCGACGCCAGGCGCAGGCCCTGGGCCATGACCGCGCGCGGTGGGGCTCGGTGACCTTTGTCCAGCGGTTCGGTTCCTCCTTAAACCTCAATCCTCATCTGCATGTGCTCATGCTCGACGGGGTCTACGTCGATGGGGAGGACGCTCCGGTTTTCGTTCCGGCCCCGCCGTTGTCCGACCAAGCCGTGCAGCAGATCGTGGAGACGAGTGCGCGCCGCATCATCCGCTTGTGCACGAAACGCGGCCTGCTCGACGACACCGCAGCCGATCCGCTCACCGACGAGGAGCCCGTGCTGGCCGCCCTCACGGCGGCCTCGGTGCGGGGGACCGTCGCCACCGGGGAACGGGCCGGCCAGCGCCTGCGACGCGCCCTCAAAGATCCGGCCACCGGGGTACGGACCGCGCTCTTGTGCGTTGCTTCGCGCGGTTTTTCCCTGCATGCGGCGACGCGGATCGCGGGCCCTGACCGGCGGGGGCTCGAACGTTTATGCCGCTACGTGGCCCGGCCGGCCCTGGCGGGAGGGCGTCTGCGCATTCTCGATGCCGAGCACCTTTCCTTCGCGCTCAAAACGCCTTGGTCGGATGGGACCAGCCATCTGGTACTGTCCCCCCTGGAACTGCTGGAGAGACTGGCAGCTCTGGTCCCCCCGCCCCGGCTCCATCTCCTGCGCTACCACGGTGTCCTGGCGCCCCGTGCCCGGGACCGCGACCGCATCGTGCCCGCCAAGCCGGTTGCGGAGTCGCCGGCTTTGGACGGCGATCCGAGCCCCCAACCCTGCGGCCATCGGTTGGGGTGGGCGGCCCTGCTGGCGCGGGTGTTTTCCGCCGAGCTCAGCGCAGGCCCGCCTGTGGCGGGCGCCTGCGGATCCTCGCCGCCCTCACCGATCCGGTCTCGGTCCGGACCTATCTGGAGGGGGTAGGGCTGCCGGCACGGCCTCCCCCGAGGGCCCCGCCTGAGCCGCAGTTCGAGTTCGCCGCCTGACCTGCCTTCTCGACCCGTCGCCGGGCGTACGGCTGGGTGTGCCCTCAACGGTCCCTCAGGCCCCGGATTGATCCGGATACGGGCCGACAGGCAACCCAACGGTACTGCGAGCTCGGTCGAAGGACGGGCAAACGATCCTCCGGGAGCTGCCGGACCCTGGCGGTGCCCTCAGCGCCTGGACCGAGAGTCCAAAAAGGTGCCTCATTTTACCTATACTTCATGGAGGCGGGAGACGTGCTGCTGTTCATGGGGGCGGCACAGACGCACGGCGCCTATCCGTGGATGAACGAGAAGCCGCGTCGCGGGGTCATTCTGACGTACATATCGAAGAATTTGGAATTGATGTTCCAACGGTGAAAGCCAAAGGCGCCCATCTGTGTGCATCGGTGCCAGCCGTTCATGCCCGGTGTGTAGGCGCACATGAACACGAAAGGGAGGAGCTCCGTGAATCCGTCTCAAGACAGGCCAGGCGCAGTGGCGGTTGGGGAGGCCGAGGTGCCGATCGCTCCACGCGGCACTCAGCGTATCCACTTTGTGAGCGATCCGTCCAGCATCGCCGTGGGTTTGCTGCCCGACCCGGTGGAGGCCGACGATCTTCGGCGGTGGGTGGACATGCTCGCCGACAGCGGCGTGGACATCTTGCAGCAGGATGCCTACCACAAGGGGTGCACGATCTATTGGCGGTCAGACCAGTTTCAGTACGACCCGCGCCGGCAGCACAAGCGGTTCCTGCCCATGCTGGACGCGGGCATCCAACCCCTGCAGGTGCTTCTCGACCAGAGTCACAAGCGCGGCATGGCATTCGTGGCCGGGTTTCGCATGAACGACAACCACGGACGTGCCCATTTCCCCGACCGTGCCGAGTTCGTCGAGTCACACCCGGAGTGGTGGCTGCCGGATACTCGCGAGCCCGGGCCCAACCGGGATCTGTACGAGGGACGGATTCTCGACTTCACCTTCGACGGGGTACGCGAGTTCGTCTTCGAGGTGGCGCGGGAGCTCGTGAGCCGCTTCGATGTGGACGGTCTGGAGATGACCTTCCGGGAACCGGCGTACTTCCCGTTTCCTGAGGGGAGGCAGCGCGCGCACCTGATGACCGATCTGGTGCGGCGCCTCCGCGGCCTGCTGGACGAGAGCAGCCACGGCCGGCGGATGACGTTGGGCGCCCGGGTGTTCTCCACGATGGAGGAGTGCCTGGATATGGGACTCGATGTGCCAACCTGGATTGACCAGGGTCTCATAGACTTTCTCAGCCCGGAGAACACGATGTACTCCGACTTCAATGCCGGCTACGCAGAATTTGGCGCCCTCACGCGAAACAGCCAATGCATGCTGTATCCGGGACTGCACCCGTGGATCAGTGACCGCAGACGGCGGATAATGAAGAGCACGATGACTCCGTCCAACTGTAGGGCGCTGGCCCACACGTTCTATGGAGCTGGCGCCGACGGGATCTCCATCTACAACCACTACGTCGGCTACTTGCGGTTTCCACCGTTCTACCCGCAGGCGTTACAGATATTCCACGAACTGCGCGAGCCGCAGAAGGTGGCCCGCGGCGAGCGGCACTACGTCTTCGACCCCACTGAAGAACACTGGGGAGAAATACTGGCCGAGGGGGATCTGGCCGAAGGCGAATGGAAACGCGTGGCGTGGGAGCGGGACGCGAGTGCCGGCCCGGATGGTTGGACGACCGGGGCGGTCAAGGCGCTGAGGGTCGTCCTCGACCGCGGCGTCCCGAAGCCATCGGGAGTATATCCGTTCCGATTGTACGAGCGCATGGATCGCGTAATCCAGGCCACGCTCCTGTTGCGAGGTAGCCTTACCGAACGGGACGAAGTGGAAGTGCGGCTCAACGGCGTGCCCTTGGCGCCCGCGCTGCTGGGCACGTCCGATGCCAGTTATCTCATCAACCGGCCACCCGACATCCGTTGGTACCCGGTGCCCGCCGGCGCGATGACTTACGGCGAGAACCAGCTGAGCATCACGCTGACCAGCGGGGATCCTCAGGCCTCCGGGGAGATCGTGATCGACGAGGTGGAAGTCTGGGTGCAGCCGAAATAGCCCCGGGCGCCAGGAGGGTTCTTTCACGAATTGACCGAAGGTGTCCCGCTTCAGAAATGTGATTTTTCGCACCGCTAAATCGTAGAAACTGACTTAACCTGAATTATTCATAAAATAGGCGATGTCCCCAGTATAAATGGTTGTTTATCCCTAAGTTAGGGGTAGACCAAAACAAAACCATTTGGAGAGGACACCGCGATGAAAAATTGGCATCACACTCTGTCGTTTGCAAGGGTCTCGGGCAAGAAAGTCGAAGCCGATTTCGATGGCGGCTGCACCACTCACGATGGGGGCCTGCTGCTGCTGAGAAAGGCCGAAGCCCACACCGGCGTCCTTAAGCGTATGGTGGCGGCGTTGCCGGATCGGCGCCATCCCAGTTACATCGACCATAGCAGCGAGGACCTCCTTCGCCAGCGCGTCTTTCAAATCGCCTGCGGCTACGAAGACGCCAATGACAGCGACGATCTGCGCTGCGATCCGGGGCTGAAAGCCGCCTGCGAACGGGCGCCGTTGACGGGCCCGGATCTGGCCAGTCAGCCGACCCTGTCTCGTTTGGAGAACCGGGTCAGCCGCAGCGATCTCTACCGCCTTGCGCGCTCGTTGCTGGACACGTTTATCGCATCCTACGAGAAGCCGCCGAAGAAGATCATCGTCGACATCGATGACACCGAGGATATCACCCATGGGGCGCAGCAACTGACGTTGTTCAACGCCTACCATAAAGAATATTGCTACATGCCCGTGCACCTCTACGAAGGGCATTCGGGGCGCTTGATTACGGCGATTCTGCGCCGGGGTCGTCGCATCAAGGGCGGCGAAGCGGCGGCGATTCTGCGGCGCGTTTTGGCGGCGATTGTCACGGCCTGGCCCAAGGTGCAGATCACGTTGCGGGGGGACTCGCACTTCAGCACCCCGGAGGTCCACGAGGTGTGCGAAGAGTATGGCCTGTCGTTTATCCTGGGCCAGGCTCCCAACTGCAAGCTGCACGAACTCGGGGCGCCGCTGATGGAGCAGGCGCGGGCTCAAGCCGAGGAGGGCACCGAAGAGGAGCCGGTGCGGCTCTTTACCCGTTTCGACTACCAGGCCAAGAGCTGGAAGCGCCCGCAGCGCATCCTCTACAAAGCCGAGGTTACCCAGGGCAAAGCCAATCCTCGCTTTGTGACCACCAACATCCCGGACCGAACCCCCAAGTTTTTGTATGAGAAGGTCTATTGTGCCCGCGGACGGGCGGAAGGATTCATCAAGAATCACAAGACCTTCCTGCATTCGGACCGCACCTCCTGCCATCGCTTCGCGGCCAATCAATTCCGTCTGTTTCTGCACAGCGCCGCCTACGTGCTCCTGCACGCCCTGCAGCAGATCGGCCTGCACGGCACGCGATGGGCGACGGCCACCTTCGACACGATCCGGCTTCGCGTGCTCAAAATCGGGGCGAGGGTGCGCGAGCGGGCGAGGAGCATTCGTTTTCACTTTGCTACCTCGTATCCCCTTCAGGACGTGTGGAGGACGATCCTCTTCAACTTTGACTCCAGCTAGCGTCCCACGGAGGAGGCTAAAAATCGATCACCCGCAAAACCAAGGGAGCACTGTGTTCAAATCCGACGAACTACCGCCTGAAACCGGGACCTGCGATCAGATACCGATGCAAAACCTGAACTCGACAGACACACGAGCACGGAAAAAGGCACCGGGCACTAAAAATATCGCGTGCGTCCTGCTCATCTCAGCGATTTGTGAATAATCCAGGTTAAGTTAACGCCTATTAGGGTTGATTAAGACTCCGGTCACGGGAGGGTACTCCGGAGATCCACCACCCTAAACCCCTTTACAAGGAGCCAATAATGAAGAAGATCATTCTCGCAGCAGGGGCATTGATGCTGATGGCCGGGCAGCTGCTGGCCGATATGCATGAAGGCCCGCCCCCCGAGGACATGCCGCAGATAACGCTCATGCCGCCACCGCCCGGGGAAGGGGAACCTCCACCCGAACCACCTGAGGATGTGGGCGAACCCCCCATGGACCCTGAGGCAGCCAAAGACTGGCTCCTCGGGATAACCTTCCCGATGATGGATAGCGATGGCAGCGGCGGATTGAGCTATGAGGAAGTGCGCGCCTGGGTGGCCTGGATGCACATCCCGCCCATGGAGCCTCCCCCCGAAGGCGAGCCACCTCCCGAAGGTGAACCGCCACCCGAAGGTGAGCCACCCCCCGAGGGCGAACCGCCAGAAGGTGAGCCGGGTGCGCCTTGCGGCGACTTCATCGGCAATCCGGACCTATCTGGAGGGGGTAGGGCTGCCGGCACGGCCTCCCCCGAGGGCCCCGCCTGAGCCGCAGTTCGAGTTCGCCGCCTGACCTGCCTTCTCGACCCGTCGCCGGGCGTACGGCTGGGTGTGCCCTCAACGGTCCCCTCAGGCCCCGGATTGATCCGGATACGGGCCGACAGGCAACCCAACGGTACTGCGAGCTCGGTCGAAAGACTGGCAAACGATCCTCAGGGGAGTTGCCGGACCCTGGCGGTATGTTGCAATCAAAACGAGGGCTTGAGCGCAAAAGTCATACTGGTGAATTTTATTTACACTGAGTTTATTTGATCTGTGACAGCGCTCTCTGTGTTGCCGGCAACATCCTCGGCCCAGAAGCAGTAGTACTGATCATCGTCCGCAGCGTCAAGCTGAATGGTGCCGGTGTATGAAGTAGCGTTTGCCGGGGCGGTGGCGGCGCAGTTATTATTGCTTTGTCTTTGGTATGAGAGGGTGGATGTGTTGAAGAGGTAGACGGCGCCAGTATCACTTTCGTCGCCATCATCGCCAACCGCCCCAATCACCAAGGTGTTGCCGTCAAGAGTTGCCGCAGAACCAAAGCTATCGCCGGAATCTAGATTAACGTCAAGTTTACCCGCCCCGCCGCCATTGTCTGAAATTTTTATCGTCTCTTACCATGACGAGCCGCTTATTTTGGCAAACAGGTAAACGGCGCCTTTGTTGGTTCCACCGTCATCATCGCCATATGCACCAACCATCAACGTATCAGCTGAAGTTGTTCCGGTAAGAGCCACGGCGGAGCTAAAGTTGTCGTAGTCATCCAGGTCAACGGCTAGGTAACCGTTCAGTCCCCCCTGCAGTAGTTTGCGCATGTAAAGAAAATACTCAGCGAGTTTTCGGGTTCGTCGGTATCTTCGGGATCGGTTTTGTGTTGGCAATTTCTCCGATACGGGCGACCTCCATGAAAAGACCTCCTCAGACTGCGGTTTCCGAAAGCGAGTTGCGCACGCGCATTGTCCAGCTCGAGCAGGTCGTGGAACAACAGGCGGCGCGGATCGCGGAATTGGAGCAGGAACTGGCCCGCCGCAAGGGGCGATCCGGCGGCGGTGCAAAGGCCGCTTCGTCGGGATCGGGCGCTTCCTCCTCGCCGCGCTCCGAGTCCTCCGGTCGGCGCCGCTCCTCGGGGCGCTCGCCGGGCGCGCAGCCGGGCCACGAAGGGCACGGTCGCTCGTGGGTATCGGTCGAGGAAGTGGACCGTTTGATCCCGGTCAAGCCCAGCCAGTGCCGCCAATGCGGTCACACGCTGACGGGACACGATCCCCATCCGCAGCGCCATCAGGAGGTCGTCATTCCTCCGGTGCGCGCCCAGGTCATCGAGTATCAGTTGCACACCTTGCGCTGCCGTCACTGCGAGCGCCTGACCGAAGCCGACTGGCCTGAGGGCGTATCGCGGCACACCTACGGTCCCAGCGTGCAGGCCTGGGTCGGCCTGCTGGCCGGGGCCTACCGGATGAGCAAGCGCAACATCGTGAAGCTGTTGTCCGACGCCTTCGGCGTCGAGATGTCGGTGGGCACCGTCAGCCGCCTGGAACAGGAAGTGGCGGAGGCCCTGGCCCACCCGGTGGAGGAAGCGCGGGCGTTCGTTCGCCGACAGGGAATAGTCAACGTCGACGAGACCGGCTGGCGGGAACGCCGCGCCAAGGCCTGGTTGTGGACGGCGGTGACGGAGGGCGTCACCGTGTTCGAAATTCGAAAAAGCCGGGGACGGGACGGGGTCGATGAGGTGCTGGGTGCCGATACTAAGGCGATCGTCGGCTCCGATCGTTATTCGGCCTACGGACATTTGCCGCGGCGACGCCGGCAAGTGTGCTGGGCTCATCTGCGGCGCGCCTTCGAGGAGTTCGGGGCCCGGGACGAAGAGGCCGCCTGGGTCGGTCAACGGCTGTTGGACGCCAGCGAGCAATTGTTTACCTGGTGGCATCGAGTCCGCGACGGCACCCTGCAACGGTCCAGCTTCCAAGTCTACGTCAGCGGCTTGCGTGGGCGGTTTCGTAACTACTTGGGGTATGGTCAGCAGTTTGCCGACGCCAAGACGGCGGCCACCTGCGCCAACCTCCGAGACCTCGGGCCGGCCCTGTGGACCTTCGTGCGCAGAGAAGGCGTCGAGCCGACCAACAACGAAGCCGAACGAGCCCTTCGTCATGGCGTGCTGTGGCGCCACACCAGCTTCGGCACCCACAGCGCCGAGGGCAGCCGCTTCGTAGAGCGTCTGCTCACGGTGCGCGATACCCTGCGACAGCAACAGCGCAACGTCTTCGACTATCTGAGGATGGCCTGCCACGCCGCCGTGCGCCAGCAGCCGGCGCCCTCGCTGCTGCCTCCAACCCACTCCGCCATTCGCTGATACCAACCTGCGACCATTCCTCTCCTGGGGCCTCATTAGCCAGGGGACTGAACGGTTACACGGCTAGTTTGCCCGCGCTGCCGTCGTTGTCCGAAATCTTCAGTGTCTCTTGCCAGGAGCTTTGCCTTTAATTTGGAACGCGTTCCCGTTCGCGTACGGCTGCAGCCCCGCTGGCAGAGCGGCAGCGTCCAGGATCTCATCAATGAATCTGAGCTGGCGCTGCAGGACGGCAGTTTCGAGGTAGAGATCGGGGCCTGGGGTGTGGCTGTCGTGCATTGCGACGAACGGTAGGAAAACATCCTATACGAGAGCATGGGCCTCCTCCATAAGGCCTTGTCCGATTCGTTTGCGGTTTCACCACCAATCAGGAGATGGACGATATGAAGATCGTGCCGGTGCTTATCGGGTTCATGGTCGCGGGTACTTGCTGGGCTGGCGTCGTTCCCGGTAAAGGGGAGAATCCTGAAGCCGTTGCGGAGGTGGCCGCTGGCGAACTGGCGGTAGCCAACGCTTCCTGGTGGGGGTTCGACAGCGAGGATGCCACCGAGGCGCTGCAGGCGGCGATCAACTCGAAGGCGAAGACGGTCATCGTTCCCTACATGGGATCGCCGTGGGTTGTGCGGCCGATTTTCCTGCGCAGCAATCTGGAACTGGTCTTCGAGCCCGGCGTCCTGGTGCTGGCCAAGAAGGGGGAATTCAAGGAGCGATGGGATTGTCTCCTGACCGCAATCGGTTTGTCGGATATCACCATTCGCGGCTACGGCGCAACTCTACGGATGCGGAAGAGGGATTATCGCAACCCGCCCTATCCACCGAAGGAGGAGTGGAAGCACGGACTGAAAATTGAGGGCAGCAGGAGGATACACGTCGAAGGTCTTCGAATTGAAAGCAGCGGCGGCGACGGGATCTACATCGGATCCGGCGCGGGCCGAAGCAGCGAAGACATCGTGATCCGCGACTGCGTCTCGCACGACAACCACCGGCAGGGGATCAGCGTGACCGACGCCAAGAACCTGTTGGTGGAGAATTGTGTCTTCTCGGGAACGGAGGGCACCGGGCCATCAGCCGGCATCGACTACGAGCCGGACAAACCGACACAGCTGCTGGTCAACTGTGTATTCCGCAACTGTCTTTTCGAGGACAACGCCGGACACGGGATGTTCGTTCGTGCCCATGATACGATCACCGCCGAGAGTCCCCCGATTTCGATTCGTTTCGAGAATTGTATCAGCCGGATGACCAAACCGGGCACGGGTGGCGATTCCGGGATGTGCGTGCGGGTGCCGGGTGATCAAGGCCCACCAGGTACGATCGAGTTCATCAACTGCCTGTCGGAGAACAGCGGGCAGGCAGGGGCCAACGTCTATGGTCATTCGGTCGGCCACTTGAACATCCGCTTCGTCGGCTGCAACTGGATCGACTCGCAGGGCACGGCGGTGGTGCTCAATATGCAAGAGCCGTCGGCGACGGGTACGGGCAGCATCGAGTTCGTGAACTGCTCGGTGTACGAGGAGAAAACGGGTCCGACCGTTCAGGTCATGACACTGCGGGGCAACGATTACGGTGACGATGTCGTTGGCGCGATCACGGTGCACAACAGACACGGCGCTCGCATCGCTTCGGAGCCGCGTGGCGTCAATGTTAACCTTTCTGTCGTCGACAGCAGGAGTGCAGAGGCAGTCGGCATGTCGGGGCCGGCAGAAGTGGCGGGACGAACCATGCCGGCCCTCGACCGGCGTGCGGTCGATCAACCAGGCTACGACGACGAGGCTACCTTCGGCGAGCTGTGGCAGACGCATGACTTCATCGTCGATTTGCCGAAAGTCTGGCGGTTCAGGCTTGACTTCAAAGATGAAGGGCAGCAGCAGGACTGGGGCGGCGTTGTCGTTGACAAGACGCAATACCAACCGATCAAGATCGGCGAATGGTGGGAACCGCAGGGCCATCAGTACGACGGCGTCGCCTGGTATCGCGTCGATTTCGACGTACCGGCAGCAGCGCAGGGCTACAAACTGGCGCTCTCATTTGGCGCGGTTGATGAATCGGCCTGGGTCTACCTCAACGGCGTGCTGATCGGCGAGCATGATCTCAATGATTGGGGATGGGACAAGCGTTTCGAGATCGCCCTCGGTGATGCAGTGCGCATCGGTGAGAAGAACACCCTGGCTGTTCGCGTCCGCGACCGCGCGTGGTATGGCGGCATCTGGAAGTCGGTAAAGTTGGTAGGAGAGAAGAGGGACTGAAGGCCGCTCAGATCCACTCGAGGTCCTCGACGTGGGTAGGGCTGCCGGCACGGCCTCCCCCGAGGGCCCCGCCTGAGCCGCAGTTCGAGTTCGCCGCCTGACCTGTTTTCTCGACCCATCGCCGGGCGTACGGCTGGGTGTGCCCTCAACGGTCCCCTCAGGCCCCGGATTGATCCGGATACGGGCCGACAGGCACCCCAACGGTACTGCGAGCTCGGTCGAAAGACTGGCAAACGATCCTCAGGGGAGTTGCCGGACCCTGGCGGTGCCCTCAGCGCCTGGACCGAGAGTCCAAAAAGGTGCCTCATTTTACCTATACTTCACAGCTGCGCCTGGAGTTTCCGAAAACGGTCGCGCGAGAGGTACAGCCGCTCGCGGTGGAACATCCCCGGCTCGGCGTACTTTTCGGCCAGCCGGGCCTGGAAGGCCTCGTCGCTTTCGGGGCGCTTCCGTCGGGCGCGGGTGGTCCCCGTCTTCGAGCCGGCGATCAGCCGCGCCCGGCGGGCTTCGAACTCGGCCTCCGTCTCGCCCCGAAGAACCCAGATACCAATGCTCGCTACGCATGGAGCGGCATATTTAAGATGAAAGGCGGGACGGTGAATTTGGAGCACACCGAAATCCTGGACACTCCTCCTCCCATCGGCCGCCCGCTTCTCGTTCAAACACAAGCTGGAGATGGTCAGGTCGTTTTGACCTGGGACGACCCGTACCCCGACGACTACAGCATTTCCGGGTGGGAGTACCAGGTCAACAGCGGGGGGCCCGATGACTGGGGCTCCTGGACCGAATTTCCCCGCAGCACCCGCCTCACCCGGGAAGGCACTGTTCCCAACCTGGAGCATGAGACACAGCACAAATTCCGGGTTCGCTCCACCAACTCCACCGGAACCGGCCCTGGTACTATCCCCGTAAAAGTCTCCCTGATGACGGCTGAATTCAGCGCCCCAGGATATGAGGTGATCGAAGGGAAATCGGTGGGGGTCACGAAGAGGCCGAGGATGTTCGGGCGGCCGAACTCGTTGCCGAAGGCGGCGCCGCCGAGGGGGCCTTCGGTCATGATCTGCAGCGGCGTCGCCAGGCGCTCGGGGAACTCGGCGAAGCCGCGCTCCCAGGGCTGCGCGAATCCCGGGATGCGCAGGTGGGAGGTGAAAAAGGCGCAGAGGCCGGCCTGGGACCGGCCGCCGATCCCGGTCGCCCCCTCGTCGGTAGGCGAACGGGCCCTCCGGGTCGGGGCGGAACGAGGGCGTCCGCCAGCCGGCGATGACGCCGGCGTTGTCGGCGTAGGCCTTCACCGTCCCCTGCGGGCAGCGCGCGTGGGTGTTGCGGATCATGGCGAACAGGGTGCGCTCGCGCCGGGCGCCGTCGATGGTCCAGTCGGCGTTGAAGATCTTGTGGCGGCAGTGCTCGGAGTTGACGTTGGCGAACATCACCAGCTCGACGTCGGTGGGGTCGCGCCGGAGGCCTGCGAAGGCGTCGAACAGGTAGTCGACCTCGTCATCGGACAGGGCGAGCCCCATCTCCCCGTTGGCCCGCTCCAGGGCCGCGGCCCCCTCGGCGAGGGACACCCGCTGCAGCGGCCGCGGAGCGACCTCGGAGAAGAGGGAGGCGTCTTCATGCAGCACCGCCTCGGTCATGCGGTCGTGCAGCAGGGGCAGCAGGGCGGCGGGGGAGAAAGGGCCGTCGGCGAGGATCCGGTACTCGGTGCCGCGCTCGATGCGGGCCGCCGAGGTCAGGCCGCAGTTGCGCAGGATGTCGGTCGCCTTGGTCGACCATGGGGAGATGGTTCCGGGGCGCGGAGCGATGCGGATGCAGGTGTCTGCGGAGGCGCTGAGAAGCCCGGCCCCGGGAGGGTCCCCGGCGGCGGTGTTGCCAAGGACCAGGGCCTCCAGGCGGCGGCGGTCGCCTCCGTCCCAGTTCACCAGGTAGAAATGCCGCGCCTCCAGCCCCCGGACCGCGGGCTCGGCATGCCGGCAGCGCTGCAGCAGCGCCTCCCGGCGGAAATCGGACAGGGCGGTGGGGCCGGGAGCCGCAGTATGTTCATGAGCCGTAGTGGATTACGGGTGTTCTGGAGGCCGGGGCGTCGGGGAGTGTTGGAAATCTACCGGCGTAGCCGGGGGGCTTCAAGGAAGCCGGCATGAAAACGGCCGTTGCGGTGAATCAGCCCGATTAATGGGGCGGGGCTGAAGAAGTGGCTGCGGCTCCATCCAAGAGGGGTTTAGGTCGACCCGTCAGGAAAAATGGAGCGTGCTTTGCGGACGGGCACCGGAGCCTGTTTATCACGATCTTGCCAACCGAGGAATGAGCGTTGAGATGGGCACGGAGTGGATGCCGGAACGGAGTGTTTATTTGCCTGCGTATGTTCAGAAGTCGGCAAGGGGCCTGGACGACTTCATTCTTGTTCAATCGCTGGCGTGATCACAGGCTTGAACGATCCCAGGAGTCGGAATGGAGTGGTTGAGCAAAAACGTCTGGCAGGTGGCCGCCTTGTTAGTGGCCGTCGTGTCCCTGTGCGTGGCCTACTGGCGGGCCCGCACTGCGCGTCTGGATAATCTGCAGACGCGGTTTCAGAAGGGGGCGGAGATGTTTGGCGGGACTGACACTGCCACCTTCCTCGGCGGCCTGTATGAGCTTCAGCAGTTGGCGAAGCGGTACCCGAAGGAGTACCACGTCGTCGTCATGAAGGTGCTTACCGGATACGTACGAGAAAAAATGCGCGCTAGCGATGTTGCGGAGGGAGACGGTCTGCCCGACATACGGGATCCGCTTCGAGAGCGTGCGGAGGAAGTGCTGAGGGTGATTGGTGGCCGGTCGGGCCGCGGCATAAAGGAGGAGCGTGACTCCGGGTACCGGGTTGACCTCACGGAAGTGGACGCGAGGGGGATGCAGCTTCCGGACTGTGACTTCTCGGACATCAACGGTAGTGGGTCCCTCTTCTCGCAGGCGAACTTGGAGCGTTCTGTGTTTCGGTCCGCACAGCTCAGGGGTACGAAGTTCAACGGGGCTCGGCTCCGGTCGGCGAATCTGTCGCAGGCTGATCTGGAGTTTGCGTACATGGCGGGTGCCGATCTGACGTTCGGATCTCTCGCCGGATCGCGGATGCGTTGGGCGGACATTCCGGGATCCCTCTACA
Source organism: Candidatus Latescibacterota bacterium (assembly GCA_965223905.1). GTDB lineage: Bacteria > Latescibacterota > UBA2968 > UBA8231 > UBA8231 > CBDCXV01. The sequence goes on from CBDCXV010000001.1 coordinate 941,212, forward strand.
TGTGTGACCTATCCGATGCTCGGATGTTCGAGGTTCGGGGTCTGCAGCAGAAGACGCTAGACTCGGCGGACAGGTTGATCCGTACCCCACCGTCAATCGTCGCTTGCCTGGATGCGGAGTCAGGAGACGAACTGAAGTGGAAGGGGGGAGACCCGGGCCCGCTGCCAAAGGTGGCGGAAGTGTTCGGAGGGCGGAGGGCGACGCCGGTTTCTGAGCGTGCGTTGGCGAGAGTGCTGCCGCGGCGCGCGCCGATGGAAGAAGTCGTCGCGTCGCAGAAGATTGACGAGGGGCTGCGTTTCTATGTCGAACGGATCGGGCGCCACGGCCATGGGGGGAAGTATGTGGTGTACCGATGGGAGATGGGCTGCGGATCTTCGAGTCACACGAAGTTGTACGAGGGGGATCGCGAGGAACCGGCGCTGGATGCGCTGAAAAAACATGTGGAGGAGCACCGATGAGGCCCCCCGATGAACATAGCCCAATGGCTCGGTTCGGTGGTCCTGCCCCTCGGGTCCGAGAATAAGGAAGCCGTATTCCGGCCTGATTCCAGTCGCTCCCACGCTGGGCCCACTTCCGCCACTTGACGAACTCTCAGCTTACCAACACATTCGTTGCCAACGCAACTGTTGCCAACGAATGTGTTGTCAAAAGGCGTGCCTATGGTACTCACGAAAGCCGGAGCCAACTGGGTCGAGGGGGATCGGTTCTTCAACCGGGAGGTGGAGCTTGAGGCCCTTGCGGAGCGGGTCGGGGACGGCACTCATACCCTGCTGACCGCCCAGCGGCGCATGGGCAAAACGAGCCTGGTCCGGGAGCTGCTGCGCCGGCTGCAGGAAGAGGGGCGCTTTCAGACGGTCTTCGTCGACTTGGAGGACGCCGCAGCCCCGGCGGACGCCATCGCTGAGATAGGGGCTCGGTCCCGGCCCGTCCGGGGCGTTTGGCAGCGGATAAAGTCGGGATTCGCCAGCACCCTGAGAGAGGTCGGTGATCGAGTCGATTCGGTGTCCATCGCCGAGGTACAGGTCAAGCTCCGGGCGGGGATCGACGCCGGGAACTGGCGGCAGAAAGGGGACGAGGTCTTGGCCGCCCTGGCTGAAAGCGACCTGCCCGTGGTGCTCGCAATCGACGAGCTGCCGATTCTCGTCAACCGGCTGCTCAAAGGGGAAGACCACCGCATCACCCCGGAGCGGCGGCGGGCGGCGGACGAGTTCATGGCTTGGCTCCGCAAGAACGGCCAGGTCCATCGAGGCCGCGTCTGCCTGATCCTCGCCGGCAGCGTGAGCCTGGAGCCGATCCTGGCACAGGCCGGGCTCAGCGCCCACGCGAACATCTACTCAACCTTCGATCTGAAGCCTTGGGACGACCAGGCAGCAGCAGGCTGCCTTGCGGCTCTGGCGCAGACCTACGGCCTCGACCTTCCCCTTGACGTTCGGCGGGAGATGTGCCGGCGGCTGCGATGCCAGATCCCCCACCACGTGCAGCAGTTCTTCGACCACCTCCATGAGCATCTGCGCCGTGCCGGCCGGCGCGAAGCCACGATGGAAGATGTGGAGCGCGTGTACTCCTCCGAGATGCTCGGCGTCCGCGGACAGATGGATATGGAGCACTACGAGGGCCGGCTGAAGATGGTGCTCGGGAGGGAGGGCTACCGGACGGCGCTCGAGATCCTGACCGAGGCGTCGGTGAGTGAAGGTGGGTTGCGGGCCGATGCCGTCGCCCGATATCGCGAGCTGGAGGAGCGGGAGGAAGCCGGCGGTGATCCGGTGGCGGTCCAGGACGTGCTTCTACTGCTCGAACACGATGGGTACCTGGAGCGGCACGGCAGCGGCTACCGATTCGTTTCCGGGCTCCTCGAAGACTGGTGGCGCGCACGGCACGGCGGATACTTCACCCCGATCGAACGGCGATGACGGTAACCGCTCGGAAATTTAACCCGGGGTTCCTCACCGACGAGGAGCTGACTGCCTCGTTTTGCGTGCGCAAGGCGGAGTTCGACTCCATGGTCGAGATGCTGCGCGGATGCACAGGTACCTCGAATCCGCATCAGATCGTGATCGGCCCCCGTGGAAGCGGCAAGACCATCCTGCTCCTGCGCGTGGCGGCAGAGGTTCGCCGGGACCCGGAGCTGTCGCGCCGCTTCTTTCCCGTTGTCTTCGCCGAGGAGAGCTACGAGGTCGCAAGTGAGGGGGGGGTTCTGGCTCGAAGCTCTCTCCCGGCTGGCGGACCAGTCGCCACCCCGGGACGACGCTCCGGACCTGCGGCTCACCTTCCGGGACCTGCGCGCCATTCAGGACGACCAGACCCTCGGCGAACGCTGCCTCGGCGCGCTTCTCGACTTCTCCGACCGCGAGGACAAACGGCTGGTGCTGATGGTCGAGAACTTGAACATGATCTTCCGTGACATGGCGGACCGCGAAGCCGGCTGGCGGCTGCGCAAGATCCTGCAGACGGAGCCGCGCATCATCCTGCTCGCCAGCGCCACCAGCCGCTTCGCCGAAATCGACCACCCGGACCACGCCCTCTACGACCTGTTCCGGGTCAGCACCCTTCAGCCGCTCGATACCGAGGAGTGTGCAAGGCTGTGGGAAACGGTCTCTGGACAGCGCCCCCCTCGCCAGACAATCCGGCCAATGGAGATTCTCACCGGCGGCAATCCCCGCCTCGTCGCCATCGTGGCAGGCTTCGCCGCGGGGCGCTCCTTCCGCGAGCTGATGGACGATCTCCTCGACCTCGTGGACGAGCATACGGAGTACTTCAAGAGCCACATTGAAGCCCTCCCCGCCCAGGAGCGGCGGGTCTACCTGGCGCTGGCCGACTTGTGGAAGCCGGCGACCACGAGGGAAATCGCGGAGCGCTCCCGGATCGAGACGAGCAAGTGCAGCGCCCAGCTTGCCCGCCTGACCGAACGGGGAGTTGTCCAGGTGTCAGGCGGCACCCTCCGGCGCAAGCAATATTACCTGACCGAGCGGCTGTACAACATCTACTACCTGCTGCGTCGCAACGGCGGACCGGACTCCCTGATCCAGGCCCTCATCCAGTTCATGGAGGTGTTCTACTCCCACTCCGAGTTGAGGGCTATCGGCGTAAGGATGGCCCTGGAGGCGCGCAGCTTGGACGGGGAGTTGCGATCGTTGCACCGGACTGCGGTTGAACAGCTGACGCAGCTGCCAGTGATGGCCGGGCATCGAGAAGAGCTGCTTGCGCTCCTTCCCAAGGAGGATTCCGAAGAGCTGGCGGCTGCCAAGGCGCACTTGCTGAGAGCGGTCGAGTTGCAGGAGGAAGACCCGGAGGAGTCGCTGGCCACCTGGGACGAGGTGGTGCGGCGGTTCGGGGAGAGTCGGTCACCCGAGGTCTGCCAACTGGTCGCCATGGCCCTCTTCTGCAAAGCGGAGGCTCTCGGTGAGCTGAACCGACCGGAGGAAGCACTGGCCGCCTATGAGGAAGCGGGCCGGCGATTCGGCGAGGACGATACCGAGGTTCATGTCGAGATGGTCGCCAGCGCCCTTTTCAGCAAGGGGGTCACACTCGCCGAGCTCGACCGGACGGAGGAATCGCTGGCTGTCTTCGATGAGGCGGTGCGGCGATTCGAGAAGAGCGAGGAAACGGCCCTTCTCGAGATGGTAGCCAGAGCCCTTTTCAACAAGGGGTTCGTACTCGGCCGCTTGAACCGAGCGGATGAAGAACTGGCTGCTTACCAAGAGGTCGTGCATCGATTCGGCGAGTGTCGGTCACCAGAGGTTCTTGAACCGGTCGCCGCATCCCTCTTCTGCAAGGGCGCCGCCCTCGTCGCCCTGAACCGACAGGAGGAGGCGCTGGCCGCCTATGACGAGGTGGGGCGCCGACTCGGAGAGAGCGATACGGAGTTGCATCTTGCGTTGCTCGCCAGGGCCATCGTCAACAAGGGGGTCGTCCTCGGCGAGCTGAACCGAACCCAGGAATCGCTCGCGGTCTTCGATGAGGCGGTGCGGCGATTCGAGGAGAGCGAAACACCGGATCACCTCGAGATCGTTGCCAAGGCTCTTGTCAACAAGGGCGCTGTGCTCGGCGAGCTGGACCGAATAGAAGAAGAACTGCTGGCCTACGAGGAGGTTTTGCGGCGATTCGGGGAGAGCGAGACACCGGTCCTTTTGGAACTGGTCGCTATAGCCCGCACCTACAGGGGGATGACACTCGGGAATTTGGGCAGGTCTGAGGAAGGCCTGGCGGCTCTTGAGGATGTCGTGCAGCGATTACTGGACAGCGATTCTCCCGCGCTCCGGGCACGGGCAGAGGACGCCCTCGTCGAAAAAGCCGAACTCGAGCTGGAGTGCCGGCACTACGAGGCAGCCGCAAGTACCGTTAGCCTTGTACTCGATGAAAACAACACGCAATCACAGGAGAACCGGTCGCGTGGTCACCTGATACGGGCGCAAGCGAGCCTGCGCAGCGGCAACCCCGAGAGGTGTGCGAAAGACATCCAGACGATCCTCGAGATTCTACCGGATCGCGATTCGCTGCCGGAAATCCACTACGAATTGATGCAGTTCAGCATCGACCTGGGGGCGGAGGCCATGATCGAGATTATCCAGGCATCTCCATCCGCGAAGCTGTTGCTGCCGCTCACCACGGCCCTCGAACAGGAACTGGGCCGCAAGCCGCGTGTGCCCCAGGAGGTCGAGGAGGTCGCCGGGGATGTCCGGAAGGACTTGGCTTGGTTGAGGGGATTGCGATCCGCTGGCACCGAGTAGAGGACGGCATGCAGGAAAAACAGGGAGCTACTCTTTGAAATCGCTGAAGACGCTTTGTTTGTTAGAAGCGGACCCCATTCTTTTGACAGCCGGACAGTAGAGGTAAGGTGGATGAAGAGCCTTCTGATGAAAAAGTCCCGGTTATTCAACTTCTCCCTCTTGTTCGCCTCGGCCCTGTTCGTGTCCAACAGCCTTGCCCAGGACTATACGCGCTGGGGGTTGCCCGAGGGGGCCGTCGCACGCCTTGGTAGAGGTTCTATATCTGAAGTGGCGTATTCCCCCGATGGCGCTCGGCTCGCGGTAGCCAGCAGCATCGGCATCTGGATCTACAACGCGCCCCTCGGAACCGAAGTTGCCCTGCTCACGGGACATAGAGGCAGAGTTCTTACCGTGTCCTTCTCTCCGGATGGCACCATGCTTGCCAGTGGAGGTAAGGATGGGGCGATACGGTTGTGGGAAATGGGCGACTGGCAGTCTCGGGCAACCCTGGAGTGGCATGGGGGTTGGGTCCATTCCGTAGCTTTTTCACCGGACGGCACCACCCTGGCCAGTGGACATGGGGATGGCACGGTTCGGCTGTGGGATGTGGAAACCGGCGGCTGCAAGGTCACTTTGGAGGCGAATACGTATGGGGTCTCTTCCGTGGCGTTTTCGCCGAATGGCCGAACCCTGGCCACTGGGGATGAAGCTAACGAATACAACCCCTCCAAGGTTCGGCTCTGGGACGTAGACACCGGCCAGCTCCTGGCCGCTCTGGCAGGGCATGGGACGAGGATCTCTTCCGTAGCGTTTTCGCCCGATGGCAAAACGCTGGCCAGTGGAGGTTATGACGGGAACCTATCTCAAAATTGAAATTGTTTAAGTAAAATCAAAATGGATGCAAGTTGGACGAAGCCAAGGAAATTCTCCGGATACAATTCCCAGCGAGTGATCACTCGACGCTGCCATTGAAGCCAAGCAAAGAATCTCTCAACCATCCAACGCCGCACATAACGCCGCAATCGCCGTCCATCCTGAGTCTTTTTCTTGGTCCGATTCTGGCGATGCGGGGCGATCATCTCGATCCCGTCTTTCTTAAGTTCTTCATCCAACGAATCGCTGTCGTACGCTTTGTCACCGATCAAGTTGTCAGGTTTGTCTTCGATCAGGTAAAAGTCAAAGGTCAACTGAACCAGCGTCACTTCATGATGGTTCGCTGCATGCGTGCTCACCGACAAGGGAAGCCCATTGCCGTCCACGATCCCCATGACCCGCACCCCCTTACCTCGCTTGCTGTGGCCGACATCGGCACCTCCACCCTTGGCCGCCGAGAACATGCCGTCGATGAAAGCTTCCGATTCGTCCAGGTCCCCTTGCTCGTGAAGGGTATTGGCCAAGTCCATGAGAACATCGCGCAGCACCTCGTTGCGACACCAATTTTGAAAGCGACGATGCACCGTTTTGTAGTTCGGATAGCCCTGCGGCAGCATGTGCCATTGGGCACCGGTATTGAGAATCCAAAGGACGGCTTCAAGAACCTCACGTGTGGCAACTGGTTTGCGGCCCGGATGGCTTTTGGGACGATGTTCTTCAGGAAAGTGATGACGGATTCGCTCCCATTGCTTGTCGGTCAAAGTAACCATATAAATAATGATACATTATCATCAATCAGAACTCAAGATTAAATTTTGTGATTTTGAGATAGGTTCGGGACAGTCCGCTTGTGGGCTGGGGCCACCGGCAAACTACTGACAGTTATAGAGAGTCACAGGAGTTGGGTGACCTCCGTGACATTTTCTTCGGATGGAAAATTGCTGGCCAGTTCAGGTGGAGACTATAGGGATTCGAGTATATGGGGTGACTTCAATGTCCGGGTGTGGGACGTCGATACCGGGCAACTCGTTTGGCACTCTAGGACGGGGCATAGGCGTTCTATCTCATCCGTAGCGTTCTGGCCGAATAGCCATATAGTGGCCAGTGCGAGTGACGATGGGACAATACGGCTGTGGGAAGGAGGCGACCAGAAGGCCATTCTTGAGAGACATTGGTACCGGATCTTGTCCGTGGCGTTTTCACCCGACGGCCAGACCCTGGCCAGCAGGGGGCTGAGTGAGAGAGTCTGGTTGTGGGATGTGGGCAGCGGCCAACAAAAGGCCATCCTCGCAGGATATACGGGCTCAAATAATTGGGTCTCTTCCCTGGCGTTTTCACCGGACGGCCGCACCTTGGCCAGTGGGAGCGTGGGCACCAGAATCGTGTTGTGGGACGTGAACAGCGGCCAACCTGCGGACACCCTTGCAGGTCACGATGGGGAGATCTCTTCGGTGGCGTTCTCCCCGGACGGGCACACCCTGGCCAGTGGGAGTTGGGACGGCTCGGCCCGGTTGTGGGACGCAGGCAGCGGTCAACAAAAGGCCGTCCTTAAGTATCGCAGGGGTGCTGACCGGGCTGGTTATGTCCAGGCCGTGGCGTTTTCACCGGATGGGAAAACACTTGCCAGTGGGAGTCGGGGCAGTATGATCCGGTTGTGGGATGTGGGCAGCGGCGAACTCCTGGCCACCTGTACAGGGCGTATGGGTTGGGTCGAGTCCGTGGCGTTCTCGCCGGATGGTCTCACCTTGGCCAGTGGGAGTCAGGATGGGACGGTTCGGTTGTGGGACGTGGACAGCGGGCAACAAAAGGCCATTTTGGAGGGGCATACCACTTCTGTCAATTCCGTGGCGTTCTCACCGGACGGCTACACTCTGGCCAGTGGGGGGCGGGACGGGATGGTTCGGTTGTGGGACGTGGACAGCGAGCAACCCAAGGCCATTCTTGCAGGGTACAGGGAGGGGTATGTCCATTCCATGGCCTACTCCCCGGATGGGCACATCCTGGCCAGTGGGAGCCTTGATGGCACCATACTGCTGTGGGATATGTCGCCATACATCATGCCTCAATCCGCCACGGAAGTTGAAGTCTCCATCCTAGGCGCCGCGGTCGAGAACTTGACCGTCGAGTTTGCCCGCACCATTGCTGGTCACCGGCCCCACTATGCTTGGAGCGCCACCACCGACGCGACCGGCCAAGTGGCCCTGACCATAACCAGCGCGGATCCCAACGGCGTCGGCGGACTCTACGAGGTCCGAGTTCGCAACGAGGCCGGCGAGGTGGTGGGCCAGTGGAACAGCATTTCCTTGAACGAGGGCATGCGCCAGACCCTGGAGCTGACTCTGGATGACGACATGCAGGTGGACGCGCTCAAGGAGACGACGCTGGCACCCAATTTCCCCAATCCCTTCAACTGCACCACCCAACTCGCCTACCACTTGACTACCCCCGGCACGGTCCGGCTGGAGATTTACAATGTCTTGGGCCAGCCGGTGCGCACGCTGGTGGACGAGTTCCAGAGTCCCGGCCCGTACCAAGTCCACTGGAGCGGCCACGACCAGGGAGGCGTTGCGGTGGGAGCGGGAGTCTATCTCACTCGCTTCAGCTATCCCGGCGGTGTGCAGACGCGGCGGCTACTTTATTTCAAGTAGTCTGGAGCATAGGGCAGTCCCATATCTGATAACCTGCGTTCAGCCAAAAAGGAGTGTCTTCGGATGAAAAAGCCCCGGTTGTTCAATATCGCCCTCTTGTTGGTCTGTGTCCTGTTCGTGCAGGATAGCCGCGCCCAAGACCATACCCGCTGGGGTTTGCCCGAAGGGGCAACAGCGCGCCTCGGCAAAGGTTCGGTATCCGAGTTCGCGTATTCGCCGGATGGCACTTTGCTCGCGGTAGCTGGCAGCATCGGCATTTGGCTCTATGACGCGCCCACCGGTACCGAAGTCGCCCTGCTAACGGGAAACGGGGGTGCTGTCCTCTCCGTGGATTTTTCGCCGGATGGGGGCACCCTGGTCAGTGGAAGTACAGACAAGACAATTCGGCTGTGGGATGTAGACTCCAGGCAAGAAAAGGCCACTATTGAAGACCATGAGGACCGTGTTCATACCGTGGTGTTCTCGCCCGATGGCAAAACCCTGGCAAGTATCAGTAGCGGGGATGTTAGTAGTAGTGCGACTGAGCGCACGATTCGGCTTTGGGATGCGGACTCCGGACAACCCAAGGCCACCCTTGAAGGACATGGGGATCGGGTTACTGCTATTGCGTTTTCCCCCGATGGGAAAACCCTCGCCAGTGGTGCGAGTTGGGATGACTACTGGATTTTTTTGTGGGATGTGGAATCTGGACAACTCAAAAACACCCTAGAAGGGCATACGGGGCCGAGCACTTCCTTGGCGTTTTCACCGGATGGCAAAACCCTGGCCAGTAGTGCAGGCTATGGGGACGGCGGGATTCGGTTGTGGGATGCGGTCAGCGGCGGACACAAGACCACCCTGTACGGATATATAGGTACTCCCATTTCCTTTCCTTGAACGAGGGCATGCGCCAGACCCTGGAGCTGACTCTGGATGACGACATGCAGGTGGACGCGCTCAAGGAGACGACGCTGGCACCCAATTTCCCTCCCTTCAACTGCACCACCCAACTCGCCTACCACTTGACTACCCCCGGCACGGTCCGGCTGGAGATTTACAATGTCTTGGGCCAGCCGGTGCGCACGCTGGTGGACGAGTTCCAGAGTCCCGGCCCGTACCAAGTCCACTGGAGCGGCCACGACCAGGGAGGCGTTGCGGTGGGAGCGGGAGTCTATCTCACTCGCTTCAGCTATCCCGGCGGTGTGCAGACGCGGCGGCTACTTTATTTCAAGTAGTCTGGAGCATAGGGCAGTCCCATATCTGATAACCTGCGTTCAGCCAAAAAGGAGTGTCTTCGGATGAAAAAGCCCCGGTTGTTCAATATCGCCCTCTTGTTGGTCTGTGTCCTGTTCGTGCAGGATAGCCGCGCCCAAGACCATACCCGCTGGGGTTTGCCCGAAGGGGCAACAGCGCGCCTCGGCAAAGGTTCGGTATCCGAGTTCGCGTATTCGCCGGATGGCACTTTGCTCGCGGTAGCTGGCAGCATCGGCATTTGGCTCTATGACGCGCCCACCGGTACCGAAGTCGCCCTGCTAACGGGAAACGGGGGTGCTGTCCTCTCCGTGGATTTTTCGCCGGATGGGGGCACCCTGGTCAGTGGAAGTACAGACAAGACAATTCGGCTGTGGGATGTAGACTCCAGGCAAGAAAAGGCCACTATTGAAGACCATGAGGACCGTGTTCATACCGTGGTGTTCTCGCCCGATGGCAAAACCCTGGCAAGTATCAGTAGCGGGGATGTTAGTAGTAGTGCGACTGAGCGCACGATTCGGCTTTGGGATGCGGACTCCGGACAACCCAAGGCCACCCTTGAAGGACATGGGGATCGGGTTACTGCTATTGCGTTTTCCCCCGATGGGAAAACCCTCGCCAGTGGTGCGAGTTGGGATGACTACTGGATTTTTTTGTGGGATGTGGAATCTGGACAACTCAAAAACACCCTAGAAGGGCATACGGGGCCGAGCACTTCCTTGGCGTTTTCACCGGATGGCAAAACCCTGGCCAGTAGTGCAGGCTATGGGGACGGCGGGATTCGGTTGTGGGATGCGGTCAGCGGCGGACACAAGACCACCCTGTACGGATATATAGGTACTCCCATTTCCTTGGCGTTCTCACCCGATGGAAAAACCCTGGCTGCCAATGGCGATGGGAGTAGCGGTGGGATTCAGCTGTGGGATGTGGACAGCGGCCAAATCCTGACCACTCTGAGAGGTCGTGTTGGTTGGGGCTATTCCCTGGCCTTCTCGCCGGATGGCAAAACCCTGGCCAGTGAGGGCGGGCGTGAGGCGATTCAGTTGTGGGATGTGGACACCTGGCAACTCAAGACTACTATCGAAGGGCATATAGGTTGGGTCACTTCCGTGGCGTTCTCTCCGAATGGCAGCACCCTGGCTGTTGCAAGTGAGAATTGGGATGCGAAAATCCGGTTGTGGGACGTGGACAGCCGCGAGCTCCAGGCGACCCTCGAAGGGCATCATCGTTCGGTTCTATGTGTGGCGTTTTCCCCAGACGGCAGAACGCTGGCCAGTGGAGGGGGTACGGATGACCACACGATTCGGTTGTGGGATTTGGACACCGGTCAACAAAAGGCCACTCTCAATGGCCATTTGAACCATGTCAAATCCGTGGTGTTTTCTCCCGATGGAAAAACCCTGGCCAGTGGGGGTGATGACCGGACGATTCGCTTGTGGGACGCTGATACCGGCCAACTTAAGGCAACCCTGAATCTGGATGTACCCGATGGTCATTCCTTTGGCCCTGGCGTTCATTCCCTGTCATTCTCTCCGAATGGAGCTATCCTGGCCAGTGGTAGTGGGACGATCCGGTTGTGGGATGTGGACCGCGGCCAAATCAATGCCACGCTGCAGAAGTATTGGGGTAACACTTCCGTAGCGTTCTCGCCCGATGGGCACACCCTGGCCAGCATTTCTGACGGAACGATTCGGTTGTGGGAGGCGTGCAGCGGAAAACACAGGGTCACCCTGGACACGCATCAAGGCGCCACTTCCATAGCGTTTTCACCCGATGGCCGCATCTTGTCCAGTGGCAGTTCTGACGGCACCATTCGGTTGTGGGAGGCGGACAGCGGCCAACTCAAGGCCACCCTGAAGTCGCATTGGGGTTTCAATTCCCTGTCGTTTTCACCCGACGGCCGCACTCTGGCCAGCGGCAGTGGGGTTATGGCGGTTATGCTGTGGGATATGTCGCCGTACATCAGACCTCAAGCCACCACGGAAGTTGAAGTCACCATCCTAGGCTCTGCGGCCGAGAACTTGACCGTCGAATTTGCCCGTTCCATCGCCGGCCGCCGGCCCCACTACGCATGGAGCGCCACCACCGACGCAACTGGCTATGTGGCCCTGACCATCACCAGTGCAGACCCCGCCAGCGTCAGCGGCTTATACGAGGTCCGCGCCCGCAATGAGGCGGGCGAAGCGGTGGGCCAGTGGAACAACATTCCCCTGGACGAGAACAGGCGCCAGACCCTGGAGCTGACTCTGGGCGGCGACGTGCGGGTGGTGGCCAGCGGAGGAGTGGCGCCCAATGGGACGACGCTGGAACCCAACGTCCCCAATCCCTTCAACACCACCACCCGGATTCCCTACCGCTTGGCCGCTCCCGGCCCGGTGCGGCTAGCGATATACAACGCCTTGGGTCAGCCGGTGCGCACACTAGTGGACCAAGTCCAGGGCGCGGGGGCGTACCAGGTTCACTGGGGTGGCTGCGACCAGGGGGGCGCTGCGGTGGCGGCAGGGGTCTATATCACGCGCCTGCACCACCCTAGCGGCGTGCGGACCCGACGGCTGCTCTACCTCAAGTAGCCCGGAGGGCTCAGACTTGCCGGCGTTCAGCGCATTTTCCAAAGCCAAAGGAGTACCGCCATGGCGGGCGCTGAAGCCCTTATCGGACCCAACGATGCGATTAATTAAAGTCACCAGAATCAAGACGTTCGTCCGACCCGGCCTCACCTGTAGTGGCGCCGGCTCCCAGCAACAGGCCGTCCACGAGGAAATCGGACCGTACTTCCGGGTTCAAGACGAATCGAAATGGACATGTTCGTCCTCGCCGAACAACCGGGCTAGGGCCCAAATAACGAGACGATTTCAAGTCGATTCCACTCACAAAATGCCGTAACATCGACGAAATTAATGCCTTACGGAAAAATTTTCAGACAACAACGGGACACTACTGACGCGGGTAATGTCGTTTTTCAACATGGAGGCATTCTAATGGCTTGGATAATCCTACTCGCCTTGGCCGTCTCGACGTCCCTGTCCGCACAGGATCAGATCGAGACCATCGTTCCAGCCGATGCGCTGCCAGAGAGGGAGTACTATGACGGACCTGAGGGCGAATGGGTGACCGTGCGTATCGCTCCCATCACCCTTGCTATGGATAAGACCGAAGGCAAGATATACTGGGTATACGATGCATCTATCCACCGTGCGGATCTGGATGGGTCCGGCATGGAGAATTTCAGCGGCCCAATTTTCGAAGAATCGGTGGAAGGAGGATTTGATCTTACGGTCGGCAGTGGTCCAAAGGTCAGTGAATTCCATTCTATTACCTGAACCGGGGGAATTGGGACTATGAACTGACAAGAGGGTATATGGACTTTATGATTCCACATCTGATGAATGACGGGGTATTGCCAGGAGTTTACATGTATCCAGGAGAGTGGCACTTCCTCCTCTATGAGGAGTACGAGCCTTTTGCAAGGCTGTGGCCAGAGGGAAGCGACCCTGCGGACTGGGAAAGTCACTACCCTCCGGTCTTCCATGAGGAAGTGAACATCCAACCCATCGACTACGTGTTTGATTCTGCGGTTGGTCACCTCTACTTCTCCGGCACGGGTCCCGAGAACAAGGACGCCATCTGGCGTTCCCGTCTCAGGGAAGACGACAACAAGGACGACAACACGATGGCGCTGTTCATTGATGCCGAGTCGGCGGGACAACTGGCCGTGGATGAAGAGCACAGGAAGCTCTACTGGGCCGAAGGCAGCCGGATCTTCAGGGCCGATATCGAGGGCAACCAGGAATCGAGGAAAAGATGGTCGCTCGATGCCGGGGCAGATGTAGTGGATCTCCTGGCCACACAAGGACAAGTCTACTGGGTGGACAGCGACCGCTACATTCGACGATACGACACCGGCCCCCCAACTCAGATCGAGGCGTCCTCTTGGGGTCAGGTCAAAGACAGAATCTGGCGCAGCAGAGAGGATTGACTCGTTCATCAAGACGAGGCGCCTCTGGGCGGATGGTTCTCCGACACGGTCCTGTCGGCATTCCCGAAGGGTGCCGGAACCCGGTCGTGAGGGGCAGGGGCTCGAGCAGCTGTGCCGCTACGTGGCCGGCTGGACCTGGCGTCGGGGTGTCTGCGCATCCTCGATTCGCAGCGGCTTTCCTTCGCGCTCATAACGCCGTGGTCGGATGGGACCAGCCATCTCCTGCTCTCTCCGATGGAACTACTGGAGAAGCTGGCAGCTCTGGTCCCCCCGCCCCGGTTCCAGTTCCTGCGCTATCACGGGGTCCTGACCCCCTGTGCCCGGGACCGCAGCCCGCCTGACCTCTGCGCCGTGAGCGGTACGGAGGAGTGCGCCCTCAAGTACCAGGTCGACCCCTGAAACGCGTCCTTCCGGCCTGGCTGACCATCTCCCAGAGCGACCGTTGGATCGACCCCATGTAGGTGAGAATGTGCCCGGCGGTGCGCGCCAGCCGGTCTCCCAGCCGCTCGTCCCGCTCGGCGCTGTTGGCAACGGTCACCAGGCTGTCCGCCTCTACCTCGATGCGGGCAATGGTAGTTCCCTGCCCGGGCTCCTCCGGGCGAGGTATGCGCCACACGAAGGTCGGGTCGTGCCCGCTCGGCCCGGTCAGCTCAGGATCCAGAAGGCGCTCCACTCTCTCGCTCCGTGTTCCCTTGGTTTCTTCCTCCACATCCATTTCCGCCGCAGCCTCCGGCATGCCGGGAAAGGGCAGGAGTCGGTCCGCCTCGCTCCCCGCCTCGCTGGTCTCCGGAGATTCGCTTTTCCAGTGCTCCTCGCGTTGCCGGCGCGACGGGCCGAAGATGAGGGGGTCCAGGGCCAGCTGATCACCGTCCTCACCGGATCCGAGCGGGTCGACGGAATCGCCGAGGTAGTGGAAATTGCGCATCGACCGCAGTTGTCCCATCAGCTCGGGCCGGCGCTCCGGGTCGAAGTGGTACAAGGACCAGGTAAGGACCACCCGTTCCCCGTCCTTGTTTTCGATCGGGGGATCCCGCAGAATCTCCAGCATCCGGTGGTAGAAGCGGAGGATTTCCACATCCCAACCCAGCAGGTCCCGTGCGGCCTGCACGCCGTTCTTCCTCAGGAAGTCCCCGACCTCCCGTATGGCGCCCCCGCATATCGAATCCGCATAAGACCGGGAAGAGTGAGCCCCCAGGATCGGGGTTCCGTCAACCTCGATCACCTGGGCGAACAGAAAATGATCCGGATACAGGGGCCTGGCGTGGGGGGGCACCAGCACTTTGCGATACCTGTCGAGGACGATATCCCGCATCAGGACGCGTTCGCCGTCCACCCCTTCGATTTTCCAGAAACTCAGAGGTTCGTTCCGGGACGCTTCCAGCATCTTCTGCGACTGCGAATCCAGAGCCGGGTTGGTCTCCTGAAACTGGGCCGCAAGCGTCCCCGGGTGGGGCCGGCAGCCGGGGTCCGGTTGCCTGCGGTCCGGAGGAACCCACATGAAAGCAAACCAGGCGAGGAACAGATCGTAGGTAAGGTCGGCATCCCAATCTTCGGCAGGATCGCCTTCCCAGAAATCCAACCAGCCCTGATCGACGACCCCGGGGCCGTAGCGGCGTTCGGCAAAGCGGGTCACCTCGTAGGTCAAACTTTCGAGGTGATGGAATAACCGCAACGCCTCCGAACGGTCCTGCTCATGGGAAAGGCAACATTTCTTGTACTTCTTGCCGCTGCCGCACGGGCAGGGGGCGTTTCTGCCGACTTTCACCGGTATTCTCGATCTCCTGATAGCCCGCTCCACCCAAACTGGTGCAGGCGGATCATGCCGGGTGCCGGAAGCGTCTCCCTCTTCCGCGTCAACCCCGGCTCCTGTCGAACCGACCTCCTCAGGGGCGGACGGAGCCGAACTCACTGGAAAGCCGATGACGGAAATTACACATATTGTTGCATCAATCCAGCCCTGCTACGAGATGTAGTGGGGAACCCGGGAAAGGGGGCGGATGGCTCCCTCCCAGGCCCAGGGTCATGCGGCGTGGCGGTTTCCGGAATCGGGGCGATTTCAGGTTCCTACACCCCCACGCATGCTTCATGGCTCAACCAAGTGGAGATTCGGTTCAGCCTCATTTCCCGCCATGCGGTTCGCCGCGACTCATTCCGTAAGGTATCGGAGCTCATCGAGCGAATCTCTGCGACAGGACCCTAGCGGCGTGCGGACGCGGCGGCTACTCTACCTCAAGTAGCCCGGAGGGCTCAGACTTGCCGGGGCGCGGCCTGCGGAGCTGGAGTGCCGGCGCTACGAGGCGGCCGCAAATGCCGCTGGCCAGGTACTCGATGACAGAGGCACGCAATCGCACGAGAATCTGCGCCGCGCGCACGTGATCCGGGCGAAAGCGAGCCACCGCAGCGGCAACCCCGAGAGGTGTGCGAAAGACGCCACACTGGCGCAGGCGTGAACCGGGTCGTGTTGTTGATTGGCGTGTGAGAAGACGATCAAGAAGATCCCGAGATTCAGGTCTGAAGTCGATAAGAAAGGAGCGAAACCATACATGAAACCGGTTACCATTCTGGTCGCGATTATCAGCGTTTGCCTCGTTGGTTCTGGCTGTGGCGCCGGCGAGTATGTGGAGGAGGAGGTCATTGAGCGTTCGGTCGAATTTCAGCCGGGAGGACGGCTGTCGCTTGTCAACGTGAATGGAGATATATCGATCGGCACCTGGGATCGACACGAGGTGACGATGAAGGCGGAGAAGCGAGCGCGTGCCGGCAGCGAGGAAGCGGCAAGGCTGCTGCTGGAGAAGACCACGGTCGAGTTCGACCGTATCGAGAACCGGATCGACATCCGCACGGAAGTACCAGAAAAACCGCGACGGAACCGGAACGTCAACATCACCTATACATTGACGGTGCCCGAAGAGATCGACCTGGAGTTGAGATCGGTCAATGGAAGCATACAGGTGAACGGTGTTTCAGGCGCAGTCGATGCGAAGACGACCAACGGCCGCATCGGGCTTGCCGGAATAACCGGGGCGGTTCAGGCCAGGACCACCAACGGCAATGTCGATCTCTCGGAGGTCCTGGGACCGATCGAGGCCAATGCGACGAACGGAAGCATCGAGGTGACGATTTCCGAAATCAGCGAGGAAGCGCATGATATCGGCGCCGCGACGACAAACGGCGGCATCGAGGTTACGCTGCCCAGGGGGTTGAAGGCGCACCTGAAAGCATCCACCGCAAACGGGAATATCGATACGGATTTTCCGGTTACCGTGAAGGGCCGCATCAGCAAGTCGGTTGACGGGACCATTAACGGCGGCGGGAGACTGATTGATCTGGAGACGGTGAATGGTTCGATTCGGTTGAAAGAGCTGTAAGCCGATAGAATTCAGTTGGACTACCGTCGTGTATTGAGGGACCAAATTACGGATTGAGCTAAAAAGGGGATCATATGTCTGCGTCCTACGATGTCGTCATTGCCGGGGCCGGAGCGGCGGGAGCGGTGCTCGCGGCGCGGCTCAGCGAGGATCGGAGCCGGTCGGTCCTGCTGCTGGAGGCAGGGCCGGATTTTGCCGCGGTTGAAGACCTGCCCGAGGAGATTCGCTACGCCTACGGGCGCGATCGCAATATCTGGGATCGCGCCTTTGGCTCGGGCACCCGATTCGGCTGGGAGTATCGCGCCCGGGCCACGGACCTGCGCCCCGATATGTTTGTGCCGCGCGGCAAAATTGTCGGCGGGTCGAGTGCGGTCAACGCGCAGATTTTTCTGCGCGGAGTGCCCGAAGATTACGACTCTTGGGCAGCGGCGGGCAGCGACCTGTGGAGCCACGACGCTCTGTTGCCCTTTTTGTGCCGCCTCGAATCCGACCCGGACTACGGCGACGCCCCCTACCACGGCGCCGACGGCCCCATCCGCGCGCGGCGGTTCAAGGATCACGAGCTCAACCGCGAGCACGGCGCGCCACCGGCCTGCTCGTCGAGCGCGACGGGGCCCTGTCCACGGTCCACGGCGGAGAAATCGTGCTCTGCGGCGGGGCGATCGGCTCGCCGCACCTGCTTTTTCTGTCGGGCGTCGGGCCGGCCGGGCACCTGGAGGCAATGGGCGTTGACGTGGTGTGCGATCTGCCCGGCGTCGGCCGGAATCTGCGCGACCATCCGCAAGTAAGCGTGACTTTGCGGGCAAGGGACGAGTACCTCGGCGACGGCACGGAGCCCCGGCTGCAGATCGGCCTGCGCTACACTGCCACCGGATCGGACTGGCGCAACGACATGTTCATGATCCCGGCCTCCTTTGCCACGGAGGAGGGCTACTACGCCTCGTCGCATTCCAAACCTTTGGGGTTTTACCTGGTCGGCTGCATCTACCTGGCCGAGGGACAGGGGAAACTCGAGCTGGCTTCCACCGACCCGCACGTGCAGCCCGTGCTCGACTATAACTACTTGGCCGAGCCCTCAGACCGCGGCCGCCTGCGCGAATCCATCCGCATCATCATCGACCTGCTCAAACACGAGGCACTCGACTCCCTCGTCGCCGAGCGCATCGGCCCCACCGACGCCGAACTCGACACCGACGCCGCGCTCGACGAGTGGATGCGGCGCGAAGTGGGCACCAGCCATCACGTCTCCTCGACCTGCAAGATGGGACCGGCGAGCGACGCAACGGCCGTCGTCGATCAGAACGGCCGGGTGCACGGCCTCGAAAACCTGCGCGTCGCCGATGCGGCCATCATGCCCGACTGCGTGCGCGCCAACACCAACATTACCTCGATGGCCATCGGCGAGCGCATCGCCGACCTCATGCGCTGAAGGGACGATGGGCGCTGCAAGCCGTTGCGGGAACTTCCGCCATTGGCGCGCCCCGCGCCTCATGTCGATGGCGGTGCTGCCGAAGGCGCTGGCCAGCGGGGTGTATCTGTCCCGGCTCTCCAGGCCACAGGGGGTAAGGGTGCAGGCGGCAGGTGCTGATAAATTGAAACGGTACCCGCGCTGATTTGCGGAAGTTTTTGATTCAAAACGCCCGGCTGAAGCGCAGGGACAGATCGAGGTCGTGCGTCTGGCCGGACATGGGGCGGGCAATGTAGAGGCGGATATCGTCCATGTGCAGCCCCAGACCGCCGCTGACATGCAGATCGAAGTCCCCCTCGCCCGCCAGCCAAGCGGAACCCGCATCCCCGAAGAAGCCCACGTTCACCCCTGCAGGCCATTTCAAACCCCTCCGCAGCCAGTATTCGGCGTTGAACAGTGCCATTCTGTCGCCGTTGAACGCCTTGAAACCATAGCCGCGCAAGGAAGAAAAACCGCCCAGGTCAAAGTGGTATTGCCGCGGTACTGATCCAGTTGCCCGTCCTGCACGCAGGCGCAGGTCGAGGCGGCTGCCTTGGCTCAGAGGCTGGTAACGCCGCATATCGAGGATATAGCGCGCAAAGTCCCGGTCCCCCCCCAAAGTTCCTCCGGCCTGTTCGCCAAAGCCGTTGACAAACCAGCCGCGCCGGGGGCTGTGCCGGCTGTCGCGGCTGTCCCAGCGCAGTTCCGCCCGCAAGCTTTTGCAGCGCTCCTCGTCAATGGCTGGATTGGGGCGGAAGCGGTCCCGGCCCAGGGGGCCCAACAAGGCCCACTGGACGCTGTTGGCCAGGGAGGAGAAATCGTCCTGGGCATAGCGGGCGATCAAGCGCAGGTCGGTGCCAAGGCTCTGCACCGCATATAGGCTGAAACCCGTGCGGCGATAGAAATCGTGGAAATCGCGCCGGAACATCACCGCATCCAGCGAGTTTTCCTCGGCCGACAGCAGCCAGTGATCTTGGGTATCGGTCAGATCGTGCAACTCGGCACCCACGCCCGCCGCCAGCCATTCAATACCCAACTGGTAGCGCCAGTGGTCGCCGCCCAGACCGCGGCCCAACTCGCCGTATTTCACCAGCCGGGAAAAGCCATTGAGATGGACCCGGGGACGCCAGCCCAGATAGAGACCGTCAACTCTGTTGTACCGGGCGACCAGGCTTTCGGTCTTCCATTCAGGCAACTCCCTGTGGCCATCGTCCCACTGTCCCTGCCAGGCGGCGAAAAGGCTGGTCTCCAGAACGCGGGGATATTGCAAAGCCCGGGCGAGCAAGTTCTCCAGGCGGCCCTCGAAACGCACTAGGATCAGGTCCTCGTCGTTGAGGGCGATGAGCTGCATTCGATCTACTGTCTGCTCGCCTATGTGATAGAGCAGCCAAGCCGTTTCCCGGCCGTCGCGCACTTTGAGGGCAATTTCCCAATTTTTTCGCGACAGCAATTCCTGGATCCGGGGCGGCATTCCCGGATCATGCCCGGAAAGAGCGCGGCGAGTCGTGTACACGCCCAGTTTGACGGCGTGTATTTCGCTCAACATTCCGCGCACCCTCCAGGTTGGGGGCACGAGAAAAGTGACCAGACGGGCAAAGCCCACGCTCATTGGGCCGAAGCTCATTTCAATTTGCCGCTCGTATTGGACCTCGGGGAGTTCCCGCTCTATTTCTTGGCGCAACTGGCCCAACTCTGCGGCCCGGAAACAACCGGTCAGACCCAGCACAACAATTGCATACAAGGTCAATCGGGTCATGGCTATTCCTGCCGCATTGCTTTGGAGGATGCCCCCCCCAGGTCAATGCTGTCCAAAGGCGCTATGTCGAACTTGCGGCCAATGCGCCCCACCTGAGCCAGGTCGAGGGGGCCTACGATATTGATGAAGACGAATTCGCCAGGCTCGCATACCAATAGCAGGAGCCCGACGATGCCCTCATCCGCGGTGCGCACGTAGAACTGCATTCGTTCGTTCCGGTCGCGCACCTGCACTACCTGCTCCCAGTCCGGCAGGGTGAAGTCCTTCAGCCGTCCGGCAATGCTCTGGTAGGACGCGCCCAGGTCTTCGTGGACCAGGACGCGGATGAGGTGCAGGGCATCCAGCATATCGGCCAGTTCTTTGTCTTCAACCCGGGAGGCCGCGGCCACCAAGTCGAGGAGCGGGTCTTTCAGGAAGATCTCAAGGGTGGCTTCCGGGTCGGCCTCATCGAACAGGCCCAGGGAGGCGAAATCGACGTACCCGGGATGTTCTTCCAGTGGTGGAGAGGCCCAGGCGTTGGTGGAACCGACGGCGGCAAGAAAAAACAGAGCTTGAAAAAAGGGCATGGCAACAACTCCTCACATGTTTTGAACGCGCAGGATGGTTTCCAGGTCGAAGCGCAGGGGCTCGACCAGGTGCGGATGGATCACGTCATCGCGCACTGCGGCACCCACGCGGCAGTTCAGGTCACTCAGATAGGCCAGGGTCCACTCTACCTGGCGGCGGGCCTGGGCAATTTCCCCAGGGCTCAAGGTGGGCGGAACAGGTGCTGGGTCGAACAGGAGACGGCCGGCGATCAAGGCCAGAACGGCTGCGGCTGCAAGGGGTGCGAACCACCTCCTGGCGGCGGTTGGCAAGCGGTCCTGTCGGGTTCGGAGAATGCGGGCATGGAGAGCTTGGGAAACCGTGTCGGGACAGGTGACCGGGGGCAGAGCGCGAAGGCCTTTTACCAGGCCGCGGGCCTCCTCCAGCTCGGCGGCGCATGCCGCGCAAGCCGCTGCATGAGCCTCTATCCGGCCCTGTTCAACAGGCGTCAACTCGCCCTCGATGAATGCTTCAATTCGCTCCTGGATCCAGGAACAGTGAGAGGCTGCAGGCATGGTCTATTCCCGTAAAAGGGCTCGGAGGCGTCTCCGCCCGCGGTGGAGGTATACTTTGACTGTGTTGAGGGGCATCTCAAGGTTCTGACTGATTTCCTGGTAGGACAGGCCCTGGATTTCCCGCAGGATGACAATGTCCCGGTAGGGGCTTTCCAGCCGGGTAAGGGCCGCCTCCAATTGCCGTCGCAGGTCCACATGGCACACTTCGGGAGCCGCGGTGCGCTGGAGGGCCGGGTCGGGGTCTTGAGCGCTGACCACCGAGCGGTAGCGCCGCCGCTTGCGCAAGGCATCCAGACAGGCGTTGCGCGCCACCCGGGTCAACCAGGCCGCCACATTTCTGTCGTCCATGTGGGAGCTGTGTTGCCACAGGCGAAACAGCACCTCCTGTGTAATATCCTCGGCGTCCTCGCGGTTGCCCATGTAGTAGAAGGCGAACGTGTAAATGCGGTCCCGGTGCTCCTCGCAGAGCCAGCGGAAACGTCCCATCTCGCTGTTTCCCCCTCTTCCTTCGCCTATACTAAACGATGGCGGCGGGGAAAAGTTACAGGAGAAAAGAGATGGGGATCGTTGTACCAGTTTGCCGAGCGGATGACAGGGTATTCAGGGCCGTCCGTACCGCAAGCGATAGCCAATAGCCAAAGGAGTACGTCATGTCGGGCACTGAAGCTCCTGTCGGACCCAACGATGCGATCAAGGTCACCAGAATCGAGACGTTCGTTCTTAAAAACTCCTGGGTCTTCGTCAAGATTTCGACGGACGCGGGCATCACCGGTTGGGGAGAGATGCTCAAGAACGACGCCAGGGCCTGTGCCGCCGGCGCGCTCGAAGTCCCCGGCTACCTGGTAGGCAAGGACCCCCGCCCGGTCACTCACCACTGGCAAGCCATCCATCGCGGCGCCTTCTATCGCGGCGGCCCGATCAAAACCGCCATCTCGTCCGGAATCGATATGGCCCTTTGGGACATCACCGGCAAATGCTATGGCGTGCCCGTGTACAAGCTGCTCGGCGGCCCCACGCGCGAGCGGATTCGGGTTTACGGAAAAGTGAGCGAGAAGACCGGCGTCAACGCCATGAAGGTGGGCCCGGGCACGTCGCGTTCCCCCTTCAGATACATCGAGGGCCAGAAATTCGTCGATGAGATCGTCGAGCGCTTCAAGGCTCTTCGCGAACAACACGGCCCCGGCGTCGATATCGCCGTCGACTTTCACGGCGCAGTGCAACCCCCTACCGCCATGCTGCTCATCAAGGCGCTCGAACCGTATCACCCCTGGTTCTACGAGGAAATCGTGCAGGCCCTCAATGTCGACGTCATGGCCGAGCTCGCCGAGAAGACCCACATCCCGATTGCAACGGGCGAGCGCATCTTTACCAAGTGGGGGTTCAAGGAGATCCTCGAAAAGCGCGCCGCCCACATCCTGCAGCCGGATGTCTGCTATGCCGGGGGCATCACCGAATTGAAGATCATCGCCGGCATGGCCGAGGCTTATTACTCGCCGCTGGCCCCGCACAACCCGCAAGGTCCCTGTTCGCTCGCAGCGAGTCTGCAGATCGCCGCTGCCATTCCCAACTTTCTCATCCAGGAGCGCGGCGACAACGAATACGCGGACCTGCTCGCAAAACCCTTGCCACCGGTCGCTAACGGCCACCGGCCCCTGCCCACGGATCCCGGCCTCGGCATCGCCATCGACGAAGACAAGCTCATGGACCAGGTCGGCGAACCGGGTCCCTATCGAGTCAGCCTTGACTCCGACGACGGGTCGGTCGTGGACTGGTAGGCCGGGGAGAAGGTACACTTGAAATCATCAGATTTCTGGAAAGTCAGGGATGGCAGTTTAGGTTGTCAGCGAGGCTCCGACATAAAAAAGGACATATGAATGGCTGCGAAGATAGTTGATATACAGGTATGCGAATTGCTACCGCCACCGCCGAGCGAGAAAGAGACGCCAGCCCGCCGTCCGTCATGGGGACAGACATTTGTGCAAGCAACCCCTCTGGACAGATTCGACCAACCGGTCCATCGGCGGGAGCCGGGTGGATTGGTGTGGGTCAAGGTCATTGCCGATGACGGAACCTGGGGCCTGGGGCTTGCTGACACGGGCCACGTAGTGACGATACTCATCAAGGAATGTCTTGCACCGCTGGTTGTTGGGCAGGAGGTGGGGGCGATTGACCTTTGTAACGATTTGATGTGGCGTGGGACGCTCTCTTTCGGCGTTGAATCCCCACCAGGATCCCTGCAGGACGATGGCCCCGTACGGGGCGGCGATGCCGATGAACAGGGAGAGGAGAGCGCCGACAAGCAGGCCCTTCCAGCTGAAGGCCGACTTCGGCCGGCTGTCCCGGCGGGGATGGAGCGGAACGCTCATGCGGGGAGGATCAGGCTTTCAAACGCGCTGTCGGGGAAACCACGATGATGGCTTGCCTCCGACGAAACAGATCGGGGGGACACGCCCCCCAAATGAAGCAATGATCCTTGGATGTTGTCAGCCCGGACCCGCCCCCCTATCGTCAACCCCATGAGCGTCATCGAAACCTTCGACCTCAGCAAACGCTACGGTACCCGGCGCGGCGAGTCCGTGCTGGCCGTGGACCAGGTCTCCTTCGCCGTGGAGCGGGGCCAGGTCTTCGGCTTCCTCGGGCCGAACGGGAGCGGCAAGACCACCACCATCGGCATGCTCATGGGGATCATCAACCCCACCGGCGGGAGCTTCCGGCTCTTCGGGGCCTCCGAGCCCCGGGACCTGGTCGCCGCCCGCGCCCGCGTCGGCGCCACCCTGGAGACGCCCAACTTCTACCCCTACATGAGCGGACGCGACAACCTCCGCGTCGCCGCTGCGGTGAAGGGGGTGGGGCGCCCGCGCATCGAAGAGTGCCTGGAGCTGGTCGGCCTGGCGGACCGCGCCAGAGACCGCTTCCGCACCTACTCGCTGGGCATGAAACAGCGCCTCGCCCTGGCCGCCACCATGCTCAACGACCCCGAGCTGGTCGTCCTCGACGAGCCCGCCAACGGCCTGGATCCCCAGGGCATGAGGGAGATCCGCGAGATCATCCGCATCCTCGCGGACCGGGGGAAGACCATTTTCCTCTCCAGCCACCTGCTGTGGGAGGTCGAGCGCACCTGCACCCACGTCTCCATCGTGCGCAAGGGGAGGATCGTCGCCACCGGGACCGTAGAGGAGGTGGTGGGCGGGGGAACGGCCGCCCTGCTGCGCGCAGAAAACGAAGACGCGCTCGCCGCGGCGCTGCAGGGCTACCCAGAGGCGACCTCGGTGCGCCGGTCCGAGGGCGGGGTCGTCGTGACCTTGAAATCGGACGACCTCGCCGGCCTGAACCGCTACCTGGCCGGTCGGGGGATTCACGTTTCCCACCTGGCCCCGCACCGCCAGAGCCTCGAAGAAGCCTTCATGGAACTGACCGAGGGGGACTTCGACTCCATGACGGAGATCGCGTCGTGACCGGGGCCCCCCCCGTGGATTCATCGCCACCCGGACGTGACGGGAGCCCCCTCGGGATCCTCGGGGTGCTGATCCGGATCGAGGCGCTCAAGACGACCAGGCGCCTGGCCTTCTGGGTGACCGCCGGGATCTTTGCCGCGGTCAATGCGATCTTCGCCGCAAACGGCGTGCGCAACGCGATTCAAAGCCCCCACTCTGTGTTCTCGCTCCCCGACGCCTGGTCGGAGCTCCTCCAGGTTCCCGCCAATATCGGGCCGTTCTTCCTCGGGGTGACGATGATTCTCCTGTTCGCCCCGGAGTTCTCGTGGCGGACCGCCCGGCAGAACGTCATCGACGGTCTCAGCAAGGAGCGCTTCTACGCAGGGAAGCTCATCCTGCTCGCCATCCTGGTGGCGCTATTCCTCGTCCTGCCCATCGTCATCGGGGGCGCCGCTGCGCTGGTCAGCCCGGGCGAGAGCAGTTCGCCGCTGATACGGCTCAGCGACTTCAACTACATGCTCGCCTGCGGGCTGGGGCTGCTGCTGTGGGGAAGCGGGGCGTTCATGCTGGCGGCCCTGCTGCGCTCTTCGGGCGCGGCGATGGGGATACTGTTCGTCTACCTGCTCGTGGAGAAGATCCTGTCACAGGTGCTGGCCGAGGCGAGCGAGGCCCTGCACTCCGCACTCTCTTTCCTCCCGGCCAAGGTGTTCGAGGAGCTCGCGGACCGCCGGCTGCACTACCCCGAAATGCTCGAGCGGGTAAACGCAATGCGCGCCGAGCAGGGCCGGCCGCTGCTGGAGTTCCACGATTTCGGGCTACTGGCCGCGGTGGCGCTCGCCTGCAGCGCCGTCTTCCTGGCGACCGCCTTCGTCAGCATGAGAAGAAGGGATCTCTGACCGAAGGGATACTCGCATGGAGTTAGGCATCTTCATCTTCCTCGTCATGCTGCTCTCCGCCCTGCCCCTCTTTGTCATCGCCTACCTGATCAGGGGCAGGAAACAGGTCGGGCTGATCGCCGGTCTCGACCCGAACCGGGTGGCCGACAGGGAGGGGTTGGGCCGCTGGGTCGGGCTGATGCTCTTCCTTCTCGGAGCGGTGACCATCCTGATGGGCTTGGGGATCTGGCTGTTTACCGGCAAGACCCTGATCATCGTGCTCGCCGGTGTCGCGCTGCTCTCCGCCGTGACCATCACGCTGGTCGTCGGCATCCGGAGATACGTCGCCTGAGGTGGCCTGTAGCTTCGAGCGGCCCGTCCTGCAACTTGACCGGGGTGGGCGCGGCCCTGCGAGGTTGTGGTTCCGCCGGGCCCGGTTCAGGCGAGCCTGTGGCGGTCGCTTCGGTGTTTCGGCCGAGCCCGGCCCATTCCCGGCCTGTGGCGGTCGCTGAGGATCATCGCGCCCGACCGATCCGGCCTGGATTCGTTACTTCAAATTAGAAGCGGCAGGGAGTTGAACCCGCCGCTGGCAGGATTTTCGAAGGAGGCAACCGTGAAACTTGGGTTGATGGCAGGAGATCTACTGCAGCCGGCAGAGATGCGGCCCGAGGGATTCGAGGCGGTGCAGATGTTTTTCGGCGGGGGAGCGGACGGGGATGCGAAGGATCCGTCGGCGGAAGATATCGACCGGGTGCTGCAGGCAGCCGGTATCGCGCTGGCGGCGATGACCCTGCACGTCGACCTGGTCGGGGCAGAGGGGGTGGTCGAAGAGGATGTCGCAAGGCTGGTGCGCTGCGTGGAGAAGACCGCGGCCCTCGGCGGGCGTTTCGGCGACAACGCGCGACCGCTGCTGGTTTGGCATCCGTCGGGGTATCCGGAGGAGGGCGTCGACGACCGGGCGGTGTTCGAGGGTCTGTGCACAGGGCTGGCCACGGCCTGCGCCGCGGCGGAGAAATGTGGCGTTGTCATCGCGGTGGAGATGACCCGGGCGGGGAGCATCGACGGGGCGGAGCGCTTTTTGCGGGTGCAGGACCGGGTGGGGTCCGAAGCGCTCAAGGTTTGCATGGACGCGGCGAACTTCGCGCCGGACCGCACCCCGCTGGTGCGCGCGGTGCGCATGCTCGGCCCCGATATCGCAATCGCCCACGGCAAGGACGCGCGCTTCGCCGAGAACGGCGAGGTCGCCGACTACGGCCCGACGGGGTCGGGGTGCCTGGATTATCCGGCCTATATCGGCGCGCTGCAGGAGTGGACGCAGGTGCCCTGTTTCGTCCTTGAGTACTACAATAGCCGCGATGAAGTGTTGAGGGCACGAGATATTGTGCAGGCCTCGATGTTGCGTTAGGGCATGAGATAGAATACTTTCTCCACAGATCATGAATCTCATGGAAGGTGACGCTATGGCCAGGCAGCCTGAAACACTCTCCTTTCTCCATCTCCGGTCCGACGAGGTCGATGAGCTGCCGGCGAGGCTCAAGGAAAGGTTCGGCGCCAGGTTCGAGTCGGCGGACGAGTGGATTCTTCTCGGCACCGCCGATCGACAGCTTGCCAGGCTGGCCGACCACGTCATTCGCGTCCTGGCAATGAAGGGGGCGGAACGCGCTCACGACCTCAGCGAGCGCAATATCGAGCAGTTGGTCGATTTCCTGCTGTCGCGTGCCCCTCACGCCGATGTCGAGACCGACCTGGAGATCGACAACGTCCAGCTCCGCGCCGACTACCTGGGGGAAACCCCGACTTTGACCGCAGCTGAAGTCCGTGCCGCGTCGGACCTGAGGCCGCGCAACAAGAGCGAACCGGCATCGCGCTGGAAACGGGAAGGCAGGATCTTCGCGGTGCGGTGCCAGGGCATCGACCGCTATCCCGCGTTTCAATTCCAGGACGGGGCGCCGCGACCCGTGATCAAGGACATACTCGCCGTCCTGCCCAAAGCGACGACGGCATGGCAGACGGCGCTGTGGTTCGCCTCCGGGAATGGCTGGCTCGACGGCGCCGAACCGCAGCAGCGGCTGGATGACGGCGATCAGGTAGTCGAAGCCGCCAGGCGACTCGCCGAACCCGCTTTCGGATAACGGGCTGGCCGTGGAGTCCATCCCGACCCCGCCGGCCGTCCTTGCGACACCGAATCTCACCGTGCTCGAGGCCGGGGCACTGCTACATCGCGTCCACGACCGGAGGCTCGCCCCGAATGCCTTCAACCCCTGCCATGGCGGCCCCACGCGTTTCGCACCCATCCGGGACAGCGATGGGCGGTGCGTTCCTTCTCTGTACGCCGGCAGGACTCTCGTTTCGGCCATTTTCGAGACGGTCTTCCATGACGTTCCTGCCGAGGCGGAGTTCAACACCGTGCCGAGATACCAGATCGACCGCCGGTCGCACGGCACGCTTCAACTGCGGCGCGCCATCCGCCTGGCCAATCTGCGCGCCGCAGACCTCAAGAAGTGGAACGTCACCCGGGCGGCCCTGATAGCCAGCCCGCCGAGCTGCTACAGCCGGACGGCAGAGTGGGCCCGGGCGATCCATGATCAGTTCCCGGATGTAGAAGGGCTGATCTGGACCTCGAACCAATGCGACCCGGATGATGTTCTGCTTCTCTTCGGCGACCGCGTGGCGGAGCCTGACCTCGGGATCGTGGCGGTTCGGGACGGTGGTTCCGATGCGTCGTTTCTGGAGGATGTGCGCATCGCCGGTGAACGGGCCGGGATCCGGATCACGGTGTGAGGGAGCCGAAGCAGCCATTCCTGGCGGTCGTCTGAGGGTTCTCAGCGCCCCGGCCGGCTGGACCTCGATCCAACGCTATTTTGCTTGATTGAGGCCCCAAAATGGCGTCTTATTTGCTAATACAGCAGGGGTGGCGCACCCGGCTTGACTCATGCCCCATAGTTGGGAGGATCGCGTGCTGCGTTTGGAGACAAAGAGCACCTGCACCCTCGACGGCAATACTCTGACGGCCGATGTCACAGGATCCTCGCTTGCCGTCTCGCCCACCCGGGAGTGGAAGTAAGGTGGCTCCGTCCGGCTTCCGATACGCTTTCTGGCTTTCCCTGGCCATGCTCCTGGCGCCCCTTTCGCTGGATGCGCAGGAAGCGGCGACGATCCGCGGCATCGTCGTTCACGCCGAGACCGGGCAGCCGGTCGCCGGCGCGGACGTGCTGGTGCGCTCGACGCCGCTGTGGGCTTTTTCCGGTGAGGACGGACGCTTCGAGATAGTCCTGCCCGGCGGCGGCGCCTACACCCTCGTGGTGGTGGCCGAGGGGTTCCGTAAGGCCGAGCGCGAGATCGAGTCGTCCGCGGCGGCGGCGGCGGAAGGTCTGCTGCGCTTCGCGCTGGAGCGGCTCTTCTTCGAGGCGCCGGGCCTGACCGTTACGGCGAACCGGGGGACCCACCCGGGTGACGCTCCCACAAGCGTCGCCGTTATCAGCGGCGACGAGCTGGAGCGGCGAAGCGTCGCCAACCTCACCGAGGCCCTTCCCTTCGCGCAGGGCGTGACCTTCAACGCCGGCCAGATGGACATCCGCGGTTCCAGCGGACTGTCGCGAGGGGTGGGCAGCAGGGTGCTCATGCTGCTCGACGGCCACCGGACGCTGGCCGGAGTGGGCTCGTCCGTCGACTTCGGGATCCTCCCGACCCTGGACGTGGAACGCATCGAAATCGTCAAAGGGCCGCACTCGACGCTCTGGGGCACCAACGCCCTGGGGGGTGTCGTCAATGTGATTACGCGGCCTCCGCTGGAGGAAACCCAAACCGTGGTGCGGGGATACTACGGCCTCTTCAACACCCCCGACACACTGGTTTTCTCCGACGAACGCCTGAGCATACAGGGAATTCAGGTCCAGCATTCCCGCAAGGTCGGCAGCGCCCACACCACCCTGTTCGCGGGGCGCGAGGGTTCGGCCGGCTTTCGACAGAACGGCGAGGTGGACCGGTGGCGCCTGCGGGCAAAGGCGATCTTCGGGGCGAAGTCGGCGACCCCCCTGGAGCTGTTTGCGACTTGGAAGCGCGAGGACGCGGAGGAGTTCTTCATCTGGAGGTCAAAGAAGCGCCGCCTTGAAGTCGACCCGGCCTACTTGGGCGACTCGAAGCGGGAGTCGGACCTGCTCGTCGGTCTCACCGCCATCCCGGTGGTTACGCCGAGGCTCAAGCTCGAGCTGCGGCCCCAGATTTTGCACTTCCGTTCGCGGAACCACTTCCACAACAACAACGATTCTCACCGTTCTACACGCTACGGCACCGATATTCAGCTTTCCCTGTTCACGGGTCATCGGCACACGGTGACGGTCGGCGGAGAGGCGGCATACACCGGGGTGGCGTCGAACTTCCTGGAACCGAACCCGAACGTGACGGACCTGGCGCTGTTCGGTCAGGACGAGATCGCGTTTTCCCAGCGGTTGCAGGGTTCGGTCGGGATTCGCTTCGACATGCACAGGGCGTCGTTCGTCGAAAACGACCTGGCCCTGAATCCCAAGATCGGCCTCGTCTACCACCCCTTCGACCGCTTGAGCCTGCGGACTTCGCTGAGCCGCGGCTACCGGGCGCCGAGCGTCTCGGAGCAGTTCTCCTCGACGACCGTTTTCGGGTTTCGCGTCGTTCCGAATCTCGAGTTGCGCGGCGAATCCGCCTGGGCAGGCGAGATCGGGGCCACCGCGAGCCCCAGCGACCGGCTCTGGCTCGACACGGGTTTTTTCTGGAACGAGTACTCCGGCCTGATCGAGGTGGCAGGGGCGCCGGACCAGATTTTCACCTTCCAGTTCCAGAACTTTGTCGAAGCCAGGGTCAGGGGAATCGACACCGGGCTGCGCGCGGGACTGGTCCCCGACAAACTCAATGTGCAGACGAACTACCTCTTCATCGATTCCGTGGATCTGCGCACGGGGCGGCGGCTCGCCTACCGATCGCGCCACATCCTCACCTCGACCCTTTCCGGCTGGGACGATGCGGTCGCCCTCGACGTGCGCTACCGCAGCCGGCCGGAGGTGGTCCTCCTCTTCACGGGCGACGAACGCAGCGCTTTTTCCGTGGTCGACCTGCGGCTGAATTTTAAGGTCATGGGCATGGACGTGCAGACCAAGGTCGCCAACCTGCTTCAGGCCGGATACGTCGACATCCAGGAACGCAACCCGGGGGCTTCCCGGAGCTTTCGACTTACCGTCAGCTCCCGCTTCTGAATTTCGGGCCGGCTGCGTCTGATCGGGGCGGCCGACGCTTCGGACGGCACCCCCCATACCCCAAATGTGCGGCCCGGGTCGGTGGCAGGGATCCTCTCTTGGACTGACTGCGGATCCCGAAACAGACCTGAAACCATAATTGTCGATCTGGCAGGAGAATGGGAGAACGAGTCATGAAGGATGCGGAAAAATACCTGTTCGACGTACACGGCTACCTGGTGATTGAATCAGCTCTCTCAGCGGCAGAAGTCGCGGCGGCGAATGTGGCAGTCGACCACCACGCCGATGAGATCGGCATCCGTCCAAACGACCTCGCCAACGAATCGGCAACCTTGCGCGGCACTGCCGGGCGCGGCGATCTGGGTGGAATGCTGACGTGGGGAAAGCCCCACTGCGATGTGTTCCGCGAAATGATTGCCCACCCCAAACTCACGCCGTACCTGCAGGAGTTGCTGGGGCCGGGATTCCGACTCGAGGGGCTCGGCATCATCACGATGGACGAGGGAGCGGAAGGCTTCTGGTTCCACGAAGGGGGGGAACCGCATGACCGTTCACGCGGTTTCCTCTATCGCAACGGGCGCATGTTCTGTGGCATGACGAACATGGCTGTTCAGTTGACCGATGTGGAGCCGGGAGATGGCGGGTTCGCCTGCCTGCCCGGAAGCCATAAGGCAAACTTCCCCTGCCCGGACGATATCCGGCTCTATCACACGCATCAGGATCGGATCGTCACACCTTCCGCGAAAGCTGGCGATGTCATCCTGTTCGTCGAATGCCTGATGCACGTCGCACTGCCGTGGACCGCCAGACACCAGCGGCGTTCGGTGGTTATCCGCTACAACCCCGGTGTCATGGGTGAGTCGGTGATGGGGACTTACACACCGCCGCCGTTCTACGACGAACTGACCGATGCCCAGAAAGCCGTCATCTCGGCACCGCACTACCGGGGGGAGGACAAAGGCTCACGGCTCTACCGGGGATGATCCCATTGGCCGTACCGGGAACGCTTCTGCCCGATCTACAGCCTGCCCTGGAAGCGACGCGGTCGGGGAGGACAGGAGATATTCTCACCGGCAAGTCTCCAAGGCTGATCGCCCCGCGTTCACGCCAAGCTTACCCGTAGACCGTCTGTATCAATGCCCGGATATACCCGATGGCATACGCCTTCCCGTACAAGGGCCCGTACCCATGGGCAAATGAAGGTGTGTGGTCCATCATGTACGGCCCGTTGAACCCGTTGTCGCGATATACTTCGATGGCTCGCCGCATATCGACCTCCCCCTCGTCCAGGAAGACCTCGGCAAATCGCGGCAACTGCCCGCGCACATTGCGAAAATGCACCCAGGCGATCCTGCCCTTTGCCGCCATCTCGGCGATCGCGTCGTAGATCTTTTCCGGCCCCAGCAACTCGGTCATGCACCCCTGGCAGAAGAGCATGCCATTGCTGTGGCTCGGCGCGATCTCGAAGATCCTGCGGAACTGCTCCAGGGTCGAACAGATCTGCGCCACCCCTCCCAGCGGTTCGGGAATCGGCGGGTCGTCCGGGTGCAGGGCCATGCGCACCCCTGCCTTTTCGGCCGCGGGGATCGCCGCGGCCAGGAACCGTTCCATCCGCTCCCACATCTGCGCCTCCTCCACCGGGGGCTCGTGCGCTTCGGGCCGGCTTTCCTCGAACACCGCGTAGTCGAAGGTGCTGTATCGCGCACCGCCCCTGCCCGTATCAGCGGGGGTGCGAAAGTTGCCCATCGGTTTGAAGTTCCAGCCGACGCAGGGGATGCCGGCCTGGCCCACACTTTCCAGCATCCTGCACCAGTGGCCGATCTTCTCGTCCATGTCTTCCTCGGCCAGGGTGATTTCCTCCCAGGCGGGCATGAAGATGTTGTTCAGCTTCATGCCGTGTGCCTCGACTTTTTCCCGCGCCTGCGCCAACGCGTCGGTGCTGTCCTTGCCGGCTTTCAAATCCTGCGCCAGCGAGGTGTTGGCGGAGCCGGTTCCGCCTCGATGTCCGGCGACGGGGGCTTCCCCGCGCAGCTCCAGATGGATCGAGTCCACCCCGATCGCACGGAAGAAGCTCAGGTGCTCGTCGCCGAGCTCGCCGATGGAAACCTGGTCCTGGATATACATGAGCCGCTTTCTTCAGCTGGTCAGCCGCAGGTCAGTTACTGAACTCGCGAGTACGTAGATTGGATAATTACCTCGCGTCAGCGTTCACTCGGTGCCAGGCCTTCGGGCAACGGGGCTGCCTGCGGCGAGGGCCTGCCCTCAGGCGAGCGGCCGGTCCCGCTGGTTCTGGCCGCCGTAGCGGAAGCCCGGCACGTTGTCGGCGCAGTAGGTTCCCCGGAAGAGGGTCTGCCGCATCGGCGGCATCCGCTCGACGAGCTCGGCCGGCGGCGACCACGAGCTCCAGCGCGAGCCGACGCTGTTGTAGAGGTTGAATATGGCCACTCGCTCGTTTCCGGAATTGGTCCAGGGAGAGGTGCTGTGCGCCAGTGCCTCGGTAAAGAACAACACCGACCCTGCCGGGCATTCGTAGGTGTCCCACACCGCCGAATGCGGATCCTGAATGGCCGCGGGAGAGGGGTACGCGGCCTTGTGGCTTCCCGTGGCCAGGAGCGTGCCGCCCTGCCTCATCCTGACCGGAGCCAGCTCCCACACCACCCGCGTCAAGCCGCTGAAGGACTTGCCGGGAATGCTCTGGTAGTGGTGCGAATCCACGGCAAAGCGAAAGAAGCCGCTGCCGTTGTGCGGGTTGAAGGCGCCCTCCCGCGCGGGGGTCGCCGCCGGGTTGCGCAAGCCGCTGCCCTCCATCCGGAACCCGTAGCACTCGGGGCTCGACAGCCCCGGAAACGCCAGGAACTCGTTGAGGAAGCCCACTACCACCGGGTGGTCGGTCAGCTTCTCCAGCGGCCCCGCCACAAAGGAACGCTCGTGTGCCGGCAGTGACTCCGGCTGGTTCAGCACGCGCAATGCGTACTCGCGCATGGCCTCGCTCTCGTCGCCGGCCAATACCCCGGGCACCAGGAGCCACCCGCGGACATCGAAGAGGTACTTCTGCTCGTCGGTCAGCTCGACGGCCGGCTCGCCGTCGGCGTTTTTCTGCGGCAGGTCGCCTTCTTCCACCAGCAACGGCTGCCCCAGGTTCTTATCGACTACGTATGCTTCGCTCATCTGCTGTATCCCCTTTTTGGCTATATGAATGATAGTCGGCTCTCCGAGGCACTTACTCCAAACCGAGAGGAATATCCATGGACCACAATTGGATTGAAGACGGACAAACTCTGCTGTTCATCGGCGACAGCATAACCGACTGCGGTCGGCGCGGTGCCGAGGCCCCACTGGGCAACGGGTACGTTCGCCTGTTCGCCGAGTTGGCCACTGCCCGCTTCCCCGAGCGGCGGGTCCGCTACATCAACAAAGGGATCGGCGGCAACCGCGTCACCGACCTGGCCGCCCGCTGGCGGGACGACGTGCTCTACCACCGGCCGGACCGGCTGTCCGTCAAGATCGGCATCAACGACCTGCACAGTCATTTGCGCGGCGCCGAAGACGGCGTCGATCCAGCCTGTTTCGCCGCCGTCTATGAACAGATTCTGGAGATCACCCGGGACGAGTTGGGCTGTCCTCTCGTGCTTCTGACTCCGTTCTACATTTCCACCGACCACGGCGGCCGGAACATTCGCAGCCAGGTGCTCGAACTGTTGCCTCGGTACATCCAAGTAGTGGAGGGGTTGGCGGAGCGCTTCGACGCCCGCCTGGTGCGCCTCCACGAAATCTTCCAACGGCAGCTCCAATACCGCGATGCCGATACCTTCTGTCCGGAACCGGTCCACCCCAACCAGGCCGGACACCTGGTGATCGCCCAAGCCCTGATGGACACCCTGACCGCGTAGCGGCGAAGAGTCCCAGGAGACCGGCTGTCCCCAGGTCCCGGCCGGTCCAAACAGTACACAACAACCGCAAAACCGGGACAACCCAGTGAAGATCACCGAAGTGCAGGCCGTGTACCCGAACTACCGCAAGCCGCTGAAGGGCTGGCGCCCTTACCTGTGGCAGATCGTCGTGCGCGTGGAGACCGACGCGGGCGTCAGCGGCTGCGGTTGCGGCGGAGGGGGCGTGGCCGGCGTCGAGGTGGTAAACCGCCACCTGCGGGAGCTGCTGCTGGACGAGAACTGCAACAGCACCTCCGACATCGAACGCCTCTGGGATAAACTGTACTCCGCCTCCATTCCCTACGGCAGGGGCGGGATTGCGAGCATGGCGCTGAGCGGCATAGACCTGGCCCTGTGGGATCTTCTGGGAAAAGCGGAAAGGCAGCCGGTTTTTTCGTTGCTGGGCGGCTCGTCCGGACAGCGCATCCGGGCCTACGCGTCCGGCGACGATCCCGAATGGTTTGCGGAGATGTCCTTCACGGCCCACAAGGTGCCCTTCGGCCGTCCACTGGACGCCGGCGCCTGCGAGGGGGCCGCGGCCGCGGCGGCCGCATCCCGCCGGCACCTGGGCGAGGAGGCCCTGCTGATGTTCGACTGCTACATGGCCTGGGACGCGTCAGCGGCCCTGGAGATGGCGCGGACCCTGGAGCCTTACGGCATCTACTGGTTCGAGGATGCGCTGACCCCTGACGATCTGGAGGGGCTGGCGGATCTGCGCCGGCAGATCAAGCCGATCCAGCTTGCCGGGGGAGAGCACGACCTGACCCCGCACCGCTTCGCCGCCATCGCCCGGGCCGGCGCGCTCGACATCTGGCAGCCGGACGTGACCTGGTGCGGGGGCGTCACCGCGACCCTGCGCATTGTCGAGGAGGCACGGGCGGCCGGAGTGCCCGTGGTTCCGCATCGTGGCGGGGAGCCCTGGGGGCTGCACGTCATCGCGGGGACGGCTTGCGAAGACCTGGCCGAACTGGTGCTCGGCAACCGGCATGCGGCGCCTGGGATGCTGTGGCTGGACGCGCCTGAGCCCATGGACGGCTATCTGACCCCCGGCGATGCCCCGGGCTTCGGCGTGCGCCTGAACGAATCCCTTTTGGCCTAGTGCCTGCTTGCGCAATTCCGCGTGAATTCGGTCGCCGCTGCATCCCGGCTCGCCGCGTTGCCTTCGCTTGCCGTACACCCCGGTACGCCTCGCTCAGGCGCCTTGCGAGCCGGGCGCATCGGCGCCCTCGTTCGTACGCTTAATTACGCGCGCAGGCACTATTGGTTCACCTATGTAGTAATGCTGGATAGAGGCGGTGCAGCTTGATGCGTGCATCGTCGGTGGTGAATTGCCATTTGACCCTCGTTGGACTCTTCTCGCGTTGGGAGAGCCAGGCGTGGACTTCTTTGCTCAGTTCCCCCAGGGGGCTGCCGATCCCCGGCTCCCAGTAGGTGCTTTCATCGTCGTCGAACAAGTTGGCGACATCCCCCTTGTTGACACCGGCGTCGATCGCGTCGAGAAGGGTCATCTCTTCGGGATCCTTGTTCCCCGGATTCCGCTTCAGATGGGCGACGATATCCCCGGTAGCGTCGATGTTCTTGCTGACGTAATGGGGTCTTACCGCGCCCCTTTCGACTTCGACCGTTCCCGGCGGGAAATGCCACTCCTCCCAGTGCGACTGCCTGTTCACGAGGAGTTGATTGTCCCGAATCGTAGCGGTTTGACCCCATGCAGGCCCCAAGCCCAGGCTTCCGATCGCCGCTGCGGCTACAACCGACCTCTTCATCCAGATAGCTGCGAAGACGGAGGACATCATGCGCTCCAGGTCAAAAGGGGTGGGAACGGGATTTGCAGGTGCCGCGCGCACCTGCCACAGTGCAGGAAGCCGATATCCCGGTAGATGCTTTTCCGTGTGGCCGTCGTGCGTCTCTCCTTCATGATAGCCTTCCACCGTCGCCGTGCGGAAGCAGCCGTTTCCCTCGCTTTGCCCCCGGCCCACTCCGCCATTCAGCAGGATCGACTGCCTATACCCCTGGTCCCATCAGCCAGGGGACTGAATGGGTACACCGGAGAAGGAGATAGCCGTCCTCGGACATTCGGTTCCTCAAGGCGGGCATGTCGTCGAGCAGATCATCCGCTTCACGCAGCTCGCCGAATGCATCCGGCGACATGTCCAGCGGAATGCCGTTTGAAGGAAGTTGCGATATTGTACCTGACCTTTCGTGTCCGGTGTGGTCGTTTCGATGGGTCTTGGGTTTCCTCTTCAAGGGATCTGGTGGTATGCCCCGGCACATGGAGAAAAGTAGGGAGGTACGAATCAGGGAGGCCAACCCGGCAGACGCCGGTCCCATGGCGAGGGTTCACGTCGATGCGTGGAGGACGGCATATGCCGGCATCGTGCCGGCCGGGCACCTGGATGGCCTCTCGTACGGGGAGAGGGAATCGAGGTGGAAGGAGATACTCACGAAAGGCCAGGCCCGGCACAACCTGGTTGCGGAGACCGGCGCAGGCGAAGTCGTCGGGTTCGCGGGAGGAGGCCCGGAGCGGGAAGGCCCTCCGGACTACCGGGGCGAACTCTACGCCATCTACCTCCTGGACGAGTATCAGCGAAAAAGTGTCGGTCGTCGTCTTGTCGAAGCTGTGGCCCACCGGCTTGCCGCGGACGGGATCGCTTCGATGTTGGTGTGGGTGCTGAAGGACAACCATTCCGCGTGCAGGTTCTACGAGTCGCTTGGAGCTGAGCGGATCGGGCGGAAGACGATCGCCATGGGTGGAGTTGACCTCGTGGAGGTGTTCTATGGCTGGAGCGACATCACCAGTCTGGGAGCAGGGGGTTCACGAAAGCACGCATAGAGGCCGTAAACGCGCCGGGCCAACTGGCACCGTTTCTCGCCAGTACCGCGGTAGAAGGAGACTGGTCGCATATCGAACCGCCAGGGCACGACTCGATCATTCCCCATCCGGAGGTGACGGCGGCCGACGTCACCGACCGCGAATCCCTCAAGGCTTTCGTAAGGGGGGCGGTCAGGGGATATGTCACCGCTCTGCGGGAACATGGAACCGGCCGCTATACGGAAATCCTGACCTTCTTCCGGAATTAGTATCTAAAAACCACTATCGCCGGTACAGAGCCTCGAACCGGTCGCTGGCTTCCCACCCCAGGAGCCGCCCGGCCTTGTCGGGCCGGTACTTGTCGTGGGGCAGGCGCGCACAGATGAAGAAATCCTCGTACGTCGACGGCATCTCCGGGGCCCGCAACCCGTACAGGAACGCCTCCCCGGTATCCTCCCAGGAGGTCGTGTAGGGATGCACGCCGCGCCCTTGTTCTTCGGGCAGCACTTCCCGTGGGCGGAAATGCGTATAGACGAAGGAGAGCACTTCCAGGTTTTCGCGCTCGGCAAAGACGCGGGTGATGTGCCCTCCTAGATACTTGCTCAGCGCGTAGAGGTCGTCCCCTGGATGGAGCGGGATGCCGGCTTCCACCTGGAAATCGTTCCAGTAGTCGGCGTTGTGTTCCAGCGAGGTGTGAAAAGGCCCGGTGTGGATCAGCCTTTTCACTCCGCAGGCGACGCATGCCTTGGCGACGTTGAAGGCGCCTGCCATGTTGACCTGGAAGGCCAGCACCGGATGCGGCCGGATCACGGACACATTGATGGCCGCGTCCATGCCCTCGCAGGCGGCAAGCACCTGCGCGTAGTCGGTAATATCGACGGCCCGGTTTTCGTGCGGCGATCCCAATACCTCCGGGATCGGCGCCCTGGGATTCTGCGGCGGCGCGGCCGCGACTTCCGTCATCGGCCGGAGATCGGTAACCCGCAACCTGTAATGGGCTTTGAGCGCGGAGATCGCCGACGCGCCGACCGGGCCGCCCGCTCCGAACAACACCACCTTGCCTTCGTTCACCGTTGCCATGATTCAACCCCCCTCAGGCGAAGCGTCCGCTCGACGCCACGTGCGCAAGCGACCAGTGGTGCCCTTCGCGCTCGGCAGCCAGGGCCTGGCGCACGGCCTCCGCGGCGTCGCCGGCCATGGTCTCGGCATCCAGCTGACCGAGGCGCAGACAGCGCACCTCGATCTTTCCGGTGCGCGCGATCTCGCGGCCGACCAGCTCGGCCATGTGCGGTGCCAGGGCGGCCGCCTCGGCCCTCGGAAGAGCGTTCCACTGCGGATCGACCAGGTATTCCTCCGGGTAGTCCCGCACCAGATCGAGACAGCTCAGCAGCACTGCTTTCTCAATACCCGCGGCACAGGCCGCGGTCAGCGCCACGTAGGTACCCCGAGCCGCGGCGTCGAGCAGGGCCTGTTCGCCGTCCCCGGCCGGATCGCCGCCAGCCGCGTGAACGATGGCCTCTACGCCTGCCAGCGCCGCGTCTACCGCCTCGCGCTGGAGCAGGTCGACCTGCCGGTAGTCGGCCAGGTCGCTGGTGTCTTCTGCGCCGAGCGGCACCACCTCCAACCCCGCGCCCAACTCCGCCGCCAGCAGCGCTCCCCAGGGGCGGTCGGCGCCGATTATCGCCACGCGCATGGTATCTCCTCTACCAGAACAGGAATGTTTTGGGAAAGTTGTGAAGTACTCATCCTCGAGGTATGAACCGGGAACCTGTCCCCGTTAAGCGGCCTGCCAGGAACGAACATGGACTTCAGCGATACCCCTCGCATCTTCGGGATGGCCATTTCTGAATATTCGGGACACAAGAACCATCTCCTGAAGCGTCCGCGCCATATCACGTGCTGACTTGGGT
Source organism: Candidatus Latescibacterota bacterium (assembly GCA_965223905.1). Classification (GTDB taxonomy): domain Bacteria; phylum Latescibacterota; class UBA2968; order UBA8231; family UBA8231; genus CBDCXV01. Next base: position 980,501 of record CBDCXV010000001.1, read on the forward strand.
GGCGGTCCGCGTTTGTCGTGGCGGAAGTGGGTATCAGATCTCCAGATGCGATCGAATCCGGGGCTGACATTTCGCCGATCTCTCCTCTGCAATGAAGCGTTGTTGCCCGTCGTCTTTTAGCGGCTACCAGGATGCCACTTTGCCGGGGGACCACAAGGGGGGCTGGCGGTTCCGCCGGAAGCGGCCCCCGGGCTGCGAACGGGAGGAGAGCCGCCGGAAAACTCGATCCGACGCTATCTGCGGGCCAACGGTTGTGCCCGATTCCGGGCCGGGTGCCCGATCCCGACTCGTCCTGACGCACCCCTGCGCTGGTGGAAAGCCCGGCCGTCCCGCCTGCACTGGTTTTTTTCCGAGCTCCGCCTGTTTGCGTACAGCGTCGGGTATGGCTTTGGTATTCGGCTTCCTCTGACTGGAATCCCCACTCTCATGGAATCGGTTTCCTCCTCATCGACAGATACGGCCGCGCCGGCAGCATCGCCCGATCTCCGTTCCGGCCTGACCCTCCGCTCCGCCTTTCTCGGGCTCTGCGTCGTGCTCCTCATCTGCATCGGCGCCCCCACTTCCATCTGGATGGTCGGCTCCTCGGAGGTCACCTGGTCGTTCTTCCCGGTAAGCGTCGGCTTCTCCTTCATCGCCATCGTCCTGGCCAACGGCCTCGTCAAGAAGCTGAAACGCTCCTGGGCCCTGCAGACGCCGGAGCTGATCACCATCGTCACCATGGGGCTGGTCACCAGCGGCATCCCGATTTTCATCGTCGGAACGCTGCTGTCGATTCCCTCCAAACCGTATTACGGGGCCACCCCGGAGAACCAGTGGGCGGTGTACCTGCAGCCGTACCTGCCGGAGTGGATCATCCCCAGCCCCGACAACGACGCCATGCGCTACTTCTACGAGGGCTCCCCGCGCGGCATGCCGGTGCCGTTCGATGCCTGGCTGGGACCGCTGGCATGGTGGCTGAGCATCATCCTCGCCGTCTACTTCCTCAGCTTCTGCGTCGTCGTCGTCATGCGCCGGCAGTGGGTGGACAACGAGCGCCTGGTGTTTCCCGTAACCGAGGTTCCTCGCCTGCTCGCCGAGGACCAGCCGGGCCGCAGCCTGCCCCCCATCCTCAACTCGCGCGCCTTCTGGATCGGCTGCGCCGTGCCGCTGGGGGTCATCCTCTTCAACGCCATCAGCTTCTGGCATCCCGGCTTCCCGCAGCTCGACGTCCACCGCGGCATCTCCTTCTCGCTGTTTCCGGGAGCGCCGGACATTCTCCTGCGGATGTATTTCCCGGTCGTCGGCTTCGTCTACCTGATCGCCACGCCGATTTCGTTCAGTGTCTGGTTCTTCTATCTCCTGCTGACCGCAGAGGCCGCGGTCGCCAACTGGGCGGGGCTGACGGTCACCCCGGACGCCTACATCTACAGCCCGACGCAGGCGCTGTCCTGGCAGTGCGGCGGCGCCTTCGCGGCGATGGTGGTCTGGGGCTTCTGGATGGCGCGCCGGCACCTGCGCGCGGTGCTGCGCTCGGTCTTCCGGCGCACCGGCGAGCTCGACGACTCCCGGGAGATGTGCTCCTACCGCCTCGCCGTGATCGGCGGCATCGCCGCGGCCGTGTACATCCTCGCCTGGTTCTGGAAATCGGGGATCGATCTCTACATCGCGGTGCTGCTGCTGGCCTCGGTGATGATCGTCTACGTCGGCCTGACCCGCCTGGCGATCCAGTCGGGGGTGCTCTACATCACCGCGACCTTCAGCCCCCAGGCGCTGACCACGGCGATCACCGGGACAGACGTAAACCCGCACGCCCTGGTGGGGATCGCCCTGTCGTACTCCTGGGCCAGCGACATCCAGTCGATCTTCATGACCGCCGCGGCCCACGGGGCCCGTCTCAACGAGCTCGGACGCCACCAGAGGCGGTTGGCGATCGCCATAGCCATCGCCGTCGTCGTCGGGTTCGCCGTCAGCATCTACTTCCTGCTGGTCATCTGCTACAAGCACGGGGCGGGCAACTTCCGCTCCTGGTTCTTCGACCCCGGGGCAGGGGCAGGGGGCCGCGCCTTCGACGAGGTGACCCGCCGTCTCGGCGACCCGAAGACCACGGACTGGACCAAGCTTTCCCTGTTCGGGGGCGGAGCCCTGGTGTACTCGATCCTGTCCGTCTGCCAGTACCGATTTTCCTGGTGGCCGCTGCACCCGGTCGGCCTGACCATGGCCTCGCTCTGGAACATGCGGCTGATCTGGACCGCGGTGTTCATCGCCTGGGCCTGCAAGGTGGTCGTCATGAAAACGGGGGGGATCACCCTGTACCGGGATCTGCGCCCCTTCTTCATCGGCCTGATCGTCGGTTTCTACCTGGGCGTCGGCATTTCGTACGGGATCGATCTGACTTGGTTTTTCGGCAAGGGTCATGCCATTCTGCATGGGTGAACCGGGTCTCGACCCCGGCGTCGGCATTTCGTACGGAATCGACCTGACCTGGTTTTTCGGCAAGGGTCATGCCATCCTGCACGGGTGAACCGGGTCTCGAGGCCCCGGGGCCCGTATATTCTCGCTGAAATTCCGGCCAGTCACCGATCTCACGGAGGTGGGCCAATGGCCAGAGCAGTGATCGTGGTCGACATGCAGAACGGCTTCATGACTCCGGGCGGCATGCTCTACTGCGGCGACGGGGCCCGCGAGATCATCGCCCCCCTGCGCGCCCGCGTCGAGCGGGAAAAAGCCGCCGGCGCGGCCGTCTTCTTCACCCAGGACACGCACGCGCCCGACGACGCCGAGTTCGAGATGTTCCCCCCGCACTGCGTCGAGGGTTCCGGCGAGGAGGAGATCATCCCCGAGCTGGCCGACCTCGCAGCGGGCGCCCGCATCGTCCGCAAGCGCCGCTACTCCGCTTTCTTCGAGACCGACCTGGCGGCGCAGCTGCAGGAGCTGCAGCCGGAGGGGGTCGTCGTCGTGGGGGACTGCACCGACATCTGCGTGCTGCACACCGTTTCCGGACTGCGCAACCGCGACTACAAGGTGGAAGTGCCGGCCGACTGCGTCGCCAGCTTCGACCCGGAACAGCACGAGTGGGCCCTCGGGCACATGGAGAGGATCCTCGGTGCCCGGGTCACCAACCGCGGCTGAAGCAGCGTGCAGCCGGCCCCGCAACGACTGTTCGCGCCGAGTGCGGCGACGCTGGAGGGGGAGAACGCCGACGTCTACTTCCGGCGCACCGCGCGCATCCTCGACGCCGAAGGGCTCGATCCCGTGGTGGCGGCGGAGGTGTTCGCGCGCCGGCGATCCCTGCTGTGCGGAATGCGCGAGGCGCAGGCCCTGCTGCGGGAGGCCCTGGCAGGAGAAGGGGAGGTCTGGAGCCTGGAGGAGGGCAGCTGGTTCGAGCCGAAGGAAGTGGTTCTCCGGGTGCGCGCCCGTTACCGCCGGTTCTGTCTCTACGAAACCGCCCTGCTCGGCATGCTCAGCAGCGGCACCGGCTGGGCGACCGCGGCCGCTTCCTGCGTCGAGGCCGCGGCCGGCATCCCGGTGATCAGCTTCGGGGCCCGCCACCTGCATCCCGACGCCAGCAGCCGCATGGAGTACGCCGCCTGCGTAGGCGGCTGCAGCGGCTGCGCGACCACGTCCGGCGCACGGCTGGCGGGCCTGGAGCCGAGCGGCACCCTGCCGCACGCCCTGATCCTCGTCGCCGGCGACACCCTGGAGGCGACGCGGATGTTCGACCGCGTGATCGAGGAAGACGTCGACCGCATCGCCCTCGTCGACACCTTCCTCCCCGAACCCGAGGAGAGCGTACGGGTCGCCGGGGCGCTGAAGGAGCGGCTCTGGGGGGTGCGTCTCGACACCGCGAGCGAAAGGGGCGGGGTCACTGCGGAGCTGGTCGCCGAGACGCGCCGGCGGCTGGACGAGGCGGGGCACCGGAACGTCAGAATCGTCGCCTCGGGCGGCATCGACGCCGGGCGCATCCGATATTTTGTCGAGGCGGGGGCACCCGTCGATGCCTTCGGGGTGGGAAGCGCCATCAGCGCCGCCCCGGCAGTGGACTACACCATGGACCTCAAGGAAGTGGACGGCCGTCCGGTCGCCAAGCTCGGCCGCGTGCGGGGGATTTCGGAAAATCCGAGACTGAAGCGAGTTTCCATATAGAGAGAGGAATGAAGATGCGCGAGTACGAATTCGCCAGTGGCTGCACCAATCCGGCGACGTTCCCGGTCGAGGCGCTGGCCCGGGCGGCCGCGTCGGCGATACAGGAAGTCGGCGAGGCCTTCGTCCGCTACCCGGGAGACCTCGGTCACGCAGGGCTGCGGGAGGTCATGGCCCATAGGGAATCGGACCGCGAGGGAATCGAGGTCTCGCCGGACAGCATCGCCCTCACCAACGGCTCGATGCAGGCCGTGACCCTGGTGGCGGAGGCCCTGATGAAGGGGAAGGAGGATATCGTCGTCACCGAGGAGCTGACCTACAGCGGAACCATAGCCGTGTACCGCAGACTCGGCATAGAGATGGTGGGGGTGCCGCTCGACGACCACGGCATGCGCGTCGACGCTCTCGAGGAGACCCTGCGGCGCCTCCACGACCAGGGGACTCCGCCGCGGTTCATCTACACCCTCGCCAGCTACCAGAACCCGACCGGCTCGGTGATGCCGCGGGCCCGCCGCCTCGAGCTCCTCGAAGCGGCGCGGCGTTTCGACTGCATCGTCGTCGAGGACAACTGTTACGCCGACGTCCATTTCGAGGGGGAGAAGGAGCCGGCCCTGTACGCCCTCGACGACGGCCCCAACCAGGTCTACATCTGCTCGCTGTCGAAGATTTTCGGTCCCGGCGTCCGCCTCGGCTACTTCATGGCGCGGCCCCCGCTGCTCGGGCGGATCCTCGACCGCCGCTACGACGGCGGCAACAGCCTGCTGGCCGCCGCCATCCTCGCCCAGTACTTCCGCGGCCGGTTGTGGGATCACTGCGCGCGCACCAACGCCGCCCTGAAGAAGAAGCGGGACGCCCTGTTCGAGGAGCTGGAACGCGGCGTCGGCGACATCTGCACCTGGTCGCGTCCTGTCGGGGGGCTGTTCGTCTGGGTGACGCTTCCCGAAGGGATCGATCTGGGAAAGCTCGAAGACCTCGCCGCGGAACGGGGAGTGCGCTACGCCGCAGGGGCCGGCTTCCACGTGCGCAACGTCGAGGTGCCCAACATCCGCCTCGCCTTCGGCTACACCTCCAGGGCGGATATCCGCGAAGGCATTCCGCTGCTGTGCGAGTGCATTCGCGAGGCGTGTGGCAAGGAGGCGGCAGCCGCTTGAGGCCGGGCTACGCTGCGTCCTTGGTTATTCCTACGCCTCGGGATGCCGGTCTACACGGTTTTTCCCTTTACCTAAGCTAAGAGCAGTTCCAGTCGCAAGACGGGGCACCTCATTGTCGCCGAAGTCACTGAGGAACAAGATGACAGAAGATCGACCATCATTGAAAATCTCGAGTGTTTCCGAGAGGGACATCGATCTCCTTCTCCTTGAAGAGTTCATGTCTTCGTCTGATTTCTGCCAGCGATTCCTGGATACTATCGGCATACATGATCGGAAATGTCGTTTTGCTGCCGGCGAACGGTCGGCAACCGATGAAACGGGGGAGAGCGATCTGGAGATCGGATTCGACGGGCCCGATAAGAGACGGTTGTTGTTCTTGATAGAGAACAAGATCAACGCGCAATTTCAACCCAAACAGGCCCAACGGTATCGCGAACGAGGTTGTAACTATTACCGTAATGGAAAATGTCAGGAGTTTACCACTGTATTGTTCGCTCCCGCTGCGTACTTCAGTACCGAAAGAATGGGATTCGATAAGCGCGTAGACTATGAACAGGCCAAGGACTGGATCGAGGGTTCCAACCTTCCTGCAGGGAGGAGCCTGTACAAGGCGGCGCTTCTCAGTTTGGCGATTGAAAAAAGTTCATCGAGATATCAAGCCACCGATCCCCAGGTCACAAAATTCTGGCGCGAGTACTGGGGTCTTTGCATGGATGATGCGCCGGAACTCGGGATGCCGGAACCCGGTCCGAAACCGGCCGGATCGACCTTCATCTATTTTCTGGATGCGGACATTCCCGATGGCTTGTCGCTTGTGCACAAACTGCATAAGGGATTCTTCGACCTGCAATTTGCCGGAAGGGGCGGTGACACGGCGAAAATGGGCATCGAGTATGGCCACCTCCTTTCCGAGGGCATGAGAATCGACCGTGCCGAAAAATCCGCAGTAATCCGAATTTGTGTACCGAGTATGTCGGTGGCTAGAGCGTTTGCGGAGCAGAAAGACGCCGCGTTTGAAGCCTGGAAGGAAGGGCGAAGGCTTTTGCAGTGGGTACAGGAGAACGGTGCCCGAGTCTCGTCTTAATTTTGAGGCGAATATCCATATCTCGTCAAAAAAAATCGCGATGCGAGATCGACCCGTATCGGAACACGACGGCTCTACGGCGGCCAAATGGCGCCGGCTGTTTTTCGGAAGTGGCCCCCACCGCTTTTCCGACTTTCAGCGGGTTTCTTTGGCAGTCCGTCAAAAGCGGCTGGGTTCAGAGCGCACTCAGGGATCGGATTGAACCACAAGCGAATGTCGGTTTCGGCCAGGACTTGCCTGCTCATTCCCCAACACGAACCCTATCCTCCCGTTGGATATGCGGCGCTGTTTCTGGCGCGCCCTGCCCCCGAGCCCCCTGCCGTTGTCCATTGGGAGAAGTGGCGTCTTCCGGCATCCGGTTTCTGAAGGCTCCCGATACACACCCTTGAAATGACCGAAGCTCTGCCGCGGATCGGCCTGGTGCAGATGGAGGTGAAACCGGGCCGCCCCGACCTCAACGTCGAGTCGATGCTGCGCTACATCGGCGAGGCGCGCCGCCGGGGAGCGGAGGTGGTGGTCTTTTCCGAGCTCTGCGTCAGCGGCTACATCGTCGGTGATCTCTGGGAGGTGGACGAGCTGGTCGCCGACTTCGCCGGGTACAGCGAGGACATCCGCGGCGCCAGCGAGGGGATCACCGTCCTCTTCGGCAACGTCGCCGTCGACCGCGGGCGCATCGGGGAAGACGGCCGCATGCGCAAGTACAATGCCGTGTACGTCTGCAGCGACGGCGAGTACGTCGTCCGCCCCGGCCTGCCGGATGGATTGCCGCCCGGAGTGCAGCCGAAGACGTTGCACCCCAACTACCGCTTCTTCGACGACGACCGGCACTTCTACTCGCTGCGCAAGCTCGCCGCAGAGGCCGGGCGATCGGTCTACGACTGGATGGTTCCGTTCGAGGTGGCGCCGGGAGACGGGGGGCGCTTCCGCTTCGGCGTCCAGCTGTGCGAGGACATCTGGTGCCAGGACTACAGCTGCGACCGGGAAATCCTCGACACCCTCGCCGCCTACCGCGAGCGGAAGGCGCAGGCTGTCTTCAACCTCTCCTCCTCTCCCTGGACCTGGCGCAAGAACGACAAGCGCAACCGCGTCGTCCGCGACATCCTCAGGCGCTCGCCGCTTCCCTTCTTCTACGTCAACCAGGTGGGCGCCCAGAACAACGGCAAGAACATCATCGTCTTCGACGGGGACTCGACCTTCTACGGCAGCGACGGCAGCGTCAGGCGCCGCGCGCGCCCCTGGAAGGAGGAGCTCCTGGTGCTCAACCCGGCCGGCGAAGCGTCCGGCCCCCCGGCCCCGGAAGCGCCACCGCCGGAGCAGGAGGAAGTCGAGTCGGTGTACTGCGCCATCCGCACCGGGCTGCGTCACCTCGACCACGTGCGCTGCGGCGAGAACCGCTTTCTCGTCGGGGTCAGCGGGGGGATCGATTCGAGCGTGGTTGCCTGCCTGCTGGAACGGACCTTCGGGGCCGACCGCGTCTTCGCCGTCAACATGCCGACCCGCCACAATGCCGGCGTCACCCAGGACAACGCCCGCCTGCTGTGCGAGCGCCTGCAGGTCGACTATCTCAGCTGCCCGATAGAGGACCTGTACCGGCAGGTCGCCGGCCGCATCGAGGGGATCGCCTTCCCGCGTTCGCAGGGGCGCTACGACCGCCTCGTCGACGAGAACATCCAGGCTCGCATCCGCTTCTCCGACCTCCTCGCCGGCATCGCCGCCAAGCACGGGTTCATCTTCACCAACAACGGCAACAAGACCGAGCTCGCTCTCGGGTACACGACCCTGTACGGCGACCTCGACGGCGCTGTTTCGCCTCTCGGCGATCTTTACAAGGTGCAGGTGTTCGCCCTCGGCAGGTACCTCAACGACGCCGTCTACGGGCGCGAGGTGATCCCGGAGAACCTGCTGAACATGGCGACGGTGCCCAGCGCCGAGCTGTCCCCGGAGCAGGACGTCACCCGGGGGATGGGGGACCCGATCAAGTACGGGTACCACGACGCCGTCCTGCGGCAGCTGATCGAGTACCGGCGCCACCCGGCCGACCTGAAGCGCTGGTACCTGCGGGGGGAGCTGCTCGAGCGGCTGCAGTGGGGGGACTGGGAGGCGTTCAGCGCCCACTTCGCCGATGCCGCCGGCTGGCTGGAGGATCTCGACTGGGTGGAGCGCCGGCTGCGCTCGAGCTTCTTCAAGAGGATCCAGGCGCCGCCGCTGATCGTGCTGAGCAAGCGGGCCTTCGGCTTCGACCTGCGCGAGACGCAGTGGCCGGCGTATCGGCCGCGGGCCTGCGCCGAGCTCCGGGAGCAGGTGGTGCGCCGGCCCTGGGGGCCGTGAAGAAAAGGGGTACGGGTTATATCACATCACTTGGATACGGCTAGACTATTTTTCTTTTCCGTGCATCCGTGCATCCGCGCATCCGCGCGCGTGCGCGAGGTGTGGGGCCAGTTTGTTGCAAGGTTAAGTTGAGTTTTTCTTAAGTAATCAGAGATAGTAAAATGCGAAAATAGCCGCCTCTTGATACCATGTTGGTCCTAAAGAAGCAGGAATCGAAAATTTCAAATCGAATCGGATTGATATCCACTGAAAAGATCGTCACAAAAATCATCTTTTGCCAAGTAATTACGAACTAATTCTACGGACCAGGGTTCTTTCAAACCATTGTTAGAGGTTGAGCTTTCCTGATTTATGGGATTCGGAATGCTTTTTGAAAGGCATTCGACGGAGGCAAAGTTCCCGCTTAGCGAAGTGCCGCGTCGTTCAAAAAACTCTGACCTGCTAAGGACTATAGACACATCGTCTGTGGGTGCACGCCATTCATACGCTATCGCAACATGCTTAGATACGCGTTCGCCGTTTGGGAAATAAATAGCTCCAATTAAGCGCAGCGATTGAGGTTCAATTTGCAGTCGCAGTTCTTCCTCAAGTTCCCGTGTTGCACAATTTACCAGCGGATCACCGCTGACCGCGTCTTCGCTTCGGACATGACCGCCAGCCCAAATTACTACCTTGTTATGGAGAGGATTATTGGAATGCGTTTCCCTTCGACGAAGACGAAGTACCTCTCCGCTTCGATTTCGGACCAAGACAATTGGAAGCGCCTGGACACGAGAATCATCTTTTTCGACCTCATCTCTGGTTTGAAAATTACTACCCTCCCCATTGCGAAAATATTGAACCAGCTCTTCCGCTTCAGAGCCGGGGATAAAATTTGTCCTGTCAAACATCCTCATTATTTCGGCTTTGGGTGATGAAAGCACATTTTCGGCAATTTGGTCTTCTACCAAACCAAGGATAATTTCGGTAACGACTTCCGCGGTGCGTTGAGGATTATTTTTGGTTTCCCCACTAGAGGTGTCTACGGGAAATAAACGAAAAAATCCGCCATCTCCGAGTTCCTTGATACACTGCTGATTTATTTCCTTTATCTGGTCCAAGATCTCCGGATTCATTATTGAACCGCTGGACCCTTTCACTGGAAGAACACCCTGCTCGCGTTTCATTGCGTCCTTTGCTGAGGTAAGCATCACAATTACTGCGGTAATTCGTTTCCTCCAGTCATCTAACGTCAAAAAATCCTTTATTACCTGCTTTTCTTTGCTCCAGATACGGGATATCCGTTCCATCATGGTCATCCAACAGATGGAATCGAAAATGCCACGGTCGAGAAAAAGGATTTGGGGATCGTCCGGTCGTGGCGGATTCTGGGTCTTCTCCAGGATCTGACTTAGGGTAGTACAAGCGGTCCAGACATTGAAATTAGCGTGCTTTTTATCTCGAATTGGACAAACTGATGCACGTTCAATAACGATGTCTGTACGGAATCCACAACGCTTGAAAAATGTTTGGACATGCGTCAAAGTAGTGGTCTTTCCCGCCTTTGGGACGCCTGCGAATTCGACCACAATCGGGGTGCGTGCTTTATTTTCGAATTGACCCGCGGCTTGCTCCGCGCGAATTTGAAGATTCGATTTCATGAGTTTTCCTCATAGTAAAGCCACTGGAAGTGGGTTTTATGTTGACTTTATTAAACTAGTTGTGAAGTTGGGACCGTCAGGAAGCCATCAATACGTCCAAGCACATCAAGTGGGTTCCGTAGTTGGCACTTCAAAATGGTCGAAACTTTTGTTAACCACTCCTTGGTTGGACAAATCTAACCGATTTCCGTTGCAGATAGAATGCTCTTCCCAGGGATTGCCAAGGACCCGTGTAGGAGCGGATTATCTCCCAATCCTCGCCCTACCGGCTCGGGCTAACCTGCAGCAACTCCTCCTCCCCGTTGCTGGGGGTGCCCTCGACTCCGGTGAGCAGATCCTGCAGGGAGGTGTTTCCCAGCACTCCGTCGACGGCGTGCTGCACGCGCATCCACAGGCCGCGGATCGAGCAGTCGAAGGAGGAGTGCTGGCAGGCCTCCTCCATGCCGGTGAAGTGGTCGCAGAAACCGGGGTCGTAGAGGCGTCCACCGAGGGCGCTGAGCACCTCGGCGACCGGGATCAGGGAGGCGTCCCTGGCCAGGGAGTAGCCGCCGTGCTGGCCGCGCTCGCTGTCGATGATGCCGGCCTGGCGCAGGATGCGCAGGTACTTGGCGGCGCTGTGGGGGGTGATTCCCTCGGACTGCGCGATCTCCGGTATCGTCAGGCTGCCGCCCGGGTTGCGCGCGAGAGTCAACAGGCAGCGCAGTCCGTACTCTTCCTGTGCACTCAGCTTCATCGCCGCTCTCCTGTTCAGAACATGCCCAGTTCCAGCTTGGCCGCGTCGGACATCATGTCGGTGTTCCAGGGAGGATCCCAGACGACCTCGACCTCGGCCCCCGAGGCTTCGCCGACCTTGTCCTCGATCTTCTGCTGCACCTCGGGCGGCAGGGTGCCGGCGACCGGGCAGGCCGGCGAGGTCAGGGTCATGGTCACGTGGACCTTGCCGGCCTCGTCGGCGCTGACGTCGTAGATCAGGCCCAGCTCGTAGATGTCGACCGGGATCTCCGGGTCGTAGCAGGTCTTGAGGACGGCGACCACTTTCTCCTCGACACTCTCGGCCGGGTACTCCTTCTGCATCTGCATTTTTCCCTCACTCTGTAGTTACCGATTGCCTGGCGCCGGCGTCTTCCCGGACGCCGCGGCCCTCGAGGGCCGCCATCATCGCGTGCCATGCCAAGGTTGCGCACTTCACCCGCATCGGGAACTCCCGCACGCCGGCGAAGACGGCCAGCTTGCCGACCCCTGTGGTATCGACCGCGGCCTCGGGGTCGGACGTGACCAGGTTGTGGAAGCGCTCGAACAGCTGCCTGGCCTCGGTCGCGGAGCTGCCTTTGAGGGCTTCCGTCATCAGCGACGCCGACGCCTTCGAGATGGCGCAGCCCGAGCCTTCGAACGAGATGTCCTCGATAACGGAGCCCCCGTCCCCTTCGGCGACCTGCAGGTGGAGGTGCAGGTGATCGCCGCACAACGGGTTGTACCCCTCCTGCCGGCGATTGGCCCCGTCGATCCGGCCGAAGTTCCGCGGGTTGCGGTTGTGGTCGAGGATGACCTGCTGGTACAGCTCCCTGAGCTCTTCCATCATGCCAGCACCGAGCGCACCGACGCGAGGGCGCCGGCCAGGACGTCGACTTCCTCGCGGGTGTTGTAGAAGGCCAGCGAGGCGCGCGCCATCGCCGGAACCCCGAAGCGGGACATCAGCGGCTGCGCGCAGTGGTGGCCGGTGCGTATGGCCACCCCCTCGAGGTCGAGGATCGTGCCGGTGTCGTGGGGGTGAACCCCGGCCAGCTCGAACGCAATGACAGCGACCTTGTCGGGCGCGGTTCCGAAGATCCGCAGCCCCTCGACGTCCGCCAGCTTCTCGGTGGCGTAGGCGAGCAGGCTCCTCTCGTACTGGTCGATCCGATCGGCGCCAACTTCGTTGACGTAGTCGACGGCCGCCTCAAGCCCCAGGGCGCCGGCGATGTTCGGAGTGCCGGCCTCGAACCTGGCCGGCGGCTCGGCGAAGGTCGTCTCCTCGAAGCTGACCGACTGAATCATCGAGCCGCCACCTTCCCAGGGGGGCATGGCCTCGAGCAGCTCCCGCTTGCCGTAGAGCACCCCGACGCCGGTCGGACCGCAGAGCTTGTGGCCGGAAAACAGGTAGAAGTCGCAGTCGAGGTCGCGCACGTCCACGGGCAGGTGGGGTGCGCCCTGGGCTCCGTCTACGAGCAGGACCGCCCCGCGGTCGTGGGCGAGGCGTGCGATCTCGGCGACGGGGTTGATCGTCCCGAGCACGTTCGAGGCGTGGGCGACCGCCACCAGGCGGGTGCGCTCGGAGAGCAGGCTCTCGAAGGCATCCATGTCGAGCCGCCCGGAGTCGTCGATGGGGGCGACCTTGAGAGTCGCCTGGCGCTCGCTGCAGGCCATCTGCCACGGCACGATGTTCGAATGGTGCTCCATGTGGGTGATCAGCACCTCGTCCCCGGCCCCGATCCGGGTGCTCCCGAAGCTCGATGCCACGAGGTTGATGCCCTCCGTGGTGCCGCGGACGAAGACGATCTCATCGCTGCTTTCGGCGTTGAGGAACTGGGCGATGCGCCCGCGGGCCCGTTCGTACGCGAAGGTCGCCTCCTGGGACAGGCGGTGGACCCCGCGGTGGATGTTGGAGTTCTCCTCCTCGTAGTAGCGCGACACCGCGGCGATGACGGAGCGCGGCTTCTGCGACGTCGCCGCGTTGTCGAGATAGACGAGGGGCTTGTGGCGCACGCGCCGCGCGAGGATGGGGAAGTCGCGCCGCACCGCTTCGACGTTGAGCTGATCGCTGGCTACCGCCGCCTGAATGACCATCCCTCTATCCCCCGGTAATCAGGCGTTCGACCTTGGCGTCGGCGAGGGCGCGCAGGTGCGCCCGCAGCTGATCCGGGCCGACGCGGTCGACCACTTCGCCGCAGAATGCCCGCGCCAGTACGCTGACCGCCTCGGCTCGGGGAATGGCGCGCGTCTGCAGGTAGAACAGGGCGTCTTCGTCCAGCTCGCCCGCGGTCGAACCGTGGCTGCAGCGCACGTCGTCGGCGTAGATCTCGAGCTGCGGCTGCGAGGTGACGTCGGCGTCGTCCGACAGCAGCAGGTTCTGGTTCGACTGGTAGGCGTCGGTGTTCTGGGCGCTTCGATGCACGTGGATCCTGCCGCGAAACACGCCGGTGGAGGAATCCCCGAGCACCCCCTTGTAGAGCTCGTGACTGACGCAGTCGGGCCGCGCGTGCTCCACCGTGGTGAAGTTGTCGATATGCTCGCTGCCGGCGCCGAGGTAGAGCCCGTTGAGCGTCGATTCGACTCCCTCTCCGTTGAGCACGGTGACGACGTCCCGGCGGAGGAAGCGGCCCGAAAGGGAGGCGCTGGTCGAGGTGAAGCGGCTGTCCCGGCTCTCGGTCACGTGCAGCAGGCCGACGTGGCTCGCCTGGTCCCCCTCCTGCTGGAGGGTGCAGTGCTCGACGCTGCTGCCGCGTTCCAGCAGGATTTCGCACACGGCGTTGGTGAGACGGGAAGCGCTGCCGGAACCAGCTCCGCTGCCGACGAACGACTCGACGACGGCCGCGCTGCTTCCCTCCTCGGCGACGACGAGGGTGCGGGGGAAGGACGCCACCGGGCGGTCCCCTGCGCCGGTCGACACGTGGAGGATCTGAACAGGGCCCTCGATCCGGGTGCGCGCCGGGATGCGCAGGGCCGCTCCGTCCTCGACGAAGGCGGTGTTGAGGGCGGCGAATCCCGAGGCGCCGTTGCCGGCGTGGCGGGCGATCTCCGCGGCGAAGTCGGCCCCGCCTGCGCGCATGGACTCGGCGATGCTCACTGCCTGCACTCCCGCGGGCAGCCGGTCGGTGTGCGACAGCCCGGGAACGAAGCGTCCGTCGGCGAACACCAGCAGGGCCGCGGCCCCTTCCAGCGCGTGCGGCTCGATATCGGCGGGGCGCACCGTTCCCGCGGCGGCGCTGGGAGAAAACGGCACCCGCGTCACCGCCTGCGGGTTGGAGTGGCGCCAGCTCTCGTCCCTGCTGGTTGGCAGCCCGTGCTCGGCGAGGTGGGCGGCCGCCTCCCGGCGCAGGGCGTGCAAGGGGGTTTGGGCGCCGCCGTTCAGCCGCTGCTCGAACTCCCGGAAACAGTCGAGGTACCACTCCCGGCGGTCCTGCGGCTGCCGCTTGGCCCGGCTCATGCCCCTGCCTGGGCGGTCTCTTTGCGCACCCACTCGTACCCCTTCCGATCGAGCTCGAGGGCGAGCTCCTTGCCGCCGGAACGGGCGATGCGGCCGTCGATCAGCACGTGCACGACATCGGGGATTATGTATTGCAGCAGCCGCTGGTAGTGGGTGACGACGACGACGCTCTTTTCCGGGGCGTGCAGCCTGTTGACGCCGTCGGCGACGATTCGCAGGGCGTCGATGTCGAGGCCGGAATCGGTCTCGTCCAGCACCGCCAGCTTCGGCTCGAGGACGGCGAGCTGCAGGATCTCGTGGCGCTTCTTCTCCCCTCCGGAGAACCCCTCGTTGACCGGGCGCCTGAGAAAGCTCTCGTCCATTTCGACGAGCTCGAGCTTCTCCCTGACCAGGCTGAGGAAGTCGATGGCGTCGATCTCCTGCTCGCCGCGGTGCTTGCGGATCTCGTTGAGCCCGGTGCGCAGGAAGTAGGCGGAGTTGACCCCGGGGATCTCCACCGGGTACTGGAAGGCCATGAACAGCCCCTCGCGGGCGCGCTCCTCCGGGTCCATATCGAGGAGGTCGCCGCCGCAGTAGGTGACCGAGCCTTCGGTCACCTCGTACTCCTCGCGGCCGGCCAGCACCTGGGCCAGCGTCGACTTGCCCGAGCCGTTCGGCCCCATGATGGCGTGGATCTCTCCGGCGGCGACTTCGAGGTCGACTCCTTTCAGGATCTCGGTCCCGTCAACGCTGGCGTGCAGGTTCTCGATTGCGAGCATCGCCGTCATCCCACGCTCCCCTCGAGACTGATTCCCAGCAGTTTCTGCGCCTCGACGGCGAACTCCATCGGCAGCTCGGCGAGCACTTCCTTGCAGAAGCCGTTGACGATCAGCGACACGGCGTCCTCGGTGCTCAGGCCGCGCTGGTTGCAGTAGAAGATCTGGTCCTCGCCGATCTTCGAGGTCGATGCCTCGTGCTCGACCACCGCGGTCGGGTTGCGCACGAAGATGTAGGGGAAGGTGTGGGCGCCGCAGCGGTCGCCGATCAGCATGCTGTCGCACTGCGTGAAGTTCCGCGCCTGCGCCGCCTTCTTGAGGATTTTCACCTCGCCGCGGTAGGTGTTCTGCCCGCGCAGGGCGGAGATCCCCTTGGAGACCACCGTGCTGCGGGTGTTCCTGCCGATGTGGATCATGTGCGTGCCGGTGTCGGCCTGCTGCATACCGGAGGTGACGGCGACCGAGTAGAACTCCCCGACCGAGTCGTCCCCCTGAAGGATGCAGCTGGGGTACTTCCAGGTGATCGCCGAGCCGGTCTCGACCTGGGTCCAGGAGATCTTCGAGGCGCGCCCGCGGCAGGCCCCGCGCTTGGTGACGAAGTTGTAGATGCCGCCGCGGCCCTCGCCGTCTCCGGGGTACCAGTTCTGGATCGTCGAGTACTTGATCTGCGCCTCCTCGAGCGCCACCAGCTCGACTACTGCGGCGTGCAGCTGGTTCTCGTCGCGCATTGGAGCCGTGCAACCTTCTAGGTAGCTGACATAGGCGCCCTTGTCGGCGATGACCAGGGTGCGCTCGAACTGCCCGGTGTTGGCGGCGTTGATGCGGAAGTAGGTCGACAGCTCCATCGGGCAGCGCACCCCTTCCGGGATGTAGACGAAGGAGCCGTCGGTGAAGACCGCGGAGTTGAGGGCGGCGAAGTAGTTGTCGTTGTAGGGCACCACCGAACCGAGGTACTTGCGCACCAGCTCGGGGTGGTTGTGGACGGCCTCGGTGAAGGAGCAGAAGATGATGCCGAGCTCGGCGAGCTTGTCCTTGAAGGTCGTCGCCACCGAGACGCTGTCGAACACCGCGTCGACGGCGACCCCGGTGAGCATCTTCTGCTCTGCGAGGGGGATGCCGAGCTTTTCGTAGGTCGCCAGCAGCTCGGGATCGACCTCGTCGAGGCTCTCGAGCTGCGGTTTCTGTTTCGGGGCCGAGTAGTAGCTGATCGCCTGGTAGTCGATCTCCGGGTAGTCGACCATGGCCCAGCGCTCGCTGGGCTTGCGCCGCGTCGGATCCTGCATGCGCTGCCAGTTGCGAAAAGCCTTCAGGCGCCACTCCAGCAGCCATTCGGGCTCCTCTTTCTTGCCGGAGATGAAGGCGATGGTCTCCTCGTCGAGACCGGGAGGCGCCGAGTCGGCTTCTATGTCGGTGACGAACCCGTGCTGGTACTCGCGGCGCGCGAATTCCTCGAGGATCTCGGTGTCCGTCTGCGCAACGGCGCCGGCAATCGTTTCGCTCATGACCATTCTCCGGCCGCGGCCCGGGGCCTGAGAATCCCCGCGGCGCTGCCTGAAAAGAGGACGTTAGTTTCTGTAAATCGGTGAGTTACGAGGATGAACCTAAGAATCTTGAAAAAAATGTCAAGATTACGAACCGAGCGGTTTCTGCGCCGGAGCGAAGGGGTGCTGCCCCCGGGCTCGCAAGGCTCCTGACCGAGTCGTACCCAGGGTGGATACCGACGGGACAGGACACTATCCCAGGCGTTTGCGGCGCACCAGGTAGCGGGACAGGGCGGCGTCGAAGGGGGTCGCCGTATCGATGAGGGCATAGTCGACGCCGGCTTCGGCGCAGCCGCGGCGGTAGCGGTCGATCAGCCGGTTCATCATCTCCCGGTACTCCGCCTGCATGTGCCAGGGCTGCGTTCGCAGCTGCTGGTCCGGGTCCTCGAGATCGACGAAGCGGGTGTCCCCGCGGCGGAAGTCGAGGTCGCGTTCGCGGGGGTCGAGCAGGTGAAAGGCGATCACCTCGTGGCCGCGGTGGCAGAAGTGGCGCAGGCCGCCGAGGACCTCCTCCGGGTCGTCGAGGAGGTCGGATATCAGGATGACCAGCCCGCGCCGCGACAGGCGTTCGGCGAGGTCGTGCAGGACCGGGGCGGTGCGGGTGTCGGCCTCGGGCTCGGCGCGGGCCAGCTGGGTCAACAGCACGTGGAGGTGGCTCTGCACCGAACGGGGCGGCACGTGCGACAGGGCGCGGTCGCGGAACAGCGTCAGGCCGACGGCGTCGCGCTGGCGCAGCATCAGGTAGGCCAGGGCCGCCGCCAGGCAGCAGCCGTAGCGGAACTTGCTGATCGCCCCGGCCCCCCGGAAGGCCATCGAGCCGCTGGCGTCGACGAGGAGATAGGCCTTGAGGTTGGTCTCCTCCTCGTAGCGCTTGACGTAGAGGCGGTCGGTCTTGGCCAGGGCCTTCCAGTCGAGATCGCGGATTGGGTCCCCCGGCATGTACGGCCGGTGCTCGGAGAACTCGACCGAGAACCCGTGGTAGGGGGACCGGTGCAGACCGGTGATGAACCCCTCGACGACGAGACGGGCAATCAGGTCGAGACGGCCCAGTCCGGACACGGTTTCGGGATCGAGAAAGGAGTCTGCGCCACCGGAAGTCGCCGCGGTCATCGCGATTCGGTCCCGGTGCTTTCCCGCAAGGCTGACCGCGCCTGAGGCCGGGCACCGAGTCGGGGTGGAGGGAAGGACCGCACAAACGACCGGGCTGGGGTTGGAACCGAATTGTTCCCCTTCAGGTGCATCGGCCGCCCTTATATCCCGAGCTGTTCGCGCAGGCGGTCCTCGGCCAGCAGCCGCTCGACCACCCCGCTGCCGTCGACGTTCTCGGCTTCTGCGTGGAAGTTGACGACGATGCGGTGCCGCAGCACCGGCAGGGCGACGGCCAGCAGGTCCTCGACGGAGACGGCGTGCCGGCCGTGCAGAATGGCCCTCGCCTTGCTGCCCAGCACCAGGTACTGCGACGCCCGGGGGCCGGCTCCCCAGCTGACCATCCCGCGCACGTACTCCGGGGCCGCGGCGTCGGCCGGCCGGGAGCTGCGCACCAGCTCCACGGCGCTCCGGATCAGGTGATCGGAGACCGGCACGCGCCGGGTCAACTGCTGCAGGGCGACTATCTGTTGGCCGTGCAGGAGCGGTTCGACCTCCACCGGCGGCAGGCTGGTGGTGACGCGCGCGATCTCCTCCTCCTCGGCGGCGCTGGGGTAGTCGATGCGCAGCTCGAAGAGGAAGCGGTCGAGCTGGGCCTCGGGCAGCGGGTAGGTGCCCTCCTGCTCGATCGGGTTCTGGGTCGCCAGCACGAAGAACGGCTCGCTCAGCTTCATCGTCTGCCCGGCCGCGGTCACGGCGTGTTCCTGCATCGCCTCGAGCAGGGCGGCCTGCGTTTTCGGGGGGGTGCGGTTGATTTCGTCCGCCAGGATGACGTTGGCGAAGACGGGGCCGCGGACGAAGCGGAACTGCTTGCGGTTGGTGTCGGGATCCTCCTCGAGGACCTCGGTGCCGGTGATGTCGGCCGGCATCAGGTCGGGGGTGAACTGAATGCGCCCGAAGCTCAGGTCCAGCGTCCGCGCCAGGGTGCGGATCAGCAGGGTCTTGGCGAGCCCGGGAACCCCGACCAGCAGGCAGTGGCCGCCGGCGAGGAGGGCGATCAGCAGCTGCTCGACCACCTCCCGCTGCCCGATGATCACCTTGCCGATTTCGCCCAGCAGCTCGTCGCGGGTCGCCGCGAGGCCGGCGACGGCCTCCACGTCGGTATCGGTCATGTCTTGCGTTCTTTCTTTTTGGCGGCCGGAAACAGCACGTTGTTCAGGATGAGGCGGTAACCGGGAGAGTTGGGGAACAGGGAAAGCCTCGTGGGCGGGTCGCCGACATGGTGCTTGTGGTCCTCCGGATCGTGGCCCCCGTAGAAGGTAAAGGTCCCCTTGCCGACGCGGCCGTGGATGTACTTGACGACCTCCGTTCCCTCGACCTCGCCTAGGACGATCACCGATTCCTTGATCAGCGAGCGGCGGAAGCCGGTGGTCTGCCCGAGGAAGCCGTCGACGACATTGGTGTGGCACTGGGTCAGCATCGCCGGGACCGGGTCGTACTTGGCCGAGAACTCGAACAGGGTGAAGTACTCCGCTTCCGCGGTTTTCACCCGGCGGACGTCGCGCGGCGTGGTGTCGATGTCCGAGTGCTCGTAGACCATCGGGTCGAGCTCGAGGCGGAAGTTCTCGAACGCCACGGCGCGGTTGTAGTCGAGTTTCTCCTGGGCCCGGGGATCCGCGGGGTCCCCGTCGAAAACCGCCGCGGCGATGTCGGCCCCTTCGGCCGCCAGCGCGATGTCGAAGGTGTCGGTCGCCGAGCACATGGCGAAGACGAACCCACCCCCGTTCATGTAGTCGCGGATCTTGCGCGCCACCGCTTTCTTCAGCTCGGAGACCTTGGCGAAACCCAGCTCCGCGGCCATGGCCTCGTACAGCCGCTGCTGATCCTGGTACCAGGGCTGGCGCCGGTAGCTGGCGTAGAACTTCCCGTACTGGCCGGTGAAGTCCTCGTGGTGCAGGTGCAGCCAGTCGTAGTCCTCGAGCTTGCCGGCGAGCACCTCGGCGTCGAAGAGGCGGTCGTACTCGATGCCGGCGTACTGCAGCGCCAGGGTTACGGCGTCGTCCCAGGGCTGGGAGTTGGGCGGCGTGTACACGGCGATGCGGGGGGCCTTGTCGAGCCGGACGACCTCCATGTTGCCGGCGTCGATGTCGGCGTAGATACCGGCAGCCTCCCCTTCGGAGACCGCCTCGGTGGCGATGCCGCGGATGCCGGCCTCGGCGGCGATCAGCGGGTGGGCTTCGACGAGGAAGGAGCCGCCGCGGTAGTTGAGGAGCCACTCGAGCGGGACGCCGCGGTCGAGAATCCACAGGGCGAGGCCGTAGGCCTTGAGGTGCTCTGTCTGGGCGAGGTCCATCGGCACCAGGATCCGCTGCGCCGCCGCGGGTCCCGGCATGGCGCCGATAACCGCGGCGATCACCGCGGCGAGCAGGCCGATCTGGAATCTCTTCACAACCCCTGTCATCTTCGCTTCAGCCCGTTTCCCGGTACAGGGGCCGCAGCCGCTGTATCTCGAGACGGATCTGCGGCGCCCGGGCGTCGCCGGGGAATCCCAGAAGGGCGCTTTCCCAGGTGCGCAGAGCCTCGAGGGGACGGCCCTGTTTCTCGAGCAGCCGCGCCCGCAGGATCAGCGCGGTGAGGGCCTCGCGCCGGCCGGGAAACGACGCCGCGACCTCGGCGTACCCGGCCAGTGCGCTGTCGGGAAGGGCGCGCGCCTCGCAGGCCCGCGCCTGGTCGAGCATGGCGCGGACCTCGATGCCCTCCGCTGCGCCGTACAGCTCCCGCCGGACCGTGGCCGCCTCTGCGTGCCGCCCCTGGTGCTGGTAGAGCAGCGACGTCGCGTAGAGCGCAAGCTCGCGTTCGTTACCGCGCTGCGCCTCGAGCAGGGTGACGATCTCCAGGGCGTCGTTGGCCAGCTCGTGCCCCGGCTGCGCCGCGAGCAGGGTGTCGAAATGGGCGAGGGCGGCTTCGAAGTCGGCGTGCAGGTAGGCGAGGCGGCCGAGCCCGTAGCGCGCCGCCCGGTCTCCTGCGGAAGCGGCCAGCAGGGCGCGGTAGCGGTCCCCGGCGGCGTCGAGATCCCCCGCGGCGAGGTCGCATTCCGCCAGCAGCAGGACGGCATCGGTGGAGCGGTATCCGCCGCGGCCGGCAGCCAGGGGGGCCAGCAGCAGGCGCGCGGTCTCGGCGTCGCCGTAGGCCTGCAGCAGCAGGCGCCCCTGCCTGTAGATCGCCTCGCGGCTCTCCGGCTCGCGGGGATACCTGTCCGCGACCTGACGGTACACGGACATCGCCTGGTCGTGGCGCCCCTGCCGCTCGTAGAGCCCCGCCTCCTTGAGCAGCGACCCGGCACGGTAGCGGGGATTCCCCCGCGGGCTGGCGGAGTAACGCTGGTAGCTCAGGGCCGCCACCTCGTAGAAACCGGCAGCCTCGCAGCGGGAGGCGAATTGGTAGAGCGCACCGCCGATGTCGGAGCGCCTCTCGATTTCGAGGAGCGCCTCGAGGCCCACCTGGGGCTCGCCCGTCTTCAGCGATACCGCGGCCAGCAGCATCGCCGCGTGCAGGGGGTCTCGGTCCGAGCCGTCCAGGGCGTCGTGCAGAGCCTCGGCGATGGCCGCGGTTCTCTGCTGCGGTTGCCCGGGCGCGTTTCCGTCACCGGCGCCGGCGATCTTCTCGAAGTGGCTCTCGACCAGGGGGAAGTGCTGCGGTTCCGAGTCGAGGTAGTCGAGGGCGGCGCCGACTGCTTCGGGGTAGCGCCCGGCCGCCAGGTGCTCGAGGCAGAGCGCCCATGGATGGCCGCTCCGCTGCGGCCGGAATCGGCCGCCGGAGTCCGCCCCGGCCTGTGCGTTCAGCGCGGCCCAGAGACAGAGGAAGCACAGCAGTCCGCGTCCTCTCACGGAAGTCCTTCCAGGGAGTCGGGGCGGGCGGCGATGTCGGCGTAGACCGACTCGTAGTAGCGGCGCACCAGCTCGCGGTACTCCCGGGGCAGGTTGCCGGCGAGAGCGCGCTTCATCGCCTCGCGCCAGAGGTCGGGGCGCTGGCCCAGATCCTCCGGGATCCACATCGGTCCGGCGTAGTCGCTGTCGGCGCCGGTTTCGGACTGCCTCTTCTTCTTGAATCCACGGGAGTAGATGGAACGGCTCGCATCGAGCATGCGCTGGTAGATCCGCTCCTGCGTCTGGTTGATGCGCGGATGGGGCCGGCCCTGCTGCATGTCTCTCAGCACCGAGTTCATCTCCTCGGCGATCCCCCGCATCCGTTTTTCGGCGCCGCGATGTCCGCGCAGGCTGCGCTCGATTTCGGACAGCGCCTGCATGATGCTCCGCTGCTCCGCGGCCAATCGCGCCATTTCCGCTCTGGCGTTGGCGCCGCGGCCGGGTCCCCCGCGTTCTCCGTCCGGCGCCTCCTGGCCCTCCATCGCCTCCCGCGTCGCCTGGTTGAGGGAGGCCTGCTGTTCCGACAGCCCCAGGAGCTTCTCCATCGCCTCGGCGAACCCGGACGGCATGAACGACGAGGCGACGTCCTCGATGCTCCGGCGCAGCAGGTTGGCCGCTTCGTTGAGGTAGCCGTAGGCCTCGGACTGGCTTGGCAGCGACCGTCCGGCCTCCCGCTGCCCGAGCCGGCGTCCCGACTCCTGCATCCGCCGCCGCGCGTACCCGGCAGTGACGATAACGGCGCGATCCAGGCTCAGGGTCTGCTGGCCGGCGCTCGCCAGCTCGGAGATGACGGCATCGGTGCCGCGCAGCAGGGCGAACTGCTCGTCGGCGAGGGCCGCGGCCCCGTCCCGTTCCCGCCGGGTGCGCCGCGCCAGCTCCTCCTGACTATGCGAGAGGTCGATCAGGTCTGCCATGGCGGTGCGCAGCTTGCCGACCAGGCGGTTCTTCTCCCCGGCGGAGAACTGGTCTCGCAGTTCTTCGAGGTCCGCGGCCAGCTCGCCGAGATCCTCCAGGAGCTCCCCGCCGAGGCCCCGGGCCTGCTGCCGTCTCCCTTCCCCAAGGCTCGCGGCCATTTCCCTCATGCGCCCGGCGAGGTCGCGCTGCTCCATTTCGGCCGCCTCGCGGTTCAGGGCTTCGGAGCTGCCCGGGCTGATCGGGGCCAGCGCCTCGGCGGCCTCCTCGAGATCGCCGCGCAGGCGCTCGGAGTCGCGGGCCAATGACTCTTCTCTCGCTTCCAGGCGGGCCGCGGCCTCGGAAGCGGAGGCTAGCGCTTCGCCGATGCTCTCCTGCCGGGCGAGCAGGTCGCGGGCCTTCTCGACCGCGGCCTCGAGCTGCTGCTCGGCCTGAACCTGGCGCAGCAGCGCCAGGGTGCGATCGAGACGCTGCTCGAAAACCTCGTACTCCTCGCTGAATTTCTTCAGGGTTTCCGCCAACTGTTCCGGGTCGAGCTCGCCGGCGGATTGCTCGAGCTCGCGCAGGGCCTCGAGCAGCTCGGGGGAGGTGACCTCCTCCATCAGCTCGCGGATCTCCTCCATCTTGTCGAGGAGCTCCCGCGAACCCAGACCCTGCTCCGACAACTTTTCCGCCACCTCGGCCAACTCCTGCGCCGCCTCTTCCAGGGCCTGGGCGCGCTCGCGCTCGCGGTCGAGCGCCGCTTCCAGCTCCCGTTTCTGCTCCCAGCTGAGCTCCTCGGTTTTCAGGACCTCTCTGCGCACCTGCTCGAGATACTGCTGGGCGCTGCGCTCCTGGTCGATCAGCTCCTCCACCGACATCACCGTTTCGCTCTGCAGCTCGGAGACTTCGTCGAGGAACTCGAACATCGACGGGAAACGCACCGCGAACTCCTTCGAATAGCTGCTCTTGGGTCCCGTGACGGCGTCGTTGTCGGTGGCGCGTACGCGGTAGGTGACGCGGTCTTCGGGCAGCAGGTCAAGAGGGGCGAGGTCCCACAGGTGATCGACGGCGACACGCGGGCCCGGCCGCAAGCTCAAGGGCATGGAGCGCTCGCTGCCGCCGTTCTTGCGAAACAGCAGTTCGAGGGAGGCGATGCCGAAATCATCGCTTCCCTCTATTCCCAGGCCCACCACCTTGGACTCCGGGAGACCGATGTCTTCCCCCGGCTCGACGACGGCAACTCGAGGCTTCTGGTCCGGCAGCACCTCGATGGCGTAGCGGATCGGGTCGCGATTGGCAACCCCTTTGCGGTCCCTCATGTCGACGTAGTACAGGCGGCGGTTCGTTGCGGAGGTTGCGGCGACGCTGCTGCGGCCCGCGGCGACGGGCAGCGAGAAGGAGACGCGGGCGCCGCGGTCCTCGACCTCCGCGGGCAGGCGCAGGGTGTCGTCGATGACCAGGGCGGCTTCGGCGAGCGGCTTCGAGGCGTCGATTCGGATCCCCACCTCCGTACCGGCAGGGGCGCTGACGTCGCCGTTTCCCGATTCGATCCGCTCCGGCCAGCCGCAGTGGGGGGGGTAGCGGTAGCGGACGGTCAGCTGCCGAACCTCGGGAGGATCGACGACCTCGACGTCGTACGGCCCGGCGAACCCGTCCCCTCCGCGAACGGAAAAGGAGAACGGCCGCACCACGTCGGTGAAAGTGTAGCGAACCGTGTCCGCGGCGGCTCCCTCGGAGGCGGCGATCTCGGTCGCCTGCCAATCGGCGCCCCCGGAGTCGCGCCTCAGGATTTCCGCGGTGCGGGGCACCTCCCCGGAAAACAGGATCTCGACCGCGGCATCCTCTCCCTTCACCACCTCCAGCTGTGGGGGCCGGACCTCGATGAGGGTCCGCGCGAGGCGGGGGTACTCGCGCAGGGGATGGGCGCAGCGCTTCGCCGCGGGTACCAGATCCTCGGCGAACAGGGCGCCGGCAGCGGTGACGGCCACTGCCGCGATGGCGAGTTGTCGGGCGGGGAGTCGCAGGAGGTTCAAGCCGACGATGGAACCAGTGGAGCGGCCTTCGATGCAGGCAGCCGCCCCCTGCACGGCCGCGGCGGTGAGGCCGGGTGAGCCGGTCTGTCGCCGCCGGTCCTCGACGGGGTCGGCGGCCAGCTCCAGGGCGAGGATCAGGCGCCCCCGGAGAGCGCCGAGGTCGCTTTCCGCCAGCAGGCCGACGCGGTGGTGGGACAGCCGCCCGCGCAGCCGCAAGTACACCATGAGCCCGGCCGCGGCGATGGTGGAAGCCAGCGCCGTGAGCACCAGCGCGGTTCGCCAGGACGGTCCGGGGTGGAGCAGGTGCTCGGCGCAGACTGCCGCCAGCCCGAGCAGCAGCCCGAGGGCGAGCGCCTGCAGCAGGACAGCCCCCGCCTCGACGGCCACCAGCCGGCGCCGGAGCCGGCGGGTGAAGGCGACAATCGAGGCGAGCTGCCGATCTGAGCCGGTTTCCTGTTTCACCAACACCTCTTCATCATTCCGCCGGTCGATTCCGTCTCTCGGTGTTGTCTGCCCTCACTGTAATCCTGCCGGCACGGCGCCTCCGGACGCCCGGTGCTCCGGCGGAAGCGTGCTGCCGATCCGGATCTGTTCGCGATACAGGACACTGGATGTCGCGGTTTTGTCTACTGGTAGTGCTGCTCGCCTCAGTGAGTGAGTGCCCAGACGACTATGTTGGTTCCCATGCGCAGCGCGGACTCTCGTTTCTCCTCGGGGTCGCCGTGGACGTCGACATCTTCCCAGCCGTCGCCGAGGTCCGACTCGAAGGTGTAGAGGAGGATGATGCGCCTGCCTTCGAACAGGGCCAGGGCCTGCGGCCGGTTGCCGTCGTGCTCGTGGATCTTCGGCAGTCCCCCGGGGAGCTCGAAATGGCATTGGAAGATGCCGTGTTCCGGGGGCAGCTCGACGAATTCCTTGTGCGGAAAGAGCTTGCGCACCTCGCGGCGGAAGGATTCGTCCATCCCGTAGTTGTCGTCGGCGTGCAGGAAACCGCCGTTTTCGAGAAACTGCCGCAAGCGGATCACTTCCGCGGCCGACAGCGAGACGTTGCCGTGCCCCGTCATGTAGAGGTAAGGGTAGGAGAACAGCTCCTCGTCCATGATACGGACCCGCGCCTCCTCGGCAGCGGCGTCGACGCGGGTGTGGCCGGCGATGTAGGAGAGAAGATTCGGCAGGGAAGAGGGGTTGCTGTACCAGTCGCCGCCGCCGTCGTACTGAAGGCGGGCGATCGCAAACCGATGGCCGCCGCCGGCTGCCGACCCAGGCGACAGCAGCAGGACGGTAAGCAGGATTCCGGGGATTCTCATCGTGTCAGCGAGGTCCCGGCGAGCCGTTGATTACCGCCAGCTTGCCGCGCCGGAGATTGCCGTCGGCGTCTTCCGCGACCACCAAGTACACCCCCGAGCCGACGAGAAAGCCGGCTTCGTTGACTCCCTTCCACGAGATCGTCCCTCTGCCGGCCTCGCCGGGAAGGTTGCGGACGAGCTGTCCGGAGGGGCGGAAGATCCGCAGCGAAGCCCCGAGAGGGAGGCCGGAAACCGTCAGCTGACCTTGCAGGGGATCGAACGGGTTCGGGTAGATGACAAGACCTTCGCTCGGCTTTTCCCCGGGAGCCGAGGCGCCTAGTGTCAGGCGGCTCAGACCGTCGAAGGTGCCGATCCAGAGCTCGTCGCCGGCCTCGTCGTACAACAGCGACTTCACGCGGTTGTCGATCAAGCCGCTGTTGGAGGCGGTAAACGTGAACTCCCACTCCCCGCTGGGGTTGATTCGCGCCAGCCCTTCTTCGGTCCCCACCCAGACGTTACCCGCGGCGTCTGCAGCCAGGGCGCTGACTTCGTTGGTTGGCAGGCCGTCCGTGGTGCTGTACGTCCTCCAGTCTTCCTTCGCGATCGAGTACGTGCCGGTATCTCCGGAGAAGGTGCCCCTGAAGCTGTCGAGGCCGTTGTTGGTCCCCACCCATACGGTTCCGTCCGCGGCGAGCAGCAGGTCGGTGATACGGTCGCTAGAGAGGCGCGGCTCGCTGCCGCTGTTGATCCGCGCCGTCAGGTCGTCGCTGCCGTCGAACGGCGTGCCGCCGTCGTCCAGTACGACGAGTCCCTCGGTGCGGCTGGTTATCCATTTCAGGCCGTCGCCGTCGGCACGGAATCGGATCTTCCCGGTGTCGGTCAGGGGTTCGAATCCCAGCCAGGTCTGGGGGATCAGGAGGCCCTCCTCCACAGGATATCCGTCTACAACCACCACCCCGCCTCGAACGTTGACCACCCACATGTTTCCATCCTTGTCGCGGGCGATATCGCTGATAGCGACAAAGCTCCGGCTCGCCCCGATGCCGATCAGGGGGGAATTCTCGTGGTTGACGACGCCCCAGCCGTCCTGGTCCCTGACGGCGACTCCGCCGCCCCAGGATCCGACCCAGACGCGTCCTTCGGCATCGGCCTCGACGGTGATGATATTGTTGGTCGGCATTCCCGACTTCCGGTCGTAGACCGACCAGCCGGAGTCGTCGAGTTGGTACACGCCGAACGATTGCTGATGGTCGTCTGGCACGCTTGCTACCCACAGCTCGCCGTTGTCGAGCAGCTCCATGTCGAAGAAGTGGTTCTGGGCAGGCTCCTTCGAGGGCGGCGGCGGATCTCCGCCGACGACCTTCAACCCCTGGCGGGTTGCGAGCCACAGGACTTCCCCGTTGTCGGACATGTCGCGGACACCGGTTATCGACTTTCCCGGGACCCGCTCCCAGGTTCCTTCCGACTCACGCCCCAGGATGTTGCCGTCCTCCATGGCCGCCACTACGCGGCCTTCGAGCACTCCGAGGCTGGTGGCTGCAGCGGTCAGATCGAAGGTTATTCCGCTATCGCCGGAACGGAACGAGGAGACCCCCAAAGGCCCGGCAAAGAAAAGGGTTCCCTCGAAATTCAGGAGGTCGGCCAGGCCCCCTGTCCCGCCGAGCGCCTGCCAGCTGTCGGGGTCCTGGAGATTGGGCTGGCCGAGGTCGGCAAAGGCGGTTCCGGAGGTGGTTCCGGCGACGAGGGAACCATCGAGAATCCCGAGTCCGATCACTTCGGAATCACGCGGGATTTTACCGAGGTTGCGGTACGTCTCCTTCACTTCCTCCTTGTCGATCAGGAAGAGACTGATGCCCTCTTCGGTGCCGACGTAGAGCCGGTCGCCGACTGCCAGCAGCGCGTTGATGCGGAGATTGCGGAACTCGAGAAAAGGCGGATCGAAGGAGTCTGCCTCAGGGCGGAAACGGCTCAGCCCCTGCCGGTCGCTGCCGAACCAGATATGTCCCCGGTCATCCTCGGTCACCGAGAGAAGACTGTTTCCCGCAAGTCGGTTGACGCGCGTGAAGCGCCTGTACTCCTGGGTGAGGACGTCGAAATGCAAGGCGCCCCCATTTGTGGCGGACCAGACGTTTCCGTTGGCGTCGACGTGGAGCTGGTTGACCTCGAGCATGCTTGTGAAAGCCGCCCAGTCTCCTTCTCCGTCCTGGGCGGAGCCTGGAGCGGCCAGTGCGCATGCAAGAGCCACGGCGACGGTGAGGTGGGGTGGAAAGAGTTTGACAGCCCGCTGGTAAAGGTGCTCTGCAGGCGCGGCCGAGTCATGGCGGCCGAAGACAAGGCGCGCGACCGAGTCGAATCGCAGGGGATTCGGGGAAAGAGCGCAACGCCGTATTCGGAACGCTCTTCCGAGCGTTTCAGGGAACGGCAAAGCCGTTCCCAACACGGACCCGAAGGGTTCGCTACCGCCAGCGCCGGACGCAGCCCGGATGGACTTTTTCAACGGGCTGTCAGGGATCGATGCCATCGGCCTCCGTCTACATCGTGTTCTGCGGGTCGACGACGAGCGTCAGAGCGACGCCGTGAGTGCCGGCCGACTCCCGCATCGGGTCGATTACCGGGCCGACCCAGTCTCTGAGCAAGCGGGCTGAAGTGCCTTGCAGCAGCGCCTGCCAGCGGTGGTTTCCGCGCAGCAGGGCAAGGGGAGCCGGGGCCGGTCCCAGAACCGCCCCCCCGGCCGGCAGGGAGCGGGACAGCATCCCGGTACCGCGACGGGCGGCGGCCTCCACCTGGTCCTGTACGGGGCCGCGCCAGCGCAGCAGCAGCAGGCGGCCGAACGGTGGAAAGCCGGCTTCGCGCCGATGCGCGAGCTCCTCTTCCGCAAAGCCTGTAAAGTCCTGCCGCGCCGCGGCGATCAGGGAGCGCTCCTCCGGCAGTCGCGTCTGCACCACTACCTCACCGAGGCGGTCCCCCCTGCCGGAACGGCCCGCCACCTGCGTCATTAGCTGGAAGCTCCGTTCCGCGGCGCGGAAGTCCGGCAGGTGCAACCCGGTGTCGGCGGAGATGACGCCGACCAGGGTCACCTCGGGAAAGTCCAGCCCCTTGGCGACCATCTGGGTTCCGAGCAGCACGTCCGCCTCGCCGGCGCGGAAGCGTTCGACGAGACGGTCGTGGGCCCCCTTCCACCCGGTCGTGTCGACGTCCATACGAATGACGCGGATACCTGGAAACTGTTCCAGGAGCGCGCTCTCGACCTGCTGCGTTCCGATGCCGGTCTCGCGGACTTCCTCGCTGCCGCACCCGGGACAGGTTGCCGGCACCGGGCGGCGGTAGTCGCAGTAGTGACAGCGCAGCTCCTCGGAGCGGCTCCGGTGCAGGGTCAGGCAGACGCGACAGTGGGTGCACTGCACCGTTTCCCCGCATTCGCGGCACTGCACGACCGGGGCGAAACCGCGGCGGTTCTGCAACAGGATGATGCGCTCGCCGCGCTCCAGGCGGTCGTGGATCTTCTTGCGCAGGACCTTGGAGAACAGCGCCGTCTTGCGGCGCTGGAATGGCTCGCGGCGCATGTCGACGACGGTGATTTCGGGAAGCGGGCGGCCGTCGACGCGCCGCGGCAGCGACAGGGTCCGGTACTTGCCCGAGAGCGCGTTCCAGTACGACTCCAGACTCGGGGTCGCCGACCCGAGCAGCACCGCGGCGCCTGCCATGCGCGCGCGCACCAGGGCGACGTCGCGGGCGCTGTAGGACAGGGCGTGGCGGTTTTCGAGATCGTCCTGGTTGTAGGAGCCGTCGTGTTCTTCGTCGACGACGACGAGCCCGAGGTCGGCCACCGGCGCCAGGACCGCCGAGCGGGGGCCGATGACGAGGCGCTGCTCCCCGCGCCGCAGGCGCCGCCAGGTATCGTAGCGCTCTCCCTTCGACAGCTGACTGTGGAGCACGGCGACGCGGTCTCCGAAACGCCCCTTGAAGCGCCGCACCATCTGCCAGGCGAGGGCGATCTCCGGGACCAGGATTATGGCGCCGCGTCCCAGCCGCAACGCCTGCTCCGCGGCGCGCAGGTAGACCAGGGTCTTGCCGCTGCCGGTGACACCCTGGAGCAGGGCGGGGAAGTAGATGCCCTTCCCGAGGGCCTCGAGAACCGGCTCGAGGACCGCCTGCTGGTCGGGGTTCGGTTCGAGCGGCTCGTCCGCAAGGCCGTCGAGGTGGGCCAGGGGGTCGCGGACGATCTCCTCCTCGACGGTCTCTATCAGGCCCCGGGAACCGAGCCCGCGCAGTATTGCGTATCCGAAGCCGCTGGCGACCAGCGCCTTTTTGGGTTCGGACCCGCGCTCGAGGACATGGCGCAGGCAGCTGGCCTGCTTCGGGGCCCGGCGGTCCAGCTCTGGCAGCTTCGCCGCGGCGAACTTCCCATCGGTAACCCGCACCCGCTGCTCCCGCCTGACCGATACCTCGGCGTCTTCGAGCACGGGGAGAATGTCGATCCGGCCGGCCCGTTGCATGCGCCGGAGCGCCTGTTCGAGTCCGTTGCGCCCCAGGCGCCTCCGCAGGGTCGTTACCTTGAGGGGGCGGGCGCTCAGCTCCTCGACGATGCGGGCGCCGAGCCCCTCTTCCACCGGCGGGTGGGCACCGTTGGCCAGCTGAACGCGCCGTTGCGTGGTCAGCTTGACGCCGGGAGGCAACGCCGCGGCAAGGGCGCTGCCGATCTGAGCTCCATAGTAGGAGGCCATCCACCGGCACAGGTCGACGACCTCCGGCGTAAGAGGGGAGTCGGCATCGAGGACCTGCACCAGGTCGCGGATTTTTCCCGGGCCAAGCGATTCAGCCGGCTCGGTATCGCCGATTACGAACCCGGTGACGAGGCGATTCTGTACTGGGACTAGAACGACGGTTCCGGGACGGACGTCGCCGATCGCTTCCCCGGGCACGGCGTAGGTGAGTTCGCGTGGCAGGGGAGGAGGAAGCGCTACCTCCACGTAGCGCCGGCTCATGGAGTACGCGGTCCGCCCGCGTTCGCCGTCGAGCCCTGCAAGGGGACCGAGGAAAGAGGCGTCAGGTCCGCTCTCAACAGGACTACTTCTTCGGATGAGGCCCGGAACCGCAGCACCCGGGGCGGGTCGCCGAGTCTGCCGCCCCCCAACAGCTGTCCCTGGAAATAGAACCGAAGCCCGTGAGGGCGCCCGGCCGTGACCGTGAAGGATTCAGCCGCCTCCCACCGCCGCGATTCTCCCCTGGGGACGATCTCTTCCCTGTGGCCGGCCCCGCCGTCCCACTGGATCCGCACCCAGGTGGAATCGACCGCCTCGGCTCTCAGAATCAGGGACGTTGCGAGGTCATGCCTTTCCTCCCCGCTCTCAGCGGCTGCCCCCTGCTCCTCCTGCAGGGCCGTCCCGGAGACCCCTTCGTCAGTAGGGGCGACACCCTCGGCCGGCGCCTCTACGACAGGATCGGCCGCAACCGCTCCCCGGCGCAGGGCATCCGCCGTATCTGCGCTGGTATTCGAAGTTTCTGCCAAGCGGCTGGACGGCGCTTCGAGAGCAGCAATGGGCACAGTCCCGGCCCCGGGATCCGGTTCCGCCTCCGTCGCCGGGTTCCCGTCACCTGTCAGGTGCAGGGCCGGGGGTATCTCAGCGGCGTCCCCAGACGGGGGGGCAGGCACTTCCGGTTCTCCTGAAAGGAAGATGGCGAGCAGAACCGCGGCGGCGACCGCCACTGCGGCCGCGATCACCCAGGTTGGAGGGACCGTGCCGATGAAGGCAGGAGACCGCCCCAAGCTGCGGCCATAAGAGAAGGAGGGTGCCGGGATATCGGGGCGGCCGAACTGGCGGTCGAAGAGGGTAGTGATCTCTACGGGGTCGAGGCCCAGGTAAGCTGCGTAGTTGGCCGCGGCCAGCCGTGCGTACACCGGCTCGATCCGGAATTCGCCGCTTTCCAGCTCGCGCAGGAGATTTGGGCTGATCCCGGTCCGCTGCTGAGCCTGCTCCAGGGTCTCTCCGCGCCGCTCGCGCGCCGCCCTGAGCAGGGGACCGAGGGGGATCTCCTCACTCATGCCGAAAATTGCTCCACTGAGAACGATGCGGGGGTGATCGGAACGGGGGTTGGTAGTCGGGGGGATCGAGGCAGCGAGACCGCACCGCACCGCCCGTCCCGGAGACCTCCGTGCCCGCGGCAGGCCCGACTACATCTGCGGACGGCGTCGTCAACAGCTGGAAAAATCGAATCCCAGCTCTTCGAGCATTGCGCTCAGGCGAGCTATCGGCAGACCCACAACATTATAATAACAGCCATTTATACTTTCAACGAAGCGGGCGCCCCTACCCTGGATGGCGTACGAGCCCGCCTTGTCCATCGGCTCCCCGCTCGCCACGTACTCCTCGATCTCTTCGACTGACAAGGTCCGCATGCGCACCTCGGTGCGGACGCAATCGCGGATCTCCCGGTCCTCCGGGCCTTTCACTGCGATTCCGGTGAAGACCTCGTGGCGCCTGCCCGAAAGGCGCCCGAGCATGGCGGCCGCCTCCTCCGCGTCCCCCGGTTTGCCGAGAATTTCGCCGTCCAGACTGACCACCGTATCCGCGCCGACGACAACCGCAGTCGAGACCCGGCCCGAGGCTCGCAGAAGCCGATGGACGGCTGCGGCCTTGGCCGCGGCCGCGGCCAAGGCGTGGTGGCGCGGGGAGGATCCGCAGGGGGCCGGCTCCGCCTCGGGACTGGGGTGCTGCTCGAACCTGAGGCCGAGCTGGTGCAGCAGGGCGACGCGGCGCGGCGAAGCCGACGCGAGCACGAGGGAAGGGTTGGGATCCATCCGGTCAGGGGCTCTCGACGATGACGGTGACCGGTCCGTCGTTGTGGATTTCGACCGCCATGTGGGCCCCGAACACGCCGTGTGCGACTGGAATCCCGAGGCCCTCGAGAAGCTCGACAAAGCGCTCGTAGAGCGGCTCGGCGTGCTCGGGACGCGCCGCCTCGACAAAGCTGGGGCGCCGGCCGCGCCGGCAGTCTCCGTAGAGGGTGAACTGGGAGATCGCCAGAACCGCACCTCCCGTCTCCAGGAGGGAGCGGTTCATCCGCCCCTGCTCGTCGGGGAATACGCGCAGGTTGGCGCACTTTTCGGCGCAGAACCGGGCGTCGTCGCCGTCGTCTTCGGCGTGGACTCCGACGAGCAGCACGAGGCCGCGGTCGATGGCCCCGGCGGTTTCCCCGGCTACGGAGACCCGGGCGCTGCTGACCCGCTGAACGAGGATTCTCACCGGGGTCGAGTCATTGGTGAAGTGGTTGTGAAGGGGTGCGGGGTGGCGGAGGCGACGGGAATGGAGCCAGGGCGGGACCTGCCGCCGCACGCGGACTAGCGTCTGCGCCGGTCTCCGCGCTCGAAGCGGATCTGCGGGATGTCCTTGAGCTGGACCTTGAAATAGAAGGCGCGAGTCCGGGCAAAACCAGTCGGTTTGATGTTGAAAGTCACCGTCCAGTCGTGGAACTCCCGCTGCAGCGACAGCAGCTCGGCGGTCACCCGCTTCCCGTCCAGCAGCGGCAACGGCGATTCGAGGTTGTA
The DNA here is from genome assembly GCA_965223905.1 of Candidatus Latescibacterota bacterium. Classification (GTDB taxonomy): domain Bacteria; phylum Latescibacterota; class UBA2968; order UBA8231; family UBA8231; genus CBDCXV01. Next base: position 1,014,073 of record CBDCXV010000001.1, read on the forward strand.
GCTGACCGAATAATGTACGTTCCAGGTCCGCCGCAACGACCATGTGACCGAGCCGCGCAGCCAGGAGTGCGTGCGGCCGAAGCTCTTGCTGCGCGAGTAGTAGTGCCCGATCTGCAGCCGCTGCGTACTGCGCCGGTCGAGGTCGCGGTGCAGTCCGCTTTCGTAGCCGTAACCGCTGCGCCTCGACCCGGTGCCCCCGGGGTCGTATTCGCCGCCGTACATGCCCTGGTAATCCTGGCTGCCGGGCCGGCGCCCCGCTGTGGATCGCCGCGGGTCTTCCTCTATCCGCCCGCGTCGCCTCTGCAGGCGAAACCCCGAATTGATCTCGAACTGGCGCAGCGCCGGCGCCCCGCGGAAGTCGCCGTCGCCGTCATAGAACTCGGAACGCAGGCTCAGGCGCGCGTTGAACGGCCCGGCATCGACGGTTGCGCTCGATACGAGGTCGGACAGGGGACGGCTCTTTTTGTCGAAATCGTACGACGTCGAGAGGTTGACCTGGGCGACCCGGAACTTCGATTCCTCTTCCTCGCGCAGCAGCTTGAGCCAGAAACTGTTGCTCAGCCGCATGGTCAGTCGGCGCCTCTGCCGCCACAGGGAGGGGCGCCCGCCCACTCCCAGGGTTCCCCCGGTGTCGGTACGGGTCACCTGGTAGTTGACGCCCAGATCCGGCTTGACGACGTGCCGCAGGGCCGTCACCCGCCAGACCTGCGGGGTGAACATGCCGTAGACGGTTTGCGACAGGGTGGCCGCGGCGCTGACCCGGGTGCTGCCGAGATTCTCGTAACGGTACTCGGAGCTGCGCAGGTCGGCGTCGCGCCAGCGCTGCGACAGGCCCGAATTCAGGCTGAGCCAGTCCGCAGGACGCTGCTGCGTGGAAAGGCGGAGGGCGACATCGCTGCTGGTGCGGCTCGTCGCGTCGGCGGGGGTGCCCCGGCGCGTGTTGCGCAGGCGGGCGCTGCCGTCGTAGTAGATGCGGTGATACCAGGCGGACTGCCGTTCCCCCTTTTTTCGACCCCCGAACAGGGACCGGCGATTGCGGCGAAGGCTGACCTCGGGCAGCGCCGTGTTGAAGCGCCCGGTGTCGAGGTATTCGGTGCGGCTGGCGTTGACGCTGAGACTGTACCCGGATTCGCGCCAGCGTTTGTTGAACCCCAGGTTCGAGCGCAGCGTGCGGGTCAGGCGCTCGCCGAGACGCGTGCTGTTGTCGCGCACGACGTCGCTGCTGCTCTGGAAGGTCCCCGCACCGCGCAGGCTGGCGGACTCACCGAGCTGCTGGTTGTGGCGCAGATTCGTCCACCACTCCCAGCGCGTGCCCGAGTCGGACTGCCTGTTCTCGATGCGGGTGTCGGCCTTGCCGTCGAAGTAGTAGCGCCGGGCGTACGCCAGGGCGACGCGGCCCAGCCAGCCGGAGCGCTGGCGCAGGTCCGCGGACAGGCGCAGGTCCCAGTAGTCGCTGGGGGCGAAGTAGTAGCCCAGGTTGCGCACTTCCCACTCCGACTGGCTGCTCCCGAAGCGCACCGGCCGTTGTCCGAAGCTCGGAGTCAGGAGCCCTGACTGGCGGTTCTCCCTCAGGGAGAATACGTAGAACGGCACCACCGCGACGCGGTTGTCGCCTATGCGCAAATAGACCGGGCGGGCGATCGCCATGTCGCCGACCAGGACCTTGATCCGGGGGCTGTAGAAATCGAAGTGGGGCTCGGCAAGATCGCAGGTCGTGTACGATCCGGAGTGCACGTGAAACTCCTCTTCGCCGCGGGTGTCGATGCGGCTGCCGCTGTAGAAGCCCTCCTTGAAGCGGATGCGGCCATCGAAAATCGTTCCCTCCCCCGTCCTCATGTCGTACAGAATCCGGCCGCCGCGGATCGCGTCGTCCCCCTGGGTGAGGGTCGGCATACCGGTCGAATCGCCGCGGCTGCCCGCAGGAGAGCGGGCGACGATGAGCTCGCGGCTTCTGTGATAGACGATCTCGCCGGCCTGCAGGCGGGCGCCGCGGTGGTGGACGACGGCGTTGCCGCGCAGCAGCAGCGAGTCGCCCCGAAGGGAATGGACGTAGGTGTCGGCGGTGTACCTGAAGCTGTCCTCCTCTTCTGGAATGGTGCCGATCTCCTGCGGAGGCTGGAGCACCCTTCCCGGGGAGCTCGAGTCCGCGGGGCTGGGTTCGCCTCCCGGCGCAGGATCGCTGCCGCCGGAAGCTGCCGCGGCGACCGGCAGGAGCAGCAGCCCGGCCAGATGCCGTCTCCAGGCAGCCCTCATCGCCGCTTGCCGTCGGAGCGCTGGCGGTACACCTCGAACAGGGCGATTCCCGCGGCGACCGAAGCGTTGAGAGATCCGGTGACTCCCCGGCCCATCGGGATGCTGACCGCGAAATCGCAGGCCTCGGCAACGGTGCGCCGGATGCCGTGGTCCTCCCCTCCCACGACAATCGCGGTCGGCCCGAGGTAATCGACTTCCGTGAAGTTTCCCGGGGCCTGGGGCGACAGTCCGGTGATCCACAGCCCTGCGGCCTTCGCCTGCAGGATGGCGTCCTTGAGGTTGCGTACGCGGCATACCGGGATATGGTCGACGGCCCCCGCCGAGGCCTTGGCGACCGTTCCGGTCAAACCCGCGGACTGGCGCTGCGGAATGACGACCCCGTCGGCGCCCGTGACACAGGCGCTGCGGATGATGGCGCCCAGATTGTGCGGGTCCTGGACGCGGTCGAGAAAGACCAGGAATGCGGTCCGGTCCAGCCCGGCGAGGAGCTCCTCGTAGTCGGCGAAGGGGCGGGCCGCGACCAGCGCTACGACTCCCTGGTGGCGGCGACCGGCGAGGCGGTCGAGCTCGGCGCGGGGGCGGAACTGGACGGGGATGCCGGCGCTCCGGGCGAGGGCGACGATCTCCTCGACGGTCCCGCCGGAAGACTGGCGGCTGACGACGACGCGCCGAAGCGGGCGCTCGCTGTCGAGGGCGGCGCGCACGGCGTTGCGTCCGAACAGGAGGTCGTCCTCTACCGGTCGGTCACCGGGTCCGGCGGAGTTCACGGGCAGGCTGTCGACGGGGTTGCGTGAAGGGAATGGAGGGCGGGGTGCCGGCCGCTCCCCGGGGGGAGGATGCCCCGGCTGGAGGGCGCCGGCGCCGGGCCCGCGGGAATCAGGAGGATCGCCACCTTTTCGCGATGTCCGGCTCAGCCGCGGCCGTTGGGTCTTCCCGCAGCTGCGGCATCTGTCTCATTTTCGCGCTCCGCCTCCTCGCCTTCGGGATCCCTGTCGTCGCACTCGGACCGCCAGCGGTGCAGCAGTTGCAGGGCCTGCATCGGGGTGGTGTCGTCCAAGGGCAGCTCGCCTAGCTCATGCAGTAATCGCAACGCGGTCCGCAGCTCCCCTGGCTGGTCGAACAGGTCCATCTGACCGCGGCGTTCACCGTGCTCCACGCTGCAATCGGGGTCGCCTCCGTTGTCCGGTGGCGAGGTGGAGGGCGGCTCCTCCGCGGCAGCGCCGCCTTCCAACCGGATCTGTTCAGCGTCGATCTGTTCGTTTTCCAGGCGCGCCAGGATCTCCCGGGCGCGCTCGACTACCGATCCCGGCATCCCCGCCATCTCAGCGACGTGAATGCCGTAGCTGCGGTCCGCGGGACCGGGCACCAGCCTGTGCAGGAAAACCACCCGGCCCTCTTCCTCGCGGACCGCGACGTTGTAGTTGACCACGCGCTCGAGCTTCCGTTCCAGCTCGGTGAGCTCGTGGTAATGTGTCGCGAACAACATGCGGGGCCTGATCCCGTCTCTTTCGTGGAGGTGCTCGACGATCGCCCAGGCGAGGCTCAGGCCGTCGAAGGTGCTCGTGCCGCGACCCAGCTCGTCCATCAGGATCAGGCTGCGGTCGGCGACGTTGTTGAGAATCGTCGCCGCCTCGATCATCTCCACCATGAAAGTGCTCTCACCGCGCGCCAGGTTGTCCGAGGCCCCGACCCGGGTGAAAATGCGGTCTACCACTCCGATATGCGCCTGCCGCGCCGGCACGAAGCTGCCCATCTGCCCCAGGATGACGATAATCCCGAGTTGGCGAATCGCCGTGCTCTTGCCGGCCATGTTCGGACCTGTGATCAGGAGAATCTGGTCATTGCTGCCGAGGCGCAGGTCGTTGGGGACGAAGCGCCCCTCCCGGAGCTGGCGCTCGACGACGGGGTGCCGCCCCCCGGAAATCTCGACGACGCGGCCGTCGTCGATGACGGGCCGCACGTACCCCCCTTCCTCGGCTGTTTCAGCCAGGGCGGCCAGAACGTCGATGGCGCTGACCGCCCTGGCACAGTCCTGAACCTCGGGAGCCCACGTGGAAACGCGCTCGCGGAGCTCGGCGAACAGCCCGCTTTCGCGTTCGACGATGCGCTCCGTGGCGTTGAGAATCTGCGCTTCCCGCTCCTTCAGACCGGGAATCACGTAGCGCTCGGCATTGGCCAGGGTCTGCTTGCGCTCGTAGTCCTCGGGAACGCGGTCGAGGTTCGCCTTGCTGACCTCGATGTAATAGCCGAACACCTGGTTGAAACCGACCTTCAGCGAGGAGATCCCGGTGCGCTCGCGCTCGCCTGCCTGAAGACGGGCGATCCAGCTTTTTCCCCCGGACTGGATCTCCCGGAGCTCGTCGAGCTCCTCGTCGTAGCCGTCCCTGAACAGGCCGCCATCCGCCATCGACGCGGGTGGATCGTCGACGAGGGCGGTGCGGACGAGGTCGACCAGTCCGGTCGTGTCCGGTAGAAGGGAAAGGGCTTCTTCCAGCGCGGTGGGCTTGTCGCCGTCCGGCCGCGGCAGCTCCCGCACCAGCCTGGCGAGCTCCGGCACCCGGGCGAGGGAAGCGGCCAGGCCGGCGAGGTCCCGGGCATTTGCCCGGCCGCAGCAGATGCGCGCGATCAGGCGCTCGAGATCTCCGATGTCGCCTAGTTGCAGGCGAACGCCGGAACGGATCGTCGCGGACTCGAGCAATGTCGCCACCGCGTCGAGCCGGCTCTCGATCGCGGCGACGTCCAGCAGCGGTGCGGCGAGCCATTGACGCAGAAGGCGGGCACCCATGGCGGTGCGCGTGCAGTCGAGGACCTCGATGAGGGAGCCGGCGCGGCTGTTCTCTTGGTTGGTGGCGAACAGCTCGAGATGCCGCTGCGCCGCGGCGTCGAGAAACAAGTGTTCGGTGCGGCGGCGCCGGCGAATGCGGTTGATGTGGGCGACGGCCCCGCGCTGGTTTTCCCGCAAATACTCCAGCACCCCCCCGGCCGCCCTGACCGCCAGATCGATGTCGTCGCAGTCGAAGCTGCGCAGCGAGCGTACTCCGAGCTGCTCGGTCAGGGATTCGCAGGCGTGCCGGTGCTCGAACTGCCAGTCCTCGAGGCGGCTTATCGGCACTCCGGGTGCGCTGCTTTCGACGACGCGCATCCAATCCTCTCCCAGCGACTGGGCCAGGACGAGCTCCGCCGGCCCTACCCGCTGCAGCTCGTCTCCCACTTCGGCGGCACGCAGCTCGTCGAGCGAAAAGTCGCCGGTCGACAGATCTACCTCGGCCAAACCGACCATTGTGTCTTCGCCAGCGGCGTCGCCGGCGGGAACCAGGGCTATCGTGTAGTTGTTGTTGTGCTCGTCGAGCATCGAGTCCAGAAGAGCGGTGCCGGGCGACACCACCTGTACGACGTCCCGTTTGACGATGCCCCTGGCCTCCCTGGGATCTTCGACCTGCTCGCAGATGGCCACCTTTTTCCCCATCTGCACGAGTTTGGCGACGTAGCGGTCGGCCGCATGGTGAGGGACCCCCGCAAGCGGAACTTCGCCGCTTCCGTGACCGTGGTTTCGCGTCGTCAGCGTAAGGCCCAGCAGCGCCGCCGCCTCCCTGGCGTCGTCGTAGAACATCTCGTAGAAATCCCCCATGCGGAAAAACAGGATGGCATCCGCGTGCTTGCGTTTGAAACGCATGAACTGCTGCATCGCGGGGGAGAGTTTGGCGGGTGCTGCCATCGGGTCGCGGGGGAAGAAAGTGGGCGTGAGGGAACAGCCTCGTTATGAAAATAAGGGGGGTCGCGGTCCATACAACGGCCGCGAAAGACCGGCTTGGGTGCTCAAACAGGAAAGGCCGGGGGATTTCCCCGGCCTTTCCCGTTGAAGAGATCTCCGGCGTTGACGGGTGCAGTCGCCGCCGGCTGTCGTCAAGACTTCGGAGTGGCCTCGGCTTCGCCGGCAGCAGGTTCGCCGCCCTCCCCCCAGCTTTCCATCTCCTCGTCCTGATCGTCCGCCACGTCATCGATCGCCACCTCCTTCACCGGATGGCGGCTCAGGTAGGCGTCGACTTCGGACTGGTCCTTGTCCTTGAGGTAGGCGAGCACGCTGAGCACCATCTTCTTCTGCTCCTCGTCGAACTCGATAACCTTCAGCGGCAGCTCCTGCTCGACCTCGAAGCACTGCCTGGGTGTCTGCAGGTTCTCGATGCCGAGCTGCGAAAGGGGCACGAAACCGTCGACGTCGTGATCGAGGCCGACGACCACGCCGCGCTCGAGAACGCGCGAGATCTTGCCGGTCGTCGAAGTTCCCATGGCGTACAGCTCCGCCAGCTTCGGCCATGAATTCTCCAGGGCGAGCTTGTGGCTGAGCGAGATCCGCCTCCTCTTCTTGTCGACCTCGGTGACGACTACGGGAATCACGTCTCCTTTCTTGAACATCTCGCTGGCCTGGCGAATCCGCCGGGTCCAGGACATGTCGGAGATGTGGACGAGCCCGTCGATGCCCTCTTCGATCTCGACGAAGGCGCCGAAGTTGGTGAGGCTCTTGACCATGCCCTCGAGGCGCCTGCCCGGAGGGTAGTTGGTGTCGAGAACCTCCCACGGGTCCGGGTCGGTCTGCTTCATCCCCAGGGAGATCTTCTGCGCTTCCTTGTCGAGCTTGAGGACTACGACTTCGACGAGGTCGCCGATGGAAACCAGCTTCGAGGGATGGCGCACGTGCTGGGTCCATGACATCTCGGAGATGTGGACGAGGCCTTCGACACCCTCCTCGAGCTCGACGAAGGCGCCGTAGTCGGTGATGCTGACCACCTTGCCCTGGGTCTGCGTGCCTTCGGAGAAACGCTCGTCGATCATCTCCCAGGGGTGCGCCGTCAACTGCTTTAGCCCGAGGGAGATGCGCTCGCGCTCGCGGTCGTAGTTGAGGACCTTGACCTTGATGCGGTCGCCGATCGAGACCATCTCGGAGGGATGGCTGACGCGGCCCCACGACATGTCGGTGATGTGCAGCAGGCCGTCGATGCCCCCCAGGTCGATGAAGGCGCCGAAATCGGTGATGTTCTTTACTACCCCTTCGCGCACCTGTCCCTCTTCGAGCTCCTTGATGATTTCCCGGCGCAGCCGCTCGCGCTCTTCCTCGAGCACGGCGCGGCGCGAGACGACGATGTTGCGGCGCGTCTTGTTGAGCTTGATGATTTTGAAATCGAACTGCTGGCCGAGGAACTGGTCGAAGTTCTTGACCTGCCGTATGTCGATCTGCGAACCGGGCAGGAAGGCCTCGACCCCGAAAAGGTCGACGACGATGCCCCCCTTGATCCGTCGCATCAGCTTTCCCTTTACCGTCGTGCCTGCGTCGTGGGAGTCCTTGATCTCGTTCCAGACGCGCATAAAGTCCGCCTTCTGCTTCGAGAGCACGACGCGGCCCTCGAGGTCTTCGACGTTCTCGAGGAAGACCTCCACCTCGTTGCCTATGGCGATCGCCTCCGGATCGGAGAACTCCCTGATCGAAATGGCCCCTTCCGACTTGAAGCCGATGTCGACCAGCACCTCCTGCGGGTGGATGCCGACGACGCGGCCCTGTACGATCTCCCCTTCGTTCTTGCCGGAAAAGCTCTCGTCGTACATTGCCGTGAACTCCTGCATCTGCTCCTCGGAGTACTCCGGCGTATCGAGGTCCTCGACTCTAATGTTCCCGTACTGCGGTTTTTCGGGGCTGCCGGGAACCTCTTCCACGGTAGCCGCCGGTGTTTCGTCCAACATGGTGGTCTATTCCTTTCGGTTTTTTTGTTCCTGAATGCAGCTACACGCCGCGCTCGTGCGCCAAGGCAACGATGCGGCCGACCTGCTGTTCGATGGACATGCCCGTCGTATCCAGTACGACGGTATCGCCGCCGTGTGCGGCGCCGTATTCCCGCTGCGAATCCTCGCGGTCGCGGGTGCGAATGTCTGCAGTCACCTGCCCCAGAGTAGTGCTCACCCCCTTTTTTCTCAATTCCCGGAAGCGCCGCCGGGCCCGCTCCTCGAGATCGGCGGTCATGACGATCTTGAGATCGGCATCGGGAAAAACCACCGTGCCGGCATCGCGTCCATCGGCGACCACGCCGCCCGAGCGGCCCAGTCGTCGCTGGTGTTCGATGAGCGCCCGGCGCACCCGGGGCAAGTCGGCGAAGGCTCCCACGGTCCGTGTCACCTCCGGCCGGCGTATCTCGTCGCTGACGTCTTCCCCGTTGAGCATCATGCGTACTCCCACGCCCGAATCTTTGAAGGCGATGTCGAGTTCAGCTAGAAGCCGCTCGACGGCCTCGTCGCCGGGACGAATTCCCGCGCGCATCGCCGCCAGGGTCACGGCGCGGTAGAAAGCGCCGGTGTCGATGTGGCGGTAACCCAAAGCCTGCGCCACGGCGCGGGCCGTCGTCGTCTTGCCGGCACCGATGACCCCATCGACGGCGATGGTCAATCCCCTGGCGGCCACGGCTGAAGTTCTTCGCTGACCGGCAACCCCACAAGGGATTTCAAACATCTTATTTCACCTTCCCGCAGCCGGCGGCATTCCCCGGGCTGCAGGTTGCCCGCGGTAAATCCGGCAAAGGCCTCGCGGTGCAAGCTCCTGACGCGGTGGCCGACGGCGGCGCACATCCGCTTGATCTGGTGTTTGCGCCCCTCGTGGACGCAAAGCTCGAGCTCGCAGAAAGGGCGCTCCGCTGAGGGCCGCGACACTATCCGCACCCGGGCCGGCGCCGTCATTCCGTCCTCGAGGAGCACCCCGGCCCGAAGCCGTTGCAGCGCCGCCGCGGACGGAACCCCCACCACGAGGGCGCAGTAGAGCTTTTCGACCTCGTAACGCGGATGCATCAGGCGATGGGCGAGCTCGCCGTCGTCGGTCAGCAGCAGCACCCCGGTCGTATCGCGGTCGAGGCGGCCGACGGCGACGGTAGCAGCGCGCACCTCTTCGAGACCCCCGAAAACAGTAGGCCGACCACCCCTGTCCCGGTGCGTCACCAGCGTGCCGGATTCCTTGTTGAGCAGCAGGTACTGCGAATCCTCCGGCAGCCGGACAAGGCGGCCATCGACCTCCACCCGGTCCTCTCCGCCGACCAGGCAGCCAGGAGCTGCCACGATCTCGCCGTTGACTCTCACCGCGCCGCGGCGGATGAGAATGTCGCTCTTGCGCCGCGAAGCGACGCCGGCGCGGGCCATGAACCGATTCAGCCGCATTTGCAGGTACGCTGGGGCCCGGTTACCCCGCTTCTTCTCCCTCTTCGGGTTCTCCGGGCGCTTGTCCGTTCTCTTCCGCTACCGGTTCGGTGTCGCCGCCGGAGCCCGGCGCACCGCCCTCGTGCCCGGGACCGGGCGGCGCGGTTTCATCTCCGCTACCGGCGAGGGCGTGCCGGCGCGCCCCTTCGGCGAGCAGCTCTTCGAGCTCTTTCGGCTTCGGCAGATCGGGGAGCCCTTTGAGACCGAAGTGCACGAGGAATTCCCTGGTGGTGCCGAACAGCATCGGCCGCCCGATGCCTTCGGAACGGCCGACGATGCGCACCATGTCGACCTCGAGCAGGGTGCGCAGCACCCCGGCGGAGTCGACGCCGCGGACGCTGTCGATTTCCGCCCGAGTGACCGGCTGCTTGAAGGCGACGAGCGCCAGGGTCTCGAGGCCTGCCGGCGTGAGCCGCACCGGGCCCCTGTCCTGAAAGCGGCGCACCCAGGGGGCGAACTCGGCTGCGGTAACGAGTAGAAACCCACCGGCGACTTCGGCGACGCGAAGGGCGTGGTTCCCCTCTTCGTACTGCTTGTTCAGGCCGTCGACAGCCTCGCGCACGTCCCTGCCGTCGAGCCCTTTGAGGGCGCCCAACAGCCTGCCCGGGGACACCGGTTCGGACGAGGTGAGAAGGATTGCTTCGATAATTGCCCGCGCCTGGCCGGGGGCGAACGGTTGACGGCTCACGGAAGCTCCGTGCTTTCGGGAGAAGGTCCGTTGCCGGGAAGCTCCGGGGGAGTAGCCGGAGATGCGGCCCCGCCTGCTGGGACCTGGGCCTTTTCGCCGCCCAGGGGTTCGATCCAGATGTCGTCGAACGGCCGCGCCTGCTGCACGCGAATGCGCTGCGTCTTCAGCAATTCGAGAACACCGATGAAGGTCGCTACCAGAACGTGGCGGGACTTTCCCGATGTCAATTCGAAAAAGCGCAGCCGGCCGCGGCGGTCCAGTTCCTGCACCAGCCTGTCGATTGTCTCCTCGACCGAGACCTGCTCTTCGAGGATGCGGTGTACGAAGGCTGGCGGAACGCCGTCCAGGACCTGTTTGTACGCCTTGAGGAGGTCGAACAGGGAGACCGGGTGGAGCTCGGCCCCTTCGCTGTCGCGGCTGGCGTACGGACGGTTCCTGAAAATGTCGCGCTGGGCGTGGGCCTGGTCCCCCAGCCAGTCGGCAATCTCCTTGAACTGCTGGTACTCGAGGAGCCGGCGAACGAGACCTTCCCGAGGGTCCTCTTCCTCCTCTCCGTCCACGTCCACGACTTCGCGAGGCAGCAGCAGCTGCGACTTGATTTTCATCAGGGTCGCGGCCATCAGCATGAAGTCGCAGGCCGGTTCCAAGTCTAGGAGATGGACCTCCCCCAGCATGCCGAGGTACTCGTTGGTGATGGCGGCGATGGGAATGTCGTAAATGTCGACTTCGTTCTTGCGGATGAGAAACAGCAGCAGGTCGAGCGGGCCCTCGAACACTTCGAGCTTGACTCCGTACTGTCCGCCCAAAGCGGTTCCCTGCTGCCTCTGTCCGGCGGTCGTTTCCAATACGATGATCTAGTCGATGAACAGGTAGGGTTTCCAGCGCTGGTCCGTCACTCCAACGAAGTCGCGGATGAAGCTGACGTTGTTGGGGCGCTTGGGCCGCCGTTTCAGGGAGAGACCTGCCTGCTCCGGCCGCCGGTCCCCCTTCATGGCGTTGCAGCCGGCACAGGCGGTTACCAGGTTTTCCCACGATTCGGCGCCGCCGTGTCTCTTGGGAACGATGTGGTCGATCGTCATCTTGCGGTCGCTTTTGCCGCAATACTGGCACTGGTGGTTGTCGCGCCGCATCACGTTGCGCTTCGACAGCACCACGCGGCGCCTGGGCGCGCGCACGTATCGCTCAAGCCTGACCACGCTCGGGACCGGGAATTCGCGGGACACCGAGCGCACGACGGACTCGGAGATCTCGACGTTTTCGGCCTTTCCTCTGAACAGAAGCACCAGCGCACGCCTGACGCTGCAGACGTTGAGCGGCTCGTAGTTCTGGTTGAGAACCAGGACGGTATTCTCGAGTAGCACGCTTGAGTAGCTCGCGGGATTTCCCGGAAACCGCGGTAGATCGGCGCTGGAGGATGGACTGCGGAGACGTGGCGAAATCGAGTCGGCTCAACCCCATTCAGCGGTCCGGAACCTACTGCGGCGACCCCTTTCCAAAGCCGCTTCCAGGGGTGCAGAACGATAGCGAAGTATCCTTGAAAATTAAAAATGATACTAGAGGGAGGCAATTGTGAAGAAAGCAGCCGGGGGGTGAAACCCTGGCGGCTTGGAGCCGGTCCTGCACCTCGAAGGCGGCGAGAGGCCAACGGGGAGAGTCAGGCTCCGGAAATCAACTCGGCGTAGTCCCGGGGGCTGAGGAGCTCCGCCAACTCGTCCTGGTCGGAGCAGCGGATCCGGATCATCCAACCGGCCCCGTAGGGCTCCTTGTTGACCTGCTCCGCATCGGCCTCGAGCGATTCGTTGACCTCCACCACCTCGCCGCTCAGGGGAGCGTAAATCTCCTCCACGGTCTTCACCGCCTCGACGGTCCCGAAGCGTTCCCCTTTCCGCAGGGTCTGTCCGACCTCGGGAAGCTCGACGAACACGATGTCGCCGAGCTCGGACTGGGCGTAATCCGTAATCCCGACCGTGCCGACATCGCTGTCCATCGCCACCCACTCGTGATCCTCGGTGTAGCTGAGCTCTTCGGGAACATTCGTATCAGACATGGAGATCCTCTGGTTGGCCCCGATTCAGACCGCGACCTTCCCGTCGCGGCTGCGGGTGACGAACTCGGTGTCGAACCGTCCCTCGACGAACTCCGGGTTTTCGAGGAGATCGCGATGGAACGGCAGGGTCGTCGCCACCCCTTCGATGGTGACCTCTGCCAGCACCCGCCGCATGCGGGCGATCGCCTGGGCGCGGTCGCGGCCGCAGGTGACGACCTTGGCGAGGAGGGAATCGTAGTAGGGCGGCACCTCGTACCCCTGGTAGATGTGGCTGTCGATGCGCAGGCCCGGTCCTCCCGGCAGGTGCAGGGCGGTGATGGTTCCGGCCGAGGGCATGAAATTCTTGTCCGGGTCCTCGGCGTTGATGCGGCATTCGATGGCGTGCCCGGTGAGGGCGAGGTCTTCCTGGCCGTACCCCAACCTTTCGCCTCCGGCTACCCGGATCATCTCGCCGATCAGGTCGACTCCCGACACCATCTCGGTTACCGGGTGCTCGACCTGGATGCGCTTGTTCATCTCCAGGAAGTAGAACTCCCCGTCGCCGTCGACCAGGAATTCGACGGTTCCCGCGCTGGCGTAGCCGACGCTGGCGGCACCTCTCACAGCCGCTTCACCAAGCCGGCGCCGCAGCGCCTCGTCGACCGCGGGGGAGGGACTCTCTTCGAGCAGCTTCTGGTGGCGCCGCTGGATGGAGCACTCCCGCTCGCCGAGATGGACGACCGTGCCGTGGTGGTCGCCGAGCACCTGGATTTCGATGTGGCGGGCGTTGTCGAGTGAACGCTCCATGTAGAGCGCGTCGCTGGTGAAGGCGGAGCGCGCTTCGAGGCGGGCAATCCGCCAGGCTTCCTCGAGCTCCTCCTCGCCGTTGACGACCCGCATGCCGCGTCCCCCGCCTCCCAAGGCCGCCTTCAGGCGCAGCGGATAACCGATCTCGGCGGCCAGGTGGCGGGCCTCTTCGAGGGAGCCTACGTCCCCTCGGCTTCCGGGAATCACCGGGACCCCGGCTTTCTCCATGCAGCGCCGGGCAGCGGCCTTGTCCCCCATGCGGTGGAACGCCGCTACCGGCGGACCGATGAAGGTGATGCCGCACGATTCGCACAGCTCGGCGAAATCCGCGTTCTCCGCCAGCGGTCCGTACCCGGGGTGCACGGCGTCGGCATTGGTCAGGTTCGCGGCGCTGAGGATGTTCGCGAAGTGGCGGTAGCTTGCCTCGCCGGGGGGCGGGCCGATGCAGACATCCTCGTCGGCCATGTGGACGTGAAGCGAGCGCGCGTCGGCCTCGGAGTAGACGGCAACGGTGCGAATACCGAGATCCCGGCAGGTGCGGATGACGCGCAGCGCGATTTCCCCGCGGTCGGCGACCAGGATCTTTTCGAACACGTTACGCGGTCCGCAGGGTCAGCAACGGCTGGTTGTACTCGACAGGGTCGCCGTTGGCCGCGAGGATTTCGACGACCTCACCCCCGGCGTCCGCCTCGATCTCGTTCATGATCTTCATGGCCTCGATGATGCAGAGGGTCTGTCCAACGACAACCTTCTCGCCGGTCTCGGTGAAGGGGTCTGCCTCAGGTGACGAGGAGCGGAAGAAGGTGCCGACCATGGGGGAGCGGATGACGTGGAGGTCTTCGGCGGCTTCCGATTCCCGCGGTGCCTCCTCCTTTGGTTCGGGTGCAGCCTGTGGAGCGGCCGCGGGGGCGGGATGCGGCGCCGGGGGCGCCTGCAGGTGCACGGTCTCGATGGTTCTTTCCGCGGACCCGCGGCGTTTTCCGAGACGAACGCGGATTCCGCGCCAGAAGCTCTCTCGGTACTCCAGCTCCTCGACCTCGCTCTCTTCGAAGATCTCGATCAGCTTTCTCAGGTTTTTTTCGTTCACGCGGCAGCCCTCAGACGCGTTCGACGTATTCGCCGGTGCGCGTGTCGATTTTCAGTTTCTCCCCTCGATCGACGAACAGGGGCACGGAGACGACGGCACCGGTTTCGAGGGTCGCCGGTTTGGTCGATCCCTGCGCCGTATCCCCCCTGACGCCCGGTTCCGTGTGTTCGACCGTGAGTTCGACGAAATTCGGCAGCTCCACGGCCAAAGGGACCCCGTCGGCAACCGATACGTAGGTTGTCTCGTTCTCGACGAGAAACCGGGCGGCGTCCCCGACGGTCTCGCGGGGCAGCTGCGTCTGCTCGTACGTCTCCGAGTCCATGAAATGAAAAAAGTCGCTTTCGGAATACAGGAACTGCATCTCGCGTTTCTCTATGCGGATATCCTTTACCTTGTCCCCCGAGCGAAAGGTGCGGTCGATCACAGCACCGGTGCGCACGTTCTTGAGCTTGGTGCGCACGAAGGCGCCTCCCTTTCCGGGCTTGACGTGCTGGAACTCGACGATGCTGTAGATCGCCTCCTCCAGGGTCATCGTGAATCCGTTGCGGAAGTCTGAGGTGTCAGCCATTCTCTCCTCTGGCAAGTGAGCCTGCGGCCGCTCAGGACTCGAGGGCCTGTTCCAGGCTGTCGAGTCTCGCTCTGATCCCGTCGTCGTCGGGACGCAGCCGCAGGAGATCCCTGTAGATATCGATCCCCTTGCTGGCGATTCCCTGTTGAATGTACAACTCGGCGAGGGTAACCGTCGGTACCGGCGCGGTGCGCTCTTCCCCGCCGGCCCCGATGACGGGTGGCCCCGGGGCGCTCTCTCGGCCGGTTTCGATCTCGGAAAGCAGGCCTTCAAGCTCGTGGTCGTCGCGGCCGGACAACCTTGCGACCGGGCGTTCCGGCTCGGCGGCACCGGAAGAACCGATTTCGGTGCCGCGGGCAACGGCGCGCCCCGCCGGTGGTGCGGCCGGCAGCCCGGCCTCCGGTTCCGACGCGGGATCCAACGTCTCCTCGGGAGGCCCGCCGGATCCGGCACCGGCTTCCATGTCCTCCCGCTCCGACACCAGATAAAACACCCCTGTTCGCCCGCGGTCGCGGAAGCCGGGCTCCGCCTTTTCGAAGGGGGAAACATCCGGGGCGGAGTCTGCAGAGGGAACCTCTCCGGAGGACGGTTCCTCTGCCGACAGGCCACTGCCCGGCGCCGGGTTCCCGTCTCCGCCACCGACTGGAACAGGGGGAGCTTCGGCTGCATCGTGCGGGCCGGCGCCTGCATTGCGGGGATCTTCCTGCACGGTACCGGCCGGCTCACCGGGATACACCGATCCTCCGGGGGATTCGGGTACAGGCGGGGATTTTCCCTCTGCGGCAGAAACCGCGGACCCGACGGAGGCCGATGGCTCGCCATCGAACGGACTCTCCGCACGGGGCGGCTCGCCATTGGAGGCTTCCCGGTCCATGCCCGGCTCGTCGGGGAAGCCGGCAGCCGCTTCGCCGGCAGGAGGGGCTTCTCCCCCGGCTGCCGGCGACGGCACCGGAACCGCTGTCCCCGTTTCCACCTTGCCCCCTTCTTCCCTTTCCGCCGGCACCTCTCTTCCCGCCACCGCCTTCGGGGCAGGAGGAAGGACCAGCGGCGCGGCAGCGGATCGCCTGCGCAGCCGCTCCGCCTCGCGTTGGAGGTCCCCGCTGTACGGGTCGAGAAAAGCGGCCTGCCGCATGCATTGCAGCGCCAGGGAAATTTCGCCGAGTCGTTCGTACGCAGCCGACAGGGCGGCGAACCCGACGGGGTTCTCCGGGTCGAGCCGCAGCGCCCGGTCGAGGGCGTTGCGCGCCTCCTCGAAGTTGCCCCGGGCCTGGTAGCAGCGACCGAGAAGGAGAAATCCGGTCGGGTAGTCGGGAAAGCGCTCGCAACCCTCCTGGCAAAGCGCGAGCGCGCGGGCGACTCGCCTGCGGAGGAGGTGTTCGTCGGCGACCCGGGCGAACAGCGGAATCCCCGGGTTTTCGCGCAGGGCCTTTTCGAGTTTTTTAATCCGGAAAAGCAAGGTAAGAGCCGTTCATTCGGCATGGCCGGGCGACCCATCCGGGACGCCTGCCGCGCCATTCTCCTGCCTCCAAGTGTTTCGGCGCTTTCCCGGACGGATCCACCCGTCTCCCGGAGTCTTCTTCGCTCGTGGCTCGCGACCCGGTTCTGCCAACGGCATCCCGGCGGACTGGATTGCGCCGATCTGTTTCAGCGACAGGACACTAGACGGCGTGCAGAGGGCTGTCAAGGAGAACGCGGCAGGGGAATTCCGGGCCTGTGAAGGGGGCCTGGATTCGTTGACAGTGTACAGGGGGGGCTCTATCTTCGCCGAATTCCGGCGCCTGTCCGCAACAGTTCCGAATTGTGCGACAAGCGAGTGCGAACGTAAGTCTCCCAGACGCTCATTGGGGGCAGCGCCTATAGCTCAGTTGGTAGAGCGGCTGACTCTTAATCAGCGGGTCCGGGGTTCGAGTCCCTGTGGGCGCACAAAAAATCCAGCCGCCGGCTTCGGCGGTGATCGCCATCCTGCCCCCGAGGGGTTGTCCCCTCGGGGGTTTGTCGTATCTGGCGGTCAGAAACATCTGATCCAGCCGCACTCTATGTCCGGACAGGCCTGCCGGGTGACGTGGTATTTCTCCGAAGCTGTTACCCGGGGGCACGAGGAAGTCGAAGAGAGCGGCCACGTCCCTGCGTACGACTCGACCTTCGCCGATGCACTGACGGCTTGGCTGCTGTCGCAGCGGTAAGGGGCGCGGGTTGCGGGGAAGGGCCGCAGGACTGCCCTCAAGTTCACCGATTTGGGTCGAGTGGGAGACCGCCGAAGCTCAAGGAAATGCCGTGCCGTGAAGTCGCTGACCGGGGACTGGGATTGTTTTTCAACTGACGAGGGAGCATTGGGAGAAGTAGATGGTCCGGCCATCTGCTCCTTGGCCTTGAAGGAGATCTGAAAACAGGATGCACAAGTTTCCATCGATACTGGTTCCGCTACTTGCCCTGACCCTGGCAGGCTGTGGCGGAAATGACCCGGCTGCTCCCAGCCCGGCGGAAACCGTCAGGATCGGTTTTCTCGCCGCGGGGGACCGCGTGACCTATGTGGACGCCGCGGGGATAGCGGTGACCGAGGCAAACGAGCGCGGGGGCGTGCTCGGCATGCAGGTCGAGCTGGTTTCCCGTATCGAAATAGAGGAAGCCTCTGTCTCGGTCGAGACCGCCGAGAGGATGATTCTCCAGGACGAGGTCATCGCTCTCGTCGGCCCCAACCGCTCTTCCCATGCCATTGCAGTCGGAGAACTCGCGCAGCGGCACGGCCTGCCCATGGTGACCACCTCTGCGACCAACCCGGACGTTACGAAAGCGGGGAATTTCGTCTTCATGGCGGCTTTCACCGACATGTTTCAAGGGCAGGTGATGGCGCAGTTCGCCAGGGAAGAGCTCGGCTTGGCCAGAGTTGTGGTCCTGACACGAAGCGGCGAGGTCTATACCGAGGGGATATCCGAGTTTTTCCGGTCTGTTTTCAGTGACTCGGGCGGGGAGGTCGTCGCCAACGAGTTCTACGACAGCGGAGAGACCGATTTCGCCGAGCAGCTGGGACGCATTTCCGCGGCGCAGCCAGAGGCGCTCTTCATATCCGGGTTTGCGCAGGAAATCGCCCTGGCGACGCAGCAGGCGAGAGCGATACCTCTGCAGAATGCCGAAGGCGAACCGGTGCTTTTCCTCGGAGCCGACTCGTGGGACAATCCGAACCTGCTTGGCAACGAGGCCGCCGAGCTCGAAGGCAGCTTCTTCACCACCCACTTTTCTCCAGATACCGATGAACCGGGTGCGCGCCGGTTCATCGACACATATCAGTCGCTGTACGGGAGCACTCCCAGCGGCGGCGATGCGGTGAGTTACGATGGGGTCCGGCTGCTTCTCGGAGCGATCGAGCGGGCCGGCAGTCTCGAGCCGGAGGCAGTCCGGGAACAACTGGCAGCGACCAGGGATTATGCCGGCGCCACCCGTATCGCCGGTTACGACGAAAACCGGCACCCGGTCAAAAGCGCGGTCATCATGATCATCAGGGACGGGGTCGGGAGATTCCACACGCAGATCGACCCCGGCCAGTAAGCACAGGCCGGAGTGCAGGTGGTCCTGCCGGACTGAAAAGCCGGTCGATTGAAGATCCTCTTCAGCGGTTCAGAAAGCGTAGCTCAGCGCTATTCCAGGGGCGCTCGCCCCCGGCCCGGTCCGCGCACCTACCGACAGATCGAGCCGCTTGCCGTACTTGAACCGCACCCGATCGCGCTTCTCCTCGATGGTTTGGATGCCGTGGACGAAGTCCGCTGCGAGGGTAAGCGCCCCGAGCAGGATCAGCGGACCGCCGGGCAGGAAGTCCGGCTCCCGCTTCTGCTCCCGCAGGCGGTACTGGGTGGTCTCGCCGTCGATCTCCACGGGGATCTTCTCGTACCGGCGCTCCCGGTCCTTGTCGCCGGCGTTGAGCATCAGGACTTCGAAATCCGACTTGGGGAAGTCCCCCTCTCCCAGCAGGACGGCGCCCGCGGCGATCGAGGCCGCGCCGAGGAGGCCGGTAGCAAGAAGCCGCCGGCCGGTCTTCGGCTCCCCGGCGTAGAAGTGAATCATCCCAGGCACCGGGGATGGCGCTCAGCGCCAGGCCGACCGAGAGGCGGCGGTTCATGTCGCGATACGAACCATTACGTCCGCCCATGGTGACGGCGGATATCCGGAACGTCCAACTCTGTGATTATGGGGTTAGGCTGGGCCGTCGCCTTCAAGCGACTTTCCGGCGGGCGGTCCGGATTCGCGCTGCCACCCCCAGTCGAGGTTTTGACTGTAGATGAGAATATTCGGCGGGCGTGTTTCGATGCAATCGCACCTCTGCATTGCGAGCCGCGGAACCTTGTTGACGCCCTGTCGGGTGCGGTTTACCCTGAACGGTTTCCCGTCACTGAAGGAAAACATCCATGCAGGAGAATCTTCCCCAGCACTCCCGTCCCTCGGCGCTGGCCGTAACCGACCTGCGGGTCGCGCGTCTGCTCGGCGCCCCGTTCCACAGCTGCCTGATCCGCATCGACACGAACCAGGGGCTCAGCGGTTACGGTGAGGTGCGCGACGGCGCCAGCGCGACCTACGCCCTGATGCTCAAATCCCGCCTGCTGGGTGAGAATCCGTGCGACGTCGACCGGCTGTTCCGCCGCATCAGGCAGTTCGGCCATCACGGCAGGCAGGGAGGGGGGGTCAGCGCCGTGGAGATGGCGCTGATGGACCTCGCCGGCAGGGGGTACGGAGTGCCGGCGTACGCCCTGGCCGGGGGCAGGTTCCGCGACCGCGTGCTCTGCTACTGCGACACCCCGACCACTGCCAGCGGCCGCGAGATGGGGAAGCGGCTGAAGCGGCGCATGGAGATGGGGTTCCGCTTCCTGAAGATGGATGTCGGGATCGGCATGCTCCGCGGCCGGCCGGACTGCGTCATCGCACCCCCGGGAATGCTCGACAACGCAACCGTAATGCACCCCTTCACCGGAATTCAGCTGAGCGACAAGGGGATCGGCCTGCTCTGCGAGTACGTCGCCGAGGTGCGCGAGGAGATCGGCTACGAGGTTCCTCTCGCCGCCGACCACTTCGGCCACCTCGGGCTGGAGTCATGCATCCGGCTGGGGAAGGCCCTCGACCCGTTCTCCCTGGCCTGGTACGAGGACATGATCCCCTGGCAGTTCACCGATCAGTACGTGCGCCTGTCCGAGGCGGTCGAGACGCCGGTCTGCACCGGCGAGGACATCTACCTGAAGGAGGGGTTCGCCGACCTGTTCCGCGAGCGGGCCATCGCCGTTGCCCATCCCGACCCGGCCACCTCCGGGGGCATCCTGGAGACCAAGAAGATCGGCGACGCCGCCCAGGACCGCGGCATCGCCATGGCCCTGCACATGGCGATGTCTCCGGTCGCCGCCCTGGCCGCCGTCCACTGCGCCGCGGCCACGGAGAACTTCCTCGCCCTGGAGAATCACTCGGTCGACGACCTCGAGCGCTGGAGCAGCCTCGTCGAGGGGCTGCCGAATCCCCTGATCGAGGACGGGCACATCGCCGTGCCGGAAGCGCCGGGCCTGGGGTTCGCGGACCTGAACCGGGAGGTGCTGCGGGAGTTCGCCGACCCCGGGGCCCCCGGGATCTTCGAACCCACGGACGAGTGGGACAACGAACGAACGAACGACCGCCTGTGGAGCTGATGGGCCGCTCCTACGAAATCGCCGTTCTCCCAGGGGACGGCGTCGGCCCCGAGGTGGTCGGCGCCACGCTGGTACTGCTCGAGGGGCTCGGCCTCGGTCTCGAGCTGCGCGAGTACTCATGCGGGGCGGGCTGCTACCTCGAACGCGGGACCCCGCTTCCCGACGAGACCCTGGAGGCCTGCCGCAGCGCCGACGCCACCCTGCTCGGAGCCATGGGCGACCCGCAGGTGCGCTGGCCGGACGGGACCGAGCTGCGGCCTCAGGTCGACCTGCGCTTCAAGCTCGACCTTTACGCCGGGGTGCGGCCGATCTACCTGTACGCCGGGCACCACACGCCGCTGCGCGGCATCGCTGCCGGGGAGATCGATTTCGTCCTCCTGCGCGAGAACGTCGAGGGGTTGTTCGCCTCGATGGACGCCGGGATCGACCTGCGCGGCGAAACCGCCATCGACAGCATGGTGATCACCCGCACCGGCACCGAACGGGTGGTGCGCTTCGCCTTCGAGCTGGCCCGGGAACGCCTGCGCGAGCGAGGTGACGGCGGTACGCTTCCATCGCGGGAGGCCTGCGTGACCTGCGTCGACAAGGCCAACATCCTGAGATCGATGGCCTTCTTCCGCCGCGTCTTCGACGAGGTGGCAGCCGGCTACCCCGATATCGGCAGCGGCCACGCCTACGTCGACGCCATGGCGCTGTACCTGGTGCAGCGGCCCCGGGATTTCGACCTGCTGGTGATGGAGAACATGTATGGAGACATTCTCTCCGATCTGGCCGCAGGGCTCGTCGGAGGCATGGGCATGGCCCCGTCGGGGGACATCGGCGAGGAGGCCGCGGTTTTCCAGCCCTCCCACGGGACCGCGCCCGACATAGCCGGACAGGAGGTGGCCAACCCGGTGGCTACGATCCTGTCGGCCGCCATGATGCTGCGCTGGCTCGGGCACCGGCACGAGGACGAGCAGGCGCTTGCCGCTGCGGAGCGCGTCGGCCGCGCCGTGGAGGAGGTGCTGGCCGACCCGAAGGCGGGAACACCCGACCTCGGGGGCGGGATGACGACAGGCGAGTTGGCACGCGAGATCGCCGCCGCGACAGCTCGCTGACAACAGACCAGGAATGGGCGAACGCATGGTTGCGGAGATACGGGACAGCGACGTCGAGTTCTACCGCGAGAACGGGTACCTGGTCGTTCCCGGTCTCGCCGCCGGCGAGGTCGAGGCGCTCAGGGCGGACGCCCTCCGCCTCTGCCGGGGGGAGTACGTGCACGAGAACCTGCCGCCGGTCGGCAACGGTGCCAGCGATGACGAGGCCCTGGGGCGCTACCTGTGCATCCACCATCCTCACAAGATCAGCCCGGTTGCGCTCGAGACCGGCGTCATGCACCCCGGCATGGCGAAGGTGCTGGCGCGTCTGGTCGGACCGGACGTCAAGTGCATGCAGTCGATGCTGTTCATCAAGCCCCCGGGATTCCAGGGGCAGGCCTGGCACCAGGACGAGATCTTCATCCCGACGCGCGACCACAGCCTGACCGGGGGCTGGATCGCCCTCGACGACGCCACCCTCGACAACGGCTGCATCTGGGTGCTGCCCGGCTCTCACAAGGGCGTGCTCTACGAGCAGCGGGCCCACGACGACGACGAGGAGTTCGACCGCACCGGTGAATCGCACGGCTTCGACGAAAGCGGCGAGACTCCTGTCGAGGCGAAGGCCGGGGACGTCGTCTTCTTCGACGGCTACCTCCTGCACCGGTCGCGGCGCAACCGCAGCAGCTTCTACCGCCGGGTGCTCGTCAACCACTACATGAGCGCTCATTCCCTGCTTCCCTGGCAGCCGCGCGAGGGGGAACGCCCGGCGAACGCCGACTACCGCGACATCGTTATGGTGCACGGCCGCGACCCCTACGCCTGGAAGGGGACGGAGGACCGCAGCCGGGTCAGCATCCGCATCTGCAAGGCAGCCGAAGAGCTGCACGACCGCAGCTAGCGGCAAGCGATGGATCGGCGCAGGTTTCTGGCCAGGGCCGGCGCGGCGCTGGCAACCCTGCCGCTGGCGGCGGCGGCCTCGAGACCGGTCGGCAAGCTGCTGCAGGCCCCGGGCCGGGCCCGCCTGCGCGACCTCGGAATCGCCATCGGCTCACTGTCTCCGGGAACCCACAACGCCATAACCGACGTCGCCGGCATCGCCGTCGGCCACACGACGCTGATCTTCGGGGAGGGCCCCCTGGTGGTCGGCCGCGGTCCGGTGCGCACCGGGGTCACCGCAGTGCTTGCCCGGGGGGACCTGGCGCGCACCCCCGTGCCCGCGGCCGATCTGACCCTCAACGGCAACGGCGAGCTGACCGGCGTCGGAGCAGTGCGCCGCAGCGGCCGCCTGGGGGCGCCGATTCTGTTCACCGACACCGGCAGCATCGGTCCGGTGTACGAAGGCTGTCTCGACTACATGCTGCAGCGCGACCCCGGGCTGTTCGGTTATCCGGGGCGGCCGGAGCCTGTGGTCGGGGAGACCTGGGCGGACTTCCTGCACGACACTGCCGGCCGGCACGTTCTACCCGGGCACGCAATCGCCGCCATACAGTCGGCCCGCCCCGGCCCGGTGGCGGAAGGGTGCGTCGGCGGCGGCACCGGCATGAGGGCGTACTCGTTCAAGGCCGGGATCGGCACGGCATCGCGGCTGGTGCCTGTCGCCGGGTCCGGCTACACAGTCGGGGTGCTGCTGCAGGCGAACCACGGCCGTCGCCGGCAGCTGCGGGTCGACGGGGTTCCGGTCGGCCGCGAGATCCCCGACCTGCTGCCGGAGCGCGGCCGCGGCCGCCCCGCGGCCCCCGGGAATTCGCTGCTGATCGCCGTCGCCACCGACGCCCCGCTCCTGCCCCTGCAGCTGCGGAGGCTGTGCAAGCGGGCGGCCCTCGGCATGGCGCGAACCGGCGGAATCTCCACCCACGGAAGCGGCGATCTCATCATCGCCTTTTCGACCGCGGCGGAGAGCGGCCGGGTGCTGCATTTCTCCCACCTGTCGGCGCTTTACCAGGGGGTCGTCGAGGCGACGGAGGAAGCGATCTACAACTCGCTGACCGCGGCGACGACCACCGCGGGCCGCGACGGCAACACTATCCACGCCCTGCCGCTCGACCGGCTCGCCGCGGTCATGCGCGAGCACGGCCGCCTGAAATGAGACTGCGCGATCTCGGGCTGACCATCGGTGCAGCGCCGCCCGGCCCCCGCAACAGCATCGCCGACGTCTCGGGGGTGCGGGTCGGCCACGCGACGATAGCGACCCCCGCAGTGGGGACCGGGGTGACCGTCGTGGTCGCCGGCAGCGCCGCGGGACGGCTCTTCGTCGGCCGTTACAGCGTCGACGGCGGGGATCGTCTTACCGGGCTCGGGGTCACCGAGGACTTCGGCGCCATTTCGGCCCCGGTCGCCCTCGTTCCGGCGGCTGCGGTAGGCAGGATCTACGACGCCCTGATCCAGCGCGGTCTCGGCGTCGACCCCGGCCTGTCGGAAGACACCGGTTGGCCGCCGGTGGTGATCGGGGTGAACGACAGCGGGCTGAACCTGCCGGCCGACACCCGCGCCGCGGTGCGCGAGGAGCACCTGGCCGAGGCGCTGAACGCGCTTCGAGGGTCTCAGGGGAAGGGCGAGAATGTTCCCAACCCATCGGGTTCCCCCTCTGCCGGCGCTGCCTCGCAGGTGCGCGAGGGTTCCGTCGGAATCGGTGCCGGGCTGGCGGCGTTCGGGTTTCGCGGCGGTCTGGGAACCTCTTCCCGTCTCCAGGGGGCTCATGTGGTCGGCGCCCTCGTCGCTGTCAACGGCGGCACCCGGTCCCGATTGGCAGTAGACGGCTGGCCTGTGATTCTTCCCGAGGCCGCGGCGGAATCGACCCCCCTGAGCAGCGGTAGTTTCGCCGCCGTGCTGGCGACCGACGCGCCGCTGTCACCGCGCCAGCTCGACCATCTGGCCGGGCGCGCCGCCTTCGGCCTGGTGCGGGTGGGGCTCCTGGAGGAACGGACCCCCGAAGGCCTGGTGCTGGCGCTGTCGACGACGGGGCTCGTCGATGGCGAGCCCCGCTCTGACGACGGCACTGTCGGGATGCGCTCCCTTGCAGACACCGAGCTGCCTCCCCTTTTCGCCGCGGCCGCCGAGGCCTGCGAGGAGGCGGTCCTCAACGGGCTGCTGCAGGCCGACCCCCTGGCGCCGGCACATGACCCCGGAATGACGCCGTTGCGTCAGCAGGGGCTGGAGGCGCTGCCTTCGGAGGGCTGGCCGGACGAGATTCGCCGGCAACAGCAACGGCATGGCCGAATCTGAACTGCTGGCCGACGCCGCGCGGATTCGGCGGCTGCGGGCGCGGCTGCTCGCGTGGTACGGCCTCCACAAGCGCCAGCTGCCCTGGCGCGACGCCGCCGACCCCTACCAGGTCTGGGTCTCGGAAATCATGCTGCAGCAGACCCGCGTCGAACAGATGCGGGGCTACTTCGAGCGCTTCGTCGCGACCTTTCCTACGGTCGAGTCCCTGGCCGAGGCTCCCGAGGAGGCGGTGCTCAAAGCCTGGGAGGGCCTCGGCTACTACGCCCGCGCCCGCAACCTGCAGGCCGCGGCGAAAAAGGTGGTGGCCGAATTCGACGGACAGCTGCCGCAGAACCTCGAGCAGCTGCTCGAGTTGCCGGGGATCGGCCCCTACACCGCGGCCGCGGTCAGCAGCATCGCCTTCGACTGCGACCACCCGGTGCTCGACGGCAACGTCACCCGCGTCCTCTGCCGGCTGCTGCTCGTCGAGGAGGATCCCCGCAGGGCGGCAGTCAGGACGCGGCTGATCGCCGCGGGGGAACGCCTGCTGGCGCGCGGCAGGGCCGGCGATTTCAACCAGGCGCTGATGGAGCTCGGGGCCCGCGTCTGTACGCCGTCGCGGCCCCGTTGCGGCGACTGTCCGCTGGCGGAGTTCTGCGCCGCCCGCAGCGAGCTCGACGACCCGGCCTGTCTGCCGGTGAAGGCCGGCAGGAAGAAGCGGCCTCACTACGAAGTGGCTGCCGGCCTGATATGGAAGGGGGGGCGCCTGCTGATCGCGCGGCGGCCGGCGGGCGGCATGCTCGGCGGCCTGTGGGAATTCCCCGGCGGCAAGAGGGAGGGAGGCGAATCCTGCGCCGACTGTCTGCGGCGCGAGATAAGGGAGGAGCTCGACTTCGACATCGAGGTGGGGGATCACCTGGTCAGCGTCGACCACGGGTACAGCCATTTCACCATCACCCTGCACGCCTTCGAAGCCCGCTACGCCGGTGGTCGGCCGCGCGCCGTCGGCTGCGACGAGTGGAGGTGGGTCAGTCCCGGGCAACTGGGCGACTACGCGATGCCGCGGGCGGACCGCCGCGTGCTCGAACGGTTGGCAGGCAGCCCGGAGCAGGGATGCCTGTATTCATCACTCACCGAGGAGAGTATTCGTGGCGGCTGAGCACTCGCAGGGAAAGGGAAGGCATCGTGCGCCGGGCCTCGTGCTGCGGGGGATCTGCATGGGGATCGCCGACGTCATTCCAGGTGTTTCGGGAGGGACCGTCGCCCTGATAACGGGGATTTACGACGATCTCGTCGGCTCCCTGGCCGCGGTCGACGCGCGCCTCCTGAGCAGCCTGTTCCGCGGCCGCTTGCGGGATGCCTGGAGGCTGATCAACGGCAGCTTCCTGATGCCCCTTGGCGCCGGCATCGGCGTGGCCATCTTCAGTCTGGCGCGCCTCATCACCTACTTGCTCTCCAACCATCCGGTTCCTGTCTGGGGGTTTCTCACCGGGCTGATCGCCGCCAGCGCCGTCGTCGTCGGCCGGCGCGCCGGCAGGTGGAACTTCGGACTGCTGATCGCCGCCTGCTGCGGGGTGGCGGCAGGATACGGCATCAGTACCGCGATACCGGTGCAGACGGGAGAAGGGCCGGTCGAGTTTCTGCTGTCCGGTGCGGTTGCGAGCGTGGCAATGATCCTGCCCGGCATCAGTGGCAGCTTCATCCTTCTTCTGCTCGGAAAGTACCGGCAGGTCTTTCAGGCGGTCGCCGATCTCGACCTCGAGATCCTCGTCGTCTTCGGGGCCGGCTTCGCCTTCGGGATTCTGCTGTTCGCCAAGATCCTCAAACGCCTGCTCGCCCGCGTGCACGGGCCGACCATGGCGTTCCTCGTGGGACTGATGGCCGGGTCGCTGCGCCGCGTCTGGCCGTTCCGCGAACCCGCGGCCGGTGCGGACGGAGACCGCTACACCTGCGTGTTTCCGGCGGAGATGGGGGCGGAGACTGTAGCGGTGCTGGGGCTGATGGTTGCCGGCGCCCTTCTCGTGGTGGCACTCGAAGCGGTCGCGCGGGGTTCGCGGCGGTAACTGCTATTTTTGGGAGTCGTCCTGGTCCAGCTCCCGCTCGGCGGCGCGGAAGCGGTTGATCCGGC
Source organism: Candidatus Latescibacterota bacterium (assembly GCA_965223905.1). Classification (GTDB taxonomy): domain Bacteria; phylum Latescibacterota; class UBA2968; order UBA8231; family UBA8231; genus CBDCXV01. The sequence continues at coordinate 1,040,794 of CBDCXV010000001.1, forward strand.
GCACGAAGATGAACACCAGGCCGGCGAGAGCGGCGTACAGGACATACTGGTAAATCTCTTCCTGCCACCCCAGAACGACCGGCCACAGAGTGAGGATGCAGAGGAGGATGAACAGATCCTCGAGCAGGCGGGCCCTTTTGGAGCGGCGCGCGCTCTCTTCTTCCGAAGGAGGAGGTGAATCCATTTCGGTCACGCGCTCGAGAGGGCTTTGTAGATGTTGTAGCTCTTCAGCACCTTCTTCACGTACAGCCGCGTCTCCTTGTACGGGATGCGCTCGACGAAGGCGTCCGGATCGTCAAGCGGAAAGCGCCGCACCCACTTGTGAGCGGCGCTGGGCCCGGCGTTGTAGGCGGCGAGTCCGAGCTCGAAACCTACTTCCCGAGTCCGACCTGATGCAAAGGTGCGCATCTGTTCCCCCAGGTACTGGGAGCCCATTCGAATCGAAACCGCCGGATCGAAAAGCATGCGTTTCTCGAACCGCCCCACTCCCGCGGAGCGAGCGAGCGTGCGCCCGGTTTTTGGCATGATCTGCATAAGGCCGACGGCTCCCGCGCGCGACACCGCGCCGTCGTCGAAGTAGCTCTCCTGCCTGATGACCGCCAGCACCAGGAACGGATCCAGCCCGGCTTCCTGGGCAGCCGTTTTCACCTGTTCCCAGTAATAGCTCGGGTAGAGGTAGGGGATCTCCTCTTCTCCGGACCCGGAGAAGAGTTTCGTGGACACAAGCAGGGCGCGGTCGAGGCTGCCGAGGTCCTCGAAACAGTCACGGATCAGCTTGAGAGCCTCGGTGTCGTCAAGGTTTTCGCGCTCCGCCTCGGAGAGCTCCTTCTCGGCGAGCGCCACCACTCCGATCCGGTCGAGCAGCTGTGCCCGCTGCAGGGTCTCCAACTCTTCGACTGCCACCCCGTACGCTTCCTCGACCGCCTTCGCTGCCACCGCGTTCAGGGCGGAGCGCTGATCGCGCTGCTTGCGCTTTGGCAGTTGCTTCTTCTTGTCTCCCCCCTCGTATCCCATGCTGACCGCCCGCGCCGAGTAGTATGAGCGGGGGAAGTTGGCTGCGGCCCGCTGGAACATCGCCCCCGCCTCCCTCTTGAGCCCGAGGTTCTCGGCGCTCTTTCCGGCCCAGAAGAAGCTCTGGTCGATGATGTGCGGTTCCGATGCCTTGGCGCCTGCCTTCTGGAATGAATGGAGCGACTCCCGGTAGCGCTCGGCGCAGTACAGCATGAAAGCGGCGCTCCATCTCGATTCGTCGCTCTTCGGGCTGTCGGGATAACGATCCGCCAGGCGGGAGAACAGATTGCGCGCGCGCATGAAGTCGCTGCCGCGCTCGGCCGCCTTGGCCGCCTGCCACAGGGCATCATCGGCGAGGCTGTGCTCGGGGTGTTCGGCGACGAGCCGTACATAGGTGGCGATGGCGTCCTTGTCGCGGTTGCGGCGAACCTGGATCCCGCCGATGCGGTACAGGGCATCGGGCCGCAGGTGTTTCCTGTACAGCTCCTCGAAGGTTTTGCTGGCGAGGTCGAGCTCCCCGTTTCGCATGTAGGAACGGCCGAGCAGATATTGGGCTTCGTTGACGCGGTCGTGATCCGGGTGTTTCTCGATGAACTCGTCGAAGGCCTCGGCGCCGCGGCCGTGCCGGTAGAGAACGAAAGCGCGGGCGAAGGACTCTTCGGAAGTGCTCGGGCGCAGGCCGAGGGCCATGTCCAGGGCCTTGCGATGGCCGGCGTGCTCCGTCATCAGGCGGAGCCGGGCCTCGCTGGCGCCGCGGTTGTTGCCCGCCTGCTGCTGGATGACCGCCATGTCGTAGAGCAGCTCGGCTGCCTCGGGTGGAGTCGCCCGCAGCAGTTGTTGATCGTACAGCGTGACCGCCTTGTCGAACTCGCCGGCTTCTGTGAGCATCGCCGCGAGGTAGAGACGCGCCGAATCCGCCACCACCCCTTCGAAGGTCGACAGCAGATCCTGGTAGCCGAGCCGTGCGCACTGCAGCTCTCCCATCTCCTCCAGGGCTCGCGCCATCCAGAGTCGGCGGTAGGACTCGAGCTCGGGGATTTCGTCCACGAGCAGTTGCAGGCGGGCATGGGCCTTGCGCGGTTCGCCCAGGCGCCGCTCGCAAACGGCTCGCTGGTAGGCGAGCAGGGGGAGGTCGCCTTCGGTGAGGGACTCCGCATCGACCTCCTTCAGCAGGCGATATGCTGCGTCGAAGTCGCCGGCGGCTATGAGATCCCGCACCGTGCCCGAGACATCGGTCATTTTCGGTGGCTCTTCCTGCTCCTGTCGCAGCGCCAAACGGGGGGCGAAAAGCAACAGCGCCACCGTTGCGGCGAGAGCAAGGCCGGCGAGGGCGATTACGGCCCGGCGTCCGTGCCGTTTCTCCTGGTTGGTCGGTCGTGCTCTGGACATGTGCTCATCTCTCTGCTTCACTGCTCGAGGACCTGCTTCAAGGCTGCGACGGATTGCCGGGCTTTTTTTTCCCCGACTCCTCGAGCTCGCGGAGGTTTCTGCGAATATCCTCGAGGCAATCGCGAATCTCGCGATCGAGCTCCTCGAGTCGGCGCCGGATCCAGTGTCGCGTCCCGGGAATTCCACATGCTTTCCGGCACCGATTCATCCCGTGTTGCCGCGTTGCCTTCGCTCGCCGTACCTCGCCGTACTAGGCTGGTACGACGCCTTCGGGCTCCATGCGAGCCGCGAGTCCGGGGACCCGCATTCCACGGGTCTTCCCAGGGGGGCGGCACGGGCAGGCATTCGCACAGGATTGAGGATTCGCTTTCATGTTCACGCTGGTGGGCTCGCTTTCGACCGGCAGATGGTTTCCACCGTGAAACAGCGTTGACCCAGGCCGGGCAATGCAATCGGCATGCCTGACCGCGCTCCCCGGGGGAACACCGTGCAGGGATATAGTTGTAACGACCTGTTTTACAGGGGGTTATGAAATATTATCGAGGATGCTTCGAGAGCGCGGCGACGCCCGGGGGAGTGGAACATTTTTCCGACCGGTTGCAGATCCTGCCGGGAAAAAGCTGCCGCCGGGACTTGCCTGGGAACTATTGGGGCCGCGTCGGGCCGACGCGGCCGTACGGCGAGGTTCAGTGTCCTTCCCCGTGGAGGGCGCTGGATTCGATGAAAAACAGTGCGTAGGCGAGGCCGATTCCCACGAGGAGAGACAGGATGAGCTTGCCGCGGTCGTGGCTGTGGAAATGTATCTCCGGCAGAAGGTCGCTCAGGGCAATGCAGAGGAAGGCACCGGCGGCGAAGGCCAGGGCATAGCCGACTACCACCCCTCCCTCGGAACCGAGCAATCCCACACCGAGGAAACTCGCCAGGCCCACCAGGGGGCAGAGCAGGGCAAACGCGAGATTGGCCGCGGTTCGCGCGCGCCGGCTGTGACCGGCGGACTTCATCATGCCGACAATGGAGTAGGCGTCGAGGGGCTTGTGCAGCACAATGGCGAGGAATACCCCGAGTGCCGGCAGCACGCCTTCGTCTTCATGCGGCGAGCTCACCTGCATGCTGGTGCCGAGGGCGACTCCTTCGGTTACGGTGTGCACCCCGAGGCCGAGGGCGACCCCGATCAGACTCCGCGACTGTATGCCGGAATCGCCGTGGTCGTGATGGTCGTAAAGATCGCTCGCTTCGTGGCTGAAGTCGTGCTGGTGAAAGTGGAAGATACGCAGCAGGAAAATCATCAGTACCATGCCGAATACCACCCATGCCACGGCTATTTCTACCGTGTCAGGCCCGGAAATGCGCTCGAGGCTGTGGGGTAGCAGGTGAAACATGGCGATGCCGAGGATGAAGCCGGCCACCAGACTCATCACGACTTGGGTGCGTGTGTGCGTCATGGCACCCAAGACCGCTAACTTCCCGCCGAGCAAGGAAGCGGCAAAGATAGCGGCTGAGTAGGCCGACAAAACTAGTAGAGCGTTTGCATCCATGATGGCTATAACCGGAAACTAGCTGGGCAGCCGGCGATCGCGGTGTCTGCTGGGGTCAATTTCTTCTTGTATAGCGCGACCTTATCTGAGGTATTATACAAAAGGTCGCTATCGAGCTCAGTCTTGGCCACCACTGCGGGCACACCCTGACGGGACGCGGTGCCACCAGACAGGGTGTCATTCATTTGTAATCTCCCTGGACTCTTGCAAAACGCTCAATTATAGGGTGATTGTCGGATGGCTGAGGTAGCACGAACCCGATCGAATCTTGGTATTTTGGTAGAAACGAAGGCATCCCCCGCCTTCGTCTCCCCTGGCCATGAGAGAGGTCGTTCATGCCAGGCATTGTTGCATTTCCCACCGTGGTCGAGGAGGCGCTGAAGGAGTTTGGCGGGCTGTTTGCCAACGCCCCGGAGCGCCGGCATTTTGGCGAATACCTGACCGGGCTTCTGGTGGCGGCGCGCAAAAACGTATCGGCGATCAACGCCGAGTTTGTCGACACCACGGACCAGTCCTGCCTGGATCGCTGGATTACGCAGGTGCCTTGGGATGAAAAGCAGCTCAACGAACATCGGTTGGACTGGTTGCAGAGCACCCCTCGACGCGCTATTCGGCGCGCGGGGTGATCGCCATCGACACCTTGGTCGGACACAGCGGAGAGAAGATCGAGGATGCGGGTTGGTTTTGGGATCACTCCGACAAGCGCCATATGATTGCCCACGACTACGTGATCGCCAACTACGTGTGTACGTCAGGGAAACACTATCCGTTGGAGTTCCGTCGCTTTCGCAAGCGCTAAGAGGGCGAGACGGCCACGTTTTTCAAGAGCCATACCGAGCTGTTCAAAGAGCTGGTGGATTGGGTCGTGTGCCGACAGATCCCGGGCGATTTCGCCTTTGACTGCTACTTCAGCAGTGTCGACAGTCTTGATCATATCCACCGTCATGGGCGCGGCTACGTAGGGGTCCTGAAGAGCAACCGCAAGGTCACGTTCCAGGGCCGCGTGATGACGACCGCGCAAGTGGCTGCGAATATCCCACCCGAGGATCGCAAACGGGTCTGCATCGGCGAGCGCAAACAATGGTATTTCACCCGCACCCTGCGTCTGCCCAAGCTCGAGCACCGGGTTCGCTTGGTGATTCTGTGGGATCGAAAGAACGGCAAGGAAGCGGTCGAGTTTCTACTCACCAATCGGGTGCACTGGGAGATCAGTCGTATACTGAACGTGTATCGCAACGCTGGACAGGCATCGAGACCTTTCATCGGGACAGCAAGCACTATCTGGGCATGGGAGACTGTCAGTTACGCAGCGGCGAGGGCCAGGCCCGGCATATGCACCTCGTGATGCTGACGCACAGTCTGCTGACGGCACAGATGCGGCAGGGCCGTGCGCGTGACTGGGCTCATACCGTGCTGACGACCATCGGCGAAGCCTGTCGAGCCGTGGCGCGAGAAACGCTCAGTAAAACCAACTCCTGGGCAGTCGACCAAGCCACAACAGTAGGGTGGACTGAGCAGAGAATTGTCGCCTATATGAAACTCGGGTAAAAAAAGTGGAGTTTGCAAAAGTCCAGATCTCCCACGGCATCTTACAGGAGGGCAAGCGGTATGCACATGCACGCAGAACCCAATGAAAAAATGAGACTCCGGGAAGCTACGGCCATTATCACTGCCGGTGGCGTCACAAACGGCATACTGGGAGTCGTAAAAATCGGCCTCGGCAGCTTTACCGGCTACCTTCCACTGACGGCTTCAGGGATCCACTCGCTGTCGGACATTGTATCCGATGTCGTCGCTTGGGTCGCCGTGCGGATGGGATCGCACTCTGAGAAACAGGGGGAGGATATACGGTTCCACTACGGCCGCCGTCGCATCGAAACCCTGCTGGCGTTTTTTGCTGCGTTCCTCCTCGCGTATGTTCTTTCTCGTCGGTGGGGTGATTATCATTTCAGTGATTGCTAAGGAAACACTCTTCCGCGTGACTCGGCGCAAGGGCATACGCCTGAACAGCCCCATGCTGATTGCGAAAGCATGGCATCATCGGGCCGATTCCATCAGCGCCTTGGCCGTCCTACTGAGCATTTTCATTTTCTCCTGTTTTCCCGCCCTCGCGTTGATTAATCCGGTCACCACGGTCGTGATCGCGGGCCTGATCCTGCACAGTGCTTGGGAAGTTGGGAGCAACGCGGTCAAAGAGCTGATAGATTTCGCGCCTTCGCTAGAGACGATAGCCCTAATCGAGGAGATGGCAGAAGAGGTACAAGGGGTGACGTTTACTCACAACCGCGGAAACCGACCCAGAGCTCACGGTAGCAGAAGGGTTCGCCGTCGTTAAGCAGATCCGCGAGAAGATAATGGATAAAGTGCCCAATGTGATCGACGTCGCCACCCTGCTGACGCCGAAAGGCGAGTACATACGGCAGTTTATGGGGTCGGAAACGTAAATTATTGGTGTGGTGGGAAGATGACGCCCCGCAAGAAACGACTGCGGATCAGGTATTCCCACACCTATCGCCCGTGCTGGATCGGAAACGCATATTGAGCAGCATATCCTCGTAGCCGCTGCGCAGGGCACCGGCCCGGAAGCGCCAAACGATCAGGGCAATGAGGAGCAAGGCGCTTCCCCATTGCAGAAGTTGGATGGCCGGCGAATGGGAGGCGTCGAGGTAGGTTCACGGAGATCGTCAGACCAGCGGCCAGCAGTAGCGCGTCGATCGCGATGCCGAGGACGACCGTAACCGCGATGACTGCGGCGACGTAGATGGATGCGAAGCGGGTGCCGAACTGGCTGACGATGATTGCGATGGTGCCCGTGTTGGTGGCCGGTCCGGTCATGAGGAAAATCAACGCCGTGCCGGGGCTGACTCCCTTGGCCACTAGCGCGGCCGCGATCGGGGTACTGGCGGAAGCGCAGAATAGACCCTAACGTTGCATAAATCTGTTTGAAGCGGTGGTTGTGATCAGGCGGCTTCCTTCAGGATTTCGAGGAAATGCAACAGATCTTTCTCGACTTTTGGATTGGAGTTCAGGGTCAGGGTCAACTCGCCCTTGGGCTGAGTGAGGCGCCCGGCGCGTTGAATGAAGCGATGACGCAGCGTGTCCAAGGTTTGGAAGGTCCACGCCGCCGGCCGTTTGGCGCGCGAATAGTTCGATCGCGGCTGCGCCAGCATCTGCATTTCGCGTCCCAGATTGTGGGCCATCATCGCACACAAAGTAACCATCTGGTTGCCGAGCAACCGTCGGGTGGGGATCAGATCCAGCCCGGCCTGTTGCTTGGCCTCGGCGAAGATCCCTTCCTGGGCGCCGCGGCCATAGTGGAAGAGGAGCACGCTGCGTGGCGAGTTCATCTTGTTGGTAACCACAACGCGGTACTCGTGATCGATGTGCCGGGGTTCGAACAGATCCAGTTGCAGCGCTTGCTTGGTCTGACGCGGCACCGCACGGCGCACAAACAGAAACCGGTAGCAGGCCGGCCAGCTTTCCGGTTTCCAGTCACTCTCGAAATAGGAGCAGTGCTCATCGAGGTAGCGCCAGCGCTGGCGCGCTTCGATCTGGTCCTTGAGTACGGGAAAGCGTTCGAAAGGGACACTGATCGTGCATCCGACGCCATACAGGTCCATGAGAGTGAGCGTGTTTTGGCTGAAGAAGGCGCTGTCCAGTCGCGACTCGAGCACGGTGGGCGCCAAGGCGTCGCGCACGCGATCGAAGGCGTCCATCATGAACGCATGGGCGTCCTTGCTGTCATGGACGTTGCCGGGCCGGTGAAGGACATCCAGAAACTGTCCGGTTTGCGCCACCGTGCAGAACAGGTTGTAGTAGCTGCGCGCCCCCTTCTTTTTCGGATTATAGCCAACGGCGGTCCCTTCGGCATGACCACAGGTGGAGATCACCGAGCCGTCGAAGTCGAGAGTCAGACGGGGGAAGCGCTCACGCTGGAGCGCTTGCATGACCAGGGTCGAAGACAGGTGTCGCACTTTTGCGATACTTGAATGGCCCATTTTTGCCAGCGCGCGACTGAGGGTGGCCACATCCGGCAGGCGACGTAAGCCCAACAAACGCAGGACCACCGGATCGTCCCGGTAATAGTCCACGTCCCGCAGCCGCCGGAAGCCCAGCAACAGATGCACGATGAGCAACAACACAATGACATGGGGAGCAAAGGTCGCTGCGCTTTTGGCGGGGAAGCAGGACTTCAGTCGAGTCTTTAGATCCAAGCGCCGAAAGAGCAGTTGAAAAACGATCACTCCCGCAAAGGAAGTAAGCCGTTGATCTTCGAAGCGAAGACGCGGGAGCTTGTGAAAACGGGCCAAAATGTCTTGTTTTCTGAACCTCACTTGCGGTGTCCTCCTGGAAGGGGTCGATACAGGTCATGGGTGACCGTATCAAATACCCCCTTTTTCAGAGGGCGCCGCAAGTGACAAGGTGCACTCCGGAGAAGAAAAAAGCCCTGTTTTTATGCAACCAGAGGGTAGAGGGGAATGCCGATCAGCACCATGACCGGATAGGACAGCCAGCGGGCATACTCGTTCGCCATCAGGTCGCTCGGAAGCGCCAGAAAGAGCACGCCGCCTAGAGCGACCCCCACCAGTAGTGCAAAGAGCATGTCGTCCGCTATCTCAATGAAGCCATAGAGAAAGACGTGCCTGACCAGCTTCTTGAAGTCCAAATCCCGATCGTCGGTGGGTGCGTCGCCCGAAGAAGACCTGCCAGCAATTCCCTTCAACCAGTTGACCAATAACACCTTTAGTTGCGCGGGACTGACGTAGCAATCATCCCTGTCGGCTATGAGGGCTTGGTGCGAGCCATGATCGTGGTCGCAGTCGTGGCAGTGGTCGTGGTCGCTCGCCTTGGCTTCGTCGCGGTCGTCTTTTATGAGGCCAATGCAAAAGATCCCGGCGACGACTGCGGTGATGAAGCTGATGACGGGCCGGACAATGGCAACGACGAAGCCGAAGAAGGCATTGGTGACTAAAATTGAGTCCGCGCCTGTCTCCGGCGCGGTTATGCGGAAATTTTGGTCGAGACGCCTGATTAGTTAGAAGGCCACTTCTTCCCGTTCCGCCAAAAGCTCTTCCGCCTCTCCGCGATTCAGTTGCACGGCAAACCACTTGTAGAGCGCCGGCAGCACTAGCAAGGTCAACACAGTCGAACTGACCAAGCCCCCGACGACTACCGTAGCTAGCGGTCGTTGTACTTCGCTGCCGGTGCCGCTCGAGAACAACAGCGGAAGCAGGCCGAGGGCGGTCGTCAGGGCGGTCATCAGCACCGGCCGCACCCGCAGACATGCACCCTGGATCGAGGCCTCGTCCAGGTCGACGCCGTCGCGGACCAGCTGGTTGAAGTAGGTCACCATCACCATGCTGTTTTCCAGGGCGATTCCGAACAGGGCGATGAAACCGACCGATGAGGGCACCGACAGGTTCTGTCCGGTCAACCACAGGGCCACCACCCCGCCGACCAGGGCCAGGGGGATGTTGAGCAGGATGAGAATCGCGTTCTTCAGCGAATTGAAGCTGGAAAACAGGAGCAGGAAAATCACGAAGAGAGTGATGGGCACGACGATGGCCAGGCGCTTGTTGGCCTCCTGCTGCAGTCGGAACTGGCCGCCCCAGGTCACGAGGTAGCCCGGGGGCAGCGCCACCCGGTCTTCTAACGCGCCCTGGGCCTCCTCGACGAAAGAGCCGATATCCCGGTCGGTGACGTTGCACTGAACCGTGATGAAGCGCTGGCTCTTTTCCCGGGTTATCTGGCGCGGCCCCACTACCTCTTCGATCCGGGCCAGCTGAACCAGGGGGATCCGGACGCCCATTGGGGACTGGACCAGGATCTGGGCGATGGCCTCGGGACTGCTGCGGAATTGCGGGGCGAAGCGCACCAGGATGTCGAAGCGGCGAATCCCTTCGAACACCTGTCCTACCATCTCTCCGCCGACGGCCGCCCGAACCACCTTCTGCACGTCGGCGACGTTGACGCCGTATCGGGCGATGGCCTGGCGGTCGACGCGGATGAGCAGCTGGGGGGTGCCGCTGATCTGGTCGACCTGGACATCGGCCGCCCCCGTGACCGTGTCGACCACCTGGGCGATTTCGTTCGCCTTCTGTTTCAGCACCTCGAGATCGTCCCCGAAGAGCTTGATGGCCAGCTCTGCCCGCACCCCTTCGAGCAACTCGTCCACGGTCATGGCGATCGGCTGGGTGAAGTTCGTCAGCACACCGGGAATCTCCCCCAGCTCGGCGCGAATGGTCTCCTGCAGCTCTTCCTGGTTTCGAGCCTCGCGCCACTGGTCCCTTGGCTTGAGCAGGAGAAACATCTCGGCGCTGTTGATGGGGTCGGTGTGGGCCCCGACCTCGCCGCGGCCGATGCGGGAAACCGCGCCGGAGATCTCGGGGATTTTCAGCAGGCGGCGCTCGACCAGCAGGGTGATGCGGGTGCTCTCCTCGAGCGAGATGGAGGGGGCCATGGTCAGCCTGAGGACCATGGTTCCCTCCTGCAGCGCCGGAGTGAACTCCGACCCCAGGCGCGGGAAGATCGCCAGCCCGACAAGGAGAAGGATGCCTGCCGACCCCAGGGCCCAGAAGCGGTGGGCGACGAAACGAGCGACCATGGGTCGATAGGAGGCCACGAGGTGGCGCATCATCCAGCCTTCGCCGGCTGGTGCGCCCTCGCCCCTGGATTTGGGTGAGCGCAGCAACAGGTTCGACAACACCGGGGCGAGGAAGAGGGCGAAGACCAGAGAGCCCAGCATCGCCATGGCCACGGTGTAAGCCAGGGGCCGGAAGGTCTTCCCCTCCACCCCCTGGAGGGTGAACAGGGGCAGGAAGACGAGAATGATGATGAGGATGGCGAAGACGATGGGACGGCCGACTTCCACGCAGGCGCGGGCAACAGCCTGGATGCGTCCCTCGTCCGCTTCGCCCTGCCGCAGGATGCGGTCGACGTTCTCGACCACGACGATGGTGCCGTCGACCATCATGCCGATGGCGATGGCCAGGCCGCCGAGGGACATGAGGTTGGCCGAGATGCCGAAACAGTGCATGCCGAGGGTGGCGAACAGGACGGAGAAGGGAATGGAGAGGGCCACCACCAGACTTGGCCTGGCGCTGCCCATGAACAGGATCAACACCAGCGTGACCAGGACGATGCCCTGAATCAGGGCGTTGGTGACCGTGGCCACGCAGGCCGCCACCAGGGTCTTCTGCTCGTAGTAGGGAACGAGGCGCACCCCGTCGGGCAGAATGCGGTTGATCTCTTCCATCTTCGCTTCGACCCGCTCGATCACGGTCGAGGAATTGGTGCCGAAGAGCTTTATCACCATGCCGGCAACCACTTCTTCCACGCCGTTGCGGGTCTGCACGCCGCGCCGGATCGCCCCGCCGATGCCCACCTCGGCAACCTGGTCGAGGAAGATGGGCGTCCCGTCGGCGGCCTTGATGACGATGTTCTCGATGTCGGCGACCGTGGAGGCCAGGCCCACCGAGCGCACGACGTATTCCTCGGCGTCCTTCTCTATGAACTGGGCGCCGACGTTGAGGTTGTTGGCTTCGATCTGCTCGATGACGTCGTGCAGGGTCACCCCGTATCGCAACAGGGCGTGGGGATCGACCACTACGTGAAACTGTTTCTTGTGGCCGCCGATGCCGAGGACCTCGGTGACTCCCGGAACGGTCTGCAGGTGGAACTTGACCAGCCAGTCCTGGATCGTGCGCAGCTCTTCGAGCGAGTGCTCCCCCGTCGTGTCTTCGAGGTAGTAGAAGAGCACCAGCCCCATGCCGGTCGAGATCGGCCCCAGCGCCGGTTCGCCGAACCCTTCCGGGATCTGTTCCCGGGCTTCCTGGAGCCGTTCGTTGACCAGCTGGCGGGCGAAGTAGATATCCATTCCGTCTTCGAAGTAGATGTTGACGACAGAGAGGCCGAAGTTTGAAACCGAACGGATATTCTCGATGCCGGGGAGGCCGTTCATCACCGTCTCGATGGGATAGGTGACGTAGGTTTCGATCTCTTCCGGGGCCAGGCCCTCGGTGAGGGTGAATACCTGCACGAGGTTGGGGGAGACGTCGGGAAAGGCATCGACAGGAAGCTGCCGGTAGCTGTAATAACCGCTCCCCACCACCACCGCTCCCAGGACCAGCATGAGCAGCCGGTTGCGCAGCGACAGCTGAATGATGCGGTCTACCATCGGCCTGCCCTTCCTCCGCCAATCAGTGGGCGTGGCTTTCGCCGAATGCGCCCTTCTCCAGCTGGGCTTTCAGAACGAAGGCGCCTCGGGAGACAAAAGGCTGTCCCAATTCCAGCCCGGAGAGGATCTCGGCATGGGTGGGGTTGGCGCGGCCGACCTCAACGGGTTCGGGCGCAAATCCCTCGTCGGTCTCGACAAAGACGACGGGGTGGTCTTCCAACATCTGGATGGCGGACCTTGGCACCAGGAGCGGCACGTCTATTCCCTCTACATCGATGGTGGCCGTGACAAAGGAGCCGGGCCGCCAATTGCCGTCCCGGTTGGGGAGCACGGTCCGAACCGTAGCTGTCCGCAGCATCTCGTTGATTATCGGGCTGATATAGTCCACAGTCCCCGTCGTTGAAGGGCCGCCCTGGCTGCCTTGGACATGGACGGTCTGGCCGACCCGCAGGAACGGCAGGTCCTTCTGATATGCCGTCAACAGAACCCAGACCGAACGCAGGTCCGCCACGACGAAGGCCTCGAAATCCTCTTTCAGCACTTCACCCTGGGTTATGTGCTTGTAGATGATGGTCCCTGCGAAGGGGGCCCTTATTTCGTAGCGGGTAAAGCGTTTGTCGTCCTCGAAGGAGAGCTTCTCCAGGTAGGCCGCAGAATAGCCGAGGGCCCTCAGCTTCTGTTCGGCCACTCGCAGGTCGATCCGCGTTTCCGCCAGCCTGGTTCTGGCTTCGAGGAAAACCCGCTCCGAAGAGATGGACTGGGTCCACAGGGTTTCTTCCCGGTCGAAGGTTGCCTGGGCCAGCTCGAGGCGCTCCTGGGCCACCAGGTAGGCCGACATCATCTCGGACAGCTCCTGGCTTTCGAGAACGGCCAGGACCTCGTCCTGCTTCACCCGGTCGCCGATGTTGGCGTGGATCTCGGTGGCCACTCCCGGTACTCGGGGAACGATGTGAGCCAGCAGATTCGGATTCACCTGCACTTCTCCGGGAGTACTCACCTGAACTGCCAATTGTCCCGAAGCGGCTTTCGCGACCTCGATGCCGAATTCCGCCCGTTCCGCCGCGCTCAGCCGTACCCTCTCCTCGGAGTTCTCGTGGTCCTCGGCAGCCCAGGCCGGCCGGTTCCAGGGAGAAAAGGCAGCTCCCTCTCCAAGCGCGAAGAGACCTGCCAGCAAACCTGTGATTCCCAGGCTCGTCGTGTAGATGCGCATTCTCATACTCTCCGGGGATGGATGAGGACTCCTGTGGGATCGAGGAGAGGGCGCCAGGGATTCACGATTCAGCCTTCCCCCGCAGCGGCTCCATTCAATTTGCCGCCGGGCACCTTGCAGGCAGAGGACCGGCGATCGCCCTCTCCAACGCAGCCTCGGCAGCGCGGTACGCGAACAGGACCTCGGCGTATTCCACACGTGTCTCGATCCAGGTGCGCTGGGCTTCCAACAGCTCCAGGTAGGAGGATTTGCCTTCCTCGTAGCTGCGGCCGGCCACCTCGAAGGACCGCTCTGCTCCGGGCAGGATCCGGTCTTGGAACAGGGCCACCTGCTCCCCGGCGGTAACGAGATCGAGATAGGCCCGTTTCGTTTCGAAAAGGATCTGGTAGCGCATCGCCTCCCGTTCGGCCTCGACCCGGGCCGCTTCAGCCTTGGCTTCGGCTCGTTCGCCGCGCTGCCGGGAAAAGGCCCACAGGGGCACCTCCATGGCGAAACGCAAACGCCAGGATTTCTCCTCGTGGCCTCCGTGACGCTGTTGGCGAGCCAGGCCAACAAGGAGATCCGGCAAGTAGGCGGCCGTTGACGCGGCCTGCCGGTTCTTCAGGGCTTGCAGCTGCAGCGCGATACCGGACAGGTCTGGGCGTTGCCGCAGGGCGGCTCCGGTCAATTGGTCGAGGTCTGCCCCGAAGGGCTGATAGAACAGACTGTCCGATATCGAAAACCGGGTCTGCAGCGGGCGCGCAAGGAGTGCATTGAGCTCGGTCTTTGCCACGGCCAGGTCGTTTTTCGCCGCGGTCAGGCGATTGGTGGCCCGTCCGACCTCGACCCTGGCCCGCATGACGTCCAACTGGGGCACATCCCCCGCTTCGAAACGGATATTGGCCTGGCGCAGAATGTCCCGGGCCAGTTCGAGGTCCTGGTGTGCATGCCGGAGCAGCGACCTTTTCAGGGCGATCCGGTCGTAGGTCCTCTTTGCCCGCATGCCCATGTCGAGCCTGGCCATCTCGAAGAGGGCGAGACGGGCCGCTTCCCCCTGCCGGCGGCCGGCCTGGAAGCGATGCCACCACTTGAGAGGAAATTCAATTCGCTGGATGCCTCCGATCGAGCGTTCTCCGAAATTGCCCGGATTCCCCAGGTCGGGCACCTCTTCGAACTCCACTTCGAGCTCCGGGTCCGGGAGGGCTCCGTAAAGGCGCCCACGGGCGCGGGCGCCCTCCCAGGCATTGCGGGCGGCTTCCACTTCCGGGCTGCGCTCGACGACCATGCGCACGGCGTCGCTCCGCGACAGGACTTCGGCATGCAGGTGAACCTGAGGAATCAGCCCTTCCGAGAGGAGAAGCACCAGGACCAGGGGGAGATACCTGACAGGTGACTCAGCTGATATCATGGATGCTCCCAAAACAAGCAGGGGCTTCTGGTTCCGGGTCATCTTCCAGGCCTGGCGAAAAGGCAGACCTGAAATGGCGACCCCCTCTGCTGTCAGCGTTTCCCGGGGGCCAGATGCGGGCTCTGGCCGCCGAACAGCTCGGCCGCTTCCATCAGGGTTTCCGAAAGGGTGGGATGCGGGTGAATGGAGTGGCTCAGATCGCTGGCCAGGGCCGCCATCTCGACGGCGAGAACCCCCTCGGCGATCAGCTCCCCGGCGCCGGCGCCGGCTACCCCGACGCCGAGCACCCGGCCGCTGGGCTTGCCGAGGATCAGCTTGGTGAGACCGTCGTTGCGATCCTGGGTGGTGGCGCGGCCGGAAGCTCCCCACGGGAATCGGGTGATCTCGACGTCGAGGCCATCGGCCTTGGCCTCCTCCTCGGTCACCCCGCACCAGGCGACTTCGGGATCGGTGTACACGATGTTGGGAATGGCGTTCGGCTCGAAGGCGACGCGGTGACCGGCAATGACCTCGGCGGCCACCGCTCCTTCGTGGCTGGCGCTGTGGGCGAGCCCGGATCCGGTGACGTCGCCGATCGCGAAGATCGACGGCTCGCCGGTGCGGCGCTGGTGATCGACCTCGACGCAGCCGCGGCCGTCGACCTTCACCCGGGTGTTCTCCAGCCCGAGGCCGTCCGAGTTGGGGGTGCGCCCGACGGCGACCAGGAGCTTGTCGTAGCTCTCTTCGAATGGCTCGCCTTCCCGGGGCTGAAAGGCGACGCTCAGGGCATCCCCCTCGGCACGCACCGAGCTTACCGTGGTATCGACCAGAATTCGTTCGCACAGCTCTTCCAGGCGGTCGTGCAGCGGCTTGACGAGGTCGCGGTCCGCCGGGGGCACCAGCCCGGGCATCATTTCAACCACGGAGACCGCGGACCCGAGCGAAGCGTACACCGAGCCCAGCTCCACCCCGATGGCCCCGCCGCCGACGACCAGCAGCCGCCCCGGGATTTCCGCGAGTTCGAGGGCGCTGGTCGAGTCCATGACGCGGTCGCCGCCCACGTCGAAAACCGGGAGGGTCGACGGGCGCGAACCGGTGGCGACAATGGCGTTTTCGAAATGAAGCTGCAGGCCGTCTTCACCGTCGGCATCTACGGAAAGAGTCCGACCGTCGACGAAGCGGGCCCGGCCGCGGATGAAGTTCACCTTGCGCGCCCTGACGAGCTGGCCGAGTCCGCCGGCCATCCTGGCGACGACGCGGTCCTTGAAGGCGTTGAGCCGTTTCAGGTCGATCTCCGGTTCGCCGAACTTAATCCCCCATGCCTCTGCCCCCCTGGCCTCGTTCAGCAGCTTGCAGACGTGCAGCAGGGCCTTGGACGGAATGCAGCCCCGGTAGAGGCAGACGCCCCCAGGCTTCGGGTCCGGGTCGATCAGGGTGACGTCCAGTCCGAGGTCGGCGGCCTTGAAGGCGGCGACGTAGCCTCCGGGGCCGGCGCCGATTACGGCGAGCTGCGTTCTCGTCACGGCAGGGACCGGGGGACTACCCCTCGAGGGCGAGCAGAAAGGGGTTCTCGAGAGCGTCGCAGAACCAGCGCAGAAAGCGGGCTCCGTCGGCGCCGTCGATCAGGCGGTGGTCGTAGGACAGGGCCAGGGGCATCATCAGGCGAGGCGCGAATTCGCCGTCGACCAGCACCGGCTCCGGAGCGCTGCGGGCGATTCCCAGAATCGCCACCTCGGGGGCGTTGACGAGCGGGGTGAACGCAGTGCCGCCGATCCCCCCGAGGTTGCTGATCGTGAAGGTGCCGCCCTGCATCTCTTCGATGCCGAGCTTGGCGGTACGCGCCCTTGCGGAAATCTCGGTCAGCTCGACAGACAGCTGCCGGATATTCTTGCGGTCGACATCGCGTACGACCGGCACCAGCAGCCCGCGTTCGGTATCCACGGCGACGCCGATGTTGATGTACTTCTTGTAGATCACTTCCTCGCTGCCGACGTCGATGCTGGCGTTGAAGGCCGGGAACCTCGACAACGCCGCGGCCGCCACCTTCATGGCGATCGCCGTCGGCGTCAGCTTGCCGCCTGCCGCCTCGACCCCCTTGCCGTATTTCCTGCGCCAGGCCTCGAGGTCGGTGACGTCCGCCTTGTCGAACTGCGTGACGTGGGGGATGGTCCCCCAGGCGCTCGCCATGTGGCGGGCGGTGGCGCGGCGCACGTTGCTCATCGGCTTGCGCTCGACGCCGCCCCACTTCGAGAAATCGGGAAGGGGAGCCGCCTCGGCTTGCCCGGCCGCGGCCGCGGGGGTGGCGGAGCGACGGCTGTTGAGGGCGCGCGCATGTGCCTTTACGTCGTCTGCGGAGATGCGGTCCCCGGGTCCCGTGCCCCGGACCTCGGCGATGTCGATCCCTATTTCCCGGGCCAGCCGGCGCACGGACGGGGCCGCGGGCACCAGCTTCGTGGGCGCCGGTGTATCGGTCCCGGTCGGCGCCGCGGGTGCGGGAGCAGGAGCGGGGGCCGGCGGCTCCTCCTCTGCCGGGGGGGAGGGAGCCGGTGCCGCAGGCGCGGCTTCCGGCGCGGAAGTGCGGCTTTCGACGGTGAGGACCAACTGCCCGACCGCAGCCTTGTCCCCTTCGCTCACGTGGACTGCGGTGACCTTGCCGGCGAGGGGGGAAGGCATCTCCACGACACCCTTGTCGATCTCGATCTCCAGCACCGGATCGTCGATGGCGATGTCGCTGCCTGCCGAAACGAGCACGGCGACGATGTCCCCGCTCTCGATCCCCTCACCGAGCGCCGGCAGGGTTACCTCGACCGGGCGCGAAGCCGGCGCTTCCCCGCCAGCCGGGGCCGGTGGCTGTGCTGCCGGCGGGGCCGGAGATTCGGCCTTTCGCACCTCCGTTTCAGGCTCCTGCGCGCCGCCGCCGGATTGCCTTTCGACCGTCAGAATGACCTGGCCCACCGCCGCGGTATCCCCCTCGGACACCATGATCTCGGCAATGGTACCCCTTACAGAGGAGGGGACCTCTATGACCGCCTTGTCGGTCTCGAGCTCGATGACCGGCTGGTCCTCCTCGAGGGAGTCGCCGACGGAAACGAGGACATTGATTACCTCTCCCGCTTCGATGTTTTCCCCGAGGTCGGGGAGCTTGAATTCGGTCGGCATCAGCTCACACGGTTACCGGGTTCGGTTTTTCCGGATCGATGCCGAGGTC
This sequence comes from Candidatus Latescibacterota bacterium, assembly GCA_965223905.1. Taxonomy (GTDB): domain Bacteria; phylum Latescibacterota; class UBA2968; order UBA8231; family UBA8231; genus CBDCXV01. The sequence goes on from CBDCXV010000001.1 coordinate 1,058,689, forward strand.
CTTCATCGCCCTGGCAACCTCAAGCGCCTCGATCTCGCCCTCGTCGGCCAGGGCCTTCAGGGCCGACAGGACGATGTAGCGGGCGTCGACTTCGAAGAAGTCGCGCAGGGCCTGACGCCCCTCGCTGCGTCCGAAGCCGTCGGTGCCGAGCGAGACCGGCGGCCTCGGGAACCAGCGAGCGATCGATTCCGGCAGCGCCTTCACGTAGTCGGAGGCGAGGACGAACACCCCCTGTTCTCCCTCCAGGGCCTGTCTGACGTACGGGCAGCGCGGCTTTTCGGTGGGATGCATGCGATTCCACCGCTCCACCTCCAGGCCGTCGGTGTGAAGCTGCTTGAAGCTCGTGATGCTCCAGACGTCGGCGGCGACGCCGTACTTTTCTTCCAGTATCACCCCGGCTTCCAGCGCCATGTTGACGATCGCCCCGCTGGCGAGCAGGTGCGCCTTCTTCCTCGCCCCTTTCGCCGACGACTCCCGGAACTTGTACATGCCGCGAAGGATTCCGTCTTCGCAGCCGTCCGGCATCGGCGGCATCACGTAGGGCTCGTTCTCGACGGTCAGGTAGTAGAAGATGCTCTCCTGTTCTTCGTACATGCGGCGGATGCCCTCGCGGATCACCACCTCGAGCTCGTACCCGAAGGCGGCGTCGTAGCTGAGCAGATTCGGGACCGGATAGGATAGGAGCAGGCTGTTGCCGTCGCAGTGCTGCAGGCCTTCGCCGCTGAGGGTCGTGCGCCCGGCGGTGCCGCCGATCAGGAAACCGCGGCAGCGCATGTCCCCCGCCAGCCACACGAGGTCGCCGATGCGCTGGAGTCCGAACATCGAGTAGTAGATGAAGAACGGGATGGTGTTGATGCCGTGGGTCGAGTAGGCGGTACCGGCGGCGATGAAGGAGGAAATCGACCCCGCCTCGGTGATACCCTCCTCCAGCACCTGTCCGTCGGTGGCCTCCTTGTAATATGAAAGAGTATCGCGGTCCACCGGTTCGTACAGCTGTCCGACGTGCGAGTAGATGCCGAACGGTCTGAACAGGGAGTCGAGGCCGAAGGTGCGCGCTTCATCGGGGATGATCGGGACGATCAGCCTGCCGATTTCCTTGTCGCGCATCAGCTTGGTGAGGATGCGCCCGAAGGCCATGGTGGTGGCGGTCTCGCGGCCCCCGCTGCCGTCCTTGAACTCCTGGAAGAACTGCGGCGGCGGCGTGGCCAGCGGCTCCGCCCTGACGGCGCGCCGCGGAAGCTGCCCCCCGAGCGCCTGGCGGCGCTCCCGCAGGTAGACGATCTCCGGGCTGTCGTCGGGAGGCCGGTAAAACGGCGCCTCGGCGACCTCGTCGTCGGAGATAGGGATGCCGAAACGGGAGCGGAAATGCCGCAGCTCGTCCTCGTTGAGCTTCTTCTGCTGGTGGGTGATGTTCTTGCCTTCTCCCGCTTCGCCGAGGCCGTACCCCTTCACGGTCTTGGCGAGAATGACCGTGGGCGATCCGGTGTGCTCGACCGCGGCCTTGTAGGCGGCGTACACCTTTTCGGGGTCGTGGCCGCCCCGGCGCATGCGCACCAGCTGCTCGTCGGAGTGGTTCTCGACCATCTCCAGCAGGCGCGGGTGGACCCCGAAGAAGTGCTCGCGGATGAAGGAGCCGTCGGAAACCGTGTATTTCTGGTACTCGCCGTCGACGACCTCCCCCATGCGGGCGATCAGGGCCGGGTCGTCCTGCTCTAGCAGGGGATCCCAGTCGTCCCCCCAAATAACCTTGATGGCGTTCCAACCGGCCCCGCGGAACGCCGCTTCCAGCTCCTGGATGATCTTGCCGTTGCCCCGGACCGGACCGTCGAGCCGTTGCAGGTTGCAGTTGATCACCCAGATCAGGTTGTCGAGCTGTTCTCTCGAAGCCAGCGTGATGGCGCCGAGACATTCCGGCTCGTCGGTTTCCCCATCCCCGAGGAACGCCCACACCTTCGACTCGCGGGTGCTGGCCAGGCCGCGGTCCTGGAGGTACTTGTTGAAACGCGCCTGGTAGATCGACAGGATGGGGCCGAGGCCCATCGATACGGTCGGGAACTGCCAGAATTCCGGCATCAGCCAGGGGTGCGGGTAGGAGGACAGCCCGCCTCCGTCGCGCAGCTCGCGCCGGAAGTTTTCGAGGTGGCGCTCGCTCAGGCGGCCTTCGAGGAAGGCGCGGGCGTAGATCCCGGGGGTTGCATGCCCCTGGAAGTAAACCTGGTCGCCGGAGAACCCCGGCCTGGGGGCGCGGAAAAAGTGGTTGAAGCCGACTTCGTAGAGGGTGGCGGCGGAGGCGTAGGTCGAGATATGACCGCCGGGTGCCGCCTTGTCGCGGTTGGCGCGCACGACCATCGCCATGGCGTTCCAGCGGATCAGGCTTTTCAGCCGCCGCTCGATCTCCCGGCTTCCCGGATAGTTCGGCTGCCTGGACCGGGGGATGGTGTTGACGTAGGGGGTGTTGGCAGTAAACGGAATTCCGGTACTCTCGGCCTTCGCCAGCAGCCTGTTCAGCAGCGCCTGGACCTCCTCGGGGCTGTACGTCGCCAGCACGTAGTCGAGCGATTCCAGCCACTCCTGCTGCTCGACTTCGAATCCCTCTCTGTATTCCTCTGCCTGGATCATCTCGAGGTTCACCTGGGCGGCGCAACCGATGGGTACGGTGGCCTGGCGCGACGCGTTTCCGCGCGCCACCGGGCCAGCCGGGAGCCTCTGCATGGCTCGTGAGAACCACAGAATTTACGCGAATTCGGGATTACAACCAGTTGCGATTGCCCGGCTTACTGCCGAAAGCGACCTTCAAAAGGACAGCTCGACGCTCAACTTTAAGCTGCCATCGCAATGCGACGACGACGCGATCCGATCATCTGGCCATGCCTGATCCTCTCCTTTCTGCTGCACCTGGTGGCGCTGAACTACATCGCCTTGTCCTGGCGCGAGGCGGAAGAGGCCAAGGCGTTCAGGGCGAGGATCGCCAACATTCCTGCGAGGCGCTTCGAGCCCCAACGGATGCGCGTTCCGGAACCGAAACGGCTGCCCGAGTCGAGGATGGAATACCTGCGCCGGGAAGCCGAGCCGGAGGCTATGGCGGAGGAGGTCACCCGCACAGAGCTCGTGCCGCTGGCCCCGGAGGCGCCCGAAGTCGACATCGCCCTGCGGGAGATCGGTACCGGAGCGCCGCCCGAAACCCTCGCATTCGCCGAGGAGCGCATGCTTTCGCCTCACGAGTACGGCTGGGCTGACACGGCCGGGCGCAGCGAGGCTTTCGATCTGCTGCGTATGGAGGATCTCGCCCGGGCCGGGAAGGTTCCGGCCACCATCATTCCCGACCTCCACAGCCGCAGGGACGCCAGGGGGTACATCAACATCCCGCGGCTGCAGCTGTACGGGGCCGGGGCCCGCGGCTTCGCTCTCGATGCCCTGGCTCGCTATACCCGCGACCGCACGAACATCCTCGTTCAGGTCGACAAGCACTGGCACAGCTATTTCGACTCGGAATCCCTCCTCGACGACCCGATTCACTTCCTGTTCGAAGGTCTGGGAAACCCGGTAACCACTTCCGACTACCGGGTCCGCTTCGACGGCCAGGAGAAAGAGCTGCTCGCCAAGTACATGCGCGGCGGCGGGCTGCTTTATATCGAGGGCGGCTATCGCTTTCTGTCGGAAATGGCCGACACCCTGAAATCGGTCCTGGCCGGCGAGGGCGGCCTCGGCCCGGTCGGCGTCGAACACGACCTGTATCACTCTTTCTTCGACTTCGAAACCGGTTTCCCCGGGGAAGAGGCCAAGGACAGGTTGGTCGAGGCTTCTGAGGGATCGTGGTATTACCCCGGCGCGGCGCGAGGCGATGTGATGCCACCCGATATCCTGGAATCCGCTCTGCTCTCCGAGGTCGAAACCGCTCCCGGGCTGCCCACGCTAGGGCTCTGGGGGGTTCAGCTCGACGGACGTCTCGTTGCCATCCTCAGCGACATAGGCTTGGGGGAAAAGTGGGGCGGGATGTTCCAACTCCAGGAGGAGGAGGGGGAGGAACAGGACGACAGCGGGCCCTACCTCGAAGCAGGCATGAACATCCTGATGTACGTCCTGAGCCGCGAGGACGGCCTCACGCCGGTGCGCCCCCGCCCCGCCTGGGAAATCACTCGCCCGCGGATAGCCCCGCAGGAGGAAGCCCCGCTGGAGGTTGTCAGCCGGCTGGCCGCGGAGGAGACCGCCAGCCTCGACCAGCTGGCCGACCTCGACGGCTCCCTCGCCCTGCTGCAGTCGCCGCTGGGGGCTGCCGTCGCCGCTGGGGGTTTTGTCATCCGGCTCGGTGGACGCTACACCATCTCCCTTCTGCGGGGGGGGGGAATCAACGGGATTCTCCTGCACAACGTCCCGGCAGGCAGCCACTGGGTCGAGATCGAGTACGGGGGGAAGGAGCGGGAAATAGAGGTGGCCGTCGAAGGGGGGCGGGTGACGACGGTGACCTTCGGCATCAGCCGGCTGGCCTTCGTCAGGCGCCTGCGGCTGAAGGAGCAGCCGGACCGCGTGCCGTTGATGGACTGGATGCTCGGTTTTTCCGACCTGGAAATCGAGGAGATGTTCCTCGCCGAAGACCGGGACAGCCTGCGCGACTGACCGGCGCAGGCCATGTCGTCAGGACTACCTGTAGCGGGTAATCCTGCCCTCCTGCAGACGTTGCCAGTAATCCTGGAGACAGGCCTTGATTTGCGGACTCAGGAGCACGCCGCCGAGGATGTTGGGGAAGGCCATGCCGAGGATCATCATGTCGGTGAATCCAATGATGTTGTCGAGAGCCGTCACGCTGCCGAGGAAGACGAAAAAAACGAAAATGAAGCGGAAGAGGATAACGGTGGCGGGGCCGAAGAGATACTCCCAGGCGCGTTCGCCGTAATACGACCAGGAGATCATCGTCGAGTAGGCAAACAGGGTGACGGCCAGGGCCAGAACGTAGCGCGCCCCGGGGATGAAGGACTCGAAGGCCGCCGCGGTCATGCGCGCCCCGACGATGGAGCCGCCGGAGGACTGGAACTGCGGATCCTGGTAGACGCCGGTCAGCAGGCAGACCAGCGCCGTCATCATGCAGATGACGATGGTGTCGATGAAGGGGCCGATCATGGCGACGATCCCCTCCCGCGCCGCTTCGTTCGTCTTGGCAGCCGCGTGCGCGAAGGCCGCGGACCCGAGTCCGGCTTCGTTGGAGAAGGCCGCACGGCGAATGCCCCAGACCAGGGTGTAGATGAAGCCGCCGCCGACCGCACGCCCGGTGAAGGCGTCTTCGACGATCAGGGCGATCAGGCCCGGCAGCTCGCCGATGTGGGCGAGGATGATGAACAGGGAAACGGCGACGTACAACAGGCACATGAACGGCACGATCCGCGAGGTGACGCGGCCGATGCGGCGGATGCCGCCGATGATGACGAGGCCGACGAGGAGAGCCATGAGGAGGCCGACCGCCCAGTTGAATTCGCGAAACCCCGGGTGCACGGTTCCGAGCACCTCAAGCGTTTGGTTCGCCTGGAACATGTTGCCGCCTCCCAGGCTGCCGCCGATGGTCAGCACGGCGAAAAACACCGCCAGGGTACGTCCAAACTCCGGCCAGCCCTTGGCGCCGAGGCCCTGCTCCAGGTAGTACATCGGACCGCCGGCGATGCGGCCGTCGGGGCGGATGCGACGGTACATCACCGCCAAGGTGCAGGAGGCGAGCTTCGAGGCCATGCCGAAGAGGGCGGTGATCACCATCCAGAAAACGGCCCCCGGGCCGCCGACGCTGACGGCGATGGCCACTCCGGCGATGTTGCCGAGGCCGATCGTCGCCGACAGGGCGCTGGTCAGGGCCTGAAAGTGGGATATCTCCCCCGGGTCGGAGGGGTCGTCGTAGCGGCCGCGAATGACGTCGATGGAGTGGCGAAAGGCACGGATCGTCAGCCAGGAGAAGTAGAAGCTGTAGTAGATGCCGCCGAGTAGCAGGACGGCGACGATAAGGGGCAGGCCGCTGCCGAAATCGGCGAACAGAAAGAGGTCGAGGACCTCGACGATGCTGCCGAACAGGGCGTCGATGGCGGCGAGCTGCTCCTGAATCCAGGCGTTACTCATGGTCCAACCTTAACCATGGACGAAGCTGATCACAAATCGGGGTATATCTCCGGGAATAGCAGGCCAGGGGGAGGGCGCCTGCAACCCGGTTGGCACGTTGAAAGGCACTGCCCTGCTCCGGCTGACCCTGGCTCCCGGTATGACTGCCAACGAGCTCCGGGGCCGGGAGAGGCAAGGCATCCACCTTAAGGGCTCCTTCCTTCAGCAGGCATCCATTCGGGCAACGCGCCCTCGATCCTGACGGCGAGCCGTTCCGGTCTGGCGGCGTCGGACTCGAGGGCGCGCTCGATCACGAGCAACGCCATCGGGTCGCGGGGCTGGCGCCCTTCCCGCATCGCCGCGAAGAAACGCAGGTTCTCGTCCTCGACCACGTCCGGTTCCGGTGAAGCTCCGCTGCAGATCAGCAGGCAGACCTCGAGGCCGCGGCCCTTCGCCGCCTCGAGGGTGAGAGCGGTGTGATTCAGCGTCCCGAGGCCGGGACGGGCGACGACGGCCAGGGCGGCGTTGAGGCGCAGGGCGAGGTCGGCGTAATCCCGCTTCTCATCGATCGGCACCAGGAGCCCCCCCGAGCCCTCCACCAGGGTGAGGTCGTGGGACGCGGCTACGGACTCGCACTGCCGCACCAGGGTCTCGAAATCGAGCCGCCGCCCGGCGCGGCGCGCCGCGATCAGGGGCGCCAGCGGCTCCGGGAAAGAGGCCAGCGTCCCCAGGGTCACGTCCATGCCATGGAGGGCGGCGCGATAGAAGGCCTCGTCGCCGTCGACCTCTGGATCGGCGCCGGTCTGGACCGCCTTTATCAGGGCAACCCTTCCCGCTTGCGACGCTTTCCACGCCAGCCAGGCGGAAGCGACCGTTTTGCCGACGCCAGTGTCGGTCCCGGTCACGAGAACGACCCTACCCACGGAAGGATTCCATCGCTGCGACGACCTGCTTCAGGTGCTTCTCTTCGTGAGCCGCGGTGACCCCGAAGCGGATCCGCGACGTCCCCCGGGGAACCGCAGGAGGCCGCACCGCCCGCGCCAGGATGCCGTGCGCCTTGAGATGCTCCTCGGCGGCGAGGGCGGCGGCTGGCCTGCCGAGGAGCACCGGCACGATCTGCGAGGCGGAGCAGGAGGGTGGGTAGCCCAGTCGCATCAGCCCGGAGCGCAAGGTTGCCCCGAGGTCGAGGACCCGCTTCCGTCGCCACGGCTCCTCCCGCGCGACATCGAGGGCGGCGGCGGCCGCGGCCACCGCCGACGGCGGCAGCGCGGTATCGAAGATGAAGGTGCGGGCGCGGTCGATGAGGAAGTCGACGAGGGCCTGGTCGCCGGCGACGAAGCCGCCGATCGAGCCCAGCGCCTTCGAAAGCGTACCGGTGACGGCGGCCGGGGCGTCGAGATCGAAGCGTCCCAGGAGACCGGAGCCGCCGCCGAAAAGGCCGATGGCGTGGGCCTCGTCGACGACCAGCATGGCATGGTGGCGCGACGCTGTTTTTCCCAGGGCATCGAGGGGGGCCAGGTCGCCGTCCATGCTGAAGACGCTCTCGGTCGCGACCAGGCGGCGGCGGGCATGGGTCCGCCGCAGGAGATCGTCGAGGCGGCCGGCGTCGTTGTGCGGGTAGGGGAGAGCGGCCGCTCCCGACAGCCTGGCGCCGTCGATGATCGAGGCGTGGGCGCGCTCGTCGTAGAAGATCGCGTCCCCGCTTCCGGCCAGGGCGGAGAGCAGGCCGAGGTTGGCCATGTATCCCGAGCTGAACAGCAGGGAGGACTGCCGCCCTGTCATCCGCGCCAGCCGTTCCTGCAGGTCCTCGTGAAGCGGAGTGGAGCCGTGCAGCAGCCGTGCCGACCCCGCCCCGGCGCCGAAGCGGCCGGCGGCCTCGGCGCCGGCGGCGATCACATCCGGGTGTGACGCAAGCCCCAGGTAATCGTTCGAGGTGAACAGGACGTATTCGCGGCCGGCGAGGCAGGCCCGGACCCCGGCGCGGCTCTCCGGAGTCACCACCGACCGCCGCAGACCGAGCCGCTCGAGACGGTTGCGCTCCGAGCGCAGGAAGTCAGCCCAGGGTTGTGGTGGACCGGGCGACGCAGTCGAGCCCATACCTCACCGCCTCGCAGATCTGCGCGAGCTCGTTCTCTTCGATGGAAAGGGGGGGCATCACCACGACGGTGTCCCCGAGGGGCCGCACGAAGACGCCGCGGTCCCGCGCCCTCATGCAGGCCTTCCACCCCGCCTGCTCAGAAGCGGGCAGCGACCGTTTGGTGGTGCGGTCGGCGACGATATCGACCGCGGCCATCAACCCCTGCTGGCGAATCTCACCTGCCAGGGGATGCTCGCCGAGCACGTCGCGCAGGTTCTCGCCGAGGAAGGAGGCGCGCCTGGCGACCCGCGCGAGGACAGGCTCGCGCTCGAAGATATCGAGACTCGCCAGGGCCGCGGCGCAGGCGATCGGGTTTCCCCCGTAGGTATGCCCGTGGTAGAGCGTCTTGCCATAGTCGTCCGTATCGTGAAAGGCGTCGTACACCCGCTCGCTAGCCACCGTTGCCGAGAGGGGCAGGCAGCCGCCGCTGATCCCCTTGCCCAACACCATGATGTCGGGGGTTACTCCTTCGAGGTCGCAGGCGAACATGGCGCCGGTTTTTCCGAAGCCGGTGGCCACTTCGTCGGCGATGAGCAGCAGATCATGTGAACGGCAGAGGTCGGCGACAAGGCGGAGGTGGCCTTCCGGGGCGACGATCATTCCCGCCGCACCCTGGACCCGCGGCTCGACGACCACCGCGGCGATCTCCCCGGCGCGCGCCGCGAGGAGACGCTCCAGCGAACCGACGCAGGCGAGGCTGCAGCCGCTTTCCGGCAAACAGAGGGAACAGCTGAGGGCGTGCGGATTGGCAAACCGCAACGGCTCGAACAGCGCGGCCTCGTACGGCTTGCGGAAGGGACCGTCGCTCCCCAGCGACGCAGCACCGAGGGTATCGCCGTGGTACGCCATCTCCATTGCGGCGAAGCGGCGGCGCTCGGGCCGGCCGCTGTTGACCCAGAACTGGAGCGCCATCTTGAGCGCCACCTCGACGGCGCTGGCGCCGTCGGAGCTGTAGAAGAAACGGGTCAGCCCTTTGGGGACGTGGGCGGCGAGCCGCTCCGTGAGCTCGATCGCCGGGGTATGCCCGGCGCCGAGAAGGGTGCTGTGTTGCAGCCGCTCCGCCTGGCGCCTGATCGCCTCGACGATGTGCGGATGCCCGTGGCCGTGAACGATCGCCCAGAGCGAGGCCACGCCGTCGATGTACTCACGGCCGTCCCTGTCGATGAGGCGGTTGCCCTCGGCGCGGTCGACGATCAGCCTTGGCTCGCTGTCGTAGCGAGCCATCGGGGTGAAGGCGTTCCAGATGCCAGCCGGGTGCTCTCCAGTCACGCCTCTTCGACCTCGAACCCCATGTCCTCGATCATCTGCAGCGCCTCCCTGGTGCCCTGACCAGGGGTGGTGAGGTAGCCCTCGACGAAAATCGAGTTCGCCGCGTACAGCGCCAGCGGCTGCAGCGACCGCAGGTGCAGCTCGCGCCCGCCGGCGACGCGGATCTCGCGGTGGGGATGCAGCAGACGCGCCAGGCAGAGGATCCGCAGGCAGTGGAGGGGGGTCAGCCTCCACGTCCCCTCGAGCGGTGTGCCGGAGATGGGATGGAGGAAGTTGACCGGTATCGACCGCGGATCGAGGTCGCGGAGCGCCATGAGGACCTCGATCACGTCCTCGTCCGTTTCGCCCATACCGAAGATCGCACCGCTGCAGAGGTCGAGCCCGGCCTTGCGCGCGGCCTGCAGGGTCTTCACCCGGTCGCTGTAGCCGTGGGTGGTGACGATGCTGGGAGTGAACCGCTCGCTGGTATTCAGGTTGTGGTTCAGCTGGTCGACCCCGGCTTCCTTCAGCGCCCGGGCTTTCTCCTCGTCGAGCAGTCCGACACAGGCGCATATCCCGATATCGACCTCGTCGCGGATGTTGCGCACGGCGTCGGCCAGGTATTCCACCTCGCGCCAGGATGCCCCCCGTCCGCTTGTGACGATGCAGAAACGCTTGGCCCGCGAGCGCTTGGCTGCGCGCGCCTCTTCGAGCAGCTGCTCCTGGCTCACCATGGGGTATTTCTCGATGGCCGCCTCCGAGACCCGCGATTGCGAGCAGTAGCCGCAGTCCTCGGGACAGAGACCGCTTTTGGCGTTCATCAGGACATGCAGGTGCACCTTGTCGCCACAGAAGCGGCGGCGCACCCGGTAGGTCTCGGCGAGCAGGGCGGGAACCTCGCTGTCCGGGGAGCCGAGAACCGCGGCGCACTCGGCGTGCGTCAGTGGGTCGCCGGCGATCGCCTTGTCAGCGAGAGCTGGGAAGCCGGGAACGGTGGAAGTCGTAACCATTTAAAAGTGTGTCCTGTAAAGTGTGTCCTGTAAAAGTGTGTCCTGTTGGTAATGTTGCAGGATATGGCGGGATGCCTTCAGGGCGCGGGGGCCGAAAAGAGGAGGACGGCGTTGTGGCCGCCAAAGCCGAACGAGTTCGACAGCACCCGTGCGAGCGGCCTTCGGAGCGCCTCGCCGCGCACGCAGGCGATCCCCATTCCGTCGATGCTCTCGCAATTGATCGTCGGCGGGACGGACCCCGACTCGACAGCCATGACCGCGGCGACCGCCTGGGCCGCTCCTGAGGCGGCGAGCATGTGCCCGGTCATCGACTTGATCGCGGTCACCGGGATGGTGCCGAGCGCTTCCCCGAGCGAGGCGTCCAAGGCGCGAACCTCGGCGTCGTCGCCGGCCCGGGTACCGGCTGCGTGGGCGAAGATCGCGCTGACCTCGCGAGGTCCGGTTCCGGACTTCTCCAGTGCCCGGGCGATGGCCTTCGCCGCGGCCGCACCGTTCGGTTCCGGCCGCGTTTCGTGCACCCCGTCGGTAGTTGCGCCGTACCCGGAGAGTTCGGCGTAGACGCGGGCGCCCCGTCTTCTGGCATGATCCAGCTCCTCGAGAACGAGGACTGCGGCACCCTCGGCGAGCACGAATCCGTCCCGGTCGCGGTCGAAAGGGCGGCAGGCACGCTGCGGCTCGGCGTTGCGCCGCGACAGCGCTCCGAGGGCGTGGTCGCCGGCCAGGGTCAACGGCGTTATGCAGGCCTCGGCGGCGCCGGCGACCATCACGTCGGCATCCCCCCTGCGGATGACCTCGGAAGCCTCGCCGAGGGCGTGGCCGCCGGTGGCGCACGCGGAGGAGAGGGCGAAGCCAGGGCCGCGGAGGTCGAGCAGCATCGCCGCCTGGGCAGCGGCCATGTTGTTGAGCATGCGCGGGATCAGCAAGGGACTCGCGGCTTTCGGACCGAGGATCGGACCGAGGGCGGCCGCGGCCTGGAGGGTGGTGTTCTCGCCGCCGTGGCTTGAGCCGAGCACGATCCCCGACTCGTCCGGATCGTGCGCTTCGATTCCGGCGTCGCGCCAGGCCTGCAACGCCGCTCCGACCCCGAACAGGGCGTACCTGTCGAGGCGCCGGGCCCGCCTGCGGTCGATTTCGGCAGGCAGCGTGAATCCCGTGACCTCGCCGGCGATGCGCACCGGGAAGGCCCCGGCATCGAAGAGGGTGATCGGACCGACCCCTGACTGCCCGGCGCACAGTCGGTCCCAGAAACGGGCGGCACCGGAACCGAGTGGAGTCACAGCGCCCAGACCTGTGACGACGACCCGCCGGCTCATGGTGTCACTGCCTCTGGTGCCTCCTGCCGGCCAACCCGGATGCGGCAACGGAAAGCGAGGCATTCCCGCGCAACGGTTCGGGGCGAAGCGTTTCAACGCCCTTCAGGGGGTACGCGCCCCAGGCAGAATCCCTGCGCCGCCCCGGGTCGGCCGGGGGGCCGGAGCCCTGGGGAGTGAAGCCCTCGGCACTGTGGCCGCGGTGGCGGCTGCGAACCGGAGCAGACCTGCGGAATCCTTCGACGGATCGATCAGACCTTTTGGCAGCTCGGTTTTTTCCGGTCATACCGAGAATATACACCGGCTGAAGGAGTTCTGTTCGCCGGTAAACGGGGGCCGCCGGAGAGGCCGACCATCCCGCTTGACAGCCTGATGATGCCGCCTTAGCCTGTAAGGCTTGATTCAATTCTGCTGCTGCATCATCGGGACATTCTACTGAAAAAGCTCACGGGAAAATGGGCGAGCGGCGGTCATTTGCGATCAGGAAAGGCCTCGATCTTCCAATAAGCGGCGACTGCGAGCAGGTTGTCGAAGAAGCACCTTCCGTCTCCAGGGTGGCGGCCGTCGGTCCCGACTTCATCGGCCTGCGTCCGACCATGGCGGTCGGGGAGGGAGACCGCGTGGCGCTGGGGCAGCTGCTCTTTGAAGACAAAAAGAGGCCGGGCGTCCGCTTCACCGCCCCAGGGGCAGGCACGGTCTCCGCGATCAACAGGGGAGCCAAACGCGGTCTGCTGTCGGTCGTCATCGACCTGGACGGCGATGGCGTCTCCGATACCGAGGAGTTCGGCGTCGCCGCGACGGTCTCCTCACGCGAGCAGGTGGTCGAAAAGCTCCTCGCGTCGGGCTTGTGGACGGCGCTGCGCACCCGCCCCTACAGCCGAGTTCCTTCTCCGGAGACGGCCCCCCATTCGATTTTCGTCACCGCCATCGACACCAACCCCCTGGCCGCCGACCCCGCGGTCGTCCTCGCAGGCCAGGAGGAGGATTTCTCACGCGGCCTCGACCTGCTCGCCAAGCTCACCGATGGCGAGCTGTTCCTGTGCAAGGCTCCCGGTTCCGCGGTGCCCGAGGGGAACGGCGCCGCCACCGTCGCCGAGTTCGCCGGCCCGCACCCGGCCGGACTGGCAGGTACCCACATCCACCTTCTCGATCCGGTGTCGGCGACGAGGACGGTATTCTGGATCAACTACCAGGACGTAGCGGAAATCGGCCGTCTGTTCGCCACCGGCAGGCTGTCCCCGCAACGGGTTGTCGCCCTGGGTGGACCGGTCGTGAAACGGCCTCGGCTGCTGCGCACCCGGCGTGGGGCCTGCATCAGCGAGCTGGCCGCGGGGGAACCGGAGGAGGGTGACAACCGCCTCATTTCGGGATCGGTTCTGTCCGGACGCTCCGCCGCGGGTCCCCTCGACTTTCTCGGCTGCTATCACCTGCAGGTCTCGGCGCTGCGCGAAGGCCGTGAGCGGGTGTTTCTCGGCTGGCAGAAACCGGGGCTCGACAAGTTCTCCGTCAAGAACGTATTCGCCTCGCGGCTGACCCCGGGCAGGAAATTCGACTTCACTACTTCGACGGAGGGAAGCATTCGCGCGATGGTGCCGGTCGGATCCTACGAAGGGGTCATGCCCCTCGACATTCTGCCGACCTTCCTGCTCCGTTCCCTGATCGTCGCCGATACCGAACAGGCGCAGCAACTCGGCTGCCTCGAGCTCGATGAAGAGGATCTCGGGTTGTGCACGTTCGTCTGTCCCGGTAAAACCGAGTACGGCCCCCTCCTCCGGCACAGCCTGGAAATCATCGAGGAGGAAGGCTGATGAAGCTGCTCAGAGACCTGCTCGACCAGGCGGCGCCGCTTTTCGAGCGCGGCGGCCGGCTCGAACGCCTTTACCCGGCGTACGAGGCGGCCGACACGTTTCTGTACACGCCGGGAGAGGTCACCCGGGGCGCTTCACACGTGCGCGACTCCCTCGACCTCAAGCGCATGATGATAACCGTCGTGGTCGCCCTGGTTCCCTGTATCTTCATGGCGATGTGGAACACAGGGTACCAGGCCAACCTGGCGCTGGCGGAGATGGGGCTGACCTCGGCGGGCGGGTGGCGCGGGGTCGTCATCGACGTCCTCGAGATCGGCTACGATCCCGGCAACATCATCGCCAACCTGCTCCACGGAGCCCTCTACTTCATTCCGGTCTTTCTCGTCTGCAACATCGTGGGGGGGACCTGGGAGGCGCTGTTTTCGATCATACGCCGCCACGAGATCAACGAGGGCTTCCTGGTTACGGGGATGCTGTTTCCCCTGACCCTGCCGCCGACGATTCCGCTATGGCAGGTGGCGATCGGCATCAGCTTCGGCGTCGTCATCGGCAAGGAGATTTTCGGGGGCACCGGCAAGAACTTTCTCAACCCGGCCCTGACCGCGAGGGCGTTTCTGTATTTCGCCTACCCGGTGGAGATCACCGGTGACAAGATCTGGGTCGCCGTCGACGGCTACTCCTACGCGACCCCGCTGGGCAAGGTTCCCGCCGACGGCATCGGCGCCCTGAGCGCGACGTCGCTGTGGGACGCCTTCCTCGGGACCATTCCCGGATCGATGGGGGAGACCTCCTTTCTCGCCTGCGCCATCGGCGCCGCCATCCTGATCGCAACCAAGATCGGCTCGTGGCGGATCATGCTGGGAATGGCCCTGACCACCCTGGTCTTCGGCTGGCTGATGACCCTGGTCGAAAGCGATACCAACCCGATGTTCGCCATGAGCCCGCTGTGGCACCTGTTCCTCGGCGGTTTCGCCTTCGGTTGCGTGTACATGGCGACCGATCCGGTGTCGGCGGCGTTCACGAACCGCGGCAAGTGGTTCTACGGTGGCCTGATCGGGGCGATGACGATCCTGATCCGCGTCGTCAATCCCGCCTTTCCCGAGGGGGTGATGCTGGCGATCCTGTTCGGCAACGTGTTCGCCCCCGTTATCGACTATTTCGTGGTACAGGCCAACATCAAGCGGCGCCTGTTGCGAGCGGCTGCCGGTTGAGCCAGGGAGGCGAGCGAGCACCGTGCCCAAAGAGACCATCGGCAAGACCTTCTTCGTCGCCGCGGCCCTGTGCGTGATCTGCTCCGTTCTCGTTTCCACCGCGGCGGTGACGCTGCGTCCGACCCAGGGGGTCAACAAGCTCCTCGACAAGAAACGGAACATCCTGACCGCCGCCGGCCTCTTCGACGAGAGCAGGCCGATCGACGAGCTGTTCGAGAGCATCGAGGAGAAGGTCGTCGATCTCGCCAGCGGCGAATACGTCGACATCGACCCGGACGAATACGATCAGCGCAACGCCGCCCGCGACCCGGACCAGAGCGTCGCCATCCCGGCCAAGCGAGACCCGGCAG
Source organism: Candidatus Latescibacterota bacterium (assembly GCA_965223905.1). Taxonomy (GTDB): domain Bacteria; phylum Latescibacterota; class UBA2968; order UBA8231; family UBA8231; genus CBDCXV01. The sequence goes on from CBDCXV010000001.1 coordinate 1,073,835, forward strand.
GCATCAAGCGCCGCGCCGAGTTCGCCGCCGTCTACCTCGTGTACAGGAAGGGTGAGGTCGACAAGGTCATCCTGCCGGTACACGGCAAGGGACTGTGGTCGACCCTCTACGGTTTCCTCGCTATCGACATCGAGGACGTCAATACCATCCGCAGTCTCGTATACTATGAGCACGGGGAGACCCCGGGCCTCGGGGGCGAGGTCGACAACCCCCGCTGGAAAGCGCTGTGGAACGGCAAGCGGGCCTTCGACGAGGAGGGCATGGTCGCAATCGAGGTGGTCCGCGGGGTGGTCGACGCCAACAGTCCGAAAGCGGTCTACCAGGTCGACGGGCTTTCCGGCGCGACGATAACCTCGCGCGGAGTGAGCAACACCCTTAGGTACTGGTTGGGCGAGGACGGGTACGGCCCCTTCCTCGATCGCCTGAAGGAAAAAGGAGCTGCCCATGGGTAAAGCCAGGGAAACGCTGCTGCATCCCGTTCTGGACGATAACCCGATCGCCCTGCAGATCCTGGGGATCTGTTCTGCTCTGGCAGTGACCAGCAAGCTCGAGACCTCGGTCACCATGTGCCTGGCGGTGATCTTCGTCCTCGTTTTTTCGAATGCCGCGGTCAGCCTCATCCGCGCCCACATTCCGACCAACATCCGCATCATCGTTCAGATGACGATCATCGCCTCGCTGGTCATCATAGTCGATCAGTTTCTCCGCGCCTACGCGTTCGATATCAGCAAACAGCTGTCGGTCTTCGTCGGCCTAATCATCACCAACTGTATCGTGATGGGCCGCGCCGAGGCGTTCGCGATGAAGAACGGCCTCTTCATGAGCATGCTCGACGGGCTCGGCAACGCCCTGGGTTACAGTCTCATTCTCCTGGTGGTAGGGGTGTGCCGGGAGTTGTTCGGCTCCGGAAAGCTTTTCGGAGTCGAGGTGTTCGGGCTCGCGACGGAAGGTGGTTGGTACGCTCCCAACGGGCTGATGCTCCTGCCTCCGAGCGCTTTTTTCATAATCGGCGTCTTCATCTGGGTCCTGCGTTCGTTCAAGACCAAACAGATTGAGAAGGAGGGTTTCTGATGCTCGAAGCCTACCTCAACCTGTTCGTGAAAGCGGTGTTCGTCGAGAACATCGCACTCGCCTTTTTCCTCGGGATGTGCACTTTCCTGGCGGTGTCGAAGCGGGTCTCGACTGCGTTCGGCCTGGGGGTTGCCGTGGTCGTTGTGCAGGGCATCACCGTCCCGATCAACAACCTGGTGTACCAGCACCTGCTCAAGGCGGACGCGCTGGCCTGGGCGGGGCTCACGGGAGTGGATCTCACTTTCGTCGGCCTGATCAGCTACATCGGGGTGATTGCCGCCAGCGTCCAGATCCTCGAGATGTTCCTCGACAAGTACGTCCCCTCGCTTTACAACGCCCTCGGCATCTTCCTGCCGCTTATAACCGTCAACTGCGCCATACTCGGCGGCTCGCTTTTCATGGTCGAGCGCGACTACGACTTCGGCGAGAGCGTGATCTTCGGACTCGGCTCGGGAGTCGGGTGGGCGCTGGCGATCGTCGCCCTGGCCGGAATTCGCGAAAAGCTCAAGTACAGCGACGTACCTCCGGGGCTGCGCGGCCTGGGTATCACCTTCATGACGGTCGGGCTGATGGCGATGGCGTTCATGGCCTTCTCGGGTATTCAACTGTAATGGAACAGACCCCTTTTTTACGGACAGTTCGCTGCCATGACTGAGATCGTCTCCGGGGCAGGAATGTTCACCGGCGTCGTCATCGTGCTGGTGGGGATCATCCTGGTTGCCCGGTCGAAGCTCGTTGCCACCGGCGACGTGCGCATCCTGATCAACGACGACGAAGACCGCTCGCTCACCATACCGGCCGGCGGCAAGCTGCTCAACGTCCTCGCCGACAACGAGATCTACGTTTCCTCGGCCTGCGGCGGCGGCGGCACCTGTGCCCAGTGCCGGGTCAAGGTGCACGATGGGGGCGGGGAAATCCTGGCCACCGAGCTCGAGCACGTAACCCGCCGCGAGGCGCGCGACGGGGATCGCCTCTCCTGCCAGGTCACCGTCAAGCAGGACATGAAGATCGAGGTTCCTGCCGAGGTCTTCTCGGTGCGGCGCTGGGAGTGCGAGGTGGTGTCGAACGAAAACGTCGCCACCTTCATCAAGGAGCTCGTGTTGAAGCTGCCCGAGGGGGAGATCCTCGATTTCGAGTCCGGCGGCTTCATCCAGATCGAGGTGCCCCCGTTCGAGTGCAGCTTCCGCGAATTCGAGGTCGACGAGCGCTTCCATGAAGACTGGGACCGGTTCAACGTCTGGAACCTTCGCACCGTCAATCAGGACCCGGTCTTCCGCGCCTACTCGATGGCCAACCACCCGGCCGAGGGGAACATGATGATGCTCAACATCCGCATCGCCACCCCGCCTGTCGACCGCGCAACCGGAACCTGGCAAAAGGTGAATCCCGGTTTAGTCTCGTCCTACACCTTCAAGCTGAAACCGGGGGACAAGGTGACGATCTCCGGGCCCTACGGGGAGTTCTACATCCAGGATACCGACCGCGAGATGGTCTACATCGGCGGCGGCGCCGGTATGGCCCCGTTGCGCTCCCACATATTCCATCTGTTCCACACCTTGCAGACGAAACGCAAGGTCTCGTACTGGTACGGGGCGCGCTCGAGCAAGGAGCTGTTCTACGAAGAGCACTTCCTCGACATCGAGAGGAACTTCCCGAATTTCACATGGCACGTGGCGATGTCGGAGCCTTTGCCCGAAGACAACTGGGCCGGGCACACCGGGTTCATCCACCAGGTGGTGCTCGAGGAATATCTGAGCAAGCACCCGGCTCCCGAAGACGTCGAGTACTACCTGTGCGGCCCGCCGATGATGTTGCAGGCGGTGCTGCGCATGCTCGACGATCTGGGCGTCGAAGAGGAGATGATCCGCTTCGACGACTTCGGTTCCTAGGTGCCGCTGCCCCCCGGAAAAACGGGATTCGCCAACCCGGGACGACAGCCGCCCGGTCCGAAAACGTCGCGCGCATCCCGCCGCGGCAGGTGAGGTTCGATGGACACATTCCTCTCAGCCCTCGTGGTTTTCGCGCTCGTCGTCGCTGCAATGGCGGTCGGGGTCATACTCGGCAACCGCGCCATCAAGGGTTCGTGCGGCGGCCTGGGCGCCATGTGCGACGAGCTCGGGCAGCCGATGTGCGAGTGCGGAGCCGGAGAAGGGGATGCCTGCGCCGGTGGCCGGGAAGGCTCCGTGTACCGACCTCGGCTCGAGGCAGGAGAGGTGGTCGGCCGGTAGCTGCGGAAGATCACCTGCGATCCGTCGATCCAGCAGGAACCAGGTACGCAGCGGCGTCTCGGGCGCGATGGACACTGCACCCCGGAAGCGCCCCCGATCCCACATCAGGCCGCTGCTCGACCCTGTCGAGGGGCCGCCTTCATCCCGCACCCGCAGGCCTTCCCTCGCTGTGGATTCAGGAAGATGACAGACTCGGATCCAACCAGCCCTGATGAAAAGAACCAGGCTCGCAAGGCCCTCAGCTCCTTCGCGCAGGCCGGGGTCTACATCGGATCCGGTTTCCAGTTTGCCGCCGCGATTGCCGCCGGGTTGTTCGCCGGGTGGTGGCTCGACGCCAAGCTCGGGACCTCGCCGCTGCTGCTGATCGCCGGATGTCTGGCCGGCGCCGTGTCAGGTTTCTGGTACCTCGTCCGCAGTCTCGGCGGCAGCACCGGCAATAAGGACGGATCCGGAACCGGAGGGATTTCGCGCTGATGTGGGAGAGCGTTCTCTCCGGCCTGGGGCTCGCTGCCGGAAACGCCGCCGCCGCGTGGCTGACGATACAGTGGTCGTGGAAGCGCAGTCCGGCATTCTTCGTGCAGGCGTTCCTCGGTGGCATGGTGGCGCGCCTGCTGGCGATGGGCCTGGCGCTTGCACTGATCTTCAAGTTCTCCGCCGTGCAAAAAGCTCCCTTCGCCGCCGCTTTCGCATCCGCTTTTCTCGCCTTTCAGGTCGCGGAGATCGCTTTGGTAATTCGCAGGCGCGAAACCGAACGCTCCCATTCAGAGGGCCGCGGCGGGCCCTGATTCCCAGGGCGGAGATGGCAGCCGAAGCCATTTGACAGAAGCGATGGCCCCCTTAAGTTTACCCGGCTGAATATCCCGCAGTCGAAGTTTCCGATTCGTTTTCCGCGAAAACAGTGCCGGTTCTGGTAGCCATCGAGTTGGGGTTGAATGGCAAGCGATGCGAGCGCGGCTGACGCCGCGGATGGAAAAATAGATATCATCGGGCACGTCATGGATGCCAGGCATCTGGAAGTGCCCTTCATCAATGCCCACCACATCCTCGACGGCAGAATAGAGCTCCCTCAGTTCGAACCGGTTTTCGGCATAGACTTATCCATCACCCGCCACGTCGTGGTGATGTGGGTGGCCAGCGCCCTGCTGATCGCCCTGCTCGTCAGCGCCTTCCGCAAGCCCGGACTGGTTCCCGGCGGCCTCGCCAACTTTTTCGAAGCGATCATCCTGTTCATACGCGACGAAGTCGTGCAACCGGTGATGGGGGATCACGGCAGGCCGTTTCTGCCGTTTTTTCTGACTCTCTTTTTCTTCATCCTGTTTCTCAACCTCCTCGGGCTGATACCCTATAGCGCAACCGCTACCGGCAACGTATCGGTCACCGCGGCCCTCGCCCTGGTAACCTTCGCCGTAACGCAAGTGGTGGGAATCGCCAACAACGGTCCCCTGGGTTACGCCAAAAGCCTGGTGCCGTCCGGCATGCCGGTCTGGCTGCTGCCGATCATGGTTCCCATCGAAGTGCTCGGGATGCTGGTCAAACCGTTCGCCCTGTGCATTCGCCTGTTCGCCAACATGATCGCCGGGCATGTAGCCATACTGGTGTTCCTGGCGATGATCATAATGTTCAAGAGCTATTTCCTGGCGCCGGTGTCGGTGGTGTTCGCCGCTGCGATATACCTGTTCGAGATATTCATAGCCTTCGTTCAGGCATTCATATTCACCCTGTTGTCGGCGCTGTTCATCAACATGGCCGCTCACCCCGATCACTGACGGAGACCGCGGCCCCCCAAGCTGAAATGCAAGCGATGATTCAATCACATCAGGAGGAGAGCGTCTAAATGGATTTAGCACTTTTGGGAGCCGGGATCGGAGCCGGACTCGCTGCTATCGGCGCCGGGATCGGCGTCGGGCTTATCGGCAAAGGGGCCATGGAGGGGATCGCCCGCCAGCCCGAGGCCGTGGGCGACATTCGAATCACCATGATCATCGCCGCGGCGCTGGTCGAGGGAGTCGCCCTGTTCGGTGTGATCATCAGTTTTCTCATTGTCTTCAAGTAGGGCTGCCTGTTCCCGCAGGAGTCCGCGGCGGACGATCGCCGGATCCGGGCCGTCGCCGGTCCCGAACCGGTCTGCGAGACTCGACCTACGCGGGACGTCGCCACGGGCCCATGGCACCTACTCGGTGCGAAACCGGACCTAACCTGTAAGAGCGGATCATGTTACTGGAGCCTCACGCAGGCCTGATTGCCTGGACGATAATCACCTTCGTGGTGGTGCTGGTTGTTCTCAAGCGATTCGTGTGGACGCCCGTGCTCGAAGTCCTCGACGAGCGCCAACGGCGCATCCGCGAAGCCCTGGAGGGAGCGGAAAAGGCGCGGGATGAAGCCCGCGCCACCCTGGCCGAACACCAGAAAGCGCTCGCCGGGGCCGAATCCGAAGCCCGCGACATCGTCGCGCAGGCGCGGGAAGCAGCCGAGCGAGTGCGCTCCGACCTGATTTCCCAGGCTCGCCAGGAGGCCGAGCAGACGCTGGAGCAGGCGCGCCGGACCATAGAGAGCGAAAAGCTGGTCGCCCTGGGGGAGCTGCGCCGGGAAGTCGCCGACCTCGCGGTGCGCGCCGCCGGGGAAATCCTCGACGCCAATCTCGACGACGAGCGGAATCGCCGTCTCGTCGACGACCTGATCGCCGGTGTTCCCGAGAATCCCTCGGGAACACCGGGAAGGACCTGAAGCAAATGCGGGGTAGTTCGCACTCGTGAGAGCCCAGGAGGTCGTCCGCAGGTACGCCGTAACCCTGCTTGAAGCGTCGGAAGAGAGCGGTGTCGGCGAGGCGGAGATGCGCCGGGACATGGAGGGGCTGGATGCTGCCCTGCGGAGTTCGGCGGAGCTGGTGGAGTTCCTGCGGAACCCGCTGCTTCAGCCCGAAGCCAAGCGCTCCGGTCTCGAGGCGTTGTTCGCCGGCAAGGTTCAGCCGTTGACCCTCAACTTTCTCAGGCTGCTGGTGGAGCGCCGCCGTATCGGCCTGCTGCCGGAAATCGCGAGCGGGTTTCTCGACCTCCTCGACCGGCGGTCGGGGATGGCCACGGCGCAGGTAACCTCGGCGGTGGCGTTGACCGCGGATCAGAAAGAGCGCCTGCGGACGCGGCTGGCCTCGTACACGGGACTGCGGATCCGCCTCGACACGAGCGTCGATCCCGGCCTCGGGGGAGGGCTGGTCGCCCGAGTCGACGATCTCGTGTTCGACGGCTCGGTGGAAACCCAGCTCGAGCGTCTGCGCGTACGGCTGATGGAAGCTTGATGAAGGCAGTGGCAGCACATACCGAATTCGATACCGAGCGCAGGAGGATGTAGGCGATGCCCGCAGAGGCAATGGTGCAACCTGACGAGATATCCCGGATACTCAAGCAGCAGCTGTCGGGATTCGAAAAGGAAATAGACGTTTACGAAACCGGGACGGTCCTGTACGTCGGGGACGGGATCGCGCGCGTGCACGGATTGTCCAACGTGCGCGCTACCGAGCTCGTGGAGTTCCCGCACGGCATCATGGGCATGGCGCTCAACCTCGAGGAGGACAACGTCGGCTGCGTGCTCTTCGGCGACGACACCCTGATAAACGAAGGGGACCGGGTGAAGCGCACCGGACGCATTGTCGAGGTGCCGGTGGGGGAAGAGCTGCTCGGGAGAGTCGTCAACCCCCTGGGGCAGCCGATCGACGGCAAGGGAGAGGTCAACGCCGGCCGTACGCTTCCCGTCGAGCGCAAGGCCCCCGGGGTCATCGAACGCCAGCCCGTCCACGAGGCTCTGCAGACCGGTATCAAGATCATCGATGCGACGGTTCCGATCGGCCGCGGACAGCGCGAGCTCATCATCGGGGATCGCCAGACCGGAAAAACGGCGATCGCCGTGGATACGATCATCAACCAGCACGACCAGGACGTGAAGTGCATCTACGTCGCCATCGGGCAGAAGGCGTCGACGGTAGCGAAGGTAGTCGCCGAACTCGAGGCCAACGGAGCCATGGAGTACACCGTCGTGGTGTCGGCGACGGCCTCGGACCCGGCGCCGCTGCAGTTCCTGGCTCCGTACGCAGGGGCCTCGATGGGGGAGTATTTCCGAGACAACGGGCGGCATGCCCTGATCATCTACGACGATCTCTCGAAACAGGCGTGGGCGTATCGAGAAATGTCCCTCGTTTTGCGGCGCCCACCGGGCCGCGAAGCCTACCCGGGGGACGTATTCTATCTGCACTCCCGGCTGCTCGAGCGCGCCGCGAAAATGAGCGATGAGAAGGGGGCCGGTTCCCTGACGGCGCTTCCGGTGATCGAGATCCTCGAGGGGGACGTTTCGACTTTCGTGCCGACAAACGTCATCTCGATCACGGACGGCCAGATCCTGCTCAAACCGGAGCTGTTCTACAGCGGCAACAGGCCGGCAATGGACGTCGGGGCCTCGGTGTCGCGCGTTGGCAGCGACGCCCAGACGAAGGCGATGAAGGCGGTGGCGCGCTCGATCAAGGGGGACATTTCGCGATACAACGAGGTGAAGGCGTTCGCCCAGTTCGGGACCTCTGATCTCGACCAGTCGACACGCAACCTGCTCAACCGCGGCGAGAAGCTCATTGAGATCCTCAAACAGGGGCAGTACTCGCCGCAATCCCTCGAAGAGGAGACCGTGGCCCTGTCGGCCATCGATCACGTGCTCGATCTGCCGACCGCGGACGTGATGCGCTTCGAGCAGGAGCTGCTCGCCCACATGCGCGACCGCCAGCCAGACCTGATGCGGGAAATCGGAGAAAGCCGCGATCTCGAGGACGAGACGAAGGAGAAGCTCTCCGGCGCCATCGAGGAATTCAAACGCGGCTTCCGACCCTCGGAGGGCTGAGGGCGATGGGATTCCGTGTTGCTATGGGTATCGACTTTACACTATGACTCATACTTATATAGTATGCTTATATGTCCGCCAGAATCGGAAAAAGCGAAATCGTATGAAATCATTCCTGTATGTAGTTGGGTTGCTCTGTCTCCATTTCGCCACGGTACCCGTCGATGCGGAGGACTACTGGCCCCTGGAAGTAGGCAATAGATGGGTATATGAGCGCCGTCACAGTTTTATTAGATATACCGATGATGGAAACGGCGAGAGGGTAGAACTCAAGGAGGAATTCGTATTGGAGGTGCTGTCCCAGGAGGAGGTGGATGGCCAGGTCTACTCTCGCCTCAGCAACGGGCAGTTGTTGAGGAAGGACGAAGAGGGCAACATCATTAAACACCACCCCTTCAGTTCGCCAGACACGACCTTTACCGAGGTTATGATTTTTGATGTCACACACCTAGACGATCCGGATTACCGGGTCTATGGCGCTTACTGGCTATTCCCTCCAACGCCAACACTCTGCTGTACTCCCTATCCTGCGTACCGGAGTCTGACAACAGTCAGTGTACCTGCCGGATCATTCGACGCAATCTACTTCGGCGATGGAGATTTCACTGGGGGGGTAAGCATTTATTTAGCCCTTAGCGTGGGGCCAGTTCTGTCAATTCGGTCAGGGAACGCTGATGTGTTGGGGGAGGCTAGGGAAGATCTATACGAGCTACTCCGTTACCGGGTCGGAGGCGAAAGCTATCCGACAGCCGTAAGCGAGCACACCTGGGGCAAGATCAAGCGCCGCTTTCTCGTCCCATAACCCTTATTTCAGGAGAGCAAAAAAATGAATCGCCTTCGCACGATCGTGACGTGCCTCGTCACCCTGGGCACTTGCGGCACTGCATTTCCGTATTATTACGACACGGGAATCATAACCTGCGTGCAGCCGGACAGCGTGGAGTTCAGGGGACGCGAATGGGGGGATGAGCTGTCCAGCAACGGAAGAACGGAAGATGGGTATGCGTTTGTGTGGAATCGAACGGACGGTTATTACTACTACGCCAAGTTGGATAGTCTCGGTGAATTCACTTCGAGCGGTTACAAGGTCGGAGTCGATAACCCTGTCGCCAATGGCATAGTCAAGGGACTCGAGAGATCGTCGGAGCGTAAGGCTGCGATCAGAGCGTCGCGCGAGCAGTTCCTGGCGGATAGCACCTGGACGGACAGCACCGGGACCGCCGCCGGCAAGGTCACTGCAGCTCAAGTCGCACCGCCACCGACAATAACTATCGGAATCATTCTGGTGGAATTCGATGACGTACACCCTAACGTTGCATAAATCTGTTTGAAGCGGTGGTTGTGATCAGGCGGCTTCCTTCAGGATTTCGAGGAAATGCAACAGATCTTTCTCGACTTTTGGATTGGAGTTCAGGGTCAGGGTCAACTCGCCCTTGGGCTGAGTGAGGCGCCCGGCGCGTTGAATGAAGCGATGACGCAGCGTGTCCAAGGTTTGGAAGGTCCACGCCGCCGGCCGTTTGGCGCGCGAATAGTTCGATCGCGGCTGCGCCAGCATCTGCATTTCGCGTCCCAGATTGTGGGCCATCATCGCACACAAAGTAACCATCTGGTTGCCGAGCAACCGTCGGGTGGGGATCAGATCCAGCCCGGCCTGTTGCTTGGCCTCGGCGAAGATCCCTTCCTGGGCGCCGCGGCCATAGTGGAAGAGGAGCACGCTGCGTGGCGAGTTCATCTTGTTGGTAACCACAACGCGGTACTCGTGATCGATGTGCCGGGGTTCGAACAGATCCAGTTGCAGCGCTTGCTTGGTCTGACGCGGCACCGCACGGCGCACAAACAGAAACCGGTAGCAGGCCGGCCAGCTTTCCGGTTTCCAGTCACTCTCGAAATAGGAGCAGTGCTCATCGAGGTAGCGCCAGCGCTGGCGCGCTTCGATCTGGTCCTTGAGTACGGGAAAGCGTTCGAAAGGGACACTGATCGTGCATCCGACGCCATACAGGTCCATGAGAGTGAGCGTGTTTTGGCTGAAGAAGGCGCTGTCCAGTCGCGACTCGAGCACGGTGGGCGCCAAGGCGTCGCGCACGCGATCGAAGGCGTCCATCATGAACGCATGGGCGTCCTTGCTGTCATGGACGTTGCCGGGCCGGTGAAGGACATCCAGAAACTGTCCGGTTTGCGCCACCGTGCAGAACAGGTTGTAGTAGCTGCGCGCCCCCTTCTTTTTCGGATTATAGCCAACGGCGGTCCCTTCGGCATGACCACAGGTGGAGATCACCGAGCCGTCGAAGTCGAGAGTCAGACGGGGGAAGCGCTCACGCTGGAGCGCTTGCATGACCAGGGTCGAAGACAGGTGTCGCACTTTTGCGATACTTGAATGGCCCATTTTTGCCAGCGCGCGACTGAGGGTGGCCACATCCGGCAGGCGACGTAAGCCCAACAAACGCAGGACCACCGGATCGTCCCGGTAATAGTCCACGTCCCGCAGCCGCCGGAAGCCCAGCAACAGATGCACGATGAGCAACAACACAATGACATGGGGAGCAAAGGTCGCTGCGCTTTTGGCGGGGAAGCAGGACTTCAGTCGAGTCTTTAGATCCAAGCGCCGAAAGAGCAGTTGAAAAACGATCACTCCCGCAAAGGAAGTAAGCCGTTGATCTTCGAAGCGAAGACGCGGGAGCTTGTGAAAACGGGCCAAAATGTCTTGTTTTCTGAACCTCACTTGCGGTGTCCTCCTGGAAGGGGTCGATACAGGTCATGGGTGACCGTATCAAATACCCCCTTTTTCAGAGGGCGCCGCAAGTGACAAGGTGCACTCCGGAGAAGAAAAAAGCCCTGTTTTTATGCAACCAGAGGGTACATTGGTCTTCCTCCTACACCGAGAGCGACTTCGAGGACATGTTTTTCGGCTCGAGCTACACCGGTACCGATTCCCATCCCGACGGCGAGACCACCTACGGCAGTGTATGGGCGTACTACGACCGGATGTCCGGCGGCAATCTGGATATCACGGATAGTTCCGTGGGTAGCGGGCCTGCAGGGGGTGTGCTCAACACTGTCTCTGCAGATGGAGTGCCCACGTGGATCAGGCTTGCAGGCAACAAGGCAGACTATCATCTAGGCACAAAGCGGAATTTCCAAACGGCGGCACTCAACGCCGCGGCCGCGGCCGGAATCGACACGGGTGCCACTCGCACGTACCGGCTTGTCATCATTTATGCGGGCAATCTGTATGATTCATTCTATCAGAATGGAAGCTGTGGGGGTGATCGATTTGGCTGCGGACTCACACCCCACGCCCGCCAAGGGCGTAATGTGTATATCATGAGCGAGGAGACTGACAGCGACCATACCACCTATTGCCGTAACCACGAAAATTGCGGCCAAGTCTTCTCTCATATCGGAAACCACGTACATGAGATAGGGCATATGTTCGGTCTTCGGCATCCACATGAAAATCCAGCAGGAACGGCAGATGTCAGGCGATGGTCCGTAATGCAGGGCGGTAGCGTTAATGGCCCCAATCTCGGTAGCTCCCCTATAGCTTTGAGTCCAGAGGAAATGAGGGATTTGGGATTCGCCAATTTTACCCTGCTTTCAGGCCGCAGGGATGCCCTGAATGTCGAGACGGGCGTCTACTATCAAGTTGATTACGGAACAGGCCGTTTCGTCATTGAGCACAGGAATGGCGGCGGTCCCTTCAACAACTATCTCGAAAGACACTTGTGGAACGGATCAGGACTTCTGCTTTGGTACACAGATGTTACACCGGGCGTGGATGACACCCAGAACCAGGATATTCTTGAGGCAGACGGAACTAATGACGACACCGGTATGATGGGCGACCTGTTTCCCGGCGCGAACAACGTCACCTCCTTCAATGACGACACTACGCCCGAGCCCAGCGATGCGACAGGAATCGCCGCAGGCACCACGACCCATTTTGCACTGGCAAATATTGTCAACAACGGAACTTCGACTACCGTTGATGTATTCGACAACCATTACTCCGATACTCCGGTAGTCATCGATGTAAACATCGCAGAAGCCAGAAAGCAGAGCGTCAACTTTACGTGGGCTGCCCATGCCGACAATCCTACGCATTACATCTACTACGGAACACAGCCCAATACATACGGTCGTCTGAAGATCGTTTCGAGCGGCAACACTTCCGATCTTCTTTCTTCCTTAGCCAATGGAACACGTTTCTTTGCCAAGATAAATTCCTCTGAGGAAGTTTCGAACATAGCCCATTCATGTCGTTCGGACTACGATAATGATGGCGGTACGATCGATTTTTCCGACTTCTTTCTCATGGCAGACCATGCCAACATGGCGGTTACATCCGATGATTTGCAAAGGTACGATTTATCCGGGAATGGGTTCATCGACCAAGATTCGGATGTGACCCCATTTTTCACCCCTGATTTTGGGCAGGACTGTTCCGCCATCCCCAAGGTGGTTAACTCGGATATATTACCTCCCGGGAAGAATTCCAATGCCCAGCCCGTCGTTTCTACCGTGACCGACGAAGGAAGAGTTGATGTTGACTTGAAAATTGCCGGCGCTACGGAATTGAGGGGCTACGGATTCGTCATAGAGTACGATACCACAATCGTCTCCTTTCTCGGTGCCTCCGGATCAGAAGGGATACTCCAACAGCGGGGGGATGACGCAGTAATCAAACTGGTCAAAAATGAACCCGGCCGCTTGATGGTTGGAGCTGCCTTGACGCCCGGATTTGAGAACGTCGATGGATCCGGTTTGCTATCCAAGGTACAGTTCACGGCCGAAATTTCTCCAAGCAGGACATTACCTGTCTCCGTTTCTGAACTTGTAGTTGCAGATGGCGACGGCAACATCAACCACTTGTATGAGGCCCGTACGGACGAAGGGCTGACCGGGGAAAAAAATGTCCCAGGTGGGATACTTTTTGGAGCTTCACCCAAATTTACGCTGGTACGCTGATACAACTTGGTCTGCATCCACAGCAGGCGGCTCTACCTTCCAAAGTCCGCGGCTTCTGAGGGCGAAGACTGATCGATGGCTACCCTGCGCGAGCTTCGCACCCGCGTTGCCAGCATCTCCAACATTCAGCGCGTCACCAATGCGATGCAGATGGTGGCGGCGGCGAAGATGCGGCGCGCCCAGGATGCCATCCTGGCGGCGAGACCGTATGCCGTCCAGCTCGACCTCGTCCTGCGGCGCCTGCAGGGGAGCGTCGACACCTCCCAGCATCCACTGCTTGCCGAGAGCAAGGGGGAGCGTGGGCTTCTCGTCGTGGTCACCGCGGACCGCGGACTGTGCGGAGGTTTCAACGGCAACATCTGCCGGCGCGCACAGAGCGAGCTTCAGCAGGCGGGCCCCGATTCCGTGCAACTGGTGACCATCGGCCGCAAGGGGCGCGATTTTTTCCGCAATCGCGGCATCGAAATAGCCCTCGACCATCCCGACCTGTTCCGCGCCCTCGACTACGCGCAGGCAGTCGCGATCGGCCAGGATCTGATGCGGCGGTTTCGCGAGGGCGAGGTCGACCGCGTGTCGCTGGTGTTCAGCGAGTTCCGTTCGGTGTCGCAACAGGTCCCCGTCGTGGCCCAGCTGCTGCCGATAGTTCCCGGAGAGGAAGGGCAGGCCGGCGGGGATGGCGAGGATTCGAATCCGAATTACCTGTTCGAGCCGGAGCCGGACATCCTGCTCGAACAGCTTGTTCCGCGCCAGGTCAACGTGCAGGTCTGGCGCGCCCTGCTCGAATCGAACGCCGGTTTCTATGCCGCGCAGATGACGGCGATGGACAACGCCACGAAGAACGCCGGCGAGATCATTGAAGAGCTGACGCGCGAGATGAACAAGGAGCGCCAGGCCTCCATCACACTCGAGCTGATGGATATCGTGGGAGGCGCCGAGGCAGTAGCGCAGTAGCGGGTTCAGAACAGCGGGATTTACGAGAGCCTGGGAGAGAGGTGGGTTCGGTCATGAAGGAAGGAACGGTCAGAGAAATCATCGGCGTCGTTCTCGATGTCGGTTTCGGCGGGCAGGAACTGCCCCCCATTTACAACGCCCTCGAAGTCGTCGAGGAGGATCGTCCCGGGGATGAGCGTCTGGTTCTCGAGGTGCAGCAGCATCTCGGGGAGAACCTGGTGCGCTGCGTGGCGATGGACTCGACGGACGGCCTGACCCGTGGGGCGCGTGTCATCGACACAGGAGCGCCGATCCAGGTTCCGGTGGGAGAGGAGGTGCTAGGCCGGCTGTTCAACGTCATCGGCGAGCCGATCGACGGCAAGGGACCGGTCTCCGACGACGCTCCCCGCATGCCGCTTCACAGGCCCGCTCCCGACCACCAGGAGCAGGTCACTTCCGACCAGATGCTCGAGACCGGCCTCAAGGTCCTCGACCTGATCTGCCCCTTCGCCCGCGGCGGCAAGCTCGGTCTTTTCGGGGGAGCCGGGGTAGGCAAGACGGTGGTTCTCAAGGAGCTGATCAACAACGTCGCATCCGGCCACGGCGGCTACTCCGTGTTCGCAGGAGTCGGCGAACGCACCCGCGAGGGAAACGACCTGCTGCACGAGTTGATCGAGGCGGACGTCCTCGACAAGACGGCGATGGTGTTCGGCCAGATGAACGAGCCCCCCGGCGCTCGCCAGCGCATCGCCCTCACCGGTTTGACCATTGCCGAGCACTTCCGGGACGAGGCCGGCCAGGATGTGCTTTTGTTCATCGACAACATCTTCCGGTTCATCCTCGCCGGCGCCGAGGTCTCGGCGCTTCTCGGCCGTATGCCGTCGGCCGTGGGTTACCAGCCGACTCTGGCGACCGAGATGGGCGCCCTCCAGGAGCGCATTACCACGACACAGAAGGGGTCGATCACTTCGGTTCAGGCGATCTACGTGCCGGCGGACGACTACACCGATCCGGGGGTGGTTTCGGCGTTCGCCCACCTGGACGGCAGCATCGTGCTGGAGCGTTCGCTCGCCGACCAGGGGCTCTACCCGGCGGTCGATCCGCTGGCGTCGAACTCGAGGATCCTCGATCCCCGCGTCGTCGGAGAGGAGCATTACCAGGTAGCCCAGCGGGTGCAGGAGGTTCTGCAGCGATACCGCGACCTGCGTGAGATCATCGCCATTCTCGGCATCGACGAGCTCTCCGACGAGGACAAGATCGTCGTCTCCAGGGCGCGCAAGATACAGTTCTTCCTCACCCAGCCCTTCCACGTGGCGGAGGCCTTCACCGGCAAGCCGGGGGAATACGTCAGGATCGAGGACACCGTGCGCGGTTTCAAAGGCCTTGTCGAAGGGGAGTACGACGACGTGCCGGAGCAGGCGTTTTATCTCGTCGGTACCGCCGAACAGGCGGTCGAGCAGGCCGCAAAGCTGTAGTGAGCGAGGCGAGCTCCGGCATGGCTGCCTACCAGTTGGAAATCGTTACTCCGTCCGGGACCGTCTACTCCGGTTCCGTGGAGAGCTTGCAGGCTCCCGGAGGTCAGGGCTCGTTCGGCGTGCTCGCGCGGCACGCCCCGATGATCGCCGGGATGGCGACCGGCCCCCTCGCCTTCACGGAAGCAGGGGCCGGTGGGCGCGCCATGGCCTGCAGCGGCGGCTTCGTCGAGGTTCTCGGCGACCGGGTCACGGTGCTGGCCGAGACCGCGGAATTCGGTGACGGGATCGATCTCGCCCGCGCCGAGGCCGCCCGCGACCGCGCCCGCCAGAGACTCGCCCGGCAGCGCGGTGTGGATCGTGCCCGCGCCGAGGCAGCCCTTGCGCGAGCCCTTGTCCGAATCCGGATCGCCGGCGGGTACTGACATGCCCGGTTCGAAGCTGTCCCCGGAACTGCAGGATTTTCTGCGGCGTCACGTACCTCTGATCGAAGAGGAGATGTTCTCCTTCCTGCCCGTGCAGGAGCCGGAGGAGTTCATGTACCGTCCGATGCGCGACTACCCCGAACGCGGGGGAAAGCGCTTGCGGCCGACCCTGGTCCTGCTCGCCTGCGACGCCCTGGGCGGCGACCTGCGAAAAGCGGTGCGCACCGCCTCGGCGTTCGAGATGTTTCAGTCCTTCGCCGTCATCCACGACGACATCGAGGACGATTCGGAATTCCGCCGGGGCAAGCCGTGCATTCACAAGCTATACGGCATTCCCTTGAGCATAAACGTCGGGGACGCCCTCTATGCGAAGGTGTTCGAGATCCTGTGCGCGAATCGCGACCTCCTGGGATGCGAGACGAGCATGGAGCTGATCGACGAAATGATCCGCGGATCCGTGCAGACCTTGGAGGGCCAGGCGTACGACATCGGCTGGATTCGCCGGCAGCATATCCCCACGGAAGAAGAGTTCATGGCCATGGTGACGAAGAAGACGGGGTGGTACACCGGCCGGGGACCTTGCACCGCGGGAGCGATCGTGGCCGGTGTCGGGGAACGCGAGCGCCGTCAGATAGGGGATTTCGGCGAAGCGATGGCTATCGCCTTTCAGATCAGGGACGACGTCCTCAACCTGCTGAGTCCGGCGCAGGATGAAGAGGAAGCCCCAGGTTTGACTTCGGGGGGCTACGGCAAGGAGCGCGGAGGGGACATCGCCGAGGGCAAACGGACCCTGCTGGTTATCGACCTGCTGCGCAAGTGCACGGCGGAAGAGCGCACCGAAGTCCTCGAGATCCTCGGCCTGCACCGCGACCTGACCACGCAGGACCAGATCGAGCGGGTCATCGGACTCATCGAGTCGTACGGTTCGCTGCAGTACGCCGACGAGGTAGCTACTCGAAAAGCGGACGAGGCGCTGGCCCTGCTGGAACGGACCCAGCCAAGCGCATCCCGGGATTTACTGAAGGAGATGCTGGAGTTTTTCGTCCAGCGCGCTTTCTAGCCATGGACCGGGCCGGCGCCAGCTGGCCGATCACTTCCTCCGCCAGGGGGCGAAGGTTGCGCTGCAACCGGCTTCGCCCCCGGTTGACCCGCGACTTCACCGTCCCTACGGGACACTCGATGATCTTGGCGATCTCTTCGTATGAGAGGCCGTTGAGGTCCCTCAGCAAAACAGCGTCGCGAAACTCGTCCGGAAGGGTCTGTATGGCCGTCTCCACGGATTGGTGGACGGTCCTGGTGTCGGTCACTTCACCAGGCAGGGCCTCGCCATCCACCGGCTCGTAGAACGGAGTGCGCTCCTCATCTTCCGAGGGCCCCGTCGGAACCCAGTGCCAGCGCTTGCGGCGTCTGAGTTCGGTCTTGGCCAGATTGCCGGCAATGGTGTACAACCAGGTCGACACCTGCTCGATGGCGGGAAACTGATTGCGGTGGCGAAGGCATCTCAGAAAGGTTTCCTGGACGATGTCCTCCGATGTTTCCCGGTCGCCGACGAAGCGATATACGAAGTTGTGCAAAGGGACGCGGTAGCGGCGCACAAGAATGGCCAGGGCGCTCGAGTCTTTCACCGCGGCCATCAGCACCGCCTTGTCCGAAAGGTCTTCAGTTCGTTCCTGGTTCAAGGTGTTCGCTTTCATCGCTGCTTCCCCCTTTGTCTGCCGCCGAGAATCCGGTCTCGGGGCGGCATGAAGGGGAGCAAGCAATCGCCGTACCATTTTCATTCAGGATGGAACGACAGCCCCCGTGGTTGTCCCGGCATCGCCAGGCGAACAACACGCAAACCGGCCTTTTTCCGGCCATTCGGGATCCCTTCGGGTTTGCCTGGTGGCGAGGGCGGGCGGTAGTGGCTGGTAGCCGAATCTCCCTCTGATCCCGCTCGTGAAAGCGCGATTCCAGAGATTTCACAGGCTGTTCCGAATGAGCTGTTTCGTCACGCAGCCTGCTGCAGACCGGCCGCCCGGATTTCGTTTTGGGATCTGTCGGGAATCATGCCAAAACGGAGGCGAAACCGCCCGGACGGCCCGTGGTTCTGCTGAAGATCCACTCAGTATTCTGAGACTCCTCAACAATCTGATGTTCACTGGCGCATTTTCCATTCAACTTCGATCGTTCCGTTTTGACGGCTGCTCCGGTGTGCGCCTATCCTTCACGAATACCTGACCGCAAGGAAGTGCCCGTGGAGGAATTGCAACACAGACTGGCAGAGTTCTGCGCTGCCCACGGCATCGAGCGCTTTTCGCCCGCGGAGATCATCGAGCTCCTGGAGGATGGCGAGGAGGTCGGCTGGATCGTCGAGCAGGTTGCCGCCGGTTCGGATGCCTCCGGCCAGTTGGCGCGCCTGCTGACGGAAATCGCCGCGGAGACGGCCCCCTCTACGGAAGCGACGGCTCCATCTCCGGAGGGGGAGTCCCCATTGCGGGAGGACGTGGGCTTTCCAGGGCGAGAGGCCGCGGCAGCGGCCGAGGAAGTGGGTGAAGCCGCGACAGCCCCGGCGGATGAGCCCGGAGCGCCCCCGATGCAGGCCGCAACCGCACAAGACGGGAGTCTTGCCGATCTCGATGCTCTGAAGGATATCCAACTGCCGGAAGGCATCGACCGTGGGCAGGTCGAGCAGTTGCTCTCCTCTCCGCAAGGGGCCCTGCTGGCCGATTTCGGACTGTTTTGTCAGGAGAAGGGGGTTTCCCCGGATGAAGCCGCAGCGATGGGAAAGAAGGAGGGAGGCCCACTGGCAGAGCTGCGCGAGGAATGGCTCACAACGCCGCGCGCATCGCTCGACGGGCGCAGGCCTGCCGATCTGCTTGAGGAAGGCGGGATGTTCGGCAAGGTGGGGACCTACCGGCGCGAAGTTCCGAAAACCGGCCGCAACGACCCGTGTCCGTGCGCAAGCGGGAAGAAATACAAGAGATGTTGCGGAAGGGGAGATTAGAGGGATGAAACTGCGGCCCTCCGATTGGATAGACGGGGTGGCCATCGCCGAGCTGGAGGCGGTCGGGGACGAGCGGGGCTGGTTCGCCGAATTCTTCCGCAGCGAGTGGTTTCCAGACATCTCCTGGGCCCAGCTCCAGTGCAACCGTTCCGAATCCAGGGCGGGAACCGTGCGGGGGCTGCACTACCATCACCTGCAGGTCGACTACTGGCATTGCCTCGCCGGAAGCCTGCGAGTCGGCCTCTACGACCTGCGGCGCTCCTCTCCCACCCGCGGACGGGGCGAGATTCTGCATCTCGATCATCGGCAGCCGCA
The DNA here is from genome assembly GCA_965223905.1 of Candidatus Latescibacterota bacterium. Lineage (GTDB taxonomy): Bacteria > Latescibacterota > UBA2968 > UBA8231 > UBA8231 > CBDCXV01. Next base: position 1,093,099 of record CBDCXV010000001.1, read on the forward strand.
GGGGCTGTTCATTCCCTCCGGCGTGGCGCACGGCTTCCTGGCCCTGACCGACGTCACCCTGACCTACGTGGTCAACCGCTACTACGACGGCGGGGTCGACGAGTACTCCCTCGCCTGGGACGACCCGGACCTGGGGCTTGCGTGGGACTTGGGGGAAGCGGAGGTCATCGTCTCATCCCGGGATGAAGCCAGCCCGCGACTCGGTCAACTCGACGAAGCCGACCTGCCGGAGTAGGGGATTCGCGATGGTTGAGCGCAGCGACAGCGGCCGGGCAAACCTGATCGAGCAACTGATCGCTCGCCAAGCCCTGCGCATAGCCCCTGCCGGAGAGGTTTACTGGTACACCTCGGGCACCGTCGGACCGTACTACGTAAACACCCATTTCCTGTTCGGCGGACCTGAAAAAGCCGGGGAGCTTCTGGCCTTCATCGACGCCGAGAAGGAGAACGTCGGTCGCTTCGTCCCGGAGCTCTCGGCCCGATGCCGCGACATGTACGGCAGCGACCCGGTCTACGGGAATGTGGTCGACCGCCTCGCCGCGACCCTGAGGCCGAAGACGGCATCGCTGTCGATGATCTCAGGCGGAGAGCGCCGCGACTGGTTTTTTTCGGTTGCGGTCGCGCATCAGCTCGACCTGCCCCATCTCTACCTCTACAAGGACCAGCGGGGGTTTCTTGCCGGGAACGGAGCTGCGGTCGAGGCGAGGGACCTAACCGGAAAACGCTTCGCTCATGTCGCCGACCTGGTCACCGAGGCGTCGAGCTATTGCAATGCCTGGGTGCCGGCGCTGAGCAGCCGCGGGGGGTGTCTCGCCTGCGCTGCGAACGTCATCGACCGCGCCCAGGGAGGCGCGGAGGTGCTGAGATCACTCGGGGTGGAGGCCTGGAGCCTGCTGCGGTTGGACGAAAAGCTGTTCGCCGAAATGCTGCGGCAGAAACTGATCGATGCGGATCAGAAGGCGACCCTGGAGGCCTACTGCCGCGACCCCCACGGGGCGATGCGCCGTTTCCTCGAGAGCCATCCCCGATTTCTGGAGGCGGCCCTGGACAGCGACGACCCCCGCACCTCGGAACGCGCCAAGCTGCTGGTGAAGCAGGACATCTACGGGCTCCACTCCGCCTGAGGACGCCGCGCGGGCTTTCAGCCCGCGGCCTCTCCGAGAGCTTCCGGTTCCATCTGCACAGACACCATCTGCGAGACACCCTCCTCCGGCATGGTGACGCCGTGGAGGGTGTTGGCCGCCGACATGCTGAGCTTGTTGTGGGTCACCAGGATGAACTGCGTCGACTCGGCAAACTCGCTGACCACGCGGATGAAGCGGCCGATGTTGACGTCGTCGAGGGGGGCGTCGACCTCGTCGAGGATACACCACGGACTCGGTTTAACCTGGTAGATGGCGAACAGCAGGGCGATCGCGGTCAGGGCGCGCTCGCCACCCGACAGCAGGGCGATGCTCTGCAGGCGTTTTCCCCGCGGGCGAGCGGTGATTTCGATGGCCGCTTCGAGCGCGTCGACGTCCGTCTCGAGAACGAGATCCGCTTCGCCTCCTGGAAAAAAGCGGCTGAAGGTCTCCTTGAACTTTTCGCGGATCTCCTCGAAGGTCTCCCGGAACATGCGGCGGGCAGTGCGGTCGATCAGTTGCAGGGTCTTGCCCAGGTCTGCGGCGGCAGCAAGCAGATCGTCGCGGTGTTGAACGAGGAAATCGTAGCGCTCCCGCTGCTGCTCGTACTCCTCGATGACCCCGACGTGTACCGCGCCGAGGCGCTCTAGTGAACGCCTCACCTGTCCAAGCCGCTCCTCGGTCGCCTGCGGATCGAACTCCTCCTCGACGACCGGTCCCTGCGGCTCGACCTCGACCTTCACCTCTTCCCGGAGTCGCTCGCGAATGTGCTCGGCGTCGTTCTGCAGCTCGGCGAGCCGGAGTTCGAGCTGGTGGCGCCGCTCCCTCTCCGCGCTATGCGCTCTTTGCAGTTTGCCTATTTCCCCTTCAAGGTCGCGGGAGCGGGTGAGGACCTCCTGCCAGGCCAACTGGCTCTCGTCGCGGTTCACTGCAAGTTGCTCGCGCCGCTGGTGCAGGCGGCGGATTTCCACCTCTGACCGCTCTTCGGAGGCCAGCAGTTGGTCGCAGTCCGAACCGGCTTGTTCAATCTCGGCGGTCAGCCGCTCGATTTCCCGGTTGTGGCTCTGGCCGATCTGGTCGAGTCTGAGCCCATCCCTGCGAAAGCTGTCCACCTGCTCGATGGCGCGGGCGCGTTCGACGCGCAGGGCTCCAAGTGTCTCGGAGGCGGCGCGGCGGTCTGCTTCCGCGGCTCGCAGTTTTTCATCGGCCTCCTGGATACCAGCCTCTGACTCGGAGACCTCCGCCTCCAGTTCGCCAAGACGGTCTCGTTCGGAAGCCAGCGCCGAAGCCAGGCTGGCAAGCTGCCCCGCCAGCGATGCCGAGCTTTCCTCGACCTCGGACTTCCGCGCTGCGATCCGCTCGTTCTCCGCTCCGATCTCCTGGAGTCGCAGTTCACATCTGAGGACCTCTTCTGTCGATTCGCTTGCGAGAGCCCCGAGCTCCGCGGTGTAACGGCTCAGGACCCCACGCCGCGACTCGGCCGCCGAGCAGGCCAGCTCGGCACCGGCGAGCCTGGCTCTGTCGCGGGCAATCTCCCGGCGCAGGCGGTCGATTTCAGCGCCGCGGCCGAGGAGCCCATCGTCCTCATCTTCTTCTTCGGAGGTGCGGCCACCTTTAAGGCAGCCGAAAAAATCGATCCCTTCTCCAGCGACGGTCACCAGCCGGACAGGAGACATCCCGCGCGAAGCCGCGGCAGCAGCGGAGTCGATCCGGTCGATCAGGAAGGTGTTGTGCAGAAGGCGCTCGACCAACGGCCGGATCTCGTCCCCTGCGCGCACATGGGCCGACAGCGGTCCGAGGACACCTGGAAGATCCTCCACGGCGACGGCGGGAGAGGGCGGGAAGCTCCAGTTCAGGGGAAAGACCCCGGCTCGCCCGGCGCCGTCCCGCAGGCGGCGGATCGCTTCCAGGGCGCCATCCTCGCTGTCGGTTACCAGCGCGTGCAGGGCGTCCCCGAGGGCGGTCTCGACCGCTTGGTAGAAATCGGGCTCTACCTCGATGAGATCGGCCAGCACCCCCCGGAAGAGCTCGCGCCGTTCCGGGTCCAGCATGAGACTCCGCACTCCGTGGGAGTACCCCTCGTACCCGGACCTGACTTTCTGGAGGACCTGCAGGCGGGCTTCGTTCGCCTCCAGCGATCGCAGCGCGGCGGCTCGTTCTTCAACAGCCCGCCCCAGCTGCCCTTCCACCTCCTTCAGACGCTGCTGGGCCGCGGCGAAATCCCCCTCGACCACTGCCTGCCGCCTTTCCCGCTCCGCCCGCTCCTGCTGCAGTGCGGCCAAAGGCTGCCCCTGCCCCTTCAAGGCGGCGCCCAGTTGGGTCTTTTCGGAAGCGAGTTGCTCCCGGGTCCCTTCCAGCGCCGCGGCTTCTGCCTGCAGCCTCTCGACGGTGCGGCCGCATTTCTCCCTGTCGCCAAGTGCGGCGCGCAGCCGCACGTTGGCGGCTTCGAGGGCGCTCTGCCGGCGTTGCCAGGCAGCTTCGGCGGCCGCCATCGCCTTTTCCTGGGATTGCAGCCGGCCGGCATCCGAGCGCAGCCTGCCTTCCGCATCCGAGAGCGCCCGGTGGGTCTGCTCTCGCTGCTGCCGGGAGGAGGCCAGTTGCTCCTGCTGCCGGTCGCGCTCTGCGGAGGATCGTTTGACGAACTGTTCCCGCGCCCCCCTGCGCTCCCGCACCGCGACCAGGTTCCGCTCCCGCTCGTGCAGCTGCTCGACGCATCGCGCCAGCTCCACCCCCACGACCTGGAGGTTTTTCTCCGTGGTGGCCACAGCGAGCCTGCGCTTCTCCAGCTCGGTTTCCTGCGCGGTAAGCTCGATGAGTCCCGAAACCGCCTTCTTCGACAGCTCGTCGAACTCCTGCCGCAGCGGCTTCAACTGTTCCTGGATTTCGAAGAAACGGTGGCGGCCGAACAGCAGCTCGAGTTGTTCCCATTCCTGGCGCAGGGTCTGGTACCGCCTGGCGCGGCCGACCTGACGGCCGAGGTAGTCGACCTGCCGCTTGACCTCGCCGATGAGATCATCGAGCCGGGTAAGGTCAGCCTGCGTCGATTCCAGCTTGTTCCAGGTCGAGCGCCTGCGGGCCTTGTATTTCGTAATCCCGGCGGCCTCCTCGAGGATGCGCCTCCTGTTTTCGGTGCGTTCGCTGATGATCTCGTCAACCATGCCCTGCTCCATCACCGAGTAGGCACCCGGACCAAGGCCGGTGTCCATCAGCAGGTTCTGGATGTCGAGGAGCCGGCAGGGAACCTTGTTCAGTAGGTAGTCGGCTTCGCCGGAACGGAACAATCGGCGCGTCACCGTAACCTCGCTGAATTCGATCGGCAGGGAGTGGCTCGAGTTGTCGATCGTCAGCGATACTTCCGACATCCCGAGCGGCTTGCGATGGCGCGTCCCGCTGAAGATCACGTCATCCATGCGGTGGCCGCGAACCGCTCCGGCCCGCTGCTCCCCGAGAACCCACCGGATCGCCTCGACAATGTTCGACTTGCCGCAGCCGTTGGGACCTACGATGGAGGTAATCCCACTGCCGAAGGGGATCTCAACTTTGGTGAGGAACGACTTGAAGCCGAAAATTTCGACATTCGTGAGCCGCACCTATGGAGCTCCTTTCTGCGCGTCGGCGATTCGAGGCGCGGAAAGCCCCGCCGCACCAGAGCTTTTTCGGGATCGTCGGACGAGGTGGGTGATGAAAGGAATAATGCCGGCGAAACGTCTTGGGGAGAGAGCGCTGACAGTGGGGGAAGAGAGAACGACGGAACTACTCGTGACAACTGCACAACAATTTGTGCTGACTGTCGAGAATGATACCACATGTAGAAGTCCCGGTCAAGGCATTGGGCGGCTGGCAGCGAAGCGAGCGGCGAGATGGAGCGCGCGCAGGCTGACCGAAGCTTGGACGGGCGAGAGACTTCGCCGCCTCGTCAGGTCGGGGGATCGTCGTCGATTCGTCCCATCCCGATGATCTGCTCAGCCTGGATCTCCCGACGTCCCGCGTAACCGCCGTCCAACTCGTGCCAGAAGCCGACCTCCGGCTCTCCGCGCTGCCAGCATATGAAGACCCAGCGCCCTTCGAAGACCGTCGGAAAATCGATGAGCCCGCGATCGAGTCCGCCCGGCGGGAAGCGCATGCCGCGCCCGAGGATCTCTCGTGACACGACCTCGTTCAGTTCGCGTATGCGCGCCTTGGCCGAGGCGGTGTACCGGTCGTAGGCGGCGAGATCGGGGTTGGTCTCGGCGGCGAGCCGCTCGCCCCACATCACTTCGAGGATCTCGATCTGCCGGCGGATGTCGAAGAGTTCCTGTTTTTTGCCGTCGAGTTGCTCGAAAACCGCGTTCAGGATGGGCAGCGAAGCATTGGCCTCCTCGACGGTAAAAGCCCTGCGTCCGGGATCGTGAATGGCCATGAGGGAGGGACTAGAGGTTCAGGTTGCGGGGCGCGGGAGTATACCGAAGCGGTGGGACCTTTGCAATTCAGGGTCGGGCGTGGGCCCCTGAAACAGGTTTGCCCCTCCATGGTCGATACGGCATATTAGAGCCGGTCCGAAGCGAGGAGGACTGCGAGAGCGAGCGGCAGATGGCGGTAACGGAAGATGATGTCCGCAGGGTGGCGGACTTGGCGCGGCTGCACCTCTCCGACGAGGAGAAAGCCCTCCTCACCGAAGAGCTCAACAGAATTCTCTCCTACATGGAGAAACTCGACGAACTCGACACCCGGGAGGTCGAGCCCACCTCCCATGTCGTCCCTGTCAGCAACCCCTTGCGCGCGGATGAGGCAGAGGCATTCCCCGACCGCGGCGAGATCCTGGCGCTGGCGCCGGATATCAAGGACGGGTATTTCAGAGTCCCGAAAATTATTGAGTAGGAATCGGCGGCGGCAGCGATGTCGCCGCTTCTTTTTTGTGGTGGTCGGCCGATTTGTCGCCGGAAATTACTGGGCGTTGCAGCATTCCCGAAAAGGCATACGCAGTGACAGGTGAGTACGGGGGGCCGAAGTTCGTCGTCGTCGCAGGGGGCGTGATGAGCGGGGTCGGCAAGGGCCTGACTACCGCGTCGATCGGGCGCATTCTCTCCGAGTACGGATACCGCACGACAGCGGTCAAGATCGACCCCTACATCAACTACGACGCCGGCACCCTGCGTCCGACCGAGCACGGCGAGGTATGGGTTACCGACGACGGCGGCGAAATCGATCAGGACCTCGGCAACTACGAGCGCTTCCTCGGACTCGATCTGCCGCGCCAGAACAACCTGACCACCGGCCAGATCTACCACAGCGTGATCGAGCGCGAGCGGCGCGGCGACTACCTGGGGCATACGGTGCAGCCGATCCCCCATGTAACCGATGAAATCCAGCGCCGCATTCTCGATGCGGTCGAGGGGTACGACATCGGCCTGATCGAGATCGGGGGCACCGTCGGGGATTACGAGAACGAGCCGTTTCTGTTCGCTACGAAGGCACTCGAGCGCGAAGTCGGCGAGGAGCACTTCGTGTTCGCCCTCATCACCTACCTGCCGGTTCCTCAGCACGTCGGGGAGATGAAGACCAAGCCAACGCAACAGGCGATTCGCATGCTCAGCGAGCACGGGATTTTCCCCGACTTCATCATCTGCCGGGCCGAGACCGGACTCGACGACGTGCGCAAGAAAAAGATCCAGGTCGGCGCCAACGTCCCGGCGGAACACATCATTTCCGCTCCGGACATGGCGACGATCTACGACATTCCACTGCGGCTCGAGGAAGAGAATCTCGGTGAGAAGCTGCTCGAAAAGCTCCAGCTCGAGCCGCGCAGGAAACCGGACTGGTCGCATTGGCACCAGCTTCTGCGGCGCAGCAAGGAGCCGCGCGAGACGGTTCGGGTGGCCATGGTCGGCAAGTACGTCGAGATCGGAGACTACCAGCTGACCGATTCGTACATCTCGGTCAATCAATCGCTGCTGCACGCCGGCGTCGGGCTCGACGCGCGCGTCGACATCACCTGGGTGGACGGCAGGAAGTTCGAGACCGGCGAGATGGAGCTGGAGGAACTCGAGGAGTTCAGCGGCATCATCGTCCCCGGGGCGTTCGGAGAAGGGGGAGCCGAAGGGGTGATCGCCGCCATCCGTTACGCCCGGGAACAGGACATGCCGTTCCTCGGGCTTTGTTACGGATTGCAGCTGGCCGTGATCGAATACGCGCGCAACGTCGCCGGTCTCGAGGAGGCGACCTCGGCGGAGTTCGAAGAGAATTCCCCATGGCAGGTCGTCTGCGTTCAGGAGACCCAGAAACAGGTGCTCGAGGAGAGCCGCTACGGCGCCAGCATGCGGCTGGGGGCGTACGCCGCGGTGCTCAGGAAAAACAGCCGTGTGCTTCAGCTCTACGAAGAGTCGGGGCGCCTGCGGGAAGACCGGGAGCGCATCGAGCAGCTGCTGGCGATGCCGGACCAGGCCTTCCGCGTCGGCCAGGTCATGCTCGACCGCGACAAGGTCGTTCTCGAACGCCACCGCCACCGCTACGAGGTTTCGCCGCGGTTCGTCGAGCTCCTCGAGGAGGAGGGCTTGGTTTTCTCGGGGCACCACCGCAGGGTGGACGGGACCCGGCTGATGGAATTCATCGAGCTCCCTGGGCACCGGCTTTTCGTCGCCACCCAGGCTCACCCCGAGTTCAAGTCACGCATGGATAACCCCGCCCCGCTGTTCTCCGGTTTTGTCGGCGCCGCTCTCGCCTTCCAGCAGGAGCGGCTGTCGAATGCGAAGGCAGTCGCTTTGTAAGGTGAACCCGCCAGGAAGCGGCGCAGTCGGAACGGCTGCGACGCTCCCTGGCGGCGTTTTCACGCCCCTCCGCAAGCTGCTCCATTACTCTGTATTCCCGCTCGCCTTCGCCGCTTCGAGCTGCGCGACTCCCGAGAGTGACTCCCCGGTCCCGACCCCTCCGGAGGCTGACCGGGAGACCTGGGGCGCCTCCCTGCAGCTGCGCGGGCTCGGCGGCGATGCCTCGATCCGGGCCTCCTACCTGCAGGACTTCAGCGAGCGGCAGACCGCCGCCGCCCGGGACGGCGTCGAGATCGCCTTCTCCGATTCCAGCCGGACGCGGCCCATCTCGCAGTTGACAGCCGAACGCCTGATCATCGACTACCGCGCCTCTCGCCTCGCGGTGGGAGGCGACGTGATCGTTCGCGCTGCGGGTGGCGGAGGGGGCGACAGCTTGAGCCTGCGCGCCGACACCCTGGAATGGGTCCAGGCAGCCGGTGAGCTTAACGTACCCGGAATCGCGTCCCTGACCTCGGCATCGGGGCGGACTCGGGGAAGGGACGTGGTTGTCAGGTTCGATCTGTCGCGCTGGTCGCTCAGCGACGTCGAAAGCAGGTGGGTGCACCGGCGGCCCTCGGGAGAGGAATTCGAGGTGGCCATGTCGGCGGCCAGGGAAATCGGGTCGAGGGGGGAAACAGGTGTCGTCTCGGAGTATGACAAGCCCAGGATACGTTTCGAAGGTCGCCGGTTGCAGAGCGGCCGCGGGGCGTGGGAAGAGAATCGAGGGCGTCTGCGTCTCAAAGAGGAGGTCGTGTTAAGGGATTCGTTCCGGACCCTGCGCGCCAGCGAGTTCGACATCGAGTTCGACAGCCGCAACAGCATCGCCCGCGGAGCCGTCGTCGTCGAGCAGGATTCGACCAAGCTGACCGCGGCCGAACTCGCCGACTTCGATGCCGGGGGGCGCTGGGAAGCGACCGGTCAGCCCCTGGAGCTGCGGGATGGCGCGCGCAGCCTGTCGGCCTCTCACCTGGTTCACCGCCGCGAGGAGGACAGTTTCCTTGCGACTGGTCGGCCGCGCTTCGCCACGGGAGAAGACACACTTTTCGCCGACAGCCTCGACTTCCGGCGAGCGGACGATCACCTGATTGCGGCGTCGTCGGTTCGGCTGTCGACGGGTTTCGGCGCCACCGTAACCGCGGCGAGGGCCGACCTCGATCTGTCCCGGGAGCTGATTCTCCTCGAGGGGGAGCCGCGGTTCTCGCAGGCGAGGGAAAGTTCGCTCGAAGTCGCCGCCGCGAGTATGTCGATCGACCTCGGGGCGCGCATCCTTACCGGAAAGGGCCGGTTTCGCGTCGGCACCGACGGCGTGCGCCTGAGCTCCAGCCGCGGCGCTTACGACGCAGGCACCGACACCGCCGTCCTCGGGGGACAGGTCCGGATGGAGGTCCTTGGCCAGAGGAACGCGGCGACGATGACCTCGGATTCCGTGCGCGTCGCCATCGGCGACATGGGTGTCGGCGCAGTCGAGGTTCCGGCTCCACTGACAGGATCGATCTCGCCGGACGGCGAGACCGGCAGTTGGCTCGAGGCAGGAAGCGGCATCCTGGAGCTGGAGAGCGGCCGCCTGACGAGGGTGCAACTCGCCGGAGAGGCCGATGTAACCCATGTCGACGCGGGGTCGCGCGATGCCATCCGTTTCCGCTCCGACAGCATGGTTCTCGATTTCGACTCGACCGCTGTCCTCAGGCAGGTGTCGGCGCGGGGAAACGCCCTGGTCAGGACGCGCCTGGGAGATCGGAGGGAGAACGGCCTCGCCGGGGGAATCGACAGCAATGAGCCGGATGCCCCCACCCAGGGGGACGGCGTCATGAACGAGGTGAGCGGCGAGCAGTTGGAGATCTTTCTCGACAGCACTGGGGCCGTGGCGGAGGTCAGGATCATCGGCAGTGTCGACGGCCGCTACGCACCTTCTGCGGAGGAGGAGTAAGGTGCCGTTGCGCATCGATCATCTGGTGAAACAGTACGGCCGCCGGCGGGTAGTGGACGACGTGAGCCTGCTCGTCGAAGCGGGTGAGATCGTCGGCCTCCTCGGCCCCAATGGCGCCGGAAAGACGACCACTTTCTACAGCATTGTCGGTTTCGTGCGCCCCGACGGCGGCTCCATCACTCTCGACGGGGACGACATTACCGATCTGCCGATGTACCGGCGGGCCCGCCGCGGCATCGGCTTCCTGCCTCAGGAAACCTCGATTTTCCGCGGCCTGACGGTAGCCGACAACATCACCGCGGTGATGCAGGCGCGCGGGGGCTCGGCCGCGGCCAACAAGGATCGCCTCGGTGAGCTTCTGGATGAACTCCACCTGACGGCGAGAGCCCATCAGCGCGCTGACACCCTTTCGGGAGGGGAAACGCGGAGGGTGGAGATCGCCCGCGCCCTGGCCACCGATCCGCGCTACATCCTGCTCGACGAGCCCTTCACCGGTATCGACCCGCGTACCGTCGAGGACATCCAGGCGATCATCGCCGGACTGCGGGACAAGGGCCTGAGCATTCTGATAACCGATCACAACGTGCGCGAGACGCTGCGCATCACGAACCGCGCCTACATCATGGTCGACGGGCGTATTCTCGCCTCGGGCTCCGCCCGCGAGCTGACCTCTCACGTGCAGGTTCGCCGCCGTTACCTTGGGGAACGCTTCGAGATGGACTGGCGAGCGGAAGAGTAACCAGCCTGCAACAGCAAATGCCGTACCCCGCAGCTTGACACTGCCCCGGAGCCCGGATATATTAGCGGGCTAAATGCTCCTAACTCACTTCAGGACTTTCAGTTACCTCGTTATTCCACCCCTGGCGGTCACACCGGGAAATGCTTCGTTTTTCGCAAAATCTGAGCCTTCAGCAACGGATGGCTCCCCAGCTCATCCAGTCGCTGCAGCTGTTGCAGATGTCGACGCTCGAGCTCGAGCTCGAGATTCAGCAACAGATGGAGATCAATCCCCTCCTCGAAGAAACGCTGGATATCGAGGAGGAGACGGATGAGAGTGATAGCGCCGAAGAGGGCCTGAAAGAGGAAGCGGAGCTGCCCGGAGACTCCGAAGAAGTAGACTTCGACGCACTACTCGAAGATTCCTTCGAGCGGAATTCATACAACAACGAGACCAGCGAGTACGATCCCGACTGGGAACAGGACCGCGAGCCGCGGGAGAACCGCATCACGACGATGCCGCCGCTGCTCGATCAGCTGCTTGAGCAGTTGACGGTCACCGAGCTCGGGGGCCGCGATGTCGAGATCGCCGAGTTCATCATCGGCAACATCGACGACCGCGGGTACCTCACCTGCACGACCGCGGAGATCGCCGAGGCCATTCAGATACCCGAAGCGGATGTCGAGCGCGTCCTCGAGGTGATCCAGGGTTTCGAGCCGCCCGGAGTCGGCGCCCGGGACCTGCGCGAATGCCTGCTGATTCAGCTCGAACAGCGCCGCGAAGAAGAGGGCGCAGAAGTTGCCCTGCAAATGGTCCGAGAGCACATGGAGGACCTGAGCAAACGCCGCTTTTCCCGCATCCTCAAGGCGCTTCTCATATCGAACGACGACCTGAGAACGGCGATGGAACTCGTCGAAAAACTCCACCCGGCGCCGGGGTTCCTCACGGGCAGGAGCGACTATTCCGGGCTGTTGACCTTCGACACCGACGATCCCTACGTGATCCCCGACCTGATCGTCGAAAAGTCCGGCGGGGACTGGGTCGTCAGTCTCACCGACGGCAACCTGCCCTCACTGCGGATCAACAGCTCGTACGCCGGGTTGCTCGGGCTCGGAGACGGCAGGGGCAAGGGCAAGGACGAGGTACGCACCTACGTGTCGAGGAAACTGAACGACGCCCGCTGGCTGATAAACGCCATAAATCAGCGGCGCGCGACGATGCTCAAGGTGGCCGAATACATCGTGCGCGCCCAGCTGCCGTTCTTCGAGGGCGGACCGGGCCATCTCAAGCCGATGGTCCTGCAGGACGCGGCCGACGCAGTGGAGATGCATGTGTCGACCATCAGCCGGGTCAGCAACGGCAAGTACATGCAAACCCCCCAGGGGGTGTTCGAGCTCAAGTATTTCTTCGACGGAAGGGTGCACCGCGAAGACGGCGAGGACGTGTCGGCGCGCAGCGTCAAGGAAAAGATCGCGGCCCTGATCGACGAAGAAGACAAGGCCGAACCGTTGAGCGACCAGGAGATCGCCGACAAGCTCGGCGGCGAGGGATTGCAGATCGCCCGACGGACGGTGGCGAAGTACCGCGATCAACTCAGAATCAATTCGCAGCGCTACCGCAAGAAGGCTTTCTGAAGGGACCCCGGCGAATCGCGACAGCTGCCTAGCCTGAAAGGGCGGCGCGCAGCCGCCGGGCCCGTACCCGAATCGGCCGGCTCGGCCTCGGCACCGGCTCCCTTGCGGGCTCTATCTTCCACACGAACACCGCGGGCCCCTCCGCGGTGAAATGCAAGGGCAGCTTGTCGTCGAAATCGGCCTCGTCTTTCAGGGTGTGGACCTGCGTCAATCCGGCACCGCGCGCGATCGCCTCGTAATCGACTGTTCCCGCCCCGGGCACCGGTTGGTTTCCTGTGACTTCGTAGGTTCCGTTCTCGGTTATCACGAGGGTGTAGTTCGGAGCCGGCTGTTGCGACAGCGTCACCAGGGTTCCCAGGCACATCAGGGTGCTGCCGTCGCCGTTGAGCGCGATCACGCGGCGCCGGGGCTGGGCGATGGCCAGTCCGTAGGCGAAGTCCGCGGCGTGCCCCATGGCGCTGTCCACGGAGGCGAAGTCGAGGGGACCGTCGGAAATACCGGCCCAGGGAGAAGCGACGGACATGGTAGTCACGACCACGTCCCCGGGACCTCGGCGTTCCGAAAGTTTTTTCAGGCATTCGTACTTGTCGAGCATGGTCCGCGGCCTTATCCGGTGTCGGCGCCGAGGAGGACGGCGGCCGGCAAAGAGGTCGACTCGGCCTGGGAGAAAGCGGAGCGCAACCGCGGCTCGACGTCCGAGTCTTCGAACAGGACCGAGTAGGGGATGTTCCAGGCCTTGAGAGTTGGCTCGAAAAATGTCGCGGCCGTATCGACCCGTTCCGCCCCGGGAGTCATGGTCCGATAGCCCCGGTACCCGAGAATCATCACCAGGGGGATCCCCATGTTGTACGCCGTGCCCCGGAAGGCGTCGCCGGTTTCGAGAAAACCGGTGTTCTGGATGGCGACGAGGGGTTTGCGGCCACCGAGGTAGAGACCGGATGCCAGCGCGAACGCCTCCCCCTCGCGGCTGACGTTGATGACGTCGATCGCCGGCTCTTCCCACAGGGCTTCGAACAACGCCCGCGATCCGTTGTCCGGCAGGCCGACGACGTGAGTCACTCCGTGGGATTTGATCTGGTTCAGAAGCAGCGCAACGCTGAGCATCTTCCTTCTTTCGCCAAGTGGGGCCTGCGGCGATGAGACCGGCCGGCCGGCAGCACAAACTACCGGGGCGCCATTCGCCGTCAAGCCGCGGCGTGGGCGGCCGAAGTCACGTCGCCGCTGAGCAGGCGATGACGGGCGCCGTCGTCGGTTTCGAGCACGAGGCTGCCGTCGGCGTGGAGATCGGTGGCCGTTCCGGTCACACTTCCGGCTTCCGTCGAAACCGTGACCCGGCGCCCTAGGGTGATCGACAGCGGCCGCATCCGCTGCACCGATTCTTCGGGACCGGCCTCGGAGGCACGCCCGTATTCCACCTCGAGCTCCCTCAGAATCTGTTTGAGGAGCTGGTTGCGATTGCAGGATCGACCGCTGAGCTGGCGGATGGAAACCGCCAGAGGCAGTTCCGTGGGAAACCGCTCCTGGTTGACGTTCAGACCTACGCCGGCAATCGCCGCCCCGTTGCGCAGCTCGCACAGCACCCCTCCCAGCTTGCGCATCCTCGAATCCACGCTTTCCGGGGAAGGAACCCCGGCGACTACAAGGTCGTTGGGCCACTTCATCCGGACCGGGATTCCGCAGTGCCGGATCAGGGCTCGCGCGACAGCACCGGCTACCAGCAGGCTGTGCGCGATGGTCGGAGCGGCCGGAGGCAGGATCAGGGAAAACATGAGGCTTTTTCCGGGCTCGGCCAGCCACCGGCGGCCGCGGCGCCCCCGTCCCCGGGACTGCGATTCGGCGGTGACGACGGTGCCGGCAGGGAGGGTGGCGGCGAGTTCGGCGGCGGTGTCGTTCGTCGAGGCGACGCGGTCCACCACCACCGCGCGGCACCCGAAGGTCCCGGTTCCGAGGCGATGGCGAATCTCCACCGAGGCCAGCCGCTCCGGGATTTCGGTAAGCCGCATGCCCAATCCGGGATCGGCGGCCACCAAAACACCCGTCTTTCCCAGGGTTTCGAGCATGCCCCCGAGCTCCCCGGGTGTGCAGGCCAGACGAGCGCGGATATCATCGGCAGGGCAGTACTCCCCGGGACGGTGGCGCAGCAGATCGTAAAGCTCCTGTGGATCGGCGCTCATCCCCCTACTCGATGCGTTTCCGGGCCCCGGAGCTTGGACGGGCGCCCGCAAGGGGTGTACAATTCGCCGGCATGTGTACCTGCGTCATCCTGTTCGCGAAGCTCCCTGTCGCAGGAGCGGTAAAGACGAGGCTGCAGCCGCGCCTGAGCGAGTCGCAGGCAGCCGATCTCTACCGGTCGTTCCTTCTCGATTGCGCCGCGGCCGCGGCCGCCACAACCGCTGCGAGGAAGGTGATGGCCTATTCACCCGACGGGGCAGCGGAAGCCATCCGGGAGATGCTCGGCCCACTGGCCGCAGCGTTCGATTTCATTCCTCAACCCGACACCGACCTCGGAAACCGAATGGAGGTCCTGTTCCGGCACAGCTTCGAACGCGGTGCCGAGCGGACCGTGGTCGTCGGCTCGGACAGCCCGTCCCTGGGTCCGGAGCTGATAGACGAGGCGTTCGACCTGCTGCGCAGTCGAGAGCTTGTGCTCGGCCCGTGCAGCGACGGCGGCTATTACCTCATCGGACAGCGGCAACTCCACCAGGCCCTGTTCCGCGGCATCGAATGGAGCAGCAGCAGGGTCTTTCGCCAGACCCTTGAGGCCGCAGCGGGCCTCGACCTGGCGCTGCTGCCCCCCTGGTACGACGTCGACACCGCCGCGGACGCGGCTTTCCTGCGCGATCATCTCGGGGCCCTCGAGCGCACCGGCAGGCGGTGGGGATTTCGCAGTCTCCAGCAGCTGCGAGCGCTCGATCTGTAGCGGGGAAACCGGTGGAAAATCCATGCGGGGCAACGTCCGCAGCCCTGGGCTGCTTCGTATCAACGGAGTCCAGAAGGGGCGCCGGTACTAAACCCCCATGATGCGGTATCCGCCGTCCACGTAGAGAACCTCTCCGGTGATGCCGCGGCTGAGGTTACTGCACAGGAAAAGGGCGGCGTCGGCTACCTCCTCGACCTCGGTGTTGCGCCGCAGCGGTGCCCGCTCCGCGTGCGCCCGGTGCATGAGGTTGAAGTCGCGGATTCCTCGCGAAGCCAGTGTCTTGAGCGGCCCTGCAGAGAGCCCGTTGACGCGGATGTTCTTCTCGCCGAGCTCCGACGCCAGGTAGCGAATCCCGGATTCCAGCGCCGCCTTCGCCACTCCCATGACGTTGTAGTTGCGCACCGCCCGCCCGCTACCCAGGTAGGTGAGGGCGACCACCGCTCCTCCCGAAGTCATCAGAGGCTCGGCACCCCGCACCAGGCAGTTCAGCGAATAGGCGCTGACCTCAAGGGCGAGACGGTAGCCGTCCCGCGAGGTGTCGGTATATCGGCCGTCGAGATCTTCCTTGTTGGCGAAAGCGATCCCGTGAACGAGGAAGTCGAGCCTGCCGGCCTCCTTCCCCACCTGTGAAAAGGCCGCGGCCACCGATGGGTCGTCGCTGACGTCGCACCGAACGAGGACCGGAGGGGTGGACAACTGGCCGGCGACCTTTTCGATGCCTGCCCGCTCCCGATCGCCGAGGTAGCCGAGGATCAGCCGGGCGCCCTCGCGGTCCAGGGCCCGGGCTATCGCCCAGGAGATGCTGCGGTGGTTGGCAACGCCGGCGACGAATCCGGTCTTGTCCGACATCATCATGGTTCTGCCGTCCTCTCCATCGTTTTCAGGCCCGACTCTCGGTCAGCTTCAGACCGCTGCTGTTGAGCCGGTAGTCGACAACCCGGCTGGCGGCGAACGAGCTCCGGTCGCGCAGCTTTCCCAGTTCCCGCTTCAGGTCCCCGGCGGCGCCGTCGGCCGCTACCAGCAGGGCGAAGCCTCCGCCGCCTGCGCCCGTCAGCATGCCGCCGCTGCACAGCTCGGAGACCGCCGAGCCCTCGAACAGGTGATGCAGGGGGGCGCTGGTCGCTTCGGGATCGAGAATGCAGCGCAGCTCCCAGTAACGCGTCGCCATGCTCCCCAGGGCGTCGTAGTCACCGGCGCGGAGCGCTGTCACCATGTCGTCGTGCAGCGCCAACGACTCGCGCAAGGCGAAATAACGGCGGCGGTCCCTTCTCAGGTAGGCGGCGAGAATGACGTTCAGTCCGCGCGAAGCCGCGCGCGAAATCCCGGTGTCGAACAGCACGATGCGCTCGGCGAAACGGTCTGCGCCCACCTCGACGAAGGTGATGTCAGGTGCCGGCGGACCATCGGTGGGGGGAGCGTACAGATCCTTGGCGGCGCTGGCGCCGCCGCGGGCCCCTCGCGCGTCCTGCCAGCCGGAGTTGAGTCCGAGGCTGTGCTCGAGCAGAACGCTCTGGTCGTACAGCTCGGGGTATTCACCTGCGTCGGTGCCGGCGGAGTGACCGGTAAGCCGGTAGAAGACCTTCAGGATGGCTGCTGCCAGGATGCTGCTGGTCCCGAGTCCGGATCCCTGGAGAACGGCGCTGGAGGTGACGACTTCGAGCCCGCCGCCGCCGGTGAAGTTCGATATTTCGCCGACCACGTCCCTGGTGCGCGAGGAGATGATCCCGCAGTGCACGAGCGCCTCCTTGACCATGCGCAGGGACTCGTCGCCTCCGCGGCGATAGGCGAAGAAAAGGTCGCTCTGCACTGCGGGGGCTCCGCGCGCGTTGACTTCGAATTCCGCTTCGAACCCCTTCGAAAGTGAGCGCAGCAAGAGGAGCGGTTCCTCGAGCCTCCGCGCCGTCACGGTCAAGGGAGGTCTGCATTCGCCCGAGTCATCGGTGCACAGATCGATCCCCGCGTTGAGCGTCTTGCCGCCCTGCTCCTTGGTGCGGATGTGGTTGTCGGAGGCGTTGGCGCTGGAAATTCCCAGCCGGAGGGGGGAGACGGCGGTGAACAGCTTGCCGAAATCCTCCCGGGCCATGGGATCCGCCCGCGAATTCCGTCTCGAAGGCCGCCGGGGGCCGCGGAGGCCAACCGTCATGTCGCGGCGCTGCAACTCCACGATAATCCCTTCGTAGGCGTCGGGAAGCTCTGCGATCCTCTTTTGTTCCTTCAGGGACGCGATGGCGCGATCGTCGAGGCAGAACGCAGGCACCTTTCTCCGCCGCCAGATTTTCGGATCGGACAACATCCGGTAGACGTCTGCCTGCACGCAGACCGCCCGCATGCCGCGCAGGTACCGTGTTTTCTCGTCGAGCCTGTCGAGATAACTGTCGAGCTTCTTCAGGATGTCGAGGAGCGTCCTGGGATCGTTGCCGCTGAGACGGAGCGCCTCGGAGTGACCGACGTCGGCGACGGTGTCGATCATCTCGACGACGACTTCGGGCAATACCCTGGCAGCCGCTTTGCCGAAGGCGGCCGACCACTCGTCGGCCGGCACCTTCGAGAGCAGCAGATCGATTACCTCCGGGATCTCGAGCCTCGCCTGCAGGGGATGATTCAGCAGCATCCGGCGGATGAAATCCCCCCGCTCTTCGTCGCTCAAACGGTCGCGGCGGCTGGCTGTGACGACGGTATCGATCAGCGACCCGGCGTCGGACAGGGATTGGATCTCGTCGCGTCTGCCGGCCGGCTCGCTCATGTCATCGGGATAAACGGTGAGCGGCAGCGGTTTGTTTCGCTGCTACGAGGATCCCATCCTGGCGGTTTGGTTCAAACGAGAACATCCGGTTTGCAAGGGACGGGATTCGCTGCCTTGGTCCGCCCGGCCGGAGGGCCGAGTGCCTGTCGATTTGGCGATGGAGGGGACCTTTCCCTCGCCTCTACTTGCCTTCGACAGATCCTGGTCGACCGGGATGAGCTTCCGTTTCACGGCGAGAAAGTAGCCCGCCGCAGGCTGGAAATCAATGTCGGAGGGACCGGCCGGGTCAGGACGGTCCCCGGTTGCGAACTGCAGGATTGGGGGATCCCCGTCAGCTCGGGGGATGGGCGGTCAGGTGCTCGCCGCGGCCGTTTTCGTCGACTGCGACGGCCGGCTTGCCGTCCTCCTTGAAGGCGTCCATGGCGCCGTACTCGTGGAGTTTGTTGCGCAGGGTCCGGGTGCTGATGCCGAGTTGGGCCGCCGCGTCGGTGCGGTTTCCGCCGAAAGCCTCCAGCGTCCCCATGATGAGGCGGTGTTCCATCTCGCGGACCGTCATGCCGACCTGCAGGTCTCCGCCCCCCCGCCGGGGGCCTCCCCGCTCGAATTTTTTCGGGAAGTCGGCGACGTCGAGCATGGGCCGGCGCGAGACCACCACGGCCCGCTCGATCTGGTTCTCAAGCTCGCGCACGTTGCCTGGCCAGTCGTACTGCATCAGCAGCTCGAGGGCCTCTTCGGATATCCCCTCGACCCGCTTGCCGTTGTCGTCGTTGAAACGCTGGACGAAGTGGCGTGCGAGAGCGGCGATATCCTCCTTCCGCTCCCTGAGAGGGGGTACGCTGATCTCGATCACGTTGAGGCGGTAGAAGAGGTCCTCGCGGAAGTTCCCCTCTTCGACCTCCTTGACCAGCTCGCGGTTGGTCGTCGCCACGATGCGGACGTCGACCGCGATCGTCCGCGTGCTGCCGATGCGCTCGAACTCCCGTTCCTGCAGCACGCGCAGCAGCTTGGCCTGCAGGGAGAGGTCGATTTCGGAGATCTCGTCGAGCAGCAGGGTGCCGCCGTCCGCCATTTCGAAGCGGCCCCGGGTCTGCCTGATCGCTCCCGTGAATGCCCCCTTCTCGTGGCCGAACAGCTCGCTTTCCATCAGATCCTTGGGCAGGGCGGCGCAGTTGAGGCGGATGAATGGGCCGTTGCCGCGGCAGCTGTTGTAGTGCAGGGCCCTGGCGACCAACTCCTTGCCGGTTCCGCTCTCGCCGGTTACGAGCACGGTGGCGCGGCTGTCGGCGACGGTGCCGATCAGGTCGACGACTTGCTCCATGCCTGGGCTGTTTCCGATCATGCCGCTGAAGCTGTACCTGTCCTGCAGCTCCGAGCGCAGGCGCCGGTTCTCGCGCACCGTCTCCTGGAATCGAAGCGCGCGTTCGACGACGATCTCGGTTTCGGAGGTCGTCGACTCCGAACCCTTCTCGATGTAGTCGTAGGCCCCCTTTCTCATCGCCTCGACCGCGTCCTCGACGGTTCCGTAGGCCGTCATCAGGATGACGTGCATCTCGGGCCACCTCGATTTCACCTGCTCGAGCAGTTGGAGCCCGCCCATTCCCGGCATCTTTATGTCCGACAGCAGGAGGTCGTATTCGCCTTTCTCCAGGCGCTCCAGAGCCGACCTCGCCTCCGAATCCGTGTCGACGTCATAGCCCTTGCGAATCAGTATTTCCTCGGTCGCTCCGCGGACGTACGAGTCGTCGTCGACTACGAGAATGCGATTGTCAGGCATCGTCTTTCCGGTTGGTTAGTGGGGAAGGGTGATGGTGAAGCATGTGCCCTCGCAGGGATTGCTCTGGAAGGTGATTCGCCCGCCGTGGGCTTCGACGATTTTCTTCGACGTCACCAGCCCGAGGCCGGTGCCGTCCTCCTTGGTCGTGAAGAACGGCGTGAACAGCTTTTCCCGGACCGCGGCGTCGATTCCGGGTCCCTCGTCGCGAATGCGGATCTGCGTTTCCGCGGCATCGGCTTCGCGCAGCACCTCGATGCGGACAACGCCGCCGTCAGGCATCGCCTGGGCCGCGTTCAGCAGCAGGTTGAGGACGACCTGGTGGACCTGCTCCGTATCCAGTTCGACCACCAGCGGAGTCTGGGGATACGAGCGCTCGATCACTGTTTCCCCGGATCCGCCCTCCGGATCGATCTCGAAGAAAGAGGCGGCCTCCTCGACGATCTCGCGGACATCGGTTTTCCGGGTGTTGAGGTTCAACGGCCGGGTGTAGCTCAAAAGGCTCGAGACTATGCGGTTGAGACGGGCAACTCCCTCGGTGATCTTGCTCACCATCCGTCGGTTCGGGTCGCCGGCATCGAGGTCGCGTTCCAGCAGGTTGGCGAAGCTGGCGATGCCGCCCAGGGGGTTGCGGATCTCGTGGGCCACGGTCGCCGCCATCTCGCCGAGAGCCGCCAGGGTGTGCATGCGCCGGACCTGAGCCTCCAGGCGCTTCACCTCGGTGAGGTCGTTGAATGCCTCGAGGGCGCCCAGGATTTCGCCATTGTGATCCTTGACCAGAGAAGAGCTGAAGCCGAGGGGGATCGTGCGCCCATCGGCGCGCCTCAACTCTTTCTCCCGCGTCTGCAGGCCGGTTCCGGATTCCAGCGTGTAAAGGGCCGATTTGCCCCCGTCTGCGTCCTTCCCCATGACCTCTTCGTAGCGGTGGCCGAGCACCTCTTCCTGGGAACGGCCGGTGATCTCCTCGGCCGCCTGGTTGAACAGGGTGATTCTGCCCTCGAGATCGAGAACGAGGACGCCACCGCTCATGCTCTCGAGGATGTTGTTCAGGTATTTGCTGACGCGGTCTTTCTCCTCGAGGCTCTGCCGGAGCTGGTTGTTGGTCTCTTCGAGCTTTGCGTCGAGGTATTCGAACTGTTCCTCGAGTTGCCTGTAGGCCCGGACGTATTTGCGTGTGGTCTCGTTGAAGAGGAGGTGCGAATCGGGAAAACTCTCTTCGAGTTCGCCTGCTTCCCCGAGCTGGATGGCCGGTTCCGGTACTTGCCGAGAAGAGGTCATGTAGGGCTTGCTTTCCAAAGGGCCGGGCAGTCCCGGTGCGGAGGTCGCCGGGATCTTTGCGAGAACGATACCTCGACCGAGGAGGACGGTTCCGCGGGGCCGAATCGCAACGCCTCTGTGGACAGAGGCGGAATGTCGGGGGGAGGAGACTGAAGCGGCCGGGGTGGCCGCGCAAAAGGAAAGAATTCCCGCAGGAGGAATCTTCTCGAAATATAGGGAAAGGGCGCCTGGGCTGCAGAAACGCATTCCCGGCCAGCGGGCAGGCGCGGCAGAGACAGGATCGAACGGCCTTACGGCGGCGGTTTGGGGTAGGCCTTTTCTCCCGCGGTCACCGGAAAGGGAAGCCTGTTCCGAGGCGGCGGCATCGGGCATATGTAGGCACGGTCGTCATAGGCGCAGTACGGATTGTAGGACTCGTTGAAATCGATGACGCAGCGCCCCCCCTCTCCGCAGTAGACCGGTACGTAGCGGCCGCCGTCGTAGGTCGACTCGCCGTTGGTGGGATCGGTGAAGAAGACGGCGAGTTCGTTCGTTCCCTCGGTATGGTAGATTTCCAGCCAGAACGGCTTGCCTGCGAACTCCGAGACAAAGCGGCCGTAGCGCACCACGGGCAGCAGGGAGTCGGTGTTGGTGGCGCTGAGCAGCCGGCGGCGGCGGCCGTAGAGATGGAGGCCCCCCTCGACGAGAAAGCCGGCCTGCGGAGGGAAATAGCTCAGCCCGGCGAACGACCCGCGCTCCTTTTGCGGAATCGGCGAGCCCTCCTCCCGCAGCAGGCTGTCCTTGACGGCGCGAATGTGGCGCACTCGTTCGTGGTAGCCGGTGGTCTCGGCGGAGGCGCTTTGGAATGGCTGTGCGGCTGCCGGGACCCCTGCGGCAGCCAGCGCGAGCCCGGTAAGAGCCAGCAGGGGGAGGATTGCGGTCACGCCAGGACGTGTTGACATCGATTTCCGCGGCCGGTTACCTTGCAAACCGTTCGTAGCGAGACATCGCCGGGACAGTCGAAACAGGACACACAGGACACACAGGACACAGGAGTAGGAGATGGTTCTCAAAGGTCGCACCGCGGTCGTGACCGGGGGAAGCTCCGGCATCGGGCGCGGGGTCTGCATCGAGTTTGCCCGCGAAGGTGCCAACGTCGTTGTGGCCGACGTGCAGGAGGCCCCCAAACGCGGCAAGTATCACGAGCAGGATACTCTAACCCCTACCGCGGAGGAGGTGGAGAAGCTGGGCGCAAGGGGGCTGTTTGTCCAAGTCGATGTAGCGAAAGAGGAGGAGGTTCGGCAGCTGATGTCCGCGGCGGCCGCGGATTTGGGCGGCGTCGATATCCTGGTCAACAACGCCGGCATATTCACCCTCGGCAACAGCGAGGAGCTGCCGGTTTCGGAGTGGGAGCGGATCATCGGCATCAATCTCAAGGGGGTGTTTCTGACCACGCGGCACGTCCTGCCCCATATGCGCAAATCCCGGGCGGGGCGGATCATCAACATCGCATCGGTGCACGCTTTCGGCGGCGGCGGCGGCCCCGCCTATGCGCCGGCAAAGGCCGGTGTCGTCAACCTCACCCGCGATACCGCCCTGGAGGTCGCCGCCGACAACATCACCGTCAACGCGGTCTGTCCGGGATACATCGAAACGGCGATACAGGATTACCTGACCCCCGAGCAGATCGAGGAGTGCCTCGAAAAGACGCCGCTGCCGAGACTCGGTCTGCCGAAGGACATCGGCCGGGCCTGCGTCTTCCTCGCCTCCGACGACGCGGCTTGGATAACAGGAGCCGCCCTCCCCGTCGACGGCGGCTGGCTGGCCCCGGTGTTCTGATCCATCAGTGGTGAAACAGCCGGATGCCGGTGTGGACCATCACCATGCCGTAGACATCGGCCGCCGCGGTCACCTCCTGGTCCATGGCCGATCCCCCGGTCTGCACGATGAACTCGACGCCGCTGCGGCTGGCTCGGTCGATGTTGTCGCGGAACGGGAAGTAGGCGTCCGAGCTCAGGGCCACCCCCTTCAATCCCGCCAGCCATTCCCGCTTTTCCTCGGCGGACAACGGCTGGGGAACCCTCCTGAAGTTGCGCTCCCAGGAACGGCGCTCCGCCGCTGAAATCGTTCCCTGGGCGAGCTCATCCTGCAGGTACAGGTCGACGGCGTTGTCGCGGTCAGGGCGCCTGATGCCCCTGCGAAACTCCAGAGCCAGCACGCGCGGATGCTGGCGCAGGTACCAGTTGTCGGCCTTGCCCGCGGCCAGCCGCACGCAGTGAATGCGCGACTGCTGGCCCGCCCCGACCCCGACAACCTGTCCATCCCTGGCGAGACAGACGGAATTCGACTGGGTGTACTTGACCGCGACGGCGGCGACGATGAGGTCGCGCACCGCGCTCTCGCTCAGGTCGCGTCGCTTGGTCACCACGTTGCTCAGGAAATCCTCGTTGGGCACGAAGTCGTTGCGGCGCTGTTCCATCGACAGACCAAAAAGCTGCCGCGTCTCCACCGGGCCCGGCCGGTATTCCGGGTCGATGCGCAGCACCTTGTAGCTCCCCCCTTGTTTCCCTCGCAGAATGGCGAGCGCCTCGGGGTCGTAGTCCGGTGCGATGATCCCGTCCGACACCTCGACCCGGATCAACTTCGCGGTGGCGACGTCGACCGGGTCGCTGAGGGCGATCCAGTCTCCGTAGGAGGCGAGGCGATCGGCGCCGCGTGCGCGGGCGTACGCGCAGGCCAGCGGGGTCAGCCGGTCAGTTGGAGGCGCGAAAAGGGCGCGGCGCAGCGGTTCCGGCAGCGGGATTCCGACCGCGGCCCCGGCCGGGCTGACATGCTTGAACGACGCCGCGGCCGGCAGTCCGGTAACCTGCCTGAGCTCGCTGACGAGCTGCCAGGAGTTGAGTGCGTCCATCAGGTTGATGTAGCTCGGGGCGTCGTTCAACGCCTCCAGGGGCAACTCACTTCCTGGCAGGTGACAGCGCGCCTGTCGCTGGTGCGGATTGCAACCGTAGCGCATGGCCACTTCCGTCGTCATCTGCGTCTCCTGGTTGCTCGGAGTTTTGTTGACACTGAGAGAGAGCGGCTTGTTAATTATGCCGCCGAGGCGCAAAGGAACACACGCTAAAAGTTGCAAGCAAAGGTGCAGGAATGTTCAAGGGTGGATACACTGCAATCGTCACGCCGATGAAGGAAGACGGCAGTGTCGATTACGACGGATTCGATCGCCTTCTTGATTTCCAGATAGACAACGGCATCCAGGGGATCATCGCCGTGGGGACCACGGGCGAAAGCCCGACACTTCTTTGGGAAGAGCACAACGAGGTCGTCGAGCGCACCTGCAGCAAAACGCGGGACCGCTGCATTGCCGTCGCCGGTACGGGGAGCAACTCGACCCGCGAAACCCTGGAGGGAACCGCCCACGCCGCTCATGCCGGGGCCGAGGCGGTGCTTCTGGTCGATCCGTACTACAACGGCCCCAGCTCGGTCGAGATCCGCCGCGAATACGTCGAGCCGGTTGCCAGCCGGTTCCCCCAACTTCAGGTGATTCCCTACATCATCCCCGGGCGCACCGGAACGATGATGCACGCCGAGGACCTGGCGATCCTGTCGCGGCAGTACGGAAACGTCTCCGCGGTCAAGGAAGCGACGGGGGATTTCGACAACATGGCCAAGACCCGGAGGCTGTGCGGCGACGGCTTCGATGTCCTCTCCGGCGACGACGACAAGACGGTCGAGATGATGAAGCGGGAAGACATCAAGGCCGCGGGTGTGATTTCGGTGATGTCGAACGTCGTCCCCGCAGGAGTCCAGCGGATGACGGAGCTTCTCGGGTCCGGCGATCACGCCGGGGCCGACAGGCTGGCTGTCGACATGCAGCCGTTCTTCGGCATGGTAGGCGTCGCCGTCGACGAGGCGACGGAACACGGGACGGTGCAGTGCAAGTTCCGCAATCCCCTGCCGGTAAAGACGCTGATGAACATCCTCGGCATGCCGGCCGGCCCCTGCCGCCGGCCTCTCGGAAAGCTCACCAGGGCAGGTCTCGACGTCGTGGTCGCTGCGGCGCGTCAGGTCTGGGAGAACGACCCCGGTCTGCTGGCACCGGTGGGGGAGTTCTTCGGCGTCGATATCGAAGCGAGGCTGCACGACAGCTCTCTTCACGAGTCCCTGATCTACGGCTACTACTGATTTCGATTTGAACAGCTTCAAGCCGGGACGGCGAAGATGATCAAGGTAGCGGTTGACGGAGTCGCGGGGCGGATGGGGCAGCGGTTGGCCAACCTGGTTCTCGAAAGCGACGACCTGACCCTCGCCGGGGCGAAGGAGCATCCCGATCACCCCTGCATAGGCGCCGACGTCGGCACCGTAATCGGCACTCCGGATGTCGGCGTGCAGGTGGGCTCCCGGGCTGGAGACCTGGTCGCAGGGGCCGAGGTCGTGGTGGCGTTCACGGCTCCCGAGGCGACCGTCGAGACCGCGGCGGCCTGTGGAGAGAGCGGCACCCCTCTGGTAGCCGGCACCACGGGCATGTCGGATTCCCAGCTGGCCGAATTCAGGAGTGCCGTAACCGCGATTCCTTGTGTATTCGCCCCCAATTTTTCTACCGCAATGAACGTGCTGTTCCGGCTCGTCGAGGAGGCGGCGCGCATTCTCGGCGACGACTACGACGTCGAGGTCGTCGAGGCGCACCACCGCTACAAGGCGGACGCACCCAGCGGCTCCGCCCTGCGCCTGGGGGAGCGCGCCGCCGCAGGTCTGAACCGCTCGCTCGACGAGGTGGCAGTCCACGGCCGCCGGGGGGCGGTCGGGGAGCGCACCCGCCGCGAGATCGGCGTGCACGCCGTACGTCTCGGCGATCTCGCCGGCGACCACTCGGTTTACTTCGGTGCACCGGGGGAGTACCTCGAACTCAGGCACCACGCCACCAGCCGCGATTCCTTCGCGCTGGGGGCTCTGAGGGCCGTGCGCTTCGCGGCCTCGGCACCGGCCGGACTGTACGATATGGGGGATGTGCTGGGCTTGAAGTAACCCGGCCCGGAAGATCAGGTCAGGCTGGAGCGCTCGTGGCTCGGGCCCTTGAGGAAGGGCCGCATGGTGCGCAGCTTGTCCCGCAGGCGGGCGGCCTCTTCGAAGTTTTCCGCCTCTACCGCTACGTTGAGATCCCTTTCGAGCTGTTCTCGATGCGAGAGCGGCCGCTCCTTTTCCAGCTCTTCGTGCCAGTCGCGGAGGAAGGAGAGCTCGGGGAAGTCCTCTTCGATCGTTTCGCCTTCCCACTCGGCCATGAAACCCTCGATGCGCTCGATTCCGCGCTCTACTTCGCGCAGGGCGGAGCGGTAATCCTCTCTGTCGAGGGCCAGCATCGCCTTGGCCCTCGCCTGCATCATGATGGCGTGCGGGTAATACTGCTCGAAGTACCACTTGACTTCGTCGCTGGCCGCCCGCTGTTGAACGAGGTCGAAGATATCGAGGTTGTGCCCGGTGTCTTCGATGACCCCGGCGTAATCTTCGAGGTAAAAGAGACTGAGATAGCGCTGGTAGTACTGCCACGCCTCCTGAAACAGTTCTTCGCAAGCCTCGTCATCCAGCTCCGGATTGCCTGCGCCGGCTTCTTTGCCGGACCCGTTCCCGTAATGCTCGAGAAGGGAGCCCGAGCCGAAAGGCCGCTGGCCGTCTGGACGCCCCGCAACCTCGAGCTGAAGCATGCCCATGTCGATCCTGATCTGGATCTTTTCGGAGCCGTCTTTGGCGATAATCCTGCGCGCGATGAACTCATCGGGATCAAAGGGCCAACTGTTCAACAGGTCACCGATGTCGTATTTCATCTCTGTTCGACCTTCGCGCCTTGCGTGGATTTTCGCCACACTTGCGTGGATTTTCGCCACAGTGGCTGGGAAAATTTCAGGTGAATATAGCGTACGCTCCGGTGCTACGCTACGATGCCGGCCCTCGATTTTCCCGGCGGACATCCTCGATATCACGCCTGCAAACGGTGGCCGTGGGCAGTAATTTCCCGGCTTTCAAACGCGGAAAGATCCCTCTATACTAAGTCGCCGACGCAGCACCGCTGCCGTGGGAATTTCGTCTGCTCCGAGGAGAAATGATGGCAAGGGAGATTGGATTCGGCGTTGTCGGCCTGGGTATGGGCCGCCACCACTGCACCGCGATCAACAGGGCGGAGGGGGCCAGGCTCGTCGCCATTTGCGACGCTGACGAGGAGCGTCTCGATGCCGGCACCGAAGAGTACGGATGCCGGGGGTACACCGACTACGAAAGCTTCCTTGCCGACGAGGCGGTCGAAGTCGTCAATATCGCCACCCCTTCCGGGTCGCACGCACAGCTGGCTATCCCGGCGGCAGGGGCGGGCAAACACCTGATCGTCGAAAAACCGGCGGACATCACCGTCGAGCGGATCGACGCGATGATCGCCGCCTGCGAGGCGAACGGGGTCAAGGCCGCGGGGATCTTCCAGGCCCGTTTCAACACCCTGAACATCCGCATACGGGAAGCCGTAGCCGCAGGCCGGCTCGGCAGGTTGATCGGCGTGCACGGACACCTGCCCTGGTACCGCACGGGGGAGTACTACGGAGGGGTCCACGGCTCGTGGAAGGGCACCTGGAGGATGGACGGAGGGGGGTCCCTGATGAACCAGGGGGTCCACACCGTCGACCTGCTGCAGTGGTTTGCCGGAAAGGTCGAGAGCGTGTTCGGGCAGTTCGGCATCTTCGCCCACGACATCGAGGCCGAAGACCAGGTAGCCGCAGTGCTCCGTTTCGCCAACGGCGCCCTGGGAACCCTTTACACGACGACCTGCTGCTACCCCGGATACGATCAGCGGATCACCCTCTACGGCGACCGGGGTTCGATCATCAAGGAGGAGGGGACGCTGGTGAGTTGGAAGATCGCCGACGACCCCGACGGCGCTGAACAGGCCGAGCTTCTCGGGCGGTTCGGAGCCGATGCTGGCAAGGGCAGCGGGGCGGCGGATCCGATGGCGGCCAGCTTCGACGGCCACACGGAGATCGTGGCCGACATGGTCGCGGCGATTCGCCAGGACCGCTCTCCTGCGATCTCCCTGGACAGCGCCCGCCACGCCGTGGAAGTCATCAACGCCGTTTACGAATCGGGCCGCGCCGGAGCGCCGGTCACGTTGGGAGACTAGCAATGGCTCATCATCAATTCACCCCCGACCACTACCACACGGCCATAGGCAGCCACGAACCGGTTCTCGAAATCGCGCCGGGCGACAGCGTTTCGACGACGACGGTCGACGCGAGAGGTGGAGATGCGAGCGGCGCAACGGTAACCGAACGGGGAAATCCGCAGACAGGCCCTTTCTACATCACCGGAGCGGAATCAGGGGATACCCTGGTCATCACCCTGGACGAGCTGCGGCCCAACAGGCCTACGGGATTCACCGGCCTGCGCATCGCCCCCAACGTGCTCGATCACGGCTACATTCCGCAATTCGGCGACGGCCTCGACGGCGGCACCGCACAATGGGCGGTAGACACGGAAAAGGGCACTGCGAGACTGCTGTCGCCCGAAGGGCCGTTGACGGCAATCGAGCTGGAGCTCGACCCGATGATCGGCTGCTTCGGGGTGGCCCCGCCCCGCCGGCAGGCCATCTCCTGCGCCACCTCGGATACCCACGGCGGCAACATGGACTACCGGGGGTTTCGCCAGGGTGTGAAGGTCTACTTTCCCGTGGCTGTCGAGGGCGCCCTGTTTCACCTGGGGGACGGTCACGCCGTGCAGGGGGACGGCGAGATCGTCGGCACCGGCATAGAGATCTCCTTCGACGTCACCTTTACTGCAGATCTCATCAAGGACAAACAGATCGGCTGGCCGCGTGCCGAAAACGACGACTACCTGATGGCGGTCGGCAATGCCCGGCCCCTCGACCAGGCACTGCAGCACGCGACGACCGAGCTCGTCGAATGGCTTCAGGCCGACTTCGGAATCGACGCCCGCACGGTTCACATGCTGCTAGGACAATGTGTGGAGTACGACGTGGGGAACGTCTACGATCCCGCCTACACGATGGTGTGCAAGATCGCCAGGAAGTACGTCGAGCAGCTGTCGTAGATCGAGAGGAAGCGGAATGTCATGCGGCGCGGCTGTCTGAACCCCCGCCGAACTATGCGGATTTCTTGCGGCCGGGGACCTCAACCACACCGCCCCGGGCGATCTCCATCAGGGAATCCTGAAAGCTGAGAGCCGGCTCGCCAGGAAGCGGCTCGAGGCGCAGGTAGGAACCGTCGGACTGCAACAGCCGCGCCTTGACGCGATCGCTCAGGCAGAGCTGCAACTCCTTGTAGAGGCGGTCCTTCAGCCCCGGGTCCTCTACCGGAAAAACCACCTCGACCCGTCCCCTGAGATTGCGGTTCATCCAATCGGCGCTCCCCGCCCAGATCTCGGCGTCGCCGCCGTTGTGGAAATAGAACACGCGGCTGTGCTCGAGATAGCGCCCGATGATGCTGTACACCCGGATGTGCTCGCTGATGCCGAGAATGCCCGGGCGCAGGCAGCAGATTCCCCTGACCACCAGGTCGATCTCGACGCCGGCGATCGAGGCCGCGTAGAGCTCGCGGATGATCTCGGGGTCTACGAGTCCGTTCATCTTGGCGATGATCCGGGCCGGCCTGCCCTGGCCCGCAAACTCCGCTTCCCGTTGAATGCGTTCGACCATGCCGCTGAGAAGGGTCGTGGGCGCGACCAGCAGCTTCTGAAACCTCTCCGTCGATCTCGCGGTCAGCAGGTTGAACACCTCGGCGACCTCGCTGTTGAGATTCTCGCGGGCCGTCAGCAGTCCGAGGTCGGTGTAGAAGCGGGCGGTCTGGTGGTTGTAGTTCCCCGTTCCCATGTGGGCGTAGCGCCGCAGCCGGTCCTCGTCCCGCCGGACGATCATCGACAGCTTGCAGTGCGTCTTCATGCCGAGCAGCCCGTAGACGACGTGAACGCCGCACTCTTCGAGCTGTTTGGCCCATTCGATGTTGGAGTTTTCATCGAAGCGGGCCTTCAACTCGATCAGGGCGGTCACTTCCTTGCCCAGTTCCGCCGCATCGATGAGGGCCTGCACGACCTTGGAGTCTTCGCCGGTCCGGTAGAGCGTCTGCTTGATCGCCAATACCCGGGGGTCGGAGGCCGCCATGCCGATGAAATCGATGACGGTGTTGAAGGAATCGTAGGGATGGTGGAGGAGGACGTCGCGAGAGCGCAGCGTTTCGAAAAACTGGTCGGGATCCCTGGGCAGGTTTAGCTCAACCGGTGTGTAGGGGGAAAATTTCAGGTCCGCCCGGTTGACGACGTCGTAGATGGTGACGACGCGGTTGAGATTCACCGGCCCGTCGGCGAAGTAGACCTGGTCTTTGTCGAGCCCGAACTGCCTTCTGAGAAAAGTCACCAGGCGCTCCGGAGCGCCGGCTTCGATCTCCAGGCGGACCGGATCCCCCTTGCGGCGGTTTTCCAGCGATTCGGCGATCTCCTCGAGCAGGTTGTCCGCCTCTTCTTCGTTGACGTAGAGCTCGCTGTTGCGGGTGACGCGAAAAGCCGCCCACCCGGTCATCTCGTACCCCTCGAAGAGCTCGTTGAGGTGGTGGGCGACGATGCCGGCAAGGGTCACGAGGTTCACGGAGCCTCGATCGGTGTCTGGGAGCCGGAGAATTCTCGGCAGAACCCGGGGGACGGTGACGACGCCGATGGCAGTGGTGCCGTTCGACTCCAGCAGCACCCCGTGGCAGAGAGCCTTGTTGAGGACCCGGGGAAAAGGATGCGCAGGATCGATCGCGATCGGGGTGAGGATCGGTTCCAGCTCTTCCTTCCAGTAGCGCTGGATGAAGGCGCGCTGCTCACCGGTCAGGTGGCTGACTTCCAGCAGGTGGATCTCCTCATCGGACAGCGCCGGAAGCAGCTCGTCGTTCCAGCAGGCGTAGTGCGAGCGGACGAGCTTGTGCGCCTTGGCGGAGATCGCCTGGATCTGCTCGTCGGGGTTGAGGCCGTCGGCTCCACTGGCGGCGGCCCCGCTGTCGCGCAGCTGCAGCAGGCCGGCGACCCGCACCTCGAAGAACTCGTCGAGGATATCGGCGACGATCCCGAGAAAGCGCACGCGCTCCAGCAGCGGGTTGCGCCGGTCGCGCGCTTCTTCGAAGACCCGGCGGTTGAAATCGAGCCAGGAGAGCTCGCGGTTGATGTAGTATTCGGGGCGTCGCAGGTCGGTGGCCACGCGGATCTCCCGTTTACGAGCGGCGTTCGCGCTTAAACTTACGCTGAAACTCGAAGGTATACATGCCGCCGCCGGCTCAAGTCAAATCGCGATCCCGGTGGCGGTGCCTCTCCCTCCAGACCTCGAGGACGAAGTCGCGGTCGCGGCGCGCATTGCCGAGGACCTCGCGCAGATCGAGGGGAACGTCTCCGGGAGGGGCGATGCCGGCGGTGAACTCGAGGCAGGCGATGCCGTCGAAGGCGGCATCCTGGACGTGCGCGAGGAAGCGGCGGTAGTCGATCCAGGTGCCTTGCTCGAGAAGGGAGAAGTCGCCGTCCCTCCGATTCTGCAGGTGCAGGTGGCGGATGCGGCTGTGAAGACGGTCGAAGGCGAAGACCGCCGCCTCCGTGTCGTCCCCGGTGAAGGGCTGAAAACAGACGCCGGCGTTGTCGCAGGAGCCAAGCTCCTCCAACAACCGGCAGGTGGCGTCGAGGGTGTCGCACAAAGTGCCGCCGTGGGTCTCCAGGGTGAGGGAGATACCGCGTTCTTCCAGGCTGTCGGCGAGCCGCCTGATGCGCTCGAGCGACAACCGGCGCACCACGGCATCGGCGTCGGCGCTGGCGACGCGGCCGGAGAAGATCTTGAACGTCGTGCAGCCGAGCAGGTCGGCGTAGTCGGCCGCGATATCGAGCAGCCGCTGCTCCGCCTGCGCTTCGCTCCCGGAAAGATGCAGCCGCGGGTAGGCCCCGGCGGCAGAAGCGCGCATTCCGAGGTCCCGCATCCTTCCCGCCAGGTCCTCCACGGCGGAGCGGCTCAGACCGGAGATGTGGTACTGCCAGATCTCCAGGTCGCGGAAGCCTGCCCGGCGAATCGGCTCGAGCAGGGCTTCGAACGGCCGTGTCAGCCTGCCGGGGGCCGTCCACCGGTTCGGCTCCAGCATGATCGTGTTGAAAAGGAGCTGCACCTCGGTCTTCCTAATGGTCGAAGGAAATTGTGCGAGTCCGGGCACCTTCGGAATCGACCCGCGCCCCGAGTTGGCGAGTCCGTTGAGACCCGGCGGGTCGTCCCTCCGTATGCCTCAGACGAACGTGGCACCGAGTTTAACGTTCGCTCCGGGGTCGGTAGCGATCTTCGGGTACACTTCGGCGAGGTCGTCGAAGGGAACGACAGGTTGCACGACCGCCTCGGTTTCGATCCCCCCGGAGGCCAGCAGCCGCCAGGCCTCGCCGATCAGGCGCTCGTGGCTCCAGTTGGGATGGTCGGGATTCGGGTCGCTGTTGGAGCGGCTGAACAGGAGCCGGGGCCGGTTCATGTGCGCTTCGGCACCGAGGTCGAGACCAGCTGCATAGGGACCCGGGTAGGCGCCGGCGACCACCGTGCCGTTGTAGGCGACGCTGCGCAGCGCCCCCTGCAGGCCGGAGTGATGGCCGCTGTACTCGATGCAGACATCGGCGCCGCGTTGTCCGGTCAGCTTCCTGATTTCGAGGCCGGGGTCGCAGGCGGCCGGGTCGAGGGCGACGTCGGCGCCGCAGGTGCGGGATACCGAACGCCGCAGCTCGAGGGGGTCGACGGCGATGACCGGATGAGCGCCTGCGAGGAGGGCGAACTGCACGACCATCAGCCCGATCGCCCCCATTCCAAAGACGGCCACGGCGTCGCCCAGGCGGACATGGCCGTCGCGAACGGCGCCCAGTGCGAAATCGGCCGGGTCGAGGCAGACCGCGGCCTGCCAGGGCAGGCCGTCGGGAAGCCGCCGAACCGTCTCCGGCCAGCAGTGCTCCTCGCGGAACGGCGCGTGTGAGAAGACGCGGTCGCCGACGCTGAGGCGCGTCGGCCCGGGGCCGAGCTCGACCACCTCGCCGACGCACATGTTGCCGAGAGGACAGGGAAACGGCTCTCTGCCGCCGGCGGGCAGAAAGAGCCGGAGGTCGCGGTCGTACGAGCCGCGCCCGCGGCCGTAGTCCTTGAAAATCGACATCTCCGTGCCGTGCTTGGCGGCGCCGTACAGGCTTTTCACGCGAACCTGCCCCGGTCCCGGCGCCTGGCTCTCGTATTCCCTGAACGCCACCTGCTCCCTTGCGGGAGCGTACAACTCCCTCGGCATTACCGCGTCTCCCCGTGGAACACCTGTTCCCGGTGTCAACTGCGAAGGGCGTGCAATATATTGGAGCCCATACCCTTCATCAATCGATCACTCCGACAGCGGAAAGCCCTCTCACATGACCGATCGCGTCAAAATCCTGGTCCCCGGCGACGACCCGCGGCAGATCGCCGGATCGCCGCAGCTGGCCCGGATCGAGCCCTACGGAGACGTCACCCTGTACGACAACCGCCCCGAAACGTCGGCCGAGAAAATCGCCCGGGCCGACGGCTTCGACATCATCATCAACACGCGCGGCGTCGTCGACTGGCGCGAAACCGAGCTGCGCGCCCTGCCTTCGCTGAAGATGATCGCGACCTGCTCCATAGGGACCGACATGATCGATCTCGAAACCGGCAGGGAATTGAACATCGTCGTCTCGAATCAGCCGGGCCGCACCGCACCCGTTGTTGCCGAGCACATGTTCGGGCTGATGTTTACGGTGGCCAAGCGGGCGGCTTTTCAAACGAGGGAGATCGCCGAAAATCGCTGGACGCGGCGGATGAACCTTACGGTTCGGGGGAAGGTTCTCGGCATAGTCGGCACCGGGAACATCGGGGCGGAGATGGCGGCCTTGGGCAACGCCGTCGGAATGGAGGTGATCGCCTGGACCTTCAACCCCTCCCCGGAACGGGCCGAGCGGCTCGGGGTCCGCTTCGTCGAGTTGCAGGAGCTGCTCGAAGGCGCCGACTACGTCAGCATCCACACCGCCCTAAGCGACGCTACGCGCGGGCTGATCGGCCGGATGGAGCTGCAGGCGATGAAGCCTGACGCCGTGATCCTCAACGGGGCGCGTGGCGCCGTGCTCGATCTCGACGCCCTCGCCGAGATCCTCGCCTCGGGCCACCTCGGCGGCGCCGGGATCGATGTCTTCGAGGAAGAGCCATTTGTCGCCGACCACCCGATCAAGCAGTGCGAGCAGGTCGTCTTCACTCCCCACGCCGCCGACCAGACCCCCGAGGGGGCCGAGCTGCTCAACGAAGGGGCGGTCGACAACGTGCTCGCATTTCTCGCAGGGGAGCCGCGGAACAACGCCGCGGCGTGACCATGTTCACTTCGCTGAGCCCGGGAGCCATCGGCGTGAGCGCCACCCTCGAAGAGGGGCTGCGGCTGGCGGCCGCGCACCGGTTCGACGGCCTCCACTTCAACATCGCGGAAGCGGCTGCTCTCGGCGCCGGCAGGGTGCGCGAACTGTGCGCCGAGACGGGAGTGCGGCTCTCGGCTTTCGGCTTCCCCGTCGACTTCCGCCGCGGCGAGCGGGATTTCGAAAGGGGCCTGGAACGCCTTCCGGAGCTGGCCGAGGTAGCCGAGCAGCTCGGGGTGGAGCGGACGGCGACCTGGCTCCTTCCCTGGTCCGACGAGCTGCCGTTCGGCGACAACTTCGCCCTTCACCGCGACCGCCTGAAGCCGGCGGCGGCGATTCTCGCCGATCGCGGCATCCGCTTCGGTCTCGAGTACGTCGCACCGGACACCATGAGGGACGGCAGGAAGCACTCCTTCGTGCACACGATGGCCCAGACCCTCGAGCTGTGCGCCGCGGTCGGAGGCAACGCCGGCCTGCTCGCCGACTCGTGGCATTGGTACGCCGCCCGCGAAACCGCGGACGACCTGCGCTCCCTCACCGCCGGGACGGTCGTCGACGTGCACGTCGACGACGCTCCCGACCTCCCGGTTGAAGCCCAGGAAGACCACGTCCGCGCCATGCCGGGGGAAACCGGCGTCATCGACATCGCCGCTTTTCTCGGAGCCCTGGTGGAGATCGGATACGACGGCCCCATGATGGCGGAGCCGTTCAGCGAGCGGGTCAGGCGCCTCCCCTCGGGGGAAGCCTGCGCGGAGACGATAGCGTCGCTGCGCAAGGTCCGGTCCCTGGCCGGACTGTAGAATGGCCGTACGGGTCGCCCACATAACACCGACGGACCGCATCGCCTGCCTGATGATGCGCACCCGGCTCTCCCACCTGCGCGACGCCGGGTACGAGGTCAGCGTCATCTGCGGCCGCTCTCCCGAAGGCGCCTGGGGCGAAGAGCTGAGCGCCCAGGGGCTGGAGGTGATCCACGTTCCCTTCGCCCGGGAAATCGCCCCGTTTACGGACGCGCGCTGCAGCCTGGGGCTGTACCGCGCCATCCGCCGGGGCGGCTTCGACATCGTGCACTCGCACAATCCGAAGGGGGGACTGCTCGGTCCGGTGGCCGGGAAACTGGCGCGCGGGCCGGTCGTCCTTCATACCGTGCACGGTTTCCTGTTCAACGAGAACGCGGCGGGAATGCGCCGGGGCATGGCCTTCGGCGCCGAGCGCTGGACCGCGGCCTGGTGCGACCACCTGCTGTTCCAGAGCGAAGAGGATTTCGCCTACGCCCGCGACCACAGGTTCAAACCGGAGGACAGGCTGCATCTCGAGGGGAACGGCATCGACGAGACCCGCTTCGACCCGCGGCTCTACCCCGAAGCGCGCCGCGAGAAGCGGCGCGAGCTGGGGTTGGAGGATGCCGACCTCGTCGTCGGGATGGTCGGGCGCCTGGTGGAGGAGAAGGGGTACCGGGAGTTCTTCGAGATGGCCGGCCGGCTGGCCAGGTCCAGGGAGGAGGTGCGCTTCCTCAACGTCGGGATCGCGGAACCGGAGCAGTCCGACGCCATCGATCCACATCTCCTTGCCCGGCAGCACGGCCTCGACGGCAAATGCGTGCTCCTGGACCGGCGCCGCGACATGCCGGAGCTCTACCTGGCGATGGACGTAGCCGTCCTGCCCTCGCACAGGGAGGGGATTCCGCGGGCGCTGATGGAAGCCGCGGCCATGGGGGTTCCTGGCGCGGCCACCGACATACGGGGCACGCGCGAGGTGATCGAAGACGGGATCACCGGGCTGCTGTTCCCGCTGCGGGACGTCGACCGCTTCCTCGACTGCGTCGACCGCCTGCTGCAGGACGGCGAGTTGAGACGGCGGATGGGCCGGGCGGCGCGGCAGCGGGTGCTCGGAAAATACACCGAGACCGCCACTTCCCGGCGGCTGCAGCGCTGTTACCGTGAGATACTCGACAGGAAACATGGGCGCGCCCTGCGCGCATGAGGAGAAAGAGATGTGCGATGGCACCAGCCGGACGGCACGCGGGCAGCTCATGTTGATCGCTTGCCTGTTGGGGGGACTCGCCGCCGGCTGCTCGGGTAGCGAGCGGCCCAATGCGGCGCAGATCGTCGCCGCGGTGCGGACAGCGGCCGAAGAAGCTGCGTCCGGCGCGGATGAGCCGGGCTCTGGAGAAGAGGCCCCGGGGGACCCGCGCCTGAAGCGGATCGAGCTGCCGCAGGGGTTCCGCATTCGCGTGTACGCCGAGGGAGTAACCGGCGCCCGCTCCCTGAGCCTGGGCAGCGGCGGCACCCTTTTCGTCGGCACCCAGTTCGGCGGCAGGGGCCGCGTCTACGCCCTGCGCGACGAGGACGGAGACCACAGGGCGGAACGGGTCGTCACCCTCGCCAGCGGCCTGAACACACCGAACGGGGTCGCCTTCAGGGACGGCGACCTGTACGTGGCGGAAATCAGCCGCATCCTGCGCTACCCCGGCATCGAAGCCCGCCTGGACGATCCGCCGCCGCCGGAGATCGTCAACGACGCTTTCCCCACCGACCGCGCCCACGGCTGGAAGTTCATCCGCTTCGGCCCCGATGGAATGCTGTACGTGCCGGTCGGGGCCCCGTGCAACATATGCCTCTCCGAGGATCCCTACGCCTCGATCGGAAAGCTCGATCCCTCCACCGGGGGTTTCGAAGTCGTGGCGCGTGGCGTGCGCAATTCCGTCGGCTTCGACTGGCACCCGGCAACGGGGGAATTGTGGTTCACGGAAAACGGAAGGGACTGGATGGGGGACGATGAGCCGCCGGACGAGCTGAACCGGGTGAGCGCCGCGGGACAGCACTTCGGCTATCCCTACTGCCACGGGGCCGCCATCGCCGATCCCGAGTTCGGCGCCCGGCGCAACTGCAGCGAGTTCGCCGTTCCGGTCCGGGAGCTCGGTCCGCACGTGGCGGCACTGGGGATGCGCTTCTACACCGGCGGAATGTTTCCGCAGGAGTACCGCAACCAGGTCTTCATCGCCGAGCACGGCTCCTGGAACCGCAGCAACAAGATCGGCTACCGCATCACCCTGGTGCGCCTCGATGCCGGCGGGGCGGCAGGGTACGAGCCTTTCGCGGAAGGTTGGCTGCAGGGGGAGTCGAACTGGGGTCGGCCCGTCGACCTCCTCGTCATGCCGGACGGCTCGCTGCTGGTCTCCGACGACCAGGCGGGCCTGATCTACCGGATCAGCTATTCCGGCTGATCGCTACTGCTGCACCCC
Source organism: Candidatus Latescibacterota bacterium (assembly GCA_965223905.1). Taxonomy (GTDB): domain Bacteria; phylum Latescibacterota; class UBA2968; order UBA8231; family UBA8231; genus CBDCXV01. Next base: position 1,130,638 of record CBDCXV010000001.1, read on the forward strand.
TGCCTTCACCTCGCGCTCGAAAGCCTCGATCTCCTGCATGCCGTCGAGGACTCCGATCTCGATGTGAAAGTCGCGCACCGCGCCCGGCTCGATGTGCTCCAGGGTCTGGTGCTTCCTGTTCCAGGCGCGCCCGAGGACGCTGCAGTTTCCCGGCTCGACGCCGGTGACGAAGGTGCCGCGGTGGAAGTGCTGCCACTGGTTGACGATCGGTATTTCCCGCTGCGGAAACTTCCAGTACAACCCCAGCTCCAGACCCTCGTTGATCAGGCCGACATGGATGTCGCCGTCGCGGTCCGCAAGCGGCCTGTGGACGTACACGTCGTCGTGCATCTCCGCCTTCGGCTCCGTGACCAGACTGTATTCCTCCGGCCCGACCTCCTGGTCGTTCTCCCACTCGGTGCTCTGGCGCGAATGCAGCACCAGGCGGGTGCCGGCGTCTAGCAGCGGCCAGCCGGGATTGGTGTGGTAGACGACCATCAGCGGCGCCGGGTCCACTCCCATGTTCTCGACGCGGTCGTGTATGCGAATCGACTTTTCGCCGAGCACGGTCGACACCTCGCGGGACATCTCGAGGCAGTGCCCGAACATGATGGTCTCCCGCATCCTGCCGCTGGCGCGAACGACGTATTCTTCATCCTCCCAGGAACCGCCGGCGACGACCTGCTTGGCTGGGATGTACGACAGGCGGCCGTGCAGGCCGAGCTCCTCGTCCTCGGCCTCCGGATCGGTCTCGGGGTGTCCTACGAAGGTCAACCCGCAGGTGGTCAGCAGTCCGAGATAGGAACCGCGCATCCAGTTGAATCCATCCGGCTCGTAGAACGCCGGCCCGACGTCCCCGGTCTTGGAGCGGAAACAGAGCGACATCCCCTTGTACGATGCCGAGGCGATATCGAGGGCGCGCCCGGGAAGCAGTGTGAAGCTGAGACCGGAGGCGTTCGCAATCTCGATCAGGTCGGCGCCGCGCTCGTTCCCTTCGACGAGCTCCGCCCGCCTCACGCCGGCCACCTGGCTCATGTCGCCGACGAGGTCGAGAACCTGCTGCTTCGTGTAGTTCCGTCCGTACAGTCTGGGCATCCGCAACCGCTCCTGGATAATGTGTGCTGTGGGACCGGGGGCCGAAGATAGGGCGGCGGCAACAGGCTACACAAGCAGCCCGGAACGCGTTCGGGAGACGCCCAGGAACCCGCGCCGGCACCCTCGGCAGGCCCGAATCCGCCGGTTCCAAAGGGGCTTCCCAGGCTTGACGAGCCGCGCCGGCCCCCGGCTTATTGCACCGCCTCGCCGCGGCGTTGGGGGCGCCGCGGGACTCGCAGGTTTCCCGCGCTCCTTCCCACCTCGCCCGCCTTTCTGTTATGAACGCAAATGGGAAAAGAAGGTGACCAACGCCATCCTGATGACGGCGACCTCCGCGGAGCAGAGGCTGCTCGCCGGTGAGATCGACGGGGTGCGCCATCGAGTGGGGGGGCGCCCTTGGCACAGCGGCCGCCTGCGGGGCAGGTACGTCCACCTGATCGAGGGGGGTCTGGGAGCGGTCAATACCGCCCAGGCATTGACCTGCGCCCTCCAGGCCGACCTGCCGGATCTCGTCCTCCAGGTGGGGGTCGGCGGGGGATATCCGCACACCTCCCTCCGCATCGGGGACGTCGCCCTCGCCAGCGAGGAGGTGTACGGCGACCTCGGGGTGCGCACCGGGGCGGGTTGGCAGTCCTGCGAGCTAATCGGCATTCCGGTCTGGCGCGACGGCAAAGGAGAGATCTTCAATCGCTTCGAGCTCGATGCCGAGTTGGTCTCGCATGCCCGCGCCGCCGTCGCCGCCGAGGCGCGGGAGCCCGCGGTGGGCGCTTTCGTCACGGTTCAGGAATGCAGCGGCAGCGCCGAGCTCGGCAGGGAGCGGGGCCTGCGCTTCGAGGCCCTGTGCGAGAACATGGAAGGGGCCGCGGCAGCCCATGTCTGCGCGATCTACGGGGTGCCGTTCCTCGAGATACGCGGCATCAGCAACCGGGTCGAGGACCGCGACATTGGCAGCTGGGACATTCCCCTGGCGGCGACGGCCGCCCAGTCGGCGGCCCTGCTGGTTCTGGAGAAGCTGGAGCTGTGAGCGTGCCGGCGTTTTCCCTGGGGTATTCCCCCTGCCCGAACGACACCTTCATCTTCTACGCCCTGGCGCGCGATCGCCTGCCCGGGGCGCCGCGGTTCCGCGAGATCCTCGAGGACATCGAGACCCTGAACAGGATGGCGGGGCGCTCCGAGCTCGACGTCGTCAAGGTCTCCTTCCACGCCCTCGCCCACCTCCTCGACGACTACTGCCTGCTGCGCTCCGGCGGAGCCCTGGGCCGCGGCTGCGGTCCCCTGGTGGTAGCGAAGGAGGAGATCCCCCCCGCAGAGCTCGGAAGCAGGCGCATCGCGATTCCCGGTGAGCTGACCACGGCGGCGCTGTTGGTGCGGCTGTTCGCGCCGGACCTGTCCGAGCCCGCTATCCTGCCGTTTCACGAGATCATGCCGGCGGTGAGAGCCGGCCGCGTCGATGCCGGCGTCATCATCCACGAAAGCCGTTTCACCTATCCGGACTACGGGTTGCGGCAGGTCGTCGACCTCGGCCAGTGGTGGGAGCAGGAGAGCGGCCACCCCATCCCGCTCGGCGGCATCGCGGCGCGGCGGGCATTGGGACAGGAGTCGATCGTCGAGATCGACCGCAGCCTGCGCCGAAGCGTCGAATACGCCTGGGCCCATCCGGAGGAGACGCGGGACTACGTCGCCGAGCACGCGCAGGAGATGGATCGCGCGGTGATGGAATCGCACATAAGCCTGTACGTCAACGACTTCACCCTCGACTACGGAAGCGAGGGGACCGCGGCGATCGAGGAGCTGATGCGCCGGGCCGCGGAAGCCGGCATCGTTGCGGCAAAGGGCAGACGGTTGTTTGCCTGAGTTGCGAGAGACAGGTGGAGGTGCCTGGAACGATTGTCAAGGGCCCGACGGGCGCCCGGAAGGGAGGTTGCGATGGGATGGCCGGTACGCCGCTATTCCAACTCCAGGGAGGCTTTGATTCGGCCCCAGGAAACCGCCTCGATCGCGCTGTCTTCCGGTTCCGGGGCGGCGGACAGCAGTATCCCATCGAGAAACCCATCCGCCTGCTGGAGGATTATGTCAACATGTTCCAGGCCTTCAGGTAAGAAGACACTGCTTCCATGGGGTGGGGGGGGGTGGGTCATGGTCCGAAACCAAAATCCCGAAACCGATGATCTGTCCCGCTGCCAGATCGCTTACCGCGTTCTCGACGGGGCTATGCCATCCCTCCACGGGGCTATACCATCCCTCCCAGCGGTCGAACGGGGTAACGTAGAGTTCGATGACGCTGATGACGGGCGTTTCTCCGGCGACGCTACCGCCCCCCTCTCCGTAGGGAGGCTGGGCCATCCAGGCGCCCGCTTCCGTAGCGTATGTGAGCATACCAACATCCAAGGTTAAGGTTGAGCCACTGGCGGTGCGGGCGGCGGCGTAATATCCCTGGGTCTGCCCAACAAGCTCGAGCCACTCCTCATGAGAGTGTCCCCCTTGGCCTGCGCCCCTCCCTCCGCTGTGATCCCCGTCGATTGCCAGCTCGATGCTGTCCCCGTCCCCGCTTCGTAAGGCCACATCGTAGTCATGGGTGTTCTCGTACACGTCATCGCTGGCCACGAAAGCTACGTAGAAGCGGGCTGGCTCTCCGTGCCAGGCCAGCCAGATCCAGAAATCCAGAGTGGAAGGATCCGGTGGAGCGTGCTCGCCTGTTTTCCTGAAATCCAGCGCCGTCATGGCGGGCTCGCCGAGCAACTCAATCCACTCGTCTATCGATCCATCGATCCGGATCCCGGCCAGCATCTCGTCGGTCAACTCGAAAACCGGGTACAGGCGATCGCCGACGTGGGCTCCGGCCAACAGCGGCAGCCAAAAGAGCATGCCGAGGGCGGCGCCCCATTGCTTTGAGATCCGCAAACGGGTCAATTTGTTCTCTCTCTGCGGTAAGGATATGGACTTCCCGCTAAAGGAGATGCCAAAATGAGATTGATTCAGTACCGACACGCCGGCGGCGACGATCGCGTCGGCGCCATCGACGGCGATTGTGTCATCGATCTGACCGGCGACGACGGACCGGCGACCCTCTACGGCATCTACTACGATTGCGGCGGCGACGCCGACGGTTTCGAAACCGCAGTCTCCAGACTCCTCGAAAAATCCTCAAGCTCGTCTCTGATGTTGTCCGAGCTCCTCGCCGGTCGCAAAGGGGAGGGGGTACCCTACCCGATCAAACCGGCCAGCGGACCTGCGGAAGATCCCCACGCCCTGCGTATCTGGCTGGCAGGGGTCACCCACGAAGACAGCGCCAGGCTCCGCGAGATCGAAGCCAAGCAGGCCACCGGGGATCAGGTCAACGTGTACGAACAGAAGTACCGCGAATGCGCCGCCGGCGGGCGGCCCGAGCTGTTTGCCAAGGGGGACCCAGACAGCGTCGTCGGCCACGGCCAGACCCTCACCCGGCCGCCGGACACAGAGCGCCTCGTTCCCGAGACCGAGCTGGTGAGCGTGTACGGCCTCAACCAGCGCGGCGAGCTCGAGCGCCTGGGATACACCGGCGGCAACGACGCCACCGACAACGGCATCGAGGCGGCCAACCCCCTGAACCTGCCGCAGGCCAAGAACTGGGCCGGCGGCTGCGCCAGCTTCGGCCCTCTCCTGGTAACCGCCTCGGAGTTCGACGACGGGGACGTCGCGGTCAACTGCGAGATCATCCGCGACGGCCGCCGCGCCGGCTTCAAGGAGGGCGGTACCGGCCAGGAAAACCTCAACATGCCGGAGGGGCTGTATCACATGGAGCGGTCGCTGTTCAGCCGCATTCCGCTGAAGCCCCGGCAGCTGCAGGTGCTCTACTGGGGTACGCCGATCGTGTTTGCCGAAGCCGACCTCGCCGCCGGCCTCGTCGCCGGCGACATCGTGCGCATGAGCTTTTCGGGGATCGGCACCCTGGAGAACTCGATCGCCGACCTGCCGGAGACGGGTCAGCTGGAAGCGCTGAGACCGGGCTGAAATCAGGTCGCCGCCGCCGGCAGCGCGCCCATCTCCTTAAGATGAATCACCGAGGCGGCGAACTGCCGCAGCTCATAGGCTGAGCAGGCAGCGGCTGATTCGTCCCGCTCGTGAGGGGCGCGCCACTCTTCGCTCGCCGGCCGCGCCGCGCCGTGCAGCTGGCGGATGGCATCCAGGGCCCCGTCGAAAGAGCGCTCGGCAAACGGTTCGCCCAACCGGTAGGTTTCCCAGTAGTCGGGCTCGAGGATGCGGACGTGGCGCGCCGCGGTCGCCCCCAGCTCGATGCACCCCTGAAGCTCTCCCGGGGCTTCGTCGAACAGCTGCAGCAGCGGAGGCCAGTCGACGACCCCGGTTCCCAGGGCACAGCGGACGAAGCGATAACCGGACGCCGTCGGGTGAATGCGGTAGTCCTTCAGGTGGACGTGCTTGAGATGGGGCAGCACGGTGCGGGCGAACTGCTCCGGCGTCTCGCCGACCGCCAGCGCGTTGGCGCAGTCCATGGTAACCCCCAGCATCGGGCTGCCGACCTGCTCGCACAGCCAGACCAGCTCCTGAGAGCAGAGGTCCTGGTGGTTCTCGATCCCGACCGAGACCCTGGATGCCTCGGCAACGGCCATGACCCGCCGCAGCGGTTCTACGAGAGCGGACAGGTGGTCGCGCCAGCCGCCGGCCCCATAGCGGCGCCGATCCCCTTCCAGTACCGAGCTGATCGTCGTGCGCACCACCCCGGCTTCGAGCTCGGCTGCGGTTTCGACAGCCGCCAGCAACGGGCTCGGGTCCTCGGCGAGATGGTCGCTGCCGATGTCGAGGAACAGACCGAGCCCGCATTCAGCCAGCAGGTCGCCAAACCGGGCGCGTTGCTCCGGGGTTCGCAGCGCCAGCCATTCGGCGGCCGTTTCAATGCTCGCCAACCCGCTGGCGGCCGCCAGTGCGGCAAGCCCCTCCGGTTTGTGCGGATCGATCGCGCAACCGGCCTCGCGGTGAGCGCCGGTGAAGCTGCAGGCGCTCAGGCCGATTTTCACGCCTCGGAACCGTTCCCCTGGCCGGCGACCTCGCCGGCGGGGACGTCGCGTTCCTCACCGCTCGCCAGATCGCGCACCTTAACCAGGCCGCGCTCCCACTCGTCCGGAGCGATGAGGACGAGCCTGGAAGCGCCGCAGTTGTCGGCGTGGCGGAAGGCCCACTTCATTCTGCGGTCCTCGAGGATGAGGTCGACCGAACGCCCGGCCTGGCGCAGGGCGCGAGCCACCGACATCGCCGCTGGCCGCAGCTCGGCATTGAAGGAGAAGACGACGTCGTCGAAGCGGCGCGGCAGCTGCGGCAGCAGGCCCTTCTCGGACAGCAGCTCAACGATTACGGCGTCCCCGAATCCGAAGCCGCAGGCGGGAATGTCCTTGCCGTGGAACGCCGACAGCAGGCGGTCGTAACGCCCCCCCCCGCAGATCGCCCTGAGCTCGGAGGCGCGGTCGAAAACCTCGAAGACCACCCCGGTGTAGTAGGCGAGGCCGCGCACGAGGCCGGCGTCGAAGCGCACCCACTCGGCGATCCCGTACTCGGCTGCGAGCTCGAGCAGCCGGCGCAGGTCGCTTATGCCGCCGCTGGTTTCCCCGATCAGGGAGGCGGCGTCGTCGAGGGAAGCCAGCGAGGTCAGCTCGAGGAGGGTGTCGACAACGGAAGCATCCAGTCCGAGGCGTTCGAGCTCTTCCCGCACCGCCCCGGCAGGCAGCTTGTCGAGCTTGTCGACGAGGACGCAGACCTCGAAAAAGCGCTCCTCGGGAACGTTGGCGGCGTTCAGCGCCGCCTCGATGATCTTGCGGCTCGAGAGCTTGACCTCGACATCTGCCGCGGTCAGGCCGAGGCGCGAGAGCAACGTCGTCACGAGACAGAGGAGCTCGGCCTCGGCGGCGACGTCGGAGATGCCGAAGATGTCGACGTTCCATTGATAGTGTTCGCGCCTGCGCCCGCGCTGGATGCGCTCATAGCGCCAGCACTGAGGAATGCTGAACCACTTCAGCGGCAGGGCCAGGGACCCCGCCCTGCCCAGCACCAGGCGCGCCAGCGAGGGGGTCATCTCCGGTCTCAGGGCGAGGCGCCGTCCTCCCTTGTCCTCGAAGCTGTACAGCTCGTCGACGATCTGCTCCCCCGCCTTGCGGACGTACAGCTCTTCCGATTCGACGACGGGGGCGTCGTACTCTTCGAAGGCGAACGTCTGCGCGACCTCGCGGAAATGCGTGAACAGCCAGTTGCGCAGGCGGTAATCGTCAGGATAAAAATCCCGCGTACCCCGCGGCGGTGAGAGATTCATGGTCCTTAAGGTATGCGAGGTTGGCGACGGTGTCTCTCCGTCACCCGGGGTAGAGCTCGCCTGCCAGGATTGCCAGCAGACCGAGGGGCATCAGCGCCGTCAGGGCCCTGCTCGTGCCTCCGGCGCCGCCGAGAAGGCGAGCCAGGACGATCAGGAGCAGCAGGTCCATCACCCCGACCACCGCGGCGTAGGCCCAGCCGTACAGTCCGAGGTAGTGCGGCAGGACGGTGCCGGCGATCAGCAGCCCGTACACGGAGGCCGCGGCGTACCGGGCCCTCGTCGCGCCGACCGCAAGGGCCAGGGTGCGCACCCCGCGGGCGCGGTCCCCCTCGACGTCCTCGACATCCTTGACGATCTCGCGGCCCAGGTGGAAGAGCAGGGCGAAGCCGGCCGGGATCCATGCCCGCCCCAGGGCCCCGCCGGCCAGGGCCCCGAAGGGAAAGGCCAGGGCCGCGAGAGCCGCCACCAGAAGATTGCCCCAGAACACGGTGCTCTTGAGGCGGACGCTGTACAGCCAGAGTCCCGCGAGCGTGCCGGCGGCGATCAGTCCCGGGACCGGTCCGGCCCCAATCGCAAGACCCAGCCCCGCCGCCGCGCTCGCCGCGGCGACCAGGGCGGCCCGCCGCGGCGTCAGCCTGCCGGACGGCAGCGGCCGTCGAGGCCGGTTGATCCGGTCGATTTCGAGGTCCCTGAGGTCGTTCCAGGCGTTCCCGGCCCCGGTGATCAGGGCCGCGGCCAGCACTGCGAGCCAGACGGGGAGTGGAAATGGAACGGCGCCGCCGGCCACCGCCCCGATGAGGACGGATGCCGCGGTGATGCAACAGTTCAGGGGCCTGAGGAGCTGCAGTTCCGCCATCTTCGGCATCACCTGCGGTCGTTGTCGGAACGGTGCGAAAGGGGCGGCAGAAACGTGGCGAATCGACGCGGGAAATGGGTCGGAAAGGCGTTTTTTTCCCGCTGCCGAGGGCGGGGTTTACAGGGTGCCCGAAAAAGGGGCGAATTTCTTGTAACTGTCAAAAAAATAAATGGTTCGTGCAGATTTTTCTTGACAGTCAAAAAACAGGGGAGTACTTTGACGGAAAGTCGTTATTATCCAATAACTAATGTCAATTTTACGGTCTGATCCGGCATGGAAATCCAACCTCCATTAGGAGGTCGGCTTTTGCCGACGATAACGAAGAAGGATCTCGCCCTTCTCGTCAGCCAGAGCACCGGCTGCAAGAAGAATATGGCGGCCAAAATGGTCGACAGTCTCTTCGTCGCCATGAGGGACAGCCTGATCCAGGGGAACCGCATCGAAATAAGGGGATTCGGCGTTTTCCAGGTCAAGGATACCCGGCCCAAGCCGGCGGCCCGCAACCCCCGGACCGGGGAAATCATCTACGTGCCCGCCCGCCGCAAGACCCACTTCAAGCCGGGCCGGCTCCTCAAGGAGGCCCTCCACCAGACGCGGGAAGGCAATCTCGATCTCCCGCTCGATTTCGACGACGACGAAGACGACGACGATATCTGAAGCAGCGATCACGAAGGAAGTGGAACCCCGTTACGGAATGGCCGTACGGGGGTTTTTTATTGCTTTTCGCCGGCTTCGTCCCCGGGGGAGCCGTCCATCAGGGCGGCGATCCGCTGCCGCCAGTCGGGAGGGATTCCGAGGTTCGCGTCGAGCCTGAAGTCCGCCGCCAGCGACCGGAGGATCTCCGACCTGCGCCTGCTGTCCGGGAGGGTCTCCCTGAGCCGGGCCCGCAGACGGCCCAACTCGTCGAGGTAGTCGACGAACTCGCCGTCGTCGAAGATCCGCTCGAGGTCCTCGCGCAGCCGGCGGGCAAGCGACGGACTGGCGTTGCTCGTGCTGATGCTCACTCTCAGGTGCCCCGCGGAGACGAGGGCGGCCATGGCGATGTTGGACTGCGACGGCCGGTCCCAGGTGTTGATGAGGCAGCGCTGCCGGCAGGCGAGCTCGTAGACCTCGCGGGCCAGCTCCGGTTCGCCGGGGACCGTGTTGATGACGAGGAACACTCCGTCCAGGTCCGCGGTCTCGAAGCGGCGTTCGCGGTGCTCGAATCGCCCCGCGGCCTTCCATTCCCGAAGGTCTTCGTTGAGACGCGGGCTGACGACGGCGAGCCGGGCCCCGGCGGCGAGCAGCCTCTCCGCCTTGTCGGCCGCCTCGGCGCCGCCGCCGATCACCAGGCAGGGGCGCCCCATGACGTCGATGCCGGCCTGGAAGCAGGGATTCAGCATTGCGGTCGCTCGCCTGCGCTCCGGGCAGCTACAGCCTTCCCGCGGCGGTGAGCTTGCGAACGAGGGCGCCGGAGGGATTCGCGCGCTCGGGCGTCATCCCTGCCCCCATTGGAGGTCGGAGTAGTTGCGGCCCTCCTGCTCCCCCTGGTCGACGGGGAGGCCGCTTTCGAGCCAGCCCCTCTCGATCACCTCGCCGCTGTCGGTGTACGCTCCCCCGAAGCCGCCGCAGACGTTGGACACGTCGGTGAAACCCGCGGCGGTCAGGATTTCGGCGGCCCGGGCAGAACGCGCTCCCGACTGGCAGCCGAGAAGCAGCTTGTCGCCGGGTTCGAAATTCGCCTCGACCACCCCGAGGAAGTCGGGGTTGGGCACCATGCCGAACGGCTCCCGGTGCATGATGGGGATGTTGAGGGCTCCCGAGGGGTGGCCGTTGCGGAACTCCGGCTCGGAGCGCACGTCGATGTACCGGTATCCCTGCTCCTGCATCAACTCCATGGCATCCGCGGAGTTGACCTCCTTGTAACTCATCGCCTGAACCTCCTGCCGGGGAATTCCGCCGGACGGTGAGAGCAGCACTTCCTGCGGCGCCGCAAGCCCTCGCCGGCCGGGGTCCCTGGGGACCGATACCCGGGGTGGAGGAGCGCGGAACAGGCCCTGCCAGGGCTGAAGGACGCGACTTGACAGGGTGCACCACAGGCCATTCAATGACTTTCTATCTCTTCAGTAATGTATTATTTCCAGCAACATAGACAATTTCCGAGGGGTCTTGCGCCGCTTGTGGCGTGGGCGTTGTCCGGCGCCCTCGCCGCCGCCTTCTATGCAGGCGGCTGCAGCCATTTCGGCGGCGATTCCCAAGCGGAGGGCAGCGCCCGGAGCGACTCGACCTCCGCCGATTCAACTGGGCCCGACTCGACCGCAGCGGGCACGAGTCGGGCCGATACCGCCCGGATCGACGCGGTGCCGGTGGAGACCGCCCTCTCCACCACCGGGGACATCTCCTCCTTCCTGCTGTTCAGCTCGACCGTGGAGACCGAGGCCTCGGTTGAGATACACCCGGAGATCAGCGGCCTGGTGGAGGTCGTCGCCGTCGAGGAAGGGGACCAGGTCGTTGCCGGCGACACCCTGGTGAGGCTCGACACCGACCAGGCCCGCCTGGACGACCGCGAAAGCGCCATGGAGCTGCGCCACCTCGAGATGGGGTACAAACGCACCGAGGAGATGTTCCGCCGCGGCCTCATCGCCCCCCAGGACCACGAGGACCGGCTCTTTCACCTCGAGGAAGCCCGGCTGAAAGTGGAGAAGGCGCGCCTCGCCCTGGAGAACACGATGATCCGCGCCCCCTTCGCCGGGGTGATCACGACGCGGGAGGTGCAGGTGGGGGCCCGCGTCGCCCCCGGGGTCAAGCTGTTCGATCTCGTCAAGATCGACGACATGATCGCCCGGGTGTTCGTGCCGGGCCGTTACCTGACCCGGGTGAGGGTCGGCCAGAAAGCCGAAGTGGTCTCCGACTTCCTCGAGGGCATGGAGTTCGAGGGCTACGTCAAGCGGATCAGCCCGGTCGTCGACCCGAAGAGCGGCACCCTCAAGGTCACTGTCGGGCTGCGGGACCGCTGGGAGCACCTGCGGCCGGGGATCTTCGTCAACGTCCGCGTCATCACCGACACCCACACCGACGCCGTTCTGCTGCCGAAGCAGGCCGTCGTCTACGACGGCGGCGAGCGCTACGTCTTCGTCGTCGAGGACAGCACGGCGTCGCGTGTCCGGCTCGACGCCGGGTACGAGGACAGCCGCTTCATCGAGGCCCTGTCCGGCATCGCCAGCGACACCCCCGTAATAGTCATCGGCCAGGCCGGCCTGAAGGACAAGGCCCGCGTCAAGGTCGTCAACGCATCCGGGGAGGAACCCGCACCAGCAGGGAGCGGCCGGGGATAGGGTCATGGCCGGCGCCGGGCCCTCTCGCAGCTTCAGCACCCGCTTCGCCATAACGACGCAGCGACCTGTCGCGATCCTGATGATCGTCACCGCGGTCTGCGTCTTCGGCTGGGTTTCCTATCAGCGCCTCTCCCTCGACCTGATGCCGGACATTGCCTACCCGGCGATCACGGTGCGCACCGAGTTCCCCGGCACCGCCCCGGAGGAGGTGGAATCGCTGGTGTCGCGGCCCCTGGAGCAGGAGCTCGGCATCGTCCGCCAGCTCGTACGCATCAGCTCGATCAGCAAGGCGGGACAGTCCGACGTCGTCCTCGAGTTCGAGTGGAACACCGACATGGACGCCGCCTCCCAGAGCATCCGCGAAAAATCGGACCGCCTGCGCCTGCCGGAGGATGCCGAAAAGCCGTTGCTGCTGCGCTACGACCCCTCTCTCGACCCGATCATCCGCCTGGGACTGCACGGGCCGCAGACGATGTTCGACCTGCGCCGCCTCGCCGACCGCGAGATCAAGCGCGAGCTGGAGGCGATCCCCGGGGTCGCCGCGGTCAAAGTGAAGGGCGGCCTCGAAGAGCAGATCCACGTCGATCTCAACGAGCAGCGGATCAGCCTGATGGGGCTGGACGTCTCGGCGATCAACCGGGCTCTCGATCAGGCCAACGTCAATCTGCCGGGGGGGCAGATGCGCGAGGGGCTGACCTGGTACCTCGTGCGCACGATCAACGAGTTCCGGACGGTCGACGAGATCCGCCGCCTGATCGTGGCGGAAAAGGAGGGGGCCGAGATCCGGCTCGGGGATGTCGCCACAGTGCACCGGTCGTCCAAGGACCGCGAGGTCGTCACCCGGGTCGACGGCCGCGAAAGTGTCGAGATCGAGATCTACAAGGAGGCGGACGCCAACATCGTCAGCGTCGCGCAACGGGTGGCCAACCGCATCCACGGGCTCCCGGAGCAGCGGCAGTACGTCGCCCGTCTGCAACAGGAAGAGGAGGAGAAAGCCCTCGCCGCATCCGGGGACACAAGCGCTGCCGGAGACGAGAAAGCCGCGGCGGAGGAAGAAGAAGAGGAGGAGGAAGAAGAGGAGGAGGAAGAAGAGGAGGAGGAGGAGGGTCTCGGGGAGCAGAAACGCGCCGAGGCGGTGAAGACGCTCGAGCACCTGCGCATGACGGACTTCATCAGCCACCTGCTGCCCGGGGGGATGGAGATCGAGGTGCTGTCGGACCAGTCGGTGTTCATCGTCGACGCCATCGACGAGGTGCGGAAGAGCGCCCTCATCGGCGGCGCCCTGGCGATCTTCGTGCTGCTGGCGTTTCTGAGGAAGGTCATGCACACCCTGATCGTCGGCGTCACCATCCCGGTCTCGATCGCGGCGACCTTCGCGCCGATGTACCTGTTCGACGTGTCGATGAACATCATGTCGCTCGGGGGGCTGGCGCTCGGCATCGGCATGCTCGTCGACAACTCGATCGTCGTTCTCGAGAGCATCTTCCGCTGCCGCGAAGAGGGGGACGACCTGGTGCGGGCGACCGTCCGCGGCACCGGCGAGGTCGGCGCCGCGGTCTTCGCCTCCACCCTGACGACGATCGCCGTCTTCTTCCCCATCGTCTTCGTCGAGGGAGTCGCCGGGCAGGTGTTCGGCGACATGGCGCTCACCGTGGTCTTTTCTCTGCTGGCCTCACTGCTGGCCGCCCTCTACTTCATACCGATGCTGGCGTCGCGGCGCCTGCAGCAGGGAAATGGAGACAGTCCCCGGCTGGCGTCCGGCGATTTCCTGCGGCTGCCGGCCCTTGCCCGGGCCCGCGAGGCGATGGCGCCGGGCCCGTTGCGCGAGAGGGCAGTGCAGGCGGCCCTGATCCTGCCGCAGCTGCTGCTCGACCTTGCCCTGCGGATCCCGCTGGCCGCTGCGGCCCTGGTGGCCGCCGTCCTGAAGGGAGCCGCCGTTCTGCTGTTCGAAGCGCTCTGGATCCTGCTGAAGCCGGCAGAGGTCTTCTGGATCAGGCCGGAACGCACCCTGCAGGCGTCGTTCGCCGACTGGGCCCGGGGGAGCCGAATCGGCCCCTGGCAGCCGTTCGAGCGCCTCTGGCCCGACCTGCTCGGGTACGGATCCCCGGCCGCCTTGGCAGGGGACGCGGCCCGTCTCGGAGCCTGGATGTGGACGGCGGACCGCAGCGCCGGCAGCCCCCTTCTCCGGCGCCTGGCCCGCGCGCTTCCGGGGGTCGTTGCCTTCCTGTTTCTGCTGCTGCGCTTCCTGTTCCACACCCTGGTCCGCACAGCCGGGATCGCCCTGCTCGTGGCGCTGCTCCTCGCCGGGCTGACCCTGTTCGCCGCGGCGACGGCCGCCGGCGTTCTGCTCGCCCCCGTCTTCGCGCCGATCCTGTTCCTGTGCCGGAGGGCCATCGGCCTGGCGCTGCGGGTGTACCCGGTGCTGCTGGAGTCGGCGCTGCGCCAGAGGTACCTCGTGATGGCCGCGGCCGCGGCCTGCTTCTGGCTCTGCTGGACCGGGCTCGTCCCGCGGCTGGGGACCGAGCTGATCCCGCAGGTCCACCAGGGGGAGTTCAACCTCGAGGTGGCGCTGCCGGTCGGCACTCCCTTGGGGCGGACCGCGGAGGTGGTGCGGGAGATCGAGGATGCCGCCCTGAAGCAGCCGGGTGTCGAACGGGTCGCGACCGCGGTCGGCACCGACAGGTCGGCGTCGTCGAGGTCGGACGAAGGGGAGCACACCGCCAGGCTGACGGTGAAGATGGTGCCGGGAGCGACCCCGCAAGAGGAGGAGGAGCTGATCGCCCGGCTGCGCCGCGAGCTGGCGGATCTCCCCGAGGTGGAGATCGAGGTCGCCTTCCCGACAATGTTCAGCTTCAAGACCCCGGTCGAGGTGGAGATCCACGGCGACGACCTGCAGAAGCTGCGGAAGGTGAGCAGGGAGACGGAAACCCTGCTCACCGGGCTCGACGGGCTCGCCGACGTCAAGTCGACCCTGCAGTCCGGCCACCCGGAGCTGCAGGTCAGGTACGACCGCGAGCGCCTCGCCGGGTACGGGCTCAACCTGCGCGAGGTCGCCGAGCTGGTGCGCAACAAGGTGAGAGGCCGGGTGGCGACCGACTTCCGGGAGCGGGAGCGCAACATCGACGTCCTGGTTCGCCTGCGCGAGGCGGACCGTCTCAGCGTCGGGGAGCTGGGGCGGCTGGTCGTCAATCCTGGCGGCGAGGTGCCGATATCGCTGGCCTCGGTGGCCTCGATCGAGATCGCCGAGGGGCCGAGCGAAATCCGCCGCATCGACCAGCAGCGGGCGGCCCTGGTCACGGCCAACATCAAGGGGATCGACCTGGGCTCGGCCTCCCGGAGCATCGCGCAGGCGCTGCGCAACCACCCCTTTTCCGACGGGTTCGGCTTCCTGATCAGCGGTCAGAACGAGGAGATGGAGACCTCCCTCGACAGCCTGCTGTTCGCCCTTGCCCTCGCCCTCTTCCTGGTCTACGTCGTCATGGCCAGCCAGTTCGAGTCGCTGCTGCACCCCCTGGTGATCATGTTCACGGTACCGCTGGCCCTGATCGGGGTGGTCGCGGTCCTGGTCTGGCAGCAGATCCCCCTGAGCGTCGTCGTCTTCATCGGCGTGATCATGCTGGCCGGCATCGTCGTCAACAACGCCATCGTCCTGGTCGACTACATCAACACCCTGCGCCGCGGCGGCATGGAGAAGGACGAGGCGATCGTGTGCGCCGGATCGGTGCGCCTGCGCCCGATCCTGATGACGACCCTGACGACGGTGCTCGGCCTGGCGCCGATGGCGCTGGGATTCGGCGACGGCGCCGAGATCCGCACCCCGATGGCGATCACCGTGATCGCGGGACTGACGAGCTCGACGTTTCTCACCCTCGTGGTCATACCGACGGTCTACGCCGCCGTCGACCGGGGAAGATGAAAGAGACGCACCGGTACCTCATCCCGCGGCTGAGCGTCACCCGGCCGGTGACGGTGGTGATGATCCTCCTGGCGCTGCTGGTGGTCGGCTCGATCGCCTACGTGCGCACCCCCCTGAGCCTGGCTCCCCAGGGGTTGGAGGAGCGCTGGCTGGGAATGTGGATCAACTATCCGAACGCCGGGCCGATCGAGGTGGAGCAGAAGATCGCGCGCAAGGTCGAGGAGGCGCTGGCGACGGTGCCGCGGATACGGAGGATCCGCACCTCGAGCGAGCGCAACGGGTGCTGGACGAGCGTCAGCTTCCGCCAGGAGGCCGACATGCGGGAGGCCTACAACCAGATGCGCGACCGCGCCGACCGCCTGCTGCTCGAGCTGCCGGACGAGGTCGACCATATCTGGATGCGCAACTGGGATCCCGACGATTGGCCGATCCTGTGGATGGGGTTGTACCTCGACGGGGAGTACGCCGATCCGCAGCACCTGCTCGAGACCTACGTCCGCCCGGAACTGCAGCGCATCGACGGCGTCGGGCAGCTCGAAATCTGGGGGGGCCCGGGCAAGGAGGTGTTCATCTACACCGACCAGGAGAAGGTGAGGAGCCACCGCGTCGATCTCTACCGGGTCGGCACCGAGCTGGCCTCCCACAATTTCACCATGCCGGCAGGCTACGTGCACGAAGGGGGCAGGAAGCTGCTGGTCCGCTCCCTGGCACGCTTCGAGAGCGTCGAGCAGATCCGCCAGCACGTCGTCGATCCCGAGCACGGCCTGCGGCTGCAGGACATCGCCGCGGTCGGCCTGGTGCCCCGCCCCAGGACCTGGTTCAACCGCATCAACGGGGTCGAGTCCCTCGGCTGCGAGATCCTGCAGACCGCCGAGGCCAACACCGTCGAGGTCGCCCGGGCGGTGCGCGCCAGGCTCGAGGAGCTAAAGACCCGTCCCCGGCTGAGCGGCTTCGACTACGAGATCTTCTGGGACATGGGCCGGCAGATAACCGAGTCGGTCGAGAACCTGCGCAACACCGGGCTCTGGGGCGGGCTGTTCGCCGCCGGGGTGCTGTTCCTTTTCCTGCGCGCGGTGCGCATGACCCTGATCATCACCCTGGCGATTCCGCTGGCCCTGATGATTTCGATAACCGCCATCTTCTTCCTCGGCTGGACCCTTAACCTGATAACGATGATGGGGCTGATGCTCAGCCTCGGACTGGTGGTCGACAACGCCATCGTCATCGTCGAGAACATCCAGCGCAAACGCGAGGAGGGGGTCGAGGCGCAGGAGGCTTCCATCACCGGGGCCGGAGAGGTGGGGCTGGCGGTGACCATGGCGACGCTGACGACGGTGGTGGTCTTTCTGCCCCTGATCCTGATGAGCGACAGCCTCGAGTTCTCGTTCTTCATGTTGCGGCTGGGAATGCCGGTGATCGTCGGGCTGCTGGCCTCCCTGTTCATCGCCCTCGCCATCATTCCCCTTGCGGCGCTGCGCCTCTCCACCGGGGGGAAACGCCGCGATTCGCGGCTGATTACCCGCACCCGCGACGCCTACGTGCGCTGTCTCGAATGGGTGCTCAATCACCGCATCGAGAGCACCATCCTCGTGCTGGCGGCGATGGCGACGATCCAGGTTCCGATGGCGGGGATGGAGCGGACGGACCGCTCGAGCGAGCACCGGACCGACCTGTGGCTGGGGTTCGACATGCCGGAGGGGCAGACCCTGAAGCAGGCCGACAGGTTCATCGGCGGCGTCGAGGACACCCTGATGAACCACAAGGAGGAATACAACTTCCGGGTCCTGGAGACATGGTCGCGCAACTCGCGGGGCCGCATCCACATGATCCTCAACGAGAAGGAGAACAACGCCTGGTACGAGGTCGCCTGGGACAACCTGCTGAAGGCCTTCGGATGGCGGCTGTCGCCGCACCTCGGATACGAGGAGATGGTGGAAGACATCAAGAAACGGGTCGTCCTGCCGGCCGGCGTGCAGATGCGGATCAACTGGCGCCGCGGCGGCAGCGGCGACGCGGCCGTCGCCATCAACCTCTACGGCGAGGACACCGAGGTTCTGCTCGGCCTATCCCGGGAGGTGGAGCGCCGGCTGCGGCGCATCCCCGGGCTGCTGTCGGTGCAGACCGACATCGACCGCGGCAGCACCGAGCTCGAGGTGCGGCTCGACCGCGGGCAGGTGCAGCGCTACGGAATCGAGCCGCGCCAGATCCCGGGGGTGATCTCCTACTCCCTGAGGGGCCACGACCTGACCAGGTTCCGCACCGAGGACGGCCGCGAGGTCGACGTCCACTTCCAGCTCGAGGAGGTCGACCGCCAGGGCATGCACCAGCTGCGCAACACCACCTTCTTCTCCGACGAGGGGGCGGAGATCCCGCTGGAGTCGCTCGCCTCCCTGTCCGTCAACAAGGTGCTCGGCAGCATCCGGCGCGAGAACAGGCAGACGGTGCTGACCGTGACCGCGACGGCGACCAGCAAGGAATCGGGGGAGCTGTTCGGGCAGATCGACGAGGCGATGCAGGGGTTCGAGATGCCGCGCGGATACCGCTGGGACAAGGGGGCCCGCTACGAGCGCATCGAGGAGACCGACGCCTCGCGGCAGTTCGCCCTCCTGCTGTCGGTCACCTTCGTCTTCCTGCTGATGGGGGTGCTGTTCGAGTCGTTCATCCTGCCCCTGTCGGTGATCGTCGCCATACCGTTCTCCTTCCTCGGAGTCTACTGGACCCTCTACCTCACGGACACGGCGTTCGACATGCTGTGCGGCATCGGCGTCGTCATCCTCGTGGGGGTGGTGGTCAACAATGCCATCGTCCTGATCGATCTCGCCAACCGCCTGCGAGCCGAGGGCAGGGACCGCTTCGAGGCTCTCGTCGAGGCGGGCCGGCACCGCTACCGCCCGATCCTGATGACGACCTTCACGACGGTTTTCGGCCTGGTCCCGATGGCGGTCGGCAACGCCGAGATGATCGGCATGCCGTACGCGCCCCTGGGCAGGACGATGATGGGGGGGCTGCTGGCGTCGATGGTGCTGACCCTGCTGATCGTGCCGCTCTGTTACACCTTCTTCGACGACCTGCGTCAGTTGCTCCGGGCCGTCGCCTTCTCCGCGCGCTCCCCCGATACCGGGGAGGGGGGTGACCGCGTGCCGGACAGGGCCGGACCGAATTGACGATGGTACGGCCCCCGGCTAGATTCGACGAATCGGCAGCAGGAATCAGGAACAGACAGGGATCGCAACAAGGCAAGGAGACGGAATGGCCGAGCAGGAATCGGAGCTGATCAGGAACCTCGAGGAGAGGAGCATAGAGCACTCCCTGCTCAAGGCGCGCCGCATCTTCCTGTGGTCGAGCGTCGACGACGACTCCGCCAAGGGGGTGGTGACGCGCCTGCTGTCCCTCGACTCGGAGGATCCGCAAAAGGAGATCGTCCTCTACATCAACAGCCCCGGCGGGTCAGTGCACGACGGCATGGCGATCTACGACGCCATGCAGGCGATCACCGCACCGGTCTCGACGGTCTGCACCGGGCTGGCCGCCAGCATGGGCGCGGTGCTGCTCGCCAGCGGCCGGAAGGGCCGGCGCTTCACCTGGCCCCACGGGCGCATCATGATCCACCAGCCGAGCGTCATGGGCACCATTACCGCGCGCGCCACCGATCTCGACATCCACGCCAAGGAGATCATCCGCATGCGGGAGGAGCTCAACCGCCTGCTGGCGGACCACACCGGGCAGGAGGTCGCCAAGATCGCCGCCGACACCGACCGCGATTACTTCATGTCGGCCGAAGAGGCGGTCGAGTACGGCCTCGTCGACGAGATCGTCTCCTCGACCTCGCTGCCGGCCCCCAACGGCAAGTAACAGCTTCGGGAATCGGGTTTTCGCCGCCGGTCCTTTCAGGGGCCGGCGGTTTTTTCATTTCTGGCAGGAAGGGCAGTAGAAGCTGCTGCGCCCGGAAAGGGTGAGGCTGCGGACCGGCCGCTCGCAGACCAGGCAATTGTCTCCGGCGCGGCCGTACACGGCGAGCCGCTGCTGGAACCTGCCGCCCGCCCCCGACCCGAGGTAGTCGCTGATCGTCGTTCCCCCCTGGGCCACCGCCTCGCTCAGCACCTCGACGATCTTCTCCGCCAGCAGGGCGCAGCGCCGGCGGCTCAGGCGATGGCAGCGGGTCGCCGGCCGGATCCCCGCCCTGAAGAGGGCCTCGCTCGCGTAGATATTGCCGACTCCGGCCACGACCCGGCTGTCGAGAAGCAGCGACTTGACCGGGCGCGTGCGGCCCCGGCAATGCCCGTACAGGAAGTCCCCGTCGAGTTCCCCTTCCAGCGGCTCGAGGCCTAGCTCGTCGAGGTAGCGGCAACGCTCCAGTTGACGCGGCCCGAGGGCGAGCAGCATCCCGAAACGGCGGGGATCGGCGAATACCAGCGGCGGCCCGCAGTCGAGATCGAAGGCGACGTGGTCGTGCGGCTGCCTGTCGCTGCGGAAGAGGAGGTTGCCGGTCATCCCGAGATGGATGACGAGGGTCGCCTCGCGGTCGAGGGGGAGCAGCAGGTACTTGGCGCGCCGCTCCGCGGCGGCGAAGCGGCGGCCCACCAGGCGCCCGAGGCGGCGGCGGGGCAACGGCTCGCGCAGCCGCTTGCCGGAGCACCAGACGCTCTCGATGCGGCGGCCGACGAGGTGGACCTCCATGGCCCGGCGCACGGTCTCTACTTCGGGGAGCTCAGGCACTATGGTCCGCGGCTATGGCGCGTGGGGCGGATCAATCCGGGTTGAGCATGTGGATGACGTTGAAGAAGGCGCCCTGTGGATCGACGAGAAGGGCGAAGCGCCCGACCTCCGGTATGTCCGTCGGCTCGAGATGCACCTTCCCGCCCGTTTCCCTTGCCTTTGCCGCGATGGCGTCGACGTCGGCGACGGCCAGGTAGACGGCCCAGTGCGGGGGAACGTTCTCCATCTCATCGGTGATGGTGAAGATGCCGGCCGCCGCCCGGCCGCGGTTGCGCAGCATGGTGTAGGGGACAACGCCGTTGTGCGTCACTTGGACGGTCCAGCCGAACAGGTCGCAGTAGAATTTGGCGGCCGCTTCGGGGTCCCTGGTCAGCAGCTCGTTCCAGCAGAGGGAGACCGGCTCGTTGGCGATCCCGGCCCCGGTCTGCCGTCCGGCCTGCCAGGGCTGGAAGATCCCGCCGGTCGGATCCTGGACGATCGCCATGCGGCCTGCTTCGCCGGCGTCGAAAGGCTCGACGAGCACGGTTCCCCCGAGGCCGGACGCCTTCTCAGCGCACTCGTCGGCGCTGGCGACGGCGACGTAGCTGTGCCAGAACGGAATCTCCGGCAGGTCTTCCCGGTGGAATATGCCGGCCACCTGGTGCTCGCCGCTGGAGGCGACGTGGTAGGAGTTGCCCTCCCCCGGCATCGGCATCTCCTCGAAGCTCCAGCCGAACAGGCCGGCGTAGAACTTCGTGGCGCCGGCGGTGTCCGTCGTCGACAGCTCGATCCAGTTGAAGGTTCCCGGGGGGTACTCGGTCATCAGGCTCATCGGTCTCCTCTGTGCTCCATATATGGCAAATGCCTTTGGTGGTTGCCGCTTCCCGCGGCGAAAGATTCGAATGGTACGACCGGCCCTCGCGCCGGGGCAACTTCCCGGTCCTCAGGTTCGCGGCTCAGCTGCGGCCACCTCGACCCTGGGTTTCGGGAGAAACGACTCCCGGCACTTCAGTTCCGGCTCTGCTTCCGCCACCCGTGGGATTTGGACAACTGTCGGCGCGCCGCCTGGGAGTTCACGGGCAACCCGGCAGGAACCCGGCCTGGTGCCATACGGAACCTCCGGGCCGCGTGCCTTCGGAGCCCATCCGGAATCGGACATCCAGGCATCGCATGGATCGGCGCGCGGGCTGGCCGTTCTCTTGTCGCTACGCGCGGCCCCTCGTTTCTTAGTCTCCCCCAACCAGACAACGCCACAGGAGAATCAGGAAATGGACCTTACCAGGCAGCCGCCCCGGCGGCCCTCCAACCTCGGCGTGGCCGGCATCGTCGGGGCGGCGCGCATGACGGACAAGGCGCGCGCCTCCAAGGAGGAGCTGCTCGGGGAGTACAAGTATGGCAGGGACTCCGGCCTCGACCGGGACGTCCTCGAGTTCATCGGCATGGAGGCGGAGGACTTCGTCGAGCGGGCCGTCGAGCTCGACGACGCCGCCCTTGGCGAGCTGGTTCTGCAGAACGCCGGCCGCCGCGCCGAGGAGATCGGCGCGTTCAACCGCTACCGCCTGGAGCAGACGCCGCAGGACGAGCTGCACGAGCGCCTGCTCGTCGAAAGGATCGCCAGGTACGCTCCGGGGAACACCAGCATCACAACGGTCTTGCAGTCGATGGAGCTCGACGACTGGGGGGCCTTCCGCGACAGGGACCTGACCGCACGGCCGCCGCGCACCCCCTATCTGCGCAGCGTCGCCGGCATCGCCGGGGCCGCGCGCATGGCGGACAAGGCCCGGGCGGCCAGGTCGGGAAACCCCGGCGAGTACCGCTACGGCCACGTCTCCCCCCTGGACCGCCGCATTCTCGAGACCCTCGGCATCGCCGAGGAGGACTTCGTGGAAGGGGCGTACGAGAACCCGAACGACGACGAGCTCAGCGAATGGATCGCGGCGCGCAGCGAGGTCTCGAAGGGGGCGATCTCCATGCTGAACGGCGAGCTGTGCGACATGGGGATTCGCACTCCCGTGCTGGGGAAGCGGTTCGTAAAACGTCGCGGAGAGATCTGCCCGGACCGCCTCGACGTCGAGACCTTCTTCGACCTGATCGACATCGACGACCAGCAGAGCTTCGGCATCGTCGACCTCACCCGGCGGCCGCCGCGCAGCCCCTACGACCGCAGCATCGGCGGGGTCATGGGCCTGGCGCGCATGCTCGACAAGGCGCGGGCCTTCGCCAGCGGCCACCTCGGGGAGTACTACTTCGGCGACGACTCCGGGTTCGACCGCTGGGTGATGGAGCTTCTCGGCCTCACCCAGGAGGAGGTGGTCGGCGCCGCAAGAGAACACGCCACCGACGAGGCGTTCGCCGCCTGGCTCGGAAGCCGCCTCGACAGGAGCGAGGCGGAGATCGCCGTGCACAACGAGCGCCTGTCGGAGTACTCGCCGGGCAACGAGCGCCAGGAGAGGTTCTTCGCGAAAGCGATCGCGAACCTCGACCGCAGCCGCACCGACATCCGCACCTTCGCCGCCCTGTCGCTTCTCGACGACGCCATCGTCTTCGCCCGCCTGCACGCCGGCACCTGATCCCTGTGGCCCGCCCCGTCATCGGCATCACCGCCTCCTTCGACCGCGAGTCCGCGGCGCAGCAGGTCGACCAGCGCTACGTCGATGCCGTGGTCAGGGCCGGAGGGGCCCCGGTGCTGCTGCCGGCCGCCCCGGAGGAGGCGTTGCTGCCCGCGGTCGCCGCTCTCGACGGACTCGTCATCACCGGGGGCAACGGGGTCGTGGACGGGCTCACCGGAAAGCTGCCGGAGGACCTTCCCGAGGAATCCCCCGAGCGCACCCGGCGGGACCACCGGGCGCTGGAGGTTTTCCTGGCGACGGAGCGGCCTGTGCTCGGCATCTGTTTCGGCATGCAGCTGATCAACGCCCATCTCGGCGGCACCATCTGCGGCGACGCGGAAAGGGAGCTGCAGGCGCGGCCGCACTCGCCGAAACGGACCCAGGGGCAGCCGGTCGAGCACCCGATCGATGTGCAGCCGGGAACCCACCTGCAGGAGCTGTGCGGGGGCGAGGAGAGTCCGCTGGTGAACAGCTTCCACATTCAGGCGCTCGCCGAGGTGGGTGCGGGACTGCGGGTGAGCTCGCGAAGCCCGGACGGGCTGATCGAGTCGATCGAGACAGCGGACGGCCGCGTCATAGGAGTCCAGTTCCACCCGGAGCGGATGGAGGGCCGCCTGGCGGACAACCTGCTGGCGAACCTGGTCAGTAGCGCCGGGGCCTGACTCTCTCAGCCCGTTGAAAAGTCCATCCGGGCTGCGGCCTGCCCAGGCGGTCGCTAACCTTTCGGGTCGGAACGCTCGCAAGAGCGTTCCGTAAACGGCGTTGCGCTCCCTCCCCGAATCCCCTGCGATTCGACTGGTCGCGCGCCTTGTCTTCGACCTCCCTGACTCAGCCTCGCCTGCAGAGCAACTTTATCAACGGGCTGTCATCTGCCGAACCAGACCCGCTCGCTGTCGACCTGCACGAGGCGGCGCTCCTCCAGCAGCCAGGCGCTGAGCCGGCCACCGTACACGCAGCCGGTGTCGAGACCGAGCAGGCAGGGCTGATCGCCTGTCGCTTCCGATTCCCCTTTGCGATACACGCGCACCAGGCCGCCCGGGGCGTCGTGGCCGAAGACGATGGTGCCGGCCGGAGGCTCGATCCGTTCGTGCCAGCGGGTCCCGCCGACCCCCGGGCCGGGGGGCCACAGGCGGATGGAGAGGAACTGCTCCCTCGTGGTGCGGGCGAGCCCCCCTTCCGGGTCGATGCCGGCGTGGACGAGGAGGAACCGGTCCCCCTCGATCCGGAGCGGGACCTCCTGCAGCCAGGGGAGCAGCTCGTCTGCGACCGGAAGGAGTTGCTCCACCGTCGTCCGGTGATCCGGCTTGCGATACTCGACGTCCTGTCCCTGCGCCAGCGTGCCGAGATGCCGCAGCAGCCGGTCGTCGTGGTTGCCGAGGACCATCTCCGCCCCGGTCTCGCCGATGGTCCGCCACACCCCGGCCGGGTCGGGGCCGCGGCCGAAGGCGTCGCCGGTCAGCAGCAGGCGGTCGCTGGCCGCGTCGAAATCGATCTCGCGCAGCAGGCGGCGCAGCTCGCGGTTGCATCCGTGGACGTCGCCGACGAAAACGGTTCTCATGGGGAATCGGGATCAGATTGGGGAGCTCGGGAGGCGGGTCCCGGGGTCGAGAGAATCATCAGCACGTAACCCGGAACAAGGGCCAGCTCGTTCAGGCGCCTTGCGAGCCGGGTGCCCCGGCGGTCCAGTTTTTCCAATCCACCTCCGGACAGGACCAAGGTTGGGCGGAGGCACTGCCCAGGATGTGGGAATCGGGATGACGGGTCCTTGCGGGGCCGCAGGAGGTCTGCCCGCGTTCAGCAGTCGCAAGGACAGGCGATCCACGCTGCGGACTCTTCAGGCCGATCCCCTGTTGCTGCACCGGTTTGGCTGCCGTATCGTACGCGCCGCCGCTGTTCCCCCGAACCGGCCCTCCAACGAATGACACAAGCCCCGTCCTCCACGCCGCCCGCCGCCAGCCACGTGATGGCCAAGCCGTCCGGCTCGGTCTGCAATATCGACTGCACGTACTGCTTCTATCTCGAGAAGGAGAAGCTGTATCCGCAGGCGCGCAAGAACTGGCGCATGGGCGACGAGGTGCTCGAGCTCTACGTCAAGCAGTACATCGAGGCCCAGGACGTGCCCGCAGTGAACTTCGCCTGGCAGGGTGGGGAGCCGACCCTGCTGGGGGTCGACTTCTACCGCCGCGCCGTGGAGCTGCAGAAGCGCTACGCAAACGGCAAGACGATCACCAACGCCTTCCAGACCAACGGCATCCTGCTCGACGACGAGTGGGGGGAGTTCCTCGCGCAGGAGGATTTCCTGATCGGGCTCTCCATCGACGGCCCGCGCGAGATGCACGACCGCTACCGGGTCGACAAGGGGCAGAAGCCGACCTTCGACCGGGTTATGGCGGGCCTCGAGGTGCTCAAGAAGCACAAGGTCGAGTACAACACCCTGACGGTGCTGCAGAACCACAACGCCGATCACCCCCTGACCGTGTACCGCTTCCTCAAGGAGATCGGCAGCGGCTTCATGCAGTTCATCCCGATAGTCGAGCGCGCCGCCGAGGCCCCGGCCGAAGACGAGCTGACCCTGATCGACCCGGCCTTCGAGGGCAAGGCGCAGGTGACGAAATGGTCGGTCGGCTCGGCGCAGTACGGCAGGTTCCTGTGCGCCGTGTTCGACGAATGGGTGCGCCGGGACGTCGGGCGGTTTTTCGTGCAGATCTTCGACGTGTCTCTCGGATCCTGGCTCGGCCAGGACGCCAGCCTCTGCATCTTCGCCGAGACCTGCGGCAACGCCCTGATCATCGAGCACAACGGCGATCTCTACTCGTGCGACCACTTCGTCTACCCGGAGTACAACCTCGGCAACGTGCGCGACTACTCGATTCGGGACATGGTCGCCGGGACGCAGCAGCGCAAGTTCGGGACCGACAAGCGGGACACCCTGCCGCAGTACTGCCGCGAGTGCGAGTTCCGCTTCGCCTGCAACGGCGGCTGCCCCAAGCACCGCTTCACGCGGACCCCTGACGGCGAGCCGGGTCTCAACTACCTGTGCAAGGGGTACAAGATCTACTTCGCCCACGTGGCGCCGTACATGGAGTTCATGGCGCGGGAGCTGCAGCGCGGGCGTCCCGCGGCCAACGTCATGGAGTGGGCGCGCGAGCGCGACCGGCGCAAGGCCGAGGACTCCGTGCGCCCTCCCGGCCGCAACGACCCCTGCTCTTGCGGCAGCGGCCGCAAGTACAAGCGCTGCTGCGGCGCCTGAAAACCGCTGTCCACCGCGCCAAGGATTAATCCCGAAAACCAACCGAACCGAGGTGCCATGATCGAAATCCAGCTCCTGCCGGAGGAATGCAAGGCCGCCGTCACCATCGACGGCACGCTGTTCACCGAGTACCGCTACGGCCACTACCTCTGCCGGCCCTACCTCTACCCGGTCCTGACTCCTGGAGGGCAGCGGCTGACGCGCGGCTTCCCGGCGGAGCCGGTCGAGGGGGAAAACGACGACCATTACCACCACCGCAGCATCTACGTCGCTCACGGCCTGGTAAACGGCCACAACCTCTGGGACGAGGGGGTCGGCCACGGGGCCATGCTGCAACGGGGCGAGCCGGTGACCGGCGTCGTCGAAGACGTGGCGACCATCGACGGCATCGTCGACTGGTTCGGACCCAACGGGGAGAAGCTCCTCGAGGAGCGGCGGAGCCTCTGGCTCTGCGGCAAAGGGGATCTGCGCGTCCTCGATCTGCGCAGCGAGTACCGCGCCGTGCACGGCGACGTCACCTTCGGCGACACCAAGGAGGGGGGCCTGTTCTCGATCCGCGTGCCGACCTCGATGGACGCCAAGGAGAAGGGCCGCATCGAGAATTCGGAAGGGGACGTCTTCGACAGCGGGGAGGGGGAGGAGACCACCTGGGGGAAGCGGGCCGCCTGGGTCGACTACTCGGGACCGCTGGCCGACGGGGAGGAGTGGGGGCACACCGTCGTCGACCACCGGAACAACCCGCGCCACCCGACCTACTGGCACGTGCGCGGCTACGGGCTGTTCACCGCCAATCCCTTCGGCGCCCACGACTTCAAACGGGACGAGAGCGTCGACGAGAGTCTGACGATCCCCGCGGGCGGCAGGGAGATCTTCTCCTATCGCCTGATCATCCACCCGGGCAGGGGGATGGCGGCCCATCCCCAGGTCGCCGGGCTGATCGACCGGTTCCAGGAAACCGAAGGGTAGCGAGCGCGGCGGCAGGGGCGACAGCCCCGGAACCGACGGCCCGGGCTGCGGCAGGGCGGGCGGCCCCGGAATCGAGAGCCCGGGCGGCAGGGTGGGCGGTCCCGGAATCGACGATCCTGATGGGAGCGGGTCGCGCGGGCGGGGAATCCGCGGGTCTGCCAGCCGCGGAGCCGGACCTGGCGTAGCGCCCCAAGCCTCCGGGAATCTCCGGCGCTGCCGAACACAGAAACGCCTCCAGGCAGAAGCACCTCAAAGCAGAAGCCCTCCAGAATGCAAACAGACGCGCTGGCCGCGCAGATCGACTTCATCATCGAAGCCGACAAGCTCAAGCAGGTCCTGCGCCAGACCCTGCTTCCCGCCGACCGCCGGCAGGAAAACGACGCCGAGCACTCCTGGCACCTGGCCATGATGGCCTGCCTGCTCGCCGAACACGCCGCCGCGGAGATCGACCTGCTGCGCGCCGTCAGGATGCTGCTCTTTCACGACGTGGTCGAAATCGACGCCGGCGACACCTTCGCCTACGACACCCGGGGCAACGAGGACCGGGTCGAGAGGGAGCGCGCCGCTGCCGCGCGCCTGTTCGGGATGCTGCCGCCGGGGCAGGCCGCGGAGTACCGCTCGCTGTGGGAGGAGTTCGAGGAGAGGAAGACGCCGGAGGCGAAGTTCGCCGCGGCCATGGACCGCTTTCAGCCGATCCTGCTGAACTACTGCGCCGGCGGGGAGACTTGGAGGCGCCACGGAGTGAGGCGGGACGAGGTGGTGGCGCGCAACCGACACATCGCCGAGGGCGCCCCCGCGCTATGGAAGGCGGCCGAGCGGCTTATCGCAAAGGCGGTGGCCGAGGGCAAGATCGAGGACTGATACCGGACCAGTGCCTGTGCGCGTAAGTAACGAGGGCGAGGATCAACCGTCCTTTCGCCGAAGCGCCCGACTCGCAAGGCGCCTGAGCGAGTCCTACCGGGGTGCAGCGGCGGCCGTATTCACGCGGAATTGCGCGCAGGCGCTGGCATCGACCCGGTCCGGCCCCGGAATTGCAGGCTATCCCGATTTGCCGGCTTCCGCCGCGTATCGATCCAGCTGCCAGCGCTCCGCCCGGACCGCGTCGAGCCGCACCCTGACCCGCACCTCCTCGGAATCGTAGCTGCGTTCCAGGATCTCCCCTTGGTCGAACAGCTGCGACAGAAGCCGCCCCTCCCGCTGCGGGATCCGCAGGTCGAGGGTGACCTCCCGCTCCTCGCAGTAGAAGCGGATCTTCTCCTTCAGGAGGTCGAGTCCGGCGCCGCTGAGCGCCGATACCCCGACCTTGCCGGCCTGCGACAGCAGCGAGCGGGCGTAGAGGCCCCCCTCCTCCTCCATCCGGTCGAGCTTGTTGTGCACCTCGATCACCGGTTTGTCCGCGGCGCCCAGCGTCGACAGGACTTCGGCGACCGTGGCGGCGTGCGCCCCCCAGTGGGGGTGGCTGGCGTCGAGGACGTGCAGCAAAAGGTCGGCCTGCGCCGCCTCCTCGAGCGTGGCCCGGAAGGAGGCGACGAGGTGATGCGGCAGGCGCCTGATGAAGCCGACCGTGTCGGTCAGCAGGATCTTCCGGTTGCCCTCGAGCTCGACGGAGCGCGTCGTCGAGTCCAGGGTGGCGAAGAGCTGGTCCTCCACGAGCACGTCGGCCCCCGAGAGCGCCCTCATCAACGTCGACTTGCCGGCGTTGGTGTAGCCGACCAGGGCCACCCGGAACTCCTCGCGACGGCCCCTGCGGCTGGTCTCCAGCTGGTTGCCGATGCGGTCCAGCTCGCGGGTCAGCGCCCCAATGCGGCGGCGGATCATGCGGCGGTCGGTCTCCAGCTGCGTTTCCCCCGGACCGCGCACCCCGGCAGCTCCCATGCCGCGGATGGCGCCGCCGCCGGCCTGCCGGGACAGGTGGCTCCACTGGCGCGTCAGGCGCGGCATCAGGTAGTTGAGCTGGGCGACCTCGACCTGGACCTGGGAGGTCCGCGTGCGCGCGTGGCGTGAGAAGATGTCGAGGATGATGGCGCTGCGGTCGAGGATCCGCAGGTCGGTGAGGTTCTCGAGGTTGCGCATCTGCGCCGGGGTGAGATCGCAGTCGAAGACGATCATTCCGGCACCGGCGGCAGCGGCCCTTGATTTGAGCTCTTCCGCCTTGCCCTTGCCTATGTAGTAGCGGGGCTCGACGCGCGGGCGCGCCTGGGTGATGCGGCCGGCCACCTTGATCGTTGCGGTCGTGACCAGGCGGGAAAGCTCGTCGAGCGAGTCCTCGGTTTCCCCGCGCGGGGTGTCGGGCAGCGAGAGACCGACGAGGAGGGCGGACTCGGGCGAATGCCGAGCGGACTCTTCATGCTGTCGAGATGTCGCTTCCAGGGGCGTCTCCTTCGAGGTTTCGCGGAATTGTAGAAGGTTGAATGCAACCAAGTCAACCGGAAATCTCAGGGGTGGGGAAATTCCAGAGGTAGCCGATTCCATCGGCCTGGACGGGTATCGGGATGGCTTGGGCTCTGAAATTGGGGCGTGGAATTGACCACGTGATGGGGCCGGGTAGTGGGGCGGCACTATCCAGGAATGTCAACCCGTGCCTCGCCAAGGGAGCTTGGTAAGGCGAGCCCGGGATCCGGTGACGGCATTGTGCCAGGATCGAGCCTGGGCTTTCCCCCCATCTCTTGACCCTCCAAAATAAGACCCTTTATTTGCCCAATCTGACTCCTTGAATGGATCGAGGGGGCTAAGCCATGTTGACCAACGTCCCGCCCCCTGAAGCTCGCTATTTCGATATTGGAGGATATACCCATGGCAGAATTCCTCACCACAACCGGCATTTCATTCCGCCTTGAAGGAATCATCAAGAGCGCCACTGAGCGTCTTGTGATCATCAGCCCGTTTCTCAAAGTAAACGAGCGTATCAAGGAACTCCTTGAGGACAAGGGCCGCTTGAAAATCGATATTCGTGTAATTTATGGAAAAAACGAGCTACAGCCGGGAAGAAAACAACTGGCTCGAATCGATGACTTCGATAAGGACAAGCTTTTGCAAAAATCTTCACGCGAATGTTATTTGAATGAGAATGAAGCGCTCCTTACCTCGATGAACCTTTATGAATTTTCCCAGCAGAACAACAACGAAATGGGTATAATCGTATCTCGTGAAATAGAACCCGAACTCTACAACCAGATTTGGGAAGAATCGAAGCGGATCGTGAGGTTAAGTGAAGAGATTCGGGTGACAGTCGCAAGGGTTGAAGCAACCGAAGACGACAAAGGGCATTCGGATGCGCTAAAGTCTCGCAGAAAAACCCGCCCGATTCTGCAGAAGCCGGAGAATGGGTTCTGTATTCGGTGGGCGTCTTAAGTAATTGTTATAGCGCAATTCAGGTGCGTATGTGTATATTTTACAGTAAGTTGCTTTCTTTTTCCGCATCCCCTGCGGCGCGCTCCCCTGATTTCAGAAAGAAGGGGAGCGATGAGTGCGATTCTCTCTCTGGAAGTTTTTCAGGAGCGGCAGAGTCAGGACCGCTTTCGAAGCCGGGCGCATGAAGCCTTGGACCAATGGCTGGATCGGGTGGAGACGCAAATGAGCGAGCGCGGATCTTGTGCGCCGACGTTGATGGAGATCACCGCGGCGATGTCTCAAGAGCGCTCCGGGCTCACCGCGGCCTTGGTGGAAGCCTTCGTCGAACGCCGCCACGGCCATTTCCTGGCCCAGGAAGAGGCGGCCTGCCCCAAGTGCAAAGGCCTGCTGCGAGCGCGCCCGTCTCGCTCGCGCACGGTGGAGACGCTGCTCGGGCCGGTGACCTTGGAGCGTCCCTATTTCTACTGCGTTGGCTGTCACCACGGGTTCTATCCGCTGGACGAGGCCCTGGGCCTGTCGGCGCAGCGCAAGCAGTGGGACGTGCAGCAGGCCGGGGTCAAGCTGGGGCTGGAGATGCCCCACCGGCGCGCCGCCGAACTGTTGGACGAGCTCACCGACGCGTCGATGAGCGATTGTGTGATTCACGAGGTGCTGCAACAGACCGGGTCGTTGGACGTGCTGCAGGTGTGTCCGGACGCGGCCGATATCCAGGATCGCATTGCGCAAGCCGCCGCCGGTCGCAAGTGGCGGCCGATCGTGGTGTTGGCCATCGACGCGGCCGACGTGCCCAGTCGTCCCCAGACCGCCAAAGGCACCCGTCCCGGACGCAAGAAGAGCCGGGCTCGGCGAAGGCGTTGGCAGGGGGAATACCACGAAGCCAAGGGCTTTCGCTTCTACCTGATAGACGATGAGCGCATCGAGCAGCTGATCTCCTGGCACCAGATGGGCAACGAACAGGCCTTCGGCGCGGCCTTGCGCCAGGTCAAGGAGGCGGGGCTGATCCCGGAGGATCAGGTGCGCTTGTGTGCCATCGGAGATGGCGCTCCGTGGATCTGGAAGTGGGTGGAAGAGCTGTTCCCGAGCGCCCGTCAGATCCTCGACTACTACCATTGCAGCAGCTACCTGCACGCGGTGGCCGAGGCCCAATACGGCGCCGATGCGGCGCGTGCTGCCCATTGGCTGGAAGCGACCCTGGCGCGCCTGTTCTGCGGCGAGGGCAGCGGCGTGGTCTGGGGTCTGCAGCGCATGCAGCCGCTCTCGGAAGAGGCCGGAGAGGCCATCGGCACGGCCTTGACCTACCTGCAAAAGCGACTGCACCAGGTCGATTTCGGCAGCCATCGCAAGGGCGGATACCCGATCGGGTCGGGGGCGATCGAATCGGCGCATCGCTTCATCGGCCACGTTCGTCTGAAACGGTCGGGCGCTTGGTGGTATAAGGAAAACAGCAACGCCATTCTGGCCCTGCGCTGCGCCTTGTACAATGGAACGCTTGACCGGGTCTTTCAGCAGTACCGAGAAAACCTAAAAACAACCACCGAAACCGTAACAATCAGCTAAGACACCCTATTCGGTGCAAAGTCTCCATACCGGCTAATCCTGCTCAGCCGTACTGTAAACGCTGCTACACGAGTTGGAAACGGTACGAGAACGAAGAGTACGAGGAAAACCATTGCCATCTGTGCGGAATCGAATATGAGGGGACTTTGCTCAAGCCTGTGTGTCGTGGCTGCTACAAAAAACATAAGGACGCTTTTGAGTTCGCAGTCAGCTAGCCCCCATTTCAGAAACAATCAAACCGCAAGGTATCGATGCCCTGAAAACACCTACTGGGAGTTGTATGTCTTTACTGCGGGAAGATTTCCAGGAATGGAAAAGTGTATTTCTTCCATAATGAATGCGTTCACTGGCAGATGAGTCGAGAGAATTTCGATACCATCTCACTTTCATCAAGTCCGATTCGCCACGAAGGTTCCTTCGACTGTCCGAGGCTGATGTCGCTGACCTGCCAGCCCATCGCAGTTGCTCTTTTTGTTGGGTCCCCCAGCGTTTCCGGCCATGATGCCTGAGCGCGGCGACAGCCTCGCCGTCCAGCCCACCGGCGGCGCCCTCGGCGCCGAGATCGCCGGATGCGACCTGTCGGAGCCGCTGACCCCCGCCCAGGTCGTCCGGGTGCGCCGCGCCCTGCTCGACCACGGTGTGGTCTTCTTTCGCCGGCAGCGGCTCGGCGACGAGGACTTGGTGCGCTTCACCGCCTGCTTCGGCAAACCGGTGCCCCACGTCCGCAAGCAGCGCCCGCGGCGGGTCAAGGAGATCTTCCTCATATCCAACATCAGGGAGAACGGCGAGCCGATCGGGGAGCTGGGTGACGAGCTGATCCCCTTCCACTCGGACCTCTCCTACCTCCAGCGTCCCGGCACTCTCTCCGTGCTCTACGCGCTGGAGATACCTTCGACCGGCGGCCAGACCCAGTGGTGCAACTGCACCGCGGCCTACGAGGAGCTCGACGGCGCCATGAAGGTCCGCCTGAAAGGGATGCGCGCCGTGCACCGCCACTACGTCGAAGCGCAGAACCCTCCCGGGCACGTCGCCCACCCGATCGTGCGCACCCACCCGGAGACGGGCCGGCGCTCGCTCTATGTCGGCCCGCACCTGACGCGCTACGTCGTCGGCCTCGGCCCACAGGAGAGCGACTCCCTGCTCGCCGAGCTCTACGCCCATCTCGAGCAGCCCCGGTTCGTCTGGACCCACGAGTGGCAGGTCGGCGACGTCGTCCTCTTCGACAACCGTCCGACTTTGCACCGGCGCCTCCCCTTTCCCCCGGACCAGCGCCGCCTGATGAAGCGCACCCAGGTCTTCAACGACGAGATACCGGTGGAGTAGCCCCGGGCGGCTCGAGCGAGCGATGAGATGAAAGAGACGGAACTGACCGAACTCGAACGGGAGCTGCAGGAGGCCCGGGCCCGCGGCAGCGCCCTGGAGGCGCGCCGGGAGTTCCGCACCACCCGGATCGAGCAAATCGAGGAGCGCCACCTGCGAGGGGAGGGAGGCCTGGCAATCGCCCGCGCCATCGCCGACGTCACCGACGCCATCGTCCTCGA
Source organism: Candidatus Latescibacterota bacterium (assembly GCA_965223905.1). Classification (GTDB taxonomy): domain Bacteria; phylum Latescibacterota; class UBA2968; order UBA8231; family UBA8231; genus CBDCXV01. The sequence continues at coordinate 1,164,062 of CBDCXV010000001.1, forward strand.
CGCGTACCGGGAGGCGACGGGCGCGGCCGCCGATCCGGCGCCGGCCCATGCCCTGGTGGCCCTGGGAGGGTACGGCCGCCGGGAGATGTCCCCCTTCTCCGACGTCGACCTGCTGTTCCTGTTCGACAAGGAGAAGGACAAGAGCGCCGGACTGATCTCCGGGGTCCTCCATCCGCTGTGGGACGTCGGCTTCGACATCGGCCACGGCAGCCGCACGATCGCCGAGTCGGTGCGCATGACCCGCGACGACATCGAGTCCTGCACCGCCATGCTGGACGGGCGCCTCCTCGCCGGGGACCGCGAGCTGTTCGACAGGTTCCAGAAGCGGCTGTTCGCGGGTCTGCCGAAGAAGACGGTGAACCGGCTCGCGGCGCTGCGGCGCTTCCGCAAGGACCGCTCCGGGCGGGTGCAGGTGCTCGAGCCGAACGTCAAGGAGAGCGCCGGCGGCCTGCGCGAGATCCACCTGCTCGAGTGGGCCCTGAAGGGGCGCGGCGGACCGGATCTCGCCAAGGTGTGGCCGCGCTTCCTCGACGCCGAGGACGTCGAGACCCTGGCCGCGGGGCGCGATTTCCTGTGGCGGGTTCGCCACCAGCTGCACTTCGCGATGGGGCGCAAGCACGACGTCCTCGAACACGAGCACAAGACCGCGATCGCCGCGGCCCTGGGATATGACGACCGCGCCGTCGGCGGGGAGGAGCCGGCCGGAGAGCCCGCCCAGGCAGGCGGCAACGGCGACCCCCGGCACCGGGTCGGAGCCGCGGACCGGCTCGGGGAGGACCGCGGGCTCGAGCTGGCCTCCGAGCATTTCATGCGCGACTACTACCTGCACGCCCGCGGCGTCTTCCACCTGGTCGAACTCGGTTTCGAGCGCGTCGTCGACAAGCCGCGGCGGCGCAGCCGCCGAATGCTGCTCGAGGATGGGGTGGTGGCCGTCGACGGCGAGATATCGCTGCCGGACGGCGAGGCCTACTTCCGCGAAGAGCCGCTTCGCCTGCTGCGGATATTCGCCCTCGCCCAGAGCCGGAACATGCGTCTCGGAGAGCAGGTGCAGCGCTGCATCCTGCAGGCCCTCGACCTGATCGACGACGGCTTCCGCCGCAGCCCCGACGCGAAGGCGATTTTCTCCGCGGTCATCCGCCGCAAGCAGCGGGTCGCCGCGACCATGAGGTCGATGCACGAGCTGGGGGTGCTGGGAGCCTACCTGCCGGAGTTCGGCTCGCTGACCTGTCTCGTCCAGTACGACATCTTCCACCTCTACACCGTCGACGAGCACACCCTGGTCGCCCTGGAGAACCTCGAGACCCTGTCGAAGCGGGAGGAAGGCTCGAGCCTGAAACAGGTCCTCGGCGCCCTCGAGCGGCGCGACCTGCTGGTGCTCGGCATCCTCCTGCACGACGTCGGCAAGTCGCGGCGGCAGGAGCACATCTCCTGCGGGGTGGAGATGACGACGGAGCTCCTCGAGCGCCTGCAGCTGCCCGAGGCGGACCGCCGCTTCGTCCTCTTCCTGGTCGAGAATCACCAGGAGATGGTCCTCATCTCGCAGCGGCGCGACCTCGAAGACCACCGCATGATCGCCGAGTTCGCCGGCAGGTTCGCCAACCCCGACTGGCTGCACGCCCTCTACCTGCTCTCCTACGCCGACCTGTCCGCGGTCGCCAGCGACGCCTGGAACGACTGGCACGGCGCCCTGCTGTGGGAGCTCTACCGCAAGACCCTGGAGCAGCTCGAGTCGGGGCTGAAGACCCTGGAGGACCGGCAGTACGCCCGCCAGGCCCTCGACCGCCATCTCAAGGAGATCGCCGGCTCCTGGCCCGCCTCGAAGGTCAAGGCTTTCCAGGCGCACGTCGAAGCGCTCCCGGGCCGCTACCTGTCCGCCTACGGCCGCGAGGAGATCGAGCGCCACCTCGAGGCCATCGACGCCTTTCTCGCGGCCGAGCCGAAACAGGGGATCGCCGCCGGCTTCGTCGACCACCCCAGCCACACCGAGGTCCTGGTCTGCGCCCGCGACCAGCCCCACCTGCTGGCGAAGATCTGCGGCGTCCTGTCCGTCCACGACATCGACATCCTCCGCGCCGGGGTGAACACCCGCGACGACGGCATCGCCCTCGACGTCTTCCAGGTGACCGACGTCGACGGCACGGCGCAGCTGCCGGAATGGAAGCGGGAGCGGGTGCGCGCGCAGCTGCAGGAGGTGATCGCCGGCATCAGCGACGTCGAGGACCTGTTCCGGCAGTACAGCGAGAACTGGCTCCGCCGCCGCCGCAACCTCCCGGTGCGCACCCCGGTGGTCGAGTTCGAGAACCAGGTCTCGGAGGAGTTCACCGTCGTCGACACCGACGTCCAGAACGGCGTCGGCGTGCTCTACGCCATCACCAGCCTGCTGGCGGAGTTCGATCTCAGCGTCCACACCGCCATCGTCACCACGGTCGCCGACCGCGCCAGGGACGCCTTCTACGTCGCCGACGGCAGCGGCCGGAAGATCGTCAACTACCAGGTCATGCAGGGGATTCGCGAGCGCCTCCTCGAAACTCTCGGGGCCGGGTCCGGGCCCCAAACGGCCTGAGGCCGCGGCGATGACTCAGGAGAAATCAGCAAGGCGGGGGGGTTGGGACCCGGTGTTCCTGCACTCCCGCCGCGAGGCGCTGGTGATCTTCGCGGTCTGGCTCGCGGCGCTGGCCTGGGCGGTTCCCTTCTGCTACCTGACCGGGTACGGAGCCGGCGTGGCGCCGGCCACGGTGCTCGGCATTCCCTCCTGGGCCTTCTGGGGGATCGCCATGCCCTGGGTCCTCGCCAACGTCTTCACCGTCTGGTTCTGCTTCCGGTTCATGGAGGACGACCCGCTCGAAGCGTCCGCGGCCGACCCGGAGCAGGGGAGTTGACCGGCGCCGGCGGTTCCAACGCCGCCCTGTGGACGTTCCTCGTCTACATCGGCGGCGTCCTCTTCCTGGCCGCCCTGGCCAACCGCCTGCTCACGAACCGCAGCTTTCTCGGCGAGTACTTCCTCGGCAGCCGCAGCCTCGGAGTCTGGGCCTTCGCCCTGACCTTCGCGGCGACCAGCGCCTCGGGGGGCAGCTTCACCGGGTTCCCCTCGAAGATCTACACCCACGGCTGGATCCTGGCGCTGTGGATCGGCAGCTACATGGTGGTGCCGATCTGCATGATGGGCCTGATCGGCAAGCGCCTGAACCAGGTGGCCCGGATCTCGGGGGCCATCACCGTCCCCGACGTCTTCCGCGACCGCTTCGCCAGCCCCGGCTTCGGCCTGCTGGCCACCGCCCTCATCGTCTTCTTCATGGCCTTCAACCTGATCGCCCAGTTCAAGGCGGGGAGCCTGATACTCCAGACCCTGCTCGCCGACGTTCCGGCCTTTCAGGACTTCGCCCGCGGCGCGGCGCCCGCGGCCAGTGCCTGGGGCGGCTCCGTCGATCCGGGGTACCTGGTCTGCCTGGCCGCCTTCGGCCTCGTCGTCATCCTCTACACCACGTACGGCGGCTTTCACGCCGTCGTCTGGACCGACGTGCTGCAGGGAGCGGCGATGGTGCTGGGGGTCCTCATCATGCTGCCGCTGACCCTCGGCGAGGTCGGGGGGCTGCGGCAGGCGACAAAGGAGCTGGCGAAGATGACGCCGCCGCGCATCGGCACCGGCACCCTGGAGCTGCCCGAGTCGCGGCAGGCCGCCCGCATCCCCTCCGGCCACTGGATCTACCGCGGGGAAGCTGCCGGCCGAGCGGAGCTGTTCCGCGTCACCCGGGCGGTCGACGCCGCCCCGGGAGAGCAGGTCGAAGTGAACCTGCTCGAGGTGACCGCCTCCGAAGAGATCGCCCGCATCCGCTCCGATCTCGGCCTCGCGGAAAGCGACCTCCGACTAAGCAACCTCGAGCTCGAGCCTTACGCCCATGGCGCCGGGCAGCAGGGAGTCTACGTCTCCGGGCCGGGGCCTAGCCGCAGCTCTGCCGACGGTTTTCTGCCGCTGAGCCTCGCCTTCTCCTTCTTCTTCATGTGGGCGATCGCCGGCACCGGGCAGCCGGCCCACTACGTCCGGCTGATGGCCTTCCGCAGCTCGCGGACGCTGATGCGCTCCATAGTCACCGTCGCCTTCTACTACTCGATGATCTATTTCCCGCTGGTCATCATCTTCTGCTGCGCCCGCATCCTGCTGCCGGGGATGGAGACCGAGTCCGACCGCATCATGCCCGCGGTCGCCATCTACCTGACCGAGAACGCCGGCGTCGCCTGGCTCGGCGGCCTGCTGGTCGCGGCCCCGTTCGCCGCGGTGATGTCGACGGTCGACAGCTTCCTGCTGATGATCTCCTCCGCCCTGGTGCGGGACGTGTACCAGCGCAACGTCAACCCCGGGGTCGGGCAGGGCCGCATCCGGGCCCTCAGCTACCTCGTCACCCTGCTGGTCGGAGTCGCGGCGATGGCCGGCGCCGTCGATCCCCCGCAGTTCCTGCAGGACATCATCGTCTACACCGGCAGCGGCCTCGCCGCCTGCTTTCTCGGCCCGACCGTGTTCGCCCTCTACTGGCCGCGGGCCAACGTCTGGGGGTGCGCCGCGGGCATGGCGGCCGGGTTCGCCGCGCACCTGGCGATGTACGCCGGGGGCATCTTCGTCAACGGCAGCTTCTTCCAGCCGGTCCGTATATTCAACCTCGATCCGATCCTCGCCGGCCTCGCCGTTTCCTTCGCCGGCACCTGGCTCGTCGCGCGCGCGACGCCGACGCCGCCGGACGAAATCACCGAAACCTACTTCCGCACGGGAGGACGACAGTGAACGGCAACCGCGCAATCGCAAAAATCCTCAGGGCCGAGGGGGTCGACTGGGCCGCCGCTTTCCCCGAGCAGCCGCTGATCGATGAGCTCGTCGAGGAGGGGATCCGGCCGATCATCTGCCGCCACGAGCGCACCGGCGTCAACATGGCGGACGGGTACAGCCGCACCCTGAACCAGTCCCGCTTCGGCGTCTTCACCATGCAGACGGGACCGGGCGCGGAGAACGCGCTGGGGGGCGTCGCCCAGGCCTTCGCCGACTCGATCCCGATCCTGCTGCTGCCGGGGGGGCAGTCGCGGCAGCGGACCCAGGTGCACCCCCACTTCGAGTCGGTGGAGAACTACCGGCTGATCACCAAGTGGGCGGCCGAAATCAACCTCGTCACCCGGGTACCCGAGCTGATGCGCCGCGCCTTCACGCTGCTCAAGAACGGCCGCCCCGGGCCGGTGCTGCTGGAGATCCTGCGCGACGTCGGCCTCGAGGAGTTCCCGGGCGAGCTGGAGTACACCCCGGTCGCGAGGCTGAGGTCGGCCGCGGCCGCCGAGGACGTGCGCGACCTGGTCGCCGCCCTTGCGAAGGCGGAACGGCCGATGATCGTCGCCGGGCACGGCGTGCTCTGGGCCGAGGCCAGCGGGGAGCTGGCGCGCTTCGCCGAGCTGGCCGCGGTGCCGGTGATGACGACGCTGGCCGGAAAGAGCGGCTTTCCCGAGGACCATCCCCTTTCGCTGGGCTGCTACGGCAGCTCCGGAACCGACATGGCCGGCCGCTTTCTCACGAACGCCGACTTCATCCTCGGGGTCGGCACCAGCTTCACTCCCGCCAATCTCAACGCGGCGATTCCCGACGGGCCGGTGCTGGCGCAGATCACCAACTGCCTCGAGGACGTCAACAAGTACCACGCCGTCAGCTACGGCGCCGTGGGGGACGCCCGGCTGGTTCTGAGGCAGGCGGTCGAGGAGGCGAAACGGCAGTTCGGAGAGCAGGGGCGGGATTCCTCCGGAGTCGCCGGGGAGATCGCCCGCATTCAGGCGGGCTTCATGGCGGAGTGGAAACCGCGCCTGACCTCGAACGAGGTGCCGGTCAGCCCCTACCGCGTCTTCACCGAGATCGCGTCGGCGGTCGACGTCGCCAATACCATCATCACCCACGACTCCGGGTTTCCCCGAGATCAGCTCGCCCCCTTCTGGCAGTCGACGACGCCGCGCAGCTACATGGGCTGGGGCAAGTCGACGCAGCTCGGCTACGGCCTCGGCCTCGCCCTCGGGGCCAAGCTCGCCGCCCCGGACAAGCAGGTCGTCAACGTCATGGGGGACGCCGCCTTCGGCATGGCGGGCTTCGACATCGAGACCGCGGCGCGCGCCGAGATACCGATCCTCACCGTGGTGCTGAACAACGGCGTGATGACCCACTACCACGAGCACATGCCGCTGGCGACGGAACGCTGGGGCAGCAACAGGCTGGGGGGCGACTACGCCGGGGTCGGCGCGGCGCTCGGGGCGTACGCGGAACGGGTCGACGACCCGGATGAGGTCGGCGCCGCCCTGCGCCGCGGGATCGCCGCCAACCGCGAGGGCAGGCCGGCGGTGATCGAGGTGATGACGAAGGAGGAAGAGGAGATCCCGATGTCGCTCCCGAGATCGGGCTGAGCACGGTGGCGGGGGGCGCCGCGGAAGAGGAAAGCGACGGCATGAGCGACCGCTACCGGATGACCGCGGAGGAGAAGTACTACTTCGACCTGCGGGGACACCTCGTGGTGCGGGATGTGCTGACCGCCGCGGAAACAGCCGAGTGCAACGCCGCCATCGACCGCTTCGCCGGGCAGATGACGGAGCGCTCCCTCGAGGGGGGCGGCCTAGCCCGCGGTTCGCAGGCGCTCCGGGGAAGCAGCGGGCGGCGCGAGCTCACAGGAATGCTCGGGTGGCCGGCGTCCTGGCGCGAGCCGTTCCGCAGGCTGCTCGTCCATCCCGTGGTGGTGTCGCGGCTGAACGAGATCAGCGGCCGCGGCTTCCGCCTCGACCACGGACCCACCCTGATCGCGACGGCCGCCGGCACCGAGGGGCACGCCCTTCACGGCGCCGGGGAACCGTTCGCCCCTGCGACCTGGTATCACCACCAGAACGGCCGCATCCACTGCCGCGGCGTCACCGTCGCCTGGCAGCTCACCGACGTCAAGGCCGGCGACGGTGGTTTCGCCATCGTCCCGGGAAGCCACAAGTCGCGCGAGCCCACCCCCGCGGAGGTGCGCTCCGCAGAGGACGACATGGGGCTGATCGCGCAGCCGCAGATGCGGGCCGGGGACGTGCTCTTCTTCGCCGAGACCGCAACCCACGGCACCCTGCCCTGGCGCGGCGCCGGAGAGCGGCGGTCCGTCCTCTACAAGTACGCCTCGCGGGGAGCGGCGCGCAGCGTCGGGCGATTCTTCACGCCCCGCGACCGCTACGGCGAGTGGACGGAGGAGCTGACCCCCGAGCAGCAGGCGGTGCTGTACGGCCCCGGCGTCCACACCGGCGGGAAGCTGCCGATCCTCGAATCGGACGGGCGCACGGTTTCCGTCTCCGGGCGCAGGTGAGATCGTGTCCTGGCTCGCCCATATCCCGCCGCGGCAGGGAGCCGCTTTTCAGGCCGGTCCATTTGCGGGTAACAATCGCGATTCAATCCGGGTGAGCTCATCTGGGTGGGATTCTCTTCTCGGTTCGTTCTGGCCAGCCCGACTGCGATAATCCATTTCCGCACAGGAGCCAGGCATGGATGACAGGGAGCGGTATTACTGGGACCTGACGGGGTACCTGATCGTCAAGGGAGTCCTCGGTCCGGAGGAGCTGCAAAGGGCCAACGAGGGGGTCGATTACTGTCTTCAACACCACGCCTTCGATCCGGTGATGGATTCCGCCCGCCAGTCGCGGGCCCTGGGCGGTTCGCAGCGGCGGGCCATCCAGGCCGACATGGTCCTGCTGACCCTGGAGAAGCCGCACTGCGATCCGTTCCGTGAGATGCTCGCCCACCCGCAGGTCGTCGCCCGGCTCAACGCCATGTGCGGGCCCGGGTTCCGGTTCGATCACGGCCCCCACTTCATCGGCGGCGTCAAAGGGACGGAGGGCCTGGTAATGCACGGTGCCGGCGAACCCCACCGGCCCTACGTCGGTTACCACCACCAAGGCGGCGAGTCCCACTGCCAGGGGCCTGAATCCGTGATCACTTCTATAGCAAATGGTCAAGTTTGATATTTAGCATGATCAGGCACTTCTCAACAGAGGATTTGGGTGTCAACGACTCGCCATTACGGCTGATGCCGCTGTCGGTGGCTCTCGACGTCGGCTGGAGTCGCAAGAACGGGCATACAGGTGCCTTGCGTACGGCGGAGAGTCGAGTGCGGGTGAGATCGTCGCCTTCAGGTGCACACACGCAGGTAGGTCCGTCTCCAGACATCGAACCAGGGATTGAAACACCCGAAGCTGAGGCCGAAACGGCGCGCATGCCGGACCCAGCGGGCCGCTTGGTACATGAGATCGAGAAGGACGCTGCGGAGACGACGACGGCCGGCCTTTTTACGAAAAGCCACGTGCTTTTCGGGGGGCAGATTGCCGGACTCGCGCAGACCGATTTGGCCGCACAGGCGCAGAGCGTTGTAGGCCATCATGGCCAGCAGCAGCAGGAGCGCGTTGGTGGCGAACTTGCCCGACGGCAGGCGTTCCAGATCCAGGTCCGTTTTCAACTCGGAGTGGAATTGCTCGCAGGTGCTGTGCTCGCGGTAGAGCCGGATCACGTGCGCCGGCGGCGCCATCAGGTTGGTCCACCAGGTCTGCACCTCGATTTCGGGGATCAGCAGCGCCTGACCGTCGACGCTGATCGTGCGCCGCACGACCTCGTAAACGACGCGTTCGAAGGTGTCCTTGCGCTCGCACACCAGCGAGCCGGTGAAGATCTCCTTGCCGGGCCGCGGACAGGTGCGCTCGCCCAGGGCTTCGGCGTCCTCCAGCCAGGTCTGTTTCGATTCGCTGCGCAGGTTGCGTTTGACGATGAAGTCGGTCTTGGGAGTGCGGCGCAACTGCTGTACGGTGGCGATGTCGTCATGGGCGCTGTCCATGCGCACCAGCAGCTTTTCCTTGGTGATGCGGCGCGCCAGCCGCAGCGTCTCTCGAATAAAGTCCGGGGCTCCTTCCTGGGAGTGCTGACTGCCTTCGCGCAGCTGGCAGTTGAGCAGATACCCTTCCTCGCCCAGGTAGGCGAAGATCGGGGCAAAGCCGTCGACCTTCTTGTAGGTCCACGACACCCCTTGTTTTTTGGTGTGGGAGTTGTCGAACACCGACACGTCGATATCCAGCGCGATCCAGGGACCGTAGCGCCCGTCGGCGACTTCGTAACAGGGGGTGAGCGGCGGCGCGTGACGGGCCACCATGTCGGCCGACTCCTCTCGAATGGCGGTCTCCCCCTGTGCGCCCAAGCCATCGAGCCGCTGCCGCAGCGTGGCCGCCGACGGCACCGCATCCAGGCCCAGGGCCTGGGCGAAGAAGGGATCGGTGCGAAACGCTTCCACCGCCTCGAAATCCGGCTTGCCCAGCGCCAGCAAGCCGATCATCGACGTCATCACGTCGCCGTGAGAAACCTCGGGGCAGGGTCGCTCCGGCAAGAGGATTTCATCCACCCGCGCGGCCAAGCGCGTGCGTCCCATCAAGGCCCCGATCAAGGCCAAGCCCGAATGCGAGGTCAGCGCTTCTTCGCCCTGCGTAACTTCATACGAAACCAGTCGCAATTCTTCACCTCCAAGGTGAGTGGATATCCTCCTCTAAGATAGCCCACATTCCCCTCGGAAAACCACCGAAAATCAAGCTCTGGACTTCACGGATTCAGGAGGGGGTGACCGTCTCCTGGTTCCTGGCGGACGCGGGCCCCGGAGACGGGGGTTTCGCCTGCGTTCCCGGAAGCCACAAGTCGCGCGAGCCGATACCGCCGGGAGTGCGGTCGTGCGACGCCGACATGGGCGTCGTCGAGCAGCCGGTGGTCGAAGCGGGGGACGTGCTGTTCTTCATGGACGGCGCCCAGACCCACGGCACCCTGCGGTGGAACGCCGACCACGAGCGGCGCTCCATCCTGTTCAAGTACGCCGGCCGCACCGCCTCCCGGGGAGGGGCCTCGCGGGAGGTGTCCCGGCCAGAGCGCTACTGGCCCGCCGAGATCGTCGACGGCATGAGCGATGAGCAGCGGGCGGTGATGTTCGGGCCCTGCTCCGCCCCGGGGACGGACAAGGTGTTTCTGCGGGTGGATGAGGACGGCACGGTCCGCGTCGACCGGAAGGACGGGTAGCCGATCAGGACCTTTGCTGAATTTGAACTACGGACAATGCTGGATAATGCCTCAGAATTGGTACCCGCCCACAATCAGGGGCGCTGGATTATCCATACTCACCATACAGGACAACCATGGCGTGTGGTGGTCGAGCCAGATCCAGAAGACCAAATCCTGATGATCGTAACGGCATTTCCTAAAGAGGTGTAACCATGAAAACTGTTTCTTTACAAATCACATATCGTAAGGGCAAACCATTCGCTGCCTATATTTACCTATCCCGCCAGAACGGCCAAAAAAGTGTCCGCACTGAAGTCATATCCGAGGATCTCCTGATTGACTACGCTCAGGACGAGACACCTCTTGGGATTGAAATAGTCTCTCCTGAAATGGTGAGCATTGACGAAATACAGGCAGTCTTTGATCGCTTGGGGCTTGGTAGACCATCACTTATAGAACTGGAACCACTTAAAGCAGCGTAGCCACCTTGCCCATCATGACTGACGAGAAGACCTCGTCGTCATACCACGTCTTCCCCCCGCTCGTCGAAAATTTCCGCCCAAGTTGGTTTGAGCAAACGTCGACGAACCCATTGATCTGGGGACTGTTGACCCGCGTGGTTCGGTGTTCGATTCCTTCCAGCTGTAGAAACAACTCGTAGGGAAAACCGTCCTGCCCGCCCTAGTATTCCTGTCCGTTGTCGGAGAGGGCTACTTGGATGGAAGCCAAATGCTTCTCAAAGACCCTGCAAGACTTGGTTGTTGAGCAGCTGCCCCGCCGTCAGCGACAGCCTGTTGGGAAGAGCCGGGCCCAGGCGTAGCGGCTGTGGCAGTCAATGGCGGGTCCCGACGCGGGAGGTGTCCACGCCGAGCAGCTCGCCGGTGTACAGAGTCTCGATGTGGCGATTCGCAAAGTCGGGACTGAACCGCTCTTGGGGGTCGGATTTACTGCTCGCTCAATTCGAGACGTCGCTCCTGGATGAGGACGGCACGGTCGGAGTCGACCCGAAGGACGGTTAGCCTGTCAGGACCGGGCGGGGCCCAACAGCGTGTCGAGTGGGCTCTCGATCCGCACCAGGTCCTTCCGCCGCACGTGGGTGTAGATCTCCGTCGTTTTGGAGCTCCTGTGTCCGAGGAGCTCCTGTATGTAGCGCAGATCGGTCCCCCCTTCGAGCAGGTGCGTCGCAAAGCTGTGTCTCAGGGTGTCCACGGTCACCCGCTTGCGGATTCCCCGCGGCGGCAACCGCACGGGAGAACACTTTCTGCACCGACCGTTCGGTGAGATGCCGTCCTTCCCGGGCTCCGGGAAACAGCCACGTCGACTGCCGGTACGCCTTCCAGTAGGACCGAAGATCCTCGAGAATCGACCTGGGCAGCAGGGTGTAGCGATCCTTGCGCCCCTTGCCCTGCTGCACGCGGATCAACATGCGATCGCTGTCGATGTCGCTCACCTTGAGACGCACGACCTCCCCCACACGCAGCCCCCCGGCATACACCAGGGCCAGGATGACCCGGTGCTTGGGATTCCGAAGGGAATCGAGCAGTCGCAGCATTTCCCGCTGGCTGAGGATTTCGGGAAGCTGGCGACCGCCACGCGGCCTGCGCAGACCCTCCAGGGAGGCGGGCTGCTTAAGGACTTCCCCGTAGAGGAAACTGAGAGCACTGTATGCGATGTTGAAGGCGGAGCGGCTCACCCCGCGGTCGAGGAGCCATTCGAGGTGGGACCGCACCTCGTCATGCCGTTCCCCCCGGTAGTCCCGTTTCCACTGAAGGAATCGCCGGCAGTAGCCCATGTACGACTTCTGCGTTTTCCTCGCGTACCCCCTCAGCTTCAGCTCGGATTCGACCCGGTTCAGGGTGTCGACCTCTTCGTCGGTCAGGTCTGGATGTCTCCGATAGCGCCGCATGGGCCCGGTTACTCCAAGGCAAAGGTTTGGCCCTGCCGTAGAGAAAGCCGTGCCAGTCCGACACGGAAACCCGAAATCGTCCTATCTGTCGCAACCGCAATGAGTTACGCCGGATATCCCGAATCGGGAAAATAGTTGCAACTGTTCACCCCGGCACGTACCATCGTATCAGATAAGTTACACCCAGCGGCCATTATCCGAACCATTTGTTCGGATGCAATCAGATATATGACATGGGTTGTCACAGTACCAGTGAAATTCGACAGAGGCAAAGCTGGCACGGTTGAAATCATGAGCCTGCAGGCGCTGGAGAAAAAACTGACGTGGATCGCGTAGCCGTATTCGCAGATGTACAGAATGTTTACTACACAGTTAAGCAGCAACATAATTGCCATTTCGACTATGGTTCTTTCCTCAGGGAGGCGACAGCCGGCCGGAAACTGGTGAAGGCAGCAGCCTATGCTATTGACAAAGGCGACAGAAAGCAGGCCCAATTTCAGCAAATTCTGAAACGGCTCGGTTTTGAGGTAAAGCTCGCGCCTTATATTCAGAGAGCTGACGGCTCAGCCAAAGGGGACTGGGACGTGGGCATTACGGTCGATATGTTGGAGTACGCAGATCGCGTGGATGTCGCTGTCCTGGTTTCAGGTGACGGAGACTACGCGCCTGCAATTGACAAGCTAATCAAGGAATCCAAGGTATCCGTCGAGGTGTACGGTGTCCCAGGACTAACTGCTAGTCGTCTAATCGAATCGTCGACGCGATTTGTGCCAATTCAAGGAGATCTGTTGCTGCCTATTCCCACCACGTGGTGACGTGGAAGCGACACTGTTTGCAAAGCCATGCACGCTAACGCACTCTCGCGTCGCTACCTCTCCGCGTTGATCAGCCTTGGAGCAATCATACCCACGTCATATATCACAGCAATTCACGCTGCCGCCATTCGGCGCTTGGCCTTCGGCAAGTCGCTTTCGCGACTTCGTGAATTGTGAGAACGTTATGTGACATGCGAAAACCTGCTATTCTGTTCAGTATAGAAGCCGAATGATCCTCAGAATCTTCATTGCCCTGTTCACTGCTCAAGTATGGTCACTACCCCAGAGCCAGGCTTGTACGCTAGAGGACAGCGCTATTATCCACAGAATTCAAAGTACCGACGTACTTGTGGAAGCCACTGTGCTGTCAACGGTGAAGGATACACTAGGTGCATACATCGTACCTAGGGAAGCAACGCTTTCCGTCCAACGGGCTCTAGTGGGTGGCCCGCTATCGGAAGTCATACACATGGAGCTCGACTCAACGCTCACCGAATTTTCCTCCTGTCTCGATTTGTATCAGGGCTACGAGGAAGGTGACCATTTTCTTGTCTTCCTCAGTAGAAAGAAGGATCTGGACGTTTTCTGGGCAGCACCCCACGTTCGTCCCTGGGTCGTTGACTACGATCCTGTGGATCCGTCTATACTTGCTAGATACATAGAACAGACCGTTGCGCAGGAGGTAGAGCCTATCGCCTTCAGCTTTGAGGGGCCAGACACGGTTGTCGCCGGGGCCCAATTCAGATCTCGACTCACTATCACGGAACCGTTTCGACGAAACGCTGAGGGTTAGGATACCTGCAGAGAGGACCCTAGAAACCAGTTTTGAGTTCACTTTCTTGATACAAAATCCTGACGGAGATCGCTTTCCAGCTGATCACCCAATACTAGTTACAATTAAGCCCGGCGAAACCAAGACTGTTGAGTTGGACGACGCCTTTGAGAAAGTGCCGGAAGGTCATTTCAAGTATGAGGGAACATTGTGGTTGCCCGGCAACAAGGATCACTCAATCGCATACCACAACCGACTGTTTTCCAGGTGGATGTCTGCTCTACCCACCTCTGTCGAGCCTTCTTCTTGGGGCAATGTCAAGCATAGTTACTCGTCTTCGCCATGACCTGTAAACACGTCACATAACACCTCGGTTTGCGCTTCGGCGCTGAACGCGCCTCGACCTTCGGCAACCCCTTTGGGGTTCGCAAACCGGAGAACGTTAAATGAACATGGGAAAAACGGTTTTATTGCAGTCTATTACACTATATACACCGGACATCTAACGAGTGTTTTAACTATGGATATAGAACTTCGGAAAATAGTCTCTGCTATTAGAGATTATGCCGTAGAAAAATTCAGTGATGCAGAGTGGGTCGATTTTGGGTACGTAACCGAGGCTTCAGATTTGATTGAAAACCATCCTCGACTTTTGAGATCACTTGCTTTTAATGACGATGATTACAGCTACTGTGCTACACAGGTCGTAAATGAGGCACTGGAAGAGCGCCCCGAGAAAATTCAGGAAGTTGTAGAACACTTTGGCGTCGATCTTTGGCTTGAGGAAAAAGATGAACGTCGCCATCAGAGAGTATTTACGGAAACCCGACCGCTTGTTCCTTCCCCACGCTTCTGGCGGGAGGGGTATTTCCGACTCTTCATCAGCCATTTAGCGGATCACAAAGCCAATGTCCAAAGGCTTAAGCGGGAACTGGAGAAGTGGGGAGTATCTGCATTCGTTGCCCACACAGATATTGAGCCCACTCGAGAGTGGCAATTGGAGATCGAAGCAGCACTCTTTTCGATGGATGCAATGCTTCCAGTATTGATGCCAGGATTTAAAGAGTCAAACTGGACAGACCAGGAAGTCGGTGTAGCAATTGGCCTTAGGAAACTTATTATTCCGGCTCGACGAGGTATAGATCCCTACGGATTTATAGGAAAATATCAAGGTTTTCAGGCAGATGGAAGGACTGTCGGACAAGTAGCTGAAGATGTCGTTAAAATTCTGCTTAAGAGCGAAAAGACGCGAGCCCAGATAGTTAGAGGTTTATCAGCGCGGATTAAAGTTGAAGTCAACGATCAGGTTGTTACCTCACGCTTAAAATTGATTGATGAGTTGAAAATTTGGAGCAAAGAGCAGGTAAAAGAGATTCTTGAAAGCGTTCTCATCCGAGGTGGTGAGATGGCAGAAGACGTACAGGTAGCCTTCAATGATCTACAGGCTTCGCATGGCGTTGTTATAGTGCCACCGAAAGTAACAGCCTTTGATGACGATGACCTTCCTTTCTGACAGCAAGAATATATCCCACGTCATTTAACATCCCGTTGACGCAGCGCCGCCATACGGCGGCTTGGCCTTCGGCACCCTGGCTACGCCAGGGTCGTCAACGGAAGAACCGTTATACGAACTGAGAAAACCGACCATCGTGAATCCGACGCGAATCAGACAAGGGTTTACGAATGATCCTTGAAGCATTGAATGATCTTTTCACATCAGAATTGCTGGCTGCCCACCCTGAAGAATGGGGCGTGACCGATCATTGTGATGCGCCTTCCGGCGTAGGGTACGCGACCACGATTACGCCGAGGGCAATTTCGACGGCACTCGACCGCGGTGCCGACGTAATTGTCACGCATCATGACGCCTGGGATTTTATGTATGGACAAAGAGAGAAGGTATACGATCTCTTACGCGACAACAGCCTGACCCATGTGTGGGCCCGACTGCCGTTGGACCAGTCGGACTTTGGCACATCGGCCACGCTTCTCTCGAAAATTGGCTGCGTGGAGGTCTGTAAGCCATCGAAAGGTGAAGTACGCCTTGGTGAACTGGATGAATCAACTGACTTCGAGGCGATCCGTTTGAAGCTCGATTCCCTATTGCAGGACCAACCACGTAGCCTCCATGATTCGGGTCGAGCCATCCGCAGAATAGGCTGCGTGACTGGGGCTGGCGTCTACACGAGTTACCTCAAGGATGCGATGCCCCATGGTATTGACCTTTATCTGACAGGAGAGACTAGCCTTTACTTATTGGAGTGTGCCGTCCACCTTGGACTCAGCGCCCTGGTTTACTCCCACAACTATACCGAGTTGCCAGGAGTCCATATGTTCGCAGAGCGTTTTTGCCAAGCTCTTCAACTCGAGATGAAGGGACACCTCGGTGACTCTCACTTCTGATTCGGGCGAGCGACTCAATTCGTAACACCGCGGTGTTGCGCTGCGCCGCTGTCGCTCCTTGGCCTCCGGCAAGCCGGCAACGCCAGGTTCGCAAACCGTGAGACGTTATATGGAATATCTGAAATGAGAAAAGAAGAATCAATCGACGGAGACTATCTGGCCCCAGCGAAATACGACAAATACTACGACGCGTATGCTACGCTTCCAGAACGGTTTCTGGCTGACCTCGCCTCTCGCGGAAGGGTCCTTGAACTGGCATGTGGAACTGGCCGGATAGCAATTCCCATGGCGGAGAACGGCCTTGAGGTGACCGGGATCGATTATTCCGAGCCGATGGTAAGCCTTGCCAGATCAAAGGCCGAAGACAGACAGGTGAGGGTCGACTGGATCCGCGACGATATACGCTGCTTTGACACCGGTAAACGATATGGGTCGATCTTGCTACTGCACAACGCATTATGGCACCTGCACAACCTTTCCGATTTCGAAGAGTGCATTCGCTGTGTGAAGCGTCATCTCCTTCCGGGTGGTTTCTTCATTTGGACGTCTTTGTCCCTGGGGTGGAGATCCTCAATCGCGACCCAGGCATTCGGTACCCATTCTCTAGCTACACGGACGTTGACACGGGACAAGAAGTGCAGGTTACTCAGTCCTACAGGTATGAAGCAGACACCCCGATCGCGCGCATGGTGCACTACAGAAAGGACTCTGATGAGATCGTTGGGGGTCTGAATCTCCGGATGTATTTCCCGAAGGAACTGGATGCCTTGCTGAAGTACAACGGGATAAGGATCAAGGAGAAATTCGGGAGCTGGGACCGTGACCCCTTTGGGCCGGACTCCAGGCATCAGCTTTGTTTCTGCACCACCACGGAGGACGGCTGAGCAGCCGGAATCGCATATCGGATATCACTCCAATTCACCCGGCGTCGACCGCTCTCCTGAGGCTGTGCCCACCCCGCATGCGCGAGACCGGAATTGTGAGAAAGTCTGGGGACCTTAGGATGAATTAGTCGCGAGATACGGGAGATAATTCAGGCATGGCCAACTTGAAGGACGGGCCCTTCGACAAGCGCGTCGATTACGACCCGGATAGCAATGTTCCTGTTCTGTCCCCGGCATACGCAGTGGACTTCGAAGAATTTCGAGAGGTAGGTGATGAAATCTGAATACGTGATGGCGTTGATTTTTCGAATTCTGGGCCTTCTGTTGGGACTTCAAGCAGTAGCCTTCATCCCGGGCATAATGTTGGCGACTTCAGAGCCGTTTTCCGGGGGTTCGCCAACATGGCCGCTCGTGATGCCTCAAGTGCTCGGATTGGTGCTGTGTCTGCCAGTAGCTTTCGTGTTGTTTCGCTACGGACGATGGCTTGCCAACCTCGTTGTGGGTGAAGACGAGCATCTGGAACTGGCGGGAGTGGCCGTAGAGACCGCCGATACCCTACCGGTTTTTCGTTTGCTCTTGCGCGTTGTTGGCGCATTCGTTGTTGCCTGGTCGGTGCCCGAGTTGGCCGGTCATGGTTTCGGCCACGTGATGCTGTACCAGATGAGCGGCCCGCAAATCTGGACTCAGATCGCCCCGGGCGTTGTGAAGCTGGCTATAGGCGTATATCTGCTCAAAGGTGGGACACACCTTGTACGCTTCGCGTACGGCTCCCAGGCCATATCCGATGACCCAGGAAATGACGAAACCTGATTACATGCCAGTCTGGAAAGGCATAAGAAAGTCGCTTCCGTGAGGAGGTCATTTGTCGTGTAACAGCGCCATTCCGGATGGAGCTTTCACCTTCGCCAGAATGCTTCCCAAGTTCGGGAAACCGGCCGACTTGCTGTGAGAAGTGCAAGATCAGATCACCAGGATCGAGGACTCCCGATGTATGAACAGGACAGGTACGTATTTGACACCCAAGGTTACGTGGTGTGGTGCTTCCCGACATCCTCACTCATTCCGAGGTTGAGCGCCTCGTCGACGCCTTCCCAAGGGATGACAAGGGTCAGGTCATGCTCGAAGCTCCTGACGACAACTCACATCATGAAAACAGGATCCAGGGAAGGGTGCTCGATCATCGAGCTCTGATTGAGGCCAGCGTCACCGGCTACCTGGGACGCAGCTGCATGAAGCATCCTGCCGCCTGGGACATCGGTTCCGTCGGTAGCCTGGGGCCCATCAGGATCGCCTGATAGGGCACTGATTCTCACCGAATCCGACCGGTATGTCCTCAAGGCAGTAGGCGATTTGATTGGAAAAAGGGGGCCCTCGATATGCCAGGTTTCATGTCATGGAAGGAAATGAACTGGCTTCTGCCTGACTTTAATGAGACCGGGTTGATCTACCACGGAAGTCAGCCTGAAAATCTGGCTTCTATCTTCCAGAATGGCCTGATTCCCCAATGCAATAGTCCCAGAGATGGGCACGAAACAATCTACAATGCACACTACCGGTACCGGCCCAAGTCCATTCCAGACTGGGTGGATCCGAGACGATGTATTTTTGGTTACATGAACCGGGCCAGACAAGGAGGCTGGGGCGGCATTGTGGATGGAATAGTCAATGGTGTAACCATTGGCATTAAAGCAGCAGATCATATCACTGAGCGGACCTGGACAGCCTGCGTCCGGTTTTCAGATATGGTGGACTGCCCGGAGGAGGCAGGGTACTTCGATACGGAGGAGAGAAAAGCCTTTTTCAAGGACAGAATGGAACCGGTTTCGTGTAAAGCATACTGGGAGACCAGCCTCTCATTTCACGATAACTTGAAGATTCGCCTGGATCATTTGCTCCCGATGCAGGGATATCATGAGCTATTGATTTGTTCGGAGATTGATCCTGGGTTACTAAATCTTCGAGGGTTCAGAGTGCGGGGGGCAAATGGAACACGCGAGGTTGTCAGCAATGACCTGCCCGAGGTGTTTCTGAATGCCGAAGAAAAGCTTCGGAACAACATGCCAATTGTGGGGGAACTGAAGGCCGTCAGCGAATTCTGCGGCCGTGCCGCCAGCGCCTGACAACAACGGTTTCCCTTTGAACTGCGGCGGTATTTGCACGGCCGGGCTCAAAGGTGCGTAACAACCCGGGGAGACCAGAGTCTGGTGACCGCACCCCTGAAAGAAATGCGGGCAGCTGTGGCGGCCATGAAAAACGCAGGTGGGTATTGGCCTGGAGCTGAACCCAACAACGCCAACGAGGAGTCCCGAGAATGAAAGAGATTGCGCCCACACTTCCGGTATCGGATGTGGAGAAAGCTGTCGAGTTCTATCGGGACAAGTTGGCGTTCAGTGTCGGTTTCCAGAATCATCCCGTCTTTGCTTTGGTTCGGCGCGGCGCTGTCAGTATCGGTTTGCAGCTTGCTTCGCAGCGACGGGCAGCCGGGACAGGAAGCTGCTACATCTGGGTGGATGATGTCAGGGAAATTTATAATGAGTTGTCCGCAAGAGGAGTTGAATTCGCAGATGACATCGCGTTTCGCGATGAATATGAAATGACCGACTTCGTCCTCCATGATCCGGATGGGAACCACATCGGGATTGGCGGTGACTGAGGGGGTCATGAATGCGAATCTGGCAGGTTCCATCGCCCTGACTCCACCTCTAAGGCCAATGGGGGTAAAAAGCGGACGTTCTTAGTGGAAGCTCGATTCCATGGAACTGACCAGAGATGACATTGAAGCTGGCTTCCGTAATCTCGGCCTGAAGGAAGGCGAAACAGTTGAAGTTCATAGCTCATTGAGCAGCTTGGGCAATGTGCAAGGGGGAGCTGAAACTGTCGTGGATGCCTTGATGAGTGTCGTGGGCGAAAGTGGAGCGTTGGTGATGTCCAACTATCCGCTCACTCCCCCGATCCCTTTGACTTCCGAAGAGAAATCCAAGGGAATAGGTTGGAAACTCAGGATTCTATCCGAGGGCTCAGACGAAAGGACCGTGACCGGGGCCATTTCCGACGAGTTTCGCTTCAGAGCTGATGTTGTATGCGGTTCTGGGACCCGTCGTGTCTGTGCCTGGGGCCCGGATGCGGATTTGCACGCCAGGGGATATCGACACTTGCTCGAAGTCGATGGGCTAGTTCTTCTCCTTGGTGTAGACATAGACCGATGTTCAAGCATGCATCTCGCGGACGGTGTGAAGGTTACCAGGCAGGCCAGGAAGCGGATGAATGCATTATGGCCTGATTCAGGGTGCAAAATCACGGACGAAGTCAGGCGGGAATATCCTTCAGATATAATCATTGGCCCCAGGGAAGGGACATCTGGAAATCCTTGGGAAAATGCCAGGCAGGAAGCTGAAAGACGAGGATTGATAAGGAGAGGTAAGGTCGGTCGAGCAGACTGCTTGCTATTCAGGGCGAGGGATCTAGTCGGTCTGATTGAGGAAGTTCGTAAATCTGGGCCTTTCAAAGACGCATTGTAGAACATTTAGACGAGGAATAAATGGCGTCAAGGGGTTTGGCGCTGTCGATGCTTCGAAGGCGGGGAGGAAGCGGCCGTCGTGGTTGCGGTACAGCCCCACAAGAAGGGGTGCCGCTGTCCTCAGTGTGGGCGCCGGGGCGCGTGATAGCTCAGCGCGGAGAAAGCAGGGCAAAGGTCCAAGACGAACCGCGGCGGTCCTGGCCGGAAAGACTATGCAATACTTCCAACCTGATGGGGACTTTTTCGTCGGGACTGCTTCCTGTGTCGTGTGGGTCGAAACGATCGATATGTTCTCCGGGACCATCTGCCCTTCTACCACGAAGGTGTCTTCCGGCTCTTCTACCTTCTGGACGAGGGCCACCACGGAGCACTCGGCGGGTTGGGAGGCCATCAATGGGCACAGGCCAGCACGACGGACCTCGTTCACTGGGAACACCATCCGCTCCAAGCATGCCATCCCGATCACCGAGGAACGTGAAGGTTCCATCTGCACCGGTTCGGTGTTCTTCCACGAAGGGACATACTACGGTTTCTACGCGACGCGCATGCGCGACAGGACGCAGCATCTGAGTCTTGCAACCAGTCGACTGCATGCCCTTCTACCACGAAGGTGTCTTCCGGCTCTTCTACCTTCTGGACGAGGGCCACCACGGAGAAGGCCGACCCCAACCCCTTCGCCTCGCCGCCCACCGGCTACGACCCTGTTCATTACCGAGACCCCATCGTCTTCAAGGATCGTTGTGAGGGGCTCTTCCACATGCTCGTTACGGCGTTCCTGGAAGACTGGCCCATCGGCGACCGCGGCGGATGCCTTGCCCACCTGGTCTCCCCCGACTTGAAACACTGGGAGAACAGAAAGCCGTTTATTGTCCCGGGTTTGCCGGGGGCGCCCGAATGTCCGGACTATTTCTTCTGGAATGGCTGGTACTACCTCATTTTCAGCAACCGTGGGGTTGCCCGCTACAGAATGTCGCGAGAGCCATTTGGAGCCTGGCTTCGGCCGAAGGTCGACACGCTTGACGGAAATGCCGCACGGGTAATGAAGACGGCGCCATTCGGGGACGGCAGGCGCCTTGGTGTTGCCTGGATCGGCACACGCGAGAACAACCGGGACGATGGACCGTTTCAGTGGGGGGGCAACGCGGTTTTCCGAGAACTTGTACAGCATGACGACGGCACCCTTGGTGCGAAATTCCCGGACGAGCTGACCCCTTCCGGTGAGCCGTTGTCCGCCATGAACATGTCCGCCCTCCACCTGTCCGCGCTCGATGCCGATACGAGAGTTGAGGGACGCAGTGTCCACGCAGCAGCTCGGCAAGGCCTGGCAGCGGCCGGGTGCTCAGGCATTCCACGCAATGCGCGACTGGCAATCCGTGTCCTTCCTCAGCCAGGCCCCCTGGGTTTCGGGCTTCGTCTCAGGGCTGGTGAGCCCTTCGACTCCGGATACGACCTGCGCTTCTCACCCTGTGACCGGGTCGCCAGGCTGCACGATCAGTGGATATATGGTGTCGATGGACTGGATCGCTCCTTCTCCCTGGAGATAGTTCTCAGGGACGACATCATTGACGTTTGCATCGACGGCCGCAGGACGCTTGTCGATCGATGTCCGGAAAGGCGGGGCGACCGGATGCTGCTGTATGCGCAGGATTCCGGGGTCACGTTTGAGGTTGCCGAGATCGCTGCTCTGCCGTAGCGCAAAGAGAATTGCGGGCCACACCACCCGCCACCAATCCCCAACACCCGGGGAACAGAAGCTGGGGTTCACAAACAGACAGCCCGTTAGGCGCCAGTCGAGAAAACTCCCGAACGTGAGACGGACGGCCACCAAAATCCCACTCAGGGTGCAGACAACGCGGTTGGAAACCTTCAACCGCGAACGTCACGACTGGCCGGTCTCCCTGCGCCGGAAGTGCTCGGCGGATTCAGGGCGAACCTGGGTCTTCACGGATGGTGGCGGTGATGGAAGGTTCGGGGCTGTCGTTGTGCGTCCGGGAATCGAAGAGCACCGGATAGCGGGACGGCGTGAGTCACGGGCAAACAGCGTGGTTGCCGAACTCGATGGGGTCGTGTTGGGTCTGGAGAATTGCCAACTGGGTGAGAGAATCACGATCGTGTCCGACTATCTGTGGACAGCTTACTATATCAACGGCTGGCGCCGCGTGCACAACCCCCGGCTGCGTGAAGGGGTTGTACAGGCGAGGACCTGTCTCGAAAAGCTGCGGGGCGCCGTGTTCGTGCATTACGCGCTGGAAACCGGGGGCGAATGTGCCTTCAGACGATGGAACGCTGTCGCTCATGACCTGTGTCAAAAGGACATGGTCGGGACCAACTCGCGTACTCGTTGGGACAAGACCAGCGCTTGAGCGGAATCTCTCTCATGCCAGGGAGTGACTCTTAAGAGGTCGCCTTTCCCCGGTATTATCATTAGTCAGACACGTCACCTAAAAAGGAAACGCGCAAAATGGGACACTGCTGGACGCTTGCCCTTGAACAGCAGACCGACCTGACCCCATCCCATGGCTCGGTTTCCGAGTTGGCGGCAGCGGTACGCCGAGGCGCGGATCTCAGGCTTTACATGACCACGGATCGGTACGAGGAAACCCTCTACTTCCAGCAGACTTATGCCGGTGAGAATGGCGCGTTCGCAGGGCTGATGAGCCACCACCACAGCTACGTGCACCGCGGCCAGGACATAGAGCAACCATACATCAGCATCTTCAAATACGACGACTCCGGGACCTTCTCCCACGTGAAGTGGATGTGGCGAGATATCCGCCTGGATGAGAGCCAGGCCTATCCGTACGGGATATATCGATGGTTTACCTGCGACCGCTGGCGAACCGTCTACGAGCACGATGCCGATGGCAGTCCCGTGCGCGGAAATCTGGAGGAACTGAAAGAGCATGTCCGGCTGGGGCACTCGGTTCAGGTAGGAGTCCGCCAACTGTTCGGTTTGGCCGAGGATACCACTGCCGGGCCATCGCACATCTCGTTTGTCACCACGATGCAGCCGCTCATCCGGGATGGCCATGTGCAGTCCAACTGCGACCTCGTTGCGATAGGCGCCCCGAAATGGCCGTGCACCTGGCGCGACGGCCTCCATGTGGCAGTGATGCTCCCCTCCACGTCCGGTGAGATTCTCTGCTTCCTTGCCGAACCGGGGAATCTCCCGTTTAGACGGGTCATGCGCCGGCGCCCCATGCAGTGGATGGTGGCGGAGATGGAGTGAACGCGCGAACCGTTGAATGAACCGCCAAACCCGGAGTAGGAACAGGAAGCGTTGCCGCCGGGAAACCAACCGAGGAATATGCCAAGAAAACCGATTCAAGTGCTTGTGATTCCATTCCGCATAGGATCTGAGCCGGAGTTTGCGGTTTTTCACCGTTCCGACGAGGAGATGTGGCAATTCATTGCCGGTGGCGTTGAGGACCAGGAGGACGCAATGCAGGCCGCCCGGCGGGAGGCAGAAGAAGAGGCGTCCATACCGAGTAACTTGTCGTTTGTTTCGCTGGATTCAGTTGCCTCGATTCCCAGGACATCATTTGAAGAGACGGAGCACTGGCCGGAAGATCTGCTTGTTGTACCCGAGTATTCGTTCGCCGTCGATGTCGGCGACCGAGAGCTGGTGCTATCCTTCGAACACGACGAGGTGAGGTGGGTGCCTTACGACAAAGCCCGGTGTCTCCTTACATGGGACAGCAATCGGGTGGCGCTCTGGGAGCTCAACGAGAGGCTGGCCAACCACACAACAGTGAGGTCTCCAGAACTTTTCGGTAGTCTTCCGGGTGTGTAATTCCACCATCCGCAAATACATCGGTATTCGCCTCGACGCTGATCAGGAGGTCCGAGGGCAGTTAATTGTTTGGGGATAATTGGTCCAAACCAGGAGACAGGGAGAAAAGGGAATGTTCGGAAAACTCTTCGTCGTATGCCTCATTGTTGCCGGTTCATGTTTCAGAGTCGAGGCCGAGCGTCCGGCTGGAATGGTTCTCTACTTCAAGTCCGGGGACGAGGTATTCCTGCTTCTCGCGGACCATCGGGAAAAGGACAGAGGTTGGGCGGGTTACGGAGGAGGTCCGTATGAGGGGGAGAGCGCGGCTGAAACGGCGGCGAGAGAAACGGAGGAAGAGACGAGAGGCTACTTTCTGCGGGATGATCTGCTCGCCCTGATCAAGGGCCAGAAGCCAGTGATAGACAATGGCTTTGCCTTGTACTTCGCGGAAGTTCCCTTTGTTCCCGCACCACTTGTGACCAACAATCCACTTCCCAGCGACGACGAATCCTACGTTGAAAGAGGTCCGTACGCATGGATTCCGTATTCCGAACTCGAGCCATACTTGAAAGGTCCGATCGAACCTGAAGACAGATATTCAATTGAAGAGAGGTTACTTCCCGGTGAGCGATATACTTCCTGGTACTGGCCTGTCTGGCTTGGCAGTGTCTGGAAATCCGTGGAAACGAATTCGATTCCCTGGGACGTCGGAGTGAGCCCCGACCTGTCCGGAAAGGGGAGCCATGACCCCTGAGTCCGAGAGCGGGATGAAGGTCGGTGAGCAGATCGCCAGATACTACACTGAACTGCCCGAGGTGGCCGGAGTAGTCCTTGGCGGGTCAGTAGCACGGGGCACTGCCGACCCGAGTTCCGATCTGGACCTCTTCGTTTTCTGCCACGACTACCCAAGTAAACGTTTTCGATCTGAAGTCGTTGCCGGATTTCAGGGGGAAGGGTGGAAGCAACATGGCAATAAGCTCGATCGGGGGATTTTGAGGGACTGCTTTCGGGGTTCCGGTCATCGAATCGATATCGAGCACGTACGCGTCAGCAGCTATGAGTCTGCAGTCGAAGATGTCTTGTGTCGCCACGACACCGATCGCGACAAACAAAGCCTGCTGGGAGGATTGCTCGACTCCCGTTCATTGCATGACACCGGGATTATCGAAAAATGGAAGTCGAGGATATCCAAGTGCCCGGATGGCCTGCAGCGAAAGGTGCTCGAGGAGAATCTTTCCATGAGTCCTCTTTGGATCCCCGAGATCTACGCCCGGAACCGGGACGATCACTTGTATCTGTTGGAGGCGCTGAGCAGTGTTGGAACCTCCATCCTCGGCTTGCTGCATGGCCTCAACCGGATGTACCAGCCTGGCGAGTACAAGCGGGTCACGCTCCTTCTGTCCCGACTGGAGGTGGCACCACCGAACATCGTGGAAAGGTGGAAGTCCGTTTTCCAGTACGGGTCCGTTGGAGTGGTAAAGGAGCTTGAGACCATCGTTCTGGAGATCTTCAGCCTCGTTGAGGCACGCTGTCCGGATATTGATGTCGCATCCGCTCGGACCGGCTTCACGACCGACACGGATACAGAGTAGACGTAGACCCTGGAATTTATGGCGAAGAAAGGAAGGAGCTCAGGGAAATTAGCCCCAAACCTCGTTCCTTCGGTTGCACCCCATCTTGTCCGGATCTGACCCCAAACGATGCGCATCGGTCTTATTTCAGATACTCACTGCCCAGAGCGATGCTCCGCCTACCCAGTCGCTTTGGGCCAGGTATTCCGGGATCTCGATCTGACAGCCGGTCAACTCTCCACCCGGATCGTTATGGCGACCCTGCACCTGCTTTGCGGTTTCATTGGAGCAGGTAAAACAACCTTCGCGAAATCGCTGGAAAGAGATCATTCCGCGGTTCTGTTCAGCCATGATGAATGGATGGTCCGGCTGTATGGGCGAAATCCCCCCAGTGAACATTTTCAGACATACTATCACAGGGTCGAGGATCTGATCTGGCAGATGGCCTCCCGTTTTCTCGCCCTGGGACATGATGTTGTTCTCGATCATGGTTTTTGGAGTCGCGCTGACCGGGATCTGGCAAGGCGCAAGTCTCAGGAAATCGGCGTTCCAGCGAAGCTCTATTTTCTGCACTGCTCCGAGGAAGTAATGCGGGAACGAGTACTGATCCGGACTGAAGAATCACAAGAATCCCTTTACATCAACGAACATGCTTTCGAGAAGCTCAGGGAGCGATTTGAAGCACCCATGGATGACGAGGAGTACGTTGCGGTCAAGACCGACTGAAACCAGGGGAACACACTTATTCCCTCCACGCAGGCTGAGAGGGTATTGAAGACTATGCAGATCTCGGTCGAAGATAATCCCACTTCTGAAGATTGCGATTTCGTTCGGAACCGCCTCCATGAGCATAATGCAGCAATTGTGGGACCGGACAACTATGTGCCTCTTGCCATTTTCGTCCGTGACGATACGGGCACAATTCCCGCAGGCCTGCTCATTGTTCGATGATTCAGATTCATGCCATCAAGGGGATCCTGAGATGATTTCCGTGTTGCTGTTCGATGTCGGGGATACCCTTCTGGACGCATCCTCCGGACAACAGGACGCCCTGCAGGAGGCACATCGAACCGCTCTTGCCAAATTTGGATTCGAGCTGTCAGCGGGAGAGTACCAGCAGCTCGACCACGAAAAAATGCTGCAGTTCGTCCCCAGTGCCATGCACGCCATCACCTGGCACTTTGCCAGGCCCGACGTGTGCCTGTTCAATGAGATTATCGAGGAAGTGGGGTCACACTATCCCCAAATTCGCGCTCTCGGGTTCAGGTTGCATCCCGGAATCGCAGCGGTCCTCGAACAGCTGGCCGGGGAATCCGGGGAATACACGCTTGCGCTGGCTGGCAACGCCCCGGCAGACATCACCGAGGTCCTGGACGACCTGGGTGTGTTGCGCTGGTTTCGCCACAGGGAGGTGTCGGGAAGCATAGGGGTCAAGAAGCCTGACGAACGTTTCTTCCGCGGCGGAAGAGATGTTGACGATCCTGCCGTAGCGGCGCTCGATCATGTGCGGGGCGAGCGCCTTGCAGAGGAAGAAGGGGCCCTTGACGTGTATGTCGTAGTTGCTGTCCCATTCCTCGCCGGTGAAGTTGGTGAACGGGGAACCGACGATGCTGCCGAAGTGGCCGGCGTTGTTGACGAGAATGTCGATGGCGCCGAGGCGCTCGATCGACTCTGAGACGAGGTCCTGGCAGGCGGACTCATCGGTTATGTCGGCGCCGATGGCGATCGCGGTTGCCGCTTCGCTCTCGAGCTGGTCGGCGGTGGCCTGCGCCCTGCCGCCGCTCAGTTCTATGAGCACCAGAACGGGCGAATTCCGCGGCCCGATGGGGGATTGGATCGCTCGATACTGTACCCAGACGTATTTGCGCCGCATCCGATTTGACCGCCCCCGAGACGACCTCTCCATTAATCCGATACTTCAATTTTTTGGCATCCGCGTGTGAGTCCTTGTCATCGGGGGCGGCACTACGTACCTCTCGAATGCGTATCCTGGTGCCGTTATTCCGTTTTGTATGATGCAAAACAGCGATACGAGCAGATATTCGAGACTATTTTCGGGTTTCACGAAAGTAACCCCCGGACAACCCAGTGCGCTATAGGACATTTGCCTCTCCGATGCCGGTGCCAGCATTTCCTGGTCGACAGTCAACACCACGTTTGGCCTCAACTCTGCCGGAAACTGATCGTACAGGTCCATAGTATGCGTCACCATCGTCTCAGGATTGGCACCGAAGGACTGACCGAGCCCAAACGCATAGATCTGCGCAGAAGAGGATGAATTTTGTATTGTTTCCTTATTGCCGTCCATGAGACGCGTGTTCTTGTCAAGATACGTGCGAACTTGGACTGATCCTTGTGGCGGTCCATTGTCCCTTACTGGTCTTGCGAATCTCTTCAACCTCCTTACAGAAGCCACGTTACTGTATATGTCTCCTAATTCCTTTTTCCCAATCGTGCTTTTTATCGAACCAATGGCAATCACCGCCTCACACGGATAGTAACTCACGTCATCCGATACATTGAAGACTGGACAGAATTGTTGTTCATAAAGAATTACGTCGATTTGTCCTGATGCGTTACCTTCGCTATCAATGACGCATCCGGTTCCTACTCCGACGCCACCTGGCAGAATCGATTCAAGTTTTGCCCTGACGGCCCTTTCCCTCGCTTGCCCTTTCAGCCCAGGCGTGGTTGCCTGTCCTGAGCTGCTATATGTGAGTACCAACTCCTCGCCGAGGCTCTTGATGTACGCGTGTGTGTCGAATTGAGGCATGTTGCTATACCCGCGCTTTCGTCGCGTTGCCGTTCAAAGTGACCATTCGAGCCGGACCTTTCCCGTTGTGCTCGACTCAGTCTGCGTGTGCACCTTCGCCTCTTCCAACTGCGCCATCGTCTGTCTTGCCTTGCGGTCCATCGCAGTGATCAGTTCGGGCCATTTCATTCTTTATTTCTCTGCCCTCTTGTCTGCGACGTTCTGCGGCTGATTACGCCCTTCCTGGCCGTCGTTAGAGGGCGTACTGCCGCACTTAGTTGAAGGCGGCGTCAAGGTCCGAGTGCATCCTCAGGCGAAGCAGTCCCGCTTCCCCACGTCGGCTCAGCCATTGCCGCAGGTATCCTTGAGGCCGCCGCTACAAAAGCGAAGAAAATAAACCGACGCGGGTGGATAAGTTTTAGGGGGAGAGCATTTCGGCGATTTCATCGAGATACTCTTTAAGGGGTAAGCCGTGGCTTCTTGCTAAAATAGCTAGCGTATCAATCTTTGTCCGTTCCCCCTTTTCGATTCTGCGCACATGGCGTTCAGAAAGTCCTCGTATATCGGCTTGCTTAACCCCGTACTGCTTGCGCAATGCGGCAACGGCCTCTCCGAATCGAAGGTCGTACATTAGTTGTTCCCGATCCTTTTTCTTACGCCATGTTTCGTCTTTTAGGTAGCGAATAGCATCTAGGTCAATGTGTACATCAACCTCAGGCCAGTGTATATAACTGCCTTCACTGGAGATGGTAAATGAAGAACGCTGTTGGGATGGAATGGACTCCAGGGCGGACATTTCTGCAAAACCCACTCTGAATAAATTATGATCACACGCCATGACAAAGAATTCCTCACCTACAACCTGTGCATCGGCAATGAGTTGATCGGGACATCCAAGACTCCAAGCCGTTAGCACGCGCTTTGGCACATCCTTAGTCGAATGCACGAGGATATTTCGGCTGCTTTTGAGTTTTGCCTCGTAAAGCATCTGCGGCAAAAACTGAGCGTTGTCGTCTTCGCGGACGAAAAGGGTTCGAAGATGGTTCCGCTGATTGGCAGCACGGACAAAGTCACTTACCGTAGGAAGATCGGCAACAGAAGTTAATACGAAAATATCCCGAGCGTCCACTTGGCTCTCATTCGTTCTAACAACGGTGAAAGAGGGCGGAATGATGTCATAGCTAAATAGGTCTTGAGCCCAGACAATCATTTCAGCAGTCCTTGGCATTTTAGCTCCTTATATCACTTTGGTTTCCCACTCGGCATAAAGTGCGTCTCTATGCTGAAGCACTAGACCTACCAGTTTCCTCCGCTCTTTGCTCGAAGGGCCTGATCCCGAAGGGGGAAACTTCACATTAAAAGCTAGATTCTTGGATTTACACGTACCAAAAAAGACGCGTATCTCCCATTTGTCCGGTTTGCGAGCGTGAAAATGAGGAGGTTCGTGATCTGAGGAATTGAACCATAATTCTACCCCTGCCAATTGAAAGCATTCCAACTTTCCCAAAAGATGGCTCCTCGCTTCTTTCTTCCAAAGAACATATCCAAAACCGGACAATTAATCAATCGTATACAAATTAACAATGTCCGCCATCTGGCTGCAATGATTTCGCTTGATGGTAGCAGATCGGATGCCATTATAGTCGTTGATTCTCAGGTCTATCGTTCAGTCCAGGACCATGCCGCCGCTGACGTTTATCGTCTGCCCGGTGACGTTGCGCGCCTCATCGGAGGCGAGGAAGGCGACCATGTTGCCGATGTCCTCGGGCGACTGCTCGCGCTGCATCGGCGTCGAGTTGGCGATGAACAGGTCGAACACCTCGCGGGGGCGTCTTAAGTAATTGTTATAGCGCAATTCAGGTGCGTATGTGTATATTTTACAGTAAGTTGCTTTCTTTTTCCGCATCCCCTGCGGCGCGCTCCCCTGATTTCAGAAAGAAGGGGAGCGATGAGTGCGATTCTCTCTCTGGAAGTTTTTCAGGAGCGGCAGAGTCAGGACCGCTTTCGAAGCCGGGCGCATGAAGCCTTGGACCAATGGCTGGATCGGGTGGAGACGCAAATGAGCGCGCGCGGATCTTGTGCGCCGACGTTGCTGGAGATCACCGCGGCGATGTCTCAAGAGCGCTCCGGGCTCACCGCGGCCTTGGTGGAAGCCTTCGTCGAACGCCGCCACGGCCATTTCCTGGCCCAGGAAGAGGCGGCCTGCCCCAAGTGCAAAGGCCTGCTGCGAGCGCGCCCGTCTCGCTCGCGCACGGTGGAGACGCTGCTCGGGCCGGTGACCTTGGAGCGTCCCTATTTCTACTGCGTTGGCTGTCACCACGGGTTCTATCCGCTGGACGAGGCCCTGGGCCTGTCGGCGCAGCGCAAGCAGTGGGACGTGCAGCAGGCCGGGGTCAAGCTGGGGCTGGAGATGCCCCACCGGCGCGCCGCCGAACTGTTGGACGAGCTCACCGACGCGTCGATGAGCGATTGTGTGATTCACGAGGTGCTGCAACAGACCGGGTCGTTGGACGTGCTGCAGGTGTGTCCGGACGCGGCCGATATCCAGGATCGCATTGCGCAAGCCGCCGCCGGTCGCAAGTGGCGGCCGATCGTGGTGTTGGCCATCGACGCGGCCGACGTGCCCAGTCGTCCCCAGACCGCCAAAGGCACCCGTCCCGGACGCAAGAAGAGCCGGGCTCGGCGAAGGCGTTGGCAGGGGGAATACCACGAAGCCAAGGGCTTTCGCTTCTACCTGATAGACGATGAGCGCATCGAGCAGCTGATCTCCTGGCACCAGATGGGCAACGAACAGGCCTTCGGCGCGGCCTTGCGCCAGGTCAAGGAGGCGGGGCTGATCCCGGAGGATCAGGTGCGCTTGTGTGCCATCGGAGATGGCGCTCCGTGGATCTGGAAGTGGGTGGAAGAGCTGTTCCCGAGCGCCCGTCAGATCCTCGACTACTACCATTGCAGCAGCTACCTGCACGCGGTGGCCGAGGCCCAATACGGCGCCGATGCGGCGCGTGCTGCCCATTGGCTGGAAGCGACCCTGGCGCGCCTGTTCTGCGGCGAGGGCAGCGGCGTGGTCTGGGGTCTGCAGCGCATGCAGCCGCTCTCGGAAGAGGCCGGAGAGGCCATCGGCACGGCCTTGACCTACCTGCAAAAGCGACTGCACCAGGTCGATTTCGGCAGCCATCGCAAGGGCGGATACCCGATCGGGTCGGGGGCGATCGAATCGGCGCATCGCTTCATCGGCCACGTTCGTCTGAAACGGTCGGGCGCTTGGTGGTATAAGGAAAACAGCAACGCCATTCTGGCCCTGCGCTGCGCCTTGTACAATGGAACGCTTGACCGGGTCTTTCAGCAGTACCGAGAAAACCTAAAAACAACCACCGAAACCGTAACAATCAGCTAAGACACCCCCTCGCGGGCGCTCTTGCCGGCATAGGCGGGATCCACCTCGGCGAGCTTCGGCGCCAGGGTGTGCCAGAAGTTGGTCCACACGAACCCGGGACAGACGGCGTTGACGGTGATGTTGTGCGGTCCCAGGTCCTTGGCGGTCAGCCGCGTCAGGCTGAGCATGGCGTTCTTGGCCGCGGCGTAGGTCGGCAGGAAAGTCGGGTCGCGTCTGGCCGCGGCGGAAGAGATGTTGACGATCTTGCCGTAGCGGCGCTCGATCATGTGCGGGGCGAGCGCCTTGCAGAGGAAGAAGGGGCCCTTGACGTGCACGTCGTAGTTGCTGTCCCACTCCTCGCCGGTGAAGTTGGTGAACGGGGCGCCGACGATGCTGCCGAAGTGGCCGGCGTTGTTGACGAGAATGTCGATATGGCCCAAGCGCTCGATGGCCTGGGCAACGAGGTCCTGGCAGGCGGATTCATCCGTTATGTCGGCGTCGATGGCGATCGCGGTGGCCCCATCGCTCTCGAGTTTGTCCGCGGTGGCCTGCGCCCTGTCGGCGTCGATGTCGGTTGCCGCGATGGCCGCCCCTTCGCGCGCCAGGCAGTTCGAAATGCCGAGGCCCATGCCGCCCCCGGCGCCGGTGACGATGGCGGTCCTGTCTTTCAGTCGCATGCTGGTCTCCCTTGGATATTTTCGGTATCAGGCCAACTCGGAAGGCAGGTCGAGTCCGAAGCGGGCGGCCGCGGCCCGCAGCTTGGCCACGGTGCCTGCGGGTAGCGGTATGCCGCGGGCAGATCTCTCTTCGAACGCTTCCTGCTCGAGGTCGCCGGGCACCTTGAGCGGACCGGCGCCCTCGTGGGTCGGCAGTCCGGCCATGGTGGCGGCGAGCTGGTCGACGTCGTCGCGGAAGGCGTCGAGGTCGGTGAAGGTGGCGATGTCGATGGCGGCGACGAAGCTGTTCTGCGTTCCCCAGCCGACGTCCCCGCCGTGCAGCCACGGCGTCAGCAGCGGGTTGCCGGACATCAGGCTCGACATGCACTCGAACAGCAGCGCCAGGCCGTACCCCTTGTAGCCTGCGGCGGGGCGGACGAACGCGGCCCTGGCCGGGTCGGTGGTGACGTTGCCGTCCTCGTCGAGGGCCCAGTCGTCGGGAATCGCCAGTCCCTTGTCGAGGGCCACGCCGACCTTGCCGTGGGCGACGACACTGGTGGCCATGTCGAGGCTGATCGGGACGCGGTTGCGCCCCGGGGCGGCGATGGCGATCGGGCTGTTGTGGGTGCCCCCTGTCTTCGCCCCCGGCGGCGCCATGTTGGCCGGACAGCTGGTCACCACGGCGATGCCGACCAGTCCCTGCGCCGCCGCCAGGTGGGTGTAGTACGCCATGCAGCCCTGGTGGCGGGTGTTGCGGATGAGGCTCCAGCCGATGCCGACGTCGCGCGCCTTGGCGATCGCCTTGTTCATCGCCGGCACCGTGACGACCGGCCCGAAGGCGTGGTCGGCCTCCATCAGCAGGATCGCCGCGGTCTCCTTTTCGATCCGCACGTTCGGCCGCGGGCGCACGTACCCCTTGTCGACCCAGTCGATGTAGGCCTCGACGAGCTGCACGCCGTGCGAGTCGACGCCGCGCATGTTGCTCCACACCAGGACCTCGGCCTCGAGGGCCGCGTCTTCGTCCGGCATTCCCAGGGCGGCGAATATCCGCGTCGCAAACTCCTGCAGCCGCCCTTCTTCGATCCGCACTTCACTCATGTCGTCTAGACCTTGTGCATTGACCAAGTAGAGAGGATCTCCTCCGATCTCGATGTTCGCGAGTTAGCTTCGGTACGAAACACCGCACCCAAGACAGAGCACGCCACGAGAAGGAGGAGGCATGCCGAAGTCTACGAAATTTGTGTCGCTGGAACAGCATAGGGATTCGATCGCCGTTGCTGGGAAGACTTCAAATACGCCAAACGCCGGGCGCGGCAGCGGCTCAACTCGTTCCTGTTGCGTCAGGGCCGGGTTTACTCGTGCAGTCGGTGAACGCAGGCCCATTTCCGCTGGCTGGAGACCTAAAGCTTCGGTCATCCGGCGCAACAGATCGCCTTCCAGGAGTATGGGGACGCAGTGGGAGGAGGCGACGCGAACGGTGAAGACCCTGGAAGAGGACATGGCGCAGGCGCTGGAGGGCTGGTCTTTGGAACCGGTGGTGCGCGCCCTGATGGCGTTGCGGGGCGTCGAGCGGGTGGTAGCCATGGCGTCATGGCAGAGCTGGGCGAAATCACGCGTTTCAGCCGTCGCAGTTGATGGCCTCTATCGGTCAAGTGCCCAGTGAGCATTCCAGCGGTCACACGCGTCGGCAAAACGGGCAACGGCCATGTGCGACGGGTGCTGACGCAGGCGGCTTGGTGCTACCGCTTCCCGGCGCGCAAGACGTCGCATCTGCAACGGCGTGCCGAGCAGAGCCGCGAAGGAAGAGACGCTCGCGCCACACGAGGTGAGCGAAGATGTTGTCCATGATGACGACAGGCACCCTGAGACGGGAAAAACCGGGCACTCTGGAAACGCGTCAGCGTAGCCAGAAAGACGGCCAGGGCTCCGACGTTCAAGACACCGATGCCTATGCGCAGACTGGACCAGTTGACGGGAATCCGCAGGACGAGAAGGGCGACTGACTACGCCGGGAAGACCAGCAGTCACGGCGGTAAACAGGAGGAGAGTCACGGATGGATATCAGTTCGAGAGTTCTGTCTCTGCCATCCGGATAACCCATTGCGCCCTTTTCTTGTGTCGGATTTCAGGCTCGGTCTGTTCGTCAGAAAATTAAAGTTCGCAGTTTGATCGCCTCAACGGCGAAACGGCGTACTCTTTTGCAGCCCAGACCCCTCGAGAAGGAAGTGATAGGCGCCCGCTTCGAGCCCTTCTACCTCCTCAACCATACCGCTCGGCCAGCGGATCGTAGCGCGGGCTCTGGCGCTGCCTCCGGGTAACCCCACACGGACACGCGGGTCCTGGCTCGCGAGATAGGAAGCGCCGGCGTGGACCTCCCGAAGCACTGTTCGCCCCGCGGCCTCGATCAGGACTCGCGCTCCGTAAGCATTGCGATTCGATTGCGGAGGAGACCCCTCCAGCCGCAGGCCGAGGGCGGGGTGGTCCTGCCCCACCATGTTCTCGAGGAGCAACGCCTCGGCGCCGTTGTTGTTGATGATGACGTCATCGTCGCCGTCACCGTCGATATCCGCCGCGGCTAGTCCGCGCCCGGCTCGGCGAGGGAGCAGGCGTCGCCCCCCCTGGGCGGCCAGAATCTCCTGATAGCGTCCGCCGATGTTTTCGAAGAGCAGGTCGTCCTGCTCAAAGGAGCTGCTCTCCGTGATGAGGTGGATGTTGTCGACAATGTGGCCGTTGGTGGCGACGAGATCGAGGTCGCTGTCGAGATCGAAGTCGAGGAAACAGGTGCCGAATCCGACGTAGGCGAGGGTGGCGGCACCCAGGCCGGTCCCATAGCTGACCTCCATGACCGCGGTCCCTTCATCATTTCGGTAGAGGGAGTTGGTTTGGGCGTCGAGGTTGGTCACCGTGATATCGAGATCGAGGTCGCCGTCAAAGTCGCCCATGTCCGTTCCCATCCCCGCCTCGGCTCTGGCGCCGTAGCCGTAGGCGGCGCCGTAGTAAAGGGCCTCCTCGGTGAAGTGGATTCGCCCTTCTTCGCGGTGGTTGATATAGAGGAAGTTGGGGGTCCCGTCGTTGGCCACGTAGAGATCGGGATCACCGTCGCCCTCGAAATCTCCGGCGACGACGCCCAGGCCCTTGCCAGAGCAATCGGTGATGCCCACCTCCTCGGCGACCTCGGTGAACCTCCCGGTGCCGTCGTTCCGCAGCAACTGATCGCAGAGACCCCCATAGGCTTGCGGTCCG
Organism: Candidatus Latescibacterota bacterium; assembly: GCA_965223905.1. GTDB lineage: Bacteria > Latescibacterota > UBA2968 > UBA8231 > UBA8231 > CBDCXV01. The sequence continues at coordinate 1,199,780 of CBDCXV010000001.1, forward strand.
CAGTAGACCAAAAGACCCGCCCGCCTCCAGGGGATGGAGGTGGCTGGGTCGAAATCGACGTAGCTGGCGACATAGAGATCCAGGTCCCCATCGAGATCGAAGTCGAAGAAGACGGCGGAGGTGGACCACTGGGGAAGGTCGATCCCCGCCCACTCCGTGATGTCCTCGAAGGTGCCGTCCCGGCGGTTGCGGAAGAGACGGTCTGCTCCGTAGTTGCTCAGGAAGAGATCGGAGTCCCCGTCGTTGTCGATATCCCCCACGGCGATTCCCATTCCATATCCTTCGTCGCCGAGCCCGACCGCAGCGGTAACCTCCTCGAAGTTGCCATGTCCGTCGTTTTGGAAGAATCGATTGCGAGGGGGGTCTGGGGGAGGAGGGGTGCCGGGAAGGGGGGCGCCGTTCAGGAGATAGAGGTCGTAGTCTCCATCCTGCCCATGATCGAGAAAACCGGCTCCCGAACCCATGATCTCCACGATGTAGCGGTTCCCCGTGAATCCCGTGAAGTGCTGGAAGTCGATGCCCCGCTCTTCGGTGACGTCGCGAAACGGGAGCTCGGCTTCGGTCGTCGCGGCGGAAGGAGCTCGTTCGGAGTCGGCGGAACGCTCCGCGATCGCCGCGCAGTTGCACCACGCGCCTACCGCCACGAAGAAGACGACGACGAAGGCCGGCGTCCGTCCCGAACTCATTCCTCCTCCACGGCCTCTCTCTGCGCCAGCTCGCTCCTGAAGCGATCCGCAACCTCCCGTGCGCGTTCGTGTTCACCCAAGTGGCGGAGCGTGATTCCCAGCGCCCGGAGTGAAGGAGGGTGCGCAGGGGAGATCCTCAGCGACTCTTCCAGGTGTTTCTTGGCGAGGGGATGGTCACCGAGCTGTTGAGCGACGAGCCCTCGCTGCAGATGGGCCTCGGTGCGGTTGCGGGGCCCGACTTCGTCACCCTTTGCCAGCAACTCATCGAGCGTTCCTGATGCGCGTTCGAACTCGCCGAGTCGATAGAGCAGTACCCCCAGCTTGAGCAGCACAGAATCGTCCTCAGGTCTGAGCTCGACCCCCATCTCCAAGGCCTTGCGCGCGTCCTCGAGCGCGTTGGCCGCCAGCGCGTACTCGACGATTTTGTCGAGGGTGTGCATGTGTCGCTCGTCGGGTGGATAGAGCTCGAGCAGCTCGTAGTAGCCCCACAGCGCGCGCCGGGCAACCTCGGTCCTGGCGCCGAGATAAAGTGCCTCGGCGAAGGACATCCAGTTCGAGTGGTTCCCGGGCTCCAGCCCCACGGCCTCCCGCAGATCCCGCCGAGCCGCTTCGTAGTTCCTCACCTGCAGATGCGCGTATCCGCGCAGTTTATAGAGAATTACCTTTTCCGGGGCCTTTTCGATGGCCCAGGAAAATCGCTTGATGGCGTCATCGAATTTACGTTCGCGCAAGAGGGCGTATCCGATGGCGTGATCGAGACCGGAATCGAGCGGCGACGGGCTCAACACTTCCGCGGCAAGGAGGACGTTCTTGGCGTGCTCGAACGCTTCCCGGGTTTCCGGTTTGTTTGCGTCCTTCTTCTCCAGCTGCTGGGCCTGGTTGAAGAGGATCTGACCGAGCAAGTAGGCCAGCCGATGATCCTCCGTGCCCTGCATCCCGGCCTGGCACACCTCGGCCGCCTCGGCGAGTTGCCCTTTTTGGAAGAGCTCTTGCGCCCGAGCGTAATGGTCTGGGACCTGTTGTCGAGCCCGGATCTCGGATCCTGTACCGAGGAGGACGAGAGGAACTGCGATGGAAAGCACACAATGAATCATTTGAACCTCTTTCCATCCCATTCGGACTCTCTTCAACTGAGTGGCTCCTCTGACGGGGCGACTCCGGAGTTGAGCGCTCTGCCTGTGAATCTCGAGCGGGAGTTTAGTAGGTTGGGACAATCCGCTTTCAGCTTCAAGGGGCTCACCGTGGGCACAGCTCTATGTGGTGCCATCGGCACCATCGCCCCTCCGGCGTCGCGGAACGCTCGATACAGCCAGTGGTCGCGTCACCACGATCACTAGGCCCTCGTGAAAGGTAACCATTCAGTTCCGCATGGGTCGTTGAGCGAATTTGAAAATGAGCTGTTCTTTTTGGGCGTTCGCTGGACCACGGCCTGTCAAGCCGCCCTACCAGCCAGCTCCTTCGCTCCTGCCCCAAGTCAACCCAAACCTCACGGTAGTTCCAACGCCCCGCACTCTTTTCTGGCCCTATCACCCAGGGATCTGAACGGTTACCGTGAAAGGGCTCGCGGCAAGGCAAGGCCTGTAGGCGTGGTCTCACATACATTTGTTTGCGGGCGACGATGGTCCAAAAACCGCAAATCGTGCGGAAGTTTGCCACGGGTTCACTGGGCGCCACCCCAATAGGAGCGTGCTGGTGTCAGCCTCCAGGTCAACCGAGCCATGAGAAGGACAACGGTCTTCGCCGTAATCGCTGGTTTGGCGGTGCTGATGTTGTCGGTCCAATACGGATACTCCAGATGGGACTATGCGCGATTCCAGCGGGGATTACAAGCGCGAATGGATGCGCTCACGGCAGTCCACCAGGAGCGCCTCGACGACGCACCGCGAATCGCCCGCGAGCGCATCGCCTACGCCGCACACATGGACGAATGGGAGAGGCGCACGGCACACGACCCCGAACTCGCGTCGACGGCAAGAGAGAAAACCCTGGTGCGCATGCAGGCGCTGGCTCAGAGCGGTCTCACCGCTGTCGAGCGCCTGAAAGAGATCGCGACACTCGCCTCGCCTCGCCAGTCAAACGTCAAGGTCCGCGGCGCGCCGGGTCAGTATCGCGTGCACGTAACCTTCAACCTGACCGAGTTGACCTCTGGCGAACAAGGTTCGGCTACGAAACACAAGAGCGTTGCATCCCTGAAACGCGAAGTCGTAAGCACCATCTGCAGGATCATGAGGGATCTCTACAGACATTGCGGAACGCAGGATCTGCGCGACGTCACTGTGGGCTGTCAGCGAGGGGTATTGGCCAGGGAGCTCGACCAGGACAAGCTGCGCCGTTCGGGCATGACGATGAAGGAGCTGGCCCAGCGTCTTCAAAACGCCAGCCCAATCTCACGGGAACGGCTGATGCAAAGCGTCACAACGGAACGACTGACGACGATGACGATCTACCGAGCTGCTCTGGATCGGAGAGCAACGAGGAGAATCGGAGATTGGCAGAGCGCGCAGCTCCACGAGATAGAACTCATCCTCAGCCGGGTTGAGGATGAGTTTCCCAATATGAAGCTCGTGGTCCGTTCGGATTCGAGCTCCCCGTAGTTTCTGATCACAAGAGAGTCCCGCTCGCATGAAAGATGCCGAACGCGACGATTTCATTCAGAGACTGATCTGGGGCGCAGTCATCCTGCTCGCCAGTTCCGGACTCGGATACCTCGTGTTCATACAGCCTGCCGAGCTGGAGAAGGAAGCGGCGCTACTGAAACACGAACAGCGAGAAGCCGACCTCGCAGTTCAATGGGAGTTGCAGCGCTGGGGAAAGCTCGGGGAAGGCGACGTGATCAAGGGCATAGCCAGCGATCCCGAGCTCGACATAACCGAGATGCTGGAACGAGCTGCGTCCTTTGCCATGCCCGAGAACTGTGAAGTGAAGGTTATCCGTGACAGCTTCACCGAAATCGATGTTCACGTCACGGCCAGGAAAAAGATCGGCAAGGACCAACTCGTCGCGGCCACCATGAGATTCATGCCGCGCTGCTGGTTGTTCGTCAACTCGGTATCCTATGAGGCGCCGGATGGAACACTGATGGTACTCGGCAGACGCGAGATCGAAGGCGTACGCGATTGGCACAGTATAGACCAAGACCGGTTGAGTCGGATGTTCACCACCGTAGCTCGTACCTACTGAAATACTGAACGCGTGGGTCGCTCAATACACCAGAGCGACTGTCTGGAGGGCGTGTTTCTTGTCGAGGCCGGCACCATCGGTGTCGGCCTCCAGGCCCAATCTCACTGCATACAGTCCCGGAGGCGCCAAGTGGCCAGAGTCATCCGTGCCGTCCCAGGCGATCCGATAGCGACCCGCACCAGTTTCGCGGCGCTGCGTCAAGCGGCGCACGAGCCGACCGCTCACATCGTAGATCTCCATCTCCACGGTCTGGTTCGCCCCGACCAGCACGAGGGTAAACTCCACCATGACCTCATCGTTGATACCGTCGCCGTTGGGAGAGGCGACTCGTGGCGAGATATTCAGTTCCCAAAACAGCACCCTGCTCTCGGGCTGTGCGACCACGATGAACGTGCTGCTGGCGACCTCGCCGGTGGCGTCCCCCGGATCGACCCGCTGCCAGAATTCCGAGTCCGAGTTGCGCAGGGAAGCCTCCAGAACACCGCCGCTCGAATACAGCGTCGCGGGAAAATCCAGCCGCAGGACCTCTATTCCTGATTCCACGGGAGGGAATTTCACATGCAGACTGTCTCCATAGCCCAACACCTCGAGGCCCGGGCTCTCATCCAGCTCTGTGGCCGGCCCGGAAAACAGGCGTATGTGCTTCTGCACATCATCTCCCTCGCCCAGTACCATGCCAGATGGCGGCCGCACCAACAGCTCGTCGAATTGCCGCTCCAGCGTGTCCACCTTCACATACAGCGAAAAGGAGCGCTCGACGCCCATCGCCTCCACCAGCGTCGGCGTGACTTCGCCCAGTAGTCGCCGCGCGAAGGGATCGGAAAAGCGCAACCGGACCGACCGGAGAGTGGCGGCAGTATGAGCGTCGTCGGAGAGCAACGTCGCCCGGACCTTGACGATTTTCCGCGGCGACGGCGAGGTGATCTTGCTCCCGGAGGGGTCCTCGTAACGCCCGCTCAGAGGCGACCAATCCGGTCCCTCTTCGTGAAGGAGTATCTTCTCGCCCCGGATGCTCTTGTAAGCCCTGCTGTAGTACTTTTTCGCCCCCGCGTCTCCCTTCCCGAGCAACTGCCCTTCAGTCGTGTAGTAGAGCGTATCTGTGATCACGGTGTTTCCCGTCTTCGTCTGCAGCACCACCTGCGTCCCGGGCGGTGTGTCCGCCTCCCACGATATCTCGGTGAGATTCTTGCTTCTCCGCATCTCGATGTTGTCCGACTCCAGCCACACCTCCGGCTGGAAGCCCGAACCGAACAGCTGCATTTCCGCCAGATAGGCGTTGGCCCACCCCTCCCACAGGAGCCGGAAGAAGCGCGCCTTGACCGGATCGAAATCGTGCCGATCGATAAGCATGGTGCTCGCCGGGCGGTAGCCGGAATACTCCCGCTCGATGCGCGTCGCCACCGTCCATACGAGGCTACCGTCAGCATGCCGTTGACCGTCTGAGAAATTCAGCTCGTAATTGGAGAAACCGCGAGCCGAACCGCTCCCCCGAAAATTCGTGGCCATTCGCTGGCTGTCGACCCAGTAGGATGAACCCAGATCGACCACAAGGTCGTCCTGACCCGTGGTATTCTTCAAAATGATGCTCGTGACCAGATCATGGTCGAGGAAGGCTCCGGGCTCGATCTCTTGCCGCGTCACGATCGTCCCACCGCGGAACAGCGTCCCGCCGAGGATCTCGTCGCCACCCCCCCAGACTTCAAGCTCCGCCAGCCGGGGCCGCTCACGGCGGAAGTAGCGGATGCTGCCCCGTCTCTCGGGCTCCAGCTTCCAGTAGACTTTCTCGGGTACTGCCGACTCCCTCGTGTCGCTGAGGCGCGTGGAATATTCCACCAGCCCCTTTTCCCCGGCATCGAGGCCGTCGTAATCCAGTTTACTCACCTCGGCGCCGCGGTCCAGATTACTGCCCCGGACGACGACCTGCACGAACCTGACGAGACTCTCTCTCGCTTCCTGGCCGGCGTTGGACAGATCCACTTCGAAGTGCCGCCGGGTCCTGTTGGGCTCGATCGTCTGTATCACCGACAGGTACTCGATGGCATTGCCGCCGAGCGCGGAGATCGGCTTCTGGCCGTCCGAGGTGAGGACGTCAAACAGGAGAAAGGGATCACCCTGCCCGGGACCGACGAAACGCACGACGAGCCGGTTGGCGAAGACGACCCGTCCCAGATCCACCGTGAACCACCACTCGTCGGCCAGATTGATTTGGGCTGACGACGGGGGGTCGGGCTCCCAGTAGGTGCTCATGTCGCCGTCGAAGACATTGACTACATCCTCACGGTTCGAGCCGGCCTGCACGGCGTCGAGCAGCTCGATCTCCTCCGTCGGCTTGTTCCTCAGGTGCTTTGGTGGCCGTTGGCGCAAGGCTTCTACGATTTCGAGGGCGGCGTTCGTGTGCCTGCGCAGGCGCCGCGGACGAACGCCGTCCGCGGAGACCTCGACGGTCGCGGCGGCCGATACCCAGTTCTCGAAGTGACGGCTCCCCTCGATTACCACTTGGTTCGCCCTGATCGAGTGACCCCTCTGGGCCCAGGCGTCGGTGACGGGGAACAAGAGAAGCGAAGCAACCAGCAGGCGATAGGCGATGTCGCGTAGCGATTCGGGCACGGTTATGCCTTTACAAGTTCTCCTCGAAGACCTCGACGCCGTATTTCTGGCGCAATCCTCTGATGAACTTGACGTATTTCAAGCCTGATCTGTGGAGGGTGACATAGGCCTTTGCACGCCGCTGCGAGTACGCGTTGAACGGCTTCGTCGTGGAAGGGCGCCGCTCCTGGACCACGAGTATGGTGAAGCCCTCCTTCCCTCTGATCGGGCCGGCTACTTCCCCGATTCCCAAATCCTTGACGATATCCCACCAGCCGGGATACAGGGCCTCTTCATACCTGGTCAACTCGACTCTCCCGCCGTGGTGTTCCGCCCCCTCGCGGATGGTGTGCAGGGACGCGAGCTCGACTGGATCGGCGCCCGCGTCGATCTGCCGGCACAGCTCCTCCGCCCGTTGTCTGGTCCCGACCAGGATCTCGGTGACGACGATGGTTTCGATCGTCTGAAACTTCTCGGGATGCCGCTCGTAGAAAGTGCGCGCTTCCTCGAAGGTGACCTCGGGAATGAGGTCATCCACGCCTCGTTTACGCAGGCGGCTCACGAGCTGGTCCTCTCTCTCGTCGTTCACCGCCGATTCGATCACCGGGTCGTCGTCGAAGCCGAGGCGACGGCCTTCTTCGAGAAACAGCCGCAAGGGTAGAACGGCCTTCACGAGGGAGTCCACTCGGTCTGCATTGGTGAAGTCCGCTCTAGGTAACAGGGTGCGCAGATTTCCGAATGTCACGTTTCCTCCCGCGAAAGTGCACAGGACCTGATCGTCGAACCGGGAGCTGTCCGCGACGTCCCCGGCAAACGCTTGCGACAGCCGTGCGATAGTCGAGTCGATAGTCTGAGGTGCGTAGGCCTCGAGCAGAGAGTCCACGACGACCAGGGTCCGCTCCTTCTTTTTTCGCTGCAGGACCTCCCCTCTGACGAGGTCTTCCGCCTGCGCCAGCGGCACCGGTATTTCGTCCAGAATCTTGATCACCATCCACTTGCCTTGGAACGGCAGGGGCTCCGACAGTTCACCGACTGCCAGCTTGAAAATATGGTGTTTCAGAACCCAAGAGGTTTTGTCCACGAGGAGATAGACGCCGCTGTCTCCCCCCTGGTCCCGGGTCTCGTGTTCCGACCGCTCTCTGGCGAGCTGGGCGAAACTGGCCCCCGCTTCCAGCTCCTCCAACACATGCTCCGCCTCCTTCCACGTCGGCACGAGAATGCTGGCCACCCTGAGGGCTCGATCTCTCTCCGTGGCGTGGAAATGCTCGATAAGCTCGTCCTCGGAGACGCTGACCTTCCGGTGGATCTCCAGGCTGGAGTAGCGCCTGGCGATCTGCGTCTCGCGGAACCGCGCCAGCCTTTTTCTGAAGCCGGGTTCCCTGTCGATGCCCAAACTCATCGCCTCCGCGAGCAGGACTGTCTTGTCGACCAAGCTGCGCAACAGAGCGCTATCGGTCTGGGCGTTCTCCGGCGTCATACGGACAAACTGCGCCTTGAACTGTTCGAAATCGGCTCTCGTGATGGCGCGGCCGTCGACCGTTGCCAGCACGGCGGCAGGCGGTGCGGCCTTCACCTGCTCAGACGGAAATCCCGACAGAGCCAGCGCCACAGCGACGCTGCAAAGGTGCGGTGCGGATCTGATCATCATGGCTGATCGATTGTCCTCAAGCAAAGCGAACCGCCCACGAACACGCCAGTGCCCTCAACTGCAATCCTCGTATTCTCGACGCCGAAGTTTCAAAGATTTCTATTGCATGGCGCACTAACGCAGTCCGGCGAAGACAGTCATGTACCCCAGCCCCGCCGTGGACGACTCAGAATCGTCGCCGATGACCTCCAGGGAGCGCTGGTCGATGCGGAGGCCGACCTGGGTCGTCAGTGCATATCCGCGGTAGTCGCTCACGTTTGTGAGCTGGATAGCCGCGGCGGTGCCGCGAAAATCTCCGGATGTGTCACCCGCCAGATCGCCCTCACCCCGCAGGTTGTAGAAGAATCGCTGCTCGAGGCCCGCTTTAATGCGAGTTCTCCTGAGGATGGGAAATTCGAAGAGGAAGAAGCCAATACCATCCCACGAGCGCTGCTTCTCCTTCGTCAGGGCGAACGGGACTTGGCGGAGGAACTCGCTCTTGAACCTGGGCGAAATCGTGAAGTTACCCAATCGGTGGGTGTATTCGATTTTGTTGATAAGGCCGAGAAAGCCGGAATTCTCGCGACCGTAGCGTCCTTCGATGCCGAAGGGATCGAATACGGACAGAGTGTCGCCGGCCTCGTCCACCGTCACCTGTACGTCCGCATCCCGCTGCTGCCAAGTCTCCCACTTGAAGCGGTGTAAGGTCTTCCAGTTCAGCGAGGATTGGTACTGCCAGTCGGTGTAAAAGGTATTGATCCACGTATCCTCCGCCGCCAGGGGGTCTCCGATCTGCTCCATCTGCCCCGATGAACCCGTGGGCCGCCCCTCCTCAACGGGCTGCATCACCCACTGGATCAGGTCGTCGGCGATGGTATCCTTCGCGCTCCTGAGCATGTCGAACACGCGCAGCCGTCCCGCCGACGACCAGTCGCGCTCGTAGGTGAACATGCCGTAAGTCGTGTGGTTCCGGCGCCGGGATTTCCCCTCATCCTGCTGCAGTTGCCCGAGGGTGAGCTTGCTGCCGGGGGTGAACTCGGCGCTGCCGTACAGATTGTAGCCGAAATGGTCCCTCCTGTACGGGTAGTCCGGTTCGTCATCATTTTCGAAGCGCTCGACCCAGCCGTTGTTGTTCAGGTCGATGCCGAACAGGAACTCCGGCCGGTCGGAGCTGTAACGCAGGAATGGCTCGTCGTAATCCGGGAAGAAGTTAGGGCGCTCCGGAGTGCTGTTCTGGTTGAAGTCGGAGATGAAATCGAGATTCTCGTCGTAGCCGGGAAAGAGATCCGGGTCCGGTACTCCCCTGCCTTCTATCGAATCGAATCCGCGTCGCGGCACGAAGGATCCCTCGCGGACGCGGTGCCAATCCGGCTGACGGTCATTGTCGTCGTTGTCATCGACCCACTCGTAGAGTAGCCTCGTGGCGTCGGGCGAGTAGTCGGGCAGCCCGCTACCGTCCAGGGGCAGTACGCTCGTGGTGTATTCGTCGTCCATGCCGAAGCCCTCGGCGAACAGCGAAAACGGGCCAACCCCCTGCCATGACAGATTCACCATCCAGCCTAGGGCGTTCCTGTCGCCCTGGATCCCGGAGATGGCGCGGTGCTGATCGCGGCCCAGTCCCGGGTACTTGCGGTACTGGGTGTTGACGTTGATCTCACCGTAGACGTCGATGCCGTGGTAGCCCCGAATCTCGGCAGTGAGACCCATGATGGTGGCGGCGGTGGGGAGGCCGTAGTCGAAGACGACTTCGCGCTGGTTGAGGCCACTCTCGATGTTCCCCTCGGCCCGTGCGACGGGCCTGAACTGAGGTACGCCGAATTTATCCGTCTGTCGGTCCGAGGTGACCTCTACCCGGTAGTCGTTGGCCAGGATGAGCCTGACCCGCAGGTTCTTTATCGCCGACAGGGCCTCCTGTGCGTCCTCGCGGTTCAAGCCGACCTGCGTCTGAAGAAGAGAGCGCAGTGTCAAGCGCTCGACAGACGCCCGCTGCTCGTCGTCAGTCACCGTGGGCGGCACGTCGAGCAGGTAACTCAAGACGATGGCGTCCGGGCCGTCCGCGGTGCGAAGCCCATCCACGAATTTGCCCCCGCCGACTCCCACCTCCCCGGTGAGGAACTGCAGTCCCGCAATAGAGCCGAAGCCGATGCCGCTGCCCACGATGACGGTGTCTCGCGGCACCATGGCGACCGTGTCGCCGAACACCTCCTGCCGCACGAGTGTCGTCGTGATCTCGATTTCGTCGCGCACGAGGACGGCGCCGCCTTTGCCGTCTTCGGGGGAGTCATCCGACAGCCGCACGACGAGCGTCGTGATACCCTTGGAGAGCTGCTCGGGCGCGAGGTACCCCTTGAGCGGATTCCCCTGCCCGGCGTTGAAGGCGCCATTGTTGTTGTGGCTGTTGACCAGATTGAACCCGAGGGTGAGGGCGTCGGTGACGTCCACTTCCAACCTGCCGCCCACCAGATTCGTCATGTTCTGGGTGCTCGTGTCCCCGGTGCCGAGAAAGGGGTCACTGATCCGGGAGAACAAAGCGGTCGTTCGGTACGGACCGGCTTCGAGGCTGGCGACGACCCCATTGAAGCCGGCCTTGCGGAAGATCATGGGGGTGAGCAGAGCCGACACCTCGTCACCGACGAGGACGGAGACGGCGTACTCGCCCTTGCGGTCAGAGCTGATGAGCAGGCGGTCGAACCATTTGTCATAGCGGCCACCCGCCTGAACGATCTGCGAGCTCCCAGAGACTTGCGGCTGGCTCTGGCGCCAGTCGTAAACCAGCCATCCCTTGGTGGTGAGGTTTCCGTACACGTCGTAGAAGTAGTCACCTTCCAATGACCTGTCGATGTAGCGCTGGTATCGCTCGCGGGCGAGATTCGTGTACTCCCACTGGCTGCGCCCGAGTTCGGCGAACATCGTCGGGGGCACGTACCAGCGGTGCACGGTCGGGTCGAGCGCATTCGTGTAGATGGGAACGCCGGAGCTGCTGTAGACCATGTCCTCGCCCGGGCGGGTTCCCAGGTGATTGCCGTAATCCTGAGCCGTTACAGACGTGCTCGCGAGGGCGAGGCAGGCCAGTGCGACGGCGAGTCGGGAAAACATTCAATTCACTCCGGCGAAGACGGTGATGAAGCTGGTGGTCTCTGTCCTGCCTGCACTCACCTTCTCGACCTGTCCGGGAACTCCTTCCCGTGCTTGAACCTGCTCCACCGAGACCCGCGCCAGCCGCAGGCCGATGTGTGTCGTCAAGCGGTAGCCCAGATACGACGAGCGGTTGGCCACCTGGACGGCCACGTTGACGGAGCGTTCATCCCCGGTCGGGCCGACCCTGCCCGTCTCTACCAGCTGGTCTTCGTCCATCACCCTGTCGGCGAACTGGGCCAGCTCGATGCCCGCCGTCAGCGAGCTTTGGGTGAGGACCGGGACCTGGGCCAGGAGCATGGCCAAACCAGTCCACTGCTTCTGCTCGCCCTCTTCTTTCACGAACGCATCCTGCCGCAGATACTCGCTCTTCAGACGCGGCCACAGCGTCAGGGACCCGAGGTTTATGTCGTATTCGAGCTTGTTGATCAACCCGAACAGACTCGGCGCCCTTGCCATCTTGCGACCCGTCAGATCCCGGGGATCGTCCTGCGTCTGGTTGAAATACTCGTACTTCAGCGTCCCCTCGACCTTCAGCTTCTCGATCGCCGTGTAGCTGAGCCCCAGCCACGCGGTGTTGATCCAAGTGTCCTGAGCCCGTAGAAAGTCCTTCACAATGGGTTGGGCCGGTGCACGGAGAAAAGGCGACAGCTGCCGACGATCATCAGGGATCGAATCCGAGGCCCGCCGAACCATGTCGAAAACGCGCACCCGACCTCGCCCCCCATAGGTCTTGTCGAAGGTGAACAGCCCGTAGGTGGTGGTGTTGTCCTGGTCGTCCGACTGCATGTGCTCGTCCGTGCGTCCCACCATCAACCGCATCTCCGGTGTCAGGTGCATCCCGAGGAAGGCGTTGTACCCTTCGCGGTCAGCCTTGTAGGGATAGTCAGGCAGATCGTCGTCTTCGAAACGGTCGATCCAGCCGTTGTTGTTCAGGTCGATTCCGAATAGAAGCTCGGGCCGCTCCACATCGTAGCGCAGAAACGGCTCCTCGTAGTCAGGCAGCTCGTTGGACACCAACCCGTTGTCGTTCTGGTTGAAATCGGAGATGCCATCGTTGTTCTCATCCCAGCCGGGGAATACGTTTCGATCTATCACACCCGAACCCGGGCGCACCCAGTCCGCCACCGCGTCCTGATCGTCGTTGTCGTCCACGAACTCGAAGACCCGAAGGGTGGGTCGGTCGTACTGCGTATTCCCGCCTCCATCCACGACGAAGGCGCTGCTGGCGTAGTCCTCGTCGATACCGTAGGCCTCGCCGTAGGCGAAGAATGGAAACTGCTGCTTGGAGAGTGTAACGTAGCGCGCATCGGCCTCCCGCCGGGAAATCTCGTGGCCCTCGTTCGCGTCGAAGAGGGTCGCATTGGGATACTGGAAGTAGCGGAAACTGCGGTCCCACTCCCCGTAGAAATCGATTCCCCAGATGTCCGTTCCCGCGATCGTAAAACCGGCCACCACGGTGGCGGTAGGCAGTCCGTAATCGAACTTCACCCGCTGGATGTTCGAGATGTTCGTGACGTTGTCGGCAGCGCGGCGCACGACCAGGAGGGCAGGCTTTTCCGCGTCGATGAGGTCGCCGGTGAGCGGCGGCGACGGAACCCTGCTCTGGCCGGTCTGCCGGTTCGACCACAACTCGATCTTGAAATCGTTCGCCAGGACATAGTCGAACTCGACCTCGACGATGTTGGTGGCATCGAGTTCGGTGCCGTCATCTCGCACGAGCTGGAAGGCGGGATCGGTGAAGTCGTAGTTGAGGACGATGCGCTCGTCGCCGTCTGCGGCGATGAACCCGGTACGCACGAAGCCGCCGAACACGGCGGGCCACTCCGTCCCCGACCGCACCACCTGGTCCAGGGTCCACACCTGTTGGGTGTCCGTCTCGAAATCCTGCGTCGTGATGCGGATGTCGTGACTGAACAGGGCCGCACCACCCGCGCCGTCATCGGGCGAATCGTCGCTGAGAATGACGGCGATGGCCGTTACCGGAGCGCTGCCCTGACCGGCCGTCAGGTTGCCAGCCAGAAAGTTGCCGCTGAACAGATCGAGGGCGGTGTAGGAGTTGCGGCCGTCGACGAAGGTGCCGCCCAGGGTGATCCGATCGCTCACGTCGACCTCGGCTCGAACGCCGACAAGGCTGGTGGAATTCGTCGTCCGCCGCGGCTGTGGAACGGCCAGCCTGAGGGGATCGCTGATGCGCGAGGCGAGCACGGTGAAGGCGTACCTGTCGGAAACGAGGTCCGCCTGGATGCCGTTGAAGGCGGGCTTCGAAAACGTCATCGGCGTCAGCGTCGTGCGAATCTGATTACCTACAGTGATGGCGTAGGCATCGTCCCCTTTCCGGTCGCTGCTGACGGTGACCTTGCTGAACCACTGAGTAAATTGGTTACTCTTGAACAAGGCGCTGCCGTCCTGCGTCGGCTGTGACTGCCGCCAGTCGTAGACGAGCCAGCCCCGGCTGAGGTAATCGCCGAAGAAATCGTAGAAGTAGTCCCCCTCGCGAACCGTGCTGACGTAGCGCTGGTATCGATTGCGGGCGTAGTTGGAGTATTCCCTCTGGTTCCACTGGTACTCGACGAACAGCTCCTGCGGTACATACCAGCGCTGCACCGTCGGGTCGAGCGCGCCGAAGAGCACTCCGGAGCCACGGGGATCGAAGCTCACTTTGCGGCCGCGCTGCGCGTCGCGAGCGCCGTACGACTGGGCCCCGGGTCCATCGACCGCGGACAACACGACGACCAAAAGGCACGCGAGAATCCTGTGAACATCCCTCGATGGTCTGTGTCTGTCTGCGGCGGCCGACGGCATAACGAGCGTCCCCTCAATAAGCGACTGCGATGACGCCGGTAGCGGTCGATACGACGCCGACGGAAGTCGACACTCTGGGTCCGGCGTCCACGGAAACCGAATAGATGTAATTGCCAGGCGGCGTCAGGTCGCCGCCGGCGTCGGTGCCATCCCAAGGCCAGGCAAAACGACCGCTGCTGCGAAGCTCCTCACGGCTCACGATCAAGCGCCCCGAGAGATCGTAGATCTTTATCTGCACCAATGTGGGAGCCCCGATATTCGTGAGGTCGAAGCGGATGAGGGACCTGTCGTTGGCACCGTCTCCGTTCGGCGTCACGACAGGCGGGTCGGCTTCCACGTTTACGAGCAGGTTCGGGGTAATCGGCACGACCACCGACAGGTTCCTCGAACCGAGACTGCCGACGGGCCGTTGAGGTGGGTCGGGATCGGGCCGATCGGGCCTGCTGAGATCCGCCGCATTGCCGGCGATAACCGACTGACCCACGACGGGATTGTCGGCATTGCGCACCCGCGCCGTGAACTGGGTGCCGAAGCGCAGAACGGCATTGTCGAAGTCGACCCTGATCAGACCGCCGCTCTGCATCCGCGGAAACGAAATGACGAAGCCGTCGTCCCGCACCTCGGTGATGGAGATGTTGTCGGCCGTGAGGGGCAGAGCTTCGTCGCTCAGAGCGCTGCCGGAAAAATCGGCCCGCTCCACGACTCCGTCCGACCCGCTGATGACGACCTCGCGCACGGCGGACGTCCGCAAGGGGGTGTCGATCTCCAGCTGATCGAAACCGATGCCACGAGGGCCGGGCCGGTTCAAAACCGCGTAGGTAAACGGTGTCGTCTCGCCTACGACCGCGGTGCGCGGCAGGATCTCGGCGATCAGGGAATCTGTCAACGCCGGCCGCGACACGTCGAAAGCGAGCCCTCCGAGGCCGGTGGCGGAGTCGAAGGAACCATTTTCGAACTCCACCATGAACTGGAAGTATCGCCGCGGGTTCGGCGAGGTGACCGGCACCCCGGCTCCCAGACTCCCCAGCGCGTCACTCTCCACGAGTCCAGACAGGGAATACGGAGCGGACCAGTCACTCCAGTTGGTCAGGTCGTCCTTCAGATTTCTCTTGTCGCTGTCGGCTACGCCCGCGTAGTAGTCCCGATCGATCTCGAGCTCCAGTCTCTGCTCGAGGGGCAGCTCACTGAAGAAGAGGAGGGCCTCTCTGCCATCGACATCGGGGTTGTCCAGGACGGTCGTCACGATGCTCTTCAACTCGGCATCCTCGACGTCGGCCGCCCGTTTCCACAGAGCGTCGATAGGGATGTCGTGCGGCTGTATCCCGCCGCTGCCGAGCACGGACGCCGATGTCACGTGCACGAGGATGACGCGTCCCGACGCCTGCAGTCCAACGCGGGGATACACGATTGGCTGCGGATCGACGCCGGTGCGGGTGCGGATCTGCGCCTTCGCCAAGAACGGATCGCCCCTGTGCTCGAGAACCCAGCGGATGTTCCCCAGCAGGGAGGGCTCGTCAAAATCGAAGACGTTCGAGACGTATCTGGCCTCGGGCACATAGCCGCGGGCGAAGATCTGGAATTCGGCGATCTCGAAGTCTGTATTGGAGAGCGATTTGAGCCTCAGATGACGGACGAACTGCGGCTCGAATTTCAGGTCGACCACCGCGTCCTCGTTCTGGGGCACGAATCCCCCATCGAGATTCGGGAAACGGAGGATGTTGTCGCGTTCGTTCTCCGGCGCTCCGTCGTTGACGAAGATCTCGAACCCCTTGAGGAAGTCCCTCTGAAACGGATATCGAGGTGCGGGATAGTCGGAGTCGGCGTTGCGAGGAAAGAACTTGATCCGGTTGATGCCGAAGATGGCTCCCAGGTCGAACTGGATGATCATGCCGAAGGCGTTGGCGCTCTGCCCGGGCTCGTCCGCCCGCACCTCGAGGGCGGTGTCCCCGTCGTCGTCGATCATGAGGGAAAAGCTCTTCTCGAGATCGCGAAAGCCGAAGGTCGGCGTGGTCATGCTGCCGCCGCGCGCCTCCAGGGCGAGCATGATGTTCTGAGTGGTGTCCGCTCGTTGCGGAAAGATCCAGTTCGCCCTGTCCGCCACGCCGAAATCGATGACCCCGCCGGGAGCGTTCGTCTGTTCCACGGAGTGGGCCCCCCGGATTACGATCGCATCGATTTTTTTACACCGGTCGCACGATGCTCCTTCCCGACGCCAGACCTCACCTCGTTCACCGCCCACGATGACGGCCTGGGTCTGGGCTTGCGCCGAGGCCAGCCACCCCGTCGCTACTACTACGAGGACTCCAGCGGCTCCGGCGCCGAAGCGCGGCAGCTGGTGGGGGATGACGATGCGCTTCGTCCGTATCATTTCTATCTCTGTACTCCGGCGTATATGGCGATGAAGCTGGTGGTCTCCGTGCGGTCCTTGCTCACCTTCTGGAAGGCGCCCGTATCCGTCCCCCGCACCCGCTCTGCGAAGATGCGCGCCACGCGCAGGCCGACCTGGGTCGTCAGCAGGTACCCCTCGTAACTCGACTGGTTCGTCATCTGTAGCGCGACGTTCATGGAGCGCTCGTCCCCGGTCGCTCCCACCTGACCGAGTTCCACCATCTCGTCTTCGTCCGCGACGCGGTCGTCGAACTGAGCGAGCTCGAGACCTGTGGTGATGGTGCTGTGAGACATATAGGGGAACGAGGCGGTGAGCATGGCGATTCCCAACCAGTGTTTCAGATCGTCCTCTTCCAGCACCAACGAGTCTCGTCGCAGATACTCGCTCTTCAGCCTCGGCCGCAGCGCCAGGGGCCCGAGGTTGAAGTCGTACTCGACCTTGTTGACAAGCCCGTACATGCTCGGCGAGTCGGCCATGGGCCGGTTCGTGAGATCGCGCGGATCGTCGTCAGCATGGTTGAAGAGCTCATACTTCAGCTTGTTCACCAGCTTCACGTTGGAGATCGCCGTGTAGTCGAACTGTAGCCAGGCCGTGTTGATCCACGTGTCCTGTGCCGGCAGAATGTCAGCCGCCACGGGCCGATTGATCTCGCCGAAGACGGCCGACGCCACCACCCGGTCGTCCGGGATCGTGTCCGAAGCCCGCTTCAGCATATCGAAGAAGCGCAGCCGACCCAGCCCGGGATAACCCTTGTCGAACGTAAGCAGTCCGTAGTTTGTAACATTGTCGCGATTGTCTGACAGCATGCGTTCGTTCGTACGACCCACCATCACGCGCGTCGCCGGAGTCAGGTGGGTGCCCACGAAGGCGTTGTAGCCTTTGCGGTCTCCCTTGTAGGGATAGTCGGGCAGCTCGTCGTCTTCGAAGCGGTCGATCCAGCCGTTGTTGTTCAGATCGATGCCGAAAAGAACTTCCGGCCGGTCCACGTCGTGGCGCAGAAAGGGCTCCTCGTAGTCCGGCAAGGCATTGGGCACCGCCCTGTTGTCGTTCTGGTTGAAATCCGAGATGAAGTCGTTGTTTTCGTCCCATCCGGGAAAGATATCCGTGTCGCCTGCCGTAGAGCCTGCTCGAACCCAATCAGGCAGCGCGTCCTGATCGTCGTTGTCGTCCACGAATTCGTAGACGGAGGCGCCGGGCGCGTTGTATTGGATGTTGCCGCTCGTGTCCACGATGAAGACGTTGGTGGTATAATCGAGGTCGATGTCGTATGCCTCACCGTAGACGAAAAGCGGATACTCTTGCTTGGAGATGGTGAGATAGCGGGCGTCGGCCGTGCGCCGCGATATCTTGTGGCCCTTGTTGGAGTTGAACAGGGCGGCGTTGGGATACTGGGCGTAGCGGAAATTGCGATCCCACTCGCCGTAGAAATCGATGCCCCAGATGTTACTGCCCTGGAGTGTGAACCCGGCGACGACGCTCGCCGTCGGCAGCCCGTAGTCGAACCTCACCCGCTGGATATTCGAGATGTCCTCCACGTTGCCGGAAGCGCGCTTCACGAGCAACAGGGCCGGCTCCCTCTCGTCGATGACGTCGGCGGTCAGCGGCGGCAGAGGCACCCCTCTCCGGGCGGTCTGCCTGTCGGACCAGATCTCGATTTTGAAGTCATTGGCCAGAACGCAGTCGAACTCCACGGCGACGATGCTCGTCACCTCGGGGCCGAGGTAATCGGGGTCGGTGAAGTCGTAGTTCAGGATGATGCGTTCGTCGCCGTCAGCGGCGAGGAATCCGGCGCGTTCGAAGCCGCCGAACACGGCCGGCCACTCCGTGCCGGGGCGAACCACCTGCTCGAGCGTCCACACCGTCTCCCTTCCGGTGTCGAAGTCGCGGCTGGTGATGCGGATGTCGTGAGCGAACAGAGCCGCACCCCCTTTCCCGTCCTGCGGCGAGTCGTCGCTGAGAATGACGGCAATGGCGGACATCGGTGAGCTGCTCTGTCCGGCGGTCAGGTTCCCCGCCACGAAGTTGCCGTCGAACATGTCGAGTGCGGCATTCGAATTGCGGGCATCCACCAGCGTGCCGCCGATGGTGATGAAGTCACCCACCTGCGCCGTGGCGCGCCCGGCGATCATACTCGTCGAGTTCGTCTGGCGCCGCGGCGCCGGAAACGTTCCGGACAGCGGATCGCTGATTCGCGATGCGAGAACGGTGAGGGCGTATTTGTCGGAGAGGAGGTCCGCCTGCACGCCGTTGAAGGTGGGTTTGGAAAACGTCATCGGCGTCAAGGTAGTGCGGAGGCGATTGCCCACGGTGATGGCGTAGGCGTTCTGGCCCTTTTCGTCGCTGGCTATGGTGACGGAGGTGAACCACTGCTCGAACCGGCTGGTCTTGAATATGCTGCTGCCGTCTTCCTTGGGCTGATCCTGGCGCCAGTCGTAGATCAGCCAGCCGCGGCTCACGAAATCGCCGTAGAAGTCGAAAAAGTAGTCTCCTTCTAAAAGCGTGTTTACGTAGCGCTGGAACGGATAGCGGGCGTAGTTGGTGAATTCCCATTGCCGCCACCGGTACTCGGCGTGCAACTCCTGAGGGGCGTACCAATGATGTAAAGACGGGGTAAGAGCGCCAAAGAGGACGCCGGGGCCGCGCGGCTCCCAACTGACTTCGCCGCCGCGCTGTATGCCGACGCGGGCGCCGTAATCCTGCGTACCGGCCGAGGCGGCGGCGCAAGCCAACCACGTTCCGACGACGACTGTGAGCGTACCGGGGAGTTTCACATCGAGGAAGATAGACATACTGAACTCGTTGTGCGAGCATGGGTTGCGCTCTACCAGGACTCCTGGCCGATCCGGAGCGAGACGCTGTGCGCCAGTCCGCTTATGGCCTCGCGCGCTGCTCTGATCGTCGAACAAACATCGCTACATATATCCCAAGATCCGTCCCTTATCGACGGTGAGCGCGTAGATTACACCCCACATGCCCCCTACTACCACCTGTCCGAGAATCAAACCCAGAAAGAACGGTTTCAGGCCCTGAAACAGCTTGCTTCCCCCCACGTGCAGGATAATGGCCTTCAGCAACCAGGCGAGAAAGGCGGAGAACCAGATCGAGCTCGTCAGCCATCCCACGGCAATCACCAGCCCGATGGGGTGCAGAGGCCACCAGTGCCAGCGGTAGTGCGCCCACATCAAAAACCACTCGATTGATCCGCCGATTCCCTTGAACAGCCATCCCCTCATGTTGGCGTCTGGCAACTTCTCGATCGTCGGACCTATGTAGGGCCAGCCATGGCCGCCAGTCCATTTGAGCTGGGCCAGGTTGATGGCGCCGTGGCTGTAGGACATGTTGAGTGTCGTGAACAGCGATGCTCCGAGGCTGGCGATCAGCGCGATCATCAAACCCCAGAACAATCGTGTCTTGCTCCCCCGTATGCTCTCGGCCAGCTTGAGCCCGTTGGAGGCGGCAACCATGGGCGAGGTGCGCGACTCTCCCTGCCAGATGAAGGTAAAGGTGAGCGCTATCAGCCCCTTGGCTCCCAGAATCGACGTCCCGAACCCCGATATGATGAAATAGGCCGGCACGATCGGGCTGCGGGCCGTCGGCACGCCCGCCGTCGCCACGACGCGGGCGACGAGGGCGAAGAAAATGAGACTGACGATGACAAGCACCGGGACGAACACGAGAGGCACGCCCGAGCGCCACAGCCATATGCAGACGATGACGAAGCTGACGAGAAACCCGACGGCGGCGGTGCGGTAGCGCAACAGCTCCTCGCTGTCGACGCCGCGGCGCGCCGGATTCCAGGCCGTGTTCAGCATATCCCGTAGGTGGACGCGGGCGCTCCACAGTCCGAAGAGGATGAAGACGATGACGGCGCCCGTCTGCTGATGGGTCAAATCCGCGGCGATCGGGTAGGACTCGTAGGCGCTCAGTCGTTCGGTGCTGGCGATACCGAGCACGTTGAAAATCCCCTCCTGCACCCTGCACAGGACGTAGAAGAACCAGATACTGAAGATGAGATCGAGGCTGGCCAGATAGAAGAAGCCGATGTAGGCGAAGTTGACTGTCAGACCCAACGTCACCGTGTCGCGAAACAGCGTGAGGGCGCCCCCTATGTGCGGGTCCGGGAGGAACGGCCAGAAGAAGTTGAGTCCCTTGAAGGAGAAGAACACGAACGGCACGGCGAATCCCACCCACATGACTTTCCGTTTGAACAGCGGCGCAATTTGCGATGTCATGCTCCTGTCGTTCTCGAGCATGCTCTGTGGCAGCTGCATCATCGGATAGGCCAGGCGCTCGTGCACCGACCACTGCCGGTGCAGGATGGCGCTCATGCAGATGAGCATGAAGCCCATGACGACGATGAGGCCGAGCCAGTACGCCATCGGCTCCACCCACGATTCCCACGGAATCGAGGCTCCTTTCGGCAACCCTTCGTAGTATCCCTTGATCGCCTCGCGATCCTGTGGCACCATCCATGTCGGTATTTGATCGTGAAAGAGCTCCTCGAACCTGTTCTCCGGAGAGGCGTAGTAGTACGGGTAGACCAGCGTTCCGATGAGAAAGAACACGAGACCCCAAGTGGGCACCGTGACCGCCATGAGGAGCATGCAGTAGATGAGCACGAGGTCTGCCTTCGACAACTGGAAGCGACGGCCGAGATAGCCGACGATGATGTTGACGACGAGGACACAGACGAAAAAGAAGATGGCCCCGGGAGAAGAGGGGTTGTAGCCGATCAGGTAGTACTGGTATACCACCACGAAGGGGGCGACGATACCGATGGCTAGGCAAAGAGCCGTGCCGAGAATGAGCCCCTTGAGGCTGAAGGCAGAACTTGCCACGCTATCTCCGATCGCCGAGAGCCGTGTCTGAGATACGGCACTCACGAGAAACCACAGACTCGAGGCCATCCCGTCAAGAGGTCGAGATCAGACGCTGCACGCCAAGATCGGGCAGCTGACCGTCGAGAACGATTTCTTGTCTCGCGCCTTCGGCCGTTGAGCCGCGACCGAAGGGTAACGATGATCGATCCGAATCATCCCCGGCTCCCTATCGTGCGCCAGTGCACCTTGGTCGCCATCTCGCGCTCCACCTACTACTACGCGAGTCGAGGGGAAAGTTCCTTTAACTTGCAGTTGATGTGCCGCATCGACGAGCAGTTTCTGGCCACCCCGTGGTATGGGTCCCGCCAGATGGCCCGTCACCTTCGGCGCCAGGGCCATGGGGTCGGCAGCAAGCGGGTGCGCCGCTTGATGCGACGGATGGGACTGACGGCCATCTACCGCAAGCCGTCGACGTCGTCGCCGGATTGGGCGACGCGCACGGTGCTTTCGTGGCGGATGTCGAATACCCTGCGCCAGCAGCAGCCCAATGTCCTCGACTATCTCACTCTGGCCTGTCACGCCGCCGTGCGGCAGCAGCCGGCTCCCTCGCTTTTGCTCCCAACCCACTCCGTCATTCAGTAGTCTCTCCCGCGACCGCTCCCAGGCCACAGCCAGGGAACTGAACGGTTACTTCCGGCACTCCTCGACGAGGATTTCCGGTTCGTCGGTGTCCAGGTAGTCGTCGATCGTGGCTCCGAGCCGCATCGGCGGTTCCCTCCTAAACCGGCCTCGGATCAGTCGAGCCGGAGCGAGACGCTGTGCGCCAGTCCGCTTATGGCCTCGCGCGCTTCCACCTTCCATCGTCCGGGGGGAGCGTTCAGGGGCAGGATGAACTCATGCGCTCCCGCCCCATCGGCCGCCACGATGTTCTCAGCAAAGTCCTCTAACTCGCTGCCGTCCGGAGCGTACAGGCGCAGTCTGACCACGTGCCGTTCCTCTGCCGCCGCCGCGGGGGCTGTGCGCACGCGGTTGATCAGCCTGATGTTGCCGGCCTCCGTCACACCCTCGCTTGTTTCCAGGTGTGGTTTGCCGATGCGATACGGGACCACCGCATAGGCGCCCAGACCTTCCAGCGGTTTCTCCACCTCGAAACTGTCGTGACGGCCCAGATACTGGTTGCTCTTCAGGTCGTAGACATGTCCCGCGACTGGAGGTGTGATACGCAGGACTTCGGTTCCCGCCCCCCGTCGCTTGCCGCTGTCCAGTTGAAGAATGAATGAATGCCACAACGCCAGGATGTGTATGTCGCCGTCACTGAAATGTGAAAGCGTGGGCCGCTCGAGCTCAGCATCCGATGATTCAAGCTCTGCCGATCGGTATCTCTCAGGCCGGTCTACTCGGAGCCTCTCCACACCGAAGAGCGGCGTCAATCCGTACCAGCCCAGCAACCGTTTCATCATGCCAACTGCGCCCGCGTCTGCAGCGAGCGGCGCGAAGTTGAGCAGCGCCGCCCGGCCAGCGCCGTAACGGGATATCAGCATGACGGCCCGCTCGTCCGTCTCTCCGAGGCTCCTGGCCGTCGTCAGCGCAACTGGCGGGCCTGCTATCACCGGCACATCCACCACGTCCATCTTCAGTCCGTCCCCGCCCCCGCTGAATGTCAGTTCCGTCTCCAGCGCACCGTAGTCACTCCACGCGGCCTCATGCAATACCCCAAACACCTCGTCGAGGTGCCCCTGCGCGCCTGGGTAGCCGTGCCTGTCCGCCACCGCCGGTCGTATGTCGGCCAGCAGCATGCCGCCGTCTGCGACAAACTCCTTCACAGCCGCTGCCGCCTCGATCTCCAGCGCCTGCGCAAACGGCAGGATCAGCAGCCGCACGCCATTCTCCTCAAGCATACCGTCCGCTATCTGTTGCTCGGATATGGCGCTGTACTGATAGCCGAGCAACTCCAGTGTGCGGGTGAACAGCCAGAACTGGCGTGAAGGATACAGTTTGCTCGCCGCATCGGAGCGCTGGATTTCCTGCCAGGCCGTGGCCGCGTGTTCGCTGGAACGCGAATAGAGAACGGCGATGCCGCTGTCATCGAATTCGCTCTCGAATACCAGGCGGTCTATGCCCGTGCGTATCTGCGCTACCGGCTCTATGGGCCATCGCCCTTCTTCCGTGGTGCGCAAATCCGCCAGCAGCGGCTGCCTGAAATTGCTGCTCGCGCCCACGTTTCCGTGTATGCCCGCCCAGTAGTTGAACCCGTTCATCCCCTGAAACAGGCACACCCATGGCTGCTGTCCGAACCGCAGGCTGTAGAGTGCCTGGTCCGCGGTGTGTATCCAGGGCACACAGAAGGTATCGCCACGCCCGTAGAGCAGATGCCTGTGCTCAGGCGGCGAAAAGGACCTCAGATGCGGTAACGGGAGCATGGAACCGGCCAGCACGCGACTCAACAGAAGCGAGTAATCGATGCCGCTGAAGCTGTTGGCGTAGCTCATGCGACCTTCAGCGCCCCAGCCGAAATCATCCGATACTGCCTGGGCTTCAGGGTCATGGCGGCGCAACACATCCCGCTTGTACTGCAGGAAATCGGCGAAGACCCTGTCCATATGCCGCCGGTGGTCTATCCATCGCGCTATCTGCCCCTTCTCTACGGCATCAGCCAGGACGATGGGGCGCACTTCGCTCCACGCCTCAAAAGCCGTGCCCCAGCCCGTGTTGAGTGCTTCCAGCGAGCCGTACTCTCCACGCGCGAAGGTGCTGAAGCTGGCGATACAGTGGTCCGAAAAACAGACATCCGCTTCCCCCAAACGACTGCCGAGCCCCATCAGGTTGAACTCATGGGTCATCGAATAGGCCAGCGGCGCGTAGGGCAGCGCATCCGGTTGCCCCACTTCCTCCATACGCTGCGTCGCGCCGCGCTGCGCATCGCCGGGGTCGGTGAGACAGGGTCTTCTTATGGGCGCATGCTCCTTGTCTCCGAGCACTTCCCGCCCTCCCGGAAAGTTCACCGCCGCCTGGGCTATCGTCCGGATGTTGTTGAACGCATTGATGCGCCAGTGACCCCAGAAGGCACTTGTTACGCCGTGTCGTTTTCTGAATTGCTCTGAGACCAGGATCCCCAGATAACTCGGGTCAGCATGGGACCACGGGATTTGCCACAACTGAAAGTCGAAGGTGTCGTCATACCAGTCCTGCTCGCGCGCTATCGCCAGCTGACGCGCATGCACGTCTTCTGTGCCCGCAGGTCCGGCCAGCTCCGCCTCGAGTGTGTGCATGAGCACCGGCGCTGCGTCGATATCCAGTGCGAACGGGATCTCGCGGCCGGTCAAACGGTCGATCGTCGTTTCATGCCAGAGGTGACCGTCGGCATCCATCAGCCGCAGCCGCAACAGATGACCGTCGCCTTGCTCACGGTCCAACACCACACTCCCTTCGAGGCGCTCGCCCACTCTGTAATATCCCTGAGTGGAGCGCCCGCCGATCTGAGTATCACGCCCCAGTTTGATCTGTTGTATGGCGATGTCCCCGGATACCTCGAGAGAGACGCTGGACCAATCTGATATGCTGCCCTGTGCCGTCTTCAGCTGGACGTGAAGCCAGTGTGTGCCCCCCCGAAGCCGCGGCAGCTCTACTCGTGCGGATTCGCTGCCCGCGTCCAGTATCGCCTCTCCCCGGGGCAGCTGGCGGCCGTGATGGGCATAGTCGTCGAACCACCAAGACAGGGCTCCGGCCCGGGGAAGCGGTGCGCTGAACACGACCTGCACGGCAGCCGGCAGCTCTTTGCGAGTTATGCTGGCGCGCAGCGCCTCACTCTGCACGCCCGGCAGCGCTATGCGGCTGATATGCGCCGCGGGCAGCCTGCCGGAAGCCCAGACCATGGCCTTCATGATGTATGAGATCTGTGCCTCGAACTCACCCCGCAGGTATCGGCCCGGGCGCACGACACGCGGCGCTTCCTCATCCCATTCGACCAGCCCCTCGAGGAACGCTATGCGCCCGTCGCCGTATCGGTAGAACCGCGCTTCCACGTCTGTGACCACGCCCGATGAGACATAGCCGACCCCTTCCCCCGTGAGGTGATCTTCGTTCAGCGCCTCCGACCACGCGCCTTCGAGGTAGTTTTCGGGAGGGTCGCCATGCCACGGCCGGATGGGATCGCCGAAGATGACCAGCCCCGCGCCTGCTCGCACCCGCGCCAGGATCTTCTCCGTCAGTGAGACGGGGAAATCGGGAGGGCTGAGATGTCTTACGACAATGCAATCGACGGGTGCGGACAGTTTCTCCAGGGCGTCATCGAGCGCCCGGAACACCTCAGGCTCTCCGCCGCCGCCGCGTATCCAGTGGTCGTGGCCGAAATCGTTCTCCCGCTCGAACATCACCGGCTGATACGACACGCTCATGCGCTGCGCCAGCTCGAGCGTCCAGCGGTGACGCCAGCGCGGCAAGACCGTCACGATTTTCAGCTCGCCGCCCGCATACGGCTTCGCCCACCGGGTGTGCGGCGTCTCGATCTCCTCGCTCAACAGATGCCATTCGTCTCCCCAGGGAATCGACTGGTGGTCCCAGCCCGCCGCCCACTGGCTGCCGCCCTCGCGGCGCATGACGGACACATCGTCCAGGACGAGATGCACCTCGCCGTGGGTCTGGATGACCAGGTAGGGTCGCGGGACGTCGTTGTAGTACGTCTTGCGGTAGACTTCGGCCCAGGCGCTGCGCAGCGCCGGTTTCGTGTTGACCCGGCCGATGGCCTGAATGAAGGAGGTTTCGCTCCCGTCGACCTGATTGCGCACCGAGATGCTCGCGTATTCGCCGCCCATATACTGAGCCGTGAACGAGATCTCGTAGGGGATGCTGATATCCACGTCAAGCGGGATATACAGCTTGCGGCTCACATCGCCGCCGCCCATTGTGTTTATCTCGAGGGACGCCTCGCCGCTGATCGGGTCGACGGTCCTCAGCGCGATCTCGCCCGGCCGGAAGGCATACGCGCCTTCCCCGTTGCGCCAGCCTGCGGGAATAGACGGTGCCCCGACCCCTGATCCCGCCTCGAAGTCATGGTTGCCCACCACCTGAAGGTCGGGATCGTATTCCGGCTCCTCTATCTCCACTCGCGCCCAGTCCGCCGGCGCAATGGCGCGCAACTCGTCCGGACCTCCCAGCGTCAGCACGGAACTGCCACTGCCACTTATGAAGCGCACCGCGAGCACATTCATCCCCTTCTCCAGCTTCACGTCCACTGTGTGATTGGAGATGGAAGGCGGCCACGCCCCGTTCCCGGTGACCAGGGTGTTCACGATCCGCGCGCCGTTCAGCCATGCCTGCAAAAACCAGTCGGCGCCCATGCCGAGCGTCGCGGTCTGGGCTTTGTCGGAATGCAGCTCGAGAAAGGCGTAGGCGGTGTTGTACACCTTCACCCCACCGAACAACGGCGCGAAGTCGAGGACGATGCCGTCTTCCGCCCGCACCCGCCGGCCGGCGATCACTTTGGTAATCCCGTAGAATCCCGGGACCTCTATGCTCTGGGGAATGCGCTTGAGCGTCTCTTGCGGAAGCAGATGGTCTTCGCGTTCCAGCGGAAAAAAGACGACCCATTCGGCCGGCCAGGTAAGGGTCCCGGACACATCCGCCGGGCCGCTCCATGCGGGACCGGCGCCGGCCAGCAGGGCCAGGATGATTGCTCTGATCGTCGATTGTCGAACAGGCATCATGGGAGCCTCCACAGGTACCGCTCCGGATCTATGGAAGTAGCGTTGCGCTGAACGAGTGTCGCGGGCTTTCGTCAGTAGACCAGCGAGACGACCCCGAGGGCGGTGTCGCTACCCTCGTCGGCGTCGACGTCGAGCCGCAGGAGGTACACCCCGGGAACAGCGAGCGTGCCGGCGCCTTCCGTGCTGCCGTCCCAGGTCGCGCTCAGGCGTCCGCTGGCCGAGTGTCCGTCAAAGACATCGGCCACTTTCCGTCCCGCCAGATCGTAGAGGCTCAAAGTGACCGGTACTGCACCGGACAGGTTGACGAGGTCGAAGGAGATCTCGATGGCGTCGTTGACGCCGTCGCCGTTGGGGGTGGCCACCGGAGAGGACAGCCGCAGGGCCTGTATCGAGCTCTGGGCGAGATCGGCCAGCCCCACTGAGAGGGTGTTGCTGGCGACCAGCTCGTCGGCGTCGCCGGCGGCTACGAGCTGGCGCGGCTCCTGAGGTCGCGAGCTGTCGAAGACTCTGCCCTGGAAGACGGTACCGAACCTGAACACTTCGGTCTGAAACAGGATCTCGATCAGATGGTTCGTGCGCTGCAGGTCCACGTGGGGGAAATTGACGACAAAGCTGGTCGGACCGCCCTGCCAGCCCCACTGCGATTCATCCAGGTAGATTTCGTTGATCCGCACGGAATCCACACTGGAGACCTCGGTCGCCGTCTCGATCTCGATGCTGTCGAATCCCAAGTCCCTGTCGAGCAGCCTCGGCAGCACCAGGTATCGGAACTGGGTCAGGGTGCGCGCCTGCACCATTTGTGGAACTATCTCGGCCACCACCTGGCTGGCGATCGGGGGGCTCGATACGCGGAACTCGAGATAATCGAGGCGCGAGCTCGAGCGGGCGTCCGTGGATCTGAGATCGATGTCGAACTGCACGTAGCGGCGCGGGCGGTCTGCCGCAAGCGCCGCTACACCGCTGTCGAAATCGAGCGGGGTCGTCCAGAACTGCCAGTTCTTGCTGTCCGGCACGATGCCGGCCTTTTCGCCGCCCTCGAGTCGCTGGTAGCTGGCGCGGGTCAGGGGTCGGCCGTCGGCGCCCTGGCTCGAACGCTCACCGCCTCTGAAGGTGTAGCGCCAGTATTTCTGCGGATCCGGGGTGTCGCCGTTGCGGGTGATGATGTCCACTGTGGC
Source organism: Candidatus Latescibacterota bacterium (assembly GCA_965223905.1). Lineage (GTDB taxonomy): Bacteria > Latescibacterota > UBA2968 > UBA8231 > UBA8231 > CBDCXV01. Next base: position 1,227,885 of record CBDCXV010000001.1, read on the forward strand.
GTCTGGGCCGTCTACCCCCCTCCACACGAAGTCGCCCAGGGTGGAGGGCTGTCCGAGATCGATGATGTTCGAGCGGTATCTCGCACGCGGTACGTATCCGTCTGCGTAGATCTCGATCTCGGCGATTTCCCAGATCCCGGAACGGCCGATCAGGAAAATGTTCTGAGTCGGCGAGCTCTTCACTTCCAGATCGAGGGTGGACGTGCGGTTCTCGGTCGAGGAGAACACGGTGCCCTCTTCCGTCCAGTCAAAGAAGTTGAACCCCGCGGTTGAATGCGTGTATTTCAGGCTTCTCTGGGCCACGCCCGCGGGCGGGTTCAGCGGGGGGCCGGCGCCGCGCAGGCCGTCCTTGAGCGCGTCGCCGTCGTTGACGGCGATGGTGAGCTCCTTGACGAAGCGCTGGGTCGCGTATTTCGGAGTGGGATACAGTTTGATGCGGGTAATGGGAAGGGGACCACCCAGGTCGATCTCGAGAATCTTGAGGCCGCCCCACGTGTAGTTCGAACCGCTGCCGGAAAACGCCGTGGTCGGATCCTCGTCGAACATCAATTCGAGACCTGGTTCCCTTTTGAAGCTGTAGGCATCCGTCGACCGGGTGTCGCCCCCCCTGGCCCTGACGAGTGGACCCAGATTGACGTTCGGGTCCAGCAGCTCGGGGGCTATGAAATCCGGGTCGAAAACGACGAGATGACTTCTCCCGAAAAACGCGTCGCCCGTCCCCGACCACGGCAGCTGCACGAATCGGGATGCGCCGTCCGCCTGCGGGGCCGGCAGCTCGTCCCAGTTCAACCGCATGATCTCCAGCGGTCCGTCGATATCAGGAGCAGGCAGGCTCTCGCCGCCGATTCTGTAGACGGTGACCGCATCGCTGTGCGACAGAACCACCGCCGACATGGCAAGTGCGAAGGCGAGCAGCCTGAGCTGCAGTCGAGGGGTATCCATATGCAAAAAAGGGGGAAAATCCAACCGGATTCTCCCCCTGCCAGTCCTGTGTGGTGACGTAAAGGCGACTTCGTTACTTGGCGACGGACGCCTTCACGTTCCCCCAGCTGTCCTCTTCGACCGCCGTGGCCATGAGCTCCTCGTCTATCTCCGTCAGGACGAAATCAGCCAGATAGTCGGCATTGACATTGGACTCGCCGACCGAGGTCAGACTCCAGCGCGCGGTCTGCACCGGGTCTTCTCCGTCGTGGTCCCAGACGTTCACGCTCAGGCCGATGACCTCGCCCTCCATCATGAAGTGCTCGACGCTCCCCACGGGGTCCTGGTAGTTGAAGTCATCCCATGCTGTGAGCATGAATTCCGCGGTCACGCTGAACTCTTCGCCATTTCCCGGCGTGCCTGAGTTGATCGTGTAGGCGGCGTTCGTGTAGGGCAACTCACCATACCAGTCCGCAGAGGTCATCCACATCCAGACCCACTCGCTGTTGTCGCCAAAGTTGTCACCCATGAAGAGGCCGTCGTCGAACCAGAGGTGGTAGATCTGGGCATGGCGACTCCTGTGCCGTGCGGCTTCCTCATCCGACATCCCTTCGACTTGCCAGTAGTTGCCGCCCGAATGGTCGGCGTCGATGGTGGGCTCGATATCGTCCGACTGAAACCAGTAGTCGTCGTACCGCTCATAAGCCCAGTAGAGCTTGCTCGACCCCTGCACGAAACTCGTCATCCAGCGGAACGAAAGGTCGGATGGGTCGAGGCCTGCCTTCGACTCGTGATCGCCCTCGTAGCTGTCGACGTTGTAGTTTTCGTGAGTGAGCCAGAATTCCTCCGGGACGATGTCCCAGTCGCGGAGGTCTCCGTCAAACACCGGCAGCTTGTCCGCCGGCCACTGCCAGATGATGCCCCGATAATCAGGCGGATCATGCGCGATTGCGGGGATGCTGAGGGCACAAATGAGCGCGCAGGCACCCGAACTCATTGCCATCTGCTTCATGAGAGTCTCCTCCTTGGGGGAATTAGCGCGGCACCTCTTTTAGAAACGCGATCGCGATAGGGTACGGCACTTGGCTAGTATACCACATTACTGGCCGATGACCAAGACAAAAAGAAGATGGCCGGAACGATGGCGGCTGGCGCGACTGGGGCAAATAACCCATCCGGATCGTCGCGAAAGGGGCGAGCTGGGTTGTCGCCTGTCGCATCGAGGGGCCATCTATTCCAAAGGGCGCTGTACCGATGATCCGGCTCACGTCGGGCAGCGGCGACGGGGAGTGCTTTTCTCTGACTTCGGTGCGCGACTCGATGCCATCCTGCGCCAAGGCCAGCAGCTCATCATCCCTCCCTGAAAACCAGCTCTTTGAGTTGCCGCGGCGCGATGTTGACGTGCAGCACTTCGTAGGCCCAGTCGAAGTCCTGCAGCGTCGTCATCAGCGGATAGCGCGCCTTGTCGCGACAAATCTCGTACTCGAAGCGTTTTCCCGGAGGGTAACTTCATGAGGCCGGCCTCGACGTCGCAGAGCATGGCGTAGAGGGGCAGCGGCTCGAGCTTGTACAGGTATTCGGTCTCCCATTCGCGCAGCGGCATGGCGGCGCGGTCGTCGAATATGTCCTCGATAGCGGCTTCGCCGAACATCGAGTGGCGCATCTCGTCCCACATGTGTCGCGAGATATCGACGTAGAACGACCAGGGGCTGTGCCTCCTGTCTCACACAACACGAATGAAAGCGCCTCGGCGATGGTGAGCTCGCCCAGGCGAGTACAGACCATCTGGGCGAGCCGCTGCGGGACCTGATCGTCTTCCATGTGATCGACGTCCCAGACCCTCGGAAAGGTGTCGGCCCATGTCTGTTCCCGCGGAATGACGTAGGGCGCCTGACAGCGATCTTTTTTCAGCTGCCCGGGACCGATGTCGCCGGTGCCGTCGATGTCGCCCGCGGCTTTCAGCAGATGTTCGAGCCATGCGGCCCACACCTCGGCTTCTTCAGTCTCCCACGATGAGGTGCCCGCACCGGCGTACGCTGCTCGCAGCAGAGCCACGCTCTCTTCCTCATCGTCGATTATCTCTTTGAGAGTGCGGACGCCGCCGTAGTCCGCCAGGCCGTTGGTCTGGGCAGCGTAGCGGCGATAGGCCCTCGTCCTGGCCGGCTTGATGACCCGCGTCAGCCCGGCCAGGAGCTCGGCGGTGCCGCGCGAGTCCAGAGCTTCATTGAAGACGACCTTCAGCTCCTGATTGGGTTCCTCGTACGCCCTGCGCTTCGACACCCGAAGCTCAACCAGCCGCTCCTTGAGCCGGTCGGCGTGCTGGCTGTCTTCGTATTGATATCGAGACAGCAGCGCCTTCACGTCGCGGGACGGCGTACTGATGTGTGCGGCTTCGAGAAACATCAGCCGCGACTCAGCGTAGGCGAACCGGTGCAGTCGCGCCCGCACACTCGTCGACGCCGAGTCCGACCTGTTTCGTGTTTTTCAGGCCGGCGTATCGATAATATGGATCATTGTTATCTCCGCCCTGGATGGCTATTTGGCGGACGCGATGAATTCGTCGAGCGCCGCCGCACTCGGCAGGCCATCGATGACACCGAGTCTGGTGGCGCAGTAGGCGCCGGCGTAGTCGCGCGCGCGACGGCTTCATTCAGGTCTGCGCCCTTGCCCACACCTACCGCGAGCGCCGCGTTGAAGCTGTCGCCGGCTCCCGTGACATCGAGCGCTTAAATTTGCCGGTGCGGACACTTCTTCGAAGCTGCCTGGAGTCACAATCAGCGACCCCTGTGCGCCTCTGGTGACGACGATTTGTTTGACGCCCAGATCGAGCAGCCGGCGAGCCAGCTCCGGCGTGGATGTCGGATCGTCCGGTTCCAGTCCCTGGAGGATGCTCCGTCTCGTTTGGGGTCATGAGATCGACGCTCGCCAGCTGTTGCGGGTCGAATCGTCTGCGCCGGAGTCGGGTTCAGCAAGGTGAAAGCTCCGTACTTTGGGCCCAGCTGGATGGCTCGCTCCATTGCATCGTGGGAGACCTCGAACTGGGTCATCACGATGTCGCTGGCTGCGATCAGATCCTCTGCGGCGTCCACGTACTCGGGGCGCATGTGCAGATTGGCGCCGAGGTGTCCGAGGATGGAATTCTTCCCGAGGGCAGCACGGTGACCATGCCGACGGCCGTGTTGACACCGGGAATTCGATGGATGTGCTCGAAAGAGATCATCTCCCGCTCGAACAGCTCGTCGGCAATCGGCGCGAACAGATCGTCTTCGACATTGGTTGGTGCCTTGCCTCCGGGACCGAGGTCGAAGAGATCGCCGATCAGGCCCTTGCCCAGCACTGGCACCCGGGTACGCGAATGGTGATGCCGATGACGAAGCTGCCGTGGACGGTGATGGCTACCATAGGCTTCTAACCAAAAGGTATACGGTCGCCGTGCCAGGGAAAGGCACAGCTGGGTTTGTTGCAGTAGAGCTGCATGTCGATGTGTAGGTCCAGCTCGGTGCCGGGGAGCAGGCGGACCTGAAAGGTTTTGTCGTTCACCTCGACCGGCGTCTCCTCGCCTGATACCTCCACCCGACCGAAGCGATGCTCGCCATACGAGCCGGCCTGCACGATGAGATCGCGCGCCGAGTGCACGCTCAAGTTCACGATCGACAGATCCACGCTCTCTGCATCAAGGCCGCTGACCAGGGCGGCCACGTCCTGCGGCAGGCCTGGTCGTTGCTGCTGAGCGTCAAAGTGGCGCAGGCGGCCCCGCGAAAGGCCGCCCCAGTATACGGCTTGGGGGCCGCCCGTGGTCAGATGCACCAGGGCTTCGTGCACGACGGGGTTGTGCTGCTGCCAGCGATGCGGGTCCGTGTAGTTCGTCATATCGGTCTCGTCCTCCAAGATACACCGCACTCGCCGCCGGATCTCCTCGTAATTCGCCTGGAGGATGGCCTCGGGATATCCGGGACAGTCCCCGGCCAGAAAGCGAATCCAGGCCCGGTCGTCTTCTTGCATGGGGCCGCGCGAGGTGACGATTGCCCAGTCGTGACGGTCGCCCCGGCGCAGCCGTTCCAGCCTGTCCCAGTCCCTCTGCTCCATGGAGGCGGCCCACAGGTGGACGCATTCCTGGCTGCGAGGGGGGCCGTAGTCGGTCCATCCTTCTCCGCTTTTGTACCTCTGCGGTATGTGCAACTCGCCGTTCTCTTCCCGGGCATGTTCCAGCAGCATGTCGAGCTGCGAGCGGATCAGGTCCAGGTAGCGGGCTTCTCCGGTGATCAGATAGGCGCTTTCAGAGGCTATGGTCATGGCCGAGCCCATCATCAGGCGGGAACTGGTGGCGGACCAGCCATAGAACCCACCCCACCACTCGCCCTGGCGGGTCTCGCCGATAAGGCCGTTGGGGCCGACATTGTCCGGGATGATACCGTTGTTTTGCTCGATCCGTTCCATCCAGGCTTCGACGTATTCGACCACCCAATCGCGGTATTTGTCCTCGTGAGTGAGCAGAAAGGCATGGGCCACCATGGGCACGACTCCCAAGTTTATCGGGATGTCGGCGTTCATGACCACTTCGTCGAATCTGGCGTGGACCCAGGCGCGAACAGCCTCGTCCTCGTGCCATTTTGCGGGCAGCTCGAATCCGGTGCCCAGGGTGGTATGCCCGTGCTCGAGGTTGAAATACACATCGTCGAATCGGGCGTGGAAGAGCGGACCCTTGCTGCCACTGAAGGGCGAGCGGATGATGCGGTGCTCGGGATCGTAGTTGGGCGCCTCGGGATCCGCGCCCATGTAGAATCCGGCAAAGCGCCGGGCCCGGCGCATCATCTCGGCATTGGTCGGATTGGACAGGCCCAGGGCGTAGAAATAGATGTAGTTTTCGCTGTTGTGGAACCAGTCGTCGTCGTTGACGAATTCCTTCGAAGCGCGGCCGTAGTGATAGGTGAGCTGGCGGGTGACGGCGTTCCACTCGTGAGTGGCCATCTCGCCGGTGTAGGCGCTGCCCCCGAGGGAGTAGTACGCCGGCCAGTTGATGAAAGACTCGTACAGATCGTCGGCCCAGACTCCGTCGCCGGGATACTCCTCGATCCAGATCAGGGTTCCGTCGGAGCGGGTGTACCGGTCGATGAAGATGGGGGTGGCTTGGTCCATGGTGTCGAACAGCCGGCGCTCCAGTACGGCCCAGGCAGGTGCCCGCGTGGGCGTGTGGCTCTGGATGATGGGCATATCGGTTTTCCGGAATTTTGTCGCAGTGTTGTGAGACGATAATAGGTCAGGCGACGACGCGAGAGAGAAGTCTGGAGGACTTGTCAAATGAAACTGTGGATGGCGTGGTCTTCGGTCCGCTCGTTTTCAACACGACTCAGCTGCGACAAGGCGCAAGCCGGTTCCGGTGGAGGGGCCTTCGCCCATCGCCTATGACCCGAACCCGAAGGTCTACGAGCGGCTCGGGGTCGAGCCCCCGCCGGCGCCGGAGCACAAGATGCCCCGAAAGACGGGCCCTGCTCGAAAGGACGCTGAACCCGGCCAAGGAGCGAGATTTCAAAGTTTTTCATCATGTACGTTAACATCGCCGCCGAATCGGGAGGTTACGGCGACCACCTCCACGACGAGAAGAGCATGCGTGCCCGAGTCGCGCGGATGGTCGATACACTCGAGCATTTTCCCTGATCGACGGCGCGATCATGGACGGTCCCCGCGACCCGTGCGTGTGAAGGTGCACGACTTCGTCATCCCCACCCAGGGTAAGGCGATTCCTTATGGGGTCTATGATCTGAGTCTCGAAGAAGGCTGGGGCAGTGGGGGGGGGGGCGATCACGACACGGCCCCTTTCGCGGTCAACGCGATCCGCAGCTGGTGGAAACACATGGCGTCCGGCCTACGGCGGTGCTTCGCACTTGGTAATCACGGCCAACGCAGGGGGCAGTAACGGCCCGAGACTCCGACGGTGGAAGTGGGAGTTGCAGCGCTTTGCGGATCGCACCGGACTGAAGATCACGGTATGCAACTATCCTCCCGGCACCAGCAAATGAATGGAACCGCATTGAGCATCGCCTGTTCTCATATATCGCCAGGCGAGGCAAGCCCCTGGTCAGTCTGACCGCGGTGGTCCATCTGATCGCGCCACGAGAACGGACACCGGGCTTCGGGTGCGCTCCGAGAATCGACAAGCGATCCTATCCCAGAGGCGTGGGCGTCACGGATGAGCAAATGGAGCATGTCAAGTTCTCGCGGCATGAGTTCCACGGAGATTGGAATTACACGATCAGACCGAAGACCGCACGCTGAGTGGACCATTTGTTTCGACAATTCCTACGCCGGCACGGTGTTCCGCTCGGTCGAGACCCTGCGCGAGAGGAACTAGAACATCAGTGACCGCGACGCCCTGGAGGTCGCGCGGGCACTTTTGGGCATCGTGCTGCCGAATGTCGAGGGGATCGCAGACTTCGAGACCGCGCTGAACCCGGAGTTCTACACGCAGATCGTCACACTGGAGACGCGCCGGGGCCCTGGCTGCCGTCGACGATCCGGAGCGCATCGTGCCGTGGCTCGACACCGGTCCTTTTCCCCACGACGGCGATCCCATGTCCGCCAGGGCCTCAAGTTTGTTGTTGCGGGCGGCTGACGAGGGCGGGCTCGAGCGCTTCCTCTACCACCACCCAAGGCAATTTGACGGCCGGCGAATGGGTAGTGATCAGCGATCTGTGCGGGACCGCGCTGGAATCCGCGAGCCAGCGACTTCCCGACATGCTGGTTCTTTGATTCAATAATGATTCTCTCGTAAAAACCCTACGTCGCTCAGAATGCCCGGTTTGTCATACAACATATAGTGCATGCGTTGTCTTCGTTGGCCAATATATAGTGGCGCTCTAATGTGCTGAATCGCTGAACATCCTCAAAATGGGGTTTATACGAAGGAGTCAATAATGATTCTCTCGTAAAAACCTGCACCGTCCATAATGGCCGATGTTGTGATGCATCATATGGTATAGATGCTGGTCTATCAACCACAACATGTAGTAGATCTCTAGTGTGCTAAATCGCTGAATTTTCCTGAAATTTTTTCCTGAAATGGGGTTTCTACGAGGGAGTCAGTAATGCCTTGTCGAGCGTCGGATAGAACGGCAGCGGTTTGTCGTTCGGATGAACTCCCGTGATCTCGTCCCCCTTCCAGGCGAACTCATAGGTATCGCCAGCCGGCATGGTCTCGGATGTGCGCCTGGTCGGCAGTCCGTGTTGCAGGACGACTTCACAGCCAGATCGCAACCGATCCCGAGGCAAATACGCAAATGTCCCGATCTTCTTTAGCTCTGCCTCACGTCCGTCAACAGACAGTCGCACCGACTCGGGGGGTGCCCAGCCGGGGATGCGCAGGAAGAGGTTGTCCTCTATTCTGGGAATGATCGTGACCCTCGCTTGGTCGTCACGGTGCACGGCAACCTGCACGTCGGCCTCTTCATAGTCGAAATGCATGTTGACGAACAAGCCGGCCTGCTCGCGGGAACAAACGTGCTCATAAATGGCACTCATCGTGTGCACGATCTCTGCCGTGCCGCTCGGATTGAACCCCTTGCCGGCATGGGGATAGCTATTCCCTCCCCAGCCGCCTATGGCCTTTTGCGAAATCTCCACATCCGGGTTGTCGCGAACATCAGCTTCGGTCGTCTGCCCCGGAAAGAGGCGCGCCCGCACCAGTCGCTCCACGTCGTCGTAGCACCCGGTCCTCCCCGTGTGCGCGAGCCACAACGACAGTCGTGCTGCCGCGCCCGTCGATTCGGTGTTGGCCAGCGGATTTCCCGTCTTGTCGGGAAACCTCAGTACCCCCAGGTCGTGAGCTACCCAACCGCTTTCGTTGACGATATCGGGAACACCAACCTCGTAAGTGCGCACCACGGCGTCGACATACTTCGACTGATGGGTCATGCTGCCGAGCAGTAGCAGACCACACAGTGTGTACAGGTAGGACTGGCGGTCACCGGGGGTTTTGTTCTTGAGATCATCGGGAATCGTGCCGTCGGGATTCGTGGCGTAGGTGAGGTGGAAGCGGGCCAAGTCCTCGGCCAGCTCCATGGCCAGCGAGTCGCCTGTCGCCTCGTAAAACCACATCAGTGCCTCAATGCAGCGCCCGTGCTGGACGATCAACGGGAAGCGGTCCTCGTTGGACGGCGTATGTCCCGGATGCTCATTCTCTCCGCCGGTGAAGAGCTTCTTATACTCGAACTGGTCGAAGTCCCAGGTGAAATCTGGTTTGAGGCCGCGGCGAATCGATTCCAGGTACTTGTGACCGGCCTTTGGCACCCAGGTGTTGTTGCGGTACTTGGCGAGTGCGGCGAACGCCAAGATACCCTCGCGCAGACTGTGGAGCTCGAATTTAAGCGGCTGCCAGTCCAGTCCCGGCGGCACCCAGAGCAGTCCATCGGGATTGTCCGTGAGCCAGTAAAGATTGCGCAGGTTTGCCCCTTCCATGTGACCGGGGATGGAAAACCCGGTGGCGTGTTCGAGGCGCAGCATGGCGTCCCACCACCGGCCCAGATCGTGCGTGATCGCCCAGCTTCCCGTGGGCAGATAGTCCCGCTCGGGATCGAGCCAGCCCAGCAGATGCCGGCCACCCAGCTCCATCGAATCCTTCAGCTTCATAGTCATCTACCTCCGCAAAGTGTGCGTCGGTCGGGAGTACGTGGCTGTCTCGGTCGCGGTCAAATCAGTATAGGTTGCGATCCCCGCGGCCGACAGCTCGGGGTCGCTGGCGGACTGCGGCATGCAGCACGATATTGACGCGCCCAACTCTGGAGAGGACGATCTCAATGGCAGAGCTGAAGGAGCGACGCCTGGGTCACACGGAGATGCGCCCGAAAGGACTGGGCATGGGCGGCGCCTGGTGGTCGGCGCATCCTGCTCGTGAAACCATCGCCGCCATCGAACGCGCCGTGGAGCTGGGAATCGACTTCTTCGATACGTATCCCGGCGAAGGCGAAGAGCGCTGGGGTGAGGGGCTTTCAGGCGGAAAGAGGGAGTTCGTGTACCTTCAGGGGAAGGTCAGCAGCGCCGTTGCGAATGACCAGACGTCCGATCACTCCGCCGCCAGGACTCGCAGCAGCGTCGAGGCGAGTCTCAGGCAGTTGCGCACGGACCACCTCGATTCCTGTCTCATCCACGGCTACGATCGGCCGGAGCAGCTCGATGAGGACGGCTTCATCGATCCCCTGGGTCCTGGCAACGCCCTCGATGAACTCATCAAAATGCGAGACGAGGGGCTCATCAGGCACATCGGCATCGGTGCCCGTCATGCCGACGTCATCAACAGGGCAACGGCGACGGGAGAGATCGAAATCGTGCTGACTTATATGGAGTACAACCTGTTGACCCAGGCAGCGGCCGACAGCTTCTTCCCCCAGTGCCGCGAGCGCGACGTGGGCGTCATTCTCGCCAGTCCTCATGGCATGGGAATTCTCACGGGCGCCGAGCCCGATGACGCGAGGGCGCGTCGCATGATCCCCGGCACGGAGCTGAGGGCCCATGCCATGTGGAAGTGGTGCAGAGATCGCGGTGTCAACATCCGTCACTTGGCGATCCAGTTCTGCATGGCCGCACCCGCCGTCGACAGCATCGTTCTGCCCGGGCCGGCGTCGGTACAGCAGCTCAAGGAGGCCTACGAGGCCGGCACCGCCGATATTCCCGCGGAGGTTTGGCGCGACTTCGAAGCCGAGTTCGGCGTCGGCGTGTAGCCCCCGCGTCAGGTCGTCTTCCTAATCGGAGCGCCTCGCTGCCCAGTCCTTGCGCAGGGCAAAGACGCGTTCGTCCCAGATGTGCACGTTCTGTCGTTCGGACCAGTGGGCTCCGCCGACGACGAGTAACCTGCCGTTCAATACCCCGGCCCCTCCCCAGGAATTCTCCTTCGGCAAATCGGGTCCCGACCGCCACACCCTTTCGTCGGGCGAATACCGCCAACTCTCACGCGTTTTGTGATCGCCCAGTGCCCACACCTCGCCCTCGTAAGCGGCGACATACGAGGTCACTGGAAGATGGGATGGTTCCGGGAGCTCCTCCCACTCGCCCCGCTCTGGATCGAGAGCGAAGAACCCTTGCCCGCCGATGACGTAGATGACCTCATTCAAAACACATCCGGCGAATTGGCGTATCGGTCGGGGCAACTCGGGCCCGAAACGCCACACTCTCTCACCGGGTCCAATGGTCTCCACGCTGGCGAGGGCTTCCTCGCCCAGGCCCCGATGTGCACCGCCGATGGCGAACACCCTTCCCTTCGCGGTCAGCGCCACGACTTCCGTGCGAGGCGTGTTGAGTCGGGGCCCTGACCGCCAACGGCCGGTCGCCGGGTCGAAAATGGCCACCTCGTCCAGGGGGACGAGGTCATACGTCCCCTCCCGGTCCGCCAGATCGGCTCTTCCGCCAATCGCCCAGATTTCCCCTTCAAACACCGTGAGGCCGTTGTGGCACAGAGGGGCCGGCATCCGCGACACGACGCTCCATGAGTTGGTCGTGGGATCGTAGCCCAAGAGTTCATCGAAGATGCGTCGCTCTGCGGGGAATCCCCATCCCACCGTCAGCCCACCGGCGACGTAGAGATAATCGTCCAGTTCCACCGCTACGATGTCATGGTTTCCACCGGGTAGTGGAGCGACCGACTCCCAATGCCGTTGCCAGGCATTGAGCGCCGGCTCCAACCGCATGAGCCGGGTACCGGACGCGAACCAGACGCCACCCAAAGGATCGCAGTGGATGAGCTCGATCGCCCCGGAGGACCCGGGTTCCAGGAGAGTGCGCGTGAAAAGGACATTCGCGGTATCGGCGTCGAGCTCTACCATGGCTCCCGTGTCGAATCCTGCCAGCGCCATGTCAGTGGGAGATCGCGAAAGGGTCGTGATCGTTCCCGGAAGGTCCTCGGTACCGGTGGGAACGTGCCATCCCTCGGTCGGCGAGAGAGGATCCAGTCGTCGCAAACTCTCGTCTCCCACCGCCCAGAAAAAACCCTCCGCATCGGCACTCAACAGTCGCCACCCTTCACCCTCGGGTTGTGGCTCTACCCGTTGCCACGCTTGCGGCGCGTTCGCCGTCCGGATGACGAGATGGGTCGTACCGTCGGCGCCTTCGACGATCCCCCAATGGTTGTCGTACATGTCGTGGTCCAACGGGATCGCACGGCGACCCCCCGTCAAACCGCTGGGGACATCCGCATAGACAGCGTTCGATTCCCGAAAACGCTCACAGCCTTCCATCCACACGCTACCGTCCCGGCTGCCGGCCAGGCGACGGGTGAAATCTGAGGTGCAGCCGAACTGTTCCGTGACATCGGCGATTGCCCACCCCTCTGCCAGATCGAGTTGAAGTACCAATGATCCGCGCGCGATGAACAGCTTTTCATCGCGACTGAGCGCCAAGCCACTCACGTCACCCGCGATGACACGTCGCAACCGTGCGCCTTCGACGACGAACAGACCGCCGGCCTGTGTGGGAATGGCCGCGAACAGTCTGCCGTGACGATCGCTACCGAGTGCCACCGGAGCGACCGGCAGATCGACTACGTGGCGTATGACTCGGTCGATATCTCGATTCGAGTCGCGAGAATTGCGCGGTGCGCCCAGCTCCTGTGATCCGTCAACCGAGAGCTGAAGCGCGAGCAGGCTTGCCCATACTGTCATTGTCATCATGCGCATTTGCTGAAAAATCTCCAGTAGTGTCCCGTTGTTGGCTGAGGATTTTTTCGTAAGGCATTAATTTCGTTGATGTTACAGCATTTATAAGTGGAATAGACTTGAAATCGTCTCGTTATTTGGGCCCTCCCCTCCTCGGCAATTCACAAGGAAAGGCCCATGTACAGCGGACGCTTCGTCTTTTCCCAGCTCATGGAATTTTTTCCGTTGCGCGCCTTCCGACAGTGGAGTTGTTCTTCAAGTGGATCAAGCAGCACCTGCGGATCAAGGCATTTTTCGGTACCTCCGAAAACGCGGTAAAGACCCAGATCTGGATCGCCATCAGCATGTACGTGCTCGTGGCCATCGTCAAGAAGCAGCTTCACGTCAACCGCCGTCTCTCCGAAATCCAGCAAATTCTCACCGTTTCACTTTTCGAGAAAGTTGATATTTTACAAGTACTTACGAAAACACATCTCCAAAACGAATCAGAGCACTTGTAACCAGTTGAATTTATTCGACTCCGGGGTATCCACCTAACCGGACTAACGGAAAACACTGCCCCGTTGGGAGATAAACGGTACGACCGAACAGGGGATTGCCCAGTAAAGTGGATCGCTACGCGCTGAACCGCGCCGAGGCAAGTTCCAGGGATGTAGAATCCGGCATTGTCGCGCGGCGTACCGAGCCATTGGTAGCGGTCGGCCTGTGGTCACCGACGCTCAACCCGGTTGTCCCGAAGCGGTCCGGTTGCATGGATACCCCTAATTCGACTAATAACGGAACACTACTGGAAAAATCTGATTGGTTGTCTTTCCGATGGAAAAGAAAGCCTGAGGCAGTTTGAGACTTCGTCAACGCCTCAATACGCAGTCCGAGCGATTCTGACCGCTGATCGTGATCTCGACAGGCTCCATCGCGGCCTGTATCATCCTCTCCACCGGCTCGGTTCCAGATCTCGTGAAATGTCACGGACAGCTGCAAGCATTCAGACCGGTTCGAGCGTCTCAACGTGTGGATCCGGGGAGACTTGAGCGCGGGCATCTGGAGGCACCAGTTGCGGAGCCTGTCTGAATGCGTGTGTGAGGCAGGGCAGCGACAAACCAAATGAAGGGTATCGAATCCAGGATTCGATAAGGCAGATGCTGCTCGGCGCAAATCCTTGCCCATAAAGTCGCCGATCCATCCCGACCCGCGGCGCTCCCTCGCCGCATCCACTGATACGACTCGCTCATGCGCCTTGCGAGCCGGGCGCCTCGGGGGCCGAATATGGTCAGATCTATTTCTTCTGAGACAGGACACTAACCGCCCTCCATGGACTGAATGCTGTAGTAGCCGGCGTAGAACTCCCGGCTCCGGTCGCGCACCCAGGTGCGGTCCCGGGCCTGCTCCCCGAACCTGAGCAGCCCGAACTCCTCCAGCTCCTCGCCGGGCTTGCCACCGGTGGCCCACTCGGCGAGCCAGCGGCCGATAGCAACCGATCCGGCGATGCCGACCGCGGCGCATCCCGAGGCGACGATCAGCCCTTCGGCCCCCGGCACTGGCCCGATGAGGTAGCGGCCGTCCGGGGCGAAGGTGGTGATTCCCTGCCGGTACTCGGCGATCTCGAGGTCGCCGAGCACCGGAAAGCAGGGGACCAGCCTTCGCCGGGCCTCGGCGATGGTGGCCAGCGGATCGTCGACGTCGCTGCTGCGGAAGCCGGCGGGAAGCCCGTCGAGGTCTATGAGGTGGGGCTCCGGCTCGAAGAAGCCGTACAGGTACCCGCCTTGGTCGGGGCGCAGGTAGCAGCTGACGTCGGTGACGCGGACCACGGGATGGTCCTCCGGGATGCCGCCGACCGGCACGGTGCGGGCACGCTGGTGGCGAATCGTCTGCATCGGCAGCTCGACCCCGGCGAGCCGGGCGATTCTCCCGGTCCAGGGGCCGCAGGCGACGATCACCCGCTCCGCGGCCCGCGGTCCGCTGTCGGTGCTCACGCCGCTCACGCTGCCGTTTTCCACCGCGAGGCCGGTCACCTCGACCCCGCATTCGATTTCGACGCCCCCTTCCCGCGCCGCGGCGGCGTAGGCGAGGGCGCACTGGCGCGCGTCGACGTACCCGTCCCCCTCGACGAACAGCCCCCCAGGCAGCCGCTCGACCTCCATCTCCGGGCACATCCTCTTCATCTCGCCGCGGCCGGCGATTTCCGCCCGCACCCCGGTTCTGTCGGCGAGATCGATCAGCCTCCGGTACGCCTCCATGCGCTCCTCGGTGAGGGCGGCCATCAGGCTGCCGGGCCGCCGCAGGCCGGGGTCGTGGCCGGTTTCCCCGGCGAAGCCGTCGAGCAGGTCGAGGGCGTAGCGTATGGCGGAACACATGGTCGGCGAAGAGCGTATCTGCCCGACGAGGCCGGCGGCCCTGGGGGTGGTTTCGTCGGCGAGGTCGGCGTTGCGCTCCAGCAGGCGCACGCTGCCGGCGCCGCGGGCGGCGAGATGGTAGGCGGTGCTCAAGCCCCAGATGCCGCCGCCGACCACGAGGAAATCAGAAGTTCTGCTCATATCGAGCCCTTTTTGATCAGACCTGGCAAAATGGTAAATGACGAGTGGTTTCAGGAGATGGAACTGCCGAAAGCAAAACCCTCATCCAGTGAGAAGGACCGTCAGCTTTTCCATGACTTCCCCCACCACCTGCGCCGGGGCTCGACACCCGAAGCCGGTTCGTCGGGCCCGCCAGTCCAGGCTCTTGACCTGGTCGGCCAGGACGACACCGGTAACGAGACTGGCGGATGGGAGGGAAACCTCGAAGGGGTAGCCCTTGACCCTGGAAGTGATGGGGCAGCATAGCGCCAGAGAGGTTTTCTCGTTGTAGCTCTGCGGACTCAGAACAAGAGCAGGCCGACGCCCGGCCTGTTCATGTCCAGCCTGGAGAGTGAAGGCAAGCCAGACAATGTCCCCCCTGCCCGGGACATATCCCCGCTCTACCATGCCTCGTTGCCCTGGGCGGGGCCGGTGTCCGCCTCGGGATGGAGATTGTCCTCCGTCACCTGGTCCAGCATGTCGTCCAGGTTATAGGTCTTCTTGCGCATCACGACCTGGTCGCCCTGCGAGATCATCTCGATGGAAGAGCCTTCCTGAACGCCCCATTGCTCGGCGATCGGCTTGGGGATGCGCACCGCCAGGCTGGTGCCCCATTTGGCGATATGGGATTTCGCTCCCATTGGAATACCTCCCGATCTTCATTTGGTGACTTTCATATATATAAAATATATCTCCATTGTTTCTGAAGGACAGCCAAAGCTGAGATCCGTCTGGTGAGCCGGCCAGAGCATTGGAGGGCAGACTGGCACTGACCGCAGTAACGGCTGTCACGGAACATCCCGTGGCGTCTTCGGCCGGGGCATCCCCGTTTGCCGGGTGCCTGAGCGCGGGCAAAACGGCCGCCTTTCCATATCAAGTCCATTTCCTGGTGTAGCGTCCTACGGATAACATGAAAACCGGCGCTGAGACGGGAAAGATCCGCGCCGGAAAAATTGCAAGGGATTCCTGGGACGCGACACTATACCCGCCCCTCGAACTCCCGCCCCCGGACCAGCATGAAGCGAAACTCGCCGGGCGGCTTCCCGCACTCCATCATCAGGCGCTGATCCTCGTTCCCGCTGCCGAGGTACATGGTCTCGGATCGGATGTAGTGGAGGGCCAGGCCGCGCCGCCGGTCGGGGGTGGAGTTGGCGCCGGTGCGGTGGAAGTTGAGACCGTGGTGGAACAGGCAGGAGCCGGCCTGCAATTCCACCGGAACCGGTTCGGGGAGCAGGGGATCGTCGAGGAAGCGGGCTTTCCGCTCCGGGGTGATCGGCCCCCACTTGTGGCTTCCCGGCAGCACCGTCATGCAGCCGTTTTCCACCGTGGCGTCGTCGAGGGCGACCCAGCATGAGACGTGGTCCTGCGGTGCGAACTGGGGCCAGGCCACCGAGTCCTGGTGCCAGTCGGTGACGGTGCCGTGATAGCGGGCCTTCATCATCAACTGGTCGCAGTAGAGCTTGATGTTGGGCCCCAGCAGCTCCTCGATGACGTCGACGATGGCCTCCTTGCGGGCGGCTGCTTCGAACAAGGGGTCGAAATAGCACAGGTGGGTCATCTTGCGCACCTGGTCGAGGCGGTCGACGCCGTCGCCGTCCTCCTGGCGGAAGGCGGCTTCAAGCTGGATGTAGCGCGGGGGGACGTGATCCGCTTCGCCCCGGGCTATCTCCTCGCTGCGCCGGCGCAGGTCACCGAGTTCGCCGTCGGAGAGGACGCGGTCGAAGGGCAGGTAGCCCTGTTCCTCGAAATGGGTTTTCTGCGCCTGGGTCAGGGTCATAATTATTCCCTCGGGAGTGGCAGGTCTATTCTCGCGTTGTCCCGGGCCTGGGACTGCAGGGCCGCGAGCATGATTTCCAGGGTGTCGCGGGCCCGCCGCGGGGGCGAGCTGCTCACCGCCGTCCCTTCGATCATCTCCGCCAGCTCCTCTACCGCGGGGATGAGGGCGGCGCCGAAGGGGTCGGGGTAGGCGGCGCCGGTGTCGGAGGAGACCGGGATCAGGTTCCCCTGGGACTCCGAGGTGGTCCAGACCTGGCAGTGCTGGTCGCTGACCACGATGCGCCCGTTCGGCCCCTGCAGGTCGTACTCGGAAAACTGCGGCGTCAGCTTGGCGCTGTTGACCAGGGCGCGGACCCCGTTGGCGAATTCGACGATCAGGGTCGAGCCCGGGTCGTACTGCGGATCCCTGCCTCCCTTGCCGTCGTACACCAGGCCGTACTCCTCGAAGCCGCGTTCGTGGGCGGCGATCACCCAGACGGGGTCCGCCTCGGCATAGTAGCAGACCGCGTCGACGATGTGGGTGCCGTTGCGGAAGAGCATGGAGCGCCGGCCCCCCATGTGGGCGACGATGCGGGTCAGGGGGCCCAGGGCGCCGTCGCGCACGGCCCGGCGCATCTCCCGGTAGCGGGGAATCCAGCTGCGGGTGTGGTCGACGGACATGCAGGTGCCGTTGCCCTCCACCGTGGCGATCATGCGGTCGGCGTCCTCCAGGGTGGTGGCCAGCGGTTTTTCGCAGAAGATCCCCCTGACGCCGGCCTCCGAGGCATCGCAGGTCGCCCCGGCGTGCAGGTGATCTGGGGTGGCGACGCTGACCACGTCGAGGTTTTCCCGCTCCAGCATGAGGCAGTAGTCGGTGTATTCGCCGATGCTGCCCGCGGGAATTTCCGCCCGCTCGTAAAACCGCGGCATGACACCGGGGTCGATGTCGCAGACGGCGGCCAGGTCGTACCGGGGGGAACGGGCGTAGGCGTAGGCGTGGGAGCCGCCGAGGCCGCCGCCGATTACCGCGGCGCGCAAGGTGTCGTCGCTCATGTCATCTCCTTTTCAGCGATTTGGGGATTTCTCCGCCGGCAGGTCGGGAATGCCTACCCCCGGTCGCGTTGACCTGTGGCGCGAAAGGCCCGCGTGCCGGCAGAGCTCCGGGGGTTCCTCCGCTGGCAGGCAGGACATGCCCCGGCGGCGTTGGCCAGGTGAGTCAAAGGCCCGCGCGCCGGCGGCTCCGGGGGATTCGGCTGACAAACCCCCCTCAGACGATGCCGAAGGCGAGCATGGCGTCGGCGACTTTGCGGAAGCCGGCGATGTTGGCCCCGGCGAGGTAGTCGATGTTCCCCTCCTCGCCCCGGCCGTGCTCGGCGCAGCGGGCGTGGATGTCGCTCATTATCTGCTCGAGTTGCCGCTCCATGTCCTCCAGGGTCCACGAGAGTCGGGCGGAGTTCTGGCTCATCTCGAGACCGGAGACGGCGACGCCGCCGGCGTTGGCCGCCTTGGCCGGTCCGAACAGCACCCCGGCCTCCCGGAACAGCTCGACGGCGTCCGACTCGCTCGGCATGTTGGCCCCCTCGCAGACGGCGCGCACGCCGTTGCCGATCAGTGTCTGGGCGTCCTCCGCCGACACCTCGTTCTGGGTGGCGCAGGGCAGGGCTACGTCGCAGGGCACGCCCCAGGGGCGGGCCCCGGCGTGGTAGGCGACGCCGGGGTATGCGTCGGCGTATTCCGAGATGCGACCGCGGCGGACCTCCTTGAGGTCCTTGAGGAAGTCGAGCTTCTCCTCGCCGATGCCGTCCGGGTCGTGCACGAACCCTGCTGAATCGGACAGGGTCTGCACCCGGCCCCCGAGCTGGATCAGCTTCTCCGCGGCGTGCAGCGAGACGTTGCCCGAACCGGAGATGTTGGCGCGCAGCCCCTCCATCCCCTCGCCGGCCTCGGCGAGCATGTGCGACAGGAAAAGCACCGCCCCGTACCCGGTCGCCTCGCTGCGGATCAGGCTGCCCCCGAACTCGAGCCCCTTGCCGGTGAGCACCCCCTCGAAGGCCCCGGTGATGCGCTTGTACTGGCCGAACATGAAGCCGATCTCGCGCGCCCCGACGCCGATGTCGCCGGCGGGCACGTCGACGTGGGAACCGACGTGGCGGTAGAGCTCGGTGGTGAAGGCCTGGCAGAAGCGCATCACCTCGCCGTCCGACTTCCCCTTGGGATTGAAGTTGGCGCCCCCCTTGCCGGCCCCCATCGGCAGGCCGGTCAGGCTGTTCTTGAAGGTCTGTTCGAAGGCGAGGAACTTGAGCACGCTCGGGGTCACCGTGTGCGAGAAGCGCAGTCCCCCCTTGTAGGGGCCTATGGCGTTGTTCATCTGCACGCGGTAGCCGCGGTTGACGCGGATCTCGCCGGCGTCGTCCTGCCAGGAGACGCGGAAGGAGACGGTCCGGTCCGGCTCGGTCATGCGCTCGAGGATCCGGTACTCCCGGTAGACGGGGTGGCGGTCGATGTAGGGCAGCAGCGCTTCGGCCACCTCGCGGACCGCCTGGTGAAACTCCACCTCGCCCGGGTTGCGGATCGCCAGGCCGTCCATGAACCGGGCGAGCTCGGGATGGGGTTCTTTCCTGTCTGTCATGTTCGCTTCCTCTCAGAGGGTTTGTCCCGGGAACGGGGATGAGGTCCCCGGGGCGGTGGACCCGTTACCGTATCGCCGTTCCCGGCGCCTTGCCCTTGTTGCCGAACCAGGTATTGAACGCCTGCGACCAGTGGGAGATCCCCCGGATGGCCGTGGTTCTTGCCGCAGTTGTTCGGACCGATGAGGACGGTCGGATGGCCCAGATCGATGCGCTCAGTTTCCCCGAAACGCTTGAAGTTGCGGATTTCCAGGTAGTGGAGAAGTCTCATGCAGGGAGTCCGGCCAGGCGCCGCAACCCGGCTTCGCGCGGCTCCTCGGCCCGGCGGAGGGCGATCTCGGGAACGTGCAGCTCCTGCAGCACCTCCGGCTCGGCGCGCACGAAGCCCTCGGCGTAGCCGACGCGAGCTGACCAGCCTGCGCTTCCCGCCCCGATTTCCACCCGCTTGCGCGCGAACTCGTCGAACTGGCCCTGGCTCTCGAACAGCGTTTCCGCCTCGATGCGCTTGTCGCGCCACTCCGTGATGTCGACGTAGAAATCGATCTCGTTGAGGGTGAAGTAGGCGCCGAGGTAGTAGGTCACCGCGGTGGTATGGGGTCTTTCCCGGGTCTCGTAATTCGGCATCGAGGCGAGGCCGCGCGCCTCGAGAACGGCGATCGCGGTTTCGTTGTGGTCGTCGCGGGCCATCAGGGCCATGCCGTTGCGCGCGTCGTAGTAGGGCTTCTGGGTGATCAGGACGTGCGGGCGCACGTCGTAGAAGACCTGCCGCAGATCGTCGACGACCCCGGGGTTCTTCTCGATGCGGAACGGCTGCGGCCACTGCATGATGCGCACGTCTGAAACGCCGAAGAGTCCGCAGACCTGCCTGACTTCGGCCGCCTTGATTTCGGCGTAGTCCTCCGGGCCCTGGTTGACGACCTGCGGATCGCGCTCCGCCTCCGGTTTCAGCAGCTCGTCGTGGAGCCGCTCGTTGTGGGTCTGGGCGCCGCTGGTGACGGTGACCAGGGTGACGGAGTCGCCGCGGGCGGCGTGAATGCCGCAGGTGGCGGAGCAGTGGGTGAAGTCGTGCGGGTGGGCGACGACGACGAGAATGCGCAGTGGGGTTTCGCTCATGCTGTCCTCTGTTCGATGGCCGGCACCGGGGCGTACTGGTTGTGACCGCAGGAACGGTCCTCGCCTCGTACCAGGTAGATGAAATGATTGCGGGCGTGGCCGGGTGGATGGTGGTGGCGCACGTCCGCGGGGAAGTAGCGCATGGTGTACCCGCACCGCCTTTCCGCGGAGCGGTTGGCGTTGGAGGCGTGCAGGGTGAAGGCGTCGTGGAAGTGGCACTCCCCGGTCCGCAGCTCCAGGTCGACGACGCCGGCATCTGACAGATCAGAGCCGACTACCTCCCGCGAAAAGAGGTACCCTTCCTTGCGTATCTCCTCGTAGCTCAGCCCGCGGCGGCGGTGGCTGCCGGCCACCACCCGCATGCAGCCGTTCTCGACGCGGGACTCGTCGACCGCCAGCCACATGGTGATCACCTTCATCGGCTGCAGCCTCTCCCCCCAGTAGACGCCGTCCTGGTGCCAGGGAACGGCGAGGCCGTCGTCGCGGCGCTTGCTGATGAAATGACTGGACCAGAGCACGATGTCGGGCCCGATGAAGCGCTCGATGACGTCGAGCACTCGCGGGTGGGCGAGGTACTGGAACAGGAACGGGTGCCGGAAGTGGGGGACGTCGAGGGACTCGGGCCGCTGCTCTGGCGGCAGGGCCGCGATCATGTCGCCGACGTAGTGCCGCAGCTCCTCCAGCTCGGGCTCGGTGAAGATGCGGCCGAAGGTCAGGTAGCCGTTTTCCCGGTAGAAGCGAACCTGCTCGTCGGTGGCGGTGGTTTCGGTTTTCCAGCTCATGCGGGGCCTGGTCTGTTGCGAACTCGAGGCGGATTCGAACGTCTCAAAACAAGCCGTTGATAAAGTTGTTCCGCAGGCGCGGCCGAGTCATGGCGGTCGAAGACTTGGGGCAGAAAAATCACGAAATCGGATCCGACCCCTACCTGGATTTTTCTGCCCCAACAAGGCGCCCGACCGAGTCGAATCGCAGGAGATCCGGGGAGGAGCCCCCGGTCTGCCAAGGCCGGCCGCAGCGCCGGATTAGCTTTTTCAACGGGCTGACAAGGCAGACAATATCGCAAAAACCGGAGGGAGTGACATGACCGCGCACAGTCGTTGGGTGGCGATTTTCGCCGTGGCAGCCGCGGGCTGCTCGTCGGTGGAGACGGAGCACCCGGTAACCGACCGTCCCGAGGCGCTCGACAAAGACCGGCTGGAGGGGGCGTGGCTCTTCGAAGACGAGATCCTCCACCTGAAGTTCGGCAGCGACAACGTCGGCCAGATGGGGTCACTGGAATGGAAGGATGGCGAGTTCCGCGTCATGCGCGCCGAATTCGTCGTCGTCCACGCCGGGGAGGGCCGTTACGCAAGCCTGAGGTTCGATGACGACGAAGCCGGCTCCTACGGGTTGCTGAACTACGACTTCGCATCCAACGGGGATCTGCTCGTTCGCGTTGAGCCGACCGACGAGTTCGAGCGGGCAATCGCCGCCGGGCGGCTGCGCGGACAGGTCAAAAAGGACGGGAAGGACACGGAGATAATGCTGGCGAGCCCGTCGGACACCCTGCTCACCTTCCTGTCGTCCGCCTCTCCCAACCAGCTGTTCGGAGGCGAGGCGTTTGTTCTGAGAAAGCTAACCGTCCCCGGCGGAGTGGAATGACAGCGGTTCCCCCGGCGCCAGGGCCCGCTTCACAAGCGCCCCGAATGGGGTGAGCCTGGTGCGGCTAGGAGAGGTGAACATGCTCGGCGTCCAGGCGTGGTCCCAGATCCAGGCGGTCCAGCCGAGCCCCAGCTCCTCGCAGTAGCGGACCAGGGACTCCCCGTATCTGCGCATGCTCGCCGGGTGTCCGGCGCCGAATCCCCATTCCCCGAGAAACACCGGGCTGGTCGTCGAAAGCCTGGAAACCACCTTCTTCCAGGACTCGCCGACCCAGGGGTACGGGTGGATCTCGTAGACGATGCCGTCCCGGCGCACCGGGTCGGAGAGCGCTCCCTCCAGCTCGCTCGCGAAGTCGACCCCGGAGACCAGGATCAGGGCCTCGGGGTGCTGGTCCCGCACCGTGTCGACGAGCTGCTCGGCGACCGGGCGCCACTCGCTCCAGGAGATGAACGCCGGCTCGTTGAAGACGCTGTAGAGGACCCACGGCTTGTCGCGGTAGCGGGCGGCGATCTCGGTATTGAAGGCGATCGCCAGCCCGAGGTCGGGGTCGTAGGGGTTGCCGTTCCAGGGCGGGTCGTAGCCCCAGGGGGTATCCTCGACCTCGCCGGTCAGCGGGTTGCCGTGGGCGTGGTACCCCAGCAGCAGGTAGAGCTCCCGTTCCCCCGCCCACTCGACCAGGGGATCGACGAAATCGCGCAGGTACGTCGGGTGGTTGGACATCAGGTCGGGATGCATCGGCACGCGGACGATGCCGGCGTTCCACTCGACGGCCAGGGTTTCGATATCCCGCTCGCTGGGGTTGGGGGAGTAGCGGGAAGCTCGGCCGATCAGCGGGTCGACGACGGCCACCCCCCGCAGGATCACGTCGGAGCCGTCGGCCCCGACAATGCGGTTCTCCTCGACGTGGAGGGCGGTGAACGATCCCGGGCGCTCCGGCGCCGCCGGCTCGGTGGGCAGCTCGCCGCAGGCGAACAGCGACAGCGCCAGGGCCGCGGCCTGGGAGAGGCGAAAGATGGACGGGAGCACGGCCATTCTCCGGCGCCCGGTGCCTCGTAGAACGACACAACCGCCTCCTGCAAGAAGATTCATGCAGGGTCAGGTTAATGCATCCCCGACGGGGACGCGGACATTCTGCTGATCTCCCCTACGGCTGATTCCGGGATTAACGAATACTGCCGGTCAACCCGCATCGCTGATTTCAACCAGAAGCTCCCCCTTGGTTACCAACTCGAGGGCATCCGGAAGGGTTTTCGATAAGATCGTTCTCAAGCGTGCATTCGAAGTATTTCCGCAGGTAATCCAGATTACTTTCGGGGGAGACCCCAGACGTCCCGACAGCTCGACAAAGTCTCGATCCTTGGTTATCACAATCGCGTCAGCTTCCCGCGCGGAGTTAAAAACATCGAGATCCTCAGCCTCCCTGAGACCCAGATCGCGCACATGGACAATATCCAAGCCAAAGGCATCGCGAATCCACGGGGCGAGCCTTGGGGAAATTTGAGCGTCGAGCCAAAGGGTCATGCAGCGAGTACCGGATGATCAAGCCGCTCACTGGCGAAGCGAAGACAGGCGCGAATATCCTCGGATTCAAGGTCGGGATGATCGGCCAAGATCTGTTCAATAGTCGAGTCGTGGGCGAGTAAATCCAGCACATCCGTAACGCGAATCCGCATTCCTCGAATACAGGGTCGTCCCCCACACTGCTTCGGGTTCACCGTAATACGATCTGATAGAATTGCCATAGCTGTTCCTTTCCTACCCGGTTTGTTTATTCTCATTCCCTCTCTGTTTTCAAAATGGTATAGTAGTAACAATGGTTTATACCTGCTACCATCATGTACTCGCCTGGATCGGAATGACAATGGGTGTGGGTGCCCTTTAATCCGAATCCCCACCGCTTGGGATCCCGGGAATGGGTGTCTCCGAGTCTGCTTCCCATGGGAGTTACATGATGCTGTGCGAATGTTTGGGCACGGGTTTCATCTGCGTGATTCGGGGGGTTCGTCGGTCTCCCGCAGCACCTCGAACCCGGACTAATCCACTTCAACCAGCTCGACAAGCAACCCGTTCCTGACCCAGCCAAACTCCGGGTTGATCTCCAGCGCCCTTTCAAAGGCAGCGCGCTCAGGTTCCCATCCAATTCAGGCCGCGTGTATCCGAACTTGATCCAGTCTGTCGGCCAAGGTTTCCAGGGTCGTTTCAAGATCATACCGGGTTTGGAGATTCATCCAGAATTGCGCTTCCATCCCGAAAAAGCGCCCCAGACGCAAGGCCGTATCCGCGGTGATTCCCCGCTTCCCGTGCACGATTTCATTGATGCGACGTGGCGGCACACAGATGGCCTGAGCCAGGTGATATTGGCTCATCTGCATGGGCTTGAGAAAATCCTCCAAAAGGATTTCACCCGGATGGACAGGGGGGAAGTCACGCTTTGTCATTTCGTCTCTCCTCAGTGGTAATCGACGATCTCGACGTCAAAGGCATCCCCGCTCCGCCACACAAAGCACACCCGCCACTGATCGTTAACACGAAGGCTGTGTTGCCCCCGTCGATCTCCGCTCAACGCTTCGAGTCGGTCGCCAGGGGGTACACGCAAGGTAGCAAGGACCGTGGCGGCGTTGAGTTGCTCGAGCTTGCGAGCCGCCACCCGTTGAATATCCTGCGGCAGTTTGCGGGAAAATCGGCCGCTGAAAACTTTCCCGGTTTCCTTGTCCTTGAATGATTTGATCATACCAATGCATAACGACTTCCGTTAATAACGTCAACCGTTATCGGTGGCTTTTCGGATGTGTATCCGGGGCGCTCGGGACAGTGCAAGGACCTGATCGACAGCACCGCGAACCCGGAACTAATCCCCTTCATTCAGCTCGTACAAGCAACCCGTTCTTGACCCAGCCGAACTCCGGGTTGATCTCCAGCGCCCTTTCAAAGGCGGCGCGCGCCGGCTCCTTTTCGCCCCTGTCCGCGTGGGCGATCCCCAGCCAGGCCCAGGCCTGGCTGTGTCCCCATTCCGGCTGGATGGGATCGCCCGGCATTTCCCGGGCAAACAGTTCCGTGGCTCGCCGGAACCCCTGCATCCCCCTCTCCTTGCTCCCCCCCAACACCTGGGGAGTGTTGTAATCGTTCAAGGCCGCGCATAGTACGACGCGCGGATTGTCCGGTGCGATCTCCCGGGCTTTTTCGAGGGCCTTGCCGATTCTGCGGCCCAGAAGTATCCATTTGACCGGGTTCAGGGCGATCTGCCTTCCGTACGCGCTCGAAAGCAGGGCATGGGCTTCGGCTGACCTGGGGTCGAGGCGAAGGGTTTCCCGCAGATGCTCGACCGCTGATTTCAGGTGCAGGGAAGCCTGCTTTTTGTCGTCGGTCCGGCCAAGCAGGTAGTTGACGATGCTGTGATCCGCCAGGGCGATGTAGTAGTGGCCCCAGGCGGACAGACCTGTATCGGCAAGGACCCGCTCGAACATCCCCCTGGCGGCGTGCATGGTATCGAGGCTTCCGGCATTCACCCCTGCCTGCAGCACCTGTTTTCCACGGACGATCAGGCTGTCGCCCCACTGGGCGGGTACGGGATGGGGGACTGAGAAAAGGACAACCAGTGACAGCTGATAGAATCGCACTTGTGGCCTTGGTTGAGGTCGATAACTCGAAGCCAGGCTGACACCAGAATAACGGGACCGGCGAAAGAGGGTTCCCGGCCGGCCCCTGATGGTCCGGGTTGAAGTCGCAGCCGGGACATTTACCCGATCGAGCAGGTGGCCAACTGCCGGGGTAACCGTTCGAACAGCCTCCAGGAGGAAATTATTTCACGCTCAGGCGTTACGTTCCTTGCTGTTCGCGCATCTTACTCAGGGATTCAGCAAAAATCGACGTGTCGATGACGAACGACAGGGATCTGGTCGAGGCCAGCCTCGGCGGAGACGTCCAGGCCTTTGCCGGCCTGGTGGAGCGCTACCGCTACGCAGTATTCGGCCTCTGCCTGAATTACACGCGGGACTTCGATGCGGCCGAGGATGCAGCTCAGGAGGCCTTCATCAAGGCCTTCCTGAAGTTGCGAAACCTCGAGGCCGGCGACCGCTTCGCTCCGTGGCTCAGGCAGATCGCCGTCAACGAGTGCCGCATGGGGTACCGGCGGCGCGCGGAGCCGCTGACCGAGTGCGTCGAGAAGACCCTGGTATCGCCGGCAGGAACGCCGGAGGACGAGGCGATCGCGGTCGAGGGCCGGCGCACGGTGCTCACCGCTCTCGGAACGCTCAGCGACGAGCAGCAGCAGTTGATCACCTTGTTCTACCTGGAGGGCCTGTCTCAGAAGGAAATTGCCGCGTTCCTGGATCTGGCACCGCAGGCGGTGAACCAGCGGCTGTACCGAGCCCGCAATCAGCTGAGAAAGGAGATGCTGAACATGGTCGAAGAAATTCTGGGAGGCCGGAAGTTGCCCGATGGATTTACCGATGAGGTCATCCGGACCGCGCTCGGGCGCGGCCGAGGGCTTCTGAAAGAACAGCGGTGGACCGAGGCCAAGGCACAGTTCCGCAAGGTGACTTCCACTGTCCGCGACAATCTGGATGCCCAGCGGGGCCTGGCCCATGCCCTGGAAGGGGAGGTGCACGCCATGATGCGCGGGGAAGTGGAGGACATCGACAACAAGCTCCTGCAGGAGGCCCTGGCAGCGCACGAGGAGGCGTTTCGCTTGGGCGCCCGGGACGAGGAGACGGCGTGGAACCTGGCCGGGTTGTACGATCGCCTCAACCGACGGGGCGATCGAGCGCGCGTCCTCCAGGTGTTCGGGGAGTCGACGGACGACGCTCAGAAGGCGTTCCGCGCGCTGGAGCAGGCCTCCTGGAGCTACCGGCTTATCGATGATCAACTGGCATTCGATCTCCACCGCAAAGCCCTCGCCATCGACGGTATTGAGCCGGAAGATCGTCTCAGGATCTATTTCGCGGCACCGCTGGTGATCTATTTCAACGTGGGCAAGGGTGACTTGTGGCTTGCCGAGACCGAGGCCCTGTCGCCGGAGTTGGGACTACCCCTCTCCATCAATCATTACATGTACTATCGCGATCGAATGTCGTTGCTGAGCAGGATGGGCCGGCATCGGAAGGCGATTGAGACCGGGCAAGTCTTTCTGCGTCGATTGGAAAGCGAGGCAGTCGAGGATCCTGTGCAGCGACGCTGGTGGATCGCCCATATCCTGGCGAATTCGATTCAAAGCCGGCACGAATCCGGGGATGAAGCGGCCGTTCGTGCCGAGGTCCAGTCGGCAAGAGAGAACCTGGTCGAGTACGAGAAGGAATGGCGGGCGGCGCCCGATGATGCAGCGGAGGCTGAATACCGAAAGTTCTACGGATACGCCAACAACAACCTCGCCGGACGGCTGCGCCAGATCGGACTGTTCGACGAAGCCATCGAGTTCTTGGAAAAGGCACTGACGGCAGGAGACAGTGGGAATAATTATATGGCCCTGGCGTGCGGCTATCTGGGGAAGAACGACAAAGCCGGGGCCCTCGAAGCGATGCGCCGTATGCACCGCTCTCCGAAACCGGCATTGAGGAAGTGGATTTACTTCGGGGGGGCGAAGCGGTGGTTCGACGCCGCCGTGTTCGATCCGGTGCGCGACGATCCGAAGTTTGCGGCTCTGGCCCAGGACGGGATCTCCAGTTAGTGCAGAACAACCGGGACTGGGAGATCCTCTTCGATGCCGATGATGCCCTGGTTGGTGAAGATGCGAGTTGACGGCACCGTTCGTTTCCAGACAAACGTGCCCGGAGCCACGCATCCCATCGGCCGCATTCCCGACAGAATGACATCGACGACCCGGACCGTCGGCGGTTCTGCGCCCTGGCTGCGCCGCGAGTCTACCGGTTCGCCTCCGCCAGCAGCGCCGCGATCTCGCGCCGCGCTTCCAGCAGGTCCTCCGGGTTGCGGCTGTAGTCGGTGAGCGAGCCGAGGCGGTCGTCGATCGCCAGGGCCGCTTCAGCCATCCTTCCGCGACCTCGAGCTCGCCGCTGCGGACCTTCGCTACGGCCTGCTCGAGCAGCCACAGGTACTCGTAGTCCTCCAGCCCGTCCCGCATGTTCTTCATGCGTATCGAGGGGACCGGCCCATCCGGGCCGGGGTAGAAGATGATGCCGGCGCCGTTGTACCTGCCGGTGCCGGTGCCGCGGGCGTTGGTGAGGGGGCCCGCGGTTCACCGTCTCCGTCCACTGGTTGAGGCACCAGTAGAGGAAGCCGTCGCTGCCGGCCCGGTAGGGCATGAACCCCATGAGCAGCCGGTGCTCGACCGCCGCGTCCTCGATGCGGACGTTCGGGTACGGCTCGTCGGGCCCGGCGGTGATGTACCACCAGATCTCGCGGCCGCGCTCGCGGGTCGCGGCGATCGCCGGTGTCGTCTGGTTGTAGACGTTGATTCCCGGCACCCAGATGTCGACGTAGGGATCGAGGCCGCTGTCGATGCCGTAGGAGTCGTCGTACGCCGTCGTCATCAGCGGGATGCCCGGATACAGTCTCTTGATCTCGCCGTGGATGTCCCGGATGGAGTCGAAGCGGTTCTCCGACACCTCGTCGAAGGTGAAGATGTAGGCCATGTCGAGCAGGCCCGCTTCCCGGAAGCGCGGCACCCCTTCGGCGAGCGCCTCGAACAGCACCTTGCGGCGCCCGGCCGGGGTAGGGCTCCTCGCGCGGAAGGTTGCCGTAGGCCTGGACGGCGAGCAGCACGAACCTGCGGGCGCCGTGCTCGTGCCAGAGCCGCACCCACTCGGTCGGCGGGGCCTGGCGGTAGCGGTAGATGTTGTCCGGGAACATCCGGTGGCCGAGGCCGAGGTCGACGCTCTTGCGATGGACCTCGGCGACGTGCCGGGCCGGGGGGGTGAGCCCGGATTCGTCGAGCCGGCCGCCGATATACTTCAGCATCTTCTCCAGGTCGGCGCGATTCTCGAAGTAGAAACCCCCGGTCGCCTGCGGCCAGTAGGAGGGACAGGGGAAAGTGGTGCTCCACCGGAACGGCGAAATCCCACACCTCGACCTCGAAGGGCACCTCGAGGGGGGGGGGGGGGGGGGGGGGGGGGGGTAGTCCTCCCTGGCCGCCCCGACTCCCGGCGGTGACGGTGATCGTTCCGGTGTACAGCCCCGGCGCCTGGCCGGTCACGGTGCGCACGTCGAGCCAGACCGGCTGCCAGACGTTGGCGTCGAGCTCGAAGCCGTCGAGGAAGTCGAGCAGCGGATCCGGCCACCAGCCCTGGTGCTCGACGTCGTAGGGCGGCGGCCGGGTGTTGACGTAGCCGACCGGCAGCACCTCGACCTGCCCCGACTCGATGCGGTTTCCATCTGGCCCGTCCAGGTCGCTAACGGCGACGCGGACGTCCCGGAGCGGATAGGTGGCGGCGACCGCGGGGTAGCGCAGAACGAGCTGCACCCCCTCGCTCTCGTTGGCCGCCAGCTCGACCCGCACGGTGCCGCCGATCTCGCCGGCGAAAGGAAGCTCCCGGGAATCGCGGAAGACCTTCGTCATCCCGTGGGTCCAGCCGAACCCCCAGCCGGTGTCCCCGGCCTGCACGGCGAACCGGTCCTCCCTGGCGCGAACAACGAGCCGCGCCAGCCTGCTTCGGATTCCCCGCACCTGTCCCGCCCAGCGCCCGGCAGCCGCTTCGTCCCCGCCCGCGGCGATCTGCGTCCATTGCTCCGAGAGCCTGGCCGAGCTCCCCTTCGATCTCGCGCAGGTTGGCGCGGACGTGGAGGGTCCGCGGCTCCTCCTCGATGCCGGCGATGAGCCCGGCGGCGCGGTCCGCGAGGCGCCGCACGTCGCCAAGGTCCCCGGTTTCGAGCCGGATGTGGTCGAGGTTGATCTCGATTTTTCGCGGGGGATCGGCGAAGAAGAAGCGCAGCTCGTCGATGGTGGAGACGTGATCGACGTCGACGCGCAGGGTCTGCCAGCCCGGCTGCAGGACAACCTGTTCGAGTCCGGGGTGGTCGCCGAGGCGGATCCACAGGTTCACGGGGCGCTCGGCCGGGTTGAATGCCTCGAAGACCAGGTGCCGGTACGGGGACCAGTCCCGCACCGGAAGCTTCTCTCCGGTGAGGTGAATCGCCGGCCAGCCGCGGCCCTTCCAGGTATCGTCCGCGGAGACCCCGCCTTCACTGACGGAAGGGACGACGAGCCGCGCGGAGGCCCGGCCGTGGCGGACGCGGTCCGTGTCGAGCTCCCAGCGCATCACCGTCAGGGTAGGCGCCAGCTCCCAGCGCGCCATCTTGGGTGAGAGGCGGTCCACACTGAAGCGACAGCCGGGGTCGACCAGTAGTGGAAAACCTGTCTCATACCAGAACCTCCTTCTCGAGGTAACTGCTCCAAATAAGGTCCAGGCCCCGGGCGGCCCCCAGGGGAACCTTCACGTCGACCAGGTGGGATACGTCGCTCGAACCCGGGTTGATCTCTATGGTGGGCCGGCCCATCCGGCTGGCTGCCTCAACCGGCCCCGAGATATAGGGGAAGAGGCTTGAGGTGCCGATGGAGAAGACGCAGTCGAACCCGAGGGCCAGCTCTTCCTTCAATAGCTGCACCTTGTCGAGGGGAAGCATTTCTCCGAACAGCACCACGTCGGGCCGCAGCATGGCCCGGCATCGCGGACACAGCGGCGGAAGCGTGAGATGGCGGAAACCCTCGACTGTCTCCCGGAAGGGACAGGCCGTGCACATGAGCTGGTGAAGATCCCCGTGTATGTCGATCACGTTCCTCGAGCCCGCGGCGCGATGGAAACCGTCGACGTTCTGGGTCAGGGTCCAGACCCTTTCGAAGTGGTTCTCGACCTCTACCACCACCTCGTGGGCCCTGTTGAACCGCGCTCCCCGGCAGGCGGCTTCGATCTGTCCCAGGTATTTCCAGGTGAGCGCCGGATCCCGCCTCATGGTATTTCCCGACAGCACCTTTTCGATAGGCATCCCGTTCTCGGTGGGATCGACTTCGTAGAGCCCTCCCACACCCCGGTAGGTCGGAATCCCGGAATCCGCGGAGATGCCGGCCCCGGTGACGAAGAGCACGCTTTCACATCCGTGCAGGAACCCGGCTGCGCGCTCGATCTCCTGCGCATGGCGGCCGGGGTCGTTCATTTCGGGGTTTGCCGTATCTGCGGACAAGGGTCCTGTTGGCAAGATATGCAGGGTCGCTCCTCCTTGAAGGGAACCGTTTTTTTCCTGGCCGCCGCCGCCGGACGGTCACGTCGGAGCCCAGGCATATTGCCTCACTCTCCAAGTGGCCACGGTTAAGCATCGACCGCATCCCCGGCCACCCGGAGCTCGTTCAATCTTCCAGCCTGTGCCCGCAGTTGGGGCAGTGCCGCGCGTGCTCGTGCCGGCTCTGCAGCTCGTCGACGAAGCCGGCCCCGAGGATGCCCGCGGGCAGAGCGAACATGCCGATCCCCATCACCGCGATGCAGGCGGCGATCATCTTTCCCACCGCCGTGACCGGGTAGTAGTCGCCGTACCCGACCGTGGTCAGGGTGATCACCCCCCACCACATGGTCTGCGGGATGCTGGAGAACTTGTCCGGCTGATCGTCGTGCTCGGCGAAGTACATGAGCGAGGCGGAGATCACCAGCAGGGTCAGCAGCACGAAGAAGATGCTGGTCAGCTCTCCCCGTTTTCCCACCACCACCCGCCCTAGCAGCCTGAGGGCGCTCGAATAGCGAAACAGTTTCGCCAGGCGGAAGAAGCGCAGCATGCGGACAATGCGGATAAACCGCATGTCGATGCCGACCAGCGGCAGGTAGAGCGGCAGAATGGCAAGCAGATCGATGAGGGCCATCGGCGTCACGAAGAACCGGAGCCGGCCAATGATGGGGCGGGGGTACTTCGGGTCCGCGGTGCAGGACCACAGCCGCAGGACGTACTCGATGCTGAAGATGATAAGGGAGATCCGCTCGAACCAATGGAAGGCGGCCGGACTCAGGGAATAGACCGGTTTAACCGTTTCCAGGGTCAGGGCCAGGATGTTGAGGAAAATTAGCCCGATGATGCCCAGGTCCACGGCCCGGCTGTGGGGGTCTCCGTCGGTCGACACGGCCAGGAGATGGTGAACACGCTCCTTCAGCGGCATGGAATACCTCGCGGGTTGGAAATACGGATAGCAGGGATTCAGGGATCAGTTGGTTGTAAACCATATCCCCGGTCGAACAGGTCATACGTCTTCTGGCTACCGCCCATCCTTCGGACAGGACTTCGGCCTGTTCCAGCACGGTCTGCGCTTCTGGGGTAGCAGGGCATCCAACAACGTTCCAGGTGTGCGGCAACGGCAATCGCTCAGTGATCCGCCTTGGCCTCCGTTACCTCTGCCACCTCCACCACCTCGGCAGTCGCTTGGGGTTCCGGGACGGGTTCGCCGTCATCACGCATACCTTCGATATGGAACTCGATGGCCTCTCTGATTTCGTCCAGCAACTCTTCCCGGGTGCTCGCCGTAGCAACGCATCCGGGAAGGTCGGGCACATAGGCCGCATAGTTGTTGGGGGACTGTTCAATTACGATGGTGTATTTCATGGGCAGGATTACTCCTTCAGGCCGGATTGTTTCAATATGCTGTTCCAGGTTCCTGGAGGAAGGTCGTCGCCTGGCTTTCCGGGAATGGTTACACGGCCAGGTTTTTCTGGATGTTTGAATTGGCGGTGGCTTCCCCTGGTACGAACCAGCCGCCATCCGTCCCGCTCTATCGGCGGATAGCCGTGCTTGCGCAAGATGCGGCGCACCAGGACTCGAAGCTTCGATCTTTTCTTTGTAGCGGCGCGCCAGGTTCAGTCGCTCAGTCATCCGCCCCGTTCCCCTCAAACTGCCGGCGCACTTCTCCGGTGCCCACGAATTGGGACAATAGTCGGTAGTTGCCCAACTCATGGCGGACACGGCCGGCGATGACTGCCGGGTGGACCTGGGCTTCCCACGCCATTTGCAGCACTGCCATCGGCCCCGGGTTTTCCAGGATAATGCCGTCGTCCCAGATTTCCGGCGGGGTCAGGGCGTCCTGCGCGAACTGGTCCGCCTCGTGTTCCGTGGGGTCGCTTCCGCCGGATTCAACACCGCGCAGACTGAGGTCATCCACGAAGCCGGTCTCGTCGCTGCCGGTGCCCAAGTGGAGCCCGACGTGGCCCAGTTCGTGCAACAGGGTGAACCAGAAGTTATCGATGCGGTCGTAGCGCAGGGTCAGCCCGACCACCGGCCGGCCGTCGGGGAGCCGGAGCGCCGCGCCGTCCAGATGGGTTCGGGGCAGATGGGGCACGTACTCCAAGCCGATGCCGTTCCCGGCCAGGAAGTCGCGGGCCCGACCCGGGCCGTCTTCCCGCGTGCTCAGGCGGGCCACCTCCCGCAGGAACTCGGGAGTAACCGCACCTGAGCGGCCGGGGCTCATCCCGCGCTCCCGGGCCCTGGCGATCACCTTCCAGCACCACGCCTGCAGTGCGTAGTCGTCGGTCTTGGCGTTGATCCGCCGCTGGTCGTTCCTGCGGTACATCGGCCGGGTGGCGAACTTCCGTCCCCCGGCCTGATCGATCAGGCCGCCGATCAGCTCCTCGGCGCGGTCCTTCAGGTCGGGGGCATCGGGTATCCAGGCCGCCCTGGCCATTGCCTTCAGCGGAAACCGGGTCCACTCGAAACCGGGCAGTTGCTCGGGCAGCGTTGCGCCGGGCTCTTGCAGCAGCAGGTCCGCCGGTATCCGGAGATGCCGATGCAGCGCCCGGGCCATGGCCATGGTGATGGAGCGCTTGCCCGACAGGACTTCGGACACCTTGGCGCTGCTTCCAAGGAACGGTATGAGGTCCCTCTGAGTCATGCCCATCTGGTCCATCTCAAATTCGATGGCGGCTGTTACGCTGGGAAACCCGGTGGGATAGTGCTTGTCTTCGTATCGCTCAACCAGGTCGGAGAGGACGTCGAGCTCGAGCCTTCGAGGATCGTCTTCGTCCTCGATCTGCCCTTCCGGCGGTGAAAGAGCATCCATGAGCTCCGATATGCGGGCCAATGCCGCTTCGTAGTCTTCCTCGGTGCGGATCGGCCGGATGGCTGCCATTTCTACACCTCCTCGACGTTGATCCGGTTGTATTCGGCGTGAGTGCCCACGAACCGTACATACACTACTCGTCCGGGGTAGAAGACTCTGGCGACCAGGCGATAGTCGTTGCCCTTGATTCGAAACACCACGCACGAAAATGTTGCGGGAGAAGGAATAAAGGAACCGGTCATACCTCTCATGCGACAGCCCAACCCTCGGACAGGACTTCCGCCTGTTCCAACACGGTCTGCGTTGCCTTCTCCTGCTTGTCCGGCGGATAGCCGTGCTTGCGCAGGATGCGGCGCACCAGGACTCGAAGGTGGGCGCGCACATTCTCTCGCAGGGTCCAATCAATGGTCACGTTCCCGCGGACCGTCTCGACCAGCTGGCGGGCAATTGCACGGAGCGTCTCGTCGCCCAGCACCTGCACGGCGCTGTCGTTCGTCTCCAGGGCGTCGTAAAAGGCCAGTTCGTCCTCCGACAACCCCAGCCGCTCGCCGCGTTCGTTGGCATCCCGCATTTCCCTGGCGAGCTCGATCAGCTCCTCGATCACCTGCGCCGCCTCTATCGCCCGGTTCTGGTAACGCCGCAGGGTCTGCTCCAGCATCTCCGAAAACGACCGCGCCTGCACCACGTTCTTTCGCCTCCGGGTGGAGACCTCTCCCTTGAGCAGCTTCTGCAGCAGCTCCACGGCGAGGTTGCGGTGCGGCATCCCGCGCACCTCGGCCAGAAACTCGTCGGACAGAACCGAGATGTCCGGCTTGTCCAGGCCCGCGGCGGCGAAGATGTCCAACACACCCTCCGACGCCACCGCCCGCGAGATGATCTGACGGACCGCAAGGTCCAGCTCCTCCTCCGGGCGGGCTTCTCCTCCCGCCCGCTTGGACAAGGCCGCCCGCAACGCCTGGAAGAACCCGACGTCGTCCCGGATTCGTAGCGCCTCCTCGTGAGGAACGGCCAGCGCGAAAGCCTGGGACAGCTCTCGAACGGCGTTCAGGCAGCGCTCCTTGCCGTCCTCCTGGGCCAGGACATGCTCCTGGGCGGGCGGCAGCAGGTTCAAGCGTTCCTGGGATGTTCCTGTCTCCCACCTGGTCCGGTCGAACCCGTGCATCAGCCCGCAGCAGATCTCGTGCTTCTCCAGCATCACCGCGACCGCCTCTTCCTGGTTCAGAGCCGTCCGTCCGGTTCCGCCACTCTCGGTGTAAGTGTTCAACGCCTGCCTCAGGTCCTGGGCAAGCCCCAGGTAGTCGACCACCAAGCCGCCCGGTTTGTCCTTGAACACCCGGTTCACCCGGGCGATGGCCTGCATCAGCCCGTGGCCGCGCATCGGCTTGTCCAGGTACATGGTGTGCAGGCTCGGCGCGTCGAACCCCGTCAGCCACATGTCCCGCACAAGAACGACCTGCAGCGGGTCTTCGGGATCCCGGAACCGGTTGGCCAGGGCCTCCCGACGTGCCTTGTTGCGGATGTGCGGCTGCCACTCCACCGGGTCGGAGGCGGAGCCGGTCATCACCACCTTGATGGCTCCCTTGGCATCATCGTCGTCGTCGTGCCAGTCGGGGCGCAGGCGCACCAGCTCCCGGTAGAGGCCGATGCAGATGCGCCGGCTCATGCAGACGATCATCGCCTTCCCCTCCAGGGCCTCCAGCCGCTTCTCGAAGTGGGCCACGATATCCCCGGCGACCTGCCTGATTCGCTTGTCGGCACCGACGACCGCCTCCAGCTGCGCCCACTTGGTCTTGAGCTTCTCCCTGCGCTCGACCTCCTCTCCCTCGGTGGCCTCCTCGAACTCCGGGTCGAT
The DNA here is from genome assembly GCA_965223905.1 of Candidatus Latescibacterota bacterium. GTDB lineage: Bacteria > Latescibacterota > UBA2968 > UBA8231 > UBA8231 > CBDCXV01. The sequence goes on from CBDCXV010000001.1 coordinate 1,263,953, forward strand.
AGTCGGCCTTTCTGACTCGTCCAGGGCCAGCTTGGCGAGGCGGCTCTCGTAGTAGATGGGCACCGTGGCCCCGTCCTCGACGGAACGCTGGATGTCGTAGATGCTGATGTAGTCCCCGAACACGGCGCGGGTGTTGGCGTCCTGCAGCTCGATGGGCGTACCCGTGAAGCCGACGAAGGAGGCGTTGGGCAGGGCGTCCCGCATGTGGCGGGCAAACCCGTCGATGAAATCGTACTGGCTGCGGTGGGCCTCGTCGGCGATCACCACGATGTTGCGGCGTTCGGAAAGGGTGGGGTGGGTATCGCCACTCTCCTCCGGGAAGAACTTCTGGATCGTGGTGAAGACCACGCCCCCGGCATTGACCGAAAGCTTGTCCCGCAGGTCCGCCCGGCTCTCCGCTTGTACGGGTGGTTGGCGCAGAAGGTCCTGGCAGCGGGAGAAAGTCCCGAACAGCTGGTCGTCCAGGTCGTTCCGGTCGGTGAGAACCACGACCGTCGGGTTTTCCATGGCGGGCTCGCGGATGATGGCTCCGGTGTAGAAGGCCATGGTCAGGCTCTTGCCGGACCCCTGGGTGTGCCAGACCACGCCGATGCGACGGTCCCCTAACTCCCCGCCGGGGGTCCGTCCCGCTTCGTAACGTCCGTGCTCTTCGCCTGCTATCTCGGCTTCTTTCCGCAATTCGGCCGCGCGCAGGGTCTCGTCAACGGCGACCCTGACGGCGTGAAACTGATGGTAACCCGCCATCTTCTTGACCAGGGCGCCGCTGCCGTCGTCATCGAACACCGTGTAATCGCGAATGAGCTGAAGGAACCGGCCCGGCTCGAAGACGCCCTCCAGCATCACCTGCAACTGGGTCAAGTGAAGGTCGGCCAGCGTTTCCCCGGTGATGGTGCGCCAGGGTTTGAACCACTCCCTGCCGGAGGTCAGGGTGCCTATGCGGGCCTCGGTTCCATCCGAGACCATGAGCGTCTCGTTCATTGAGAACAGGGCGGGCAGCTCTGCCTTGTAGGTCTGAAGCTGCCGCCATGCGGTCCAGATGGTGGCGTCCGCGTCCGCAGGGTTCTTCAGCTCAACCACCCCCAGGGGGAGCCCGTTGAGGAACAGCACCACGTCGGCCCTGCGCGTGTTCTTGTTTTCGGTAACGGTAAATTGGTTGACGGCCTGCAAGTCGTTGGCGTCGGGGTTGTTGAAGTCGATGACCTTCGCCTGTTCCCAGCGGACGACGCCGTCGTCTCCCCGGTATCCCACGGTTACCCCGTTTACCAGCATTCGATGAAAGGAGCGGTTGCGGGTTTCGAGAGTTGAACCTTCGGGGAGGGTCAGCCTGCGGTGGGCGTCCTCCAGCGCATCGGGAGGCAAGTCAGGATTCAAGCGAGCCAGGGCGTCCCGCACCCGTTGCTCCAGAACGACCTGACCGTAACTGGCACGCTCGGAATTCGGGGTATCAGGGGCGATGTCAGGTCCGTGGAGGCATTGCCAACCGACTCCGGAAAGCCAGGCCAGGGCGGCCTGCTCAACGTCGGTTTCGGTGAGGGTGGTCATGGGGGATCCCAAGGGTTGACGAGCTCGACATTCAAGCATTCGAAGTCCCTCACGTTACGAGTGACTATCGCCATGCCGTTGGCCATTGCGGTTCCTGCGATAAGCGCGTCGCCGAGCTCCAACTTTCCACCACTCCGATGCACGCGCGCCTGGAATGCAGCGGCCCACTCGGCTTCCCGCCTCCCAATCGGCGATACGCGCCCTTCAAAGTCCGCCAGAAGCAGAGACAGCCATTCCCTCAATCTATCGCGGCGGCCGCCCTCCGGGAGAAGTTGAACACCCAATTCAAGCTCCTCGACGACGATAGCCGGGAGCCACAGATTTTCCTGTGCGTTCAGATAGTCCATGACACCCGGGTCCGGATTTTCCCTGGTCAATTCCGAAACCACATTGGTGTCAAGGAGATAACCGCTCATTCGTCCGCTTCGTCGATAAACGGAATTTTGCGGCTACTCTTGCGGCAACTCGGGATCTCAAGGTTGGTGCCGCGTGGCGTATTTGCAACGAGCCACTGGCCCAAGGGTATGGACTCCGGTGCCCGAGCCTGCCATACATGCTCGGGCACTACGATGAAAGGTCGCCGGGCACCGATGCGCTGGGGACCCTGCGTTTCGGCTAGACGCAGGATTTCGGACAGCCGAGCCTTGGCCTCGGCAACCGTCCAGACGCGGCCGGGATCGGAGGCAAGCATGGTTGGTCTCCCTTTGAGAAAGGTTGATGTAGTCTATAATAGACTATGACCTTTCGTCAGGCAAGCTGGCAAGGGAAATCAGGGGGATATCCGGGGCCCAGGGAGGAACTGCCAACCGACGCCGAAGAGCCAAGCTAGGGAGGCCTGTTTAACGTCGGTTTCGGTGAGGGTGGTAATGGAGCTACCCAATGGTGAATGGACGACTATCTGCAACCTCTTTCATTTGTAGGTTATTTTCTTTAAAAAACTTCAATAGGGCTTGCCCATAGGTAACCATAGGTTCAAAACCGACAATCCTTGACAACTCTCTCCCCGATCGGGTCAAAGCCACGCCCGACACCCGAAATTCTTTGTTCGGGTCACGTTCAGTAGTGGGGGATAAGACCCAATATTTGCCCTGATAAGAGAAAGGGATGAACAACATGCCCACTTCAGCTTTGGATGGAAAAGGCTCTATGCACAGATTGTAGTCGAACCAAGAGTTGTAGTCAGAGATGATGAGTCCATGCTCGTTAAGCACGTTTAGTTTGTCGAAGTTGAGCCCATACTCTTCAAGGGCATTTGTTGCCGCATTACCTCCTATTGAAGGGACTCTGGTATCAAGGAAATGGCGACCCTCCGTTTTTACCGATATACAGGCTGAGCATAACTTTGTAAAGAGCTTGGCTGTTTCCTGTTCGAGATTCCGTAGGATGCTCAAAGTTTGTATGGACGTACTCTTGGGTCGTTCTACTTCGCCTGCAAGAACCTTAGCCCATAGCCGTTGCATTTCTTCGGAAGATACGTCTTGGACATCGTTAAAGAATCGCGCTGTCCAGTCGTTATCAACTTCGTGATTTTGGACTTCCCCGTCTCCAAGTTCCAGAGCTGCCTGCTTTACTACCGACCCGATGTTTGCCTGGCGTTTCTCTTCTTGAAATTGAATCCTCTGAGTAACAAAGTCACCAAGGATTAGTTCTCCATGAATTTTGGCATCCGAAGCTAAAAGAGTCGACCGAGCATCCGATTGAGCCTTGGCAATCAACTGAACTGTGGAGGCTCGCCCAACTGTCAGGATTTCCTGTTCTTTTACTTCCCCCTCTGCAGCAATCACTTTCGCTTCGGCTTCTCTGCGAGCCTTCCAAGGTGCCAACATTGAACCAGCAACACTGCCAATACCGCTTGCCGCATAGTCCAACAATTTTTCCAGAGCTGGTACTTTTAGGTTAACGTCCATAATCTTGTCTGCTGATGTAAGGAAAGTTCAAGGCTTTGAGAAAATCCTTTTCCAACTCTGATCGCTCCTGATATTAGCTTCGGCAAAAACCGGTTATTTTGAGCGGTAAGCACTCGAGACTCCACTTTGTTTGCCTCCATTTTGTCGAGGATAGAACCGGCTGTCATTGAAAACCAGTGCAACACGTAAGATTCCGCCGTGGGAATCGCTACTTCGGTTTCGACAACGACCTCTGGCCGAACCGACGGATATGCTGCTCCATCCGCTCTGCATGACAGTCGCTCAATGTTCTCCGGAGAGGTCGCCGCTAGATAGACCAACTCGCGTAACTGTGGATTCAAAGGCCTGAAGACGGTAAATCCGGTGCTTCCCGTCAGACCCTCCTTTCCAATCAACGCGTAGGAACCGTTGCCTGGCCGAACTGTTCCGACTATGGTGTCTCCCGGTCGCAGAACCCGTCTTGCCCTGCTAGGGGCATCCTTCCATAGGAAATGCTGCGTGGATTCGATCACCCCCCACTTCGTGTTCCCCAAGTCAACATATTCAATACGAGCGGGGCTATTCAACCGAGACCAAGACTCGGGATTGAGGTCGGACATCTTATCCAGGGCCTTCACTTCCCATCCCTCCGGGATCTCCCCCAGCTCCGAGGGAACCAGCCGGTCGGGGAAGAAGTCGTAGTGCTCAGCGGGGAGCCCAGGTAGCGACTCGTCGCGCCCCCAGCGGCCCTCCATTTTGGCCCGAACCGGGTCGAAATCCACGAACCAGGACTTAAAAAGCGCCCGCGCAATTTGGTCCAGGGTCTCGTTCATCCGCCGGTTCAGCTCGATCTTGTCGTCCAGCGTACCCAGCACATGGGCGATGGCCCGTTGTTCAGCTAAATCTTCCGGTGCCTGCACTTGAAACGATTCGATCATCTGCTTCGTAAGCGCATTCCGGGTGCCACCCGAACCTGCCCACGATAAGAGCATCGCCTGGACTTCCGGCGCAGCCAAGTTGTAACGCAGATATGCCGCATCCAATTTGTCGGAGTCTGGTCGGATGATCGCTACGTGTTGGTTCACACGGGCCGGTAGAACCAGAGGATCGACCTGACACACCCGGGCGACGGAATCCCCGGTGATGTTCAGCAGCACATCATCGGGCAAGACTTCGGCGTTTTGGAGAGCCTCAGCCTGCTCATCGCTTATGAAAGCCAAACCGTCACGGGTAAAGCCAGTGTTATAAACGTTTTGACTCCGAATAAGGGCATAGGGGCCGTCTTGCACATAGGCTTCCTTGCCGCCACGAGGCGTCGCACCACTGCCAATCTTCGTACATGCACTTCCAAGCTTTACCTCAGTCCACTTGCTGGATGTTGTTTGCTTTGGTCTCTCTTGAACCACCACAAATTCCCCTTCTATCACCTCCCTGAAACTCTGTGAGATGGAGTGCCAGTCGAGCACGTCCACCCGCATGGGCAAGCGGGATTCCTCGAAGGCTTCCTTCAAGCGGGCAAGGGTCCGCCAGTGCAGTTCCCCTTCCCCGACGATGGCCAGGTCCAGGTCCGAATAGTCCCTGGAAGTCCAACTTGCCCGGGAACCGAAAGCCCGGACTTCGCATTCAGGCACGTGCTCGGCAAGGATGCCCAGGACGATGGCCAGATGGTTGGGGTTGAGGTCAATCGAGCCGGTCATTCCCAAGGCTCCCCTGTCATGGCGCTGTAGAGCTTGATGGCGTCGCTTATGAACTCCGGGATTACGGTAATGGCATTGGCGGCCTTTTCCCGGTCGTAATTGTGTGTGGTGTCTATGCGAGTTTGTACATAGAGCTCCCACTGTTCGCCACCCGCGGCCAGCAGGTGGTTCTCATCAGCAAGACGGAATATGGGCCTGGGGCTGTTGGGGGTTTCGGCGATTCCAAGGGCCTCCACGAGATGGCGCCTGAGGATTTTCCACAAGGTGTCAAAACAGATTTCGAACCGTTGGATTACCGATTCCGCCATGCCTTCTTGAACGAACGACGGATAATCCCTCGGCAGGTTAAGCAGGTGGTCGTGCTGCGTCTCCAGATTCTTCAGGGACATTTGGAGGTTGCTGTAGTCTATTGGCATGGTTATACCTCGTCGGAAGTAGCGCGGGGCTCCGGGACGGGGTCCCCGTCTTCACGCATGCCTTCGAGGTGGAACTCGATGGCCTCGCGGATTTCTTCCTGCAACTCTTCCCGGCTGGTCCCCGTCGCCACGCAGCCGGGCAGGTCGGGCACGTAGGCCGCGTAGTTGTTGGGGGTCTTTTCGATTTGGACCGCGTATTTCATGGGCTGGTTCTGCCCATCCGGCATTATCCCCTCACTTGTTCGCCGCGGCTTTGGGAAGTTCCCGCACGGCGGCGCGGGTCCGCTGCTCGGCTGTAGCGAGATCAAACTGGGTCTGGAGGTTTATCCAGAATTGAGGCTCGACACCGAACCAGTGCCCGAACCGCAGCGCGGTATCCCCGGTCACGGAGCGCTCGGATGTACTTCGGTCGGTCGAATCATTGTGCTGCGCCCTCCATACTTGGTCAGATGGCTATTCTCCGTACATCTCTCCAATAAGGCGCCTGAGTTGGCCGGCTGCTTCGGCAGACAATTTGTCGATCTGGTCCTCAGTCGCTGCTTGCTGATGGTGCGGATCTGGTCCACGGCAATTTCAGCTTTCTTGCTCGCGCATTGGATTTGCAGCCGGCTCCGCCACTGAGGATGCAACGCGTAGGTGAGAGGACAGACGACAACGGTATCGAGGAACTGATTCATCTCATTCTGACCGACCACAACCACCGGCCGCACCTTGCGGATTTCCCCTTCCACGGTGGGATTGAGATCGGCAAAGTAGATGGCGTATCGCTGCGGAAAAGCCGCCATCAATCGAGACCATCGGCGACCGCGGTGTCGAGATCGCTCCAGTCTTCACGGTCGGATGCCATTGCGCGGTAGGTTTCTTTCCAGGAGAGCTTGTTCTTTTCGTTGCTGTAGAGGAAGATTCCCTCCTCGGTTTCTTCGAGGAGAAGGGAGTCTCCCCAGCCGTATTTTTGCAGCAGGATCTTTGGGATGCGGATGCCCTTCGAGTTGCCGATGTCGATCAGTTTGATATCTCTGGTTGCCATTGCCTGGAGTTTCTCCTGAAAGAAACACTGTAATTCCAGTAATTACTTGTTGAGTGGTGTCAAGCCTGCCAGCGGATGCGCTCCATCCAGGCGAAGGCGATTTGTGCGCCGTCGGCTTCGGTGACGTTGATGGTCATGGTCCCACGCTAACCCAGGTTCGAATCGTTTATTCGGTCACACTCCGGGAGTCATCCCGCAGAGGCGGGCTTACCCCGGATGGTCATTGCCACCAGGTCCAGGTCGCTCCCCCTCATGGCTCTCGCCATAGACCCGGCTGCCCAGTGCCCAGACCTCAGGGGCACATGCTCACGCAGCAGTCACAGCCTCGCCAATGATCTCGAACTCGCGCTCTACCGCGGCTCGCAGCATGGCGTCGCGCTGATAATCGTCAAAGGTCTGTCCGGTAACGAATTCATCCAATAAGCGCGCAGCTTTGTGGATGTCATACAGGTATTTCCGAGCTTCAAGCCGCATAGAGCCGTGTCCTGGTCTCTTCGACTCGTTGACGGAAGAAGGGGTTCTTTATGGCGGAATCAACGACGAGGTCCACAGGATGCCCGAAGAGGGATTCCAGAGCCTCCAACAGCCCGAAGTAGGCGTCGGCATAGGCTCGAAAAGCCTCCGGCCGAAACTCCACCACGAAGTCCAGGTCGCTCTCCTCCGGGCGGTGTTCGCCGGTAACAGCCGAGCCGAAAAGGTCCAGCCGCGACACGTTGTAGCGGACGCAAAGCTGTTCCAGTTCGCCGACCCGTTTCTCGACAATAGGTATCATCGGACGCTCTCCTGATAAAGAGGTCTCTCTATCCCATATTCACTGCTTGAATGGCCGATACTCGACCAGTGCCGACCGTCCCACGATTTCCACGATTCGCGCGGTCATCTCGACGCCATTGACATCGGTGAGCCTCAGGTCTTCCCCAGGTGCAAAATGCACCGGCTGCTGCTGGCCCTGGTTGATGGCGATGTTCGAGGCGTAGAGATAGGTCCGGTCGAGGGTGTCTCGTTTAGGATTCAGACGCCCCTTGAGCCCGGGAATGTCACCGGTTGCCTCGGGAAGAATCACCGCGCCGCCGCCGGAAAGGGGTTTGAGTTCCACGGCCAACGCACCATCCCCCGGGACCCACCCAAGTTCAAGGTGTGCGGCAAAGCCCTTGTCGGCGACGTACACCGTCATGGGAAGGTCCGTCGCGTACAAGTCCATCGCCGCTTCTCCGTTCGCGTCTGTCATGGCTCGTTTCCAAGTGTTGTTGGGAAACAGCGCCAGTAAATCGGCTCCCGCGACCGGCCGATCATCTCGACGAACCGTCACCGCGACAGTGGCTGGCGTGGCATTCGTGGCCGCGGCGGGAAGCGTCAGGAAGAGGTCTGACTCAGCAAGAATCCAATACTTGGCGGTTTTCCCGCTCAACGCCTCGGTCTCGCGCAGGATAATGGGAACGCCATCGCCGCGACGCTCCATGAAGAATTGACGCTTTTCGGACCCGGGAATGTCGCCAACGGGCATTCGTCCGAGCGCGGATGCGATGGTTTCGTTGCGCGTCGCTTGCCGAGCTGCCATGCTGTCGATGGTGAGATTGTTCGCCAGTCCACCCGGCGAATTGATTTCTATGCGGTCTGCAAACATGGACATTCGAATTCGGCTGCCGCGGATCGAATAGTCCCGATGAGCGACGGCATTCACCATCGCCTCGAAAAGTGCTTCGGCACTGTACTGAGGAAGGTCCATGCGGGCAGGTTTCTTGTACGCCCCAACGCGCATGTTGCGCATCACAAAAGCCATTGCGTCCGCCACCTGCTGGTTGATCGGACCCGTGATGATCCGCGCATCCAGTTGGCCGGATGCCCGGTCCTTCCCGCGATAGTGGGTCGCGGTAACGCAAGCGTTGGGAAGCCACTGCTCGGGGGTGTGGGTACACAGGAGAATCCCCGCCACGGTGGCTCTCACTGCGCCGTTCTCATCCCTGCCCAACAGCGCGAGTTTTTCCAGTGCCGTTTCGGGACCGGCCCGGCCGCTCGCGCTGAGCAGCGGCTTCCAAAGTGTTTCCTCCAGCGTGCGGAACCCGGTATTCGGAACGGGCTGCTCGTCGAACCAGCGATAACGCGCCTGGCCGCGCTGTTGAGCCAATCGCATTCGCTCGTCGCTGGCCATCTGGCGTTTGGAACTACCGACGCGCCGGAAGCTGCCACCCGGACTGTCGTACTGCGCGGTGCCTTTGGCTACTGAGACGGCCAACAGTGCTTTGTCGTCGAGTTTGTGGCGGGTAATGGCTACGTCGAAGAGCGGTGGCTTGATCGAGTGGGAACACAACTCGACCACCATGCGTTCCAAAGCGTTCATTTGTTCTCGCGACATGCCCTGTACTTCACCGGCGTCGGTGACACCACAGAGCAGCACACCGCCGCCGGCATTGGCAAAAGCCGCTATTTCATCTGCCAAGTCGTTTCGTTTTGGTGCCGTCGGACGGTCGGCCCGGAACTCGACCTGCTTGAACTCCCAGTAGCTGTCCTCACCTGAATCCAGTTGGCGTTTGATATCGTCCGTGTTCATTCGGATCATTTTTCTCCGAACCCGAGTGCCTTCAGGTTGGCTTCGATCTCCGCGTCCAGCTTTTTCCCCTCGGCCTGCTGCTCGCGCCACTGTTTGGTGAGGCGGGCCATCTTCTCCTCGAAAGGTTCCCCGTCGTCCTCTTGCGGCTCCGCTCCGACGTAGCGGCCGGGGGTTAGCACGTGGCCGTGCTTGAGGATCTCTTCCAGCGAGGAACTCTTGCAGAAGCCGGGAACATCGGCGTACTCACCGGTGCCCTCACCGCGGCGCCATGCGTGGTAGGTGTCGGCAACGCGGGCGATGTCTTCAGGGGACAGGTCGCGGTGGGTGCGGTCCACCATGTTGCCCAGCTTGCGGGCGTCGACGAACAGGGTCTCGCCCCGCCGGTCCCGGTGTTCCCCGTTGCGGCGGCCCCGGGACAGGAACCAGAGGCAGGCCGGTATCTGGGTTGAGCGGAACAGTTGACCCGGCAGCGCCACGATGCAGTCCACCAGGTCGTCCTCGATCAGGTTCTTGCGGATCTCCCCTTCACCGGACTGGCTCGACGACATGGAGCCGTTGGCCAACACGAAGCCGGCCGTTCCCCGGGGCGACAGGTGGTAGAGGAAGTGCTGCACCCAGGCGAAGTTGGCGTTGCCCACCGGCGGCACGCCGTGCTCCCAGCGCTTGTCGTCGCGCAGCCGCTCGCCGCCCCAGTCGGAGACGTTGAAGGGGGGATTGGCCAGGATGTAGTCGGCCCGCAGGTCGGGATGGCGGTCGTTGTGGAAGCTGTCCCCGTGCTCGATCCGGCCCTCGATGCCACGGATCGCCAGGTTCATCCGGGCCATGCGCCAGGTGGTGTAGTTGGACTCCTGGCCGTAGATGGAGATGTCCCCCCTGGCATTGCCGCCGTTGCCGTTGCCGCTGGCGTGGGCGCGGATGAACTCCACCGACTGCACGAACATGCCGGAGGAGCCGCAGCAGGGATCGTAGACCCGGCCCTGGTAGGGCTCCAGCATTTCCACGAGGAGACGGACCACCGAGCGCGGGGTGTAGAACTCGCCGCCCTTCCTGCCCTCGGCCAGCGCGAACTGTTCCAGGAAGTACTCGTAGACGCTGCCCAGCACGTCCGTAGCGCGCGCCTCGGCCCCGCCCACCTTGATGTTGCTCACCATGTCCACCACCTGTCCCAGGCGGGTCTTGTCCAGGGCGGGGCGGGCGTAGTCCTTGGGCAGCACGTCCTTGAGCGCCGGGTTGTCCCGCTCGATGGCGGTCATGGCGTCGTCCACGGCCCGCCCTATCGCGGGCTGGCGCGCCTGAGATTGCAGTACCGTCCAGCGCGCTTCGGGCGGCACCCAGAAGATGCTCTGGGCGCGGTACTCGTCCGGGTCTTCGGGATCCGCGCCCTGGTCTACCTCGGCTTCCAGTTGGGCATGGGCCTCCTCGAAGGCGTCGGAGATGTACTTGAGGAAGATCAGGCCGAGGACGACGTGCTTGTACTCGGCGGCGTCCATGCTGCCCCGCAGGGCGTCGGCCATCCGCCACAGCTCGGACCTGTAGTCTGAGACGACGGTGTCGCCCGGTTTAGTCTTGGCTTTGGTGGTTCTTTGTTTTTTTGGTGCGGTTGTCATTGAGATGATTTCTTGCGTTTGTAACTCAACGTCTCAGCTTGCGGTACTCCTCGCACGACTCAGACAATGAAGGCGGGACGGGTGACCGGAGTTCTTGGATCTCATGGCACATCCGGAACAGTTCGTCTGCAAAGGAGCGTTGCTCTTTCGGTTTCCGGCGGGGATACCTCTCATTTTCGATAACAGATTCGCCGTCAAGGTAGGCAAACCAAGTCTCTATATTCCGTCGCGGAACGAGGATGATCACAGGTTCTTCCGTTTTTCTTGGATCTACCTTTTGGATCGTGCACTCATCGTCAAGCTGAGATCGGCGGAATTGAGTCGTATGCTTGTCCGCGTCGATGGCGACGATCAGGAAGGCGTTTTGCCGGCTTCGAATCGCCTTCAATTGGTCGGGATACTTCTCACGAACCCATTGCTCGCCGGATCGGGATCCATGTGGAATCGGAAACGTTCTGATGTCGTGAGGTGTGAATTGCCGCCGGCGAAGAAAACGGCGTACGAACGTGTCTGTCGCTGCATCCTCGCAGAGCAGGACGATGCGGACGCTCATTCCCAGCGTCTTGCTATGGTTTCAGACAGGGACAGGCCATCTACCGTATTGTTTGGTTTCTTGCTCACCCGCACCGGGCCGTCTCCTTCGCGAAAGAACCATCTGCCGTTCGCGCCTGCCATGTAGTCAATCGTCACGGGGTGATGGGATGCGACGACAACCTGTCCCAGAGACTCGCCGGCTTGCTCCGCTGCTTCCGCGAGCCAAGGCTGTACTTCCCCAAGGGCGAGGTAGTTGTCGGGTTCGTCGACAAACAGCGAAACCTGCCCTTCCGAGGAGAGGTGGATCAGGCTGTACATGGCGATCAGGGCCCGTTGACCATCCGAGAGCTGATCGAAACCGTAGCGGACTGGCTCGGAGGACGGGCCTTTAAAGATTGCCTTGAGGGCGCGGGAGTTCTCTCCGGATTCCGTCAAATTGATCGAGTCGAAACCAGGGAGGGTTTCGCGAAGTGCCTCGAACAGCGAAAAAATGGAGCGCATATTTTCCTGTGCAGCGCGGCGGTACCAGCCGACGAAATTCTGCATCAAAGGATCCAGGAACTCGTCCTCGGTTCTCGTTTCGGGTGCCATTATCGCCGGACAGCAGCTGACGACTATGTAGTTGCCAATCTCTTTTTTGAACCGAGTCAGCTTCTTATTGTCGGTCCTTTCGTTTAGGAAGCTAATTCCGGACTGCGACCAATCGAAGGGATATGATGGGCCTTTGGAGTAATCGTCGTGGTACAGTTGCGCGTCACCATTTTTGAATGCAAAGATCGGGTTTCCGTCGTGTTCAAGCGTTTCTTCCCAGACTCGCATCCTATTGCGAGGGACGTCATGCTCAACCATCAGGGAGTAACGGTAGGATTCTTCGTCGATCCGGGTTTCGATTTCGAATCTTTGTTCGTTGCGTTGTCCGTACAGGGAGATGTCCCGGGCAGGGAACACGGTATCCACTTTCCAGCCCCGAACGATCAGGTTCTGGATATTCCTGAGCACGTTCAGGACTGAGGTCTTGCCTGTTCCGTTCCGCCCCAGAAAGACGTTCGTCTGGTCGAGATCCAAGTCGAAATTTTCCAGACAACGGAAGTTGTCCACGTAGAGTCTTGAGAGCACGGGCATTCACCTTTGTCGGTAGGACTTGCCGGTCCGCTGATGTGACCGTCTGATTTCAAGGTGGCTTGGATGGTATTCACCTGTCAAGAAGCCTTGGACTTCCTTTTGCCTTCAAGGCTGGCCCTTGAAGCGGCGGATGCCGGTGCGCGGCACGAAGCCGACTTCGGGTGAAAAATCCTCTGCGACGTCGAGGTGGCTCAGTCTGGTCTCGAAGCGGCTCCGGCGGTAGTCGAGCTCCAGCAGGCCGGCGCCGTCGCCCCCCTCCGCCGCGGGGGTCCAGGTGCCGGCGGCGAAGCCGCGCAGGTTGAGGGCGGCCTGCAGCAGCGACAGGGAGAAGTCCATTCCGGCGGTGCGGTTGTAGTCCGCGTCGGAGCCGGGCTGCTTGTCGATGGCGATCAGGCCGAGACTGGAGCTCCCCGGCAGGTCGCGCTTGAGCCGCAGGACGGTGAAGTCGGTGCGGGCAACGTCCAGGGTGTCGAGGACGTCCACCTGCAGGGTATCGACGATGGCCTCCCCGCTCAGCTCGGCCTGATCCTCGTCAAGGAGGTCGGCGTCCGCGGTGAGGAAGCGGTCTTCCTCCTCTTCGTCGACGAAGGTCATGGCCTGCGTCGTCATGCGCAGGGTGCCGATCTGGTAGGGTCCTGCCCGGCCGGTGAGCTTGCCCCCGGCGAGCACGGGCAGGTTGTGCCCCTCCTCGATGCCGATGCGGCGGCTGTAAAACATCAGGGTGGGAGGCCGTCCTCCCAGGCCCTGCCTTTCGACCCGTTCCCCGAACTCGAAGATGCCGGCCCCTTCGAGGAAGAAGTCCCGTTTTTCCGGAAAGAAAAGGTTGAAGCGGGTGAGGTTGACCTGCTCCTGGTCGGCCTCCACCTGGGCGAAGTCCGTCTTCCAGGACAGGTCGAGGGTCAGCGAGGGAGTGAGGCCGTACTTGAAATCGAGGCCAGGGTCGAGGTCGTATTCATTGGAGTCGTCTGCGGCGTAATCGCGCCGGGCGCCGCTCAGTACGAAGGGGACGACCGCCATGGGCGGGCGGCTGCGGAGCCGGCCCAGGCCCTTCAGCACCGCCAGGCGCGAGGTGCGGTAGCGCCCCCAGTAGCCGTACGACTGGGGCGGCGGCACGAGGAAGACCTCCTCGTTCCTGCGCCGGATGGCGCGGCCGATGTTGATTCCCCACACCGCCTCGTCGCTGTCGGGGTAGCGCACCTGGTCCAGAGGAATGGCGACCTCGGCGCTCCAGCCGAGGCTGTCGATGCGGGTGCGGCTCCGCCAGACGCTGTCCCAGGCCTGGTTGCGGGTGCGGCCCTCGTCGGTGGGCAGCAGGTCCTGGCGCGCCCCCAGGGGATTGGTGCTGAAGTAGAAGCCGCCGCCGCGGTCGTTGTAGGGGTTGAGGATGATCTGGATGTTGTCGTTCTCCTCGAGGTCGGCGTCGCGCCGCATCTGGTTGGCCACCAGGCGGCCGGCCTCCCTGTCGAAGCAGCGCACGGCGAAGTACAGGTGGCGGTCGTCGAAAAGGACGCGGACCTCGGTCCGCTCGCTGGGCGGGGCTCCTTCGACCGGCTCCCGCTGGAAGAAGCCGGCCGTGACCGGGGCCTGGCTTCAGACCGGATCGTCGAGGCGGCCGTCGATGCGCGGGGGCGAGGGGGTGCGGGCGGCCTGGACTACGGGGGGCTCCCCGGCCTGGACCGGAGCGGCGAGCAGCGCCAGGAGAACGGCGCTTTTGAGAATGGAGGACCGCGTTTTTACGGTTGTGGTCTGGAATTGGTGGCTGAAAATCTTTGTCTGATTTCGGTCACTGCAATCATGATCTCCGTGGGCAGGGGTTCTAGTTCTTCGCCCAGTTCCGCCCTTATGGCGTGCCACAGAGGCTCCATCGATTCTGCCAGACCCGTAGCGTCCAGAATGTCCTTGACACGTGGTCCATGGCCAGCGGCGACCGCGCGGATAAAGAACTCAGTCAAACCGGTTACCTCTTGTTTCTGCGAATCGCTCCTGGTTATGCGCAGGGCGTGTTCGAGCTTGCCCAGCGCTTCCGTCCATTCGCCTCGACCGGCCAGGACATTGGAGAGCGTCCGCAACGCATCCGGGTTTTCTGGGGCCAATTCCACAGCACGTCGGGCATGCTCAAGGGCTTCGGGAAGACGCTCGGTGTCGTTCTGGTGGAGGATAGCCTGCGTCCAGACGATCCATGATTCGCCACAGTCGGGATCGAAATCCGTCGCAGTTCTGCAAGCGGATTCCGCTTCTCCATTCCTTCCCTCCAGATTCAATGTAGCTGCTACGGATGCCAGCCCCTCGGCGGTCATGCGGCGCAACTTAATCGGGTCGTCTCGATGTATGTATTTCCGGGCCAATTGGGATGATGCGCTCAAAAGGTCGTGGTTTCCCAGCTCGTACTGAACCATTCCTCTGATACTTGCCGCCGTGACTGCCAGGTGGCGCATTGGCGCCGAATCGCCTTTACGGACGTAGTCGGCAACCCGTTCCCAGACACCAGCGGCCTCTTTGTACCTGCTTTGGTCGGTAAGAATGCTACCGTTGGCAGACAGAGCGTTGACGACTATCCGCCGCAATTCCTCCGAGTCGTCAGGACGGACATACCTGGGAACCTGTTCCCTTGCAATGATGGCCTCTTCATCCCGGCCTAGTTTTTCAAGAAAACGGCCTTTATCCTCGATTGCCATGGCCGCCGTCCGGCGCAATTCCTCCGGGTCGTCCGTGCGAATGTGTTCCGAGGCCCGCTGCCAGACCGCGATAGCCTCCTCTTCCCGGTTCAGTTGGGCGAGAAAGCTGCCGCTGATCCTGGCCGCCGCGGCGGCAGCACCCCGCAGCTGTACCGAGTCATCCGAATCGACATACTCGGAAGCCAGCTCGAAGGTAGCAATTGCGTCTTCACGCTTTTCCAGTTGCACGAGGGCCGTCCCCTTCCCGACCAGAGTCGCAAAGGTCAGAATGCGTAACTCTTTCGGGCCATCCTTGGAGACTTGCTCCAGGACGCATCCATAGGCAGCTACCGCCTCTTCGAAGCGATGTTGCGAGGCTAGAACAGAACCGAGGCCGAACCAAGCTGCAAAGTGGTCGGGCTTAATCTCCAAGGCCTTCCGAAGCGCTGCTTCCGCGTCTTCAAAACATCCGGCCTGGTTAAACTTTAGGGCGCGCTTCATCCATTCTTCGAAATGGCTTGCCTTTTCGTTTTCTGCGAATTCCTCCCGTATGGTCTGGACAATGGGAGCGTTCGGACCGACGCGGTCGGCAACAATGGCCAGCGCTTCGCGCTGCCAGTCTTCGCGCCCCTCGAAGTGTTGATCACCCGCGACGTGCGGAGCCAGAACGCCCAGCCACTCGGACAGGGCGGTGGCGTCCACGCCATCGGCACGCAACGCGGTCAATGCGGCGGGGTACATCGTCCTCATACCGGTCGGGCCGAAAAGGTCGTGAAGGAACGCGACGAGCCGTTCGAGACGGTCGCGTCCTGTGCGTGAGAAACGCAGCAGGTAGTAGATGTTGTAGAACCGGTCGCTGACCTCGTACCGCGCCCGCTTGGCGCCGGGGAGCCGGACTTCTCGCGCATAGCCCTTTTCCAGAAGTTGCTTGAGCTGGGCGCTGGCGTGTGATGAACTCAGCTTCGCGGCCCCGGCCACCTCCTTCGCCAACATCGGCTTCCACCCCTCCGAGAGACAGTGGAATACCTTTCGGGCCTGAACCGGCAAGTCCTCGATGCGGGCCTTGAAGTAAGGCGTCTGCTCGTCTATCAGCTGCTCCAGGTCCTCGATGGCCGACCCAAGGGGCGACTCGATCAGCATCCGACAGGAAAGGACCAGCAACCGTGGGTTCCCACCGGTGAGACGGCGGATGGTCTCCAACCGGCCTTGTTCCCGGTTCAGGGTTTCCGGGATTTCGGGCCTCCCTTCACAGTCGGCGACCGCTTTCAGCATCCTACGGGCGTCAGCCTGTCCTAGACCTTCGAGCGTGAAGAGTCGGAAGAATTCGTAGAACGGTTCGCCGTGACTTCGGATGGCCTCGAAGACCGCGTTGGCGGACCCGAGCAAGAGGATTTCCGGACGCTCGATCAGCGAGGCTCGCAGCGCATGGATTTCCCGCTCGTTGCGCAACTGTCCGAAGACGGCGTCGAGGTTCTCGACAAAGAGGATCAGACGCTTCCCGCTCGCCTCGCTGAAATCCAGCAGGGCCGCGAGGGCATACGCGGCGAGCCGTTGTGTGTCTCCTTCCTCCTCGGCAAGGGAGTCGGCTCTGTCAGCCCAACGAGGATCCCCGGTGGCCCGCGTCAGGTGCTCTAGGGCGGTGAGCCAGAATTCCCCCAGGTTGCCGATCCCGTAGCTCTCTTCGTGGAACGCTACGGGCTGCCACAGCGCGGCAAGGTTCGGCTCGTCCTCGACCGCGTACAGGAACCGAAGCCCTAGGGTGGTCTTTCCCATGCCGCGCGGACCGATGAGCATCATGTGCTGGCATGGCCGGCCGGGCATCTGCTCGCCGATGACGCGAAGCATTTCGTCAAGGGTTTCCTCGCGCGCGACGAAGGAAGACTTCAACTCTTCGGAGGTCAGCTGGGCGGGGTTGTAGAGACGCCGCCGGATCATCGGGCCTGGTCCCTTCCGTGGTGTTTTCGCCACCATACTCGCAGGAGGTTCGAACGGAAAATCAGATGACCGTCTTCTCTCCTCACGTAACCGTCCGCCTCCAGATCGCTCAACACCGACTGAAATGTCTCGTTTCCCTGCCGCCGTAAGTCTTCGAGATCCGGAAAACTGACGCCGTCCTTACGCCGGCAGGCGAGCCCCAGGATGTCGTACGCCATTCCGCACTCTCGCTCGTCGAGAGCAATCTCAAGGCGCTTCTCGTAGTGGTCCAGGTGAGCGGTCCCGCTTGGTCCGGCAAGCCGCTCTTCAAAGCACTGATTGATCATTGCGGGCGAGACTCGGGAGGGTTCGCCTCTACTCTCATCGCGAATCGCCGAGAAGAAAAGCTGAACGTGGTACGGAACGGGATCATTCAGCAGATCCAGGATCCGGGCGAATGATCCGTCGTCAAGAGGGAAATCGTAGCTGCGGGCCAGCTTCTTCAGGAATTCGACGGCGGTGGATCTGTCCCACGAGTTCAGCGGAAAGGGCACGAGGTCGTTGATCGAGCCGGAAAGCCCGGCACGCCGCAGGATTCCTTCGAGCCCGATCGATCCGCCGACAAGGGTGTGAACCTTGCCGCGCAACGCCGGTGCCTGTCGCCAGTGCCGGAGCCGGGCCAGCAGTAGCTCGGCTTCGGGTTTGCGGTCAGTGTCCCTCAGAATGCGCGAAACGAGAATCGGCAGCTCGTCCAGGATGATCAGAAGCTTGCCACTGGCGTCGTCCAGGCTCGTGAGGCGCGCCTGGAGTTGATCTGCGGCATGGCCCCATTCACTGCCAATCGCCCGTTTGAGCTCGACGCGCAATGCGGGGATCTGGACACCGACACTTACTCCATTGAGAACGTCCTTGACCGCCTTCGAGAAGGGAATCGCTTCGAAACGGGTTCGATACCTGGGATGAGCCGCCAACTCCGCCAGTATCGAGGCGACGCAGTCAGCAGGGCCGTCGCCGCCTTCGACGTCGACATAGATGACCTCCCAGTTCTCCCGAGGAGCGCGATGGAGTTCCAGCATCAGGCTGGTCTTGCCCACACGCCTCGGGGCGAGCATCAGAATGTGCTCGCCCTGCTCCAGATTTTCCCAGAGGCGGTCCAGTTCGTAGTCTCGGCCATAGAGGTCGTCGCCGAGTACCGCTTGTCCGATGATGTTCCGCATTCATGGTCCTCCCGGAATTGGCACTAAGGCAAGCTAAACGGCAAAAAATATTTTGGCAATGATATTTTTGGCAAAATAACAGTTGTCATTACTGTAGCGGTAAGGGACGACTTTGTCATCGTGCACCCGCGAAAGAGCCGCAATTATGTGCAGATGCGCGATGCCGGCTGCAACGCCATGTCGCGATGTTCCGGTCGGTCGGCCGTCGGTCGGGATCGCCTCTCCAGCGCCGCGGCCGTTGCCGGGATCGAGGATAATCCGGATATATTCCCCAGGAACTGGATAAAGTCATGAACGGCATCCATGACATGGGCGGAATGCACGGCTTCGGCCCGGTGAAGCGGGAGGAGGACGAACCTGTCTTTCACGAGCCCTGGGAAGGCCGCCTCTTCGCCATGCAGATGTCGGGGATGGTCCCCTTGTTTGCCAGCGGCGACGCCGCCCGCTATGCCCTGGAGCAACTCGATCCCGCGGAGTATGTGGGTACTCCCTACTACGAGCGCTGGCTGGTGCGCATGGAGAACCGTCTGGTGGAGCTGGGCATCCTGACCCGGGAAGAGCTGGATGACCGCATACGCTACTACCGGCAGCATCCGGACGCGGAAGTTCCCCGCCGCGAAGACCCTGCCGTCGCCGGGCAGGTGATGGAGAGGGTGCGCAACCGCCTGCCGGGGCCGCGGGACTCGGGCACGCCTCCCAGGTTTCGTGTGGGAGAAACGGTCCGCACCAGGAACGACCACCCCAAGGGGCACCACCGGCTGCCGCGCTACGCGCGCGGGCGCCTCGGTACCATCGCCCGGAAGCACGGCTATCACGACCTGGCGGACGACCTGGCCCGGGGCGACCACAACCCCGAGGCGCTCTACAGCGTGAGGTTCGACGCGGCCGAGCTCTGGGGAGACTCGGCAGAGGGCAGGGGCAGCGTGTACATCGATCTGTGGGACAGTTATCTCGAACCCGCGGACCCACGGGAGGTATTGGATGAGTGAGGATCACCGTCATCACGGCGCACCGGAGTCCCGGGCGGCGCTGCGCACCAGGGCGATCGAGTCGCTGCTGGTGGAGAAGGGGCTGATCGCTTCGGACGCCGTCGACGCCATTGTCGAAACCTACGAGCGGGACGTCGGGCCGATGAACGGGGCGAAAGTGGTTGCCCGCGCCTGGTCCGACCCGGAATACAGGAAGAGGCTCCTGGAGGACGGCACCGCCGCCATCGCCGAGATGGGGTTCGTCGGCCGCGAGGGGGCGCAGATCGTCGTGCTGGAGAACACCCCCGGCATCCACAACCTGGTGGTGTGCACCCTGTGCTCCTGCTATCCGTGGCCGGTGCTGGGCCTCCCGCCAAGTTGGTACAAATCCTTCGCCTACCGTTCCCGCGCGGTCTCCGAGCCCCGCTCGGTGTTGAAGGAGTTCGGCCTGGAGCTGGACGAGTCGATGGAGGTGCGGGTGTGGGACAGCACCGCGGAGGTCCGCTACATGGTGCTTCCGCAGAGGCCGGCCGGCACCGAAGGTCTGAGTGAAGAGGAGCTGGTTCCCCTGGTGAGCCGCGACTCCATGGTCGGCGTTGCCCGGGCCGCGGCTCCGGAGCCGGTGGGACAGTGAGGACGCCGCCGGCCCCGGAGATCGGTTCCATGGACGGGGCGGAAGCCCTGCCTCGCCTCAACGGGGAACTGGTCTTCGAGGAGCCCTGGGAAGGCCGGGCCCTCGGGATAGCCGTAGCCCTCAACGACCAGCGGGTCTATGAATGGTGGGAGTTCCGCGAGCATCTGGTCGAAAGCATCGCCGCGGAAGAAGAGGCGGGTGCCCCGTCGGGCTACTACAACCGCTGGCTGAGCGCCATGGAGAGGCTGCTGCTGCAACGGGGGCTGGTTACCTCCGAGGAGTTGGATCGGCGCACCCGGGAGCTCGCCTCGGGCCGGAGAGAAGACCCGGACCGTCACCGCCGCTGACGCCGCCGTTGGCCGAGGAGGCCGGATCGCTTAACCGGCACCATCGATCTCGGACAGCTCCAACTATCTCCGGCTCCGGCCGCCGTCCATTCCCCCGCTGCCCGCGGATACCCGCTCAGCTGTCGGCTGATTCCCCGATCCTACCTGTCGTACCACCCCGCCTGAAGGGCCCACATGCGGGCGTACTCCCCGCCCCGGGAGACCAGCTCGTCGTGGGTTCCGTTCTCGATCAGCCGCCCCTCCTTCAGGACGAGGATGCGGTCGCACAGCCGCGCCGACCCAAGGCGGTGGGAGACGACGATGGTGGTGCGCCCGCTTGCCATGGACAGAAAGCGGCGGAACACGTCCGCCTCGGCCTGCGGGTCCAGGGAGGCGGTCGGCTCGTCGAGGACGACGAAGTCCCCCTCGCGCATGAACCCCCTGGAGATGGCGACGCGCTGCCACTCGCCGCCGGACAGCTCGGTGCCCCCTTCGAACTCCCGGGTGAGCAGGGTGTCGTACCCCTCCGGGAGCCGGCCGGCTACGGCCTCGGCCCCGCCCTGGCGCGCGGCGCGCTCGATTTCGCCTGGCTCCCCCATCCTCTCGCTGCGGCCGAAGCCGATGTTCTCGCCGAGGGGGAAGGCGAAGCGGGTGTAGTCCTGGAAGACCGCGGCCGACTGGTCCCGGAGCTGGTCCCGGTTCACCCGTTCCGCCTCGAGGCCGCCGTAGTGCAGCTCGCCGGCGGTGGGGCGGAACAGCCCCAGCAGGATCTTGACGAGGGTGGTCTTGCCGGAGCCGTTGGCCCCGACCAGGGCGACGCGCTCGCCGGGCCGGATGGTGAAGGTGATCTCCTCGAGGGCGGGGCGGTCCGCTTGGGGATACCGGAAGCACAGGCTGCGCGCGGAGATGGGTGTCCGGGCGAGGGCGGCGATGTTCTTTCCCCCCGGCGGCTCTTCCGGGCCCAGGTCCAGGTAGATGAAGAGGTCGGCGATGTTAAGGAGCCAGACGGGCAAGAAGCCCATGCGGCCGAACACCTGGTCGACGCTGAACCGCACCTGGCGCAGGGCGACGATCATGGCGGCGAACTGCCCTGCCGACAGTCCGCCGTCGAGAACCGCCCACGCCGACCAGCCCACCCCGGCTGCCAGCCCCAGGAGGCTGAAGGCCGCCAGAAACCCGCCGATGGCGTAGTGCCTGCGGCGCTGCCGGTAGATGAGGTCGGCCACCCGCCAGTAGAGGTGTTCCCACCATCCGATCAGGGCCGGCTCCAGGCCGAAGACCCGCACCTCCTTGGCGGCGTCCCGTCCGGTCAGGGTCCTCTCCAGGTACCCGCGCAGCCTCTGCGCTTGCGTCTGCCCGCGCTGCAGATAGAACTCGTGGATATTGTGGACCATGGCGGCAAGCGGGTGAGGCAGGGTGACCAGAACGATGGCGACGAGGAGGAGCGGGTCCCACAACCCGACGACGACGGCGACCGAGACCGCGGTCAGCGATCTCGTGATGATGGTGTAGATCCCGAAGAGGATGTTTAGGAAGAAGCCGGGGGTGGCGGCCTCCTGGGCGCGGCGCAGGAGGTCGTGGAAGTCGGCCCGCTCGAAGACCTCAAGGCGCAGGGACCGGGACTTGACCTGGAGCTGTTCGAGGAGCCGGTCCTCCATCTCCTGCTTCAGCCGCTCGAGCAGGATCCTCCACGACCACTCCCGGATCCCGGTCTCGGCCAGGGTCACGGCCGCCCACATGGCAAGCCACGGAAGCAGGGCCTCCACGGGAAGACGGCCTTCGTACAGGTCGACGCCGCGGTCGAAGATCTCCCGCACGGCCCAGACGGTAGCGGCAGGCAGCAGGCCGGCGGTGAACTGCAGCGCCAGCGAGGTGATTGCCCGCCGGGGGTCGGTGCGGATCATCCATCCCAGGAAGCGGAGGAAAGTCCGCGGACCGGGCGGGCGCTCGAGGAGCCTGTCCGGCTCTACTGGTACCACGAGGCCTGCTCCTCCCACATGCCGGCGTACAGCCCCTGCGCGGCCACCAGCTCGTCGTGCCGCCCCTGCTCGACGATGCGGCCCTGCTGCAGCACGACGATGCGGTCGGCCATGCGCGCCGAGCCGAGGCGGTGGCTGATAAGCAGGGCGGTGCGCCCCCCCAGGAGTTCCGCGAATTGTCGGTAGAGTTCCGCCTCGGCCATGGCGTCGAGGGCCGCCGCCGGCTCGTCGAGGATGAGCAACTCCGGGTTCCGGGTGAAGGCGCGGGCGATGGCGACCCGTTGCCACTCCCCCCCGGACAGGCCCTGGCCGCCGTCGAGGACGTGGCCGACCGGGGTGTCGTAGCCGTCGGGGAGACGTTCGGCGAGCTCTGCGGCCCCGGAGCGGCGCGCGGCGTCGGCGACCACGGCCGGGTCGGGGTGCAGCCACCGGGGCCACAGATCCGAGGTGGGCCTCTCTGACTTCGCAGCCGGGGCGGCGATGCCGATGGATTGCCCAAGGGTGAGCTCGAACCGGTAGAAATCCTGGAACGCGGCGCTCACGGCGTCTTCCATGCTGCCGGGGTCGATCCCGGCGTAGTCGAGGCCATCGGCTGTGACGCGCCCGGCCGTGGGCGGGTAGAGACCGAGGAGTATCTTGGCCAAGGTAGACTTGCCGGATCCGTTCTCGCCGACGAGGGCGACCCGCTCTCCCGGGGCCAGGTGGAAACTGACGCCCTGCAGCACCGCAGGGGCCGTCTCGCCGGATGCCGCCGCCGGGTAGGAGAAGTGGACGTCGTCGACGAAGAGCCCCTGGCGCAGCGGCCTTGGGAACGGAGCGTTCCCGGGCCGTTCTGTCGCAACCGGCGCCTCGGTAAAAGTGCCATGCCCTCCTGTGGCGGCCTCCGCTCCGAGGCCGTCTCCCTCCGGCAGGTCGAGGAACTCCCGGACGTACCCGACCTCGGCGGACTGGGACTGCAACTGTCGGGAGTTGAAGGCGAGGCTTCCGCCGGCCCCGAACATGTCGTCGACCCCCTGGAAGAGCGCGACGAAGCGTCCGGGCGTCAGGACCCGGTCGCCGAGCAGGTAGGCGAGGATTCCGGCGACGCCGACCCCCACGGCGACGCGCAGCCCGGTGGCCGGGAGCCCGCCCAGAACCTGGCGACGGCGCTGTTCAAACAGTCGTTCGCGCAGCACCCGGCGCATTCTCCGCCAGCGTTCGGTCAGCAGCGCGTGCAGGCCGAAGAGGCGCATCTCCTTCTGCTCCGTCCGCCCGGTGAGGATGCGGTCGACGTACCCCGCCTGGCGCTCCTCCGGCGTCTCCCCGTGGGTGAAGGCCATGGACATGCGGGTATACTCGATTTCGATACGGATCTGCGGCACCAGCACCGCCAGCAGGGCCAGGGAGATCCAGGGAGAGACCGGGGCGAACATGGCGGCCACGGAGACCACGGTGATCACCGCCTGGGCAAAGTGCAGGGCGGAGAAGAACAGCCGGTAGAGCTTGCGCCCCGGATCCCGGGCCCGCTCGAGACGGTCGTAGGTCTCGCTCGCCTCGAAGAACAGCAGGGGCAGCCGCGACGACTTGGCCAGAAGGCGGCGTCCCAGGACGTGGGAGAGGTTCTGCTCCAGCCGCAGATTGAGGATGTCGCGAACATTCCACACCACTTCGTTGGTGAGCAGCAGAGTCAGGCCGAAGGCGATCAGCCAGGGGAGGGCGTCGCCGAAGCCCGCGGAGCCGCCGCCCGCGGCAGCGACCACGGTGTCGACGAGGTTTCTGGTGATGTGGATGAGGAGGGCAGGCTGGAGGCCCAGCAGCAGGTGGACGGCGATCAGACCGAGAACCGCCCCCCTCGCATGGGCCCAGATGTGGCTCCAGGCCCAACGCAGGTTGGCGGCGATGCTGCCTGCGCTCGTGCGGCGGTTCCAGTACTCGAGATCAGATCTCGCCACGGGATGCCCGGGTCAGGCGCGCGGCTCGAGGTGCCGGCCGCGATTGCTTTGGAGCTGAAGCTGACCCGGAAATCCGAACAATGGTGATTCCCCGTGCAGGTAGATGAGATCCTATGGGGTAAGGTCAACGGCAATCATGGACAATGGCAACGCATTTTTCAGCCCTCTTGTATCCCCGTGGAGCAGGGAGTCTTCACCAACGGCGGCAGGCTTCCCGACGATGCCCGACCCGGACCACGAGTACGACAAGCTCTTTTCCCTTCAGGGGACTTCCCACGAGCGGGCGCTCTCCCAGACTATCGATTGCATGCGCAATGCGCAGCCGTTCGGATTGTGGAATACGCGCCAGTTCCTCCGCGGCGCTTCGCTTAATCCGAACGGAGTAGCTCATCTCTGACCTGATCCCAGTCCAGGACTGGATCGGAGGGGTCGCGAATCCGCTCCAGGGCAACGGTGAGATCGTCGAAATCTTCCAGATATCGTTCCAGCGCAAGGCGAATGACGTCGGCGCGGCTTCGCTTAAGCTCCGAAGCGGCCGAGTCCAGTGCTTTGACGAGCTCGTCGGGGACGCGTGCGGAAATCTGGCTCATGGGGCTTCCTTGTGGAGATTGCATCTGGCTTCACCCTTTCTATTGTTCAACAACCTCAAAAAAGGCAATTGATGGGAAGGCAGTCGCGGTTATCTTCCCGGCCTGCCGGAGATTTGGGCTCCCTGGTGCCTTTCGGGTCGGCAACCCCGACTGATGCTTGCCCGTTCCACCGCCAACCCCGGCCGCCCAGCTGGGGCATCATCGCATGCCGATCCGGGCAAGAACGCCCGCTCCAATCGCGCGAAGACCACATGAACGAGACAGCACGACACAAGCTCGAACGCTGCATAGGCCTGCTGGAGCAGGGATCCCTCACCGCGGCGGACCTGCGGGATCTCGCCGCGGCCTCCTCTTTCGCTTTCGCAGGTCAGCGGCAGGAGCTCCTCTACCTGCAGACGGCGACGACCTCGGTGACCAGCGAGGTGATCGGGATGTCGCTGGTGGCCGGGGGGAAGGTCTCCGACGGCCCGATGGATCCCGGCCAGTGGCCGTACAAGTCCGTCCTCGAGGCAATGGAGGACGGCTGGCGCGTCGTGCGCTTCCCGGTGCAGCTGCCCGCGGGACACACGCAGGACGCCCACATCACCTGTGAATTCGTGCTCGAAAGGTGGGGACCATGACCGCCGCAGAGAGGGCCGGACGCGCCGGTCCGGTCGCTCCGACCATCGGCGACTCCGAGGTCCTGGAGTTCTGCAAGACCGGGCTGCTCACCCTCGAGGCGGTGGTTCCCGAGTCGACCAACCAGTGGGTCCGCGCCTATCTCGAGGCCGGTTCCGCGGAGCCGCCGGCGACTGCCCAGGAGCTGGTCCGGGAGGACCGTTTCGCCGCGGAGGTGATGCTGCACCCGGAGGTGGCGGGGGTCTGCAGGGCGCTCCTCGGCGCCGGCTTTCAGCTGCCGGACTGGATGGCCAACCACCGGATCGAGGGCCCCAGGCCGATAGGCAGGTGGCACATCGACGGGGGATCGCGGTTCGAGCGCACCTGCGAGCTGCTGCAGGTCTTCTACCTGCCGCAGGCGGTGACCCCGGAGATGGGGCCGACCCTCTTTCTGCCCGGTTCGCACCTCGTGCCGATAGCGCGCGAGGAGCTGGAGCATTACGGCCACCTCGCCGGACAGGTGTCGACGGCGGCGCCGGCAGGCTCGGTTTTCTTCACCGCCTACTCGATCTGGCACCGGCAGTCGGAGAAGAGGGCCGCGGAGGTCCGCAACCTGCTGAAGTGGGTGTACTGGCGGACGCAGCCGCCGCGGCGGGACTGGCTGCCCGAGCCGGGGTTCGATCCGGGGAGGGCGGACTATTCGTACGAGAACGGCTACTTCCGCGGCAGCACGCGGAAATGGCAGTCGGTGCCGCGGGTGGCGGAGATGTTCACCTGGATGTGCGGCAAGGCGGACGAGTTCCGGCAGGTCGGGGGGTCGGGCTGGCCCTACTCGGCGTCGGATCCGGGCCTGCGCAAGCCGGGGAACAGGAGCTGAAGCGCCGAACCGCGGTCTCTTGGATGCCGCCCCCGCATGGGCGATATTGATGCCGGCGTTTCGAAAGCCATTACTCCCCATCCCGGCCGGTTGCAACGGCCGGGGCTTCCCCAAAGGCCTTTGAGAAAGGCCGAACAAACCAAGGAGACGAACGATGATCCCCACCATCAGCTCCGGCGTCGCAGGACCTCTCGGCGCCATCCACCTCCCCCGGCTCTGGTCGAAGGTGCTGCTCAGCGCCCACGGGCAGCTCGAAGAGGGGTACGACGAGTGCGGCCAGGGTTTCGACCAGATGGTTCTGGACGGGCTCAAGGTCGACCGCGACGCCGCGATCGCCTTCATCAAGGACAACAACGCCACCTACCCGCAGTTCGAGCAGTGGGTCCGCGACCAGCGCGGCGGCAGCATTCCCGCCAGCGAGATCGAGGCCTCCAACGCCGCCATCGCCGGGTACGATCACGCCGACGACACGCGGGGCGAGATCCTGTCCACGGCCGGCATCGGCGACGACGGCTCGATCAAGGACGCCGTCAATCTCAACAACCTCGACGACTGGACGGAGTTGCACGGCTCGCTGTAGCAGGCGGCTGATTCAAGTCGGTCGACTTCATCGATCCCCCGTCAGCTCTGTCTGGCGGGGGATTTTTTCGTACCCGAGCCACCCTCCTCCCCGGATGTCGGGACTCCCCGGGTGGAGTCCGGCGGCAGCCGCTCAGGGGCCGGAAAACCCGCCCGGGCCGGTACAATCGAATATCTCCAAACCGAGCGGTCGCTCTTTGTACAAGAACCCATCCGGACAGCGGACTGGCCCCGGATTTCTTCGATTTGAGCCCGGTGGGGGGCTTGCGGTCGCGTGGGCGACCCCGCGGGAGTCAGGAGTGCAGGAAATCCCACAGCTCGGAGGCGCGCTCTCCGGCGATCGGCTCGCGGCGCAGGATCGAGTCGATGCCGCGCTTTTCCATGTAGCGGGGGACGTACTCCAGGCCCTTGTCGAATTCGCGGCGCGAGACTCCGACCGCTTCGGGGGCGTAGCGCACCTGGCAGCGGCGCAGGCGCCCGGCCAGCAGCTCCGGGGACTCGCCGGCGTGCCAGGCGATCGCCAGGGCCCCGAGGGCGACGATCTCGCCGTGGATCCAGGTGCGGCGGTTGATCTCCTCCAGGGCGAGCCAGAAGGGGTGGTCGCCGCTGCCGCCGGCGGCGCTGGAGGCGGCGAGCATGCCGTCCCGCTCCTGCAGGGCCAGGGCTATCAGGCGCACGCTCTCCCCGGTGAGTTGGCCGCCGCGGTCCAGGGTGGCCTCGAAGTCGCCGGCCAGCTTCTCCTGGTAGGCGTGCATGCCGTCTGCCCAGGACTCGTCGAAGGCAGGTCCGATGCCGCGGGCGGCGCGCCACCGCCACTCGGCGATGCCGGCGTACCCGCAGAGGATGTCGCCGATGCCGGCGGTGTTGAGCCAGGGGGGAGCGGCCAGCACCACGTCGCAGTCGACGAGCACGTGCTCGCAGTCGACCCAGGGCCACTCTCCGACTTCACCGACGGTGCGGTGGCCCTCCCAGCGGGCGAAGACGCCGTGGATGATCGCCCCGGTGGAGACGATGGTCGGGACGAGGACGAGGGGCAGGCCCCTGTCGAGGGCGGCGAACTTCGCGTCGTCGAGCGCGGTGCCGCCCCCGAGTCCGACGACGAGCTCGATGCCGTCGGGGAGCCGCCGGCTCAGCTCCTGCTGGTGGCGCTGGTCGAGCCATTCGGCG
Organism: Candidatus Latescibacterota bacterium; assembly: GCA_965223905.1. GTDB lineage: Bacteria > Latescibacterota > UBA2968 > UBA8231 > UBA8231 > CBDCXV01. Next base: position 1,291,765 of record CBDCXV010000001.1, read on the forward strand.
TGGACCACTCCCCGGGGCTCCCGGGCCAGGTGGGGACGCGCCGCGGCCCAGGCGCTGGGGGTGGTCACGACTCCGTAGGGGGGCCAGTCCCGGCTCTCCCGGCGCAGCAGGCCGCGGCCGCAGCGGATGTCGATGTCGGCCGCGGGCTTGGCCCGGGCGCTGTCGTTCCAGCCGCGGTTTTCCATGGGTGCCTTCTGGAGGAATAGGGAAAGGTTCGGCTGTCGAGGTGAGGGGGCCGGCAAGAAGCTTCCGGTGCGGCAGCGCCCCGGGTGCTCCCGCGAGAGAGGCCGGCTATCCGAGCCAGTACTTCAGGGCGAGGTCGCCTACGAGGTAGCCGACCGCGGCCACCCCGAAGCCGACGACGAGCAGGTCGATGCCGCTGCGGAACATGCTGCGGCCGGTGAAGATGCTGCGCGCGGCGCCGACCGCGAAGTGGGAGACCATCGAGACGCCGAAGGAGGTCCAGATGGCGGCCGGTCCGCTCAGAATCAGGAACGGCGCCACCGGGATGAAGGCCCCGACCGCGGTGGCGACGCCGGTGATGCAGCCCTCGCGGACCGGGGTTACGTGCTGCTCCCCGATGCCGAGCTCTTCCTGCACCATCACCTCCAGCGCCTGCTCCGGAGACTTCATGATCTCCCCCGCGATCTCGCGGGCCAGTTCTTCCTTGACGCCCTTGGTCTGGTAAAGGAGGGTGAGCTCCTCCTCCTCGATTTCGGGCATGAAGCGCAGCTCTTCCTCTTCCACCGCGATTTCGTGGTCGTAGACCTCGCGTTCGCTCTTGGCGGCGAGGTAGCCGGAAGAACCCATGGAGAGGGCGTCGGCGATCATTCCCGCGACGCCGGTCAGCATGATGAAGGTCGCCCCGGCCTGGGCGCCGACGACTCCGGCGACGAGGCCGAAGTTCGCCGTCAGACCGTCGTTGAATCCGTAGACGACGTTGCGCAGGAAACCGCCGGACCTGGTGTAGTGCCAGGGCTCCCCTTCGCGTCCGGTCAGCTTCGACAGGGTCTCGGCGTGGCGCGCCGATTCCCTGGCCAGGAGCAGCGCCGCGTCCGCGGTCGAGCCGGGATCGCTTTCCCGGTACAGGGAGATGTAGCCCCTGACCTCGAGCCCCTCTTCGCGCAGCAGCAGGGAATGCAGCATTTCCGGGCCGAACCTGCCGGCGATCCAGGACAGCAGGCGCGCGCGCGAGGAGGGCTTGCGCGGCGGCACCGTCACCCCGTGCTCGGCGAAGATCTCCTCCCAGACCGCAGTGTGCTTCTCTTCGACCGCGGCGAGCTTGAGATAGAGATCCCGCTTCTCCTCGTCGGAGGAGGACCCGGCGAGCCGGCGGTAGAGGAAGGCGGCGTCGTTTTCGTCCTGCCAGTGATCGCGCCACAGCGCGATCGTTTTGCGGTCGGGCGGGCTGCCTTTGGAGGGCGTTTCGGTCATTGTGAGCGGTGCAGCTCCCGGGGAGATGGGGGGCGCAATATAGGGGGCGGACCGCTCCTCGAACATGGCCGGCGCCTCGCTGCCGTCAGAGATGGTCGACGGCCTGCAGAAGGGCAACCTGGTACCCGAGCGCGAAGGCGAAGGCGACGAGGTCCGGTTCCGGGCCGGAGATCTTCGGCACGTGATCCGGCATGATCATGTACTGGTATCCCACCTCCTTGTACACCTTCAGGGCCTCGTAGAAGTCGACGTCCCCCTCGTCGGGGAAGGTCTCGACGAAGTTGCAGAAACCGCCGCGGATGTTGCGGAAGTGGACGTTGAAGATCTTGCCGCGCTCGCCGAAGAAGCGGATGACGTCGAAGATCTCCTCGCCCGGGTTGTCGAGCATCTCGCAGACCGTGCCCTGGCAGAAGTTGAGCCCGTGAAAGGGGCTCTCGGCGATCTCGACGAAGCGCCGGAGACCGGCGACGCTGCCCATCACGCGGTCGATTCCGCGCAGCCCCCGCGGGCTCGGCACCGGCGGGTCGTGCGGGTGGCAGGCGATGCGGATCCGGTATTCCTCGGCGACAGGGACGACGCGCTCCAGGAAGTAGGCGACGCGTTCCCACATGGTGTCGGCGTCGACGCGGCCTGCCGCGGTCAGCGGCTCCTGCTCCGCCTCGGCGTAGACGAAGGAGCGGTTGGTAGAGCCGCCGCGCCCCTTCACCGGAGAGGTGCTGACGACCCCCAGGTAGCTCAGGTAGTATTTGATCGAAGGGATCCCGGCCTCGGCGGTGATGCGGAGGATGTCGCAGACCCGGTCTGTTTCGCGGTCCCGGTTCTCGTCGCCCAGCATGATGGCGGGGAAGAGGTTCCCCGGGGCGGTGCCGATGTGCCCGAGCGGGATCATGTCGAGGCAGATACCGAAGGACTCGACGTGCTCCCGGTGCCGCTTCAGGTGGCCGGCCGTCCAGGAGCTGGCCGGTCCCTCCGGGGTGCTGCAGACATGGTCGATGCCGAGCTGTTTCAGCTGCCGGAAGAAGTCGTCGCCGATGCGAGGGCAATCGAACTGCGTTCCCACGTGCATGCTGCGGTTCCTTTCGGGGGCTTTGGGGGAGTTGGGCGGCGAATCGCAATTCGGAATCCTGCCAGGGGGCAGGGCTTCGGGCTCGCCCGGCGTTCAGCAAAAGCTTGACATCCCCCACGCCGTGGAGGAAGATAAGTGGGGACGGTCAGGGGGCCGAGAACATGGAACTGCCAGAGTATCGAATAGATGTTCGCTGCACTCCTGATTTCCGGCGATGCGAGGTTTGAATGAACAGGAGCATGACATGACCAAGACAGTGATTCTTGAAACGAATGTGCTTTACGACATAGGATTGAATCGAGTCCGTATTGAGGACATCGGGCGATCCGGAGAACGTCTCTGTTACTCTCCCATATCAATCATCGAGTTGGTATCCAAACTTGATGCCAGGTTATTTGAAGAACGCAGGGCAGCGGCTGGTGCTATCCTCAAGTACGGAATTGACGAACTCCCTGATCCCGAATCATACCTGACTGCTGCATTTGGCTACAAGTTGGCGGAACCTGCCCCCTCCTATTGCCATGCTGTCCGGGCCTTGGCTGAAGGCCGGAGCCTCGAGGAGGTTCGAAGCGGAGTTCCGGACTACGAAATTCGGGTCCGTCGGAGGTTGAATGTGCCGTTTGCAGCAACATGGCGTGAAAAAGGTGAGCAAGAATGGGTGGATTCTCTCATCACCCTGATGGCGGAAAATATCTCAAGATTTGGAAAGTGGTACGTAAAGGACCCTGAAAAACGGGCTTCATCGGTGCCTAAACTGCGAGGTGAGCAAAAAGCAGAATTCCTTGCCGGAATGAAATCGGAAGAGTGGAGTGCCCGAATCATTTCCGCTTGCCAAATGCGCGCCTTCTTCAAAGCGGATAAAAAGAACCTTGGTGTAATTTCCAAACAGAAAGCCCATGAGTTAGCCGCCGCCATTCCCAAGATAGAGTGCTATACCCGTATTTACACCAACTACTTGATCCGTCTGATGACTGAGGGGTATTTACCAAAGAAGAACGATAGTGGAGATATCGATTTCTTTCTCTACTCGAGTGATGATGATCACGTCCTGGCCACTAAAGATAAGAGGTGGATCAACATTGCCGAGGCAGCAGGGTTTGCAAGGAGGATACGGAAGTACGAATACGAACCCAGTGAAGCCATCCCGGCTGAAGATCGAAATTGTCGGAACGAAGATGATGCAAGATGTGGTAAAATGGACTTTGAAGACTATATCGAGATCCGACCCGGTGTTCGTAGCGGAAAACCTTGTTTCAAAGGAACCCGAATCACCGTCCAGGATGTACTGGAGTACCTGGCCGGGGGAATGACCGAAGCTGAGCTCCTATTAGATTTTCCGACTCTGACTCCCCAGCACATCCGTGCTGCACGGAACTATTCCGATGTCCATGAACTTCAGGCCGTTCCCGGTTCTACGGGGTGAATCTTCTCCTCGACGAGAACCTCAGCCATCGGCTCGTGACCCGACTTGAGGAAGATTTTCCCGGCACCGCCAGTGTCAATCAAATTGGGCTTGGTAGCCAACCCGATACAGTCATTTGGGACTACGCACAGGAAAACGGTTTTACAATCGTGTCGAAGGATGGTGACCTTCGTGAATTCAGTTTCTTTCGGGGTCATCCGCCAAAAGTAATTTGGCTTGACATTGGCAATACCGGGACCGATCGCGTTGCGGACTTGCTGCTAGGGAACAAGGACTTGATCGCCGCTTTTCTCGAGCAGGATGAGGACTCCCTTCTTTCCTTGAATCTGCAGGATCTCGATTCAAGCTGAACCGAGTGGCTAGTGCCTGAAGCGGCGATCTTGCCGAGCGTCCACATGGCGTTGCCCCCGAAGCAGAGCATCAGGCTGGAGCGCCGGAAAAAATGCTCCCGCGCCGAAGACCAGGTGAAGCCGCCTAGCGACCGGCGGATGATGTCGCGGGTGTCGTCGGCCGGCGCGGGATCCTCGTCGACATAACCGAGCTCTACCCCGTCGGGATCGGTGAACTGGCATTCGATGGTGTGGTTCCTGAAGTGGCGGTCGACCAGGTCCCACCATTCGTTGCGTCCGCTCCGGGCCAGGGTCACGGCCGACGTCGTCAGCTCCATGTTGGTGCAACAGGGCTCCGTGTCCGGCGTGGCGCCGAAGCGCGCTGTAAGGCCGGAGGCTGAGCGGAACATGCGCTCGGTTTTTCCGATTCGCTTTCGAGGAACCACCCCATCAGCGTGAACAGCACGCGCCCTTGCTCCCACAGAACCACGCTCGTGTCTTCGCTCCACCGCGTGGCAAAACCGCGGCGGGCAAACCCGTCGAGATTGAAGAAGGAAGCGAGGGTGAGCTGCCTCTGGCCGATCTCCACCTCCTGGCCGCTCAGGTTGCCGGTGAGACGCCGAGCCGCGATGCGCCCAAGCAGCGCCTACGAAGCCGCCTCGGTCCAGTCCCACAAGGGAGCGGGTGAAGCAGGGGGTGGAAGCCCGAGCGAACCGCCGACGTACGCCATGTAATTGAAGTTCGGGTCGGCGATTTCGTTGAAGTGGCCGATGGCGAGATTGGCGACCTCTACGAGATTGGGCCAGCCCCCGACCTGGCGTTCTTCCCGGAGCCGGCCGGGCATGTGAATGGCGATTCCCGAATCGGCTCGACCCATGGTCAATCCCAGAACGGCTCGCTTTCCTTGAGCTCGGCGCGCAACACCTCGGGCACCAAGTCGATGCCCAGCCCCGGGCCGTCGGGGACTGCCAGCTTGCCCTCGACGAAATCGTACCCGTCGAGCCCTCCCATTTCCGCGATGTACTCCTGACTGTACAGCCGTGTCTCGCTCATGCTGAAGTTTCTCACCATCGCTCCGAAGTGCACATTGGCCATGTTGTGGACGAGGCTGCCGCAGTTGTGCAGGGCCACGGGCAGGCCGAAGTGTTCGGCGAGCTCGGCGATCTTGCGGCCGCCGCTGATGCCGCCGCACCAGCACAGGTCGGGGTGCAGAACGTCGATCCCGCCCTCGACGATGAAGGGGAAGAAATCGCGGAATCCCTCGACTTTCTCGCCGGTGCAGATCGGCACGCGGGAAGCGGCCCTCAGCTGTTTGTACCCATCGGTATACCAGACCTGCAGCGGGTCTTCGATCCAGAGCGGCCGCACCTCTTCCACCGCCTGCGAAATGCCGATCGCCGTCGGAACGTCCCACTCGTTGTGGCAGTGGACGATGAAGTCGAGGTCCCAGCCAAAGGCATCGCGCATGGTCTCGTACCCGTCGCGAATGCGCTTGAAGTGGCTGCCATTCAGCGTCTGACCCGGTTTGGCCGCCCTGTAAGGCCGCGACAGCTGGTCGCTGTCGAGCAGATGATCGAACCCGAACTTCAGGGTGCGGTAGCCGTGAGGGTGGGCGCGGAACTCGCTGACCCAGTCGTCGACCGCCGCCCGGTCGCTCCAGTCGGCAGGCGCTCCCCCGTAGTAGATCTCGACGCGGTCGCGGAAGCGGCCGGTCAGCATGCTGCTGACCGGGAGATTGAGGATCTTGCCGGCGAGGTCCCACAGGGCGATGTCGACGCCGCTGACTGTCGGCACGTGCGCTTGGTAGGTATGCTGAAGGCCCATCATCTCGTGATAGAGCTTGTCGATGTTGAGCGGGTCGGCGCCGATGAGAACCGGCTCGAGCCACTCCAGGTTGGCGCGCGCGGCCGGTCCTGCGGCTCCCGCCTCGCCGATGCCGGTCAGACCGGCGTCCGTCTCGACGCGCACCAGGCTCTGCCCCGCGGCGTTCTTGAGCTCCATCGCCTTGAGGCCGGTGATGCGCACGCGGCCGCGTTCGCTCTCTGTGCGTTCGTCCATATCTCGCCCACTCCTCAGTTGCGCATCCCGGTGAAGGTGATGCCCTGGATGAAGTACCGCTGCGCGGAAAAGAACAGGATGATTACGGGCAGCACCATGATCATGCTCGCCGCCATCAGCAAACCCCGACGCTGAGTGAGAACGTGCGCCGAAGCGGGCGCAGCAGCAGGCCCGGGTCGAACGAGGCGACGGGCGAAGCAAACCGAGTTGATGCAGTCGAACCAGGCATTGGCACTCTCAGTGTAAAGGGAGCAACCCCCCCAATCAACACAACTGTACCACAACGGAATCGGGAACAAGCGCCCCGATGCGGCCATGAGTCGGGCCCTGGCGTCGCCTGGGGATTCGGGGGATCTTGAGACAGAGGAAGTCCTCAGGAGGCCAATCGATGAACGAATCCCTCAAGGAGCATCTCGAAGCGCGGATCGCCGAGATCAGGGACGCCGACCTGTTCAAGGAGGAGCGCACCATCACCACCCCGCAGGGTTCCCGCGTCGGCATCGCCGGCGGCGGCGAGGTGCTCAACATGTGCGCCAACAACTACCTCGGCCTCGCCGACAACCCGGAGATCATCGAGGCGGCGCGCCGCAGCTACGACGAGTGGGGGTTCGGGCTGTCGTCGGTGCGCTTCATCTGCGGGACGCAACAGGTCCACAAGGCCCTCGAAGCGCGGATCTCCGAGTTCCTCGGGACCGAGGACACGATCCTGTATTCCTCCTGCTTCGACGCCAACGGCGGGCTGTTCGAAACCCTGCTGGCCGAGGAGGACGCGGTGATCAGCGACGAGCTCAACCACGCCAGCATCATCGACGGCATCCGCCTGTGCAAGGCGCGGCGCCTGCGCTACGGGAACAGCGACATGGGGGAGCTGGAGAGCTGCCTGCGCGAGGCGGCCCCGGCGCGCTTCCGGCTGATCGCCACGGACGGGGTCTTCTCGATGGACGGGTACTACGCCAAGCTCCCCGAGATCTGCGACCTCGCCGACGAGCACGACGCCCTGGTGATGATCGACGACTCGCACGCCGTCGGGTTCGTCGGCGAGAACGGCCGCGGCACCCACGAGCACTGCGGAGTGGAAGGCCGCGTCGACGTCATCACCGGCACCCTCGGCAAGGCCCTCGGCGGGGCCAGCGGCGGCTACACCAGCGGCCGCAGGGAGATCGTGGCGCTGCTGCGCCAGCGCTCGCGGCCCTACCTGTTCTCGAACACCCTGGCGCCGAGCATCGTCGCGGCCTCGCTGAAGGCGCTGGAGATCATCGACCGTTCACCGGAGCTGCGGCAGCAGCTGCGGGCGAACACGCGGCATTTCCGTGAAGGACTGGAAAGCCTCGGTTTCGAGCTCCGCCCCGGCACCCACGCCATCGTTCCGATCATGCTCGGCGACGCCGGCCTGGCGCAGGAGATGGCGGCGCTGATGCTCGCCAAGGGGGTGTACGTGATCGGCTTCTTCTACCCGGTCGTCCCCCACGGGGCGGCGCGCATCCGCACGCAGATGTCGGCCTCCCACACCCGCGACGACCTCGATTTCGCCCTCGAGAAATTCGCCGAGGCCAAGCAAGAGCTGGGGGTGTGACCGCGGCGCGGGTTTCGGGGAGCCCCGGTTGACTGCGGATGCTTCCACCTCGAGGCCGGGGACAGTCACAGGATGAAATGGTTTCCAATTGCCGCGGCCGGTCTGGGCGCAGCTTGCGGCAGCGAAACGCTGACATCCCCAGAGGAAGAGTTCCTGGGGTCGTGGATGGCCGAGTCGTTCGACTTACACCGAGCCTTGCCCTGCAGCAGGCGCGGCCCTGTCATTGCGTGCGCCGCCCTGTTGCGGCTTGACCTGCAAAAACGGCACAGGGCTGCCCGGCAGACGGCGAACCCTACTCGCACTCAGCCCGTGGCTTCCTCGAGCAGGCGAACCACTTCCCGCTTGTCTTCGGCATCGTCGTCTGCCCACCGCGCCCAGTCGAGGGGCGTCGACCCCCACTGATCCGGCCTGTTCGGGTCCGCCCCTCTGCCGAGCAGAAGCCGGACCGCCTCGAGTCGAGTGTTGCCCGCGGCGTGATGCAGGGGAGTCGCTCCTGTGTCGCCACGCCACCAGAATCGCACGGACAGGGAGTGTACGTCGACATCCCGGTCCAGCAGGAACTCGAGCGCGTCAGCGTGCCCGCTTCTGGCAGCGAGAGTAACGGCCTCTATCAGAACGTCCTCGTCCTCGACCGGAATGTGGACCGTGGCTGGAAGGTGTGGGATGAAACCACTGTGGGCATCGGGAGTGAGACTGCCGTCCTCTCCGAAGAACCTGGGCATGACGTCCGTCCGGCCCAGGCCGGCCGCGGTGCGCAAATCGAATGTGGCCCCGTGGGAGAGCAACAGCTCCGCCAGCTCGTACTCCTGATGCCGCACAGCCGCCCACAGGAGATACCCCCTGCGCTCGTCGGGATCGGCTCCCGCATCGAGCAGCAGGCGCAACAGTTCCTCCCTGATGCCCAGCCACCCGGTCTGGCGGCTGTCATGGACGAGCGAAAGCGCAGCGATGGAGTCGACGGTGACGGCGTTCGCATCGGCTCCCGCATCGAGCAGCAGCTGCGCCATGCGCACCACGTCGCCCTTCAACTCGCCTCGATGCAGAGGCTCCCCGGCCAGCAGGTGAAGCAGCGATGCGCCGCGGAAACCGGCGTACTTGTAGTGGGGATCCAGGTACCCCCGTGCGCGGGCGAGGCCGGGATGTTGTGCGAGCAGGTCGGAAAGGGCAGTCGTGTCGCCGCAATCGACGGCCTGTACTGCCTCGTAAAAAAGCGGGTGCTCGCCATCCGTGCGACGGGTCGGCTGCGTCGGCAACTGCTCACCTTTGCGCGGGATGGCGTAGGCGGCGAATTCCGCGGGGGTGTCTTCGTCGCCCAGGGGCACGACGATATACTGCCGACCTCCGATGGCGTACGACATGGGCGGACCACTGCCGTTGGCGGGAAGCTCCAGACGATGGATCAGCCAGCCGCCCATCGTCGAGATCAAAGGCCCACAGTAGGGCTCGGGGTCGATGTAATGGTGGCCGTGGTACCGCCACCGGCGCGGATCGAACGGCTGGTCGGTTATGGCGAAAAGCAGTGTTCTGGTGGCCATCGGCATGATGCGAGTCGCCGACCCGAGCGCAGGCAGGTCGAGTTCGCGGAGCTCGGGATGGTCGGCCGGCCCTTTGCCGATGGGCCTCATCCAGCGGTGATCTCCGGTGTTGAGGTCGATGGCGACGATGCGGCCGTACGGAGGTTTGGTCAGCGGCAATCCCCGCGGCCCGCGCACCTCCCCGGTATCGCCGGTGAACCCATGCGGATGCTCGTCGTTCTCTTCTATTTCCGCGAGTATGGGTTTGGTCTGGGAAGAGACGTAAATCCACCCCTAGGGGGAACGGATGGGGGGTGCAGCCTGGCGCAGAGCCGACACTCAGGTCGGCTGCGAAGTGCAGGCGTGCGTTGCGAGCAAAGACAGAGGCCATCGGCGTTGTTCCTCACTGGCTCCGGAATGGAGCCCGGTTCTGTTGCATCGGGATCTTGCGACTAAAAGCAGCAGGCGGGTGTGCAACAGTGGCAAGGAGAACGCGGGCTCGCGCTGTCGCCCGGGTCGAACCAGGAAGGGTGAAGTGCTGACCGCTCCCTGCGGCGGCGGTCGCCACAAGTGCTCCGGGCGCCCATCGAGGAACGTCGCAAACCAGACTGCGGGTGAGCCACCCGACCACGAGGAATGCGCCGCGTTCCGGACGGGAGCCCGGTGGACGAGCTGACGCCGTTGCGATCGGGGTCTCTCCAGCTCGGTCAGTTGGCGTGCGCCTCGCTGGGTCCGCCCAGGCTGTGCGGGCGGCCGGGAGCGGTGAAGCCGGGAGTTTTCGGGGTTACGCGATCTCTTCGAACGGGTACATCGGCCGGCGCCGGTATCGATACTCGAAGGTGCGCATGTCGGCCGCGGTGGCTCCGACCGTATCGACGCGGATCAGCTCGCTGCAGACCGGCCCGAACGCGGCTACCGGCGCGTGCACCCCCTTGGCGACGATGATCTGAAAGTCCGCGGGGTCGAGCCCGATGCTGGTGACCATTCCGAGGCTGACCGGCACCGTGCGCAGGCTGGTCAGGCTGATGGTCAGGCCGGTGCCGGTGGTCACCACCGCGGTCGGCCCCATGTCGAAGCGGGTGTAGCCGCCGTGGCGGATCTCGCTCTCCTCGAACTTCCCCTCGTGCAGGCTTTTCACGGTGACCTCCGCGGTCAGCGGATCGCCGTGGCGGCCGTCGACCGTGCCCCCCATCGACAGCGTCAGGTGCGCCCCGGGGCCGGCTGCGCGCGCCCGTTCCTGGGATTCCGGGTCGTAGAGGCAGACGAACGCGGCCAGGTCCCCGCGCGAGTGGATCTCGTGCGCTATCTGCGTGCCGTCCGCCGCCGAGCCCCCGCCGACGTTGTCCCCCATGTCGAGCAGGCAGACCGGAGGTTGGTTGGCGGCGGCCATACCGACCGCTTCCTCTACCGACAGGTACTCCCCGACGAACTCTGAGCGGTGCTCGACCATGTAGCCGGCGAGCTCGTCGGCCAGCTTTTGCGCCCCCTCCGGGTCGCCGTCGGTCGCGACGATGGCGGACGATCCCATCTCCTCGACGTCGGAGTAGGGGAATCCGAGCACGATCGAGTTGGAGAGCACCGGCTCCTTCCCGAGCTGTCCGTTGGCCAGCTCGTAGAGCGGCAGGCAGGGAGGCGAGGTGGTGTGCTGGCGCTCGATGTTGATGCCGAAGGGCGGGAAGGCGGCCCGCTGCACCGGCCGGATCTCACCGGCGAGGGTGCGCGCCATCAGGGAGGCCGCCTCGAGGCCGCGCTCCTTCTGGTCGAGGTGCGGGTTCGAGCGGTAGGCGATGGTCGCGTCGCACGCCTCGATCATGCGGGGAGACAGGTTGGCGTGCGGGTCGATGACGCAGACGATGGGGCATTCGGCGCCGGCGCCGGCGCGCAGGCGGGTGAGCCAGTGGCCGTCGAGATCGCGGTACTCCTCCCCTTCGCCGGCGTTGGCGCCGTGCGGCGACACGAGAAAGCCGTCGAGGGGACCGGCCTCGTCCAAGGCGGAGAACATCAGGCGCATCAGCTCGTCGCAGGTCTCCCTGGTGATCGTGCCGGATGGGGTGGTCGAGGCGTGGAAGATCGGCACCGCCTCGATGCCGGCGCGGGCCAGGCCCTCGAAGAAGCCGCTCCCCTGGTGCAGGACCCCTTCGAACTCCTGCCGCACCTCCTCTCCGAGGAGCAGGCTGTCGCGCCGGAAGGAGGCGATCGTCGTCGGGGTGTCGGCGAAGGTGTTGGATTCGTGGATCAGGGAGATGATGCCTACGCGGCGGGTCATGGTCGTTTCATCCGGGTGGGGTCGCCGTCCCGGGAGCCGGCGATCCGGTTTGGGGGAAAGGAATTGGCATGGTTCCCGTGTACCTTTTCCTTACTTGAAATCGGGCGGCCGGCCGCGGCCGGCCCGCAAAACCTGGCCCAGTCCGCAGGCCGAATCAAACCGCGACGGGATGAGGCAACCGCATGCAGAGACGGAAGATCAGGAACGGACGCACCGATGCAGGCCGGTATTTCCGGGACCGGAAGGAAGCGCAGCGCCGGGGCGAACACCGCGCCGGCCGCGAAGAGATCGAGGAGCTGCTGGCGCTGTCCCGCAGCGGCGACCCCGAGGAGCGGTTCGTCGCCGCGGACAACCTCTGTCCCTGCCACGTGCGCACCCGCATCGAGGAGGTCCAGGAGGCCCTCTACCGCCTGATGGAGGACCCGGACGCCAAGGTCCGCAGGGCGGCGTGGCATACCCTCCTGGACGGCGGCTACCCGAAGGATGATGCGCGCATGGAGGCCATCCTCAGGCGCGCGATCGCCGGCGAGACGGACAAGGTCGTGCGCAATCACGTCGAGGTGTTCGCACGCCCCCTGCGCGAGCGCGAGCGGTTTCTCGAAAAGGTGCAGGACCGGGCCATGACCGGGCGGCGCTACGGCGAGCGCGGCAAGTGCGACTTCTGCGGCGAATCGGACCGGCCGGTGCGCAGGGATTTCGACAATCCGCTCGCTTTCGGCGGAGAGGCGCGGCCCGCTCTTCTGTGCGAGGCGTGCGACCGGCCGCAGCAGGACCGATGACCGGAAAGGCGCGGGTCGGGATCGTCGGCTGCGGCTACATCGGCGGCGCCGTGTACCGCCACCTCGCCGGCAATCCCGGGCTCGGCCTGGAGGTGGCGTTCGTCAACGACATCGACCCCTCCAGGCTGGAGGGGATCCCGCCGCACCTGAAGCTTGCCGATCTCGCCGACTTCGGCCGCTCCAGTGCGGACCTCGTGATCGAGCTGGCGCACCCGTCGGTGTCGCGCGAGCACGGCGCCGCCTTTCTCGAGGTCGCCGACTACATGCCGCTGTCGCTGACGGCCCTGGCCGACCCCCGTCTCGAGGAGAAGCTGGTCTCCACGGCCGTAAAGAACGGGACCTCCCTCTACATCCCGCACGGCACCGCCATCGGCCTCGAGGCGCTGGAGGAGGGGCGGGATTCCTGGGAGGAGGTGACGTTCACGATGAAGAAGCCGGCCGGCAGCGTCGACCGCGGCGCCCTGCCGGAGGCCGCCCGGCAGGAGGAGGAGGAGGAGGGCGCCACCGTGCTATACGACGGCCCCACCCGCGGCATCTGCCCGCTGTTCCCCCGCAACGTCAACTCGCACGCCGCCGTGGCCCTTGCCGGCATCGGCTTCGACCGCACCCGCTCGCTCTTTATCGCCGACCCGGGCCTCGACAGATCCTCCATCCACCTGCAGGCGCGCGGCCAGGGGGTCGAGATGAGCCTGACGCGCTCCAGCCCGATGACGGGGGTCAGCTCGCAGGTGGTGCTGAATTCCATCCGCAGCAGTATCGTCAAGGTCAAAGGAGCCGGCGGCAGCCTGCGAATCTGCTGATCGCGATGCCGGTGCCTGCCCGCCCATCCCGAGAGTCCGGTGCCCGTCCGGAGGTGCCGGCCGCCCCTGCGATTCGAAGGAATTGAAGCCCATGAAAGCACTCGTTCTGCGCCGGGAAAACGGCGAGATCTTGTCGTCGGTCGAAGAAGTCGAAGAAAGCCGGCTGCCCGAAGGGGAGGTGGAGGTAGCGGTCGAATACTCCTCCCTCAACTACAAGGACGGCCTCGTCCTCAACGGCCTCGGCGGCCTCGTGAAGGAATACCCGCACGTGCCCGGCATCGATCTGGCCGGAACGGTGGCGGCCAGCACCGACCCCGGCTTCGAGCCGGGAGACGCCGTGGTCTCGACAGGGTATCGCGTCGGCGAGCTGTATTGGGGCGGGTACGCGCAACGGGCGCGGCTCCGGGCCGCATGGCCGGTGAAGCTGCCGCAGGGGCTGTCTGCCCGCACGGCGATGGGCCTCGGGTCCGCGGGCCTCACCGCGGCGATCGCCCTCGAAGCGTTGGAAGCCCACGGCTTGGAGCCGGGGCAGGGAGAGGTGCTGGTAACCGGAGCCGCCGGGGGGGTCGGTTCCTTCTCGGTGCTGCTGCTGTCCGCCCTCGGGTACGAGGTGGTCGCCTCGACCGGGCGCGCGGAGCTCGGGGAGTATCTCGAAAGTCTCGGAGCGGCAATGGTCATTCCGCGGTCGGATCTCTCCGAGGCGACCGGCATGCCGCTCGAGAGCGCCCGCTGGGCCGGCTGCATCGACTCCGTGGGGGGCTCCACCCTGGCCCGGGTGCTGGCGCAGATGGACCACGACGCCTCGGTAGCCGCGGTCGGCCTGGCCGGCGGCAGCAAGCTCGAAACCACGGTGATCCCCTTCCTGCTGCGCGGGGTCAACCTCCTCGGCATCGACTCGGTGACCTATCCGGGGGAACGCCGCTTCCCGGCGTGGCAGCGGCTGGCCGAGGTGCTGCCGCTGGAGGGCATCGACTCGATCTGCACCGTGGCGGGCCTCGACGAGCTGCCGCGGCTGGGCCGGGAGATCCTCGACGGCAAGGTCCGGGGCCGGGTCATCGTCGACGTCAACGCCTGAAGGTTCGCCCCCGGCAGGACAACGGCCGGATGAACCGCTCCGGCGGAAAGAACCGATTGAAATCCTGAAGAAGAGAATCGCCATGGCCGCAGCCACGACCGCTTCCCTCTGCTTCGCCGAAACTGACCTCCAACGTATCCCCGCAGGGCGACGACACCGCTCCGGGGACGCAGGCGCAACCGCTGGCAACCCTCGAGGGCGCCCGCGACCGGGTGCGGCAACTGAAAACCGGGGAGACCCCACTGACCGTCTGGTTCGCCGAGGGGACCTACTGGTTTGCCGCGCCGGTCGTTTTCTCCGCGGAAGACTCCGGCACCGAAGCGGCGCCCGTGACCTACCGGGCGGTTCCCGGGGCGGAGGTGCGCTTCAGCGGGGGGCAGCCGGTCGGCGGGTGGCGCCCGGTCACGGACGAGGGTGTCCTCGGACGCCTGCCCGCAGAGGCGCGCGCCCACGTGCTCGTGGCCGACCTGCGCGCCCAGGGGATCGAGGACTACGGCCGCCTCGGCCGGCGGGGATCCGCCTCCGGCATTCCCGAGAGGAGTACGGCTGGATCGAGGCGGAGCTGTTCTGGAACGACGAGCCGATGACGCTGGCGCGCTGGCCGAACGAGGGGTTTCGCGGCATCCACGAGGTCGAGGGGGAAGAGCGCATCACCATCGACAGCGACCGGCTCGAGCGCTGGGTCGGCGAGGCCGAGCCGTGGATCCTCGCCTACTGGCGCTACGACTGGGCGGAGCTGTACGAGCCGATCACCGGCTTCGAGCCGGGGCAACGGGTGCTGCTGCGTTCAGCCGACATCACACCCGGCTACGGCATCGACCCGGGGCGGGCGCGGTGGTACGCCTTCAACCTGCTCAGCGAGATCGACCGTCCGGGTGAGTACTACATCGACCGCGGCAACGGCCTGCTCTACTTCTGGCCGCCCCCACCGTCGGGCGAGGCGGTACTGTCCCGTTCCGACGGACTGGTGCGGGCGGAAGAGCTGCGGCACGTGACCTTCAGGGGTATCGCGTTCGAAGCCTCGCGGGGAACGGCGATAACTATCGAGGGTGGAGCCGGCTGCGGGGTGGCCGGCTGCACGATCCGCAACAGCGGCGGCCGGGCGGTGCAGGTGAACGGGGGTTCGAACCATGAGATCTACGGATGCGACGTCTACCACACCGGCACCGGCGGTATCCACATGAACGGCGGAAACCGCGCCACCCTGACCCCGTCCGGACACAGCGCCGAGAACAACCACGTCCACCACTACTCGCGGCGAAAGCGCACCTACCAGTCCGCCATCAGCACCTACGGCGTCGGCGGGCGCATCGCCCACAACCTGATTCACGACGGCCCCCACATGACGCTGTCGGCAGGGGGCAACGACCACATCGTCGAGTACAACGAGATACACAACGTCGTGTACGAAAGCCGCGATGCCGGGGCCTTCTACGTCGGCCGCGACTTCACCCAGCGAGGCACCGTGCTGCGCTACAACTACTGGCACCAGATTCTCGGCGCCGACGGGCACGGAGGCATGACGATTTACCTCGACGACCAGCACAGCGGCCACGCCATTCACGGCAACCTCTTCGAGAGCGTGACCAACGCCGTCTTCATCGGCGGCGGAGTCGACAACACGGTCACCAACAACGTCTTCATCGACTGCTGGACCGCGGTCCATCTCGACAACCGCGGCATGGGCTGGCAGAAGGGGATGGTCCAGGACACCTCGTGGACCTTCCACCAGGGGTTGCGGGCGGTGCCGTACAGGAGCGAGGTCTGGGCGCGGCGCTACCCGACCCTGCCGGGGATTCTCGACGACATGCTGGGGGTGCCGCAGCGCAACCTGTTTCGCGGCAACGTCAGCGCCGGCGGCATCTGGGACGACATCAACAACGCCACCAGGAAGTTCCAGACCATTGAGGACAACCTGGCCTTCGACGACGACCCGGAATGGGTCCGCCTGGTCAAGGACGACCGGGGCCGTCCGGCAAAGCTGGAGTTCCGGGACCCGGCCGCGGTATCGGAGATCGGGTTCGAGCCCCTGCCGCTTTCCAGGATGGGGGTGTACGAGGACGAGCGCCGTGCCAGCTGGCCCGCGGTCCACGAGGTGAGGCCGGTGCAGTTCCCCGAGCCGGTCCCGCAGGCCGACCTGCCCCCGGACCCGGTGTACACGGTCCCGCGCTCATCCGCGGAGATAACCGTGGACGGCGAGCTGCAGCCGGAGGAGTGGGGCGGCCTGTCGGCGGAGGCCGCCATGGTCCTCGAGGCGCACGTGTCGGGAGCCCTCGTCGAGCCGGCGGCGCGGGCGTGGCTGACCCATGACGGCGACGCCCTCAGGGTGGGCCTGGTCACTGAGCTCCCCGAAACCCGCGATCTCGGAACCATCTGGGGAAGCAGCGACGCGGTGGAGCTCGCCTTCAAGGCCGCGGACGATCTCTTCGCGGAAACGCAGGTGCTGCGCGGCTACACCGAAGGGACGTGGGAGACCACGGACGAGACGGGCTCGAGCGACGAGGCGAGGCAACGGCTCGCCCGCGGGGTGAGGTACGGTGCCCGCCTCGGAGATGGCCGGTGGAGCGCCGAGTGGGAGGTGCCGCTGGCGAACCTCGGGATCACTCCGGGCGGGCGCATCCGTTTCAACCTCACGGTGCGGCGGGTAAGCGGCCAGCGGTGGATCATGTGGAGGCCGACCAAGGGCCAGAGCTACGACGTCGATGGTGTCGGCAGTCTGTACCTGGCTCCGTGAGCAGGTGAGGTCCGGGGCAAGGTGGGTGCCGACCAAGGGTCAGAGCTATGATGTCGACGGTGTGGGCAGTCTGTATCTGGTTCCCTGAGCAGGTGATGAATCGGCAAATTCAAAGACCGTCACATCAACTATCTTATTCACGTCTAATTTGAAGAATCGCTCGATGTGCGAGGGCGTCGCCACCGCCTGTTGAGGAGAATGGGATGAGCACCACCATCCATACCATAGAGGACTTGATCCAGGTCCTGGACGAAAACCCCCAGTGGCTCGAGGCCATGCGCGCCCGGCTGCTGACGCGTGAGCTGATCGAGCTTCCCGAAAAGTTCACCCTGTTCGTCGCGGAGGTGACCAGCTTTGTCGCGGAGGTGAGAACCTTTGTCGCAGAGACGAACCGGCGCCTCGACAGTCTCGAAACCGGGGTGAAGTCCGTCCAGAACGATACAGGCCTTCTCAAGGGGATCCTCGCCCGCAACGCCGCTCTTGAGGAGGTTACCGATGTCGCCCGGGAGATGAGCCTCTGGAGGACCAAAAACCTCACCCGGGACGACCTGTGGGACCTGATCGACCAGGCCGACACGTCGGGTATCCCCACCAATGAGCTGAGAAGCTTTCGCCGGGCGGATCTGATCATGGAGGCGACGGACCAGGAGGGCGCAACCTGCTACGTCGCCGTGGAGATCTCCTATACGGCCAACGGACGGGATACCACCCGGGCGCTCCGCAATGCCGGGTTCCTGACGAGGTTCACCGGCAGGCGCTCCCATGCAGCTGTTGCGGGTCTGTTCCGGGATGAACGGATCCAGGACCTCATCGACTCGGGCGAAGTGGCCTGGTATCGACTGGATCCCCAGATCCTGGAAGCGGAATAGCTGACCCGGCTGTCCCTCCAGCCGTCCGCGGCTGAAACCCCGCCCTCCGGGTAACAGTCGCCGCAGAGCGACGACCACCCCATCCAATACGCGGTTCAGTAGTCGGCGAGAACCTCGTCGACGTCGCGCGCGGCATTGTCGAGCGCCTGTTTCGGCGTCGCCATTCCCGAGAACGCCTCGTTGACGGCCTCGGCGAGGCGGCGGGCGATCTGCGAGACCGCCGGGTGCGGCGGCCACCCGAGCGCGCGCGTCCCCTCGTCGGCCATGACGTCGATGTCGATGTACCCCTCGAACGCCCTGGTTTCGAAGGCCGACTTCTGGGTCGGCAACCCCGACTGCTCCGGGTCCGCGGTCTGCCAGACCGGGTCGTGCACGTAGAGCTCCTTGAGCACCGCCCAGGCCGCCTCCGGCACCCGGGTGTAGGCGGGAATCGCCACCATCACCACGTCGATCAGGGTTTTGGGAGGACGCGGCTCCAGCGGGTCGGGGGGAACCGGCAGCGGCCGCAGCATCAGTGGCCCCTCGATGGACAGCAGGGCGCGCTCCGATACCCAGTGGGCGCAGTTCTCGTGGAAGGCGTAGGCGGCGTTCCCCTCCGGCACGAACCCGCGATCCTTCAGATCGACGAGGAACTCGAGGGTCGCGACCCCGGCGGTCATCGACCGCTCAGGACGGTTCGTTCCAGCGGCTGTCGCTGTGGGAGACCGACCACATGCGCGGCTTGTACGCGCCGCCGGCGCCGGCGGGGGTGCCGAGCCTGCGGTGGCGCTCCGGCCAGGTCCAGAACGGGCGGCCGAAAAGCAGCTCCCTCACCTCCTCGGACTGGGTCTCGAGGAACTCCGGGGTCGGTTCCCACCCGGCCATCGCCATGTCCTTGGGATGCGAGTAGCCGCCGATGATGATGGCGCGCTCCCCGTCCCCCCGGTTCTGCCCGGTGGCGTGGATGAGGGTTTCGCACATCACCAGGGTCGAGCCGGCAGGGGCCGCCACCTGGTGGACGAGGGCGGGATCCTCGTACGCGGCGCCGACCATGTCGTCTTCGCGGCAGTTCAGCTTGTGGCTTCCGGCAATGACCGCGGTGCCCCCGTCCTCGGGACCGAGGTCCCGCAGGTTGGTCAGGGTCTTGACGAAGGTGCAGTGGTAGAGGCCGCCGTAGGTGTAGCTGTCGAAGCCGGGCTGGCCGCCGCGATGCCACTGGTAGCGGAACCGGGCCCCGGGGTCGAAGTCCGGGAGGCGCCGGTTGACGATGGCCGCGGATTCGTCGAGACGCACCTTGCCGCCGACCACCTCCTCGACGAGGGCGACGAGCCGGGGGTGGGTGAGATAGCGGCAGAACGCCGGGTGCGCCTGGACGAGGTGGCCCCAGCTGAAATAGTGCGGCGGCTTCCAGGACTCGACGCGGGCGCAATCGATCACCGCTTCGGCGGGGTTCTCCTCGGCCTCGAAGCGGACGCGCAGCTCTTCCAGGGCGGCCAGCAGCTCTTCGCACTCGGCCGCGGTCAGCGCGTTCTCGATGACGACGTAGCCGTTGACCTCGAAATGCAGGCGCTGCGCCGGGGTCATCGCCGGGAAGGAGTCGTCGGTTTGCAATGGTTGTTCAGTCATGAAAAGTCCGTGGTGAGGTGCGATGAGGTGATGGGAAAGAAAGGGACCGATCCTTTCGGAGATTTCTGGGAATTTCGGGAAGTCCTCCAGCGGCTGCGAATGCCATGGGGCAAGGCCCAGCAGGGCGTGCGGCCGCCGGGCGGGCGTGAATCGACAGGACTGTTATCAATTCACCTTCCTGCCCCGTCATGTATTCAGGGGGCCGGATTGTGGAAGCAACACGACAACCTGCACCCTGGCCAACACGTCGGCCACCTGTACATGTCATGTCAAAGAGCCGAAGGAATACCGGATGGCGAACTTCGACACCATCTCGAAATACCTGGTTCAAACCTATCCCGGCGATTTCGCCCGCTTCACTCTCGGTCGAGAAGACGTCGAGGTCCTCGAGCTGCTCGACAACGAGCAGCCGACCCCGCAAACCCCCCGCACCGACAGCACCCTTCGCGTGCGTATCGGCGGCGAGGAGGTGTTGGTCCATACCGAATTTCAAACCACCGACAGCACCCATGTCCCCATGCCGAGACGCATGGCCGGCTATATCGGGCGCGCCATTGAACGCCATGGCCTGCCGGTTTTTTCCAGCGTCCTCTACCTGCGTCCCAATGCGGGGAGAAAGGATCCAGGGCACCATCTTCAGGAACGTCCCGGTCACCGGATTCTGGTTGAATACAAGGTGATACGGCTGATCGAGCTGGACGGCCAACACATTCTCGAGGAAGGTCATCCGGGGCTGATTCCGTTCGCTCCGCTGATTAGGCCGCCTGCAGGGCTGGAGGCGGCGGGGTGGTTGAGTCAGTGTATCCACGCAGCCCATGCGCTGCCGATAGATCGGGCCGCCCAAGCCGACCTGCTCTCCGGCCTTTCGATTCTGAGCGGGTTGGTTTACGGGTCCGAAACCATTACTGATCTTATCTCCAGGGAGGGCATCATGGATATCCTGCGCGAATCGTCTTTTGCTCAATACCTCACCCAGCAGGCCAGAGAGGAAGGCAAAGAGGAAGGCATCGAGCAAGGGCTCCGGGAAAGTATCCGCGACGTGCTGGAAATTCGATTCGGTCTCGGCGCGGCGGACACTTTGGCCCCCCTCGTTGCGGCCATCAGTGACGTGCAACACCTCAAACAGTTGCACCGGGCGGCGATCCAGGTGGCCAGCCTGGAGGAATTCCGAGCCCTGGTGGAGGCTGCGGAGTAGGAGGGTACCCGCCAACGGAACGGGATCTGTATTTGCGCTCCTGCCGCCTGAAGGCAGGAGGGGCGAAGTCAGGATGCTGCTGCTCGAGCAGCAGTCGCTGGAAAGCCGCCGGGGTTTCATGCCCGGCGGCTTTTTTTGTGGGGCAATGAATCCCGGAAACGCTCCGGGGCAACAAGGTTCTCCGAGTCGCGGACGGAAGATGTGAGGGTGTGGCAACATGGCGGGTGACTCGCAGGTAGGCGGGGCTGCGGGACAGCGGCTCGAAAGGGCTGGTATTTGCGGGTTCCAGGGTGTCCTTCACCCACCACCACAGGCAGCACGGCCGATTCAGGGGTGATGGTGCGGTCCGCACCAGCGGTGCCTGTCCGGGAAAGGCCGGTACACCCGGAGCACGCGGCCCCGGTCGATGGAGCGTCCGCCCGGGGCGACGGACAATCAGAAGGGAGAAGGCAGGAGGCCGTTCAGTCTGCGAACCAGCGCATTCCGCACCTGAGCTCGCGGTCGTCGAAGGCGAGGCTGTACGGGTCGCAGCGCCGGAACACGACGGCGCCGTCGGTGCGCACGACGAGCCAGCCGAAGTCCCAGTTGCCGCTCTCGTAGCGCATCGGGATCGCGGGCCGCACCCGGATCACCGGTTGGGTGCCGGCTATGAACAGGCGCCTGTCGGTGTAGTAGTAGCCGGAGTGGGTTTCGACGAAGAGCTCGTGCCGGAGGCCGTCGCCGCCGAGGTCGGCGCACAGGCCCTCGATGGCGACCTTGACGGCGCTGCCGCGCGCGAACGCGTCGGCCAGCTCGGCGACCGAGCCCCCGGTGACGCGGCCGTCGGCGCCGTGGGCGAGCAGCTGCCGCCAGCGGTCGCTGACGTTGAAGCGGAAGCGGTCGAAGTCGTAGACGAAGTTGTAGCTCGGGGCGTTGGTGTCCGTGTCCCAGCTGTCCCGGGCGTGGTACTTCGACATGGTCCCCGGCGACGGGGGCCCCGAAGGGCCGGGGGCGCCGCGCGGAGATTCGCCGTCGAGATGGGGCCGGGCGATCGCCTGGCCGCCGTCCTGGTTGTAGAGGAAGAAGGACATCGACGGGCGCGGACCGAAGCCGTGGGGGAGATCGACTGGCTGCCTCAGGCTCATGATTCCGGCGACCCAGCGGCCGTCGACGAGGTAGGTGACGCGGAATTCGGCGACCTCCTGGACGAGCTCGTCGTCGTCGGAGGTCACGTCGATATGCTCGTTGTGACGGAACTCGGTGTAGATGCGGAGGTCCTCGCCGGCGCCGACTGCGGCGGCCAGGGCCTGCTCGCTGCCTCCGGATAAGTTGCGGGAGGGGGGTGGTTGCGGCTGTAGCGTCGAGCTCGAGAACGCATCTCCATCTGCCGGTCGGGGTATCCACGGGGGTTCCTTTCTTTGCAGGGCTGTAGGAACCGATTCAGGACCAGCTCGTTGAGGGGGTGGTTGCGGCTGCAGTACCCCCCAGTCGCTTCGGCCGGGGTGAGTTCCTCCGGAATTCCCGCCGGTCCTGTGAGACTCGAGATGGAAGGCGAAGACCTTCATCGGGGGCGAAATTACGAGGCTCCCGCGCGTTGCCACCACTCCGGGCCTTGGCGTTCTTTTGCCGCCGAAGTCCCATCCTACCGAGGACCCACCCATGCTGAAAGCAGGATTCATCGGCGCCGGCGGCCGCGCCCGCAGCGCCCACTACCCCGCCCTCGCCCGCCTCGACGGCGTCGACATCGTCGCCGTCTGCGAGCTCGACCCGGAACGGATGCAGCTCGTCGTCGACGAGTACGGCTTCGACAGGACCTTCAGCGACCACCGCGAGATGCTCGCCGCGGTCGACCTCGACGTCGTCTACTGCGTCATGCACGAGAGATGGCTGCTGCGTCCGGCCCTCGACTGCCTCAACGCCGGCAAGCACCTGTTCATCGAAAAGCCGCCGGGCGCCAACAGCGCCGAGACCCGGCAGATGCTCGACGCCGCGGTCGCCAACGACGTCTTCTGCATCGTCGGCCTGCAGCGCCGCTACGCCGCGGTCAACCGCGAGGCCGTGCGCCGCGTCGCCGCCAAGGGGCCGGTCTCGGTCGCCAGCGTCACCTTCAACAAGCAGATCCTCGGCGGCGACGGCCGCGAGTTCAGCACCACCCTGTGGGAGGACGTCGTTCACGTCGTCGACCTGCTGCGCCACTTGGCCGGCGGCGAGCCGCTCGAGGTCAAGGCGTACCGCGACTGTTTCGGCAGCCGGAGCCGCAACTGCTACACCTCGATGATCCGCTTCGACAGCGGCGCCACCGGGGTCGTGTTCGGCAACCGCGCCTCCGGGGGACGCGTGCTGCGCTCCGAGCTGCACGGCGTCGGCATCGGCTGCTACATGAAGATCCCCGGGGAGATCGAGATCCTCGAGGACGGCGAGACCACCGTCATGGGCGGCTGGGAGGTCGACGGCGTTCCCGAAGAGGACGTGCGGGCCTACGAAGGCACCCTCACCATGCACGAGCATTTTTTGGACTGTATCCGGAACGGCAACGCACCCCTGACCGATCTGCGCGACGTGATTCACACCATCGAGCTCGTCGACCGGATCGAGGGCCCGCTGCCCTGACAAAGCTCGAGGAGACCACAGCATGCCGGAACTGACCGGGCGCAAGCTCGACCTCTACCTGCAGCAGGGCTACCTGCTGATCGAAGACGTCTTCGACCCCTCCCTGTTCGACAACCTGAAAGGCGAGATAGACGGGATGGTCTCCGCGGCCGCGGAACGCGCCCATGCGGAGGGGCGGCTCGACGACCTGTTCGAGAGCGAGCCGTTCTCACGCCGTCTCGCCCGCGTCGCCGAGGCCCTCGGCCATCCCGCGGAGATGCTGCGGCCGTTCCACGGCAAGCTGCGCACCCCGGGCATGTTCGAGATCGTCACCGCCCCGGCCATCCTCGACATCGTCGAGTCGGTCATCGGCCCGGAGATCCTCGCCCACCCTCAGTTCAACCTGCGCGCCAAGCTGCCCGACCAGGACGAGGGGGTCGTGCCCTGGCACCAGGACCTCGGCTACCTGCAGCCCGACGCCTCGGACACCTTCATGGTGAACTTCTGGATTCCGATGGTCGACGCGACCCGCGAGAACGGCTGCATGGAGGTAATCGCCGGCAGCCACAAGGCGCCCCTGATCCCGCACGAGCACGGCATGGGGCCGGCCGCCAACTTCAAGGGCATCCCGGACGAGCACCTGCCCCCCGGAGAGCAGGTCACGTGCGAGATCGCCGTGGGCGGCGTGCTGCTGATCATGCACAAGACCCTGCACCGCTCCATTCCCAACCGCTCCGACCACATCCGCTGGAGCCTCGATCTGCGCTACAACGACCCGGCCATGCCGACAGGACGCGACGGCGTCCCCGGCTTCATCGCCCGCAGCGCCGCCGACCCGGGCGCGGTCTGCACCGGGGTGGAGGAGTGGGACGAGATCATGGCCCCCGCCCGGTCAGCGGCTGATCCTTTTCGATTTGTACGGCGCCTGACACTGTCGTTAACGGCCGCGGTCGAGGGCGGACGGGGCCGGAAGCGCCGATTCGAGACATGGGTCCGGCAATCCTTCCGGTATCGCTGCCTTCACGGGCGCGGTCGATGGCAGTTCCAGCCGGCCCGGAAGCGGCAATCCGCACACGGGTCCGGCAATCCCTCCGGCCCCGCTGTCGATCACGGCGACGGTCGATGGCGGTTCCAGCGGGCCGGAAGCGCGATTCCATACGGGTTCGCAATGCCCTCTGCGCCGCTGCTGTTGGGGGGGCGTAAGGTTGCGGTGCCAACCGCTCAGCCGGCGCCCTGCCGAACCACCCACCTGTACCGCTGTCCGGGTTCGTCGCTTCGTATGGGGGGTCGTTGCCTCGTGTGTAGTTGATCGCCCAATGGTGGCCATGGGCAGCCGGTCGATTCCACAGAAGGCACCATGCCGCCCGTGCCGAGCCGCCGGTTGCGCTGCGAGGCGGTCGGCGCACCCGGTCTCCGCCTCAAAACTTGATGCCCACCAGTTCCACTTTCACCTCAAGGACCGGCGCGACCATCCCGTCCCTGCGAACGGCCCCCGGGGAAGGAACCACCCCCGGCATGGGCAGGCCCGGCGCCGTCACGTACGCTCCCAAGCCCGGAGAACGGCCGGCGTCCCTCGAGGCGAAGAACTCCTGCGAAGCCTCGTAGTCCCGGGTGAACCAGGTCCCCGCCCCGAGCCCCAGGATCCCCCCTGCCAGCATCATGGCGTAGGTCGGACGGTCCCGGTGGTGGAGATCCGCCAGGACCGCGGTTCCCAGGCCGTAGAGGGAGCCGACGATCCCACCGAGATTGACCAGCCGCGCCCGTCCTCCGCTCATCCCCAGACGGGGAGCGAGAACTCCCATTTTCAACAGACCCAGGTTTCCTCCGGTCATGGCGCTGGCGAGAAGCGCGTCGCTGTCCGTCACCTCCAGGCTTTTTGCGGCGCACAGCGCGAACCAGGCGCCCCATATACCCCCGAAGTTGATCAAGGTCGCCTCGCCGGCGGTCACGTAGGTCCGGCGCACGATGGAAGAGGCGGCCGCCAGCCCCAGGGCGCCCCCGCCCATGCTTGCCCCGACCACGGTTTTGTAGCCGCTGCCGGCCAGGACCGCCGCTCCGATTCCCTGCCAGGTGCCCCAGGCTCCGCCGAGGGCGAGCAGGGAAGCCTGCCCGTTGCCTAGCGGTGCTCCCCGGGTCTGGACGAGAGTGGTTTTCATGCCGACCACGGGCCCGGCGATCATCCCCAGATAGACCAGTTCCTCGGACTCCGCCAGGATGCCGGTGCCGAGGCCGACCCAGGTCGCGTACAGGGTTCCGAAGACGGTCAGCCCCACTCTTGCAGGAGGGCTGATGGCGATCTCGACGCCCTTCATGCGGCGGATCTCCGCCTTTCTGTGGCGGGCGAGGCGGGAGTACATGCTCTCCTCGTAGTTGGCGGCGATCCAGTCGAAACGCCGCAGGGCTTCGTCGTACTCCCCCCGGCCCATCAGTTCGGTCGTGGCCTCGTACATGATCCTCGCTTCCAGGCCCTCGATCCGCCCTGCTTCCTCCCGGGCACCGAGCTGACAGGGCAGCCAGCAGACCGCCCACAGACCCGGGATCACCCACCTGATCCATATCGAGAGCATGGCTCTGCTAAAACCTGACTTTCAACAGGACGGCGCGGATGGATGCCGAGGGATGCGACGGGCGTTCTCCGGTCAACCTGCCGGCAGCGGCGGGGACGGATATCCCGGGGGCAGGGGCCGACCAGCTCCATTCTACTTGAGCACTGCCCCGGGCGGAAGCTCCGGATGCGAGGTCGTGCTGCCTGATCGCGAAACCCGACCAGAGCCCGGCGATGCCTCCCGCCGTTACGATGCCCATGGGCACCGTGGCATTTTCGAAGCTGCCTTGCAGGGCGAGGAGGCCGACAATGCCGCTGGCCACGAAAGTGCCCGCCACTCCCCCCAGGTTGACCATGCGGGCCTGCTCCCGGCTCAGCTCAATCCGGGGGACCAGCATCGCCATGGCGGCAAGGCCCAGGTTCCCCCCAGTCAGGGAACTCTTCAGGACCCCGTCGTCATCCGCTTCGGCCATGACCGAGAGACAGAATCCGAACCACGTTCCCCAGAGTCCCGCGTAGTCGAGAAGACTGGCGTCCCCCGTGCTGACGTCGGCAACGCGGGTGAGCGCCGCACTGCCGGCGATGCCGGCCAGTCCCCCCGCCATCGAAAACGCGGTCAGTCGCCGGTCGGAGGGTTCGTCTCCGGAGGCGACGGTCCATCCGAACCCCTGCCAGGTTCCCCAGAGACCGCCGAGCCGGACGAGGGCTGCCTGCCCCGGACTCAGGGCCGCATCCCGGGTCAGGAGATGGGTGGTGAGCAGGCCGGCGGGGGCGCCGCTCATCATGCCCGCGGCCAGGGCCTGGTCCGAGTCCGCCCCCGCGACGATGGCCGTTCCCACCCCCAGCCAGGTTGAGTAGAGCGTGCCGTACACGAGTGCGCCGGTGCGGCCTGCCTGGTCGCCGGGTCCGCGGTCGCCCTGATGCAGACCCAGCTCGTCGAGGCGTCTTTTCCGTTCGGCAGCGAGGGCGGCGGGCAGGGTTCCGGGATACCTGTCGGTTATTTCGCCCAGGTAGTCGTAAGCCGTGCCGTACTGGCCATCGGCGAGCGCCGTGAATGCGCTCTCGTACAGCTTTTCGACCTCTGTTTCAGCCGCGGCTTTTTCCCCGGCCTGAAGCGCGTGGACCGGGACCAGGAGCAGGAGGGCGGCAACCGTGGCATGCGGTATGGGTAAACGGGCTCGGATTGTCGGCAGGAAGGGCATCTTCTGAAGCAGCCGGAGTGGGGTTCTTATCACGGGAGCGGATTTCACCTGAGTATCTTACGGTTGACCGGGCCTTGGACAAACACCCCGGATCGAGCAGACCGGATGACCAGACGCAAGTCGCCGTCACCAGAGCGGCCGGGTACTCCGATCACTTCCTCTGCGATTTTTTTGGGATACAACTCCACATTTGTATTGATAATTCTGTATTGATAATTCGGGAGTTGGGGTCACATTTCCCGTGGTGGCGCCAGTGTACGGGAATAGCAGGAGAACGGCGCCCGGGCAGGAATGTAACCGCGTGCCCCGGCCTTCCCCGGCCGTTGCCCGCCCCCATGTACCCTCGTTACTATTCGTCCATGCTGCTGACTGATGCCCACCCCCAGATGGAACGCGACCTGCGCTTCTACCCCGCTGAAAACAGGCACCCGAAAACCCTCACCCGCGCCCAGGTCGACCAGTTCAACCGGAAGGGGTTCGTCTTTCCCCTCGACGTCTTCGACGAGTCCGAAGCCGGGGCGAACCGCGCCTGGTTCGACGACCTGATGCAGCGGGCCGCGGCCGCGGGCCACAACAGCTATTCGATCAACGGCTGGGACAGGTACTGTTCGGCCATCTACGATCTCGCGGTCGAGCCCCGCATCCTCGATTTCGTCGAGGACCTGCTCGGCCCGGATCTCATCTGCACAATGACCCATTTCTTCTGCAAGGAACCGGGGGAGAAAAAGCAGGTCGCCTGGCACCAGGACGCCTCCTACTGGGCGATCACTCCCAGCCAGATCGTGACCGTGTGGCTGGCGATCGACGACGTCGGCATGGACAACGGGCCGATGACGGTGATCCCCGGCTCCCACCTGCACGGCCAGATTCCCTATCAGAAAATTGGCGACATGTCGGCCAACGTGCTCAGCCAGTCGGTGCCGAACCCCCTCGACTGGGGGGACGAGCCGGTTCCTTTCGTCATGAAGGCGGGCCAGGTGTCGCTGCACAGCGACCTGCTGCTGCACGGCTCGGTGCCGAACAACTCGGCCCGCAGGCGCTGCGGACTGACCCTGCGCTACAACCCGCCCGACGTGCGCCTGGAGCAGACCAGGGAAGCGTCCGCCATCGTCGCCCGCGGCCGCGACCTGTCCGGATACTGGCAGCACCGGAAGCGCCCCGACGGGAACGGGATTCCCGATCCCAGGTAGCGGCCCCGCCCGTTACCCCGCCTCGAGGTCCGGGCTCCCGCCCCGCAGCATCGACTGCCGTGGCAAGGCGGAAACCCTTCACATTCAGCCTCTTCCCGCCTTTACCGGCAGCTGTCGATGGCAGAGATTTTTCCTTCTGCATTAGAGTTCGATATCAGCCGTTTCACCACTTCCGTAAGCCAGAGGTATGTCTCATGAATCTGAATTGCAAACGGTGTTCCGGGGCCAGGTACGGCTGCTCCCATGACCGGGGATTCGCGGCGCGAACCATCCGGCCGGCGGCCTTTTTTCTCGGCGCCTTCTGGCGGTATGGACGGCTCCCGGGGCCGCGCAGGAGAACGCCGAGTCGTGCGCAAACGGAGTTGTTGTCCCTGAACCGGAGAACAACCCCGACCTGGTGGCGGACTGCGAGGTGTTGCTGGCCCTGCGAGACCGCTATGCCGAGGACGCCGACCTGGAGTGGAGCGCGGACACCCCGATCACCGAGTGGGAAGACATTGTGGTCGAGGATTTCGTCCTGACCGAGCTGGCTCAGCTCCCCCGGCTGAAGGTGCTGTTCCTCAAGAACAACGAGCTGACCGGGACGTTTCCGACCGAGCTGCTCGCCATGACGAACCTCACGGACCTGAGCCTCAGCCAGAACGAGCTGACCGGCACGATCCCGCCGGAGCTGAGCCAGCTGACGAACCTCGAGGGGCTGGGTATCAGCAACAACGAGCTGACCGGGTTGGCGAACCTCGAGTGGCTCGGCCTCCACAGGAACCAGCTGTCCGGCACGATTCCGCCGGGGCTGGGCGAGGTGACGACGCTGGAGGGGCTGGACCTCGACAACAACGAGCTTACCGGCGGGATTCCCCCCGAGCTGGGCAATCTCGAAAACCTGACGGCGCTGTTGCTCCACACCAACGAGTTGACGGGCGATATCCGGCCGAGCTCGGGCAGCTGGAAAACCTGCAGTTCCTGTGGCTGAACGACAACGACCTGTCCGGCTCCATTCCCACCGAGCTCGGCCAGTGACGAGCCTCGAACTGCTGGGCATTCACAAGAACGATTTGAGCGGACCCATTCCACCCGAGCTGGGGAAACTGGAGAACCTGGAATGGCTGGACCTCGACACCAACGAGCTGTCAGGACCTGTCCCGGCGGAGCTGGGCCGACTGGAAAACCTGGAGGGGATGATACTGCACACCAACGAGTTGTCCGGATCGATTCCGCCGGAGCTGGGACAGCTGGCCAAGCTGGAAGACCTGCGACTGCACGAAAACATGCTGAGCGGCCCGATACCGATCGAGCTGGCCCAGCTATCCAGGCTGAAGGTGCTGTGGCTCAACGACAACGAGCTGACGGGGGAGATCCCTTCCGACCTGGCCCAGCTGACCAGGCTGGAAGACCTGCGCTTCGGCGGTAACCAGTTCAGCGGGTGCGTGCCGGAGGAGCTGAAGGAATGGGCCGAGGAGATGCCGGTCTGCGGCGAGGACACCGCGGTGATAACCGAGCTGGGCGGCTTGCCC
This sequence comes from Candidatus Latescibacterota bacterium, assembly GCA_965223905.1. GTDB lineage: Bacteria > Latescibacterota > UBA2968 > UBA8231 > UBA8231 > CBDCXV01. The sequence goes on from CBDCXV010000001.1 coordinate 1,321,501, forward strand.
GCGGCCAGCGGCCTCGATCCCAATTACCCCAACCCCTTCAACGGCGTCACCCGGATCACCTACCGCCTCGCCGACCCCGGGCCGGTGCGGCTCGACGTCTACAACGTGCTGGGCCAGCCGGTGCATACCCTGGTGAGCGAGGTCCAGGCCGCGGGGGTGTACCAGGTCTCCTGGGACGCCCGCGACCAGCGGGGCGCGGAGGCAGGGACGGGAGTCTACCTCGCCCGCCTGCAGTACCCCCGGCGGGGTGCAGACGAGGCAGTTGCTCTACCTCCGGTAGCCGCCGGAGGCGCGCGGCAATGACCAGTAACCTCGGTTCCAGTGAGGACCGGCTCCTGCGCGTCGGCGTTCTCGGCTGCGGCCCGATCGCCCAGATGGCCCACCTCGAGGCCTGCCGCAAGGCGCGCAACACCGAGCTCTACGCCATCTGCGACGCCGCGGAGGACCTGGTAGAAAAAATGGCCGCGGTGCACGAGCCCGCCGTGGCCTACTGCGACTACGCCGGCATGCTCGCCGACCCCCGGGTGGAGGCCGTCGTCATCGCCACCAGCGACCCGTTCCACGTCCCGCTGAGTCTGGAAGCGGTCGCCGCGGGCAAGCACGTCCTCGTCGAGAAGCCGCTCGGCACCTCCGTCGAGGAGTGCGAGGAGCTGCGCGCCCGCGTCCGCGAGGCCGGGGTGACCCTTCAGGTCGGCAACAACTGGCGCTTCGACCCCGGCTTCCGCTTCGCCGGGGACTTCATCGCCGCGGAGATGGGGGAGCGCATCGCGATCAAGGTGTGGTACTACGACTCGGCCGACCGCTACACCATGACGGACAACCTGCTGCCCGTGATCGCCGCCAGCGAAAGTTCGCGGCGGCCCGGGGTCGATCCCAGGGCGGACCGCCGGCGCTACCTGCTGATGACGCACGGCGCCCACGCCCTCGACGCCGCCCGCTTCGCCGGGGGGGAGATCGCCGCGGTCAGCGCCCGCCATCTCCTGCGCGCCGGTTCCCATTGCTGGTTCGTCGCCATCGAGTACGCCGACGGTTGCCTCGGCCACCTCGATCTCTGCATACCGCAGCGCGGCGACGTCGAGTTCGGGTTCCGCGCCATCGGCGAGCACGGCAGCGTCCTCGCCCGGGGCGGGCTGATCTGGTATCACAAGTCGAGCTACGTCGAGTGCTTCTCGCAGAAAGACGGGGTCTACCGCCGTCCCCTCGGGGAGGACGCCTACTCGTACCGGCTGCAGCTCGAAGGGTTTGCCGGCACCATTCTCGAGGGGGAGCCGCAGCACGGCGCCGATGCCGACGACGGCACCGCGGCCGTGCGCGCCCTCGCGGCGGTCTCGCAATCTTCCAGGCGGGGGGGAGCGCGCGTCGCCGTCGCCGACGTCGAAGGAGGCGTATGATGGAGCTGGGCATCTTCTCCAAACACTTCGAGCGCTCCCTCATGGGGGAGGTGTTCGACGCCGTCCGTTTTCACGGTCTCACCTGCGTCCAGTTCAACTTCGAGACCGCGGGCATGGAGACCCTGCCGGAGAGTATCGACGATCCGCTGTGCGGCCACGTCCGCGAACAGATGGCTCTGCGGGGGGTGTCGATGGCCGCGGTCTCCGGGACCTTCAACATGATCCACCCCGACCTCGAGGAGCGGCGGCAGGGCCTGGAGCGCCTGCGCCTGCTGATCGCCGCCTGCCCGAAGCTGGGGGCGCCGGTGATCACCCTCTGCACCGGCACCCGCAACCCCGGGCGCATGTGGGACCCCCACCAGGACAACGGCACCCCGGAGGCCTGGGACGACCTCGTCGAGTCGCTCGCCTCGGTGCTGCCGCTGGCCGAGGAGACCGGGGTCACCCTGGCCTTCGAGCCGGAAGTCGCCAACGTCGTCGACTCCAGCCGCAAGGCGCGCCTCCTCCTCGATCAGCTCGCCTCGCCCCGGCTCGGGGTCGTCATCGACGGCGCCAACATCTACCACGAGGGGGAGCTGCCGTGCATGGGGGAGATTCTGAAGGAGGCGTTCGACCTGCTCGCCGGCGACGTCGCCCTGGCCCACGCCAAGGACCTCGACCGCGACGGCGAGGCGGGCAACCTCGCCGCCGGCACCGGGCTGCTCGACTACGACCTCTACCTCTCCCTGCTGGGCAAGCTCGAGGAGCCGGTTCCGCTGATCCTCCACGGCCTCGACGAGGACCAGATCGCCGACAGCGTCGCCTTCCTGCGCTCCAGGCTGCCCGGCTGACGGCGATGGCGCGCAGGCTCCGCTGCTCCGCTTCCCTCTGGTCCGCGGACCTGTCGCGGCTCGCCGGGGAGATTCGCCGAGTCGAGCCGTACTGCGAGCGCTTCCACCTCGACGTCGCCGACGGCCGCCTCGTCGACACCATGCTGTTCTTCCCCGATCTCGTGGCGGCGCTGCGGCCGCACACCCGGCTGCCGTTCGAGGTTCACCTGATCACCCGCGAGCCGCTGACCTGGGTCGAGCCGTTCGTCTCCGCAGGCGCCGACATCGTCATCTTCTACCCAGGAACCGGCAGCGGCAGCGCCGAAACGATCGCCGCGGTGCGTGAAGCCGGGGCCCTTCCCGGAGTCTCGCTCGCCCTCGGCGACGACCCCGGCCTGCTGGATCCGTTCTGGCCGCAGCTCGACGTCGTCACCGTCGTCGGTACGGAGATCGGCATCAAGGGTGCGGACATGGACCCGGCGGTACCCGGCCGCATCCGCCGCTGCCGCGCCGCCATCGACCGCGGCGGCCACCGGACCCTCGTCGAGGCGGACGGGGGGATCCGCCGCCACACCGTGCCGCTGATCGCCGCGGCCGGCGCCGACTTCATCGTCCCGGGATCGCTGATGTTCGGTGAGGATCCGGCGCAGATGCGCGCCTGGCTGGAGACTCTGCAGGCATGATTCACTCACCGCGGGTCGAGATCACGTACTGCGTCAAGTGCCGGTGGCTGCTGCGGGCGGCCTGGACCGCCCAGGAGCTGCTGACCACGTTCGCCGGGGAGCTCGGCGAGGTGGCGCTGGTTCCGGGGGATTCCGGGGTGTTCGAGGTGCGCGTCGGCGGCGAGCTGGTCTGGTCGCGCTCGGAACGCGGCCGCTTCCCGGAGATGAAGGAGCTCAAGCAGCTGGTTCGGGACCGCGTCAGCCCGGACAAGGACCTCGGCCACTCGGAGCGCTGAGCGCCGGCCTGTCTTGGTATGGGAAGGGTTTCTTCACCTCCGCGGTGGCCTGAGGATCTTGGTAGCCCTGACCGATCCGGGCTCGACCCGGCATAACGAGCTTCAGGAACTTGCCCGGCAGGGTGGGTGCTTTCAGTGCCTTGATTGAGGCTCCCAAAACGGTGTCTTATGTTCGAGTTCGAATGGGATCCGGCCAAGGCGGCGAGCAATCTCCGGAAGCACGAGGTCAGTTTCGAAATTGCCGCAACGGTCTTTATGGATCCGTTCATGCAGTCGATTCCCGACGAGTATCACAGCGATTTTGAAGAGCGGTGGATAACTATGGGTCTCGCTTGTAACGGTCAGTTGTTGGTGGTTTCCCACACCTACACCGAAATGGACGGCGACAAGACATTGGTGCGGATCATCTCGGCTCGCACCTCCAACCCTAACGAGCGGCGTCAATTCGAGTCAGGGGAATGAAGAGCGAATACGATTTTTCAAAAGGTGAGCGCGGCAGGTTCTACCGGGAAAACGCTAAGGTGAGCTTGCCCACTCTCGAAGAGAAGGCGGCATGGGTTGGCCCCGAAGGCCCGCTTGGTGAGTTCATTGTCAGGGAGACGAAGAAGACCCTCGATTCATATCGCGTGCAGCCACGCCTCGTAACCGAGCACTCCAACCAGGAATACGATACGGCCCACGGCGGATATGCTCGTCGGCAACTCTTCGAGCTAGTCCAGAACAGCGCGGACTCTTTGCTCGACGCTCCTAATTTGCTCGACGCTCCTAATGGGAAGAGCATACTGATCCGCCTGACGAAACGCTTCCTCTACTGCGCCGACGATGGAAAACCCATCGCCGAGGACGGTGTGGTGGGGCTCATGTTCGACCGCATGTCGAGCAAACGGAACACCCTCGCAATCGGTAGGTTCGGGAAGGGGTTCAAATCGGTCCTGAAAGTAACGGATGCTCCCGAGTTCTACAGCCGGTCAGGATCCTTTCGGTTCGACAGCACGCGCGCGGCACGGCAGATAGCGGAGATCGCGTCGGCTGAGCGCTACCCCGTGTTGCGTTTGCCAGAACCCATCGATCCCTGCAATGAGAGGGATGCCGACGAGGAAATGCAGGAACTGATGAGTTGGGCGACGAACATCGTCCGCCTGCCACTAGAACCCGGTGCGCATGACGACCTCGCCCAACAGATCAGGGACTTTCCGCCCGAATTTCTGCTTTTCGTCGATCACGTCCGTTATCTGACCCTTGAGGATGGAGAAGTCTCCCGGAGCTTCATCTTGCAGGATCGGCAGGGAGAGCTTCATCTCGATACCGACGAAGGGACTACGCGTTGGCGACTTTTCAAAACAACCCATTCCCTTTCCCCGGAAGCACGGAGCGACTGGGTCTTGCACGAGGACAGCGGCAACGTGCCGATCTCGTGGGCGGCGCCGCTGGACCGCTTGGATCGTCCCGGACATTTCTGGGCGTTCTTCCCGACCAGTACCGCGAGCCTCGTCGCCGGCATTTTGAATGCGCCGTGGAAGACTAATGAGGATCGTCAGAATCTATTGCCTGGGCTGTATAACGAAGAGTTGATCGAAGCCGCCGCGGCAATGATTGCCGAGACGCTCCCGAAACTCGCGACGAATGACGACCCGGTTCGACATTTGGACGCACTGCCGCGCCGACGCCAAGGAGGCGATTCTGAACAGGCTGATCTCCTTCGAAAGCACCTGTTCCGGGGCCTTCACGAACGAGAAATTGTCCCTGACCAAGATGGAAATCTGAATGCCCGCAAGGATATCTCGTATCCCCCGAAGGAGCTGACCCGGAGCGACCAGATTGATGCAGCGCCCTTCGAGCGCTGGGCCGCATACCCTGGCCGCCCGCGCGATTGGCTTCACCACAGGGCGCTCACACGCAACCGGCTCGCCACCATCGACCGGCTGTATCACCCGGAAGGTGAGCCCCCTGGATGGTCATCGTCCGGCGCGCCGAGGGCCCCCGTGCACGAGTGGTTGCAGGCACTTGTAGAAGGCAAGGAAGCGGACGAGGCGATCCGAGCTTCAATGTGGGCGATCCAGACCGCCGTGCTCGTTCCGGGCGTGGCGCGCCGGGAAGTTAACTTGGCAAAAATCGTATTGACGGGGGACTGCAGCTGGCAGTCCCCCGATCCCGAACACCTTGTTCTGCCCGACGAGGCGTTTAGTGGGGGCGGCACCGAAGATCCAAAGGGGTGCGTTCACCCAAAACTGGCAGAGGACCACGACACGCTTTCGGCGCTGAAAGAGTTGGGCCTCAAGCCGCCGTCTCCCGAGAGCAGGTTCAGACGCGTTGCAAGGAGCGTCCTTAGAAGCGGCGACGGTCAAGGGGCGGCCATTGGTCATGGCGAGTTCTGGGCCTCGGCGCGCAAGCTGTCGTTAGAGACCGTTGTGGACATTATTCGAGAACACAGAGACTTGAAAGGAGAACTCTGGCCAAGGAAACTCCGGGTTCGAACACGGGCGGGCGTTTGGAGACCGCTCCACTCCGTGCTGCTTCCAGGTGAAATCGTGCCTAGCGACGGAAGCCGGGACAACGACGTAACCGTGGATATCCGCTTCCATAAAACGGACGAAAACTTGCTGCGCGCCTTTAGAGTAACGGAGGCACTGAGTGACGGCTGCGATCTGTCGATAGAGCCATGGTTTCAGGATTTCTTGAAAGGATGCCGCAAGCGTTTCACCAGCCGCGACCTGAAAAGAAGTCCGCATTCACACCTATTGAATTTCAAAACGAACATCGGTCACGGTCCCTTGGAAGTCCTTCGCCGTCTTTCGGGCGAAGGACGTTCGCGATACACGGATGTCCTGTTGTCCGATGATGCGACTTACAGAACGTGGACTATGCGTCACGACTCGTCGGATATTTATCCACCGCTCCCGTTCAAGTCGCCGGCGGTTTCCATGCTCCCAAAATATGGATGTATCCAAACCACTGGCGGCATTGTTCCGCTGGCGTACGCGCTCGGACCGAACCCGAAGAGTCCGGAAGCCCTGCACGTGCTGCTTACCCATTCGAATGCTGACAAGATCAAGGCAGTGTTTGATCTGGTGGAACCGACGCCGGTTTTCTTTGGAGAAGACGATCCTGTCCCATTGACAGATGTCTGGCCTGGACTTGGACAGCATCTTCCGGTGTATCGGAGAACCTGCAGTCTCATTCGCTGCGAGCGAATTCTCGTCATTGGAGAACCCCGCGAGTGCGTCTTTCACGCCTCCAATTTATATCTCTCTGACTCCGTTGGTGATAACGAGTTACGAAAACTTCGGGTCGTCGTGAAGGAGCTGGAGTTGGGGCTTAACTTTCAACAGCTCGTCGCGATACTGAACCGCAGGACACCGCAAGAGATCGAAAAGAGACGCGAGGCGATACGACAATGTTCAACCGACGCGGAACGTCTGCTGGCGACGGTGGGTGAAGAAGCAATACGTAAAGATCTTCCCGATTCTCTTATAGCTGTACTTGAGAGTTACGATCAAGAACTCACGGGTGCTGACCTCGCGGAGGCTGCCATAGCTACTTGGCACACTGATGCACTCAAGCAATACAGGTGGGCGTTGGATCATCTTGGCCCCCCATCACAATGGGCTGGCTCGCAGCGGGCTGTCGACTTCGTGCGGTCGCTCGGGTTCTCCCCCGAATGGGCCGGAGAGCGGGAGGAGAAACGCGATCCCTTTCTGGAAATCGAAGGCCCGTACTCCCTTCCGGGGCTTCATGCCTACCAGCGGACCATCGTCGACAAGGTCCGGAATATGCTGCGTAACGAACATGGGGACGGTGCCCAACGGCGCGGGATGATCAGCATGCCGACCGGCTCCGGTAAGACGCGCGTCGCGGTACAGGCGATTGTCGAAGCCATCCGAGATGACGGCTTCCGTGGGGGCATCCTTTGGGTAGCGGACCGTGACGAGTTGTGCGAGCAGGCCGTGGAAGCATGGCGGCAAGTGTGGTCGAGCATCGGCACAGAAGGTGTTCAACTTCGAGTGTCTAGGATGTGGGCAGGGCAGCCCTCCCCAATGCCGACGAACGATCTCCATGTTGTCGTCGCGACGATCCAGACGCTTAGTGCCCGACTCAACAAACAAACCAGCGATTACGAATTTCTAGCGGATTTCAATCTGGTCGTCTTCGACGAGGCGCATAGGTCGATTGCTCCGACTTTCACCTCGGTCATGAGGGAGATCGGTCTGACACGTTTCCAAAGGCCGAATGAGCCGTTTATGCTCGGGCTTACCGCCACGCCTTACCGCGGCCACGACGCGGAAGAGACAGCGTGGCTTGTTCGCCGTTACGGAAACAGGCGGCTCGATTCGGGAGCATTCGCAAGCGACGATGTCCAAGCCGTTATCCAGGAGTTGCAGGACAGGGGCGTGCTTGCCCAAGCGGACCATGAAACTATTGAGGGCGAGACGTTTCCACTCGAGGTGATTCTTGATGACTCACACGAAAAGGAAGAGTTGAAACGGATATTGGACGAATGGCAGACGCTACCTTGGCTACCGGAGAGGGTAGAGAAGCGCATCGCCCAGAGCGCCGAGCGAACCAAACGCATCATCGAAGCGTATGAAACCCATATTCATCCGGAATGGCCCACCCTTGTCTTCGCGACATCGGTCGAGCACACCCAGACTGTGGCGGCACTCCTCAACAAGAGAGGTGTCCGGTCGCGCGCTGTCAGCGGAGAGACGGAAACTGCAACCCGCCGACATGTGGTGGAAGAGTTTCGGGGCGGCGAGGTCAGGGCGCTCGTCAACTACGGGGTATTCCGCGAGGGGTTCGACGCACCCAAGACCCGAGCCATCATTGTGGCTCGGCCAGTCTACAGCCCGAACCTCTATTTCCAGATGATAGGTAGGGGTTTGCGGGGACCATTGAACGGGGGCGACGACCGCTGCCTCATCCTCAACGTCCGAGACAACATCGAGAACTTCTACCGAAAGCTCGCTTTCTCCGAGTTGGATTGGCTTTGGGCCTGATTCTCACAGCTTTTTCCTAAGCCCATTCCGCGGCACCGCCCGATCAGCCGAGCCCCGGAAGTCCTAAGGCTGTCGCGGCGGATGATCTCCTCGAGTCTGTCCCCAGGCACGCGCGGCATTTTCGTCCCTTCGACGATGCCGTTGACACGGCGAATGCAGTCGACTATCCGCCCATCTGAGCCGTGCGCCTGACCATCCACTCTACGTAGCTCTTGCGGGTCATGCCGCGGCGCTTGGCTTCGGAATTGATTACAGTGGCCACGCCGGCATCGACCACCAGGTTGAGCCGTACAGAGCGGCTGCGAGACGGACGAACCAGCAGGATCGTGGACAACGTGCTGTCGGCAGGAACATCAATAGCCTCAAGGGGGCTCGGGTCCGGAATCTCGTACCCGATCTCCTCCATACTATCCATCCAGTCCTGGAGTGCGTCCTCTGCATTGACCATAGCCTCGTCCAAGGTGTGACCCATTGCCACACACCCAGGCAGGTCAGGGAAGACGACCCCGTAGGCCCCATCCTCACCATCGATCAAAATCGGATATCTCATGCTTTTTTCCCCCAGCCGGCATTTTTCGCAATGGACCGGGCTACGCCCGGCGAAACCAGTGCGGTGCATTGGGACAACAATAACAATGGTGTAGCCAACTTTCCGCGCCAAGCACCTCCAGTCGCAACGTCCCCTGCTCCTGCAATCATCCCAGCCCCAGGATGCCGAGACTGTCCCGGTGGATGATCTCCTCGAGCCTGTCTTCCGGCACGCGCGGCAGCTTCGTGCCCTCGACGATGTCGTTGACGCGGCGTACGTGATCGGCGGTCTCCCGCGCCGTGGCGATCGGGTAGTCGGACCCGAACAGGATCTTGTCGAGCACGTTCCACTCCGTCGCCTTGATCATCTGCTCCCAGAACGAGAACGGGCGGTAGAAGTTCCCCGACAGGTCGGTGTAGACGTTGGGGTGCTTGCGCACCACGACGCAGGTTTCGGTCTGCCACGGGTGGCCGAGGTGGGCCATGATGATCTTCAACTCCGGGTAGCGGGTGGCCAGCTCGTCAATGAGCAGCGGGTGGGCGTAGCGGATCGGGGCGTCGCGGATCGGCGAGGTCCCCTGGTGCAGCATCAGCGGCAGGCCCCGTCTCTCCGCTTCGGCGTAGATCGCCAGGGCGCGCGGGTCGAAAGGATCGAAGTTCTGGTAGTTTGCTCCCTGCTTGACGCCGGCGAGGCCGAGGTCGCTGTGGCAGCGCTCCAGCTCCTCGAGCGCTTGCGGGTCGTACGGGTGCAGGGTCATGAAACCGATCAGGCGCCCGGGGTGGGCGGCGACGAAGGCGGCGATGCCGTCGTTGAGGTTGCCCCGGTACCAGGGCTCCTGCTCCGGCGCCTCGAGTCCGGGCAGCCGCGGCTGCTCGCCCCCCGGATTGGTGGCGATGCTGAAGACGATCGACTTCTCCGCCGGCTCCTGCGCTTCGAGGTAGTCCTCCCAGCAGGTGGTCACCTTGACCGGCCGGTCGGGGCGCCAGACGTGGTTGTACTGGTCCGGCTCGCCTGTGAGGGGGTCCTTGTAGAGCGGCGGATGGGTGTGGACGTCGACGATCATGGTATCATCATCTCCTTCTGCAGGATGTCTCCCGCTATGGCGTAGGTCGTTCCGTGCATGGCGATCACCACCAGGCCGATATCCTGGGCGAGGTAGCCGCCGGCGTACAGGCCGGGGACGTCGATCGACTCGTAGCTGTGCGGGTGGGTGCGCATCTGGTGCACCTGGAACCGGTACGGGTCGTGCTTTTCGAACAGGCGCAGCCGCGGAAATCCCTGGAAAACCGAGTAATCCGGCCAGCCGCCGATCTCCTTGACGACGTGATCGACCTCGATGCGGCGCTCGGCGCCGTTGCCGGCCAGGGTCGCCAGGATCGCTTCGCCCGACGGTTCGAATTTCGTCGCCCGCGTTTCGTAGAGCGCTTCGAACCGCCGCCGGTCCCCTTCCATGATTTCGGCGATGCGGGCGTAGTAGGGAAGGCCGCCGCGGCTGTCGCCGATGAGCCGCCAGTGCCGCTCCCGGGGCTGGCGCATCGCGTAGCAGACCTGCCTGCCGGCGTCGTGCAGCTCGGTCGCCGCCCAGTCGGCGGAGCGCCCGCCCCCGATCACGAGCACCCGCTCCCCCGGAAAATCCTTCGCCCTGTCGTAGTAGCAGTGCACGCCGGGAAGCTCTTCCCCCGGGATCCCGAGCCGCCGCAGGATGCACCGCTGCCCCGCGGCGTAGACGAGATAGCGGCAGGTGTAGCGGCGCTGCTCGCCGCCGCCGGGATCCTCGAACGGCTGCGGCACCGGGGCCGACTTGGTGCCCAGGACCTGCTGCCGGCGGTGCCAGCCGGCGACGTCCCGCGTCGTCAGCAGGAACCCCTCCTCGTGCGGCTCGATGCGCTCGACGCGCTCGTTGGTGCGCATGCGGGACTCCTGTCCGAAGCGTTCGGGAATCGCCCGGTAGTAGTCGACGAGGTGGCGCTTGAGGATCAGGTCGTTGACGTCGTCGAGGTCGACGGACCGCTCCTCGACGTGCTGCGCCAGGGGATGGAAGGCGAGCTCCATCCACTGGCCCGGCGACAGGGTCAGCAGGTTCTGCGGGACCTTGTTCCACAGCCCGCCCACCTCCTCCTGGGTTATCAGCAGGTAGTCGAGGGCGGGGCCGCGGCGGAACTCCATGGCGATCTGCTCGAGGTTCTCGAACAGCTGTCGCGGGTGATGGAGGATGCGGAACAGGTCGACGGGGGCCAGCTGCGAGGCAAGCCCGCGGAAGTCCATTCCCAGCAGGGTTCCCCTGGTCCGGCGCAGGAAATCGCCCAGCTGGGGATACCGCTGCCGCAGGATCGGACTCTCCCGGAAGTGCGGATGCCAGCCGCCGAGCACGACCGCAAGCGCCAGACCGGCGGGTCCGCCGCCGACGATGATGGCGGTGTGATGTTCAGGTGGCGGTGCGTTCATGGGAAAGCGGGTGCCGGCTCGGCTCCGTGGGGAGGTTGTACCGCTGTTCAAGTCTCCTTGGATAACAAATGGAGAAAACTCGCGGAACGAGACACTGGCGAGGCTTCACCCCAGACCACCGAGGCATGTCGAGGTCGTCGGAGGAAACTTGACCCAAATACAACAAAACCGCGAACCCAAGCAGGCTAGTTGTCAGTCAATCTAGCGTTTCGGGGAAAAGGTCTATACACCTTCGTGGACATGCCGGGGCTCTTCGGGTGGCGGGCCAAAGACATGCAGGAAACGGCCGACCAGCTTGACCTCGACACCGGGTGCGCGAACCTTCAACCGATACTGGCCACCTCGCCGGCAAAAAAATCGCGTTTGTGTCAGACCGTGATGGAAACTTCGAGATAAATGTCAGTGATCTTGGTTGGGCCAACGCGGTAAGGCTGACTGACCAGGAGGGGGCGGATCGCCATCCTGAGTGGTCTCTGGACGGTAGAAGCATCTGTATCGTGTCGGACCGTCCGGAGCCGATTCAGGAACTTGAAATGGAGGTGCAGCAATGAAGGCGAAGTGGGTGCGTGTCTTGACACTGGCATCCTGCCTGGTCTTCTCCGGTCCGGCCAAGATCTTCTCGCAACTGGCGGCGCCATCCGCATAACCCTTGCCAAGCCGGTGTTTCGAGCGCAGTTCATCCTCGCTATCGGACCCTGAGGCGGATACGACCGTCGATCTGTCATCATCCCACAGCGACTACTATTACCATTACGGATTCCACGCAGGATCCTTGCGGTCCGAGGTTGCGCTCCCGATTTACCATCCCGACCCGGATCATCTCTGGAATCGGTTGTTCGCGACTTTTTACATACGCAAGGTGGAGCCCCGGCGAGGGGGGCCCGGCTATTACGCTCCGATCGGGTACACTCCGAGCGAGCCGGGAATTGACCACAGGACGAATATCCCTGTGGAGCTTCCCATTTCCCACCGCGAGAAATGGGACCGGACGTACAACGACGAGGCGAATCTTCGGATCGAAGGCGGTGATGTCCTGGATCCGCCTCTCGAGCCTCATCCTGACACTCTCCTCGAGGGAGAGCATTTCACGGCGGCTCGCGAGGTCCTCGACGAGTTTCTACTCGCTGACGGGGCAGCTCTCGTGACCGACCCGGTGAAGCGGGTCATGCTGCAACGCGATCTGTGGCACGTCTTTGATTACATGCAAAGGATCGCCTACTTGCCTGACGACGGTAGACGGAGACTCACCGCCGAGCAAAAGGGGAGGAGACAGCAGCTCGAGATCAGGATCGCGAAAGTCATGGCGTCTGTGGCCCTGACGGGTGATCAGATCGAGACACTGCCGGACACCTATGAGGATGCTGTCCGAAGTGGGCGATTCGTCTCCAGCCACGACGGCAGGCTCGGGGTTCCCTATCTGCCATCGGCTCTATTCGATTTTTCCAGCGATTGGATCGAAATCAAGACGAACCCAAGATGGGGCACACCGCCCTGGGTTTTCATCCACAGCGGGTGGCTCGGCCTCGACGGGCGGGCGTGGTTTCGCGGGTTTCTCCGATTTCCGGCAGAATTCGGTGGCCGAGCAGCCACCCGGAGCTATCTAGAGAACATTCGGTTTGAAGATCCGCCACGGCCCCCAGATGTGCCAGCCGGCACCGAGGCGGCATTGGTGCGAATCCTATTGACGATCAGCCAGGACGGGGAGATCGTGCCGACCCGTATCGTGGAACAGGTCCAGGTGCGAGTGCTGCAACACGTAGACGGAGAAAAGCACCCCGACACGGACTCCGGATACGGTCAAAACCTATTTCAGCACGAGCTCATTCGAAGAGCCCTGTTTTCGAGCGCTGACAGTGGAGGCCTCCGCCACGTCTCCAATGAGGAGCCGCGCCACTGGTTTGGTGGGTGGCCGTTTTCGATGCTCTCGAGTCACGGGCCCGGACAACTCGTCCCCCTCCGTCAGACCTGCATTCAATGCCACAAGCTCTGGGTTGACAAGGATACCTTCCCCGGTGGAAGCGTGAGTCATAGGCTCCAGCAATCGGGCGTAAAAAGACTGCCGGACGACTTTCCCTTCGGGAAATGGTCCCTGAGGTTTTCTCTGCAAGACGGGCCAATGCCAGTGTCGCCGGCAGAGGTTTCAGACCTCGCGGAGCTGGTCATCGCACACAAAAAATCGAGGAGAAACTTTCGGCACTTGATGGCGTACATGAAGGCTGAGGGATGAATCGAGAATGGGAGGAAATGCGTTTCTCTCACGCAATCGATAACGTGTCGAATGGCCCTAAAGACACCCAAAAAGTGGCGGTCGTCGGTCTTATAAACCGCACGACCAGGTTGCTCAGTATTCTGCGCCCCGACGGCTCAAAAATCGCATTTGTGTCAGACCGTGATGGGAACTTCGAGATATATGTCAGTGATCCTGGTGGGGGAGGTCACGTCAAGAGGTGTGTAAATTAAATGAGATCAGGCGGCCTTCAACCTTCTCTTGGTGGATGTTCCTTTGTTCTTGATGGGTTTCCCATCCTGGTATTGTTGTCCGGCGTAGACGAGGGGCAGTAATTCGGGCGCATTGAGTTTTCGAAAGCGTTTTTCTGCCACCATCAACACACGCCAAATCAGAGCGGTCGCTCCCTGGACGCGTTTGTAGCGTTTTCCGGCATTAGTCCTCAAGCGTACCGAAGCAAAGGGGCTCTCGACCGGATTGGTTGTGCGCAGGTGTTTCCAGTGCTCCTTGGGAAAGTCGTAGAAGGTGACCATGCGCTCCCAGTCGCGTTCGAGGGTGGCTACCGCCTGCGGATACCGGTCGCGGTAGCGGCGGGCAAACGTGGTACGTCGTTTCTCGGCCTCCTGGCGCGTCTCGGCCGAAGGGATCTGCGTCAGCAACGCCCGAGCCTTTCCCTGAACCCGCTTCGGCAGGTCATCGAGCACGTTGAGGATCTTGTGATTCCAGCAGCGCTGGTGCGATGCCTGCGGCCACACCTGTTCGGTGGCGCTCCAAATTGGGAGGCCCCCGTCGGCCATCAACAGCAGCGGGGCCCGCAGACCCCGATCGCGCAGGTCGCGCAGGACCTTCAGCCAGGACTCCGTCGACTCGCGGTGGCCGGGCCACACGGCCAGTACCTCTTTCCGGCCATCACTCATGGCGCCGATGACGACCAGCAGGGCCGCCTTGTCCTTCTCCAACCCGGCCTTGACGTAGATGCCATCCGCCCACGCATACACCAGTTCGCGGTCGTCGAGACGTCGCTCTCGCCAAGTCTCCAGCTCCTCCTCCCACTGCGCCCGCAGCCGGCCAATGGACGAAGCCGACAGGGGAGCGCCGTTGCCCAAAAGCCCCCGCAAAGCCAGTTCGAAGTCACCCTGAGACAGCCCGTGCAGGTAGAGCTCGGGCAACATCCGGGTCACCTCGTGGGTACGGCGCATGAACAGCGGCAGAATACGACTCTCAAAGCGCTCTTCCAATCCCCGAACGCGCGGCCGTCTCACCTCGATGGTGCCCGACATCAACGACACCTGTCGCAGTTTGCCGTGTCCGTTGCGGGAGCCGGGGGTGCCGTCTACGGCGGACCGTCGCTGGTAGCGCGTCCGCCCCAGAAACTCCGTCACCTCCTCCTCCAGAACCCGTTGCAACAGATCCTGGATCGAGGATCGGGCCCAGTTTTCCAACGTGGCGAACGTGGGCATGGCCGGGGCTACAGATTCCAGCGTAGATTCTCTCATGGCGACTCTCTCCTTCCGTGCCCGGAGGCTACCGGGCGGTTTTGGTTGGAACTGTATAATGGAAGGTTAGGGTCGCCTTTTCTCTTTTTCCACACCTATTGAAGGTAGCTCTGGTGGGGATATAACGCGGTAAGGCTGACTGACCAGGGGGGGCGGATCGCCATCCTGTCTGGTCTCCGGACGGGAGAAGCATCTGTTTCGTGTCGAACCGTCCGGAGCCGATGCAGGAACTTGAAAAGGGGGTGCAGCAATGAGGGCGAAGTGGATACGTGTCTTGACGCTGGCATCCGGCCTGGTCTTCTCCGGTCAGGTGCACGGACATTTCGGCGACAGGATCTTGCCCATACTCGAAATCACCGATGGCATGCTCGCACAGATCGAGCTGGACGGATTGATCGATGAGTGGCCGGAAGTATATGGGGAGCCGACACTCACGCCATTGGATTTCTCCAGATATCATTACGATCCTGCGGATCTGGATTTCCGCGTATGGCTGGGCTTGCACGACGCCACGGATCGGATATACGTGGGGGCGGTGTTTTTGACGACTCATATTGGACGGACTACAAGGAAGCAGATCCCCGGGGATGGTGGGATGAGGACAGTATGGAACTGGTAATCGATGGCGACCATAGCGGTGGAAATTTTTTGATGGATGATCATGGGGATCTTACTCTGGAAACCTACAGTCTGGCGCAACCTTACGACGCCATCGCGAGCATCCCGGTTGGACCGAACGTGGGGATTCGGGGCGTAAGCCTCATGTTCGATATAAGAGAGCCGGTCTACGATTGGATGGTGAAGCCGCCGTACAGTGAGGGCAGCGGTGGGGTGTACGGCGAGAATCCGACCGTCTCGGTCATTGAATTCTATGTCACGCCATTCGATGCCATTTCCTGGGATGATCCGCAAGAGAGCTTCGTATCGGATCTGCAGGCAGGTAAGGTGATCGGCTTGGAGGTCTGGGTATTTGATGTCGACCCGGGCAAGCGTATCCGGGACCCGCATTTGGCAAATGGAGTAGGCTTTAGATGGGCGGACGGCTTTGCCGATGGCGTCTTGATCGGGGCCTCGGACACTGCTGTGCGCGAGGATTCCTGGGGGTGGATCAAGGACTCCTTGAGGTGAGATGTACTACCCGACTCACGGAATCCACGACACCCGGGCAGAATAGAGATGGGAGATTCAGTCCTTTATCCCTCTCCCGTAATCCCTTTGGAATGTGCTCGCGAGCGCGGGTCGCCGCTGAGACTACAACGCAGGCAGAAGACCCAGGCACGCGCCCTCCCAACGCCGCATTCGGCCGGGGACCTGAGAAAACGGTCCCCCGTCAACTACGAGAGATGTCACCGATCAGGGGGTTGATCCAAAGGGAAAACTGCCCGTGAAACCGGGGACTCCCGGGAAATTCACCACCACTCTGAAGTGCGAATCTCCCTCTTTGAAACGGTGGGCGTAACGCAGGCCCATTTCCAGCGGAATCGGCAGTGCAAAGGGAGAGAAATTGGCCGTCAGTTCGGCGCCGGCCGTTTGGTAGGTGGTGTGCCGGGAGCTGTCCTCGCCGCGGCCGTAGTCGTAAAAGAAATTGACCTTGACGCGCTGCAGGTACACCAGCGCTCCCAGGTTCCAGTCCGGGTAGAACAGCGGCAGGGCATAGTCGGCCTTCCCCTGGAAAAAGCGGCGGTGGAAGCGGTAGTCGTAGCCGCGGACAAAGGGCTGTTCGCTTGCAAAGCGGTAGGGAAGGGCATCGGCCCCGGCGGGATCCTGCCACTCGTAAGCACCCTCCAGCCGCAGGCTGTGGTGGGCCGCCAGACCGGGAAAGAGCAGTCGCAGCCGCCCCGACAGCAAGGTGCCGTGGTAGTCGCCCGCAAAGGGCGTGTGGCGGTAGGTCAACTGCAGGCTCTGACCCCAGGCCGGGGCCAGGTCGCGTGTCGCCGAGTGGCGAGCCCGCGCGAAGGCCAGCCGGTACGTCAGCGGCGCAAAGCGTCCGTTGTGGTTTCTTGTGGACACGTCTCTTGCTTCCTGGTTCCCGCTGCCTGCATCGGGCCAATAGAGGTCGTCCTCGGGTCGATGGAGGTCGTCCCTGTCGGCGATATCGGTCCATTCCGCCTTTGCGCTCAATCGGATGGAAGACTGCCAGGGGCCGCGGGACAGATTCAAGGGCAGCCCGACGCCGGCACTCAGGCTTTTCTCGCTCCACCTGTCCGTTTCCTCTTTCTCCTTGACCTCGAGGCTGCCGCCTTCCATTTCCCGGGTTTTGATCACGTACTCTCCGACCCTCTCGCCCCAGCTCCCCCCCACGCTGAGAATGGGATGCCATGCGGCCAGGCTGAAATTGCCCAAGGCACTGAAAGCGCTCTCGTTGCTGTTGTACTCGACCCCGCCGCTCATGCTGCTGAGATCGAGCAGATCGTTGGACTTGAGATTGAGGGCATAGCTCGGCGGCAAGGGACGGAAAGACCAGCTGTGGACCTTGAGCAGGTTGCCCAGCGGCCGATAGCCGCTCACCGGATAGACCCGCTGCGGAATGTCCGCCAACACAGGGCCGCCCTGCTCCTGGTCGATCAGCGGTTCGAAATAGCGCACCTGGCGGTCCGCGACCTGCTCGACCGGCGTCCAGGTAGCCGGGTCCAGGGGCATGGCCGCGATGCGGTAGCCGTCAACGGTGTACTCCTGGAACAGGAGCGAATCGCCGGCCACCGCGGCGTGGGTGGCCGCCAGCGGTCGAGAGGTCACCCGGTAGCGGGTCCCGCTCGGCAGGTGGACGGCGTGGATGTTGTCGATGCCCCCAAAAGGTGCGTCGAACAGCAGGTAGGAATTCCAGAAGACCGGCCAGCCGATATCGGCGCGGGTGTGCGGCAACACGATCTGCCCGTGGCCATTTGCAGCGTCAATGCGCTCGAGGGCGTTGCCGCGTTCGTCCTGCCGCACCACGGCAATATGGCGTCCGTCCTCCGACCACGCCGGCGTGCGCCAGAAAACCCCGTCCGCTGCGGGGAACCGGGCTTGCTCGGCACCGCTGGCGGTCTCCAACAGCACGAGGTGGCAGCGCCGGTCCGGTCCGAAGTCAACGGCGGCGACGAGCGCCCCATCAGCAGAAGGAGCCGGGGCGAACAACCTGGCCTTGTGGGTGAGTTGGCGCGTCCGGCCGTTGTCGATGTCCAGTACCACCACGTCGGAGTAGTTGCGAAAGCCCCAACGCCGATCCGGGGTGGAGCGGTTCCAGGCCGCTTTGCCGCCGGCTGCGCGGATGCTGCCGAGCGATTGGTAATAGCGCACGCGCTCCTCGCGGCCGTCGGAGTGCAGCCTCACCAGCGTCGCCGGGTCGGCCAGGCCGCTCTTGCTCGCCAGTACGCTGCCGTCGGCCAGCGGGTGCGGGTATCCGTAGTTGGTCCAGACGTCCGACCTGCTCTGCCCGGCGAGGACTCGCAGTGGCGTCGTGGCCAGGTCTTCCTGCCGGGTCTGCCACAGGGCGGTCAACTCGTCCATCGTCCGCTCGTAGGTCCGGGCGGCGCTGGCCCCGGTGTACTTCCTTAGCGCACGGCTGAAGGAAAAGGGGTGGAACCCCCACCTGACGGTGCGGCCCAGCACCTTGTCCCACGTCTCGGCACCATGGTGGCGCTTGACGTAGGTCGTCAGGAAATACCCCAGCTGGTAGTGACCGGGGTACCAATCGCGGTACGAGCCGTGGTGGACCTTGTAGTAGGAATAGCGCCTTCCCGCCAGGAGCAAGGCCCGGATGTGCAGACCGAACCGGGGTATGCGCCCGCGCCCGGTCTGGCTCAGCGCCGTCTCCACCCCTACCGCATCCCCTTCCCAGAACCACGGCGGCACCAACAGAGACGCCAAGGCTTGGCCCTGTTCGCCGAAAAAGAGCCAGGCCAGGCGCACCAGGCCCCGGCGCATGCGATCGGACTGCACCACGTGACGCATTTCGTGGACCGCCAGCAACTGGTACCAATCGCCGCTCAACCGCCCCGCGTTCTGAGGAGGGGTGCTGAACCACACGCTGCGGCGCGGTGCCAGGGCGACAAAACCGTTGGGCTGAGCCGACTGGTTGACCAGCACCACATCCAGCGGCTTTTGCGGACCCCTCAGCGTCTTGGAGACCGGTCCGTAGATGTGTTCGAGCGTGTTGGCTACGCGCTGGGCATCGGCGGTGATCTGCGCGGGGAAGATGACGTTGAATCGCTCCGTTTGGATTCGCCGCCAGTCCAGGCCCGGGGGACTTTGCTGCGCGAACGACGGGCCGGCGATCAGCGCCGCCAGCGCGACTGCGGTCAGCATCTTCGTTGTCATGGAATTCCCTCAGACGTTGGTGAAACTGAACGCATGTTTTTGCTTGGAGGATCCTACGGGTCCGCCTCGACGGCCGGCTTTTCGAGCTGCACCTCGAGGAGCCTGAAACCCCCCGGTCCCAGGTCGAGGAGGGTGCGGCCGCCGGTTCGCGGCAGATCGGTCCCGGAGACGGCGTCGCGCGCCGGCCCCGCAAGCTTCAGGGCAACCTGCCGGCCGCGGTGGCTCTGCCTGTTGGCGACCAGCAGGTGGGTGGCGGTGGTACCGTCTCCGAAGAAGCCGAGCTCGAGGTCGGGATCGCTGGCCCTGACCAGGTCGTTGTCCGGCAGGTCGCCGGCTTCCCAGCCGCCGTGGAAGTGCAGGTCCCGCAGGTGCGCGCTCAGGCGGGCAAGCTGGTCGTTCAGCTCCTTGACGGCGCCGTAGGTCGCCGTCGGCGCGCCGTCGCGGTCGACGATCCCCTCGTAGAAGCGCTCCTGCACCAGGTGGCCGTCCCCGTCCCGGATCCACTCCCAGCCGGAGCTGTAGAGGAAGTAGACGATGCCGGAGGCGCCCCGGGACAGGGCGAGGCCGACCTGCACGGCGACCTCGCCGGCAGTCGGCTTGCGGTAGTAGGGGCCGCTCGAGCCGAGCCCGTCCCGCGTTTCGCCGTGCACCTGGACGATGGCGTGCCAGCGCCCGTGCCGGTCCTGCAGATAGCGCGCCAGCCGTCCGTACCCCGCCACCAGGGCGTCGAGCCGTTTCCGCAGCTTCCTGCCCGAGGCCGGCACGTCGTCGCGGAAGATGTAGTGCTCGTGCTGGAAGATGTTGGCGGCCCCGCCCTCGGCGAACAGGGCGTCGAGGAAGCGGCCGACCTCGGGGAAGTGGTCGATGTTGCCGACGCTGATCGCCGGGCGCTGCGGATCCTCCTGCCCCAGTACGCGCACCGTGTTCCCCAGCGCCTTGTAGTAGCGGGCGCGGTAATCCTCGTGTCCGATCAGGTAGCCGGTGAACCCGGGGGCCGCGCCCCAGTGCTGTTTCAGCGCCTCCACGCGTTCGCGGACCGCGGCGTCGAAACCTGCTTCGACGCCTTCCATGACGGCGAAGTCGCGCAGCTTGTCATCGCGGGTGAACCCGGGGGGCGGGTAGTAGACCGGCATGCCGAGGCCGGCCTCGCCGGCGAACGACATGGCGACTTCCTCGGCGGTGGAGTCGCCGATCCGGACTTCCTGCAGCCACTCGATATGGTTGAAGCCGATGTCGGAAAGCAGCTGCCGGTCCCCGGCGTCGAAGCGGAAGCTGTCGAGGCCGGCCGGCAGCCAGGTCGACAGGGTCAGGTCCCCCACCGGCAGCCGGCTCGGTTCGTAGCGGCTCACTGCAGGATTGGTCAACTGGCAAGCGGCGAGCAGTACGGCCGCGAGCAGGCCGCACTTCATCGCAGTCTGGGATTGCCGGCGTGACGGTCGCGGTCGCGGCTCGTCTTCCTGTGCAGGGCCCGGTCGAAGGCTTCCTGAAGGTCGACGCCGGTCTGGTTGGCCAAGCAGATCAGCACGAACAGCACGTCCGCCATTTCCGCGCCCAGCTCGGACAACCCCGCCTCTTCCCCCGCCTTGAAACTCTGGTCCCCGTAGAGGCGGGCCATCAGCCTGCTTACCTCGCCGACTTCCTCCGCCAGTATGGCGGTGTTCGTCAGCTCGGAGTAGTAGCGTATCCCGACGGTGCGAATCCACTCGTCGACCTGCCGCTGCAGCTGTGGGAGAGTCGGACCGCTGCCGTCCTCAGGCGGCAATTTCGCTCTCTCCGTCGGCGCGGCGCCGGGCGTTGATCTGGTCGATCTGCCAGGGGACCACCGAGCCGTCGGCGCGGAAGCGGTCGTAGTAGCCGGCTTCGCTGCGGCATACCGGCATCAGCGGCGGCTGCCTGCGCGCAGCCGACAGCTGCGCCTCGTCGAGGGTTGCGCCGCTGGCGAGATCGACGACCTCGATCTCCTTCACGTCGGCGGTTCCGAGGCCGCGTTCGGCCGCTGCCCGCAGGTAGGGAGTGACCGTGGGATCGAGACCCATGAGCCAGGTCGCCACCGCGTCGACGTGCACCTCGTTGACCCCGGCCACGGT
Source organism: Candidatus Latescibacterota bacterium (assembly GCA_965223905.1). Classification (GTDB taxonomy): domain Bacteria; phylum Latescibacterota; class UBA2968; order UBA8231; family UBA8231; genus CBDCXV01. The sequence goes on from CBDCXV010000001.1 coordinate 1,342,736, forward strand.
CCAGCCGAGCGGGTGGTTCTCCCCCTCGTTGAAGGCGGTGCCGTCACGGCCGATGAGGCCGTCGACGATGCAGAGCCGCGGCATCCCCAGGCTGCGCACCGCGACTACGAGGTCGCAGAGCTTGTCGTAGAAGCGATCCTCGAAGAGGCTGAGACCGGTCTCGGTCAGGCGCCACAGATCCTCTCCGAGCGGCTCGTCGATCACCTGGGTGGCGCACAGGTGCCGCTCCGGCCTGCCGATAACCCCCATCAGGTTCTTTATCGCCAGGGTCGTGCATCCGAGGTTGTGGCACTTGGCCAAAGGGACGTTGAGAAGGAAGCTGCAGTCGGTTACGTCCGCGTAGATCGGGTAGCTGTCGTAGACTACCCCGCCGTTTACGGGGACCGGCCGGGTCGGTTCGTCGTTGAGGCACTTCAAGCCGATCCCGCGTTCCTCCGCCAAGTCGGCGTACCCCGCCCCCTTCCAGGTGAACCCCTCGTCGGGGTTTTCACCCGACTGGCCGTCCGCCACCAGCAGGCGGTCCGCGGCGACACCCCGGTCGAGCAGGAAATCGGCGATACCGGCGAGGAACCCCGGGTGGGTGACTACGCGGACGTCGGCGGGGTAGAGCACCGTCGCGTTCGGCTTGATGGTGATGAGGCCGGAAGGTGGAATCGCCGGCTCGAGGGCATCGAGGGCATCGAGGGCATCGAAGGCGAGATCCCGGTAGGCGTCGAAGGGGGCGGTATTCCCTTCGATCCCGGTGCGCAGGAGGTAGACTTTCTCTTCGTGCAGTCCGGTCATGGCCGCAACGTAGCAGAAACAAAAAAGCAGTCAAGGAATCCCCTGACTGCTTTTTCGAAGGTGCTGTCGAGCCGCGGCGAGTTACGCCTCGATCGCGGCTAGATACGTTCGAGCGCGGCTCCGAGTCCCCGCAGCCGCTCCGCGAGATCGGCGTGGCCGCGGTCGAGCTGGTACAGGTTCGTGATGCAGGTGCGCCCCTCGGCCGCGAGTCCGGCCAGCAGGCAGGCGCCGCCGGCGCGGATGTCTTCGGCGCGCACCCGCGCCCCGTGCAGCTTGGCCGGCCCGTGGACGATGACGAGGCGGTCCTTTTCGGGGGACAGGTTGGCGCCGAATGCGCGCAGGTTCTTGACGTGCCCGAAGCGATCCTCGAACACGGTCTCGCGGATGTAGCTGTCGCCGTCGGCGACGCAGGCGAGGGCGGTGATGCTCGGCTGCAGGTCGGTCGGAAATCCGGGATAGAAGGTCGACACGACGTTGATGGGCTGCAGGGGGTCCGGTCCGGTGACGCGAACGAGGTCTCCCTCGCCGCGCACCTCGACCCCCATCTGCACCAGCTTGGCCTCGAAGATGTCGAGGTGGTGCCTGACGACGCCGCGCAGGGCCACGTCGCCCCCGGTGATCGCGGCGGCCATCATCAACATGCCGGCATCGAGGCGGTCGTACATGACCGTGTGCTCGGCGCCGTGGAGCTTGTCGACGCCGGTGATGTGCACGGTGCGCGAGCCGACGCCCTCGACCTTGGCCCCCATCTTGGTCAGCAACGCGGCGAAGTCGGAGATGTCGGGATCGGAAGCGGCGTTGACGATGACCGAGTCCCCCTCGGCGAGACTGGCGGCCATCACGAGGTTCTCGACCCCGGTGTGGCTCGGCAGGTCGAGGTACATCCTGGCGCCGCGAAGATTCTCCGCCCTGACGTCGTAGCCGCCCGAGCCGGTGCCTGAACCGGTGCCTGAAATGGTGGCCCCCATGCGCGCGAACCCGCGGTAGTGGTAGTCCGTCGGCCTGGCGCCGATCGAGCAGCCGCCCACCTCTTCGATGGTGACTTCCCCGAAGCGGCTGAGAAGAGGGCCCACAAAAAGCAGCGATGCCCGCAGCCGGTGCGACAGCTCGCCGGGCAGCTCGGTAGTAGAGAGGGTGGTCGCGTCGATCACGGCGACCCCCTCGTCGGGCTCGTAGTCGACGCGGGCCCCGAGGCGGCGCAGGATCTCCAGGGCCAGGAGCACGTCCTTCACGGGCGGGACGCGGTGCAGTACGGTCTGTCCGCTTTCGGCGAGAATCGACGCGGCGATCATCGGCAGAGCGGCGTTCTTGGAACCCTGGACCAAGGCTTCCCCGGCCAGGGGGGTTCCACCTTCTATGTAAAGAGATTCGGTAGCCATCAGCCCTCAGAAAATGGCAGGGACGGGGGGACGCGGTGAAGCGATCCTGCCGATTGCGGGGAGGGATGTGGGGGTAAGCATTTCCCAAGATACCATAACGGCCCCGTTGGAGTCAATCGGTAAAATTCGACGTAACACCTTGGGTTGACAAGTAGATAGGTGTGGGTATATTTCAACACTTTCCGGCCTCGAAGGGCAGTTGGTTCGAGGCCGACGACGCCCACGAATGGAGGACAGATCGATGACAGACCAACCGGAAATCACGGCGTACCTGAAGCCGGTGTGCGGCTGGAGCGCCGGAGTGCGGGGAGTATTCGCCAAGTATGGCCTGCAGTACGAGGACAAGGACATCATCAACAATCCCAACAACTACGCCGAGATGGTGCAGAAAAGCGGCCAGCCGCTTTCCCCGTGCGTCGAGGTCAACGGCGAGATGCTCGCCGACGTCAGCGGCGAAGAGGTCGAGGCCTGGATGCTGCAGAAAGGGGTTGTAGAACCGGTAAACGCCTGAGGCGAAACCCGGTTTCTCAAATCGGCTTCCGGCCGGCTACTGATCGAGCAGCCGGCCGAGAAGCCGACTCATTCCCTCGACAATATTGGGCTGCTCGTGATTGAGCGGCCCGTTTTTTTGTGAGCGGATCAGGGTCAGGGCGCCGAGCGGGCGGGCGCCGCCGCCGGCCAGGGGGAGCACATAGACGAAGCCGACGTTGCCGCTGTCGTTCCCTCCGAGGATCACCTTGCCGAGATTGGGAGGCAGAGGTCCCTCGCCATCCCCGCTGCTTTCTCCCATGATCAGCAGCGGGGTGTTTTTTGCGAAGGCAGCCGCGGCCGTCGAGCGGGCATCGGCGCCGAGCCGCGCGCCGTAGAAGCTCTCCTGCCGCAGGGTATGCTCCAGCTCTCCGGCACGGCCGTCCCCCGCATGCACCGCGTGCAGGTGCAAGGTTCCGTCGCCGGCGATCCGTTCGTACACGATCGCGTCCGCGGCGTCGATTCCCATCAACAACTCCATGCCCTTGCAGACCGCTTCGTCGGGGTCCATGGCGGAGAGCATATCGACGATGTGGGACGGAATCTCCATCGGCGCCGGCATGTTGAACGGAATCACGGTGAGGGCCATCGGTTCTCCTTGACAGGGTTGGGGGGCAATCGTAAGGTTTCCCGCTTCCACAACCCGTGTGGGAGCAGGGCTGATGCAGGTTGCCTGAATGGCCGGCAGGGCGGACAGCCGGCCCTCGCTATTTATAGCGATTTTTTCGGTGGCTCTTTAGCTCAGTAGGTAGAGCAGGGGACTGAAAATCCCTGTGTCCGCGGTTCGATTCCGCGAGGAGCCACCATCTTTCTCTACTATAAACAGGCACTTACCTGCTACAAGGTGAGTGCCTGTGATTTTTTTGAGGCGTATAATCACATTTTGGAGCCCATATCTCATTCGCCGCGCTTTACTCCGATTAACCGGCTCCCAGTCCGGCGTGAAACGTCAGGAACGTGAACGCAAGGGTCTGCGAGCGATCTCTGCCCGCGAACACCTCGATGCGGCGGCGATCCACTCTTAAACCGATCTGGACCATCAGATTGTAGCCTACATACTGAGTCGAGTTCGACAGCTGCAAGGCGACGGACGTTTCGCGGTAGTCGCCGGTCGCGTCTCCCGGGTCCAGACCTGAGGCCCGCTCCGCGGCGGAGACCTCTTCCTGTTCGAGGTCGCGGAACATCAGCCGTTCCAATCCGACCTGAATGACGGACCGCCGCAGCAGCGGGACTTCGACCCGGGTGGAAAAGATCCCCGTCCACTCTGCGCGCTCCGCCTTCGGATCTTCCAGAAGTTTTACGATGCTGTACGGCGTGTCGTCCATGAACAGCTCGTGCTTGAACCGCGGTTTGAACGCTACACGCCCGATCCGGTAGACGTATTCGAGCTTGTTGATCAGACCGAACCGCCGGGTGTTCCGCGAGATCTCACGGCCGCCTCTGTCCGTCATGCCCCTGTCCCGCTGCCGGAAGAACTCGAACATGACCTTGTTTTCCGTGTTGATGCCCGCGTCCCCGAATCGTTCGAACCCCAGCGACACCCTGTTCGCGAAGGTATTCTGCATCACTAGCGGATCCCGGATATCCTTCATCAACCCCGGCGAACCCGGCGGTGTGCCGAGGACGACCTGGCCCGGCACCCACTGGATGAGGTCGTCGGCGATGTCGTCTTTTACCAGCTTCACCACATCGTAGAAGGTGATATTCCCCAGTCTGGGGAGGCTCTGCTCATAGGCTACGATGCCGTAGGTGGTTCGATTGCGCTCCCCCGTGGACGGCCGCCGAACCCTCTCGTGGCCGGCGGTGACCCTCAGCTCGGGCGAGATCCAGGCGCGCAGGTAGGCGTTGTGTCCTCGCCGGTCTCTCTTGTACGGGTAGTCCGGTTCGTCGTCGTTTTCGAACCGGTCTCCCCAGCCGTTGTTGTTCAGGTCCAGCGCGAAGAGGTACTCAGGGCGGTCCACGCTGTAGCGCAGGAAGGGTTCCTCGAAGTCCGGCAGGAAGTTGGGGCGGTTCGGCAGGCTGTTCTGGTTGAAATCGGGGATGAAGTCGTTGTTTTCATCGAGGCCGGGAAAGACCGCCTCGTCGGCAAACCCCTCCGGCGTTCTCCCCCTCTGCCTTTCGTCGCCGGTGCGGCCGTCGTCGAACCGACGCTTCTGATCGTTTTTCCTGTCGTTGTCGTCGTTGTCGTCCACGAAGTCATAGGTGTGCCGGGACCTGGCTGGCTCTGAATCCGAGTAGTCCACGTTGCCGGCGCCGTCGACAAACCGCGAACTCGTGTCGTAGTCGGCGTCCATGCCGAAGGCCTCCCCGAAGAAAAAGAAGGGATGGAACCGTCGCGACACATTCACCATCCAGCCGGTGGAGGTGCGGTCTCCCCCGATTCCCGAGGAGGTGCGGTGGGTGTCGCGCTTCCGGTTGGGGTACTGCGTGAACTGGTGGTTGACGTTGAATTCCCCGTTGAATCTGAACCCGGCGATGTCGCTGGCCTCCAGGGTGAGCCCGATGACCTGCGTCGCCGTGGGCAGGCCGTAGTCGAACACCACCACTCGCTGGTTCGAGTTGTCCTTGACGTTTCCCGAGGCCCGCGCCACCGTCCTGAACTGAGGCTGCTCGCCGAGGGGGTTGTTGTCTGTTTGCTTGTTCGAGGTGACCTCCACCTTGTAGTCGTTGCCCAGAGTGAGGCGGAAGCGGACCCTCTCGATGTTGTTGACCAGATCCGCGTCCGGGATGATGCTCTCCAGGTCGACCACATCCGGGTCTTCCTCCGAGAAGATGTACTCGAGCAGGATCCGGCTCGTCTCCCCCCGGCCCTCGGCCACCAGAAAGCCGTCCCGTTCCAAGCCGCCCTCGATCCGCGGCGCGAACCCGATGTCGCTGCCGACCAGAACGGTGTCCACCTGGCCCATCTTCGTCCATATCTCGACATCACTGGCGAACAGCGTCGGTCCGCCTTTTCCGTCTTCCGGAGAGTCGCCGGACAGCCGAAGAGCGATCCGGTCGATCCGACCGTCCAGCTGAGCCGTCGTCAGCTTGCCCGTGAAGGGGTTCCCCTCGAAGCGATCCGAACCACTCCTGCCGTTGTGGACGTTGACAACCGTGCCCCCGATCTTCACGGATTCGGTCACGTCCCAGGTCGCCCTGAGACCGATGAGGTTGGTGAAATTGTCGACCCAGTGGTAGATGGGGAAGCGAGGTGTGCCGACCAAAGGCAGGCTGATCCGCGAGATGAGCATGGTGGCGGCCATCCGCTCGGACCCGTAGTTGAACATGAGACCGTTGTAGGCGGTCTTGCGGAACGTCATCGGTGTCAGGGTGGCGTGGATTTCGTCTCCGATCATGACGGAGACGTGATGCTGACCCCTTGAGTCATGGGTGACGACGAGGTGGCCGAAGCCGCTGTAATTCTCCGCCTGCAGGATACCGGAACCGCCAAAGGTGGCCGGCTGCGTCTGCCGCCAGTCGTAGACCAGCCACCCCCTTTTCAGCTGCCTGCCATACAGATCGTAGAAGTAGATCCCCTCCTGGCTCGGGTCCAGGTAGCGCTGGTAGATCTCCTCGCGGTAGTTGGCGTACTCCCACTGCGTCTTGTATTCGGGCGCCAGTTCCTGGGGTAGGTACCACTTGCGCAGAGAAGGGTACAGGACGTCAGTGCGGATGCTGGTTCCGGCCGAGTGAAACACCGGTTGACCGAGCTCCCGCCGTCCCAGACGGGCGCCGTATTCGTTCCGTGCGGCGGCGGATCCGGCTGCCGTCAGCACCGTAGCGGCCAGCAGCATCATCCCGGCCGCCAGTATTGTGCCCCCACCTTTCACTGCAAACCTGCGTACACGGTGATGAAGCTCGTACTGGTCGCCTGGATCTCGTTCTTCCGCTTCAACTCGTCATCCTTCTGGACGACATGCTCCTCCCACCGGCGACCGTAGCTCAACCCGAACTGGGTGGTGAGCTGGTATCCCAGATAGGCTCCTGACGTCGTCCACTGGATGGCCAGGACGAGGTTCTCGAAGTCGTTCGTCAGGCCCGCCGGCCCGATATCAAGTATCGCGTCCTCGTCCGTCGCCATGTCCCGGAAGCGGGTGAACTCTCCCCCAGCCTCGATGAAAGTCCGGCGCAAGAAGGGGTGTTTGAGCAGCAGAGTGCCCGTCCCGGTCCAGTCCTTGATGTCCGCCCTTCGTTCCACAAATGCCGCCTGTCGCCGCAGCTCGCTCTTGAATCTGGGCTGGATGACGAGCCCCCCGATCTCACGGGTGTAGTCGGCCTTGTTGATGAGCCCAAACAGATCGGTCCGTTCCTCCAGGATGGGTCCCACGGTGCGGTTCTTGTAGGCCTGTCCCTGCTGCGCGTAGAGATCGTATTTCACCTTGTTGATGAGGTTCAACTTGCCGGTGGGCCTGAAGTCCAGCTGGAGGTAGGCGGAGTTCACCCAGGTGTTCCTCGCCGGCAGGATGTCCGGCACCAGGGCGAGGGCGCTCAGGTGCAGGTGTGGCGACATCTCCCTGCGGTCATCTGGTATGTCGTCCTCGACCCGTTTCAACATGTCGAAGAACCGCACCCGGACCCAGAGGTAGTCCCTGTCGAAGGTGACGAGCCCGTAGGTGGTGTAGTTCCTATGGTCGGAGGACTTACTGTCCTCCCGCAGGCGCCCGACCGTTACCTTGGCATCGGGCGCCACAAACGTCCCCAAGTAGACGTTGTAGCCTTCGTGGTCGGTCTTGTAGGGAAAGTCCGGCAAGTCGTCGTTCTCGAAGCGATCGACCCAGTTGTTGTTGTTCAGGTCGATGCCGAAAAGGAACTCGGGGCGATCGGCATGGTACCTGAAGAAGGGTTCTTCGTAGTCCGGGATCCGGTTGTTCAGGACGCGATTGTCGTTCTGGTTGAAATCGGAGATGAAGTCGTTGTTTTCATCCCAGCCTGGAAAGACGATCACATCCCCGCCTGACCGGCCGCGGAACCAGTCGGGCGAGCGGTCCTGGTCGTCGTTGTCGTCGACAAATTCGTAAAGAGCGCTACGCTGGTCGTCGTAGGTAATGCCACCGGCCGAGTCGACGATGTAGGCCGAGGTGGAGTAGTCGGGATCCAGACTGAAGGCTTCACCGAAGAAGAAAAAGGGATACGCAATCCTGGACACGTTCACCATCCAGGCTTCCGCAGTACTCGAATGGGTCATCAGCGAACGGTCGTCCGCGAACCGGGCGGGGTTGGGATACTGGGTGTAGCTCCGGCTCACGTCGAACTCGCCATAGGCATCGAACCCGAATACGTCTTTGACATCGATATCAAACCCGTACACCAGGCGTGCCGACGGCAATCCGTAATCGAAGACCACCCGCGTTTGATTCGAGTTGTCCTTGACGTTTCCGGGTGCACTGGCGATGTCCAGTAACGCCGGTTCCAGCTCGTCGATCTCCTGCCCCGTCAAAGGCAGGCCGGGCATCGGGTTGAGCCCCGTCTGTCGGTCGGACCAGATCTGGAGTTTATAGTCGTTGGCCACCACCAGGTCGAAGCGGATATCGACAATTTCGGAGGGTCGGGGACCGGTGTAGGCGAGATCGGCAAAGTCGTAGTTGATGACGATCTTTTCCTCGCCGTCAGCCGATAAGGTTCCCTCTCTCGGGGTGCCACCCGAGACGATGGGCCACTTGGCGGGATCGGAGACCACCTCCCTCAGCCGGAACTCGTCGCGCTCTCCAGTGGCAAATTCCTCGCTGGTGATGATGATGTCGTGCGAGAACAGGGTAGCCCCGCCCCGTCCGTCTTCGGGGGAATCGTCGCTCAGGATCAGGGCCATGGCGGAAACGGCCTCACTCCCCTGGTCGACGCCCAGCGAGCCGACGAAGGGATTTCGCTGGAAGGCATCGCCGAGTGTGGTCGAGTTGTGGGCGTCCACCAGCGTTGCACCGAGTTTCACGAACTCGCCGACCTGCGCTGTGGCACGGCCGCCAATCAGATTCGTCGCATTCGTTATCGTCCTGGGAGTGTTTTGGGGCGTCACTCCGACGACCGGCTCGCTGATCCTGGACAGCAAGAGGGTCGCTTCGTACTTGTCGGTACCGAAGTCCATCTGCATGCCGTTGAATGCCGGCTTCGAGAATGTCAAAGGGGTCAAGGTCGTCCTGATGCGGTCGCCCACGGTAATGGCGTAGAAGTATTGCGAATGCGAGTCAGAGCTGACCAGGATGGCGCTGAACCATTGGTTGAACGTCTCGTCCTTGAAGATGGACGAGCCGAACTGCGCCGGCATGTTCTGGTTCCAGTCGTAGGCGAGCCAACCCCGGGTGAGGTAGTTGCCGTAGAGATCGTAGAACGGCTCGCCCTCGATCGTGGTACTCACGTACCTTTCGTAGTAATCCCTGGCGTAGTTCGTGTACTCCCCTTGCTGCCAGCGATAGTCCTCGAACAGCTCTTGGGGCACGTACCATTTCAAAACCGCCGGATCGAGGGCGCCCATAATCACGCCCGGGCCTCGCGGCTCGTAGGTGATCTCACCTCCCCAGCGCCGACCCACCCGTCGGTCCTGGATCTGGCCATAGCCGGCGACCGCCTGGGCGATTACCAGCAGCCCTGCGACGAACGACCACTTCAGTGTCTTGCGCATGGCCTCCAGCCCTTTCCTGCAGACCGTGTCAACGTGTGACGGGTGCTGCCAGGCAGCACCCGAATCAATACACCAGCTCCACGGTTCCGATCGACTCCTGCTCGCCCGCGTCGCTGTCCAGGCTCACGAGCAACAGGTAAATTCCGGGCGGCAGGAGATTTCCACCGTCGTCAGTGCCGGTCCAGGGCACGGAAAAGTGCCCGCCGTCCCGATCCCCCGAGAACAGGAGCTTCACCGGGCGCCCCGACAGATCGTACACTGTCACCCTTACGGGAGCGGCGCCGAGTAGGCGGCTTATGTCCAACCCGATGTCGGTCACATCATTCACGCCGTCCCCATTCGGGCTGAACGGCCTGGGATCCGCCCTCACGTCGATCAGCAGACCTTCCTTGCCCTCGATGGGCACGTCCACGGACAACCCTCGCTGGGTTTCAGTGCCCATGGGCACGATGTCGTCGTCCAGCTCGTCCAGCAGGGCTACGTTTCCCGGGATCACCTCCTGTCCGACGGCTGCCTCCAGGCTCGACTTGGCGAAACCCGAGAATTTCGTCCCGTATCTGAGCACGCGGCACCGGAAACGGATATTCAGGACCGAGACCATCTCCGCCTCCAGATCGCTTTCCCGTATTGCCGGGAACTGCACCTCGAACCGCCTGTCCTCGAGTGCGGTGATGGCGAATCGCTCCGTCTTGTCATATACCGGGAGCGAGCTGAGGTCAGTACCCGAGAAATCCGCCGACTCGCTGCCCCCATCCGGGAAGGTGACCTCGATTCGATCGACCCCCTCGACCCGCACCGGGGTGACGATCACAAAACTGTCGAAGCCTGTGTCGACGCCTGGCCGAATCTTCGTCGGCATAACCGCATAGGTGAAGGTCGTGGGCGCACCGAGATCGACCTGCCTCGGGGAAATTTCCCCCAGTATCCGTTCGGCTCTGGGCGGCGAGGACAGCGTGAACGCGAAGGGACCTACTTCCGCAGCCGATTCCAACTCGTCGCTGAGGAAATCGATGCGGAATTGGAGGTATCGCCGCGGTCCCGGAGACAGGATCGGCACCCCCACCTCCTCGTCCTCGATGTTGTCCGCCGTGACCTTGACCCCTTCCAGACTGTACGGCGACGACCACTGCGTCCATGCGTCCAGATCGTCCTGAATCTCACCTTTATCCGATGATCTCAGGCGAGAGTAGCCCTCCGGGGTGAGCTCCAGCTCGCCCCGCTCTTCGCGGGGGAGAGATCGGTAAATCTGGAACGCTTCGTCGATTTCGAACTCGTCCAGGTTGACGACGCTATCTCCCGATCTGACCTCCGCGTTCTCTTTCCAGGGCACTTCCTTGACCCTCCCGGGTTCAGGCGTGTGCTTGCGGGTGAAGAGTAAGGGAGTATCGTCGGAGCCGGCATGGGTGCGGACCCGGACAGCCGAAAACCCCTCACGGCCGATGCTCTCCTCCACCCAGCGGATGTTCCCCGCCAGGGCCAGATCCGCGCCCATGTCGAAAATATCTGACACGTAGGTCGCCGTCGGCACAAACCCGGTACCGAATACCTGAAACTCGGCGATCTCGAAACCGACTGCCGTCCTCGACGTCAGTCTGATGAAACGCACGTGTTGAGGAGGAATGCGCAGGTCCACCACCGGCTCATCGTTGGCTGGTTCCAGCGTGAATGAAAGCATGTCAGGGTATCCCGCCGTCTGCGTCTCTTCACTCCCGTCGTTGAGGAACAGCTCGTACCCCCTGATGTAATCCTCTTGAAACGGCATGTAGGGAGCCGGGAAATCGAGATGGGCGTTCCTCGGGAAGAATCGAATCCTGTCCACGCCGAAGCGAGCTCCGAGGTCAAACTGCATCGCCATCCCGCGGACGATGGTCACATTTTTCCTGTCGAGGGCTGTCGTCCCATCATTGTCGATCATCAATGCGAGCTGTTCGTCGATCCCCGACTCCAGGACATTCGGAGCTCGAACGCTGCCCCCCCTGTCGAGGATCCCCGGGGCCAGGTTCCTTTCCGGGTCTACTCGCCGGGGGGAGATCCACCCCTGTCTGCCCTCCCGTTCGAAGTCGATGACGCCCCCTGGCGTATTGCCGCGCGCCCAATCGCGAACGCCCGTCCTTACCACAGGGTCGCCTCCTCCTCCCCCCGAGGTCCAGTCGAGTCCCGTCTCTCCACCCAGAACGATGGTGCGTGTCTCGGCCCCTCCACCGCCAGCCACCAGGCAGACGAAACCGGTATACCACAGCATCCATAGGAGACCTTTCACCACCGCGCCATACCTCCTGCTTCTCTCAGTACGCCACATTGATCACCCGGTGAGCCGTGGTGTGCCCCACACGGTTATCCCAATCCGGATCCACACTCACCGCCAGCACGTACACCCCGGGCGGAACGATCTGCCCGTCTGTACCCTCCCCCGGCCACCTGATCGAATACGCACCACTCACCTGGTCCCGCCCCTCCACGTGCTCCCATACCTGCCGGCCGCTCAGATCGTAGACCCGGACCTCCACTTCCTGAGGACCGGTCAACCGCCGCACCGAGAAACCACCCACCAGCTCGTCGTTGATGCCATCCCCGTTGGGCGTCACCACCACCGACCCCACCTCGATCGGACTCAACACCCGACTCCCACTCGAAGGACTCACCAGCACCATCCCCGACCCGGCCGCCAGCGCCGTAGCGTCACCGGCATCCACCCGCTGCCACGAATCGACAAGCGACGAAGCACCCAAATAGGCCTGCAGGAGTGCACCAGGCGTGAACAAGGTCGTGCGAAACCGCACCTCGAGCAGATCCGCCTCACCGGGCTCGACCGGTTCGGTCAGGCGCAGCCGCAGCGAATCCGGCGTCGCCGTCGGCACCTCCCGCACCTGATCGGGACCCAGGGGCTCAATCTCACCCCGCTCCCACGCCGACTCCCGACCGATGAACAGCTGCTCAAAGCTCAGCGCCATGGTCGCCGCCGACCACAGCAGAATCTCATCGAACTTCCCGCGCTGGGACTCCGGCTTGATGAACATCGACACGACCTGCTCCACCCCCAACTCGTCCACCGCCTTCGGCGCCACCTCTCCCACCAACCGACGCGCCAGGGGCTCCACGAACTTGAGCCGGATCTCCCGGAGAGAGGCCGTCGCATAGGGATCCTCCGAGATCAGCTTCACCCGCATCATCAGATACTCGCGCGGGCTCGGCGAAGTGATCGCAGCCCCCGAAACAGCATACGGCAGGGACCAGGGGCTCCAGTCCGCTCCCACCACTTCCAGGGTGTCGATCGGACCTTTGGAGAAAAAGTTCAAGTTCTCGTACTGCTCACCAGTCACCTCCGCCCCTCCGCTGTTGTAGTACACGTACTCCTCCGCCGTCTCGTTGCCGGTCCGCGTCTGTATCTCCACAAAGGTGCCCGGCGGCGTCTCGGCCTCCCACTCGATCGACACCAGGTTCTTCTCCCCCCCCACGAGCCGCACCAGGTTCGAGGTCAGCACCACCTCCGGCTGATACCCCTCCCCGAAAAACTGTATCTCGCGGGGCTTGTGCTGGCCCTGCTCCGCCGCCCCCAGCCCTTGCCACGGCAACCCTCTCTCGGTCCAGTACAGGATGCGGACGAACCTACCCCGGACGAGATCGAAGCGAAAGGAATCGTACGCCTCCATGGTAGTGTGTGTCGACGTTGGCCGGCCCCGGAACGACACCGCCGTCGTCCACACGAGGGAGCCGTCCGCTGCCAGCGTCCCGTCCGAAAACTGCACGTCGGCGCTCTGAAGACGACTCCGCTCCAAGTTGTAGTAGGCCTGGTAGGTGTCGATCCAATACATCGCACCCAGATCGAAGAAAAGCTCCCCCACCTGGACAGTACTCGGGAAATGGGCGGAGGTCTCGAACAGCCCGTCGAAGAAATAGATTGCAGAACTTCCCGCACGCTTGATGATGGCCATCCCGCGGCGCTCCGCGAGCCCCAGAGAGATGTTTTCCCCCACCGTCCACACTTCGATCTCAACCAGGCGCGGCCGTTCCCGGCGATAATACCGCACCGGGCCCCGCAGCGCCTCATCGATCGCCTCGTGCGTCGCCCTGCTGACCTGTACTTCGCCGTCGTTCGTCTTCTTGTAATAGGCCACATCGCCGACGTCGGGCGCGGCCAGACCCCGGTGTACCGCTTCAGAGACCTCCGTCCCTCGCGTGCTGTCCGTAGCTGTGATCACTACCTGCACGAAGCGGATCAGGTCCCCGTGCATGGTCCCGTCGATGTTGAGCCGCGTCGGCTCCAGCTCAATCTCGAAAACCCGCTCGTCCTTGTTCGACCTGATCGTCTGGAAACCCCGGTTGTATTTCCTCTCCCCCACTCCTTTCACCCCTTCCCCGTCCGAGGTCAGCACCACGAACTGCAAGAAGGGATCCCCTTCCCCTTCCGGCACGAACTTCAGAACGATCCGGTCGGCCGACACCAGCCGACCCAGATCGATCTCGAACCACCAATCCAACAGCGGCCGGTCCGCATTCGGCTCCCAGTAGGTGCTCTCATCTCCGTCGAGGAGGTTTTCCACCGCCGCCACGTTCGTGCCCGCCGCCACCGCGTCCAGGAGGGTCACCGCCGACGCCTCCTTATTCTTCGGCGGGTGGCGCCGCAGATGGGTCAGGATGTCACGCGTGGCATCGATATTCTTGCGCACGAAGTGCGGCTCAACCACACCAGCCGACGAGATTTCCACTGTGCCGGCAGCGAAATCCCACGCCGACCAGTGGGCCGAACGGTTCACCACCAGCTCGTTCCCCGAAATCCGGTAGCCCTGACCCCACACCACTCCGGTAGACATCAGAGCTAAACTGAGTACTAGTGCCTGCGTGCGTAAGTCCGCGTAAGAACGAGGGCGCCGAGTCGGGATACATCGGCGGACAAATTCACGTGGAATTGCGTACGCAGGTACTATCTTTGACATAGTGGACCTTTTACGAACCAGGAGCCGTTTGTCCGATGCATTTACTACAGCCGGCTAGTACGCGACCGATACCACGCCTACCTGCTTCTCTACACCCTCTTCGCTTGCGACCTTCACCTCGCACAGGTACAGGCCCGGACTCGCCAGTTTTTCCCCTTCATCCAACCCGTCCCAGCTGGTCTGATGCCGGCCGATCCCCTCCTCACCCGCGCTTACTTCCCGCACCAACCGACCCCCCAGATCCCACACCCGCACCGTCACCGGAACCGCCGCCATCACCTTCAACAGCTCGTAGGTGATCTGCACCGCGTCGTTGACCCCGTCCCCGTTCGGCGTGAACACCGCCGAGCTGAACCGCAACGACCCGAACACCTGCCCACCCGGCACCAGCGTCGCCACCGATATCCGGTTGCCGTCCAGCTCCTCCGTCGCCTCCCCGGCCCGGATGAGCTGACCCATCTCCCCGGGCAAGGCCGTGTCGATCGCCCGCCCCTCTAACACCGCCCCGTGGCGAAACACCTCGGCCTCGACCTCCACTTCCAGCAGCTCCCCACTGCGGTTGACATCCAGGCGCTCGAAACCCACTGCCACCCCTTCCCCGGGGCGCGCCAGCAACTGGTGCTCGATCCTCTCTCCGGCGAGCCGTACCTCTTCCACCGAGGCGATCCGACCGCCGGACAAACGCAGCTCGAGCCCGTCGAAACCCAAGTCTCCCGGCTCGATCGTCGGCAGCACCGCATACACCAACCGGTGTAGCCGCGCCACCTCGACCCGCCACGGACCGACCTCACCCACCACATCCGTCACCAGCCGCGGCGACACCGCAAACTCCACATACCGCAACCGACCCCCATCCGACGCCAGGGATTCGAAATCCACCCCCAACTGCACATAGCGACGCGGCTTCGACGACCGAAAAGTCACCCCCAGACTGTCGGCAAACCGATACGGCGCCGACCACAAATCCCAGTTCGCCCCGTCCGCGGTTATCGCCCCCCGCTGCCCCAGCTCCAACCGCCCGTAGGCCTTCTTAGTCAGCGGATTTCCCGAGGCGCCGTACGGCACCTGCTCGTCGCCGCGGAAGGTCTTGCGCCAGTATACCTGCGGGTCGTCGTCGTCGCCTGCCTGGCTGCGCAGCAACACCCTCGCCTCCGCATCGTGCCGGCCGGACCAGCGCACCCAGCCCAGGGACGAAAATCCCCCCAGGTCGATCACGTCCGACCGGTACGAGGCCTGCGACACAAACCCGTCGCTGTAGATTTCGATCTCGGCCAGCTCCCAGATCTCCTCCTGGGCCACCATCTCTATGAGGAGGTGTCGGATCGGCGTGCCGTCGAGCTCGATCTCCACCAGGGAGCTCTTGTTCTCCTGAATCTCCGCAATCGTTTTCACTTCTATGTGGAGGCCTGCGAGCGTGTTGATGTCTGAATTGACCCGCCCTGTGTTGTTGAAGATCGTCCCCTCCGGCACCTCCCCGCCGTCTGCCGCCACGAATATGTGCCTGATGAAGCTGTCCTCTTTCCCTGGCGGTCGGAACCGGATGAGCCGGACCGGAAAGGACCCGCCCAGATCGAAGTAGAAGGGCGTCCCGTAGATGTTGTCCTCGTGAAACAAAGGCCGCGTCTCCTCGTACGACGTCATGGGATCACCGTCGGCCACCGCTTCGAGCTTTTCTTTGCGGAGAAAACCAGCTGAACTGCGGCCCAGCAGGCCCCCTCCGAGCGCCCAGATCGAAGGTGTCAAGTTTACGTCCGACGCGAAGAAATACGGCGCGATCCATCCTGGCTCGATCGCCAGGGCCTCGCTGAACCCCCCGACGTCCTCGTGCACATCCCAGCTCAGCAGCCGGAATTCGGCCTGTCCAGCCGCCACTTCCGGCGGCTCGGGTTGATCCCCTCCGCCCAACCGATAGATGGTGAGCGCCTGACTCGGACTCTGGATCGCCGTGATCGCCACGGCGACCATCACCCCTACCAAGCCTGCTGTCCGTTCGACGGTTCCGTACATCCTTCGACCTCTCTCGAGTACCTGCAGAGATACGAAATCACTTGCCAGGTATCAACCGAATCCCGACCTACGTCTCGTCTTCTACTCCCGCCGGGGTTTTTCTCCATAACCATATTCTCCATAACCGTTTATTCCAATTTATTCCAATATTTGAAGATTACAAAGGCCCTACCGTCATATCACACGGCCTTACCGTCCCTCCCAGCCGCGTGGCCATGCCAACTCACATGGCCGACACGGCATTGCCGGTCTGTCCCATCAGGGCATTGATGACCAGCCAGAACCCGCCGACCGCGGCCTCGCCGAGAATCAGCCCGAGAAAGAAGGGTTTGGCGCCGTTGTAGAGCTTGACTCCCCAGTACTTCAGGATGAGGGATTTGAGCAGCCACGCCGTGAACACGGCCAAAAAAATGTGCTCCGTCAACCATCCGCTGAGGACGAAGCCGAGGGGGTGGAGAGGCCACCAGTAGAATCGGGACTGGGCGACGAGGAGGGACCCTTCGACGAGCCCTCCAATCCCGGTGAAGATCCAGCCTCGCAGGTCGGGCACCCGCGGGTTGACAATGAGCCGGGCCATGTTCTCGAACGTGTCCATTGGTCGCAGGCTCATGAAGGAGGAGTGCAGGTTTATCCCACCCTCCACGTAGCAGTAGCGCAGAAGGATCCAGGTTGCCGTCAGGAGGCTGCACACGAGAGCAGCCATCATCGCCCAGAACAGCCGCCTCTTCGGTCCCGGGATGTGCTCTGCTAACTTCAGTCCATTGGCGCAAGCTATCATGGGGAACAGCCGCATCTCGGCCTGCCAGACGTAGGTGAAGGCCAGGGCCACCAGTCCCTTGACGCCGATGATGGATGTGCCGACCCCCGAGATGACGAACCACGCCGCCACCATGGGAGCTCTCGCCGTGGCCACTCCCGCGGTCGTCACCACGCGTGTCACCATGATAAAGAAGACGAGACAGGCGCCCAGGAAGAGCGGCAGCACGATGGGTGGAATCCCCGAGCGCCACAGCCACACGGCGACGAAGGCGAGGCTGAAGAGAAAGCCGAAGAGAGCGACTCTGTATGGCAGCAGTTCGTCGTCGTCTTCCACGTCCGCATCCGACCGCCAGGCCTTGCGCACCACGTCCCGGAGGTGTTTCCTTGCGGTCCACAGAATGAAGAGGACGAAAACGATACACGCTCCCATTTGCTGATGGATCAGGTCTGCCCCCTCCACATGATACAAGCTCAGCCGCTCGGTACTGCCGATGCCGAGGGTGTCGAATATCACTCCCTGGATCCTGCCCAGCACGAAGAAGAACCAGATGCCGAACAAGATCCCCACGTTCACCAGGAAGAAGAAGCCCGTCCACCCCAGACGGAACCAGAAGTGGATGGCGACGGTGTCCGTTAAGGAGATGGAGGCCACCACATTCGGGACATAAGGGATGGAAGGGAAGTACGCGTGCAGGCCGGTCATGCTGAGTATTGTGAACGGCACGAAGAATCCGATCCACATAACCGGATTCCGAAAAAAGGGGCCGAGCCTTTCCAGGGGCCCTTTCCCTTCCTCGATCATCTGCAGCGGTAGCTGCATCATCGGGTAGGTGAGACGCTCGTGCTGGGACCATTGCCGGTGGAGGATGGTACTCAGGCAGATCATCATGAACCCCAGCACCAGAAATAAGACGTACCAACAGGCCAGGGGGGTTACCCACGCTCCCCAGGGAATGCTCGCGCCCTTGGGCAACCCCTCGTACATGTACTGGATCGCCCTGGGGTCCTGTGGCGTGATCCAGTCGACGATGTGGGGAATGTACAGGTCCGCCCATTGGTTCTCCGGCGTCGCGTGGTATTGGATGCCGCCGATGGTGGGGATCAGGTAGACGATGAATGCCTGACCGGGCGCGGTCAGCGCCATGAGCATCATGACGTACACCATGACCAGATCCGCCTTCGTCAGGGCCAGCTGCCGCTTGACGATGGCGAAGCAGGTGTTGATGAAGAAGGTGAATACGAAAAACAGGAAGATGGCTCCGTGCGAGGAGCTGTTGACCCCCCACGCGGAATCGATCAGGATGACCGTCGTATAAGGGGCTACGAGGCCAATGACGGCAGCGAAGAAGGTGCCGACTGCAAAGCCCTTCCACGTGTACGGAGACGGCCTATGCTTGTTGTCCATACGGGTGGACTGCGTAGCGCGAACGATTATCTATCGCGAGTGGCGGGCGTGGCGATCCACGCCAACCGCGATTGCGACCAGCGAAAAATGCCGACCGCAGGCCAAGTATCAGGGCGATACTGGTCTCATGACCGGGCCGAATCTCGGGACCAAGATTCGGCCCGGTCGATCACGTCCGATTCGGTACGAGGCCTGCGACACGAACCCGCCGTATGGCTCACCTCGACCCGCCACGAACAGAAAAGGGGGGGGGGTGGAACCATCCCCTCCCCCCTTTTCTGCTCAGGTGCGTATTGCACTTGACGTGAGTACTCTACACGCTGGAAGGCCCTCCCTAGTCGACGAAGGCCGACTTGATGCGGCCCCAGCTCTCCGATTCGACCGCGGATTGGAAGTCCACCCGCGGATCGACAGGAGCCAGCAGGAAGTCGGGGTACGCGTCCGCAGTGTGCCACATATCGGTAGCTCCGAGATACCAGAAGCTCTCGTGCTCGTAGTCCTCACCGGGGATATCACTATCCCACGCAAACCATCCTATGCCGGCGACTTCACCTTCCGCGAATTGGTGTATCGTGCTCCCCTCTGGGTCGTCAAAGAGGAGATCATCAAAACCGGTGCGCATTATTTCAAAGGTGCCCGTCCCCTCACCGTTGAGCTGGCCGTCCATGCTCCAGCCCAGGTCGGAGTAGGGCGGCGAGTCAGCCCAGGTGGCCTGGCTGGCCCAGAGCCAGGACCAGTCGCGTTGGCCGACTTCGTATGGGGGGAAGGTGTGGTACCCCTGGGTATAGCGAGCACCTGCGCGCGCCCTTTCCTCCTCGTCCTCGATGTCGTCGGGACCAAAGTTATGGAGGCCTCCGCCGTGGTCGGCATCTATGTGCCACTCATAACCATCGTCCAATATTACATCGTCGTGATCCCAGAAGTCGTCGTATCTCTCCGACAGCCAATAGATCTTGTTGGTCCCGGGAGCCCAACCGACTATGGCGTTGAAGTTGATTTCGCCGAAATCCGTTGGGGCTTGGCCCTCGCCGTCCGTGTGGGCGCTGTAAGGTATCACGTAGTCCTCGGGAATGATCGACCACTCGGAGGCATCGCCATCGAGAGTCGGCTCGAGTCCGGGCGGAAACTGAAACGCGGTGAATTCCAAGCCCGGCGCGTGTGCCCCGGCCGAAGACGCGATTCCCAGGCACAAGCACATCACCGCTAGCGCTGTAATTTTTTTCATGAGGCCACTCCTCCCTCCTGATTTGACCCCCATCGGATATTCGAGGGGATACTCCGCGATCAGTCCGAAAGATACGGCAGCATTTTCCAGATACCTAATAACAAATTCCGGCCTCATAACAAATTTCGGCCTCCGCCCTATTTGTGCCTCCCGCAGGGGGTTCTGTATAACTATCTTGTATAACTATCATTGTTTACGGGGACTTAACACCGGTTCTCTACCGCGTGACCATGGCGATTGGCTTGAGACCGTTTATCGTACTATTCTCCTTGACATCCCATTCTCGTCAACATCGATAGGAAGGATTTCGGACATGACGGAGCCGATCAAGCTCGGAGTCGTTGGCTGTGGCTGGGCAGGAGCGCAAGCCGTACTGGCAGCAACCGCCGTTCCCCGCACGTGTGTTGTTGCCGTGGCGGATCTCGACGTGACGCGACGCGACCATGTCGTTGAGGAATTCTCCGTACCGAGGTCCTACGGCGATTACCACGACCTGCTCGATGACTCCACTGTCGAGGCCGTCTACCTCGCCACCACTCCTGAAGGCCGGCTGCAGATGGTTGTCGATATCCTCGACGCCGGCAAGCACGTGCTGGTACAGAAGCCGCATGCGATCAGGGCTCCCGAGATTCTGGAGATGGAGGCCACCTCCAAGAAGGCAGACAAGACGCTCCAGTTCTGTTACTTCATGCGTCACTACCCCGACAACCGCAAGATTCGCCAGGCTGTGCAGCGCGGAAAAATCGGCGACGCTTATCATGCCCGCATCTTCGGGAAATACAATTCGATTCCCCCACTGACCGACAGCACGCGCTGGTTGCACGCCTACGGCCGGAAGGGCGGATCATTGGCGCAGCACTACTCGCATGAACTGGATCTGGCATGGTGGTGGATGGGCTGTCCTCGACCCGAGTGGGCGTTCGGTGCGGCACACGCGGTCTACCCGGTCTACGATGGACCTGAGGGCCCTGCCGAGGACTATTTCACCGGGCTTGTGGGTTTCGAAGGCGGAAAAACGATTCAGATCGATTGCTCCCGCATGGTGCACACCGATTCACCAACCACCGTCGAGCTCTACGGCAGCACGGGCGCGATCACGGGAGGAGCCATCTGCCGGCATCGGGAATCGGAGTTCATCCGCGAAGAGATCGATGAAGCGGTGGAGATCCCCCACAGCAAGCCACCGGAGAATCCGCCTACCTTCTTCTACGAGATCGAGCACTTTGCGATGGCCGTCGCCGGAGAGGTCAAACCGGACATCTCTGCCGCGGACGCGCACGCGTTCATGAAAATCCTCGATGCTCTGTATGACAGTGCGAAGGCAAAGCAAAGGATCGATATCGAATGACCAATCCCTACGGGACCTGGCCTGAGTCCTCGGAACTCCGGCACGACGGCGGCAAGCGGCTCATGGCGGGCAACCGCTTCTACGAGGTCGAGCACGACCTGCAGCGCGGCGGTCGGATCATACGCGTCGCGACTTCGCCAGCGACCTCGAGCGGTTTCGCAGGGCCTTTGGCAGGCGCCGAGTGGACCGCGTGGAAACCCCCTTCGCAGCCCCGATCCCGGTCGTTCTGCCCACTTACCCGCCCTTTTATCCCCCCGGGAAGCCCACGTTACAAACGTACCCGGCACGACATGGAAGGATCGCGGATATGAAAGGCACGACCAGACTCGTTCGAGCCGGTTTTTTGTTCACAGGCATTTTTATCGCGTTGGGGGTATGGCCAGCGGCAGAATGTCCAGCCGACGTCCGCCCATGGAAGATCCGCGCCGGGACCAGCGAAGTGCACGATGGGGCCGTGCTCGAAAACAAGCTCGTGTATGTCCGGGGCAATGGCCAACCCGACGCCGGGCGCTATCCTCAGGCGGCGGTGCTTTATTTTGAGCCTCTCGCGCAGCCGGGGCGGTATCGCGTCTCGTTGCGGGCGCGGACGGAAAAGCTCGGCGCGAGCAGGCTGACGCTTCAGGCGTGGGTCAACAAAAAGGACGGCGGCCTGGTGTTTCCGACCGGGCATGGCCCGATCCCGGTGCCGGTGGCGTCTGTTGGCATGAGCGGCTACGTCTTTGACGAACCGGGCAAGTGGCAGTCGTTTGGGTTGGAGTTCGACGTCGAGCACGACAAACGCACGCACGTGGGGCTGATGTATGTCGGTGACGAGACCTGCAAGGCCGGCACCGTGCAGATCGAGAAATCATCGATTGAGCTTCGGAAGGTGGATCTGCCGGTATCGATCAGTTGGGCCCGGCCGGTGAAGCTGCGTTACAAGCATTCGGAGTCCGGATCACTGGAGATCCGCCTGACGAATGCGACCGAGCAAGCGCAGATAGTAGAGGTGCGTCCGGTGGTGATTGACGACACCGATAGCCGCAAGCCCGGTGAGTCGCAGCGCTTCACAGTGCCGGCTGCAGCGACGATTAGTGGCAGCGTGGCGTTCGACGTGCCTGCCGAGGACGGGGGCTACCGGGCGACTGGTGAACTCATCTCGGGCGACAAGGTGATCGACCAGCGTGGCGATGTGTTCTGCGTCACCGATAGCCCGTTCAGGTGCATGATCCAGGGCGAGAGCGGCGAGCGTGTGGTGCGCCTGCCTTACCTGCTGTCCGGTTCCTACCACCTGGGGTTGAAGGGATTCAACAAGACGGTAATGGATCAGTGGGACAAGTAC
Organism: Candidatus Latescibacterota bacterium; assembly: GCA_965223905.1. Taxonomy (GTDB): domain Bacteria; phylum Latescibacterota; class UBA2968; order UBA8231; family UBA8231; genus CBDCXV01. The sequence goes on from CBDCXV010000001.1 coordinate 1,365,020, forward strand.
GTCCGCGACGCTTCGTTGGCGATGGAATCGCATCGCCGCGCTTACTTCACCTACTTCGAATATTTCGCCTGGGCGCGTGAAGATGCGACCGTCATGACCGAAGACTCCGATGAGCCGTATCTCAGTGGGCAAACCTTCTATCCGATCTCTCGCAAGCAGATCCTGCTGCTCAACGGCTTGATGAAGCAGCACGGTATCGCGCCAGTGGCCTATGTGAATTCGATCCCGTTTGGTTGGCCGGGTTTTGAAGTGATTCGCCGCCGGCCGTTGTGGTTCCGCACAGACCCGAAGACGCGTTGGGCGAGCGCGTTTTTCAACACTGCCGTTCTGGAGAAGTACCAGAATGGCGAGGCGGTAAGCGGTCCCGTCTATCCCGCCATCGAAGTGAATTTCGATACCCCCTCTGCGATCGATGGCAAGACCTACCTGGATTATCACCTGAGCCAACTGTACGCCAGCGCCAAGCTGTATGGCTGGGAGGCCTACCGCTACGATGCGGCCCCCTTGCAGACGGAACATTTTCCTGGGTTCAAGGCGGCGCTGGCCGAACTCGACCCGCCGGTGGGAATCGGCAACAACCAAGGCACCAATTCCCTGGGAAACCAGCCGAGTGGCGCGTGGCGGATCTACTGCCGGGAAGGCTCGCTTATGATGGAAGAAATTGTCAGGATGGCCTTCTATGATCCGGCCGATGAACGCCGCCGGTGGGTGAACTATATCGCCTCCTTGCGAGAAAGCTCGCATCTGACACGTTCAAACGGCGGTCATTTCACTTACATCAACGCCGGCGGCAACTGGTACTCCACAACGATCGGTTACGCGCTGGGCGGCCATCCGTGGGGGGTTTACAAGAGCCCTTTCGGCGATTGTGAACGGTTCATGGTGCAGTACGGATCATATTTCTGGGACCTGCGCACGCAGATGCTGCCTGATCCGGATGAGACGCTTTCGGTCGCCAGCGAGCGCCCGTTGTGGTGGAAGCCGTTAGCCAGCCAGCGCGACCTCGATCAGAAGCACCGCCAGATCGTTGTGCCGCTATTCAACCCGCCGGCGGAAGAGGAGGTGGTCGGCACCACGACCGTCGGCCCGGCTGACGGGGTAAGGGTGAGCTTCGCGCCCAAAGCTGACGAAACGGTCACCGCCTGGCTGCTGGCGCCAGAGCCGGTACCCAGCCGCACAACACTGCCGACGAAGGCTCTCCCCGACGGTAGCCTGCAGGTGGAAGTACCCCGCTTCTGGGGCTGGACAAACGTCGTCTTTGACTGCCGGTCGCAATGACCGTAACAACCAAGTCACTTAGAGCTGCTCGTTTTTCAAGGAGCATGGCATGGCTTCATATATCGCAGCGTTCATCCTGGCAGGTGGTTTTACCGTCTTTGCCGCCCCCGCGAGTGCCCAGCAGAGCAGGGCCGACGCTACCGCCGCCGACCAGCCGGTTGAACTGGTCCTGGTAGAATTTGGCACTCCGGATCGGGCGAATTGCCGGCTGTTGGCTGACACCGAGGCGCGCTCGGGCTATGCGATGGTTGCCGACCCGGCCGAAAGGCCGGGCGCGGGTCAGATCTGGAACCGCTATACTTATACGCAGCCGCCGGGCAGTTCTCAAAAGGTGCTTTTCCATCAGACTCCGGGTAAGATCCGGTGCACTTTTCGCCTGAAAGTCGCGGATAACACCATCGACAAGGCGGTGGCCGGAATCACGGCATCGATTGATGGGGGCGAACTCGGGGAAGATGGGTGGAAGATGTGGACAATCGTGTCCGCGTCGCGCGAGCTTAAGGGCACCGATTTCGCCGAACCCGATGTCTACCAGGAGTTTTCACTCGACCTGCTCAAAGGCGAGCTGGGCTTCGGCAACATGAGAGTGCGCACCACCGGGCTGACCAAAATCGCGTTCGATGGTATGAGTGTTCAGCAGATAACCCGCCTCGACATGGCCGAGGTGCTGGAATTGCTGGATCTTCCAGCCAAACCGACCGGGCTGACCGTTGGTAATGGACCGTTCTTGGTCCATGAGACCCACGGCCTGTACATGGAGCGGTGGGGTGTGCGACAGGCGATGGACCGTTTGCCCGAGCCCCTGCGCGCCGCGGGAAAGTGGGAGCAGTCGTACCTGAGCGTGCATCCAATAGCGAACAACCTTTCCGGCTACCCCACCAAGTGGGAGGATCTTTACCAGCGCCGGGTGGTGGTGCTCAACAACGTCCCAGCCCAGGCTGTCACCGTCACGGGCACGATGATGCTAAAGGAGTACATCCAGGACGGCGGCTGTTTGGTGCTGATGGGCGACACGCACAGCTTGTCACTGCGCCTGGCGATGGGCGGCTGGGACACCTCGCTGCTCGCGCCGCTGCTGCCAGTGACGCTGTCGCGCGATCTAGTATACGGTGGCGGTCCGCTGGCGATGGTCCCGCAGACAGAGGCACTGCGCCAGGCCGATTTGGATTGGTCGAACCAGCCTTACACGCTGTACTATCACAAGGCGAGCGTGAATCCGGAGGCCGAGGTGTGGGTGGCGGCCGGTGACGTGCCGCTGTTGGTGCAGCGCAAGATCGGAAAAGGCCGCGTTGTGATGTTGCTTTGCGCTGTGCTCGGCGACAAAATGCCCGAGGCTACGGGCGTGCCGTTCTGGGAATGGAAGGATTGGCCGACACTGATGGCGGAGGTGCTCGCCGAAGGCCAAGCCGAAGCCAGATAACCCATCCCGGATCGTTCAAAGCTCTAACAAGATAGCCATGCAATGCAATGACTCTTGGGACCCTGTCGTTGACGGGAGCTAACAGTCACTGGTTGGGTGGACACGATTCTCCTCTCCTCCATCGTCAGCGAGCCATTGATGCGAGCGCGTCTTCGTACGTTTCGATATTGGGCCTGTACCGGTGCCGGAGTTCGAGGAGAAACTGGTGGAATGCCCGGTCCTGTTTGGCGACCCTTACCATTGCCCGCGCTCGCTGCGCCACCTTCTCGAAGGGCTCGGGGGCAGCCCCGATGGTAGATTCCAAGACCTTGTAAACCGAGTAATACCGACCTCCGACCTGAGTGGGGTCTGGATCCAGAACCTCACCCGCGTCGACGGTCACCATCACCGGACCCACCAGATCACCCACCTCAACCCCCCGGGTTGCATCAACCAGTTCCCTGAACCTGGTTTTTTCAAAGGGATGGATGTGGAACTTCCCCTTGTTTCCCTTTCCCAGGCGCCGGAGTGTGTGCTCTGCGGCGAGCGCGCCCAGGTCCGCACCTGTCTGGATCTGCTGCAGCAGGGATGCCGCCTCGCCCTCCGTCCGCACCAGGATCTCCTGCACTGAAACCAACTCCAGGGGGGAAAACTTCCGCGGGTTCTTCTCGTAGTACTCCCGCGCCTCCTGCTCGTCGACGTAGACCTCCGACACCGCTTCCTGCCTGATGGCCACCAGGAGCAGCGATTGCCGTTGCCGCAAGCGCCACTCCACCACCTCCCTTTCCCTGTCGATCCCGGCCCGGTAAGCGGCCGTCAGGAACAGGATACGGGGCACCACGACCTTCTCGGTGAAGGACCCGACCGCCTGCGGCCCTCCGGCGAAGCCCATGTACAGCTCGGTGGCTAAGTACCAGAAGTCCCTGATGGTGAATTTATCGTCCCCGATGTCATACAGAACCGTCTCGCTCTCCGAGTCGGTAAAGGCGTCGGTGCCCTTGGCTGCTTTCTGCAGCAGCAGTTCCAGGCCTTCCTGATTGGGTCGGAAACCCAGCTCTTCTTTCAGCCTGCTCGCCAAGTCCCGGGCCAAGCCCGGGGTTTTTTTCTTGACCAGCTCCGCCTCCAGGATGCTGCGCACTTCCCATAGCTGGACCTCTTTCTCGTCCAGGATCTGGTATACCCCGAACTGGTCGCCGTAATCGACGATGTCGGATACCTCCCCCTTGTGCAGGGGGAAAACCATCTCCTGCAGGATCGGCGGCTCGATCTGGTCTTTGATCAGATCGACCTGGGCCAGACGGTGCTCCGGCGGCAATACCGTGTACCCGGCCAACTCGTCAAAATCCGTCCCGCTTCTCAGCGCACGGGCGATCTCATCCGCCTCCTCCCTGGTGTCGACGACGATCTGGCCGATAACGACGGCTCGATCCCTGCCAGTGGCTCGCTGGTGCTCCAACAGCTCCTCGTCGTCGATGGCTATCTTCTCGAGCACCTCTCGCTCCACAAAGACCTTCAAGATGCTCTCATCGAGCTCACTCCTCAGTTTGCCGACCACTTCCGGAGTCTGGTCCAGACCGAGCCTCCCGGCCTCCTGCAGCAGGATCTCCTTGTCGATCAGCGTCTGCAGGTGATCCCTAAGTCCCTCGATACCCGTTTTCTTCGTCTTCAGCCCCTCGGCCACCCGGCTCTCGAAGTACCGCAGGTGCGAGGCAGTTATCTCGCGGTCGCCCACCCGCGCCAGTAAGACCTTTTCATTCTCCATGTCATCGCAGCCGATCAGACCCCAGGCGAGAAGCCATAAAACCGCTCCCTCCGTCCACCTTCTCCTCAGCATCCGTTCACGTGTCTCCACAAGCCCTCCTCATTTACGTATCTACCGTCTCTCCAGACGAGCGATCCCGGCTCGCGCCGAGTCGAGGAAGCTGGCCTCCCCCCGCCAGTCCCTGACGAAACCCCGGTACGCGGCCAACGCCGCGGACCCCGCTCCCCCCATCTCGTGAGCCCTCGCCAGCCGATAGGTGGCCAGGACATAGGTCGAATCGAGTGCCACGGTCCGTTCGAAAGCCTCGATCGCCGCACTGAGCGCTTGCCGCTTAAGCAGGCACATCCCCAGACCGTAATGCGCTTCCGCCATCCCGGGCGCGTGGCGAACGGCGGCAGTATACGCCCGTTCGGCATCGGTGTGCCTCCCTCTCATGATGTGCAGGTTGCCAAGGCCGTTGTGTGCCCTGGCAAAGGTCGAGTCGATGCCCAAGGCTTTCCCGAAAGCTTGCTCCGCCGATGTGGGTCTCCCGAGTTGAGCTTCGGCATACCCGATGGTGAAATATGCGTCCCGTGCCTCTCGGCTGTCCGGGGCCACGCCGATGATCCGCCAGGCCATTCGGGATGCTTGTTTCAGGTCTGCTTGTCGCAGGTGGAGACCGCGCATGCCGCTGATGGCCTTCACATGTTCGGGCTCGACTGCCACGACCTGCCGATACGCAGTCAAGGCGTCCTGATATCGGCCCATACCGGCATAGGCTGCGGCCATGGCCATGCGGGCCTCCATATCCCGGGGGTTTTCGCGCACGATCTTCTCGAGACCGGAAATCTGTTCCTGCTCGTGTTTCAGTTCCTCGAAACGTTCCAGTATCCTTCTGGCCTCGTCGACCATGCCCTGAGCGGAGTAGACATTCCCAAGGTCGTGATAGGCTTCCGAGTAGGTCGAGTCGATCTCCAGGGCTTTCCGAAGGGCGGTCTCCGCCTCGCCGTAACGCCTCCCGTGCATGTAGATCCGCCCCAGAACCTTCCAGACTTCTTTCCGTCCCGGATCCAGCTCCGCCGCCTCCAGCAGCACCTCCTCTGCCTTACCGAACCTCCCCTGCATTCGGTACACGGAGCCGAGGGATTTAATAGCCTCCACATCCCCGGGGTCCAGCTCAAGGGCCTTCAGCAGGGCTTCCACCGCCTGCTCATAATCGCCTTGCTCTTCGTGGAGGAGCGCGAGGAGACGGTAGGAGGCGCCGGATCCGGGTTTGATTCGCAGTGCCCTTTTCGTGGCTTCGATGGCCTGCGGATAAGCCCCGCGTTGGAGGTGGGCGGAGGCCAGGTTGTGGTACGAAGCCAGGTAGGTGGAGTCGAGCCGCAGGGCTCTCTCATACGCCTCGATGGCTTCCGGGAAGCGTTTCAGTCGCAGGTAGGCGTACCCCAGATAGAACCGGCCTTCCAGAGAGAGAGAGTCCAACTTACCGGCCTCCTGGTAGGCGGCGAGTGCGTCCTCGTACCTCTCCTGATCCAGGTAGGCGGCCCCCAATTCGCGCAGCCTACCGGCTTCTTTCCCCGTCCTGCGGTCGTCCCCGATCCCGCAACCGAGACAGAGGAGGATGGCCGGTAGCAGGTGCCTACTCAGAACTCTCATACTTCATGCCTCCGGTGGCGCCACCGGCCTCTCTGCTCCTGCCTCCGGGGTCAAACTCTCCGTCAGTTGGAAGTCTCCTCAGGATCCGCGCCCCGAACGGGAGTTCCAATTCAATATATTCCAACGTCGCCGAGCTATCATCCCGCGCCGGTAACGGACGTGTCACGCCCTCCCGTCCGGAGCTCACGGTTGCATGCCGCCGGGCGCCGTCGCAACCGTCGGCCGGTACCCCACACTGGCGTATTCGGCGGCACGGGGGCGGTACGAACCATCGAATTCCGGATCCGGGGCGTCGAACACATTCGCCTCGACGGACACGGTACTGCGCAGATCGTCCACTTCACCGTTGATGAAGCATCCGATGACTCTGCTCCCGTCCAGGATGTCCAGCTCGTACCGAGGTCCATGTGAGATTCCCCCGGAACGAACATTCATCCAGAAGATGGAATTGACATAACTGTTGCCGATCCCCTTGTCGTCAACGCCGTTCCAGTTGTCTGTGAAGGTGCAGTGACGCACCGAAACCCGTGATCCCGGAAAAACCGTGAGTACCCCGGATCCGTTTTCCTTGTTGTATTCGGACCCTTCCCAACGCCCGATGTAGTCGAGTCCGGTGTTGGCGATGTTGCCGACGAACAGGCAGTTCTCGATAACGGCGGAGCTCCGTGGCAGCAGATCCACGGCCGATCCGGTGACTTGGCAGCGGTTGCCGCGGAACACGCAGTTCCTGAGCACCACCGATTCCTCCCGGGAGCCCCTGTGTTCGATTGACACGCCACCGCCGCACGGGCTGGCGAAGTTGTCGTACACCTCCACGTTCTCGATGGTGGGGTAGGACCTGCCGAAGATCTTGATGCCGCCGCCGTCACCGTAGAAGAAGATCCCCTTTACCCACCGCACCCCGTCGGTCGAGTCCGGTTGGATGGGGCCCGGCTCCTCCACCCTAGTCGCGAAGTTGTTGGCCCCGGTGATCCCAAACCCGGACAGAACCGTTCGCGGTGAAACCCCGTCGCCGAAATAGACCACGTGGTTGACGATAGCCGGAAAGCTCGGCGCGGACCTATCGGCGACGTCCGGGTTGGCCGCAGTCAGGACGACCGCGCCTACAGCTTCCAGCCGAATGCCGTCGTGGCGGGCGTTGAACCAGATCATCGCCTGGCCGGGCCGGCCGGGCCGGTAGGTGCCGGCGTGGACCTTGACGACCTTGTGAGCGGGGTCCAAAGCCGCCGTTTCGAGGGCCGCCTGGATGTCCTGCCCGGGGTACACGTGGAAGCTCCCGTCCGGTCCGGGAACGAATCCGGACCGGACGTTCTCTCCACACCCCCACCCGACCACGAGCACACCGGCGGCGGCGATGGAGACTGCTCTGGCGATGAGACCCATCCTACCCGGCCCGGTGCCGGACCTCCCTACCGGTCTCGGCGCTGCGGTCATTGCGGACCGATGCTGAGCGCCCGTGCATCTCGTCCCTGGCTGCGTCCCAGCTTCGCTGCATGAAGACGACCACGCCCAGTAATGTGTGTCTTCGCGCCCTGGAATCGTTTCTCCAGTCTCTCCTTGGCCTCCACGCTGCCGGCAGCGGCAGCGATATTGGTAACATAGGATAGGATGCTGTCGCATGAATAGGATATTCGACTTTGCAGCGCTGGCTGACCTTCGCTCGTTCCGGCTCTCGTGCGGTCGGTGAAGCTGATGAAGTTTCTCCTCCGACCACTGAATACCCGCGCAATGTGGATCGCTCTCGCCCTTCAGAAAACCGACCACCTGTACCAAGGCATACTTCGGAGGAATCGAGATCAGCACCTGCACGTGGTCCGGCAGCAGATGACCCTCCTCTATACGACATGCCTTCTGCCGAGCCAATTCGTGGAACACCTCCCCCAATTCGCGGCGTAATTGCCCATACAGAACCTTCCGCCGACACTTGGGAATCTACACCAGGTGAAATTTGCACTCCCACACCGAATGCCGGAACCTTGAAACGTCGTTCATCGGAGCCTTCCTTCTCGTTGAACTTTGAGCGGTTCACAGGAGGAAGGCTCTTTGCTATTCCCGCAACTGTCTTACTCTGGGAGTCCCCCGGCAGAGCCGGGCGCTTACCCAGAGTGGCTACGTCCTGCCGTGGAATTGACCTGCCCTACCGAGGATTGGAGCTGTGACCCTTCTCCGCCACGATTGCTGAGCAAGGATTTGTTTTGTAAGGAGATGTCATGCCTAGCGAACACAACACCGTATTAGCTCCTGTCACCGACCACGGCGCCAGAATTGCCATGTGGATCGGTAGTTGGCAAGACAATATGCCGGTAAAGGGCCACGGTTCTATGATTGAGAACCCCATATTGCGCCCCGGCGATCCCGAAAATCCTCCCGCCCCTGGAGCGGTCTTGAAGTGGGCTAGCAGATTCCATCGGGCGCAGCTGGAACCGGGTGCCTGGACCCCTCCTATCATCCACGAGGATGAGCAGGAGGTGCTCTATGTTGTCAGAGGGCAGGGGATGTTTCGATCTGGCACTCGGAGGGAAACCATCGACCCCGGTCTGGCCATCCTCATACCTGCCGGTGTTCCTCATGAGCTAGGGAACACATCCACCACCTCTCCTCTGGAGGTCCTCTGGCTTGCCGAGCAACTCGACGAGGGGGTCTCTCCGGCGCAAGAATTGATCATAAGGGATACCCGGAAGTTGCCAATCGTAGTCGGAGCGCATTGGGTACACGTTGGAAGGACCGTCTTTTCCCAGGACGACGGTTTGACAAAGATCCACTCCGTCAATATCGCGACCATTCCCGCCATGAGCATCGCGGAACCCCATTCTCATGGGATTGATCAGGAAGAAGTCTGGTATCAGATAAACGGCACCAGTTATATGTTTCTTGGCCGCACCCTTCGGCTACAACAGGAAGGTACGGCCTTTGTGATCCCACCGGACGGGTATACTCCACACAGCACCATCAACACCAGCAACAACCCGGTGGATTTTTTCTTTTTCGCGCACTGGTGAGGCGCTGCGCTGTACTGTGATCATCCGTTTCCACTGGTTGGCAATGTTGTTGGGAATGGGCGTTTCCCCCGGGTTGGGCAGGGCCGCGGCCCCACCCGTGTCTTCCACGGCGATCCGGCTCGTCGACGTGGCGGAGGAGGCCGGCATCGACTTCCGGCACGAGAACGGGGCGAGTGGCCGCAAGTACCTCCCCGAGACCATGGCCGCGGGAGTCGGGTTCTTCGACTATGACGGGGACGGCGACCTGGATGCCTACCTCCTGAACGGTGCCCCGCTGCCCGGACACGAGGAAGCAGAGGCGCCGGTCAACGCCCTCTACCGCAATACCGACGGCGGTTTCGTCGATGCGAGCGCGGCGGCCGGAGTCGATGACACGGGGTATGGGATGGGCTGCGCTGCGGCGGACTACGACAACGACGGTGATCTCGACCTCTACCTGACCAATTTCGGAGCCAACGTCCTGTACCGAAATGAGGGGAACGGCCGGTTTTCAGAAGTCACGAAACGGGCGGCTGTCGAGGATACAAGTTGGAGCACGGGTGTGGTCTTCCTCGACTACGACAACGACGGCGACCTCGACCTCTACGTCGTCAACTACGTGCTCTTCGACCTCGCCTCGAGCGACACGGATCTGAAACCCTACCTCATGTCCGAAACCGAGGTCGACAGGGACATCAAGGGCTATCCCCATCCTGGCAATTACCCCGGCGCGCCGGATGGCTTCTTCCGCAACGAAGGAGATGGGCGCTTCGCCGACGCGACGGCAGCGGCTGGACTCGTCGACACCGTGGCGACGGAGGGCAGGGGGCTCGGCATCGTCGCCACCGACTATAACAGCGACGGCTATGTGGACGTGTACGTCGCCAATGACGCAGTGCGCAATTTCCTCTACCACAACAACGGGGACGGAAGCTTCGCCGAGATTGGCGCGGTTTCCGGCGTGGCTTATGGACAGGACGGCCAGAAAGAAGCGGGGATGGGTGTCGATGCCGGCGATTTCAACGCCGACGGGAGGATAGACCTGGTCGTCACCAACTTCGACCGCGAGCCTACCGGCCTTCACGAAAACGAGGGGATCGGTTATTTCCGAAACGCGTCGTATGCCACGGGCGTGGGGTCGGCCAGCCTCAGGTACCTGTCGTTCGGGACTGGTTTTCTCGACTACGACAACGACGGGTTTGAGGATCTGTTCGTCGCCAACGGACACGTCCTCGACAATATCGGGTTGTTCGATCAATCAACAACGTATGAACAGGACCATCTCCTGCTCCACAACCTCGGCCCGGACGAAGGAGGTTGTTTCCGATTCGAGGATGTATCCCGGGTCGTCGTTGCCAGGAAAAGCCCGAGTCGTGGCTGTGCCTTCGGCGATTACGACGATGACGGCGACACCGACATCCTGGTAACGAACTGCGGGGAGCGGGCCGACCTGCTCCGCAACGACGGTGGTAATGCCGCCAACTGGCTGACCCTGAAACTGGTGGGGGTTGGGAGCAACCGGGACGGCATCGGAGCCAGGATCACCGTCCAGGCCGGCGACCTCTCGCGGGTAAGGGAGGTCAAGGGCAGTTACAGTTATCTGTCCCAGAGCGACCTGCGGGTGAGTTTCGGACTCGGGAGTCGAACCCGGGTCGATGCAATCCAAATCGCCTGGCCAGGCGGCGACATCGAGCACATTGGCGCCGTCAAGGCCAACCAGTTTCTCGCCATCGTCGAGGGACGCGGCGTCGCCAAGACAGGAGAGAACTGAATGAACCGAACCCGGAACTGCGTCGATAGGCAGCAATCGCGATCGCACCACGAGCGTCGGGCAACGGCCGAGAGGAGTCCCGCATGACCGCTGAGACTGAAGAAAACGCAGACCGTCCGGCGCGGCCGTACGCCAAGGTCACCTCGATACGGCCGGTGGTGAGGGACGGCTGGTACAACGCCTGGACCGACCTGATCTGGTGGAAGCAGTATTTCTGGCTGGCCCATTTTCGCGGCCTCTCGCACGGGCTGGCGCGCAACACCACGGGCCGCATCGCCGGCAACACCTTCTCCGTCATCCTGCGTTCGGCCGACCTGCGCCGCTGGCACGAGGCCCAGGTGTTCGAGCCGCCGGGCGGGATTGTCGACGGCAGCGGCGTCGACACCGCCCACTTCTGCGCCACCGAAGAGCGGCTCTACGCCTTCTTCCGCGTCGTGACCCCAAGACCGGAAGGGGGCGCACAGAATCGCAGTTTCGTCTCCTCGACGGCCGACGGGGTGCGCTGGTCGGAGCCGGAGGCGCTGACCGTCGGCGGCTTCCGTCCCTATACCTGGCGGGTGCGCTACCGCGAAGGGCGCTTCTACTGCGCCCTCCACTACCTCCGGGAGGGAACGCCCTTCGACCTGATCGTCAGCGACGACGGCGTCAACTGGAGCAGGCACGGCGAGATCGCCGCGGCCGGCGAGCACGGCTGCAGCGAGGAATCGGAACTGCACTGGCGGCCGGACGGCGAGCTCTGGTGCGTCGTGCGCACCGACCGCGCGGTATTGTACTGCTCCCGGCCGCCGTACAACGACTGGGAGAAGGCGCTCGACATCAAGGAAGGCTGCGACGCCCCGGTGATCTGCGAGTCCGGCGGCCGCGTCTACCTGGCGGGCCGCTGCGCCGGATCGAGCGCGGGGGAGCCGGGGCCGGACGGCGCCATGCCGTTCGCCCTGCAGAACACCTTCAGTCACCTCGAGAGCCCGTTCATCCGCTCCGGCACCACCGGACTCTACAGGCTGTCACGCGAGCGCGCCGAGCTGCTGGTGCTGATGCCGCCTTCCTTCGACGCCTCCTATCCCGGCCTCGTCTCGCTGGAGCCGGGAAAGCTGGTCATGTCCTACTACTCCGACGTCGCCTACGCCTCCGGTGAGGTGCGCCCCCGGCATTTTCCCGAGTACCGCTACAAGGAGTCGGAGAGCGACATCTACATCGCCGAGATCGAAGTGGGAGAGCATCCCGAATAGGAGCCGCCTGCCGCCAGGGGTTGCGGCCGGCGGCTTCCCCGAGAAGCCCCTTTCAAAACCAGGACGGACAGCAATGGTCGAGCCGAAGAATACCCCCGACGTAAGGCAGGTCGAGCGCCTGACGGAAAGCCGGATAGCCGATTTCAAGCGGGACGGATACCTCGTTCTCCCGGGGGTCCTCGACCCGGAGCTGTGCCGCCGGGCCCGGGACGAGATGTGGGAGGCGATCGGCGAGGGGCTCCCGCGCATGAAGCGGAACGACTCCTCGACGTGGGGACCGGTCACCGGGGAGGAGAGCGAGAGGCTGGCGGCGAACCGGCCTTCAGCGGGCGGCGATCTTTTCTTCAGCGGCAAGGGCCACCGCTTTACGGTCCGCAACGGCACCGGGGACACCCTCCTCGACCTGGTGCCGCGGGCGTTGTGGCAGGTCGCCGGGCAACTCCTCGGGGAGGGCACGGTGGTGTGGCCTGCGGGGCTCGACGAGTCGGGGACCGCGACCGGCCCCTGCTTCATGTGCGACGACGCGGTGGGCGGGCTGGTCAGCCACACGGGCGGCGACATGGGCTGGCCGCGGCAGGGGACCTTCACCACCGAGGAGCTGCGCCTGCCGGCGACCGGACCGGTGTGGCTCAACGGGCAGGGGACCCGCGGCCTGTACTGCACCCTGTCCGGCAGCCCTGCGCACACCGCCGACTACCGCAGCGCCCATTCCGACGGCCCCTGCTACAGCCGCTTCCGCCTGCAGGTTTCGGCCTACATCGACGATCTGCCTCCGGCCTGCGGCGGCTTCACCGTGTGGCCGGGAAGCCACGCGAGGATCTGGCCGGAGCAGTGGAAGGCCTTCCACGAAGGAGAGAAGCACACCGACAAGCACCTGCCGGTGCGCAAGGCGGGAGGCTACACCGATCCCGTCATCGGGGAGATCAAGACCGACACCGAGCCGGTCGACTGCCACGGGCCGGCCGGCACCACGGTGCTGTGGCACACCAAGATTCTGCACATCCCCGGACAGAACCGGTCCGCCGACGTCATCCGCCAGGCGACGATCTACGGTTTCCTGAAATCGGCCGAGTCCGTTCCCGACGCGCTCGCAGTCGACAACGCCGGCGGCGACATCTGGCGGGACTGGTCCGACGAGGTGCGCGGGATTCGGGCGGCGTAGCGCAACTAGGCGGTCTGCACTCCGCACAAACCATTCCCATAGGGCCGGCCCATCGCAGCCCCTTCGCGCCGGTTCTCATTCGTCCTCGAGGCCCCCGATTACTCCGGGACCTCCCCGATGCCCGCCAGCCTGGCCTTTGCCTCGGAGTAGACGTCCGTGGGCAGGGGGCCTGCCAGGGCCGCGGCGATGTTGGCCTTCATGTGGTCGAGGCTGGTCGTGCCGACGATCGTCGTGTGACACGCCGGGTGCGTCAGGGTGAAGCGCAGGACGAACGCATGGCGGCCCATCCCGCCGGCGAGCTCCTCGAGGCCGGCGCTCTCCCATATTATCTGGCGATCCTCGTGGGCCCGGTGCCCGAGGCCGATGCCGCCGCGGATGAGAATGCCGGCCCCGGCATCGGCGGCATCCTGAATCATCCGTTCGTGCCGGCGCTCGAGAGCGGAATACGGGACCTGGAAGGTGTCGAAGACCCCCGTCGCTGCAAACGCCGGAAGGTCAGGCGCCGTGGAAGAGACCCCGATGAAGCGGGTCTTCCCCGCCCGGCGGATCTCCGCGAGTGCTTCGGCCAACCCCCCCTTCTCGACCTCTTCCACAGTGGGGTTGTGCATCTGCAGCAGATCGACGCGGTCCGTCCTCAGGCGGCGCAGGCTCTGGTCGATGTTGGCATGCAGGCGGTCGGCGGTCCACAGGTGTCCCGGCTCCAGCCTGTTTCCTCCGAGGTCGATGTTGCAGCCGCACTTGGTGGCGAGGAAGAACTCGTCGCGGCGATGGCCGACGTACTTGCCGATCCGCTCCTCGCTGGCGCCGTAGTCCGGGGCGGTGTCGACGAGGTTGATCCCGGCGTCGAGGGCGGCGTTCAATACGGCGCCGGCCTGGTCATCGTAGTCGGCCGAGTCCGGCAGGCCGCGCTCCCCGGCCCCGAAGCCGAGCTGCGAGACCTCGAAGCCGGTGCGTCCAAGCAGTCGTTTGGTCAGATCGTCCATTGTTTCTTTCCTTGGCAGGTGTTGGTCCGCCCGTAAAGATTGGGGTCCCCGGACAGGTCATCAACTCCCGGGGGCTCGCCCCTCGGGAGCGCAGGCGGCCCTGGTTCAACAGCGAATCGGAAAACCGGCAGCATCCGGCCGGGCCCCGTTCACACTGGGAGATGCGAGCATGAGGTTGGGAATCGCCGGCGTGCACTACGGTCACATCGGCGGCATGGTGCGCTCGGCGCGCGACGCCGCCAATACCGAGATCGTCGGCCTGGTCGAGGGGGAAGACACCCTCTACGAGCAGTACACGCAGGAGTCGCCGATCCCTCGCTACGGCTCGCTGGAGGAGATGCTGTCCGAAGCCGCTCCGGACATCGTCCTGGAGGGGCTCGCCCATCACGAGAAGGTGCCGGCGATCCAATCCTGCGCCAAGGCCGGGGTCCACCTGTATCTCGACAAGCCGCTCTGCCGCACCCTGGAGGAGTGGAGCCGCATCCGCCGCGCCGTCGAGGCCGGCGGCATCCGCCTCACCATGAACTACACGTCGCGGAGCCACCCGCCTTTCATCGCCCTCCGCGAGGCGGTGCTGGCCGGGGAGCTCGGCGAGATCGTCAGCCTCATCTCGACGCACCCGCACCGGCTGTGCGCCTCCGCGCCCGACTTCTACTTCGATCCGCAGCGCTACGTCGGCACCTTCAGCGACGTCGCCAGCCACGGCGTCGACCAGGTGCGATGGCTGACCGGAGCCGAGTGCGTCGGCGTGCACGCATACGGGACGAGGAGCGGAAAACACCGGCCCCCCCGCCGCTTCGAGATGGACCACGTCCAGGCGTCCTACCAGCTCAGCTCGGGAGCCGGCGCCGTGATTACCGCGGACTGGCTCACCCCCGAGGACTCCCCTTCCTTCGGCGACACCCGCTTCATCATCATGGGCACCCGCGGCTCGGCCCACCTGCGCGCCTACGCGGGCGACGGGCTGCTCGTCGTCGCCGACGGCAAGGGGGCATACGAAGCGGACTTCTCCGGCAAGTCCCACGGCAACTTCGTCGAGAGCATGGTCTCCGCGTTCGCGAGGGACGAGGAGAACTTCATCTCCACGGAGGACGTCCTGGCGGTCTCCAGGGCGACCATCACGGCGGAGGAGTCGGCGCGCCGGGGCGGGGAGTTCCTGAAGATCGAATAGTGCGGCAGCTGGTCGCTTCCGATTGCCCAGCATCGCCGGCAAAGCCGACCTTTACCAGGAAGCCGCCGGAAGACGGGCAACCCGTCGTCATTTGAGCTCGAGTCGACAGCTGGCGATCACCCAACGAGGCGGCAACCCGCGAGCCATGCACCTGCCGGGAGAAATCCGATGACATCACCGCACAGGATCGTCGATGCCCACATCCACGTCTGGACCAACGACTTCGCCCGCTACCCGCTGGCCCCCGGGGTGAAGGAGGAGGACCTCTGGCTTCCCACCTTCACGCCGGAAGAGTACTTCAGGTACAGTCGCGCCGTCGGCGAGGTGCGCATCAACCTCGTCCAGATGATCTGGTACAAGACCGACCACAGCTACATCCTCGACCTGATCGCCGCCGACCCGGAGACCTTCGCCGGCACCGGGATTGTCGACCTCGACGACCCCGCACCGGACAGAACCATGCTCGAGCTCTCGAAGAAGGGATGCCATGCCTTTCGCGAGCCCCCCTCCGAGCTCGACCACCCGGCATACGGGAAGCTGTTCTCCACCGGCGCCGACCACGGGCTCGCCCTCAGCTTCAACATGGGCGTCGATCGGCTGCCCGCCCTCGACCGTCTCTGCACCCGCTACCCGGAGACCCCGGTGATTCTCGACCACGTCTGCCACGTCGGCATCAGGGAGGCGGACTACAGCGAGGAGGACCTCGAGGCCCTGCTCCGCTTCGCCAGGCACAGCAAGGTGATGGTCAAGATCGGACCGCTGCAGGCGCTGTGCTCCCGGCGCCCCCCCTACTTCGACGTGCTCCCCCTGATTCAACGCGTCGTCGAGGCCTACGGCGCCGAGCGCTGCATGTGGGAAAGCGACAGCGGGGGCCCGATCACCATGCAGGATCCGGTGACCGATTACCCCGCGGCGGTGGCCCTGATCCGCGACCACGCGAGCTTTCTCAGCCAGGCCGAGAAGGAGGCGATCCTCTGGGGGACCGCGGAAAGCTTCTTCTTCCGCGGGCTGGGCTGAGGAGCCGGAGGGCGCGCGGACAGTTCGCAGGGAGGCAGCTTCAGGGCAGTTGCGAAACGGAATTCGCGATCCCCGACCGAGGGTGACGGCCGCGTCCCGGATCGCGGCCAGGAAGTGGGTAGTGTCTCAGCCCGGAAGTGGAGATACGAGAGGTGCCGGCGTGGCGACAGACGATTCGGTCCCCTGCGGCCTCAGATCCAGGGGCACCAGTTTCCGTCTTCCAGGCGGACCCCACAGGCACTGCGGATCAAAGAACCGAGGCCATCACCGAGGCTCCAACCGTAACAGGTAACCGTCATGTACACCGATACACTGCCGAAAAACCCCCTCCTTTCCGGGGTGACCGACCCGGAC
This sequence comes from Candidatus Latescibacterota bacterium, assembly GCA_965223905.1. GTDB lineage: Bacteria > Latescibacterota > UBA2968 > UBA8231 > UBA8231 > CBDCXV01. The sequence goes on from CBDCXV010000001.1 coordinate 1,381,759, forward strand.
TCGGCTCGCGTCCTCGACGAGCCGTCCAGCCTCGCCCGGGCGACCCGTCCGGACTTCCTCGACAACGGCCACTCACCGGTCGAGTGGTCGGCTGGCGACTGGAGCGACATGGAGGCGGCGCGGGACGATCTGCTCGACCTCGCCGCGGTCGAGGAGCAATTCGACCGTGACGGCTTCCTCAGGGACGGCTACGCTGTCTTCGAGGGAGTGATCAGGCCGCATGCCCGCCAGCGGTGGCTGGCGGCGCTGGAACGGGGCCAGCACCTCAACGACAGCCTGCTCCGCGCCGACTGGTCCGCGATCGACTGGCGCGGACTCGGCCGCCGGCCCCCGGAGGAGACCGTCGCTGCCCCAGACTTGGAGAAGGCCCTCGGCGGCAGCCAGCAGGTGCCCCAGAAGACAGATGTCGCCGGGGTCCGCACTCTCAGGCTTCACTCGGTCTTCGCCGAGTACTTTCCCTCCGGCCATCTGCCCTTCCTCGCCGACGTCCTCACGCACCCGGAGATGCTCGCCCTGCAGCGCCTCTGCCTCGGCAGCGACGCCGTCTACTTCGACCACAACCAGCTGCTCTCGCGTCCGCCCGGGTACGCCGGAGGCCACTGGCACAGTCACCGGATCGGCGCCGATTGCGACCGCGGTACGGTCCTGCCGGAGGAGTACGACCGCCAGCCGAACTTCCTGCTCACCCTCTGCTATCTCAACGGCTTCGAGGCGGACAGCGACGGCGGCCTCAAGATCATCCGCGGCAGCCACCTGTTCCGCGACCCGGCCGGATGCAACGCCGCGACGGATGAAGAGATGGCGCGCGGCTGGCTCGAGGGCCGCACCCATCCGGTCACCGGCAGGCCCCTCGAGATGAAGCATCTCGCGCTGCCTGCCGGCTCGGTGGTCTGCTGCCTTTCGCAGGCGGCCCACGGGGTCGCGCCCAAGGCCGCCGGCAGAGAGTCCCGCCTCTGCTCCCTCTTCTGCTACCGCAAGCCGTGGGCGGACGGCCGCGCCCAGCCCCCTTGGGAGGTGCCCCCGGTGTGGGCGGTCAAGGCGCGGCGCGGAGAGCTTCCCCCCGTGCTGGCCGAGCTGCTCCGCCCCAGCCACGACCGCGAACTGACCGGGGGCAAACCCAATCCTACGACTAGCGCGGGAAAGCCGTATCGGTCCCTCGCAGATCCAGCGAATCCTCAGCGGCCTTGAACCACCGGGGCATGGAACTCTCGACACCTAGCGGCGCTGCTGCTCCATCTCGTCCAACTGCGCCGTGCCTCGGGTGCCTCTGTCGTTCCTGTCCGCCCTGCTGTTCCTGGCCAACACCAGCCACTTCGGGAGGTCTACTGGATTTCCGCGATATCCTCAGAAATGCTCTACGCATGGCGCTCACACCGGACAGCCGCCTGGCTCAACGCGTCCTCCCGGACCCACTCTACCGGGCCCTGACGCACGTGTACGCTCAGGGGATTTCCGGCTGCATGCTGGCCGGGGGAACGGCCATCTCCGGATACTACGCAGGCCACAGGCGCTCCGACGATCTGGAGCTCTTCGCAAAGGATGAGGACGCCCACCGGGCAGCGGTTCTCGCGGCGCGGTCCTTGGCGATGTGGGCGCACAGGTGGAAGAGGTTCTATGTTCCGCTCAGTACTTCAAGGCGAGCTGTCTTTATCAGGGCCACAGGTTCACGGCGGACGTCGTTCTCGACGCCAACCTGCATGCTGTCGGTGAATCTCACGTTGCCGGCGATGGCGTCGCCGTTGCCGAAAAGCGGATGCACCGACCGTATGTACCTGATGTACTGAGACTGCCTCAACTGCGCCGCGAGCCCGGAGAGCCGTCCCTGTCCGGCGGGCAGGGGTCTGGTTCAGCCGCCCAGTTTTGCCGCGAGGGCGTCGATCCCGCTTCCGTCCAGAGGCTCCTGTTTCTTTTGTCCTATCCTGTCCATCAGCTGCTCGCTGATGACGACAGGTGCCCCTCCGCGAACGGCGATGCACATGCCGTCACTCGGGCGGCAGTCGATTTCCTGGGAACCGTCGCCGCTCTCGACGAGCAGCTTGGCGTAATACACCTCGTCTCGAAAATCCGATATACGCAGCTCGACCGGCCTGGCCTGCATTCTCTGCATGAGGTCCGCGGTGAGGTCGTGGGCGAGAGGGCGAGGGAAGGAGATCCCCCTGAGACCTTTCACCAGGGAATAGGTTGCTTCCTCACCGATCACGATCGGCAACAGCCGCTCGCCACCCACCTCCTCCAGCAGGACGAGGTAATCCTCGACCTCCCGACCATCGTCAAGTGGATGGCAGTGCTTCCGGATATCTCCGATGGCCAGGGTTATGGACGCTTCCCCTGCACGGGGTCCCGTCGCCTCTTGAATTGCCGCTTCAAGCTCCTGCCAGTTTCTGTATCCCTGCTCCCGTGCGATCACGAGCTGAGCGTCGAGCAGGGAGAACCTGGCGTCCAGAATCTCCGAGTCGGAGGCCCCGGCAAGGTGGGAGATACCGCGCCGAAGTCGCGGTATGGTCCCGGCGTCCCCGGCTTTGTGCGCTTTCAGGAGGCTCTTGGCCTGTTTCCTGAGCTGTTCGAGATTGGGGCGCGGGGGGAGGAGAGATTGAGAGGACATACGATACCCCTTTCATGCGCCTGGCGTCCGCGTCGAGCAGGCGAAAAGGGGGTCGAACAAACCTGGACAAAGGGAGATGGGCTTGGCCCTTTCGCGGACTTGGGGGCTCTCTCCCGAGCTCGAAGTGTGAAGGAACGATTCGATGCAGCGACGAGCAAGGGTCTTGGCTCGAAGTATCTGGACTGCCTGGCTTTCCTGTCTCCCGCCATGCGCAGACAACTCGGATCGGATCACATGTCATCTTCCAACATCCAAAGCTGAGATCGCTGCCCCTTCGCTCGCCCCCGGCCTCTGTGCGTCATTGCAAACCGGTGGCCACTGAGTGTGCCGGCAGCGACCGCCCTCAGGCACATTCCTGATTGAGCCGATGGCCAGATCACGACAAGGAAAAGGCGGAAAATCCCCGCGGCCCACCGTGCCGCGCCGCAAGAACAGCGGCAGACCCGTCGGTGCCCCGGGCAAGCGGGAAAAGCAGTCGCGCCGCCGGCAGGCCTCGGCGAAACCTGCCTCCGACGCCGCCTATCTCCGCGAAGCCATCGACGGCCTCGGGCTGCCCGGCCCCTTCCCGGAGGAAGCGGTGGCACAGGTCGGCGCGTTCCCCGAGGTCGACCCGGAAAAAGCGCTGGCCCGGGGAAGACGCCGCGACCTGCGCCCGCGCACCCACGTCACCATCGACGGGGAGGACGCCCGGGACTTCGACGATGCCGTGTCGGCCGAGAAGCAGGGAGACGCCTACCGCGTCTGGGTGTCGATTGCCGACGTCGCCTGGTATGTGAAGGCGCGCAGCCCCCTCGACCGCGAGGCGCTGCTGCGCGGCACCAGCGTCTACCTTCCGGGGCGCGTCCTGCCGATGCTGCCGGAGCGTTTGTCGAACGGGCTGTGCTCGCTCCTTCCCGGCGAACCGCGGCTGACCGTGACCTGCGAGATGGTGGTCGACGGCGACGGCGGGCGCGGCAGCATCGAGATCTACCCCTCCCTGATTCGCAGCGCCGCCCGCCTCACCTACACCCAGGTACAGGCCCGGATCGACGGGGCCCCGGACGCCCTTCCCGAGGCGGTAGCCGGGGTGGTGCAGGACTGCATCGAGGCCTCGCGGCTGCTGCGCCGGAGGCGCTTCGAGAAAGGCTCCCTCGACCTCGAGATCCCGGAGCCGGAGGTCCTGTTCGACAAGGGGGGCAATCCGGCCAATGTCGTGGCCCGCAACCCGCTCCCGGCTCACCAGGTCATCGAGGACCTGATGGTCGCCGCCAACGAATCGGTCGCCGAGCACCTGCTCGACCTCGGACTCGAGGGCGTCTACCGCGTGCATCCCCCGCCGCCCCGGGAGAAGTGGCAGCGGATGGCCGCCTGGGCGAAGCGATTCGGGCATCCGGTGAGGACGGGCAAGGAGAACAGCCCGAAAGCGGTCGCCGGCCTTCTCGCGAGGCTCAAGCAGTCGCGGCAGTCCGAGAGCGGGCAGATGCTGCTGCTGCGCTCCCTGAGCCAGGCCTTCTACTCGGCCGAGGTCGACCTCCACTTCGGACTGGCCTCGGAAGCCTACGCCCACTTCACCTCGCCGATTCGCCGCTACCCCGACCTGCTCGTCCACCGCGCGCTCTGGAATCACTGGCTGAAGAAGCCCAACCTGCGCCGGCTCGAAGCCGCGGCGGAGAACTCCTCGGAGGCGGAGCGGCGCGCCATCGAAGCCGAGCGGGAGATCGTCCAGGCCGCGGCCTGCCTCGTCGCCCGCAGGCACCTGGGAGAGGAAATGCCGGCGCGGGTAACCGGCGTTCATGCCGCGGGACTGTTCGTCCGTCCCGAGGGACTGTTCGCCGAAGGTCTGGTGCCGGTCCGCTCTCTCGGCGAGCGCAGCGGCGACTACTTCGAGGTCTGGGAGGAGGCGCTGGCCCTGGTCGGCCGCCGCACGCGAGCTGCCTATACCCTCGGCGACCGCCTGACGGTGCGCCTGGCCGAGGTCGATCTCGAGAGGCGCCGCATCAATTTCGAGCTGGCTGCGCCAGAGGCGGCAAGCCCGGGGAAATCCGCGGCGGCCGGGAAAGGAGCCGGCCGGCGGAAAGCGGCCCGGGGCCAGGGTGCCGGCAAGGGCCGCGGAAGGGGTGATCGTCCTGGCCGTGGGAGGAAACGGTAACCCCCGATGGCGGAGTCCAATTGCTCGACTCTTGGAAACCTCGATACCCTTCGGACACCGGGGGCGCTCCAATCCGGTTTGGGGCTTGGTAAATCCGTCAGGCAGGCTGCTTCACGTCGGCCATTGCCTGTTCGATGGTTTCCGAGTCTACACCGTGGTTCTGCAGACTTTTTACGAACAATTCAAGCCCAGGGTTGTTTTCCAGTCGCAGGAGATCCTGACGCAGACCTTGGCCGATGTAGGCTCGAATGAGCGGTTGGTATCCGGAGAATCCCAACTGGGGGGCGATGCGCTTGAGATCATCAATAACGTCTTCCGGCATGCGAATGCTCACAGGGACCATCGTCCGATTCCTGGTCAGTCTTTTTTTCAAATCACTGCTCTTCATACTGTTTCCTCTCGGCTGGCGTCGCTGTCCGGGCGGAGATCAGGCGAAACCATGGACGATACCATGTAGCCGAATCGCTATATCCATTATCATGAATTACTAAGTTTGTATATACAGTGTCAATACGCAAAAGAGAAAAGGAACCGCCAGGAAAAAGGGGATAGAATGAGCACGCGATTCGACGAAGCGGTAACCGCCGTCATTACCGGGGACGCGGCAGCACTGAAGAAACTGCTGCTGGAAGACCCTGGCCTTATCCATGCCTGCGCCCCGTCCGAACACCGGTCGACCCTCCTGCACTACGTGGGGGCCAATGGCATCGAGGACGAGCTGCAGAAGACGCCGCCGAACGCCGTGGAAATAGCCCGGATCCTGCTCGATGCCGGGGCGGAGGTCGACGCCCTCGCGGAGACCTATGGAGGCGGAACGAATCAGACGACGCTCTGCCTGCTGGTTTCAAGCTGCCATCCTGCCGAGGCGGGACTGCAGCCGGACCTGGTGAAGGTCCTGTGCGATGCCGGAGCGGCCGTGAACGGTGTGGCCGACGACGGCGCGCCGCTGGCGACCGCCCTGATGTTCAGCTACACGAAGTCCGTCGACATGCTGGTGCAGTGCGGGGCGCGCATCGACAACCTGCTGTTCGCCGCCGGGGCCGGAGACCTCGACCGGGTGCGGTCCTGGTTCGGCTCCGACGGCCGGCTCGATCCCGCCGCGGTATATGACGGGCCCCATTTTCCCATCGCGGAGGACGAGAAGGAACTGGTCGAGCAGGCGTTCGGTCTGGCCTGCTATCACCTGAGGCTCGACACGATCCGCTTCCTGATCGAGCAGGGTGTGGACGTCAACTCGCGGACCCGGATTCTCGGCGGTCCATGGACCGGGCTGTACTGGGCGGCTCACGGTTTCCATACGCAGGAGGAGGAGCGCCCCGTCCTGGAGTTCCTGAAATCGATTGGGGTCGAGCCGGAGTAGGGCGCTTAAATTCCAATTCCGGGGGGATGGGGTAGTCCTCCATGTCCCAACCACTAATACAAATAATACAAACGACTGGTAGGCAAGCAGTTTCCCCAGGAAAATGCCTGGCAGTTGTTGTAACCGAGTGATCACTTGAGCAAAGCCGCGTTTCTTCCCGACCTCCTGTCCCGTCCCTGGACCCCCGATTCCGCCCATGGCCTACAACCCGTGGGTCTGTTTGTCGGCAAAGGATCCAACGCAATCGAGGTGGCGGTCGCTCACGTCTCCCGCACACCCGCCCGCGCAACCCTGATTGCCAGCTGGAAGGCGCGAAAGGGGCGGCGTGCGGCACCGGTGCTCCTGGTTGTCCTGCGTTCCGGGAAAGCGGCGCTGTGCGGCGCATCCGGGGAGTCGCCGCCGGTCTATACCGACATGGACGTGGGGCAGGTGGAGCGCCTCTGCCGGGAAGTGCTGGCTCAGCCCGACCGGCACGCGGCGCTCAGACTCCTGTCGCAGGCCCTGCCGTCGCTGGAGACGGCTCTGCCAGGGCTCAACAACGAAGGATTGCTCGCCCTTCACGAGCTGGAGCGGGGGGTGCCGGAGCGCAAGGACTGGGCCGAGGCGGGACGCAAGGCTGCCCAAGTGCTGAGCCAGCGCGACGGCGATCTGTTGAATGCCCTCGGTTTTTCCGTCGAACCTCTCGACAATCTGACCCATCTCCTGCGCAGCGGTGAGTGCCGCACCGCGCTCGCGGTCATGCTGCGGGAAAGCGAGTCCGCGGAGGCTGGGTCCCCCCGTTTCAACAGCCTGTCTCCAATCAGCTACGCCTTCAAGAAGGCCGACGACGAGAACCTTCCCTGGGTCGTCCTGACGCAGGGCAACCGGCTTCGCCTGTATGCGACCGATGTCGGCGCGGGGGTGGGCCGTCGCGGGCGCACCGAGACCTACATCGAGTGCCAGCCTTCGCTGCTGGCCCAAGAGCATACGCCCTATCTATGGCTGCTCTACTCCGCCGAGGCCCTGGCCCCCGAGGGCAGCTTGAGCCAGGTGATCGAGGGATCCCAGCGGTTTGCCGGCGACCTCGCAGAGCGTTTGCGGGAACGGATTTACGACCATGTGGTCCCCGGACTCGCGCGGGGTATCGCCGAGGCCCGCGGCATCGATCGACCAGGGCCCCAGGACCTCGCCCGTACCTACGAGATGGCGCTGACAGTCCTGTTCCGGCTGTTGTTCATCGCCTATGCGGAGGATCGCGATCTCCTGCCCTACAGGCACAACGACGCGTACCGGCGCCGCTCCTTGAAGCAGAAGGCGCAGGAATTGGCCGGTGCGGTCGCCAGAGGCACACCGATCGCCGATGGCGATGCTCACTGGCAGGAGACTGCGCTGCTCTGGCAGGCGGTGGCTCTGGGCAATGCCGGATGGGGCGTGCCGGCCTACGACGGCGGCCTTTTCGAGAGCGAGGCCTCGGTCTCGCAGCTCGGCGCTGAATTGGCGGGCATCAGCCTGCCGAACGAGTGCTTCGAGACCGCCCTCCGCCACCTCCTGGTTATCGAGACGCCGGAAGGCGTGCCGGGCCCGGTCGACTTCCGCTCGCTTGGGGTGCGCGAGTTCGGAACGATCTACGAGGGCCTGCTGGAATCGGAGCTTGCGGTGGCCGAGTCGGACCTTGTGCTCAAGAAGCAGAAAGGGGAACTCGTGTACGCGCCTGCCCAGAAGCGGGAGGACCCAAGCGTATATGCAGGCGAGACCTATCTGCACAACCGGTCCGGCGCTCGCAAATCGTCCGGCAGCTACTACACAAAGCCATTCGCAGTAGAACACTTGTTGAATGGCGCACTGGAGCCTGCCCTGAGCGACCACTTCGAGCGCCTCGACGCAATGGACGACGCGGGGGCCGCCGGGGCCTTCTTCGACTTCCGGGTGGCCGATATCGCGATGGGCTCCGGGCATTTCCTCATAGGGGCAATCGACCACATCGAGAGGCGCATGGCGGACAAATCTCGCGGCGCGGAGTCTGCCGGGGGTTCGCAGGGAGCTGGCGAATCTTCGCGCGGTCGCCTTGGGCGAATTGGGGGATCTCAGAGAGAGCACCACGATCGAGGACGGCCAGCTGCTGCGGCGCCTGATCGCCCGCCGCTGCATATACGGTGTCGATCTCAACAGCCTGTCCGTCCAGCTCGCCCGTCTCGCGGTCTGGATTCACACCTTCGTGCCCGGTTTGCCGCTCTCGTTTCTCGATCACAACCTGGTTCACGGCAACTCCCTGGTCGGCGTCGGCACCCTCGACGAGATCAAGAAGGAGTTCGAAAAGCGCTCTCTGCCGCTTTTTCCCGTCGATGCGCAGAGCCTGCTCGGGAGGGCCGCTGCCCCGTTGAGGAGACTCGCCAACATCAACGATGCGTCGTTGCAGGACATCGCCGCTGCCCGGGAGGCAGCGCGAGAGGCCCGCGAGGCGATCCGGAGCACCGAAGCCCTCTGCGATCTGATCGCGGCACAGCCGATCTCCGAAGACCCGAAGGTGACTCAGTTCCGCTTTGAGGATTGGGAACGGCTTGCACCCAAGGCCGATGGATCGGAGGCGGTACGGATAGCGCGGAAGGATCTGGGCAGCCTCCAGGCGCTTCACTTCCCGGTGGCATTCCCGGAAGTGTTTCTCCGCGAACGGCCGGGGTTCGACGTGGTCGTCGGCAATCCGCCGTGGGAAAAGGCTCATGTTGAGGAGCATGAGTTTTGGGCTCGTCACTCACCTGGGTTGCGGGGCCTACCACAGCGTCGGCAGGAAGCAGAGAAGGTGCGGCTGCGGGAAGAGCGCCCCGATCTTGTAGCGCAACTTTCGAAAGAGAAATCCGTAGCGGATCGGCTGCGCAAAGTACTTATGGGTGGCGGTTATGCCGGCATGGGTGCTGGTCATCCCGACCTTTACAAGGCATTCTGCTGGCGATTCTGGCACGTAAGCTCTGTGGACGAGGGCCGCATCGGCGTCGTGCTGCCGCGCAGTGCGCTCGCGGCCAAGGGTTCGACCGACTTCCGCCAAACGGTATTCGGTGAATCGGAACACGTCGAAGTCACAATGCTTCTTAACCGGGCGGGATGGGTCTTCGACGAGGCAGAGCACCGCTATACAATAGGTCTTGTCTGTATCGCGCACGGTGTCCCCGAAGAAGAGTCGATCTATTTGCGGGGTCCCTACGCGACTCGGTCCAGTTTCGATGCTGGGGTCGTCAGGGAACCGGCGGCTTTCTACAGCGCGGACGTACGCAATTGGAACGACAGCGCCTCATTGCCGCTCTTTCCGGATGAAAAATCGGTCAACGTATTTGCGCAACTCCGAAACGCACCTCGACTCGATATAGATGTGGATAGCCTATGGAAAGCACGGCCGCTTCAGGGAGACTTGAACTCTACGACTCAAAAACCACTAATGGAATTCCTGGACGGAGCTGCTCCAGCCGGGCTTTGGCCGGTATACAAGGGGGAGTCCTTTGACCTGTGGAATCCGGATACCGGAATCTACTACGCTTGGGCAGATCCTGAACCCGTGCTCGACTGGTTTCAGCGAAAGCGGTTGAGGGCCGGTAAGAACAGTGTTCATCGGGAGTTTCCCGTAGATCATCTACGCGATAGCGGGACCCTACCATGCTGTCGACCCAGAGTGACGTTCCGTAGAATTTCCAGAGCAACCGACTCCCGCACAGTAAGAGTGGCGCTCATACCTGCCAAGGTTTTTGCAACAGATGTAGCGCCATATTTCCTTTGGCCTCGCGGGGACGAACTAGATCAGGCGTACCTGGTCGGAGTCCTGTCTTCAATCCCGCTCGACTGGTATGCAAGGCGGTTTGTGGAAACACATGTCGATTTTTATGTCCTAAATCCTTTTCCGATTCCACGCCCCCAGCGCCGCAAGCTACTCTGGAAGCGTGCTGTGGAAATCGGGGGGCGGCTTGCCTGCCCGGACAAGAGGTTTGTCAACTGGGCGAAAGCAGTAGGCGTCAAGTGCGGCCCTCTTGCCGCCGATGAAAAGGAGGACATGATCCACGAGCTCGACGCCGTGGTCGCCCATCTCTACGGCCTGAGCGAGCCCCAGCTCGTCCATATCTTCGAGACCTTTCACGAAGGATGGGACTATCAGGAGCGCCTCGAGGGCGTCCGCCGCCATTACCAGGAATGGAGAAGTCGTCGATGACCCTCCGTGTCGACGTGAAGCCGGAGCTGTTTCGCTGGGCGCGCGAGCGGGCGGGGATCGAGCCGGACGCACTGGTTAAGCGGTTTCCCAAGTATCGCGAGTGGGAGAGCGGGGAAAAACAGCCGACGTTCAAACAACTCGAACAACTGGCCAAAGCGACCCATGCGCCGATCGGCTCTTTCTTCCTTTCGGAGCCGGTGCAAGAACCGGTCCCGCTGCCTGACTTGCGCACTGTCGGAAACCGGTTTGTCGGCCGGCCCAGCGTCGACCTCCTGGACACGGTGTATCTGTGTCAACAAAGGCAGGATTGGTACCGGGAAAACGCCCGCATGGAAGGGGAGGATCCGCTGAACTTCGTCGGCTCGGCAACGGTGGCGAGCGACCCCCAGTCCACTGCCGCCGGGATAAGGACGGGGTTGGGTTTCGATCTGGAGGAACGCCGAAGACTGCCGGACTGGAATGAGGCGCTCCGGCGCTTTATCGAGCTGGCCGACTCCCTTGGCGTGCTGGTGATGGTAAACGGCATAGTCGGAAACAACACCCGCCGCAAGCTCGATCCGGCGGAGTTCCGCGGCTTCGCCCTCGCCGACGACCTCGCGCCTCTCATCTTCATCAACGGCGCCGACACCAAGGCCGCGCAGATGTTCACACTGGCTCACGAACTTGCCCACATCTGGCTCGGAGAGTCTGCGCTCTCGGACCTGGACCCGGGCTCGGCACCATCTCACGAGATAGAGGTGTGGTGCAACCGCGTCGCCGCTGAGCTTCTCGTTCCCCAGACGACGCTATGGGATGCATATCGAGAGGGGGAGGATCTGCCAACTCAGCTGAACCGGCTGGCCCGCTACTTCAAGGTGAGCACCCTTGTCGTTCTTCGCCGGATTTTCGACATCGGCGCAATCGACCGCGGCGAGTTCGCTGTTGCCTACCAGCAAGAGCTGGATCGCATACTGTCCATAACAACGGCAGGCGGCGGCAACTTCCATCCGACTCTGAAGGGGCGTGTAGGCCTACGGTTCGGGCGCGCACTTGTCACTAGCACCTTGGGGGGAAGGACTTCTTTCTCCGAGTCCTTCCGTCTTCTGGGTATCAAGAAGACAGCGACGCTGCGCGAGTTTGCGGCAAGCCTGCAAGTGGGTTCTTGAATGGCGTATCTCCTTGACGCCGATGTTTTCATACGCGCCAAGAACCTGCACTACGGCTTCGACCTCTGTCCCGGTTTCTGGGACTGGCTGATTCAGGCCAATGCGCAGGGGCGTGTTTTCAGCATTGAGAAGGTCGGTGACGAGATCAAGGCAGGAGACGAGGAACTTGCCGAATGGGGAAAGAAGCGCAGCGAGGGTTTCTTTCTCGCGCCGACGCCCGAGGTGCTCGAAGCACTTGGAATAGTGGCGGATTGGGCGAGCAGCCAGAACTACCAGCCCACCGCCATCGACACATTCCTTCAGGTAGCTGACTACTACCTGATTGCCCACGCACTTGCCGGCGGCTATGAGGTGGTCACCCACGAGATCCCGTCTTCGTCCAAGAAGAGGATCAAGATTCCCAACGTCTGCATTGGTCTCGGGGTCAAGTGTCCGACACCCTTTGAAATGCTGCGCAGGGAACAGGTGCGGTTTGTTCTGGAGGCAACTTCATGAACCGCCAGCCTTCCTTCATCGACAACCGTGACGGCAACACACTGGCACAGGCCCTGGGTACGCTACTGGGTGTTCCCCCCGAGTCCCAGGTGGGGGAGCCCACCGAGAAGCCCGATCAGGTAAGCATTGCCACCGCCTTCTTCAGCCCGACCGGTTTCGCACATATCGCAGATCAACTGGAGGGAATTCCCGAGGTTCGCCTGCTGCTTGGAGCGGACCTGGCCGCGGGGGCGCTGGAGCACCGCAGGCGGCTGGACGAGACGCAGGAGTGGTTCGAACGAAGGCAGATCGAGGCTGGCTTGCGGAGCATGACCGACGGCTTGGCGCGGGATCGGGATCACCTGCAGTTCAACCGCACCAACGGTGTGGCCCTGGCCAAGCTGATCGCGGCACTGCGCGCCGGCAATTTGGAAGTGAGGCGCTACGAGAAGGCGTTCCTGCACGCCAAGGCTTACATCTTCAACTCCCAGGACGACAGCTTAAACAAGCCTGAAGGAATCATCGCCGGCTCCTCCAATTTGACGGGCGCCGGCCTGACAAAAAACCTGGAACTCAATCTCGGCCGCTTTGACGGCCCGGTCGTTCAGGAAGCAAGGAACTGGTTCAACGATCTCTGGGAAGAGGCCGAGCCCTACGATTTGGCCGGTCTTTTCGAAGTCGTGTTCGAGCCTCGGACGCCCTGGGAGATTTTCATCCGGGTCCTGTGGCAGCTCTACGGGGATGAAGTCGAAGGGGACGCCAAAGCTGATGAGAACCTGCCGCTGACGAGCTTTCAGAAGCACGGCGTCGCCCGCGCGCTGCGGCTGATCCGCGATACCGGAGGAGTCATTGTCGCAGACGAAGTGGGTCTTGGGAAAACCTTCATCGCCGGCGAAATCCTTCAGCTCTACCGGGAACGGCGGCAGCGGGCGCTGCTCGTATGCCCGGCGGCGCTGCGGGATGGGATGTGGATGAAGTTCCTGAACGAGTTTCAGCTATATGTCGAATACCTGTCTTTCGAGCAACTCGCAAACGACATACAGCTTCGCGACAGGCAGCGTCCGAATGCGGACCAGGCTCATCTTCAACGTCCGCTGGACGAGTATCAGCTCGTCATCGTCGACGAGGCTCACAATTACCGCAACCCCGACGCCCCGACCCGGTCAGGCGTGTTGCGCCGCCTGCTCTTCGGGCGCAGGAGGGACCTCCTCCTTCTGACCGCAACGCCGGTCAACAACTCGCTGTGGGATTTATACCACCTGCTGCGCTTCTTCCTTCGCCAGGACGCCCACCTCGCAGGACGCGGCATTCTCTCGATCCGTGAACGCTTCGAAGAGGCCATGCGGGTGGACCCCTCCAGCCTGAGTCCCGATGTGCTTTATCCGGTCATCGACGCGACGACGGTGAAACGGACCCGGCAGTTCGTCAAAAAGCACTATGCCGGAGATACCATTACCGGCCCGGACGGCAGGCCCCAGCCGATCGTGTTTCCCCAGCCGAGAGCGATAAGCGTCCGCTACGAGCTTGAAGACAGGTTGCCGGGCTTTTTCGATCGGTTGGAAGAGGCGCTCGATTCGGATGGGGATGGAGGTCTCTCCTTCGCACGGTACATGCCGGATGCCTGCCTTCAGGAGGGCGACGACTCCGAAAATGCGCGCGGAAGGGCCATGGTGGGGCTTTTGCGCTCAGGACTACTCAAGCGGTTCGAGTCCTCCTCCTTCGCATTCTGCAAAACCATCGACAAGATGGCTGGAGAGCACGACACCTTCCTGCAGGCGTTGGATGCTGGACACGTCGTTACCACTGCTTTCATGCAGGAGATTTCGGGTGACGACGAAACCGTGTTCGAGGATCTGGTTAACGCCACGGAACACAGCAGGGATGCGGAGCTCTACGATGTCGCCAGGCTTCGCGAGGCGGTAGAGCGGGACCGCGATCTGCTCCGCAGTCTCGCCGAAGAGGCGCGGTCGATTACCCCGGACCGCGATCCCAAACTGAAATCCTTGAGGGATGCGCTGGTTGTAATCGCCCAACAGGCGGAGCGCGAAGCGACGGATGGCGCCGACGAAGCGCAAAAACGCAAGGTGCTGGTGTTCTCGTTCTTCGCGGACACTGTCGAGTGGATTCGGGACTTCCTGAGGGAGGAAGTTGAAGAGCAGGAAGGCCTTGCGCCTTACAAGAACCGCATAGTTGCGGTCAGCGGCTCGGGGGATTTGGACGAGCCATCCCGCCGGCGCGCAGTCCAGGGCTTCGCGCCGGTTTCAATGGAGGCGCCAGCGGGACAGGACGCCGATCTCTACGACCTCATGATCGCGACGGATGTTCTGGCCGAGGGTGTAAACCTTCAGCAATGCCGGCACATCATCAATTTCGACATGCCATGGAACCCGATGCGGCTGGTGCAGAGGCACGGTCGTATAGATCGAATCGGCAGCCCCCACAACCAGGTGTTTCTGCGAACGATCTTCCCGGTCGACCGCCTCGATGAGCTTCTGAACCTGGAAAAACGGATCCTGGGCAAACTGGCATTGGCGGCGGCGAGCGTAGGAGTTGCGGCACCGATAGAGGGCGGAGCGCACGGTGAGCAGGTATTCACCGAAGCGCGTGAAGAGATCGAGAAGCTGATGAGGGAGGATGCCTCGCTATTCGAGCGAGGAGGAAGCGCTGGCGCCGCTCAGACGGGCGAGGAGTACCGCCAGACGCTCCGCAAGGCGCTCGAGGCGAACCGGGGCCGCATTGCCCGGCTGCCCTGGAAAATCGGATCAGGCATGCTCAAGGGAACGAATCGTGGCATGTTTTTCTGCGCGGTAGTGGGAGCGGAGACCGAGTTCGAACGAACGTATCTCCGGTTCATTCCGGCAGATGGCGATTGGAGGCCGGAGGCCGGGCGCGACAAAATGGAGAGCGAGCTCGGGACCTGTCTTCGACTCATTGAATGCGATGAGGAAACGCCGACCTGGTATCCGGATGAGCTTCGTGAATCGGTTTATGATTTCTGGGTAGTGGCCCAATACGACATCTGGTCCAGTTGGATGCGCGAAACCGACCCCGCGAACTTGCAACCTTCGGTGCGGCCGCTGAATCATCGGGTGGCCGAGCACATCCGCACATATCAGCCCCTGAATGTGCCGGAGGATCGCGTGAACCGCGCACTCGACGTTCTGGAGTCGCCCTGGCCGCGCCGGGAGGAGATCATGCTGCGGGGGTGGTTCGAATCGGGTGAACACGAAGGCGCCACGCTTTCCCGATTCCTTATCGATCAGATCATCGAAACCGGACTCGAACCAACAGCACCGCCGCCGCCATTACCCCCGATCGAGCAAGAGGAGATCGAGCTTCTCTGTTGGATGGGAATAGAGTGCGAAGGCAGTGGTGATTCGGGCGATGGGAATGGCGTCCCGTGAAAACTCGGGAAGTTTGCTCCGAATTTTGAATGGATAACTGAACGAGATGGCTCCCCGAAAGAAAAAGACCAAACCGAAAAAACCTGTTGATCCCTTCTCGTCCCTCAGGTGGGATGATGTAGAGAATTGGGCGGGCAGTCGCATCGTCGCCAGGGGGCAATCCTATCTGGAAAGCCAGGCTGTCCAGGATTTGAAGCGCGCCGAAGACGGGGCGCTGGTCGCCTGGGTGCAGGGAACCCGGCGCTATGCCACCCGGGTGCGCATCGAAGAAAGGAAGAATCTGCAGTCCGAATGCACTTGTCCCTACTGGACGACGTGCAAACACGCGGTGGCCGTAGTGCTGGAATACCTGGAAAACATTAGAAACAAAACGGCCACCCGTCCGGTTGAGAAAGACGATCCACGCCTCCTGCTGTTGGATGGGATCAAGAAGGAGTTGGAGGAGCAGGATGAATTCGATCTATCCGAGGAATTCGATCTCGAGGAGTACGAGGAAGACTGGGAAGAGGAGGATAAGAACGTCGAGACCGGTACGAAGACCCCAAGGCCCGGGCAATCCCGGTCCTCTTCCCTGCGCGCGCACCTTCAAAAGCAGACCAAGGCCGAACTCGTAGCGCTGGTGGTGGAGCTCGCCGAAGCGCACGACGAGGTGCGCCGATCGCTCGAGGACCGCCGCGTCTTGGCCTCGGGGAAGACGGACAAAATTCTGCAGACGGTCCGCCGCGAGATCGCTGCCCTGGAAGAACCGGTATGGGAAGGCGATGGCTACGGGGTGCCTGCGGCCAGTACGGATCGTCTCGAAGCGGCGCTCAAAGCGCTGGTAGAAGCCGGACAGGCCGACGCGGCGGTGCGACTGGGGCCGGAGCTTCTGGCCGCCGGCACCCGGGCGGTGGAGTACGAGCACGAGGGAGAGTCAGGCTATGCCATCAGCGCCTGCCTCAATCTCCTTTTCCAGGCCCTGGGTGCGACTGCCCTGTCGCCGGCGGACCGGATTGAATGGGCCCTGGATATGGCGCTGGCCGACGCGTACGACTTGTGTGACACCGGAATGGGAAATTTCTGGAAGAAAGGCTACGCCAGGAGCGATTGGTCCGAGGTGAGCGACCGTCTGGAGCGGCGTCTCGAAGCCGATGAGCCCACTCCCCGAGAGGATGACTATTCCTATCACTCAAATCGGGACCGCATCGCCAACTGGCTGATTACCTCCCTGGAAAATGCCGGCCGTCGGAAGGAGATCATTCCTCTGTGCGAGCGCGAGGCGCCGATCACCTTCAGTTACAATCGGCTGGTGGATCGCCTGATGGCCGGGCGCCGCTGGGAGGAGGCCCGGCGCTGGTGCCGGCAGGGGATCGAGACGGTTCCCTCAAAATATTCCGGCCTCCAGGCGAAGCTGCGCCGGCAGCTGCAGACGATCAACCAGCGCAGCGGCAATCCTCTATCCGGGCTGGCCATTCAGGCGGAGGAGTTTTTTGCCGAGCCCAGCCTTGCCGGTTTCCAGGTCCTGTGCAGGGCCGCCCGCAAGGCGCGCATCGGCAAGGGGGTCGAGGCCTGGGGGCGGCATTACCTGGAAACCGGCCGGCGGCCTCGTGCCGGCAAAAGACGGAAGAGCGACCCCGGGATGGACTGGCCCCTGCCGGCCTGTGAAGTCGCGGTGCCTGCACCTCCGAGGACGACTGAGGCGCCTGTGACCGGGGTGCTGATCCAGTTGGCCATAGCCGAGAAGAAGCCGAACGAGGTTCTGAAGTGGTACGATCATCCCAGCCGGAAGAAAGGTGCGCCCGGGCTGTATGGCTTCTCCCTCGAGAACGATGTGGCCAAGGCCGTCGAATCGACCCATCCGGATCGGGCGGTAGCAATCTGGAAGAAAATCGCGGAGGGACATATCGCCCGGGTACAGGCGAGTGGGTACCAGGCGGCGGTTCCCTATCTGCGCAAGGTCAGGGATGCACTCACCCGGAACCGTCGCACGCGGGAATGGGAAGAGTACCTGGCCGCCTTGAGACAGCAAAACAGCCGCAGGCCTCGATGCCTGGAGGAGCTGCGCAGGTTGGAGAGAGGGCGCCGGAGAATTGTCGACAGCTAGCCCGGTCTGAACCCCTTCCTTTCAGCCAGCTGCCGACCGCCGCCACGGCAAACTCTAAGGCGGTGGCCCTCATTTTTCCGGGCGAAAAAAACTGCCTGATCCTGTCCCGTCGGAAAAAAGTCGTCGAGGAGAACGAGCTGCCCTACGACGAATGCTGCACCCGCCTCGACGAGGCGCGGGTCGAGTTCCGCAGGTTCAATCGGAAGATCCGCGCCGGGTCGTGTAAAAGTGGATTACGGGAACAAGCAGTAGGAGCCTGTCCGGGCGTCCGCTTCGAGTGCGGGGCCTAGTCAATGAGCTGAAAATAACACAGCCAGCGGTCGCGATGGCCGCCGTAACCGAAGGAATACTCGAACACCCTGACAGGGATGACGGAGCGGAAGAGACAGGGGAGCAAGTGCGATTGCGCCGGTGACGGCGCATAGCCCAGAAGCGCGGAGGCTCCCAGTAAGTATGCGGTCGCTTCGATTCAGAACAGATGCTTAACGTCATAGATATCGGCTGCTCCCGCGCTTTCTTCGCATCCTCTCACCCCGCCCATAAGTGGGATTGTCCCACCAGAGCTGGCGCCGGTCAATCCATCATTACTGCCCGAGATACGCTTTGAGCCCGTGTTTGACGACCGCCCTCCCTACGGACTCGCACCATGCAACGAGCGCGTCTATTTCGTGATGGTTTAACGCGCGGTTGATGGTACACTTGAGATCTCGTCCCGCAGGGGTAAACAATCCCATATCGTCGGCCTGTTTCCAAAGAGATTCGACAACATCATCGGGTGTCGCGGTCTTTCTTGCGACGCCTCCCCTGTTGTGCAACGCGGTGTGGAAGGTCTGCTTGAAAACCGAGTTGGGTGGATAGATGTAACAAATGACAACCCGCGTTCCATCGACCTCGACACCTACCGAGAAGCCTTTGGTTCCCCAGCTGATTGACATGGATTTGCTCTTCGCCAAGTCGAGGATACGAGAAAAAACGGCCTTGCCATGCTCGTCACAGGACTCTAGAAATTCAGCTTCCGTAACGACCGGTAAAGAGGCGGAAACCACCCGGCGCGGCTTTGCGTGTTCTTTGTCGACGACGATTTCTTGAGACAGCAGACGACTGCCTTCCTGTGTTTGAAAGAAGGTGAATTCGACGCACGTAACTCTGACCCCTTTCGAACCCAAAAACGTTGCGGTCTGCCTGATCTCGGGGGTCACCCGCTGGCCAACGATTACCATGCGTTGATCCTTGTTGAACGCTACGGCCTCCGCTTCCTCCAGCTCAAAGTACTCCCGGTGGTGATCGGCGAGGCCGAGTGACTCGTCGTTTTGGTACTGCCTGAAGATGACCTCCAGCGCGTCGACATCCAGCCGTTCGGCAAAGACAGCGTATTCCAGCGCCTGAGCAACCGCGTCCCGCGGGGTGCGGTTTCGCTTCAACTCCACGACGACCACGCTTCCCTCCCGGTCAACGCCTAGCAGATCGATGAATCCCCCCATGTCGGTCTGAACCTGACGCCCGATGATCAGGATGCGCCCTTCTGCCAGAATGCCGTCAGGGTTGAACTCTAGCCACTCTTCAAGCACGGCTTCTTCATGATCGACCTCGAATGGCAGCCGTTCATACTCGGTAAACGCACCATCTGATCCAATCCTGAAAACTCTCATTGTGATGGCTCCTCATGCGCAACGCTCAGGTATACCTCAACCCCCGTCCTTCTGCCTTTGGGGGAATCTCACTTATCGGTACCTTTAAATGATGGTTTTGTGCGTTTTCCGAAAGGAAAAGCACGGGTTATAAAAAAACGGGACCTGGTACGGTCCCGGCATGTTCTTCCTTCCCTCCCTACAGGAACCGCGTGATCCCGAAACCGGTGCGCCAGTTGTCGGGGGCCGCTCCGTAGGGCGCCCCCACGAGGTATTGGGACGGACTTAAGCGCGTGTTGTTGGTGGCGAACACGTAGAAGGTGTGCCCCCCCGTATCGATGGAAAGGCCCCAGGCGAGCGAGTTGTGCGAGCGTCCGCTCTCTCCCGGTGACAGGATGCCCTGGTACCCCGCCAGGGCCGGGCTGTACTCCACCCAGATTCCCCAGGTGTGGTTGATGAAGTAGTGAACGTAGGTTCCCAGGGTTACGGTGTATTGCCGGTCGACGCTGAAGATGGCGCTGTTGTAGAGGAACGAGGGCACCAGCCCCACCCCGAGCTTGTCGTCCACCATGGTATTGAAAATCAGCTGCCCGAAGTACTGGAAGTTCTCGGCCGCGGCCGCTCCCCGGTCGACGATGGCGGGGATGTCGGTGTTCCAGGCGGTACCGGCGTTCAGGGCGAGGACCGACGGGAAGCGCATGTGGCGGAACTGCAGCCAGCGATACCGCAGCTGCAGGTCGAGATTGTCCTGCAGGCTGCTGCGCCCGAGGGTCATCATCAGCCGGTCGTGCAGGCCGTAGCTGACCGTGGTGCGGATGTTGGCCGGCCCGTCGAAGCCGAAGCCCGCCTTGTAGCCCTGGTCGATGGTCGGCAGAAAGCGGTGGGATATCTCGTAATGGAAATCCCCCCGGTAGAGCGTTTCCGCGGTCGGATAGTTGGCCGTCCTGAGGGCGCGGAACAGCTCCAGCCTGGTCTCGGGCGGCGCGCTCGCCTGCCACGACGGCTGGGCCCAGGCCAGGGCCGGCAGCAGGCCGAGGACGGCTGCAAGACACGAGGCGCGAATTCTCATCGATCCTTCCTCCTGTGAGCCAGGTAGACGGAGACCTCGAGGGCGATCTCCTGGTTCACCTTGACGAAGGCGGCCAGGGAGGGGGCCTCGATCTCGTAGTCGGCCAGCTTGAAGGAGAAAGCGGCCTCGACCTTGGAGCGCCCCTCTTCCACCACCACGGTGCCGGGCACCTCGATGGCGCGGTCGACCCCGTGCAGCGACAGCGTCCCCTTCGTCTTTACTCGATATGCGGTCACCGTGGAATCGACCGCGGCGTGTTCGGCGATCTCCCCTTTGTACACCGCCCTGGGCCACTGGTCCGTGTCGAGCACCTCGCGCATGTCGCGGTCCCGCTTGCCGATGCCGGTATCGAAGCCGGCGAGGTTCACCTCGAAATGGAACCGGGGCTTCTGCGCGAACAGCGAGTCCCCTTCCCAGTAGAGGAAGCCGTCGATCTGATCGGTGACGCCGGAAAAGGTGAAGGCCGTCACCCTCGAGGTGAACTTGACCTGGTTGTCCCGGGCCTTCTTGTCGACCTGCCATTCGCCGCCCCGGACCGCTAGGGGGAGGCAGATCAGGAGGGGGAGGAGCCAGCGCATGTTAGTCGTCCCGGATTGGTTTGCCGGCGGGGGTCAGTCCCTCGGGGCTCCCTTTTCTATCCACGCGTACACCGTCTCGAGCGTTGCCGGTTCCAGGTACGGCCCGCCGAGGGGCATGCGGTCCCCGGAGATCTTGGCGTCCGGCAGGAGTTTGAGATACAGGTAGCTGCTGTCCGGCCGGCCCGGGTCGACCAGGGGGATGCCCTGGCTGCTCTCGACGCCGACGATGTTGTCGTACCCCTTGCCGGCCGACAGGTCGGGCCAGGCGGTGCCCCCGTGGCAGCCGCTCGAAGCGCAGGAAACGTCGAACAAGCTTTTCTGCAGGTGCTCAAAGGTAGCCGGCCCTTCGGAGGGGGGATCGAATACCATGTCGGTGCTCGTGGTCAGGTCGGAGCAGGCCAGGCCGGCGACCATGAGCAGGGCGAGCGGAAGGGACGCTTTCATCGCCTTCTTCACGGGGGTGACCTCAGTGTCGTGTTTCACAGTATTGGCCCTTCGCTCGCAGTAAGTCCCCAGTACCCACCTAAGTCAGGCGCCGTGCGGGCCCGGGCACCCAGTGAACGATTTTGGCAATCTGTTCCGGGACAGGACATTTGTTTTCAATGTACGTTCGACGGTGCCGGGCAAGCCACACGGACCGCGGTGGCCTGAGCGTTGCTCATGGCCCGACAGACAACCCGACAAGCTGAAAAGGAATCGACAGTGCCCCTCGAACTGATCGCCGACCGCCCCGGAAACGCCCTGCTCCGGGAGTACGAAGAGCCGCCGCTCCAACCGGGGGAGGTGCGCCTGCGCGCCCGGTTCAGCTCGGTCAAGCACGGCACCGAGCTGCGCGCTTTCCGCGCCAACACCCCCGATGCCAGCGACCGCTTCGATTCCGAGCTGCGCCTGCATCGACGCGGCGAGGGGGCGCCCCCGCGGTTCCCGATGTCCCTGGGGAACATGTGCGTCGGGACCGTCGAGGAGACCGGCCCGGATGCCGGCAGCCTCGAACCGGGGGACCGCGTCTTCGGCCACCTGCCGATCAGGGAGACCCACACGGTGCCGGCGGCGAGGCTGTACCCCGCTCCGGAAGGGATGTCGCCGCAGGCCCTGGTCTACTGGGATCCGGCCGACTTCGCCGTCGGGGCGGTGCGCGATGCCCCGGTGCGGCTCGGGGACCGCGTCGCCGTCACCGGGCTCGGGGCCATCGGCCAGATGGCGGCGCAGCTGGCTCGGGTCTGCGGGGCGCGCTGGGTGGCCGTCTCCGATCCGATCGCCATGCGCCGCAAGGGGGCCGCCCGCCACGGCGCCGACGCCGTGTACGACCCGGCCGAAACCGACGTCGGGGTGGCGGTCAAGGAGGCCACCGGCAAGGTGGGCGCCGACGTCGTTTTCGAGACCAGCGGCTCCTACGCCGCCCTGGAGGATGCCCTGCGGGCCGTGAAGTACGCCGGCACCGTGGTCTCGACCGCCTACTACCACGGCTCGAAGGGGTTGTCCCTGGCCGGGGAGTGGCACCGCAATCGCATCGAGATCGTGTCGAGCCGCGCGGTCAGCACACCGCACCTCCATCACGGCTGGGACCTGCCGCGCGTCCGTTCCGAGTCCCTGGCGCTGCTGCGGGAGGGCCGGCTGAAGGCGGACGGACTGGTGGCGCCGGTCGTCCCCTTCGCCCGCGCCGCCGAGGCGTATCACGAGATCTGCGAGCACCCGGAGCGTTCGATCAAGCTCGGAGTCGATCACACCCTGTGAACGTCGAGGACCGCCTTCACCTGAGCGGCCGCAACCTCCTCGGCTGCCTGTCCCGCGACGACGGCTACCTGCCGTACTGGCAAATGGCGGTCGACGAGGAGCTGCGCGCCATGTACCAGTTCCGCCCCTGGTGCACCGGCCACAACGTCGGACGCTGGTGGAACACCATGCTTCGGCTCGAGCGCGCCACCGGCTTCGAGATCCCCGCGGAGATGGAAGCGGCGATGCTCGAGAACAGCTGGCGCCTGGCGGACAACGCCAGCGGCATCTTCCTCGAGGACGTCGATCTCCGGGATCCCGCCACCTGGTACATCCACTCCTACCGCGAGACCATGCTGTCGTACGGACTGCTCGTCGAGTGCCGCGGCAGCGACCGCGCCGGCGAATGCGGACGGCGGGCCGTCGAGGGAATGCGTCATGCGAGCAGAGACCTGACGGAGTGGAGGTTCTCGTTCGACGGCGGCCCTGCGCTGGCCAAGCACGGCAACAGCGCCGCCCCGGCCTACACCCACGGCCGCGCCATCGAGGGGCTGCTCTGTTTCCACGCCGCCACCGGGGAGCCGGCCGCCCTCGAGGAGGCGGAGCGCCTCGCCGACTTCCACTTCCAGTACCTGCTGAACGAGGACGGCAGCCTCGCCGAGGGCTGCGGCCACCACACCCACTCGTACCTCAACACCCTTCGCGGCCTGCTGATGCTGGCCGTGCTCCAGGGGTCGCGCCAGCGCCAGGAGCTTATCTACAGGACCTACCGGGAAGCCGTATCCGGGATGATCACCCGCTCCGGGTTCGTCACCCACGACATCGGCGACCGCTACGGCGGCGACATCGCCTCGGCCGGGGACATCGCCCACATCGCCCTGCTCCTGTGGGACCGGTTCGCCGACCCCGGCCTGCTCGACGACGCCGAGCGCATCGCCCGGGCCCGGCTGTTCCCGGCGCAGGTGCGGGAACCGGTTGCGATCCGGCCTGCGGAGGCAGGAGACCCCCGCGACTGCTACCGCGACCTCGCCGACCGTTTCGTCGGCGCCATCGGCGGTTCGGTAGGCCATGTCAGCGGCCAGACCTGCGTCACCGACTTCACCGCCGCCGCCCTGCACAGCCTGATCGAGCTCTGGACCCGGACCGTCGACGTCGAGGAGGAGATCGTCCGCGTCAACTTCTACTTCGACCGCGAGCTGCCGCAGGTGGAGGTGAGGGCCGAGCGCCGCGAGAGCACCGGCCGGGTGACCGTTGTCAATCGCACGGGGAAGGAGCTGCGGCTGCGGCTACCGGGCTGGGCGGAGTTGGGGAGCTGCTCGCTGACTGTCGACGGGCTGCCTGTCGAGGCAACCGTGGAGAACGGGTTCCTGGTGGTGGCGCAGGGACAAGCGGCCACGACCAGCGAGCTGGGTTTCGCGCTCCCCGAGTACGAGGAGGAAGAGCTGTCGCGGGACGAGTCCGCCGGGGAGGAGGCGGTGACGTTCCGCTGGCGCGGCGACGAGATCGCCGGCGTCAGCAGCGGCGGGCCCTACATGGCGCCGCGTCCGGCTTTGTGCAGGTCACTGCTGTAGGGGCTTTTCCGGCTCGGGGAACCAGGTGGTCCAGAGGCCTTAAGGAGTTCTTTTGTATTCGACACTATTGGGTTGGGGATCTGGGGCTGGTACCCGGTCAGCCGCCGCCAATAACATCGGGATCTAAAGCACGTCCGTCTTGACACGTTTTTGGTCATGGGATAGATGGAACGCCCGAGGCTTTTCGTGGGCATCGAAATGGAATCACAGTCATCTCTTAAATATCTCTCGCTGGATCTCGAGGTCGGAAAACAGAATCGTCGCATCAGTGCTTTCGCAGCAATCCGATCGGATACCGGAGAGCAACTGGTTTTCAGCGGCGGTAACCTTGGCACGGCACTGACAAGACTGGACGATCTCGCGCACGGTGCCGACTTCCTGCTAGGCCACAACCTGATCCTCTTCGACCTTCCGTATCTGAGAGCCGCGAAACCGGATCTCCGGCTTTTTGGGCTGCCGGGGGTGGATACGCTGTGGCTCAATCCCCTCGCCTTTCCGCGCAACCCCTATCACCATCTGGTCAAGCACTACCAAAACGGTCAGCTCAAACGAGGGCGGCGGAACGATCCCGAACTCGATGCCCGGCTGGCGCTAGACGTCTTTCGCGACCAATGTGGCGAACTGGTGTCCACTTCACCGGATCTCCTGCTCGCGTGGCACTGGTTGACAACCGCGGGCGATAACGGAGACGGCTTCGACAAGTTCTTCTCCTCGCTACGTGGGTCGCCCCGGCCCTCGGACGCGGGAGCCCGGGAGGCGATAGAGGGACGGTTGGCGGGCAGCGGCTGCCGGACCCACGCGCACGAGGTCCTCGTAGACCCGGCCCCCGTCGGCTGGGCGCTGGCCTTCGCCCTGGCGTGGCTTTCGGTGTCCGGGAGCAACTCGGTCATGCCGCCCTGGGTCCGGCACCAGTTCCCCGAGGCGGGACGACTGATCCGCCGGCTCCGCGACACGGCTTGCAGTGATCCCGCCTGCGACTGGTGCGGGGACCGCCACGATCCGCGCAAGGAACTCAAGAAATGGTTCGACTTCGACGGCTTTCGCCCGGAGCCGGTGGACGAGGACGGCCGCCCCATGCAGCAGGCCATCGTAGAAGCGGCGATGGCCGGGGAGCACGTCCTCGGCATCCTCCCCACCGGTACCGGAAAGTCGCTCTGCTATCAGATCCCCGCTCTTTCGCGCTACGACAAGACGGGCGCCCTTACAGTGGTGATCTCGCCCCTGGTCGCGCTCATGGCGGACCAGGTAGCGGGACTGGAAGCACAGGGCATCGGGTCGTGTGTCGCCATCAACGGCCTCCTGTCAATGCCCGAGCGCGCGGATGTGCTGGACCGGGTGCGGCTCGGAGACGCGGGCATGGTGCTCGTCTCGCCGGAGCAACTGCGCAACCGGTCCTTCCGCCGCGTGCTGAACCAGCGCGAGATCGGCGGCTGGGTCCTTGACGAAGCCCACTGCCTGTCGAGATGGGGGCACGACTTCAGGCCCGACTACCGCTACGTGGGGCGCTTCATACGCGAGAAGGCGGGATCGGGGCCGGTCCCGCCGGTCCTGTGCCTCACCGCCACCGCGAAGCCCGACGTGGTCGAGGATATCAAACGGCACTTCCGGGAAGAGCTCGGGGCAGAACTCACCGTTTTCGACGGCGGAGCACGGCGCACGAACCTCGAGTTCGTGGTGGTTCCGACCACCGGTGGCGAAAAGTTTCCTCACATCCACCAGATCCTGATGGCGAACCTGCGGCCGGACACGTCCGAAGGTGCCATCGTTTACTGCGCCACCCGCCGGGGGACCGAAGAGGTGGCGGAGTTCCTGCAGATGAAGAAGATGGCGGCGGACTATTTCCACGCCGGGCTGCCGCCCGAGACCAAGAAGAGCGTCCAGGAGCGCTTCATCGCCGGCGAGCTCCGGGTGATCGCAGCTACCAACGCCTTCGGAATGGGCATCGACAAGCCGGACGTGCGGCTGGTTGTCCACGCCGACATCCCCGGGTCGCTTGAGAACTACCTGCAGGAAGCGGGGCGCGCTGGGCGGGACCGGAAGATGGCGCGATGTGTGCTGCTGTACTCGACGGACGACGTCGAGCACCAGTTCGGGATGTCGGCCCGATCGCGCCTCAACCGTCGCGAAATTCACGGCATCCTGCGAGCGCTCCGGAACCTCGACCGGAAGAAGCGTCTGGGGGGCGAGGTTGTGGCGACGGCGGGCGAGATCCTCCTGGAGGACGACGAGAAGGTATTCGAGCGGGACTCGGCCACCGACGATACCCGGGTGCGGACCGCCATCGCCTGGTTGGAGGAAGCGGTGCTGCTCACCCGTGAGGAGAACGAGGTGCGGGTATTCCCTTCGTCCCTACGGGTGGGCTCGGTGGAAGAAGCGCGCACCAGGCTCGAAAGGCAGCCCGTGGCGGACAACTATCGGAGCCAGCTGCTGTCCATCGCCGAGACGCTGATCGACGCCGATCCGGACGAAGGCCTCTCCACCGATGAGCTGATGGGCGTATCGGGCTTGAGCCCCGAAGGCGTGCGCGCGGCTCTCTACGACCTGGAACGAATCGGCATCGCGAGCAACGATACGGCGCTCACCGCCTTCGTCCATACAGGGGTGGAGAGAAGCTCGCGGAAGCGCCTTGAGGAGGCGGAGAGTCTCGAGAAAGCCCTGATCGAGCACCTCCGTCTGGCGGCCCCGGACATGGACAAGGGAGACGCCTCGATCCTGCACTTGCGAGTCGCGTCGCAAGTCCTGCGCGACGCGGGGGTGGTCGATCCCCTTCCCGAGCGGCTATGGCGCATTCTTCGCAGCATCGCCGCCGACGGCCGCGGCGAGGGGGGCGGCTCCGGGAGCCTCGGGATCCGGAAGCGCGATGCGGAGACCGTGCAGGTGACCCTGCAACGCGATTGGCCAGCCCTGGAGGAGACCGCATCGCGGCGCCGTGAGGGCTCGAGACGCCTGCTCGAGCACCTGCTCGCCAGCCTGCCGCCTGGGAGCCGGGGTACGGATCTCCTGGCCGAGACCACCCTCGGGAAATTGCTCGAGGCACTCACCTCCGATCTGGTGCTGAAGAGCAGGGTCAAGGATCCGCAAAAGCTCCTGGACCGAGCGCTTCTGTGGTTGCACGAGCAGGAGGTCATTCGCCTCCACAAGGGTCTCGCGGTGTTCCGGCCCGCCATGACCATCCGGCTTGCGGACGAGAATCCGAGGAGAGGCTTCGCCGCCGCCGACTTCGAGCCGCTCAAACTCCACTACGAGGGGCAGGTACGGCAGATCCACGTCATGGTCGAGTTCGCGCGGCGGGGTCTCGAGGCCATGGCCGAGGAACTGCAGCTCGCAATGGACTACTTCGGCCTGAACGAGCAGGAATTCCTTAACCGCTGGCTGCCGGATCGGAATCAGGAGCTCCGGCGCGAGACCACCCCCGAATCGTGGAGGGCCATCGTCGAGAGCCTGAAGAACCCCGTCCAACAGCGGATCGTCGCGGATAATCGAGACCAGAACGTAATAGTTCTCGCCGGTCCCGGATCAGGAAAGACGCGGGTGCTGGTGCACCGGATCGCTTACCTGGTGCGGGTGAAACGCGAGAATCCCCGCGGTATTCTGGCCCTCGCCTACAACCGGCACGCCGCCGTCGAGATCCGGCGCCGTCTCGGGGAGCTGATTGGAGAGGATGCCCGCTGGGTAACGGTGCTAACCTGCCACGGCCTCGCCATGCGCCTGGCAGGGGCGAGCTTCAGTGGAAGAGCCGGGCGTCCGGAAAACAAGATGTTTCAGGAAGTTTTGCAGAAGGCGATAGCGCTGCTGCAGGGCGAGGGGCTGCCCCCGGAAGAAGCCGACGAGCAACGCGACAGGCTTCTCGCCGGTTTTCGCTGGATTCTGGTCGACGAGTACCAGGACATCGACGCCGACCAGTACGAGCTGATATCGGCCTTGGCCGGACGGACCCAAAAAGATGAGGATCGCAAGCTCACCCTCTTCGCCGTGGGCGACGACGATCAGAATATCTACGCGTTCAACGGAGCTTCGGTGGAATTCATCCGCCGCTTCGAGAAGGACTATGGGCCGAAGCCCGAATTTCTCATTGACAACTATCGTTCCACCGGCCACATCATCGCCGCCGCCAATGCCCTGATCGAGTCGGCCCGGGAGCGCATGAAGGACGAACACCCCATCGGCATAGATCGGGCACGTGCGAAGAGTCCGCCTGGAGGTGAGTGGAGTAAGCTGGATCCGGTCTCTCAAGGCCGGGTGCAGGTTCTATCGGTGCCAAAGCCGGGGGATCTCGTGGCGCAGGCGCAGGTGGGGATGATGGAGCTTCTGCGACTGGCCGGCCTTGCCCCGGACTGGGACTGGTCCAAGTGCGCGGTGATCGCACGCGAATGGAAGTACCTGGAACCGGTGCGAGCGTTCTGCGAAGTCCACGGTATCGAGGTGCAAATGGGGAATGAAGAAATGCCGAGCTTCTGGCACCTTCGGGAGACCAAGGCGCTTGTTGAATGGCTGCGCGGACGGAAAACCCGGCTGGTGGACCATATGGAGCTCCGTGATTGGATGAATGCACGACCTTCCGGAGGACCCTGGATCGAATTGTTGCGGGAAGCCCTGGACGAGCACAAGCTGGAAACCGGCGAGGGCGCAGAGGTGCCGGTGGATCACTTCATCGAGTGGCTGGCCGAATGGGGACGGGAAGTCCGCCGCCGCCCGCGTGGACTGACGCTTCTGAGCGCACACCGAGCCAAGGGGTTGGAGTTCGATCACGTGGCCGTGCTCGACGGAGGCTGGGACAAAGTCGACGTCGACAAGGGGGAAGACCCGGACGCGCCGCGCAGGCTCTACTACGTGGCCATGACCCGTGCCAGGAAGACCCTCGCGCTCGTTCGTTTTCAGGGAGAACAGCCGCAGCAAAGTCCCACCCCGCCGAATTTCGCAAGGGAGCCTGCCCCTCCCGTGTACTTGGGGGTAACACCACTGCCATTTGCCTTTCCGAACAACGGCTCGATTCTGCACCGCTCCTCCGGCGTTTTGCCGCCGAGAGTTCCCGAGCTTGCACGTCGATACAGGCGGCCCCGTCCGGACGTGGGATTCGCAGGGCGTCGCCACGCCAACCATCCGGTGCATCGCGCCATCGCCGTCCTGTCTCCCGGGGACCCTCTGGAAGTACGAGTGGATGAACAAGGACGCTGGAATCTGCTGGACGAATCCGGTACTGCGGTCGGGCGCCTTGCCAGAGGCTTCGAACCCCCACCCGGGACACGATGCGGCTCCGCCAACGTCCTCGCCGTCGTAGCTCGGAGCCGCGAAGCATCGGAACCGCAGTATCGCGACTACACGCAATGTGAAACCTGGGAGGTAGTGATACCGGAGTTGGTTTTTGAACCGGTGCGCCAGTAACCTGGCACGTCTTCCGGCAGGGCATCTCACTCCAGACAGTTGAACAACGTCGCGATGCCGCCGAACATCCCGGGAAAGCGGAACAGCTCCGGGTCCTGCGCGCGGATGCGGGCCAGCAGCGGCTCGTCGAGCATCCCTTCCTGGTAGTCGAAGAAGGCGCCCTCGTCCGCGGCGTCGTAGGAGCCCACACCCCGGGCCTCCTCGCAGACCGCGGCCACCGCGGCGTCCCCCTCGAGCTTTTCCGCCATCGCACCGAAGAACCGCCGCAGCGCCGCCTCGTACCCCGGCCGGTCCCCGGACCAGAGCCCGGCGGCCTCCGCGAAGGCCGCGTGCCCCTTGCCCAGGCGCTCGTCCCAGCGGTCGGGAACCTCGCCGTCAAGGGTGAAGGGAGCGGCGTTCCCCAACAGCGGGGTGCGGTCCTGCGTCTGGAACGCGACCAGGACCCGTCCCCCCGGATGCGGCCGGGCGCGCAGGCGCACGACGCTCTGCGGTTCGATGGCGACGAGCTCGCCCGGGGCAACGGCCACCTCCTGCGGCCCATCCCAGGTCAGCAGGTCCAGCCAGGCCTCCCGGGCGGCAAACACCTGGAGGTGCTCGCGCGGCAGGCCGTTCAGGCCGCAGCGTCCGAACGGCATCGACAGCGCCCAGGAGTCGTCGCTCCCGGGGGTTCCCGGCGCTCCGCGCAGGCGGGCGAGCGCCTGCGCCAGGTCCGCGGCCTCGGTTTCGGGACCGGTCTCGAGCCGCTCGACCACCCCTCGCTCGAACCGCGCCCGGTACGGCACCCCGTACCCGAACAGCCGCACCCCGAGTATCTCCCTGATCATGACGACCCGATCGTGTCGCGCAGGTGGGCCACGGCGAGGCGGATCACTTCCCGGTCGTCGCAGCTGTTGATGTCCTGGCCCTCGAACACCACCCCGACAGTGCCGTTGAAGCCGGCCGCCTTCAGGATGCCGACGATGCGCCCGTAGTCGAGCCACTCCTCCCTGCCGCTGTCGATCTTGTAGAACTTGGCGCGCACGTGCGAGGTCAGGGGGGCCACCTGCTCCATGTAGCGGTAGATGTCGTGAGCCGGGTCGCCGACCCCCTTGTGCCTGCCGGGCGATCCCAGCCACTGCCCGGTGTCCATGATCACAGTGAAGTTCGGGCGGTCGACCCCCTCGTGGATGCGCAGCACGTCGTCTCCGGTGCAGGGGTGGTTCTGCAGGCCGACGGCGACCCCCACCTCGGCGGCGTGGTCGCACGACTGCTGGAAACAGCGGATCTCCCGCTGCCGGTCCCCCTCGGTCTGGGGGGCTTCACCGCAGAACACGCGGATCATCGGCGCCCCGAGAAAGGAGGCGATGCGCGCGTGCTCCCGCGTCACGGCGACCTTGCGCTCGAGCTCCTCGTCGCTGCCGACGAAATGGCCGCCCGAGGCGAGGTAGCCGATCGACAGCCCGGCGCGCAGGCACTTCATCTTGATCTCCAGCAGGTAGTCCGGCTCGTGGGAGGCCCAGCCGCGCCCCGCCAGGAAGTCGATCGACTCGACCTTCAGCCCGGCGCAGCAGGCGATGTAGCTCTCGGCCGTCTCCAGCGACGGCGGATCGTCCTTGCCGAACATCGAGGCGTACACTCCGACTTTCATCCGCTTTCGTCCCTTTCATTTGGTCGTTCAGGTTGCCCCCGGGTATCCGCCCGCGGGGTCCGCGGGTTGCCGCCGCGTTCCAGGTGGTTGCCCGGAGGGATTGGCTTAACTTTCCCGGCGCGGGGCGATTTCACTCCGTCGCCCGCAAAGCTACCTTTCCCGGCACGCCTTCTCAACCGGCGCCGCTTGCCGGCCCGACTGCATGCGACCTTCACCACCGATCCTCGGATTCCATGCCGCGAATCGACGTAAAAGCTCTCCAACGCATCATGATGGCGCGGAACTTCCTGTTCAAGTTTCAGCTCGCCAACGCCGTCGGCCTGAGCTACGAGCGCCTCACCGCCATCGTCGTCAACGGCGAGAACGAGGTCGAGGAGGAGGAGGTCTCCAGGCTGTGCTCCGGGCTGGGCTGCGACCGCTCCGATATCGTCGCCGGCGAGTAGGCCATCACACTTCGATCCAGGAGAACAGGACATGAGGGAAGTGGTGAACATCCCGGTCGAGCGCTTCGAGCGCGACCCAGGCGATGCTGCCGGACCTGATGAACTTCAGCGGCTGACGGAAGCGGAGGGAACGGGATGACGCAACCAACCCTGCTTTACCTGTCGCGGGAGGACGTCGAGGCCGTCGACCTGCCGATGGCCGACATCGTCGCCGCCTTGGAGGAGATGTTCCGGGAAAAGGGGCAGGGCAACGTCGAGATGCCGCCGAAACCCGGCATCCATACCCGGCCCGACGCCTTCATCCACGCCATGCCGGCGTACATCCCCAGCCTGGAGGCGGCCGGCATGAAGTGGGTCTCCGGGTACCCCGGGAACCAGGCGCGCGGCCTGCCCTACATCACCGGCCTGCTGGTGCTCAACGATCCCCTGACCGGGATTCCCCTCGCCGTCATGGACGCCACCTGGATCACGGCGATGCGCACCGGCGCCGCCACCGCCCTCGCCGCCCGCTACCTGGCGCGCCCGGACAGCTCGACCGTCGCCGTTCTCGGCTGCGGCGTCCAAGGCCGCAGCAACGCCCACGCCCTCGCCACCCTGTTCGAGCTGAAGAAGGTGCGCGCCTTCGACCCCCACCCGGAGCGGGTGAGGGAGTACGCCCGCGACATTCAGGACCAGCTTGGCTTGGAGGTCGTGCCGGCTGCGGATCCGCGCGATGCCCTGCAGGGGGCGGACCTCGTCGTCACCGCGGGCCCGATACTCAAGAACCCCGACCCCGCCATCGCCGCGGACTGGCTCGAGCCGGGGGGCTTCGCCAGCGCCGTCGACTTCGATTCCTATTGGCAAGGAGCGGCCCTGGAGCAGGCGGACAAGATCGCCACCGACGACCTCGCCCAGATGGAGTACTACCGGGGAGAAGGGTACTTCGGGCAGACGCCGCCGGCCTACGCCGACATGGGGGAGCTCGCCGCCGGCCTCAAGCCGGGCCGGGAGAGGGAGGACGAGCGTATCATCGCCATGAACCTCGGCATCGCCCTGGAGGACATGGCTGCCGGCATCCGTGTTTACCGCGCAGCGGTCGAGGGCGGAATCGGGACCCGGCTGCCGCTGTGACCGATTCCGGGACAGAGCGGGTCTTCTCCAGTCGCCAAGAGTCGCCTCTCGCGGCTCTGTCTGGGGAAATCATCCGGCAGAGCGGGGACCGGACAAAATCTCGTTGCATGGGTACGAAAGGGTGATTTCCTTGAGTGAAGAAGCAACTTCCATTCCCCCGAACGCCTTATGACAAAGCCCATCGAGACATTCCAGGCGCTTTTACGCGAGTTGTTCCAATTCGACTGCGCCGACCTGGACTTCGGCATCTACCGCATCATGAATCACAAGCGGGATGT
The DNA here is from genome assembly GCA_965223905.1 of Candidatus Latescibacterota bacterium. GTDB lineage: Bacteria > Latescibacterota > UBA2968 > UBA8231 > UBA8231 > CBDCXV01. The sequence continues at coordinate 1,414,522 of CBDCXV010000001.1, forward strand.
AATCGAGCGGTTTATCGTCGAAGATCTGCCCAAGGCCGCTGCCGAGGCACTGGATAGCGGCGCAATGGCCGAGCAGTCCCGCGTTGCAGAGGAGCTGCTGGAAGTTCGGCAGCAGATTTCAAAGAATCTGGGTACAGACGCCGTTGATGCCGACGGGAAGTTGGCAGAGACGTATCGCAACACGCCGCTAGGTGAGAAATACCTCGAGTTGAAGGAGAATTCCGGGGGCAGTCGAGGCCGCGACGCCCTCGAGGCCGAGATTCCAGAGACCTTCAACTACCTGATCGGCCTGCGCGTCGAGACGCGGCGCGTATACCCTCTGGTTGCATAAAAACAGGGCTTTTTTCTTCTCCGGAGTGCACCTTGTCACTTGCGGCGCCCTCTGAAAAAGGGGGTATTTGATACGGTCACCCATGACCTGTATCGACCCCTTCCAGGAGGACACCGCAAGTGAGGTTCAGAAAACAAGACATTTTGGCCCGTTTTCACAAGCTCCCGCGTCTTCGCTTCGAAGATCAACGGCTTACTTCCTTTGCGGGAGTGATCGTTTTTCAACTGCTCTTTCGGCGCTTGGATCTAAAGACTCGACTGAAGTCCTGCTTCCCCGCCAAAAGCGCAGCGACCTTTGCTCCCCATGTCATTGTGTTGTTGCTCATCGTGCATCTGTTGCTGGGCTTCCGGCGGCTGCGGGACGTGGACTATTACCGGGACGATCCGGTGGTCCTGCGTTTGTTGGGCTTACGTCGCCTGCCGGATGTGGCCACCCTCAGTCGCGCGCTGGCAAAAATGGGCCATTCAAGTATCGCAAAAGTGCGACACCTGTCTTCGACCCTGGTCATGCAAGCGCTCCAGCGTGAGCGCTTCCCCCGTCTGACTCTCGACTTCGACGGCTCGGTGATCTCCACCTGTGGTCATGCCGAAGGGACCGCCGTTGGCTATAATCCGAAAAAGAAGGGGGCGCGCAGCTACTACAACCTGTTCTGCACGGTGGCGCAAACCGGACAGTTTCTGGATGTCCTTCACCGGCCCGGCAACGTCCATGACAGCAAGGACGCCCATGCGTTCATGATGGACGCCTTCGATCGCGTGCGCGACGCCTTGGCGCCCACCGTGCTCGAGTCGCGACTGGACAGCGCCTTCTTCAGCCAAAACACGCTCACTCTCATGGACCTGTATGGCGTCGGATGCACGATCAGTGTCCCTTTCGAACGCTTTCCCGTACTCAAGGACCAGATCGAAGCGCGCCAGCGCTGGCGCTACCTCGATGAGCACTGCTCCTATTTCGAGAGTGACTGGAAACCGGAAAGCTGGCCGGCCTGCTACCGGTTTCTGTTTGTGCGCCGTGCGGTGCCGCGTCAGACCAAGCAAGCGCTGCAACTGGATCTGTTCGAACCCCGGCACATCGATCACGAGTACCGCGTTGTGGTTACCAACAAGATGAACTCGCCACGCAGCGTGCTCCTCTTCCACTATGGCCGCGGCGCCCAGGAAGGGATCTTCGCCGAGGCCAAGCAACAGGCCGGGCTGGATCTGATCCCCACCCGACGGTTGCTCGGCAACCAGATGGTTACTTTGTGTGCGATGATGGCCCACAATCTGGGACGCGAAATGCAGATGCTGGCGCAGCCGCGATCGAACTATTCGCGCGCCAAACGGCCGGCGGCGTGGACCTTCCAAACCTTGGACACGCTGCGTCATCGCTTCATTCAACGCGCCGGGCGCCTCACTCAGCCCAAGGGCGAGTTGACCCTGACCCTGAACTCCAATCCAAAAGTCGAGAAAGATCTGTTGCATTTCCTCGAAATCCTGAAGGAAGCCGCCTGATCACAACCACCGCTTCAAACAGATTTATGCAACGTTAGGGTATATAACGACGACGACCGGCGCTACCTGGTTTATCGCGGCTGGATTGACCAGCGGCGGGTCGCCGTTATCTGGCGGGAAACCGAAGGTTGGGGCAAGGCCGCTCTCGTGCGCGACAAGGAATTCGCGGCAGAGCGGCAATTGACTACTGGCGCGGACGAGGTCTACGTCAATGGAGATTCCTTCATCCGCGAAGCCAAGGCTCTGGAGCCGATGTTCAAGCGACGAATGTTCGCAGAGACGCAGGCATAAGAAGGACTCACACGACGATACTGAGGATTGCAGGAACATACCATGAACAACACCATTGAAGAAACGACTGTTGGACGCTATCGCCGAAGTCCCGGTGGAAGCAAAGATAAAACGGCTTGCTCAGTCATAGATAAATTTGTCGGCAACATTGTAAAAAGTGTAAACCCTCTGCAAATAATCCTCTTTGGCTCGGCCGCCAGAGGAGACGCAGGAGAGCATAGCGACATCGATCTCCTTGTAGTCATGCCAGAGGGTGTTCACCGACGGCGAACGGCGCAGAAGCTGTATCGGGAAATTACAGGTTTGGGCGTGCCTTTTGATATTGTAGTAGCAACCCCTCAGGATTTGGAAAAGCACAAGGATAATAGGGGCTTGATCTATAAAAGTGCTTTAAAGGAAGGTATAGAGATTTATGGGCACTGAACCTCGTGTTCCAGGTAGCGCTGAGGATTGGCTTCGTTACGCCAAGAGCGACTTGGAGCTTGGCCGCATAGAAAAACCGGAAGGTGTCTTGCTGGAGAATCTATGTTTCCATGCCCAGCAAGCTGCCGAAAAGACACTGAAAGCAGTTTTGATATTTCTTGAAATTGATTTTCCCAGAACACACAATATCAGAACATTGCTCGATCTCTTGCCCGAAGGTGTCGGTGTTCCTCCGGAGGTAGAAGAAAGTGCAGCCCTGACAGACTATGCTGTTGAATCTCGATATCCCAGGAGTAATGAACCCGTCGATGACGAAGAATACCGGCAGGTTATTGGTCTCGCCGGAGTAGTCGTGAGTTGGGCCGAAAGGTTGATTTACGAAAATTGACCATGAGCAACGTCATTGAAGGAATGACACATTGCTTGCAGGGGTAGCGCCATGAGCGCGAGAATCGACATGCCCAAAGAAGAGATCGCCGCCTTCTGCCTGCGCCACCACATCCGCCGCATGGCCCTGTTCGGCTCGGTGCTGCGCGACGACTTCACGCCTGAAAGCGACGTGGATGTACTCGTGGACTTCGAGCCGGGTCAGACACCAGGATTGGAGTTCATCACCATGCAAGACGAGCTGTCCGGGATACTCGGCCGGCAAATGGAATCGTCTATCAGGAACGACTCGTAGCGCCGCCCTCCCTTGAGCCGGGTGATGGCGCCCGATGCGCAGGCGTCCAATACCGTGATGTGGACGTCGGCGGGGATCGACTCCATTTCGCGGCGCAGCTGCTGGTAGGCGAAGCGCTCGTCTCCCAGCAGCAGCCCCTTCTCGTCGGCGTGGCCGGAGTAGTACAACACCACCTCCGTCCGTCCCTGTTGAGCGGCGCCGTCCACCCTTTCCCGCACCTCCCTCAGCGCCCGGTTCAACTGGTCGCGGCTGGGCTCCCGCAGCAGAGTGCGGTCTCCCGCTTCCACTCCTCCCATTTCCTCCAGCACCTTCGCGAAGTTCTCCCCGTCCGTCACCGCGTAGCGCAGGGGCACGCGATCGCTGCCGCCGTAGTTGGCGCCGGCGATAACGACGAACCGCCGCAAGGTGCCCGCGGACGCCGCCGCGGCCAGGGCTCCATCGGCGGCGCACAGCGCCCCCGCCAGAAACAGAACGGCAGCTCTCTTATTCAATGTCCGGTCCTTTGCTGAGCGTGATCATGAACTGGCTGAGACGCCGGGGGAGGTTCAGGGAATCGAGGTCCGCCGGCTTCGATTCCGTACCGGTCCGGTCTCTGACCCGAGACGCGCCTTCGACCGCCGAGGCCGCGACCTTCCCCAGCTGAAACGGCGAATCCGCGGTGATGAAGTAGAAGCGTTCGAACTCGGGAGCCTCATCCAGCTCGTAGGCGAACTCAAGCGGCACTCTGCCCTCCTGCAGCCTCGCCGCCTCGCCGCCGTCCGGCGGCAAGTGCCAGGTGAGGCTGCCCCGCCCATCGATGGAAAGAATCGCACCGTAACCGCGTCCGCCGGACCAGTACACGATTTGAACGACGTCGCCGGGCCGGACTTCCTGGCGGTCCTGCAACCTTTCGCTTCCCGAAATCCCTTCACCTTGCATCGAAGTTTTGCGATACAGCATCAGCTGCGGCTCCATGCCCTTGATCCGCACCTGCGCACCGGAACCCGCAGGCCTGGTTGCCGCATCGTCGATCACCTGGCGCGCCGGCAGAACCATCAACAGGAAAGCCGCGACCAGGGCCGGCAGCGGCCAGATCCAGCCGGGAATGCGTGCGAACGACCTCCCTCCACGAGTCCCGCTGACCGCTTCCTTCCGTGACCGCTGCTCGATCCGGCGGCTCATCCAGGCCGGCGGGTAGCGTTCGAGTATCTCGGCGCCGGATTGCCCGAGGGCTTCGACGCGCCCCTGAAGTTCCGTGTCCTCGAGCGTCAGGCCGCGGATTGCCTCTACCTCCCCGGGAGGCAGCTCTCCGAGCAGGTAGCGCTCGAGCTTCCAGTCCGGGACCGGTCCGCCGGTGTTTTTGCGATTCATCTCTTCTCCAGTTCTGCCAGGCTCCGGCGCAGGCTGCGAAGCCGCTTGCGCACCCCCGAGACCGACATGCCGACCTCGCCTGCGACCTCTTCCAGGGTCATCCCGTCGACGTAGTGCAGCACGGCGATGACGCGGGTGGATTCCTGATGGCCTCCGAACAACCGCTCCAGCACCGAACGGGCCGTCAGTCTCGGTTCCAGTTCCCCTGCGTCCGCGATGCGGTCGATGAGTCCGCCGTCCGCGGTTTCCCGCCGCCGCTTTCCGTCCCTGATCCGGTTCAGACACAGGTTGGTGGCCATGCGGTAGAGCAGGCTCGACGGATAGTCCGCCTTCAGCCGCGACCGCCGCTGCATGAGCAGCACAAAGACGTCCTGCGTGGCATCCATGGCCTGCTCGTCATCCCTGAGAAGCTGCCTGCATCGCCGCATCACCATGGGCCCGTACTGGCGGTAGAGGTCCTCGATATCCATGCCGGTCTTGCCAGGTTGAACACCTGCCGGGAGGAAATCCGTCACTTCATTTTTTTTGCGGACGCTGCTGCGAAAAGAAGGGTTGGAGCGAAGCCGGCGTACGCCGGCATGGGAAAACCGGGATGGGTGTGGAAGAAGCGGGCGTCGTCGACGTGCAGGCTCCCGGCCGGGCAGCCGGGCGGAGGATTCGAGCCGCTCTCCGGGGCGTGCGGGAGATCCAGTCTACGGGCGGGGGGATGTTGCCGCCCTCATTGTATGATCGGAGGTGCCATACAAGATCTCAGCCGCTATCCACGTTCGCAAAGAAACCAGCAACGTCACCTGCCGTCCGAAAGAACTTTCGGAAAGTTCGCGCTTCGTCCAGCAGGACGCGAAGCCTTTGGGCGCATCCCGACACATCGGCCACTACACAGCGCTCGAACCGAACCGTTCCGCCCTCTTCGCGCTTGGCCCGGACCCCCATCGCCGGCAGCACCCCCAGCCCGCATGCTACCGTGCGCTCACTGTGCGCCATGGCGCCGGCCAGTTCGGCGATCGAGCTGCAACCGTTGTATTCGGCGATGGCATACTTGACCAGCCCCCCCAGCCGTCGCGTGAAAGTTTCGTAGGTGTCGACTCCGGGATCCTTCGCGAACACGTAGACCTGCTCGGGCTTCACCCTCGCCAATACGCCGGCCACCTCGGCCTGGCCGGGGGGCGAGCTCCAGACGACGAGGGTCTCACCCGGCTTCAGCTCCGCGCGCGGCTTCGCCCCCGAATGGGGGATCCCCTCACTCCAGACCTGCGCCCCGGATCGCTCGGCCGCGATCTCGGCGAGCCGGTCCTCCGGCGCCGGCTCCGCCCGGCAGTCGATGACGGCGACTGCCCGGCCAACACTCTCCCCGGCAGCGGCCAGGCCTGATCGCTGAAAATCCTGAAGAGTGATCGACAGGGTCTGCTTTTCTCGAAAGAACCCCGGCCTGATACGCACAACCATGTCGATTCTTCCGTTTGGCAACGTTTTATCGGCACTGCTCCACCAAAGGACCTCTGCCTGTTGCCCCGCGACATCGCTGACCGTCAGTTTCCGGTGCGCCTGGTCCTTGCCGATCGGCCGGTCTTCCTCCACCTGCAGACCGCGGCACAGAATGTTGACGGGGGGATTCCCGGGGCCGAACGGGGCCAGCGCCTCGAGCTCCAGGGCGCTGTCGAGGGTGAGCTCCCGCAGCGGCAGCTCGAGCTCGATGTCGAGGGTCGGCTCGGGGGCACGACCCGTGCGCTGGTCGACGAGAGCCTTGGAGACGCCGCGCCTGAACGCCTCGATGTTCGCCGCTTCCATCGACAGCCCCGCCGCCATCGGATGTCCCCCGAATCCCAGCAGCATGCCGGACTGCGTCGCGATCGCCCGGGTGATGTGGTACCCCTCGACCGAGCGCGCCGACCCGCGCGCCGGCTTTCCCTCCGGCGAGGCCAGCATGATGGTCGGCTTGCCGAACTCCTCGACCAGCCGGCTGGCGACGATGCCGATGACGCCTTCGTGCCACAGCGGATTCGATAACACCAGCGCCGCATACTGCAGCAGCGAAGGTTCCCGGTGCAGGTGCTCCACCGCCGACTCGTAGACGACGGCGGTCTCGAACTTGCGGTCCTCGTTCAGGCGCTCCAGCTGTTCGGCGATCCCTTTCGCCTGGTCCTCGTCCGCCGTCGTCAGCAGCGGCACCGAGACGTTGGCGTCGGCAAGCCGCCCCACCGCGTTGAGTCGCGGAGCGAGCTGGAAACTGATGTCTTCGTCGTGGACCAGAGCCTGTTCGACCCCGGCCATGTGGATGAGCTTCAGCAACCCCGGCCGCTGCGTCCTCCGCAGCACCTCGAGCCCGCGCTGCAGAAGGTAGCGCGTGTCCGCCCTCTGCTGCGCCAGATCGGCGACGATGCCGACCGCCACCAGGTCCAGGCAGTCGTCCAGCTCGGCCTCGCGTCCGGCCCGGGTGAAGAGCGCCTCGATGACTTTGTAGGCCACGCCCACCCCGGGAAGGCCGCTCAACGGGTGGTCCCCATCGTGAAACTTCGGATTGATCAAGGCGAGGGCATCGGGTAGCAGCTCGGGCAGATCGTGGTGGTCGGTAATGACGACGTCGATGCCCGCTTCACGGGCGAGTGCTGTCCCTTCGACCGCGGCGATCCCGGTGTCGCAGGTCAGCAGCAGTCCTCCAAAGCCCTTTTCGATGCAGCGATTCAGGACCTGCGGCAGGATGCCGTGCGACTCGTGCTCGCGGATCGGAATGTGGTAGGAGACCTGCGCCCCGAGCCGTTCCAGCATGGAGACGAACAGGGCCGTCGAGGTCTGCCCGTCGACGTCGAAGTCACCCCAGACCAGGATGCGCTCCCTGTCGCGAATCGCCCTCTCGATGCGTTCGACCCCGCGCTCGAGGTCGTGCAGGGTCTCCGGCGCGGCCGGGCCATAGGCATCCGGGTCGAGGAATCGCCGCGCTTCTTCGGGGTCGTCGATGCCGCGCCCGGCCAGAATCCGGGCTGCCAGGCGTCGTCCCGCGGTCGCGTCGAGCAGGGCCTGTGAGACATCGACGGCAGTGACTGAATTCCACGTGAGGTTCATGGACGCAAACTTCGGCGGTCAGGTGGTCTGCTCAGAACGCGATCGCCTCGTAGTCGTCGAGATCACCCAACGGAGAAATCGTCTCTTCCTCGCGTTCGAGATTCCCCTCATCCGGCTGACCGGCCACATCGCCGCGGCCGCAGAAGGACCGGTAGGCACAGAACGCGCATTTCTTCTCGTCCGCAGTGAGCTCGAACCCGCCACCCCCGGCGCGAGCCTGGATCTCGTCGAGGAGACCGCCCAGGTAGGTCTCGTCCTCGCTGAACCGGGAGTCGCTGTAGGTGAACACTTCGGGATCGTCCGGGAAATCCGGGTACCAGTAGACCATCTCGATTTCCCCCGGACCCAGGGACGGGCCCCCGGCGATCCCGGCACCGGCCTGCGCCAGCAGGTACGGATAGACCCGTGTCTGCAGCCGCTCCGCCAGCCACGCCCTCGTATGCCGCCGGCGCCAGGTCTTCCAGTCGAAGATGCGGGCGCGAGGCGACCCGCCTCCCGTCGCCGGACCGCCAGCCGACTCGCCGTCCCCGATCGCGATCAGATCGCAGGTCGCCACGAGGGTATGCTCGCCGATCGCTCCGACCAGCCTCTTCTCGGCGAATCGTTTCCCCGGAACGTCCGCCGGCCGCTGCGCCTGGTAGTTCCTCCACCAGCGGGCGATGTCCGGGTTGCGTCCGGCATCCGGCTCCGGCACCCGGATTCCCAGCACGTCGCGGTGGATCATCTCGTGGAAACGGCGTCCGTCTGCCATGTGGCGCTCGCTCTCCAGCGGCGGCTCGCTCTCCACGGCCGGCCACTTGAGCTGCTCGAGGTAGGTGAGCTCGAAACGCCGCGCGCAATCGACGTAGGCCTGCAGGCTGTGGGCGCTGAACGACAGCTGGTCCAAGGCGTCAGACCTTCCCCGAAAACCTGGAACGTCAACTGCAGATTTCGTGCCCGACATCACGGTGTTCCTCCATCACCCATTGTCTTTCTCCAGGAAGTCCCGCAGCGCCAGGTAGGGGAGGGCCGGCCTGTTGCTTCCCTTCGGACCGCCGTTCCCCGTCACCAGCAGTTCTCTGCGGGCACGCGTGATGCCGACATACAGCAGTCGCAGGCGTTCGCGCGCATAGTCGTGACGCGCTGCCAGCGTCGCGCCGCCTTCCTCGTAGTCGGTCCCGTCGATGGCCGCGTCGAGCCGGGCCAGCGTCTCGGCCTCCAGACTGAGGTTGTCGCGCACGAACCAGCGTTCCGCCCGGAAGCGGTCGGTCGGCTCGCCGGCGGGGAATTCGTAGTCGTTGACACCGAGCAGGTAGACCCGGTCCCACTCCAGGCCCTTGGCCGCGTGCATGGTCGCCACCACCACCTCGCCCCTGTGCGCCTCGGGGTCGAAGCCGGTCTTGTCGATTTCGATCGAGCGCAGGTTGCGGCGCTGATCCCGGGCGATGACGCCGAGTTCGTTCTCCATCTCATCCAGCGTCGTCGACCGGCGCTCGGCGCCGAGGTTGTACTGCGAGCGCGCCTGCAGGGCCTCGGCGAACAGCTGCGTCATCGCCAGCTTCTCCGGCTCTTCGAAAAGATCCTGGGCGATCGCCGTCAGCAGCTCGCCGATCGGCAGCAGCACAAGCGCCTGCCACTGCTGCAGCTGGTCGCGAAAGCGCTCGAAGCAGGAGATCGTGTCTGCCGGAATCTCGCCGGCGCCCAACCCCGCGTTGCCGGACTCCTCCCCACCGGCCAGCGGCCACACGAAATCCTCGCTGCGCACGCAGCGCCGCAGCAGCTCCAGATGCATCTCCAGCCGCTTCTGCCCCTCGTCCGATCCGGCCTCCTTCAGGACGCGCGTGAACCAGACCCTGTAAACCTGGACCAGCGTCCCCTGCACCTCCGGATGCGCCAGATGCCGCAGGATCAGACTGAGGGCGCCGGCCGCCTCCCGCGTTGTCGTCGTCAGGCGCAACAGGGCATCCGTGCACGGCACCCGCGCCGCCCGCAGCGCCTTGATCGCCTCGGCCCCGCGCGCGTTCGTCGGCACCAGCAGGGCGACGGTCGCATTCCCGTTTTCGGGCAGCCATTTCCCGGCCGAGGCCACCACGCGATCGAGCTCGGCATCCGGCTCCTGGAGGAACTGGAACGCCACCCGGCACCTCGCCGGCGGCGGATTCGGCTGCGGATCTCCCGGCGGGGCCGGTTCGATGAAGGGCCGATCCAGGGCGTCCCGCATCGCCTCGACCGGATGATCCTCTTGCACCCAGCGGATCAGCTCGTTCGCCAGGCGGATGATCGGCAGGCCCGAACGCCCCGAATTCGGCAGGTCGCGCCGGACATCGGCCTCGTCCAGAAACGCGCGCAGGTACTTCGGATGCGCCGTTGTGAAGGTCTCGTAGATCGCCTGGTTGGGATCGCCGACGCGCACCCAGTTGCCTTTCCCGCCCACCAGCTTGCGCAGGATCTGCTCCTGCAGGGTGCTGCTGTCCTGGGCTTCGTCCTCGAGGATGAACGGCCAGCGCCGGCGCAAGTCCTCGACCAGCGTCTCGTCCGCGTCAAGCGCCCGGATCGCCGCCGCGATCAGGTCGTCGAAGTCGAGGGCGCCCCGCACCGCCAGACCGCGCTCGTAGCGCTCGTACACGTCGACCGCCAGCTTGATCAGCAGGGAGCTTTCCTTCGTGAGCCGGCCGCGCACCGCCTGCGGCGGCTGCATGCGGCCCTTGAGATGCCTGATGGCGTTGGCCGTCACCTGCCGCAGCAGCTCCGGCAGGTCATCCGCCGCGATCCTGCGCCGGCGGTAGTCGTTCATTTCTTCGATCAGGAACCGCGCCAGCCCCTCGCGATAGCGCGGGTACGAAGCCCGGAACGCCGTGCTCAGAATGGAATCGGCGATGCGCTCGTCGACGACGGTGAAACCGGTATCCAACCCGACCAGCGACGGCGACTGCGAAACGATCTCGTGCGCCAGACTGTGCAGGGTGCGCACCCGGTAGCCCAGACCGGGCAGCAGCCCCCGCTCCGACAGGAACCCGGCGATGCGCTGGCGGAAGTTGTCGACGGCCGAATTCACCAGCGTCACGATCAGGACTTCCTGCTTGCCCTGCAGCGCCCCGCCGGCGATCAGGGACACTGCCACCTGCGACAGCGTCCAGGTTTTGCCGCTGCCCGGCACCGCGGCGATCCCCATGGTGCCGCCGGCATAGTCGAGAATGGCCTTCTGGGCGGGACGAAGGCGCGTGCTCATGGCTCAACCGGCTCCAGCGCCAACCCCCGCATCGCGTGCCCCAGGGCCACCAGCAGATCCCCCGTCTGTTCCTGTCCGTGGGCGCTGAGCTCACTCGCGAACAGGTACAGCGAATCCGTGCAGCGCCGGGTCAACCCGGCGACGATGCAGGTCAGCCGCTCCGTCTCGAACTTCGTCTCCCAGGCCGACGACCATTCCTCCTGCGGATTCCAGTCCCGGCTCAGCACGTAGGGATTCGTCAGCGGCTGATGTATGCGCCGGTGCCATGACGGACTGCCGACGTCGAGCCACAGCTGATGCGCGCAGGTCTGATTGCGCAGCAGGAAGGTGTGCGCCGGCGCGATCAGGACCGATGCCGACGGATCGGACCACTCCATTTCGTAGAAGGCGGATACGACGCCTTCCTCCACCATCTCCACGTAGGCCTTGCCGAGGGCATCGCCCTCTCCCTCGACTGCCTCAGCGACGGCGCGCCGGAACTTCTGCGCCGATTCGACCAGGCTGGCCACGTTCATCCCGGCAGACACGTCCTTGTGGAATCCGAAGCCCGGTTGGCTCAGCAGCTCGCCGAACAGGCGGCTGAAGAACAGGTCGACCGGCAGGCCATCCTCGTCCTGGTACGCCCGCAGCCATCCCCGCAGTCTTTCGTACCCCTCGCCCACGCGGTAGGTGATCCGATCCCGCACCCCGGAGGCGACGCTCTCGAACGGCTTGAGCCCGACCCCCTCATGACCCGCCTCATGGACGACGGACGCCAGCAGCGCCGCCCGCACCAGGTCCGCCCCATCCAGCAACCGGCCGAACATGTGCGTGACCGCCTCCCGCGACGGCCGCTCCAGCCGCCAGGACGGGTGGGCGAGCGCGGCCGCAGTCAGCAGCACCTTGGTGACCGGCTCGTCCCGCAAGCTCCGCGATGGACGGTGCATGTAGTAGCCGATCTGCGCCGCTTCGAGCCGCGTCGACAGCGCGTGGAACAGGCTGTCGCTCAGGAATGGACTGATGACGGCGATCTCCTCCGGGGCGGCGCCGTTCTCGATCAGAGATTCGATCCGGCCGGCGACTCGCTGCACCATCTCGTGATGCAGGCGATCGGAGAAGATGTGCAGGCGCCGGCGTCCATCGACCCCACCGGGCTCGTCCTCCGCCGGCCGGTTGGCGATCGCCGCCCGGAGTCTGCGCCCGAACGCCTGCACCGGCGCCGGCACCCGGGGACTCTCTTCAATCAGACGACTCCCCTCGCAAACCTGTTTGAGTGCGTGGGCACTCTTCGGGTCGGCCGCCAGGAACTTGCGGAAGCCGGCGTCCGAGTCGTAGACGATCAGCACCGACTCCAGGCGCGAGTCGGCATGGCCGAGCCAGAAGCGCACGAGATCGTGCGCCAACGGGATGTCCTCCTCGCAGTTGTCGTAGACCAGGTGACGGTGCTGTGCAAACAGATGGTCCCGCGCCGGTTGCGATTGCCGGATCAGGTCCCGGAACAGCTCCAGGCAGAGCGAGAAGTCGAGCAGGTTGCCCTGCGCGCAGAACTCGCGGTAGGCCAGAACCGAGTTGGAGATCTCCTCGACGTGGCCCGCGGAGAGCTCCCCGCCGATCCGGGCTGCCCGCAGATAGTCAGCCAGCGATTCCATCGGGATGTCGTTGGCCGCCGCCTTGTTGAGGTTGTCGAGCAGCTGACTGTAGAGCCGGTTCCGCGTCAACTTCAGGTCGGCGAAATACCCCTGCTCGATCAGCGGCGACACCAGCCGCGCCATGAAATACTGCGCCACCTCGTAGGTCAGAAACGACGGCTCCTGCCCCCGGGCGAACGGGTATTTCGGATGCTCCAGGACCTCCGGCCAGAACAGCGAGACGTAGCGCCGCGCCAGGCCGCCGATCGTTCCCTTGCCCAACTCGTACCACGAACGCCGGTCGAAGGCTTTTTCGTAGGCGAGGGTGTAACTGCGGTGGGGGGTCAGCAGCAGGATGCTGGCTGGGGAAACACCGTTGGAGATGAGTGATTGAATGCGCTCAATGGCCAGCGTCGTCTTGCCGGCGCCGGCAGGACCTTCGAGGAAGAGGGTCCGGTCTCCTTCCGGTGTCACGGATTCAACCGCATCCTGCCCATGTCCCTGCAGTCGCACACTTCCGTTCCCGGGACCCCGGTCCTTTGCCGGGCGGAGTCCCCCGCCCGAGTCACGGCAGGCGCGGACCGAAGATCTTCCCGTCCACGGAGAACCGCCCCGGTCCGGCCGCGAGCAGCAGGATGGAGACGCAGAAGTAGACCGCGGCCAGCTCGTAGGAGGAGCCGTCTGCGGAGACGAAGGGGTCCCCGCGCATGAAGACGTGCATGCAGACGGCGACCCCCATGGTGCAGGCGATCCCCAGCGAGGCGAGGGGCATGAGCATGCCGAGTATCCAGGCGATGCCGCCGCCGAACTCGGAGAGGGCGGCCAGGGCCTGAAGCAGGCCGGGGGCGAAGGCGTCGGGACCCATCCAGCCGAACGGGCTCTGGATCTTCGGCCAGCCGTGAATGACGAAGGCGAGGCCGGCGACCAGCCTCAGCAGCAGGAGAGCGAAATCGGCGAATGGGGAGTGTTCGGGGACGGTGAGCGATCTCAAGAAATTCATCGGCTCTTCCTTTCCGAGGGTTTTGGATGTGGTGTTTCAGTACAACCCGGGCCGTGGCCAGCCCGTTCGCGAAAACCAATGAAGCCACGCCGGGAAATGAAATCCAGCGCTTCCGTGTGAATCAGGTGCGGGAATCCCCCGCCGGCCCCGTCGGGGGTAACGGAGGCAAGGCTGCGTTTTCCGGTTCGCGGAAACCCTTCAGACCGGCCGCCAGCGGATCAGACAGAAGTCCGAGTTGCCCGTAGCCGTGTCCCAACCGGCATCGACGTCGCCGTAGCAGGAGCCGACGAAGGTCAGGATCTCCTCCGAGTCCAGCGTGAGATGCCGCGGATAGCCCGCGGCGTTCCCGTGGCAAAGGTAGTAGACCTCGTCTTCCCAGCTCCGGCCGCGGTCGCGGCTTACCATGGCGCGGCAGCTGCCCATGTCGCGCGGATAGCGGTGATCGTGCGCCACGACCACGCGGCCGTTCGGCAGACCCGCGGCCATGCCGTGGCATTGCCCGGAGACGTTGGTCAGTTGGCGGCGGTTGCTCCAGGTCTTTCCGCCGTCGCCGGAATCGGCGAGAAACAGGGTCTTGCTGGTCTCCGGTCTGTCCGGCGGCCCCGGCTGATGGCGAATGGCGGCGATCAGCCGCCCGGGTGAGAGCTCGGTGAGGTTGACCTCGCAGCCGTAGTCGCTCAGGAAAAAGCGCTCGCCAAAACTCCTGCCGCCGTCGGTGGACCGGAACACCCAGGCCGGGTTCTTCCCCTCGTCGAAGGGCTCGTCGTTCTGTTTGACGGGCAGCAGCAGCGTCCCGTCGGCGAGGCGGGTGATGTTGTCGCAGATGATGACCTGGCCGAAAGGGGCGACGTCGATGCGGCCGAACCGGCTCCAGGATTCCCCCTCGTCATCGGATGCCCAGACCTTCCTCGACTCCTGGCGCACCGCGAGCAATGTCCCGTCCTGGTTGAACTGCACGCACCAGCCTGCGAAGCCGTGCCGTTCCGGGTCCCGCTGCAGGTGCTCCCAGGTTTCGCCGCGGTCCGTCGACCTGGAGACGACGGTGCGCTGGAAGGCGTAGATGGCGCCGCCGGGCGCCTCGATCAGGGACAGCCCCTGGTAGTGCGCACCGGGGTCCCTGGGCATGCGCATCTTGCGCACCGGGACTTCCCGCAGCTCGCCGCGGCGCACGTGCAGGATGCAGTCGCCGGCCTGCATGCGAGCCAGCTCGTCGGGGGTCACGGCGCGGCCGCCCAGGGTCGCGGTCGATTTCATGTCAGCGCAGCAGCCCTGCGACCCGGGTGCCTCGGCGTCCGAATTTTTGCAATCTATTTCCGGCACAGGACCCAAGAAGAAGAAACGAGGATCACCGCCGTCAAGGAGCACCGCTTCAAGACCATGTCGCGCCGCTACAGGGGAAGTACGGGTACTCCATCTACCCGCTGGAGCTGCTGCGGACCGAGCCCGAGGAGACGACGACGCTTCTCGAGCTGGAGACAGACACCGGGGTCAGCGGCTACTGGTTCCCCCGCGGGGGCGGCCGCCTCACCCCCTGGATCGAGGCCCTCGCCATCGGCCGCGACCCGATGGACCGCGAGCAGTTCTGGCAGCTGAGCGGCGGCGACATGCCCCTCGACATGCTGCTTTGGGATTTCGCCGGCCGCTTCCTCGAGCAGCCGGTGCACAAGCTGCTCGGCGGCTTCCGCGACAAGCTGAAGTGCTACGCCAGCTCCTACCCCAACATGGGACCCCCGGAGGTTTTCGCCGACCACGCCGAGGAGTGCGTGAAGAAGGGATACACCGCCTACAAGATTCACGCCTACATGTGGTACGACCCGGTGAGGATGGAGCCGGCGCCGCGCAGCCCGGCCTTTCCCAAGCACGACGTCGAGGTCTGCGAGGCGGTCCGCGAGCGCGTCGGCGGCGACATCGTCCTGATGCTCGACCAGGCCGGCATCTACAACTACGAGCAGGGTGCTCTACGTCGGCAGGGAGATCGCCAAACTCGATTTCTTCTGGTTCGAGAGCCCGATGCCGGAGAACAACATCGAGCCCTACATCCGCCTGACGGAGAACCTCGATGTGCCGGTCTGCGCCCCTGAGCAGCTCGGCAACCTGCCGTACAGCCGCACCGAGTGGATCGTGAGGAAGGCGTCCGACATGGGGCGCACCGAGGTCAACTTCAACGGCATTACCGGCTGCAGGAAATCGGTGGCGCTGTACGAATTGTTCGGCATGCGGGCGACGATCCACGGCGGCGGCTGGGGCAACCTGCATATCTACGCGTCGACGAACGCCGACACCATCGAGTACTTCGAGCGCGGGCTGTTCGCCCCGGGCCACGACGAGGCCTACGAGGTGCCGCCGCCGTACATGAAGGAGATCTGCGATTCCTTCGACGGCGAGGGGAACGTCATCGTGTCGCAGAAACCGGGGCGCGGCTTCGAGATCGACCGGGACTACATCGAGGACAACCGCGTCTGACCGCGGCCGGCACCCGCGGGCGTCCGCGGGCGCAATTTTTTTCCGGAGAACCTCGCCATGGGAAGATTCCCCCTGCTGATCGCCGCGCTGGCGGCAACCCTGACTGCGCAACGGAGCGACGCCGGCTGCGACTGCAGGATCGCCTTCGCCACCGACCGCGACGACGGCAATATCGAGATCTACGTGATGGATGGCGACGGCTCGAACCCCGTCAACCTGACCCAGACCACATCGGACGCGATCTACCCGGCGTGGATTCCCGCGGAGGCGGCCAGCGCGATCCGGGCCGCGGCCTGGGGCGCGATCAAGGCGCGGATCGACCGCAGCGGGACATCCGGCGCACCGGCCTCGAGATGATTGCCTGTCGGGACGGCTCCCAGGTCTCAGGGAGTTGAAAGGCTGGCTGGGGTTATCCGGGAGAGTGCTGCAATTGAGAAGTGAAGCCGACCGCGGAAAGGGCAACCAATTGCCCGTACTTGTATCGCAAGCACATGTTGGTGGGGTGGGAACCTCACCCGCTATGCAACTCCGGGAAGTAGGTCGAGTAGAAGCCGCGGTCCCGGGTGAGAAAAGTTTCGGCTTTTACAACCGCGTGGGCACCGATCAGAAAGTCCGAAATAATCCGATCCCTGGGCCCGCCGGCCTGCCGGTAGCGCGACCAGCGCTGCCCGGCTTCGTAAGCAATATCGGTATCGATGGGTGAGATCGTCGCGCTGATCTCCCGCAACGCTCCGTCGAGAATGGCCCGGTCATCAAACGCGGGAACGAGTTCCGCATAGACCACGTCACAGATGAAAATGGCCCCTCTGTCATAGGCGTTCCGCAGTAATCCCTTCGACCGGGGGCCGTGACGCTCGTCGGGGAGAAACACGTCCAACAGGACACTCGTGTCGACGGCGGTGATCATCTCCCACGGATTTCTTCGAGGTAGTCGTCGGTGCTTACGCCGCTGCCCAGGATGGCGTACACGCGCTCCACTGGGTGCCTCGCTGCGGTCCGTTTTTGAATGAGCAGGCCGTGCTCTGTTGGCGTGATCTCAATTTCGACGTCGGGATTCATTCCGAAGCGATCTCTCAGTCGCTTGGGGATGGTGATTTGTCCTCGTTCAGATATTCGCATGTGGCCTCAATATGAATTCCATATTCATAAAATCATACCAATCTAACAGGGGACACGCAAGTCCTGGGGCGCGATCAAGGCGCGGATCGACCGCTGCGGGACATCCGGAGTGCCTGCCCCGAGATGACCGCCTGCCAGGGCTGTAGAGCCAGTCGCCTGGGGCCGGATAAAGGCTTCCCTGGAGTTGGAATGACCTGCGTCCAGCCGGGAAAGCGCATGAAAGCAATACCCGAATACGAGGAAGTTGGCCTTTGGAAATGGTGCTGTGGGCACTGTGTCCACTGCCCTATATTGCCCCGGAGTCATGAAACCGCACCGTAGGAATCGGGGAGGCAACTCATGAAGAATGGATGTTTCGCCGCTCTGGCCCTGCTCATGGGGCAGGTCATCCTGGCCGGCGCCCACAGCGGCGACCGCGTGTTCCCCATTCCCGAGCTTACCGACGAGATGCTGGAGGAAATCCGGCTCGACGACGGATCAATAGACGAGTGGTATGACCTGGTCGGCGAGCCGACCATGACCCTGCTGGATTTCCACGACCCCGGCTTCAACCGTCTCCCGGACCCGGCCGAACTGGATTTCCGCATCTGGCTGGCATGGCACGACGATCCGGATCGGCTGTATGTCGCCTTCGTGTCCAGCGACGACGAGTATTTAAACTCCCATGACTTCGATGCCGGTTCCCGACTCCTGGAGCATGACAGCATCGCTCTCGTAGTCGACGGAGATCACCGGGGCGGACACGGAGGTGTCGACATTACCACATCGGCGGAGGACTGGGGGGGTTTTCACGGGGAAGCCCAACTATACGAAGCGGTTGCCCGTACCGTGACCGGCGTCCCGACCCTGAATGCCCCGGATGTTCTGCGCCAGACCGGGGTTTTTTCCTGGACGGTCTTTCCTCCCTACGGGGATGGAGGAGGAGGGGTCGCCGGGGAAAACCCGATCATCAGCGTGATCGAGCTGTACGTTACGCCTTACGACCACTGGGAGGGATGGGACAGCGGGCCGCAGGAGACCGCGTTGAGCGATTTTGCGGCAGGACAGGCAATTGGTTTTGCGATCATGGTGTATGATTGGGACGAGAAACCCGGCTCGTGGGAATACTTATTATACATCGATACAGACTGAAGATTCCTACGTAGACATAACGGACCTTCGAGCGGATGTCTTTCTCGATGGGGTGCTGTTGCCGGCCGAGGCCACCGATTCTGAAGAACGAACCGCGGTCGAGTCCGTTTCCTGGGGGCGAATCAAGGCCTCCCTGGAGATGAAATAGCCGCCGCTCCACCACCTCGAGTCGGCCTCTGCCCCGGCAGTATACCTCGAGCGACCGGATCCCGCCGCCTGCCCTATGCCGAAGATGCCCGCACCTGTCTGCCCGCGGTTCAAATCCCGTAATTTCGTCCGCGGCCGGCTGTGCAGGGACCCGGGCCGCTCGATGCGGCCGCGAGGCGGCCGTCCAGAAACCGCGACCAAAGGAGCATTCGATATGGGAATTCTCGACAGGTTTTCACTGCAGGGGCGCGTCGCCCTGGTGTCCGGGGGCTCGGGCCCCCAGTTCGGCAGCAGCCTCAGCGAGGGACTCGCCGAGGCCGGCGCCACGGTCATCTCGGCGTCGCGCTCGCTGGAGCGCAACCAGGAGTTCGCCGAGCGCCTGCGCGGCGAGGGGCACGACGCCCACGCCATGCAGCTCGACATCACCGACCCGGCTTCGATCTCCGCCCTCGGCGGCGAGGTGCTCGACCGCTTCGGGCGCATCGACGTGCTGGTCAACAGCGCCGTCGTGGGTCGCGGCGGCGGCTTCGAGGACCAGACTTACGAGTACTGGCAGTACAGCGCCAGCGGCAACATGTCCGGGCTGTTCGCCATGTGCAAGACCTTCGTCCCGGCCATGGTCGAGCAGGGCCGCGGCTCGATCGTCAACATCTCGAGCATATACGGGGTCGTCGGCAACGATCCGACCCTGTACGAGGGCACGGAAATGAAGCAGGCGCCGGACTACAACTTCGTCAAAGCCGGCATGATCAACTTCACCCGCTACGTCGCCAACTACTACGGCAAGCAGGGGGTGCGGGCCAACTGCATCTGTCCGGGGGGATACTTCAACAATCAGCCGGGGCCGTTCGTCGAGAACTACGAAAAACGCGCCCCGGTCGGACGCATGCTGCACAACGACGACATCAAGGGCGCGGTGGTGTTCCTCGCCTCGGACGCCTCGGAGTACGTCACCGGCACCTCGCTGATGGTCGACGGCGGCTGGACCAGCCTGTAGGGGGGCGCGAAAAAATACGGCAGGGCCCCGGCGAGCCGGGATTCCCGAAAGCCTCGTTAGTACCCGGATGAAACCGCGAAGGACCGGAGACCCGCCATGATCATCGATTCCCACGCCTACTGCTTCGAGCCCGCCGACAGTCCGAAGGGGTACGCCAGCGCCGGCGAGCACCTCGCCATCGTGCAGCAGTCCCAGGCGCGCCACCACCAGCCCGCCTTCCGGATTCGCGACGGCGTCGAGGGGCCGTCGCACGTCCTCGACTCCGCCAGCGGCGCGCTCGACGACCTGCCGGACGTCGGCTTCCGCATCGACAAGGAATTCGGCCGCGTCCTGTGGGACTACGGAGGGGAAACCTGGACCAAGCACTTCTACCCGCCGAACCTGCGCAATCTCGAGTTCACCCCGGAGAGCCTCGTCGGCGAGATGGATTACGCCGGGGTGCAGCGGGTCCTGCTGCACACCAACCCGATGCTCGGGCGGGACAACGGCTACCAGGCTCAGTGCGTGCGCAGGTTCCCCGGGCGAATCCTGTCGATGGCCGGCCTCGACGAGCGCCGGATTCACAGCGACCCCGACGCTGCGACAGCCGGGATCGCCGCGGCGATCCGCGATCTGGGACTGCAGGCGATCAAGTTCGCCAGCTACGGCTACGACGTCAGTCCGGAGCCGTGGGACGGAGGGGCGTACGAGCCGTTCTGGGATGCGGTGTCGTCTCTAGGGGTGCCGGTCTTCTTCACCTTGGGCACCGGTCCCGGCCGCGGCCTGGAAATCGCCCCGGACGCGGCGCAGCAGCAGGGCTATCTCGGGGAGCTCCGCATCCTGGGGCGGCTGATGGAGAAGTACCCGTCCATGGCGTGCAGCATCACCCACGGCTTTCCCTGGCGCGTCTTCCTCGACGGCGGCGGCATCTCGCTGCCGGACGAAATCTGGGAGCCGTTCGCCAACCCGAATCTCAGCCTCGAGGTCTGCTTCCCGGTCCGCATCGGCGACCTCTTCGACTACCCGTACCGCGAGGTCTGGCCGGCGCTCGAGGCGATGGTCGAACGCATCGGCCCCGGAAGGCTGATGTACGGCACCGACATGCCGTTCCAGAACCGCTTCTGCACCTACCGCCAGTCCCGCCACTGGATCGAGCGGCACTTCGCCCCGGCCGCGGGGTTGGGCGATGCCGAGAAGGGGATGATCATGGGGGAGTGCGCGGCGCGGGTGCTGGGGATCGAGGGGTAGGGATCGAGCCGGGCCGCCAACACCAGCGATTGCCGCGGGGCCGGGTTGGCCGGGGCGCGGGAGGCGATGGAAAGGTTCCGGGCCATAACGGAAGCCGGCCCGGGTATCCCGAGAGGCTGCGGCCCAAGCCCTTGCGAGGGCCAGCCGAGGCCGTGGTGCGATGGCAACTGTTGACCTGCCAGGAGGAGAGGCTGCCGCAATGAAACTGACCCACCCCGACATGATCGCCGAAGTGACCAGCCGCTGGGAGGGGGAGCGCGACGCCGCCGGCCGTCCGATGGTCCCCGACGACATTCTCGAGCGCATGAAATCGGTCACCACCGAAGACGCCTGGACGGTGCTGAAGAAGCACGGCTGGGAGCACAACTTCGCCGGCGGCTGGACGGTGCTGTTTCCCGGCCAGGTGCTGGTCGGCCGCGCCATCACCTGCCGCTGGGTGCCGATGCGGCCCGAGCTTCACGATGCCCTGCTGCGCCTGGGGGAAGCCGAGGGCCGCGTCGGTTTCCTCAACTCGTGGGTGATCGACGAGATGGTCAACGGCGACGTCCTCGTGGCCGACCTGTTCGGAAAGGTGAATCTCGTGGGAGACAACCTGACCACCGCCATCAAGGCGAACGGGGGCCGCGGCATGGTGATCGACGGCGGCCTCCGCGACCTGCAGCGCATCCTCAAGATCCCCGACTTCTGCACCTTCGTGAAGCGCATTCACCCGGAGGCGATACCCGGCGTCACCATGCCGGACATCAACGGCATCACCCGCATCGGCGAGGCGACCTGCATCCCCGGAGACGTCGTCCTCGGCACCGTGACCGGGGTGCTCTTCATCCCACCGCACCTGGCCGGGGAGGTCGTCCTCTCTTCCGAGAGGAGCGGAGGCTGAGGCCCGCAGTCGTCGCTATGGGCCGGTCCGGATGGTCCCACTTCCAGGGGGGTTGCCGCCGCGGGTCGCCGGTGCCGTTCAGGAAGGTTCTGCGAGTCGAGGGAAAAGGCTATGTTGCCGATTCGGTACTCCGCCGGAATCGGCAGCGCACCGCAACACCCGGGAGATATCGGTGACGGACGAATTCACCAGAACCTTCGAAAACCACTGGAACGATTTCCGCGCCCGCTGGTGCGACAGCACCGACCTCGGCGGGGCCCGCGCCTACAGCCACGAGGAGGTGAAGGCGGTCATGTTCCACCGCGTCGCCCGGGTCGACGTGCCTGCCGAGAGGGTGGACGGGCTGATCGACGACGCCGTCGAGTTTTTCCGGGAGAAGGAGTACGACTGCCTCTTCACCCTCTCGCCGCTGGACCGGCCGGCCGACATGGCGGAACGGCTGCGGCAAAGGGGGTTCGAGCTGGCGCTGCTGCCGGTGGCGATGCTCTGCGACCAGCCGGCCGGGCCCGTTTCCGCAGAAGACGTCGAGGTGGAGATCGTCGGCGCCGGCGGTTACGACACCTGGGCGGAGATCATGTGCACCTGCTTCGGCAATCCCCCGGAAGCCGGGGAGGCAGGCCGTTCGGTGCTCGACGTCCCGGAGGTCCTCCTCTACCTCGCCCTGAGAAAGGGGGAGCCGGCCGGCACCGCGCTGCTGTATCCGCGCAACGGCATCGGGTACATAGACGCCGTCGGCACCCTGCCGGAGCACCGCGGTTGCGGCGTCGCCTCCGCAGTGGCCGCGCGCGCCGTCGCCGATTCCAAGGCCCTGGGCAACCGCTGGACGACCCTCGAGGTCGAATGCGAAAGCCCCGCCGAGAGGATCTACCGGCGCCTCGGCTTCCGCCGCATGCATTTCCGGCCGCGCTACGCCAAGGCTCTGGAGGACCTTCAGTGAAATGCTGCAGGGGACGGTTGGGTCCGGGGAGATGACCTGGCCTCGGTTTCGCTGATCCGGGACATCACCAGGGTCGCGTCCTACGGAACTTGAAAGATCCCGGCCCTGGAATCGGCGCCGGAAATTGCAAGGGATCCCTGGGACGCGACACAAATACCAAACGATAGAAGGAGCGGGACATGGAAGCATGGGCCGGCCGCAACGCCCGGTACATCGCCGGAAATGGATTGGCCAGCCGCGAACGCCAGGTTCCGGAGCCGGAAGTCGCGGTCGCCATGGAGGCGGGCAAGGTGTACGCCACCGCCGATCTGCCGGGCATCGCCATCGCCGAAGGGGTGAAGGCATCCGTTTCGTGGGGGCGCGGAACCTTGCTGGAATGGCTCGAGATGGAGCCCGGCTCCGTCTACCCTGAACAGACCCTGCCCGGAGAGCTCATCACCGCGGTGCAGGGCGGCTCGGCCACCTGTGCGGTCGACGGAAGGGAAGTCGAGCTGAACGGCAGGTCGTTCCTGTACCTGACCGATGGAATGCGCCGGACCCTGCGCGCCGGCACCGACGGCTTCGTCGCCATGGAGGTGTTTTCCCCCGTGCTCGCCGACCACCTCGCCCTCGCCGGCACCAGATTGCCGGATGAAGCCGACGTCGGTTCCCCCGACCAGGGAGTGGAGCCATCGCTGCAGGCCGGAGTGGTCTACCGGTTCGAGAATATCCCGCGGCAGCCGGTGATCATGCCGGGGCGGGAATCGCTGCCCCCCACCGCCCATACCACCCTGATGTGGAGCCGCAACTTCATGCTCAGCTTCATCCGCATGGACGGCGGCTCCTCCTTCCCCCACCACTTTCACCCGGAGGACCAGCTGATGATGGTCCTGCAGGGGGAGATGGAGGAGGGGATCATCGACGACTGGCTGCCGATGAAGGACCTCGACGTGATCCTGCAGCCGGGAGGGATGGTGCACGCCGCCAGCATAAGCCCCGGGGGCGTCGACGTGGTGGACGTGTTCTGGCCGGTGCGGCCCGACTACATGGCGATGGCGCAGCAGCACCGGGCGGGCTCCTGAGCGGATTCAGCGACCCCGTGCCCTGCGGCTCGTCAGAAGCCGGCGGTCTGCGGTTGGACGGACCCGCTGATCCAATCGAGGGGAGTACCGAGTAACCGCGAGGTACCCCTTCCAACCAAAGCCCGGCCTCCCACCGGGCTTCGCAGACCATCGCCGAATGGCTTCGGCTCCCCTGACAGAAACTGGTTGCCCCGATGAGACAGATCGTTAGACAGCTCGACATACTGCGGACCCTGCATGCCCGGCGTTACGGAATGACCGTACGCGAGCTTGCGGAGGAGTACGATGTAACGGTGCGCACCGTGCAGCGCGACCTGATTGACCTGCGGGAGGCCGGGTTCATACTGGGGGAAAAACGCCGCAACAGTCGCGTCTACTACCAGCTACAGAAAGAGACCGGGATGCCGATGAACTTCCCGGTCATGGAAGTCGCGGCCATGATCTTTGCCGAGCGCGCCGGCCTGGGCCTGGTGGGGACCCCGTTCGGAGAGCATCTGCGCTCGGCCGTCCGCAGGCTGACCGAGACGATGCCCCAGGAGGGGCGGCGATTCTTCGAGCGGGCCGCCGAGGCCTACGTGCCGCTGGCACGCGGGCACAAGCCGTACGAGGAGGCCCGGGAACTGCTCGAGAAACTGCACGATGCCATTCTCGAGCGCCGCGTCTGCCGGGTGAGCTACCGCTCGCCGGGAGCGGAGGGCGCAAAGCAGTACGAGATCGAACCGCTGCGCCTGATGCATTACCGGGGCGGCCTGTACGTGATCTCCCGGGTGCCTTACTACGACAGCCTGATCACTCAGGCCGTTGAACGCTTTGAGTCCGTAGAGGCGACGGGGGAGACGTTCGAGCCGCCGGACCACCTGCCGATCGACGAGCGGGTGAGCGATGCTTTCGGGGTTTCGTACGAGGAGCCGATGGAGGTGGCGGTCCGGTTTACGGGGGAACAGGCCCCATATATAAGGGAAAGGATCTGGCACCCCAGCCAGGAGCTGGAGGAGCTGCCGGACGGGCGGGTGGTGCTGCGGCTGCGGGCAGGCGGGTTCTACGAGATCAGGAGCTGGGTGCTGAGCTTCGGAGCCGCGGCCGAGGTGCTGGAGCCGGCGGAGCTGCGGGAGGCGGTTCGTGAGGAGATGCGGTCGGCGCTGGGGCTGGATACCGGGGGTGCGACATGATCTGTCGCAGGCTTCATTTTCCTCTTGGAAAGGAGCGGATGACCCATGGACCTCATACAAGACAAGGAGACCAAGATGAGAGACCTGACGCCCGAGGACGAGAAGTATCTTGTAGAATACTGCATGCAACCGGAGAATACCTGGCTTGCCCTGGCCATCGGACAGATACAACCAGAACTAAAAGGAAAAATTGTCTCCACGTTTGTGCGGAAACTCGACGAAAGTGTAAAAGAAGCACTAAAGAATATCGAGATGTGCGGCTTTCGCTTGGAGACATGCGTTCCGGAAACGAAGCTGGAAGAGAAAAAAACATACTCGCTATTCATTTTGAAGGTTCAAAGAATCGAAATACATCTCGGCATTTGGGGTGGCGGATACTTGCTGGTGAAAATGCCTGCAGGAACGGAGCTAGACCCCCGATGGGATGAAGTCATTTCGGACATGGGCGTCAAGCTAAAAAGCAGTGCTAGTGGGTGTTGGTTCGATGCGGAAGAAAGGCACCATATCCGGAGCGTTGAAGCCCTGATCGCGCTGCAGGATGACGAGATCAGAGGAGAGAAGATCGCGTACTTCACTGACATATTGGTGCGTCTTGTGAGGAACATTCTGAAGGTACTGGAGGCTTGAAGATGCCGGAGGACACGGGGTTTGAGGAGGAGACTCGACGATTCCTCGGGAATGCGAGGAGAGGTCTAGAAGATCGGAGGAATGATCGCATTAGAAGACTTAAGGAGGAGTCTCCACGCTTTTTCGAGGGCGCCAGGCAAGGTCTTCACGTCCTGCGGCCAGTCGCAATTGAGCTTGATCGCCACTTGGCCAGAAAGTTCGACTTGATCGCCACTTGGCCAGAAAGTTCGACTGTTTCCGTTTCATCCATCTTGACGAAAACCGCATGTCCGATGTCTTCGCCTACCTCCTCGATCCTGAGGAAACCCACGGGCAACGAAAGCTGTTCCTGAGAGAATTCCTTTCACATGTGTTTCCGAAGGGGTTAGTCGGATACCCAAGGTCTGGTGTTCGAATTGGTCGAGAAATGAGGACCACTCGGATAGAAGACTGGGACCGAAGAATCGATATTGAAATTGCTTTCCGCACCAACGGTGGCTTGGCGGCTATCGCTATTGAGAATAAGCCTTGGGCGGGCGATCAAGAAAACCAACTCAGCGACTACGCCCGACATCTCGAATTGAAATACAAAGGTCGCTTCAACTTGATCTACCTCACGCCGAAAGGGGAAGATCCATCGGAGAATAGTATCAAGCCCGAGAAGCGCGAGAAGCTTTCGAAGGAAGGAAAGCTTGCCAATGCCTCGATCCAGGACTGGGCAAGTGACCATGGTTGGCTGAAGCGAGGAGAAGATGGGGTGAAAGCCGAGCGAGTTCGCTGGTTCGTGTCCGATTTCCGCAAAGCGCTGATCGAGAGCCTTCCGGAGCTTGGCTGGGCTTACGAAGAACCGCCATTCTCGGATCAGGATACTGATCCTACGGGTCCACCAACCCTCCTTGCCGAGATAGCATAAGGACGATGATCAGAACCGCCGGTTTGTAACGAGGTCGATCCTGTAAGGGCCGAACAACACCGGCTGTAGCGAGCAGACAGTGAGGTAACGGCCGGGCTTGTGCGCTGGTTCATGTCCGATTTCGCAAGACCCTGATCGGGAGCATCCCCGCGAAGGACGGGCTCGCGGAAAAAATCCGATCTCGCGTCATGATCTGTCGCACCCCCGGGGTAGGTTCAATCCTTACCCACAGTTGAAGCCATTCGCGGATCGATCCCGATACCCGGTCGGCGGGCGCGAGCGACCTGCCTTTGGCTCGGAATTTGCATGCTCCCGGGTGGCCGGGCGCTGTGGCAACCAATCCATGGAACCTACCACAGACGTCGACGCGAGGTTTCCAAGTGAGGCACCCAACACGCGAACCTGATGAAGCCATGCTCACCCCCTACGAACGGAAGCGTCTCTTCTTCTATATGCGCAACCTTGCCTCGCGTATTCACCGGGAAAGTCTGGAGGCAACGGGGCTTGCCCAGTGGATCGCGGAAAACCGGGACTTGATGGGGCTGGAGTGCGGGAAAAAGGAGACGGAAGAGTTGGAACTGTACAAGCTCCGGGCCGGGAAGTCCCTCGACAAGGAACTTTCCAAGAAGGATTGGCAGCGCCTCATGAGGACTCTTGAGACCGGGTACCTGACGGCGCCTTCCTGTGAGGGTGCTAAGGAAGACCTCACGGCGAGGCGGCTAAGACAGCTCGGAAAGGCTATGGACTTCGCCCCCGAGGATGTCGCGATTCTGGAGATCCTGATATGCAGTCTAACCCAGCCGGAAATCGGTTCGCTGATCGATTCTCTTTGGGAATCCGTACCTCTCCACTTTCGACGCAGGTGTTTCAATGTTTCGAACCCCTTGCTGCCCCGGGTCCTCGGCATCTCGACCGGTATTTTCCGCGCCCGTTTGGCGACCGATGCGCCTCTCTTAAGGTCAGGGTTGGTGTCCATAGACGACGACGGAGACATCGAAACCGTCAAGAGGCTGAACAGGCTGGTCGCCGTCGTGGACGACGGCGACCCGGACGTGCGCCACCTGCTGCTGGTTACGGCGACCCCGGGGGAACTGGAGTGGGAAGACTTCGACCATGTCGCGGAGCAACGGGACCATATCGAAAAGGTGCTGAAGGGCGCCCTGAGTTCCCGCGCCAAGGGGGTTAACGTCCTTGTGTATGGACCGCCGGGAACCGGAAAGACCGAGTTCTGCAAGACTCTGGCCATCCGGCTGCAGGCGTACCTCTACAGTGTGGGCGAATCGGAGGGAGAGGGTGACGAACCATGCCGGCGGAAACGTCTCCAGGAGCTTCAGGTTGCCCAGAACTTGCTGGCTCCCGGCCACGGTGCCATGCTCCTCTTCGATGAGATGGAGGACCTGCTTTCCGACCCGAGTTCTGGCTGGATACCCTTTTCCTCGCACGGCTTTTCCCCGCTCCGGTCCGGCGGCTCAAAGGTGTACCTGAACAGGCTGCTCGAACGCGCCACGGTGCCGACGCTCTGGACCTCGAACTCGGCCAGGGAGACATGTCCCGCGGTTCTGCGGCGCATGACCTTCGCCCTGGAGCTGCGGCGTCCCACGCGCAGGACCCGGGCGCGAATATGGAACCGGGAGCTGGAACGCCACGGCATCGGAGCGACGGAGGAGGATGGCAAATCTCTTGCAAAGGAGTTCGACGTTGCACCGGGCGTTGCTTCCGGGGCCATCTCTGCGGCGAGCCTCTGCGGTGGTGACCTCGCTGCAGTGCGCCTTGGGGTGCAAAGCCTGTCCCGGGTGGTTTCAGGGGAGAAGCCGGATAACCAGGAGGCACCGGAGAGATTCGACCCCGCCCTGATCCGGGCAGACACCGATCCTGTCGGGTTTGCCGAACGTCTCGAAAAAACCGGGGGGGGAAGCAATTCTCCCTCTGCCTGCAAGGTCCGCCCGGCACCGGAAAGAGCGCCTTCGTCCGCTACCTGGCCGAGCGCCTCGGCCTCCAGGTCACCCAGAAGCGGGCCTCCGACCTGATGTCGATGTGGGTCGGAGGAACCGAACGGCTTATCGCCGAAGCCTTCGCTGAGGCGCGCGTCGAAGGCTCTATCCTCGTCTTCGATGAGGCCGACTCGCTGCTCGCCGACAGACGGGGTGCCGTGAGTTCCTGGGAGGTCAGCCAAGTCAACGAAATGCTGACCTGGATGGAGAGCCACCCCCTGCCCTTCGCCTGCACGACCAACTTCGGCGAGAACCTCGACCCTGCCACCCTGCGTCGATTCACCTTCAAGATCAAGCTCGATTACCTCGCCCCAGGACAGTCCAAGAGGGCATTCCGGTCCTATTTTGCGCTCGATGCTCCATCCGAACTGGAGAACCTGACCAACCTGACCCCGGGGGACTTCGCGGTTGTGCGCCGAAAGGCAGAGATACTCGGCAGCCTCCAGGACCCGAAGGTTCTCGCCGAATTGCTGGGAGCCGAGTGTGAGGCCAAGCCGGACCATCGGCGCAAAATCGGTTTTCGGACGTAAGTGGTGGACTGATTCCGGGGAAAGAGTAGAAGCACAAAGAAAAAGGGCACCTGACCTCATTTGGTGGTCCCGGAATTGCTGCCGTAGTTTCTGGCCTGCGAGGGTTTGGAACCAACGCAAAAGTCCAGTTGTTTGACAGAGAGCGTGAGTTATTTGCTAATTAGGGGCGTTGGATAGCAGCCCCTGACGATCCGACCCCAAGGCCGGCAATTCATTCAGAAACAAGGAGTTATGGCCTTGCCGCGGGGCTGTCATGAGGTGATCTTAATACCTCATCTGGTATAAGGCGCCCATCACCCGAGAGTAGGAGAGGACGTAGGAAATCTATCACCTAATGACCTGGAGAAAATCCATGCGTTCAACGGTGACCATTTCCAAGCAAGAATTGATCCTAATTCTGATCTGGATATGGCTGATTATTGAGTAAAAGAGAGATGGGAAAGGAATATGCCTTTCCCATCCACAGGAGGATCCCACATGACTACGGCAATCAAGAGGGGTAAAACCCGGGCCCCGAAAGTCGGGAACCTATCCCAAATGACAATCTCCAGATTCTTTTTTCTCATCGCACTTCCGGCATGCACTGGCTGTGCTACCATGCTTTCAGGAACAAGCCAGAAAATCCCTGTAGCCTCTACTCCAATCGGCGCAGAAGTCATCGTAAATGGGAAGTCAGTAGGAAAGACACCCCTTGTCATTGAATTAAAGCGAAAGGACCCTGCTACCATCACTCTGCAGGCAGAGGGATACAAGTCGCATACGACTATCCTTCAAAGGAAACGTAGTGGTTGGTTCTGGCTTATTCCTACAATCTACGGCATACCTTCCCTTATTGTGGATGTGGTCACCGGAGCAGCTTACGTATTGGAGCCTAAGACTGTGAATATTGACTTCAATCCTCCTGAACCTGTAGGTCCCGATCCCGATCCTGTAATTGAGACTCAGACCAAACCAAGCCCAGATAACCAGGGATTCCAGTACTCCAATGTGACTATGGCTCAGAGAAGCAACCCACTTCTCGGACAGTCAGGTGTGGGTTACATGGGAGAAATTACGAATAACTCTGGTAAGGATTATTATTTCGCCACTTTCAAGATCAGCTTATATGGAAAAGACGGAGGGCTCATTGCCATCCAGGAATTCACCGTATTTGAAATAGCAAACGGAACCACACAGAGCTTCGACACTGGACCCATTCTGGATTCAGCGTTGAAGGATCAAGTCGAATCGTTCAGAGTACGGTTTGGTGGAGGGATGGAACAAAAGGAAGCAGAACAGATGGATAAATTATTAGAGAAGCAACTTACAGAGTAAGGGAAAGCGGCAAAATGACTGATCAGACACCTGCACCAGACGACAGCGGCAAGAAGAAGATGGGGCGCCCTGAGTGGTTCCTGAAGGTAACCGTTCAGTTCCCTGGCAGATTGGGGCCGGGGGCGGAATGGTCGCAGGTTGGTATTAGCGAATGGGGGAGTGGGTTGAAGGCAGCAGCGAGGGCGCCGGCTGCTGACACACGGCGGCGTCACAGGCCATCCTGAGATAGTCGAGGACGTTGCGCTTTTGCTGGCGCAGGGTATCGCGCACCGTGAGCAGGCGCTCTACGAAACGGCTGCCTTCGGCACTGTGAGTGCCGAAGCTGGTGTGACGCCACAACACGCCATGGCGAAGGGCTCGTTCGGCTTCCGTTGTTGGTCGGCTCGACGCCGGGCCGGCGTGCGGCGAATGGAGAACACGGTGACGCCGTCCGTCACCGCGGTCCACAACCAGGCCTTGGCGCGGCCCTGCCGCCAGCCGGTCTCGTCGACGTTGACTATGCCCTGTCGGCGAACGAAGGCGCGCGCCTCCTCGACCGCACCCGCCAGGGGGTCGCAGCCACTTCCTGTTCCAGTCGGCTGACGGTGCCCAGCGACACCTTGAAGCCAAAGGCGTCGGACAACAACGCCCGGATGTTGCGCTTGCTCAGCCGGTAGGCCCCGGCCAGCAGGCCGATCCAGGCCTGCACGCTGGGCCGTAGGTGTGCCGCGATACGCCCTCGGGCCAACCGGCTGCGGTCAGGCGGTCGCAGTGACCGCAGCGCAAGGTGTGCAGCTGATACTCGATGACCTCGGCCCGCAGCGGCGAGATGACGACTTCCTGGTGGCGCTGCGGATGGGGATCGTCTCCCGTCAACCGGTGCCCGCATCCGTGGCACGTACTCGGCTTGACCGGGATCCGTTCGTCCACTTGCTCGACCGATACCCACGAGCGCCCGTGCCCTTCGTGCCCGGGCTGCCCGCCCGGCGAGCGCCCCGAGGACCGGCGTCGGCCGGAGGCATCGGTACGCCGCGTGGAGGAACCCGACGAGGAGGTTTGAGCGCCACGGCGGGATCGCCCCTTGCGACGGGCCAATTCCTACTCCAACTCGGCGATGCGGGACGTCTGTTGTTCCACGATCCGCTCGAGCTGGACAATGCGCTTCCGCAAGTCGCCTTCGGACATCGCACTCTCAGGAGGTCTTTTCATGGGGTTGCCCGTGTCCGGAGAATCTGCAACACACAACCAATCCGAAGATACCGACGAACCCGAAAACCCGCTTAGGTATTTCTTTACATGCGCAAACTACTGCAGGGGGACTGAACGGTTACGAACCAACGGCCAGGTTCCGAGGAAGGAGCGGACTCATGATCGACGGTAGATTTTTGCAGTTGTTATTGGATGCAGCCAAGCATTTTGGTGAGCATGGGGCCGGACAGCCGGCCTTCAACGTCTTCTCGGTTCTGCACAAAGAAACCGATGAGGTGAATCTCCACTCCCGGTTTCTCCATGCCCTTCTCGACCACCGACACGGTGGGCACCGAAAAAACCTGGAACATTTTTTGGGGCAGCTTCCAAGCAAGCCCTCAGTTGATGCACGGGGTATTGATCCAGACCGCGCAGAAGTAAAAAGGGAGAGCGACAATATCGACATCCTGATTCGTGATCCCGACCCTACTTCCAAGCGTGCCCTGATTGTCGAGAATAAGATCGGGGCCCCGGATCAAAGCCGGCAACTGTGGAGGTACGCCAAACAACAGAAGACGGAAGGGTACTCACCTCATCTGCTGTACCTTACGCTGGATGGGCACGCTCCTTCTGAAGACAGCAGGCGCTGCCTGGATTACGAATGTATTTCCCTTATCTCCTACAAGGAGCACCTTCTCCCTTGGTTGAAACATTGCCAGGAACGGGCATACAACGATCCCACACTGCGGGAGTCGATTGGCCAATACCTGTCCTTGGTCGCGGCTCTGACAAAAACGGAGGCATATATGAATGACTTGAAGAATCTTTGCATGGAAGACAAACATCTTCATCTTGGCCTCATTCATGACTTGAACAAGGCCATGATTGAATCGAGGGTTTCCTTGTTCGAACAGCTTTGGAATGAAATCGAATGTAAGCTGCAGAAAGAGATTGTGGAGCTCCCCCACAAAGTGGAAGATAACGTATCCAAAAAAAGAATTGAAAATTTTGTCACACCCAGAAGCGAGTCTCACGACCTATATTCTGGATGGCACGGGAAATACTATAAGCTTAAAGGTTCCGCCAAGCTCAGCGTTGAAATTGGCGACACTATGCACTTTGGGGTCAAATGTCGCCAGAGTGAAGACGAATACTGCAAGTTCCTCGAAGCACTCAAAGGAGAAGGTGGCAGTAGTAATAGTGGATGGGGATTTGTCAAAGAAGTAGATCCGCGGATGAGGGAGCCAACCTCAGAGAACTTCGAGCTGCTTACGAATAGACAAGCTAGGGAGAAGTATGTCGCCGAAATCGTGTCTGGCGTACGTGAGTTGTGGCTGAAAATCAAGAAGGCAAACCTTGCCTGACCGCCGAACGGATCGAGTAGATAGATTTTGCCCCTCGGGTTGTCGATGGACCTCTTGTACTATGCCCTCAGCAAGCGCCGCTGCAGCAACGTCTGCATGTCCCGCCTCCCATCTGCGATCACGAGCACGTAGACGTTGTTTTCGATCACCCGGTAGATGATGCGGTAGGGCTTTAAGAAAATCTCACGGTAATCCAGAACCCCGATGTCCAGCAGGTTCTCCGGATAGTTCCCCCGCTCGGGAAAATCCGAAAGGGTGGTGAAGGCTTTTTCCACCTGCTTCAGCACCCGGTTCGCTCGGCCGGGCGCACCATGCCGGTCGATGTAATCGCATATCTCCTCCAAGTCGCGGGTCGCGTCATCGGTCAACTGGACCTGGTAGGACATCAGCGGGCCTGACCCCGCTCGCGGATCCGTGCGACGACATCGGAAGCAGGCTGAACCTGACCCGCTTCGATCTGCCGGTTGCCCAGCGCGAGGATCTTGAGCAGCGCAAGGGTTTCCTGCATCTGTTCGTAGCTGTCGATATCCTGCATGACCGCCTTGGCTTCGCCATTCTGGGTGATGATCAACGGTTCCTGTTGGTCCCCAAGAGTGCGCACAATCTCAGCGGCGTGGGACTTGAGGTAACTGATCGGCTTGATTTGGCTGGACAGCTTCATGGACCACCTCCTTTCGGACTGAATATGGACCATAAACAGGTCAACACAAGGCCCGGACTGATCGGAGTTCCTGTCGGGAATTGATAGCCTGCCTGAGAGCCGGAATTGGATCCCCCCGGATAAATCAGGGCAACCTCCCGAAATGTCCCGGCCGCGACGCGATCTGTCGCACCCGGGGCGGAGATTGAGAAAACTCACGGACGTATCCAAACCAGGGAGACGTGCAATGCGTATGAGTTTTTCTCTTTTCTCTGCCCTGCTGGCAGCCGCCCTCGCCGCCTGCGAGGGTCCCACGGGACCGATGGGGCCGCAGGGAGAAACCGGTCCGCAAGGGAGACAAGGTGAAATCGGATCACAGGGAGAACGCGGATCTCAAGGCGAACGGGGGCCGCAAGGGGAAGCCGGACTCCGGGGCGAACCCGGACCGCCCGCGGAAGGGGTCATCATCGATTGGAGACTGGCAGGTTCATCCTACGACCTGGACGGCAACATCAACATAGAGGATGACAGGATCACTCCGACCACTTTCCGGGTGCTTTACCTGAAGGCCGAATTCGGGTCTGACATTGTAGCATACGTTCCCCTTGACTACATGCTGGTGTCCGAGGTTTCGATCGTATCCGAGATGGAAGAGCTGGAGACGCCGGTCCTCTTCATCGCCGAGGGCAGGCTCCTGATCGTGGATCCCAACCGGGTCCTTCTTCGCGTCGCGCTGGAATCTTCGCTCGAAGGAGTTGATGTCGACCTGGCGGTTCTGGTTTCGCATTAGGGGTGCCGGGTTTATTGGCGGGGCAGTTGCGCTGCTGTCCGCCGGGGATGTGGTCATGAACCGGCAGTACGAACTCGGACCGATAACCGTGCAGTGCGTCTCGACAGCGTCCGGGGCTGCCGCACCGGCCTGCCCCATTATGAACCGTTGGCATTCCCTGGAACTCCCTGCGGGCGGGGGTGTCCTCTAAGGTCAGGGTGTTTTGCGGAATAGAGGGTCGGTGTGGTCAAATTGTCGATCCCGTTGAAGCAGGCCCTTCTCCAAGCGATAGTCGCAATTCGGAGGTAAACCGATGCGCACAAGAATTTCATTTCTCGCTTTTCTGTGGGCCATTCCCATTGCCTCCTGTGATGGGCCGGCGGGACCGGACGGGGACAAGTACCTCGAGACAAGGGAAGTAACGGTCGGCCCGACCCTGGCCAGATGCTACGGCGTCGGTGAACGGTCCTGCATGGTGGTCGACGGCTTCCTCTTCTACGATGCCATTGAGGGCTTCGAATACGAGGCGGGCTACGACTACCGGCTGCGGATCGGGAAATACGACCCCTGGGGCGGAGAGGAACCGCCGCAGGACGCCGGCCAGTGCAGCTATCGTCTGCTGAAACAGCTGGAGAAGACCCCCGCTCCCTCCACTCCCGCGAGCCTGTCTCTTGGACCCACCCGGGTGAAATGCGCGCAGATCGACGACTTCTGTCTGCTGATCGACGGCGCCCCGTACGATGACATTGTCACCAAATTCGAATACGAGGCCGGCTTTCACTATACCCTTGACGCAAATAGGTACGGGGATGGCAGGTACGTATTGAATTCGGTGACCTCGAAAACGGAAGCGACCGGTACGGAAGAGGAGATAACCGTGGAGCCGCACAGGATAGAGTGCGGCAGCAGCGACCGGGTGTACTGCAACGTGGTCAATGGAGAGGCGTTCCACAGCGAAATCGTCGGTTTCGAGCCGTGGCACGGTTACAGCTACCGCCTGAGGGTCGAACGCTTCGACATGTTCGCCGGTGGCGTTACTGCCTCGTCATCCGGCGTTCCAGACTATGGTTATCGATGGCTCGAGACGTTGGAACGAAGTCCCGCCGACTGATACCCACCTGACCGCGGCCAAGGGTGCGGGGCCGGCGGCCTCGAGGTCCCCTGGCCGCAGAAGCGCCTGCTCCTGCGAAATCGATCCGTTTGTCAGCCACCCCGTAACCTGAGTCCTCGAGCCGGTTATTCCTCTGGACACGGATCGTCCCCGGGGAAGCTGAGTGTGTCCCCGCCGATCCAGGACAGGACCCGCTGGCGCAGATGCACCTCGACGTCGAGGATCGAGGGCCGCTGCTCGTTGACGCCGCCCATGCGCAGCAGGTAGCAGTCGATCAGGGGGGCGTCGGCCCTGAACCGGCTTATGGCCTGCATGGTCACCCCGATCCCGCTCGAACAGAGTATCTCCAGCAGATTGCGGATGCGCACTTCCTGCTGGGCCCCGTGGCCCCGGGTTCCCGGTTCCAGCTCTTCGTAGTGATCCCGGAATTCCGAGGACACTGCCCTGAAGAACAGCAGCAAGAGCACTTGCCGGTCGAAGGGGGTCAGGCGGCAACGCCTTACGAGGTCGAGGAACGGGACCACCTGCGGATCGCTCGCCTCCAGTCGCGCCTCGGAAACCCCCCCGAAGCGCAGCAACTCATGCTCCGAGGTATCGAGCCGCTGCCGCAGCTCTTCCGTCGGGATGGCCCCCTCCGGGTCGATGTACAGGCCGGAGCACCAGCGCCGCCGGCTCCGCTGGCGCACGAGGCGCCGCAGCCCGCCGCATTCCAGCTGCAGAATTGCCTCTTTTAACATCGCGTCGAGAAACTCGGGGTTTGACTTGTAGCCCCGAACCCGGAGAAGGGGTTGCGCCGCCGCCGTCATCGTCCCGCCCCCAATGAGACCGTGGTCGTCGAGGGTGCGCGGGTCGGGCTTTTTGGTGGGCATGTCGCTCCTCCAGGAGAATGGGTTCGCTCTCGTGCAGCAAAAAGCGAACCTGTTTTCCAGGGGGTGCGACGGATCATGTCGCGGGTGGGCGACTTTGGGGGGGGTTCTGCAGGGAGGCATTCGCCCCGAAGTTCCCGGACTACGGGAGGGTCAGGCCAAGGGGAGGAAGCGAGCTATGTGGGAAAGGTATCCTGAAAGCACCAAGCCAGCGGCTTCGCCGGTGTCGGCCGGACTGAAGTTAAAATTCTTCCTCGGTCTCAGTCCGCCACTCCGGCGCCAAATCCCTGAAAGTCGCGCTCTCGGCGTTCCATTGCAGCTTCACCGAGCCCAGCGGGCCGTTGCGCTGTTTGGCGATGATGATTTCGGCAGTGCCTTCGAAGCTGTTGTCTTCGTGGTCTTCGATGCCGTGCATATCCGGGTGGTAGATGAACATCACCATGTCGGCGTCTCGGTCGCCGCCCGGCTCCCGCAAGTCCGCAAGGCTTGGCCTTTCTTTAGTGCTTTCCAGTTCAGACAGGGCGAGCACTGGTACGTTCAGCTCCTGGGCAAGGCCCTTGAGGCCCCGGGAGATTTCCTGCTTGCAGGTGTAGGCTTTCGTCTGTCGACCCATCATTTCCAGAGAGTTAACGATAGTCAGGCCGATCCCGTGCTCCCGATGCAACCGGCGCGCCTTGGCCCGGATTTCGGTTATTGAAATTCGGGAGGTATCGTCTATATAGACAGGTATTCCGGCCAGACGTTCTGCGGCGCTCCTCAGGTGAACCAATTGGTCGTCGCGGAGCCGGCCGCTGCAAAGCTTGTGCAGATCCACCTGCGCCTCCGCGCTGAGCAGTCGCCGGGCAAGCTCCATTCTGGAAGTTCTCGGGCTGAAGATTGCAACCCCGATCCCCGTTTCCACCGCGGCGTTCCGCGCCAGCGCAAGGGCGAGGGACGTTTTTCCGGCGCCCGAGGCAGCCGCAAGCAGGATAAGGTCTCCTTTTTGTAAGCCGGAGGTTATATGATCGAGCTCGATGAACCCCGTCCCGATCCCGGAGAGGGAGCCTACCCTGCTGCAGGATTGCTCAATCTGTTTTACGGCGTCGCCGATTTGCGAAGCCAGCGGCTCAAGCCCATCGACGATTTGGTTTTGGCGGATCCTGTCAAGACCTTGCGCGGCGCTTTCAAGCAGAACATCCAACTCCCTGCTGCCTTCGCGGGCTTGCTCGATGATGTCGCCGGCAGTCTCGATCACCTTGCGCCTGAGTGCCTTGTCGAGGATGATCCGCGCGTGGGCGTCAATGTTTGCCGCGGAGGCGAACTCGATAGCCAGCCTGGCCAGGTAGACGGACCCGCCAGCCTCATGGAACTGATCACGGAGCTTGAGCTCCTCGGACAAGGTGAGCTGATCGATCGCCACCCCGCGCTCGTGTAGTTCTACCAATGCGGCGTAAATCCATTTGTGCGGGACGTGGAAAAAACAGTCCGGATCGAGGGTTGCGCTGGCGCGGTCGATGGCGCCAGGGTCTAGCATCATTGCCCCCAATACGGCCTGCTCGATCTCTATCGCCTGGGGCGGAATGTGCTGGTTGTCGGCCATATGAAATCCCGGGGCATTGGATGTATCCCAGGATTATGGCCCACAGGTGCGACAGATTGCGTCGCAGGCGGAACTTTAACAGATGGGGGGTGCTATTTTTTCAGGAATCCTCATCGGGCAAAAAAAGCGGGGAGCGGCCAAAGCCACCCCCCGCTCTTCCCGTACCCCCTGCCCCTTCAGAACCGGCACCCCAGCTGCGCGAAGACCAGGCGCCCCACCTCCGGGGCGCCGACGAACGCCTGGTAGGCCCCGCCCAGCACATTGCTGACCTCGACCCGCAGCACCAGGTCCTGCTCCAGGGGCAGCCGCCAGGCCAGGTTGAGACCCAGCACGGTATAAGAATCCACCTCGCCCACGAACACCCCCGAGCTCATGGAGAAGGCGCCGGTGTAGCGCACCCGGCCGCCAGCCGACAGTCCCCACCTGCCGAAGTCGTAGTTCGCCCCGAGCTTGGCCTTGTGCCTCGGGGCGTTCAGGGCCACGTCGGCTCCCCCTTCGGAATGCAGGTACTTCAGATTCTCGAAGAAGTTGTTGTCGACGAACGAGTAGTTCCCCGTGAGCCTCCAGCGATCGTCGGGGTACCAGGCCAGACTCAGGTCCAGCCCGCGGATGGTCACGTCTTCGAAGTTGGGTAGCTCATGGTCATCGCGTAGGGATCGGAGGCCTGCTCGGGAGAGACGGTGCCGTAGGGGATGGCCGCCGCCCCCGCGGTGAGGATGCCGGCCAGCTCGTCCACCGGGGTGCCGTTGTTGTTGCCCTGCACCACCCCCGGCACCTGGGCCGCGTCCAGGGCCGCCAGGGCCCCGGCAAGTTGCGCGTTGTCCGGATCGGACAGGGCCTGCCCGATCCCCTCGCCCAGGGCCGCTCCCAGACTCTGCGGGTCGAGGAAGACATTCGGAGTCTCCACCGAAATCGCCCCGACGAAGTTCTCGATCCTCGACTGGTACAGATCGGCTGCCACTACCAGCTTGTCGGCCACCACCCCTTTGTAGCCCAGCTCGACAGTCTGAGTTATGGCCGAGTGGATGCGCGGCACGTCGTAGGCGGTTATGGGGGTAGTGCCGTCCGCCTCCACGAAGAAGAAGGACTGTCGATCCGGATCAGGCTCCTCGCCGAGTGGCTCCGACTCGATGTTCAGCCTGCCCATGACATTGCGCAGGCCGGGCAGCTGCTCCGGCACGACGCCGGGCAGGGCCTTGGCCAGCTGGGCGGCTGCCCCCTGGGCGTCTTCGGCTCCCATGCCCTGGGCCACCAGGGCGCCGCCAGCCAGTGCCTGGAAGGCCGGTCCGAGCTGAGCGAGCACCGCCTGCCTGCCGCTCCCCCACATCACGTTGGTGACCAGCGGGTGGTCCATGGCCATGTAGCCGTCCGGCCCGATGGGATAACCGGCGTCCCCGGGGGCGAGCCCCAACAGGGAGGCCTGGCCGGCCACCAGTGGGGAGAAGGGAGAGCGGAAGAGAGGCCGGCCCCCCTCGTCCCGCCGGAAGGTGAAGCCGTAGCCGGTGCTCCTGTAGTTCCCCTGGGTCCAGATATCGATCGGCCTGAACTCTCCCAGGCCGAGGGCCGAAAAGAGGGGCGTGAAATTCGCGCTCAGCCCGAAGGGATCCCGGGCCGTTTGCAGGTCGAGGTAGAGATTGTTCGAGGTAGGTGTGCTGAACGCCCGGTTGTAGGTCAGCCGCAGGGTCTGGGTCTCCCTCGGCTTGAACACCAGAGCCGCCCGGGGGGACAGCTCGGGATCCGCGAGGCGGCTGTGGTAGTCGTAGCGCAGGGCCAGCACCAGGTCGAGCGGATCGCTCAGGGCGGTCTCGCTCTGCACGTAGCCGCCGAACTCGTTGAGGTCGTCCTCCTCCTCGTTCCCGCCCATGATGGTGCCGTCGGTGTCGGGCCGCGTCATCAGGGCGTCGAAGCCGTAGGTAAAGCGCTGGCGCTGACCCAGGCTGGAGGTGTGCTGCGCCTGGAACACGTCGAGGGAGGACCTGTCGACGACGGGAATGCCGGTGCGCAGCAGATACGTGCCGCCCGCATCGTTCCAGTTGCGGAAGGCCTGGAAGAACCAGTCGCCGTACAGCAGCCGCAGCTGGGTGTAGTTGTACTGTCAGTCTATCGCCTGCGACGCCCCCACCCCGGTCAACCCGACCACGTCCGACTTGCTGTGCCCCGCCGCCAGTATGGCGGTCAGGTCGTCGGATGCCCGCCAGTCCAGACGCACTTCGGCACTCCGGGTCCTGGAGCCGTAGTCGCGCGGTGCCAGGGGGGGCAGATCCGCTCCCGCGTCTATCGACGCCTGCCTCAGTTCCCGGGCCTCCTCCTCCTCCGGGTCGGTGTATTCCCACTCCGTCCCCGTGTAGTACTGGCGGAGACCTTGTAACCCAGCCGGTCCCCCAACGCCCCGGCGTGCCGGAACCCGGTCTGGCGCAGGCTGCGCTCCCCCATCCCGACGTTGACGCTGGTGCCCTGCGAGGCAAAAGGGGAACGGGTGATGACGTGCATGACCCCGTCGGCGCTGTTGGGTCCGTACAGGGCCGACCCCGGCCCCAGGACCACCTCGATGCGTTCGACGTCGTCGTTGGTGAGGGGGATGAAATTGAAGGCGTTGACCCGCAGGGAGGGCACCCGTGCTATGCGATTGTCCGTCAGCGTGAGCAGGGTTCCGGAGAACACGTTGTTGAAACCGCGCACCACCGCGTTGAAACTCTGTTTCAGTTCGGCAGGCGGTGTCGTGATCTTGTCGATCAAACTGGTTGCGGCTCGTAGCGCTCGACTTCGATCTCATCCTCTCGCGCCTGGGCCTGCGCGACGTCGTAGGCAGCCTGTAACCTTATCCAGGTCTCAGTGGTAGAGCCGAAAGCCTTCGCCAACCGGACCGCCATCTCCGCCGACAGGCGAGCGTGACAGTTCACCAGGTTCGAGAGGGCTTGGCGGCTGACTCCGAGGACTTTCGCCCCCTGGGTGACGCTGAGACCGAGCGGCTCCAGACAGGACACTCGAACGACCTTCCCGGGATGGGGTGGGTTCTTCATGGGCATGTCGATTACTCCATTTATCCTTAGTGGTAGTCGATCAGTTCGACGTCGTAGACGTTCTCCCCTTCGAACCGGAAAATGATGCGCCAGTTGTTCTTCAAAGTCACCGATCAATAACCCTTCCGGTCTCCTTTGAGCATGTGCAGCCGATAGTGGGGAAGGCGCATGGCTTCAGGAGAGCTGGCGACATCGAGTTGGGCGAGGATCACTTCCACACGGTCGTGCATATCCGCACCGATGAGGCTGCGGTCACCACGCTCATACAGGCGCTTGAGCCCACGATGTCGGAAACTCCGAATCATTTATCCGAGGATGTAATGTGTCACTTGTCACTTGTCACTTGTCACTTGTCAATAATGGGAACCACACTTTCTTCCAAGCGCAACATGGCCTTGCGCACCTCGCAGGCCTCCCCCGGATTGTTCCTCGGAGCAGGCGCAATACGGAGACCCTGTCCGCCCGCTTCTGGAACTGACGAATCTCCTGTTTTCGTGCAACCCGAGGTCATCAGCTTCCTTTGCAGGGCATCCTGCGGTTGCCGTTTTTCACCCCCATCCGAATCGGGTGGAGTACCGGAGGTAGATAGTCATGGCGAACCTCGGAATCGGCTCTCACAGGCTGTCAGGCTGCTGGCCTGGCTGGATTCCTCGCGGCGGACGCCATCCTTCCTGCGCAGGCGGACAAGTGCCCGCGCCTCCTGCCTGGTTTTCGAGAAGCGTCGAGTTGGAATTGGGACCGGCGTTTTATTGAGCTGGGAGGCGAGTGAGGACAGCGTCGACTTCTACCGGATTTTCAGGTTGATTGCAATTACGGATCTGGATGGAAAACAAGAGGAAGCCTGGGTAGGAGGGGGGTTCGTCGATCCCCCGGACTCAACCGGCCAAGGGATCAGGGTCGTAGTCGCCACTCTCGACCACGATTTTCCCATGGTGTTCGGTGTCGCGGCCGTAATTCGCTCCGAAGACGGCTCGGAAATCCGGTCCGTAATGGTCACCACGGAAGTCCGGCCCAGGGCAACCTTCTTCTACGACGCAAACGGCAACGAAGTCTGGGGAGTCATGGTACCCGGGTGGTGGACGACGAGGACGTGGCCGCCTTCCTCGAGCACTTCGGCGCCAGGATCGAGGATTACCCGGAGTCGTCCTATGCGCTGGAAGCGGATTTCGACGGCAACGGAATCATCGATCTCCCCGACTTCTTCATCCTCGCCGACAACCATGGACGGAGTTTTGTCCTGTACTGACCGGCCTCTCCCGGCTCGGTCGCAGGTGTTTCCGGGGGACGCAAGAGCATGAAGCTCGTCGGGTACAGCGACCGCTTCAGCGCCGCCCCGGGGGAGACGGTCCGCTTCATGGTCAGCAGCGAATCCCCCGCCTACCGCGGCGACATCGTCCGCCTGCGCCACCTCGACGAGAACCCCGCGGGCCCGGGCTTCCGGTTCGATGCCGTCGACTCCGACATCGCCGGCGAGTATCCGGGCCGGCCGCAGCCGATTCGCACCGGCTCGTCGGTGGCAGTGCCCCACGATCCCTGCCTGAACTGCGAATACGGGTTCACCCTGCACGCCTGGATTTTTCCGACCACTCCGGAAAAGGGGATCCAGGGCCTGCTGACGAAATGGTGCGACCGGGAGCAGGCCGGCTATGCCCTCGTCATCGACGAGGCCGGCTGCCTGGCACTCTGGCTCGGTTCGGGCAAGGGGGAAGTCGAAAGTATCGGCATCGGCGCCGGTTTGAGGGCTTCGCGCTGGTACTCGGTGGCCGCTATCTGGGACCCCGCCGCCGGCGAGGCCTGCCTGTACCAGGAGCCGGTCGCCGACTGGCCCCTCGACAACCCCTCGGGAGCGGTTGTGGAAACGGTCAGCCCGCGGGCAGTCGGTGCCAACCCCTGCGATTTCCTGATGGCGGCGTACTGGCGGCGGACCTGGGAGGGCGCCCCTGTCGCCACCGCCCATTTCAACGGCAGGATCGACAGTCCCAGGCTGTTCCGGCGTGCCATGACAGCAGAAGAGATCGATCAGCTCCGGGAAGGGGTAGAACCTGTCGCCGCAGAGGACCTGGTCGCCAGCTGGGATTTCTCCCTCGACATCTCGTCGTCCCGGGTTACGGACACCTCGCCCCGGGAGCTGCACGGGCGCGCCGTCAACCTGCCGATGCGCGCCGCCGCGGGCCGCAACTGGAGCGGCCGCGAGGCGGATTACAGAGCCTTGCCCTCGGAGTACGGGGCCATTCACTTCCACGACGACGACCTCGAGGATGCCGGGTGGGAGACCGGCTTCGAGTGGCGGATTCCCGAGGGGCTGGCCAGCGGCATCTACGCGGCGCGGCTGAGGTCCGGCGGGGAGGAGGATTTCGTCCCGTTCGCGGTCAGGCCCGCCCCCGGCAGGCCGCAGTCCCGCATCGCCTTTCTCGCCCCATCGGTCACCTATCTCGCCTACGCCAACCAGCAGTACAACGACCCGATGCGGGTCGAGCTCGGCCGCCGCGACAGCGGGCAGGCCGGCCCCCGCGACCAGTACATGCGCGACCACAACCTGATGAGCCTCTACGACATGCACAGCGACGGCTCCGGGGTCTGCTACTCCTCCCGCCTGCGGCCGATCCTGAACATGAAGCCCGGGTACCGGAACGCGGCGCTGTCGCTGGCCGCGGGCTGGCCCCACGGGCTGAATGCCGACTTCCACCTGCTCGACTGGATGGACGCCCAGGGGTTCGGGTACGACGTGATCAGCGACGACGACCTCCACCTCGAAGGAGCGGAGCTGCTGGCGCCGTACCGCGTCGTCGTCACCGGCACCCATCCGGAGTACTGGACCCTGCAGATGCTCGACGGCATGCAGTCGTACCAGGCGGATGGGGGACGGCTGATGTACCTCGGCGGCAACGGCCTCTACTGGGTCACCTCTTTCGACCCGGAGCGCCCGCACGTCATCGAGGTCAGGCGCTGGGGAGGCACGCGCGCCTGGGAGGCCCTGCCGGGAGAGTACCACCACAGCACCACCGGCGAGCTGGGCGGCCTCTGGCGGCTGCGCAACCGCGCGCCCCAGAAGACCGTGGGGGTCGGCTTCGTCGCCATGGGCAGCGGCGAGAACCGGCCCTACCGCCGCCGGCCCGGCAGCTTCGACGAGCGCGCGGCATTCATCTTCGAGGGGGTCGGGGAGGACGAGCTGATCGGAGACTTTCCCTCGCTGGTGTACGGGCACGGCGCCGCCGGCTTCGAGATCGACCGCCTCGACCACCGCCTCGGGACGCCGAACCACGCCCTACTGCTCGCCTCCTCGTGGGGCCATTCCGACGACTACCAGCTGGCGATCGAAGACCAGAAAGCCTCCGGGCCGCCTACCGGTGGCAGCGGCAACCCGCTCGTGCGCGCCGACATGGTGTACTACGAGGGTCCCAAGGGCGGGGCGGTCTTCTCCGTCGGCTCGATCAGCTGGTGCGGCAGCCTTTCCTGGAACGGCTACGACAACAACGTCTCCCGCCTCACCGGCAACGTGCTGCGCAGGTTCGAGGCGGGCTGACGGCCGCCCGGGAGCTGGCAGATAGGGTCGCTTTGCTGGCGTGCCAGTTGCAGCCGGGATATTCCGGCCACGAGATGCCCGGCCGCGTCGGACATGCCCGGGGCGGGCGGCTCCATCTGCGCCCGGCGGTTATATTTACATGCCGTCACCAAATGGAGAAGCGACTGATGACCGACACGATCACCGAAACATTCACCGCTCACAAACCCGGCTTCGACCGCGACGGCTACGCGGTGGTGCCTGAGTTTCTCACCGGGGAGGAGTTCGCCGAGCTGCAGGAGAACCTCGACCGCTACATCCGCGACGTAGTGCCGACCCTGCCCGACTCGGACGCCTTCTACCAGGACCGCAGCCGGCCCGAGACCCTGAAGCAGATGCAGCACATGGGCAACGATCCGTTCTTCGCCGAATACGCCAGGCATCCGCGCTGGATGAGGCTGGCCGAGGACCTGCTCGGAGAGCCGGCCGATGCCAAGGAGCCGGAGTGGTTCAACAAGCCGCCGAACACCCTGCATCCCACGCCTCCGCACCAGGACAACTACTACTTCAACCTGAAACCGGCCAACGCGGCGACCATCTGGCTGGCGCTGGACCCGGTCGACGAGGAGAACGGCTGTCTGCGCTACGTCGCCGGGGCGCACAAGCGCGGCCTGCGACCGCACGCGGCGACCAGCGTGCTCGGATTCTCCCAGGGGATCTCCGACTTCGGGCCGGAGGACGAAGCGCGGGAGGTCGCCATCCGCTTGCGCCCCGGGGATGCCGCGGTGCACCACTGCGAGATCATCCACCGGGCCGACCCGAACAGGTCGGCGACGCGTTCCCGCCGGGCCTTCGCCATGGTGATGTACGGC
Source organism: Candidatus Latescibacterota bacterium (assembly GCA_965223905.1). Taxonomy (GTDB): domain Bacteria; phylum Latescibacterota; class UBA2968; order UBA8231; family UBA8231; genus CBDCXV01. The sequence goes on from CBDCXV010000001.1 coordinate 1,459,342, forward strand.
GACAGCTGCCGCCTCGACGAGGAGGCCCACCAGCGCTACCTCGATTCGGCGCGCCGGCAGCACCAGTCGATGGGGCTGGAAGCTGGGAAGGTCCAGGGGGTGGAGGCGTGAATCGCTCCTCCCGGATCGGGAAAATCAGGCCATCCCAGGACCTGCCTGCCGCCCCTGTCGGACCCGGTGAGAGATGACAGGGAGGTTTCCCTGGGACGGGCAGAGCAGCCCGCGGTTTCGGGGATGCGGACCCGGTGATTTCCAGAACGGAAAGACCGGCGTGCGCCGAGCCGGGCAAGGCGCCCCGGTTCCCTTGAGAAAACAATCCCTTGCACCGGGAAGCGCCCGGCGGGACGGGGGTCCTCGCTTCATTCACGGATGAACTTCCTTCGCGGGTTTTCCCTGAACGGGATTTCTACCGGAATCGTCTTCTCCCTTGGAATGGTCAACCACTGGCTGTTGGCCAACCACCTCGGCAAGGCAGGATACGGGCAGCTTGCCCTGTGGACCACCGCCGCGGTGATCGCCGCCACCCTGCTGGGGGAATGGCTGCGCCGCGGGACCACCTACGTCGTGGGGCGGGAGGATGCAGGCGCCACGGCGCGCGACAACGCGCTGCTCTGTTTTCTGGCGCTGTTCGCCGCGTGCCTGGGGATTGCCTGGCTGGGGGCGGGGACCGCCTCCCGGTTTCTGGGGCCGCTGGCGCTCTCGTGGTGGCCGCTTCTGGCGGCGCTGCCGGCGCTCGTCGTCCTGCAGCGCGCCGGGCAGGCGGTGCTGCTGGGAATGGACCGCATCCGTCCGTACGCGGTGGTTCCGGTTGTCTTCATCGCCGCCTACCTCGGAGGCAACGCGGTGCTCCTGTCGGCGGGGGAGCTGAGCCTGCGGACCGCGCTCTTCTTTTACGCGGGCGCCGCGGGCCTGGCGGGCATGACCGCCTTTGCCGTGCTGGGAAGCGCCGGCGGCTTCACCTGGGGCGACCGGCGGCTCCTGCGGCGGACGCTTGCCGTGGGAGGGCGGGGCGCCGTCTCGGTGGTGCTGGTCCTCCTGCTCCTGCGCGGGGATGTTTTCCTCATCGAGCACTTTCTCGGCGAGGCCTCGGTCGGCAGCTACCGCGTTGCCCTGAACTTCGCCGAGATGATGCAGCGGGTGCCCGACGTGGCCGGCGCCGTGCTGCTGGCCAAGGTGGTGCGCGGCGAGGACGGCCAGTTGAGCCTGCGGGTGGCCCGGGGCATATTGCTCTTTTCGCTGGCTGCCGCCCTGGGACTGCTTGTGGCGGGCAGGCCGCTGATCGGCTGGTTGTTCCCCTCCTATCCCGAAGCCTACCTGCCCCTTGCGTGGATGCTTCCGGGGCTCGTTTTCCTCGGACTCGGTTCTGTCTGCAACACCAAGCTTGCCGGGCAGGGGTATCCGGCGGTCACCCTGTGGGCGGGGGCCGCTGCCTTTCTCCTCAACATCGGTCTCGGCTTCTGGCTCATCCCCGGCTGGGGTCTCCTGGGCGCTGCCTGGTCGAAATCGATCGCCTACACGGCGTGGGCCCTCCTGGTCGGGGGGCGCTACCTGCGCGGCGAGGGAGTGGGCTGGGGTGCCTTCCTGCGCGGCTGATATTGCTGATGTATTGGATCACAACCACCCTGCGGGGCTGATTCGGAATCATGAGTATCCTGGCTGAGAGAAACCTGAGCGACCTCTTCGACCGCCGCTGGTTTGCCGTCTTCCTGGCATTCCAGGCCGTGGTGGCAGCCGGCAGCATCTTCCTGACCGAGCTGCTGCCCTTCTTCCTGATCGGCTTGCTGGGCACTGTGCTCTACATCGCCGGGGCGCTGCTCAAGCCCTGGATCATCATCCCGCTCATAATCCTGACCTCCGGACTGGACAGCACCGGACGGCTGTTGACCGAAGCGGGCAAGGTCAAGGGCGTCTTTCACCTGACTGGATTTCACCTGACTTTCGGGCTGCTGATCTTCGCACTTGCAGCCCAGATCTGCCTGCAGAGACGCACCCGTTTTCCCGACTTCGAGATCAAGGCGCCCCTGATCCTGTTCCTGGGCTGTATCGCCGTGTCGCTGACCTATTCGCCCAACCAGCCCGAGGCAACGGTCAGTTTCTTCCGGCTTTGCGCCCTGGGGTTTTTCGCCTACATGACCAAGGTCATCATCGACTCCAGGGGGGCGGTGTCGCTGGTGCTGTGGTCGATGGTCGTCTGCACCGTCGCCGGTGCGGTGATGGGAACCTACCAGGTCGTCACCGGCCAGTTCCACCTGCCGGTCAAGGTGATCACGGCGTTGGGCGGCAATGTTCCGAGGGCGACGGGAACATTCCACAACCCCAACATCTTCGCCATGTTCCTGATGAGCGGGATGCTGCCACTGCTGGCGGTTCTGCTCAACTTCCGCCTGCCTGTATGGCAGCGGCTGCTGTTCGCGCTGTCGGTCCTCATCGGCGTCGCCGGGCTGCTGGCCTCGTTCAGCCGTTCAAGCTGGGTGGCGACGATGCTGGGGGTGATGGTCATCCTCTGGCTGAGCGGCAAGCTGCGCTATCTGTTCATTCTGATGTTCGCGTCCGTTCTGCTGGTCCTGGGGCTGAAGCAGTTCGTTCCGTTTGCGGAGTACATCTTCGAGCGCTTCATATCCATCTTCACCCTGATCGATCAGTTCGGCTCGATCGGTCGAACCTCGAGCACGGCGCGCATCTTGCTGATCCTGGCCTCTCTGGACATGTTCTTCGACCATCCGATCATCGGTATCGGTTGGCGGGCTTTCCCCTATGTGTTTTCCCAGTACGCCCCCCCCGGGTATCCTCACTGGAGCCACGTCAACGAGGCCCACACGGTCGTCACCACGGTCCTGGGAGAGCTGGGCATCGTCGGTTTCGTTGTCTTTCTGTGGCTGATAGGGCGGACGTTCTTTTTGAGCCTGACACGCTTCCGGCAGATGCAGGACCCCTATTATCGCGCCGTGACGATCGGTCTGATCGCCACCTTCGTAGGTTTCCAGGTCAACCAGTCCTTCAACGGCGACCTGCCCAACAACATGTTCTGGTTCTGTATCGGAATGATGTTTGCCGTGCATCACCTGGATGCCGATTCCCGTACGGAGCCGGATTCCGACCCGGCGTGAGGTCCCCGTCGCTTCGCGTCTTTCCCGGTTCGGCCGGTCCGAGCCGAAAGTCTTGCTCCCGGTAACAATCTTCGCAGCGCCCGAATTGGAAGAAGGCGAGGAGCAGACGTGAAGGTCCTGGTCCTGTCCCACCTCTATCCCAACAGCTACGCCCCTGCGAGCGGAACCTTTGTCCACAACCAGTTGCGTTTCCTCAAGGAGCATTGCTCGCTCGAGGTGGCAGCACCCGTTCCCTGGTTTCCATTTCCCGGTTTCGGGCGCTGGAGCGCCTACCGGCGTGTCCCGCGCGTCGAGGTGGTGGACGGATTGCGGATATGTCATCCCCGGCGACTTGCGCTGCCGCGCCGCATCCTTTTCACCAGACAATGGCGTTATCATCTCGGCGCCCTGGAACGCTGCGATTTTGCCGTGCCTGATCTCGTGCACGCCCACTGCGCCTATCCGGACGGCCTCGCTGCCGTCGAATACGGAGCTCGTCACGGCAGGCCGGTAGTCGTCACCGTCCACGGTTTCGACGTCAAGGGACTTCCCAGTCTCGATCCCCGGTGGCGTCAGTTGACCATCGAAGCCCTGGAAAGAGCAGATGCCGTTATCGCCGTGAGCCGGGATCTCCGCAATGACGTCCTGGAGCTCGGGTTCAGCCCCGGAAAGGTGCGCTGGATTCCCAATGGCGTTGACTGCAGACTCTTTTCGAGAGCCGTTTCGCGGCGGTCCGGGGAAGGAGGCTGGCGCCTGCTCTACGTGGGGCGGTTCGTCGAGGAAAAGGGGTTGCGTGTCCTGCTGGAGGCGCTGGCGAAACTTCGCCGCCGGCGTTCCGATATTTCGCTTGCCCTGCTAGGGGGCCACCCGGCCACCGGGACGTCCGAGCCGTTCCTGCCCCAGGTCGCGGCCCTGGGACTGTCGGATTGCGTGGAGTTCAGGGATGCGGTGCCCCCGGAGGAGATGCCGCGCCACATGGCCGAGTCCGACCTCGTGGTCCTACCCAGTTTCTATGACAGCTTCGGTATCGTGCTGATCGAGGCGATGGCATGCGGCCTGCCGGTGGTGGCCACGCGCTGCGGCGGACCGGAGGAGATGGTGGACGATTCGGTAGGGCGTTTGGTCGCAGTTGGAGACGCCGGGGACCTTGCCGAGGGCATTCTCGCGGTTATTGACGGGTACGAAGCCTACGACCAGGAGGCGATACGCCGGCGGGCAGAGGAGCGCTACGACTACCGGCGAGTGGCGGCACGGATCCACGCGCTCTACGAGATGGTGCTGGAAGGAATGGAGAATTGACCGTCGATCTCCATCGATCGACTCCTTAACGCACGATCTACTGTAGGTTCAGGATGGTATCGTAGAGACGCAGCAGCTTCTCCGCCTGGGTGTCCCAGTTGTAGGTCGTCCGCGCCGCTTTCCGTCCGTTTTCACCCATCCGCCGTGCGGCCTTCGGATGTTCCCACAAATAGCGAATCGCCTCGGCCGCGGCGGGGCCGTTTTCGGGATCGACGCAGATTCCGCATTCGGCCCCTTCGACGATCCGGCGCAGGTTGGGGAAATCGGCGCAGAGGACAGGGATGCCGAAAGCCATGTACTCGAAGATTTTGGTCAGCTCCTTGCGCCGGGTGTGCCGGCTGGGGGGAAACAGGGCGAGGCCGGCGGTCCAGCACTCGCGGAGATAGTACGAGACGATGCGCTGGTGGGGCACGTAGGCCCCACCCCCTTCGAGGTGGAGACGCTTCCGGTCGGCGCCGGCCTGCAGCTCGGCTGCCAACTGCGGATCGCAGCGGCCGACCAGGAACAGCTCGGCCTCGGGCAGATGCTGCAGAAGTTCAGCGTGGCGGTGCGCCCCGCGGTAGGGTTTGACGTTGCCGGTGTAGATAAGCCTTGGGTTCCCGGCTCGGGGACGAGCGAGCAGCCGGTCTTCGTCCAGCGCGGGGAACCGGGCGTAGTTGAGGACCGTCTCGCCTCGAGGGAAGCGCTCGGCGTAGTAGCGCTCGGCCAGGACGAGGTGGAAGTGGCGGCTGCTGCCTTCTTCCGCCCAGGCGAGGAGCCTGGCGGTCAGGGCCCGCAGGGAGGAGGGGAGGTATTCCCGTTCCTCGAGCGCGGTGCGGTTGTCCTCGTGGATGTCGTAGATCACGCGCCTGCCCAGAAGTCGCAATAGCAGGCCGGCTGGGATCAGCTCGGGGTCGTGGAAGTGATAGAGGTCGGCTCGTGTTGCCAGGGCTTTGAGGAGGGTGCGGCCGACTCCCAGGCTCATGCGCAGGATGCGGCTGTCGTAGCGGGGCAGGCTGCCTACCTGAATGCCGTCGACAGTGGAGTCGTTCCCCCCAGGGGCCAGGAGCGCGACCTCGTAGCCGGCCTCGGTCAGGGTTTTGCACTCGCGGTGGAAGACGCGGCTGTCGAAAGGGTCGTGGACGGTGGTCAAGTGAACTACGCTGGACATGGGATGTGCAGGAGCTTCCCGTTCAGTTCCCTGCCCCTGCCCCGAAACTCCCCGGACCATCCGCCGGGAACCCGAACGGTTGCGACTACTGCAACCGGGAAAGATAATAGGATGGATACCCTCCGACCTTGTTTTTTCCTCTCACTCCTGCAATCCGGATGCTCGTAGTCGCTTTTTGGGCTTCTGTTTTTCTCGTCGCCCACACCTACCTGATCTACCCCATCTTGCTTTACCTCCTGACAGTGGGGCGCCGAACGCCGAGGTACGCCCCGCCGGAGGAGTTGCCCGGGGTGGCGATCATTATCGCCGCCTACAATGAAGAAGCCGTGCTGCGAGCCAAGCTGGAAAATACCCTGGCCATCGATTACCCTGCGGAAAAACTGGACGTCGTCGTGGTCTCGGACGCTTCCACCGACGGCACCGACCGCATCGCCTCCGACTTCGCAGGACGCGGGGTGCGCCTTCACCGCATGCCTGGGCGCAGCGGCAAAACCGCGGCGCAGAACGCGGGCGTAGAGCTGGCGCGGGGGGCTTACCTGGTGTTTTCAGACGCCAACAGCATGTACGCTCCCGACGCCCTCAGGCAGCTCCTTGCCCCATTTGCCGACGCCGGGGTCGGGTGCGTCTGCGGCGAGCTGCAATACGTCAACCCGGGCGAGGGAGGAGCCGGCAAGGGCGAGGGGGTCTACTGGCGCTACGAGCAGTTCCTCAAGCTCAGGGAGAGCATGCTGAGCTCGGCCCTGGGGGCCAACGGGGCGATTTACGCGCTGAGGCGCGACTGCTTCGAGGTGCTGGGCAGCGAGATCATCAGCGACTTCATCGTGCCGGTCCGCATCTGGCGCCAGGGCTACCGGGTGGTGTACGCGCCGCTGGCAGTGGCCACTGAAGTCAGCACCGGCACCTTCGCCGACGAGTGCCGCCGCCGCCGCCGCATCGTCTCCCGCTCGCTGTTCGGTCTCTGGACCCAGCGCGGGGTGCTCAATCCGGCAGCTCATCTCCTTTTCGCCTTTCAGGTAGCGTCGCACAAGCTGCTGCGCTGGCTGGTGCCGGTGTTTCTCCTGGCGGCACTCGCCCTGAATCTGCTTCTGGCTTGGGAAGAGGGAATCTATCGCGTCCTGCTGGCCCTGCAGGGTGGTTTTTACGGACTGGCGCTGCTGGGAATGGCGCTGCCGGAGCGGTTCGGGCGGACCTGGCTGTTCTACATCCCCGCCTATTTCTGCTCAACCAACTGGGGGGCTTTGCTGGGGCTGCTGCACTTCCTGAGCGGCCGCCGCCACCGGGTCTGGCAGCCGGTCGGCAGGGGTTAGTCGCGCCCCAGCATGGCCTTGTCGCGGTCGACAGCGGTCGCAGACCCGGCGATCGGGCTCAGGTGATTTCCCGTTGCTCGTCCCGCCAGCGCTGCTGGATGACCCGGACATACACCATCCCCAGCGTATAGCTGAGTGAGGCGAAGAGGCTGAGCACGCCGGTGATGAGGACGATGAGCAGCCGCTGCGGCCTGGCCTTGAGCTCCGGCGCGACCGCCGGATCGAGGACCTGCACCGTCGATGTCGTGTTCTTGGCCTCGATCAGCGCCTCGGCCTCCTGCTGCAGCAGGAGCTGGAGCAGTGCCTTCTGCACCAGGACGTCCTTTTCCAAGGTCGCGAACTCCATGGCCACGCCCGGGATCTGCTTCAGCGGCAGAAAGAGGTTTTCGTCCAGCTCCAGCTGCAGCGTCTTGTTGCGGAGCAGGTTGGTGCCTCCGACATCGATCCCGTCACGTAACATGACCATCATCTCCTCCCGCAGCATGATCTCCTGCTGGAGCTTCTTCACCCTGTCGTGTCCGGCGTCGAGTCCGGAAAGAATCAGCCCCTTGCGGGCGATCTCCAGCTCCATGGCTTCGGTCTGCATCCTCGCCGCGGCCCGGATAACCGCGCGGGCCTGCTCCTCGATGGATATGGCGTTGTACTCTGATTGAAATTCCTCCAGCCGCTCCATCTTGTCCTCCAGCTTGCGGTCCTCTTCGTCCAGGAGCTGGCGGATGAAGCCGAGGCGCTCGTGAGCGGTCTTCTGCGAGATCTGCTTGTTGGTTACGTCGAGCAGTTCGATGTAATGAGCCGCCATGTCGGCGGCCCTCTGCGGGTCCTGGTCCAGTACGGCAATCAGAATCGTGCCGTCTTCGGTTTTGTCGACCGTGGTCTTGGCGGCGAGAATCTCGATCGCATCGGTCATGGTTTCGGCTTCGTAGCGCTGCTGCAGGTCGTACTTCTCGACCATCTGTCGCCGTGTCATCTGGCTTGTCAGCGTGGCGATGAAGATGTCGGCCGGCGTGCCCTTTTCTCCCAGGCGCAACGTCGGGATCGGGAGCGCCGAAAGCAGGTCGGAAAAGCCGAACCCCTGCTTTTGCTCCTTGGGCGGAAGAATCTGCGCCGTCGCTTCGAACTCCTCCGGCACCAGGAAGCTGAGCGCCCCGGCCAGGACGCACATGCCCAGGGTGCCGCCGAGAATCATTCTCCTGCCCGCGTGCAGAGCGGCCAGCAGGTCGAGGATATCGGCTTCCTTTTTTCCTTCTCTCTCCATTGGGCAGTGTTCCTTCTCCGTTAGGATATCCTGAGGCGCTACTGGGTTTATTGGAGAGACCGCACCACGATCACCAAGGTCAGGGTCTCGGCGAGGGTGCGCATGGTCGACTGGGTGAATTCCCAGTAATCGGTTCGCTCCTTCTGCGGCACCCAGATCTCGTCGCCGACCTCGACCGGCAGATCGTTTTTCAGCTTCTCGCGGAAATTCGTGCGCGCCCGGATGATCCGGGCCCCTCGCTTGTCGGCGTCGAAGGTGTATCCGCCGGACTTTGCCATGTAGTAGCCCACATCGTGCCCCGGCTCATAGTCGACCAGGCCTGGTTTCTTCACTTGGCCGCTGATGCTGATGGTGCGCCGTCGCTTGGGGACGTAGATCACGTCGCCGCTTTCGAGGGGGATGTTCTGCTCCTCGTCATCGTACATGAACAGTCGCTCGAAGTCGATCGCGGCCCGCCCTTTCTCCTCGCGAGCCTTGGTCTTGAGATAGGCCCGGTCTTCGTCGTCCATGTGAGCCAACCCGGACACTGCCCTCAGGCTCCGCAACCGCTGCAGCTCCGGGTCGAGCCGGGACCGCAGCTTGGAGCGAATCACCTTGGCGCCGATCAGCGAGGCGTCCTCGCTCAGACCGCCGGCCAGGGCCACCACGTCGCTGACCCGGGTGACCCCCGGGATGATGCGGTAGCGGCCCACGTACGCGACCTCGCCCAGGATCACCGACGTAGGCATCAGCTGCCATTGCGAACGCGCCCGGATAAAAACCATGTCGTTGGGTTGCAGGACGAGGTGGCGAATATCATCATAGACGAATCCCCCCTTTCCGGGCTCGTTGCTGCCCAGCGGGATGACCTCGGTCTCCTCGGTTCCCTCCTTGAAGCGCCACAGCTCGGCCTTGACCAGGGGGGCGGCGCGCCTCAAGCCCTTGGCCAGCTTCACCAAGTCCTCAATCGTGTCCCCGGGACGGTACTCCTGCTGCCCTTCCCGGTTGACGGCGCCGAAAATGAACACCGCGGCGTCGCGGAACCCGACGTGGACCACGTCCCCCATACGCACGTAGGGGTTGTGCGCGATTTCGCCGGTGGAGAGAAACATGTCGAGATCGACGATTTCGACGGTGCCTTCTCGATGGGTCACCTTGATCGAGCGCCGTCCAGTCGCCCGCCTGACCATCCGGCGCACTCGGGTAACCTCCTTGCCGCCGACCTCGTCTCTGAAGGTGGTGCCGCGCAAATCGTCCAAAAAACCCCCGGCCAGCTCAATCAGGTCCGACATCCGCGTGGTCGGATGGATGGTTAAGCTGCCTTCCTGCAGCACGGCACCGGTGACATAGGCGGTGAAGAAGCGCATGCTCGCCAGGGTGAGGGTGATGTCGACGCCAGGGTACTTGCCTTGCGCCGCGGCGAGGATCCTTTTCTTGGCATCGGCCAGAACCTCGCCCGAGACTTCGAACGCGCCGACGGTGGGGATAAGGACATTGCCCACAGGATCGACTTGCAGCATGTAGGAAAGGTCGAACTCGCCCCAGATATAGAGCTGCAGCACGTCTCCGGGGCCGACGATATAGGTCGACGGGTCGATTTCCCGGTCCTGGCTGATACGCAGCTTCTCCACCTCCTCGCCGCTGGGCAGGCGGATTTTGCCGGAAACCAGGTCCTCTCCCGGCCCCGGCAGGTCGGCTCCGGGAATCTGCTGCAGCTCGGCTTCTTCCAGCTCGCCCTCCTCGACCAGCCTCTGCAGTTCCTCTTCGTCCTGAGTAAAACCAGGCCCTGCCGTGGCGTGGAGAATAAGGGCGAGAGCGAGTGCGAAAATCCGTATTGACATGATTCCTCCTGTTACCGATTCGGCGCAGTTGTTACGTGAAATGCCCGGGTGCAGCCGCTGATCGCGGCCGCCACGGCTACCTGCAACCCGGCGTCGCGCCGCGGGGGTCATACATGGCGCCAGGGATGACTGGTAAGGTCGATGGCCTGATGCCGGCAAAAAGTCGCTTGTCAAAACGCCGCTTGTGTGGTGACGTGGCGAGGGCTTGGCGGATGAAGCTGCTCGATGCCTGGCGATGAGTACGTGACGAGGCCATTACCCGTGCGTAGCACGCGCGGGAAGATACTCAACTGCGGGGTACGGCATGGACGAACAGTGCAAAGGGGGGTTGACGGTGAAGAACGTGGGGGAAGGCAAGTGAACAGAACAGTTAACGCTACCATCCGCACTGGGAAAAGTCAAGCTGCCACGGCCGGAAATCGCGCCCCATGGTCAGCCGACGACGGCGCCGTTTTACCAAATGACTCGCCATGACTCGCCGCGGAAACCGGCCATTCGCTCCGGGCCTGCTTGTCCAGTCCCGGCGGCCCGGATACCTTCTGCCGTTCGCACCGAACGGAGTTGATCATGGCTCGAACCGCAGGCATCGGGGTAATAGGAATGGGGTGGATGGGCCAGGTCCACAGCCGCTCCTACCGCACTGTCGCCGACCGCTTCTGGGACAGCGAGCTGCAGCCCCGGCTGGTGGTCTGCGCCGACGATGTCGAGAGCCGCGCCCGCGAGGCGCAGCAGCGCTTCGGCTTCGCCGGCAGCACCACCGACTGGCGGGAGGTGGTCGACGATCCCGCGGTCGCCGTCGTCAACATCGCCACTCCGAACGACCGCCACCTCGAAATCGTCGAAGCCTGCGCCGCGTCGGGAAAGCATCTCTTCTGCGAGAAACCGGTGGGGGGCGGCCCCCGGGAGACCGCCCGCATCGAGGCGGCCGCCAGGGAGGCGGGAGTGCTGACCTTCGTCGGCTACAACTACCGCTGGGCGCCGCTGGTGCAGCACTCCCGCCGGCTCATCCGCGACGGCAGGCTCGGCGAACTCACCCACTACCGCGGCCGTTTCCTCGTGGGCTACGCCAGCAACCCGGACGCCGTCCTCTCCTGGCGTTTCCAGCAGGAGCGTGCCGGCCTCGGGGCCCTCGGGGACCTGATGTCGCACGTCATCGACATGGCGCACTCGCTGGCCGGGCCGATCGACCGCGTCGTCGGCAACCGCGCCACCTTCATCGGCGAGCGCCCGTTGGCAGAGGCGGGGGAAGGCACCCACTTCTCGGTGCGCAGCGGCGGCCCCAGAGGGAAGGTGACCAACGAAGACTACGCCGGGGCCCTGGTGCGTTTCGCCAACGGCGCCCAGGGCAGCTTCGAGGTCGACCGCATCATCAGCGGTCTCAAGTGCCAGATGGCATTCGAGGTGCACGGGACGAAGGGGGCGATTCGCTGGGACTTCGAGCGCATGAACGAGCTGCAGGTCTACCTGCCGGAAGAGAACGGCGCCCACGACGGTTTCGTCACCATCGCCAGCGGCCCGGAGCACCCCTCCCACCTGCGCTTCACACCGGGACCGGCCCTCGGTCTGGGGTACGACGACCTGAAGGCGATCGAGGCCGCCAGGTTCCTCGACAGCATCGCCGCCGGCAGGCAGGGCGAACCCGGTTTTGGCGAGGCCCTCGCCGTCGCCGAGGTTCAGGACGCCATCGCCCGTTCCTGGGAGAGCGAAAGCTGGGAACCGGTGCGCGGGATCGGCGGACAAGCGAGCCAGTGACCCGGCATGAAGCCAGCGACCAGGCCCTCAGCGAGCACGGCGAGCCATGGAATTGATTCACCGCGAGCTATGAAATTGACGCACAGCGCGCCGATGCCCCCGGCTCCACATCCAACCCGGCAGGCTCGCGAGCCCAGGCGAGCACGGCGAGCCATGTAATTGACGCACGGCGAGCCATGTAATTGACGCACGGCGAGCCGGGTAATCGACGCACGGGGAGCAGATGAATGTCGCACGGAGAAATGCCATGAGCATCCACGATCGCGAGACCACGCGCCTGACCATGGCGCAGGCCCTCGTCGAATACCTGAAAGTCCAGTACAGCGAGCGGGACGGGGAGCGCCGCCGCCTCATCCCGGCCCTGTTCGGGATCTTCGGGCACGGCAACGTCGCCGGCATCGGCCAGGCGCTCGAGGAGTGCGGCGGCACCGGGCTTCCCTACTACCAGCCCTGCAACGAGCAGTCGATGGTGCACACGGCGTCGGGGTACGCCAAGGCCAACCGGCGCCTGGCGACCCTGGCCTGCACCTCCTCCATCGGCCCGGGGGCCACCAACATGGTATCCGGGGCGGCGACGGCTACCATCAACAGGCTGCCGGTGCTGCTGCTGCCGTCGGACTACTACGCCACCCGCCACCAGGGGACGGTTCTGCAGGAGCTCGAGAACCCGGCCGCCGCCGACGTCAGCGTCAACGACTGCTTCCGCCCGGTGAGCCGCTTCTTCGACCGCATCACGCGGCCCGAGCAGCTGCTGACCGCGCTTCCCGAGGCGATGCGCGTCCTCCTCGACCCGGCCGAGACCGGCGCCGTCACCCTGTCGCTGCCCCAGGACGTCCAGTCGCACGCCTGGGACTACCCTGTCCGCTTCTTCGAGGAGCGCACCTGGAGCGTCGACCGCCGGCCCCCGGAGTCGCGGCGGATCGCCGAGGCGGTGGAGATGATCAGGGCGGCCCGACGGCCGGCGATCATCGCAGGGGGCGGGGTACACTACTCCGACGCCTCCAGGGAGCTGCGGGAGTTCGCCGGGCAGACCGGCATGGCGGTCGGAGAGACCCTGGCCGGCCGCGGCGCCATGGCCGCAGAATCCGAGCTCTGCCTGCACTCGTTCGGCATCAGCGGCAACCCCGCGGCGTACCGGATCATCAGCCAGTCCGACCTCGTCATCTGCGCCGGCACCCGGCTGAGCGACTTCGCCACGGGTTCGCAGGCCGCCTTCCACCATCCGGAGGTGAAGTTCATCGGCATCAACGTCGCCGGGCGCGACGCCTGCAAGCAGGGAGCCCTGCCGCTCGTCGCCGACGCCCGCGAGGCGCTGCGCGCCCTTTCGAAGGCCTGCGCCGAAGGCGGCATCAGGCCGGACGCCGCGTACGTCGAGGAGATCGCCACGGCGAGGGAGACCTGGCGGAAACAGAAGGAGAAGGAGATCTACACGCAGGCTCCCGGCGAGGCGATGAGCCAGGGCCACCTGATCGGCATCCTCAACGAAGAGGCGAAGCCGGGAGACACGGTGATCTCGGCCGCGGGCAACCAGCCCGGCGACCTGCACAAGCTCTGGGATACCTCGGGCGGCCGGCACTGCCACCTCGAGTTCGGCTATTCCTGCATGGGGTACGAGATCCCGGCCGGCATCGGGGTGCGCATGGCGCAGCCGCAGGGAGAGGTGTACGTCTTCGTCGGCGACGGCACCTACCTGATGTGCCCGACAGAGATCGTCACCGCGGTCCAGGAAGGGCTGAAGATCACGGTGATCGTCTCGGACAACCACGGGTACCAGTGCATCAGGGGGCTGCAGCTGGCGACGACGGGGCGGGATTTCGGCAACGAGTTCCGCGCCCGCGACCCGCAGTCGAGGCGCCTGTCGGGCGACTACCTCGACATCGATTTCGCCGGCAACGGCGCCAGCATGGGGGCGCGCTCCTGGCACGTCGAGACAGAGGAGGAACTGCGCGCCGCTCTCAGGGAGGCGCGCGGCGAAACCCGTCCCTGCGTCATCGTCGCCGAGATCGAGAAGCACCGGTTCCCGCCCCCTTCCGGCATGTGGTGGGACGTCGAGGTCGCCGAGGTGAGCTCCAACCCCGAAGCGCGGGACCTGCGGGCGGCGTACGAGCGCGACCGCCGCAGGCAGCAGAGGTTTCACTACTGACCATGATCGCCAACCCTGTAAAAGAGGCCTGGAACCGGGGCGAGCCGGCGGCCGGGTTCAACGTCTTCGAATCGCTGCGCCCCTCGGTCGCCAAGATCGCGGCGCGTGCAGGTTTCGACTTCGTCATGGTCGACACCGAGCACGTGGTCCACAACGAGGAGACCCTCACCAACTTCCTCGTCATCGCCCGCGACAACGGGCTCGCCCCCTGGGTGACGGTGGTGGCCCCCGAACGCGCCCTGGTGTCGCGCATGCTCGACGCCGGCGCCCTCGGCATCGTGCTGTCGCACGCCGACACCGCCGAACAGGTGGAGGAGCTGGTGCGCTGGTGCAAGTACGCCCCCGCGGGGGAACGCGGCCTGGCGCTGGGGGCCAACGCCGGCTACGACAGCAGCGACGTCGCCGCCTACTGCGAGGCGGCCAACGAGGCGGTGCTGGTGATCCCCAAGATCGAGTCCGCCCGCGCCGTGGAGAACATCGACAGCATCCTCGCCGTCGACCTGGTGGACGGGATCGTCTTCGGCCCGGGGGACCTGGCGGCGAAAATGGGGCTGCACGGGCAGTGGGAGCACCCCGAGGTGCTCGCCGCCATGGAGAAGGTGATCGCCGCGGCACTCGCGCGCGGCCTTGCGGTCGAGCCGGCCATCATGCCGAAGGACCGGGCCGCGTACGGGCGCGAACGGGAGCGGGGCTGCCTGATCTTCGGCAGCACGAGACAGAGCGAGTACAACCTGCTGCAGGCCGCGGCGGACAAAGCAATGGAACCTTACAGATAGGAGCTCGTACATAACATCATGCTGTTCAACCGCGAGCGCGCCTTCGAGTACATGGACCGCTGCGGCCTCGACGCCCTGGTGGCGACGAGCCCGACCAACATCACCTACTTCAGCGACTACTACTGCTGGCTCGACAAGCTGTTCAAGGAGTACATGACCCGGCCCGGCGCCGGCATCGGGCTGACGCAGCAGTTCGCCCTCTTTCCGCGGCACGGGGAGCCGGCCCTAGTCCTGGTGCCGCTGCTGGCGGCCAACTCCCTCGATTCCTGGGTGCGGGACGTCCGTTCCGCGGGAGGGGGCGGCTTCGACGATGCGGCCCCGGCCGATCTCCCGCTCAGCGAGCGGCAGCAGTATTTCCTCGAGTTCGCGCGCGCTCTCGACCCGGGAGCCACCGCGGTCGGCTCCCTGGCGGAGGCGCTGGCCGACCGCGGCGTCGCCGACGGCCGCATCGGCATCGAGTGCGGCAACCTGCCTGCCGCCACCCTTGCGGAAATCCGCGAGAGCCTGCCGAAGGCGGATATCAGGGACTGCTCCAACCTCATCCTCCTCATCCGCATGGTGAAGGGCTCCGAGGAGCTCGAGCGCCTGCGCAGCGCCGGCCGCATCGGCGAGGAGGCGGCCACCCGGGTGCTGTCCGGGGCCCGTCCCGGAACGTCGACGCGGGAGATGGTTGCCGAATACCGCGCCCTGGTGGCGGGCGAAGGGGCCGATCTCGACCACTTCGCCATCTGCGTGCGCGGCCTCGGGCTCTCCACCGAACCGGACGTGACCCTGCTCGAGGACGACCTCCTCTACACCGACTACGGCTGCGTCTTCGACTACTACTGCTCCGACAGCGGCCAGACCCTGGCGATGCGCGAGCCGAGCGCGGAGAACCGCGCCCGCTACGAGGGGCTGCGGGACTCGGTAGCCGCCGGCGCCGAGGCGGCGCGCGCCGGTGCGCGGGCTTCGAGCGTCGCCGCGGCCATGAGCGGCCTGCTGGAGGGGCGCGGAATCACCGGTTCCTTTCCCCACGGCCACGGCATCGGCCTCGAGGTCCGCGACTACCCGATCCTGGTGCCCGACAACGGGCTGCGCATCCGCGACGACTGCGTCGACGAGCCCTCCGACCTGCCGCTGGAAGCCGGCATGGTGCTCTCCCTCGAGGCCGGCCTGTTCACCCCGGGGGCCTTCTCCTTCCAGGTCGAGTGCTCCTTCGTGGTCGCCGAGGGGGGCGGCGAGCCCCTGACCCCCCAGGACCGGACCGACCCGATCGTGGGGGTGCGGCCATGAACCTGCCCGAGCTGTTCGGCAACCTGGCCCCTGGCGCCCTCGTCCGCATCGCCGGCGCCGGCTTTCGCGAAGGCATCCCGGCGCGCGACGCCGACGCCGGCTGGACCCTCGGGGTCGGCCGGCGTCCGGACGGGGACCTCATCGTCGTCGACTACCAGTGGCACCGCCTCTACCGCATCGCCGGCGACGGCATCCTGCACAACTTCGCCGGCGACGGCATCCGCGGCCTGAGCGGCGACGGCGGCCCCGCGGAAGCGGCCCGCTTCAACAATCCCCACGACCTCGCCATCGACAGGCAGGGCAACCTCTACCTGTCCGACCTCGGCAACCAGGTCTACCGCCGCATCGACGCCGAAACCGGGATCGTCACCCGGGTCGCGGGCAGCGGCAAGGTCGGCCGCGGCGGGGACGGCGGACCGGCGGTGGACGCCGAGATGGACACCACCTGCGGCATCGCCGTCGCCGCCAACGGCGATCTCTACCTCTCGAGCGAGTGGGCGGACAACGTCCGCCGCGTCGACGCGAGAACCGGCATCATCGAGCGCTTCGCCGGCCTCGACGCGCGCCACTACCCCTCCGAGCAGGGGAACAGCCGGCCGGCCGGCGGCCCGGGAATCAGCCTCGGCGGCTACCACGGCGATGGGGGACCCGCCGCGGAAGCGGGCTTCCACCACCCGGAGCACCTCGCCATCGACTCGCAGGGGGACCTCTACGTCTGCGACAACTCCAACGACCGCATCCGCAGGATCGACATGAAGACCGGCGTCGTCACCACTGTCCTGGGAAACGGGCAGCGCGCTTCCAACGGCGACGGCGGCCCTGCGGTCGAAGCGAGCACCCTGATGCCGGACGCCATCTGCTTCGACGCCGGCGACAACCTCTACGTCGGCGAGAAGTACGGTTTCCGCATCCGCAAGGTGGAGGCCGCCACAGGCATCGTCACGACCCTGGTCGGCAACGGCTGTCCCGGTTTCGGCGAGGAGGGGCTGCCCGGCACCGAGACGCACTGCAACTCCGTCGAGGCGGGGATCTGGGCCGATGCCGACGGCTCGGTCTACTGGGGGGACTGCTCGGGACGCACGCGCCGCTGCGACGGGGCCACCGGCATCGTCACCACCGTGCTCGGCGGCACCCACGTGCACGACGGCGAGGCCGCCACCGAGGGCTACATCAACGGCATAGCCGGCATCGACGTCGCCCCGGACGGGCGCATCTACCTCGCCGACGCCTGGAACCAGCGCATCCGCGTCGTCGAGCCGGCCACCGGCATCATCGGCACCGTGGCGGGGAACGGCGCCCGCGCCTACGGCGGCGACAACGGCCCGGCCACCGAGGCCTACCTCGGCAACCCGCACGACGTCTCCGTCGACCCGGAGGGCCGCGTCGTCATCGCCGACACCCGCCACTCGCACGTCCGCCGCGTGGACCCCGACGGCGTCATCCGCGTCGTCGCCGGCACCGGCCAGGAGTGGGACAAGGGAGACGGCGCCCTCGCCGTCAGTGCCTGCTTCGTGCAGATCGCCTCGGTCGCCCACGGTCCGAACGGCGACCTCTACATCGGCGACGCGGTCGGCCGCATCCGCAGGGTCGACGCCGACAGCGGCATCATCACCACGGTGGCGGGGATCGGACTCCCCGGGTACTCCGGAGACGGCGGCGCCGCGGCCAAAGCCCGCATTCACCAGCCGGAGGCGCTCTGCTTCGGCCCGGACGGCGCCCTGTTCTTCGCCGACAGCAGGCGCCACGCGATCCGCAAGGTCGACGCGGACGGCGTCATCACCACGGTGGCCGGCTGCGGGGAACCTGGGTTCTCGCCCGACGGCACGCAGGCAACCGAAGCCCGCATCGACGGGCCTTCGGGCGTTGCAGTCGGCATCGACGGGAGCCTCTACTTCTCCGACACGAACAACCACTGCGTGCGCCGCGTCGGCGCCGACGGCCGCCTGCGGACCGTGGCCGGCTTCGGCGGCGAGCCGGGGGAGTGCGCCGACGGCGAACAGGGGACCGCGGCGCGGCTCAACGAACCGAACGCCCTCTGCTTCTTCGATTCCCACATCCTGCTGATCAGCGATTTCGGCAACAACCGCGTCCGCGCGCTGCGGCTGCCGGACTGATGCGACCCGGGGCCGGGCCGTGAAGGCGCTGTCGATGCGGTCCCACAAGGCCGGGGATCTCGCCTTGGTCGAGGCGCCGCTCCCGGAGCCGGGACCCGGCCAGCTCCGCCTCGCGGTGCATGCCGTGGGCATCTGCGGTTCCGACGTCTCCGCGGCGCTGGCCAAGCCGAACTTCGACTGGGTGCCGCGGCCCCTGGTCCTCGGCCACGAGTTCTCGGGGGTGGTGGACGCCTCCGGCACCGGGGTGAGGGAGTGGGAGCGCGGGCAGCGGGTGAGCGCCCTGTCGGTCCAGGGGTGCGGCCGCTGCCCTCCGTGCCGAGCCGGCAACACCCAGCAGTGCCCGGACCGGTCCATACTGGGGTTGAGCATGCCGGGCGCCATGGCCGAGTACTGCCTCGTCGACGCCGCTTTCGCCGTGCCGCTACGCGACGGCCTCAGCCATCTCGAGGGCGCCCTGATCGAGCCGCTCGCGGTAGCCTGCCGCTGCGTGCGGAAGGGGTGCGAAGCCACCGCCGGGGATAGGGTGGTGGTCTCAGGCTGCGGCATCATCGGGCTGCTGTGCGCCCTCGTCGCCAGGGCCTGCGGGGCGGGGGTGACGGTCACCGGCATCGCCGCCGACGCCGAGGTGCGGCTGCGCAAGGCGCGGGACCTCTGCATGGCGACCGTTGTGGTGAGTGAGGCGGAGCCACTGGCGCGGCAGGTTCCCGAGCCGGTGGACATCCTGATCGAGGCCTCGGGCGCCCCCGGGGCCCTGGCCGCGGCTTCGGAGGCGGTCAGGCCGGGCGGCCTGATCGGGGTGGTCGCCACCTATCCGGGGTCCGTCCCCCTGCCGGCGACCGACCTCGTGCGCCGCGAGCAGCGCCTGCACACCTCCTTCGGATCGACGCGGGAGGACTACGAGCAGGCGATGGCCCACCTCGCCGCCGGGGACATCCCCGTCGAGCAGCTGGTCGAGACCTTCCCCCTCGGAGAGGCGCTGGCCGCCTTCGAGGCATCGATCGCAAAGGCCACGACAAAGGCGGTCCTCATTCCCTGAGCCCCGGGGTGGGCCCGGATCTGACGGGGTCCGGGCCGGGTCACTTTGGAATGAATGATTTGGGGTTTCCATCTAATCGACTTTTGTGAGGAGTAAACGCTGGTGAAACGGCATTCCCTGATCCCCTTGTCTCTGTTGTTTCTTGCTGCCTGCGGTGGCGAAGACAACCCCGTGGCACCCGACGAGGATCTCGTCGGTTCTTGGGTATTCGACAGTACCGACATGGTCGACGTCATGTTAGCGGGTTTTGAGGAATCCCTGCGTGATGCGGGTGTTGACCAACGAGATACAAATCGCATTATCGCCGCCTTTCGCGCCGATTTCGAGGTAAGAATGGCAGGACTTCGATCGATCATTCGATTCAACGCCGACGGATCCTTCGAGGACGATCAGGGTAACAGCGGGACTTGGAGAGTGGAAGGCAACACTTTGGTCACGGTCGAAGACGGCGATGAAGAACGAGTCAAGTATTTCGTCGATGGCAATGACCTCACCCTCATCTTTTCGTCCGAGATGTTGCTCGATGTTTTCCGCGAAGATGAAGATCTCACTGATGAAGAGGTCGAAGCGCTAGAGGAGATTTTTCGTTTGGACGAGGGCATCAACATTCGATTTTTCTACATGCGCAGGTAACCCAGCTTTGCAACCAAAAAACGGAGCGGAACCATGAATGTCGCCGAAACCCGCGCTGTGCTGACAGGAAACGCGGTCGCCGTACCCACCACCGTCTGGAAGCGGCCGGGAGTGCTCGATCCGGAAAGCGAACGCCGGCAACGCCGAGTTCCTGTTCGCCAACGGCATCGCACGCGGCCGTGTACGCCGGCGGCGTCGGCGAGCACCGGCTGTCGGTCCCAGAAATTCCAGGGCTAGAAGAAGCGACGTGCCCATCCTTCGCGGGGGTAGTTCCACAGCTGGTGCAGGGTTCCTGATGGCCCAGGCAAGGCGCGCGAGCCTTCCCGATGGCAAATGTCCTTGCGCTCCCGGCTTCACGGCTCGCGCGCCAGCGCTTCCCCTGCTGCCCAGGGTCGGCGGCAGGGCATTTCCCGTTCGTAGAGTGACAGGCGTTCGCGCACCCATCCATATTCGCCCTCAATACCCTCGACGAGCCCCAGTGCCTTCTTCTGCCAGCGCACGGCCTCGTTGAAACGCCCCAACCCCGCCAGGGCCATGGCCACGGTTTCGGCCGCGGCCACGGTCTCGTCTGCATCGATGGCCTGGCTGGCGATTTCCAAGGCCCGGGGACCGTCCCGTTGCGCATCCTCCGGGATCGTCGCCAGCAGCCGCGCCAGAAGCAGCCTGAGCCCCCGCCTGTCGGGGAGGGCGCTGGCGCTCTCCTGGACGGAGGCCAAGGCCTGCCCGAATCGTTCCAGATCGACAAGGGCGCGTGCAACCCCGAAGCGGGCCGGCGCCAGGCCGGGTCCCAGTTCCTGAGCGCGTCGGTAACTCACCAGCGCCTCCTCGAGGCGCCCGCGGCCGCGCAGCAAATCCCCCAACGCCAAGTGGCCCCGCTCCGAGTCCGGGTCGAGCTCCAGAGCTCGGCGTAGATGTTCCTCCGCCCTCGCGGAATCCCCATCGCCGGCGAGGGTCCTTGCGAGCAGCACGCGGCTCAGGGCGTAATCGGGGTTGCGTTCCATGAGTTCGTCAAGATGCGCCTGCGCCTCCCTGCGGCGGCCGAGCCTGAGCAGGGCAGAGGCGAGATTGTAGCGGGCGTAGGGACGATCGGGGTTGGCTGCCACCGCTAGCTCGAATTCCCGCACCGCCGCGTCAAAACGACCGCGGCCGGCCGCCATCATGCCGCGCCTGATGTAGACCTGGACGCTCGAGCGCAGATCGCCGACCTCCTCCATGAGGGGGTCCTCGAAGGCGATCGGAATACTCGCCGGACTGATGGCCTGTTGGAGGTGAGTCCTGGCTCGCTGCGTCTCACCCAGGCTGCGGTAGGCCAGCCCGAGGGCGTAGTGAATCCGCGAAGCGCGCGGCTGCGCCGCGAGTGCCTTCTCGAGATCCTCGACAGCCCGCGCATAGTCGGCGGATTCGATCGCCACCTGAGCGCGACCGACAAGGGCCCTGTAACAGCGCGGATCGACATCGAGTGCCTGATGGAAGCGTCCGCGGGCCCTTTGGAGGCGATGCTGTTCGAGCTCTATTTCCCCCAGCCATACGAGGGTGGGAACGTCGCGCGGACGCAGTGACAGAGCCTGTTCGAAGATCCCGGTGGCGGCAGTGTAATTGCCGAGGGTGCGCTCCACGTGTCCGAGAAGATAAGCCCAGCGAAACACCGCCGGACTCTGGGTGCGGGCGTTCAGATAGCAGGTCCGCGCCGACTCCAGGTCCATGTATGCGTGGAAGATTTCACCCAGTTTTCCGTAGGCCCGCCCCAGGGAAGACGACGGCACGTCCGCTGCCCGCAGCAGGCTCGCGGTGGCGTCGTGTCGCTCGCGCAACTGCTGCCGCGGCGACGGGTCGAGACTGGCCAGATCGGGCAACGGGGGCAGGGGCAACAGACCGGCTGGTCGCGCAGTCCCGGTCTGGTCCTTTCCCGGGTGGCAGCCCGGCGACCAATAGAGCGCCAGCACAGCCACAACAACCTCAATCCGCACCAAGGCAGCTCATCTCCCTTCGGACCCGGTCCATTCGCCACTGCCTTCCACCAGGACATGGTAGCGGCGCGCGGCGAGTCCCCGCCAGTACTCCCGCCGCCCACTGGGCCAGAGCACTTCCACCCGCGCGGCGGCATCGCCGTCCCCCAGGCCGAACAGGACCCGGGGGTCGTTCGACGCCAGGTAGCTGGCGGCGGCGCGCGCGCGCCTGACCAGGGCGGCCTTGCCATTCCGCACGAGGGCCACCCTGCCCCCCGTCACGTCCCGCCCGGAAGGTCCCACCAGACGCACTCCCAACCAGGCGGATCGGGCCCCGACCTGGTTAAGCAGGAGCTGGACGGGGCCGTTGTTGTTGCTCACCAGGACATCGGTGTCGCCGTCGTTGTCGACATCCCCCACCGCCGCCCCCCGGCTGACATTTGCCTGATTCAGGACCGGGGCCCGCGCCGTGGCGTCAAGGAACCGGCCCCCCCGGTTCACGAATAGATGATTCCGCTGCGCGAGGGCCAGGGGATCCCCCGCCGCCCGCAGGCTGGGGATGGTCTTGACGGCTCCGTTGACGGCGATCAGGTCCAGCCAGCCGTCGTTGTCCACGTCGAGGAAGGCGGTGCCGAAACCGGTGAACCCGAGGCTCGGCGTCCCCAACCCGGCCGCGGCCGAGCGGTCGAAGAAGAGACCGCGGCCGTCGTTGAGGTAGAGGGTGTTGAACTCCATCCGCAGATGGGTCATGAACAGGTCTTCGTCGCCATCGCCGTCGACGTCGCCAGCGTCGACGCCCATGCTCGCCTGCGTGCGTCCCTGCGCGTCGACGGCGCCGCCGCGCATCAAGGCCTCTTCGCGGAGGCGCCCGTTCCCCTGGTTCATCCACAGCCTGTTGGCGGCCTGGTCGTTGGCCACGTAGATGTCGAGCCAGCCGTTGTCGTCGAAGTCGGCGACGGCGACACCCAGGCCGGGCCCGGGAGCACCGATCAGCCCGACCTCACCGGAGATATCGGCAAAACCACCGTCTCCGAGGTTGCGCAGCAGCAGGTCCGTCTCCGGCCGGTAACTCATCGGCCCGCAGTACTCCGGCGCACCGTGTTCGGTGGCGCATACCTTGTGGTTGGCTGCCCGGAAATCGACGTAGTTGGCCACGTAAAGGTCGAGTAGCCCATCCTGGTCGTAGTCGACGAAGGCCGCACTCGTCGACCAGCGCGGATCGTCCGTTCCGCTGCCGGCGGCAGCATCGCTGAAGGTGCCGTCGCCATCGTTGTGCCACAGTTGATTGGGTCCCAGGTTGGTCACGTACAGATCGATCCAGCCGTCCCCGTCGTAATCGCCGGCGGCCACACCCATGCCGTACCCGCAGGCCGTTATCCGGCTCGCTTCGGTCACGTCTTTAAAGCGCAGTCCGCCCGGGCGATGGACAGAAATCGGCAGGTCATTGCGGTACAGGACGTCGCACGGACGGTCCTCCTGGGTCAGCGAGGAGAACGCAGGCGACGCATCCTTCGCCCTCAGCTCCCGGCCTTGCACCAGGTAGACATCCAGATCTCCGTCGTTGTCGTAATCGAACAGGGCGCCACCGGATCCCATTATCTCACTGATGTAATAGTCGCCCGACATACCGTTGAAATGGAGGAAATCGAGGCCTGACGCCATGGCCCCGTCAACGAAGATCCCGGCAGCCGACTCGGGGGCTTCGGGAGAGGCCTGGCAACCGGCAAAGGGCAGCAAGGCCGTAGCGAGTGCCGGGAAGATCAGCGCGTTTTTCGGGGTAAGCACGATGGAGTACAGTGGTCCCCCGGCTTTGAGGTTGAAGGGAGCGCCCTGGCGCGCTCGATTGCGGCGGGAAACGGGGCGCCAGGGCCACCCTCCGGGGCGTGGGAGCGCGGGCAGTGCCGGGTGCTTCGACGCCCGAGTGGGGCAACTTGCGGCCGCGACGCGACACTGGAGCGGTCTACTTGCAACGGTAGGACGCGCCAAATAAAGTTAGCTTTATCAGCCACTGCGAGACATAAGCCCGCCAAGCGGCCGCTGGGGATTCGCCATATGAAACTCGAGTCACCGACCGGCGGTCGATGCTCCGACTCCGAGCCTGTTGCGAAGCTTCCCTGAGGTCGTGGGTAACCATGTATTTTGCCGTGGCCATTTCCCTTTTTTTTCTCGTCGCCTGCGACTTGGGCAACCCGCCCGCCCGCACTTCAACTCCGCAAGCAGCCCCCGTCTTCACCGAGATCGCCAGCGAGCTCGAAATCGAGTTCCGAAACGACCGTCCCGCCACGCGGGATCACTTCATGGCCGAGGCCATCGGCCCGGGGGGGGCCATTCTCGATTACGACAACGACGGGGACCTCGACATCTACCTGGTAAACGGATTTCGCGACGCCGACGGGCACCTGGAAACGGCGGCGGGGGCGAACCGACTCTTCCGTCAGGAGACACCCTCGCGGTTCGTCGATGTGACCGCCGCGGCCGGTGTCGGGCAGACCGGCTACGGCATGGGGGCCGCCGTCGGCGATATGGACAACGACGGCCTGGTCGACCTGTACGTCGCCAACTACGGGCCCGACTGCCTCTACCACAACGAGAACGGCCACACCTTCACCGACGTCACCGACCGCGCTGGCATCGCCGCCCCGGGATGGGGCGTCTCGGCCGGGTTCTTCGACTATGACAACGATGGCTTTCTCGATCTGTTCGTGACCCGGTACGTGGATTACGATCCCGCGGTACGGGCCATCGACGCCTCCGAAAAGCTGGAGTATCCATCGCCGGCCCGGTTCGACGGCCTGCCCGACCTCCTGTTCCACAATCGCGGCGACGGCACCTTCGACGAGGTCAGCGCCCAGGCCGGTCTCGCGTCCACGCCGGGCCGCGGTCTCGGGGTCGCTTTCATCGACCTCAACGCCGACCAGCTCGTCGACATCTACGTGGCCAACGACGGAGACCCCAATTTCGCCTGGATCAACGATCGCTCCGGCCGCTTCGAGGAAAGGGCTCAGGTCCTCGGCCTGGCCGTAAATGGATATGGGCAACCCGAAGCGGGGATGGGCATCGCCCTCGGCGACTACGACGAAAACGGCACGGTCGACATCCTGGTGACCCACCTGGTTCAGGAGTCCAACACCCTGTACCGGCAGGTCTCTCCCGGGATCTTCGAGGATGGCACCGCCGGTAGCGGGCTGGGCCCGGCCAGCTTCAACTCCACGGCGTTCGGGACCGCCTTCGCCGATCTGGATGGGGATGGAGACATCGATCTGCTGACGGTCAATGGTCGGGTTACGCGCGCCTTGGCTGCCCGCCGTACCGATGTGAAGGAGCATTGGCGGCAGTACGCGGAGGCCAATCAGCTCTTTCTCAACCAGGGGCAAGGACGCTATGCGGAACTCCGCTCTCGCGGCGACGAGTTCACAGGCGCCGTCGAAGTCAGCCGAGGACTTGCCCTTGGAGATCTGGACGGGGATGGAGATCTCGACGTCCTGGTCACCAATGCCAACGGCACCGCCCGCATCTATCGCAACGAATTCCCCGACTCCGGGAACTGGCTGATCGTGCGCGCCGTCGAGCCCGCTCTGCGGCGCGATGCCTACGGCGCCACCATCACCGTGGTGACATCAGGGAAGGAGAGACAGCGCCTGATGACGCCAACTCGAAGCTACCTGACCAGCAGCGATCCACGCGCGCACTTCGGCCTCGGCCCGGCGACCGCAGTTGAAGCCATCCGCGTGCAGTGGCCGGACGGCACCCGGGAAGGCTTTCCAGGCGTTCCGGCGAATCGGGTCGTCGTAGTGCGCAAAGGAGAGGGAGGCAGCCCCTGATGGGACCGACCATGCCGATTCATCCCGGGGCGCTCCTCACCGCCATTGCTCTGGCCGTGCTCCCCGGGTGTCAGCCCTCCCTGCCTGGTCCTCCCACCGTCGAGGTCGAAGGCCTGGCCCCTCTACTCGCGAACGCGATCGAGGAGCGGCGCGATGAGGTGATGGCGCACCCGGCCTCCGCGGCCGCCTGGGGCCGCCTCGGCATGGTCCTCGACGTGCACGATATCCGATTCCAGGCGGTCCAGTGCTACGAACGCGCCCACCAGCTCGATGCGGATGAATTCCGTTGGCCCTACTTCCTCGGCCTGCTGACGAGCAAGTCCGACCTCGACGCCTCCTTCTCCCACTTTCTGAAGGCTGCGCGGATCAGGGACGACTACGCGCCGTTGTTCATCCATATCGGCCGCGGCCATTTCGAGGGAGAGCGTTTCGAGGAGGCGGCGCGCGCTTTCGAGCGCGCCATCCAACTGGATGCCGGCATGCATCGCGCTCGTCTCGGCTTGGCGATGGTGGCGCTGGCACGGGACGAACCGGTCAGAGCTCGAGAGATCCTCGAGCACGCCCGCGCCCGGGGAGCGGCCGCAGGAGAGATCCACTGGCTGTTGGCGGAGTCATACCGCCGCCTGGGTGACGAAGCGGCCTCGCACGAGCACTTCCAGCTCGCCCAACCGCTCCGCGTTCTGGAACCCGGGGCCGACCCGATACGCGAGACGATGGTGCGGAACCAGGGCTTGACCCTCGAGATGATCCGCAAGCGGTGCGATCACCTGATCGGGAGCGGACAGGCGGCAGCCGCTATCGAAGAATGGCAGCGGGCCGCGCGCGCCCAGCCGGGTTCGGCCGATGTCCTCGCCCATCTGGGCCGCGCCCATGCCCTGGCCGGCCAACTGGAGGCAGCCGTCGCGAACCTCCGCAAAGCGCTGGAGCTCGATTCCCGCCACGTCGATGCCCAGGTCCTGCTCGCCGATACCTACGTGCAACAGGATCTCGGCCTGGCCGTCGCCGCCTACCGACGCGCGCTGGAGCTCGACCCCGCGCACGCCAAGGCGAGGTTCAAGCTGGGTTCTCTGCTAGTCGCCACGGATGCCGCGGAAGAGGGACTCGACCACCTGAGGCAGGCTCACCGCGCCCTGAAAAAGGATCTGTCGGCGCACCGACATTTTCTCCTGATCCTGAAGAATGCGGGACGCTATCGGGAGGCCGTCGAGACCTACCGCCTGGCTCTCGAACAGTTCCCCGGCGATGCCGGCCTGCAGAGGGGCATGGCCTGGCTCCTGGCCACCTGTCCCGACGACCGCGTCCGCAACGGCCAGGAGGCCCTCGCCTGGGCCAGACAGGCCGCCGAATACGCGGCGGATCCCCGGACCTTGGAAACCCTGGCCGCGGCCTACGCAGAAGCGGGGGATTTTCAGGCCGCCGTGAGAAGCGCGACACAGGCCAAGGAACTACTGCTGAAAGAGGGCGCAATCTCGGCCGTGGGACAGTTGGATCAACGCCTGGGACTGTACAGGGACGGGAAACCGTACCGCGAACCGCGGCGGTAGCGGCATCCGCGACGGGACCGTCCTCACCGGTCACTTCCAGGGGAGCAGCCTGTCGGGCGCGTTCCGATCGATGCTCGCCCCGCGCGGTCGAGGGCCGAGGGGCCGGATCGGCTCACTGTCGGCGGGACGATAGGGGATGTCCAGGTAGGGTGTATCGATGACTCTGTGGTCCTCGTAGCGGGAGTTCATCACGGCATCGATGACGCCCGTGGTCAGCAGGGTCCGTTCCGGAGGGTAGGGCGGGACCCCGGTCTGGAAGAAACGCTGGATGTTGCGGCACAGGTAACCGAAGCTGGCGCCCGGACCATCGGGCTGAAGGTAGAACTCGGTCGCCAGCGCCTGGCCGTTGACGCGGGCGGCGTAGGCCCAGTCATGGACATACCCGTGCAGCAGCAGGGCGGCGGTCCCCAGACCGTCGTTGTGCTCCATGAGGAACAGCCTCGGCATGCCGGCATGCTCCTGCATCGAGCCCTCCGGTTTGGCCTCGATGGCGGCGCAAGCCGCCTCCGCCAGTTCCGGTGACCACAGGCCCCGCTCTGCGGCCGTCCAGACTTCCTCCCCTTCCAGGCACTGCACCGAGCGCACGCCGCTCTCTCCTCCCGAACGGCGCTCCACCATGCACTGCAGGGTCTCCAGCGTGTGGTAACCGTAGGCTTCGACCTTGCCGAAACCGATGGCCAGGGCTTCCTCGATCTCGGTTCCGGCCGGGTGCTCGAGCCAGGGATTGCGCCATGCCAGCGGCAGGCAGGAACCGGCCATCAGGGGAATGTCCAGCTCCGCGGCGCGGTTCCACATCCACAGGGCGTCGGCGAAATCGCAGGCGAAGTGCTTGTCGTTGAACACGGGCACCGAGCGGCCGCTGTGGCCGAACTCGCCGGCGATCTGCTCGAAGAAGTAACGGCGGGGATAGACGATTCTCTCGCGCTCGTTCCACGGATAGTCGCCGTGCTCGCCGATCAGGAGCACGGCGTCGACAGCGAGCTTGTTACCGCCAAGAGTGAGAGCGCTGCGGATGCTTGGGAACACCGGAACGTCGTGCTCGCGAGCCATCGCCATGCCGATGTCGCTGTCGAGGACGTGATCGATGTACAGGGAGGCGACGTCCACTTCCGGTGGATACAGCCCCTCGTCCGTGGACATTCCCTTCAGGAATTTGGTGACGATGGCGTCGGCGTGGGAGGCCGCGTAGTAGACCGTGCAGATGGCCGCTACGCGCAACCGATCAGCCCTCATCCGCCCTCGCTGCCGCCGCGCTTCTGGGCGAAGATCCAGTCGAGGAGCTCGGGGTTGTCGAAGGCCAGGGGCCAGACCACGTGTCGCTCCCCCGGATACTCCGTGTACCTGGGGTTCCCCCCCGCCTTCCGGAGCGCTTCGACGATGTCGCGGGAGTAGGCCACCGGCACGGCGACGTCCTTCTCGCCGTGGAAGGCCCACACCGGGAGGTGGGCGATGGTCTCCGCCAGGGCCGGATCCGCCCCCCCGGCGACGGGGACGGCGGCGGCGAACAGGTCCGGGCGGGAGATGATGAAATGCCAGGTCCCGTACCCGCCCATCGATTGACCAGTGATGTAGGTTCTGTCGCGGTCAATGCTGAATTCGCTCTGCAGCTGTTCGATGAGGGCAAAGACGCTCGAGCTGACGCCCTCCGGTACGGGCAGCGTGGTCTGCTTTTGCCATTTGGCCATGACGCTTTCCTGAACCGAGAAGCCCCAGTTTTTCTTCGCCGGACATTGCGGAACCAGGACGAAGCAGGGGTAGCGTTCGCGGTTCTCCGGTTTGGCCAATACCTGTGCAGCCCAGGAACCGGCGACCTGTTTGACGTTGTCCGCTCCCCGCGCGCCAACTCCGGCAAGGCAAACCACGAGCGGGTATTCCTTCCCGGGATCGTAGTCGCGAGGTGGCAGCAGCCGGTAGCGCAAGGTATCGCCGTCAACATCGCCGTAGGAGCGCGCCTCGAAGAGGGGGACGACGGTCTCCGGGGCTTCCCGCAGAGCGATGGCGAAGCGATCGGCGGCCTTCATCTCGTCCGCCTTTTCTGCTGCCGGCTCCGTCTCCGAACAGCCGGAAAGGGCGAGAGAGCCGATAATCGACAGCGCCGCGGTCGAGGAGGTTATTCGCGACATGCAAGACTCGAGCGGGCTACTGCTCCAGACGCCGGTCGATGAATTCGAAGGTGCAGGTCGCCGTTACCTTGGCGGTTGAGGAGGGCGTCATCGACGCCAGGGTGTCGGCCCGCGATCTCGCCGCCCCGGACGAGGCTTTGAGGCGCCAGCTCTGAACGGTGCGCCGAACACACTCGTTCACCTCCGCGCTGACGACGGAGGATGAGAGGATCGCAGCTTCCTTCACCAGACCGGATGGGAGGATGGTGAAACGCACGGCGACTTCCCCTTCCGAAGCCTTGCCGGCGGCGAACTCCTTTTCGAAGCAGCGATTGATATCCGCCAGCTTCGTCTTGGCGAAGGCGTCGATGGCGGTCACGTCGCGAGTGATATCACCGGTGACGCTGCCGCTGACTTCGCTGGAGCCGCTCAACCTGGCGCGGGTGACCTGCTCGGCGGCGGCGTGCCATTCCTCCTGCTCCCAGGGCTCGACGGTCGTCCGCCGATCGAACTCGAAGGACAGGTCGACGGTTTCCAACGGTTTGTCGAAGGCGTTGAACTTCAGGACGAAGTCCCTGATCCGCAGGGTGACCGTCTCGACCTCCTCTTCGAGGGGTTCGAAGACGATGAATCCTCCGTATTTCTCGCCCTTGAAGATCTTCTCATCGCTCAGGTAGTTGTTCGTCCGCACGATACCCATGCGCATGTTGAAGCGGTAGTACTCATTGCCGCTGGGTCCCCGGCGTGTCCGGTAGTAGGACTCGAAGTTGTGGCGGGCGGACCCGGCCAGGACGCCGTAGGGCTCGATGACCTCACCCTTCCGGTTTGTCGTGACCAGGGAGCGCAGCGGCGGCAACTCCACCTTGGCGTGGTTGAGGTTGTGCACGGTTACCCGGAAGACCGTGAAGCGGTTGCGGACGTACCCCACGCCCGGATCAACGTAGTTGCCGTAGGTGTACGGATTCGAGGAATAGGGTCCCTGGGTGGACTCCAGGGGGAACTGCCGGTTCAGCGCCTGGTCGGTCATGTGCTCGACATCGATGCGCAGATCCTCCGCCTCGTAGGAGATCACACCGTCCGCTCCCAGGGTGTAGAGCGGTCCCTGGTCAGCTCTGGAAACCAGGCTGGAGGTGTACTCGAATTTCGGCGGGAAGATGAGCGCGCAGCTCGACAGAAGCGGCAACGCCACCGCCATGCCGGGACGCCGAGGAAGCCTGTCCCCCATCCTCATATGCCCCTCACTGGTTGTAGAAGTCGATCTGCTGTTGGGCAATCGACCCCTTTTGAGTGAGGGCGAAGAGCACGAGGTTGATCCCCAGCTTCACGTGGGGCTCGTTCTCGGTTTCCTTCTCCCAGAAGGCCCCGTACCCCTTGTCCGAATAGACCGCGACCAGGCGATCGTCGAGGTATATCCCCTCCAGCCAGTGAGAGGATCGGCGTCCGGCGCGGTTGAGGCTGGTCCCGACTCCCACCTCCCCGCCGGCGGGAGGACCGCCCAGGTCGAAGAAGACGTGGTAAATCGGATGGTTGTTCGGGATCCTCTGGAAACGGGCGTCGCGTCCGAGGGCGTGCCTGAACATCTGTCTGAGTGAAGCTTCGGCGGGGCCGTGGTGCATCTGGGGGAGGTCGTTGTCCGCCACCACGAAGCCTCCGTTGCGCAGGTAGCGCGCCAGGCTCGCGGCCTCGTGCTCGGTCAACTCGAAGGCCCGGTCCGTGGTGATGTAGACGAATGGCGCCTTGAACAGGTCCTGCGAGTCGAGGTACATCTGGTCGTCCACCTTGGCTTCGATGTTGGTGTGGTCGTTGATCCAACGGGCCAGTTGGATGATGGAGCGTTTCTTGGAAGGCTCCAGGATGGTCCCCCACGCCAGGCCCAGGTAGACGAATCCGGTGATGTTCCTCTTGTCCGTCGGGTCCTGGATCACGAGGCTCTTCACTTTGCCGATGTCGAGGGCGGCCAGGTCGAGAAACTCCGTCTCCATGTCGATGCGTTTCTCCGGCTCCTTCATGCTCGTCAGGGCGATTTGCTCGAACCGCGGAATGCCGACGAGGGCGTCGCCCATATCGCCGCCGCCGATCGAGACGGCGAACTCGGCGCTGCCGCCCGCGCGCGTCCACTGCATCGTCCCGCTCAGGGCGTTACCGACTGCCCTGCCCGTGACTACGGTCGCGGTGCGGTCGCTGCTGGCGCGGACCACGGGGGTTCCTTCCGGAACCGACTGCTTGCGGAAGGCGAACTCCCGCACGAGCCGGGGGGCCGGAAGAAAGAAGGGGGTGTCGTCCTCCTCGAATTCGAAGCGCGCGACGACGCGCTCTTCCTCCACCGGCCGCGTGGCCGTCAACCAGGTGAACACCCCAACGTGGAGCAGGGCGGAGAGGACGAGGCCTGCTCCCAAGAGGCGCCAGTTGCTCCTGATGACCCTGAGCCTGTCGGATCGGCGCCGCTTCACAGGTGCTTCCTCGCGATCGAATCACGTCGCCGTTGGGCGAATTCGGACACCTCGGGGGTGACTTGCGCGTTGCCCATCTCGCCCTCGGCTATGATCTCCTCGAACACGGCCACGGCCTGCTCCCACTCCTCGAGCCGCTGGAGGCAGACGCCGACGTTGACCTTGGCAGCGACGCCGCCCGGCGTGTCGGGATAGCGTTTCCACACCTCTTCGAGAGGGATGATCGAGCCGCGCAGCTTGGCTTCGTCCTCCTCTCCGACCGCCAGGTTGAACTGTTCCATGGCGGCGCTGTACTCCTGGAAGGCGATCGCCTCGAGCAGTTGCGGCAGCACCGCGGTCGCCTCCGCGGCCTCCGCGGATCCGGGATACTCCTCCTGGATGGCCCTGAACTGGCCGTAGGCGAGCCGGTAATCCCCCGCGTTGAAGCTCATCTCGGCAAGGGTGTAGCGAACGGCAGGCAGGTGGCGGCCTCGCGGATAGCGTTCGGCGTAGGCCGAGAACGCCCGCGCGGTCTCCTCCGAACCCTGGCCGCCCGACGCGGCACTCGTCAGACACCATGCGATGTTGTACAGCGCGTTCTCGGCCACGGTGCTGGTCGGGTATCGGTCGATCACCGCCTGGTATGTCCGCCGCGCCAGCTCGTACTGCTTCAGGTTGAACCGGCACTCGCCGGCGCGGAAAAGGGCGTCGACCGCCACGTCCAGTCGCGGAAAGCGCTCGGCGGTTTGGGCAAAATGACCGGCGGCTTCATCGAAGCGGCTCTGGTTGTAGTAGGCGAAGCCCAGGTAGTACCGGGTGTAGCCGTCGTCCCGTCCGGAGAAATCCTCGAGCAGCTGTGTCAGTCGCCTCACCGCCTCATCCTGGCGGTCGAGCTGGAGCGCGGCCAACCCGCCCAGAAAGAGGAACTCGGGGGCGTAGAAGCCGCCTGGAAAGCGCTCCTGCCCGCCTGCCGCCGCGGCCCGGCCCGTGGCCGCATCCTGCAGCTGAATACTGGCGTCGGCGAGGAGGAACAGCGCCTTCTCGGCGACGAAGTACGGACGTTCCGGGGGCAGGCCTTCCTCTTCGAAATCGAGTTCTTCGATGCGGGCGCAGGCGGCGGCGACCTCGCCGTACCGACCTTCGCGGAAGGAGATCTCGGCCTGCGCCAGGTAGAGCTCGGCGGTCTCCAATGCCGTTTCCGTTTGCTCCGCCAGTTCTCCGTACAGGTCGAGTGCCTCGCCGAACCTGCCCAGGGAGGTATAGGCCGTGGCCAGGAGGCGCGGGGCTGAGGCGCGCAACTCGGGGTCGGTCCAGTCGCGCTCGAGGTCGCGCACCGCTTCCGCGATGCGGCCCATTTTAAACAAGGTGACGCCGCGGCCATACGCCGCGCGTTGTTCCAGGTCGAAGGCGGCGCCGGCGACGGCGGCGTCGAAGTGGGGCAGAGCGGCGGCGTGGTCGCCGAGGCTCGCGTGGCATGCTCCCAGCAGGTAGCGGAACAGGGCCAGTGATGGACCATCCTGAGGATCGGCCGAACGGCGCCCGGCCTCCAGCACCTGGACCGCCCGCGCCGGTTCCCCGTTTTGAAGGAGGATCTGACCGGCTTCCTGGCGCGAGCGGGCGTAGAGGGCTGCCTCCGGGCGCACCTCCGTGAAGCGCTCGGCGGCGGCCGCCCATTCGCCGGCTTCCTTCAGGACCACCCCCAGTTCGAAACGGGCGATGTCGGCCTCCGCATCGTCGGAGAATTCGCCGATTACCAGCTCGTAGACGGCCGCGCCGCCGCCGTATTCCTCGCGGCGGTGATGTAACCGGGCGATCTGGAACAGAGCGCTCTTGCGGTATCCCGCGCTGTCGCCGGCCTCACTGACGCTCGTGAAGAGGTCGAGCGCTTCATCCAGCTTGGCGCCGTCGTCCTGAAGCTGCAGGGCCAGCGCCAGATTGAAACGCAGTTCGATGTCGAAAGTGGAGCCTGGATAAGCCGTCAGCGTCTGGCGCAGCTCGGCCTCGGCGCGGCGGTGGTAGTCGAGTCGCTCCTCTTCCGGATGCCGTTCAGCCTCGCGGAACCACGCCCGGGCGATCTGCAACCCGACCCCTTCGACGGCGAGCCCCGCCTGGGCGGCGCGCATCTCGTACAGGTCGCGGTAGCGATCGTACTCGCGCACCGCATCTTCGTAGCGCTCTATCTCGAAATAGCGGTTGGCGAGCAACAGCTGCATGCGCGCCTTGCCGAACGCATCCTGCCGTGCCTCGATCGCCCGGCGGTACACCTCGATGCAGGCTTTCAGGTCGCCCCGGTCGAAGTGCATGTCGGCGTGCCGCAGGTAGGCGTCCTCGGCCAGTCGGGGCTCTCCGCCGAACTGGGTGGCTACCGTTTCAAAAGCCTCGGCCGCCCTGTCGTGCTCCCCCAACCTGGCGTAGCACACGCCGATCCTCAACAGCGCCTTGGCCGCCAGTTCCAGAGCCGTTTCGTCGACGAGTCCGGCGATCTTCTCCCGTTTCATCAACAGGATTTCGCGCTCCGACATCTGGCCGATGCGTTGCGAGTCCACGAGCCGCTGGTACCTCGGGATGGCATCGGCGTAGCGCTCGAGCCTGAAGTAGGCCTCGCCGAGCTGGAACAGCGCCCGGTTTACCCGGTACCCGGTGGAGAAACGGGCGACGAGCTGCTCGAAGGCTTCGATGCTGTCGCCGTATTGCTCCATGTCGTAGTAGGCCCAGCCGATGTCGTACATCGCGTTGACGACGTACTTGCTTTCGGGGTAAGCCTCGATCAGCCTTCGAGCTCCGTCGATGGAGCGCTGGTATTCCTTCATTTTGTACCAACAGGTCACGGCCTGACTCCTGGCCAGGGCCTGGAGGGCCGTCACCGACGACGTCGCCTCGGTGGCGACGAAAAACTCGGCTGCCTGAGCAAACAACCGCGAAGCCCGGTCCAGATGCCCGGCGCGCTCGACCACGCCTCCCCGGCGCGCCGCCCTCCGCAGCTCCTCCTCCGCCATCTTGAAGTGAGCGTTTCCGGTCTGGTACCGGGCCACCTCGAGCAGCGGCGCGCTGATGTCGCCGACGGTGACCAGGACCGCATCCGCATCCAAAAAGCGGCTGTCGCTGTCGCCGATCCGACCGTAGCTCTCGATGGCCTGATCGTACGCCCCGGACGAGTAGAATTTCTGGGCGTCGGCAAAGGACGCACGGAGCTCTTCGCTGGTCGGCGAGAACCGGGTCGCCGCGATCATCGCCACCAGCCCGCCCAGGATTGCCAGCTGGATCAAAGCCGATCCTTTCTCATTCGTCGAACCCGAGGATGACGTTGAAAAAGAGGGTAATCGTGTCCCAGCTTTCCGCCGCCCGCAACGGGTCGCTGAATCGACGCGACCGCGTTCGCGCTCCCAGGTTCATCGCCACTTCGTAGCCGAAGTAGGGCGAGCGGTTCGTCAGCTGCAACACCCGGGATTCCTCATCGAGGCTGTTGAATCCGTCGGCGCGGTCGTCGAGGCGCACGGGCAGGCCCGGCAGGCCCTCCATGCCGAACCACACATGGGTGCGGTCGGACAGCCGGTACTGCACCTTGAAGACCGGCATCAGCGTCCATTCATGGGCGAGGTCGACGGGAAGGCTCTCACGGGTGCGGCGCAGCACCAGTCCCTTGCATTGCCCGGTGATCTGCCACTGCCGGGTCGGCTCCCAAACGTACTCGCTCTTGGCCACCACGGTCAGCAGGGCGAGTCTGTCGGGAGGCTGGTCGCTGCCGTCCGCCAGGTGGGCTCCCCGCTGACGGTTGACGGCGTACCGCGCATTCCCCCAGAGGCGCAGGCCGCTCGCCGCTCGCCACTCCCCTTCCAGATAATGCTGGCGGTCGACACTGTTCCGCCACTCCAGCTCATCGCTGAAGATGCGCCGCAGGTAGCGGGGGAATGTTCCCGTTCCCGTCAGCTGCTCGGCGAAGACCTGATACGGGTTCTCGATGTCGTCGTGCAGACGCTGGAGCAGGGTCTCGGCGCGGATATAACCCCGGTCCGGGTTGGCCTGCTCGAACGTAACGCGCCCGTACACACTCTCGTTGCGGGCGCCGCTGGCAATCCCCTTCGCGTGCAGGCGACCCGCTGACAGCCCGGCCCCATACGGCAGGCGCAGGCGACCGTAGAAATGGGTGCCGCGCTGATCCAGCTCGTACGGATAATCCGGACGCAGATCATCCTCGCGCACATCCACGATGCCGTTGTTGTTCCAGTCCCGGCCGTAGGCGAATTGGTCCGACTCGACGTCAAAACGAAGGAACGGCTCCAGGTAATCCGGCAAGTCGTTGCCGTTCCGGTTCGTGTCCGGTATACCGTCATGGTCCTCGTCCTTGCCGGGGAACACGCCGTCCGGGTCGTATTCAGGGGATGTGTAGAAGATCGCCGGTCTGTGGCCGTGGCCGATGTCGGGGTAGCGGTCGTTGTCGTCGTTGTCCTCGACGAAACCGCTGTTGTAGTCCTCGTCCATCGAAAAAACCTCGCCGCCGCTCTCCACCATCTCCCGGCGCCATTGGGCCGTGATGTAGTAGGCGCCGGAGGCGGTGGTACTGCGGTCCCCATTCCACTGGCGCAGCGCCCGGGTCTCGCCCAGGGTCCGAAAACCAGGCTGACCGTTGGGATACTGCCTGTACTCGACGCTGCGCGCGTATTCCCATTGCACCCGGGCGCCGCCGGCCTCCCACGAGCCGTTCAGGCCCCACAGCATGCGGCCGGTCCAGCCACCCACGTTAAGGGTGACCCATTCGAGATTCGACAGGTCCTGCACGTTGCCCTGCGACCGCAGCTGCGCCCGGATCCCCGATATCGCCCGGGTATGGCCCTGCCCTCCTTCGTCCAGCCCGGAGATTATCCCGCCTCCGATACTCCAGCGGAGCTCCTCGTTCCGGGTCCGCTCGTTGGCCATGAACAGTCCGAAGATATCCACCCGGTAGTCGTTGCCCACCAGCGCTTCGAGTTGCGCTCCACTCACCTGCGGCTCGTTGCGCAGGTCATAGTAGAACATGACGACCTCATCGCCGTCCGCCCGCCTCTGCGGGGCTCCCGGAGGCAACGGCTCCACCCAGCGCAGCAGCTCCGGCAGATTCACGGAACTCTCCACGTCCTCGCCGGCCAGATGGCGCCGCAGGTAGAGCACGTCGGCGTACTTCGTTCCCTCGTCCGCGTACAGCGTGCGCCGGAATCCCGAGCGCGTATCGCGGCCGACGGCGGAGGGATTCCGCGCCTTGATGCGCACGATGAACGGCTGCAGGTCGGGGCGCGGTTGCCCGTTCAGATGCATCCTGACCTCGTTGATGACGGCTCCCGCGACATCGTCGTCGGGCGAATCATCGGCGAACCGCACGATCAGAAAGCTCGGCAATACCTGAACCGATTGCAGGCCGCCGCGCAGCGCGAAATCGGCCTGGTGGGCGTCGAAGAGATGGAAATTCACCGCCGTCGCCCCCAGCTTCGCTGCGCCCGCCCGCACCTCGCCGTGTCCTCCGAGCAGCATCGCCGCATCCCGTTGCTTGGCGGCGACGTCGTTTTCTCTCCAGGTCGGTTGCTGGCCGTACAGATCCCTGGAAACCGGCCCCGTCCAGCGCTGGGCGATGGCGGTGAAACGGGTGTGCCTGGTTTCGGTGTCCAGACGCACGCCGTCGAAACCGGCCAGGCGCAACGTCAGCGGCGTGAACAGCGTGCGGATCTCGCTCCCGATGATGAGGCCCCCCGCCCATCCTTTGTGAGACTCCTTGGCGACGATGTTGCGCTCGAAGCGGTCCCACCTCTGCCTGTTTTCCAGCGGCAGGGGGAGGTCCCTGATGCTGCGGGGCTCGATCGAGGCGGTGTTCGTCCTCATCTCCCGCCACCGGTACACGTCGTATCCCTTGATCAGAAAGTTGCCCATCGGACCGTAATGGTTGACCCTGGAATACCGGCTCGAGTCGGGGATTGCGTAGTCGGTAAAGCTGTAGTCCCGGTAGCCGGGTCCCGCACGGTAGAGGAAGTCCCTGGCGGCCAGGATTCGGGGCACCCCGGGTGCGTTCTGCGCTCCCGCAGCGCCCACACACCCTATCAGATAGCAGGCGGCCAGGCATGTCGACCGGACGCCCCTCATCCCTGGAACGGCTCCACACCCATCACCAGTCGCAGGAAGAACAGGGACCGATCGATGTCCTGCAGGGCGCGCCTGCGGTCCTTGAACCTCAGCTTCTTAAGCTGGTAACCCACGTTGAGGGTCATAAGGTGGCCCTGGTAGGTGGAGGTATTGATCAGCATCGCGATGTAGTCCTCGGAGGAATAGTCCACCTCGCGATTGAGAGGAAAGCGGTACTGGCTTTTTAGGAAGGGCAGCCCCTGAGCACCCGCGCGCAGAGAGGTCCGCGGCGTCAACGGGTAATCGACCACCGCGATCGGATAGAAAAGACGCTCGGAGATCTCGTTCACCCTGCCCCTGGCGTCCTTCTTCCGGTAAAGCATGTATTTCACCTTCGGGGTAATGGTCAGCGAGTGCACTCTCCAGGCGTAATCCGCCCTGAGCACCCATGCCAGCTCGCGCACCGAGTTGCCCGGCTGCAGGGCGGTCTTGCGCTGCCGATTGAGGGTGTGCTTGAATCGATTGTTGATGTTCAAGTTCCGCACGCGCAGGAACGTGGCATCGAAGTAGGCCGTGTTCGCCCAACTATCCCTCATCAACAGTTCGTCTTCCACTTCGGCGGTAAAGGAACTGAGGACAAATGAGTTCGGATTCCGGGGGATCGCGTGCTGCTCGAAGAAGGCGAACCGGGGCGTATCGTCGGCGATGTCGTCGCGGACCCGCTTGAGCGTGTTGGTGATGTTCACCCGGGCGTACGGATAGAGGGGGCGCTGGTAGTTGAGCTTGGCGTAAGAGACCCGATTGCGCCCGCCTCCCCAGATCCCTTCGACCCGGTAGCGCCCCACGGCCAGTTTGAGATCGTTGGCCGCTTCGAACTCCACGTACAGGTGGTGTCCTTTGGAGTCGGTCTCGTAGGGATAATCCGGGTCGCGATCGTCCTCGCGGTGATCGATGAGGCCGTTGTTGTTCAGATCGTCTCCCGGAGCGTATTCCGGGGGATCGACCTTGTAGAGGAAAAACGGTTCCAGGTAGTCGGGCTCGTTGTTTCCATTTTCGTTCGTGTCCGTGCGGCCGTCCTGGTCCTGGTCCAGTCCGGGAAAGACACCGTCGATGTCGCCGAAGCTGATGGGTAGAAAGTGGAAATCCGGAAGCAGATCCTTGTCGTCGTTGTCGTCGACCGTGTCCAGCTCCAGAGTGTCGTTGTAGCGTTCTACCCAGTTGGGTTGGATCTCGCCGGCGAACGGTGCCCCGATGACGTCGGTGTAGGTTCGGAACACGGGACTCTGAACGGACAGGGAAGTCCCGTAGAGCGGGTCCATTCTAAAGAGCTCCCCGCCCATGACGAAGTGGTCGAACCGCCGTGTCGCGTTGATGTAAAACGCATCCCCGGTACGCTTTTGCCAACGCTGCCGGCCCAGTCTCGTCGGGTACTGCCGGAAGTCGAAACTGCGCGCCCACTCGGAGCGCACCTGAAAGCCGGAACTCTCGAACTCCGCCCGGACGCTGGCTGCGGTTCTCCCGCTCTGCCTGCCGTATTCGAATTCCACCCAGCGCAGGTTGGCGCCGTCCTGGACCTTGCCTTCCTGGGCGGCGACGTCGTAGAAGTAGGAGGCCTGCTGGCCGAAGCCCCCGGCCCCCGAGGCCAGCGGACGGATTTCGGAGATGCTGATGCGGTAGTCGTTGGCCACCAGGGCCTTGAAGCGGATGGACTCGATGCCGTCGCGCTCCTGTTCGGGAATCGCGAACCAGTAGATGAGGAATTCGCTGCCGTTGGCCTCGAGGAAACCCTCGCGCGTCGGATCCTGAAGCGGGAAATCCCCCCGGCCGAACTGGATGTAGGGAGGAATGGCGCGATCGCGTGGGAACAACCGGTCCCAGTTGACGTTGGTTTGCTCGATTTCGCGGGAATCGTGCCGGGTGATGCTGACCTCGACAAAGGCATCGAGGTCCCCATCGATCTGCATATCGAGAACGCGGGCTCCCTTGCCGTCGTTCTCGGTGCCATCGCTGACTTTGACGGCGATCAGCATCGGCGGCAAGGTTCCCGTCGAAGGAAGCACCCCCTTCAGGCCGTGGTCGCCCCAGTCGATGAAGCTGTCCGTGCGGTTCATGTTCACGTAGGTGAATCTCAGGTTCAGGGCGCCGATCTCTCGATCCAGGTGACCGCCCAGCAGATAGGTCGGCTCCTGTCGTTTCCCGTGAAAGGCGTTGTCTTCCGGCAACGCCCTGCCCACGAGGAGCTTTGCCTGGTATATGGGAGCGTCGAACCTGGAGGAGATCAGCGAGACCCTGGTGTTCTTCGTCGCCAGATCCCAACGCACCCCGTTCAAAGCAGCCAGATCGAGCGTGAGGGCGGTGAACTTGGTGCGGATGCGGTCGCCGACGATGAGCCGGCTGTTCCAGTTCTTGTAGCTGTCGTGAGCCACGACCAGATTGTTCACCCAGTCCGAGTACATGGACCTCGACTGCCCAGCGCTGACGCCGCGCTCCCCGAAGGCCCTGTTGGACTTGTCGATCAGGCTGCCATCGGTGAGGGCCAGCGATGGCCTGGTCTCCTCGCTGGTCCAGATCGTCGTGCCGCGCATGATGGAATTGCCCAGGTGATCGAAGACCGGCGCTCTTCTCCGCGACCACGGGTCCACCGCGTACGGGTAATAGCCATGGCGGGCGTAGCTTTCCTCGTAGAACTCGGCCTCGTCGTAGAGCAGCTGGCACAATCCGCCAGCCGGAATGAAAAGAACCGCCCACCATCCCAGGACGAGGGATCTGAGACCGCCGGCTGTTGGCCCCGCCATTCTACAGCGCCCGCACTTGGATGAAAAACTCGGTGAACCGCTCTACCGGCTCTTTGGGCAGGGAGATCAGCTTCGAGAGGCTCGAGCGGAAACCCAAATTCACGCTCACGTCGTAGCCAGTGTAGTTGCCGGTGGTCTGGATGGCGCCGAGGTAGTGTCGGGCATCGAAGTCCCCCGCGGCGGCCTTCTCGTTGCGGTGCCTGTGCGGGAACCCTGGCAAGCCCTGGATTCCGGCCCGCAGGACCGTGGCGGGACTCAGTCCATAGTCCGCCTTGAGAATCGGAAACAGGTCGTAGGAGTAGACGTCAGCGAGCAGCTTGCCCGGCCCATCCCGCTTGAGCAGGATGAGCTTCGCCATCGGTGTCAGGGTCAGGTCGCCCCATTGGCAGCCGTAATCCGCCTTGCTCATCAAGGTGTACTCGCGGACGTTGCCCGGGCTCTCTTCCGGGTTGTCCCGGCGCGCGTTCCTTTCGTACTTCACCGCATTGATGATGTTGAGACGGGGGACTCCAGTGTAGTGAGCTTCGACGAAAACAGTGTTGACCAGGCTGTCGCGCATCAACAGCTCGTCGGGCTTGAGACGGTAGAGGACCTGCGCCCGCGAGCCCTGATCGAAGGCGTGTTGGTATACCGGGTTTCGGATGTCGTCCCGGACCCGTTTGATGCGGTAGTTGAGCCGTATGCGTCCGCTCGCCTCGCCGCCCAGGGCGTACCTCGCTTCGGCGTAGCTCACCTCGTTGTCGCCGTCGCCCGCCCTCTGGTGCAGGTCGTAACGTCCCAGCCGCAGGTCGAGCCCCGCGGCGGGGTTGAAGCCGAGCATCCCGTGATACCCCTTCTGGTCGCGGTCGTAGGGATAGTCCGGTTTGTTGTCGTTCTCCCGCTCGTCGACGATGCCGTTGTTGTTGAAGTCGTCTCCGTACACGAACTCGTCGGGATCCGCCGCGTACATGAAGAACGGCTCCGCGTAGTCGGGGAACTGATTGCGGTTGACGTTTACGTCCACGGTCCCGTCATCGTCGGCGTCCAGACCTGGAAACAGGCCGTGGCCGCCGCTCAGGCGATAGTCCCCGCTGCCCGGCGGGGTCCGGGCATCCGGATCGGTGAAGGTCCCGTCGGAATACCGCGGGTCGAGCGGATCCCAGTGTTCGACCACATCCGGCCACTCGTCACCGTCGTCGTTGTCGTCCACCAGGTCCGTGCGCAACAGCTTGTTGGCCCCGGTCGACCACACCGGAAGGGAAGTCTCGAAGCTCGCCGGCATATCCACGTACTCGAACCCGAGCTTCCATGACGACCCGTTGCGCGCCAGCCTGAGGTAGTGGGCTCCGGTCCTTTTTTCGATCCGGTTCCCCTCGGAGGGAAACTGGAAGCGCTGGTTGTTGAGCACATAGGCGGCATCGAGAGTGGCGTCGAACAGCTTCAGGGTGACGTTGCTTCCGTACTGGGCAAGTCCGGTAGGAAACCCGTAATCGACCGTGACCCACTTCATGTTCGAGCCGTCGGCGACACGGCCGGGGGCCCGCGCGACGTTGTGCCAGTCGTCCCAGCGCGGCACGCCCGTTCCCTCGAAGCCGAATGAGGAGCCGACATCGATACTGTAATCTCCGGAGATCCGCAGCCGATACTGCAGATTCTCCGCCGCTTCGGGAACCTCGTAGCGATAGATCAACAGATCGGTGCCGTTGACTTCCACGGGACCCATGCCCGGGTCCAGGGGAATGGCGCGAGTGAAGAACAGCCCATCCTCCCTGATGACGTTGTCGGCGTTGGGAATCTGTGGGGCCCATGCTCCGTCGCGCCGGATGTGGGGCACCTGGTCGATGTCGACGGTGAATGTCCTCAGCTCCTTGGCACCGCGAAATTCGACGATGGCGGCCCCCGGAAGGCGGCGGACGTCTGGCTCCAGGTCAAGGGGCACGCCGTCGGCAATGACCTCGATATCGAAAACTTTCGGGCCCCGTTCGTCCTGGGGCGAATCGTCGCTGACGATGACGAAGTAGGCCTCGGCCGGTTCGAGGCGGGTGGGAACATTGCCCCGCAGGCTGAGGTTGCGACGCTGCGAGTCCTGCAGGTGGAAGTTGACGTAGGATGCGCCGAAGGAGATGACGTCGCCCAGTTTGCTCTGCCAGTGACCGCCGAACAGGTAGTGGGAGAAGAAACGGTTGCCGCTCAACGGTCTGGGCGCCCGGGAGATGACGGTCGAGAACCGATTCCGGTGGGAGGACGCATCCCAGCGGAATCCCTCGAGGCGTGACAGATTCAGAGTCAGGGGCGAGAAATGGCCGTCCAGAAGATCTCCCATCATGAACCGGGTGCCCCAGCCCCGGTAGTCGTCGCGCATGATGACCATGTTCCTGAAGCGGCCGAGATTCCAGGAGGCGAAACTGCTGGCGATGGGATTGAGCGTCCGCGTTTCCTGCGCCCGCAGGATCTCCTGTCCGTCTACGAGATAGATCCCGAAAGGGTCGTAAAGGGGCGCATCCCGCGTCAGGCCATAGTCTCTGTAGCTCAGCAGACTGTAGTTCTCGTAGCGCTCCTCCCAGAGAGGGTAGTACTCCTTGTTGAGGAACTGCCGTTCCCCCGACCACGGGTCCTGACTCAGAAACTGGGCATGGGAGGCGCAGGCCCAGGCGATGCCGAGGAGGGAGATGGCCGCGAGTCGTGAAAAGGGAGCCCGCGGTGGCCCCGCCGCTGAGCTCTCAGTAGGCGACGGCGATGACACCGCTTCGCACCTCGTTACCGGTATCGAGACCGACTTCGACCCGGTAGAGGTAGAGTCCGGGAGGCACTGTGTTGCCGGTCCCGTCGGTTCCATCCCAGGTGCCGCGTGACCCGGGGCCGGCGTAAGCGCCAGCCGCAACCGGAGGAAGATCCAGGCTGCGCACCAACCCACCGTTGAGATCGAAGATCTCGATGGACACCTGGCGCGGCGTGTCGACGACGGACAGGACGAACTCGACAACCGTGCGGTCGTTGACCGCGTCACCGTTGGGAGTGATGAGCGGCGGGTTGGCTTGCACTGCGGACAACAAATCGCTCCGGGTCGTCGAGGTGGCGATGGACCAGGAGTAGGGCTCGTCCGTGAACGGATCCCGGTCCCGGTTCTCGGTCGCGTTGAGCGGGTTCGCCGAACCCTGACCCGTGGCCGGGCTGAAAAGAGAAGCCCGGAACAGGTGCGCACTGGCGTGGGTCCGGCTCCAGAACGGAATCTCCAGCCGCGTGGACTGGGTCAATGGCGGTGCAAACGTCAGTGTCAGGACCTGCTGCGTCGACTCCCAACCGGACAGGAGGTCGTTGACGGTAGCGCCATAGGCGAGTCGGGCGGCGCTGGGCACGTCGATAGCCAACTTTTCGACCCCGAGATCGCCGTCAGCGAACTCGAGATCGAGATAGTAGACGAACAGCGTATCCACACCCATGGCAACCCGGTTGGGCGCAACTCTGCCCCGCGCGGTCGACGCCGCGATCTCCGTGTCGAAGTCGATTTCAAGGTGCTCGATCCGGGGGGAGAGGTTGTCGTCGTTGGTGGCCAGGAGAATCCGGTACTGCAGCAGCCGTCCCGGTTCGGCATCGGGGAACCAGGCCCCGCTGGACTCCAGTTCGACCCAGCCCTCATCGGGGTTTTCGAAGTCGGCGGGAGCGTCACCCGCCCGGAGCTCGACAGACAATCGCGTCCGGTCCGGGACCGTCGCCTTCCAGCGTACCCGGCCGAAGTTTTTCCTTGAGGCGGAAGGCCCCACGGCAAGGGGATCGGACAGGAGGATACCCTCCTCGGCAAAGCCGTCGCCGAACACCTCGAACTCGGCGATTTTCGGGGGGCTGCTCGGATTGACATCGATGATGACGAAACGGACGAAACGCGTCCAAGTCGGTCGGAATTCCACTTCCGTCCATTCGAACTGGGCCGGGTCCACGTCCTCGCCGCTGCACGGCGATAGGGCACCGGGTTTGCACCCTATGTCGTGGCGCACTCCGACTTCG
This sequence comes from Candidatus Latescibacterota bacterium, assembly GCA_965223905.1. GTDB lineage: Bacteria > Latescibacterota > UBA2968 > UBA8231 > UBA8231 > CBDCXV01. The sequence continues at coordinate 1,503,687 of CBDCXV010000001.1, forward strand.
GTCCAACGTATCTGATCGTCGCTGACCTGAACGGAATACCCCCGCAACGAGTTGGCCTCGAACTGCGACGCGATCCTGCCGTCGGTGATGAGCCTGACCTTGTGGATGAGCCGGCGTTCCTGCAGGTCTACCGAGGCAAAAAAGCTGAGCGCGCCGGAAGGGGCGTTCCAGGCCTTGGCCAGGTCTCCGTCCGAAACCTCGGGGTGGTTCGACGGCCGTCCCAGGGCCAGGTTTTCGCCGCCAATTCTTCCCAGGACAACGGCGCCGTTGACCGCGCTGGCATCGACGGAGTTGGGTACCCCAGCGACGAGAGCCGGAAGACCATCGATGGCGTCGATACCCTCGATCCGGCTCCTGTCCGCCGTCCCTTCCTGGACCGTCTGCCAGCCAGCCTCCTCCACATCGGCCGTCGTCCAGGCGCTTCCCTGCTGGACCTGGGACGTCCAGCGCCAGGTCTGGATCCTCCGGTTCGTCGTGGTCATGGCCAGGATCGAATCCGCGACCACGACGGCGGCGATCATGCCGTTGCCGCCCCCCAGGCCGCGATGGAGGACGGTTATGCCGATATGGTTGTCGTCGTTCTCGACTGCTATTTCGTAGGCGGTCATTCTAGTGCTGACCGAATCCGACCCGACCCTGGTGCCGTTGAAGAAGACCTCGTAGCTGTCGGCAGCGGCTACATGGAGGCGGCCCGTAGCCGCCTCGTCGGCGGTGAAAGTGGCGCGGTAGTGGACCGTTTCGCGCCAGGTCGTCTGCACGAACGTTCCCTGCGTCCCCTCGCCCGGGGGGGGCCGGAGCGAAGCCAGCAGCGCGAGAGCCAGCATCATCCGGCGCCCCGCTCGCAAGGCGCCTGAGCGAGTCGTACCGGGGGTGTACGGCGAGCGAAGGCAACGCGGCGAGACGGGATTGAGGGAAAAAATCGCACAGGATGAGGTTTTCATTTTAAACCGCGATTTAAACCGCGATTTTTCCCCTCAAATGGATCGGCGCCGGAAATTGCAAGGGATTCCTGGGACGCGACACTAGGGGGTTGGACATGCGGACACGGCGCTGCTGCGGCAGGAAATGAATTCGGTATCCGGGTAAAACAAAACAGGTGGCAGGTGGTTCACTGATCTCCACCTGCCACCTGTCTGGCTTAAAACGAGTGCCGGCCGTTGAAGACCGACTACTCATACGCTGCAATCGTCCTACTTCAGCAAGGACATCCGCTTCGAATCGACAAAGTCCCCGGAAGTCATCTGGTAGAAGTAGACGCCGCTGGCTACCTGGTTTCCGCTGGCATCCAAACCATCCCATGTGGCTTCGTAGACGGCTGCCCGCAACGGCTCGTCCACGAGGACGGCGACTTCCTGCCCGGCAGTGTTGTACACGGTGATCCTGACATGGGCACCGGCGTCGATGTCGGCGATCTCGAACGGAATCGTGATGTTCGGGTTACCCGGGTTGGGATAGGAGTTTCCCAGCGCCGAGCTGGAGGGGGTCGCGCCGCCTACTTCCTGGACAGCCGTGGCGGAACTACCGACTAGTCCGGAAATCATGTCGGCGGGCACGTGGTTCGCCGTGAGGGAGCCACTGCCGTACTGGGTGTAGTAGCCATCCCAGGAAGAGCCGATGTCCACCCAGCGGGTGAAAGCCGGCAACGCCCCGCCGGGGACGCCTTTGATGTCGATGGTGAACAGCCCCGAACCGTCCGGACCGAGGACCCAGCCCTCGATCGGCGTGTTGTAGCCGCTCCACGTGGTGACACCCCAACTCGTCACCGAAGCGTCGCAGTTCACCAGCTGGGTGTTCGGATCGACTCCGGCCGCCTCGGCTTCGGGGCCGAACAGACGCTCGATGAAACCGTCGCCGTTCCGGTTCTGCCATATCAATTCACCGTCGAAGCCCCGCTTGGTCGGAAAGGATTCGAGCTGGAACCAGTCGCCTTCGGCGACGTTGTCCCAGAACTGGTGCCCGTCGACGCCGCCTGTGTAGATACCGGTATCATCGACATCGAGCGCCCACGGCCCGTGGACCTTGATCCGGTCATTGCCATCGGCATCGACCCAGTCGGTCATGTAGTAGTCGGAATAGTCGATCATGTCGACGATCTCGCCAGTGGCGCGATCGAGGGAGTAAACCGCCGGCTGCGCCGGAAACGACTCGGGTGTCGAATCGCCCACCGGGTCAGGCCTGTTGGCGATCCAGATCAGCCCGTCGTCACCGCCCCAGGGATGGTGCTGCTCGGCTTTGAGGGCTGCACTGGGAATACGCGCGTCGAACGCGACGAACTGCCCGGGATTGGCCACGGGCCAGTCCGGATCGGGCAATATCGTGTCGTTCTCCTCGTCCAGGATGGCCCTGAACACGCCGACGGTGGGACTGTTGCGGAACTTGGTGACGTAGAGGACGTTGTTGTCCGCCGGATCGATTTTCAGATCGCTGTTGTCCGTCCAGCCGCCTGAGGCCTCCTGGCCGACGAGTTCGTACGACCAGGGGATGGGGTAATTCTCGTAGGCAACCGTCTTCTCAGCGCCCTCTTCTGCGGGGTAGAATCCGGAGTAATCCGTGCCCATTACCCCCCTTCTGACATACTGGGTGTTTTCCGATCCGTCGTCCGAGACGTGAGCCGTCCAGTAAACCCAGGGCGCCTCGGGATTTTCGCTCGGATCGAAACCGGTCGTCGGTCCCCAGGGGCTGTTGCCGCCGCCGACGATGGTCGGTTGAGCGGTCTGGTCGACGGCAAACAGGTAATAGCGGTAAGTCCCCGCGGGCACTGCATTGCCGTTGAAATCGGTACCATCCCAGGCGATGGCCCCGTCTCCGGCTGCCATGACGACGCCGTCAGAGACGTAAACCAGCCGGTCGAGGCCGGCAGCCTGCACCATGGCACCGCCTGGACCACCGGCGTCGGTGGACGGCGGGTTGGCCCCCTCGGTATACACTGCCAGCCAAACCGTGGCGCCGCGGTCGAGGGTGAACGGGATGTCCACCTCGCCACTGAAGTCGTAGGCGACGCTACCGGTCCCTCCGAGGGTCAGCTTTTCCGGAAAACCGAAGCGATAGGTGGTCTGGAAACTGAAGTCCGGATCGCCGTACGAGGCGGTCTGTGCGTAGGCGCCGCTGGCCAGAACCAGACTAAGCAGACACAATAATATTCGCATTTCTCCTTTTCTCCTTAAAGTTTGGAGGATGGGGATGAACGTGCGATGCCGAGATCATTGCAACCTAACATTGAGTCCTGAAAACCCCATGGGAAGCGGCATGGGCGACCCGCCGACTTTGATGACAAGCCTCTGACAAAGGGAGGGGAATGTCAAGCAAAAACCCAGAAGCTTGCGCATCTCACTTGGGGGCATGGTCTCCCTGGCTTGCCGAAGCGGTCGAGATCTCGGATGGTTGCACCCTGTTCATCGGGTCGTGACCGATGGCTACCATCTTGGTCACCGGACTCACCGTCAGCTTCTGATACTGCTCAAACGGCGACCATCGCTTGGCCCCCGGCGTCGACGACAGGTGCCTGGCCTGATCCTGGGGGGGATCGACATTGACCAGGCGAAAAGCCTCTGCCTCGTCCCAAGGTTCCATGCCCGGAAAACGGTATGTTACCCAGATGATTTTTCCCATCCGCGAAAAGGCGGTGATCTTGGCTCCCATCACATTGGGCCAGCTCCCATATCCGTGGCCTTCCGGAACCATGGGATCCGCAGTGTACTGCTCGGGTTTCCCCCAGCGTTCAGAGACTTCCTCGAAACTACTGCCCAGCACACGGTGTACGTCGAGCGGTCGCTCCTCCTCGCGCGTGCAAGACCCGCTGGCGAGCAAGGCGCAGATCAGAGCGAACGCGCTCCCCCGGCTGTTGGTCATCTTCTCGCTCCCTGCCGCCCCGCGATCGATCTCCTCGCAGGGAATCCATGGAGTCCAGAAAATGGGGAAGGGTCTCGGAGCCGGCAAAGTGAGTGGGTGGGGACCTCACCGCGCCGGGCGGGCTTCGGGCCCGGCGCGCAGGCAGCCTCCTTGACCGGTGGTGATCCCGTGTTACACCCCAGGCCAGGATCCCCGCGCGAACTCTTTGCAGGCGTTGCAGGCGCGGACGTAACCCGGATGGAGTTTTTCCGCGGACTGCTGGCGATCCTCGCCGTGGCGGCCGCGTTGGCCCTCCCGACGGCCTGCGGGCCACAACCGGAGAGGCCGAACGTGGTCGTCCTCCTCATGGACACGCTCAGGGCGGATCGGCTCGGCTGCTACGGATACGCCCGGGCGACCAGCCCAGCCGTCGACAGCCTCGCGGCAGCCGGGGTCGTTTTCACCCGCTGTTACGCCCCGTCGGATTACACCCAGGCCTCCACAGCTTCGCTCTTCACCGGGAAATACCCGCTTGCGCACGGATATGTGAACTCCAACTACGTGCTCGAAGATTCCAACCTGACCATTGCCGAGATCTTCCGCGACGCCGGCTACACCACTGCGGGGTTTATCGCCAACGGCCTCGCGGGCAGAAAGTACCGGATGGATCAGGGCTTCGAGATGTATTTCGAGAAGAACAGGGCGTCGGCTCCAGAGTTGTCGGCGGCAGCCACGGCCTTTATCGGTACACAGTCGGCTGCGGGCGGCCCGCCCTTTTTCATGTACTTGCATTTCCTCGACGTCCACGATCCACACCGGATTCCCCCCACCCACTTCGGCAGGTTCGCCGACCCGGCCGCCTTCGCGTTCGACATGCAGGATACCCTGCTGCTGGAGACTTTCGCGATGCGGGCCTGGTGGTCCGTGGTCCAGAAGTGGCGGCCTGGGAAGGAAGGGGAGATCGCCACCTACTTCGACGACTACTCGGATCTCTACGACGCTTCCATCGCCTACTGGGACGATTCCGTGGCGGCGATCCGGGAGTCGCTGGCCGCGAACGGCTTCGATCGCAACACCATCATCGTCGTCACCTCCGACCACGGGGAACAGCTTCTTGAGCACGGCTTTTTCGGACACGCCAACTCCGGCTACGAGGTGGGCCTGCACGTCCCTCTCATCCTTTTCGACCCCTATGCTGATGGGGGCAATCGCGGCAGACGGCTTTCTCACCTGGTCGGCCTCGTGGATGTTTTACCCACCCTGCTGAACCGGGTCGGGATCGAGGTTCCCGCGCAGGTTCAGGGTCGGTCGCGCTGGCCGTACGACCCGGCGCCGGAGGGCACCCCCGAAGAGGATGCCGCAACCGTGTACACAGAGGGAACCTTCTTTAAAAACCGCCCGGTCGGCACCCTGATCCAGTCCTACCGGCAGGGGGACTGGAAGCTCCTCCTTGACCGCTTGCGAGACTCCAAGGAACTCTACGATCTGCGCCGCGACCCCGGCGAAACCCGGAACCTGTTCGACGCACGGCCGGAGATCGCCTCGAGACTTTTCGACGGCCTGCGGCAACAGTACAACGGGAATCTCGAGATCTTCGACGCCCGCTCGAGGTCGCCGATGGAACAGGTCGAGGAGAAGCTGGAGGAGCTCCAGTCGCTGGGGTACGTGACCGCTGTGGATCCTCCTCGTGGGGCCCCGGCCCAGTATTTTCCCATCGCGGCGGCCGATCTGACCCGGTTTGGACCGTTCGGGGACGAGGAAGACCTTCACCTGTTCAATAATGTCGATTTCTCCCGTCGTGGCCGAATCGCGCTTGGGCAGATCGTGCGCGGCTGCAGTGAAGACCCCAGTCGCGCCGACACTTCGGGGGTCTGGTTTGACCGGCGTTCCACTTTCCTTTTGCGGAATGACGGGCGCATGTGGCGCATTTTCTTCGAAATCCTGATCGATCCGCACGCGCCCCTGCACCCGACACGGATCCAGGTTGAATTCAACGATGCGCCAGGAGAGTCGTTTCGCATCTCCGGCCCCGGGCATCATCGGCTGGAGAGCGCTCTGCCGGCGTCCCTGTGCGCCCCGGGATATTTCCACGCTGGATTACTGGCCGATCGCCGCTTTGTCCTGCGCGCGGGAACCTCGCCCAGATCAGACCGCTACGCCTCCATAAAAATCCGCCGTGTCGGCCTGGGGCAGTGATTGGCTCGACCGGGACGCACCCGCTTGGGACGGCACTGTTTCTGCCCTCACTGCCCGATTCCGGTTGCGCCGGTATCGCAGCCGGCGACCGGCCGCAGTTCATCGAGCCCCTGAACAACCTCAGGTGCAGTCCAAACCGGTGTCCTTGCGTCTCCCACACCTCGCCTCCAGCGCGCTGATCTGCTGGATTGCCCTCCCCTGCGCCGCCCGGGTCGACGGGGGCCCGGAGCAGGCTCTGTCGCGTTTCGCCACCCGGGAGATGGAGCGGCTGGAGACCGTCGGACCGGTGGTGAAGAGGGCGACTATCTCGCGCTACTTTGCCGCCTATCCACTCCCCACGAGGGAAAGGGAGGTCCAGCGTCTTCTGGGAACGGCGCAACGCATCCTCGTTGCTTTCGCCGGCAAGCTTCAGACAGCCGCCCGGGAGCGGGTGCGGAAGGATGGGTCCTCCGCCATCGAGCAGGCCCATATCACCGCCGCGGTCGAGAAGCTGTTGCCCGGCGCTGACAGCCCCTACAAGACCCGCATCTTCTTTCCGCGGGCCCCCCTCGGGGACCAGGTGGAGGTCGAGCTCATGGACCTCCGGGCATTCCAGGACACCCCACTTCCCTGGCGCGCCCTCGCTGCACCGATGAGACCGGCGGCGCGCCTTGCCTTCAGGGACGAGGTCGCCCTGGGGGAGTTCGCGGCGGCGGTGAGCTCCCACGGACTGCTCATCTTCCGGCTGGCGGGGAAGTTCGCCAGTGAAGATTTCAGCCCCGCGGTAACGAGCCCACACCTGCGCAGGGCCGAGAAAGCGATCGCCCGGCGGGCAGGGAGCGCGGTAACAGAGGCGCCGACCTCCACGGCGCCGGTACCCCTCCAGGTCCGCTTCGTCGACGTCGCCGGGGCGAACGGCATCCGCTTTCGCCACGTCAGCAGCGACTGGATCTCCCGTTTCCGGCGTTACGGGCCCCTGGCCCCTACCTTCAGCGGTGGCGGCGTTACCGCCGGGGACCTGGACGGCGACGGGTGGCCGGATCTCGTCTACTGCGGCGGAGAAGGATGCGCGGCATTCAGAAACCAGCACGACGCGACCTTCGAGGAGGTGACGGCAGCCAGCCGGATCAATGTTCCCGGCGAGGCCCGAATGAGCCTTGTCGCCGACTTCGACAACGACGGCGATCAGGACCTTTTCATCACCTACGCCCGCGATACGAACCGGCTCTTTCGCAATGGCGGTGGCGGACGTTTTGAAGACATCACCCCTCAGTCCGGTCTGCGGACAACCGAAGACATCAGCGGCCCCGCCATCGCCTTCGACCACGACAACGACGGCTCCCTGGACGTCTACGTCGGGAATTTCGGTGACTACCTAAACGGCGCCACGCCGTGGGTCTCACCCGATTCCCAGAACGCCCAGAGCAATCGCCTGTATCGCAACCTGGGGGAAATGCGCTTCGAAGACGTGACCGATGGCGCCGCCGGCAATACCGGCTGGACCCAGGCGCTCTCCCACGTCGACTACAACCAGGACGGCTACCAGGACATCTACATCGCCAACGACTTCGGCTCCAACGAGCTGCTCGAAAACCAGGGCGACGGGACCTTCCGGGCAAGGGGAGAAGCAGGAACCACGGGGGACCGTTTTCACGGCATGTCGGTAGCATTCGCCGATCTCAATCGCGACACCTATGCCGACATCTTCATCAGCAACATCTGGGGCTGGGTCCCCACCGAGCGCGAGCCCGGCGAAACCAACTCGCTCCTGATCTCCGCGGCGCGGGAAAACGGAGTCAGGTACCGAAGCGATCGCAGCCGGATTCCAGGTTTGATCCGGCGCGATACCGGGTGGTCCTGGGCTGCCCTGTTCTTCGACGCCGACAACGACGGCGATGACGATCTGTTCGTCGCCAACGGTCTCACGGATTACAGCACGGCGCGCCAAGTCCGGCCCCACCCGACGCGTTCCGGCCTTCTGTACCCGGTCTCCCACAACCGCGAGAGAAACCTGTTCTTCCTCCATCAGGACGGACTGCTCGAAGTCCCCCCGGAGGTGAGCGGCGCCGAACTGGGCGGCTGCAACTCCCGCGCCATCGCCCTTCTCGACTACGACCGGGATGGCGATCTCGATATGGCCCTGAGTACCTTCCATTCCTCGGCGCGCCTGTTCCGCAACGACGGCGCCCCGCGCGCCAATCACTGGCTTTCCGTGGAGCTCGTCGGCGATCCCGCCCGGGGCGTCAACCGCAACGCCATCGGGGCTCGACTCATCGCTCGCAACGCCGATTCGGGTCTGTATGTCTGGCGCGCGGTGACGGGAGGCGAGGGATACATGGCGATGAGCACGCTCCCGGTCGGCATCGGTCTTGGTGAGGCCCGCAGCGTCGACCTCGAGATCCATTGGCCGGGGATGGAACGCCAGGTGGTCGAGGAGATCGCCGCCGAACAGAGGATCCGCATTTACCAGGGCAACCCCGTTTTCGAGAGCATCGACCCTCGCTGATGGAGAACGCGACAATCCACCGTCTTCTTCCCCTGTTCCTGGCAGCCAGGCCGCTACCGGCATTCCTGCTGCTGCTGGCCATTCGCTCTCCGACTCTCGCGGACCCGGCCGAAGAAGCTCGCCTGCGGGAAGCGGCGCGCCTGCGCAGCGTGGCCTTGGCCCGCATGGAGGACGGGGAATACGAACGGGCGGCGGATCACCTCGAAGAGCTCGCCCGCGCCCTCCCCGACAACATCCTGCCCCCGGTCAACCTCGCCATATGCTACTACCGTCTCAACCGTGCCGAAGAGGCCTTGCGCCAGGTCGAGAGAGCCCGTCAGCTCGACCCCGACAACGCGCGGATGCTGTACACCCTGGCGCGCATCCTCGGGGAGGATCCGGGGCGCGCCAGAGTGTGGCGCGAGGTGATCGACCACTTCGCCGCAACGCATCCGCGCGACCCGCGGCCGTACTACCTCGAGGCCCGGCACCTGGCGCTGGGGGGGCAGTTCGCCGCCGCGGTGCCATTGTTCCAACAGGCTCTGGCGTCGGCGCCGGAGAACCTGGTCCTGCTGGCGGACCTTCTGGTGGCGGCGGCCGAGGCCGCCGATGCGGAGACCACCGCCGGGGCCCTGTACGGGATCGAGGACCGGCTGAACGGGTTCGAGGGCAGCATGGCCGACTACGCACGGCGCATTCACCCTCTCGTCGAAGCGGGCAAGACCCAGGGCTTGCGTCCGGCCGCCCGGGTGATGCGCAACCTCCTGCGTCCCACCGAGCTCTACCGGCTGCATCTGGTCCCCCTCACCGGCGTCCGCCAGGCCGGTGGCGCGGGCCTGTTCCCGCAGCACGACTTCGACCCGCCCCTGCCCGGGAGCATCCAGGGTGGGCAGGACATCGACATAGCCTTCGCTCAGTCCGGCGATTTCGCCCGGCTCGACCTCCCGCAAGCGGCGACCTGGAGGGTTGGCCGTCAGCCGGGCCGCGAGCTGATGCTGGGGGCCGGTGATCATGGGCTGGTGGAGGTGGCGTTTTCCGCGGGGGGTTTCCAGGCGCGCTCGATCGAGCTGCAACCGGCAGCCCGGGGACCCGTGGTCTCCTGCGACATCGACCAGGACGAAATCGCGGACCTGGTGATTGCCGATCCCGCCCGCGGCGTTCTGGTGTACCATGGTGAGGCCGACGGTTCGTTCGCGCCGGCACGAACGGTGAGCGCCGCCAGGGATGGCGATCGGTACGCCGGTCTCTTCCCGCTCGACATCGATCACGAGGGGGACCTGGATCTCTTCGTCGCGGTCGCCCGTGAGGCTGCTGCCGACCTCTATCTGCAGAACAACGGCGACGGCACCTGGACGGAGCGGGCCGCGGAACTGGGACTCGCCGGCGCCGCCGTTGCCACCACCGATATCGCGGTCGCCGATTTCGACGACGACGGCGATCTGGATTTGTTGACCGTCCACCCCACGGGTCACCCGCGGCTTTACCTGAACCACCGCACCGGCGCCTTCGACGACGGCAGCGCCGCTTGCGGCCTCGATCAACTGCCGGCGGGATATCGGGCCGTCCACACCGCCGACTTCGACAACGACGGGCGCTTCGATCTCCTGCTGTGGGGAGAGGAGGCGGCCCAGGCGGTGTTCGCGAACCGGGGGGCGGCATTCGAGCCCGTCGCGCTGCCGGGATCCGCAGACGGCGGTTGGAGCAGCGCCGAGGTGGGCGATTACGACAACGACGGCGATCAGGATGTCGCCGCCATCGCCGCCGGCACCGGCGAGTTGCTCCTCCTGCGCAATCGCCGCCTGTCATTCCACCTGATCCCCGCGGGGGGGAGCGCCGCGGGGACTGCCAGCTTGATCGATGGAGACTTCGATGGCGATGGCGATCTCGACCTCCTCGCCTCCGGCCCGGGCGCGAAGCCGCGCCTGTTCAGCAACCAGGGGGGCAACCGCAACAATTGGGTGAGAATCAGCCTGAAGGGCCTCAACGACAACAACGCGAAAAACAACATTCAGGGTATGTTCAGCCGGGTGGAAGCCCGGGCAGGCGACTCCTTCCAGGTTCTCCTGGGCAACGGCGGGGTCAACCATCTGGGGCTCGGCGCCCGGCGCGTGGCCGACGTGATCCGCGTTGTCTGGACCAACGGCCTGGCGCAGAACTGGCAGCTGGTGAGCGCCAACCAGACCCTGGTCGAGGAGCAGGTCCTGAAAGGGTCATGTCCTTTCCTCTACACCTGGGACGGCGACGGCTTCGAGTTCGTCACCGATCTCATGTGGCGTTCGCCGTTGGGGATGATCCTCGCCGACGGCTCCCCGGCGCCGCACCAGTCAGCCCGGGATTTTGTGCTGATACCGGGTGAGCGGCTGCAGCCCGCCGACGGAGAACTCTGGCTGCAGATCACCGAAGAACTGTGGGAGACGGCCTACGTCGACCGCTGCTACCTGCTCGCCGTCGACCATCCCGCCGCTGTCGAGCTGGTCGTGGACGAGAAGTTCACCCCCCCTCCCTACGCGACCGAGGCGCCCATCCACTGGCTCGCCGACCGCCTGCTACCCGTCGCCGCCCGCGACCACCAGGGCCGCAATGTGCTCGCCCAACTCGAACACCGCGACGGCGACTACGTCGACGGCCTTCCGCTCAGCCGCTACCAGGGACTGACCGAGGGCCACTTCGTCGAGATGACCTTCCCTCAGGTGCCGGCGGGGGAGCGCCTGCGCCTGGTGCTGTGGGGCTGGATCTTCCCGACCGACACGAGCATTAACTTCGCCCTGGCGCAGGATGGGTCACGCGACCTGAAGGGCCCCAGCCTCGAAGTGCGCGGCGCGGATGGAGGCTTTCGCGTCCTCTCCCCTTTCATCGGTTTCCCCAATGGCAAGCGCAAGGCGATGGTGGTGGAGTTGACCGACCTCGTCCCGTCCGGGGACCTGACCCTTCGCATCGCGACCTCGATGCAGATCTACTGGGACGCCGCGGCCCTCGCCGTCGGTGAGCCCGAGGCGCTCGCGGTCTCGACGCGGCTCGAGCCGCGCTCCGCCGAGCTCCACTACCGGGGGTATTCCCGCCTCTACCGGGAAGCGGCCTCCGGCCCCCACCTCTTCGACTACGCGGAAGTCCACTCCGGGCCCAGGTTCCGCGACATGCGCGGCACCTTCACGCGCTACGGTCCGGTCGCGGAGCTGCTCGCGGACGAAGATGATCGCTATGTAGTCATGAACGCCGGCGACGAGATGACGATCCTCTTCGACTCGCCGCCACTCCCCGATCCGCCTCGCGGCTGGCGGCGCGACTACGTCCTCTACACCGACGGCTGGGTGAAGGATGCGGACCTGCACACCGCGTTTTCGCAGACCGTCGAACCATGGCCTTTTCATGGCATGACGGCCTACCCCCCGGAGTCGGAATACCGCCCGGATGGGTCGGAATATCTGACCCGGGTCCTCTCCGACGGGCCTTTCCGCGACGCGCTGAAGGTGCAGGTCGAGTCCGCGGATTGAAGCCTTCAGGCCCTGAGCCGGGTCGGGAGGATGGTCCGGCAGTTTAAATTTACTGATATCATTACCCATGCCGTGTCGCGGAAAGTTGAATGCCGATTCGGGCGTCGGGAGGCACCGGCGGTCGATCCGGCGAGATTTATGCGACGCGACACCGGGCATTCCATTCCCGCGGGTCACCCGAGCCGCCGCCGCCGCGCTCCGGGCGACCGATGCGGTCCCTTCAAACAGCCGACGGGGAAAAGGAGCAGGTGGTACCCAGATTGGTATGGACGCGCTGGTCCGGGCCGGAGATTCTCTTCTACCCCTTGCTCGCCCTCTACATCCGCTACGGGCTCGACCCGCGGATGCTGTACCATGCATTCGGCATTGTGGTGCCCTACCCGACCTTCCGCACCGGCTGGGCCTTCTTCCAGGAGCATCTGCACCGGCCGGGCGGGATGGTGGAATACCTGGGGGCCCTGCTGTCCCATGGGTTCAACTATTCCTGGGTCGGTACCGTCATCATCGCGGGAACCGCCTGGTTGATCTGGGCTGGCACCCGAAGACTCATCGCTGTTGGTTCCGGAGGGACCTCGCAAGGGGGCCCGCTCTGGCTGGCCTACCTGCCGGTAGTTCTCCTCCTGGCAACCTACAACGGCTTCGAGCACCCCGTTGCCAGCTACGACCGCTATCCAGGCCCCTTGACGAGCAGTGTCGGCCTTGTGGTAGCCCTGTGGTTCGCTGTTGGCCAGGCAGCGCTCCCTGTGCGCGGGAGAGGGGCGCGCGCGATCGCGTTCATCGCGCTGAACGCCTTGGCGCATTTCGCCGCCGGTGGTGGGAGCCTGCACTTTGCCCTGTTGACGGCCATCCACGAGGTCTCCCGCCGCCGCTGGCTCACCTCCGCCGTCTGCTTGCTGCTTGGGGTCGCGATCCCGGCCGCGTTGAGCGGCTACGCCTATGACCTCATCATCGCCGATGGCTGTACCCGGCTGCTGCCATGGAGTTACTGGACGAAGCCCTGGTCCTACGTTTACGCCGTTTGCACGTACCTTTCCGTGCCTGCGGTCGTGGCCCTTGCCGCGGCGCGGCGTCGCCTCCCCCTGCCGCGCAGCCTGGGCTCGTGGGCGGTCGTGCCCGGCCCCCCGGCGCGGCTGCTCGCCCCGCTCCTCCTCGCCATCCTCGGGCTGGCTGTTTCCTTCGATGGTTTTCGGCGGGACTTTTTGCAAATCACCCAACTGTCGCGCCAGCAGAGGTGGTCGGAGGTCGTGGAGAGAGCGAAAGAGCTGCCTCCCGGTGGATTCCAGCATCCCTATTTCCACCGCGAGACGCTGCGGGCGCTCTACCACATCGGCCGGCTCGGGGATGAGCTGTTCTCTTTCCCGCACCGCGCCTCCGGGCGCACGGTCCCCTTCCTGTCCCTGCCCAGGGACAGGGAACCCCAGCTGTGGGACCATGCCCAGATCGCCGACCTCGCCCTCGAGCTGGGCGACGTCAACCGCGCCGAGCACTTTGCACATGAACTGCTCGAGGGCGCCGGAGAGGGCCCGGCGGTGGTTCACAAGCTCGCCCTCATCAACATGGTCAAGGGGCAGACCGAAACAGCGCGGGTGTTCCTCAACGCCCAGAGCGAATACCTGGTGGGCGGGGGGCAGGGGAGAAGCCTTTTGCGACGCCTGGAAGAAGACCCCGGACTCGACTCGGACGAGCGGGTGCAGCAGTTGCGGGCCGTCATCTTCCTCGAGGACGATGTCGCGTTCATCGAAAAGGACCCCGAAGACGCAGAATCGGTGGAGACCCTCATCGCGCTTCTCCAGCGAAACAAAAGGAACAGAATGGCGTTCGAATACCTGTTGGCCCGATACCTGATGAGTGGCCAGGCGGCCAGGGTCGTCGAGAACCTGGGCCGCCTCGCGGATTTCGGCTACCGGGAGATCCCCCGGCATTACGAAGAGGCGGTCCTCGTTCACGAGTTGGCGACGGGTGCGAGGGTGAACGTCCCGGGTTTTGCCGTCAGCGAGGATGCGCGTCGGCGCTTCGCGGAATTCAAGAGGATTTCACGGCAGTTCAGGAACAACCCCGGAGAGGCGATGAGTCATCTGGCGCCTCGATTCGGACACAGCTTTTTCTTCTATCGCACCTTCGGGCAATCGGGAGTGTAGGAAGTGCTCAAACGCAAGTGGATCGCATTCCTGCCGGTGCTGGCCCTCTTGCCGGCGGCCCCCATCTTCTTCGCCGGGGCCGGGGCCAGGCCGGCAGGCACCGGCGGTTACACCGAGGTTGGACGGCCTCCCGCGCTCCGGCCGGATTACGTCGGCACGGTCATTCCGGCCAACATCGGTCCTCTCAATTTCGCCATCCAGGAGCCGGGTGAGCGCTACTTCGTCAGAATGAGCTCTGCGCGCGGCGACGCCCTCGAGATCTCCACCCGGGGACCCAGCGTCGACATCCCCGTCGCCCCGTGGCGCCGCCTGCTGGAGCTCAACCGGGGGGAGGATCTCTCCCTCGAGATCTACGCCATGGCTTCGGATGGAGGCTGGAGGCGCTACGAGACGGTCGCGAACCGGATCGCGACCCGGGAGATCGACCCCAACCTCGTCTACCGCAAGCTGAATCCGAACTACAACTTCTGGTCCGACATCGGCATCTACCAGCGCGACCTCTCCGGCTTCGACGAATCCGTCGTGCTGCATGGGAGCGCCATGGGAACCGGCTGCGTCAACTGTCACACCTTCAACAACGGCAATCCCGAGCGCATGTTCGTGGGCATTCGCGGCGGCAGCTTCGATTCGGGCACCCTGCTTGCGGACGAGGAAAAGGTGGACAAGATCGGCGCCAGCTGGGGCTACATGTCATGGCATCCAAGCGGCCTGGTAACCGCACAGATCATGATGAAGGTGAGGCAGTTCTTCCACCGCGCCGGGATGGAAGTGCGGGACGTGGTCGATCTCGACGCCGCCCTCGTCTACTACGACCTGCGCACCCAGGCTCTCAGAACCGCCCCCGGGATATCCGACGACCAGCGCCTGGAGACTTACCCGACGTGGTCGCACGATGGCAGGCACCTCTACTTCTGCAGCGCGCCCATCCCGTGGAAAGATCGCGACCGGATGGTCCCCGAGGACTACGACCAGGTCAAATACGACTTGCGCCGCGTCAGCTACGACGTGGAAGCCGACCGCTGGGGGGAGCCGGAGACCGTACTGTCCGCTGACGAGACGGGGTTGAGCATTCTGCTGCCGCGCGTCTCACCGGATGGTCGTTTCCTCCTGTTCTGCATGACCGAGTACGGCTGCTTCCCCATTTTCCAACCAAGCAGCGACCTCTACATGATGGAGCTGGAGAGCGGCGACTATACCCGGTTGGCGATCAACAGCGAGTTCTCCGAGTCGTGGCACTCGTGGTCGACGAACGGCTCCTGGATTGCCTTCAGCAGCAAGCGCCGGGGTGGACTGTTCACCAGACTGTACATCAGTCACGTCGATGAGGAGGGGAGGGTGTACAAGCCGTTCATCCTGCCGCAGAGGGATCCCCTGTTTTACGACGCCCACCTGAAAGCCTTCAGCGTACCCGAGTTCACTACCGGTCCGGTCCGAATCGCCCAGAGAGAGATGGCCAGCGCCGCCCGCGGCCCGGCCACCATCGAGGTCGTCAGCCCGGTCGTCTTCGACTCGACGCCGAGGGCGGGGGCCATGCTGACAGGTTCCCCGGTAGGACAACCTTGACCCGTTCGCAAACGACCCTCGCCGATCGGGCAGAGGCCCCCCGGTCCGTGGCCTCGCCGCGGCGGGAACGTCAATCCGGTTTGACTCGTCGCCGAATGATCAAACAGGGCCTCTGCGGCTGTCTGGCCGGCATGGCGCCCGGTTTGCTGCTGAACGGCTGCGGCCGCGAGAGCCGACCCCACATCCTTCTCGTCACGCTGGATACCACCAGGGCAGATCATCTGGGATGTTACGGCTACCCGCGCTCTACGAGCCCGAACCTGGACCGGCTCGCCTCCGAGTCGGTCCTGTACACCCGGGCCATCGCGCCTTCGAGCTGGACACTTCCGTCCCATGCAGCCCTGTTCACGGGAAAGTTCACCGCATCCCACGGTGCGCAGTACCACCCGGAAGGACCTCTCCGCCTGAGCGAGGCGATCGAAACCCCGGAATCGTGGAAGGTGTTTCGCGCCCGCGGACTGGCCCGTGACGAAGTGACCATTGGACGGCTGTTGCAAGAGGCCGGCTACGCCACGGGCGCCGTGCTCGCGGGACCGTGGCTGAAGAAGGTATTCGGACTGCACAAGGGGTTCAGCTACTACGACGACTCGTCGATCGGCTCGGTCTCCGGACGTCCCGCCAGCTCGGTCACTGCCAGCGCGTTGGATTGGATGGACAACAATCGCGGCCGCAGGCTCTTCCTGTTTCTCAACTACTACGACCCCCACAGCCCCTACATCCCACCGGAGAAATTTGCCTGGACCTTCGTGCCGGCGGGGGCGGATCTGCGCGGCCGCAAGGTCACGCCCGAGGAGCGGGTGGCCCTGTACGACGGCGAAATTCTCTACATGGACCGCTATATAGGTCACTTGCTGGAAGGGATGAGAGCGGACGGGATGTACGACGATGCACTGATCGTAGTGACGGCGGATCACGGCGAGTTGCTCGGCGAGCACGGCAAGTTCGGTCACGGCAACTATCTGTATCAAGAGGAGATCCACATCCCCTTGCTCGTGAAGTATCCCCGCGGTGAAACTCGACCCGGGCGGACCGATGCAGCGGTGCAGTTGCCGGACGTGATGGCCATCATCCTCGAGCGGCTCGGGTTGCCCCTTCCTGCCGGGACGCAGGGGGGTCTGCCCCCCGACAGCGGGCACCCGCTGGTCGCCGAAGCCTATCCGCTGCCGGTCACGAGCTCCGACGGTCACTGGCGGGCGCTTCTCGAGGAGGACCACAAGCTGCTCTGGAACAGCAAGGGAGACCACCTGCTCTTCGACCTGAAAGCCGATCCCGGCGAACGAAACAACCTGGTGGCCTCGAAGCCGCGGCGCGCCGACGCCATGATGAGGCGCCTGAACGGCTACCTGGCCACTCTTCCCGCTCCTGGACCGCCCGGACCGGAGCGCAACCTCGATGAGGAAACCAGGAAGGCACTGGAGAGCCTGGGTTACTTGTGAGACCCACCCCCCGGCTGCCCGCGGCCGGAGGGCGTCCTGCGCGGCACCAACCGGAGCGTTGCCATGGCCGCGATCAGCGATATCACCGTCAGCCGGACCAGCCATCCGGGACTGGCCTTGGGGTACTCGACGAAGATCCGTCTGAGTCCCGAATCTCTCGCCAGCACAGCGCCCCGGGGTTGCACGAGCGCTCGCCACGGGCTCCTCTCCCGTGCCTGGGTGACGCTTTCGCCGCCCGCCGGACCCACGTGGAGGGGAAACGGTTCGAGATGGGCGCCGCGAACCAGGTGCAGCGCGTGAATCCCGGGTTCGAGAGGGCGCAAGCGCCAGACTATCTGAGCGACTGATGGCTTGCGAACCGTGGCCGTGACCTCGCCGCGGCCGCGCGCCCAGACGAGTTCGGGCATGGCGCCGGTCCGGTCTCCCCGGGCGGCAACCGCCGTCAGTTCCGCGGTCAGCAGGATGTCGGATCCGCTGGGAATCGGCAACAGTCCGAAGCGGTGATACGACTGTAGAACCAGAGGGGAAACGATGAGCACGGCGACGAGCAAAGGCGGAAAAAGGGCGCGCACGTAGCGGCCGTTCGCTCGCACCAACTCCCATTCCGCCCGCAGGAGGACTCCCGGTTCATGGCGGTACAGCCAGATCTCCAACAGGCAGGCGCGCAGATCCCGGCGCGCATCCTCCAGCCGGGCCCGGTTGAGAAGGCCGTTGAACACCAGGGACGCCGCGACGCCGATCGCGAGGGCAACCGTCACCAGCTGAGCCCCCTCCCCCAGCATGCCCGGGGGGGCCAGGCAGGCATCGAAAACGGCGTTCTCGAGGCGGTTCAGGTAGTCGATCAGGTTTCCCACGAAGGGGGGCCATTCTCCTCAGGGGCTCATTCTATGTACCCCAGGCCCCGCAAGCGCTCCTGGACCATCTCGTCATCGCCGCTCTCGCCCGTCGCGGCGATCTCCTTCTCGATGCAGTGGTGGACGAACTCCTCGACGCTGGAGAAACCCGCCTTCTCCACGTGAGCCTTCACCCGTTCCAGCAGTTCCTCATCGAGGACGATCTTGTGCTTGAACAACTTCATGCCGATGCCAACTCCCTCTCCATCAATGGGGCCAGATGGATGTTCCCCCCTTCATGGGGCCAGGTCGTCCGATGCCGTAATACTCCAGTATGCTGCCCGGTATGTCTCTCAAGTGCGGGCGAACTTCGGGGCGCAGCGGCAGACTGCTGACCAGGACGCCGGGAACGGTATGGGAGGCCATGCAGTGGTCGCCGCTCCACGCCCACAGATTGTCCTGCAGCATCCGTGCTTCGATTTTTCCGAGAGCCCCCGCGCCCGAAGACCGGTAACCCCTGGCGTAGCCGATGAGGGCATCCGGGGAGGCGTCGGCTGCCGAGCCTTCCGGTTCGTCGACACGGTACACCGTCTCAACCACCGGCAGGCGGGAGAGGGGGTCGGCGACGGCGAGGAGCTTCCGGGTAATCTCGGCCAGGGTGGCATCCCGATCCTCCGGTTCTACCGCACCCGGATTCTCCCGCCCGCGCAGGTTGAGGTAGAGGGCGTTGAGGCCCAGACCATAGGCTACGGTCTGGCGCCACAGGATCGCGTCCTTGTCCAGAACCGTCACCCCGTCGGGGTTCACCCCCTCTCCGACCCGGAGGTAGCCCTCGCTCAACAGCCA
Organism: Candidatus Latescibacterota bacterium; assembly: GCA_965223905.1. GTDB lineage: Bacteria > Latescibacterota > UBA2968 > UBA8231 > UBA8231 > CBDCXV01. The sequence goes on from CBDCXV010000001.1 coordinate 1,522,482, forward strand.
GGAGTTGAGATTGAAGGAGCGCTCGTAGGGGGCGAAGCCGTGGTCGGACAGGACCGCGATCGCTCCGTCGCCGCCGATGGATGCCACCGCCTCCCCCAGGAGGTCATCCATGGCCTCGTATTCCCTCTCGATGGCATCGCCATGCGGCGCGAACTCCTCCCGGTAACCCGGATGCGAGGGATCGGTCGCGCGCCACAACATGTGACAGACCTGGTCGAGGCTATGGATGTAGAAGAAAAGGAACCCCTCGGTGAACCGTTCGAGCTCGTGACGCAGCTGTCCTCTCCTCTCCGCAAGCGCCAGCCGGTTCTGGCCGAGGAACTCTTCGTAATCGAGCACCTCCGCCTCCAGGGCCTTCGTGTCGTCCGGCATGCCCTGCGTGTAGTAAGGTCCGATCGCCTCCTGAAGGCTTGCCGCCTCGTCCTCCGGTACGGAAATCGGCATGGCCGGGTTGGTTGGATCGAGATTGACCGGAGTCATGTACAGCTGAACCTTCGGTACCACGGCTTTGAGATAGAAGCGCACGATCCCGGTAAGACGGGTGAGCCGGTAGTCCTCGCGGCCGTAGTCGACCCGCAGCCACCGGCTCCATTCTCCGGGCCGCAACACCGCACGCTGTTCCGCAAGTACTATTTCCACAGCCCCGGCCGCCGCCGGCACCGAGCCGGCCGGCCCTTCCCGATCGACGTACAGGTGGAACCGGGCCTGTCGCGATCCCTCGCCGCTATCCGGCCCCAGGATTTGAAGCACCGCCCGCCCGTCGTCGAGGTTCAGGCTCACGATGCGCCCTCCGGGGATGCGCAACTCGCCTCCGGAGCCCAGGGTCCTGCCACCTTCGTCCATGTGGGCGGGTACCGTGTAGGGAGCTTCCGTGTAATAGGTGAACGTCCCGTAGGTGCCGAGAATGTCCGGGGTCCCCATTCCCGCGAAAGCGCGATAACAGGAGCACCCGAACAAGCCCGTCGCCAATCCCTGGGGCGGCGAGGCCGGTGGGAAATTGGCCGGCACCCTGAAAATCGTCGCCGGGACGCCTGCTTCGATCAGGTAATCCCAGAACGGCCTGCCCCGCCGCTGCAGCTCCATCTCCCCGCCGGCCCCTTTTCTCGACGTCGACAGGTAGGGGATGAGGGTGGCGGGATCGCGGTGGATGAAATCGAAAATGCCGTGGTCTACCGGTTGCAACCCGGTGATGAACGTGGACCAGGCTACCGGGCTCTGCGGCGGCATCGTCGTCGCCAGCGGGACGAAACCACCGGACTCGGCAAGCGCCTGGAAATGGGGCATGCGGCCCGTGCCCATGAGCCGGGACAGGATCCGCGGGTCCATGCCGTCGATGCCGAGCACCAGCAACCGGGGAGCCTCCGCCCCCGAACGGCATCCATCCGCCCCAGGCAGGGAGCCTGCCGCAAGACAGACCAGCAGGACCGTGCCGATGGCGACCGCCGTCCTCGAGGCGCTACGAGGTGGCGGCCGTCGATCGTCCATTGAAAAGATCTTCCCCCTGCATGTAGGACGGCGCCTCCACCCCGAACAGCCCGAGAATGGACACGGGGACATCCAGGAGGTTCGGAGCCGCCTTGTCGACCCCGCGGTTGCAGAAGAACACCCCGGGCACCTGAGCGGGATCGATACAGTGGTCGCCGCTCCAGTGCCTTGTGTTGTCCTCGAAGACGCGGTCCGTGACTTCCCCCTTTGCCCCGTTCCAGGACGCCCGGTAGCCGGCGTTGTAGCCGACGAGAAGGTCCGGGGCGTCGCGCCTGTATGGACCGTCGAAGTGAGCGTCCGTGTCCCATACCTTGCGGATGGCCTTCCGACCGTCGTCGTCGATCAGTCCCTCCAGTTCCTCGACCAGTTGTTTCTTCAGCGGTTCGAGTTCCTCCTCCGCGACTATGCCGGACGCCTCCCGTCCGCGCCGGTTGATGAAGATTCCGCTCAAACCGAGGGCAAAGGCCCGGGTTCGAGACCAGTCGACCCCTTGAAACCAACGGCCGTTTGAGGCCGCCTCGTCCCGCACACCGTCCCTCAGGACCAGATAGCCGTTCTCGAGCAGCCATGTATTGAGATTGATCCCCCGCTTGAACGGGCGGAAGCCGTGATCGGAGATCACCATCAGGGTGGTCTCCGTGTCGGCCCCGAGCTGCTCCATCACCCGACCGACGAGAGCGTCCATGTCGGCGTACATCCGCGGCAGGACATCCTTGAAGGCGGCGACCTCCTTGCCGGCATTGGCGGGATGTTGTGGGTCCAGGGTGCGGAAGAACATGTGTTGAATCCGGTCCGGTCCGTCGAAGACGCAGACGACGAGACCGTCCCTCGTCCTCTCCAGGGTGTGAAAGAGCATGCGCTCGCGCTCCCGGTGGAGGGAGGAGGCCTGGTCCAGAAAGGCGCGCTCGTCGATCGCACCGGCATTCAGCGCCTCGGTGTCTTCCGCCAGGCCGAGGGTGCCGAAGCGGCCGAGACGCTTGCAAAGGTAGGTTGCGTACGAGCCCGGATGTGACAGGGGAAGACTGGGCCGGTCCGGATCGATCTGGATCGCTGTAACGTACAGCTGCAGGGGTTTGGTGGTGGCCAGGTAGAACCGGCAGATTCCCCCCACCTTGAGGCCGAGCCCCGCCTTGAAGGACAGCTCCGTCCACGGGGAGTAACGCCGCTCGCTCAACTCGACCCTGCGGCCCGCGTGCGTCAGTACCAGGCCTGCTGATTCGGGATCCAACTCGAGGTCGATGTCAGCCAGCAGCGGTGCATCGCCGTCGGTGCCGAACGGAGCGGGCGGTCCCGGGATGCGGGCTTGCCCGCGGCCGTCCTGCATGCGGACCCGAACCGTGCACCCTGCGCCGTCGGCCCAGGTTCCGGCATCGCCGGACCCTTCCACCAGGCAGGTGAATTCCCCCTGCGTACCCCGCAGATCCGGCACGCACATCCCGGCGAGCAGGTGGCCGTTGAAAGGTTCGGGAGGAAAGGTGATCGGCACCCGCAGGATGGAGCTGAAAATCCGCTGCTCCCCCAACAGCTTCCAGAAGGGTTGGCTGCGCTTGAGGTTGCGTATGCGGGGCTTCGAGATGGGGATGCGCAAAGGGCCGAGCCGCAATCTCCTGCGCGGAGGCGTCACCCGGGCGGAAGAGAGCACCGGCTGGTAGGTCCGGGGGTCGCGGGTGATGAAGTCGAAGATGTTGTGCCAGGATGCATCGGTGCCGGTAGCGAAAGACGACCACGCTGCCGGGGTGATGGCGGGAAGGGTGGTCTGCAGGGTCTTGAACGTCCCTTCCTCGGCGAGTCTCCGCAGGTTCGGCAGGCGCCCGTCCCGCATCCAGCGAGCGCTCAGTTCGGGATCCAGGCCGTCGAGACCGATGACGACAACCCGACGGGCTCGGGACCCCCTGGTTCTACGGAGCCGCAGCCACACATACAGGAATTTTACCGGCAGAATCAGGATACTGAGAGCGGCCAGCAGCAGGATGAGGACGGTCCAGAAGCTGCCGGCGAGAGCGAAGCCCGCACCCGGGCCGACGTAGGCTTGGGCGGGGGTGGAAAGGCAGAGCAAAGCGCTCGAGAGGATGCTGAGGAAACGAGCGCACTTGGGGGGACCACGGCGCGTGGTCGTCGAATAGGAAAAACTGTGATCGACGTTGGCTATGGTTTTTCCGCCGTGGCTTGCGTCAATTAGTGCCTAAAAAAGATAGTCACTAATCTATGTGATCGATATTCGCCATTCGCCCCCGGGCCCGGAGCCTGACGGGTTGTCGATGATGCCACCGCGCCGCCGCCGGGCGCAGGCGATCGGTGGCTTCAAAGGAGGTCAATCCTGATCCGACCAACGTTTTCCCACGCATGGACCGCCTTCGTCGGTCCGTTTCTCCTGGCGTCTCTCGCAATCGTGCGGCACGCGGGCGCCCTGGTCATCGTCGATGACGGCAAGCCGCGGGCGGTCATCGTCACGGCGGCGCAACCGAGCGCCTCTGCTACCCGGGCGGCGGACGAGCTGCGGCATTTCATCGCGCTGATGTCGGGCGCCGAGCTGCCGCTGTACGCCGGGGCCGAAGACGTGCCCCGGCGCGAAAGAGGCCGCCCTCGCCTGCTCGTCGGACACTCCGACGCCGTGCGGCAACTCGGCGTCGCACCACCGGCCGGACAGGACCTCGACGCCACCCGCGAGGGCTTTCTGCTGCGGACGATCGGCAGTGACGTCGTCATCGCCGGCAACGAGGAGGCGTTCTACCGCGGCACGGAGTACGCCGTCTACGAGCTGTTGGAACGCCTCGGATGTCGATGGTATTTCCCCGGAGAGTTCGGTCAGGTCGTCCCGCGCCAGGGAACGATCTCGATCCCTGACCTCGATCTGCAACAGGCTCCCTCCTTCGTCGTCCGCAATATCTGGATGTCCGGGTGGGCCGACGAGACCGGGGACCACGGAGACTGGCTCATCCGCAACAAGGGCACTATGGCCCTCCCCTTCGCCTTCGCCGGCGACGGCTCCATCGGCCGCCTTGCGCCCCCGGAGATCTACGAGGAGGTGCACCCCGAGATCTACGCCATGGGCAGGGACGGGCGCCGTCATTCCCGGGGCCCGAACGGCGAGCTCCACTTGACCATGCTGTGCGTCACGAACCCGCTGACCGTCGAAATCGCCGCGCGGACCATCCTGGATTACTTCCGCGACCATCCCGGCGCGAACAGCTACGGGTTCTCGGCCCCGGACTGGTCGCCCCGCTGCTACTGCGACCTCTGCGTTGCCGCCGATCACGCCTTCGCCCTCGACAGCGGTCTCCAGGATTCGATCTCCGACGCCTATTTCAACTTCGTCAACAACGTGGCTCACGAAGTCACGGCGGACTACCCGGACCGCTACATCGTCATCCTCGCCTACGACAACCGCGTGCGCCCGCCAGAGGGGCTGGACAAGCCCTGGAACCGCAACATCATCGTGCAACTGGCCCGGCTCGGAATCAGCGCCCTGCGTCCTATCGTCGAACCAGGCGATCTGTACGCGCGCCGCCGCAAGCGGACGATCGAGGCCTGGGCCCGTATCGGCCCGAAGCTGATCATCTACGACTACGATCCCCACGGCTCGCTGAACCGCATGCCGTTCTGGAACGTCCATTCCATTCGCGAAAACCTGCCCTTCTACCACCGGCACGGCGTCGTCGGTTTCACCACCGAAGGGCACAATACCTTCCTGCGCACGGGGCTCAACTACTACATCCGCACCCGTCTGATGTGGGACGTGGAGGCGGATGTCGACGCCCTTCTCGACGATTTCCACGCGCGCTTTTTCGGGCCTGCCGCACCGCCGATGAGGCAGTTCTTCGAAGAGATCGAGGGCATGCTGGCCGCCTCGCCCGAGCACATGACCTGGCATTCGCGTCTGGGGAACTGGACCCGCATCTACCCGCCTGACAAGACTCGGGCGCTTGGCCGTCACCTCGACCGCGCCACCGGTCTGGCCGACACCCCCCGGCGCCAGAGACGCGTCGCCGCCTGCCGGGCCCTGCACGAGTACATGGTGACCTACCACGAGATGGTGATTCTGCTGCAGGAAGGCCGCTACGGCGATGCCATGGCCAGGCTGGAAGCCCTGAACCTTCCCGTCGAGGCGGCCCGGAGCATTCAGCCGGGCTTGCTGCCTCCGGACCCGGACTGGGTCCTCGACGACGACAGGGGGCTGAACAGCTGGCGTCTCTACATCGACGCCTTCGCCCAGCGCGACGGCGGCGCGCTCGGGCGCAAAATCCTCCTCGGACCGGCAACCGCGCAGTTCCGTACTGATGTCCATGACGAGGGCCTGTTCGAGCAATGGCATCTGGACGCGGTGGCCACCCGGCTGGGTTGGGACCGGATCCCGGTGACCCGCGACTGGACCCAGAGCGGCTACCGCGACGCCGAGGGGTACGCCTATTCAGGTCTGGGGTGGTACCGTTTCGCCATGGCCGTCCCCCAACTGCCGCAAGGTGCCGTGGCGCAGTTGTACATACCCCTGGTGTACGCCGGCAAGTTATGGGTCTGGGCCAACGGCCACCTGGTCCATTCACCGACGGACGAACTGCACAGATTCGGCACCGACATCGATGTCTCGCGCTGGCTGGAGCCCGGCCAGGAGAACAGCTTCACGTTCCGAATGGTCGGCACCTGGGACCGCGCTCAGCGCCACGGCCTGGCGGACAGGTGGTTGCTCTGGTCGCCCCATCGATGATGGTTCGAACCCCTCGCGACTCTGGAAGGTGGCTCTTGCGGCGCCTCCGGACAGGGCCGGGCATTCTCATCGCCGCCCTGGCGGCGGCGGGGACCATCCTGTTCGAACCCGTGGCATCGCCGGCCGAAGAGGTCAGAAGGCTGCCGGTCGACGAGTATGTGAGCCGGATGAAGGCGGGCTGGATCGGCCAGATGGTCGGAGTGGGCTGGGGCGCTCCGGCCGAGTGGACCTCCCTGGGGGCGATCATCCCGCCGGAGAAGGTACCGCCCTGGGAGCCAAGGCTGGTCAACCAGTTCGGCCAGGACGATCTCTATGTCGAGATGACTTTCCTCCGAACCCTGGAGCTGTTCGGGCTGGGAGTGTCGGCGCGCCAGGCCGGAATCGACTTCGCCAACAGCGAGTACGAGCTGTGGCACGCGAACAAGTCCGGCCGGCGCAACCTGCGCAACGGAATCTCGCCCCCCGATTCGGGACATCCCCGGTTCACCGCGCACTCAGACGACATCGACTACCAGATCGAGGCGGACTTCGCCGGGCTCATCGCCCCTGGAATGCCGAACAGGGTGATCGAGCTGGGCGAAAAGTTCGGCCGCCTGATGAACCATGGCGACGGCTTGTACGGCGGTCAGTTCGTCGCTGGCATGTACGCGGAGGCCTTCTTCGAGGACGACATCGTCGCCATAATCCAGGCCGGGCTGAGCTGCATTCCGCGGCGCAGCCAGTACGCCGGGATGGTCCGCGACGTGCTTGAATGGTACGCCGAAGAACCTGACCATTGGACCGCGACCTGGGAGCTGGTCGAGGCGAAGTACCACAAGGATGAAAACTACACCCACGCCGCCTGCAGCATGCCGGGCGCCGAGGGGGATTTCAGCATCGACGCCAAGCTCAACGGCGCCTACATACTCATCGGCCTGCTCTACGGTGAAAAGGACCCGGATCGCACCATGACGCTGGCGCTCCGCTGCGGGCAGGATTCGGACTGTAATCCATCCAACGCCGGGGGCATCCTGTTCACCACGATGGGGTACGAGAATCTGCCGGAGCGCTTCACGTCAGCTCTCGATCTCGACACCAGGTTCAGCCACACCCCCTACGACTTCCCCAAACTGATCGAGGTGTCCCAAGCGCTGGCCAGACAGTCGGTGGAACGCAGCGGCGGCCGCATCGAGGCCGCCGCGGACGGTCGCGAAGTGTTCGTCATCCCCGTGGCCCCGGCCGCGCCCAGCGCCCTCGAGCAATCGTGGAAACCCGGTCCCCCCGCCAACAGCAGATACACCGGGGAAGAGCTCGCCAGAATCACCGTGATCGAGGAATAGCGATCGGAGCCGGGGAGGATCATGGGGCGGACCGCGGCCTGGTGCGCACCCCTCGAACCTGCGCCCGACTCCCGTTGACCGTCCACCGGTGAACGGGTTCTGACGGGGGCCGGTCCCGAACCGGGACCCGGGCACCGCTTGTGCCGCGGAATGGCGTCAGGTATTTTGCCCGAAAACGCCGGAATTCGTACGGATCACGCGCTGAACCGCGGTCCCCGGCTGGCTTTCAACAATCTTGCTACGATACGGAGAGACGGGATGGAGACGGTCGGCGAACTATGGGCCTCGATGGCGATCACGGGCAAGGCGGTGGTCGTCGTCCTTGCCGCCCTGTCGGTCTACTCGTACGCCGTGATGGTCGATCGCTATCTGACCTTGCGGACCCACCGCAGGCATGCGAACGCTTTCGCCGAAAGCGTGCAGAGCATCAGGGACCCCGACCAGATTCTCGGCACCGCCGGCGCCAGCGCCGAGGAGGGCAGGAACGCCCTCGCATCGGTAGTCGAAGCGGGCTTGCAGCATTACAGGTTGCTGCTCGAGGACAGACAGCCGGAGTCCGTCATTGTCGAGGGGGTCGATGAGGCGGTCAGCCGCGAACTCGACGTGGCGGTCATCAACCTGCGGTTTCGGCTCAGCGGCATGGCGACCATCTCGGGAGTGGCACCCTTCCTGGGTCTGTTCGGGACCGTTACCGGTCTGATCTCCGCATTCTCGGCCATCGCGGAGACCGGTTCCGGGGGTCTGGCGAGCGTTTCCGGCGGCATCTCCGAGGCCCTCGTAACCACCGTTATCGGTCTCTTCGTGGCCGTACCCGCCCTCTGGGCCTACAACTACTTCATGAACAAGATCGAAGTGATGACCGTCGAGTTGGACAACGCCGCGACACTCATCGTCGGCGGGGCCGTTCGCCACGCCCTGCGTCCCGACGGGGCCTGACTCGAGAGGTGCCATGCCCCGCCGCTACCGCCATCGCCGTCGCGTTGCCGGACACGCCAAGCGCCAGAACCCGATGCCGGACATCACGCCGGTCGTCAACGTGGCACTCGTGCTGCTGGTCATTTTCATCATTGTAATGCCGATCATTCGCGAGGGGATCGAGGTCGCCACGCCCAGGGCCGACCACGCCGACCGGATGAAGGACGCCGCCGAGCAGTTGGTGGTGCTTTCGATCACCGAGCAGGGTGCTCTCTACGTCAATCTGACACCGGTCGAAAGGAGCCAGCTCAAGGATCAGCTGGCGCTGGCCTACCGGGGTCAGGAGGGCAATCCGATCATCATCAAGGGAGCCCACAACCTGCCGTATCAGGAGATTCTCGAGTTGATGGAAACGTGCCAGCGGATCGGGGCGCCCGCCGTCGACCTGCTCGCCAGGAAGGGACGTTAGTGGCACGCAAGCGCCGCTCTCTGGGCCAGCTGAACTCGAGCATCAACGTCACCCCCATGGGGGACGTGGCGCTCTGCCTGCTTCTCGGTTTCCTGGTCATTACTCCGATAATCATCGAATCCCTCGTCGCCAATCTACCCCGGGCCGGCGTCGCTTCCGGTCAGCTTACGCGCGATCCCGTAGTCGTGGTGACGGCCACGGGCCAGATCCTGATCGACGACCGGGAGGTGGCTTTCGAGGATCTGCCGAAGAAGATCGCCGAGCTGTTTCCTCCCGAGATGGCGCTGGCAGCCGAGCGCAAGGTGATGTTCAGCGCTTCGGGAGAACTCGAGTACCAGGAGGTGATCCGGGTGCTCGATACCCTGCGCGCCCACGGCGTGGAGACATTCGGGATCCGCTAGTTTCCGGTCGCAGGAAATTCATTGCATTCTTCCGGCGCCGATCCATCCCGTCCCGCGGCGTTGCCTTCGCTCTGGTACTCCCCCGGCAGGACTCGCTCAGGCGCCTTGCGAGCCGGGCGCCCAGGCGGCCGAATTTCGTCAATCCCTTTCCGAGACAGGACACTGTATTTCAAGCAAGAGAAAGCCCATGAAAATCACCCATGCCGAAGTTGTCCCCATATATCCGCGGCTGGCCGAGCGCTACCGCGATCGCAAAGTCGATCTCTACGGCATTGACCACCGACTCGTCTACAAGGTGCATACGGACAATGGACTGGTGGGTTACGGCGACGTGCGCACGCGACCCGGACGAATCCATTCCAATGCCGACCTGGAACGGTTGATCGGTCGCGATCCGTGTGATTTCATCAACAATCCCAAAACGGACGATCTCGGCGGGGCGTTCTACGATGTGGTAGGCAAGCATCTCGAGGCGCCTGCCTACAAACTGATGGGGGGACAGAAGCTGCGGGAGGCGGTCAAGGTGGCGGCGTGGACGCGACCCGCGTCGCCGGAGCAGTTCCGGGACGAAGTGGGGCGAGCGGCGAACGAAGGCTATATGGTCTTCAAGATGCATTCCAGCAGCTACCATGACGTCATCGAGCAGACGCGCCTGGCCGAAGAGGTGGCGCCGGCCGGTTTCAAGATTCACTGGGACTTCAACGCCCACCGCACCCTGGCAGCCGTGCTTCCCCTGGTAAAGCAGCTGGAGCGGGACCATCCGATCGTCGGGTTCATCGAAGATCCCATGGAGCGCACCGACCTCGACGGCTGGCGACGGCTGCGGGAGCAGACCAGCATCCCCCTTGTCATGCACGTTCCACGCCTGGGCGGCGGCCAGGAGATGCTCGACGGAACGGCGGACATCTACATGATCGAGTCGGGAGGCCGCGGATTGGCCAGCGGCCTGGCATACAGCAGGCTCAACATCCAGACCATTATCCAGCACGAAGCCGGAACCCTCGGAAAGGCGATGGCGCTGCACCTGGCTGCCGTTTTGCCAACGGCTACCGGACACACCATCAACCTGGACGATCAGTATGAGGAAGATTACACCACCGGGCGCATTCCCGTAATCGAGGGATTCTCGCCGGTGCCCGAAGGTCCTGGCCTCGGTTTCGAGGTAGACGAAGGGGAGATAGCGCGCCTGGCGGCGAACAGGCCGATTGAAAGGCCCCGGTTCATCGGCGTCCTGCACATGCCGGGCGGTCACACGTTCTACGGTCCGGGGCGCATAGCGCCATACGGAGAAGAGGGCACCGTCCGCGGCTTCAGGTCGGAAATCTGGGAAGAGGACGGCTCGTCCGAGTTCGAGCAGACCTACGAGCGTGTGCAGAAGGAAGGGCGGATTCTGGCCGAGTGAGAATCGCCTTGGCGCCGCCGCATTTCCGGGCGGCACCGTATCCCAAACTCAGGGTCACCGGCTTCCGACCTGGCCATCGATACCCGAGCCCCACGGCAGCGCGTATGTGGGCCGGTTCGCGAACCGGCGCAGGCCGCACAGCATCCGCAGGCTGGTCGACGGCGGCAGGATGACCTTGAGATGGGACCCTTCCACGCTGATGGAGTGCCTCTTCCAGGAACGTTTGTTGCGCAGCCAGATGCCGGCGTGGCGCTCCAGGCCCTCGCGGTCCTCTTCCTCATAGGTCGCCGCGGTGAAATGGTGCTCGCCAAAGGCCCCCGCCTGAACGATCAGAGTCCGCGTTCGCGAGGCGCTCAGGTTCACCAACTCGATACCGACGCGATCGGCCCCGATTTCGTCCACCAGCGCCGCCACATCCTGAGGCAGCCCCGGGCGGCGGCGCTCGTGGTCGAAATAGCGCACCAGTCCCCGCAGCAGACCGCCGTTGTAGACCGGTTGCGGCGAGCCCATCGTAACCTGGGTGAGACCCTTGACGACCACCGGGTTGGGCGGCCATCTGCTCTCTTCGATGATGGTGGCTTCGTCGCGCCCGTCCAGGCGCATATTCTCGAACATGGCGGAGACGAAGCGGTACTCCGCTTGCAGCCGTTTGACCGGCCAGTCGGGGTTGGCGCCCTCGTAGTACTGGAAGCGAGCCTCGAGGTTGCCGCTGCTGCGATCGGCGGCACTCTCAACCTCGTTCCAGTCACTATCCCGCTCCCCGTCGCGCAGCCGCAGGATCATCTCGCGGTCGCGAGGGTCCATGGAGGTGTGGTAGAGCCTGCCAAGCCACTGCAGATCCATCGCTTTGTAGTCCACCCAACCTTCCCCCGGCATCACCCGGGCAGGCACGAGCAGCTGGCCGTCCTGGCGCCTCTTCGCCATGCGCAGCAAAAGCTCGATTTGAGACCGGATCAGCTCCAGATAGCCAAAATCACCCGTCAGCAGCACGCAGCATTCGGAAGCGATGGTCGCGGCGAGAAAGGCGTTGCGCGCCGAGTTGCGGCTGTTCCAGCCGTACCAGCCGCCCCACCATTGGCCGCCGCGGCGTTCGCCGACGATGCCCGACGGTCCGACGTTGTCGGGGATGATGCCGTTGTTGGCGCGGGTGTGTTCCAGCCATGCCTCGGTGTAGTCGAGCACCCACTGCCGATAGCGCTCATCAGCAGTGTAGAGGTAGGCATTCGTCATCAACGCCGTGCAGGCCAGGTTGTCGGGGATGTCCGCCCGCAGGACTACTTCGTCGAAGAGACGGCAGATCTCCTCGCGCCGGCTGTCCTCCTCGAACCAATCGTCCTCCAGGTCCGGCACCAGCGGATGGAGGTTCGACCTCTGGGCGTGACCGCGGGCGACGCCCCCGGGGTAGTAGGCCGGGTCCAGGGCGCGCTTGACGAATTCGGGCTCGGCGTGGAATTGGGGCCCCATGCTGCCGTGAAACGGGGACCGGATCACTCTGTGTTCGACGTCGTAGTTGGGCACTTCCGGATCGTCTCCCAGGTACAGGTCGGCAAACCGCCGGGCGCGATCGACGTTTTCGCCACGCGCCGGGTCGACGAGCCCCAGGGAGTAGAAGGACTGGTTGCCCTCGCCCATGTGGAACCAGTCGCTCTGCTTGAAATATTCATCATGCAGCTCGGCCAGGTATTTCGGGTGTGCGCCCGCTCCGTGCGGAGCGGTGGCTCCATCGTCGTAGAGGCGTGTGATGCCGTTCCACTGGGCGAGGGCAAGCTTCCCAATGCGGTCGCTGCCGCCGAGTGCATAGAACAGTCCCCGGTAGGAATGGGCTTCGTAGGCGTCGTCCGCGTCCTGTACGTTCAGAGGGGTGCCGTCCGGCCTGTCGTACTTCCGCGCCGCGTACTCCGTAGCCTCCCCCATGAAATCGATCAATTGACGTTGAATCAGCGCCCAGGAGGGGAGGGGATGCAGGTTGCGCGCCAACACAGCAGGGCCGGTCATTGCTGTTCCACCGTCATCGAGCGCTCCGGTTCGCAGACCGACAAGAGCTGCGAAACCCGACTACTGTCGTTGAAAATGTCTGGCCGCCGGTGGGGGTGCCTCCCGGTTTGCAACTCTTCCGGCGCGTCCGCGTGAGGCTGGCCGGAGGTTGGAGTGTCCGACGCCGACGTTGGCGTCGATCGGGACCGTTTGAAACTGATTTCCCCGGTCAATTGCACTTCCCGCAGTTTTGACCGCCCTGATGCGGTTGTCGGTGTGTCGGTGATCCGGGGAGGCGGACTGAGCGACGGAACCGGTGTAGCGCCCGCGCCTGAAACAGCGCATTGCGCATCGCCGCATTGCGCATCGCCGCGGGCTGTTCCAGATTGTTCGGCCTTCACCAGCCGGAAACCCCGGTCCCGGGACAGGCCTCGCCGTGCCACCAACCCCATCCGTCAACAACGATGTCGATTTTCTTGGAACCCTTCGTGGTTGTCGACCGCATCAATAGCAGGGGTCACAGCGCCGTCGACGTCCACGGCTTTTCGCCAATAGCGCGCAGGATCGGCGGGGGCATTCCGCTCCGCCGGTGCGGAAATAACATAGCGGTGAGGGGACAGCAGGTCGATCAGTTCAAGCCGCTCGCCCGGTGCGGCCATCAGGCGGGCGTGCAGCAAGCCGGGGTTCACCAGGCGGTGAAAATGCCCCCTGGAAAGCCAGGCTCCCCCGTGCCGTCGACGGTCGAGATCGTCCCGTCCGGGGTCAAAGTGGTCCGAAAAAACGCTTCGGTATGAAGACGAAACTTCCCCTGGTCACCCTCCTGGCGGCAGTGTGCCTCCTTCTCGATCCTCCTGCGATAGCGGCCGACGAAGGTGAGATGCCCGGGTGGTTCGGCGCACCCGTGGAGCGCGACCGGCAGACGACCTTGATCGCCCGTTTCGACGATTCAGAGAGCAGCGATGCCGACTACGCGCGGGCGGACGGGCGCTCCAACGGTCTGTGGTTCGACGCCTCCGTGGCGGGCAAACACGGTGGTGGAGTCGAGGTCGATGCGGGCCAGTCGCAGCTGCATTTCTCCGCCAAGGGCAACATGTGCCCGGACCGTGGCACCTTGCAGTTCTGGGTGCGCGCCAGGCAGGGTGGGAATATCTGGAACGACGGCAAGGAGCATTGGTTCGTCTCGGCTCGCGCCATCGACAACGATCTGCAGCTGTACAAGCATTCCGACAACACACTCCGTCTGGTCTGGGGCCGGCGGCCGTACCGGGGCACGGACAACGTGATCGGTTCGGTGGAGATTCCGGTCGACGACCTGAAGGCTGAGGAGTGGCATCACCTGGCGGTCTCGTGGGACTCCGATGGCGCCCGGATGTGGCTTGCCGTAAACGGTAAATGGCGCAGCACCCGCCTGGAGAGCGCCATGGACGTCGACGAGTTCTACATCCTTTTCCTGGGCGCCTCTCACGATGGCGGCTGGGACAAAAAGGATGCGAGCATCGCTTTTTCCACGGCAGGAGCAACGCTGGACGAGCTCAAAATCAGCGACATCACCATGCCGGAGATGATGCGGCTGCGCAACGCCGAGACCTACCTGCCCGAAGACCTGGCCTTGAGGCTCGAAGACGCCGTGTCCAGGCATCTGGATTTCATGGCCCGGTATCAGCACAACGGAGCCTGGAGCGCGCCGGCCTATTCATGGCCGACGATGATACCGTGCGAGACCAGCTACCGCCCGTTTGCCCACGCGGGCCGCTGGGTGAATTTGGTCCACGGCGCCAACGGCACCCCCGGTCTGGGTCAGCTGTACCTGCTGGCCTACAGAGTCCTCCGCGACCGGCGCTACCTCGAGGTCGCGGAAAAGGCCGGCGAATGGGTGGTCGCTGCCCAGGAGCCGGAAGGCTACTGGTTCTTCCGCTACGATCGCCACGGGGCCAGCAGCCCCACGGTGAAGGGGGACGCCAGGCGCTCGGCCTTTCACGACGGTCTGCAGCACATTCCCGCGTTGCTTCTCGCCGCGATCTTCGAGGAAACGGGAGAGGAAAAATGGCTGCAGGCATTCAAGCGCTCGTCCGAGTTTCTGGTGGGGGCGCAGAACCCGAACGGGAGCTGGTCCCACAACTGGGACGTGGCCGGCAAACGCGGCGTCAACCGCTTCGACGAGTGGCAGGCGGGCGACTTCAGCAACGGCATCATGCACTCGCAGATGACGGTCATGCTGGTGGCCTACGAAATCACCAGAGAGAAGAAATACCTCGATTCACTGGTACGAGCGGCCGACTGGATCGTCGAAGCCCAGCTGGGGCCTCCCACTTACGGCTGGGCGGCGCATTACGACGAGAACAACGAACCGACATGGGGGCGCGTCTTCGAACCGCCGTCGATGTCGGGTGTGGGCGCCCAGGATCTGCTGCTCTCCATGTACGACATGTCCGGTGACAGGAGGTATCTCGAGCCTGTCGCAAAATTTGCCAAGTGGGAGCGGGAGCACTCGACGGTCGCGCTGAGATTCGCCGACGGGACAGGGAAGCAGGGGCGTTCCCAGTATTACGACCACCGGACAGGCCGGCCGATTCGGTCGAACAACAGGACCATCGTTCATCTGGACGACCCCGAAGAGCGCGCCGCGATGTTGCTCGATCTCATGGCCAATCCCCAAGGGCTCTCCGACCGGGAATTTCGCTGGGTGGGCAGGCCCGATCCTGACGTTACGTCGAAAAAGATGGCCGCCAGGCAGGGCGGGGCCAGGCCGGAACCTCAGGCCCGGACCCGGTCCGAGATGATCGCGTCGATACGGGAGTTGGAGAAGGAGGCCGAAGAGATGCTGGCCGATCAGAACGAGTACGGGGTCTGGCCACGCGTGGATGATCGCATCGCCACGATCGGAGAGAAGGTGATGCTGTTCGAGCACAACATCAGCGCGATGTTCACGCTCCTGCAGCAATCGCAGATCGTTTCGGGGGAGTTGGAAGGACAGGTCTGGGATTACCCTTCGATCCTGCCATACTACCACGGACTTCCTCTGTTGCAGTACCGCAACTGGCGTGAGGCGGCGACAAGGGCGTTGATGTCGCCCGCGCAATAAGGACTCTCATCCCTCTCTGTCACTTTTTCTGTACCGACGTGCCTTACGGTGGCGATTAAGTCGAGGGCGGGGGGCCTTCAGAAGCCGACCTTCATCAGAAGTGGGGCATTGAGCGCCCACGAGCGCCCCAGTTCCTGGAACCGCTCATCGCGTTTCTTCCCGAGCTCGAGGTGCCTCTGTTGCGCCGCCGGATCTCCCCGCTGCGACTCTTCCCTGGCGAGTATGTAATCGCGACTGAGGGGAACGTAGTCGAGGCCCGTACGCAGAAACTGTATGCGTTCCGCGATCGCGTCATCCCCGGCCGCCCGGTCTTCGGCCTCCTCTAGGAGAGCTAGCAGTTCGTCGATCAGGTCATCGGTGTAGAACTCGGCAAGTACACCCGAATCCACCTCCCACACCTCGAAGGCCCGCCGGGCAGCGATCTGCGTCGTTACCTGCTCGAGCCGGTCGAAATAGCGGCGGATCTCGGCGCCCGCGGGTCCGAACCCGGCCTTGCAGTACTCGTCGATGATCTCGTCGACGTCCCTGTAGGGGTCCCACAACAGTCTCGCCAGGACGTAGTAGTTGAGACCGTTCGTGGACCAGAAGTGTTCGAGACAGTCGTAGTCCGTGAACAGCAGCCCATGATCGGCAAAGAAGCGCAGGTCCGCGGCCAGGCGATGGGCGTAGACGGTCGGGAAATTGTAGAGCGCCCGCAGGGAGTTCGGCCTGAGGAAGAGCTGCTCTGCCGACTGCGACCACCCGTACCAGGTGCCGCGCATCTCCTCGCGCAGATCGTCGTTCTGGTAGACCTTGGGCAGCGGCGCGATACCGATGATGACATTCGGATGCAATTTGGCGCGCACGGGCGCCGGGTAGTAGGACTCGTAGGCGTAGGCCCCCAGGTGGCGGTCCGGAAATTCGCGCGCCACAATCCTGGCGACGGCTGAATAGAACCGCACGTACCGGTCCGTGAGCGCGGGGATCTCTTTGGGCCTGCCGCCTTCCCAGATCGATATGGTCTCGGCGTCGGGCTCGTCCCAGGCCCTGCACCGGTCGCACAGGCAATGAGTAGTGCCGCTGGCGTCGTTGGGCGAGATCGATTCGCAATCCATAGTCGGATGTTGCCTCAGCGTTTCGATCGCCTGCCGGGCCACGTGCGCAATCAGCTCCGGGTTCGAGACACACAGGCGGGCGTTGGTTCCGCCGCCGCGCTCGGGGCTGTTGTCGCGCGAGCCGTCCGGCTGCAGGGCGAACCAATCGGGATGGTCTTTGTGATACCTCTCCCAGTAGCGGCTGAAGGCGTGCCCGTAGTTGCCGCGGTAACTGCCTCCGAGGCGATGAAACCGGAACCAGGGCGCCGCCTCGGCCCGGTAGTCGAAGTCCTCCCGTCGCCATCCCAGCTCCTCGATGTACTGCCCCAGCCACTCGTTGATCTGGAGGTTGCGTATTCTGCGCTGGAGCAGCGGCGGTTTGTGGCGAATGGCCACGTCACCGACGGCCACCGTGGTCCTCGTCGGGACGGCTGCTCCGAGCTCTCCCGGCCACAGGAACTTTACACCCAGGATCTCATCGACGAAGGTGTTCACCGCTGCCAGCGTTCCCCGGAGCTGCAACCCGTCCGGCCGTTCATCGTCGCCGAGGATGACGAGGGCTCGGGGGAACGCCTGGATTACGAATTCCTCGATCGCCAATGCACCGGAATCCACTCCGAGAGCCCTCGTCCGCTCCGAATCACCCACGAGGATGAGCACCTCCTCCGTTGCCTCCGGCACCTCGCTTTCGCTGATGATTTCGATGGTCGCGCCGCTCGATTTCCGCAGCCACATCCGCAGGTCGGCGGCGCCCTCTCGCGCCGCTTCCGTAGGACGGTCGGCAATGACGATGGTCGACGTCGGCTCACCGTTGCTAATCAGAACGACCGCCCCGGCCTTCGGGATGGCCAGCGCGCTCAATTGGAGTATGACGGCGACGGCGATGAAGGTTTTTCTCATCCAGATTCTCCTGCGATGCTTGGCGGGCGTTGCCTGCGCAAGCCGTATTCCTGCCATACGACCTCTCAGTGCGAATCGCTCACCTTGATGAATGCCTGCCCGGGGATGCATGATGAAACGGAAAAGATCGATCGTCCGCTCCTGTTTCGTTCTGACCATGGTACTCTCGTTCCCCGTGTGTGGTCAGGCAAGCGACCTCGTGAAGAAAGTCATCTCCTTCAGCGGCACCCCCAACGCACGTGTGTTTCACGAGAACGTGGAAGAGATGGAAAGGCTCATGCCCGTCGTCGACGGCGTCACCATCTACCCGGTGACCGACAAGGGCGGCGTGACTACCGAAGCACTCGGCCGCCTGTTCCGCGCCGACTTTCATCGCCTCGAAGATTTCGACACCGGTATAGATCTCATGAGGACCGCCAGTACCCGTCTTTACAGGGACAACTTCCTGCTCGTCTACCTGACTTCCGGCGTCCACAGCCTGGAAATCCCGGACTGGCTCGACCCCGAATTCGAGGCCGTCGTCAATAACTGGATGGTGGCCGCCGAGTACTGCAAGCTCGCCGGCATGCGGGGACTTCTCTTCGACAACGAAGCGTACTACGGTACGAATCTGTGGACCTACCAGAACCTGAAGCACAAAAACAGTACGACGGCCGACGAGTACCGCGACCTGGTGTTCGAACGCGGCGCCCAGATCATGCGCGCCATCAACACCGTCTACCCGGACATCGCGATTCTCTGCCTCTACGGACCGACACAGGCGTCGCTGAGCGGGGGCCGGCGCGCCTACAATCGTTTCGAGATGATGCGCGCTTTCTTCGACGGCCTCCTGTCGGAATGCACCGGCGCCGCCGCCATTATCGATGGCTCCGAGCGGACGTACGGATACAGGGATGCGAGCCAGTTCGAAAGAGCGGCCGGTACGTTCAGGGATGCGCGCAGACACAGCCGGGTGCCGGAAAAGTTCGACCGTCATGCCCAGGTCGCCTTCCCGGTTTTTCTCGGCTCGGCGGGTTTTTCCTCTGAAGATTTCGGGCGCAACAACTACTCGCCCGAAGAGCTGACAGCCGCGCTGCGCGGCGCCCTCGAACACACCGACCAATACGTCTGGATCTACACGGAGAATGTCAGCCTCTGGGATCGCCCTGGCTTGGCGTTTCTTCCAGACGAATACCGCGATGCCATGCTTGCGGCGCACGACCCGGCACGCAATGCGCCCACCTCCGTGGCACAGTCCTCGCCGAGCGTGCTACCTGGGAAGAATGTGTTGGAGCAGAACTTCCCCAACCCGTTCAACGGCACAACCATCTTCCGCTTCTCTCTGCCCAGGCCCGGAAAGGTCGAGTTGGCCGTCTACGACCTGGCCGGCAGGAAGGTGGCCACGCTGGCGGACATGGCGCTTCCTGGCGGCTCCCATTCCGTCCGCTGGAACGGGCTTGATGCCAGTGGACGCGAACTCGCCACCGGTCCTTACCTGTATCGACTGCGGGTGGGAGAATGGCAGGAAACCCGGAAGCTGCTGCTGGTGCGCTGAGTGCAGCCGCCGGGCGTCATGTTCAGGGAGGTGACACGACCGTCCCTTGCGAACAGTCTCTCCAAAGGCGGCCGCCCTGCTCATCGCCGACTGGCCCGAGCAACCGCGGCTCAGCGTGAAAGATCTCCGCAAAAAACCTGGCGAGCGGGTTTGCAAGGAATCCAGGGATGGTAGATGGCGAAGAAGAGGCCTCCATCTCCCGACCGGCAGAAAATCTCCATCGCACGCCGCATGATGCGCTCTTCGCTGATGAATGGCACGTCGAGCTCCCGTACGCTCCAGTGGGCGAGGTTCAACTCCCTGTAGCCCACCATCTTCATCGAATCCACCATGTGCGGTCCCAATGCCGGATCCAGCCTCTCCGTCGATGTCGCAGGCAGGAAGAGGACGACTTGTTGCTGTCGCCCGCTGTACAGATGGAAGGACAGGTAACGATCCCAGAGGCCGGTGTAGTAGGCCGCGGGCATGGCCAGGACGAGAACGGCGACGAGGGCCGCCAACCCCTGTAACCGCCCTCCCTGGAGGAAGGCTTCGCGCCAGCGGACGGGAGGGCCCCGGAAGAAGAGGGACAGCGCGATGAGGAGCATGCAGATGTTCCAAGGCCAGACGACGACGTTGGCGTGTTCCCTGGGTGCAATCAGCAGGAGGATGATCAGATGCATCGAGCAGGCCAGGATGGCGGCCCGGTTGCGGGTTCGATTGAAGCAGAGTCCCAGTGCGATTCCCAGCTCTATCCAGGGGATCAACCGCCCGCAAAGGAGAACGGCCTCGCGAAGGCCCCCCTCGAGGGTTCCGATAACCGGCGCCAGGAGATACCCCTCGTAGAGATTGGCAAAACCGGAGCCCATGAAGTCCAACTTGTGGACCCCTCCCCAGAACAGTACCCCGACCACGACCATCCTCTGGATGTGAAGGAGCACCGGGTGCCCGGCAGCGGCCGACAGGGAAACCGCCAGGGGCAGCGTCATGAGGAGATAGAAGTAGAACCAGGGTTGCCACCGCATCTGATCGAGGAACAGCAGGACCGCACCGAGGGCCAGGAACAGGATCGGGAAAGCCCGGCGCAGGGGTTTTGCCGCGATGCCCGCCGCCGCGGCGAGCAGGGCAAGAACGAGGACGATGTCGGTGGGATAGGGCGGCTGCGGGACGCCGTCGACGACGGGGAAATGGGGGAAATGCCTCGACGTCACCCAGAGCTTCCAGGAGATCAGGACCCCCAGGATGGCGCCGCAAGCGACAACTCGCTGGGTGAACAGGACCCGTGATAGGTGGCCTGCTTTTGCCTCCTCGTGGATCATCGATACACCGGGAACCTGTCCGAGTATCCCGTCCTGGCTGCCTGCACGGCGGCAGCCAGGCGGCCGTCTGTCAAAGCGAACACCCGGGCAGGCTCGCTTCAACGATCCCGGCGAAGCCCGGGGTTGGCCACTCCCGAAAGGTCCAGTCGTTCCCGGCATGTTCTGGAATCCGTATCGCCGGCACGGTACCTTTCTGCAAAGAAACAAATTTAACCGCTACGATAGCGAAGCAGCCTGCCAAAATTAAGAAAGCCAAGGGTTGCGCCGGTGAAAGCCGCCCGGGGAGCAGCCCGGCGGCGTCCCGGACATCCTCCGCAGGATGCCGGCGATACGGATGCGGCTGACTGTCCACCTCGTTGGCGGCCCCTGCTGTTCCCGCGGCGTCCGCAGCGCGGCTACCGGGTTCGTGCCCCGGCCCGAGAAAGGGAGCAAGTCATGAGATCGTTGCCGTTGATGCTGTTCACCTGCCTCTCCGTATCCGCCCAGGAAGTGCTGCTGGTGGATAAATCGCTGCAGGACCCCATCGCCTTCAAGCCTTTCTTCGAGGATTTTCCGAAAAACGGGCTCGAGCTCCGCTATCGCCGTTTCCACCCGTCCCTCGTCCTCGATGACGGCGAACGGTTCGATGTGATCATGGTGGCGGGAGGCACCCACCCCGACCCCGCTGCGACGCACTTGATTCCCGAAGAAGCGGCCCTGCTGACGCGGTTCGTCCGGGGCGGCGGCACCGCCGTCTTCCTGTTCGCCGACCGTTCGACCGACAACTACATCTTCAACACCATCCTCGACTCGCTGGGAATCGCCGTGCGCATCGAGGGCAAGCGCATCGAGGACCCGCTGGGCCCGAAGGCGACCATCATTCCAGCCACCCACTATCTGCATCTGCCCCGGGTCTTCGTCTCCCCCGGTACGCCGCTGGGCGAGGGCATCGAAAACCCGATCGCCGGCGGCAGGTTGCTATCTCTCCTGATCGGACGGGCCGAGGGCCTGGAGATCCCGGCCTGGAGCGCCACTACCTCGATGCGGCGCGTCGAGGTTGCAGACACCCCCCAAAGGGCCCGCGAGGCGACCTACGCGGCACAGGCGCGCTCGTACGCGGCGGTGGTGACGGCCGGTGCCGGCAAGGGAAAGGTGATCCTGCTTCCCAGGTACCTGATCAACCTGAACGGCTACACCGGCCTGGGGTCGGACAAGCCGGTCGTCCCCCCTTATTTCCTCGAGGACAACAGGCGCTTCGAGCACAATCTGGCACGCTACATCGGCGCCATCGCCCGCGGCGAATACACGCCGCGGGACGGGATCCCGCTCAGCCGCATCGACAACCTCGACGATTCCAGCGGACTCCCCGAGCCGGAGTTCAGGTTCCGGAAGGCCGCTCTCGATCCGTCCGCCCGCGAACAGGACTACGACCGGCTGTTGCCCTTTGCAGACGTGCCGCCCCGGCTGCCGGCCTTTCTCGGAGGCCAGAAGGTCAGGAGCGCCCACGTTTCCCCGCCGGCGAAAGAGCAGGCGCAGGCAGCCTGCCAGACCTTCGAGGATATGGGGCTGAATCTCCTTTACGTCTGGGGTCTGCGCATGGACCGGGATGAGTCGGGGGAGTTCGAGAAGATCAACGAGCGCAGCGCGGCCTTCCTCGACCATTGTGGCCAGGCAGGATTGAAGGTCATGATCTGGGGGTATCACACGGCTACCTGGCTGTGGCAGAACAATGAGCTGCCAACTACCCTCGTTGACGGTACGGGCCGGGTCTACCGGCCGCCCTCCCCTGTCGATCCGGACACCTGGCACCGCAGCATGACCGAAAAAGCGCGTGAGTATGCCCTCATTGCACGCGAGTATCCGGAAACCGTGGTCGGCACCATGTGGGACCTGGAGATCTACAACCACCCCGGCCTGAGGATCACCGAAGCCCACGGCTTCGACAATCTCTCCTTCGCCACCTTCGTCGAGACCGAAGGGAAGCGCCTGCGCGAGGCCGGCCTGTTCGCGGAGGCCTACCGCGTCGACCAGGCGCGGCGCTTTCGCTGGCTCGAGTCGAACGGCCTGCTCAAGAGCTACTACCAAGCCCTCGAGGAGGGTGTCTACCGCCTTGCCACGCAGACCCGGGAAGAGATCGACGAGGTCTACCCCGGACTGTTGTGGGGACTCTATGCCCCCAACATACCCCAGAGCTGGTACTACCGGGGCGTGTTCCGCGGTCTGGTCGGCGAGGACAACTCCATCCTCCACATCACCTGGGCGTCCAGAGGCGCCCAGCAGGTCTCTTACTGGAAGAGCACAATCGGTATCGATCTCATCCACATGCCCGCCATGCTCATGGTGGTGCCGGAGGGCGCCGAATGGGAATCCTACCTGCGCATGTGTCTGGAAAACGAAGCCGGATACTGGCTCTACGACGCCACTTCACTGATACGGCCCGATCCCGCCAACTGGCGCAGCCGAATGGAGCTGCGAGAGCCTCCCGACACCGTCATCGAACACATCAGACGGGCCAACGAATAATCCTCGGCGACCGACCGGGAAGCAGACAGCGGACCGGGATCTCCTCCATCACCGCGGTCCCGTATCGACGATGACCGGCAGGTGGCGCCATTCCCTGGCGGTTTCGGGTGGCTCCGGGGTTGGTCCGGCGATAGGGGCGGGTCATACGCCCAGATTCACCGGCACGCCAGACTGCCTGCGCTGCCAATCGCTGGCACATGCGCCGCATCTGAGGGTGGCGGTCTTCCAACGCATGTCGGCTTCCTCGAGCGCGAGCGAGGCAATATCTGCTTCGCGTCCCGCGCCCAGGCTTTCCGATGCGGTCCCCAATAGCTCCGCAGCTGACCGCCATATTTTTGACGGGGGCCGGGTCCGGGGTCATCCTCAGCCCTCAACCCAACAACGGAGTGGAACCATGAATGTCGCCGATACCCGCGCTGTGCTGACAGGCAACGCGGTCGCCGTACCCACCACCATCTGGAAGCGGCCGGGGGTGCTCGATCCGGAAGCGAACGCCGCGAACGCCGAGTTCCTGTTCGCCAACGGCATCACCTCCGCCGTGTACGCCGGCGGCGTCGGCGAGCACGACCGGCTGTCGCCGGAGCAGCAGGTCGAGCTGCTCGCCGCGGTCGCCGCCGCGGTCCGCGGCAAAGCGGACAATCCCTGCCTGGGGACCGGGCTCGGCCGCACCCTGGAGCGGGTGAAACAGCTGGCGCCAGCCCTTGCCGATCTCGACATCGCCTTCGCCATGATGATGCCCCCGGCCACCGGCGATCCGGAGGAGCAGTTCGCCTATTTCAGCGAGGTCATGGGGATTCTGACCGAGCACGGGATCGGGCCGATGCTCTACCCGCGGCCTGAGCACCCGATGGAGGTCTCCACTCTGGAGCGGCTGATGGACGTCTGCGAGGTGCCGGGGGTGAAGCTGGCGAACAACGGCATGCTGCTTGAGTACGCCGAAATGGTCGCCCGCCTCGGGCACGAGCGCACCGCCTGGCTGTGCGGTACAGCCGGGTGGTGGATGCCGGCGTACGCCGCGGTCGGGGCGGCGCGCGGCATGTCGACGGGGATCGGCAACGCCTTCCCGGACAAGCCCCTCGACCTGCTGAGGCGCCTTGCCGACGGCAGCTTCGAGCGGGACGACACCTACTGGACGATGGTCCGCATCGAGCAGATCCGCCAGCGCGACAAGTCGTACATCGCCCTGGTCATCAAGCAGCTGCAGGAGCTGGCCGGCCTTGCCGGCGGCATGAACGGGGACGGCTCCGAGCTGCCGGCCGCGGTCAAGAGCGAGGTCGAGACCCTGGTGCGGGAGGCCTGCTGGCTGAGCGGCCGCTGAGCTCTCCCGCCGGGGTCAGAACTTCCCGCTCTGAAGGTCGCCGACGATGTCGGCGAGGCAGCCGGCGATCGCCTCGAACATGCGCTCCCCCTTTTCCGCCGAGCCGAAGGTGGGGTCGCCGTAGATCCCCTGCTCCGTGTTTTGTCCATCTTATGGGCACGTTTCCGGGAGGAGACGACAGTGATGAAGCTTGACCGTTCTCAGTTAGAATTCTGCCGCTCGGACGCGGATCACATCCGGCTGTTGGCGCCCGCAGGGTGCGGCAAGACGTTTGCACTGCTGCATCGGTGCCGTGAGCTGGCAAGTCAGGCGCGCCACGCCGAACGATTTCTGATCGTCACGTTCACCAAGTCAGCGACCACTGAGCTTGAACTACGGCTTGCGCGCGATCGGGATTTTGAGTCGATCCGGGATCAGGTGACGATCAGCACATTGAACGCGTACGGTTTTCGTCGAATGCGGAATGAGATCAAGGCGCCAAAGCTGCTCTCCTCAAGGAATGATCTGCATTTCGCCATGAGGAATCAGTTGCGGCCGCTGTGGACCGTCAAACCCCACTTGGAGGGTGTGATCAATCGGCGCGGAAACGGCGCGCGACAGTTGATGACCGTGATGGACAGCCTGAAGGCGCTGGGGTTCGATCACACCAAGGACACAAACTTCGACAGGTTCAGCGAACATCTGCAGCGGCTACGGGGTCAAGGCTTGGACGCGCAAATCGACGCTCAGTTTGACGTACTGACGAGGGTGAAGGTGTTGGAGAGCAAGTCCCGCAATGGCGAAGAGGCCCCGGAAGACAGCCCGCGGCAAATGTACAACCGATTCTTCACCTTCTGGCGCGATGCGGTCTCGCGTCTGCACGAGGAGTCGACCTTTACCTTCGAGGACCAGAAATACTGGTGTTGGCTCGACCTACGGTCCCCGGACAAGGCGGGTAAACGGAAGCCCCCGGTGACGGGTGTAGCCCGTTTCGACCACATCCTGATCGACGAGTTTCAAGACATCAACCCACTCGACCTGGAACTGATTCGGACGCTGGCGGACCGACACCGCGCGAGCATCGCGATCGTCGGCGACGACGACCAGGCCATCTTCGAGTGGCGCGGAGCTACGCCTGAGTACATCCTCAATCCCGAGGTCTACTTCGGCAACCCGTTCCAGACGTACGTGCTTGGCGTCAACTACCGGTCGCCGGCAAACATCGTCGAGTTATCGCAAAACCTCATTCGACATAATTTGAGCCGCGTCGGGAAGCAGGTGACTGCCGTTCCCGGAGCGCCACGAGCGGTGATTGAGATGCGACCAACTGATTCGATTGGCGAACGTCTCGAACTGGTTTCGAAGATCGCGCGAAAACTTCCGCATCCCGGAAAAGTCGCCGTGATTGGGCGCACCCGGGCTCAACTGATCCCCTACGAGGTGTATTACGCCTCCGATGGCGGACCTGTGCAGATGGCGACTGACCTGGATGTCTTCGCGAGCACGGCATTTGACGGACTTCTCCACCTGCTCGAAATCTGGGAACGACGCGAGGACCGGCGGAGATCCCGACAAGTGATTGAGGAGGCCGTCGATGTGTTCAATGCGATCCGCCGTGCGCCCTTCAGCAAAAAGAATGATCGCGAGGTTCGCACCTTTCTCCAGCGTCTGGATGCGCGAACCTGTGCGGACGCTATCAAGTCGATGGCCGACTACGAGGGGCCTAGATTGTCCGGTAAGACCCACGAGCATCTCGCCGAAATGGGCAGCAATTTCATTTGCACAGGTGAAGTGTGGGAAGCGATCAGCGCGATCGCCGATGGATTCGACGGTCTGCGATTCGATTTTGAGAAGGCTGAAGACGACGTTTGGTACACTGACCCGCCACTCCAGCAGTTGGCCGATATGGCCCACGAGCAGCAAATGAATGTGGACGACCTGATCGACCGCTTGGAGCGAGCTCGCGATCAACTTCGGCACTATCAGGGATTCGAGGATGATTCAGGCGATGGTGGCGACGACGCTGAGCGTCCGCTGCATCTGATGACGGCAACCCGGGCGAAGGGGAAAGAATTCGACACCGTCATCATGCTCGACACGGTCGAGACAATCTGGCCTCACAGGCGCGCACACTCCGTCCGAGAAATCGAGGCTGAGCGACGGCTCTTCTACGTCGCCTTCACACGGGCGCGACAGCGCGTGATCATGCTCACGGCCGAGGGCGCACCGACCAGCCGCTTCGTCAGGGAGCTGGAGCTCCCAAAAGTTTGCGGTATTGATAACACGCCCGGGGTCAGCGGCGGAGAACCTCGCATTGTTGGCAGCCGCATTCCGGTCTGGGTTTTGGTGCAGGCCAGCAAATTGGGCATGGATGAAGCTGACCTTTTGCGCACCTACCCCACCTTGAAGTCGGAGGACTTGGCCAATGCCCGGGCTTATTTCAGGTCGCACCGCGCAGAAATCGAACAGCAGATCGCCGACAACGAGTCGGCTTGAAAACGTGGCGCGCCTGTACTCCAATGAGAATTTCCCCTTCCCGGTGGTAGAGGCGCTCCGCGGGTTGGGCTACGACGTGTTGACCATTCAGGAAACAGGCAAAGGGGGCAAAAGCATCGAGGACGAGAAGGTTCTGGAATTTGCCTGTGCCGGCGATCGGATTCTTCTCACTCTCAACCGCAAGCATTTTATCGGCCTGCATCAGAAACAACCGGATCACTGTGGCATTATCGTTTGTACTTTTGACCCGGATTTTGTCGGGCAGGCCCAACGCATTCACGAGGCCATAGCTGGATCCCCAACTTCTGGAAAGTTGCTTCGCGTCAACAGGCCTGCGATTTGAGATTCGGCTACTTGTGGAAGCAAGGGTTCTTCGAGGGGCCAATCAGTCAGAATGACCTCGTCTCCTGGTTGGAAGAGCTTGCCGGGGTAACGAAGCGCCTCGCGTCTGTGAAAATTCTGTCTCCAACGGCGACTCGTACCCAAGCCTGGTGCGGGAGGCCTGCTGGCTGAGCGGCCGCTGAGCTTTCGCGCCGGCCTCAGAACTTCCCGCTCTGAAGGTCGCCGACGATGTCGGCGAGGCAGCCGGCGATCGCCTCGAACATGCGTTCCCCCTTCTCCGCCGAGCCGAAGGTGGGGTCGCCGTAGATCCCCTGCTCCGTCATCTCGTCCATGCGCAGGAACTGCGACACCCGGTCCTCGTACTCCGATTCGGGATGAGTGCCGTCGCGCGGGGGCAGCTCCCCTTTGACGAGATCCGGCCGGATCGACAGCATCAGCGACGTCTCCATCTCGCCGGCATGCCCCCAGCCGTGAGGGCCGGCCTCGCGGATCTCGTCGAGAAGGGGCTCGGCCGCCTTCCAGTGCGACACCGCGAACACGCGCGATTCCGGGTAGCGCTCCTTCACCTTCTGCAGGGCGACGGCCATGTCCGGCTGGTTGCCGCCGTGGCCGTTGACGATCAGCACCCTGGGAAAGCCGGCTTCGATCAGGCAGCCGACGGTCTCGGCGATGAGGTTGACGTGGGTCTCCGAGGTCGCCGTAATGCTGCCGGCGAAGCGCATGTGGTGGAAGGAGTACCCCAGCCACTGCGTCGGCAGGCAGACGACCTCGCCGGGCAGCTGCCGCTCGAGGCGCGCGACCACCTCGTCGGTCTCCATGGTGTCGGTGAGGAACGGCAGGTGGGGGCCGTGCTGCTCGAAGGAGGCGATCGGGTAGACGGCCACCAGGTTGCTCTTGTCGAGGGCCGCGACTTCCGGCCAGGTCATTTCACCCAGTTTCATGAAGCTCCTTTCAGTTTTCGGATCGAGGGACTAACGCCGTGAACGATGCAAAGAAACGCAGGATCGCGACAGTGGGCGGAGACGGCGTCATCCGCCTCGAGGAACAGAACCTGCCACCACTCGGGGACGGCGCCGTTCTCGTGGAGGTGCACGCGTCGCTGGTCAGTCCGGGCAGCGAGCTGGGCGGCTGGCGCGGGCTGAGCCGCAGGCGCAGGTCGCCGGACCGCAGCATCGAACCGAAGCCGTTCGGCTACGCCAACTCCGGGGTGGTGCTCGAGGTCGGCGGCGGCGTCGACCGGTTCGAGGTGGGGGACCGGGTCTGCTGCATGGGCGGGGGGTACGCCTGCCACAGCGACTATGCGGTGGTGCCGCATCACCTGTGCGTCCACCTGCCGGATGAGGTGACCTTCGCCCAGGGGGCCTACGGCCACCTGGCGGCCACGGCCCTCCACGCCTTGCGCCGCAACGCCCCGGAGTTCGGGGAGTACACCGCGGTCGTCGGCCTCGGCCTCGTCGGACAGCTGACCGCCCAGGTCCACCGCCTGGCCGGCTGTTACGTGATCGGCTGGGACACCGTCGACCTGCGCCTGGAGACCGCCCGCAGGACCGGCATCGACGCCGCCGTCGACAGCGCCGCGGAAAGCGCCGCCGAGGCCACCGCCGCCTTCACCAGGGGGGAGGGCCTCGACTCCGGGGTGATGGCCTTCGGAGGGGACGGCACCGAGGCGTTCGAGCAGCTGCAGGGCTGCCTGAAACGCGCCCCGGACGGCCCGCGCACCGGGCGCATCGTCGTCGTCGGCGGAACCACCATCGACTACGCCGCGGCCACCTTCAACGTCGACATCCGCCGCTCCGCCCGGACCGGTCCGGGGTACCACGACGAGGAGTGGGAGCATGGAGCGGATTACCCGAAGGTGTACATGCGCTGGACCACGCGCACCAACCTCGAGCTCTGCATGCGGCTGATCGCCGAAGGGAAGCTGCAGGTCGACCCGCTGACGACGCATACGATCGCGCTGGAGGATGTGGAGAAGGAGGTCGAGCGCATCGTCGGAGAGCCGGACCGCATTCTCGGGGTGGTGTTCCGCTGCCGCTGAAGCGCCGCGGCAGGTTCAGCGCAGGAAGTCGAGGTCCTTCAGGCCCTGCTCCAGCCGCTCCATCTGCGCCTCGGTGAGGGTGTAGTACGGCAGCGGCAGGTGCCGGCCGCTGATGCCGAACAGCTCGGACATCCCGTGCCAGACCGGGTTGAGGCTGACCCCGAAGCTCCCCATCAGGTCCCGCAGCGGCCACTCGATTTCGCGGACGACGCGCCAGGCCTCCGCAAAGCGCCCTTCCTTGACGGCGTCGAAGTATTGCCAGGCGATGTCGGGCCGGAAGCTCATGGTCGGGCAGAGGTAGCCGTCGACGCCGTAGGGGACCTGGAGGGTGTGGTTGGACATCCACCCGCCCGAGACCACCGCCCAGCGGTCGTGGACGAGCATGCACATGCGGTTGCCGGCCTCGCCGAGCACGTCGTCCTTGACGGCGACGAGGTTGGGGCAGCGTTCGTACAGTTCCCGCACCACCTCGAGCTGGCGGCCCGGCGGGCGCGGGCCCATGTGGGTGAAGAAGGCGGTCACGATCATCGTCGGCATGTGTTGCCCGACGGCGTTGAAATGTTCGACCAGGGTGTCCGTCGTCGTCGACGCGGCCCAGTCCGGGGGCAGCAGCATGAGCAGGTCGGCGCCGATCCCCTTGCAGTACTCGGCAAAGGCGGCCGCCTTCGGGGTCGCCCAGGAGTTGTCGGCGGCGATGACCATGGTACGGCCGCGGCTTTGCTCGACGACGACCCTGACGAGCTCGGCGATCTGGTCGTCGGTCAGCACCGAGTACTGGCTGTCTCCCCAGGTAACCATCACCGTACCCGCCCTGGCGGCGACGGCAAACTCCACCTGGGCGCGCACCCCGTCGAAATCGATCTCTCCCGATTTGGTGAACGGCGTGCGCAGCGAGGGCACCGGGCAGTCGAGGGCGGCTCTCAGCCCGGCCGGACAACCCGCTTCTTTCGAGGCCATCAGTAGGTCGCCCTGCCGCCGCTGGCGTCGAAGCACTGGCCGGTGGCGAAGGTCGACTCGTCGGAGGCGAGGAAGAGAATCGTCGCCGCCACCTCCTCCGGCCGGCCCAGCCTGCCCAAGGGGATCTTCGAGGTCAGGAAGTCGACCCGATCCGGCTCCATCTCCCGGAGGATCGGCGTGTCGATCAGCGCCGGGGCGACGCAGTTGACGCGGATGCCGTCGGCGAGCACCTCCTTCGCCAGGGTTTTCGTGAAGCAGATCACCCCGGCCTTCGACACGGAGTAGGGGGCCATGTTGGCGTTCCCCTCCTTGCCGGAGATCGACGCCATCGACACGATGGCTCCCGACTGCCGCGGGATCATGTGGCGCACGGCCTCCCGCGAGCACAGGAAGGTTCCCTTGAGATTGACGTCGAGGACGCGGTTCCAGTCCGCCTCGTCGAGATCCCTGACCGGGGAGTCGCTGCCGACGATCCCGGCGTTGTTGACCAGGATGTCGAGGCTGCCGAAACGGGCGACGACCCCGGCGAAGGCGCTCTCGACGGAAGCGGCATCGGCGACGTCGGCGCGGAAGGCGGATGCGCCGAGCTCGTCGGCGGCCTGCTCCGCCTTCTCCAGGTCGATGTCGAGGATCGCCACGCGCGCCCCCTCGGCGACGAAACGGCGGGCGATGGCGTAGCCGATCCCCTGGGCCGCCCCGGTGACGACGGCGTTCCTGTTCTCGAGCAGTTGAAGTTTCATCCGGTCTCCTTGCCTGGTGTGACTTCTGGCACCTGGGCGCGCGTCCGGGGGACAGAGTTCAGGTGCCGGCTCGCCTCGGCGTCGGGGTACTCGATCAGTAGGGCGTCGTCTGCACGGCGAGGGCGATGGAGAGCTCGATGTCGACGATGGCCTGCGACACGGCGCGGCCGATCAGGTCGAGCTGGCGCACCTCGTCGATGCGGGCGGCGACGTTGGCGAGCTCGCGGTCGGACAGTATCTGCCGGAACAGGTCGCAGGCATGCACCAGGCCGATGATGACCACGTCGCGCGGCAGGGGAACCTGGTCGCTGAACAGGATCTCCATGATTCGGAGCTTCACCTCCCGTTCGGCGGTGCCGTCGATGGCCGGGTAGCGGCGAGCCTGGAAGACCCACAGAAAGCGGTCGTCCCGGCATTCGAGAATCCCCCGGTCCACCAGCCGGTTGAGCGCCTTGTGGCGGATCGCCTCGGCGCTGAGACGGGCGGTGCGTTCCACCCAGAAGCGCGCGTCGTGGGTCTCCGTCGCCTGGGCAATGTCGGCGAGCGTCGGGTCGAGCAGGCTGTCCTCAAGGGGTTCCGGGTTGACGAGAATGAGCTTCTCCAGGTCGGTGTCGATGCGGTCCTCGAGCGCCAGGTCCATCAGCACCCCGCCGGCGAGGGCGTAGCGCAACAGCCGGTCCGGCACCCTGGCGAATTTGCCGTTCTCGTCGTCGAGCATGAGCAGCATGAGTTCTTCGGGAAATCTCAGCATCGTCCGATCCATCTTTGCGTCTCTTTCGGGGTTGGTTGAGGGACTCTTGTCGTCAGAGCCAAGGTGAACCGGCCCCTGACTGCAAGCTATATGAACCCTTGTTATTCATACAACCAGCGCCTAAGCGGGCATAGGCGCTTCCGAGACCCCATTGCATAGCCTCCAAGGCCTGCCTCCCTTCTATAGTTGCCTTTTTTGGTAGAGCCGTCCCCCCTATCTCTACCGACCTTGTTGAAATTGTACGCGCCTCCGTGGAGACGCTTCGCTTGCGAGCCGATTACCCCAACCGACCCGGCCCGGGGTTACGCCATTCCCATATCCACGGGTCTGAGCGTGGCCAGGAATCTCCACAGACGGTCCCAGGGAGCCGCCATCCCTTGGGTCAGGATGACGCCCACCCTGCGTCCGTGCAAGGTGACGCGGGACGGCAGGCGCAGGTAGCGCCGTCGAAAGCTGTCCAGGCTCAGGGCCGTCGTCGAGCTTCCGTACTTGCGGGGCCCGCCCGCGTCGGGCCTCGGCGCGCTCGGCGACTTGACGGCCCAGATGCAGCAGGTTGTAGGCCAGCAGGTTCAGGGTCAGAATCGCCTGGTTGGCGGCGAAGGCATCCCGGGACGGGGTGCGCTGACCCGGTGGACGACCGCGGTAGTGCTGTTTGCGACGGGTGGTCGAGGAGAGCTGGGGCTGAAGGGTGGAGCTCAGCTCTCCGAGCATGCGCTCGAAGAGGCCGCGCTGACGGTAGAAGGCGACCACGTCGCGGCCGCGCATCGTCTGGGGACTGCGGTCGGTGATCAGGAAAAAGTGGCGGGCGATGGGCAACTCCTCCGTTTCGGAAGGGACCAATACCAATACCACCCGTCGGGGCTGCGCCCAGGACTTGGCTTGATAGCGCAGCTCGCGACAGCGAAAGCCCTCTTCGCGCAGCCGCTCCGGGTGCTGCGCCAACTCCTGCTGATAGGCTTCCACATACGGACGAGCCACGTCCTCCAGGCGCGCATTCTTCTTGATGCGCGACACGTACGAGGTGTCGGCCCGCGCTTCCAGCCGGCTCAGGAAGGGCCCGCTCACCGAGGCCGCGTCGAAGCGCAGGAGGACGCGGCCGGCCAGGTGCGATTGAATCCAGTCCAGGCGCTCCAGGATAGCCGCCTCGGCGCCCTCATGCGCGTGCACGTTGCCCGGCCGCAACACGGCGCCGAAGAAGTCGCCCGTCTGCGCCGAGCCGATGATCAGAGGATGGAACCCCGAGGCGTGGAAGTAGCCGTTGTACTCCACCCCCTGCTGGTGTCCGTGCACCGGCATCGGCAGGGCATCCATGTCGACGGCCAACTCCTCAAAGTTCCGACAGCGGGTGCGTGATCTGGTCCGGGCTACGGCGATCCTCGAAGTGGGCATCCACCCAATCCAGGACCTGGCTGTGTTCGAGCAGTTGCCGCAACACCAGCGCACCGGTGTCGCCGCTGAGGTGAGTGGGGCGAGCTTCGATGTGGATAGAGCGGTTGAAAGACGGCTGAATCGGCCCGGCTTGCTGGGACGGGGTGGGGGACGGTAATTCACCCATTGGGTGTCCTCCTGTGTGGTTGGATCAAAGGGTAACCATGGCTTGTGTTCCCCTCTGAAACCTAAGCATGGGAGGCACCCCAGTACAGCTCCTTTCACTAAAATTCCATGAATAACAAGGGTTGAAACAATCTCCCTGGAGAGGTCAAAACTACCCTGACCACGGTCCGGAAGTCCTTGCCCTATTCGAGGACCAGCATCTTGCGTCCCTGTATGACCGGACCGGCCTGCAACCGGTAAAAATAGACTCCGTTGGCGACGCGCTCACCGCGATGATCGCGGCCGTCCCAATGGACCCGGTAGGAGTCGGGGGTCTGCAACTGGTCCACCAGGGTGCGCACCGGCTGCCCGAGGATATTGTAAATCTTCAGTTCCACCGGTCCGGAGACTGCCAGCCGGTAGGGGATCCAGGTGCCTGGGTTGAAGGGGTTGGGATAGTTGGCCAACAGTGCTGTCTGCGTAGGAAGAAGCTCCGGGGATGAAAGGACAGTGGACACCGGGAATTTGTAGTACGGCGACATGTCCCACAGCAGTATCGTGCCGTCCAGACTGGCACTGGCCAAGGTGGGCTCAACCGGAGAATACGACATGGAATAGATAGACCCCGTATGCCCTTCAAGAGCGGCCTGGGGCTGGCCGCTGACCGCATCCCACAACCGGATCGTCCCATCGTAACTGGAGCCGGCCAGGATCGAGCCATCTGGAGAATACAATACGGAGCTGACCCCCTCCGGTTGCCCTTCGAGAGTGGCCTTGAGCTGGCCGCTGACCGCACTCCACAACCGAACCGAACCGTCGCCACTGCCACTGGCCAAGGTGGATCCATCCGGCGAAAATGCCACGGACCAGACTGTCCCCGTATGTCCTTCGAGGGTGGCCTGGAGCTTACCGCTGACCACATTCCACAATCGGACCGTTTTGTCTCGCCTCACACTGGCGGCAAGGGTATGCCCATCCGGGGAAAACGATACGGAAACAACTTCCTCACCATGCCCTACGAGGGAGGCCTTGTGCAGCCCGGTAACCGCATCCCACAACCCGATTTCATCCCAACTGCCAACAGCCAGGGTGGCCCCATCCGGTGAAAAGGCCACGGAATAGGCCCCCGCCGTCGTATTATTCGCCAGCCTCGCCCCCGGGAGGGTGGCCTTGACTTGGCCGCTGACCGCATCCAACAACCAGAGCCCTTCCCAATCGGCACTGGCAAGGGTGGCCCCATCCGGCGAATACAATACGGAACCGACTGTCCCCGTATGCCCTTCGAGGGTAGCCTGGAGCTGCCCGGTAACCGCATCCCACAACCGGATCGAATTATACGTCCGGCTTCCACTGGCGAGAGTGGAGCCATCCGGCGAATACGCAACGGAGAGAACAGCGTCTGTATGCCCGACAATGGTGGCAATTACTTTGGGGAAAAGCGGAGGTACCTCCCACAATCGGACCGTCTGGTCCAAGCTGGCACTGGCGAGGGTGGAGCCATCCGGCGAATACAACAAGCAAGTGGCATGAGGCAAATTCTCGCTGAGGGCCTTGGGCTGCCCGCTGCCCGCATCCCACCACACCACCTTGCCGTCGGCACCGCTACTGACCAGGGTAGACCCATCTGGAGAAAACGACACGGAATAGATAGACCCCGTATGCCATTCTAGGGTGGCTTTTTGCTGTCCGCTGCCCGCATACCACAGCAGAATCATGCCGTCGGAACTGCTACTGGCCAAGGTGGACCCATCCGGCGAATACAACACGTCATAGACCGGACTCCTATGCCCTTCTAGGGTGGCCTTTTGCTGTCCGCTAACCGCATCCCACAACCGCACCGTCTGGTCGAAACTGCCACTGGCCAAGGTGGACCCATCGGGCGAAAACGACACGGAACCGACTGCCGCCTTATGCCCTTCTAGGGTGGCCTTTTGCTGCCCGCTGACCGCATCCCACAACCGGACCGTTTGGTCCCAACTGCCACTGGCCAGGGTGGATCCATCCGGCGAAAACGACACGGAACTGACTGCCGCCTCATGCCCTTCTAGGGTGGCCTTTTGCTGCCCGCTGACCACATCCCACAATAGGATTTTCAGCCCAGTGCCGGCCAGGGTGGTCCCATCCGGCGAAAACAACACGGAACCGACTGCCCCCGGGAGCAGGGCGACTTCCGCGCGGGTGTGGGCATCGTAGAGCCAGATACCGATGGTGCCGGCCACCGCGAGCCGTGTGCCATCGGGCGAATAGGCCACCGCCCGGCTGTGGGAACTGATGCTTCCTTTGCCTAGGCGGGCGATAGCGCCATCGGGCAAACTCCAGCGGGTATGATTTTGGGCGCCGCTGGCATGCACACAGAGGACGGAAAAGAACAGAATGGTGAGACTGAAAAAACCGGGATTGCTCATCCGGACTTCCCTTTGCTTTACGCAGCTATAACCGCTTACAGCTTTCCCTCGGTACCGGTTTGGAAAAAGAAATGATGTACGGGGGTACTTTCGTCATCGCCTGATCAAGACTAGGGCGGGGCACTGCGCCTTGTTCAGGACAGCGGAGCCGGCTGGAAGTCAGGTGGGGCAACAAGAAAACCGCCCGTTACGCCGCGCGCGACTCCACGATGAGTTCTTGGCCGGGGGCTCGCAGGGCTTTGTGGATTCGGTTGGCTGCGGTGTGTTGGCGCGGATCGAGTATGCGCCGCACGACCTTTTCGTCGACCCCGAGGCGGCGAGCGAAAGCAAGACGCGAAAGTCCGCTGGCTCGGAACGCGAGGGCGAAGGCAGCCTTCGCAGCCATGTCCGGGGGCACCGCGATGAGCTGCTCGCCGGCACGTCGCGGGCTTGGCACCGGAATGGGTTCCCCGTCGTCGATGCGGCCCGCAACCGTTTCCTCGAGCGCGTCGCGAGCCTCCATGAACGACGAGTCCTTGTCGGCGCCGGATGTGAGACATTCCGGAAAGTCCCGGAACGAGACGATGATCGCCCCTGAGCGATCGGGATCGAACCTGGCGGGATAGCAGAATTGCATGACCATCTCCTTCCTGGTTCAACGGAAGTCGCTGCGTTCGAGGCCAAGCTGACGGATCATGGCGGAGAGAAGGCTACCGAGATTCACCCGCCCGCCCGCTGGTGCAGCCGCAGCAGGTCGGCGTTGCTGTGGAACGGCTGGTACTTCTCCACGAACTCGGCCAGGGTCTCCTTCACGGTCGCGGTCGAGGTGTCGAGGACGATCCGCTTGCGGATCAGCGAGGCCTCGAACTCCTCCTCGAACCGCGCCAGCACGTGCTCGACGTCCTCGTCCCGGACGATCTGGTGGGTGTGCGGCGCCTCCTGCATGCGTCGGCGGATCACCGCCGGGTCCGCCTTGAACAGCACCAGCACGGTGTCCGGGGCCTCCTGCAGCATCTTTGCCTCGAATAAGCGGGCCATCTCGGTGCGCTGGCCCTCCGGGCTGCGCTGCGGCGACTGGCTGTCGGGGCCGCCGTACCCGTAGTAGAGCGGCGCGTACACCGCCTCCTCGATCACGAACCCCATGAGGTTGTGGTCGGGGGCGCCGTAGAAGCCGGGGTCGAGGTGGTAGGTCAGCGAGAAGCGCTGGAACATCTCGAGGAACTGGGGGTGCGCGTTCTTCGCCGATTCCTGGGCTTCGGGAGTCAGCTCGCTCGAGGGGATGCTGAAGTGGTCGTGGAAATGGCTGGCGCCGCCCAGGGTCTGCTCCGCCCACTCCATCACTTCCGCGGCCAGCGTCGATTTGCCGGTGTACTCGCTGCCGACGAAGACAAGGTTCACGGGTTGCTCCTTTCGCTTTTCGCTGCTGCCGAATGGTTGTCGACGACCGCCCTCGATTCCGCGAGGGCGTTTCCGTACCCGGCGGTGACGGCGCGCAGCTCGTGGCAGCAGTTGAGCCAGCGCACCCCGCGTTTCACGACTTCGGCCATCTCCGCGCCCGGGTCGACCGCGGTGCCCATCACCTTGCCGTTTGCCCGGCAGGCGGCGCCGACGCGCTCGTAGGCGGCCAGCACCGGGGCGTGCAGGTGCGGCTTTCCCGGCTCGCGGATGGTGCCGCAGCTGTGGGAGAGATCTCCGGGCCCGACGAACAGCAGGTCGATCCCGGGGACCGCGGCGATCTCCTCGACCACCTCCACCCCTTCCGCATCCTCGATCATCACCCCGAGCAGCGTCTGCTCGTTGGCGCGGTCGAGGTACTCGGCGGTATCGTCGGCGCCGTAGCGGGAGTCGCGGCCGCCGCCCATGCCGCGCAGGCCGAGCGGCTGAAACTTCCCCATGCTGACGAACCGGCGCGCCTCCTCGGCGCTGCGGCAGTGCGGCCAGATCAGGCCGGCGGCACCGAGCTCGAGCGGTTTGATCACCTGGTTGTACGGCCCCTTCGGTATGCGCACGAAGAGGTCGAGGCCGACAGTGCGCGCCGCCAGGATCATCGACGACAGCTTGTCGAGGCTGGCGTGGGAGTGCTCCATGTCGACCCAGGCGCAGCGGTACCCGGCCTCGGCGATCAGCTCGATGACCACCGGATCGAAAATCCGGTTGATCTCGGGGACGAAGACGGTCTCGCCGCGGGCGGCGGCCGCCTTGGTTCTGTTGGTCCGGTCCAGTTGTTCCATGATCGATCCTCCTCAACCCGCCGCGGCCGCGGCGACGGCGTCGAATTTCGGCATCACCTCCCTGCCGAACCACTCGATGTTGCGCCTGAGCACGCTCGGCGGAATCGCCAGGGCCCCGGCTCCCACCGAGACCCGCCGCAGCCCGGGCAGCCGCTCCTGGTAGTCGCAGATCCGTTCGTACACCAGCTCCGGCGGCCCGCAGATCCAGGCGCCGTCGCGCTGCAGGTCGCGCACCGTCGGCAGGCCCGCGTTCGGGGCTTCCTGCGGATCGTAGGTCGCCAGGATCTGCTCCCGCTTGAGGAACGGCATCCTGCCGAGGGGCGACAGCACCTTGAGCTGCTCCTCGAACCAGACCTCGGCCTCGGCGATCGCCTCCTCCTCGGTGTCGCCGAGCATCACCTGCAGCACCAGCGCCAGGTCCTCGCCGAGCTCGGTGTCGCGGCCGCGCTCGGCGTGCGCCGCCTGCCACTTGCGGGCGATCTCGTCGACGCGCCC
The DNA here is from genome assembly GCA_965223905.1 of Candidatus Latescibacterota bacterium. Taxonomy (GTDB): domain Bacteria; phylum Latescibacterota; class UBA2968; order UBA8231; family UBA8231; genus CBDCXV01. Next base: position 1,560,802 of record CBDCXV010000001.1, read on the forward strand.
GCCTCCCGGGACGACCCCCTTGATTCCGTGTTTCATCATGAAGTCGATGCCGCGCGGGCTGACGCTGAAGATCGGCTGCCAGCACTCGACCGGCAGGGTCCGCGGGCGCGGGACCAGGGTGAGCTCTTCCAGCTCCTGTTCGCGGTAGATGACCCTCGGCGGGATGTCGAAGTGCCTGCCCCGGTGCGAGAAGCTCTGCTCGTTCCAGGCATTGAAGATGACGTCGACCTGTTCCTCGAAGCGCACGCGGTTGGCCTCGTCGTCGTCGAGGGGGGACCCCAGGGTCTCGACCTCGCGGTTGATGTAGCCGCGGCCGATGCCGAAGCGCACCCGGCCCTCGGTGAGGATGTCGGCTGCGGCGAAGTCCTCGGCCAGCCGCAGCGGGTGCCAGGCCGGCACCGTGTTGAACATCGCTCCGAACTTGAGCCGCTCCGTCTTGCCGGCGAGCCAGACGCTGAGCAGCGGGATGTTGCCGATGCCGCCGTACCCCTCGCGCTGGAAATGGTGCTCGGCCAGCCACAGGGTGTCGTAGTTCAGCGGCTCCATCAGCTGCGCCATGGACAGGGCTTCGTCGAACACGGTCGCCAGGTGCCCGTCGCTCTCGATGCGGTCGTCGACGCGGCGGCCGGCGAACCCCATGTCCGTCATCTCGACGTGGCCGCCGAAGAAATAGTCGAAGGATTCGATCATCCGTTACCTCTGTGGATTGGCTGTTTCCGTTTCAGTGCCGGGTGATCCGCGGGGCTATGTCCTGCCATTGCATCAAGGGGCCGCTCACTGCCGCCTGCAAGGCGGGCGGTGGCCATGAATTCGGCCGCCGGAATGCGGTCCCAATTCTCCGGGGGATTGCGGCTCGGGCGGGTTCCCTGTTGAAGCGTCGAGGGTTTGAGGCATCCCATGGCGAATCGACCCTCAGCCGCGGCAAGTCCCGGCCGCGACAGCTCCCGCCGGGGTAGCAGGGTCGGCGACTGATGCCTGGGCGCGTAAGCTGGCGTTTGAGCGAGGGCGGCCGAATTGACGCGGAATTGCGCGCGCAGGCACTACGCTACCAGGTGCCGCACCAGCGGCTTCACCTCTTCGGGCAGCCGCTCGTACACCTCCGGCCGCACACCGGGGGTGATGTTCGGCTTGCCCTCCGTCTCGACCACCATGCGGACGAAATCGGGGGAGCCCTCCCGCGTCGGCTCGATGCTGAGCCACCAGGGCAGGTAGCCGACGTTCATCGCCACCCGCGGCTCGTCGCTCAGGTTGCGGGCGACGCAGTGCCACAGGCGGCTGTCGAACAGCATGACGCTGCCGGGGCCTCCGGATATCTGCAGCTCCGAGGGATGCGGCTGCTCGCGGTCGAACACCCCGTCCCCGCCGGAAGGGTTGTTGCGGGCGCGGTGGCTGCCGGGAACCACCAGCGTGCCCCCGGTCAGCGGCGAGAACTCCGACAGCATCCAGAGCGAAGACAGCTTCAGCACCTCGTCGGGGTACGGCGCCGGGATGTGGGCGGCGTTGGTCTGGTTGTAGGGCCAGTCGGCGTGCCAGTAGGCGCGGTCGTTGCCCGGATAGTTGACCAGCCCCGCGGTGTTGCTCAGGCGCACCCAGTCGCCGAACAGCGTCCCGGCGATCGCCATGATCCGCGGCTCGGCGAGCCAGGGGGCCGCCGACTGGTCGAGGTTGAGCAGCCCCGGGACCGCCTGCACCCCCAGCGCGTTGAGGCGATGCCCCTGGGCGCGCACCGCCGCGGCCAGCACCGCGTCGCGCACGGCGCCGACTTCGGCGGCCGGGATCACTTTCTCGATGATGCAGAACCCCTCGACCTCGAGGCGGGCGAGGTGGCGCTCGATCTCCCCGGCGCGGTCGCTCACGATTTCCCGCGCTGCAGGGCCGCGGTCCCCAGGCGGATGGCCCCGTCGATGGCGAACCAGGTTGCCAGGAAGGCGACGGTCTCGAGCGCGAAGCTGTGGAGCTTGTAGAACGTCTCGGCGATGACGAAGGAGAGGGTGAAGGCGGGCAGTTGCTGCAGCAGCAGTTGCCGCAGCGGCAGGAGCTGGATCAGCGTGAACATGGTTTTCTCCCGAATGAGTGTGTGATGCTGCTATATGCTGCTACTGGTTCTCTTCGATGACGACCGTCTGGTTGCATTCGACTCCGGCGAGCGACTGCTTCCCTCCGCCCGGCCAGGTCACCTCGACGAGGTCGACCCTGCCGGCGTCACCGAGGCCAAAATAGAGCGGCAGGCTGCTCTGTGACAGGTATCCCGACTGCCCGTCGTTGACCTTGGTGTAGCGTCTGCCCCCGGCGGTGACCTCGACCCTGGCGCCGAGGCCGTCGCGGTTGGAGCTGCGGCCCTGCAGGCGCACCCCGAGGTAGCGAATGCTCCTGCGCTCGGACAGGTCGCTGACCAGCACCATCGGCCTGTCGTTGAACTCGTTGGTGACGATGTCGAGATCCCCGTCGCCGTCGAAGTCGAAGATCGCCGACGAGCGCGTGCCGACCGCGGCCCAGACCTCGAACTCCCCCACCTGTCCCTCGCAGTGCTGGTGCCCGGCGTCGGCCCCGCCGCAGTCGAGGTAGAACCAGGGCTTCGAGGTTACGCCTGCCTTGCGGGGCTCGACGCCGAGCAGGTACTCGCTGTCGAGAAACCCGGAGCCCCGGTTGTTGATCAGCACGGTGTTGACCCCGTAGCGGAACGGGTAGTTCATGCTCGAGGCGAGGAAGACGTCCTCGAAGCCGTCGGCGTTCAGGTCGCCGGTGCTCAGGCCCCAGGGCCAGTAGTTCTCGGCGCCGGCCGCGTCGGAGATCTCCTCGTAGCTGCCGGGGCCGGTCTTCCTGTAGAAGGCGTTGCCGTAAAGGCTCATGCCCCCGCTGACGAGGAAGGATTCGGGGAACTGTATGCTCGCCTTCCACTTCTCGTCCCAGGGCCCGACCTCGGCGCTCATGTCGGAGTGCATGTCGCTTATGAAGAGGTCGAGCAGGCCGTCGTTGTCGTAGTCGAAGACCTTGACGCCCATCGAGCCCCACGGTGTGCGCGGGAAGAGCTCGCGGCTTTTCCTGACGAACCGCTTTCCCTGGCGGTTCTCGAAGTACTCGTCGTGGCCCTGCATGTCGAGCACGTAGAGGTCGATCCAGCCGTCCTCGTCGGCATCGATCGGCGTCGCCGCTCCCGACCAGCTCGAGTCGGCCAGCCCCATCGCCGAGGTGACGTCCTCGAACGCGGAGCCCGCCTTGTTCCTGTACAGAATGGAGGGCTCGTTCCGCTCCGGTTTGAGGTGCCCGGCAAAGGCGTCCGGGTGGGCCTCGAAGTAACTGTATTCTCCCGGCGTGGCGGGGTGCAGGGCATCGAGGGGAGCGGTGACGACGGTTTCCGTGGTGAACACGCCGACGTTGGCGACGAACAGATCGAGCATGCCGTCGAGGTCGTAGTCGAAGAACACCGCGGCCGAGGAGTGGCCTTCGTACTCCATGCCCGCCCGCCGGGTGACGTCGGCGAACTCTGCCTGTCCGCCGTTCTCGAACAGGTAGTTGCCGCCCCGGACAGTGGTCGCGAACAGGTCGGGGTCGCCGTCGTTGTCGACGTCGGCGAAGGAGGCGGCCACCCCGATCGCCTGCGACAGGGCCAGGACTTCCGAAGGGACCGCCTCGAAGCGTCCGGAGCCGGCGTTGCGCCACAGCTCGTTGGCCGCGGCCATGTTGGAGAAGTAGATGTCGGGGCGGCCGTCGCCGTCGGCGTCGGCGACCGCAATGCCGTTGCCGTGGTCGTAGTGGGAGGCCTTGTAGCGCTTGCCGGTGTCGCTGGGGGAGACGTTGGCAAAGGTGATCCCGGTCTCTTCCCGGCGGTCGGCGAAGCTGAAATCGATGTATGCGTCGAACCGTTCCCGGCTCTCCAGCTGGCGCGCCCGGCGGCTCTCGACCCACTCGGGGGCTGCGACCTCCGGGGGGTAGGGGACCACGGTGCGCTCCGCCGCCCGGGTGGACCCGGCGAGGAGGGGGGGCGACAGGATGGCGAGGATTCCCCATTTCCAATAGATGAACCGGATGCTCATTGCGCCTCCCCCTCCTCGGCGGCGCGCCGCATCCAGTCGTCGAAGTCCCGCTGCGAGTGCACGTACAGGGTTCCCAACAGGGAGTCGTGGCTGAAGCCGCACATCTGGTCTCCTTCGAGCCGGTAGTTCTTTTCCATGTCCACTTTCAGGGAGAGTGAAAACCAGAGATCCGGGACCGCCACCTGCGACAGCCCGAGCTCGGGGAGGGCGAACAAGTAGAGGAAATCCGCGCTGGTCAACCTGATCTCCGCGGCTTCGCCGGCAGGCAGGTGCAGGTCGCTCACCGCGGTGACGTCGTCCCGGGTGTGCAGCACCCCGTCCGGCCCGGGGTAACGCAGATACCAGTAGTAGTCGTCGCCGGTCACCTCGACCACCAGCGGCGGCCGCTCCTCCTGCTGGCAGGCGGCCAGCAGCAAGGGGATGATCCACGGCAGCGGGCTCTTCCGGTTCGTCAAGCCAGCCTTTTGCGCTTCTGCAGGCACGTGATCCCGCTCAGGGAGTTGCCCCGCCGGCGTGCAGCCATGCGGCAGGAACAAGGGGCGCGGCCGCTGCGGGCGCGACGCGGAATTCGGAAAGATCTTCGAGAGTTTCAGGAGGCGTCGAAGCCATTTCCGACACGAACCGAAAGGAGTTGCGGCCGCCGGGACCGGCAGCGGCCGGGACCGTTTCAACGGGCATTTTAAGCTACGCCTGCCGGAGGGTGGGAACCAATCCCCAGGTTTGACGGAAGCGCCTTCAGGCCCTTTACTTGCGTCTCCGCATTTCGCGGCTGTCGCAAAAAATCCCCATCGCATAAAACACCAAGGAACCCATGCCTGCACTCGAAGAGCGCCGTCTGGGCAGCACGGAAATGCGCCCGAATTCGATCGGGCTGGGTGCGGCCTGGTGGGGCCGGAGCACGGACCGGGAAACCATCGCGGCGATTCACCGTGCCCTGGAACTGGGGATCAACTACTTCGACACCTATCCCGGCCAGGACGAGGAGCGCTGGGGCAAGGCCCTGTCCGGCGGAAGGCGGGAAAAGGTCTACCTGCAAGCGAAGGTCAGCCGCGGGACGCAGCGGAAATCCGATCACTCCGCGGCCGCCACCCGCGCCAGTCTCGAGGCCAGCCTGCGGCAGCTGCAGACCGACTACGCCGACGCCGTGCTGATTCACGGGTACGACAAACCGGAGGATCTCCCGTCGCAAGAGATGCTCGACCCGCTGGCTCCCGGGAACGCCCTCGACGAGCTGCTGAAGATGAAGGAGGAGGGCAAGCTCAGGCACATCGGGATCGGCGCTCGCTCGGACGCCGTCATGGAGCGTGCCATCGCCACCGGCCATATCGAAGTCGTGCTCACCTACCTCGAGTACAACCTGCTGACCCAGGGGGCTCTCGACAGGATGTTCCCGGTCTGCCGCGAGCACGACGTCGGCGTGCAGCTCGCCAGCCCGCTGGGGATGGGCCTGCTCACCGGCGAGGTGCCGCCGGCCTCGGAGGAGGAGCGCAAGGTACCGGACAGGAAACCGCGGGTCGCCCGCATGCTCGAGTGGTGCGCCGAAAGGGGGGTCGACATCCGCCACCTGGCGATCCAGTTCTGCCTGTCGGCGCCGGTCGACAGCATCGTCCTGCCGGGGCCGGGCAGCCTGGAGGAGGTCGAGAGCGCCGTCGAGGCCGCCACCGCCGGGATCCCGGAAGCGATCTGGGAGGAGTTCGAAGCGGATTTCGGCGTCGCCCGCTGAGGTCCGCTGCACCTGCAGGCTGCCGCCCACAGAGAAGGAGAACACCATGCCGGAAGAATCCCTGAAACAGCGCCTTCACCGGGGCGGCGACGTCGCCGTGGTCCGGACCCCGCTCACCTCGACCCGGCAACAGCTCGAAGAGGTCGCCGCCGGGGAGATCGATATGTTTTCGACGGACGCGCAGCACGCCCCGTACAACGAAGAGAGCCTCGTCTCCTTCTGCGCAACCGCCCGGGAGCTCGACATCCCCGTGCAACTGCGCATCAAGCACACCCGCCACGCCTTCCTCGTCGGCAACTACCTCGACCTCGGACCGATGGCCATCATGGTGCCCCAGGTCGAGACCGTGGAGACCATCGACGAGGCGATCGACGCCTTCTACTACCCGCCTCTCGGCAAGCGCAGCTGGGGTCCGCTCCACGGCTACAAGTTCGACGGCCGCGAGCGCCTCGAGTACGCCGGGTGGTGGAACGAAACCGGCATCCTCATCGTTCAGCTGGAGTCGGTAAACGCCGTGACCAACGCCCGGCATCTCGCCAAGCCCGGCATCGACATGGTCGTCTTCGGGCCCAACGACCTGGAGTTCAGCCTCGAGGCGTACCCCGGCCATCCCTTCAAATCGGTCGCTGACTGCGTCGCCCACGTCGAGGAGCAGCTGGCCGGTACCGGGGTGAAGGTCGGGGGCGTTTAGGTCTCCTGTGGCTCCCCGGGTGCCTGGGAATCCGGGCGCCTCTGAGGCCGGGTTTCGGGGCAATCCATTCCGGGACAGGAGACCGGCAGCCCTTGGCGGCACGTTCCGTGCCGGATCCATCCTTTTTGCAGCCGGTTCTCGTTACGATTTCCACTCGCCGGGAAAGCAGCCTTGACCAGGGGCTGTCAGCCCCGCGCTGAAAAGGCCGGACCATGAGCGAAAGCATCGCACCGCTTTCTGCAGCCGACTTCGACGAGGCCATGGCGGTGATGAACCTCGCCTTCGACCAGTCGCCCCCTGCCGATTTCGAAAACCTCCTTCCCAAGCTCTACCGCGCCGACGATGGCCTCATGGGCTGCCTCTACGCGCTTCGCCGAGGCGGCGGCATCCGCGCCGTCGCCGGGGTTCATCCGCTCACCTGGAAAGTGGGCGCGGCGACCCTGCCGATCGCCGGCATCGGCGGGGTCTCGACCCATCCCGACTGCCGCGGTCAGGGGATGATGCAGCGCCTGATGACCCACTGCGTCGGCGTCATGAAGGAGGAGGGGTACCCGATCTCCGTTCTTGGCGGCCAGCGCCAGCGCTACGGCTACTTCGGTTACGAAAGGTGCGGCGTCGAGGTGGAGTTGCGGCTGAACAAGAGCAACATCCGGCACTGTTTCGGCACTCCCTCGAATATCCGGTTCGAGCCGCTCGATCGCGGGAAGGCGGAGCGCATGGAGGCGGCCCGCGGCTTCCACGACGCCCTGACGGTGCGGGCCGAACGCTCTCCCCAGGACTTCCACACCGTGCTGAGAAGCTGGCGCGCTGTCCCGTACGCCGCCCTTGAGAAGGGCGAGCTGGCCGGGTACGTCGCCGTGAGCCTGGAGGGGAACGAACTGGCGGAGGTGGTGGGACGGGACGGAGACACGGCGTTCGAGATCGCCCGCGCCTGGGTCGAGCAGGGGGACGCGGAGAGCCTGACCCTTGCTGTGGGACCGCTGGCCGGCCGCTTCCTCCACCGGCTCGGTGAGGTCTGCGAGGCGTCGGCGCTGCGCGGCTCGGGGAACTGGCAGGTGTTCGACTGGCCCGGGGTGATCTCCGCCCTGCTCGCCGCCAAGGCCGCCGCAGCCCCTTCCGGTGCGCCGCTGGCGGACGGGCGCGTGACCCTCGGCATAGGGGGCTACGGCGCCGTCGCGATCTCCGCAGCCGCCGGCGAGGTCTCGTGCGAACGGGTAGAGGAGCCGCCGGCGATCTCCTGCGACCCCCATCTCGCCCACCGGCTGCTGTTCGGTCCGCTGGGGCCGTCGCAGTCGCTCCCGTTGCCGAAGGTGGCCGCGGCGCTGGAGTCCTGGTGCCCGCTGCCGCTTTTCTGGCCCAGGCAGGACGCCGTGTGAGCGGCGCCGGCTGGAGGCCGGACCGCACTGTCGCAGGCGGGAGCCAGGATCGGTGGAGGCTTGGCAGCGAAGTAGTGGGGCCGTCATCGAGCGGCGCCCGGGGTAACCGGGGCGCGCATCCGCCGGGTGAAGGCCGTACTCTGTCGGACCAGCTTCTTCCGGCATGGTAAGGGCTTTCCCACACCAGGCGTGGTGACCGCGGCCGCACAGACTCCGCCCCCTTTGCGGTCCCCCACTCACAGCAGTTGGATTTCCGACCGGCAGTCAGGCCGCTTGAGTGCTCCCCAAATGTGCCTGGGAATGCCGCCTGCAACCGACCGCTTCTCGAAGCCCGAAAGACCCCGGGATACGGCCGGCCTCACTTCCCCTTCTTCTGCCGGTTTTCCGCCTCCGCCTTTCTGATGAGCGCCACCAGCCCCTCGAGCTCCTCTTCCTCGAGCATGCTGCCGAAGCCGGGCATGCCTGCCCGCGGGATGCCGGCGGCGATGTTGGTGCGGACGCGGCCGTCATCGCCTCCGTACATCCAGACGCCGTCGACGAGGCTCTTGCTGCGGCCCCCCTCCATGCTCTCGCCGTGACAGTGGGCGCACAGGTTGGCGTAGGTCGCCATGGCCGCGGCCTCTTGCGCGGCCGTCATGGCCGGGACCTTTGCCGCCGCGGGGGTGGCGTCATCGGTTTCCTGCGAGCCGTTGTCGCAGCTCGAGGCGAGGAGCGCGGCCCCGAGAATGAGTCCGTACCGGGTCATTGGCGAAGGTCGACAGGTTGGTGAAGGGGATTGCCCTGCCGGGAGATTACCCACGCGATGGCAAGCCGGCCGAGGTTGTCAGACAGGCGCACCGGGCGTGCCGGGAGATTATCCCGGCGACCGCCTGAATATACGGTCCTGTATCCTCGAAATCCGCGAATGGGCCGAGGCTCCATCCTGCCTGTCGGTTTCCCTCGCCCCTCGAGGAACGCCACCCGGGGCGGGTTGGACCGGACGCCTGTTTCCTCCCTACTGGTCCCCCACTTCCAGGTAAATGTGCCGATCAACACCGGCCGACAACCGAAAAAGGAAGAGCATGAACCACATCCACACCCCCGAAGACCTCGCGCCTTTCGCCGGGTTTCTGCACCGCCCCGAGCCGGAGGGGTTCTCCACCATCATCGCCGGCCCGCCCGGGATCTACGGACCGGATAAGACCGGGAAGGAGCTGAACCAGTTTCCGACGCGGCGGATTCAGCTCTCCATCCACACCTGGCCTCCCGGCAAGGCGCACGGCAGCCACAGCCACGAATCCTGGGAGCAGTGCTACTACATCTTCTCAGGACAGGCGAGAATCAGGGTGGGAAAGGAAGAGAGGATGGTCGGTCCGGGCGGCTCCGCCTTCATGCCCCCCGGGGTTGAGCACGACATCGAGGCGGTCGGGGAGGAGGAGCTGGTCGCCGCGGTCGTCACCTGTCACCTCGACGACCGGGACCTTTCGGGTTCGTGATGGGAAGGGCTCCGCGGTTCATCTGGTCGCCTGAAGAGCGTTCAACACCGGCCAGCCGGCTGAGTGGAACGCGGGATGGCGTGCCCTCGCGCGGCCGGCAGGGTGACTTCGCTGAACCGGGCGGGGGACGCCGCCCAAATTGCATCCCGAATCCTGTTGCATGGATCGCCGAGCCCAAGGTCGCGGGTGCAGCCAAATCCCAACCGCCACTCGCAGTTCAGGGCTTCCCCGCGCTCCCGCCCGGGTCGCGCTGTACCAGGGCCACCCCAACCGAGATGACGATGCCGCCGGCCACCGCGGTGGCGAGGCTGGCCGGCACCCGCAGCCCCAGGCCCGGAGCGGCGGCGTCGACGAACACCTGCAGGGCCACGGTCAGGAACGAGACCGACAGAAAAAGCACGGCGCACCGGGAAGCGCCGATCTGCCTCATGGCCGCGTTGTAGGTCGCCCAGGATATCCCGAGCAGCAGGCCGCGGACCACAATCAGCAGGAGGAACAGAGGCGCGGTGAGCAGGGAAGGCCCCTTCGGAAGGCTGTTGTCGGCGTAGAGAAAGGGCCCCAGGCAGACGGCGCCCGCGATCAGCCCGAGCCCGGAGACGAAGCGGGCGTCCCGCCGCATCAGCAGCGGCTTCAGGATGACGATGCCGGCGGCCACCGCGAGGGCGGCGGACAGGGTCAGGGCGTCCCCCCAGGAAAGCGCCGGCTGCAGGACCCCGGGATCGAAGCTGATCAGCGTGGCCCCGGCGAGCGCCAGGAAGGAGGCTGACCAGTGCCGGGCCGACCAGCGTTCTCCGAGAAAGATCACGGCGAAAGCGACGACGAAGATCGCCTCGACGCGGCCGAGCAGGATGACCTTGCTGGAGCCGACCCGGGCGATGGCGGCGAACAGCATCACGAACCCGGCCGCGTAGATCGTCACTCCAGAGATAGCCAAGCGAAGCCAGTCCCCCGCGGGCCAGCCCTGCCAGGGGCGGCCCCCGCGAAGGAACGGGAGGAGCAGGAAGACCCCGCCGACGATGTTCGCCAGGAAGGCGATCTGCAGGGTGGTCGCCGCGTAGAAGTTGAGGGCGATCTCGGTGAGCAGCAGTCCGGCCGCGGCAGCCGCGGCCGAGACCAGCACATACAGCGAGCAGCGGAGGTCCGCCTTCATGCAGCGCTGTTGCGATTCACGAGCCGGCCTGTTTGCAGATCAATCGGGGTGCACTGTGCGGGAGTCACTCCAGCAATGCCTTCAGCAGGGCATCCGGGGTGCCGGAGTAGAACTGCACGTTGACGCGCGTCGCCATGTCGTCGGAGAGATCGAACAACTGCTTCCGATCCGAGACAGGGATCAGCACCGTTTCCGCCCCTTTCTCGACCGCGGCTTCCACGATGCCGACGGCATTCGCCAATGGCTCCACCGAGCCTCCGAGGTTAAGGGCACCCACCACGATCAGGCCGCCCTTCAGGCTCTTCTCCAGCAAGGCGCCACAGAGCGCCAGCAACGCCGGCAGTCCGAGAGACGCCCCCGAACGATCATTGTCCATGGCGCGAAGCTGCACGGAGAATTCATGGCTTCGGGGGTCGCGGTCTCCAACCAGCTCCCTCGCCCGGGTGTACAGGTTCTGCTCGGCGTACCGGGTGCTCTCGCGAAACGCCTGAGGGACGGGCGAATTCAGAATCCTTACCCCGCTGCCCCGGCCCGTCGTAACCTCGATTCGATACAGGGAGGGGCCCGTCTCCTGCCCGCCCGGACCGATTCCCCACACCTGGCCCGGAGGCAACGGGTCCGGATCGATGGCGTCGTCGCTGCGCAGCTCCGGCGTGGCGACGAACTTCTCTATTCCGTCTTCGCCCATCGCGTAACTGAACTGGGTGTTGCGGAACTCGCTCTTGAACACCCGCTTCTGCTGCTCCTTGACCCGGCGGCGGGTCTCCATAGCCAGGCGCACCAGCGGCTCCAACTCATCGTCCGGAACCGACATCTCCGGGTCCGGGTACAACAGCTTGAGCAGGCCGCTCACGGTCTTGTTGACCGCGGTGATGTCCCGTCCGCTGAGCGCGCCGCCGTAGTTCACTCTTCCCTGCAATTGCTGAACGCGGCTGCCGGTGCGCAACCGGCTCCAGCACTCCGAGAGGAAATCGCTGACCAGGCCGAAGTGGCTGGTGAAGTGCTCGTTCGGGTTGAGCTTGGGGAAGTCCCATCCGGGCACGTAGGCATGGATGCGATCCATGAAGGCCGTATCGTCGCGCATGTCCGCGGACAGGGGACTGAACAGGTGCCCGACCCGTTGCTGGTGCTCGACCTCCACGTCGAGGTTGCCGACCATGACTACGCCGCCATCTGCGCGAATGCTCTCCTTGCCGCGCGAGAACTCGCCTGACTCCATGTACCCCTTGAGAATGTTGACGCCGTCCTTCTGATCGAAGGAGACGCTGGCAATCTCGTCGAAACAGACCACGTCGTATTGGCAGACGAGGCCGCGCTGCCCCGTGGCGTTGTTGACGAACATCTTGGCAACCGTCGCCTTGCCGCCGGAGATCAAGTGGGCGTAGGGGGAGATCTGCTGGAACAGGTGGCTCTTGCCGGTCCCGCGCGGCCCCAGCTCGACCATGTTGTAGTTGCGCTCGACGAACGGCGTCATCCGGATCAGCGCGACCATCTGCGCTCTTTCGGAGAGCGCGGCGGGCTCCAGTCCGATGCTGCGCAGCAGGATTCGCTTCCACTCCTCGCTGGTAAACTGGCTGCGGCCGTGCCGGAGGGTATCCAGCGTGTCGGCTTTGGAGAGCTGAATGGCGCGGAGACCATCTACGGCAAAGGGGCGCCCGTTCTTCTCCTGGGCGATGGCGGCGTCGTAGCTCAGCGTCACCTCGGCGTAGAAGCCGTCGGTCAGCATGCGCTCGTGCTGCTTGACCAGACTGTCGTCGATACGGACATCCTTGAGCGCGAGGCTGGGAAGCTCGGCAATCAGCGAATCAGTCCTGGCGTCCAACCTCGCCTTGACGATGTCGATCAGCTTGATGGAACCGAGGTCGCGCGCCCGCGCCTTGAACAGCTCTTCTTCCCCGCTCCGTACCGTGCGGTCGGCCAGCTGCCGCTCCACGATTTCGAGCCCTTCCTCGATTTCCCGCTCGTCGGTGGTGGCGCAGTAGCGCCCGAGCAGGAACTCGACGACGTAGGTGGGAACCGGGTACTGGCGACTGTACTTGCGCACAAGGTCCTTGCGGACCAGGTAGCCGTCGAAGGCCTTTGCCGCCCGCTGGTCGAGTTCGTCGAGTTCCAGTCTCACTGTTCACCTCCGATGATCGTCGACTGCTGCGCGATGACTTGACCGCCGGCATCGAGGACGACAATCGCCGCGGTTGTTCCCTCGAGCTCATCGTCGCCGACCAACAGGCTTGCGGCGCCATCGCCATCCACGGGACGCGCGGTGCTGACGCTCGAATTCGCGTCTCCTATGCGGGTCCTCAGATCGACCGAGAGTCCCGGAAGGACGGGCTCGACCCGCACCCGGCACCGGAAGCCGACCCAGGAGAGGTCGGCAATGCGAATGTCGACCGTTCCAGAGCCCGCCCCCCCGGTGATCCGAATAACCGGGACCAGGCTCTCCTGGAGACTCAAGCCTCCGTGGGCGTACTCGTGGCCCTCTACGAAGCAGGCGATTCCGGGCGCAACTGCGATACGTTCCTGGGGGTTCCAATCCCAACTCACGACCGGCGTCTCGACGTTGGAGCCGCCCTCGATGGCCGCGCAGCGCGCCCAACGGCTGATGGTCAGATACCTGGGCAGGTCGACCTTCGGCAGGCCGCCCGGAAGCCACAGCCAACCGTGATCCGTCACCACGCGAACCTCCTTCCACCCTTCATCCAACAGCATCGCAACCCGTTCGCGCAGCAGCTCGATCTGGTCGTCGATTCGGGGGGCCAGTCCCGCTTTCAGCAAATGGCCCAGCTTGTCTATCTCTCCATGCTCGGTCCAGGCCCGGCCCGAAGGATCTCCCGTCTCGTTCGATCCGAGGCACTGGTATCCGGCAGCCTCCAGGAGCCCGCGAAATCGATCGGTGGTCAAGGGGCGTTCGGTGTCCGCGGTTACCGGCTGGAATTGCTCCCCCAGGGAAAGGCCCGTGATGCCCTTGATCACCGGCGAGACCGCCGGCTTCGAGGTCGCGGTAACTGTGGGGTGAGCGGACCATTGCGTTGCCGTCGACACGGAACGGCCCCCTGTCCGCAGCAGCTCAACGAGGCGCTGGGACACGTCGAAACGCAGGCCGTCCGCGAAGAGAATCACCGTCCCGGGTTCAATCCGCGAATCATAGGATTCCTGCCGGTCGCGTACCACAACCGGCCGTTCCAGCGCCTGCAGATGCCGGGCGGCGGACTCCAGCCAGGGACGGTAGATCGCGTCCAGGGCCCGGCTTACGGCATGGGTATCCGCGGCCGACTTCACCGCGGCCATGCTGCGGAGGGCCGCATCGTCGATTTTCCAGGCCTCCTCGGCGTACAGCTCTGCCATCTGCTCAATGGAGGCACCGCCCAGCTCGCTGGAAGCGCCCGACGCCAAAACGGCCAAGTGCTCGAGAGCATCCGCCAGAGGTGCCTTGCCCAGCTTCGCCCAGACCCAGCCGCGTCGTTCTCCGTGCTTCTTTTCGAGCTCGATGACTTTTTTCCGGGCTGCGGCCGGTGGGCCTTCGAGTTTCTGAAGAGCCTCCCGCAGGACGTTTTCGTCCGCTTCGTTGTTCTGGGGCCAGGAAGAACGCTGGGCGAACAGGTCGTTCGGCATGGCCTTGCCCAACAACTCGGGCACACCCGCGAACGGCGCCGGGGACTCGGCAAAACGGTTCCATACCGGTTCCCAGGTCCCTTCGCGCTTCCCGAGCAGCTCCGCCGCGGCCAGGTCACCGTCCTTCTGCGGGTCGAAGCCGAAATCCGCCTGGCAACGCGACCGGAAGGCATTCCACCTCGCACCAGTCCAGCGGCCCTTCACCTGCTCGGAGTCGCTCATCCAGGTCAGCACGTCCCTGACCGGATCGTCGGAGAAGAGGCGGTCGAAATCCTCCGCTTCGAGGCGCCGGCCTTGCAGGGACTGCACCGGGGTGGCAGCCAGCTCCGCGAGAGCGCGGTGCATGGCATCACGAGTGGCCGCGTCCTTGGCGATGTCCAGTCCAAGGCCGCCGTCCGGGGATGCGAGGAAGGCTTCCACCGTCCAGTCCCTGCCGTTCCTCTGTTTCCAGCAGGCTCCTCGGTACTGGAGCTCGACCAGGGGTTTCAGGTGATGCGGGCAGGATTCCGCGGCGCCCAGTTCCCCGCGGCCCACACCGGGCAGGTAGAGGACCGGCGTCGACCCGTCGGGGATCTGGGGAGGCACCGGAGCCCTCTCGATGACGCAACGCAGCCAGATCGCGGGTCCGCTGCGGTTCTCAGGATCGTACTCGCCCAGGAGCAGCAGGTGCGGCATGAGGGGGAGCAGCTGCGGGATGATGGGCTGCCAGCGCGCGTCGGGGTCCGTCCACAAGATGGCTGCCGGCTGCACGGCGTCGTTCGGGTTGTGGGCGGCAGCGGTTTCGAGGGACGCCTTCAGTCTCTCTACTACGGTCAGCGCAGGGTCGACGTCATGCATGGGCGCTTCTGCGCAGTGTCAACCTCAAATGGTCCTCAGTCGCCTCGAACTCCGGGTCGACCCCGTTATGCGCCCGCATCAGCGGGATAATCTTGTTTCGGACCCCCATACCGCGGGCGTCCGCGTAGTTGTAGTCGCGCAACACTTCGGAGATGAGCAGATTCCGCGGCACCCGCTGGCCCGCCACCATCTTGTCGACCGTCATGCCGTTTTGGAGGGCTCCGGGGCTCAGAATCTCCACGCGGTCCTCATATCGGAATACTTCGGCCTCCTGGTAGCGCGTCCAGTCCCGGTGGGCAAGCGCATTGACGATACCTTCGCGCAAGGCTTCCAATGGGTAGTGCCAATGCCGTTCCCTGCGGAGGGATTCATCCACTTCGCTGCTTTCTTCGGATACGAACGGCCGCATGGCGTCCATGAGGCGGTCGATGAGACCCTTTTCAACCAGTTCCCGGCCGCCGGACAATACGCGCCACAGACCGACGAGCGGTCCCTCGATCACCTGATCGTCCAGGGCATCGTAGGCCTTGTCCCGATCCTTGAAGCATATCCAGCGGACGCCGGCGTGACGCAACAGGCGGCGGGGCCGGTAGCCGAACAGGATCAGACCCGCAATCGTGCAGGCGGGCGGCGCGTCTTCCCGCTCGACCATGAAGCCGAGTGCGCAAAGGCGCTCGTGCCACGCAGCATCGGTCTGGGGCGCGTTCGCATCGCCCGTGAAGGCGGTGAGGTAGTCCGCCAGCCGTTCACGGCTGAGGTCGGCGAGACCGCTGCCGGAGACGGGCAGCAGCTCCGTGTGGATCAGCCCTCCGGCCGCGAACAGCCGCGCCTGTTGTTCGCGGCTGGCGAGCCGCGAAGTGCTGCCGACTCGCACGTAGATTTCCTCGCGACCCCGATGCCGGACGACATACGGTTTGGTAACGCCTTGGCTGACCGTGATGACCGCGACCCGGCGAGCGCCGTCTATCGCGACTTCTTCATAGAACGGCAGCATTACCGGATGGACCGCCTGTCCGAACACGGCATCCATTACCCAGTGTTCGAGACCTTCGCGACGGATACCGGTAATGGCGCCATCGTCCTCCACGCCGAGAAGAATGCGGCCGCCTTGGAAGTTGGCGAGGGCGACGACCTCCCGAGCCAGTTGCTCGGGGCGCAGATCGTCGCGCTTGAACTCGACTCCGGAGTTCTCGCCATTGGCAATCAGCTCCATGAGCGTGGCCTTGTTCATGGGGCCGATCCCCCGGGTGCCGCGTAGATCGTCAGGAGAAGCTCGGCATCGCCGAACAGCCGGTATTCCGGCTCCCTTCCGGAGATCTCTGCGCTCCGATCGAAGATCGCCGCCACGCCCTCGCCGCGGCGATCCATCAATCTGTCGCTTTGCGTGTCGAGACCGGCGATGCACGGGACAGCGCATCGGGTCAGCAGGGCTGCGATCGCTTCGTTGCGGGTCGCCTGGCGGTAAGCGAGCGTTTCGACGGTCAGCGATCCCGCCAGTCCACCCGGCGAATACAGATCGATGCGATCCGCGAACATCTTAAGCCGGATCTTCGACCCATACGCGGAATAGTCGCGGTGGGCCACGGCATTGACCACCGCCTCGAAGACCGCGGTCATGTCGTATTGCGGATAGTCCACCCGGCCCATGGTCTTTCGCGCCGCCACCTTCTGGTTCTTGAGGACGAAGTGGCAGGCGTCAGCCACCTGCACGTCAAGCGGCCCGAAGAGGTCTCGGGCATCTACCTGGTAGTAGTGGAACTGCATCGATTCCGAGACGCTCTTGCCCCGGTAGGCCACCGCCTGGATGAAGGCGTTGCGCACCCAGCGTTCCGGGTGACGGGTGCAAAGCAGGATGCCCGCGACCGTCGGCCTCAGCTCGCCGTCCTCATCGGGTGAGGCGATGGCCAGCTTCTGCGCGAGGGCTTCCCGGTCATCCCGGGCGCGCGGCGCGCGGAAACGCTCGATCAGGGCCGGGTCGATGTCGTCGAAGGCGGCGTCTGCGACGACCTCCTCATCGAAAGGGGCAAGCTGCTGGATCAGCTGCCGGAGTTGGTCGGGTGACTCAGGCATTCCGTTGGACCGTTCTTACCATGCCGTATCAGGGTCAACCAACCCGTGAATATGGATAGAAATCGCGGATGTACATGTTGAGGAATCGCCCCTTGGAGGAAGCCTCCATCATCTGGTCATGAATGTGGCCAGGCACACCGTAGTATTGGTATACCCAACCACTCAGAAATTCGACCTCGAGGGTTTGGGTCTGGGGGTCATATCCCATTGATCTCACGGTCGACGACGCAGCAACTGGATGCTTGTCCATGGTCTGCACCATTCGTTTGTCGAATCCAAATAGCATTCTACTTCTGCAGCAATCGATTCGTCCATTCCTGATCTATTTTGGCGAGCCTCTTCTTGTCAATTCCAATTCGTGATCCAAAACGCTTGTACTCCGCGTTTCGGAGGAAACGACATAGCACCCAGGATAGAACTGGAATCGCCGATCTGTTTAGTCTCTTGCACTCATTTCTCAACCTTTCCCGGTTAATCCTTCCGGTTCGGATTTTTGCTTCTGCGGCGGTCAAGAGGTCCGAGGGCGGCAAATCCTCTAGTCTTGCGGCCTCGGCCCAAAGAAGATCTATCAAGATGAGACATCTACGCCGAATACCATCGTGGTAAATCAGCCAATTTTGAACCTCTTTCCTGATCCTCGTGTGTTGAGGGCAAGAAAATTGTGCATCGGACGGGTATGTTTTGACTGACTCTCTATCTCGTCTCGGCCAAGGACTTGATAGTATTCGTCCTCGTCGCGCCCAATAAAGACGACGATACCCCAGGCCCCTATGTTATCCCTCCATCTCCGGCGGTACTCCTCTATCAGTGCAAGCTGGCTCTGGCGGCGCTGGGCTCGGAGTATCCCAATCTGCGCAATTCCCACAATTACCAGGAGAGTTGTCGACAACGCTGTGATTGTGCTGCTATTCATCCCAATTTCCACTTCGGGCGCACGATTCCGGGCTCATTTCGCACGTTTCTGCGGAGGAAACCTCGATCTCAAACCTGCGGGTCATCTGCCACAAGCTGCCGGGTGCGCTCATCAAGGGCTCGGATCGCTCCCTGGATCGCATCGACCTCCCGCTCCTCGAAGTAGGGCTCACCGCATTGGCCGCAAACCCAGGCCGGGACGCCATCAAAGGCCAGGTGGTAGCCGTTCCGGTCAACACGGAACGGGGCCGTCAAGCGGTTCATTGCCGCGCGACAGTGGATGCACTCCATGAATCAATTGGTCCTCGTCCGCGTGCATTGATCTTGCTCGCACCGGAACAGGGAACAAGCAAGCGGTAATTGTGCGCACGTTTCCGGGCTCATTTCGCACGATTTCCGGGCACGTCGAAGGACGCCTCGGGGAGATAGTGGACGCCCCTGCCCTTTCCCTCCATACGCAGGAGACCGCTCTCGACGAGTCGCCGCAGCTCGCGGGCGGCGGTATAGCGGCTGACCTCGAAGATCTTGCGGTAGTCGGCGTTGGTCAGGCTCGGGTGCCGGAGGAAGTGCTCGCGCAGGCGGGCAAGACGCGAGGTGGCGAATTGGGCGGTCCCGGGGATTGCATCCAGCGGCCCAGCCAACCGGCTCGTTGTAGAGACGGACGGAGAACACGCCGTCCTCCATCTCGACCTCCGGCTCCCGCAGGGAGCTCGCCGCCATCTCTTCGAAGATCCGCGCGACGCCCTCTCCTTCGCGCATGACCCCGGCATCGGCCAGCACGCGCACGATGAGCGGATTGCGAGTGGCGTGGGCAGGAAGGCGCTCCCGAAGCCTGGCGAGGGTCACCGGGGGGAGGAGGTCTCCAGGGCTCGACACCTCCATTCCGTCTTCATAGAACCAGGCTTCCACTTCGCGGCCCTGATACTCGTAGTCCCGGTGAGCGAAGGCATTGACGATCGCCTCCTGCCACGCGAAGTCGGGATATTCGGGCACCTCTTCGAAATAGAGGCCGTTGAGCTTTTCGGAGCGGCGAACCTGCTGCCCGGCGAGCCGGTGGGCTTCGGCGATTGCGCTCGCGAGCGGCGGGTCGGCGCGGCCGGTCCGCGTCACGTTTCTTCGCCGGCCATGCTGGCGGCTCGTCCCGGCGATCCGAAACAGCCGCAGTCCGGCGCGCGGATGCCACCGGAGCGCGGGGGCCCTGGCGAACAGCAGGAGCGCGGCGTTCGTGACCCGCCACTCCTGCGCGGCCTGCTCGATCAGGCCGTAGTAGCTGAGTGCTTCCGTGACCGGGCGCGCTCCGAATGGGGTCCGGGCCAAGAATTCCCGGGCAAGCTCCAGGTCGAGGTCGTCCAGGGTCGCGTCCGCGCGGAAGCGTTGCTCGTAACCGACCCGGCGGTAGACTTGCTTGCGTTCGTTGATGACTTCCTGCGGCTCTCGCGTCACGTGGTCGCCGCCTCTCGACAGCAGATGTCCGATTGCGTGCAGGTCGTCCTTGCCCTCCACCCACAGAATGGAGGTTTCCGGCTGAGGCATCAGCGAACCTCGATCTCCTGCTCCACGGCGATCCCGATCTGCTCGCCCCGTAGAGGCACGGCATGATCGAGGTCAGCATGCACCTTTTGCAGGGAGACCTTCTCCGCAAGGCCGGGTCGAGACCTGACCAGTGTTCCGAGTCCGCGAATGCAGTCATGGCTGTGCGTCGTTGCGAATATCTGCACGTTGCATCTGTCCGCCACCTCAACGAGGAGCCGCCATACATCCTCGATAACAGTCCAGTGCAGGCCGGCGTCGATCTCGTCGATCAGCAGGTATCCGTCCGTCGCCGAGACCAGGGCCAGCCGCAAAGCCAGCAGGCGGCGCAGGCCATCGCCGTAACTGCCGATCGGCATCCGGCGTCCTCCGCCTCGAAGCCCGACCAGGATCCCCCCGGGGCCGGGTCTGCCAGTCAGAAAGTGAATTGAGTCGATTTCCGGCACGAGAAGCCGCATGTCTTTCGCGATTTCATCTTCTAGGCCGTCAGCAAGAACCTTGTCCCATGCGTCTCCCATACGCTCGGATGCAAAGGACTCCAGCCCGAGAAAGCGAACCGGGGACAAGGAGACGCCATTGCGCCAAGATGATCTCCGCCAGAAGTCATGCAGGATCGTCCCGTCTTCGGCCATCGGTAGAGCGATGGCCTCCTCCTCTGCGCCGGGCGCAATGCGCAGGCCGAAGGCGGGCTCGGTTTCTTCGTCCTCATCGAGTTCCCGCCGCCGCTCACGATTCCTTCCGGTCTCCCATAGATCGGCGTCTTCTCCCACTTCATCGAGGGACAGTATCGTCGTAGACAATTCGCGACCATCGTCGGAAGACAACTCGAAAGAGGCGCCGGGTTCGCAAGTGTGGCCGAAGAACAAGTGGGAGGCGTTCACTTCATGCCGTCGCCGATAGGAGATCCCTTCGTCATGGCGCTGGGCGACCTCGGAGAAAACAGAAAGGTGGCCGTTGGAAACGAGGAGCTCGACCGCTTCGAGAAGGGACGTCTTGCCGCAGTTGTTCTTGCCGACGAGAAGGTTCACGGTTGCCAGTTCGGCCAACTCGTAGGATTCGAAGGCGCGGAATCCACGCAGCGCGAGGGATTTCAGCATCCTGGTGCTACCTCGTTTCGGATCACGCAGGATCCGGGAGAGTCGACCCTCATGTTGAGGACTCCCCAAGGGTACCGGGGGGGCCGCGCCTCGATCAAGACGCTGAAGGTCCTCAGAGACACGGGTTCGCTTCGTCTCTGGCGCGCTGCTTGTGCGCCATGGTCAGATGCAGGTCGTTGACCCGGTCGCCGGTGAACTCGCCGTTGCGCCAGAACCAGGGGAACTCCCCCCTTGGACGCAGCTCCTCGTCGGCGTCCGGGTCCCAGACATCGTCTTCGAGCCAAGGAGGCTTCGACCGTTTGCCGCGAGTCAGAGGTTCTTTGCCGCGGTCCTTGCGCCAGTGAAGGTTCGGCTTGGAGCGCAGGATACCCGCACCCCTCTTGCCGCCGGGGAGGTCCTCCGCAATGAAGGGCCGGATGTTGATACGCACGCCGTCGTTGATGTCCGGCTGCCAGCCGATGGCCTGCTCTTTGAGGGGCTTCCAGCGGACGAAGATGTCGAAGGGGGGCTCACCTTCGAGGATGGCGGCAAGACGCTGTTGCAGCTCAAGCGCAGCGAGGAGACGGTCGTCCGCGCCGCCTTCGCCGCGTTTCCTGCCGTCCTCCTGGCGGGTGATCCAGTCGCCGAGATAGCTGTAGGTCAGAGTTTCGAGAAGCTGGCGGCCCTTGCCTCCGCCCTCTACCAGTTTGTGATAATTAACCAGGGCTTGGAAGCCGTCGCGCCGGCCGTCATGGATGTGCCAGACGAAGGGGCGGTGGTGGAACAGCTTGCAGTGGTCGTTGAAGAAACGATTGCGCAGCCAGTCATCGAGAGTCGCGCTTCCTGCCTCGGCGAGGAGTTTGCTGAGCACGCCGTCGTTCCAGGCGTCGCCGAAGGCGGCTGCCAGCAGTCCGAGGAGCCGGTCTCCCGCGGGCGGCTCGCCGCGTACGGAAGGGATGCAGACGATGCCGTCCTCGTCGGCGTGGTCAAGCAATTTGTCGCAACGGCGCACCCATTCGCGCTGCTCGTCGGCTAGCTCCATGCCGGCATCCTGCTCCGCTGGCCACCGGTAGCCGAGCAGGCGGGTAACCGCGACTTGCAATACAGTGGGGTCGGTGCGGAGCGGACCATGTGCGGTCCACTTCTTGGTTTCGTCCCAGACAACCGAGCCGCAAGGGTGGCCGTGAAAGATCCATTGGGTGGGATCGTCGGAGTAGGGGTGGGGAAGGCCGTAAGGAAACCGTTCGGCGGCATTGGTTTGCCAACGGCACGGATCGAATCTCACCTGATTCAGGGTGCCCGGAGTAGTGTTGATTTTCGCCGTCAGCTTTCGAACTTCCCCGCGAAATTCCTCACTACTACAGAAAGACCAGACCATTGGTAATTGATCTTCAAAATGGCTCTCATTGAAAACAAGTGGCGCTACCGTGTCACCGAAGATTTCTCCATCGTACAAAGTTGCCGACAAGTTCCCCATTCTCTGAATTGCAACGCCTTTCCTGCCAACTACATATTTGGGCGGGAAATTGTGGGCTTTAGAATCATGGTGCAAAGTCCCTTTGCCTTGTTCCCAACGGATAAGTCTTGATCTTCCGGTCCAATGTTCGGTAATCTGCGGGGGAAGTATGAGGGCTTCCCATATAATTTGCCAACGACACGAGATTTCCCAAAAACACACTACGAACCGATTATCATCGCCAGTAACAATACCTTGCCATGCTTTGCAACTTTCGGACAGAGATTTACCACACGTTATCTCATCAAAGGATATAATAGAACTTGGATGATCAGCCTGGATTATTTGGCTCGAGCTTTGTAATGTTCCATCACGCAACGTCGACGCTTTCTCCTCGGCTGTGCAAAACTCTGAAACGTCTAGGCCGTACATCTTGCGGGTTGCCGTAGCCCCGTTGAACCGGCCACCCGAACCGTCGAGCGGGCTCCCGCAGCCCAGAGTGAGAAGGATCGCCTTAACGACTTCTCCGCTGATTGTCTCAAAGGCTCCTGGTCCCAGCCGGGCAAGCAGATGCCAAGTCTCCGTTTCCAGAAGTTTCTCCCGAAGCTTTCGGTAGCTGGCGAGGAACAGCCAGTTCTGCGGCAGTACGAGGCTGACGGTTCCGCCCTCGGCGCACAGCTCCAGGCAGCGCTCAAGGAACACCGTGGCCAGATCGTTCTTTGCGGCGGGGTATTTCGCCTGGCAGAAGTCGCGCAGCGTCTTGCCCTGCTTGCCGCGGGCGAGATACGGAACGTTGGTGATCACGAGGTGATAGTTGCCTGCCAGCAACTCCGCGGCGCGCGCCATCCCCTGCGCGGCTACGGCCCGTTCCGCCTGCTCGTCGGAGGTCAGCTCCTGTTCGAGGACCGCGGCGAAGAGCGACCGCACCGACTCGTAGTCGTGCTGGAAGAGGTCCCCCTTCAGCTCGCGCGGGTCGATCAGGGAGCCGCGCTCCGGCGCCTTCCCGAAGAGATCGTGGAGCTCTTCCAGGCTGTTGCGGACCTGCGTCGATAGCAGGTTGTCATCGACCCCGAAGAGGTTGCGGTCGGCCGGCATCCCGCCGGCCTCCGCGGCCTGCTGCGCCAGCTCGATCCACTGTTCCTTGGTCGCGTTGGGGGCGAGGCCGGAGCAGGCGAGGCGCATATCCGGCAGGGGACGGTACCCGCCCGCCCCGGGGTACGTCCAGGCGGCGAGAGCGAGGGCGAAGGCCGCCAGCTCGACGCAGCGGGGGTCGATCTCGAGTCCGTGCAGGTTATCCCGCAACACCTCGTCGACGGCGTCGCGTACGGAAAGCCCTTCCCGCTCCATGCGCATGGGAACCATCATGGAAAGGGCGGCGACCAGGAAGTGTCCCGAGCCGCAGCAGGGGTCGAGAACCTTCAAGTCTCCAAGGTGTTCCGGCCAGCTGTCGAAGGCACCGGCGGCAGGGCGCCAACTTTCCTGCTCCGCAGTGTCCTCACTTCGCACGAAGCGCAGGAAATCGAGGGGCGCGCCGGGGACCGCCGCCTTCCGGCGCAGAGCGGCTTCGGTGTCAGCTTCCCGCAGATCGGCTTCGCTCAGGAGGCGTGACGCCCACCACGCTCCGAGGGTGTTGTCGAGCAGGAAGCTCACCATGTAGGGCTCAGTGAAGAGTTGCGTCACTGCGGGCAACTCGTCGGCGCCGACCTTGACCTCGGAACGGTTGACCTCGGCTTTCTTCCTCGACTGCCAGAACTGGTAGACCCAGCCGAGGGAATCGGTCGCCGCGAACACCTCGGGGGGAAGACCCTCGACAAGCCCTTCCAGCTTCAGCCGGTGTTCCCGCGCCATGCTGACCTCGAAGGCCGGGTGATCTGGCCGAAATACCTGGGGCAGCATGCCATGGGCGAACCGCGCGGCCATCGTCCACTTGTCGGCGCCCTCCTCCTTGCCCAGCTCCTCGCACTCTTCCAGCGTGACCGCGACGCCAAGCTCCGGCTCGATGAGCAGTTGGTTCTCGGCGAGGAAGCGGGCGAACAGCATGCCGTGCCAGTGCTCGTACGCGCATTCGTGCGCCAAGTGCCCGATCTCATGGCTTCCGGAGCGAGGGTCGCGGGAGTCGCCGAGTTGCCGGGCGCGGGCGCGCAGCCGCTTGCGCAGGGCGCGCTGGGCGGCGCTCATGTGGGCGTACGGTTCCCGGTGGTCAACGGCGAGCGTTTCCAGGGCAACGCGGGCGCCGGTTTCCGCGACGTCTCGTGCATCCGCGATCGTCCGCTCAAGCTGCTTTCGAAGGTTTGGGGGAAGCGGCTTCACGTGTGCGTCAGCCCTCACGGGGTTCAACTTGGGTCACGCGGTTCATCGCTTGCTCCACCTGTTGCGCGCTCGCTCATGGTACCCGCCGCCGTTTCCGGCCTTCACATGCCCCACACAGTGATCTTCGCATTCCCCATGCCCTCCTCGCGACGAAACAGCTTTTCATCCCACGACTTGCCGGCAGTGCGGTCAAAGACGATGAGGTGGCCTTCTGCCGCGTCGCAGCGATCCATGTAGGCGCGCGTCTGGTCGAGACCCGCGCGCACGGTCTCTTCCAGGCCCCTGTAAAGCAATTTGCATTCGACCACCGCCTTCTGAACCGCTTGATCCGGTTGGCCATCGCTTGGTGCCGGCCACAAGATCAACAGGTCGGTACGCATCCGACCCAGGCCATACTCGCGTTCGATCCGGCCGCCGCTGTTGACGATGCGCTGGAGAAACGCCTGCAACAGCAACTGCGGACCGGCCTCCTTGTATTGGAACCGCTCGACCCAGTGTTCCGAATGTTCGCGGAAGAATTCCTGAAACGCGGCCAGGAGATCGTCGAGACGCAAGCGGCCATCTGCATCGACATACCAGGCCGGGTCTTGAACGAGGTATTCCTGCGTGGTATAGGTCAGGTCTCGGGGAATGACCTCCTGATAGATCGGATTGGCGATGGCGACAGGGCGTTGACGGCTCACAAGGCCCAGATCGCGCGCATATTCCAGATCGTCCTGGGGAATCGCCTCATCCGCTGCAGCACCGCTCAACAGGGGTTCAACCACGCGCCGCACCCGCTCCTCCTGTAATTTGTCGGTCAGTTGGTCGAGGTGGGTCTCGCGGCGCAGGATGAGTTGCTCTCTGGCGTCGCATATTGCGTTGGCCGTGATGGGTTGGTTGCGATCTCGCCCGGCCTTGTTATCAAAACAAGCTTCGTAAGCCAGGGCGTTGACGAGCCAGGGCTGGCCCTGGGTCAGTTCCCAAACCTTGTTCTGCGCATCTTCGGAAAAGACCTGTCCTGTCGCCTCGGTGTGTTGCGCCAGGAGCGTATGCACTTCGTCCGGTGTGAAATCGTCTAGGCGCAGGGACTTGGCGCGAATGTTGAACGCGCTGCCACCGGCAATCATCGCGTTTTCTGCGGTGGATCGGATGCGGTAATCGCGCACGTCGCGCACGCCGCACAGGATGACGGTCTGCGGGTAGTGGCGCGGGCGGGCGGGATAGCCCGCCCTGAGTTGGCGCAACACCGACAGCAGAGAATCGCCGATCAAGGAATCGATCTCATCGACAAGCAGCACCAGCGGTCTCGGATCGGCCTGTGTCCAGCGCGTCAAGGCCTCGCGCAACGCTCCCGCACCGAACTCGGCGAGGATGCCAGACCAGGTCTTGGTCAAGAATTCGTCGTCCAGCGTCAACCGCGCCCACGAAGCCAAATCGCCTAAAATGACCTGCATCGCCCGTTCCACGTCTTCGCGCATGGCCTGGGCACCCTCGATATTGACGTACACACATCGGTAATTGCCCTCGGCATTGAGCAGGTCGCGCAGTGCCAGCAGGGCAGAGGTCTTGCCCGTCTGCCGGGGCGCGTGCAGGACAAAGTACCTCTGCTGCTCGATCAGCATCAGCACCTCGTCCAGGTCAATCCGTTCCAATGGCGGGACATGGTAGTGAATATCCGGCTTGATGGGACCGGCCGTGTTGAAGAAACGCATGCCTCCGTATCCTTTCCCTCCCATTGTGACCGTCGTTACGAGGTCTTGTTTAGCAGCGTGTTGATGAACCGCTTGGCTTGCGGCGAGGCGCCTGTCACCTTGTCAGGATCCAGCTCAGCAAGGATTCCGAACGAGTGGCTGCCTTTGTCGTATTGACCCTTCTTGCACTGCCGGGTTGCCGCCTTCAGGCCGGCTTCGATGTCACTCTTCGAAATGGCTTCTACCTCCAGTCGGCCCGGCAGCGATTTCATGTTGAAGTCGTCTCCAAAATACCCCGCCAGTGCCTCCTTGTCGGCGAGGAACCAGGCTTCCATGCACTGAACCATCAGATGGGCGTTTTCGTCCATGGCGCCGGCGGGCTTGTCCCAATTGTCGCGGTTCTCCAAGTGCAGCCAAGGTCCGGTTTTCTGGGCAACTGGGGCTTCGCTGTCGACAAGAAGGACGATAAAGTTGTTATCCGTGGCTTTGGTCAACGCTGAACGGAACTTGTCGAAGGTTATTTCCCTGCTTCCACAGGCGATGACGTTCGGCATCCGGCCTTCCAAATGTGCCTTCTGGAAAAAAGATCTAAATCCCTGGCGGCACCTTGCCTTGAGCTCCCCTCTGTCTCCACCCCCTTCTACATAAATCCTGACGTTCACCACCGATTCCCTCCCAATTCCCCGGAGGTCCACAAGTCTCCGAGACGGTACTTATCCAGCCAGTGGGCAAGGTCGTCTTTGTCCAGACGCTTCATCGTCGTTTGTCCCTCATGTTTCTCGCACACGACAATGCTTTCCGGAGTTTCGGTAAGTGCGTCGACGAGAACATCAGAATGGGTGGTGACAATCAACTGGCAGCGCTCCGATGCTTCGCGCAGAAGGTCTGCGAGGCCTGGGAGGATGTCGGGATGGAGGCCCAGTTCGGGTTCCTCGATGCAAACCAGGGGCGGTGGGTTCGGGTGGCAAAGAATGACCAGCAGGCAGAGGTATCGAAGGGTACCATCGGACAAACGTGTCGCCGGGACCGCGACCTTCCCCTCTTGGAGAAAAACCTGGACCGTGCCGTACTCGATGTTGACGTGGAAATCGGATACACCCTCGTAAAGGTCCCGCAGGGCCTTGAGGAGGCGCTGTTTGACCTCGAACTCTCGCATCAGACGGTTCAGTACCAATCCCAGGTTCTGCAAGCTCTCAAGAAGAAAGTTGTTAGGTAGATCTGGCTTCTGGGGTAGGCGGACCGGAGTGATCCTGCCGAGAGACCACTCTCGATAGAGATGTATCCGGTCAAATTCGTTGCCGATATAAGTTATCTCAGGGTAGCTGTTTGGATCTTTCAGCTTCGACAGAACGGACTTGCCATCGTGGCCCAGTTCCCACTGCTTGGGTCCGTTTCCGTCGCCCGACGCCAGATCGTTGATCGTGGCCCCCATTTCGTCAGCTTCAAAGCAGACCCGTGGATCGTCCCCTTCAGGGCAGGTTCCTTCCTCCTCAAGCCGTTCACCGGCCATCCAGAAATTGTGGTTGCGTTGGGCGAATTCGAACCCGTAACGAAGGGGTAGTCGCCCTTGAGGACTATCTACAGTGACCTCGACACGCGCAGACATGGCCTCGGGTTCCCCTCGCCAGATCCAGTCAGCGACACCCCCTCCCTCCAGTATCGGTTCCCGTATATCGCGAGGCGCGGCCTTCAACAGTCCCAATACCTCCATGAAATTCGACTTTCCCGAGCCGTTCGGACCGATCAATACATTTAGGGGCTTTAGTTCCAGCTCCAGTCCTTTCGGACCGAACGAAAGAATGTTCTTAAGCCTGATTCGGTGAATAAACATCGCCTGTCTCCTTCACCTGATTACGATTGGGCACTGCTTTACCTGCTGCCAACCGGGGAGCGATAACCTTCTCACCTGGGCTGCCGAATCAGCGCCACCAGCGCCGCCGTGAATCCCGCGATCTCTTCCGGGGTTCCTTCGTTCACGACTTTTCGCAGCGCCTTCCCGATTTTCTCGTCATCGTATCTGTGCTCTTGTACGTATGCCACCGCAGTTTGCAGGTCCAGCGATTTTGACCCTGAAGGTGTCTCCGGCACCGGCTGCGGGGCGGTCTGATCCGGCATACGGTTGCTATCCGTTTGTTGGCGGTTCGCCTACCTGATCACGATGGGCCCCTGCTCTACCTGCCGCAGGAGATCCTCCTCCGTCTTCCTCACCCATGCGTCCACATCCTCCGCCGTCCGCAGGGTGGGGCTCTCCAGTTTCACATGACAGATCTCCGGTTCGACCAGCTTGTCCGCCTCGGCCCGGGCCTGCGCGAACAAGCTGGGGAGGGCGGCAATGCGCGTCCGCCAGGCGTCGAGGGAAATCCGTTCGAGGGATTCCACCACTTCCTGTTCGCTGCCGGTCGCGCCCGTAGATGCCTTCGAGATGTGCATTCGCGCGAAAATCGCTTCCCGATTTTTCGGCTCGATCCGCCTCCAACTCTCCGTCTCTTCCAGGCGTTTCTGCTCCTCGTCGTAGGTCTCGTCGTAACGATTCTGAGCCTCCGCCAGCGCACTCCGCAGCGCATTCGTCAGGTTCGCCGCGAGCCCGGGCACCGGATCCGAGGTGTCCAGCAGTCGCCGGTCCGCGACGATCGCTTCGATCTGGGGTTTTGCCTCCAGCGCGGCGTCCAGGCCATCAGCGTGGCGCGCGAGAGTCTGTAGCCGCTGAAAATCGGGCAGGCGCTTGGTCGCGAGACTGCCTGCCTTGGTCCAGTCCTTGAAGTTAGCCGCGAGCTCGTCATGCTGACCCAGGACGGCCAGGAGTTGCTCGTTGCCTGCAAGCGACTGAAGGTCCGACAGATGGCGGGTATCGGGGCGCTCGGGTAGCGGGGCATCCCCGCCCGCGTTCCGGGCAAACTCCTCTAACCTGTGCAGCAACCGGCCTGCGGCCTCGGACTCCTCGTTCGGCTTGCACTCGATCTCCGCTGTTTGAAAGAGGCTGCGCAGCTTCAGGCGCTGCCGGGTATCGATGGTAGCGCTCTCGATCCGGAAGTCGGCGTTCGGCACTTTCCCCTGATCGAGCCCTCGTGGCTTCAGCGACACGCCGTTCGCGGAGGCCCGTAAGTGCCCGGTTTCAAAGAGACTGATGAGGGCCGCGTCGATGGCGTCGCGCGGCCAGCCGAAGGGCGGACCGGAGAAGTGCGAACGGACCTCCTTTCCCTTTTTCCCTGACCCCACCGACTCCATCACGGCCGAGCACACCGGGTGCTCCTCGGTCTTGCCGCTGTATTCCAGGGCTTCCAGCGGGTGCTCCGCGCCCCGGCGGGCGCGCTCGATTACGTTCGGCCACCGGTGGTCGTCGGCGTCGCTGAAGCGGTGGAAAAGCCGGTCGAGGGAAGCGTTTGCGGCTTCCGTTGTTTTCTCAAACAGGCTCAACTCCAATCGTTCATTGCCGCCGCCCTGGAAAACCTTCGCGCCGTTGATGATTTCGGCCACCAGCGTCTGCTGAGCGTTCTCCGCCTGGGCGTGGCGGGTCTCCATTCCCTGGCGCGCCTCGGTGCCTTCGTCCCCTGCAGGCACGCCCTTGAAATCAAGCGTCTCCCTTGCGGCACTGCTTTCGGCGATGCGGCGGGCGAGTTCATCGGCGCGGGTCCTGGGCACGAATACGTGGAGCACGGGGCTGTCGGGTCCGGCCGCGCGCGCGTCGGCGATCACACTGCTCTCATCGGCCCCCCAGCCATCCCGTATCCACACCGGGATGTCGAGGCCGCTTTCCGGCGGGGGCTCGGCACCGAAGTGCAGCGAGAGCTTTCGAGGCTCCTTGCACCTTCCGTGCACCAGCCGCACGGATCTTACGGCCTCCTGCACCGCGGCGCCGAGAAGCTGGCTGCGCCTACTGCTCATGCTCGCCAGATCGTTGGCGAGCCGGTTCTGCCGGTTGCGGAATTCGGCTTCCCATTCGCTGCTCTCCCGCGTCTGCAGGCTGTACTCGTCCTCGAGCTTCATCAGCGTTCCCGCTTCCACCAGCTCGTCGAGGAGCGCCGGAAGCCTCCCCCGCAGGGCGGCCCCTTCCTTGGCCAGGTCCTCAACCAGCAGATCCGCCAGCGCCCCGGGGGTTGCCCGTACGCCGATGTCCGCGCCGGCTTCGCGCGGGAGCTTGCGGATCAGGAACACCAGGGCGCAGAGCCGGGACTTGAGCTCGCCATCGGAGGTGCCGTCCCGCAGCTTGACGATGGTCTCGTGAAGCTCGCGCAGCAGCATGCCGGAGTTCAGCAGGTTGGTCTTCAGCTCCTCGAACAGGAAGTTCGCCGACACCACCGTACCGAGCGGTTTATCGGCCGTGCGGCGGATGGCTTCGTAGACGATGTGCAGCTGCGTGCGCAACTGGCCCGCCATCCCCGGGCGGTCGACGGCGCGCAGGGTATGTTCCCAGAAGCGCCGGCGAACGGGAAGCAACGGGTAATCCTCCACCAGGACCTGCTTGTCCTCGCCGCGGGGGCTGATGCGGCTGCCCACGAGGTGACGGTCGATCTCCCCGGCGCTCGCTTCCAGGGCAGCCTCGATGTCGTTGACACGGTCCGGACGTTTCGCCAGGACGACCCGCCGGATCACTGTCTCCACGTCCTGGTCGGACAACTCCACGTTGATCCTGAAACGGCCCTGGAGACGCTGCAGCGCCGCGGTGCCCGACAGCGCCGTCTGTCCGGTGCCCACGAAGAGCAGGCGGTCGCCGAACCGCTTGCTGCAGGCTTCGACCAGATCCTGGACGATATAGGAGCGGTCGGTGCCCTCTCCGATGTACTGCTGCACCTCGTCGAGGACGATGACGCTGCAGGGCATCCCGCCGTCGGGAGCCAAGGTGTCCTGCAATGCGGCGATGAATCCGTCCGTGGTGATGTCATTTGGCTTTGGAAACTGGGCGCGCAACGCCGCCCTGGCTTCCCTTTCGCTGTTGGCGAAGCCGGGGTCGGCGGCGAGCAGTGCCTTGGCGATCACCGGGCTCACATACAGGTCGTTCAGCTCACGCCGAAACTCCCGGCCTTCCGCCTCGACCGTGTCATGCACCTGGTCGTAGATGTTGTTTTTCTTGAGCCAGAGGCAGAACTGCGCCTGGGGGTAGCTCTCGGGGAGCCCCGCGGATTTGAACACGATCCCGAGCAACGCGAGCCGGACGCTATCCCCGGCGCCGTCGAGCGTTCCGGCGGCGGCGTGCAGTCCATTCCCCCGCCGGCCGAGGGTGGAGATCTCGGTCAACAGTTCCTGCACGTCGGCCGGCAACCGGGCGAGGCCCCGGGCGTTGGCGCCGTCCTCGGGGAAGGTGTGGTCCGACCACAGGAAGCGCAGCATCTTCGCCAGGTGCGACTTGCCGCTGCCGAAGAAGCCGCTGATCCAGGCAGCCGGCTGCTCCGGCTGACCTTGGTGGCTGATGTAGGATTCCAGGATGCGAACGAGCCCGCTGCGGTACTGTCCTTCGCAGACGAAATGCTCCAGCTCGAAGCGGAGCGTGCGGCGCTCCTCGTCGGTGGCCGCATCGGTCACGGCCGCGACGCCGTTGTTCAGGAGCGTGATCTTGTCGGGATCTTTCTGGTAGACCGCCCGGTTCTTCATTGCTGATATCCTTCTCAGTCTTGCTGCGCAGTAATCGGAACCGCGAGGTAGTTCCAGCCGTCCCGTGCGTCC
Source organism: Candidatus Latescibacterota bacterium (assembly GCA_965223905.1). Lineage (GTDB taxonomy): Bacteria > Latescibacterota > UBA2968 > UBA8231 > UBA8231 > CBDCXV01. The sequence continues at coordinate 1,592,382 of CBDCXV010000001.1, forward strand.
AGCAGGCGATAGTTGCCGTCTTCATACTCGCCGGGGAAGAACACAGCGATCCGGCCTCTGACATCCCCCTCTACCGTCTTCATCAGCTCCGACACCCGGACGAAACCGAAAAGGGAAGCAATGCCGTAGACCCCGACGACCGTGTGGTCATCCGCTTCCGGCCCTGTCAGCTTCTGGCGTACAAGTCCGGCCACATGCGCCAGGAATTCGTCGTCGAGCTTGAGCTCCAGGTCTTGAGGGGACTCGAAGTAGCTGTCCCGATATTCCAGGCCCGCCATCCACTCGGCGAAGGCAGCCGTCAGGTCGCACTCGATCCAGCGGTGCCCCGCCTCCTTGGTCGCCAGCTCGAAGCGGGGCATGCGCACCCGCAGCCGCCGCTCGTCGGTCCTGTCGTACTGGATGAATATGGTGCGCTGCGCCCCGGCCAGATCCTTCTGCCATGGAAGGGCGATGTAGCGTTTGTAGCACTCGGCGAGTCTGTCGATGCGCCCCACGATCAATGCTCCCTGACGGTGCCGGCGATCCCGGTTGGAAAAGATACGTCGATCATGGCGCCGGACTGCTTGAGGTCGAGCAGTCCCAGGCGTTTTGCTGCCCAGGCCAGTTCAACAAGCTCATCGGCTCCTGCGTCCAGGACCGCGCACCAGGGCGTCTCGAACAGGAGGCGGCCTCGACGGCCCGACCCGAATCCGATCAGGAGCGCGTACACGGTGGCGGCGGGAGTCGCCTGGACGCGCTGCCTGGTCTTTCTGCTCCTGCCCTGCAGATGGCCGGATTGAGTCCACGAGGAAGAGGCGTTGCGCACGACCTTGTCGAGGATGTCTTCGTTAAGACGCTCCTCCGCGATTTCGGACAGGGAGTCCTTCATGGGTTGCCTGGCAAACTCGTGGCCGTGCGGTGTGCGCAGCACGGCTTCCGCAGTGGCTCGAAGCAGCGGGTCGCGCGCCAGGGCAAGGAGCAGTGCGAGGAGAGGGCGGCTCGATTCGTGACGCGGCCACAAGTCCTTCAGGGCTCGGAACAGAAGCAGCCGCGGGTCGAGGCCGTATAGCTCGCTGAGTCGCTGGAGCGAGAGCTTGCGGGTTGCCGAAGTGAGCTTGCCCAGGCAGTTCTCCGCCATGATGGCGTGCGCATAGTCCCGGCGGGAGGCCTCGATAGGAGCCGCATCCAGCAGATCCGACAGCTCATCGAGCATGATCGTACGGCTCGTATGGGTTCCCCGCTCACCACTGCGGAATCCCCAGAGAGCCGTCTGGTTCGGTGGGAGCTTGGCGATATCACGCTCGAAATCAAGGGCGGAAATCGCATTCATGAATGGGGAAGATACCGTTTGATTTGAGAGCGTCAACTTTCGCCGGCTGGTTTGCCGGCGAAAATATGCTTTCGATTCGCTCTTTGTGGGTCGGTTTTTCTTCAGCTCGGAAAGCTAGACCTATTTGCCGTGGTCCAACTACATTTAGATAAGGCAAGGCACCCGGAATGGGTTGCATGGGATCGCATCCGAATTTCTCTTCCCTCCCCCGGAAATGGCCCAACCACTGCCGAAGGCCTCCCCAACCGGAGCAAATCCCCATGAACCCTGAAATACCTCACACCGTCGCAACCGACCCGGGCATCGCCTGGACAAAGGACGAGGCGGTCGCCATCGACGCCCCTCCGGACAACGACACAGACCCCGCTCCCGAGGCGCGCTGGCCTCCCGCAGCCGTCCGCACCGGGTTGTGCGGGGCCGTGTCGCCCAACGTGGTCCCTCTTCCCGGGGGCGGCTACCGCATGTACTACACCCAGTTAACCCCGCGGCCCGGGTACCCTGCCGGCGCAAACGACTACGACAACTGCACCGCGCGGATTCTCAGCGCCGTCTCCGCGGACGGGTCTTCCTGGACCCCGGAGCCTGGGGTGCGCCTTTCACCGAGGGACGGCGGGGCAGGGGAGTTCCGCGTCGTCAGCTCGGACGTCGTTCCGATCCCCGGGGGCGGCGGCAGGCTGCGGATGTATTTCGAGTGTTGCCCGGGGACCCAGGAGGGCGGCAGCACCATTCGCAGCGCCGTCTCCGACGACGGCCTCGACTGGAAGCTGGAACCCGGCGAGCGCCTGGAGTCCGGCAGCTTCAACTCCCCCCGCCTGCTCCACCTCGACGGCGGCACCTGCCGGCTCTACTGCAGCGACCGCTCAGGCGGCATCGCCAGCGCCCTCTCCGGCGACGGCGGCCTCACCTTCCGCATGGAACCGGGCAAGCGGATCGAGCAGGAGCTGCCGTACGAAGCGGCCACCGCGTTCGCCCCGGAGGTCCTGCGCATCGACAGCGGAGGCTACCGCATGTACTACGCCGGGTACAGCGACCGGACCCGGGCTTACGTCCTGACCGCGGCGTCGGAAGACGGCCTGGAATGGACCAAGGAGCCGGAGCCGGTCGTCGCCCCGGGCAGCCCGCTGGACCGCGCCAAGTGCTCGGAGATGTGCGTCGCTCAGCTGCCGGGGGTTGCCGGCGAGCCTCCGCGCTACCGCCTGTTCTACGAGGCCTGCGACGGCACCGCCCCTGAGGACCGGGGCGTCTGGCGTATCCTCAGCGCCACTTCCGCAATCGCCTGAGGGGGCCCCTCCCGAGCTGCCGGGATTCCCGAGGCCGTCCGCGCCAGAAGGGAGGCGAGCCGAGCTGGTGAGAGTCCGAACCCGTGGCCGCCCGCCCGACCCGGTCTGAGGGGATGCCAGGAACTGCGGGATTCCCCGTGCCTTTCGACCCGACCAGCCCCGGCCTCAGGACCGGGTTCAGCAATCACGACCGCAGCTGATTTACCCGCCGACCCGCCCGGGAACGCCGCCCGCCAACCAGGCCTGAAACGGGCCCCCAGACCCGGCCCGCAGAACCGCCCCCCATCCTCAAGACCACGCCTGCCGAAAAAAGCGCAGCGCGTTCCCGTGCAGGATGCCCTCGACCTCCGCGCCCCCGATCCCGGCCTCGCCCAGCACCCCGGAAAACCCCTGCAGGTCGGCGATGGTGTCGATCCCGATCGGGGTCAGCTCGGCGCCGAAGCCCCCGTCCATGTCGGTGCCGATGGCGACGTTGGCGAGCGAGCCCCCGGCCAGCTCCGAGATCCTCTCGATATGGGGCAGCAACCCCTCCATCCCGTACTTCGCCTCCCGCGGCACCTCGAACAGCTCCTCGGTCCATTCGAACTCCGGGTTCATGAAGTACTGGCAGAACACCAGCCCGATGATCCCGCCGCGCCTTGCCAACTCGGCGATCATGTCGTCGGTGAGGTGCCGCTGCCCGGGAACGACGGCGCGGCTGACGCAGTGGGATGCCATCACCGGGCCGTCCCAGAGGTCGAACGACTCCCACACCGCCCGGTCGGCCATGTGGGTGATGTCGAGGATGATCCCCGCCTCGCGCATCGCCCGGAACAGCTCCGCCGCCGGCGGCTTCAGCCCGCCCTCGGTGAAGGTCCCGTGGATGTAGGTATTGTGCCCGAAGTGGGCGGGCCCGACGACGCGCAGCCCGGCGTCCCACCAGAAGCCGACGTCCTCCGGGCCGGCGATCGGGTCGGCGCTCTCCATCGACAGGATGTGGTACACCGGGGTGCCGGGCGCCGGGTTTTTCCAAGCCTCGACCGCGGCTTCGAGATCGCCGAGCGAGGTCACCGGGGCGATCTCCCCTCGGCGCGCCATGGCCCGGTAGTACTCGAGATGGCCGCGGCCCATGGCGATCGCCTGCTCCTGGGTGCGCATGCCGTCGCGGCGCTTGCGGTAGCGCGGCTCGGTGCGCGACATGATGGTGCTGAGCATGATGCCGACCGAGCCCCGCCGCATCTCGGGAAAGGTCACCGTGCAGGAACCGGTGTCGTAGTCGTCGGCGACCTGCGGGATCTCGCTCCTCTCCTGCTCGCGGACCTCGTGCGCCGTCAGGGTCAGGTCGCGGTTCCAGAAGAGGGCGTCCCACGCCAGGTCGAGATGCAGGTCGATGATCAGTGGTTGTGACATGCGCTGCCCTCCGTTAGTATGTGCGCTCCGCCAGTTGGAGCCGGCAATATATGAAGTCCCGCGAACCGGGCGCTTCTTCCGCTCGAGCCGCCATTTCCTCCTGACAGGACCCTCGCAATCCGCAGCGGAAAGTTCCCCCCGTGAACCCAAGGTACCAGATCGTCATCTACTGGAGCGACAACGACCGCAGCTTCGTCGCCGAAGTGCCGGAGCTCGACGGCCTCGAGGTCCTCGGGGAGAGCTACGAGGAGGCGCTCGCAAAGGCCAGGACCGCGATGGCGGAATGGATCGACAGGGCCCGCGCCGACGGAGAGGAAATCCCCGAGCCGCTGGGCCGCGTCGAGGTCGCCCCGAAGACCGGCCGCGCCGGCCGGCGGCAGGAGCGCATCGACAAGCGCCGCCGCCGAAGGGAGAAGGGGCGCCGGGAGCGGCGCGACGCCGCGGAGTAGTGCCTGTCCGCACACATTCTGCGCGAATCCGGCTCGCCGATACAGTCCGTCCCGCGGCGATGCTTTCGCTCGCGGTCACAGTACGGCTCGGGCGCCTTGCCGGCCGGAGGCATCGGCAAAAGGACGCAGTTTGTCCTCGCCCTCGTCCGTACGCTTGCCGGCGCGCAGCAGGCTTGGACCCGGTTGAAGGCTCCCCGGCGCCGGGAGCGGCGCGAACGCAACGGGCAAGGAATGCTGCCTCCCCGCGCAGGCACCAGGTTGAATGCTGCACTGCCCCGGGGCCTCGCGGCTTCGCCGCAGTGTCGCTGCCGAGGGCCCATGAATTCCCAAGTCAATAACCGAAGGAGACCGCCATGGCCAGCAGGCCGATCCAGATTCTCATCGTAGCCGCCCACCCGGCCGACAGCTTCGACCAGGCCGGAGGCACCGCCGCCCACCACGTCGCCCAGGGAGACAGGGTGACCGCCCTGGTCGCCACCACCGGGGTGCGCTCCCACCACTGGCAGCTCGCCGAGGAGAAGCGCCGGAAGGGGGGCGGCCTCGACATCGAGGAGCGCGTACAGGCCGCTGTCGAGGAGAAGCTCGAGGAGACGCGCCGCGCCTGCCGCATCCTCGGGTTCGACGACGTGCGCGACCTCGGCTTCGAGGACGACGACATCCTCGTCACCCAGGACAAGGTCGAGGCGATCGCTTCGGCGATCCGCGAGGTCAGGCCGGACGTCATCATCACCCACCACCCGTACGAGACCGCCGGCCTCAAGATGCACGGCACTATCGGCCAGTGCACGGTCTACGCCTCGCAGCTGGCCAGCGGCACCGGCCGCGGCACCGAGCAGCGGCACGTGGTCCCGGCCATCTATTTCATGAACCCGATCGCCTACGTCGGCAGCAACAGCCTCGAGTACGCGAGCACCTGCCGCGTCGATCTCTACGTCGACATCAGCGACGTCATCGACCTCAAGGTCCGGGCCCTCGACCAGATCGGCAGCCAGTACTACGGCGGCCCGTACGCGCGCAAGCGCTCCGAGACCTCGGACGGGGCCTACGGGCAGAAGGCGTCGGTCGCCTACGCCGAGCCTTTCCAGCGCTACACGCCGATGGTCCGCTACACCCTGCCGGTGACCGACGCCGAGCTCACCGCCAACGACACCGCCCCCGGGGAGACGATGGGCCGCCGCAGCGAAATCGTCGGCGGGCTGATGCCCCTGGAAGGCGGGGATGCCTACACCTCGGAGCACCGCTTCAGCAAAGAGCAGTACGATGACTGACACGCCATCGTCGTCCCTGCACTTCTTCGACGATTGGCGGCTGCGGCTGCGCGAGGGTTTCGACCGCGAGCAGGGGAGCCCCGAGCCGCTGCGCGAGATCCCGCTGGGCACCCGCCCGGAGCTCAAGATTCTGCGCGGCCTGGTCGGCACCCAGTACGATGAGCGCCGCGAGTGCTGGTTCAGTATCGTCGACTGTCACCCGGCCGACGGCAGCCCGCGGTTCGCGCTGCGCATGGAAACGGACGACCCCTGCCATTGGGAAGCGCCGGCGTGGTCGGAGGGCGGCGACCCGATCTGGCGCCGCACCGACAGCCTCGTGGTAGATCAGTACGACGAGCCGATCGCCTGCTTCAACATCCTGCCGCTGGCCGGCACCCCGCACGAAGAGCGCGGCTATTTCATGAACATGTACCGCTACATCGCCGCCGACGGCACCCGAACTCCGGGCGCCGTCGCCTTCTCGCAGGATGGGTTCCGATTCGAAGTCGACGTGAACACCCGGTGGATCGACTATCTGAGCGACACCGGAAATCCCACGATCTACGACCCCGTCATCGGCCAGTACCGCATCTACTGCCGGCCCCATTTCGTCGATCGGCGCGCCGCCATGCTGCTTTCACCGGACCTGAACAGCTTTGGCGAGCCGACCGTCATCCTGCAGCCGGACGCATCGGACCCGCCAAACCGCGAGTTCTACGGCATCGAGCCGATACCCCTCGACGACATGTACGTTGCCCACCTGGCTGTTTACGATACCGAGCCTTCCGAAATCGAGTCGCCGGGCAAGATGCAGGGCACCACCCAGACCGAGCTCGCCTACAGTTACAACGGCCAGAACTGGTACCGCGCCCGCCGCGAGCCGTTCCTGGCGCGCACCGGGGCGGGCAGCTTCTTCGGAGGCTCGGTCTATCCCTCCGCGCCGATGCGCACGGCAGACGACCGCCTGCTTTTTCACTGTATGGGTCAGGGCGTTGAGCACGGCGCCCACGACGAAGAGATCCCGGAAGAGCGCCGCACCAAAGCGACTGCCTGGAAGACGTTTCAGTACGAGATGCGCCTCGACGGTTGGAACTACCTGAGGACGCGGGCGAGGTACGGACGCATCCAGACGAAGGCCTTGATACCCGCAGGCGGTCGGTTGATCGCCAATGTCCGCACCGCGCCCACCGGTGAGGCAAGGGCGGCGTTGCTCGACTACCGGACGCTGGAGCCGCTGCCCCACTATACCCTGGACGAATGCGTGCCGATCAACGGCGACGCGGTGGCCGGGGTGGTGCGCTGGCAGGAACGGGAGGATCTCGAGGAGCTGAAGGACCGGCCCGTAATACTGGAGGTGCAAGTGCGCGAGGGGGAGCTGTACTCGCTCCGCTTCGACTACCGCATGGCGGAGTTTACGTATACCGCTGAAGGGCCGGCGCTGCTGGAGAAATAGCAGCGCCGGCTATGCGATCAGCCCCTTGAGATATCGAACCGCGTCCGCGGTGCTCTGCGGCCCCAGGTGCTCGGGGACGATCACCCCGTCGTACTGGTTCTCCACCAGGGCGCGCACGCAGCGGGCCATGTCGACGTCGCCGCTTTCCAACGGCACCTCGTCGTGGTCCATCAGCCCCGGGCCGGTTCTGACCTGGTTGCGGGCGTGGGCGAAGAAGATCCGGTCCATGCCCCAGGTCTCGGCCGGGGTGTGCGGCTCCTCGCCGATCAGCCACATCCCCTGGCAGTAGGTCACCCCGTTGTTGGGACTGGGCGCCGCCTCCCAGATCGAGTGCACGACGTCGACCGCCCACAGGTGATTCCCCAGCCTGAGGCCGGCCTCGTCCGCGGCGGCGACCACCTCCCTGAAGAAGCCGATCACGGCCCCCCAGTCCTCGTCTCCCGGCATCACCATCAGGGGCCGGCCCTCGTGGTATTCGTTGAAGTGCAGGAACCGGTCCAGCGGGTAGAAGAGGGAGGCGTCGATGCCGGCCCGCCCCGCGGCTCGAATGGTTTCGCAGAGAGCCTTGCGCTCCTCCGCGGCGGTCCCGAGCACAACCTCCTGCGAGGGGGGCGCCAGTATCACCCCGGAGACGAGGACGTCCCTCGCCCGCAGCTCCTCGATGACCCGGGTGAACTCCCCGGCCGTCGCATGGCCGCGCTCGTCGAATCCGGGGACCGTGTTGGCGCTGAGGAAGATCTCGTCGACGCCGCAGGCGCGGCACTCCGCGGCGACCTGGTCGGCGCTGCTGTACCCCATGTGAATTCCGATTCTCATATGTTCCTCTCTTTCCGCGCCGGTCAGGCCGGCGACTCCTTGGAAACCGCCTGAATCAGGGCGATGATGTAGCCGAACTGGAACGCCCACCCCTGCCGGACGCGGCCGGAAACACCCTCGGGCGCGACGTCGTCCGGGTGAACGGGGGAGTGGTCGGGCATCAACATGTACGGATACCCGGTCCTGTGAAAGATCCTCGCCAGCTCGTGCATGTCGACGTCCCCTTCGTCCGGCCAGACCTCGACGAAGTCGCCGAGACCGCCGCGGATGTTACGGAAGTGGACGTTGAAGATCTTCCTTTTCGAGGAGAAGTACTCGACGATCGGCGGCAGCTCCTTCCCCGGGTCATCGAGACCTTCCGAGGCGACCCCGCAGCAGAAGTTGAACCCGTGGTACGGGCTGTCGACCAGCTCGCTGAACCGCTTGAGGCCCTCGAAGACCGGGTAGTTCCAGCGCTCCTCCCCGCGCAGCACCGGCGCCGGCGGGTCGGGAAGGTGGCAGGCCATCTGGACCCCGTACTCCTCGGCCACCGGGATCACCCCTTCCAGGAAGTACTGGATGCGGGCGAAGATTTCGTCGAGGTCGACGCGCCCGGCCTCGTGCGGCTCGTCGTTGTCGTACTTCGAGAACTCGAACGAGCTGTACCCCGACCCCCCGCGGCCGTAGCGCATCTCCGTCCGCTGGTATCCGACCGGAGTGAAGTTGTAGTTGAGGCCGCGCAGCCCGGCCTTTCCCGCGTTGGCGATCCAGCCGCGGATGGCGTCGATGTCGCGGTCCCGCTGCGGGTCGCGGGCAAACGGGATGCTTTCCGGCATCGGGATGTGGATCATTTCCAGCTCCACCCCCTCGGCCGCGGCCTCCTCCCGCTGCCTGACGATCCGGTCGAGATCGTCGGGATCGATCGAGGTGTCCATGTGGGTGACGCCGTGACGCCTGAGGAACTCCAGCTCCGTCTTCGATGTTCCTATGCCCTGCACTCCTACGTACATGCAAGTTGCTCCTTTTCTTCCTTAATGTGATGTCGCCCCAAGATCCCGATTTCAGGTGGTGCAGCCGTCATGTCGAGAGGCTCGCCTTGATACGCCCCCACGAGTCGTGCGCTGCCCCGGTGCCTCGGCTGCCGATGTCGTTCGACGGAAGCAGGATGCCATGGAGACCCGAAAATGTCACGACCCTCGTTTCCGGGGAAATCCGAATTGCCCCTCCGTCCATCGCCTCGGGGTGAAAAGAACGGCCTGGTCTCCTGGTGATCGAATCCCATCAGACATTGTAGGAGGTCGACGCCGTAGTTCCCCCGCGGCCGGTCCAGTTGGTGTGGAAGAACTCGCCGCGGGGCCTGTCGACGCGCTCGTAGGTGTGGGCGCCGAAGTAGTCCCGCTGCGCCTGCAGCAGGTTGGCCGGCAGGATCTCGCTGCGGTAGCCGTCGTAGTAGGCCAGGGCGCTGCCGAAGGCCGGCACCGGCACTCCGAGCTGCACCGCGGCAGCGACCACCCGGCGCCAGGATTCCTGGCTCTCGGCGAGGGCCGCGGAGAAATGGGGCGCCAGCAAAAGGTTGGCGAGGCCGGGGTCGGCGTCGAAGGCCTCCTTGATGCGCCCGAGAAAGCGCGCCCTGATGATGCAGCCGCCGCGCCACATCAAGGCGATGCTGCCGTAGTCGAGCGGCCATCCGTGCTCGGCCGCGGCGGCCCTGAGCAGCTGAAACCCCTGGGCGTAGGAGCAGATCTTGGAGGCGTACAGGGAGCGGCGCACGTCCTCGACGAAGGCGGCGGGGTCGCCGTCGAAACCGCGGTCCGCGCCCTTGAGAACCGCGGCCGCCCGCATCCGCTCTTCCTTGAGGGCGGAGAGGCAGCGGGCGAAGACCGCCTCGGTGATGGTCGCCGCGGGCGCCCCGAGCTGCAGCGCCTCGATCCCCGTCCACTTGCCCGTCCCTTTCTGTCCGGCCGTGTCGAGGATGACGTCGACCATCGGCCGCCCGGTCTCCTCGTCGGTGCGCGCCAGGATGTCGCCGGTGATCTCGATCAGGTAGCTGTCGAGCTCCCCCTGGTTCCACTGGCGGAAGACGGCGCTCATCTCCTGCGGGCTCATCTCGCAGACCCGGCGCAGCAGCGAGTAGGCCTCGCAGATCAGCTGCATGTCGCCGTACTCGATGCCGTTGTGGATCATCTTGACGTAATGGCCGGCCCCGTCCGGGCCGATCCAGTCGCAGCAGGGGGAGCCGCCGTCGACCTTGGCGGCGATGCCGCGGAAGATCTCGCGGACGTGCGGCCACGCCTTCTCGTTGCCGCCCGGCATGATGCTCGGTCCCTTGAGGGCCCCTTCCTCGCCGCCGGACACCCCGGTGCCGATGTAGAGGATCCCCTTTTGCGCGAGGTCGCGGGTCCGCCTCGTCGTGTCCCCGAAGTTCGAGTTGCCGCCGTCGATCAGGATGTCCCCCTTGTCGAGCAGGGGGAGGAACTCGGCGATCACCCTGTCGACCGCGGCCCCGGCCTGCACCATCAACATGACGCGGCGGGGGCGCGCGAGCCGGGAGACCAGCTCCGCGGGGGAGCGGGCGCCTAGGATCGGCAGACCCTTTGCCCTGCCCTCGAGAAAGGCGTCGACCTTGGAGGTGGTGCGGTTGTACACCGCCACGGTGAAGCCGTGATTGGCCATGTTCAGCACGAGGTTTTCCCCCATTACCGCCAGTCCTGTGAGACCGATGTCGGCCTGCATCCGCATTCCTTTCTGTTCAACCATTCTGGTCATCAATCCGGCTCTTCATTGTGGCTGGGCGCGTAAGTAAGCGTACGAACGAGGGCGCCGAGGCGCCCTGCTTACCGGGGGTGTACGGCGAGCGAAGGCAACGCGGCGAGCCGGGATTGAGGGAAAAATCGCACAGATGAAGGGTTTGGATTGAACCGCGATTTTTCCCTCAAGATGCAGCGGCAACCGGATTCACGCGGATTGCGCGCCCAGGCACCAGGTTGACGGGTTCCCCCTGGAGTTGCGCGAACCAGCAGCGACTACCGGCCACCCGGCCCCTCACGGCTCGAGATGCCAGAACAACCCGTTGACCGCCAGTTCATCCCCCCCGCCCGGATACCAGCCGTACACGGTGAGGAAATGGCGCGGCTCGAACTCGATGGTCGGGGTCGTGAACGAATGGCCCGGGGGGTCGGGCACGAGCGCGAACTTCTGCGCGGCGAGCAGCTCGTCGGTGCCCTCTGCGCTGCCGTCCTGCCAGGCGCCGGCCCCGTCCAGGCTGACGCGGGCGAGGACCCTGCGGTCCCGGTACCCGCCCGAGTGCGTGACAACGACGGTACGGCTGGGAGCGAAATAAACATTCCCGCGGTGTCCATACCAGTTGGTCCACCCCGCCGCCCTGAAGGTGCGGCCGGCGTCGGTCGATTCGAAAAGGACCCCCTGCTTGATCGCGGGCCCGGGATTCCCTGTTCTCGCCATGAACTCCTCCGGATCCTCGTTGGGGACGGACGGGCGCTGGCAGCGCGTCATCAGCAGGATGCGCTTCCCGTCGCCGGGATCGACGGCGAGATTGGACTCGTGGGGGTTGAGGAAGGGATCCACCCGGGCGGCATCCCCCCAGGTACGGCCGCGGTCGCTGCTGCGCAGGATCAGATCCCCGAAGAGATCTCCGGGCCGCCCGCCGTACGCCTCCCCGGAAGCAGAGGGGAAGCTGTCCGCGTAAGGAGGGGCGGGAACGACCGTCGTCGAGAACATCAGGGTGCCGTCGGGCAGCTCGACGAAGGTGCGGTTTCCGTCTTCGTGGAAGCAGAGGTCGGGAATGCCGGGCGGGATTGTGCTGAAGTCGGTGGCCGACCGCTGCCAGGTGACCCCTCCGTCCGCCGAGTGCGAGACGTGGAGGTCCTGGCCGTACAGACCTCCGGGGTGCTCCCGGTCGGAACCGTGGCTCAGCCACAGGCGGCCGTCTCCGCCGATGCCGATGCCGTGCAGCACCTGCGGGTGGGCGAGATCCGGCATCTCCACCGGGACGGGGATCCACGAACGGCCCCGGTCCGCGCTCCGGTAGAGGGGGCCGGTCTGGGTGTTGAGGTAGACGGCGCCATCCGGGTGCCGGGCCATGCTCATCATCGACCGCCTGAGTATCCCGGGCGGGACTATTTCAACTTCGCCGTCGAGGGCGACGGCAACCGGGCAGTTCACCTCTCCTCCTCTCCTTCGCCGCGATCCATCGACACCGCTCGACGACAGGATGCTCGACTCCAGGCGCAACATCGCGCGGCGTTCCGCAACCCCCAGCTGCTCGGCGCCGACCTGACGCTGGAAGGCTCCCCGGCGGGCGGAGAGGAGCTGGCGCGCATCCCTCGGGCCGCGGCCCTACTCGATGCGGTGGTCGAGGACGACTTCCCGGCGCTCGCGGGCCGACAGCTCGATCCCGCGGCACATGCGCACGATCCGCTTCCCCTCTTCGGCGGTCAGCCGCGGCTGCCTGCCGGCGGCGATGCAGTCGGCGAACTCGTTGCATCCGGCGACGAAGCTGGAGGACCAGTCGGTCTTCATGTCGGAGTAGCCGGTGGTCTCGCCGTCCCTGTAGACGACGACCGGGGGAGCGTCGAGCAGCTGCGCGCTGCAGCGGTTGACCCAGATGAAGCCGCGGCTGCCGGTTATCTCGAACCACTCGTCCTCCGGCACGTACTTCGACCGCACCAGCATCTCGTCCGCACCAGCATCTCGTCCGACTGCACCACCTCGAAGCTGCCGTACTTCTCCGCGTCAATGTACTTCCATATGACCACGGCCGGGCTGTCGATCTTCCAGCCGTGCTGGATCGTCGTGTGGCTGATCCAGGAGAAGACCTTCTCGACGTCGCCGAGGAAGAAGAAGGCCAGCGCGAAGATGTGGGAGCCGTAGTCGAGCATGACGCGGCCGCCGCCCCCTTTCTCCGGATCGAAGCGCCAGGACCAGCGCTCGTACGGGATCTCCCACCCCTCCCGTGTTCCGAGGGTCACCTTCATGCGCATCGACAGCGGCTCTCCGATTGCCCCCGACTCGAGGATATTCCTGGCCCGTACCAGCGGCGGGTAGTACTGGAAGTTCTCGAAGGTGCGGAAGATCCCGTCCGCCCGGTCCGCCGCGGCGATCAACTCGTCGCATTCCGCCACGGTCACCGCCATCGGCTTCTGCATGGAGACGTGCTTGCCCGCGGCGAGGGCGTCGACCCCTATGCGCGCGTGCAGGTGGTGGGGGGTGATGACGTCGACGGCGTCGACCTCGGGGTCGTCGAGCAGGTCGCGGTAGTCGGTGCAGGCCTTCGCCGCCCCCCATTGCGCGGCGCGCTCGCGGGCCCGCTCCCCGTTGACGTCGCAGACGGCGTGAAGGTTTGCGTTGGGGGCGTTGGCGTACCCGAGGGCGTGGAGCCTGGCGATGTTGCCGGCCCCGATGATGCCGACGCGGACCTTGCTCATGCCGGGATTACCGGGCCCGGCTGCCCCGGGAGAATCTCCCGTTCCCACTGGGCAGCCTGAGGTTGGGGCACCCGCCCCGGCGGCGCCCGCGGCTGCCCAAGCCAAGGCAGGCCGCCCCGCGGAAGCGGGTCCTCAAACCAAGTACTCCCCAGGGATCCGCGAACCCTTGTACTCCCCCTCCGGGTCGCGGCTTGCGATGACCTCTGGGATCTCCTCCTCCCAGTTGTCCGGCACCGTCAGCGGCCGCCGGTGCCAGGCCAGGATCAGGGTGCGGCGCACATCGGTCAGGTTGCGGTGCGCCGAGTGCAGGAGGCGGGCGTCGGCGATGGTCAGCGACCCGGCCTTCACCATCACGTCCAACTGGTCGGGGTGGTCGCTGAACATCACCGGGTGGTCCTCGTCGATGAAGCGGGCCCCCTGCTCGTGGGCCGGCACCAGCTCATCGTGCAGCTCGTGGCGTTTGAGGTGCGACCCGGGGATCACCTTGAGGCAGCCGTTCTCGACCGAGGTGTCGGACAGGTAGTACGACAGGAACACGATCTGCGGCCACGGGGAGCAGCTGAACGGGTCGTTCCACTGCATCCAGTCCTGGTGCCAGTAGAGGGCCGGCTCCCCGGGATCCTTGGTCAGGATGATGATGCCCCCGGTGCTCTCGAAGTCGCCGAAGCCGAGCTGCTCCAGCACCCGCCGCGAGGCCGGCCACTCGAGCAGCCGCCGGATGACCTCGTTGTCGCTGCCCTGGGCGACGACGTGCTGCCCCTGGTAGCGGAACTCCTCGGCCATGACGTGGTGCTCCATCAGCCGGTCCGACTCGGCGCGCAGCTCCTGCAGGAATTCATCCGTCAGCACATCGTCGACCACGCAGCAGCCGTCGCCGATCATCTGCCGGCGCTTCGCCGCGGCCTCTTCCGGTGTCATCATCAAGCTCTCCTTCCCGGTTCGGTTTCGGGGGCTCAAAATCGCCATTTGCAGCGGCGCAAACCAGCGGGGATATTTGCCGCATCAGCCACGAAAAACCTCCACCCGACACCGGAGAAACCCGTCATGCCCTCTTCCCGGACCGAGGCCGTCCTGCTCGACGACGAGCAGGTGCGCAGCTACATCGCCAACGGCTACATCCGAATCGACCTCTCCGTGCCCGCCGAGGTGCACGAGTCGATCGCCGTCAAGCTCGACCGCATGCTCGAGCTGGGACCGAACCTCGGCAACAACGTGCTGCCCCATACCCCGGAGTTCCGCCACGTCCTCAACTCGCCGGAGGTGCGCGGGGCGCTGAGCAGCCTGCTCGGACCGGACTACATCGAGCACCCGCACCGGTACTGCCACAACATGGCCCCCTTGGACGAGGCCCCCGAGGACATCGCCGCGGCGGTCGGCAAGCGCTGCCACCAGGATTCGTACACGCCGATGTCGCGGCCGCGGCAGCACTACCCGCGCTACGCCCGCATCATCTACTACCCCCGGGCCACGCCGGAGAAGCACGGGCCGACGCACGTCACCCCGGGCTCGCAGTTCCACAAGACGGTTACCGACGAGGACCGCGCCGCGGCCCTCCCGATGGAGGGGCCGGCCGGCTCCCTGTGGATCACCCACTTCGACGTCATCCACGGCGCCGGGATCAACCTGTCGGACCGGACGCGGCACATGATCAAGTTCATCTACCTGCGCCGCGGCGGGCTGAAGGGTCCTGCCTGGAAGTGCCAGGACATCCAGTGGAAGACCCCTGAGGGCCTGCAGGCGCCGTGGGATCTCGAGGTCGCTTGGTCGCACATGTGGGACTGGATGTGCGGAAAGGAGGACCGCTGGGACAGCTTCAGGTCCGCACACGGGACCGGGAACGGCAACGGCGAGGACCTCGCCGCAGCCCTGGAAGGGGACCGGCCCACCGCCGAGATGCTGGCCGCCATCCGCCGGGCCGCTGCCCTGGGTCCGCGCGCCGCCGGGGCGGTGCCGGCCCTGATCGGACTCCTGAAACCGGGGCACCAGGCGGTGCGCGCCGCGGCCACCTACGCGTTGGGCGCCATCGGGGAGCCCGCGGTTCCCGGGCTGGTTTCGAGACTGGAGGAGGCCGGACGCCGCGGCTGGGTCGAGGGGGAGCCGGCTACCTGGGGGGAGGGAACCGTGCAGATGATGGACGAGGCCCACGCCCTCGGGGCCGTCGGCAAGCCCGCGGTCGCCGCGCTGACCGGGCTGCTCGAGTCCGCCGGGGAGTGGGGGCGGATCAACGCCGCCTTCGCGCTCGGGGAGATGGACTCGAGGGCCGCCGAGGCGGTGCCGGCCCTGAGCCGCTGCCTCGAGGACGACTCGCACCGCATCGTGCGCACCGCCATCGACGCCCTCGGCATGATCGGGGAGGACCCCGGCCGCTACCTGCCGCGCCTGCGCCGGTTTCTCGTCGAAACCCGCCCCGACTGGGGGGAGGTGCTGACCGGAAAGCGGGCCTGGATCGCGCGCGACCAGGTGCGCGTGAACGCCGCCACCGCCATGGCCCGCCTGGGGGCGCAGGCCGGCTCGGCCGAGGAGGAGCTGGTGCAGGCGCTCGACGACCCCTGCGGCTACGTCGGGCTGGTGGCGACCGACGCCCTGCGGCAACTCGGCTCGCCGAGCGCCAACCAGGCGGTGACCGACCTGGTCATGGCCCAGCGCTGGGACTCCTCCCTGTACCCCGAGCGGCCCTGGTAAGCGGGCGGAGGCCGAAATGCAGCTCGACGACAGCCATTACGAGGCCTTCATGGAGCAGGGGTACGTGGTGGTCGAGGGATTCTACCCCGAGGAGAAGCGGGCCCGCATAGCCGCCCTCCTCCGCCGCATCATGCCCCCCTGGGAGGAGATTCGAGAGAACCCGCCCGAGGGGGGCCTGCTCAAGGACGACTTCCCGTACGAGGAGCAGTACTTCAACCACCTCATCCTCGACCCCGACCTGGTCGGCTTCGTGCGGCGGGTGCTCGACACGGAGAAGATCCACTTCCGCTACGCCCACAACTGGACCCGCTACCCCAACGGCCCGAAGGATAACCGCATGCACCGCGACAACGGCAACAACTCGCTGCTGCCGCCGTGCGGCGACGTCCGCTACGGGCAGATCAGCTCCTGGTACTTCCCCGAGGACGTGCCGGAAGACCAGGCGCCGATGATGGTCATCCCCAAGAAGTTCGGGGACGACGCCGGCAAGGGGGTGATGCTGGCGGTGCCGGGGGGCACGCAGATGATCTTCAACACCTATCTGTGGCACTCGGCCACCCCGTTCATGGGGAGCGAGGGGCAGCGCTACTCGGTGACCCGGATCTACGGCCGGGCGGATCATTACTGGGAAGGGGTCCGCAGCTACACCAACCTGGCGTCGGTGGAGCATTTCCGGGAGTTCATCGGCTCGATCAGCGCCGAGCAGCGGGAGCTGTTCCGGTTTCCCCCGGCAGGGCATTCGTACTACGACACCGAGACGCTGGCTGCGCTGGAGGAGCATTACCCTGGGTGGGGTGCCGGGGGGGAGTACACGGAGGCAGGGTAGGCTGGAGATGTAGGGGTAGGGAGTGAATGGCCAAGGTGAAGGCTTTGAACTTTCCCGGTTTGCAATGCCAGGGGATCTTTGTCAGGAGTAACTCCCCGCAGCCATTACCCGAACCATTTGTTCGGACGCTATCAGTAATGTGCCATGGCATGAGAATTCGACCTGATACCGAGATGCTTTTTCCATGAAATTGCCCGATGGCGAAAATGCGCTGGTACCAATCCAAAAAATTGAACAATATCTGCTTTCCGAGGTGCATGCCATAGGTCGAGCAAAGGCGCGATTCTTCCAAAGTGTCGGATATCAACCACGAGATGCTTCTGTTCTCGCCGCTGATTTAGCATCCATTGCCCGCAATGAGCAGGTCTCCGACGTTGCGGAGACACGTCATGGCACCAAGTATGTTGTGGATGGCAACCTGAAAACCCCATCGGGTTCGAGTGTTCGCATACGGACGGTCTGGATTGTTGAGGCAAGTCTGGATAGGCCGCGTTTGGTGACAGCGTATCCAGGCTGATCAAGGAGGATTGAGTTGAGATGACTGAATTGGATCTGGTAGTTCTCGAGGAGTCCATTGTAGAGCACGGTCTGGTGGCGGGCGATGTGGGGACGGTCGTCCATAGATATGCAGATGAGAAGGCGTCGGAGGTAGAGTTCGTGGATACCCAAGGTACCACCATTGCTGTTCTGACTCTGGAAGATTCGGTAGTGCGTACTCCCATGGCGGGTGAAATTCTACACGTTAGAGATGTATCGCCCGCGGGCTCCTGACCTTTCTAGCAGATCAGCTCATGGTACTTCCCCGGACGTGCCGGAGGACCGGGCGCCGATGGCCGATGATGGTCGTCCCCAAGAAGTTCGGGGACGACGCCGGCAAGGGGGTGCTGCTGGCGGTGCCGGGGGGCACGCAGATGATCTTCAATACCTACCTGTGGCACTCGGCCACCCCATTCAGAGCGAGCGAGGGGCAGCGCTACTCGGTAACCCGGATCTACGGCCGCGCCGACCATTACTGGGAAGGGGTCCGCAGCTACACCAACCTGGCGTTGGTGGAGCCGTTCCGGGAGTTCATCGGCTCGATCAGCGCCGAGCAGCGGGAGCTGTTCCGGTTTCCCCCGGCGGGGGACTCGTACTACAACGGGGTGACGCTGGCTGGGTTGGAGGAGCATTATCCTGGGTGGAAGGCGGGTGGAGAGTACACGGAGTGGGGCAACTTAGATTAACATGGGAAGTAAAACGATAACAGCAAATAATACTGTGAAGGAAAGTTTGGGGGAAAGGTTTCTAAAGGTGTCTTTATCTTGTTGTTGATTACGATAAAGAAACAGGGGCTATGAAACGATACTGGACCACTGATGAATTTGTACTAAGGCAGAAACGTCGAATACGAAAATCAGAACGCCTAAAGCAGAAAAGGAGAAAACAGTATAGGAGACCGCGCAAGGAATCACCGAAACCCCGAGCGACACGCTCGGGTCTGGAAGAACAAACCCTGGTTGCACCAGAAGTACTTAATCTTTTTGTAGAACCTAATGAAACTCTCAACTACTGTAACACATTGCGATATCACCTTAACAAACGGGAAATTAAAGTCGATCTTGATCTTCGCAATATCCGTAGTTTTTCAAGTGATGCGCTTCTTTTAATGCGGGCAATCATTTTGAACTCAAGAAGCCCCACTCGATCAGTCGGTGGAAATCTGCCGGTGGATCCGAAGGTGGCTTCCGAATTCAAAGCATCTGGTTTTTTCCAGGGGTTTGATCAGCCACCTGCTGATCTTCCTCCTGCCAAGGGGTTGATGTTGGACAAATCAAATTTTCGGGTGTATGCGAAAACTGCTTCGGAGTTGGTGGATTTCGCTGAAAATCACGTTGCAATCACTAGAGAATGCACTAACGCATGTTTTCAGACTCTTGTTGAGGTCATGACGAATACACACAACCACGCGGGTGACAAGAAGCCCGGCATGCGTGAAGAAAAATGGTTTGTCAGTGTTTACTGCATAGAAGGATTGGCTTACTTCAATTTTGTTGATCTTGGAATTGGCATTTTAAAGAGCGCCCAAGCTATCAATTTCCTGAAAAGATTCGGTTCATCGCTTTTTGCGTTTGGCCGAATCAGCCTACTAAAAGAGGCCTTCAATGGTACAATCGGGTCTGTTACCGGTAATCCAGGCAGGGGTCTCGGGCTTCCAAGAATGAAATGGGATGCGGAAAACGATAAGCTGTCTGATCTCCAGGTATTGACTTCTAATGTAATCGGATCTGTTGCTGATTTAGATTTCAAATCAATTCACCCTTCATTACATGGCACATTGTTTCGTTGGTGCGCCGGACCCAAAGGAGTCTGAGGAATGATAAAAATCAATATAGCTAAAGATTTCACTCAATTTCCTGGTCCTCGATACAAAAATCAGGGACCGGGGTCCGGACAGGAGTTCCGGGAAAACCACTTAGAACCTGCGTTCCTGAAAGCCAGAGAGACTAGTGGGCAAGTCACAATCGAACTCGATGGTCTAAAATACAGTTACCCCACGTCCTTTCTTGAAGAGGCATTTGGGGGCCTTGCCAGGCAGTACGGAATAGATGAAGTTGAGCGAATCTTACGCTTCGTGTCGGCTAATGAACCATTACTCGACACCGAATGTCGCCACTACATAAAGCATGCACACGATACGCCCGGGACAAGTTTTAGGGGGGAGAAATGAAAATACCAAAAAAAATAATCCTTCCCTTAGTGATCGGCGTTCTCATTGGAACCTTTGTAATGTCGTGGGTGGATACACCTCACATTTCAATTTGCTTGATAAATGCGGGGGTAACCTTGGTGGTCGGCTGGTGGATCCACAGCGCTGTTCGACGCAGGGGGGAATCAGAGCGCGTTTCGACCGATTACTTATCAAATCTTAGCCGCCGGATTGACGAGTTGATAATGACGTGTCAAGGCGTTACAAACAGGGGGCCCGACGGTACTATTGAATTCACACGGCTCTCGAATGAGATATATTGGTTATGCATTGTTGCGGAGAAAATGAAACCCAGTCTGACTTCATCGGTAGAAAAACTCCGTACACATTTCTTTATTTTCAAAACGCACTTGACCGGGGATGCTAATCCAGAAATTGGATTGGCATTGATGGAAGCAAACGAAATGCGAATGACAGTTTTGAAAATCCATTGGGATCTGTGTCGATGTGTCTTAGATCGAAGGACTGATACGGGCCTTTTTCCCGGTTTCGAGGATGATGTTTGAAGTGGTCCGAAAGTAGGTGCTGGGTTTAAATTTTTTGCAGCGCCAGCCAGCGTTCCCACCAGACTCGCACCAGGTCGGGCAGGGCCGGCCCGATGTTCTCCGCCACGCGCCACTGGAAGCAGTTGTCGGGCTCCAGCTTGGGTTCGTCCGGGTCGTACTTGCACAGCCCTCCTCTCAACACGAGCCGCTCGTTCACCCCCGGGGGCAGCTTGCCGCGGTGGATGGTGTTGCCGTCCCAGAACAGGGTCTGGCCCCGCTTGAGGACGACGTTCTCCATGCCGGGGAGATCCCTGTGCCTGTCGGAGACGAGGGCGTCCCGCTCCTCGTCGGTGCGGTAGCGGCTCTGGCTCCAGGGGACCAGCCACAGGCAGGGGTCGTCGATCAGGGCCGGCTGCCAGCGGAAGTTGGTCTTCGGCTTGTTGAGGAGGGCCATCTCCCCGTCGTAGGGGAGGTCGCGGTTCGTCCCCCCAACGTCCCGGTGCCAGCCGGTGTCGTAGGTCTCCCGGGCGTTGCGCAGGTGGACGTAGCCCAGCCGTAACTCCTTGCCCAGGAAGGCCTCGACGTATTGCAGCAGCTTCGGGGTCAGGAAATGCTCGCCGAATACGGGCTCGCCGAACTCGGGGGCGATCAGCCCGAAAATCGCCCCGGCGTCGGGCCCCATGCCGGGGACGTCCACCTCTCCGGACCGCACCTTGTTCCAGACGTTCCAGGAGGCGGTCTCGAGCCGTTTCAGCATATCCGGGCCGAAGACGTCGTAAGATGCACCCTAATTTGACTCGCCGACTTGAATCGAGCCACAGTTGTTTTGGGTGTTCGACTCTCCTGCGACCGCATCCACACAGGCAATGTAGTACGTGCCCTCACTCGGCTGGGTGGTTAGATCGATCTGCTCATTCCTGATGACGGCAGGCGCCAGGGCGTCCACGGTGTCCGTGCCGACTTCCGTATCGTCTGGAGAAAACGTCGCGTCTGCCGACCGGTAGTAGCGCAGGGTTGTAGCCGCCGACGTAACATCGCCATCATTTTGGGCTATATACGGGTTTTTCAACGTGGTATTTATAGCGTTTCCCCAATGAGATTTTTAGGGTTTCATACTGTACGGAATCGGGCCGGAATCTGCGCAGGGATATCGAGGTCTCCGACGCACAGGTAAATCAGGTCGGCAAAGGCATCCAGAGTTTTAAATCCACTGGCTCGATTCTTGACCATGCGGATAATGCGATTGAGCCCTTCGGCGGCGGCGTTGGTCAGGTGCGTGTCGACGAAGGCGGTGATGCCGGCCGCCTGCTTGCGCACCGTGTTGACGAACTTGCGCAGGGGCTGCAGGCGGCTGCGCAGGGCCGCCGTCGTCCACTTCTTGAGGAAGCGTTCGGCGGCCCAGCGCGCCTTGTAGCGCCAGAAGTGCTCGAACTCGTCCTTCAGGCTTAGGCGCGGTAGATGCGGCGGTTGGCCTTCTCCAGGGTTTGGAGCGTGCGCCGATCCTTTCGCGAGCGCTGGGCGGAGTGATGCAGCAGCACCCAGCGCAGGCCCTTGAGCAGCTTGCGGTCCTCGCCACAGGCTTGCCGCCACTGCTCCTTGCGCACCTCGTCGACGGCTTCGTTGAGGGCCTTGACGACGTGGAATCGGTCCAGGACCAACTCGGCGTTGGGACAATGCTGCCGGATGGCGCCGATGAAGGTCTCGCTCAGGTCGCAGCAGGCCCAGCGGATGCGGTCCTTCTGGAAGTCGCTGAGATGGTCCCGGAAAAACGCGTCGATGGTCTTCCGTGCCTTGCCCTTGCCGACCCAGACGACACGGGAGCGTTCCAGGTCGTAGACCAGGGTAGCGTATTTATGGCCCTTGGCGTAGGAGATCTCGTCGATGCCGAGGGTCTTCAGCCGGCGGATGCGGTGCCCCGTACGCCGGCGCTCGATGAGCCGGTGCAGCTGGTCGGACAGGGTCGACGGGGCCAGACCCAGCAGGCGCGCGGCGGCGGCCTGCGTCATCCACTGGCAGTACCTCAGCAGCAGGTATTCGAAGCGGTAGCTGACCTGGGCCGAGGGCGCCGCCCAGGGCACCTCCTCGACGCGACGGCCGTGGGTCGGGCAGCGGATCTCCCGAGGGGCGTGGTGCAACCAGAGGGTACGGCCGCAAACGCGGACGTCGCGCCAGCGGCGGAACTCCATGACCTGTACGATCTTGCCGCGGCGCCCACACTCGGGACACCGGCACCCGTTCCTTTGGGGCTTCACCGCGATCACGACGGCCGCTTCTTCCCCGTGTCCTTCGAACCACACGCCCACCGCGCGAAATCCCTTGAATTGGAACAGCTTGGAGACGAACTTCATAGCGGTCATAGGTCGCCTTCCCTTCCCTTTCTTGGGGAGTGCTTGATGGGGATACACCAAGCATAGGGAACGACCTATGGCCTTGTCATGTACTCAGATGGACAGCAAGGGCTCAGGTACTTTCCGTACTTACGTTTCGGCGTTGAAAAACCCGGATAGACCCTCATTTTGAACCCCTACCTCCAGCGAAAAACCAAATGCGCCCTCGGGATTGACCCAAGGACTATGGGACACCACAAGAGCATGGATGTCCAAGTCTGGTTAATTCCCGGGTGGCGGCGGTGGCGCACTGACGGTCACTTGCACCCCGCTGGAGCAGTTGTTGCCGGTGGCGGATTCTTCAGAAACCGCATCAACGCAAGCCCCGTAGTAGTACGTGCCCGCCGTCGCCGGTGCCGTCAGACGAATCGTTGCCGCGTAGTTTTGCAGAGGGCCTTTCTCCCCCACTACATCCGTGCCCTCCAACATGTCGGATGTCGTGATCGTCGCGTCCGTCGAGCGGAAGTACCGCACCGTTGTGGTTGCCGACTGTGCATCTCCCTGGTTGTGCACCGTCACAATTAGCCTGAACGTCCCGCCCGTCTCCGGGGTGCTGTCGCTCACATTTGGCCCTAGCACAATCAAGTCCGGCGCAGGCCCCTCCCCCTCCACCGTGACCGTCACTTGCACCCCGCTGGAACAGTTGTTCCCGGTGGCGGATTCTCCAGAAACCGCATCAACGCACACCCCGTAGTAGTAGGTGCCCGCGTCCGTCGGTGCCGTCAGACTGATCTCGATCTCTTCACTGTTAGTACCGGAGGCCGTAAGGGCGCCTACCTCACCCGTGCCCACCTGCGTATCGCTCGAAGAGATCGACCTGTCCGTTGAACGGTAGTAGCGTAGCGTCGTCGCCGACGACGAACCATTGCCCTGGTTGTGCACCGTCGGAAATAGCCCGAACGTCTCGCCCGTCTCCAGGGTGCTGTCGCTCACATTTAGCCCTAGCACAACCAAGTCCGGCGCAGGCCCCTCCCCCTCCACCGTGACCGTCACTTGCACCCCGCTGGAACAGTTGTTCCCAGTGGCGGATTCTCCAGAAACCGCATCAACGCAAGCCCCGTAGTAGTACGTGCCCGCCGTCGCCGGTGCCGTCAGACGAATCGTTGCCGCGTAGTTTTGCAGAGGGCCTTTCTCCCCCACTACATCCGTGCCCTCCAACATGTCGGATGTCGTGATCGTCGCGTCCGTCGAGCGGAAGTACCGCACCGTTGTGGTTGCCGACTGTGCATCTCCCTGGTTGTGCACCGTCACAATTAGCCTGAACGTCCCGCCCGTCTCCGGGGTGCTGTCGCTCACATTTGGCCCTAGCACAATCAAGTCCGGCGCAGGCCCCTCCCCCTCCACCGTGACCGTCACTTGCACCCCGCTGGAACAGTTGTTCCCGGTGGCGGATTCTCCAGAAACCGCATCAACGCACACCCCGTAGTAGTAGGTGCCCGCGTCCGTCGGTGCCGTCAGACTGATCTCGATCTCTTCACTGTTAGTACCGGAGGCCGTAAGGGCGCCTACCTCACCCGTGCCCACCTGCGTATCGCTCGAAGAGATCGACCTGTCCGTTGAACGGTAGTAGCGTAGCGTCGTCGCCGACGACGAACCATTGCCCTGGTTGTGCACCGTCGGAAATAGCCCGAACGTCTCGCCCGTCTCCAGGGTGCTGTCGCTCACATTTAGCCCTAGCACAACCAAGTCCGGCGCAGGCCCCTCCCCCTCCACCGTGACCGTCACTTGCACCCCGCTGGAACAGTTGTTCCCAGTGGCGGATTCTCCAGAAACCGCATCAACGCAAGCCCCGTAGTAGTAGGTGCCCGCGCCCGTCGGTGCCGTCAGACTGATCTCCTCACTGCTAGTACCGGAGGCCGTAAGGGCGCCTACCTCACCCGTGCCCACCTGCGTATCGCTCGAAGAGATCGACCTGTCCGTTGAACGGTAGTAGTGCAGCGTCGTCGACGCTGACGAGCCATTGCCGCTGTTGCGTACCGTAACGCTCAATGTGAAGGATGTTGCGGCATCCGGGCTGCTGTTGCTGACCGAAGGAGACTCAATTACCAGATCAGGTGCATTGTTCTGCGTTGGTGGTGGAGTGCCTCCAGTTGCTACCGCCACCGCCAGATTTTGTCGGTGTCTCCGGTTCCACGGTCACGGCCCCACCGCCTGATGTTTCCGGTGTCTTCGGTTCCACGGTCACGGCGCCATCGCTTGATGTTGCCAGCGTCTCCGGTTCCACGGTCACCGCCACCGGCAGGGTGGTTTCCAGGCCCCCTTCATCGCGGGCGGTAACCGCGACCGTCACCCGGCCGGTGGAGACCGGCGTGATGGTCAGCTCCGAGTCCATCAGACTCGCGGTGGCGACCGCCTCGTCGCTCGACGAGACCGTGTAGGTCAGCGTCCCTCCTTCCGGGTCGCGGAAGCGGCCGGCCAGGTTCAGGGCCGCCGCCTCACCTTCCACCTTGAGGATCTGCGCCGGCAGGCCGGTGCCCAGGGTCAGGCCGTACGGCTCCTTCAGGCCTTCGGTGATCAGGTCTTCCACGTCGCTGCCGTCCAGGTTGGCCCGCTGGATCTTGTCGGTGCCGTAGTCGGTCCAGTAGATCTTGCCGCCTCCCAGGTCGAGGGCGATCGCCTGGGAGGTTCGCAGGCCTTCGGTGACCAGGTCTTCTACCTGTGAGCCGTCGAGATTGGCCCGCTGGATTTTGTCGGTGCCCCAGTCGGGCCAGTACATCTTGCCCCCTGCCAGGTCGAGGGCGATACCCCGGGGTTGATTGAGGCCGGTGACCAGGTCCTCGACCTCGGAGCCGTCGAGGTTGGCCCGCTGGATCTTGTCGGCGCCCCAGTCGGTCCAGTACATCTTGCCGCCGGCCACGTCGAGGGCGAGGCCGTAGGGCTCGTTCAACCCGTCGGTGACCAGGTCCTCGATTTCGGAGCCGTCGAGGTTGGCGCGCTGGATTTTGTCGATTCCCCAGTCGGTCCAGTACATCTTGCCCCTGGCCAGATCGAGGGCGACGCCGAACGGCGCCTTCAAGCCCTCGACGACCAGGTCCTCTGCGTGGCTGCCGTCCAAGTTGGCGCGCCGGATCTTGTCGACGACGCTGTCGGTCCAGTACATGCGGCCGCCGTCCCGGTCCAGGGCGATGCCCCGGGGCTGCTTGAGTCCGGTTACCAGGGTGCGGATGTCGCTGCCGTCGAGGTTGGACCGCTGAATGCGGTCGGTGCGGGCGTCGGTCCAATAGAGCAGGGGCACGGCTACGGGAGGGTGGTTGTCCGCAGCGGTCGGAGTCCGGGTCAGGGCCAGGCCCCGCGGGCTCTGCAAGCCCTCGCTCACCAGGTCTTCCACCTCGGAACCGTCGAGGTTGGACCGCTGGATCATGTCGGTGCCGCTGTCGGTCCAGTAGAGCTTGCCCGCAGCCGCGTCCACGATGAGACCCCGGGGAGTGTGCAGGCCGATGGTGACCAGGTCTTCGACTTCCGTGCCGTCGAGGTTGGCGCGTTGGATCTTGTCGGTGCCGTTGTCGGTCCAGTAGAGCTTGCCGCCGGTTGCGTCGAGGGCCAGCCCCCGGGGAATGCTCAGGCCGGTGGTGACGAGGTCCTCGATCTCGCTGCCGTCGAGGTTGGCGCGCTGGATTTTGTCGGTGCCGCTGTCGGTCCAGTAGAGCTTGCCGCCGGCTACATCGAGAGCCAGGCTCAACGGCGACTGCAGGCCGGTGACGAGGTCTTCCACCTCGGAGCCGTCGAGATTGGCGCGCTGGATTTTGTCGGTGCCGTTGTCGGACCAATAGAGTTTGCCCGCAACCGCGTCGAGGGCCAGGGCCAAAGGGGTCTGCAGACCGTTGGTGACCAGGTCTTCGATTTCGGAGCCGTCGAGGTTGGCGCGCTGGATCTTGTCGGTGCCGTAGTCGGTCCAGTACAGCTTGGAGGCCGCCGCGTCCACGACCAAGCCGCGCGGATAGACCAGGCCGCTGTCGACGACGTCCTCGACCCCGGAGCCGTCGAGGTGAGCCCGTTGAATCCGGTCGCTGCCCGCGTCCGTCCAGTAGAGCCGCGGTCCTTCGTCATCTGCCCCCACCGGGGCGCCGATCCCATCCGGAAGCGACAGGTCGGACGGGTCCGCATGGTACGCAACGATGAAGCGGGCGTCGGCCAGATCCACCTGACCGTCCCGGTTGACGTCCCCCAGGGTGATATCCCCGTTGGGAATGGAAAGGGAGGGGTCCTCGCTGTACGAGGCGACCAGCAGGGCGTCGGCGAGATCGACCTGGCCGTTGTTGTCGACATCTCCCAGGAGGCCGCCTGCGGCCACCTTTCCGCGAGGCAAGCTGGCCAGCGTTTCCACCCGGATTTCGACCGGACCGTCCTCCACCCGGAATGCCGGGTCGACGTAGGGGATGAGTCCCGGGCCAGTGACCGTCAACCCGTAGACCTGCCCTTGGTCGCCGGGGGGGACCCACGACCCTGATGCTATCGCTCCCGCAGTCCTGCTTGATGGATCCGCTGCACCGTCGGTGCCCGGGCTGGCTGAGGTCCCGCCACCGGAGGGAGCTATTCCCGCCGAGCCCACCGGCCCGTCCAGCAGCACCATCGACCGGGTCAGGCGCTCCCCGCCGGCCAGCAGCCGGTACAAGTACACCCCTGTAGCCACGCCCCGCCCCGAGGCATCGGTCGCGTGCCATGTCGCCGTGTGAAAACCAGCCGCCTGTTTCCCGTCGACCAGGGTGGCAACCCGCTGCCCCAGGATGTTGAACACCTCCAGCCGCACCCGAGTCGGGGCGGGCAGCTGGTACGGGATGATCGTCGAGGGATTGAACGGGTTGGGGTAGTTCTGGCCCAGGTGCATGTGCGCCGGCCGGGGGGCGGCCTGGCGCAGGGCGTTCAGGGGAAAGGCGAAGTAGCCGCTCTCATCGGCGGTGGCCCGTAGCGAGCGCCCCAGCTCGGCGAACAGCCGCACCCGCGCCCCGGCCGCCGGGGCGCCCGAAGACAGAAGCACACGCCCCTCCAGAAGCGGCTCGGCGCCGGCGCCTGACCCCGGTGCCGCGAGGCAGCCGAGCACCGCCAGCAGCCATCCGAAACCGCCGGCCCCCGGGAAAGAGGCCCAGGAGCGTCGGGCGGACAGGGTGCGGGAAGTGGACAGGGTGCGGGAAGTATCCATGGGGTTCTCCAGTCGCAAGGTCGGCCGCATGCAGGACCGGGGTTGCCGAAGCCCCGGCAGGAACGCACCGGGGGCCCCGCGCGTTCGGATCCTGTGGATGTATGCAAAGACTGTGCCATCTGGAAAGAAATGGAGCTAACTACTTGCAGATAAAGGGGTTAACCCATATGGAGTGAAGCGAGGAAAAAGGGGTCGAGTGTCGCATTTTGGAACACTTCTGCGCCTGCTCCAGGGGTCGACTGAAGGGGAGTCAACTGTTCAACCAACTGTTTATAAACGGGTTATATAAACCCAGGGGGCGGCAGTGAGGCCGTGTGTCGCGATGTGCGACGCCTGTCTCATTTTGCGACACAAAGGGCAACGGCAGGAAATGGGCCCGTGCGATCGGATCTCCGGCGCGGAGGGCCCGCATCCGCAGCCCGCCGACAGCCAGAAAAACCCGAGAGGAACAGCGGCAGCAACCAGCCAAGGGGGCCGGTGTCGCACCCGGCCGGACGGCGGTACCCGGACCCGCCAACCGGCCGCAAGGGCCAGGACGATGGCCACGAGTGGGCTGAGGATCGGGCGGCTCACTCGCTCTCGGTGGTGCTCTTTACTTCAAGGACGATGGTCGCAGGCTTGTCAGGGATGGCGTCGGGATGCGCTATGACGGCACCCCCGTTCGTCAGCCTTCACCGGGAAGGACGGGGGACTTATCGTGGCGGGGGTCAACGCGAAAAAGTGGGATCGGTGGACGACACGGTCCGGGCACTCCTGCTTCCGGCTCCCGCCCGCCGTGCCCTTCGCGCGGGCGTGGCCGGCCGCAGGTTCCAGCCGTTCTCGGTCACCTCGTAGCGGATGTAGCTGTCCCTGCGCACGGGCCCATAGCGCGCGGAGGCCGCCTCATGGCAGCCCATCCCCGATTCGCTTCACCCTCAAGTGAGGGAGCGGAAGATTTGCAACCAAGAATCGCAGCTTGTCGAGCTCCACGGGAGCCGGGGAGCCCGTAGTCCCTCGCACCGCCCCTGCACCGCGACTCCGCTGTCAGATATATCCCGAGGAGGAGAGCAGATCGATCTCGTCGCTCAGCCGTTCGAGCACGTGGTCGAGGTAGATGGACATGCGCTGGAAAGGCAGGTTGTCGCGTCCGATCGCCGGCATGTAGTTGAAGAAAACAGAACGCCTGATCGAGTCGTTGGTGACGGGATAGGCGTTGTGGGTCATCCCCTCCGAGAAGACGACGACGTCCCCGGGCGCGGCCAGCACCGGCACCGCCATCGGGTTCCTTCTCGCGTCCGTCATGTCGAAAGGACAGGGGAAGTTCGCCTTGTGGCTCCCCGGGATCGCGGCGAAGGGGCCGTTCTCCACCCGGGTCATGTCGGACAGGATCACCACGCTCTTGGTGCTCCTGCAGGCGAACCGCTGCTGCGTGTGGTCGTAGGCGTAGTAGATGTCGCGGTCGAGAGGAAAGCCGCCGTTGTGGAGCCCGCCCCCTGAAACGGGTCCCACCTTCTCGATGTAGTAGGTCGCCGAGATGTAGACCGGGCCGCCCGCCAGCTCGCGGTGGATGGACTTCATCACCGGATCGCGCACAATGCGGTCGAACTTCGCGGTGCCGCACAGGGCGTGGTCGACCCGCCCGATGCCGCCGGTCCCGGGGTTGGGGCGCCGGTCGGGGCGGTGCTCCCCCTTCCAGAACGGATGCTCCGGGTCGGACATCGCCGGGGCCAGGAAATAGCTGGCGACCCCGATCCGGGTGTAGGTCTCGTAGTCGACGGGAATCGCCTGAAGCTCGTCGATGCCGGCGTGGAACTCCGCCACCGCCTCCTCGTCGTAGTGCCCTTTCAGAACGATGTACCCCCGCAGGTCGAACTCGTACTTCTGCTCCGGGGTCAGGGCGAAAGCGGAATCAGTGGAGGTCATTTTCCGGGTGCTCCTCTTTGCCGCCCGGGGTCAGGAGGTGCAGCGGTTTGCCCTTCGCGTCAGGATCGTCGGCACGCGGCGCTGCCCTACAGGTCGTATCCTGCTTCGCCGTGCTCGTTCAGATCGAGTCCACTGGTCTCGGTATCCTCATCTACTCGCAGGCCGATGGCCAGGTCGATGACCTTGAGAATCACAAACGAGACGATCAGGGTATAAACCGCTGCGCCGACAGCAGCAAAAGCCTGGATACCCAACTGTTTTCCCATGTTCAGGCCCTCGACGGTGCCGCCCAGGGAGGTCGAGGCGAAGAAGGACACCAGCAGAACCCCGACCAGGCCGCCGAAGCCGTGAACCCCCACTACGTCGAGCGCGTCGTCGTACCCGCAGGTGCGCTTGAGCCAGGTGGCGGCCCAATAGGCTACCAGACCGGAGCACAGGCCGATGGCAAAGGCGCCGAGCGGCCCCACTGTGCCCGAGGCCGGGGTAATGGCCGCCAGTCCCGCGATGGCCCCGGTGGCAAAACCGAGCGCACTGGGTTTCCCGTTTTTGATCCAATCGAGGAAAATCCAGGTCAGCGCTGCGACGCTGGGGGAGATCTGGGTGACCACGACTGCCATGGCGGCCTGCCCGTTCGCCGCCAGGGCGCTGCCGCCATTGAAACCGAACCACCCAACCCAGAGCATGGCCGTGCCGACGAGGTTCATGGTCATGTTGTGCGGGGGCATCGGCTGCTTGGGATAGCCGGCGCGCTTGCCGACGAGGATCGCCGCCACCAGGGCGGCCGCCCCCGCGGTGATGTGGACGACGATGCCGCCGGCAAAGTCGAATACCCCCATGGCGCCCAGGTACCCGCCCTCTCCCCAGACCATGTGGGTGATGGGCAGATAAACCAGAACGCACCACAGCCCGCTGAACCACAACACCGCCGAAAACTTCATGCGCTCGGCAAAGGCACCGACGATAAGCCCGGGAGTGATGATGGCGAACGTCATCTGGAAAACGAAGAAGAGCGGTTCGGGGATGGTGCCGGAAAGGCTGTCCGGGGAGACCCCGCTGAGAAAGACCTTGGACAGGCTGCCGATGAAGGGATTGCCGGCTGTAAAGGCCAGGCTGTATCCGAAAAGGGTCCACAAGACCGTGATCAGGGCGGCAATCCCGAAACAGCTCATATAGACCGAGAGCACGTTGCGCGTGCGCACCAAGCCGGCGTAGAACATGGCCAGGCCCGGTATCATCATGAAGAGCACCAGGCCGGTGGAAATCAGGATCCAGGCCGTGTCTCCGGTGTCGAGCTTGTCCTGGGCTGAAGCGGAATTCGGTGCCCAGACCAGCAACAGAGGGAGGATTCCCCACACTCTGCGAAACTTCATAATGAACCTCCTATGGGTGCGAACTACGTGGAATGCGTCAGGGGCCCTCGCGGTCTGCACCGGGAAATGGGGGTCGGTCCCATGCTCTCGCTGGCTCTCCGATCACGAACCGGGCCCCGCACGGATGACGAGGACCTCCATCCCCTGCACAACGCGGGCAAATTCCCTTTACCCCCTGTCCGAGTCAAGGCGGTCCGGGATCATCGGCTTCGCTTGCACGACATCGATACACTGCGCTTGTTAATCCTGTCTCCAGGACCGCTGCCCCGCCGACTCCGGCACCAACCGCGAGGTAAAACCGCATGCTGACCCGGGAACAGATCGACGCCTACCGCCGCGACGGCTTCGTCAAGGTCGAAGGCCTGTTCACCCCGGACGAGGTCGCCGACCTCGCCGGCGACATGGTGCGCATCATCGAGGAGTGGGGGGAGGAGACCATCGGCTGGAGGGGGCCGTGGAGGAAGGGCTACCTGCCCGACGACGAACAGGAGAGCACCAAGGCGGTGTTCCTCCACAACCCGCAGCATTACTCCGCGGTCTGGGGGCGGGTCATCTTCCACGAGCGCCTGCTCGCCTGCATCACCGCCCTGATCGGCGACAGCATCCAGTGGCATCACACCGTCCTCCACGCCAAGCCGCCGGAAAGGGGCACCCCCTTCCCGATGCACCAGGACTTCCCCTTCTACCCGCACGACGGCGCCGGCTTCGTCGACTGCCTGCTGCACCTCGACGACGCCCCGTTCGAGTCGGGCGCCCTGCACGTCGTTCCCGGAAGCCACAGGCAGGGGCCGCTCGAGCACGTCCTCGGCCCCGACACGGCGCCGCACCTGCCGCTCGACCAGTATCACCCCGACAAGGTCGACAGCGTGGCCATCCCGGCGCGGGCGGGGGACGTCGTCTTCTTCAGCTACATGGCCGTGCACTGGTCCGACTGCAACCGCACCGGTCAGTGGCGCAAGGCGGTGCGCTTCGGCTACCACCACACCGGCCTGCGCCCCGTCGGGCGCGCCGAGGACGACCCCTACAGCATCGACCTCGACAACCTGCTCGAACGCAACAGCAACACCGTCGTATCCGGCTTCCGCTCCAACCACGAAGAGCTGAAGCAGGCTCCGACCGCTTCCGTCCAGGCCCGCGCATGACCCGCATCGAGGCCGGCGATGGCGGGGGCTGAACCGGGGCCGCGGGCAGGTGCCGCGCGCCGCCTCTGCACCGTCGAGATTGCCAAGGACTACCTCTCTTTCTCGGCGGCGCACTTCACCATCTTCTCCGGGGAGAGGCGGGAGAACCTGCACGGCCACAACTTCGCCGTGCAGGGCCGGGCCACCGGCTGGGTCGGGGAGAACGGTCTCACCTTCGATTACGAGCTGCTGAAGTCGGGAATCGGGAAGCTGTGCACCCGCCTCGACGAGAAGCTGCTGCTCCCCTCCGGCTCCCCGCACCTCGACATCCGCAGCGGCACCGAAGGGGTGGAGGTCCGCTTCGGAGAGGAGCGCCTGCATTTCCTCGAAAGGGACGTCCTGCTGATTCCGGTCGCCAACGTTACCGTGGAAGAGCTCTCCGGGTGGTTCCTCGACCTCCTGCTCGCCGACCGGGAGATCGACGCCCTAGCCCTGGAAGAGCTCGAGGTCCGCGTCTCCAGCGGACCCGGCCAATGGGGGATCAGCCGCTGGCGGCGCTGATCGGCCGCTGCTCAGTCCTTTCGGTTGACCTGAAGAGGAGCTTTCCGATGCGCTTTTTCAACACGGCAGGTCCGGTCAAGCCCGCAAAGCACTACTGCATCGCGCCCTTGGATCGGCTGAACCTGGCCGGGGTGATCGCGCTGGTGCGGGACGAGAAGTATTTCGTGCTGCACGCGCCGCGTCAGACCGGCAAGACCTCGACGCTGCTGGCGTTGCGCGACCTGCTCAATGCCAAAGGGCGCTATCGCTGCGTGTACGTCAATGTCGAGGTCGGGCAGGCGGCCCGTGAAGACACCCAGCGAGCCATGCGGGCGATCCTCAGCCAACTGGCCTTGCGCGCCCGGCATGCCCTGCAAGACGAGTTCGTCGAGGAAATCTGGTTCG
Source organism: Candidatus Latescibacterota bacterium (assembly GCA_965223905.1). Taxonomy (GTDB): domain Bacteria; phylum Latescibacterota; class UBA2968; order UBA8231; family UBA8231; genus CBDCXV01. Next base: position 1,625,349 of record CBDCXV010000001.1, read on the forward strand.
ATGTGTTGCAACGATCCGGTCCCGATGCCGCTCTCCAGCAAGTGCTCAGCCGCTGGGCGGCAGCCGACTCGACGCCGCTGGTGCTGCTGATCGACGAGATCGACGCACTGGTGGGCGACACCCTCGTGTCGGTGCTGCGGCAGTTGCGCGCCGGCTACGACCTGCGGCCAGAGGGGTTTCCGCAGAGCTTGGTGCTGTGCGGCGTGCGCGACGTGCGCGACTACCGCATTCAATCGACCGCGGAGAACGCCATCATCACCGGCGGTAGCGCGTTCAACATCAAGGCCCGGTCGTTGCGTCTGGACGACTTTCCGCGGGCGGAGGTGCTGGCGCTGCTGGGGCAGCACACCGAGGAGACCGGCCAGGTCTTCACCGCCGAGGCGCTGAAGACGGTCTGGACGCAGACCCAGGGGCAGCCGTGGCTGGTCAACGCGCTGGCCGACGAAGCCTGTTTTGCGGGCGAATTCGCCGAGGAGTGGCATCGTCCGGTTGCCGCCGAGGCCATCCACGCCGCGAAAGAGCGGCTCATCGCGCGGCGCGAGACGCATCTGGATCAGTTGGCCGACAAGCTCAGGGAGGATCGGGTGCGAGGGGTGGTCGAGCCGCTGCTGAGTGGTGGCGAAGCGCGCTCGCTTCCACCGGACGACTTGATGTACGCCCGCGATCTGGGCCTCATCAGCATCGACGACCCCATGCGCATCGCCAATCCGATGTACCGCGAAGTCATTCCGCGGGAACTGACCTATACCACTCAAGCGACGTTAGCCCAGGACACGGCGTGGTATGTGGATGCCGAGGGCGGCTTGGACCTGGGCAAGCTGCTGCCGGCCTTTCAGGCGTTCTTCCGCGAGCACTCGGAGCACTGGGCGGAGCGGTTCCAGTACAAGGAAGCCGGTCCGCAACTGCTGTTGCAGGCGTTTCTGCAGCGAATTGTCAATAGCGGCGGGCGGATCGAGCGGGAGTATGGGTTGGGGCGGATGCGGACGGATTTGCTGATCGTGTGGCCGCAAGGTGAGCAGACGCGCCGATTCGTCGTCGAGTGCAAAGTGCTGCACAAGAGCCTGGAGCAGACTATCGGCGCGGGGCTGGAACAGACCGCGGACTACATGGATCGCTGCCAGGCGGAGGCGGGTCATCTGGTGATATTCGACCGGCGGGCAGGGCGGCGTTGGGACGACAAACTGTTTCACAGCCGCCGGGTGTCGAATGGCGGCGTGGAGGTCCAGGTGTGGGGGATGTGAGACCTGCCCCCTGAACGGGAGCTGCCTGTTTATCCGGTTGCAGCGGCGAACAGAGGTGGTCCCCCTCGCCGAGGCACGGCACGGAATTGCGCCGGGGAACAGCAGCCCTTATCGTGCACCGCAACATAGCTCACCTGAACATCGACAAGCAGAAACCGGAAAACAGGAGAGGGATTCATGGCAGACCAGAAACCGACCATCGACGTAATGGAGAGCGCCCCGTTCCTCGTGAAGGGCCTGAAGAAACTGACCGATTCCGAGGGCCGCCCGGTAGAGTTCCCCGAGTTTGCCAAAAAGAAAGGGGTGCTGGCGCTCTGCCGCTGCGGGCAGTCGGAAGACAAGCCGTTCTGCGACGGCACCCACAGGGATGTCGGCTTTTCCGGAAAGCGCGAACGCAGCGGAGAAGGGGAGGTGCGCGAGTTCGCAGGGGCGGAGATCACCGTGGTGGACGATGCCGGAAGCTGCTGCCACGCAGGGGAATGCGTCGCCGGCGCCGAAGCCGTCTTCTTCAGCTGGCAGGGGGACGAGCGGGTTTCCGAGCCCGACAAGGACAGCCGCGAAGCGATCATCGCCGCGGTCCGCAACTGCCCCTCCGGGGCGCTGGCCTACAAGCTCGAAGGGAAGCTTCACGACATCTACTTCTCCGAGCCCGAGATCCGCGTTTCGAAGGACGGCCCGCTTGAGGTGCGGGGCGGCGTTGGTCTCAACAACCCGGACGGCCCCGGACCGAGGAGCGGGGACCACTACGCCCTGTGCCGCTGCGGCGCCTCGAAGAACAAGCCGTTCTGCGACGGCTCCCACTCCGCCGTCGGCTTCAGCGACGAGCAGTAGGAGGGGGGAGCCATGTCCGTCGACATCTACGAACGCAGCCCGGTCGGCAGCTTCACCAGGGAGCACTTGATCGAGTACACCTCCGACTGGGAGGGGGAGCGCTTTGCCGACGGCCGCCCGCGCGTGCCGGACGAAATCATCGAGCGCATGAGGAACGTCACCCTGACCCAGGCCTGGGGCACCTGCAACGGCGCCGGCTACGAGTTCCAGTTCGAAGGCGGCTTCATCAACACCCACCCGGGGCAGGTGCTGTGCGGGCGCGCCGTCACGGCGACCTTCATGCCGCGGCGCCCCGACTGCCGCCGCGCCCTCGACGAGCAGGGTGAGAAGGGGGGGCACGAGGGGGACCACATCCACTGGACCATCAACATGCTGGTGACAGGGGACGTGTACGTCGCCGACGTCTTCGGCAAGATCGACAAGGGGGCGATCATCGGCGACAACCTCGCCGCCTCCATCAAGGCGAAATCGGGGAACGGCGTCCTCCACGACAACTCGGTGCGCGACATCGAGGGGATCCGCGGCCTCGAGGACTTCCCCTGTTTCGTGCGCGGCTGGCACCCGTCGATCGCGGCGCCGACGATCATGCTGACCGGCATGAACTGCCCGACCCGCATCGGCGGCTGCACGGTGATGCCCGGGGACATCGTCCTCGGCAAGGGGGACGCGGTGGTCTTCATTCCCCCGCACCTGGCCGAGCAGACCGTCACCACCGCCGAGATCGTGCACCTGCGCGACATCTTCGGCAAGACCCGCCTCGGCGAGGGGAAGTACCTGCCCGGGGAGATCGACGGGCGCTGGGGGGACCACATCGAGAAGGACTTCTCCGAGTGGCTGGAGGACCACATCGACGAGCTGCCGGTCCCCAAGAGCGCGATCCAGGAGTACCTGAAGACAAGGACCTGGTGAAGGTACCCAAGGCTGGGTTCCTGTCTAGGCCTTGACGAGGTTGACCACTAAAAAAGAGAAGACAGAGAAGTGATGGAAATTCAAGGTAAGAACCTTTGGCAGCATGCGGCCGGGGATCCAGCTCACAACCACGTGGATCTGTGCCTTGAATGGGGGGTCATTTTGAATGGCCCAGGTGGGAAGGGTGAATGGAATGACGGCGCTTGTTATGGTCGGGGCAGAAAACAAACCGATCTCCGCCGATTCTGCGAAGAAACGGAGATGAAGACCGGCGATATCGTCGTTCTTCGTATAGGCACAACGGCAATCTACGGAGTCGGTGTCGTCGGCGAATACAAATGGTGCGACGAATTCAATGATGTTGACGGGTGGGACCTTGGACACACGCGCCGCGTGCATTGGTTATGGCGATACGATGTCGATGGCATGATCAATGGCATGCCCTCTCCCCAATCTTTCGACACATACACAATGAAGCTTGGAGACACGACGCAGCGTCTCGATGCTCCCGCGGTAATATCCTGGCTGGAGTCACTGGATATTCCAGATGATCAGGCTTCGCATTTACTCCCTGACCTGCCAAAGGCCGCCGAGGGAGAAGGGTGTAATAAAATCAGTAGCGATAAGATAGCAGAGTTCTTGTTCAAAGAAGGCATTCCAAGCGATTCAATTCGAAACCTGTTGGATCCGAACGGCGAATTCATTCGAATCGCCAACTGGTACAGGGGACTAAATCCTTCAGAGAACGAAACAGTGAGCCATCTCGTCGTACCACTGGTTCGGATCCTCGGTTGGACCCCTCAAAGGATAGCCCTAGAATGGAGCAGAATCGATATCGCGCTCTTCTCAAGAATGCCTCGGAACAACGACCATCTCTCCGTGGTCGTCGAAGCCAAGAAGGTTCACAACGCGTGTTTGTCGTGGGCAGTATCCCAGGCTCAAAACTACGCATCGCCACTTCCGAATTGCCGCCGTCTGGTCGTAACGGACGGCCTTCGTTACGGGATATTCACTAGAACGAGTAAGGACGAGGAATTTTCGCTGTATGCCTATCTGAACCTTACCAGACTTCGCAACCAGTATCCGGTCTACGGATGCAACGGCGCCAAAGAAGCAATCCTGGCCATGACTCCCGAATGGGAACCTGATTGGCAAACTGATTCGCAACAGGCTGCCCTGTCGCGGGAAAACGCGGAGTAGGTGCTGGACGGTCGTTTCCCTTACGAACGGGAATAGAAGGAGACATTTCATGGACGAGGACTATCTAAAGGGGGTCATCGAGGGATTGGGCGGTGCCAAAGCCTTGATGGATGAGATGGACCAGTATCACGAAATCGTCGCTCGCATGAGAAAGGAGCGCCCCAATCTGTTGGAGCGTCACCCCGACAAATGGGTGGCGATGGGACAGGAGGGGGTCTTGGCCGTAGGAGACTCCATGGATGAGGTGCTCAGCGAGGTTGAAGGCCGTGGGTTGCATGGAGCGGACGTAGTGATCGAGTTCATGGACACGGACCCTCCCCTGCTGATCCTGTGATCATCGGCGAGTTTGACGATCAGGGGCGACCATACGTCGAGGGCCGTGTTTTTTATCATCCCGCGCCTGGATTTCAATGAGATCGTACCGTTCCAACGAGGGACTGCCGTCGCTGCTCGGGCGTGATGTCATCAACCACTGGCATATATACAAATCCAGGCTATGTCCATAGAACCAACCGGATCCGAAAAACCTTCGGTCTATATCGAGTCATCCATAGTCGGCTATTTAGCATCGCGGCCCAGCCGGGATGTAGTCGGAGCGGCTCGCCAAGCGATTTCTCACGATTGGTGGAGCAACCACCGGCATCGATTTGATCTTCGCATTTCTGCACTGGTCGAAGAAGAAATCTGCCGTGGGGACGACGAGGCGGCTGAACGGCGTCTGGGTTGGGTAGCCGAGATTCCGAGCTTGAGGATCTCGGACCAAGCTACTGAACTGGCAGGACAGTTGCTGGCTGAAGGGGTTATTCCCGCAGGGAGTGAAGACGACGCGTTGCACATCGCAATTGCCGCCGCTCAGGGGGCGGATTTTCTCCTGACCTGGAATTTCCGTCATATCAACAACGCCGAAACGAAATCGGCTATTTTAAGAGTTGTAGAATCGTGTGGATTTGTATGTCCACACATCTGTTCGCCCGAAGGATTGGGGGGAGTATCAGATGATTGAAGATCCTGTTGTTGAAGAAATTCGCCGGCACCGTAAAGTCCATGCTGCCGAACATGGAAATGACCTTGGGCGCATTGTTCAAGCACTCCGCAAGCGCGAACGGGAATCTGATCGTCCGCTGCTGAATCCAGGGCCAAAGAAGCAACCAAGCCCAACCGAGGGCTGATATTCGACCGGCCCCTGCTCTACCTGATGGGGGACGGTTCCACCTGCTCGAGCTGGCTCATCGCGGCCGGAAGAGCGCCCCGCCGCCGCCGTTGCGAAAATCCGGGCCGCGTTCGCCGTCGAAAAGGCGGCGCAGCCTGCGATCCGAAGAGCTTCTCGCGCGGCGGACAACATCCGGACCGATACGAGCCGCCACCTGGCGGCGCGCTTCGCGACTCGACAGCCACTCCTCCCATTTCCAGGAAACCTTGACCGGCTCAGTCGAGCTCACGTTCCACCTCGGCCTTCAGGCCGGTCATCTGTTCGGCGACGTCGAAAGAGGGCAAGGCCGCCAACCGGTCTACCTCGTCCCAATCGACCGGCGTCCGCCCCGCGAGACAGACCGCGAGCAGCTTCCTCGCCGCATCGCGCGCCTCGCTGTCGCTCGCTGGATAGAACGCCGAAAGCACCCGCTCCACGAGAACCTGCTCCACGGGAATGATCGATATCCTCCCACAGGGTGTGTCGATCTCACGACACGCCGTGCGCGCTTCGTTTTCCAGCAAACCGAGTAGATCGACATACAGGTCGCCGACCAGCCAGCTTCGGGGGCCGCCCGTCGCCTTCAACTTGCCCATGAGATCCTGCGCCTGGCGCAGCGGTACCGGTTGCGGATTCAGACGGCAGAAATCGATATCGCCGGACATGTATGCCCCTTCCGTGTAGAACTCGACGGCGGAGCCGCCGACGACGACGAGTTCCCAGCCGGCTTCCCGGAAAACACCGGTTACGAGCCCGGCGAGCTTCAGGGCTTTCTCGAGCAGGTCTTCGGTAGCCTGAATATCCTGCAGGGCTGAATCTATCGAGTCCATACTGACAAGGGTACCGGCGGCAGCGGACGCCGGCAACGCGCTTGGAGTACCAAGGGCTGCCGGTCCCGAAGCGCGCGATCGAGGAGTACCTGAAGACGCGGACCTGATGGAAGAGTGCGGATGAAGATGGAGCGGCTGGCCCATTCCATCGGCCAGACAGGCTTTGGCGAGAAGGCGGCTCTCAAGCTCTGGAACACGGGTCGCCGCCCGCCTCCGCGCGGCCGCCCGCCTCCGCGCGGCCGCCCGCCTCCGCGCCGGCGTCCACCTCCTCCCAGGCGACCAGCTCCCAGCCGTGAAACACCATGGCCAGGCCGACGTGGCGCACTGACGGGTAGCGGCGCCGCAAGCCCGGATCCGCCAGGTAGCCGCGCACCTGCTGCTCCGCCTCCTGCATCTTCGCCGCCACCAATGAGTCGTCGAGGGACTCGCCCCGCTTCAGATACTTGAGTTCCACCACGTAGCCGTACCGCAGATCGGGGTACTGGGCGACGAACGGCTCCAGGTAGAGATCGGCGTACCCTTTGTTCAGCTCGTACTCCGAGTGCAGCAGAAACTGGTTCACCATGCTGAAGTGGGCTGCCACGAACCCGTGGATAACCTTCTCGCCGTCGAGGTAGTCGCGAATTCCCGTCTGCTCGACGAGGGCGGCGCGCAGGAAGTCGAGGGCCGGCCGCCAGGCGCCTTCGTAGGCCATCTTCCGCACCAGGCCGGAGAAGGTGTGGACATCGAGGGAGAACATGCCCACGTCATCGTAGGCATCGCGCAGGTACCCGTACATCAGGCGCTTGACCGTCTGGTTGGGAATGCCCAGCCGGGACACCCCGTGCACCACCTCGCGAATGCTGAGCAGACCGAAGTAGAACAGCAGCGACAGGAAGTTCTCGCGCCGGTCGAGCCGGTCCAGGGGGAAGCTGACCTGGATGTCGCTGTCGGTTACTTCCTCGGCGATAATGTGGCGCAGCAGGTCGAAGTTGCCGTTGAGCTGCCGGTTGACCGTCAGCAGGTGGCGCAGCTTGCCGTAGTCGATGCGCACGTTGCTGTCGATCAACTCCCGCGGCGCCCCCTTGTTCGGCATGGACTCATCGAGGAAATAGAGGACCATGTCGGTGTTGTAGAGGTCCCCCTCGACCTCCTCGGAAAACCGGTAGCCGTTGTACCACTCCCGCATCACCTCCAGGGCGGCTTCGACCTCCTGGTTGAACACCCCGTGGTCCCGGTATATCTCCAGCAGGCCCCGCACCTCCTCTTCGGTGAAGCCCAGCATATCGTTGAACTCCGGCCGCAAGCTGATGTTCTTGCCGATGTTGAAGCCGCTGGTGACGTCGTCCATCGTGATCGGCGACACCCCGGTGATGAACAGCCGCTCCAGGCCGCCGCGGCTCTTCTCGGCCCCGGCCTTGAGGGTGGCGAAGAAATTGCGGTAGAAGCCGCCGCCGTGAGTGAAGGACTGGTACGCCTCGGCTCCGTGATAGGCCAGCACGGTGTTGGCGAAGTTGTCGTACTCGTCGATGAGCACGTACAGCCGGATGCCGTGATCGCCAGCGTACAGGAACAGCTCGTTGAGCTGGCCGTTGACCGAACTCGACGATCGGATGTGACGCCGCGCCGCCTCGGGAAACAGGTCCGCATTCCGCTCCAGCGCGTGCCGGACCACCAGTTGACAATACTCTTCGAAGTAGTGATCGAGGGTGTCCAGGGCGTTCTTGAACGCCGAAAAGTTGAAGCGCAGGATGACGTAGCGATGGCGGTTTTCGGTGGGATGCCGCCCGATGTCGGTGCCGCCGAAGACGGCCTCGAATTCATCGGCTCCCATGCGGTCGTAGTAATTTTCCAGCAGGGAGACCCAGCAGGTCTTGCCCATGCGACGGGGGCGAATCAGAAAGGCGTAGCGTTCCTCTTCGAGGGAGTGAAGGAAGCGGGTCTTGTCGACGTAGAGGCGCTGCTCAAGGCGGATGGCACGGAAGTCCGCCCAACCGTAAGGAATACGGGGCCAGGTTGCAGACATGGCGACTCCTTGAACCTTCAGGACGGGCTTTTCAGCCTTGAGAACTCCATGCCCGCCTGTTTCAAGTCAAAGCTTCAGCAGAATCGTGGGGTGGTTTCCCTTGGTGAAGGCTTGCCTGAAATATAGACGGCACTTGAAGGCGGGGAAATTTCCGAGCCGGCCCGGTAGCCCCGCGGTCCCCGCGCCCCATGGGGCCGGAAGGCAGTCTTTGAAGATGCCAGTTCGAGAAGACAAAAGGAGACAACCCGACCGTTTTTCCCGGACGACTGACAGCCGGCACCGGCATCGCGTTATTATAGGAACTCTTCTGAACCCCCTTGAATAACAACCGGAGGACCTGACTTGGAAACGATCCGCGCCACCGTGCCGGTGACCCGGCCCCCTTCCTGGGCGGTGCAGCAGCGCCACCTGATGGCGGCGATGAAGGAGGGCGTCCACCCCTTCGTCGACCGCTACGTGCGCGACAACGGCGAGTTCATCTGGGACGACGCCTGGGGCGGCGGCAGCCCGGACGACTACTACGAGCCGTACTTCAACTGGCCCCTGCTCTACCTGATGGGGGGCGGTTCCCACCTGCTCGACCTCGCCCATCGGGGCTGGGAGGGAGTGACGCGGCAGCTGACCCGCTGCGGCACGGTTCACGACGAGTACCACAAGGCCGAGGACGTCTTCCACATTTCCGAGAGCGACGTCTTCTTCTACCACCTCTGCCTCGCCGATCCGGCCAACGGCAGCCTGCGCCTCAGGGCGCGCAAGTTCGCCGGCTTCTACACCGGCGACGACCCGGCGGTCAGGAACTACGACCCGGAGAAGCGGATCATCCTGTCGCCGATCAACGGCTCCGGGGGGCCGAGCTACCGCGACGATTCCCAGCGCGATTCCCTGCACCGCGGCAGCGAGCGCTACGGCATTCCGTTCTACGACCTGCCCGGCATCTCCTCCTGGAGGGACACCGAGGAGGACGCCAAGGCGCTGGAGATGGGCCGCGCCGCTCACGACCGCTGGGCCAGGGGGGACGTCATCCACAACCTCGCCCAGACCACCCTGGCGACCAACGCTTTTCTGCTGACCGGCGAGGAGAGGTACCGCGACTGGGCCATCGAGTACACCGACGCCTGGTTGGAGCGCGCCCGGGCCAACGACTGGATGATCCCCGACAACGTCGGCCACTCCGGCGCCGTCGGGGAGTACATCGGCGGCAAGTGGTACGGCGGCCTCTACGGATGGACCTTCCCGCACGGCTGGTACAACATCCAGATGGCCCTGCTCGCGGCCGCGGGCAACGCCCTCCTGCTCACCGGCGACGACGCCTGGCTGGAGCTGCCGCGGCGCCAGCAGGACCGCATCTTCGAGCTGGGGGAGCAGCGCGACGCGCGCGGCGAGCTCATGAGCCTCGACCATCACTGGTTCGGCCAGTTCACCGCCATGGGGGAGCGCGGCGAAACCTTCCTCGTCCCCTACCGCTACGGCGACGCCGGCTGGTTCGACTGGCAGCCGCTGTCGCCGGTCTTCCCCGCGGCCTTGTGGAACCTGTCGATGGCCGACGGCGACTGGGAGCGGATCGAGCAGGTGCGCACCAGGGAGGCGTACGACTGGAGGGAGGTGGTCTGCTTCCACAACAAGGAGGACACCGGCCACGAGCAGCCCTGGCTGCGCTTCCTCGCCGGGGACAATCCCGATTTCCCCGAGCGCATGCTGCAGGCAGCCCACCAGGAAGTCACCCGCCGTCTCGCCCTGGTGCGCGGCGAGACCGAGGTCGGCACGCGCCACAACATCCACCTGTGGCAGGAGGTCAACCCGGTCAGCTCCGAGGCCCTGATCCAGCAGACCCTCGGGGCGCCGCAGCCGATCTACAACGGCGGCCTCCTGCACGCGCGCCTGCGTTACTACGATGCCCGCGCCCGCGGCCCCGGCCTGCCCCCCGACGTCGCCGCCCTGGTGACGAAGCTCGAGGCCGGGCGGACCGTGGTCCGGCTGGTCAACCTGAACTCCAACGCCGGCCGCGAGCTGGTGATCCAGGCCGGCGCCTACGGCGAGCACCGCTTCTCGGGGGCGCAGTACACCGCCCTGGACAGCGACTACCCCGGCCCCGCAACCGACTACGCAGGGCAACCAGTGACCGAAGAGACGCGCACCGCGGACTTCGCCGGCAGGTACCTCGGAGTGGAGCTGCCTCCGGGAACCGAGATCACCATCGACCTCGCCACCGACCGCTACGCCGGCAAGCCCTCCTGCGCGAGCCTCTACTGAGGACGGGGGCGGCCTCGACGGAACGACCCGCCGAACGGGATCGGCCCGGAAGGCGCCGGCGCTTCATCCAATGAGGAATCCATGCCCAACGACACCTTGATCACCGCCGACCTGCCTGCGGTCTCGCAGCCGAACTGGGCGCTCTGGGAGCGCGCGCTGTTCGACGCCATGGACGAGTCCGTCTTCCCCTACCTCGAGCACTTCACCCGCGACGACGGCGAGTTCATCTGGGAGGACGAGTGGGGCGGCGGCAGCCACGACGACTTCTACGAGCCGTTCTTCAACTGGCCAACCCTCTACCTGATGGGAGGGGGCGACCACCTGCTGGGCCTCGCCCACCGCCAGTGGAACGCCGTCACCCGGCAGCTGTCCCGGCTCGGCACCGTGTACAAGGAGTACGGCCTCGACGCCGACAACATGCACCAGTCGGAGTGCGACATCGCCTTCTACAACCTCTGCATAGCCGACCCCCTGAACCCGATCAACGAGGTGCGCGCCCGCCGCTTCGCCGGCTTCTATCTCAACGAGGACCCCGAGGCGATCAACTACGACCCGGAGCTCAAGCTCCTCTTCAACGGCCACCACGGCAGCCGGGGGCCGCACTACCGCCCCCTGTCCGAGCGCGAGAACGCCAGCTACAGCCCGCTCGGCGGCAGCATGGAGCGCTACAGCCTGCCGTTTTTCGACCTGCCCGGAATCGAAAGCGTCCAGGACCTCGCCGACCCGGCCAAGGCCAGGGCCATGGGACAGGCCCTGTTCGACCGCTGGTACAAGGGGGACACGCCGGTCAACCTGTCGCTGACCTCGCTGATGACGAACGCCTTCCTGCTCACCGGGGAGGAGAAGTACCGCGACTGGGTGGTCGAGTACACCGGCGCCTGGCACCGGCGCGCCCGCGACAACGGCGGCCTGCTGCCCGACCAGGTCGGCCACAGCGGCCAGGTCGGAGAATACCTCGGGGGCAAGTGGTACGGCGGCGCCATGGGCTGGACCTTCCCGCACGGCTTCCTGACCATGCAGTTCGCCGTCCTCGACGCCGTCGCCAACGCCCTGCTGATCACCGGCGACCGCGGCTGGCTCGACCTCGCCCGCGTGCAGCAGGAGCGCATCCTCGACATGGGGGAGATGCGCGAGATCCGGCGCGGGGAGATGAGCGTCAGCGAGCGCTGGGTGGAGCAGTTCGACGCCCTCGAGCCGGGGCAGAAGACCCTGCTGGTCCCCTACCGCTACGGCGACGCCGGCTGGTTCGACTGGCAGCCGATGCTGTCCGTCTACCCGGTGACCCTGTGGTACCTGTCGATGGAGGAGCGGGACTGGCAGAGCGTCGAGCGGGTGCGCGAGGGGGACGTCCACGACTGGAACTCGGTGTTCGCCTTCCACAACAAGGAGGACTCCGGCCACGAGCAGCCCTGGGTGCGCTACCTGGCCGGGGCCAACCCCGACTTCCCGGAGCGCATGCTGCACGCCACCCACCAGATCGTCAACCGCCGCAACACCCTGGTGCGCGAGGACGAGGACGTCGGCACGCGCTTCCATATCCACCAGTGGCAGTGGGGCAACCCGCTGTCGTCGGAGGCGCTGATCCAGCTGACCCTGGGCGGGCCGCAGCCTATCTACAACGGCGGCCTGCTGCACGCCCGGGTGCGCTACTACGACTGCGAGCGCCGGCGGCCGGGGCTGCCCGAAGAGGTCGGCGCCCTGGTGGAGAAGCTCGAAGCCGGCCGCACCGTCGTGCGCCTGGTGAACCTGAACACCGTCGAACCGCGCCGCCTCGTCATCCAGGCCGGGGCTTTCGGCGAGCACCGTTTCGGAAAGGCCACGTTCAGCGGCCGCAGCAGCGACTGGCCGGGCGAGCTGGGGGGCTACGCCGGCACCTACGCGCCGCCGCCGCTGCAGGCCGAGGAGCGCAGCGTCGAAGTAGGGGGGTCACACCTGACCGTCGAGCTTCCCCCCGGCATGGAGATCCGCCTCGACCTCGAGACCGAGCGCTACGTCAACCAGCCCTCATACCACAACGGGCCTTTCTAGTTTTCGCCATATCCGGGTATTCCATCACGGAAGGCAATGGTCTCACGAGATGCTCGATCTGGTCTGGATACAGGACAGAATCAGAACGGGTCAGTACTACGTTTCGAAACATGGCGATCAGGAAAGACAGAACGACAACCTGTCTCTCGAGACGGTGTTCTGGCGCTTGTGATACGGGCTAACGCTGCACACAGGCATGCCCCTCCAGCACCGACCTCACCGCCTTGTAGACCCTAACGTTGCATAAATCTGTTTGAAGCGGTGGTTGTGATCAGGCGGCTTCCTTCAGGATTTCGAGGAAATGCAACAGATCTTTTTCGACTTTTGGATTGGAGTTCAAGGTCAGGCTGGACTTTTGCAAAAGGCAGAATTCCTGGGATAATCGGTCAAGGATAGAGGGTAGCGCGAACTCGATGGAACTTGGTATGTTTGGTAGGACGAAGGCATCCCCCGCCTTCGTTTCCCCTGGCCATGAGAGAGGTTGTTCATGCCAGGTATTGTTGATTTTCCCACGGTGGTTGAAGACGCGGTGGCCGAGTTCGGCGGCCTCTTCGCCAACGCCCCGGAGCGCCGTCACTTTGGCGAGTATCTGACCGGGTTGATGGTGGCCGAACGCAAAAATGTATCGGCGATCAACGCCGAGTTCGTCGAGACCACCGATCAGTCCTGCCTGAACCGCTGGATTACGCAGGTGCGATGGGACGGGAAATGGCTCAACGAACATCGCCTGGAATGGTTGCAGGAGCGTCCCTCGACGCGCTATTCGGGGCGCGGGGTGATCGCCATCGACAACACCTTGGTCGGCCACAGCGGAGAAAAGATCGAGGACGTGGGTTGGTTTTGGGATCACTCCGACCAGCGCCATAGGATTGCCCACGACTACGTCATCGCCAACTACGTGTGCACCTCGGGGAAATACTATCCGATGGAATTCCTGTCGCTTTCGCAAGCGCCGGGAAGGGGAGACGGACACCTCCTTCAAGAGCCATACCGAGCTGTTCAAAGAGCTCGTGGACTGGGTCGTGTTCCGCCAGATCCCGGGCGATTTCGCCTTCGACTGCTACTTCAGCAGTGTCGAGTGTCTCGATCACCTCCATAGTCATGAGCGCGGCTACGTAGGGGCCCTGAAGAGCAACCGCAAGGTCGAGTTCAAGGGCGGCCTGATGAAGGCCGCCGAAGTGGCTGCGAAGATCCCACCCGAGGATCGCAAACAGGTCAGCATCGGCAAGCGCAAACAATGGTATTTCACCAAAACCCTGAGTCTGCCCAAGCTCGAGCACCGGGTTCGCCTGGTGATCCTGTGGGATCGCAAGAACGGCAGGGAAGCGGTCAAGTTTCTACTGACCCATCGCGTGCACTGGGAGATCAGTCGTATTCTGAACGTCTATCGCAAACGCTGGACGGGCACCGAGACTTTCATCGGGACGGCAAGCACCATCTGGGCATGGGAGACGGTCAGTTACGCAGCGGCGAGGGCCAGACTCGGCATAGGTACCTCGTGATGCTGACGCACAGTCTGCTCATGGCACGGAGGCGGCAGGGCCGTGCGCGTGACTGGGCTCATAGCGTGCTGACGACCATTGGCGAGGCCTGTCGAGCCGTGTCGCGAGAAACGCTCAGTAAAACCATCACCTGGGCGGTCGAACAGGCCATAACAGTAGGGTGGACGCAGGAGAGAATCGTCACACACCTAAAACTTGTGTAAAAAAGCGGAGTTTGCAAAAGTCCAGTCGGTAACCCAGTCAGCGAACACCCGGGACCAGGCGCCCATCGGCTGCGGCGGAGGAAAGGATCGCGTGTCTTCGGGGTTGTCGGGATAATACCATTTCAGAGAACCGCCTCCCATCACGCTCCAGTATCCGATCCCCGCGCTCTGCTGTCTCAAATCGGCGTTATACAACTTGGTAAACACGTCGGTGGCCAGAGGAAGAGGATCGCCTTCCGTGTGATGAGCAATCCAGGCATTCCGTCTCTGCTTTATGAGATGATTGAAGCCGCTGCGGTCATACAGCTCTGGAAGTCCCATGAAATGCCCGTACTCATGCGCCATGATGGCAACCATTTCAGGGAACGTCTCCCCCTTTAGAACCATCATATCCTTGGATACTTTCTTCGTGGAACCGGCCGGCAAAAAGCTGAATGTGTCGGCAATGCCTCCCAGCCGACACTTATTGAATTTTTCAGGAACAACGACGGCAAGCGCATCGTAATCCTCGCAGTCAATAGCGACATCGGCGTAGGCAGTAGGGGCGGCTTCCAGAACTTCGGTTCCAAATGTCTTGTAATTCCAAGACGCACATCCGTACTTGGCATCATTGCAGAATCAAACTTGCTGCGATACCATTTGGTCACGATGGTCCTGTTCGCACCTTGAACCGTGAGAGTCTCGCGTGACATCTCCTTCATGTAATGGGAAAAACTGCCGCTCACGGACACATCCAACAGATCAAGCGCCGACCGGTCCGTGTTTCCGCTTCTTCCTTCAAAATGATCGCTTTCCAGATCATATGGAGCCGTAGTTATATCGGAAAAGGTGGCAAACAGAACCAGCATCTTGATCGTGCCGTCGTGGAAATGTTCCTCTTCCGGGGTGAATTCCGCAAAGGAGCTTGCCGAGCCGCCCGACGATCTTGTCGCGCCGGAATCGTCTCCGGTAAGCCCGTACCCGCAGAAAATTTCCTGACCCCATGCAGCACCGGTCCACAAAATAACCGCCAACAACAGGGTCTATCCGGGTTTTTCAACGCCGAAACCTGAGTACATGACAAGGCCATAGGTCGTTCCCTATGCTTGGTGTATCCCCATCAAGCACTCCCCAGGAAAGGGAAGGGAAGGCGACCTATGACCGCTATGAAGTTCGTCTCCAAGCTGTTCAAGTTCAAGGGGTTTGGCGCTGTCGACGTGTGCTTCGAAGGACGCGGGGAGGAAGCGGCCGTTGTGGTTGCGGTACAGCCCCACAAGAAGGGGTGCCGCTGTCCCCAGTGTGGGCGCCGGAGCAAGATCGTACGGGTCATGGAGCCCCGCCGCTGGCGCGACGTCCGCATTTGCGGCCGTACCGTCTGGTTGTACCACCGCCCTCGAGAGATTCGCTGTCCGACCCACGGCCGGCACGTCGAGGAGGTGCCCTGGGCGGCGCCCTCGGCCCGGGTCAGCTACCGCTTCGAATACCTGCTGCTGACCTACTGCCAGTGGATGCCGCAGGTGGTCGCCGCGCGCTTGCTGGGCCTGGCTCCTTCGACCCTGTCCGACCAGTTGCATCGGCTCATCGCGCGCCGACGTACAGGCCATCGCATCCGCGGGCTGAGGACCCTCGGCATCGACGAGGTCTCCTACGCCAAGGGCCATAAATACGCCACCCTGGTCTATGACCTGGAACGTTCCTGTGTCGTCTGGGTCGGCCAGGGCAAGGCGAGGGAAACGATCGATACGTTCTTCCGGGACCATCTCAGCGCCTTCCAGAAGGACCGCATCCGCTGGGCCTGCTGCGACCTGAGCGAGACCTTCATCGGCGCCATCCGGCAGCATGGTCCCAACGCCGAGTTGGTCCTGGACCGATTCCACGTCGTCAAGGCCCTCAACGAAGCCGTCGACGAGGTGCGCAAGGAGCAGTGGCGGCAAGCCTGCGGCGAGGACCGCAAGCTGCTCAAGGGCCTGCGCTGGGTGCTGCTGCATCACTCCGCCCAGCGCTCGCGAAAGGACCGGCGCACGCTCCAAACCCTGGAGAAGGCCAACCGCCGCATCTACCGCGCCTGGCGCCTGAAGGACGAGTTCGAGCACTTCTGGCGCTACAAGGCGCGCTGGGCCGCCGAACGCTTCCTCAAGAAGTGGACGACGGCGGCCCTGCGCAGCCGCCTGCAGCCCCTGCGCAAGTTCGTCAACACGGTGCGCAAGCAGGCGGCCGGCATCACCGCCTTCGTCGACACGCACCTGACCAACGCCGCCGCCGAAGGGCTCAATCGCATTATCCGCATGGTCAAGAATCGAGCCAGTGGATTTAAAACTCTGGATGCCTTTGCCGACCTGATTTACCTGTGCGTCGGAGACCTCGATATCCCTGCGCAGATTCCGGCCCGATTCCGTACAGTATGAAACCCTCAATATCTCTCTCTGTAAACGCTATAAATTGTCCTTTGAAGAATCCGGATATAGCCCAACAACAGATACACTGCCATCATGAATACCATCCTTTTCCAAGTTGTCATTTTGAAAGAAAAGTCTGCTTGATGCGCCCCCATGAATCTGCCGAAATCACAGAGCCATACAGAGATTCCCAATCGTCAGCACAGCACCAATAGGGATGAAGGAGAGCATCGTCAGGCTCTTGAAGTTGGAAATGCGAGGTTATGTTGAATCCTCTACTTTCTGTCCGATCGTACTGATCGAGGTCATACATCGTCCAGGACAAGCCAATGATCATACCCGGTTCTAGGTCCTTGACGACAGAGGCTGACCCATCTTCCTCGGAAAAAGGATCAAATAGCGTCCAGGCCGATTCGATAAACATCCAATGCTCCGGGCGGGTTTTTTCCGGAATGTCGTCAAAACAGAATCTGCAGGGAGGACCGTCCATATAGGAAAAGGCGAATGATACATACTCTGTACTCTCATACCACGCAGGTTCGCGGCCGCGAAGGTCAAAGCTCAGTGAGAAATCATGGGTGGTCGGCTCGTAGCCCATAGACAGGCTGTATCCAGGCATGAAGGTGCCGGAATGGTCAGCGTCAAAATGGAGAACGAACGGATTGGGATCGCTCCACTGGTCGTCGTATCGCCATTCCTGTATATACAACTGGCCGGGCTCGCCCCATCCAACCAGAATTTGAGAATACAGGGAATGGGGGTCCGGAGCCTCGTTCTCTTGCGTCCTACTCCACTTCGATGAAATCATGTAAGGCCAGAAGCCGGCAAATGTGCTTTCATCCTGCAACGGGAGATCGGGTATGCCATCGATGACAGGCTGAAGCTCTTCCGGCCACCACCAGAAGACAGGGTAGATTGTCTCTTCGGGCTCGTGAGCTTCCACGCCGTTTAATGACAGAACTATTGCTGATACCAATAAGCGAATCATGAATCTTCTCCTGTGCGCCCGATCACACCGGCGAGGTGTTAGAGGTGACAGTCCTCTGTGTTGAAGGTGTAGCGAACCACGACAGCCCCGAGTCATGCGTGTGCGCCGGCAACGGCGCAGGCGAAGCGTTGGCAGGGGGAGGCGTAGGTCTGTAAACCCTAACGTTGCATAAATCTGTTTGAAGGCGGTGGTTGTGATCAGGCGGCTTCCTTCAGGATTTCGAGGAAATGCAACAGATCTTTTTCAACTTTTGGATTGGAGTTCAGGGTCAGGGTCAACTCGCCCTTGGGCTGAGTGAGGCGCCCGGCGCGTTGAATGAAGCGATGACGCAGCGTGTCCAAGGTTTGGAAGGTCCACGCCGCCGGACGTTTGCCACGCGAATAGTTCGATCGCGGCTGCGCCAGCATCTGCATTTCGCGTCCCAGATTGTGGGCCATCATCGCACACAAAGTAACCATCTGGTTGCCGAGCAACCGTCGGGTGGGGATCAGATCCAGCCCGGCCTGTTGCTTGGCCTCGGCGAAGATCCCTTCCTGGGCGCCGCGGCCATAGTGGAAGAGGAGCACGCTGCGTGGCGAGTTCATCTTGTTGGTAACCACAACGCGGTACTCGTGATCGATGTGCCGGGGTTCGAACAGATCCAGTTGCAGCGCTTGCTTGGTCTGACGCGGCACCGCACGGCGCACAAACAGAAACCGGTAGCAGGCCGGCCAGCTTTCCGGTTTCCAGTCACTCTCGAAATAGGAGCAGTGCTCATCGAGGTAGCGCCAGCGCTGGCGCGCTTCGATCTGGTCCTTGAGTACGGGAAAGCGTTCGAAAGGGACACTGATCGTGCATCCGACGCCATACAGGTCCATGAGAGTGAGCGTGTTTTGGCTGAAGAAGGCGCTGTCCAGTCGCGACTCGAGCACGGTGGGCGCCAAGGCGTCGCGCACGCGATCGAAGGCGTCCATCATGAACGCATGGGCGTCCTTGCTGTCATGGACGTTGCCGGGCCGGTGAAGGACATCCAGAAACTGTCCGGTTTGCGCCACCGTGCAGAACAGGTTGTAGTAGCTGCGCGCCCCCTTCTTTTTCGGATTATAGCCAACGGCGGTCCCTTCGGCATGACCACAGGTGGAGATCACCGAGCCGTCGAAGTCGAGAGTCAGACGGGGGAAGCGCTCACGCTGGAGCGCTTGCATGACCAGGGTCGAAGACAGGTGTCGCACTTTTGCGATACTTGAATGGCCCATTTTTGCCAGCGCGCGACTGAGGGTGGCCACATCCGGCAGGCGACGTAAGCCCAACAAACGCAGGACCACCGGATCGTCCCGGTAATAGTCCACGTCCCGCAGCCGCCGGAAGCCCAGCAACAGATGCACGATGAGCAACAACACAATGACATGGGGAGCAAAGGTCGCTGCGCTTTTGGCGGGGAAGCAGGACTTCAGTCGAGTCTTTAGATGCAAGCGCCGAAAGAGCAGTTGAAAAACGATCACTCCCGCAAAGGAAGTAAGCCGTTGATCTTCGAAGCGAAGACGCGGGAGCTTGTGAAAACGGGCCAAAATGTCTTGTTTTCTGAACCTCACTTGCGGTGTCCTCCTGGAAGGGGTCGATACAGGTCATGGGTGACAGTATCAAATACCCCCTTTTTCAGAGGGCGCCGCAAGTGACAAGGTGCACTCCGGAGAAGAAAAAAGCCCTGTTTTTATGCAACCAGAGGGTAGAGCCCTTCTCGCCGTCGAGGACAACCAGTAGTCCGGCTTCGTACTGCAACCCCCGCTCGACCAACTCGGACAGAAACCGGCGGCAGACCCGCTCGTTCTCGGTGGCCGCCTGCACGAAGCCCAGAGGAATCTTTCTGTCCGTCCAGGGTGACGCCCAGAGGAGCGATGAGGATCTCCTCGCCTGTCTGCTTCAGGCAGGTCGGCGAAGCTCTTGCCGTCGAGGAACAGCGCCACCAGGTCGTATACTTCCAGGGATCGCTCCTGGAATTCGCCAGCTTTCAGAGCCGTGCCTTTCACGTAGCGAGTCCTGTTCGTTCAGGAGGTTTACTTGAAATGATACCAATATCGGTCGGGATCCGTGCTGCTTCCCCCTTGCTGTGCTCGCCACACTGCAGCCAGCTCAGAGCCATGTTGGGGATCGCGTCTATCCCATTTACGAGTTGACCGAGGAGATGGTCGCACAGATCGATGTCAAGGACGGGTTGCTGGATGAGTGGACGGAAAGAGAACCCACATTGACACTATTGGATTTCGAACTGAAACCGTATGTGTCCGATATCGCATCGTTTGATCCGGCTGATCTGGATTTCAGGATCTGGCTTGGTTGGACCCGGTCGCCCAGTCGGATCTATGTTGCTGCAATAATGGCAGATGATGTCTACGTAAACGACTACGAGGGCCCTGAAAAATCGAGCTTTTCGATGCTCGCCAACGACTCGATGGCGCTGTTGATCGATGCTGACCACAGCGGTGGATCTTCTAGGCCCAACAACCAGCCGGGAGCTGACGCTGAGAGAATTTTTGAAGCTTCAAACGCGCAATGGTACGACGCTTTGTCTGAAGCACCTGGGGATGGGAACCTTGAAATACGTGCCATCGACAAGCGCGGTTGGCCGGTTCGTCCACCGTTTGGAGACGGCGGAGGGGGTGTGCAAAGCGAGAATCCTGTATTCTGGGTGACGGAATTTTACGTGACTCCGTTCGCGCACTTCGACTATGAAGACCAACAAGCAAGTGCAAGGTACGAACTGGTTCCAGGCCGAATTGTCGGATTTCGATTGCTGGTGCAAGACCGCGATTCCGGTGACTTCCCTCCCGGGAAGTACGATTTACCGGTCTGGGATCTGGAGTTGGAGTTCACGGCGGATGGGTTCGTCGACGGGCTCTTGGTGGGCGTCGGCGATGGGATTGACGACAGTGCCGTGCACGCGAATTCCTGGGCCCGAATCAAGGCGTCGTTGAGTCGCTGAAATAATGCTGCCCCCCAGCTCGGCCAAGGAGGTGTACCGTGGCGGTTTGCTTCGTGGTGATTCTGCTCTGCCTGTGTATGGCATCAAGGCCATCTCAGGTGTACCCGATCCCCGAAATCACAGATGAGATGATGCAGGAGCTCGACCTGGCCGACGGACACACCGAGGAATGGACGGAGTTGAACTGTGGTGAACAGTATTTCGAAGCTCGCGTATTGAAGGGTATAGAAAAGAAATTCAACGAACTCCACGTCCATGGAAGCAAGGCGAGCAAGGCGGTTCAAGTTCCCGTTGAACATTTCCTGGATCTGCACCAGGTCTGAAGTATCCCGCCTGACCGTCGAACTCCCCCCCCCCCCCGCATGGAGATCCCCCTCGACCTAGGGACGGAGCGGTACGTCAGCGAGCCCTCATACCGCAACGGACCGTTCTAACTGGAGCTTTACCCCCCTGCCACCGGGGGACGGACAAGCCGTAGCCCGCAGGTCGGCACCGGCTCGGCGGTCTCCGGCGCTTCGGGTGCTCCACCTCGTCCCGGCCGCCGCCGGGCGCGGAAGGACCCGGTCAGGAGCGCTGGATCATCTCGATGATCGGACCTTCGAGCCTGCTCATCGGGTGCTCGAGCGCCTCGGCCCGCATCTGCTCGAGCCGCTTCGTCGCCTCGACGTGGCCGTCGGTGAATTCCTTGACGAAGGCCCCACCCATGATGTCGTCGACGAGAAACGAGCGCGCCTTTTCGCGGATCTCGTCGTTGAGCAGCTCCTTCGCCCTTGTCATGGTCCCGTACTGGCTGGTCGTCGAGTGGTAGCGCATCTGCTTGTAGATGCCGTAGCGCGCCATCAGCGAGAAGACCTCGGCGTTCTCGGTCGAGGCGTAGAGCACCATGATGATCTCCTCCGGGGGAAGGCCCTTGTCGACGGCGAGCTCGAAGCAGAACTCGAGCCAGGCGTGGATGCCGGCCCACACGACCTGCTCGGTGTAGAGGTTGACGTACGCCTCTCCGAGGAAGGAGGACTCGTAGATCCCCGCCCGCGTCAGCCCCATCCCCTTGCACAAAGCCATCGCCGTCTCGCGCGCCGTGCCGGTGGCGTCCCGCTCCACCGCGAACTGCCCGACGCCGCCGCCGCCGGCCTCGAAGCGCTCGCGCACGATGTTGCCCATCATGATCGGGGCGATCATGATGGCGTCGGCCTCCGCGGGCGGCGCGATCACCTTGTAGCCGACGTTGTAGCCGCTTCCCCAGCAGAGGGTGTCCCCCGCCTCGATGCCCGGGGCTATGTGCTCGTCCCAGATGAAGGGCATCGACTCGTCGGTGGTCAGCACCAGCAGGATGTCCCCCGCCCCGGCCGCATCGAGCAGCGGCACCGGCTCCCATCCTTCCTTCCTCGCCAGCTCGCCGTACTCGTCGTCGCGGTTGCCGACGATCACCTCCATGCCGCTGTCGCGCAGGTTGAGGGCCTGCGCCCGCCCCTGGTTGCCGTAGCCGAGAACGGCAATGGTCCGCCCCTGCAGGACGTCGAGGGTCACGTCGTCGTCGTGGTAGATCTTCATGATCGCTCTTCTCCCGGGTTTTCAGTCGCGTTAGCTTTGCCAACGGACCAGGTTTTCCGCTTACGCAAGCGATACCGCGCGGCGCGGGCAAGCCGCCCAGGAGGCACGGGATGATTACCAGTCTGACCCCATCGCAGATCGACGCATACGAAGAGGACGGGTATCTCCTGCTCCCCGGTTTCCTCGACGATGGGGAGCTCGAGCGCTGGCGCCGGGCCGTCGACGACGGCGTCGCCCGTCTCGTCGGCAACGCCGACCCCGGGATCAAGCTCTTCGACAACCAGAACCGCGACGACTACTACAGGGACGTCTTCGTCCAGTGCGTCAACATGTGGAAGGGGAGCGGGCAGGTGCGCGAGCTCGTCCTCGACGAACGGCTGGGCAGGCTCGCGGCCGAGCTCGTCAGCGCCTCCGGCATGCGCCTGTATCACGACCACGCGCTGATAAAGAAGCCGTGGGCCAACCCGACCAACTGGCACCTCGACAACCCGTCCGACCCCTACTTCTCGCACCAGTCGACGATGCTGTGGATCGCCCTCGACGCCGCCGCCCTTCAGAACGGCTGCCTCTACTTCCTTCCCGGCTCCCACAAGTCGAGCCGTTTCGAAAGGGTGCCGGCGCTCAGCGAGACGCGGATCGACGCCCTCTTCGAGCATTACCCGGAATGGCGCGGCATCGAGCCGGTCGCGGTCGAGGCCAGGGCCGGGGACGCGGTCTTCATCAGCGGCCTGATCGCCCACGCCGCGGGCCCCAACATGAGCCGCCGGCCGCGGCGGGCTTTCGCCATCCTCTTCATGCAGGAAGGAGCGACCTTCAGCGGGCGGCAGAGCGCCCTTCCCGACGCCGTCTTCTCCCGCCTCGAGATCGGCGACGTCATCGCCGACGACGAGCACCTGCCGCTGCTCTGGTCCCGGAGCTGAAGCGATGCGCCGAAACCAGGTTCTCGAGAAGCTGCGGGCGGACCGGCCGGTCCTGGGGGCGATGCTCGGACTGGGATCACCCAACGTCGCCGAGCTGATGGCGATGGCCGGGTACGATTTCCTCATCATCGAGACCGAGCACAACGGCCTCGACAGCGCCCAGGTCGAGCACATGCTGATGGCCATCGGCCGGGAGGCGGTCCCGATCGTGCGCGTGCCGAGCGCCGACCCGGTGTTCATCCAGCGGTCGCTCGACATCGGCGGCATGGGCATCCTCGTGCCGATGGTGCGCACCGCGGAGGAGGCCGCCGCCATCGTCGCCGCCACCCGCTACCCGCCGGAAGGCACGCGCGGGTTCGGCCCATTGCGCGCCTCGCGGTACACCTTCGACTACGACGACTACTACACCAGCGCCGGCGACAACCTGCTGGTGTCCCTGATCGTCGAAACCAGGGAGGCGCTGGATAATCTCGACGAGATAGCGTCGGTCCCCGGGGTCGACGCCCTCTTCTTCGGCCTCTTCGATCTCTGCCTGTCGCTGGGGCTCAACCCGATGCAGCAGCCGTTCCCCGAGCTCGAGGAGGCGATGGAAGCCGCGGCCGCGATCGGCAGGGAGCGGGGCGTGGCGATCGGCGTCGGGGTCCCCTCGCCCGAGGAGCTGCGGCGCCGCAACGACATGGGCTTCAGGTTTCACGTGTACGGCACCGACTACATGCTGCTCGGGGCCGCGGCCAGGGCTGGGGTGGAAGCCTTCCGCAGCCTGGAGGGGTAGCGGTTTTCAGCGCCGGCAGGTGCAAGTGGTGAGGGGAGATGCGAGCCTTCGGGTATTCCTCCTGAACGGTGTCAGAATGCGATGGCTCGGATTGAGCACCATAGTGGACGATCAATCTCGATTAATGCATGAGACGGAGACCGAAACTTTGAAGTCTGCCCGGTGGGAATTTGGTTTTTTGTCAGAATCTATTTCCGCCAACTTCGACGGTTGGCGGATAGAACCCCTTGATGATTTCGCAGGAATTCTGGAAGAGTGGAACAAGCGGTCTGATCCCAAAGGTTGGGTTCTTCCCCCAATCATCGAGCAGGTCAAGGTCAAACGAACTCCGGAGGGGGAAGAAGTCGAGGATGTCGTACCCAATACACGTAGTTCGGCAAACTTATGGCGTATGCCTGGGAGTCATTCTCTCATATATGAGGGTAGGGAACCACCCGCTCAGGAATCCACCAAACCTGGAGCACCTTACTTTATCGTGCAGTTTTTGGGAGCGATCAATGGCTGTGAACTTCAGCTCTCTAACTGGTGGGTAAGTGGGAAAAAACGCCTGAAGCCACGAGGCTTCCTTCATCCCGTGGACGATGCCCTCAACCACTGCCTGTCCATGGCTTATGCCTGGTACGATGCACAGGACGATCATATTACGGGGAGCGGTAAATAGGTGACATAGATGGCACCATTTCCCCTTCGAGAGTGTTGTAAACTTTCAATTACTCCCCGTAGTAGTAGAAGAGTAATCAGCAGTAGCCTATTCATACATTCTCACAGCGAGTCTTACGAATTCTCATGGGAACGCTTCCTGTGGCAACACACCGCCTTCGAGGGGTGTTTCCACTTGGCGAAGAAGGTGCATGGGATGGAAGCCGGTGGCCGAAGGAACCGTTTTCAGGTTTTTTCCGAACACTTCGGCCTGCGACCCGACGCAGAGCAGTTCAAGACGTTTAGCCACATCAGGAATGAGCTCGTTCACGAAGTGATGTGGGGAGATCAGGTGCCAGGATTTGGTGGCGAGGGTCAGCCTTGGAACCAAACCATCTACTTGGCCAACTTCACAACTCTTGCTCTTTTAGCCGTGATGAATGTAAAGACACCAAGTCTTCAAATGAATTGGAATACACGCTCTCGCATAGTCCTTGGACCTCCGAACAGCAGATAGAGAGGTGGAGCTATTTTTGGACAGTCGAACAGCAGTGTCACGGTGGATTCATTGGTATCTGGTCCCCTGTCCTTCTTGTTGGGGCGTTCCTCCCTGAGATCTGCACCCTGCGGGATACCGGTTTCCTGCCTCGACACCGGTATGGTCCACTTTCCTTTACCGGCTGGTGACCGAGTAGAGCGTTCAGACCCGTAAGCTCACCCTGCTGCGGTGACTTGGTGCGACTGCCGTTTCCCCTACTCCAGGTCCAGCTCCACCTTCTCGATGCAGATCCCTTCGCCGCCTTCCTCGAGTTTCACCGTCAGCAGGTTCTCCCCGCTCGCCAGCGCCACGCCGGCAACCGGGTACACCAGCCAGCCCTCGTCGACCGCGGCCAGGCGCAGGCGGATGTTGTTGAAGCGGACCTCCAGCCGCTCGGCGGTCGACCTCGACATGGGAACGGTGTACAGGCCGTCCCCCCAGACGTAGGGATTGCGCCGGATCAGCCCGCTGCCGATCCGCTCTTCCTCCGGTCCGTCCTCGGCCTCGTCCGATGCCAGCAGGCGCAGCCGCGCCTCGCAGCTTCCCAGACTCTGCTCCGGTTCCCCGACGTACAGCTTGAAGTAGGTGACCCCCTTGCCGTGACGCCCCAGCCGCGCCGGCAGCGGAGCCAGGGCATTGGCATTCTGGAACGCGTGGATGACTGTGATCCCCTCTTCGGGATAGCCGAACTCCCACGGGGCTCCGCCGGAGCGCCGCTGTAGCGCGAAGGTCTTTTTCTTTCCAGACAGCTTCTCCGGATCGTCCGCCTCCGACAGAAATGTCCGGTTCGTGTCCCAGTCTTGAAGATGGCAGGGGCTCACCGGCTTCCGCCGCAGTCCGGCCTCTTCCACGGCGCGCTCGTCCGAGCACCGGAAGTTGAACACGGCGATGCCGTCCGCCCCCTGGTGCCACCACTTCGAGGCCAGTCCGCGCACAGGACGGGCAGCGGCGTGCATTTGTACCGTCCCTCGAGCCCGCGCTGACGCGACAGGGACACCACCTGCGGCAGGAAGTCGTTGCCGGCGTCGAGCCACTCCTTCAGACCGGGGGAGTGGGGCAGGAACCTGCTCGGGTAGCAGGCCATGGCCCCGTCGACGTCCCACAGCACCGAGTCGAACCGGAACTCCTCCCAGCGCGTGAAGTCGAGGACCACCTCGGCGTACTCCTGCGGCGACAGCAGCGAGGGCCGGTAGCCGAAGAATCCAGGGTCGTTGTGGTTCAGCAGCCGGCGCGGGCGCGCCACGCAGTCCTCGTGCTCTTTTTCCAGGTTCACTCTTCCATCAGGTCCTTGTCTGCGGCGGTTACCGTCCTGCCCGGCGATCCTCCGGGGGTTCTCCCGATCATCCGGAATCTCCAGGTTCCCACTGGGTCCGCCTGGACATCCCCTCTTTCTGTTCCGTCTACAGTGAAATCATTCGGCCGATTGCACAATCCCTTTCACCAGCGCAGGCCAGCTATAGGAAGACCAGGCAGATCGAGGCGGATTGTTTCGAACATGGCAAGTGCGCGCCGCCACATGGGATTTGTACATTGAACGGCAGAATGCAGATCCTCAGCCACCTGTCTCCATGCATGTACCTGGCGTGCGTGAAGCTGTCGACCGACCTGGATGGACCAACCCGAAGCCTGTTGAGCCGGGTGAGTTCGGTGTGACTACGCCAACGGTCGAGGACAGCAGGACCCGGGGACGGAGAATCCTCCTCGTTGCCGGCCTTTCCATCGCCGCAGCATTGGCCCTGGTGGTCTGGAGAACCGGCTCCCGCGGCTCCGCCCTCGACCTCGACGGGCAGAGTCTGGACCCTCTCGCCGTGAGCCGCGGGAAGGGAACCGTCCTGATCTTCACCCGTTCCGACTGTCCCATATCGAATCGCTACGCCCCCGAGGTGCAACGTCTGGCGGATCGCTTCGCGCCGCTGGGAATCGCGTTCTGGCTTGTCTACGTCGATCCGGATGAAGAACCGCCGGCGATACGGCGACACCTCGAGGAGTTCGGCTACGGCCTCCCGGCGCTGCGCGACACCGAACACCGGCTCGTGCGCCTGGCCGGCGCCAAGGTAACGCCCGAGGCTGCGGTGTACGCTTCGGGGCGGGAGCTGGTATATGGGGGCCGCATCGACAACCGCTATTTCGACTATGACCGCAAGCGCCTGACCCCCACGAAACGGGATCTCGAGGAAGCTCTTGAAGCCCTGCTCGCCGGACGGGAGCCCGAAGTGAAGAGGTCGCCTGCCGTAGGCTGCTACATCGCCGATCTGATCGATGAGTAGACTGGCTTCCTCGCCTTGACGGCCTGCGCAGGGCCAGGTCCGGGGTGCGGCCCCATTGCACCTGCTGTCCCTCGACGTCAGAAAGAGGGCGAGCTCCCGTCCCTCCCAGTCGGGATTGCCACGCCCCGTCGACATCTCAACCTACCGCGGATTCCCGCCTTTTTTCGATACAGTCACAACTACGGAAGGAAAGCATGAAAATCACCAGGATCGAACGGATCGATATCGACATGCCCTACCAGGAGCAGGTCGTCGAGCACCTGCGCAAGGGCTGGGGCCTCGGCAACAGGGCAACGGACGAGGAGTTCGCGGAGGAGAGGGAGCGCTTCGAACGGGAGTTCCGCGGCAGCGTGCCGCCGCGGGTGCGATCCGCCCTGTACCTGGTCCACACCGACGAGGGCCTGACCGGACTCGGGGAAGGTGCAGCCCTGGGCGGCGATCAGCTCGCCGGGTACGAGGGGCGCTCCCCTTTCGAGTATATCAACGACGACGGCCCCGGACCGTTGCAGATCGCCTTCTACGACCTCATGGGGCAGGCGGTCGGGCTGCCCCTCGCCCGTCTCCTGGGACCGGCTCGCGACACCGCGCCGCTGGCCTGGTGGTCGCACTCTTTCCCCCCCGACGTGTTGCAGGCGGAGGCTGTGCGCGCCCTGGCCTGCGGCTACCGCGTGCACAAGTTCAAGCGCCGCGCCCACACCGACGTCGTCGAGCAGGTCGCCGCCATCGCCGAGGTGGCCCCCGCCGACTACGAAATCACCGTCGACGCCAACCAGACCTTCGGCACTCGCGAGCGAGCTCTCGACATCGGGGGCCGGCTGCGGCGCTTCCCCCAGGTTCACTGCCTCGAGTCGCCGATCGACCAGGGGGATATGGACGGGTACCGCCTCCTCAAGGACCTGGGGTTCAAGCTCGCCCACCACATGGGCTCCCCCGAGGCGATCGAGGCCCTGTATTCCGGGGCCTACGACTACTTCATCATCGGCGCCCGGATCGCCGCGACGCTGCGCGACGCCCACATCTGCGGCGCCCGCGACAAGCCGTTCTGGATGCAGCTCGGCGCCGACGGAACCGGGGTCTCGACGCTGTTCATGCTGCACCTGGCCGCGGCGATCCCCAACGCCGTTCTCGGGCACGTGTCGATGCAGCACCTGCACGAAGCGTCCATTCTGAACGAAGAGATCGTCGTCAGGGCTGGACAAGTGACGATTCCCACCAGCCCGGGGCTGGGCGCAACTCTCGACATGGAGGTCGTCGAGCGCTACCGGGTGTGATCCGCGGTGCAGCCGGATTTGCAGGGCCGGAAATCCCGGATCGCACCTGGGGGGCCCCGTCCGGATTCAAACCATGTCCGCACGGGAGGAAGTGCTTCCCACGGCGGAGGAACGTCTCGAAGATGCCGGAGGGAAACGATGAAACACACCGCAGTCCTGCGAGAGGAGGGCCGCTACAACGCCTTCCCGGTCCTGCACCAGCTCGCCGACGGGCGCATTGCCATCGGCTGCGTCTCCTCTCCCGTTGGGGATCCATGGCGATGGGGGACTGGCCGGTTTTCGTCTCGGCGGGCAACGGCGGGGGCTGGAGCCGCTCGGACGACCCGGCGCTGCCGCCCAACTTGCCCGGCAGCAGCCCCCGCGAGCAGTACGACCGCCTCTGCGGGGTCCTTTCCGACGGCACCTGGATGGCGGTAGGCTCGGTCGGGTACGAGTGCCGGGACCCGTCCCGCCGGGCGGAGGCCGAGGCCCGGGGGCTGCGGATCATCGAGGAGTTCCGCCGCGGTCAGTCCAGGTCCCGCAGGTACTCGTCCGGCCTGGCCGAGTCGGGCGGCCAGTACCCGTCCCGGGACTGGTGCCAGCGCTTGCCGCACATCTCCGTGATGATCGTCCACTCGCTCGGCCCCGGATCGGGGTCCGGGTGGAACAGGAAGCGGGTCCCTCCCGCAGCCCGGGTCGCCCTCAGTATGCCGTCGAGGTCGCGGGCCGGCATGGCGTCGCCGGCGTGGGGAGAGCGGCCGGTGGAAACCCAGAAAACGGTCTTGTCGGCGTCGCCGATCGCCTCGAGGGCGCGCCTCGTCTCGTGGTGGACGAACTCGGTGAAGAACTCTTCGGGAAACCCCATCTCCAGGTCGATCAGGGAACCGACGCCAGGCAGCTCGATGCCGAAGAGGGATTTCATCAGCAGGAAGGCGTCGTTCTCGCTCAGCGACGGATTCCATTCGACGAACTTCTGCACCCAGCGCTGCACCGTGCCGTAGAGGCCGTCGAAGCCGCGGTGCCAGTAGTAGTGCTTGGGGAAGATGTAGTCGAACCAGGGCCCCATCTGCTGGTAGTTCTGGCCGGTCAGCGAGGACCAGCTGGTGATGCGGGGAATGCCGCCCAGCTCGACGTAGCGGTCGACCTTGTCGAGGGTTTCGCGGGCCTGCTTCCAGGAGGCCAGGGATGTCGCCTGCCGCGCGCGCAGCCAGTAGAGCCCGTCCTCGTCGATGTCGAACAGGATCAGGCCGGCGAAGGTGCCGCCGTCGGCGTGGTAGCGCACCATGTCGGGAGTGAGGCTGTGACAGCGGTCCCGCAGGTGGGCGATGCCGCGCTCGAGCCGGTCGACGTCGAACCCCAGGCCGGAGAACTGCCCGCGCTCGCCGTCGCGGATCTCGAAGAGCTCGCCGCCGTGATGCCAGGCGAGCTCGTAGTGATTCTCGCCGGGGCCGTCGACGATGACGCCCTGCACCTGGGGGTAGCGGTTGACGAGGCTCTGCACGTGCGCGGTGGTGCCGCTGTCGAAGACCATGACGTGCCAGCCGCGGGCGCGCGCGTCGTCGAGCATGTCGCTGAGCCCCTTCTCCTTCTCCGGGTCGCGCGGCGCCGGCTCCGGGGGGTCCAGTCCGAGGGCTGCGTAGGCCTGCGGGTCCTGCGGGAAGGCGGGAACGGTGGTGCCGTCCTCCTGCATGAAGAACATGCGGCCGACGACGATGCCGCGGACGCCCCCCTCCTCCCAGGCGTCGAAGATCTGCCTGTAGTCGCTCATGTAGCGTTCGAGCGGGTTGAAGACGAAGATCCAGCATTTCATTCCGGGATTTCCGAGGTTCCCTGGAGCATCCATTGCCTCACCTTCCTTCGATTTCGCCACGGAGATTGGCGCCGTACTCCTCGACGTCCTCGCGCCAGGTGTCGGCAGTCGAGGATCTCCCGCAGCTTCTCCTCCTTGTCCGGCTCCCGCGGTTCGGGCGGGGGAGGTTCGACGCCGAACGCCTCAAATACCTTGGGGTCGGGCGCGAAGGCGCGAAGGCGCGAACGAAAGATCCGTCCTCCTGCTCGAACCCGCAGGCGGAGGTTGCGACGAATGCGCCCCACAGGCCTCACCACTCGACGTCCATCATGTCGCGCCCCCAGAAGAGCGGACCGGTAAAGACGCTTTGCACCTCGGCTATCGCCCGGGTGGTCTCCTCGGGCGGCTCGAGGGTGATTGACTGGTGGTTGATCACCAGCCGCCTGGCCCCGGCTTCAGCGGCCATGCGCCCTGCGCTCAGGGTGCCGGTCTCGGAGACCGCGCTGGGATAGGTGCGGATCTTCTCCTCCCGGTGCACCGCCTCCATCACGAACAGGTCGGCGTCGCGCGCCAGCTCCACGACCGCATCGGCAGGCGCGGTGTCGCCGCTGAAGGCGACGATCCCCTCATCGGTTTCGAAGCGGAACCCGTAACACTCGATGTAGGGCTGCGCGTGCACGACCTGGCGGGCGTGGCAGGTCCAGCCCTCTCCTTCCGCTACCTTGCCCTCGCCGTATTCCCCGACCTCGATTACGGGAGCCGGCCGCTCCCCGGCGCCGCCGCGCATGTGAAAGGCGTGGACGCTCATCGGGTGGTTGGTGCGCGCGATGACGTCGTACCAGAACACGCCCCTCTCCTCGCTCCAGATCGCCGAGGTGACCTCCCGGATCGGCGGCGGACCGTGGACGCGCAGATCCGGCTCCGTGCCGACGCACTGGTCGAAGCGCGTCATCAGGAAGCAGAGGTAGTCGGAAACGTGGTCGGAGTGCAGGTGGGTGAAGAAGAGATCGTTTACGGATGTACAGGGGATTCCCATCCTGTACATCTTGTAGGTCGAGGCGGGGCCGCAGTCGATCATCAGGCGCTGGCCGCAGATCTCGAGGACGAAGCAGGTCCCCCAGCGGTCGGGGGTCCAGGTCGGAGTTCCCGCTCCGACGATTCTCAGTTTCGGCATTTCCTAACTCCTTGGGAGACAGACTCTCTTGCATGTGGGGAGACGGTCCAAGCCAGGCGCGGGGGGCCCTCCGGTCCGCCGGCGGGATTGCTCACGTGCATTCTGCGAAGAGGGTCGATGCGAACGACGGCCGCGCAGCTTCGGCGGAAGGTCGGCGCAGGTCACGGCCTTCGGTGAAGGAACTCCCCCCCGGTTCGGGGCGGACCTCGTACTATCGGTTCGAACCCCGCGGCGCTGCTACGGTACGTACGGCTGGCCGGTGCGGCGCAGTTCCTTGGTCACCGCTATCTGGCAGGTCAGGTAGCCGCCCATGTACCCGGTGGCGAACCCCGGGCGCGCGTCCCCGATGGTGCCGACGATGAGATTGGCGTGCTCGACGGAAATCGCGTAGCGGTCGACGAGCAGGGCCACCATCTCCCGCCACGCCGCTTTCAGCGCCTCTCCCCAGTCGTCCGCCCGCGACCCGGTCAGCCATTCCTCCGGGGCCTCGACCACCCCGGTGGTCTCTACCACCGGACTGCTGCAGGGAAACCCGGGTGAGCGGTCGACCTTCAGGGTCACCGCGGAGTCGATTTCCACGCCGGCCCCGGTCAGCTCGCCATCCCCCATGCGGGCGTGTACGTCCCCAAGCGACAGCAACCCCCCCGGCTTCTGGGCGCGGATGTGGACGGTGCTTCCCGGCTGGATGGAGTTGAAGTCCATGTTGCCGCCGTGGTCGATGGCGTTCGGGGCCCAGGATTCCAGCTGCATGACGCCGATCATCGGCCGCACCGGCACGACGAGGTCCGGCGGAAAGTGGATGAGACCGTCGCGCACCGGGGCGATGCAGCGCCAGTTGCCCCAGTTGGGGCCGCCGTTGCGGTAGAAGCCGTACGGGGCGCACTTGATGTCGATGATTTCGAGGGCCACCCAGTCGTCGGGACCGATCCCCTCGATGGCGAAGGGACCACCTCGCCGCGAGTAGCGGGGGTGGGTGGCGGCAGCGGTAATCTGGCCGGCCCTGGTTTCTCCGGCAGCCTCGTAGTCGTGGTCGTTGCCGCCCACGGTTTCGATGACCACGGTCTCCCCGAGCTCGAGGGTTCCTCTCAACTGCCCGATTTCAGGGTCGTCCGGCCCGCTGTAGCAGGGTGTTCTGGTAAAGCGGCGCATATCGGTCTCCGGTGTCGTAGATTTTCCGGTTGCTTCAGGCGATTGACAGCGGCGAATTCTCCGCAAAGCACAATTCGCGGTCAACCGAAAGAAAGCGGCCAACAGATGCGCGCGGACCAGATCTCCAGCGGGGTCACGGAAGCGACCATCGTTCCCGGGCGCGGCGGGCTCGTAACCCGGTTCGCGGTCTCCGGGCGCGAGATCCTCTTTCTCGACCGCGCCAGCTTCGAAGACCGCGGACAGCCTGTCCGCGGCGGCATTCCCGTCCTCTTTCCGTTCGCCGGCCGCCTCGCCGACAACCTGCTCCTGGCGACGGGAACCTCCCTGGGCCTGCACGGCTTCGCCCGCGATCTCGAGTGGACGGTCACCGGACACGGCGCCGACCGGCACCGGATGGAGCTGGTGGCCAGCCCGGAAATACTCGAGACCTACCCGTTCGCGCACCGGTTGACGCAGACCACGTCCGTGGCGGACGGCGAGCTGTCCCTCGCTCTCGAGATCGAAAACAGGTCCCCGCGGCCGATGCCGGTGGCGCCGGGATGGCACCCCTACTTCCGCTGCCCCCGTGAAAGCAAGGCCGGTGTCCGCTACGGACTGGCGGACTTCCCCTGCGAGCAGCTCGGCGACTCCTACGACTTCGGGCTGGAAGCGCCGGCGGCCGGGAGAATCGATTTCGACATCCCGGGTGAGGGCGGTGTCTCGCTGTCGTTTTCTCCAGGATTCCGCCACCTGCAGTTCTGGACCCTGCCGGATCGCGACTTCATCTGCGTGGAGCCCTGGGACGGTCCTCCTGGTGTCATCAACAGCGACCGCGGCCGCCTCGTCTCCCCCGGCGGAA
Organism: Candidatus Latescibacterota bacterium; assembly: GCA_965223905.1. GTDB lineage: Bacteria > Latescibacterota > UBA2968 > UBA8231 > UBA8231 > CBDCXV01. The sequence goes on from CBDCXV010000001.1 coordinate 1,658,746, forward strand.
CGCTGACCTGCCGGATGCGGATTTCTCCGCCAGCCCGGGAGTCCTGACCGGAATGTCGCTTCAGCGCCGGGTCCGCGAGCTGCTCGACAGGCTCGACGCCAGAACCTCCGCGTACGCCCGGCACCTGCCCTCCGGTGCCGGGATCGCGGTGCGCGCCGACGAGCCCGTCGACACCCTGAGCGTGATCAAGATACCGGTGCTGGTTCTCGCTTTCCGCGACGTGGAAGCCGGGAAGCTCGACCTCGAAGGCCGCCGCGTCGTCGGCCCGCAGGATCTCCGCAACGGCACCGGGGTCCTGAAGAACTTCGAGCCCGGCCTGCAACCGACCTGGGGCGATCTGCTGACGCAGATGATCATCACCAGCGACAACACCGCCACCGATATCGTCGTCGACAGGGTCGGCTTCGAGCGCGTCAACGACCTGCTGGGCAAGCTCGGGTACACCGGGACCCGGCTTCAGCACACCCTGGCCGGCTACTTCCGCCGCCGCTGGGAGCTCCTCGATCCGGCCAACGCCTCGCTGTCGAACACCGAGGCTTCCGCCCGCGGCAATCTGTCACTCGCGGTACAAGGGGGGGCTGCCCCCGGGAGCAGGCCCGGTCCGGGAGCTTCAGAGGGGCTGCGTCGGAAAGCGACGGCGATCAGGTAGCCCCCATCTTCTCTGCTCAGCCTCCCTCGCTCCAGGCCTCGTAGCGCGCCACCGCCAGGTCGTCGAGGCTTTCCTGCCCTCCCGCCGCCACCTCCAGCCTCACGGTCGTCTCCAGGAGGTCCCCGGGACCGGCGTCGCGGCCGAAGAGGTGGAAGTACTGCGAGTTGTGGAAGCCGTTGTACCCCGAGAGCCCGATGCAGTCCCGGCGCCTGGCCATCGAGACGACGGAGGGACCGAAACGATGCTGCTGGGTCATCAGCGGCAGCGCGTAGTCCGGTCCCAGCATCCAGTTCTGGGACGGCTTCGTCATCCAGCGCCCGTCGAGGAAGAGGCGGCGCGCTTCGTCGTCGCGGGGCCACGCCTCGTCGTTGAACTCCCCGCACCAGGCGGTCTCGTACCAGCGCATCGGAACGGCCGCATCGACGCTCGCGTCCTTCAGCGCAAAGCGCGGCCTGTGGTAGGGGGTGAAGTAGCTCGACACGAACAGCTCGTAGGCGGCGTAGGGCTGCAGGACCTCGGCCTGAATCCCCATCTCGACGGCGAGCTGATCCGCGAATACGCGGTAGCGCACGGAAAGGCGGACGTTGTTTTCAGGACACGGGGGCCAGCGCACCCACGCGTCCCCCTCTTCGACCGACACCTCGGCTTGCCGCTGGCGCACGATATCGATCTGACGGGCATCCGCGGCGGCTCGGTAGATGCTGAGCCAGGCGAACTCAGGCCCTTCGTCGAGGTGGAAGTGGGTCCCTTTCGACAGGCGGATTCCGTTGCTGCCGAGAACGGTGACCGACCAGTCGCCCATCGGGGACTGGATCGTTTCAGGTGGCGCGTAGGGGGCAAACGACATGGGGTTCCTCCGCTTTCAATGCCGGCGGCCCGGGCCGGCTATGGTTACTCAACCTTCTTCGCAACCTCGACCCATGCAGCGCGCCGTAGGGTAGATCTGCTTGACGGTCGCAGTTTGGGGCCAGGCTCGGCGCGAGGGCAGAAGCTGCCCCGTCACTCGCTCCGGCGCAATCCGAAGGCCGTGATGGCGAGTCGGCAAGGAAGCAGAGCGTCCCGACCGGAACCAGGAGAACACCGATGAACGGGTCTCCGCCATGAGTCCGGATTCCCCCGAGAAAGAACCCCAGGGGAAGAAGCAGGGCCGCGGCGATCAGCAGCGGGGAGGCCTTCGCCAGGCGCTCGGCCGCCGGGGGCTCCTGGCTCCCCGCGACGAGGGCGTACAGGATGTTGACGATTGCCAGCAGCCCTCCGTGGGCGTGGGCGAGCCTCCACATCCGCCTCCGCACCTCGTTTCCGACGTCGAGGTACCGCCCGACCTTGAAGCCGTGCATCGACTCCAGCGCGATCCCAAGGGTCGCGAAGAGAAGCAGGGCGAACCATCCGAAGCGCATGTTGCGGCCGGCAATCCACCGGGATCCTGTCGTGGGTATTCATCACCAACGGAACGACCCCGCAAAAATACTCCCGGTAACCGCCGGCGGAGGCGTATGTTCTGGGATTACGACGGAACCCCGACTGCACCGGCACCGCGGCGACGAGCTGTCTGCAGGCAGGAAAACGCCCCGGCGCCCATCCTCCAGGCTTGGTTTGCCCTCAAGGAACAGGATGAACCGGCGGTGTATCTGGTGAAGCTTCACCCTTTGCAACGGCCCCCCGACCCCGAAGGGGGGTGAACCCTGCCCAGGCAGCGATTTCCCTTCCGGGCCGTCGGCGTCGGCGCCCTGATGGCCTTTGCCATAGCAACCCTGTTTCCCTACGGCGTCCTCGTCAGGGGCACCTCCATCGGCCCCACCGATTTCATCACCTCGGAGTCGCTGTTTCTGCTGTTCCTGCTGGTCGTCGTCAACACCCCGGCGAGGTGGCTGCTGCCCCGGTTTGCCTTCTCGGCTCACGAGCTGGTCGTCATCTACGCGATGATGATCGCCGCTTCCGCAGTGCCCATCATCGGCGTCACCGCTCAGCTCATCCCCTTTCTGCCGGGTGTCTACTACTTCGCCACCCCCGAGAACCACTGGGACGAGCTGATCCACCCCTATGTGAAGTCCTGGCTGGCGCCCCAGGACGAGGCCGCGGTCCGCTACTTCTTCGAGGGCCTGCCAGGCGCTGGCAGGACGAGCGCCTCGTCTACCCGCTCGTGCAGCTGCCGCTCGACATGGTCTCCGAGGACGGCGGCGGCTCACCGGTGAACCGGTTCCTGAAGAGCCCCCTGATGTGGCTGGGGTTCGCCATACCGTTCGTGCTGCTCAGCTTCTCCGGTCTCCACGCCCATTTTCCCGCCATCCCCGGCCTCGAGCTCAGCACCGCGTTACCGCTGTTCCACGGCATGAAGGGATTGGGGTACGCCCAGGACGAGGTCTTCGTCTCCCTGCGCTTCCTCCTCATCGGACTGAGCTACTTCGTCCCTCTCGAAGTGTCGTTCAGCCTGTGGTTCTTCTACCTGCTGAACCACCTGCAGGTCGGCCTCTTCACTCGCATCGGTTTCGACGTGCCGGGGTTCCAGGAACTGCACTCCGAAGGCACCATCGCCAGCGCCCACCAGGGTATGGGGGCGATGATCGCCCTGGTGGCCGTTTCCCTGTGGACGGCGAGGCGCCACCTTGCCGGCGCCTTCCGCTCCGCGTTCTCGAGGGGCGCTGCCGGGGACGGGGAGGAGATGCTTCGCTACCGCACCTGTGTCTGGATGCTGCTCGCCGCGGCGGCCTATGCGGTAGCCTGGCTGAACGCGGCCGGGGTGCCTGTCGCCGTCGCCATGGCGCTTCTGGCGGTGGCGTTCGCCGTCTTCATCGGTCTGACACGGGTTGTAGCGGAAGGGGGAATAGGCTACGGCCGGGCGACCATGACCCCGATGGGATTCACCGTGCACCTCTTCGGGACTGCGCAGATCGGTCCCGAGGGGCTGACCCATTTCGCCCTCGCTCACGGCTGGGGCGGCGACATTCGCACCACGGTGATGACCTCGGCGGCGAACGGCCTCAAACTCGCGACGGCAACCCGTACCCGGCCGCAGCCGCTGTTCTGGGCGATCCTCATCGCGGTGACAGTGGCGCTGGCCGGATCCGCCTGGACCGTGATATCCGCAGGCTACGCCCACGGCGGGATCAACCTGCACTACTGGTTCTACGGCCGTTTCGGGCAGTGGGCGTTCGAGCAGCTGGCGATCAAGCAGCTCAACCCGATACCGGACTGGAACATCCTCGGGCCTCGGGGGCTGTTCACGGCGCTCGGCGCCGGGGGGATGGGGGTGCTGATGTTCCTCCGCCACCGGTTTCTCGGGTGGCCGCTGCATTACATCGGCTTTCCGGTCGCCGGCACCTACGTCATGTTCTTCGCCTGGTTCGGGCTCTTCACCGGCTGGCTGTTCAAGCTCGTCATCCTCAGGTACGGAGGCAGCCGGCTCTACCTGCGCATGCGGCCCTTCTTCCTGGGGATGGTGCTGGGCAACATCGTCTGCGCCGGTTTCTGGATGGCCGTGACTCTGATCACCGGGGTGCGCGCCCCCATCCCGCTCTGAGGGCGGGGCCGCGGGCGCCGAGGCGGGCACAGCTGGAAGCCCAGGATCGGGATAGTCGATCAGCTGGCGGCCTGCGAAACACCCCCCGCCTCCCTGTTCCACACTTCGAGGGGGTTCCCTCCACGGTGCGGACAACCATTCCCCGAACCATCGCCGCGGCCGCCGTCCGGCAAGCCGCGGTGTCAACACCGTCCCGCTCCGATCATCCGCCTTTCCGGAAGGGAAAATCGTGCAAGGGGCAACTACGTGCCCGGTACGCGGTGCGCCAGCCGCTGCAGGATCTCCCTGGCGTTGCTTTCGCCCGGATCGATTAGCAGGGCCCGGCGCAGCTCGACTCTGGCGGCCCTCCATTTCTCCTGCACAAGGGCGACCACCCCGAGAAGCATGTGGCGCCGAGCTTCGAAGCGCCGGTCGAGCCGTTTCGCCGTCTCCTCGTCGACGCCTGGGAGGTACGGAACTATGCTCGCCGTCAGTTGCGTTGAGACGCTGCGAAGCGCCGGCATGCCCCGGCTGGTCCCCTTGCGCTTGCGCTCGGAGAAACTGATGTAGGGACGGTCGTCGGTGTTCGTGGGACCGGTGCCCGCATAGGCGGCCAGCCCCGTCTCGCCGAGGGCGAGGGTGCTGAGCAGGGAGATCGCGTCTCCGAGGAAGACCTCGTCCAGCTGCCGGCTGATCGACGTTTCGCGCAGCCTGGCGTTCAGCTGTTCGACGTCGATGTGCAATCTCTCCGGGGTGGCCAGCATCACCGCGTAGCTTCGCGTCAGCCACAGGGAGGCGTGCGGGAACACGGTCCGGAAGGTGCGCAGGATCATCTTGAAATCCGCCACCGTGAGGCCGTGCAGGGGCAGCCACTGGGCGACGATCCCCCCGGGGTTCAGCCGTTGCCGGCACAGCCGGTAGAACTCCTCCGTGTACAGCACCCAGCTGTCCGCGGTGCCGGGATGGGTGGCGTCGCCGATGAGGAGGTCGTACGTGCGCTCGCTGCGCAGCACGTGGTTGCGGCCGTCCTCGGGAATCAGCTCGAGAACCCCCTGCCCGAAACGCTCGTACACCTCGTTGTTGTGGTCGGCGAAGTGAATCCCCGCTTCCACGACCGCGGGCACGACCTCGACGCAGTCGATGCGCCGGGGACCGTACCCCTCCACCGTGGCCAGGGTGATGCCGCCGCCGAAGGCGATGACGAGGACCTCCTCGGGGTCCGGGTGAACGACCATCGGCAGGGTTCCGAGCAGGCGGAAGGTCTGCAAGGAAGAGAAATCCGTCGGCACCTCTCCCCCGCCGTTGACCTTGAGTATGCGGTAGCCGCCGTCTGCGGCGTGGACGCTGACGGTGCCCGCGGCGTCTTCGTCGAAGTGGACCATGCGGGTGTTGCGGTGGCTCCAGGCCAGCATCGCCTCCATCAGGTCCCCGGGAATCACCCCTTTCCACAGCAGGAAGAACCCCCCGGCCAGAACCAGGGGCACCAACTTGCGGCCCCGGCCCGCGGCACTCCACAGGACGAGCACCAGACCGGCGGCGAGATTGATCAGCGCCAGAAACTCGAGCGAGCCCTGCGTGCCGAGCTGGGGAATGAGCACGAAGCCTGCCGCGAAGGCGCCGAAGATTGCCCCCGTCGTGTTGACTGCGTAGATGTCGCCGACCTCGGTACCGACCGCCCCGAGCCTCCGCACCCGGATCCTGCCGACGAGGGGAAACAGAAACCCCATCAGGAAGGTCGGGATGAACATCACCGCTGCCGCGGCGATGAACAGCATGGCGATGTGAGCCTCCCACACCGGCCTTGGGAAGGCGGCCATCAGCCTCGGCAGGCTGGCGACCGCCGCTACCGAAACGACGCCGAAAACCCCGAGAAGCAGTTCGACGACCCCGAAGGCGTACACCCTGTCGCGCAGGCGGTCGGCCCAGCGGGCCCCGGCCGCGGAACCCGCGGCGATTCCGGCCAGGAAGGTGACGACGATGGTGCTCAGGGTCTGCACCGTGGCGCTCGTCAGCGCCGTCTGCAGCAACCGGGTCCAGACCACCTCGTAGCCCAGTGCCGCAAACCCCGAAAGGGCGAACACCGCAGGAACAGCTATCTCCAGGCGCCGCGGAAGGGGATCGGCCGAAGACACGAGGTCCGGCTGGCCGGCAGCCTGCGGTTGACTCCCCGTTCCGGCGGCCCGCTCGATCAGCAAGGCCGCAGCGGCAATGGCGAGATTGGCGGCCGCGGCCGCGAACACCGTTCCCCGCACCCCCAGGTGCTCCATCAGGAAAAAGGCCGCGGCGAAACACCCGAGCGCCGCACCGGCGGTGTTGATGCTGTAGAGGGACCCCAGTTGCCAGCCTGCCGCGGAGAGGTGGCGCACCGCGAAACGGCACAGCGCGGGCAGGGTACCGCCCATCAGGATCGTCGGTGGAAGCAGGACCAGGAAGCTCAGGGCGAAGCGCGCCAGCGCGAACAGCAGGGGCCGGCCCTCGAGCACCTGGTAAAGTGCCGTGTGCACGTCGTCGAGGCCGGCCAGAATCCACGGGAACGCCAGCGAGAAGAGACCGATGCCCAGTTCCAGGAGGGCGTAAATCCGCAGGCCGCGGCCGCGGCTGTCGGCGACGCGCCCGAACAGGGCGCTGCCCAGGGCCAAGCCGGCCATGAAGGCGGTCAGCACCGTGCTGACGGCAAAGACGCTGACTCCGAAGACGACGATCAGCATGCGCACCCAGACCACCTGGTACACGAGGGTGCAGGCCCCGGAGAGGAAGAAAAGGGCGGCGACCAGCAGCGGGGTGTTCCTGTTCACCGGCTGTTCCTAATTCCGCGCAGGTTCGGGGAGCGGGCGGTGCGGCGATCCGCGGCTTCGGGGGTCCGGTGCCGTTCGCCGAGGTGGCGGCATGGCCCCCGTCGAACTATCCGGCGTCGAGGAGGAAGGCGAGAACGGCGATGGCGTGCCGGCTATTCACCACGTGCAGCGTCGATCGGCGTCAATTCCCAGCGAGCTTCCGTGGCGTCCCTTCATTCGGTCCCGGCAGTCCCATCGAAAGTAACCATTGCGACGGGGGTGGGCTAAAGCGTTCGAAGCCGGCAAATTCTTGCCCGAACCCCCCGCAACCCCTTTCGTACGGCCCGAACTCGCAGGGCGCGTACCGGCGATCGGCTGACGAACATCGTTCGGGCCGCGGCCGCGAATCCCCGCGCAGCATCCGCTTCTTCATCCGGCTCTCGGCACCGCGGCCCGGAAGCCCCGCCCCAGATGAATCTTCTCCGCCTCACTCTCTTCTCTCATTTGCCGCTCCGGGTTCGCCGGGCTCATATGGGAGCCGATCTGCGCAGCTGTGGGCGGGGTTCGGCGCGATCTGGGGGACCTATCGGAGGCAGAAGCCCTGCTTTTGCGCTTCCTTGGGAGCGCATCGCGAAGGTAGAAACGTGACACGTCTCCCGATCACCTTGTGCGCCTTCCTCGGTCTCGCCGGGACCCTGGCGGCCCCGGCCGCCGTGGAAGGGCGGCCGCGGATGCTGCGGGGCGCCGCGGTCACCGACGCCCTGGTCTCGGCCGCGGCGGGAGATTCGGTGCGCTTCGACAGCGCCCTGGTGCGCGGACGCGTCTTCGCAGCGGCCGACACCATCAGGGGCAGAATACTGTTCCGCGCGGTTCGGTTCCTCGGCGGCTTCGCGCTCGACGGGGTGGCGTTCTCTGGCCCGGTCCTGTTCGAAGACTGCGAGTTCCGCCAGGGAGCTTCCTTTCTCGAGTCCAGGTTCGAGCAACCGGCCCTGTTCCGGCGCTGCAGCTTCGGGAAGCACACCAGCTTCAACAAGGCGGTTCTCAGCGGCGCCGACTTCGAGCTCAGCCGGTTCTCCGGCCCGGCGACCTTCATCGACACCCGCTTCGAAGGCGACGTCTGCTTCGACCACGCGCAGTTCCAGGACGTCTATTTCGACCGCTCGAGGTTCGCTGCTTCCGGGAGCTTCACCGACGCCGTTATCGAGCTCGAGGCCTCGTTCAAGGAGACCGTCTTCGCGGATGCGGTCTTCGCGGGGACCCGTTTCGGCGAGGAGACGCTGTTCCGCAACAGCCGCTTCGAAGGCCCGGCTCGCTTCGACAGGGCGCGCTTCAGGCGCCGCGTGTATTTCAACGGCGCCGACTTTGCCGGCCACGCCTCGTTCCGCGACATAACCTTCGTTCGCGGGGGCGTGTTCTCCGGGGCCCGCTTCGCCGGCGGCGCCTCCTTCGCCGGCAGCCGCTTTCGCGCCGACCTCGACCTGTCCGGCGCCACCGCGGACGCCCAGGTCTCCCTGAACGCCGCCTTTGCCGGCGACCTGATCCTGCACGACAGCTCTCTCTCCACCCTCGATCTCGCCGGCTATTCGGCCGTGGAGAATGCCGATTCGGCGGCCGCGGCCTCCCCGCGGGTGTTCCTCGAGGGGGCCCGCTTCGACAACCTGCGGCTGTCCTGGGGGAATCTCCGCGGCCGCATCGCCGCCCGCGACAGCACCCAGGTCGCCCCCCTGGCGGAGCAGTACGCCGGGGTGGCCCACCACCTCAGGAAGCGGGGACTCGAGCGCGAGGCCGACGCGGCCATGGCCGAATGGACGGACCGCCTGCGCACGAGCCTCGGCTGGACCTCGCCGCGCCGCTACCTGCTCGAGCTGCTCAACGCGACGTCGCGCTACGGCAACAGCCTGGGCCGGCTGGCCGCAACCGGGATCGCCCTGCTGCTCCTGTTCACCCTCCTGTACTGGTCCGGGCGCCGACGACTGGTCGCGAACTCCGGCACCGGAACCGCCGGGATCGCCGACTGCTTTTTCCTGAGCCTGGCGGCGTTCGCCCATCTCGGGGGCGCATCGCGGTGGGGGGCAAGCGGAGGCATCCGGCTGCTGCAGCTGCTGGAAGGCCTGGTCGGCTGGCTGTACTGGGCCGCTCTGGTCGCCGTCGGCCTGCGTCTCCTGTTGCGGGGGTTCGTCTGAAATTCCCCACCCTTCCGCGCATGGTCCGACACTCCCCATGCTGGGCGCTGCTGGGCCCCATTCTCGCCCTGGCCGCATGCAGCGGAGGAGAGCCGCCTGAACCTGTCGCGGTGACGTTCCGGGACGCCCAAGTCGAGGCCGGCCTCGACTTCGTGCACTTCAACGGTTTCTCCGGGGACTACTACTACTACGAGACCTTCGGCTCGGGGGCGGCCTTCTTCGATTTCGACGCCGACGGCTGGCTCGACGTCTACCTCGTCAACGGCTCGGCGCTGACCGACACGGTGCCGGCCAGCCCCCCGGTGAACCGGCTCTACCGCAACCGGTCGGGCGGCGGCCCGGACGACCCCGGTGCGGAGCCACCGCTCCGCTTCGCCGACGTAACCAAGGGATCCGGGGCAGACGACCGCGGCTACGGCATGGGAGTCGCCGCCGCGGACGCCGACAACGACGGCGACCAGGACCTCTACGTCACCAATGCCGGCGGCAACCGCCTGCTGCTCAACGACGGCGGGTCGGGCCGCTTCGACGACGTCACCGCCGAGTCCGGGGTCGGCGACCCCCGCTGGGGCACGGCCTGCGCCTTCCTCGACTACGACGGCGACGGCGATCTCGACCTTTTCGTCGTCAACTACGTCGACTTCGACATGTGGGAGAATCCCGTCTGCAAGAAGGGGAAGCACCGGTCGTACTGCGAGCCGGAGACCTACGACCCGGTCGAGGACCTCCTTTACCGGAACGACGGCGGCCGCTTCACCGACGTCACCCGCGCCAGCGGCATCACCCTGGCGGGCCGCGGTCTGGGGGTGGCGCTGTCGGACTACGACCTCGACGGGGACACCGACCTCTACGTCGCCAACGATGGCACCATGAACTTCCTCTACGAGAACCAGCCCGGAGGCTTCGTCGAGGTCGGGCTGTATGCGGGGGGCCGTTACAACCGGGACGGACTCGCCGAAGCGGGGATGGGCGTCGACTTCGGCGACGTGCAGAACGACGGCAGGCAGGACCTGTTCGTCACCAACTTCACCAATGAAACCAATACCCTCTACGTCAACGACGGCCAGGGGGAGCTGCACGACCTGACCGAGCGTTTCGGCCTCACCGGCCCGTCCCTGAAGCCGCTCGGGTTCGGCACCCGGTTTCTCGACTACGACAACGACGGCTTTCTCGACCTCTTCGTCGCCAACGGCCATGTCATGGACATCATCGCCGAGGTCGAACCGGAGCTCAGTTACCCGCAGCCCAACCAGGTGTTCCGCAACCTCGCAGGCCGCGGTTTCGCCGAAACCTCGGCTCAGCTCGGGACCGGGCTCGAGGTGGTCGCCGTCAGCCGCGCCGCCGCGGCCGCTGACTGCGACAACGACGGCGACCAGGACCTGCTGGTGACCAACGTCTCCGGAAGGCCGACCCTGCTGAGAAACGACGGGGGCAACCGCAACAACTGGCTTCTTGTCGAGCTCGTCGGTGCCGGGCACGGCGACGCCCTCGGGGCGCGCGTGACGGTCACCGCAGGAGGCCTGCGCATGCTGCGCGAGCGGCAGTCGGGGGCCAGCTACCTCTCCAGCCACGACCCGCGCCTGCACTTCGGCCTCGGGCGGGCGGAACGCGCCCGCGTCGAGATCGTCTGGCCCGGCGGGCTCCGCCAGGTTCTCGAAGGCGTGCCGGCCAACCGCATCCTGCGCGTTAGGGAAGAGCAAGACTGAGGTGAGGTCGCCGTTCAGTCTCACCGGTCTCGGCCTCGGCACCGGGTTGAGCCTCGCCGTCGGACTGCTGGCCCCGTACGGGCTCATGCTGCGCTACTGGCGCATGGGGTTCAACCCCTCTTCTCAGGGGGCCATCTTCCTCTTCTTCATCCTCGTCTTCGCCGTCAACGGGCTGGTGAGCCTGATCGCTCGCCGCTTCGAGCTGTCGCGCGCCGACCTCGTGCTCGTCTACAGCATGCTGCTGATGGCCGTAACCTGCCGACCTGGGGGCTGATGTTCTTCCTGATCGGCACCATGGTCTTCCCCTACTACTACGCCACCACCGAAAACCGCTACGCCGAGCTCTTCCACGACCTCATCCCCTCCTGGATGGTGCCCCAGCCAGAGAAAGCTCCGGTAGAGACCGGCGAGGCCCTGGTCGCTGACCAGCAGGAGGTTGTCGCCTGCGGCTGCCTCGTTGTTGGGGACCCTGTTGAAGAGCTGCTCCCAGGCGACGTCGGGCGTCAGCACGAGGCCGGACTGGCGGGCGAAGGAAGTGCCCGCGGCGTGGCAGCCGGCGCAGTTGGCCGCGAGGATGTCGTCGCGGATGATCTTCCAGGTCGAGACTTCCCCGGGAGAGGGGGGCGGCTCGCCGCCGCAGCCGGCCAGCGCCAGGCAGAGGGCGAGCGCCCCGAAGGACCCGGGAAGCGGGCGCATCCCGGGAACGCACCGCAGGGGATCCGGGCCTCCCCTCGGCGGCCCCCCATGCTGCGCGGCGCCGGGGCGGAGGAGCTGCCTCCCGGCCGGTTTCCCAGCGCCCTCAGAAATCCCGCGTGAAGCCGCATGTCCAGCCGCCGTCGACGACGACGGTATGGCCGTTGATGTAGGAAGCCATGTCCGAGGCGAGAAACAGCGCCGCGTTGGCGATGTCCTCCACCTGGCCGGGGCGGCCGCTCGGCACGAACGAGAGCAGCTGCCTGCCCTTCTCGTTGTAGCTGCCGTCGGCGCGGTAGAACAGGGTGCGGGTGGCGTCGGTCACCGTCGATCCGGGAGCAATTGCGTTGACGCGGATGCCGTGATGCCCCAGCTCGAGGGCCATCGCCTCGGCGAGGCTGATCACCGCGGCCTTGCCGACGACGTGGCCGATCTGGTTGCGGATCGGCACCATGCCGGCGATCGAGGCGATGTTGATGATCGACCCCGACTTCTGCTCGATCATCCGCAGGGCGGCGTACTTGGAGCAGTAGTAGGTGCCGTTGATGTCGACGTCCATCATCCTGACGAAGAGATCGTCGTCGTATTCCTCAACGGTGCGGCGCTCCCCGGGCTTCGACGGGTTGTAGGCGGCGTTGTTGACGAGGATGTCGATGCTGCCGGCCCTCGCCGCGGCATGGTCGATCATCCCCCGCACCTCGTCGAGGCGGCTGATGTCGCAGTGCACGTACGAGGCCGCGTCCCCGAGCCCGGCGGCCGTCTCCTCCCCGAGATCGTCGAGGATGTCGCCGATGACGACGGTGGCCCCGTGGGCGACGAAGTCCTCGGCGATCTTCTTGCCGATGCCGCGCGCTGCCCCGGTGATTACGGCGGCGCGCCCCTGCAGGTCGAGTCTGTTGTCCACGATCTTCTCTCCTGAATTGGCGGCTTTCCAGAAGCCGCGCCTCTTTTTGGACTCCCCACAATATGCACCATATTTCCGCCCTCCTGGCAAGGAGAAACCATGCTGACACCAGAGCAGAAACGGTATTTCGAGACCTTCGGTTTCCTCGTCCTGCGCCGGGTGTTCGAAACCCGCGAGATCGACGAGCTGCGCCGCGAGTCGGAGCGCATGCTGACGGCCAACCGCCAAGGGCGGCCGTTCAACGGCAAGAGGCGGCAGGCGATGATCCCCTTCTTCGAGTACAGCCCCCGCCTGCGCGACTTCATCGAGGACGACCGCATCTGGGGAATCGGGGAGGACCTGCTTGGGCCGGAGTTCCATTTGAACGCAACCGAGGGCAACCTGCACGTCGGCGACACCAGGTGGCACGGCGGGAGGCCGGAGCCGGACCCGCTGGCCTCGATCAAGATCGCATTCTACCTCGAGCCGACCACCCGGGACACCGGCGCGGTCCGCCTGATCCCGGGCTCGAACAACCCGGAGTACAGGCGTCATCTCCAGGTCCTCAACGAGCAGGGGGAGAACCCTTCGAAGCAGCCGCTCGGGGTCTCGGGGCCCGACTTGCCCTGCCACGTCGCCGAAACCGAGCCGGGCGACCTCGTCATCTTCCCGGAGAGCACCTGGCACGGCGCCTTCGGCGGCGCCCCCGGGCGCAGCCAGCACGCCATCAACTTCATGAAGAACCCGGAGACCGGGGAGGAGCGCGCCTACCTCAGGAGCAACTACGAGAGCTGGCTCTACTCCCTGCACCCGGTACCCGAGCTGATCGAGAGCGACCGCCCGCGGCTGCGCAAGCTCGCCGCACCCCTGGTGGAGATGGGGTTCGGACCGCCGGCGCCCACCCCCATCTTCGAATAACCCATGGAGCCATCGAAATGAAAATCACCGATATCGAAGCGATTCCCCTGCGCCTGCCGTACGAGGCCCGCATCCGCAAGTGCTACCACCACTTCTCCATGAAGGAGGAGGTGACGGTCTACAAGTTCCACACCGACGCCGGTCTCACCGGCCTCGGAGAGAACCCCGGCCCGCCGTTCGACCAGAACGCGCTCGATCCCTACCTCGGCAGCGACCCCTTCGACCACGTGATGAGCACCGGCCCCTTCAATCTCGACATGGCCTGCTACGACCTCATGGGCAAGCACCTCGGCATCCCGGCCTGGAAGCTGCTCGGGCAGCAGCGGCGCCGGTGGGTGACCATGGGCTGGTGGATGCCCTGCATGTCCCCGGAGGATTCGGCCGCCGAAGTGGAGGAGGCCGCGGCGCGCGGCTACCGGGGCCTCAAGTGCAAGGCGCGCGCCTTCTACGACGTCGTCGAGCAGGCGCAGGCGATGCAGGGGGCCGCGCCCCCGGATTTCCGCGTCGAGTTCGACTTCAACGGCGCCCTGATCAACGTCGAGAAGGCCCTGCCGATCCTGCGGGAGTTGGAGAACATCCCGGTGGTCAAGGGGGTGGAGGAGCCGATCTTCGCCCACGACCTCGAGGGCTGGCGGCGGCTCCACCGGCAGATACGCATCCCCTTCTACCTGCACGGGGTCGGCACCGTTCTCGACGGGCCCTCGCGGCAGCCGTCGGGACCCTGGCTCGGCCTGCGCGCCGGCGACTTCGACGGCGCCCTCTGCAGCCACGAGAACATCCGCAACGCCATGGCCGCCTCCTGGACCTTCGCCTCGGCCAACACCCCGATCCTGCTGCAGTACGTCGGCACCGGCATCACCGCGGCCTTCGCCTGCCAGCTCGGCGCCGTCATGCACACGGCGATGCTGCCCGGCGTGACCGCCAGCCACTCCTACGAGGACGACCTGATCACCGAGGCGCACACCGTGCAGCGCGGCTTCATGAAGGTGCCGGAGGGTCCCGGTCTCGGGGTCGAGCTCGACGAGGACGCGGTCGCGCGCTACCGCCACATCCCGGTCCCGGAATGGCCGCGCTGGATCTCGGTGGTCTCCTTCCCCGGCGGCCTCCAGCATTACTACCGGGACCTGCGCCAGGCCGAGGGGCTGATGAAGTTCGGCGACGACGAGGCCTTCGCCCCGGGAGTGCGGCTCGACGAGTGGGAGGACGACGGCAGCGAGGCCTTCGACCGCACCTGGAGGCAGCTTCGCGAGCGGGACGAGCCGATCTGGGAACCGGAGTAGCTACCTTTGACTGATGTGTTTGTCCCTTCCGTGGAACGGGCCCCCACCGGGAAAACCGAAACGGCTCGAATGAGTACGTTTGGCCAACTAATGCGACAAATAAAGGAGACTGAGCGTGAATATCAGAAATAAGAACGCGGTCTCCGCGGATTGGACTACAGTACCCGGTTGGGATGAGGCGAAATAGCAGTACGTCGAGCTCGACTGCGAACGGTGGATCAGGGAAAACAAAATCCGTGAGACAGGACGCGAGAACGGAGAGGGGGAGTTTCCTCCGTCGGAAGCGGTCCAGCCGGACGAGATGTACAGCGATATCCAGAATCGGCCAACCAGCTCGCCCACGCTGGCATTCCTACCTGATTCCTCACGGGTTCCCAGGCGAAAACCATATGCGCAGGGTTGTCTTCAGCTCGTTGAAAGCAGGGTCCTGACAACCGTCAAGTTCTACCGCGGTCGCAAGTTCAGAAAACTTGCGTGCGGATCTTTGCACTCTTCCATGCCGCATTGCTTCTCTCATTGCCTTTTTTGGATGGGTCGGCTTTGAGTCGCCAGGCGGCCACAACTGCTGGTCACCCAGCCATCGTCGCAACTCAGAGTAGCGATCGTCCCATCCCAACACTCGAGAAACTGTAGGAGAATAGCTCCAGACCCACACTTCGAGCTCGGGCTCGATTACGATGACTTTCGCGCCATTATCCCATCCGTTCCGTGTAAGCTGATCCTCGAGGTTTCGTTGAATATCCTCTCTTGGAAGCGAGCTTCCGCAACCATGATGATCAAACACGACCAGTGCATATCGATACTTGCCATGATACGGTCTCAAATACTCGACCGCCTCACTACGGCAACCACTGTCTCTATTGATGTGGCGCTCAATGTCAAATTCTACTTCTTTGATACCTAGATCCCTCGAGCGAGACAGTAACCCCTCAAGAGCGTTAGCCAACTCCAAGTCGGCCGCAAGCACGAAGAGATCTTTGGGATCCGCGCTGATCATCCAATAACGCCGGAGGCGAAAAGGACATCCATGTTGGGCGAACCCCTCCAGTTCTTGAGACGTGGATGATCGTCACCCCGCACGACATCGGTTGCGCCGGCGGAATTCTTCGCAAAGCAGAGCGCCTCTTCCAAAGCGGCCATCCTCAGCACGACGGGTGAGTGGGTAGCAAGCAGAACTTGTGATTCGTAGACCGAACTTAGTGACTGAAAGACGCAATCGACCGCCAGTGGATGAATCCCGTTCTCGGGTTCTTCCAGAATGTATATCTCATCTGATCCGGGTAAATACGCAGGAACCGTCAAGGCCAGAAGTCGGAGCGTGCCGTCGGATGCCATCCACGACGGAACCTCGACCCCCGACTTGTAGCGAAGCCTCAGGTACGCGTGGCGGTCGTCTTCGCGCTCGACGACGCCGACGTATTCCAATTCCGAGAGCGTCGTTTGAATGTGTGACAACCATTCCCGGTAAGATTCGGGGTGCTCCCGTTCGAGTTTCTTGATAATCCAAGGAAGATTCGATCCGTCCTGTGCGATGCCAGCCTCGTGCCTGGCCGGCGGACTCGCCTCTCGCATGCGAAGACTGTCGAGAAAGAGCAACTTTATCGAACTCCCCAATATCTTCTTCACATAGGTCGCGACGGGAAAACTCGTCGGGGACTCGGGGAGGTTTCCAAGCGCCGAACGGCGGTGTCCGAAGGCGATACTTGTCGCCCATCCCTTTCCGGACTTGGAGGACGTTTCCACGTTAAAATTGTCCTTCGCCTGACTTGACTTGCTCAATATAGTCCGTAGTCCACGGCGATTGCCTCCTACCAGTATGGACCGGGGTGGCTGCATCGGATCGGGGAACATCTCCCGTTGGATCGACGATTGTCGTTCTTGCGCAGGCGTGAGCAAACCTCGTTCAGAGTCAATTCTGATGTCGCCATCTGTTTCTCGAACTGCCACTTCGTAACGAAAAACCCGATAGTCTCTGTCCCGCGGTAATTGTTCACGGAGATGCTCCGGGATGTCGAACTCTACCGCCAGCTCGAAACTGAGACGGTCCCTTGGCCGCCCCCACACCAGATCCTGGAAATTGCTCGTGCGGCTTTCCACCGCGGCTTCGAGCCCATTCGATACCAAATCGCCGAGAAAAGCGATAACATCAAACAGGGTGCTCTTGCCGCTAGCGTTGGGGCCCACCAGGATGTGGAAGCGGCCAAGCTCGACATCGACGTACCGTAAACACCGGAAATTGAGTGCCTGAATGCGTCGGATCATGATATCATCCCCACAACTTCAAATGACAAGGAATCAGATAAACTAAGGTCCTTTTGGGGATTCTCCGTCAAGGAGCTGTCCCCCCGCAGAGAAGAACCGCCGCAGCGCCCCCGGGCACCGTATGAACGCCCACAAGACCAGCATCTGAAAAAATGCCTCTGATGTTGCCACCAATCCAGGATCAAGACAATCCCTACGGATCGGCGCTGGCGAACTGCCCCATCTGATCGAGATTCTCCCTGCCGGTCATCTCCGCCCGCCTGAGATCGTTGGCGGTGACGGTGAGGCAGTCGTTGGTCTGCGCGCTCTGCCTGATGAACGGCTCGGCGTACCCCGTGCGGCCGAACCAGCCGTGGTATCCGGCAAAGGACTCGATCCGCTTGCGCGAAAACTGCGGGCTGTGCCCCTGGGTCTCGTACAGCGCCTCGGCCTCGATCCGCCGCGCCACCTGGTCGGAGATGTCGACGAACAGGTCGATGTCCGTCCAGCCGAACTCGACCCCGATGAAGTAGACCTGGGCGACCTGGTGCAGTGAGCGCTCCCGGCGCCTGTCCGGCTGGGCGACGCGCTGCATCGCCTGCTGAACGAGCTGGCCCGCCAGCGGGTGATCGCCGTCCCACAGGCTGAACATGTTCCTGCGGGGGTAGTTGTAGGGGGCGTGGGTGATCACGACGTGGGGGCGGACCTCGTAGAAGATGTCGGTCAGGGCCTCCATCAGCTGCGGCGACGAATCAAGGGGGTGGTCGGCGAACGGCAGGACGCGGGCATCCTCGATCCCGAACAGGGCGCAGACCCGCTGCAGCTCTGCCTGTTTGCGCTCCGCCTGCTCGCTGCGCGGGCGCTGGAGAATCTCGGCACGGCGTTCCTCCGCGGGCTTGCGCATCTCGTCTTCGAGCTCCTCGTCGTGGGTGGTGACGCCGTCGCTGAGCGAAACGACGGTGACACTGTCCCCGCGCTCGACGTGGTGGGCGGATGTTCCCAGGGTGTAGGTCACGTCGTGCGGGTGGGCGGTGATCGTCAGCAGGCGCAAGGGGGTCGGTCCGTCATCGTTCATTGCGTTTGCTCCGCTCAGGCGGTCGGTGGTTGAGTTCCTTGCGGCAAGGGGGGCCGCCTATTGCCCCTGCCGCCCCGCCGCCTTCCGAATCGGACAGGCAACCGGGATGAGAAGGCGGCGAATCCGCGCTACTGTGGGCCAGTACGTCAATATCCATATCCATTGGAGGTCGTTCTCCTTCTGCCAGAATATGGCACCAGGGTGGGCGTGGGCAGTACGTCAAATATCCATAATGGAGGCATTCCGGCTCGATTGCCCGGCTGCCTCCGGATTGATGCAGGAGGGGTCCATACCTACCGCTCCCACAACTCGCTCAGCGGCACGGCGAGCAGTCGCCCGCCGGCCAACCGCAGCCGGTCGCGGCCGGCGTAGAGCAGCACCCCCGACTCGAAATCCTCCCCGCAGCGGGCAGCCAGCCGGGTGAGGCCCTGCCCGTCTCCGGGGCCGAGCGTGCGGCCGGCCTTGACCTCGACACCCCAGGTCCTGCTGCCCCGGGTAAGGACCACGTCGACCTCCACGCCGTCCTTGTCCCGATAGTGCCAGAACCGCAGGTCCGGTTCCGTCCAGGTTGCCTGGGCGATGAGCTGCTGCACCACGAAGGACTCCAGCAGATGTCCCATGCGGTCCCGGCGGCGGAGCCAGTCGCCCCCGCTCAGGCCGGCGAGGGTCGCCGCCAGCCCGCTGTCGAGCAGATGGACCTTCGGCGCCTTGACGAGCCGTTTGGCCGGGTTGCGGTTCCACGCGGGCAGTCGCCGCACCAGGAAGAGCCGCTCGAGCACGGCGATGTAGTGATCCACCGTTTCCCGGTGCAGTCCGAGGATGCCGGCCAGGTTGAGTATGTTCAGCAGTTCGGAGCTGCGCAGGGCCAACAGCTCCAGCAGGCGGGCCAGCTCGTTGGCGTCCCTCACCCGCGCCACCTCCTGCACGTCCCGCTCGATGATGCTGCGCAGGTACTGCCGGTGCCATTGCCGGGCGCGGCCGGGTGCGCGGGTCAGCGGCTCCGGATAGCCGCCGGCAACCAGCCGCTCCGGCAGCGACGGCCCGGCAGGTTCCGCTCCAGGCCGGATTCCCGGTTCGAGCGCGCCCTTCAGCAGATCGCCGAGGAACCGCCCGGGCCGGCGCTCCTTCTCCGATTCGGTCAACGGGTGCAGCTGCGCCATTTCCATCCGTCCCGCCAGGGATTCGGTAATGGTCGGCACCAGCAGAAGGTTGGCCGAGCCGGTCAGCAGGAAACGGCCGGGACGCCGGTCCTGATCCACGCTCCGTTTGATGGCGGGGAGCAGTGCCGGTACCCGTTGGACCTCGTCCAGAGTCACCTCTTCCGGCAGGCTGGCGACGAAACCGTCCGGGTCGGCACCGGCGTTCTGGTAGTAGTTGTGCTCGTCCAGGCTGACGAACGCACGCTCGGAAGCGAGTTGCTGCGCGAGCGTGGTTTTTCCGCTTTGCCGAGGCCCGAGGAGACAGACCACCGGCGTGTCGGCCAGGGCCTCCCCGAGGACAGGGGCCAGCGAGCGGTGAAACAGAGATCGGTCTGCGTCCATTTGTCGGTTATCCCAGCGTCCAATTGCCGGTTAATATAGCGTCCAATTGCCGGATAGGACAGCGTCCAATTGCCGGATAGCGGACGACACAGGCAGGGCGCAGAGTCGGGATGGGAAGCTGAGGCTCGGGTCTGCGGGCAGGGGCGACGCTTGGAGTTCAGTCCATCGAGACCCACTGGATGTGGCGGTACCCGGGAGGGGCGTCTACCGGCTGCTCCCGCGCTGCCACCTCGGCGGCCGCGGGGCCGCAGGTGAACCGGTACGGTCCCGGCAGACCTCGTAGCAGGTCGTCAGCACCGAGTTTTTTTGAGGTCTCCGGATCACCGTTACGCCGATGCAGGTCCGTTAGGTTCATCCATGCGACCAATCACGCGCCAAGCCGGCGATGTTGCTCGTCTTGTGCGCCGTTCCGCAACCAGTCAATGGGCGATTCTCCAGTTCGTGTTGGATTCACCCACACAATCTGCTTCAATTCGCTGACGCCTTCCGATGCCTGCGCAAATGCCCGGCGGGCGCGCTCATCCTGAGAAGTCACCAGCCGTTCCGTCGAAATCGCCGCTTCAATGAGATGGAGATCTTTGGCAACTGCCGCCTTCTGATCAGGTAACAGACTCGCATACACACGTTCTCGCAGGGCTTCCGTGCGTTCGCCGATAATCTCTACAACCATCTTCCGGCGTGTCATTTGACCCAACCAGACAGCCGAGAATATGGATGGGCGGCGTTGCCATTCCGCTCGTATCGGGTCCGCCATGACAATCCGGTGTCCAACTTCGGACACAACTTCCAAAAAAACCCGGCAGGCGCTGGAAACTGGATGTTCCGATCCGCCTGCTGAACCTGCGACACTGGCATCAATCACCAACTGGCGAGAGTGTCGTGGTGCCATGTATTCGACTCCGCTCCGCTACCGCATCCAAGTACGCGCCCTCGGCCTCCAGTACAACGTCGTCAAAGTCCTCCGGCCAGTCGCCAAAAGCACCGTTTTCATTCAGATCAGCGCCCTGAATCTCCGTCATGCCATCCTCGGAATTGCGCCAAAACCAGTACAATTTCACCAACCCGGGATTGAGATTCCCCTTTGCTACCAGCGTTTGCAAACTTCGCAGCAACAAGGCGCTGTGCGTTTCAACCACTACCTTCACGCCCCGCTTTGCCGCCGACGCCAGAATCGTCGCCAGCGCATGCTGGGCTCGCGGGTGCAAATGCAGCTCCGGCTGTTCGAGATAAACGAGCTGTCCTTGCCTCGCGACCAGAAGCGCGACCAGCACGGGCAACACCTGCGAGACGCCAAAGCCAACGTCCGCGATATTTACGAGATCGTCTGCCGGCGCAGATTTTGGCAGGCGCCCGACCAGCAACTCGAGTTGCGTATCATTTACCGCCTTCGCAGTAACCTTCCAGGTCAGGCCGAGCTCTTGGAGCATGCCCCAAAGAAATCGGAGACGATCCCCGTCTTCTACCTGCCAATGTGCAATGACGCTCGCAGCGTAATGTTCGAATGTGCCTGGAAAATCGGGACCTACCGCGGTCCTGTTATACACGCGCTCCGGGTTGCCGCGTAAGCCGGGGATGTGAATGATCCTGTTCAGAAGGTGGCTCCAGGATTTGGGAAGAATTGGCAAGGCGAGCGTCGACTTATCATCCAGCATTTCTATACTGATGTCGAGAAAACACCGTCTTCTGACGACAAACGGCTTGAACGCTCCAATCCACTCTCCAACTTTGAACATCCCTTTAATTACTGATTTATTGACAGCCTTTACTATTTCGTCGGACCTCTGGTCCGGGTCCAATCGAATTGCGCCTTCTCCCATTCCATAAATGACTTCTCGAATTTCAAGTGCATGATCCTTGATAACGAATACGGCCCTGAATATATCGCCCGGCATCTCTATCTCGATGCTGAATTCCTGATTTGCAGAATCTTTCCGCGGACGCGAAACAACTTGGTCAAAGGAGGTGAATTTCGCGTTGGGGCCATCCAGCAAAAGCGGACCGGGATCGTAACTCGCTTCAAGCGTCTGCTTCATCAGCAACAGCGGCTGCATGATACTCGACTTGCCGGAACTGTTCGCCCCGGCAAGGATGGTCAATGGACGTATTTCCACGCGGCTCTCTTCTGCGATCGACTTGAACCCGCCCACCGAGATTGCCGTAATCCCTTCCTGTTGTGATGCTTGCAGGTCTGCCATTTTTCAGCCCCTCATCCAGCGATTATGTGAATTTGACAGTGGGAGTGGCCATAAAGTCCGGTGATAGCTTTCGAATCTACTAATAAGAGATGCTCCTGTCAGTTAAGAGATGCTCCTGTCAGTCCGTGGCAAAACTCGTGGGTCGCCGCCGGTCCGCGTTTCACAGGGGCGGATACCGATTGGCACCGGGAGCGATCGAACCGCCCATTTTTGAGACCCTTAAGCGGAATTCTCCGAGTTGACGGCGACGCTCGGAGTTCAGTCCATCGAGACCCACTGGATGTGGCCGTACCCCGGCGGGGCGTCGACCGGCTGCTCCTGCGCCACCACCTCGGCGGCCGCGGGGCCGCAGGTGAACCGGTACGGTCCCGGCTCCGGCAGCACGAACCAGCTCCTGCCGTTGCCGTCGGCGCGCACCCCAAACGGGGCCGCCGCCTGACCGGCGAGCGGCTCGACGAACACCGGCGCCCCCGGCCGGGCGGTCTCGACGATCACTTCGGGCAGACGCCGGGAATTGAGCGGCCCGACGTCCCGGCCGGCGATCCGGCGGTAGAGGTCGCGGGACCATTGGCGGGTCGCGGTCTCGACGACGAGCGGCTTTTCCGGATCGCACCAGTTGAGGTAGAGAGCGGCCTTGCCCCAGGCCGCCTGCGTGCCCTCGCCGAACGGGTCGATGCGGGCGTCGGCGCCGGACTGGGAGGGCCAGCTGACCTTCGGCTCCACCGGGGCGGCCAGGCTCCCGGGGACGTCGCCGGTGAAACCGCGGTAGTCCATGTCCGCGAGGAAGAAGGTCTGCAGGCCGTGGATGTTGCGCCCCGGCATGCTCAGCAGGAAGTCCCACCACCCCTCCATCAGCGGGGGCTCCCCATCGAGGTCCCAACGGCCGGACTCGAAGATTCCGGCCTCCCCGACCCGCACCGGCTTGCGCGGCAGCGCCGGATCGGTGCGCACCGTCTCGATGGCCGCCTCGATCTGCTCGAAGCCGCTGAACAGGCGGTAGCAGTCGATCAGCCCGACGAGCTCGGAGTCGGCGACCCCGGGGTCGAAGGTGACCTCGGCGATGCGGGTCGGGTCGAGCTCCTTCACCTTGCGCAGCAGGGGCACGCAGAAGGCGGGGTCGCGGGCGTCGGTGACATCCCAGAACAGGATCGACGGGTGGTTGCGCGTCCGGCGGATCCAGGCGTCGGCGACGGCGAGGTGGTTCTCCATCACCAGGCTCGCTTCCGCTCCGTCGAGATCCTCCGGAAATACCTGGCCGGTGCCGACGCAGAAGTTGGCGCCGACGACGAAGGTCCCGGACTCGTCGGCGACGTCGTAGAAGACCGACGGCGGGTCGTAGCGGTGGTGCTCGACGATGCTGACGTTGGCCGCGGCGAGATCGCTGAACTTCCGCGTCAGCCACTGGCGCTCGTACACGTAGGGGACGGTGTGGTCTCCCCACGGAATCAGCTGCTCGCCGTTGAGCAGCAGCCGCTCCCCGTCGGCGCGGATCTCGCGGAAGCCGAAGCGGGCGATGTCGCCGTCGACCGGCCCCTGCCGGTCCGAGGAGAGGTCGATGCGCAGGAAGTAGAGCACCGGCTCCCCGTACGGCGGCCGCCCCCAGGGCACGGCATCCGCCCACTCTTCGGTGCAGCCGACCGCGGCGGTTTCGCCGGGCCCCACCTCGACTTCCCGCGGCGGCAGCGGCAGCACCGTCTCGCCGGCGCGCGCGACCTCCCAGCTGACGAGGCCGCGGAACCGCTCGGGCCCGTCGTTGCGGACCGTCACCTCGGCCGACAGGGTCTTCCCGCGAACGGAAGTGATCACGTACGGATCGGCGAGGTGGACGAGCGGCCGGCAGCGCAGCCAGGCGTCTCCCTCGATGCCGACGGTGGCGGCGCTGGTGTGCCAGAAGCGGGTGTCGAGGGCCTTCTCCGCGGCCTCGCTGAGCTCCTCGGCACCGGGATGGGCGTAGCGGCCGCGGCAGGCGTGGGTGAACAGGACCAGCTCGTGCTCACTGCCGGGAGCGGCGCGGTCCGTCAGGTCGATGAGCCAGGGCAGGCGCAGGTGGTGGTGTTCTTCGACGGGATCGCCGTCGAGGTAGGCGCGGCCGTAGTGGCGCACGCGGTCGAGATCGAGGAACAGTCGCCGGCCGTCGCCGGTCTCCCAGCCCTCCGGCACCGCGAGCGAGGTCCGGTACCACCCGGAGACGGGGGGATCCTCCTCGAACTCGCGCGACCGGTGCGGCACCCGCACCCGCCGCCAGCCCCCCTCGGGAGCGGCGCCGTCCCCCCCTTCGGCGAACTCCCACTCCCCGTTGAGCAGAAGCTTTCGGCGGAGGCTCATCGCAGCACCTCGTCGAACCACTTCTGCGTCTGCTCGAGCTTCTCGAGGATGGCGGCGAACTCGCCGCCGTGGGCGATCAGCCGCGCCCCGCGCTCGTGAAGCTGCCCGATCATCTCCCGGTTGAGCGCCGGGCGGCCCCAGACCTTGCCGTGTTTCGCCGCGGCCTCGGCGACGCGGTCCTCGGCCTCCTCCAGGGTCATCGAGCCGTCGTACTTCAGTCTCAGGGACAGGTCGCCCGGGCCTACGAACAGGCCGTCCACCCCTTCCACCGCGGCGATCCCATCGACATTGGCGACCGCCTGCGGCGACTCGATCTGGACGACGATGAAGGTCTCCTCGTTCGCCTGCCGCGGGTAGTCGGCTCCCCCCTGCAGGGCGTAGTCGCTGTCGAGGCCGGCGCCGTCGAAGCCGCGGTTTCCCAGCGGCGGAAACCTGGTCGCCTCGACGATCCAGCGCGCGTCCTCCTCGGTGGTGACGTGGGGAAACATCAAGCCGGTGGCGCCGTCTTCGAGATAGCGGTAGAGGCGCACCCGCTCCAGGGTAGGCGAGCGCAGCATGCAGTCGATGTCGAAGAGGTGGAAGAACCCCAACATCCCCTGCACCTCCCTTTGTTCCATGGCCCGGTGCTCGAGATCGAACCAGATGCAGTCGAACCCGAAATGGGAGGCGTGGCGGACGTAGGATGGAATGAAGCTGCCGAGGCCGCAGATGCGCACCGTCTCTCCGGCGCGGATGCGGGCCAGCACCTTGCTCTTTCTCATGGGAACACCTTTCTCTCGGAAGTGGCGCTGCTCTGGTGTCGTGCCGCGCGCTGAATCAAGTTCATGGCCGCGGGTGATCGCAAGGGAGAAGCGGCCAGGCCCCATCCGGAAAGAGGTGACGGAATGATGAAAGTCGCAACGGGAACCATCAGCCACGAGACCAGCACCTTCACGACCGTCGAGACCGACTGGGACAGCTACCGCAACGAGCGCTTCGGATACCTGCGCGGCCAGGAGGTCTTCGCCAAGTTCCGCGGCAGCAACACCGCGGTCGGGGGCTTTCTCGCCGGCGCCGAGGAGCACGGCTTCGAGCTGGTGCCGACGATCTTCGCCAACGCCCACCCGAGCGGCCCGACGCCGCGGGCGATCTTCGACGAGATCCTCGACGACATGCTCTCCTCCATGCGGGAGATCGGCCCCGTCGACGGCGTGCTCCTCGACGTGCACGGGTCGATGGTCGCCGAGGGGATCGACGACGGCGAGGGTCACATCTTCGCCGCGGTTCGCGACCTCGTCGGTCCGTCGGTTCCCGTCATCGCCCAGCTCGACATCCACTCGAACGTGTCGGGGCGCATGGTGGAGAACGTCGACGTGCTGCTCGGCCACCGCACCTATCCCGAGATCGACCAGGACGAGCGCGCCCGCCAGTGCGCCGGCATCCTCCACCGCATGCTGACGGACGGACTGAAGCCGGCTCTCGCCCTGCACCAGCTGCCGCTCTGCTGGGGGCTGAACCAGGTGACCGCGCACCCGCCGATGAGCACCGCCATCGCCGAGCTCGAGCGCATCGAGGCCCTTCCCGAGGTGGTCTGCTGCTCGATCGCCACCTGCTACCCCCTGGCCGACCACCCCGACATGGGGGCTTCCGTCTACCTGGCGACCGACGGCGACCGCGGCCGCGCGCAGGAGCTGGCCGGCGAGCTGGGGGCCTGGATCTGGGAACGGCGCGCCGGGTGGCCGGGATCGTCGCAGACCACCGCCGAAGCCATCGTCGAGGCCGACCGGATCGGGCGCTACCCGGCGATCTTCGCCGACCGCAACGACAACACCGGCGGCGGCTCTCCCGGCGACAGCACCGGGCAGCTGCGCACCTTCCTCGAGGCGGGCCTGCGGGACGCCTGCGTGCTCTACATGGTCGATCCCGAGGCCGCGGCGAAATGCCACCAGGCCGGCGTCGGGGCAACGGTGGAGATGGCGGTTGGCGCCAGATCGACGCCGCTGCAGGGAGAGCCGGTGGAGATGAGGGCCGAGGTGGCCGCCCTGTCGGACGGGCGCTTCACCTACCGCGGGCCCCGCAACGCCGGTCTCGACGGGTTCATGGGTCCGTGCGCGCACATCGCCCAGGACGGCGTGCACGTCATCCTCACTACCGAGCGTGAGCAGCCTTTCGACACCGCCCTGTGCGAGTCGCTGGCCCTCGACCCCCGCGAGATGCGCTACCTCGGCATCAAGTCGTCCGCCCACTTCCGCGCCGGATTCGAGCCGTTCGCCGGCAGCATCCAGGTCGTAACCGAGCCCTCCGTGCACTCCGCCGAGGTGGTGGAGTTTCACCGGCTGGGGCGGAAGATCTACCCCTTTTCCGATTTCTGAGCGGGAGCCGCGGCCGGGTGCGATTCTACCCGCACAGTGCCATGCACGACCTGCTTCCTGCGCGCGCGATTCCCCGTGAATTCGGCCGTTTGCATTACGCTCGCAGGCACTACCTGCCGAGGCTGTCGCCACGGATTTTGCCGGTGGAAGCTCGCCTGACAGCTGCGCTCGCGATCGCTCTCCTGGCCGGGGTCCCCCGCGGCGCCGGAGCCGCGGAACCGCTCTCCTTCGAGGACGCCTCGGCGAACCTGCGGGGCGACCATCCGGAGGAGCGCTCCCGCGACATCGGCTGGAACGGAGCGGCCTGGTTCGATTTCGACCGCGACGGTCTCCTCGACCTGTTCGTCGCGCGCGGCACCTCGCAGAGCAACGCCCTGTTCCGCAACCTCGGGGACGACGGAAAAGAGCTCGGCAGTGGCGTCTACTTTTTCCGCCTGCGAACCGACCGCGGCGTCGCCGCGCGCAAACTCCTGATATTGAGGTAGGACCGCCATGCCCCAACCGCGCATCCTGTTCGAGAACGACTCGCGCCATACCCTCATCTACATGTACGAGCCCCCGATCTCGGTGGAGGACCACCGGCAGGCGATCGACGAGCTGCTCGGCACCCCGGTGGAAGCGCTGCTCTTCAACCTCGGGTACGGCAACGCCTTCCTGCACGGCACCGAGGCCGGCGAGCGCTGGGGCCCGGACGCCTTCGCCACCGAACCGTTCCGCCCGGGCGGCGGCAGGCAGTGGGAGCACGTCGTCTTCATGCGCGCCTACCGCAATGCCGCCAAGCTGATCGCCGAGGGGAACGACCCGCTGCGCCTGGTCTGCGAGCGCGCCCACGAGCACGGGCTGCTGCTCTACCCGTCGTTGCAGGCGAACGCCGCCCTGCCGGAAGAGGAGCTCACCATCGGGGCCGGGGCCGGCCTCGACGACGGCTTCCCCGGGGCGCAGCTGGGCGACTTCAGGCACGCCGAGGTGCGCGCCCGCCGGCTCGCCCTGATCGAAGAGGTGGTCGGCAACTACGACGTCGACGGCTTCGAGCTGAACCTCGGCCACTACGCCGGCAGCTGTTTCTTCCACCCGGAATTCGCCGCGGACAGGGGGCGGGAGGTGTTCTCGGGATTCCTCGCCGAGGTGAGCGCCGCGGTGCGCGGCAGCGGGCCGGGCCGCGAGCTGGCGGTCCGCCTGCCGGCGAGCCCGGCGCAGTACGAGCCGCTGGGATTCGACCCGGCCGAGTGGTGCCGGCAGGGGCTGGTCGACGTCATCCTGGGGGAAAGCGCGGCCGGGGCCGCGGTCACCGACCCCACCGTCGATTTCCGGCCGCTGCTGAAGTGCGCCGAGGGGAGCGGCTGCCGGGTGCACGGGGTCCTGCGCAACCACGTCGACTCAGACCGCCTGGACACCGCCCCGATCGAGATGATCCGCGCCGCGGCCTGCAACTACTGGGAGCAGGGGGTCGACGGGCTGTGCTGCGCCCACTGGTGCGGCAACTGGCCGTACGGGCCGGAGTTCTACGAGCAGCTTCGGGAGCTGCCGTTCCCGGAGGTGATGGCGGCAAAGGACAAGATCTACGCGATCCCTACGGTCACCGGGCGCTCCCCCGAACCCTCGGCCGGCAACCAGCTTCCGGCCCCCCTCGAGCCAGGCATGCCCGCGCGCATGCGGCTGCCGGTCAGCGACGACCTTCCCCGGTGGGAGGCCGCCGGGCGCCTGCACGAGGTGATCCTGAGAATCCGCATCACCCGCGTCACCGAGCGCGACCGCTTCCGCTTCACCTTCAACGGCCGCGAGCTGCCCGCCGACTGCCTGCGCAGGATCGACCACGTCTACCAGATCAGCGCCCCCCGCTTCCGCTCGCACTCGAGCTACTGGTTCGTGTTCAAGCTCGGTCCAGGTCACCGGCCGCGGCGTGGGGGCAACGATATCGAGGTGACCCTGCTGGAACGGGATCCCGAGGTCACCCCGGAAATGGCGGTGCGCGACGTCGAGCTGGAGATCCGCTACCTGCGCGGCAGGAGCTACCACCGCGGGGAGCACAACACCGACCCCGACCTGGGGCCGTACCAGCACGCCAGCTCCTGAGGTGCCTCGAAGGAGGATAGTCCCCTGAGGCTGGCGGGGCGCCGTTGTTTCACGAGCGATAGTCCGGTAGCTCGAAAAATGCCTGTTTGCGACGTCGGGCATTGGCTTTCAGGGTAGCGCCCTGTTCGCCCACCGCGATCGCTCACCTGATCAGGCCCGTCCATGGGCGGCCATGCCAATGGGATGCACCTGCTCGAGGACTGCAGGCGCTTCCACAGGATCTACCGCCTTCCAACCGACGTTGAGACCAGTGTGAGGTCCGCCCACCTCGATCCGCCTGGATCTTTTCAGCCGGCGCCGGCCAGCCAGCGCATGACCCCCTCGAGAAGCCTTCGCTCCGCGCCCCCGACCGGGTCGAAATGCGGGTGGAATTGAACCCCCGAATACGACCCTTCCCTTGCCGACCTCCCCGGCCACCGCGACCGGCCGGGCCGGCCAGAGCCGTTGTGCACCAGGACAAGCCCCTTGATCCCCGGCTCGAGGGAGGCGCCCTGATAGAAGTCGCTCGCGAACCCCGTTTCGCCGGCCACGTCCCCGAATCGCCGGATGTCCGCCCCAAACGACCAGTTCTCCGGCCGTGTCTTCCGGTTTCCCTGACGGATCGCCCCAAACCGCCACTTCAGGAAGGGGTGGGACGAAGCGACCCAGCTCTCGTCGAGGACCTGCCGGGAATCGATGGTCAGCAGGCTGCCGCCTTCTTCGACATGTTCGCGCAGGCGGGACCAGAAACGATGTCCGGGGCCGAACTTCCTTTGAAAGTTGTGGAAGAAGAGCAGGTCCGCGGTTGCGAGGTAGTTGAACGGGGTATCGATCCTGCCGTTGCCGTGACCGAGCATGGTCTCGGTCTCGAACAGGCCGAGGGCGTCGATCGATCTCTCTACACGGAATCGATGAACTCGAGGATGGCCTGCGCCAGCTCCTGCGGCTTGTGATAGCCGATGTCGTGGATGGTGTCCGGTATCCAGTGCACGCGGCAGCCGGGGATGGCATCGGCGGCCAGTTTCACCAGGCGCCTGCGGTCGCGGTCGAACTCGCTGTCGGTTTCCGGGAGCCCGGAACCTGCAGGCACGATCAGCGTCGGACACCCGATGCGCGGCCAGTATTCGGAGGTTGGGTCGTCCCACATCGCGCGCAGAACCTGCGCCTGGTTGCCGGAACGCAGTATGTCGTATATCTGCCCGTCGCGCTCGAATACCATGGTCTGCACGATACGCTCGACCTCGCTGTTCCAGCAGACCTCGAGCTGGCCGCGGATGCGCGCCAGGAACTCGGAGCGCGTGCCCGAAACGTCGCGCGGCGCAAACCTGCGGCTGAAATCTTTCCAGGTTCCGCCCGGCACCATCTGCGGACCGACGAAGCCGCCGTCTACCAGTACCAGGGCCTTGATGCGCTCGGGGAAGTATGCGGCCGTGCCGACGGCGACGTTGCCGCCCCAGGAGTGCCCGAGCAGGACCGCCTGCTCGATACCGAGCGCATCGAGCAGACCGACCGCGTCGGATGCGAGCGAACGCCAGTCGTAGCCGTCGCCGGCCTGCGTCGTGCGGCCGTGGCCGCGCTGATCGGGGGCGACGATGCGGAATCTTTCGCACAGGAACGGAGCCAGGAGGTCGTACCAGTGGGCGGAAGAGGCCAGCCCGTGCAGCGCCAGCACGGGGGCGCCGCCGCCGCCCCAGTCGAGGTACCGCATCCGCAGGGAGCGCACCTCGGCCCACCCTTCGACGGGCCGGTGCTTCCCGGAAAAGGACACTGTCATATGAATCGAACTCCTCAAGGGGATGAAGTTGCAGCAACCGGGAGCACCGAAAATAAGAAACCTGTCGTCGATACTCCGCCAGGGAGCCCTTCCGTCCTGCAAGCAGGGGGCAGAGATGCCCGGGTTTCGTCAGGGAGCCCGGCGGGAGAAACCTGCTTCATTGGGCCCTGAAACCGGAATGAGCGACGACACCCTTGCCCGCGACCTGATCCGGATCGACGGCCGGCCCTACGGGCACTACCGGGACCTGCGCGGCCGCGGCTACGCGCTGGGACCCTGCACCCTGCGCTTCGAGCACGTGCAGGGGGATCCCTTCGCCGCGCCCAGCCGGCTGCGCATCGATGTCCCCTCCGAGGTGCTGGGGCTGCCGGCCTGGGCTCGCCGCGGCCGGGAGGCGCGCCGCGCCACCGCGGACTTCCTGCAGCGGGCGCTGCGTACTGCCCTCGCCCGGGCCGCGGGCGGGGCGGGCAGCGGCAGGAGCGGCCTGCTCGAGATCAGCCCGGCCGGGCAGGAGGTCCTGGAGCGGACCGGCGTCGTGGTCGATGCCGACGGCGGCGGCCGCGTCCGCCTGTGCGCGGGTCTGCCCGCGGCGGGCCGCCGCATCCTCGGCCGGGAAGCCGCCGGCCTCCTGACCAAGCGCCTGTATTCCGCTCTCCTCGCCGCGGCCGGCCGCCTCGACTCCGAGGCCCTGCGGGCCCACGTCGACGCCGTGGAGGACCAGGTCGCCCTGCGTTCACAGCTCCGCGAGCATGGACTGATCGCCTTTCTCGCCGAGGGCAGCGTGCTGCCGCGGCGCAGCGGCGTCGACCCGCGGCCGCTCCAGGATGGGCTGCCGCTGCAGGTCCCCGATGCCCTGGCGGTCGAGCTGCAGGCGCCGCACGCCGGCAAGCTGCGCGGCATGGGGATACGCGCCGGGGTCACCCTGATCGTCGGCGGCGGCTATCACGGCAAGTCGACGCTGCTGCGGGCGCTCGCCCTCGGCATCTACGACCACGTTCCCGGGGACGGGCGCGAGCGCTGCGTCTCTGCGGCGGAGCTGGTGAGCGTGCGCGCCGAGGACGGCCGCTCGGTGCGCGGCGTCTGCCTGACCCCCTTCATCCGCGACCTGCCGCTGGGTCGGGAGACGGGCTTCTTCGACAGCGACGAGGCCTCCGGGAGCACCTCCCAGGCCGCGGCCATCGTAGAGGCGCTCGAGGCCGGGGCGACCGGACTGCTGATCGACGAGGACACCGCGGCGACCAACTTCATGATCCGCGACGCCCGCATGCGCCGCCTGGTCCCGGGGGACCGCGAGCCGATCACCCCCTTCATCGACCGCGTGCGCCAGCTCTGGGAAACCCGCGGCGTGTCCTCGGTGCTTGTGGTGGGCGGGGCCGGAGACTACCTCGACGTCGCCGACTGCGTCATCCGGATGGACGACTACCAGCCCCGCGACGTCACCGCGCGGGCGCGGGAGGTCGCGGCCGGCCGGCCGCTGGGAGAGGCGGAACCGCGCCCACCCGACGACTGGACTCCCGCGGCGGCGCGGGTACCCCTGCCCGGCGGTCTCGACCCTCGCCGCGGCCGCAGAGCCGAGAGGGTGCGGGCGCTGAAGACGCGATCGATCGAGTTCGGTACCGAAGAGATCGACGTCGGCCTGCTGTTTCAGATCGTCGACCCGGCACAGTGCCGCACGATCGGCGACGCGCTGCTTCGGCTGGCGCGCGGGCTGTGCGACGGACGGCGCGACCTGCCCCGGATCCTGGCGGCGCTCGAGGAGGAGATGCGGGCAGGGGGTCTGGAGGCTCTGGCAGAGCCGGGGTTCGGCGACCGGGCCCGGGCCCGCGGCTTCGAGATCGCCGCGGCGCTCAACCGCCTGCGCAGCCTGCGCGTGGCCGCGCCGGGCCCGGATCAAACCTGAGCGGCGTCGAACCTCTCCTGCAGGCGAGCCGGCGCGGCGGCAGGACGCCACCGGGCGGGCGAGAGGTAGAAGTAGGACCTCGCCCTGCCCGAAGTGCCCGGCGAGGGGAGAGGCGGTCTTTGTCCTTTCCGGATTAGTGATTATAATCACTATTACCATGCAAACCCGGGAAATGGAGGATGTATTCGCGGCCGCGGCCCGGCTGCAGGAGTTGGTGTCCGACGCCGTCCTGATCGGTGGTTCCGCGGCCGTGCACCACGCCGGACATCGGATATCGCTCGACGACGCCCACGTCGTCCGGCACCTGCGCGATCGCTTCGACGACGTTCTGGCGGATCTCGAGGCAACCGAGGGTTGGATCACCGCGCGAGTCCAGCGGCCGGTGCTGATCCTCGGACGTCTCGACGGTGTGGAAACGGGGATTCGGAACCTCATCCGCCGGCTGCCTTTGGAGGTCGAAGAGATAGCGATCGGGGAACGCACCTTGCGAGTACCGACCCTGTCCGAGATCGCCCGCATCAAGGCGTGGCTCTGCCTGATGCGCAATGCGACCCGCGACTATCTCGATTTCGCCGCCCTTGGAGACCGACTTGGCGATACGGATGCAGTTGGCGTGATCCTGGAGATGGACCAGTACTACGCCGATCAACTCGGTCCAGGTGGCCGCCGTGTCGCCACCCAGGTCGCCAGGCAACTGGCGGAGCCCCGTCCCGACGACCTGTCGGAAGTAGATCTAGTTTCCTATCGAAGACTTGAACTTCGGTGGCACGACTGGCAGACTGTCGTCGACGCTTGCCGCCGAATCGCCGTCAAAGTCCTCGACCGGCTCGCGGAGGATTCGCTGTGAACCATCGCCACCTGGAGGTTGTGTCCGGCACTCCGGTAGAAGCGCAACCGCTGGCTGCCATCGTCGACATTCTGCAACGAGGCGATCTCGACGAGTGGCGGCCGATCGCCATGGCGATTCTCCGGGATCCGATGGGTGAGTTTGCCGGCAAGGTGTTGCGCCTGGTAGACGCTTACCCGATGTACGGGACCTCCTCGCTCTGGCGGTCGTGGATCGACCGTTGCCGGGCGCGCGCTGAGAACGGCGCGCTGTCGAGGGAGGTGAAACCTTCGACCCTCCGGCGACGCCTGGGGCTGACCCAGGTCGAGGTCGCCGGTCGAATGGGTATCTCCCAGTCCGACCTGTCCAAGCTCGAGCGCCGGCGCGATCTGCGGCTGTCCACGCTGCGGTCGTACGCGCAGGCCCTCGGGGGCGGCATTCGGGTTCTCTTTGTTTCGGGCGACGGCACCACGGCCATCCGGCTGGACGGCACGGACGGCACGGACGGCAAAAGTTGACCCAACCGGCGGCGAGGTCCAATATCTCTCTCTCTTGGTTTTCCTGACGCGACAGGAAACAATACCTCCGCCGGCCCATCCCTTCTCCATCATCCTCGACACTGCAGGCCAGGCGGGGTCTGCAGCGATGATTCCCCTTCTCTTTCAGCCCTGGGCTCACCATGAAATATCTGCTGGCGCAGGTCTCCGCCGAGGAGCCCGAACGTGGCAGCTGCTGCGGAACCACCAGCCAAGGTCAACGGTTCCATAGATACCACAACAACAACAACCTCGAAGTTCATGATTCCCCCTAATCGACCGAATTCCTCCCGCCCGCGGTGGCCATGGATGCCGCTGGCGGCCATCCTGCTGGCCGCAGTCCCCGCGCAACTGGATGCCGGCGCCTGGACGCAGTCGCCCGGCGGTCTGTACCTCAAGATGGCCGGACTCTCCTTCCGCTCCCAGGCATATCTGGACACCACCGGCAACCGGAAGGCCCGGGAGGAAAAGCCGGGCATGGCGGAGTTGAGCGACAGGAACGCCTCGGCCTACCTGGAATACGGTCTGAGGGATCGCTTGACCCTGGTGGCCTCCCTTCCCTACAAGCGCCTGGTGCACAAGAAGACGGAGGTGAGGTACTACGAGAGTCTGGACACCACCCTAACCCGCATATACCCCGACGAGAACGAATCCGGTCTCGCCGACCTCGAGTTGCGCCTGCGCTGGCGGGTGCTGCAGGATCCGGCGGTGGTCTCCCTGACTCTCGGCGGCAAGTTGCCGCTGGGTTACGAAATGCAGGAGGAAAGCAACGTCCCCCTGGGTACGGCGGAGATCGACGGCGATACGCGCCTGCTGATCGGCAAATCCCTGTACCCGTTGCCGGGGTACCTGACCAGCGCCATCGGCTATCGCAAGCGGGGCGGGATCTTCAGCGACGAGCTCCTCTATAGTTTCGAGGCCGGTTTCACCTACAAACGCCTGCTGGTGAAAGGGGTGGCCGAGGGAATGCGGACCTTCGGGGACTGCGGAGCCACCGGCGCTACGGGGAGTCTGATAGGAGACCAGAACAGCTTGAAAGTAGCGCCGGGGTTGATCTGGTCCCTGAGCGAGCGGCTGGAACTGGGGGCCGATCTGTTTCACATCGTCTCCGGCTGCAATACCGCGGCCGGAACGACCTGGGCCCTGGGGCTGGCTTTCAAGCGCTAGGAAAATCGCCCCGAAATGCAAGGCGGTTCATATGCATTTCGCCTGTTTGATTGATATATGAAAGGAGGCCCGGATTGCCGCGCCGAAAATGGGAGATCTCCGAGCGTCAAGCCACCGACGAAGCGGTCTATCTCAACCGCCGCAAGTTCATCCGTCGTGCCGGCCTGGGAAGCATCGGCCTGCTTACCGGATGCATCCCGGAAAAGCTCTTCAATCCGGTAGACCTCGTTAATCCGGAAGACTTCCTCAGTCCCGGGAGCGTCGAGCCGGCACCTCGGTATCCGGCTCCTTTGAATCCCGCTTTTTCCACCCTCGACCGGCCTCTCACCGACGAGACTGTGGCTGCCACCTACAACAACTTCTACGAATTCTCCACCGGCAAGAATGTTTGGCGCTTCATAGACAAGTTCGAGCCCACCCCCTGGACAGTGGAAATAAGCGGCCTGGTGCAGCAGCCCAAGACCTACGATATCGACAGCCTGATCGGCATGATGGATCTGGAAGAGCGTCTCTACCGCCACCGCTGCGTCGAGGCCTGGTCCATGGCCATACCGTGGACCGGCTTTCCCATGCGGGCGCTCGTCGACCTGGTTCAACCGCTGTCATCGGCCCGCTACGTGCGCATGACCTCCTTCTTCAATCCCGAGGTGGCCCCGGGGCAATGGGACAGGCCCGATTTCCCCTGGCCCTATACCGAGGGCCTGACCATGGCCGAAGCGACCAATGAGTTGACTTTGCTGGTGACGGGCATATACGGCCACGAGCTGCCCAGGCAACACGGTGCCCCCCTGCGCCTGGTGACGCCCTGGAAATACGGCTTCAAGGGCATCAAGTCGATCACCAGAATCGATTTCGTCAGCGAACAGCCGGAGACGTTCTGGAACACCGAATCTCCGCGAGAGTACGGCTTTCTCTCCAACGTCGAGCCCGATGTCCCCCATCCCCGCTGGTCGCAAGCCACCGAACGCTTCATCACCGCCGACCCGAAAAGCCAGAACAACGCGATACCCTGCTCTACAACGGCTATGCGGAGTACGTCGCCCATTTGTACGGGTGACCCTTCAAAGGAGGCCCAGATGCGCCAGCTTCCGTCGTCCATCCTCTTCCTCTGCCTGCTCGTCCTGCCCCTCTCCGCCCTGGAAGAGGCCCTTCACGGGACCTGGGACGGCACCGTCCTCGACGACCAGATCGGCGAGATTTCAACCAGCCTGACCTTCGAAGCGGATGGAGCCTTCGAGATCAATCAGGTCATTCAGGTAAAGGAGGATTTCCTCGCCGGCCTCGAGATCCCGGAAACAATCGCCATCAATACGATCACCGCTCACGGCACCGGAACCTACGGAGTGGATGGGGACAGCCTCAGGGTCGATATAACCGCGCTGGATCTTATGGTCGACGGTGAGGACTTCGACGAATTCTTTACCCAGGCCGCCCGCAGCCTCGCCCGTTACTTTGCGGACTTGAACGAAATACCCGAAGAGAACTACCCGGAGTTCGAACAGGCTTTCGTCGACGAGTTCCTCCTTGCAATCGATGAAATCGATTTCCTCGCTGGTTTCGAGGAAGGAGGAAGCAGCACATACGCTGTTGAAGGGAACGCCCTGGTGCTCACTACGACCGCGGAGACATCCTGGGAATTCCAGCGCATGGATGTCGTCGTTGAAGTCCCCACTGCTGTCGCCCGAACTACCTGGGGAGGCCTGAAAGCCGCCCTGCGTCCTTGAAATTCCCCGGGGTGAGGATCAATACCTTCTCGAACCTGCCCGATCAGTCTTCATGTCGAAAGCCCGCTCGTGAGCCGGTAGACCGGCCGTTCCGCCCCGCGTGTAGACGCCCTCCCGCCACTGGAAACCAACGCCGCCGGCACGTCGCACTACTGCTGCGCCTTCCAAAATCCAGGAGATGATGATGACGACGAGATTCACGCGAACCCTGCTCCTTCTCGCCGCCGCGGCCCTGGCAGCCTGCGCCGCGAAAAAGGAGACCACCCCCGCTCCGCAGGCCGCACCGTCGCCGGAGACCGCCCTCGAGGCGGAGATTCCGCTCGATCCGCAGATCGTCGCCGGCGAGCTGGAGAACGGCTTCCGCTACCTGATCCGCGCCAACCAGAAGCCGGAGAAGCGGGCCGAGTTCCGGCTCACCGTCGACGTCGGCTCGGTCCTTGAAGAGGAGGAGGAGCAGGGGCTGGCCCACTTCGCCGAGCACATGGCTTTCAACGGCACGGCGAACTTCGCCAAGCAGGAGCTGATCGACTATCTCGAGACCATCGGCATGCGCTTCGGTCCGGATCTCAACGCCTACACCAGCTTCGACGAGACCGTGTACATGCTCACCGTGCCGACCGACAGCTCCGAGTTCGTCGACAAGGCGTTTCAGATTCTCGAGGACTGGGCCCACCAGGTCAGCATGGACTCGGTGGAGATCGACAAGGAGCGCGGCGTGGTGATCGAGGAGTGGCGGGGACGGCGGGGGGCGCGCCAGCGAATGCTCGACGAGCAGCTGCCGGTGATCCTCAAGGACTCCCGCTACGCCGAGCGCCTGCCGATCGGGGTAAAGGCGGTGCTCGACACTTTCGAGCACGCCACCCTGCGCGACTTCTACACGAGGTGGTACCGGCCGGAGTTGATGGGGTTCGTCGCCGTCGGAGATTTCGACCCGGCAGCGATCGAGGCGAAGGCGCGCGAGCATTTCTCCCGCCTGCAGCCGCGGGAGGATGCGCCGGAGCGGATCGTCCATCCGGTGCCGGACCACGAGGAGACCCTGTTCGCCATCGCCACCGATCCCGAGGCGACGGGGAACTCCATCAGCATCTACTACAAGCAGGAGGTGCGCGAGCAGCAGACGGTCGGCGCCTACCGGCGGTCCCTGATCGAGGGGATGTATCACGGCATGTTCAACCGGCGCCTGCAGGAGCTGACCAAGCTGCCGGAACCGCCGTTCCTGTACGGCTACTCGGGCCAGGGGCGGCTGCTGCGCTCGAAGGAGTTCTTCCAGCTCGGGGCCGGCGTCCAGGACAACGGCTTCGACGCCGGGCTCGAGGCGCTGCTGACCGAGGCGGCGAGAGTGCGGGAGTTCGGCTTCACCGGCAGCGAGCTCGAGCGCCTCAAGAAGGAGTCCCTGCGCGGCATGGAGCAGGCCTACCGCGAGCGCGACAAGAGCCGCTCCTCCGGGTTCGCCTCCGAATACGTGCGCCACCTTATCGAAGGAGAGCCGGTTCCCGGCATCGAGAAGGAGCTCGAGCTCTACCGGGAACTGCTGCCGGAAATCGAGCTCGCCGAGGTCAACGCCCTCGCCGCGGCCTGGACCGGCGACTGGAACCGCGTCATCGCCCTGAACGCCCCGGAGAAGGAGGGCCTGCACGTGCCCTCCGAGGAGGAGCTGCTGGCGGTGTTCGCGCGCGTCTCGGAGAAGCCGATCGAGCCCTACGAGGACGACGTCTCCGAGGATCCGATCGCCCCGGAGCTGGCGCTGCTGGCGCAGATCGTCGAGACCGACTCCCTCCCCGGGCTCGGGGTGACCCGCTGGACCCTGTCCAACGGCATCCGGGTCTTCCTCAAGCCGACGGACTTCAAGAACGACCAGGTGCTTTTCAGATCCTACAGCCCCGGAGGGCACTCGCTGGTCGAGGATCCGGACTACGTGGCGGCATCCACCGCGGCCTCGGTGGTAACCGAAGGGGGGGTCGCGCAGTTCGACCTCATCGAGCTGCGCAAGAAACTGGCCGGCAAGGTCGTGTCGGTCTCACCCTGGATCAGCGGCCTGCAGGAAGGGATATCCGGCTCGGCGTCGCCGCAGGACCTGCCCACGATGTTCGAGCTGGTCTATGCGTACGTCACCTCCCCGCGCCAGGACAGCACCGCCTTCACGGCGATGCGGAAACGGATGAAAGGGTCGATCGAGAACCGCAGCGCGCGCCCGGAGACCGCCTTCCTCGACACCCTGGCGGTTACCCTGGCGCAGTACCACCACCGCGCCCGGCCGACGTCGCTGGAGATCCTGGACGAGATGGACCTCGACAAATCGATGCAGGTCTACCGCGACCGCTTCGCCGACCTCGGCGACTTCACCTTCTGCTTCGTCGGCAACTTCACCCCGGAGGAGCTCGAGCCCCTGGTGCTGACCTACCTCGGCGGCCTGCCGGCCGCGGGGCGCGAGGAGACCTGGCGCGACACCGGCATCCGACCCCCATCCGGAGTGATCGAGAAAACCGTGCGCCGGGGAATGGAGCCCAAGAGCCGCTCGGCCATCGTCTTCACCGGTCCGTTCGAGTTCGACGGCTGGCGCAACAACTTCGTCCTGGGAGCGATGACGGACGTGCTGGAGATCAAGCTGCGCGAGGTGATGCGCGAGGACCTCGGGGGCACCTACCACGTCTCGGTAGGGGGCAGCGGCTCGCACTATCCCGAGGAACGGTACCAGATCTCCCTGAGCTTCGGCTGCGATCCGGAGCGGGTCGAGGAGCTGACCGGGGTCACCTTCGAGCAGATCGACAGCCTGAAGACCGCGGGCACGACGGAAGAGTACCTCACCAAGATCAAGGAGACGGCCAAGAGGGAGCGGGAGGTGCAGCTGAAGGAGAACGGCTTCTGGGTCTCCGGTATTCTGTACGTCGACTTCCACGGCCTCGATCCGGCGCAGGCGCTCCAGTACGACGAGATGGTCGACAGCCTGACCCTCGAAGACGTGCGCGAAGCGGCGCGGAAGTACTTCGACATGGAGAACTACGTGCGCGTCGTGCTGCTGCCGGAGGAGGCGCCCGCGGATCCGCCGGCCGATTGATTGCGGGCCATCGGGGACGACCCCCGGGCTCGCCGAAAAGCCCATCGCGAAAGGAGATCGAAGGTGCCGATGATTGCGGATCACCTGTTCGATGACGAGACCATGAGGCGGTTTCTCGTCGACGGCTACGTCGTCGTGAAAGCCGGTCTGCCCGCCGGGGTCCACGCCGGCATTCACCGCGGCGTCGAGGAGATGTTCGAGACCCACGGTAACCTCGGCAACAACATCCTGCCGCTGATCCCGGAGATCGGGCAGGTGTTCGACCACCCCGCGGTGCGCGGCGCCATGACCAGCATCCTCGGGCCGGGGTACGTCATGCACCCCCACCGCTACTGCCACCGCAACCCGCCCGGCAGCGAGGGCCAGGGGTTCCACAAGGACACCTACGAAGGGGACATCGAGGTGACCCACCACCGCTGCCGCTGGGCAGTCGCCTTCTACTACCCGCAGGACACCAGCGCCGACATGGGCCCCTCGGCGATCCTGCCGGGAAGCCAGTACTACGAGACCTCCGAAGCGGCCCACGAGCAGGAGGAGCTGCTGCTGTGCGGGGAGGCCGGCACGGTGACGATCATCCACTTCGACCTCTGGCACCGCGCCTCGCCGAACCGCAGCGACCGGCAGCGCTACATGCTCAAGTTCCTGTTCGAGCGCACCGATGAGCCGTCGCGGCCGTCGTGGCGCAACGCCGACCCCGGCTGGACCGCCCCCGCGGGCGATCCCGGACGACATCAGCGTCTGTACGAGGAGCTGTGGCACTGGAACCGCGGCGTCCGGGCGGCGCGTAACCGCGCGCCAAGCAACGGCAGGACCGCCGAGGCGCTGGCGGAGGATCTCCTGCGCGGCGACGAGCCCGCCCGAATCGATGCCGCATACGAGTTGGGTGCTCTCGGCGACGCCGCCCTGCCGCGGCTGACGGCCGCCCTGCAGGCCGGATCCGGGGAAACCGGCCGCCATGCCGCCTTCGGGTTGACCGCACTCGGCAGGGCCGCGATACCCCACCTGGTCGAGGCCCTCGGCCACGGCAGCAGCCAGGTGCGCGCCGACGCCGCCTATGCCCTGGCCGACCTCGGCCCGGCAGCCTGGCAGGATCTCCTCCACGCCGACCCCTCCGCCCGCCGCAGCGCCGCCGAAGCCCTGACCGCAGTCCTCGGGGACGAGTCGAACCGGGTCAGACGCAACGCCGCCGAGGCCCTGGGAACGATTTCCGAGCCGCTGCCGGAGGCGGTGACCGGGTTGGCCGGCCTGCTCGATGACGGCGAGTTCTGGGTCCGCGACAACGCCGCCCGCGCCCTCGCCAAGATGGGGCCTCGCGCCGAAGGGGCGGTCGGCGCCCTGGTGCAGGCCCTGCAGGACGAAAACCGCTACGTCCGCTTTCACGCCGGACTGGCCCTGCGCCGGGTCGGCAGCCCGGCCGCGGAGGGGGCCCTGTTCGACGACCTGCTGACGGCGCGCTGGTGCCCCCTGACCACGGAACAGTCCCCGTACTGATTCAGTCCAACCAGCCGCCAAAGGAGAAAAGCCATGTCCTTTCTGCAGAACAGGAAGGTGCTCGTGTTCAGCGCTCACGCCGCGGATTTCTGCTCCCGCGCCGGCGGCACCATCGCCCGCCTCGGCGACGAGGGGGCCGCGGTCCACATCCACGACCTGACCTACGGGGAGCGCTGCGAGGCCCCGGCCCTGTACGCGCGCGACCCGGTCCCCTCCCTCGAGGAGATCAAGGCGATCCGCAGGGAGGAGATCGAAGCGGCCGCGTCCATCCTAGGGGCGACCGTCGACTGCTTCGATTTCGGCGACAGCCCGCTGCTCCTCGGCCCCGAGCGGCGGCTCGAGATCCTCGACGCCATCCGCGCCTTCGAGCCCGAGGTAGTGCTCTGTCACTGGATCGACGACATCCTGCACCCCGACCACGTCGAGACGGCGCAGGCGGTGCTGTGGGCGCGGAGCTACTGCAACGTCCCGGGAATCGAGACCCGGCATCCCCCCTGCAAAACGCCGGAGTTCATCTGCTACGAGGCCCAGTTGGCGACCTCGCCGGTGACCCGGTTCCTGCCCGACTTCTACGTCGACATCGACTCGACGATGGAGCGCAAGACCGAGGCGATGGCCAAGCTCGCGGCGCAGCCGTCGCTCGTCGATCAGTACACCAAGCTCGCCCGCTACCGGGGCCTGGAGGCGCAGATCGTCGCCGGGATGATGGAGTGCACCTGCGCCGAGGGGTTCGTGCGCATTGGCAAGGAAGGGATGTAGGCGGGGGCGGGGGCCACGTTGATCCCGAAGTCCCGCATTTCTCTGTGGCTTGCGGTGACGACGATGACTCCGGTTAAATGGATATCCCATTGCTGCGTTATCATCGCCACGACACCCAAGTTAGGTGGGTTGGTTGGACTCAATGTTCGAGCCTCGGAAAAAACTCGGGCCGGTTTGCCAGCTTGGATTCCCATGCTCGCGGTGAGACCTGACTTGTAGTCGGCCTGTATTTGTGTCACTGAATTGAAACAGCGGCACAGATGAGAGAACATCGACCACCCCCTGGCAGGGCTTGATCGATGGCTATTCCGACAGGCTGGCCTTGATGCGGCCCCAAGAGACGTTTTCCACCGCAGTGTCATCGGTAGGGCTGCCTGCACCCAATAGAATTCCTCTGGCCCAAAGGTCAGATTCGGGACCCAACATCAGTTGGTCATACGACATGTCGGGGCCAAACAAGCCGTGCCAACTGTCCACTGGAAAGAATTCCGAGCTTTCTGTGTCAGCATCCAACACCTAGAAAGCGAACCCTATCGTCTTACCGGAAAAGAGGTCGGAGACAATACTCTGCTCTGGGTCGTCCCAGATCATTCGATCAAAAGGCGTGACGTAGAATTCAACAACGGAGAAAACAGGCTGGCTTTCGATTATTAACCCGCCTCCGTCGGCATAAGGTACATTTCGCACCCAAGGGGCGCTTATGTTTACCAAAGTGACGTTGCTTTCATTGGTATATGTCTTTGCGAACGCAGAATACAACTGTGCCTGTACCATATCTCTGGGTACTTCCTGAGAAAAGTTGTCATCGAATATGGCCCCCCCACTTCGATCACCGTCCACATAAAACCATACCGACGCATCGACGGAAGGTAATGGATTCGACTCCCAGTCTTCGTCCATACTCACATGGATGTCGTCCACGCTCTCTGCAGCTACAAACAGGTGATTGGTAGCATCGTGCCAAGCCACCCAGATCCGGAAGTCCAGCGAAGACGGGTCGTACGAGTCTGGTGGAAAGGTAAGGAAATCAAGTGGGGTAAATGTTGGTTCACCGAGGACCTCCAACCAGTCTTCGGTCGAACCGTCCTTCAGGTCGATCCGCGCCCGCATCTCGTCGGTCAGCTCAGCAAACGGATACAAGCGATCCGGAAACTGCGCTTCCAAAGACAGGACTGTCAGTAAGATGGGGATGGCAAGGAAAAACGGAATGGTCCGCATACGGATATTCTCCCTGAGGTAAAGAAAAAAAGACATCGACCACTCCCATGTCGTACTACTTGGCGATAATGAATGGCCGATGTCACTTTCAACGATCCTGCAGCGGCGTCCGGGTTGGGTCAAGATCGCCCCCGCCGTCACGGGCTCCACCCCTGCAGCACAATAACCGGCCAGGCCCAGGCGCCAACCGCCTTCGTGGCCGCAGCCCGGACAGACGAAGCCGTCGGGCAACCGCAGCCACTCCAGGTAGTCGTGGCCATCCGCGTAGTCTGGACCAAGCCTGGAACTCGCCCACCGACCACGGATTTTCCAGCTCCGGAGGCCCGGTAGCCCAGGAGGAAGGAGTTGCGTCTGCGTCTCTGCTGCAACGCGGGGGCAGGGTTCCCGGCTCCTGCATCATCCGGAAAAATGCCCGCTGCCATGAGCAGAGGAAGATCTTGTTGCGGCTCCAGAAGTAGCGGATGATCTCCGGCACCTCGTTGCAGGGATCGGTCGCCGCGGCCATGCAGCCCAGGCAGAGGTTGACCCCGCAGTAGTCGCTCGGGACGATTTCGATGAAACGCCTGAACCCCGCGGGCCCGCCCAGGACCCGGTCGACCCCCTGGTACCCGGCGCCGAGAGGTTCGTGCGCATCGGCAAGGAAGGGATGTAGCCGCGGCCGGGGCGGATGCCGATCCCGAAGGCCGGAATCTGGCTGAGGTTACCGGGACCAAGGTCGACGCCTTATGTCTACCGCAGCAGGGTGAGCTTGCGCGCCTGCACGCTCTCGTCCGTAACCAATCGGTACAAATAGACGCCGCTGGCCAAGGGGCCGCCCCGATCGTCAAAGGCCGTCCCAATGGACGCGGTGGACCCCCGCCTTCTTCGGCCCCTGGTGCAACACCGCCACCCGCTGCCCGGTCAAAGCGAACACCTCCACTCGCGCAGCACCCGGTCGCAGCTGAAACCAGGAAATGAGGGTCTCGCTGTTGAACGGGTTGGGGGCGTTCTGCTGCAGCTGCGGTCCGTCGGGCAAGCCGATCATCTCCCGGGCAAGGGCCAGCAGCTTGCCGCGGGCCGGCTGGCCGAAGTGGTCGGCGAAGAGGAAGAAATCGCTGAAGTCGACGGTGCCGCTGCCGTCGAGATCGAAGCGGGGGTCGCTGCCGCCGAAGGCGTCGGCCAACAGGAAGAAGTCGGAGAAGCCGGTCTCGCCGTCGCCGTCGAAGTCC
This sequence comes from Candidatus Latescibacterota bacterium, assembly GCA_965223905.1. Taxonomy (GTDB): domain Bacteria; phylum Latescibacterota; class UBA2968; order UBA8231; family UBA8231; genus CBDCXV01. The sequence continues at coordinate 1,702,766 of CBDCXV010000001.1, forward strand.
GGGGTGGCTTCCGCAGTGGCGGTGAAGGTCACCGGGTCCAAGCCGGCCACGGTAACCTCGACAGTGTTCGTTACGGGATCGCCGCCCAAGGTCAGGGTTGTGGAGGCGCGGCCGTTCTCATCGGTGGTGGCGGTTGTGGCGGAGAGCGTCCCGTCGCCAGAGGTGACCGCAAAGTTGACGGTGGCCCCGGGGAAGGCCGAACCGTTCTGATCCAACACGGACACCACGAACGGTTCTGCCAAGGCGGCCCCCGCCGCTTCCTGCTGCCCGTCTCCGGAGACCTTGGCCAAGGTTCGGGGCCCCAGGCCGGTTGCCGTGAAGACCACCGGCTCCAGTCCGGCGACCGTTGCCCGGACCGTATTCGTGCCGGGATCGGCACCCAGGGTCAGGGTGCTGGCCGCGCGGCCGCTGGTATCGGTAACGGCGGTTTCTACGGAGAGCGTCCCATCCCCCGAAGCGACCTGGAAGGTGACGATCGCCCCGGCAAAGGCCGAACCGTTCTGATCCAGCACGGACACAGTAAAGGGTTGGGGCAGATCTTCGCGGGGCAGACCCCCCTGATTATCGCCCGATAGCTTCGTCAGGGACCGGGGTGGATTGGCCGGGTCTGGGGCGATCACCACACCTCGCGGCCATTGAATGTTGTTTGCCGGCTCGATCTCTTCTTCGTCCGCGGAAAATTCAACGGAGAAATCGAGGAGACCAGCCTGCAACGGGGTGAAAAGCATCGTGATAACCAGACCCGGTGACTCGTTTTCGAGTTCTCCATCTTGGACCTGGCCGCAATCGAAAGTGCCCGTCGTTTCGGTTATATCGGTAATTTGGCACTGGGCTGCAGTTTCATACCTCTGGGCTTCCTCCAAGCGTAAAGGCATGTTGGCGGTCCAGGTCAACATGACGTTGGAAGCCACTTCTTCAGAAAAGCGCAGACCCACAAACAGATTGAGGGAGCTTTCCATGTTTGCGCGCACTTCGCCGCTGTCGTTGATCAGAATGGTTTCCAGATCCACCTGCGGCGGCACCCATTCCACATCCATAGGCCGCAGGGGACCTTCACAGTACAGATCCGCAACCGGGGGACTGCCGGCCACGTTGGCAAAGTAACAGTTCATAGACTTGAAATTATTTATCGCTCCGTCTTCCACGGCAGCGACGATAAGGCTGTCCAGTCGGCTATTCAGGTGTTCATTGAGCGCCCCTCGATCCCCGTCGAACTGTGAGGGCATCGCCACGGAGCCCATGCATCCGAAGCGAGGGCTGAATTCGGTCGCCACGGTTTGGCAATCCATGCCCAGATCGCCGTTGATCCGTTGCAGGGCGCTTTCGATCTCCGCGGCGCTGTCGCTGGTGAGAGCGGCAGGCGAGGGAGGATAGGTGAAGAAAGGGCGGCTCTCTCCCCATACGATGTCGGCTATCTGTTCATCCAGAAAGGAGTCGAAATCAGCGGACAGTTGAGTATCTTCCGCCCAAGCCGCGATCAGGTTCGAGTAGAGCTCCCAGTCTCCGCTGCGGACCACGTCGAACAGTTCCAGCAACTGGGTGCGCCGCTGCTGATGCAAGAAATGGAAGAAAAGGTCGGCGTAGTAGTAGAAATAGCCGCCACCGAGATCACCGCTGTAATCGGAATTGAAAAGCCCCGCAGGGTCGAGTCGGGTCTCGTTGCCGGCGATGTATTGTACTTGAGCCTGGCGCACGGGAACGCCCTCGGCTTGGGTGCTGCTCACTAGAAATTCGGCCAGACCTTCGCCGAACCAGGGGCCGCCAAAACCCAGCAGTCCGAAGCGGTCGGCCAGATAGTGCACGTACTCGTGGCGAAGTGTCTCCTCGAAACCGTCTACGCGGTGACCGGGTAAATATTCCAGATAGGTCCTCATTATGCCCTCGCCATAAACTCCACCACTGTGAATGCCTCTGGTGTCCGCGCCGGTCAGATATTCCTCAAATGGTGTGAAATCCAAGATGGTGTCGTAGATCCTGGCGGTGAAAACGCCCCTGTCCTCATCTACGACCTCATCGGTTTCCACCAGCCGGTGGAACTGCGCCTGCACTTACTTGAGCCCGTAGTACCGGGGCTGCACTTCCTCCAGGTCCAGTGAAGTCTGAAACACGATCGCACCATCGTCGAAGCGGTACGTGTTGGGTACGGCCTGGGCAAGAATCTCCTCCTCCAGCACATCGCGGCAGATGTTGAGGCTGGCGCAGTCGACCTTGTCTTCCAGGGCCTTCGCCGCGATCAGGAAGGGGCTGCTGAGACGCTCGTGCCAGGAGAGAACGGAGGTCAGGGCCGCGACCGCGGGTTCCCTCAGGCTGTCCAGCCCGGTCAAACGGATGAGTATCCGGATGGCCCTTTCCAAAAAGTCCAGCCGGGGAGTGAAAGGATGGTTTTCGTCAACGAGAAAATAAAAATCGTAGCGTGTCACCTGCAGCAGGGCGTCGACGAATTCCGGGGCCTGTTCCAGGGCTTGATGGAATTCCCTGTGTGCGATGATTCCTTCGTCCCGGTCCACAAAGGATCCCATTACCCGACGTAACACCGTCTCGAAGGCCCGGCGCTGGGGAGCAATTAAATAGCAATACTGGACGTCGCCGTCGTCCTGGCATATTTCGGACTCGCTGGCCGCCCGTTCAGGGGTAAACCCGGACAAAACCTGTTTGATCGGTGCCAGGTGATTCCGCCGCAGCCCGGCGGCGAAAGCGGCCTCGAAGTAGTAGTACAAGATCTGAGCGGCCTCGTCGTTGGGGGCATGGAAGTGGTCGCCGGCGGCAAAGACGTCCGACGCGGCGAGGTAGGCGCGGTCGGTCGCAGCATCGAACGGCCCCACCCCCGTCTCTTCCGGAAAAAACCTGTGGTGGCTGAAGCCGCCCTGAACGAAGGACCAGAGCTGCAGCATCCCGGTACTGTTGGTTCCGTCGTATGCCGCGGCCGACTCTTCGATTTCAGAAAAAACCGACTGCATGTTGGCGTTGCTGAAGATGGTGGGCAGATCGGCTCTTATGGAGGGGTTGTCGTAGAGATGGAGAGTGCGCCCGAGACAATCCGCCGAGGTGTTCCGCAGGTAGTCGATCAGACCGTCCCCGGCGAGGGCCGCGACGTCGACCGACGGACAGACATCCGCCAGCATCTTTCCCGCGGGGCGTAGCGTCGAGTTTTCCAACTCCGGCGGCCCGGTAGTCCAGGAGGAAGGGGTTGCGGCTAACTCTCTGCTGTAACCCGGGGCAGGGAACAGGGGTATTTCACCCGTAAAGGTCCCGGCTCTCACGGCATCCGGAATAAAACCCGCAGCCAAGAGAATGGCTGTCAGGACATCGAGGTATCTGTTTCTCATCCGATCCATCTCACTCTCCCTACTCGTCCATCACCGCCTGTATCATCGCCCGGATGTAGCCGAACTCGTAGGCGAACGCCTGGCGGCCGGCGCCCGGCTCCTTGTGCCCCGGGGCGTGGTCGGGGACGCACATGTGCCGGTACCCCACCTCTTTCAGAGCCTGCATGTTGCGGTGCATGTTCATCACCCCCTCGTCGGGCCAGACCTCCTGAAACTTGCTGCGCCCGCCGACGATGTTGCGGAAGTGGCAGAGGAAGATCTTGTCGCGGCTTCCGAAGTAGCGGATGATCTCGGGCACCTCGTTGCAGGGATCGGTCGAGGCCTCGGCCATGCAGCCCAGGCAGAGGTTGACCCCGCAGTAGTCGCTCGGGACGATCTCGATGAAGCGCCTGAACCCCTCGGGGCCGCCCAGGACCCGGTCCACCCCCCGGTACCCGGGCGGCAGCCAGGGATCGCACGGGTGGCAGGCCATGCGCACCCGGCACTCCTCCGCCACCGGGACCACGCGCTCGAGGAAGTATGTGATCCGCTCCCAGTTCATCTCCGCGGTGACCGGCTTGTCGAAGCGCTGCCCGCGGTCCTTCGCCTGCTCGAGGTCCCAGGTGCTGTACACGGAGCTGCCGCGCCCGGGAGGGGTGCTCTCGGTGCGCTGGTTCTCCATCGCGCACAGGTAGTACTTGACGGCGGGGATGCCGGCCTCGGCGGCCTGGCGGAGCATGTTGCAGACCAGCTCGATCTCCCGGTCCCCCTCCTCGCGGTTGCCGAGCATGTAGTCGGGGACCTCGCCGCCCGAGGCATTGAGCTGGGCGATCGGGATCGCCACCATCTCCATGTCGATGCCGAAGCGGGCGCACTTCTCCTTCTTCTGCTTCAGCTCGGCGACGTCCCAGCCGTATTCCCGGTGGAAGGTGATGAAGTTCTCGTTCTTGTTGAACACCCCGTGGCGCGCGAGGTACTCGAGGTCTTCGTCCGAGGTGTTGAACTGCTGCGTCCCGACGTGCATCTGCATCCTCCTTTTCGATTGTCCGGTCACTCCCTGATTCTTCGCCGCCGCCGCACGGCCCGCTGCATCAGCTCCTTCATCGGGGTCTGCAGGTCGCGGCCAACGAGCCTCCTGCTCGCCAGCCAACCGGCCGCGAACAGCAGTTGCGTCCCTGCCAGGTACCAGTGCGTCGCTGCGACGGTACTCGATTCGATCTCCAGCGTCGACAGCTGGGCGAACAGCAGCCCCCCGGCGAAGCCGCCGAGGCCGGAGGCCCAGGCAAGGACGAAGTTGGGCACCGCGAACCCCTCCCCCTGGAACCCCTGCGGCACCGCATCCATCATCGCCCGCGTCTGACCGAAGGTGTAGCCGGCGTGCAGCATCCCCCAGACCAGGAAATAGACCGCGGCCCACGCGGTCAGCGCCCCCGTCCGTGACGGCAGTATCAGCCAGGCCCCTCCGAGGGCGGCCATCAGCAGCAGCGACGCGGTCAACGCCGGCCGGCTGCCGTGCCTCTCGACCAGCCGCCCCCACAGGTACAGCGTCAGCAGCTCGCCGGCACCCATCAGCGAGAGCATCCAGACGTAGTAGTTAACCGGCAGGCCGCGCTCGGTCAGCGCTACCACCCAGAACGGCAAGGTCGCGGTCTCGACGAAGCAGGTGATGCCGAAACAGCCGCAGTAGCGGCGGATCGCCGGCTCCCGCAGGACCTCGGCGAGCCGCTTCCAGAGCGCTTCCCGCGGGCGCGGCAGGGGCTTCTCCGGGACCCGCATCACTGCCCGGCTGCTGGCAACCACCAGAATCAGGGCGAGCGCGAAGGGCAGGGCGAAACGGCTGGGGTCCGGCTGCGTGCCGAGATACCAGCCGGCGAGCAGGGGCACGCCGAGGGTGCAGAGCCGCTGGGTCGCGCGCATGCGGGTGATGAAGGAGGCCAGCCCCGACTTCGGGGTGTTGTCCTGGACGAGGGGCCACCAGGCGCTGCCGCCGACCTGCACCATCGACTGGCGCAGGACCAGCAGCCCGAGGGCCGCCCAAGCGATTCCGGGGCCGGCGTGGAGCGCCAGCGGCACCAGCAGCAGCAGAAAGAAGCCGCTGGCGAGACGGGCCGTTCCCATCAGGCGCGCCTTGCCAAACCGCGGCATCAGCTTCACCCCTATCAGGCGGGAGGTGTTGCCGATACTGGTCGCCGTCGCCAGCAGCCCGATCAGGAAGGGGCCGGCTCCCAGCGCGAGCAGGAACAGCGGCCCGCTCTGCATCATGAAGGCGCCGACCGTCGACCCGGTGGCGAGGTACTGCAGCAAGCCCCGCTGCCCGCGCTCGCCGGCCTCGCGCGCCGCACGCTGCTCTTCCCTGGTTCCGGTCGTTCGCTGCGACATCAGTCCGCGGGCTGCGGTTCCTTTCCGGATCTAGCGCCTACACGCGCAATTCCGCGTTAATCCGGCCGCCCTCGTTCGTACGCTTACTTGCGCGCGCAGGGTACCAGGCGGCCCGGAGGAGGGTCCGTGGCATCACCAACAGGCAGATTGCCGGGCGTTCTCGCGAGCAGCTTGAATCCTGGTCCTGGTGTTTCCACCCGTACGGATTCCGGCGCCGCTCAGGAGCTGCAGGAGAGCATCGAGCAGCCGGCGCGGTGCCGGGCCCACTCCGGCCGCTTCTGCGCGTACTCCGCCTCTCTTTCCGGCTGCTCGTCGTACGGCCTCCGCATCACCTCCAGAAGCTCTGCGACCTTGGCGAACTCCCCGGCCTGGGCCTCGTCGATGGCGAGCTGCGCCAGGTAGTTGCGCAGGACGTACCTGGGATTGACGGCGTTCATGCGCCGGCGCCTCTCCGCGGCGGGGAGGCAATCGCGGGCGCAGCGGCGCAGATAGCTGCGCAGCCACTCCGCGGTGCGATGGAGGGGGTCCCCGTACAGCTTTTCACGCTCGTAACAGGCTGCGGAGACGCTGGCGATCAGCTCCTCGTCGGTCGCCTGGTCCGGGGAGGCGTCCAGGTCTGCGAGGCCGCGGAAGAACAGGGTCATGTCGGTCTCGACCAGTTGCAGCACCGCCTCCAGCTCCTCGATCAGCCCGGGGTCGGTATCGGCATCGAAGGCGCTCAGCCCCAGCTTGCCGGCCATCATCTCCCGGTATTTCCCCTCGTACACCTGCGGGTAGGAGTCGAGCAGCTCCTGCAGCGGCTCCGCCTCGTCGAGCAGGGGCACCAGGGCGCGCGCCAGCTGCCCGAGGTTCCACCAGGCGATCTGCGGCTGGCCGCCGAACCGGTAGCGCCGGCCGCCGGCGTCGGTCGTGTTCGGGGTCCAGCCGGGGTCGTACCCCTCGAGCCACCCGTACGGACCGTAATCGATGGTGAGGCCCAGGATCGACATGTTGTCGGTGTTCATGACGCCGTGGACGAACCCGACCCGCATCCAGTGGGCGATCATCTCCGCGGTGGTGCGGCAGACCTCCTCGAACATCTGCAGATAGGTTTCGGGCGAAGGGGCTCCGAGGTGGGGGAAGTCGGTGCGCACGGTGTAGTCGGCGAGCTGCTTCAGCACCGCGGTCTCGCCGCGGGAGGCGAAGATCTCGAAGTTGCCGAAGCGGGTGAACGAGGGGGAGACGCGGCAGACAACGGCTCCCGGCTCGTTCTCCGGGTGGCCGTCGTAGAACATGTCGCGCACCACCTCCTCCCCGGTCGCCACCAGGCTCAGGGCCCGCGTCGTCGGCACCCCGAGGTGGTACATCGCCTCGCTGCAGAGGAACTCCCGGACCGACGAGCGCATCACCGCGAGGCCGTCGGCGCCGCGCGAGTACGGCGTCGGCCCGGCCCCTTTCAACTGCAGGACCCAGCGCCGGCCCCCCTCGCCGGTAACCTCCCCGAGGTTGATGGCGCGCCCGTCCCCGAGCTGGCCGGCCCAGGTGCCGAACTGGTGGCCGCCGTAGCACATCGCGAACGGGTCCATGCCCTCGGTGACGGCGTTGCCGGCGAAGACCCGGGCGAACCCATCCGAAGCGACGGAGCGGTCGGAAAGGCGGAGCTCGGCCGCCATCTCCCGGGAGTGGGCGACCAGCCGCGGCGCCCGCACCTGCACCGGCGTGACGCGGGAGTAGCAGGCCCCCGTCACCTGGCGGCGGTAGTTGGCCGGCTCCGGGTCGCCGGGAAGCTCGCGGGTGAAGCGGTTGTCGAAGGTCAGCTCGTCGAGGGTCATTCCGTTCATCTGCCAGTCCGTGGTTTGGGTTTGCAAGGGCGGGGCACCTCATCCGGGGCGCCGAGGGATCGCCGGCAGCAGCCCGAGCAGCCCTGCGGCGAGCGACACCGCGGCCAGCAGGTAGAACACCGCTGCCAGGGACGACGCCTGCGCCAGGTACCCCGAGGCCACCGGGCCCGCCAGCATTCCGGCGGCGTAGATCGCCTGGTAGATCCCCATTCCGGTGGCGCGGTCCTCGGGGGCGACCGCCCGCAGGCTGAGGGAGATCAGCAGGGTGTTGACGATTCCGCGCGCCATCCCTCCCATCCCCTGCAGGGCCATCAGCAGCCACACCGAGGCGATCCCGGGAACGACAACCAGGCTGAGGCCGACGAGCCCGGAGGCGAGAAACAGGGCCGCGCGAATTCCGCAGCAACGGGCGATCCGCGTCGCCGCCATGGTGCCGAGGAGCTGGCCGACCAGCATGGCCGTGGTGACGTACCCCACCTCGGCGTCGCTGGCGCCGATGCGCTCCGCGTACAGGGGCACGAACCCGAAGCTCCCCGCAAAGGTAACGAACTGCGCGAGAATGCCGATGGCCCCGGCGAGCAGCAGCAGGGGGATGCGCGCCACGCGCCGGAAGGTCGCGGCCGAGTACGAGCCGGAGCGGATCTGCCGGGGTTCGCGCGCCAGCAGCATCAGCACCGTGCCGCAGGCGCCGCAGGCCGCGGCGGTGTAGAAGGCCGCGTCGGCGCCGAAATACTCGGAGATCAGACCCCCGCTGAAGGTCGCCGCCAGCAGCCCCACCGAGTTGATCGTCATCACCCGGGCCATGGCGTGGCCGCTGCGGTCGGCGGCGTAGTACGAGGAGAACAGCACGCTGACCGCCACCCAGCCGGCGCCCCCGACCCCGACCAGGGTGCGGGCGGCGAACAGGGACCACGGACCGGGGGCAAGGGCGAGCCCGACGGCCCCGGCGGTGGCGCAGGCCAAGGCCGCGGCGGCGAACGGCTTGCGGCGCCCCAGGATATCGGCGGCCACCCCGATCGGGATGCGCAGAAGCAGCTGGGCGATGGCGTAGGAGGAGACCACGAGGCCGACCATCGACAGGCTGGCCCCGAGCTCCTCGGCGTGCAGGGGGAACACCGGAACGTAGATGTACAGCGACAGCCAGAAGGCGAAGGTCGCGGCGGCCACCAGGACCACCGACCTGCGGTCGAACGGGGCGCTGCCGGCCGCGGGCGCTTGCGCGGCGTCGCTTCCCGCCACCCTCAGAGGCCCGGGGGTTCGACCGCGACCTCGGTGCCGGAGGCCGAAGCGGCGCGGGCGGCGTCGGCGACCGCCTGCACCCAGTAGCCGCTCTCGGCGTCGCAGACCGGTTTCTCACCCGACTGCGCGGCCGCGGCGAAATCCTCGACCATCGGCAGGTCGATCAGCTTCTCCTGCAGGGGCTCCACGTCGATCCGTTCGGTCCCCTCCGGCAGCTCCAGGAGCAGGTGATCGGCATTGAGCTCCAGCGGGTCGATCAGGATCCTGCCGCGGTCCCCGTCGATCTGGGCGAAGTCGTGGCGCGGCGGCGAGGTCAGGATCGTCGAGTGCATGCCGATCCCGCCGTCTTCGAAGCGCACGATCAGGGCGTCGGTGTCGTCGACCGGCCAGTCGTGGTCGACCGTGCCGACCGCGGCGCTCACCGACCGCGGCCGGCCGCCGAAGTTCAGCAGCACCTCGATGCGGTGGGAGGCCATCTCCATCATGGCGCCGCCGATGCCCGGCTCGATCCGCCAGTCCCCCGGTTGCGGGTCCCAGCGGCCGCTGTAATGGGTGCGGGCGAAAACCACCCGGCCGATGCGCCCCGCGGCGATCAGACGCTTGGCGGCGACCACCTGCGGGCAGGTGCGCCGGCGGTAGGCGACCGCCAGGGTAACGCCGTTGTCCCGGCAGGCGGCCATCATCTCCCGGCACTCGGCCGCGTCCCTCGCCATCGGCTTCTCGCAGAGCACGTGCTTTCCGTACTCCGCGGCGAGGCAGGTGTAGTCGCGATGGGTATCGGTCGGGGTCGAGACGATGACGGCCTGCACCCGTTCGTCGCGCACCAACTCGGCGGCCGAAGCATAGGCGCGCGGACTGCCGAAGCGGGCGGCGAAGGCCCGGGCTGCCGACAGGTCGCGCCGGCAGACGGCGGCCAGCTCGGTCCGTTGCGACGCCAGCAGAGACGGCCCGAACGAGTTCTCGGCTATGGAGCCGCAGCCGATGATTCCGAATCTCACGGTGTTCTTGCTCCGGGATGGTGGGGGTCCATTTTCGGTATCGTCTCCATTTCTCTGAATCGAACAATCAAAGCGCAGTTGCACGCATGGTACGTTCGCTGCCGTGTGCTGGAAACTCAAACAAAAGGATGTTTGGTGCACAAATTCCGGAACCCTCTCCGGCAATTCGAGTCCTGCACCCCCTCGACGACCCTGGTCTTCTTCATGGCAATGGCTGGATACCTGCAGCTGTCATGGGCCCAGTCCCTGGATCTCACTCCTCCCAGGCCGGAAGGACCTGCGAAAATTCAAAGCTCCTTGTGGGACTTGGCTGCAACGGGACAGGCTGCGGCAAAACCAACTGATTCGGCCACGGAGGATACGGTCGTCGTCACCCTGGTCCCCTATCCCGGCACGGACTCCGCCTCCATCGACACCTCCTCCTTTACCGAGCTTGGCGTACAGGTCCTTGCCCGCTCCCGAAGCCTGATACGGGTTTCCGTCCCGGCGTCTTCCTTGCTTGCCGTCTCGGAGCTGCCCGGAGTCGGCTTTGTCCGCAGACCGCACCGCCCGCATTCCCTCGCGACCCTCAGCGAAGGGGCGGCGCGCATCGGCGCGGTGGCAAATCACCGGGCGGGTGTGAGTGGTCGAGGGACGAAAGTTGCCGTTATCGATGTCGGATTCAGGGGTGCGGACCGGTTACCCGAGGATATGCCTGAATCCTGGAGATATCGCGACTATACGGACGAAGGGATCTACGCCGGCGACGAGCATCCCAAGCACAGACATGGCACGGCCTGTGCGGAGTAACCGTTCAGTCCCCCTGCGGTAGTTTGAGCATGAGCATATTAAAGAAATACCTATGCGAGTTTTCGGGTTCGTCGGTATCTTCGGGATTGGTTGTGTGTTGCCGATTTTCTCCGGATACGGGCGACCCCCATGAAAAGACCCCCTCAGATTCCGATTTCCGACAGCGACTGGCAGCGCACCCCGACGGCGGTGCAAGTGCTGGTGGTCAGTTCGTCGGAACGGGTTGGGCAACTTGAGCAGGTCGTGGAGCAGCAGGCCGCACGGGTCGCGTCCCTGGAGGAAGAGTTGGCCCGCCGCAAGGGGCGATCCCGCCGCGGCGCCCGGGCCGCCTCGTCGAAATCGGGCGCTTCCTCGTCTCGCACCGAGGCCTCCCGACGCCGATCCTCGGGGCGCTCGCCGGGCGGGCAGCCCGGGCACGAAGGACACGGCCGCTCGTGGGTACCGGTGGAGCAGGTGGACGAACTGATCCCGGTCAAGCCGAGTACGTGCCACGGATGCGGGCACCCGTTGACGGGAGACGATCCCCATCCGCAGCGCCACCAGGAAGTCGTCATCCCGCCGCTGCGGGCCGAGGTCATCGAGTATCAGGTGCACACCCTGCGCTGCGCTCACTGCGACCGCCTGACCGCAGCCGGTTGGCCCGAGGGCGTATCGCGGCACACCTTCGGTCCCAGCGTGCAAGCCTGGGTGAGCCTGCTGGCCGGGGCCTACCGGCTGAGCAAGCGTAACATCCGGGCGCTGTTGTCCGACGCCTTCGGCCTCGAGGTGTCGCTGGGTACGGTCAGCCGGCTGGAACAGGAAGTGGCCGCGGCCTTGGCGGCTCCGGTCGAGGAGGCGCGCGCCTTCGTTCGCCGACAGGGCATCGTCAACGTCGACGAGACCGGCTGGCGGCAACGCCGCGCCAAGGCCTGGTTGTGGACGGCGGTGACCGAGGGCGTCACCGTATTCTCCATTTGCCCCAGCCGGGGACGCGACGGGGTCGATGAGATGCTGGGTGCGGATAACCGGGCGGTGGTCGGTTCCGATCGCTATTCGGCCTACGCGCATCTGCCGCTGCGACGCCGGCAAGTCTGCTGGGCTCATCTGCGGCGCGCCTTCGAGGAGTTCGTGGCCCGGGGCGGAGAGGCCGAGCGCGTCGGTCACCACCTGTTGGACCGCAGCGAGCAGCTGTTTACCTGGTGGCATCAAGTCCGCGACGGTACCCTGTCCCGGGCCCGCTTCCAAGACCATATCGACGATTTGTGTCTGCGCTTTCGGTTTCATTTGTGCTATGGGCAGCGGTTCGCCGACGCCAAGACGGCGGCCACCTGCGCCAATCTCCTCGACCTCGGGCCGGCCCTGTGGACCTTCGCACGCCGGTCCGGCGTCGAGCCGACCAACAACGAGGCCGAACGAGCCCTTCGCCATGGCGTGTTGTGGCGTCACACCAGCTTCGGCACCCACAGTGCCGAAGGCAGCCGTTTCGTAGAGCGCCTGCTCACGGTGCGCGATACCCTGCGCCAGCAACAGCGCAACGTCCTCGACTATCTCAGGATGGCCTGTCAGGCTGCCGTGTCTCAGCAGCCAGCGCCCTCGCTGCTGCCTTCAACCCACTCCCCCATTCGTTAATATCAGCCCGCAACCATTCCGCCCCCCGGCCCCAACCTGCCAGGGGAACTGAACGGTTACTGTGCGGAAATAGTGTACGATGTGGCTCCCGATGCCGGGCTATACCTGTTGAAGGTGGATGACCTCGTCGGCCTGGAGAATTCCAAGGATCTCTGCATCCGGGAAGGGATCGACATGGTCAGTCACTCCCTGAGCTGGCTGGGCACCGGTTTTGGCGACGGCCTCGGGTTGGCCTGTGACATTGTGAACGACGCCGCCGACAACGGCATCCTGTGGGTGAATGCAGCCGGCAATTCCGCCGACAGCCATTACACCGGGCTCTGGTCGGACAGCGACTTCGACGGCTGGCACAACTTTGCCAATGAAAACGATGATGAGTTGTTGAACGTCCAGGCTACCGCAGGCGACTCGATACAGGTTATCCTGACCTGGGATGACTTTCCCACGACCGCGGAGGATTACAATTTGCACCTCTTTTTTATCGACACACTCCGCAATTGCGATCAGGTCGACAAAAGCACTACGATTCAGAATGGACTCGGCAGCGACCCTGTCGAGTGGATCAACTACATAGTAGAAAGATCAGGAGAGTATGGAATCGCTGTCCGCAAACTGGACGGCGCCCGAGCCAAAAGTTTCAAAATATGGTCGTACAACCAGGAGTTTGAAGAGTATTCGGTTGCAAGGAACAGCATCGGAATCCCCGCGGACGCCAGAGGGGCCATGGCCGTAGGGGCCGTCTACCATGGATTCTGGAACCTCGGGCTGATTGAAGAGTACAGTTCCCGAGGTCCCTCCACCGATGGACGAATCAAACCGGAACTTGCCGCTCCTACCGGAGTATCGACCGTTTCCTACGGCAGGACGAACATAAGGCAAGGAGGAGGGTATTTCGGGACCTCCGCGGCTGCGCCCCATGTCGCCGGGGCGGCTGCTCTTATCAAGTCGGCCAATCCATCGTTCTCGCGTACCGATTTATGGGACGCCCTGCTGGCAGCAACGGTTGATATAGGAAACCAGTAGTGTCCGGTTATAAGTCAAATAAATTCAACTGGTTACAAGAGTATGCCGATTGGTTTTGGAGGTGGATTTCTGTAAGTACCTGTAAAATATCAACTTTCTCGAAAAGTGACACGGTGAGAATTTGCAGAATTTCGGAGAGACTGCGCTCGACCCGCAGCTGCTTCTTCATGATGGCCACCATCACGTACATGCTGATGGCGATCCAGATTTGAGTCTTTACCGCGTTCTCGGAGGTACCGAAAAATGACTTGATGCGCAGGTGCTGCTTGATCCACTTGAAGAACAACTCCACCTGCCAGCGACATCGATACAATTGGGCGATGGTAAAAGAAGGGAGCAGGAATTGGTTGCTCAGCAAGACCAATCGCTTCTTCGACTCGACGTCGAAAAAACTTATGCGGCGAAGCGCATCCGGGTATTCTTTTTTGGTCTGGGGGCCGCACAGGACAATGCGCTGGTCGCTACGCACGCCGGTTGTTTTGTCGACGCCACGCGAGGCACGCCGGCGATAGGCCAGATTGCGTTTGGCTCGAATAACAAAGAAAGCGGCCTGCTCAGTGAAGGTATACAGCCGCGCAAAGTCGATATAGCCGCGATCCATGATGTAGAAGGCGCCCGGTTCCAGAATCAATTCGTCGAGCAGGCCGACATCGTGCGTCTTCCCCTCTGTAATGCGAATAAAACAGGGGATATTGCCGCGTAGATCCATCAACGTGTGCAGCTTGATGGCGGCTTTGCGCTGACGGAATCGGGCCCACGGAAACAGCGAAAGACACAAGTCAATGGTGCTGGAATCGAAGACATACGCAGTCTCTTCGAGTTGTACTCCGAAGTCGTCTTGGCTGTATAGCTTGCGGGCGTGGCCAATGAGCACCTGAGCGAAGTCGGCATAGATGCGCCAGTCCCGGTGCTCGTTGGCATCGGCCAGGGTGCTCCGGGAAACCGGGTATCGAATGCCGGCATGATACAGCTTGGACTGCATCGCGCGTAAACAGGTCTCGATGTCCCGTAGGCTTTCCCGACCGGTCAGTTGCGCAAAGGCCATGCACAGAAACTGATCGCGACACTTGAAGTGCCGTGTCCTGTAATTGCCATGATACCGACGCACGCATCGGTTGAACTCGTGCCTGGGTAGGAAATCCATGAGCTGTGAGAATACCATTCGTCCCGTATGCATCGGCCATTCCCTCACTGGTTAAATGCAGTGCTGAATGGCCCAAATCTACGATCGATTTCAAATCGAAAACGGTCATTTATTCGCCCAACTCATTGTAGATTAGTTATTTACACAATTCTTCAAAACGCTCAACCGGACAGTAGTGATAGGAAACAGTGGAAAGGACAACGACAGCGGATACGGAAAACTTGAACTTCCAGTTATGCAAATTGCCACATCCCCTCGAATCACTTCGGTGTCCCCCAGCCGGGTGCGATACAATCAGGTCGTGACCATCCGCGGAGCCGGTTTCGGTGCGAACCGGGGCACGGGCAGGGTGATTTTCTACCAGGGAAAGGGACTGAGCCCCTCCCGGTATGTGAGCTGGAGCGATACCCGGATTCAGGTGCGGATACCCACTGGAGCGCGTACTGGCAATCTCCAGGTCGTGACCGCCAACGGAAACGACACCTTCCGGCTGACGATCACCTCTCCCTGGGTCAGAAGCATCTCCCCCCGCAGCGGCAGATCCAATACTCTTGTTACCGTTACTGGGAGCAATTTCGGCTCTTCGAGGGGGAGCAGCTCGGTAAGGATCGGCTTTGCAGCGATTCCTTCCTTTACCACCTGGTCGAACAGCCGAATCCAGTTCCGCATTCCCGTCAACACGCGATCGGGGCATCTCAGCGTCAGAACTTCGGAAGGAACGAGCAACACCGTCTTCCTGGAAGTAACCAGCCCCTACCTGAGCAGGGTTTCTCCCACCCGCGTGGAACCAGGGGATCGTCTGACGCTGACGGGAGCCAAATTCCGAACCACCCGAGGTGCCGGTTACGTCCTGTTTTCACCGAACGTCCGCCCTGCGTCCGGAGATTACGTGACTTGGAGCGACACCCGAATCGTCGTCGAAGTTCCTTCCCGGGCGGAAAGCGGAAACGTCAAGGTCGTTACGCTTTATGGGTCATCCGGGAACAGGCGTATCGAGGTGGAACGGGAAGAGTTGGAACCGCTCCCGAGCACGGGGATCTTCGGCTACGATCCCCCCTCCCTTACGAAGAATCCGAAAAGGGTCAGGTTCGGCTTCGAGGGAATCGGGGAAGATGTTGCGATGACGTGGACTTTGAAAAACGACTCCGAAATCGATGTTCTGGTTAACGGTCGGCATAATTTATCCGTTGAGAAAAGCGACGATTGGAAATCCTGGTGGACCCTTCTCAGCCAGGCAGATCTCCATTCCGGCCGGAACGTGATCGAATTTCGCAACCGATCGAACCAGAATCGCTCTTCTTCCTTTACCCGCTGGCAGTTGAAGGACGTGAAACTGTGGAAACCCTTCAGTGCGAAGCCGATTGCAGGAGCGACCTTTTTGGGACCCTCCCGCCCGGTTCCCGAAACGGCCCTGGGGGATCCCTTTCCCACGCCGTTCAATGCCAGCGTCACCGTTCCCTTCACCACCGCTGCCGCCGGCCAGGTACGCATCTCCCTCTTCAACCTCATGGGGCAGCAGGTTCGCGTCCTGCACGACGGCTGGACCGGGGCCGGGGAGCACCAGGCCTACTGGGACGGCCGCAGCGATTCCGGGGCGGAAGCCGCCTCGGGTATCTATTGGGCATTGCTCAGGACCGATGAACTCATGCAATCTACCAGACTGGTGCTGATCCGATGAGCGACAAGGTGATGAAACATGATAGAAAGGTGACTCCATGGATCTCGGACTGACCGGTAAAATCGCCCTCGTTACCGGCGGCAGCCGCGGCATCGGCCGCGCCACCGCCCTCGGCTTCGCCCGCGAAGGCTGCCGGCTCGGCATCTGCTGCCGGGGAAGCGAGGGGCTCGAGCGGATGCTGGGGGAGCTGGATTCCCTCGGGGCCGAGGCGTTCGGAATCTCCGCCGACGTCATCCGGCCCGGGGAATGCGAGCGCTTCGTCGCCGCCGCGGCCGAGGCCCTGGGAGGGGCCGACATCCTCGTCAACAACGTCGGCGGGGCTGCCGGGGGCACCCTCGAATCCTCCAGCGACGAGGACTGGGCCGCCACCTTCGACCTCAACCTGTTTCACGCGGTGCGCGCCACCCGCGCCGCCCTGCCCCACTTCCGGAAGCGCGGCGGCGGCAGCGTCGTGATCATCTCCTCGATCTCCGGCTGGAAGCCGGCTCCCACCGGGGCGCAGTACGGCTGCGCCAAGGCGGCGGAGATGCACCTCGCCGGTGCCCTGGCGATGGAGCTGGCCCCGGACAACGTCCGGGTGAACACCGTGTGCCCGGGCTCCATCCTTTTTCCCGGCGGCGGCTGGGACCTGATGCAGGGCAGGGAGCCGCAGGAGTTCGGCGAGTTTGAAAAACGGGAGTTCCCCGCGGGCCGGCTCGGCGGCGCCGAGGAGGTCGCCGACGCCGTGGTCTACCTGGCTTCGGAACGGGCGAGCTGGATCAACGGGGCCGCGGTGCCGGTCGACGGAGCCCAGGGGCGGCCGTCGATTTTCTGACGCCTCGAATTTCTCGGCTCCCCGGGCGAATCGATAAGGAGCTGTGGCGGTGGCTCTCCTGCTCGACCCATTATTTTCCCGTTCGATGAACACGGACGGCGAATTCGGCTTTGGGGCCACCCAGTACGGCACCTACATTCATCGGCAATCCGAATCGATCGTTGCGATCAGCTTGGCCAAAACTTGGGCTGCCATGAATAGCTTCCGCTGAGGACGTCGATTTTGAGCTTCCCGATCCGCCCCGCCAGAACCGCCGCATTCGCCATTCTCCTGCAGGCTGTTTCCCCCTGCGCCGACCTGCACGGCCAGGAGATCGTCCGCTGGGGGAGCGCTTCCCCGACAGGCGATCCGGAGGGTTTCCAGGTCACCGGTTTTTCGTGGGAAGAGTCTACTGCCCTTCCGGGCGCCTCGACCTTCCAGCTCGGCATGGACGACGGGGGCATTCGCGTCCCGGAGATCGACCCCGGCCTCAACCTGGCGCCGCTCGGCAATCCCCTGGCCTGGAGCAAACGGGACGAAATCTTCGACAACGACCCGGAGACGTCGTGGCGCGATTTCGGCTTCACCTGCGCCGGCCTGGTCTGCGGCGAAGGAGCCTGCGCCAAGTGCGACGACATCTACTACGCCGGGGCCACATACGAGGTCGATCTCGGCGCCCTGTACCCCGTCGACCGCGTGGTCATCATTTCGGGCCTGAACGACCCCGCGGTGACGCTCAGGGACTTCGCCATCCATCTCAGCCCGAACCTGCCCTCCAGGGGTTTGTGGTGCTGCCCCGTGCTGCGTCCGTTCGTTACCGAGATTCGCGACAACCGCGAGCAGATGCGTACGGTGCACCTGCCCGGGCTGGAACCGGTGCGCTTCATGCAGGTCGCGGTCGGGGAGCGCGAGGAGGGCTGGGAGATCAACGACATCCAGGTTTTCGGAACCGGCTTCGTCCAGGAAGCGACCTACGTCTCGAACATCATCGAGTTCGACGGCCCGGTCGCCTGGGGGCAGTTGCGCTGGGCCGGGTTCCAGGGCGAAGGGGCGCGCGTGATGGTGCAGACGCGCACCGGCTCCGACCCGGACCCCGAGCTCTACTGGCGCTTCACCGGAAGAGGATCCGATCGCGTAGAAGTCACGCACGAGGAATTCGAAAGCCTCAAGGTCGGGGAGCGCGCCGGCACGACCTACAACCGTTCCCGCTGGAGCTTCTGGTCGGCCCCATACGATTTCGCG
>CBDCXV010000002.1:0-658984 GCA_965223905.1 Candidatus Latescibacterota bacterium
GCTTCGATTTCGGCGACAGCCCGCTGCTCCTCGGCCCCGAGCGGCGGCTCGAGATCCTCGACGCCATCCGCGCCTTCGAGCCCGAGGTAGTGCTCTGTCACTGGATCGACGACATCCTGCACCCCGACCACGTCGAGACGGCGCAGGCGGTGCTGTGGGCGCGGAGCTACTGCAACGTCCCGGGAATCGAGACCCGGCATCCCCCCTGCAAGTCGCCGGAGTTCATTTGCTACGAGGCTCAGCTGGCGACCTCGCCGGTGACCCGGTTCCTGCCCGACTTCTACGTCGACATCGATTCGACGATGGAGCGCAAGACCGAGGCGATGGCCAAGCTCGCGGCGCAGCCGTCGCTCGTCGACCAGTACACCAAGCTCGCCCGCTACCGGGGCCTGGAGGCGCAGATCGTCGCCGGGATGATGGAGTGCACCTGCGCCGAGGGGTTCGTGCGCATCGGCAAGGAAGGGATGTAGCCGGGGCTTCGGGGGCCACGTCCCGGAGTCCCGCGTCCCGCTGCGGCTACAGAGGTCGAGGTAGCGACCGACGTCCCGCGTGTCTACCGCAGCAGGGTGAGCTTGCGGGTCTGAACGCTTTCGTTCGTCACCAATCGGTACAGGTAGAACAGGCGCCCCGGGACTCGACCCTCAGGTGTACCGCGCATTGCGGTACCTCGGGTCGTAGAAAGCCGGCAGCAGCTGGTCGACCCGCAGCAGGCCGGTGCCGGTGAGGGCGACCCCCGCGTCGTCCCAGGTCAGCACCCCATCGCCTAGGTCCTCCCCCGGGAGGGGGGCGAAGAGGTCGTCGAGCTCGGACAACGGATAGGTCTGCTCTCCGCCCGCAGCAGCACTCCGACTTTCTTCAGGTCCATCCTCTGTTCTCCCCGCAGTTTTTTTTATTGGCCGGCCTCTGCGAAACGCAGCGCAGCCGTTGGTTCGAGCCGGCCGATGGACGGACAGCGGCCTCTTTCTCATCTGATCAGGGTCATCTTGCCCACCAGGGCGCGGTCGGCGGCGACCAGCCGGTAGAGGTAGACGCCGGTGCCCTGGGAGCGGCCCTGATCGTCGCGTCCGTCCCAGAAAACGGTGTGGGTCCCCGCCTCCCGGAAGCTTGGAAGCAGCAGCGTCGTCACGACCTGTCCGTAGAGGTTGTATACCACCAGGGAGACCTCGGCGGGCGCCGGCAGCTCGAACCGGATCGCGGTGCTGGGATTGAAGGGGTTGGGCTCAACCCCCGCGGTGAAGGTTCCCCCGTTACTCCTCGCCCCCGCCCGGGTGTAGCCTGTGGCCGAGGAAGACCAGCCACTGTTCCCTGCGGCGTTGCGGGCGCGCACCTGCACGGTGTATTGGGTGTTGGCGGTGAGCCCGGTCAGGCTGGTGCGGGTGGTGGTGCCGCCGCTGACCGATTGGGAGGACCAGATCTGGTAGCTGTTGCAGAACGAGACCTCGTTGGTCTTGCAGTACCGGACATGGTAGCCGGTCAGGTCCGAGCCCCCGTTGTCGTCCGGGGGCGTCCAGGTCACCTCCAGCGACTGTAAGCCGGTCGTTCTCACCGACACCCCGGTGGGCGGATCCGGTGCCTCGGCCGGGGTCGCCGAGCGGCTGGCCGCCGAACCGTAGCCGATCCCGTTCTTGGCCCGCACCTCGAACGTATACGACGTGCCGTTGCTCAGACTCGACACCGTGCGGCTGCGCGCCGACGCCCCCCCCGACACCGTCGACCAACCCGACCAGGTATGGCCGCTGGTGCTGCTGTAGCGCGTCTGGTACCGCTCGATGGCCGACCCGTTCGAAGACGCCGCGTTCCAACTCAACGACACCTGCCCATTGCCCGAAGAGGCCGAAAAGCTTCCCGGCGTGCCCGGAGTCCCCGCCGGGGTCGCCGAGCGGCTGGCGGCCGAACCGTAGCCCACCCCGTTCTTGGCCCGCACCTCGAACGTATACGACGTGCCGTTGCTCAGACTCGACACCGTGCGGCTGCTGGCCGAAGAACCCCCCGACACCGTCGACCAGCTCGACCAGGAATAGCCGCCGGTGTTGCTGTAGCGCGTCTGGTACCGCTCGATGGCCGACCCGTTCGAAGACGCCGCGTTCCAACTCAACGACACCTGCCCGTTGCCCGAAGAGGCCGAAAAGCTTCCCGGCGTGCCCGGATTCCCCGCCGGGGTCGCCGAGCGGCTGGCGGCCGAACCGTAGCCCACCCCGTTCTTGGCCCGCACCTCGAACGTATACGACGTGCCGTTGCTCAGACTCGACACCGTGCGGCTGCTGGCCGACGAGCCCCCCGGCACCGTCGACCAGCTCGACCAGGAATAGCCGCCGGTGTTGCTGTAGCGCGTCTGGTACCGCTCGATGGCCGACCCGTTCGAAGACGCCGCGTTCCAACTCAACGACACCTGCCCGTTGCCCGAAGAGGCCGAAAAGCTTCCCGGCGTGCCCGGATTCCCCGCCGGGGTCGCCGAGCGGCTGGCGGCCGAACCGTAGCCCACCCCGTTCTTGGCCCGCACCTCGAACGTATACGAGGTGCCGTTGCTCAGACTCGACACCGTGCGGCTGCTGGCCGACGAGCCCCCCGACACCGTCGACCAGCTCGACCAGGAATAGCCGCCGGTGTTGCTGTAGCGCGTCTGGTACCGCTCGATGGCCGACCCGTTCGAAGACGCCGCGCTCCAGCTCAACGACACCTGCCCATTGCCCGAAGAGGCCGAAAAGCTTCCCGGCGTGCCCGGATTCCCCGCCGGGGTCGCCGAGCGGCTGGCGACCGAACCGTAGCCCACCCCGTTCTTGGCCCGCACCTCGAACGTATACGACGTGCCGTTGCTCAGACCCGTCACCGTGCGGCTGCTGGCCGAAGAACCCCCCGACACCGTCGACCAGCTCGACCAGGAATAGCCGCCGGTGCTGCTGTAGCGCGTCTGGTACCGCTCGATGGCCGACCCGTTCGAAGACGCCGCGTTCCAACTCAACCGACACCTGCCCGTTGCCCGAAGAGGCCGAAAAGCTTCCCGGCGTGCCCGGAGCCCCCGCCGGGGTCGCCGAGCGGCTGGCCGCCGAACCGTAGCCCACCCCGTTCTTGGCCCGCACCTCGAACGTATACGACGTGCCGTTGCTCAGACTCGACACCGTGCGGCTGCTGGCCGAAGAACCCCCCGACACCGTCGACCAGCTCGACCAGGAATAGCCGCCGGTGTTGCTGTAGCGCGTCTGGTACCGCTCGATGGCCGACCCGTTCGAAGACGCCGCGTTCCAACTCAACGACACCTGCCCGTTGCCCGAAGAGGCCGAAAAGCTTCCCGGCGTGCCCGGAGCCCCCGCCGGGGTCGCCGAGCGGCTGGCCGCCGAACCGTAGCCCACCCCGTTCTTGGCCCGCACCTCGAACGTATACGACGTGCCGTTGCTCAGACTCGACACCGTGCGGGTGCGCGCCGACGAGCCCCCCGGCACCGTCGACCAGCTCGACCAGGAATAGCCGCCGGTGTTGCTGTAGCGCGTCTGGTACCGCTCGATGGCCGACCCGTTCGAAGACGCCGCGTTCCAACTCAACGACACCTGCCCGTTGCCCGAAGAGGCCGAAAAGCTTCCCGGCGTGCCCGGATTCCCCGCCGGGGTCGCCGAGCGGCTGGCCGCCGAGCCGTAGCCCACCCCGTTCTTGGCCCGCACCTCGAACGTATACGACGTGCCGTTGCTCAGACTCGACACCGTGCGGGTGCGCGCCGACGAGCCCCCCGGCACCGTCGACCAGCTCGACCAGGAATAGCCGCCGGTGTTGCTGTAGCGCGTCTGGTACCGCTCGATGGCCGACCCGTTCGAAGACGCCGCGTTCCAGCTCAACGTCACCTGACCGTTGCCCCGGGAGGACCCGAAGCTACCCGGCGTGCCCGGAGCCCCCGCCGGGGTCGCCGAGCGGCTGGACGACGAGCCGTAGCCGATCCCGTTCTTGGCCCGCACCTCGAACGTATACGACGTGCCGTTGCTCAGACTCGACACCGTGCGGGTGCGCGCCGACGAGCCCCCCGGCACCGTCGACCAGCTCGACCAGGTATGGCCGCTGGTGGTCTTGTAGCGCGTCTGGTACCGCTCGATGGCCGACCCGTTCGCCGACGCCGCGCTCCAGCTCAGGCTCACCTGACCGTTGCCCCTCGTGGCCGAAAAATCCGGCGGATCCGGTTCCCCCGCCGGGGTCGCCGAGCGGCTGGCGGCCGAACCGTAGCCGACCCCGTTCTTGGCCCGCACCTCGAACGTATACGACGTGCCGTTGCTCAGACTCGACACCGTGCGGGTGCGCGCCGACGAGCCCCCAGACACCGTCGACCAACCCGACCACGAATAGCCGCTGGTGCTGCTGTAGCGCGTCTGGTACCGCTCGATGGCCGACCCGTTCGAAGACGCCGCGCTCCAGCTCAGGCTCACCTGACCGTTGCCCCTCGTGGCCGAAAAGCTGCCCGGCACCGACGGCACCCCTACCACCGCCGCGGTCGGGTCGCTCTGCGCGCTCTTGCCCGAGCCGTGCCCGTCCGCGTAGCCGACCGTCGCCCGCACCTGCTGGCCGACATCGGCGGACACCGGCGTGTACCGGGACCCAGCCGTAATCGGGTTGCGCGCCCCCGGAGGCGGATCGATATCCACCCACCCCGAATTCGCGTCGTCCCGCCGCTGCCACTGCCACGCCACATCGCTCAGGGAGCCGTCGAGGTCCACCAGGGTGGCCGTCACCCGCTGATCCACCTCCGGAGACGTCGGCGACAAGCGCACCGTGCCGGGGGTGTCCGGCGGCCTCACCGGGTCGGTGGGAGCGCTCTGCGCGCTCTTGTCCGGGCCGTGCCCGTCCGTGTAGCCGACCGTCGCCCGCAGCTGCTTGCCCACATCCGCCGTCACCGGCGTGTAGCGGGATATGACCGCAATGGGGTTGCGCGCCCCCGACCCCTCGATATCCACCCACGCCGAACTCGCGTCGGCCCGCCGCTGCCACTGCCACGACAGCCCCGACAGGGAGCCGTCGAGGTCCACCAGGGTGGCCGTCACCTGCTGGTCCACCTCCGGAGACGTCGGCGACAAGCGCACCGTGCCCGGGGTGTCCGCCGCCCTCACCGGGTCGGTGGGAGCGCTCTGCGCGCTCTTGTCCGGGCCGTGCCCGTCGGTATACGTCACCGTTGCCCGCAGCTGCTTGCCGACATCGGCGGCCACCGGCGTGTAGTAGGACACCGCAGCAATGAGGACGGGGTTGCGCGCCCCCGGAGGCGGATCGATATCCACCCACCCCGAATTCGCGTCGTCCCGCCGCTGCCACTGCCACGCCACATCGCTCAGGGAGCCGTCGAGGTCCACCAGGGTGGCCGTCACCTGCTGATCCACCTCCGGCGACGTCGGCGACAGGCTCACCGTGCCCGGATTGTCCGCCGCCCTCACCGGGTCGGTGGGAGCGCTCTGCGCGCTCTTGTCCGGGCCGTGCCCGTCGGTATACGTCACCGTTGCCCGCAGCTGCTTGCCGACATCGGCGGCCACCGGCGTGTAGTAGGACACCGCAGCAATGAGGACGGGGTTGCGCGCCCCCGGAGGCGGATCGATATCCACCCACCCCGAATTCGCGTCGTCCCGCCGCTGCCACTGCCACGCCACATCGCTCAGGGAGCCGTCGAGGTCCACCAGGGTGGCCGTCACCCGCTGATCCACCTCCGGAGACGTCGGCGACAGGCTCACCGTGCCCGGATTGTCCGCCGCCCTCACCGGGTCGGTGGGAGCGCTCTGCGCGCTCTTGTCCGGGCCGTGCCCGTCGGTATACGTCACCGTTGCCCGCAGCTGCTTGCCGACATCGGCGGCCACCGGCGTGTAGTAGGACACCGCAGCAATGAGGACGGGGTTGCGCGCCCCCGGAGGCGGATCGATATCCACCCACCCCGAATTCGCGTCGTCCCGCCGCTGCCACTGCCACGCCACATCGCTCAGGGAGCCGTCGAGGTCCACCAGGGTGGCCGTCACCCGCTGATCCACCTCCGGAGACGTCGGCGACAGGCTCACCGTGCCCGGATTGTCCGCCGCCCTCACCGGGTCGGTGGGAGCGCTCTGCGCGCTCTTGTCCGGCCCATGCGCGTCCGTGTAGCCGACCGTGGCTCGCAGTTGCTGGCCCCGGTCCGCCGTCACAGGCGTGTACCGGGACACCGACGCAATCGGGTTGCGCGCGCCCGGAGGCAGCTCAATGTCCACCCACCCCGAATTCGCGTCCGCCCGCCGCTGCCACCGCCACGTCAGCCCGCTCAGGGAGCCGTCGAGGTCCACCAGGGTGGCCGTCACCTGCTGATCCACCTCCGGCGACGTCGGCGACAGGCTCACCGTGCCGGGACGGTCCACCGGCCCGATGCCCGCGCTCGCGGCCGGCTTGCGGTCGCTCGGGCCCGAACTCTCCCCGTCGAGATACGTCACCGTCGCCCGCAGGTACTGACCGGCGTCCGCCGCGGTCGGCGTAAACGCCGAACCCGCCCCCCGCGACCCGAGGCCCGTCCACGACGACGACCCCTCCGCCCGACGCTCCCACCGCCACAGCGTGGTCGACACCCCCCCGTCCGGGTCGGTCAGCGTCGCCCTCAACTGCGTGCCCACTCGCGGCTCCGTCGACGACAGGGTCACCTCCCCCGGCTCGTCCACGTTCCTCACCGTCACCGCCACCGCCACCGTGTCCGACGACAACGACCCGTCCCTCGTGTACAGGCCCACCACGTAGGCGTTGTCCCCGGCCTCCCCCCCGATGTCGGCCGGGGCCTCGTAGTCGGGAAAGTCCGCCATTTTCTTGAAATACAGCGTGTCCCCGCTGATCCGGAACGAGGCCGCATCCGGGCCCTCTTTCTCCAACGTCAGCACAGCCCCCGGATCCGGATCCGTCAGCCCGTAGGTCGCCACCGTGTCCGAGCTCTCCTCGGCGAACGACACCGCCGTCGGGCCCGCAGGCGGGTTCGGACGCCGGTTTTCCGGCAGCACCAGGGGCCCCGGCGGCACGTCCACCAGCCTCACCGTGGCGCTCGCCGGCGTTCCGGAAACCACCCCCTCCGGCAGATCCCCGAACCCCAACGTCACCTCCTCGTCGACCCGGTCGGCATCCTCAGTCGCCGTGATCGAAAACGACTGCGTCGTCGTCACGGCCGAAAACGACAGCGTGTCGGCCACCCCCGGCCACGACACCGTGTAGTCGCCCGACTCGGGGGCTCTCGTGATCGGGACCTTCACCAACCGCCTCGCCGCCTGAGACAGCGACACCGTCACCGTCACCGCCTCCCCTCGTTCCGACGCCGAATACGTGGAACCGTCGTAGGATACCGTCAGGGGCGGCCACCTTACCGCGGCCGTGGCGACGCTCTGCGCGGGCTGGTTCGCACCCTGCCCGTCGGTATACGTCACCGTGGCCCGCAGATGCTGGCCGACATCGGCGGCCACCGGCGTGTACCGGGACACCGCCGCAATCGGGTTGCGCGCCCCCGGAGGCAGCTCAATATCCACCCACCCCGAATTCGCGTCCGCCCGCCGCTGCCACTGCCACACCACCCCGCTCAGGGAACCGTCGAGGTCCACCAGGGTGGCCGTCACCGCCGTGCCCACCTCCGGCGACGTCGGCGACAAGCTCACCGTGCCGTCGTCGTTGTCGACCAGCGTCACCGTCGCGCTCGACGGCGTCCCGGCCGTCACCCCCGAAGGCAGATCCGAGCCGAAACCCAACACCACCGACTCGTCGACCCGGTCGGCATCCTCACTCGCCGTGATCGAAAACGACTGCGTCGTCGTCACGGCCGTAAACGACAGCGTGTCGGCCACCCCCGGCCACGACACCGTGTAGTCGCCCGACCCGGGGGCTCTCGTGATCGGGACCTTCACCAACCGCCGCGCCGCCGCAGACAGCGACACCGTCACCGCCACCGCATCCCCCCCTTCCGAGGCCGCATACGTCGACTCGTCGTAGGATACCGTCAGGGACGGCCACCTCACCGCGTCGGTGGCGACGCTCTGCGCGGGCTGGGCCGCACCCTGCCCGTCGGTATAGGTCACCGTCGCCCGCAACTGCTGGCCGACATCGGCGGCCACCGGCGTATACCGGGACACCGCCGCAATGAGGACGGGGTTGCGCGCCCCCGACGGCGGCTCGATATCCACCCACCCCGAACTCGCGTCGGCCCGACGCTGCCACTGCCACACCACCCCGCTCAGGGAACCGTCGAAGTCCACCAGGGTGGCCGTCACCCGCTGATCCACCTCCGGCGACGTCGTCGACAAGCTCACCGTGCCGTCCGGAGGGGCCACCGGACCGATCTCCGCGCTCACCGCGGGCTTGCGGTCGCTCGGCCCCGAACTTTCCCCGTCGAGATAGGTCACCGTCGCCCGCAGATACCGGCCGGCGTCCGCCGCGGTCGGCCTAAACGCCGAACCCTCCCCCCGGGACTCGAAGCCCGTCCACGACGACGACCCCGCGGCCCGGTGCTCCCACTGCCACCGCGTGTCCGACACGCCCCCGTCCGGGTCGGTCAGCGTCGCCGTCACCGTCGTGCCCACTCGCGGCGCCGTCGAATTCAGGGTCACCTCTCCCGGCTCGTCCACGTCGGTCACCGTCACGGCCACCGGAAACGGGGCCGAGTGGTACGTGTGCGCATAGCTGGCCCGCAGGTTCACGGCGTAGACGTTGTCGCCGGCATTCCCCCCGATGTCGGCCCCGGCCTCGTAGTCGGGCCCGCGGATGAATTCGAGAGTGCTTCCATTCATCTGGAAGTGGGCCGAATCGGCGTCGCTCAGGGACCAGGTGACCGGCACCACCGGGGTGTCCCGCGCGTCCGTGGCCCGGTAGGCGGCCACCGACTTGCCGCCCCCCTCCTCGACCTCGCCGACCCTCTCCTCGACGGAGACGCTCGCGGGGCCCACCACCTTCAAGGTCGCGTCCAGGAGGTGCACCGTGGCCGCGGCCTGCGCGCCGGGGCCGATCCCGGCAGGCAGGTCCTTGAACCCCAGCCGCACCGTCTCGTCCTCGGCGTCCGCATCAGAAAGGGCCACGATCTTGAACGAGTCCGAGGCGGCCGAGGACGTGAAGGACAGGGTGCTGTCCGACGCCAGGTCCACCGTGGCGAAGTCGCCGGCCTCGGTGTTCGCGCCCGGGGCCACCGTCACCTTCACCTTCACGGCCACCTCCCCGGCCGGCGGCGGCGACATGTTCACCCGCACCGTCGCCGTGTCGCCGTCTTCCAACGCGAAGTACGACGAAGCGTCGAAGGAGACCGTCCGCACCGGCGGAGCCAGCACCGGCTCGGTCGGGGGGTCGCTCCGGGCGCGCTGCGCACCGTGGACGTCGGTGTAGCTGGCCCGAGCCCGAAGCACGTAGCCCACGTCCGAGGCCGGCGGCGTGTAGCCGCTGGACGCACTAGGCGAGCCCCGATTCAACCAGGTGGCCGGCGACGTGTTGCTCGCCTGCCACTGCCACAGAGTATCGCGCACCCCGCCGTCCGGGTCGCTCAAGGTCGCCGTCAGTTCCGTGTCCACCTGCGGCGAACGCGACGACAGGCGCACCGTGCCGTCCTCGTTGACGTCCGTCACCGTCACCGTCACCGCCACCGTGTCCGACGACAGCGACCCGTCCCACGTGTACAGGCCCACCACGTAGTCATTATCGCCGGCCACGACACCCTCCTCGTCGCCGGCCACGTCGGCCGGGGCCTCGAAGTCCGGGAAGTCCGACATTTCCTTGAAATACAGCGTGTCCCCGCGGATCCGGAACGAGGCCGCATCCGGACCCTCTTTCTTCAACGTCAGTACAGCCCCCGGATCCGGAGCCGACAGACGGTAGGTCGCCACCGTATCCGAACTCTCCTCGGCGAACACCACCGCCGTCGAGCCCGCTGGCGGGTTCGGACGCCGGTTTGGCGGCGGCACCAGGATCACCGACGGCACATCCACCAGCGTCACCTGAGCGCTCGACGGCGTGCCCGCGCTCACCCCCGCAGGCAGATCCCCGAAGCCCAGCGACACCGTCTCGTCGTTCCCGTCGCTGTCCTCATTGGCCGTGAGCGTAAACGACCGGGTCGAGTCGCCCAAGGCGAACGACAGCATCTCTTCTGCCAGGCCCGCCACCGTGAAATCCCCCGCCTCCGTGCCCGCATCGGCCGTCACCGTAACCGGAAACGACACCCCCCGGGTCGCCTTGGCCGACAAGGCCACCTCCACCGGCACCGGCTCGCCCCCTTCCCGCGCCTCGTAGCTCGAGGCCCCATAGGCCACCTGAGGCTGCACCGGCGTCACCAACACCGGATCCGTTAACACACCCTCCGCCGCGGCGGACTTCGCCCGCACCCTGAACAGATATTCCACCCCGTTCGTCAGGTTTTCTACCCGGATATACCGGATCCTTCGTCCCTCATACTCGAGACTGTCCACGTCTCCGTCGGCCACCTTGGTCCATTCCATCTTGGCCGGCCTCTTCCTTTTCCCGTAGCGCCAATGGGTAATGCTGGCATCGGCGGAAGCGTCCCATAGCAGCAGCACCGCCTCATGGTCCGGCCACACCTCGAACCCTGTCGGCGGCGGCAACATCACCCCACGGGTCGGCTCACTCTGAACAAAACGGGAATAGCTGCCCGCATCCGGCACATACCGCACCATCGCCCGCAACTGACGACCCAGATCCGCCCGCAACGGCGTGTAGCTGGCCGAGGTCGACGAGCCCGACAGATCCGACCAGGGCGCACTGTCGCTGTCATTCCGGCCCTGCCACTGCCAGCTCCCAGCGCTCACCCCCTCCAGCGAAGCCGTCAGTGCAACCCCCGGCTGCGGCCTCTTGGTGCTCAACGACACCTCCTCATCGCAGTTGCTCAACGTGGTGTTCGTCATCGTCACCGTGCCCGACGTATGGGCCTGCACACAGCCACCCCCGTCCCGGATCGTGGCGCCGCTCAGATCGGCGCTGCCCCCGCTTTCCACCCGGATGCCCGACCAATCGGAGGGGGACGGGGAAACAGTATTGCTTGACCGGAAGGTGACCCCCGGGCCCGCGCCAAGCGTACCGGCCACGATCAGCGCCCCCGGGCTGAACGACACCTCCGTTCCCGAACCCAGGCTCAACGTCACCCCCGAAGGGATCGTCACCTCCCCGTCCACACAGACCGCGCCGCTCCACGTCGTATCCGACGACAGCGAGCCCGACCACTTCGGCGCCAACGCCAAAACCCGCACCGAGTCCCCGGCCGCCGCGGCGTTGCGCGCCCGAACCTCGAAGTAGTAGGTCGTGCAACTCCCCACCGACAGCGTCAGGCTCGTCGGCAGCGCCTCCTCCGGGGACGGCACCGCCGTCCAGTCCGACCACGTGCGCTCCCCGCCGCTCAATTGATAGGCGCCCTGACGATACTCATACCCCGTCAACGCCGTGCCCCCATCCGAAGACGGCGCATCCCACGAAAGCTCCACCTGACCGTTCGCACCCGACGCTTCAGGGTTGCGAACCGGGGGCGGCCCCCGGCCCGGCGTCGCCTGAGCCTTTGACGAGTGCCCTGAACCCACCGCGTTGACCGCACGCACCTCGAAAGTGTACTCCGTGCCGTTGCTCAGGCTCATCAGCGTGTGGCTCGCCGTCGTCGAATCGCTGTCCGATATATCCCCCCAGTCCGGTAACCACGTGCCGGCCCCGTCGCTGCTTTGACGGTACTGATACCCCGTCAGCGGCGAGCCGTTGTTCGAAGGGGTCTCCCAGGTCAGAGACACCTGACCGTCGCCCGGGGCCGCCCTCAGGTTTTCCGGCGCATCCGGCTTCCCAACCGGCATGGCGGATTTGGTGAATGAAGTCACCCGGGTCCTACCGGCTCCTGCCCTTGACGTTCCCGCCGTCCGAGGGCTTCTCCTTCCCATGGCACCGCCCGTTTGCGTCCCTGTCCCCTCAACCGCCCGCACTTGGAACTGATAGCTCACTCCGGGGTTCAGACCGTCCACCGTATACTGCGTGGTCGAGGGGCCACTGCCGTCAATCTCCTGCCACGGCCCCAGTGCTTCCGTGCCGGATCGGTACTGATACACCAACCCGGTCAAACTCGCATCGGTCGGGGTGCGCCAACTCAGGTCGACTTCCCCCGCATTGGCGCCCGCCTGCGCGTCCAGGGGGACCAGCCACGTCGGGTCCGATGCCTCACCTTCCTGTCCGTCTGCGACTATCCGCACCCGGAACTGGTGGGTCATCGCGGGGTCCAAGCTCCCCACGGTATGCGCCGTCACCGTCAATCCGCCGGCCCCGGAGAGCCCGGGGACCCCACCTACCACCCCGAAGGACTCGGTGTACCACTGAGTCATCGCGTTGTTATCGTCCCCCGTCTTCCATCCTATCTGGGTTGTGAAGGGAAGGCACGTGGCGGGGTTGGGGCAGTCCTCGGGCAACGGACTGCACACCAGAGGGTTGGGGTAAGGGCAGTCTACGGTAATTCGGCCTGTCAGGTCGTCGAGCGGCTCCAACCACACAGGCACCGGCCGAGGCGGCCGGGGAGATACGCCGTTTGGCGGGAAGGGATCTGACCAGTCGCCGTCCCCGCGGACGTTGCTCGCCCGCACCTGGTAGCGGTAGCGAGTGGGCCAATTCACCCCGTCGTGCGGGTAGCTGAAGACCTCAGCGTCCTCAGAGTCGAGGGTGACAAGGTGGTACCAGGTCGACCACTCAGAAGTCCCCGTTGACGTCCCCGAAAAAACCTGCTTCTGATATTGCAGCGTGTACCCGGTCACCCTCGGATACCCCGATACCGCGTCCCATTGAACGGTGAGTTGCTGCAAACCCCGGGTGACGGACAGGCCCTCCGTGGGCTTCGGAGGCACCCTGCCCACGTCATGGATCGTCACCGTAGCCGTAGCCGGCTCGCCGGCGATCACGCCTCCCGGCAACGAACCAAACTCCAACTGCACCGTCTCAGGATCAACATCGGTGTCCTGATTGGCCCTGACCGCCAAATGGTTGGACCCTTCACCCACGCCGAAAACCATCCCGCCATCCGTCAGCCCCTCGACCATGTAGTCGCCCGCCTCGGCGTCTTCCGACGATACTGTGATTGGGATCGACACTGCCTGAAGAACCGGCGGGGGCGTCAGTCGGACCTCTACCAAAATCTCCCGAACCGGATCCTCCTCCAGCGTCGGAGTCGATGGCCGCGCCCCAAAATCTACTGCCACTTCGTAGGCCGCGGAGCCGAAGGACGCCAGCAGAGGAGACGCATTAAGAATTTCGGTATGCTCCAAGTTGATTGAGCCACCCGCCATCTTATGAAGGCCGCCCCAGGCTTCCTCCGTAGAAGCAACGTCTTTGCCCCGAAAGCGGATAGGTGCGGCGGCGGACTCCCCGGAGGCATTCAGGGTTCCGTACACGAAAATCTCTGCTAGATTTTCTACGCCTGCGGAAAATTTGTGGGAATCTACGCCAGGCGTAAACTCTATAACGGTGCCCTGCTCGATCGTCAGCGTCGCGCCCGGGAAGACCACAATGTCGCCCCGTAAAAGGATCGTTCCACTCCAACTGATGTCGCCGACGATAGGGAAGTTATGAAAGGCGGCATAGGGTATATCGGATTTGGGATAATCCGTACGGTCGTTTTTATCGTAACGAATCTTATCCCAACCAGAATAAAATGGGCCTGGTGGAGCCTCGTTGCTGTCTCGAAAATTAAGTGTAGTCCATGACGAAACCTTAGGGGTTCCCCATGATACGTGCGCGCCCAGCCAACTTTCCTCAGGATCCAATCCCATATTAGCCAAGGTATCCACCGGGTCCGACAGACAAACGATATTATAGGATTGGGCTATATTTTTATTCCTGTCAGAGTCGACAATCTCGGGATGCAGAACGATTCCGTATGGGGTCAGATCTTCGTCCGCTCCTGCTTTTGCTCCATTTCCATAATGTCCGGGCGTTGGAAAATGTCCATGGCCTCCTGCACTCACATAGACGACCGGATATTGACCACCCACTGGCGCGATGTTTTCTCGAATGTTGTTCGTTGCAGAAGGATTATCCGTAACGTTGTAGTAGGTGATACCCTTTCCGTGGAATGTATAATCCACCCCGTGGATCTCGGCCTCGTTCGCATTGCGGCTCGTCACCATGACATTGACTTTGGGCCAATCCCCTTCGTGTTTGTTCTCGAAATCATTGAAGGGATAAAAGAAATAATACTTGATCACGACGGAACCGAAATTATCCGACGAATCGCGGTCAAATACACGGACATATGCAGTATTCGGGAACCTCCATCCAGCATGAGAGTCATCCATGCCCTGCCTTGGAAAATAGGCAGCATACCAGGAATCTGCATCATTTCCAGGGTAATCGAAATACGTACGCAGTATATGAGTTGAACCAAAGCCTCCATTTACTCGGGGACCAAAGTAATGTGGATCATGCCCAATGAGGAATGCAAATTCATTTGACTCAAAATCGACTTTGTCGGCAAAAAAATCCTGAATGAGAAACGGAGATGATGTGATTGGCCCTAAATAATATCGCCTGATTGACAAATCTACTGCACGGACTTGTACATTGGATACAGATTTAGCACCCACGATTTCTACAGGCTCAGGATTGATTACTTCATATCTACGGCCTCTTTCTGTTGGATTCTCCGTCAGCACCAAAATGGGAGCAAATTTCCTAGCGAGAGCTTCGTCATCTTCCCGAGTTGCATGGACAGGGCTGACAAAAAAATGATGCAAAACAGATGCGAATATAACTAGGCCCAAAACAGCGGAGTTCATATTGTTCCTTTCGTAAATTCCAGCCTCCATGCGGACTCTCTTTTTTCTAATTTTTAGTGAATTCTGCCTTCAAAACCCACTTTTCAAAAGTGCAGCGTGGCCACGGCGGACAAGCTGCCCCTCGGGTTCGGTGCCAAGCCGATAGAGAAACGGCGGGCTGCGGAGAACTTGCGCCACCATTCCGACGCCAGCGTTGCACCGACGACAGGGCCAATAAGGATGGATGGCCAGAGCACCTCTGGATTGGCAATCGTCAACCCATAGCCCCCTAATAGGCCCACTACACTGCCGCCCAGGGATACGCCTAGAGATTTGGTGAGAGACATCTTGGAGCGGTGACGTGGAAACGCATTGACGCCGATCGCTGTTCCGGCCAAATAGCCGAATACATGCCCCCCACAAACGAGGTCTGGACCATCACCGCAGTACGAGTCGCCTGTCACCATCCCCAGCATTCCAAAATAAGATCCGGTGATCAGCTTGAGGGCAACCCATTTATCAGTACTCATGCCTCTGCTCTCCGCCAGACCATCCAGCGTCGTGCCGCTTACTGCATGGCTCGTATCCATCACCGTCAGGGTCTGAATTGGCGGTCCATCCGGCCGTACTCTCTGCATCCGCTCCGTCGCCCTCCGGGAAGGTGTCCCTACCAGGACCAGCGTTAGAATGCGCTCCAAGGCCATGGGTTTTTGCCTGCCATCTCGTCCTCGAGATAGGGTCAACGTCTCCGCATTGATGGCTTGGATGTAGCCTCGGGCGGTCTCCAGCCTTTCCCACTCTCCGGAAACCGGGTGCCGCTCCCCTTGCCCATGGATCACCACCGCAAAGGCGCCCACCTCCACCGTGCTGCTGTCGATCTGACCGCCTTTCAGAATCACCCCTGCCGGCGGCGCCTCGGCGGCGTCACCAGTGGTCGCGTCAGCATGGTTGCCCCGTGAGAAGAGGGAAACAGCGGTGACGAAAAAAACAAAGATGAGGCTCATACTCCCTGCTTCCTTTTGCCAAGACGGGCCCGTGATCGAGTTCCCGCCCGACCTACCTTGGAGTCTGTTGTCGTACACGTGAAGTACCTACACCCACGAATCCGGCCTACCTCCCTCCCGCTCCCACGTCCACACCGTCGCCGATACTCCCCCATCCGGGCGCCCAGCGTCGCCCTCAGCTCCACCCCTCCCGCGGCGTCGCCGGGCGCACCGTCACCGTGCCCGGGCGGTCCACGTCGTCGTCGACCAGCCTCACCGTGGCGATCGCCTGAGTGCCTGCGCTCACCCCCAGCGGCAGATCCCCGAACCCCAACGTCACCTCCTCGTCGGCCCGGTCCGTATCCTCGGTCGCCGTGATCGTAAACGACTGCGCCGAGGCGCCGGGGCCGGGACTGAAAAAGAGCGTGTCTACGATCCCCGGCCACGTCATCCTGAAGTCGCCCGTCAAGGGGGTTCGCGTGATCGGGATCTTCAGCAACCGGTGCGCCGGCGGCGTCATGTTCACGGTCACCGTCTTCGCCGCCCCCCCTTCTATCGCTTCATACCTCGAGAACTCATACGTCACCGTGCGCGGCACCGTCACGTCCTTCAAGGTCACCTGAGCGCTCGACGGCGGGCCCGCGCTCACCCCCGCAGGCAGATCCCCGAAGCCCAGCGACACCGTCTCGTCGTCCCCGTCGTCGTCCTCATTGGCCGTGAGCGTAAACGACCCGGTCGAGTCGCCCAAGGCGAACGACAGCCGCCGGATCCCGGCCTCTTCCGTCAGACCCTCCACCGTGAAATCGCCCGCCTCCGTGCCCGCATCGGCCGTCACCGTAACCGGAAACGACACCCCCCGGGTCGCCTTGGGCGACAAGGACACCTCCACCGGCACCGGCTCGCCCCCTTCCCGCGCCTCGTAGCTCGAAGACCCATAGGCCACCTGAGGCTGCACCGGCGTCACCAACACCGGATCCGTTAACACACCCTCCGCCGCGGCGGACTTCGCCCGCACCCTGAACAGATATTCCACCCCGTTCGTCAGGTCTTCTACCCGGATA
Source organism: Candidatus Latescibacterota bacterium (assembly GCA_965223905.1). Classification (GTDB taxonomy): domain Bacteria; phylum Latescibacterota; class UBA2968; order UBA8231; family UBA8231; genus CBDCXV01. The sequence goes on from CBDCXV010000002.1 coordinate 16,750, forward strand.
TACCGGATCCTTCGTCCCTCATACTCGATACGGGCCACCTCTCCGTCGGCCACCTTGGTCCATTCCATCTTGGCCGGCCTCTTCCTTTTCCCGTAGCGCCAATGGGTAATGCTGGCATCGGCGGAAGCGTCCCATAGCAGCAGCACCGCCTCATGGTCCGGCCACACCTCGAAACCCGTCGGCGGCGGCAACATCACCCCACGGGTCGGCTCACTCTGAACAAATCGGGAATAGCTGCCCGCATCCGGCACATACCGCACCATCGCCCGCAACTGACGACCCAGATCCGCCCGCAACGGCGTGTAGCTGGCCGACTGGGACGAGCCCGGCAGATCCGACCAGGGCGCACTGTCGCTGTCATTCCGGCCCTGCCACTGCCAGCTCCCAGCGCTCACCCCCTCCAGCGAAGCCGTCAGTGCAACCCCCGGCTGCGGCCTCTTGGTGCTCAACGACACCTCCTCATCGCAGTTGCTCAACGTGGTGTTCGTCATCGTCACCGTGCCCGACGTATGGGCCTGCACACAGCCACCCCCGTCCCGGATCGTGGCGCCGCTCAGATCGGCGCTGCCCCCGCTTTCCACCCGGATGCCCGACCAATCGGAGGGGGACGGGGAAACAGCATTGCTTGACCGGAAGGTGACCCCCGGGCCCGCGCCAAGCGTACCGGCCACGATCAGCGCCCCCGGGCTGAACGACACCTCCGTTCCCGAACCCAGGCTCAACGTCACCCCCGAAGGGATCGTCACCTCCCCGTCCACACAGACCGCGCCGCTCCACGTCGTATCCGACGACAGCGAGCCCGACCACTTCGGCGCCAACGCCAAAACCCGCACCGAGTCCCCGGCCGCCGCGGCGTTGCGCGCCCGAACCTCGAAGTAGTAGGTCGTGCAACTCCCCACCGACAGCGTCAGGCTCGTCGGCAGCGCCTCCTCCGGGGACGGCACCGCCGTCCAGTCCGACCACGTGCGCTCCCCGCCGCTCAATTGATAGGCGCCCTGACGATACTCATACCCCGTCAACGCCGTGCCCCCATCCGACAACGGCGCATCCCACGAAAGCTCCACCTGACCGTTCGCACCCGACGCTTCAGGGCGCCGGGGCGGGTCCGGCGCCCCCCCCGGAGTCGCCTGAGCCCGCGACGAATCCCCTTCTCCCACCGCGTTGACCGCACGCACCTCGAAGGTGTACTCCGTGCCGTTGCTCAGGCTCATCAGCGTGTGGCTCGTTGTCGTCGAATCGCTGTCCGATATATCCCCCCAGTCCGGAGACCACGTGCCGGCCCCGTCGCTGCTTTGCCGATACTCATACCCCGTCAGCGCTGAGCCGTTGTCCGCAGGCGTCTCCCAAGTCAACACCACCTGACGGTCGCCCGGATCCGCCGACAGGTTACCCGGCGCATCCGGGACGTCGGGCAGCGTCACCTGCCGGGAGAACGAGACTGCTCCGGCCCGGTAGCTCCCCGCCGCCAGCTCGTAGACTCCCCGCACCTGGAACCCGTAGACTTCCCCGTTCGCCAAGCCCGTGACCGTGTGCGACGTCGTCGACGCCGTGCTGCCGGGCACGTCCTGCCACTCCCCCCACGAGCCGAGGCCCCGCTGCTGCCGATACTGCCACTCCTCGAGCCTGTCGTGGCCCGGGCTGTCCCAGCTCAGCGTCACCTGCTCGTCGCCGGCCTGCGCCCGCAGGGGAACCACCGCCACCGAGTCCGACGCCACGCCCGGCACCCCGTCCGCGTTGACCAGTCGCACCCGGATCTGGTGCACTACCGTGTCGGCCAGGCCCGACACCCGCACCGTGTCCCCGGCCGCCTCCACCCGCACCGAGGTCGCCGTCGCTCCATCACTGGAGGCGCCCCTGGCCCCGGATGCGCCGCTGGTCCCGGAGGCTCCACCCCCCGCCTCTCCATCTCCTGGCGCCCCGCTGAAAGGGGACGCGAGACGATAAGCCCCTAACACGCCCCCGCTATTCACCAGAACCTCAAAATCGATCGGAAACGCAGGGCCGGAGTCCGGCGGGAGGTCGGGGTCGGAGTCGGGGTCCGGAAACGGCTCGAACTCCTCCTGCTCGCAAGGCGGGCGGGAGCATTCCAAGACGATGAACTCCACCTCCCATTTCTTCTCCGATTCCTCCGAGGATTGCTCGGATGGCTCGACGGATACGTCGCCCGCCGCCGCCTTGTTCGGTACCGGGGTCACCCCCGACGGCGGGAAGCTTGTTGACCACTCGCTGTCGCCGTGAGGGTTCGTCGCCTGCACCTGGTAGCGGTAGCGGCGCCACGCCTGCAGATCCCGATGCGTGAAACCCGTCGAGTCGACCCCCAATGCCGGCAGCGGACACAGGTTCCAGATCCCCGGCCATACCCATAGGTCCCGGGCGACCGCATGGCCGATTTCGAAGCGCAACGTATACCCGCTCACCGTCATATCCGTCGACGCGTCCCATACCACCCGGATCTGTCCCGCTGCTGTTGAACTGGCGGCAAGGCCCGCTGCAAGGGTTGGCGGTATCGTACCCGGGGTTCCGGATTCGGAGAGCGTCACCGTCGCCGAAGAAGGCGTGCCGGACCGAACCCCCACCGGAAGCGCAGCACCAAACCCCAGCGTCACCGTCTCGTCGGCATCGCCGTCGCTGTCCGCGTTGGCCGTGATTGTGAAGTGCTTGGAGTTATCCCCCCCGACGAAGTGCAGCAGGTTACCCGAGCCGAGGCCGCTTACCGTGTAGTCGGAGGCTTCCGCGGTACCCGCAGTAACCGTAATCGGTATCGAAACGGAACGGTCCGCCGCAGGCGTCAGCCGAACCGTCACCTGCGCCGGGTGCCCTTCGGTGGTCCCTTCGGGATTCGGTTCGACCGCTTCGTAGGTCCCTGCACTGTAGGAAACCTGCATCAGGGCGACCTTCACCGACTTCGAGGCCGGACCCGCCCCCGTAGAATTGACCGCACGTAGTTGAAACTGGTGCATTTCTCCATGGCCCAAGTTGTTTACCACCGCCTCCCGGGTGTCGGCGCCGCCGGACACATCCGTCCAACTCCCCCAACCCGCGTCCTCTGCGAGGTCGGCCGCCCACACTCTCCTGCGATACTCCCACCCCGAAATGCTGGGGTCTTCCGGGTAGGCGTCACGCCAGGTCAGGGTCACCTGCCCATCCCCGGCATCCGCTCTCGGGGAGGTCGGACGGGATTCGGGCTGACGGGTATCTCGAACTTCGGTATGGTGAAAGGCTGTCGAGCCACCCCTCATCTTGCGAATGCCAACCCAGGCATAGTCACCGGTCCAAGTGGGGACTGACTTCTGCCGGAACCGTATGGAATCGGTGGCGGTGCCAGTGGCTACCAAACTTCCGTAGACGTATATCTCGGCCTTGGTGTGGTCGATTACAAGGCGAGGTCGAAGGGCATCGGACCCAGACGGTTCATAATGGAGTGTAGTTATCTCCGTTATGGTCGAGGTAGGGCCCGAATAGGAGGGAGTGAACTGGTGTATATCGGTCTCCGGTTCAAACTCTACGACCGTGCCGGGCTGTACGGTGAGGGTCGCACCCGGAAAGATTACGATGTCCCCTTTCAGAGAGATATTGCCACTCCAGGTGACATCACCCACAACGGCAAAATGATGAAATTCGGGATCGGGTATATCGTCCAACTCTATAAGTTCGTCATCCTCTATAAGGTCGTCCGCTATAAGGTCGACATCAATATTTTGCGCAAAACTGCTCCAGCCCTTATACAAGGGTCCTCTGGGAGCGTCGTTCGCGTCAACAACAAGTGGGATATATTCGTCGGGAGAATCAACCATTGGCGTTCCCCATAAAAGGTCAGCGCCCAGCCAGCTCATTTCGGGAGCAAGGCCCATGTTGTCGACTTGGGCACGTCCCATTTCGTCGACATCGGGATCAGGTGTGGGTAACATTACAATCTTATATGATTCACCTCCCGATTCAACCGAATTCTCGATGGCAGGGTGTAAAACAATACCATGGGGCGTCAAATTCTCATCACCCTCTCTGCGGGGATATAGTCCCGGTTTTGGCAAATGGGAATGGGAGCCGGCCCCTACGTAAACGACAGGATACTTGCTCCCCACGGTTGCCAGACTGTCGCTGAAGTCGACCGTAGATGGATTGTCCGTATTTCGGCCAAGATAGACAATGCTCTCTCCGTGGGTCTTGAAATCGACTCCATATAGTTCCGCCTGTTCGGGATCACGACTGGTAACCAGAAGATTGATTTTGGTCCAATCACCTTCGTGGTTGTTTGTGAAATCGTTATACGGATAAAAGCAAAAATACTTGATTACGACGGAACCACGATTATCGGGCGGATCGAGTGGAAATACGCGCGCATACACGGTATTGGGGTAATTCTCTCCAGCCCGAGGACCGGATTCATATGCCTGATTCCAACTTTGTTTTGTCGTTCCGGGATAATCGAAATACATGGGATATAGCCATACATCTTCTGGCGAGCCATCGAGAGTTCGAAAACCCTCTATTTTTTTTCCGATAACGAGCTTCAGAAACGCGAATTTGTTCTGGGCAAAATCGACATTGAGAAAGTCATCGTTTTCGAGGTACTGATTCCACTCTGGAAATGGCAATTCCGCTCCCCAAATAACAGTTCTTCCTTCGGTAAGAAAGAGTCCTGGGGGCAAACTGGAAAACCACACGTTCTGCACAGAGTCCGCCCCCATGATTTCAACCGGCTCGGGATGGAGTGCTTTACGGCCGGACCGAGTGGGATTCTTGGTCAGTACGAGGACAGGAGCGAAGTTTCTTGCCAGGGTCGAGTCACTGATCGAAGTGGGAACGAAATCAGCTTCAACATGGCTGATTGGCAGGTTAACCATTGGAAAAGAGATCAGAAGCATGATGGGGAGATTTCTTCCGATGTCAGTCTTTCTTTGCATTTATTTCCCCTCTTTCTTGGTTGAGCCCATTACTTGTTTGAGCGCATTAAATGCTCAATATAGACGTTGGCTTCTATCATAGCCAGATCCACTCTTTCTCCGTCATCCCATTTTTCGTATGTCGTATCACCATACCCTACTTCCAGACGTAGATTGGAGTGCATGGGCATGGGAATCGATATGCCCAATCCAAATCGTATATTCACAAATCCATCTCCGAGATATCTGGTATATGCATCCCGAACGCGATCACTATCAAATTTCTTCGAGTAAAACCATATCCCCGTCCCCAAATGGCAATAGAGGTATGTTCGAGGCAGCATCGTGTACATATTGACAACCAAATCTACATCCGTCCATGTTCGATTCGCTACATGGCCCTCCTCCGTTCCTTTCGATATATTCATCCCAAGAGCAAGGTTGGAAAAACGACTGTATCTCATTGACAAACCAAAAGGTTTATATTCCTTTCCAGTATATTCCAGATTGCCTATATACACCCAACGCCTTGATACTCCAATGAACCAGCGATTCAACAACACACGACGACTAATCTCGTATATCTGCTTATATTCAATGGTAACATCGTCGAATTCCTTCACTCCTCCATCCATGGTAACCGTGCTGTCGTCTGCATCGACAACTCGCCTGTCTTTTATTTCCAAGGTATCGCCTTCGTCAACATAAGTGACCCCCAGTTTCTTCCCTTCCTCAAACAAACTCCTGTCGATCTTTCCGCTATGGCGGGTAGCAACCACCTCGGTCATGGGGGCCGCACACCCTAGGGAAAAATGGGCGATAGCCATGAAAATCAAGCAAGCAATAATGCTCATATCAATTCCCTCCTTCGAATGGTCCATCCGCTGACCTTTTTTGGTACCCCCACGTCCGGGTCGGTCAGCGTCACACTCACCGTCGTGCCCACCCGCGGCGGCGTTGGGGTCACGGTCTCCTCCCCCCGCCCCGTCGCTGCTCTGCCGATACTCATACCCACCCCGTCAACGCCGAGCCGTTTGTTCGAAGGGGTAACCCACCTCAGGGTCACCTGGGCGTCCCCAGACTCCGCTGACAGGTTGCCCGGAACACCCGGCTTCCCCACCGGCGTCGCCTGCCGGGAGAACGAGACCGCTCCGGCCCGGTAACTCCCCGCCGCCAGCTCGTAGACTCCCCGCACCTGGAACCGGTAGGTCTCCCCGTTCGCCAGGCCCGTGACCGTGTGCGACGTCGTCGACGCCGTGCTGCCGGGCACGTCCTGCCAGTCGCCCCACGAGCCGATGCCCCGCCGCTGCCGATACTGCCACTCCTCGAGCCTGTCGTGGCCCGGGCTGTCCCAGCTCAGCGTCACCTGCCCGTCGCCGGCCTGCGCCCGCAGGGGAACCACCGCCACCGAGTCCGACGCCACGCCCGGCACCCCGTCCGCGTTGACCAGTCGCACCCGGATCTGGTGCACTACCGTGTCGGCCAGGCCCGACACCCGCACCGTGTCCCCGGCCGCCTCCACCCGCACCGAGGTCGCCGTCGCTCCATCACTGGAGGCGCCCCTGGCCCCGGATGCGCCGCTGGTCCCGGAGGCTCCACCCCCCGCCTCTCCATCTCCTGGCGCCCCGCTGAAAGGGGACGCGAGACGATAAGCCCCTAACACGCCCCCGCTATTCACCAGAACCTCAAAATCGATCGGAAACGTAGGGCCGGAGTCCGGCGGGAGGTCGGGGTCGGAGTCGGGGTCCGGAAACGGCTCGAACTCCTCCTGCTCGCAAGGCGGGCGGGAGCATTCCAAGACGATGAACTCCACCTCCCATTTCTTCTCCGATTCCTCCGAGGATTGCTCGGATGGCTCGACGGATACGTCGCCCGCCGCCGCCTTGTTCGGTACCGGGGTCACCCCCGACGGCGGGAAGCTTGTTGACCACTCGCTGTCGCCGTGAGGGTTCGTCGCCTGCACCTGGTAGCGGTAGCGGCGCCACGCCTGCAGATCCCGATGCGTGAAACCCGTCGAGTCGACCCCCAATGCCGGCAGCGGACACAGGTTCCAGATCCCCGGCCATACCCATAGGTCCCGGGCGACCGCATGGCCGATTTCGAAGCGCAACGTATACCCGCTCACCGTCATATCCGTCGACGCGTCCCATACCACCCGGATCTGTCCCGCGGTGGTTGAATTGGCCCCAAGGCCCGCGGTCAGGGTGTCGGGAATGGTACCCGGGGTTCCGGTTTCGGAAAGCGTCACCGTCGCCGTGGAAGGCGTGCCGGCCCGTACCCCCACCGGCAGCGGAGAACCAAACCCCAGCTCCAGCGTCTCGCCGGACTCCTCTTCTACGATGTCCGATTCGGCCTGGATGGTGAAACGCTGCTGGTGGTCTTGTAGCGCGTCTGGTAGTGGTCGATGTCCGACCCCGTTCGCCGACGCCGCGCTCCAGCTCAACGACATCTGCCCGTTGGCCCGGGTGGCTGCAAAATTACCCGGCACCGACGGCACACCTATTACCACGGCGCTCTTGCCCGGGCCGTGCCCGTCGGTGTAGCTCACCGTCGCCCGCAGGTACTGACCGGCATCGGTGTCGCCGGGCAGGAACCGCGACAACGTCGAATCCTCAATCTCCGTCCACACGGTCACACCCGGAGCCCGGCGCTGCCACTGCCACAGCGTGTCCGACAGGCTCCCGTCCGGGTCTCTCAGCGTCGCCTTCAACTGCGTGCCCACCTGCGCGCTCGACGGCGACACACTCACCATCCCCGCCTCGTCCACGTTCCTCACCGATACCGTCACCGCCACCGTGTCCGACGACAGCGACCCGTCCCACGTGTACAGGCCCACCACGTAGTCATTGTCGCCGGCCACGACACCCTCCTCCCCGTCGGCCACGTCGGCCGGGGCCTCGAAGTCCGGAAAATTCTCCATTTCCTTGAAATACAGCGTGTCCCCGCGGATCCGGAACGAAGCCGCATCCGGACCCTCTTTCTTCAACGTCAGCACGGCACCCGGATCCGGAGCCGACAGCCGGTAGGTCGCCACCGTGTCCGAACTCTCCTCGGCGAACGACACCGCCGTCGCGCCCGCCGGCGGGTTCGGACGCGGGTTGGGCGGCGGCACCAGGATCACCGACGGCACATCCACCAGCGTCACCTGAGCGCTCGCCTGCGTGCCCGCGCTCACCCCCGCAGGCAGATCCCCGAAGCCCAGCGACACCGTCTCGTCGACCCCGTCGCTGTCCTCATTGGCCGTCAGCGTAAACGAGGCGGTCGAGTCGCCCAAGGCGAACGACAGCCGCCGGATCCCGGCCTCTTCCGTCAGACCCGCCACCGTGTAATCCCCCGCCTCCGTGCCCGCATCCGACGTCACCGTAACCGGAAGCGCCACCGCCCGGGTCGCCTTGGCCGACAAGGCCACCTCCACCGACACCGGCTCGCCCCCTTCCCGCGCCTCGTAGCTCGACGCCCCAAAGGCCACCTGAGGCTGCCCCGGCGTCACCAACACCGGATCCGTTAACACACCCTTCGCCGCGGCGGACTGCGCCCGCACCCTGAACAGATATTCCACCCCGTTCGTCAGGTCTTCTACCCGGATATACCGGATCCTTCGTCCCTCATACTCGATGCGGGCCACCTCTCCGTCGGCCACCTTGGTCCATTCCATCTTGGCCGGCCTCTTCCTTTTCCCGTAGCGCCAATGGGTAATGCCGGCATCGGCGGAAGCGTCCCATATCAGCAGCACCGCCTCATGGTCCGGCCACACCTCGAAACCCGTCGGCGGCGGCAACATCACCCCACGGGTCGGCTCACTCTGAACAAATCGGGAATAGCTGCCCGCATCCGGCACATAGCGCACCATCGCCCGCAACTGACGACCCAGATCCGCCCGCAACGGCGTGTAGCTGGCCGAGGTCGACGAGCCCGACAGATCCGACCAGGGCGCACTGTCGCTGTCATTCCGGCCCTGCCACTGCCAGCTCCCAGCGCTCACCCCCTCCAGCGAAGCCGTCAGTGCAACCCCCGGCTGCGGCCTCTTGGTGCTCAACGACACCTCCTCATCGCAGTTGCTCAACGTGGTGTTCGTCATCGTCACCGTGCCCGAGGTATGGGCCTGCACACAGCCACCCCCGTCCCGGATCGTGGCGCCGCTCAGATCGGCGCTGCCCCCGCTTTCCACCCGGATGCCGGACCAAGCGGAGGGGGACGGGGAAACAGCATTGCTTGACCGGAAGGTGACCCCCGGGCCCGCGCCAAGCGTCCCGGCCACGATCAGCGCCCCCGGGCTGAACGACACCTCCGTTCCCGAACCCAGGCTCAACGTCACCCCCGAAGGGATACTCACCTCCCCGTCCGCACAGACCGCGCCGCTCCACGTCGTATCCGACGACAGCGAGCCCGACCACTTCGGCGCCAACGCCAAAACCCGCACCGAGTCCCCGGCTCCCGCGTCGTTGCGCGCCCGAACCTCGAAGGTGTAGTTCGTGCAACTTGCCAATCCCGGCAGCGGCTGGCGCGTCGACAGCGGACCGCCCGGGGGCGACGCCACCGCCGTCCAGTCCGGCGACCACGTGGCCCCCCCATCGGCGCTCTGACGATACTCATACGCCGTCAACTCCAAGTCCCCCGGAACCGGAGCCACCCAGGATAACGTCACCTGACCATTCGCCCCCGGCGCGCGCGGGTGCCGGGGCGGGCCCGGCGGCCGCCCCGGAGTCGCCTGTACCCGAGACGAGTCCCCCGCCCCCACCCCGTTGACCGCCCGCACCTCGAAGGTGTACTCCACCCCGTTGGTCAGGCTCATCAGCGTGTGGCTCGTCGTCGTCGAGTCGCTGTCGGAGATATCCCCCCAGTCCGGAGACCACGTGACCGCCCCGTCGGCGCTGCGACGATACTCATACCCCGTCAGCGCAGAGCCGTTGTTCGCAGGCGTCTCCCACGTCAGAGAAACCTGACCGTCCCCCACCTCCGCTTCCAGGTTTTCCGGCACATCCGGAACGTCGGGCAAGGTCACCTGTCGGGAGAACGAGACCGCTCCGGCCCGGTCGTCCCCCGCCGCGTACTCGTACACCGCCCGCACCTGGAACCAGTACTCTTCCCCGTTCGCCAGGCCCGTGACCGTGTGCGACGTTGTCGACGACGTGCTACTGGCGATGTCCTGCCAGTCCCCCCACGAGCCGCGGCCCCGCTGCTGCCGGTACTGCCACTCCTCGATGGTCTCTTCGTTGCCCGAGTTGTCCCAACTCAGGGTCACCCGTCCTATCCCCGCCTGCCCCCGCAAGGGAACCACCGCTACCGAGTCCGACGCCTCCCCCGCAACACCGTCCGCGTTGACCGCCCGCACCTGGAACTGGTACGTCTTCGTGTTGTCCAGGTCCGTCACTCTATACGTGCTTACGATCGGCCTGCTGTCGTCCACAGCCGCCACGCTGTTCGAGATCGTTATCGGACTGGACACCGCCTGCCGCGCGCCCCGTGAACCCGGGCTCGCCCCGCTGATGGACACGGACCCCCACCCACCCCACAGCCCGTTCCCGACCTTCAGCCGATACTGGAGAAGATTGAACTGCGAGAAGTCGGTGGTGGACGGAAAGGTCGGCCCGGAAGGACCGCACAGCGGCGCGAAGCAGTTCACCTCTATGACAAATCTTTCAACGCCGAAGGAAGGTGCGCCGGTACCCAACGATCGGATCCCCGCGCCGACCAGCGGTTCCTGCAGGGGACTCACACCGTTCGGCGGAAATTCATCGGACCAGTCGCTGTCGCCGCGACTGTTGGTTGCCTGCAATTGATACCGATACTTCCGGGAAGAGCTCAGCCCCTCGTGGGTAAACGTCGTGGATGTGGCAACAGGAAGCGGGCAGACATTCCACGACGACCAACCCACAAGCGAAGTCCATACCGGATTGCTCTGGAACCGCAGCGTATACCCAGTCACTGAAGGGGTGGCCGTCACTGCGTCCCAACTTACCAGAATCTCACCCAATCGGGTGGTAGCCGTACCCCCGCTCGGTGCGTCCGGTATTGTCCCCCCGGATAACGTGGCGGATGGCGGGTGAATGGAAACGGTCGCCCGGCCCACTCTCCCCGTCGATCCTACGGGGGATCCCGGCCGCACGCCCGCCGGCAAAGTCCCGAAGCCCAAAATCAGAACCTCTTTTTCTTCATTCTCGGTGTCGGAAAGGGCGGTGAGGGTCAACCGTTTCGAGTTGTCCCCAACGTCGAACCTCAGCGTGCTGGTACTCAGCGAATAGTCGGCCGCAGTCGCGGGATCTGAATTCAGTCCCACTAGTCCGGAATGGATCCCCTGAACCGGTATCGTAACCGACCGGTCAGCAGGCGGGGTCAGCCGAACGGTTACTTCCACGGCCTTCCCTTCGACCACGTCGTAGGTCTCGGCACTGTAGGAAGCTTTCAGAAGGCCCACCTTCATCGCTTCCGCAGGAGGGCCCCCGTCCCCACCATCTCCCACGACGGCCGTGTTCACGGCCCGCACCTGGAACTTGTGGAATACCCCATGTTGAAGGTTTTCCACGGTATACTCGGTGTCAGAAGGTTCCGTGTTCAACATCCCTGTCCAGCCCCCCCAAGCCCCGAGAGTTTCCACACCTTCTTTGCGCCTGTACTGCCAACCGGCAATGGTGGGGTCTTCAATGGCAGGTGCTCCCCAGCTCAGCGTTACTTGGCCATCTCCTGGTTCGACGGTAAGATTGGAGGGTGGTGAGGGAGGCGGGGCCATGTCTCGAATCTGGGCGTTGTCCAAAGGGGCTGAACCACCCGGCATGATACGAATCCCGCCCCAGGCGTACTGGCCTTGCCACGAGGTGCCCGACTTCTTGCGAAACTGAATTGGAGTACCGGATTGGGTAGTCAAAGTCCCGTAGACGAAAATCTCGGGGAGGTCATCGTCGCCATGCCCTTGGGCAGGGAATTGGTGAATGTCTGTTTCTGGTTCGAACTCGACAACGGTGCCGGACTCTATGGTAAGCGTCGCACCCGGAAGGACTACGATGTCACCGCGCAAGGTCAGCGTTCCACTCCAGCTCTCATCGCCTACGATAGCGCAGTGGTGGTACTTGCTATAGGGTATATTGCCATGTCCAAAATCCCTGCTCGCAAGCCCTTTCAACCCGATAATAGACTCCGTGAAAAGTTTCAGGTCTTCCCAGCCTTTGTGGTAAGGACCCCTGGGGCTCTTATTACCTTTATCGAGAATATCCCCCGGAGCATTCCCCGCAGGAACGGAAAGATCTCCCCATCTGACATCCGCTCCGAACCAGCTCATGCTCCCGGTAAGACCCTTGTTTGTCTGCGCTAAATCAAGCTTCGCAGGGAGCATCGCCAAGTCATAGCTCTCCTGCAAGTCAGAATTCCCATTAACTTCAGTGCTCAATACCAGGCCGGTATGGGTCATACGCTCATAAACGGTGACTTTGTTGCTCGCTTGATCTACGACTAGTAAGCTTATTGGCGCAGGTATACCTGTAATGGTGGAGAGCAAGGACGTGACTATGGATTTTTTCACATTATCTGCTTCGTAGAGAGTATATCTTCCACCGGTAGGATACGACCCATGAGAACCGGCACCCACATATATCACGGGGTGCGTGCCCTGGTTCAATCGTATGTCCGTCTGGGGATCAAATACAAAATTCGAAGTGATATTCGGCTTTGACCCATAGTCACGGTAGTAAGACAGATGCGCCCCGTGGGCCAAATACTCCACCCCTAATACTTGAAGATTGGTATCATTGGGATCGCTGGAATTGACCACCACATGAACCCGCGGCCAGTCGCCCTCATGGTTGTTCCATGAGTCATTATACGGATAGAAGTAAAAATACTGGATTACGGTGATGGAGTCAGGATAGGTTGCGTCGGTCGTCTTGTATATGTGCACATAGGCCGTATTGGGAAAGGGTTCACCTCCATGAGGCCCGGTACCGAAATAATTTTTGTTCCAGCTTTCTTTGCCATTGCCTGGATAATCGAAGAAGGGCGCAATCGTGTAATCGCGAGTGTCGTCTGGAGCGCCCGGCAGATTTGCCCTGGCAGTGTGGGCATACGATTGGGGCAAAAAAGCGAACCGATTTGCTGAGAAGTCCACACCGGGAATTCTCAGCGGAGGCTCCCACGTTGGAAATGATTCCCAAGTCACCTTCTTGAACGTTATTGAGTTAGAGTTCAGTCCCGATCCCTTCTTGCCCGTTATCTCGAACCGCAAGTTGGCGGCCGACTGAGCGCCGACGATTTCCACCGGTTCAGGGCGAAGCACGCGCCGGTTGGGCGCCTGTTCATCTTTCGTAAGTATCAGTATGGGCGAAAACTTGCGCGCCAATAGCTCCTCATCACTGATCGTGTCCGCATACCCATGCCGTGCCGTGAGGAATGCCAGCGACAGACTCAGGACCATCCTGTATGCTCTCATTTTTTCTTTCCTTCATGCAAATCGTGCGTTATATCGTTCAGAATCGCAGTGCGGCGACGGCCGACAGCCGGCCCCTGGGGCCCGGTGCCAAGCCAACAGAGAAGCGGCGCTCTTCATGGAAGCCGCGCATCCCTTCGGATGCAAACGCAGCCACGACGGCCGGAACGCCAACAAGGACACCGGCCGCTACGGTGCCCGATAAATAGCCAAATACACCTGTACTGGGAAGTTTATCGTACGCTCTGTCGTCCAGTTCGCGAACTACTTGCTTACCCACCCAGCTGCCTGCCAAGGCATACATGAGGGTAACTTTGTCGTATGGATCCACAATGGTTACGCCAAAGGCTGTCCCGACTAGGTGACCAATTGATGCCCACTGCAAAGGAGGACCTCCTATACAAATGGGAGCGTCTTGTTCTATATCTTCTGCACATCGATTGTAAGGAACACCGATCCAAAATCCCGCCACGGCCAATAGAGTGCCCCCATAAGCACCTGCGCCAAATTTGACTGCCAATCTTTTTTTCCGGTTTTCAAGCCCCGGCAAGTGCTGGCTATACTTGGTAACCAGTCTGCGGCTGGCAGCTGCTTTCAGGCTGTCCTCTGCCACCTTGCTCCGGGGGGGCTCGGCAACGGCGGTCGCCACGGTGTCCACCGTTCCATCCGTGTCCGGAACAACGTCGAAGGGCGTATCGAGGCTCCCTGGGCCTGAGCCCCCATCTCGAGAGTCCTCATCCACCACAATGTCTGCCAGCCGACTCTCCCGGTCCGCCGATGTCAGGGGAAGTGATCCTACCAGGACCAGCGTTTGAATGCGCTTCAGTGCGATCCGATCCTGCCGTGGATCTCGTGCTCTGGCAAGGGTCAAGTCCTTCGCATCGACAGCTTGAACGTAGCCTCTGGTCGTAACCAGTTGTTCCCACTCCCCCGAGAGCGGGTGCCGTTCTCCCTGTCCATGGACAACCACGGCATAGGCGCCCACCTTCACCGTGCTGCTGTCGATCTCGCCGGCTTCCAGAATCACCCCGGCCCGTAATGCCTCGGCGTCGCCCGCGGCGTGCCCAGAATCTGCCAAGACTTGAAAGTGCTCCAAGGCCATCGGCGCCGCCGGACCATCCCGCCTTTTCACCCGGCTGCTGGCGATCGCATCGGCGTTGTTCGCCCTGTCTGCCGTCGCCTCCATCTCCCCGCCGGCCGGCGTACTGTCGGTGCGCCCATCCTGGGGCTGGGGACTCCGCCTCGCTGGCAATCCGTTCGATCGTGCCCTAACGGCCTGCTCCACCCCCCTCCGGGTAGGCGACCCTACCAGGACCAGCGTTTGAATGCGCTCCAAGGTCACCGGCTTCGGCCTGCCCTTTCGTCCCATGGCCAGGGTCAACGTCTCCCCATCGACGGCCTGGATGTAGCCGCGGACGGTCTCCAGCCCTTTCCACTCCCCCGAGACCGGGTGCCGCTCCCCTTGCCCATGGATCACCACCGCAAAGGCGCCCACCTCCACCGTGCTGCTGTCGATCTCACCGGCCTCCAGAATCACCCCAGCCCGTAGCGCCTCGGCTGGATCACTGGCTGAATCCGCGTACGTAAGAGTGGCTATTGAGAGAAGCGAAATCGCCGTGACCCAAAAGACAAAGATGATGCTCATATGCCCCCCTCCTACCTTTCGCTAACTAAGACGGGCCCATGATTTGAGCACCCGCACGCACCCGGGAGGTGTACGCCTGACCGTTGCTCAGCTCCGGCACCGTGTGCGACCGGGTCGACGCCTCGCTGCCGGCGATCCGCTGCCACTCCCCCAGCACCGACCCCAGCGCCGACCGCCTCACCCGATACTTCCACCCGGTGAGGTCGTCATTGCCCGCATCGGCCCAGCGCAACGTCACCCGACTGTCCCCCGGCTCCGCTTCCAGATTACCGGGCGCATCCGGGACGTCGGGCAAGGTCACCTGTCGGGAGAACGAGACCGCTCCGGCCCGGTCGTCCCCCGCCGCGTACTCGTACACCGCCCGCACCTGGAACCAGTACTCTTCCCCGTTCGCAAGGCCCGTTACCGGGTGCGACGCCGTCGACGCCGTGCTGCCGGGCACGTCCTGCCAATCTCCCCAAGACCCGCGGCCTCTCTGTTGCCGATATTGCCACTCCTCGATGGTCTCCGCGTTGCCCGGGTTGTCCCAGCTCAGCCTCACCTGACCTGTCCCCGCCTGCGCCCGCAACGGAATCACCGCCACCGAGTCCGACGCCTCCCCCGCCACCCCGTCCGCGTTGACCGCTCGCACCCGGAACTGGTACGTCTTCGTCTTGTCCAGGTCACTCACCCTGTGCGTGCTCACGATCGACCGGCGGTCGTCCACCGCCGCCACGCGGTTCGAAAAGGTCAGCGGACTCGACACCGGCTGACGAACCCCCCGAGAATCCGAGCTCGAACCCGACGTGCCCGAAGCCCCTTCACCGCCAAGGACCCGGAATGCCTCGGTCCCGGCCTTGCCCTCAAGCTGAAACCCTTCAAATTGCGCCAGTTCAGTGGGAGAGATCCCGGAATCGACCAAGTCGTCGCAGAAGGGGATGCAGCTTCCGACGATCTCAAATTCATCACCGGTCGTCGGTGTGCCGAACCCCAAAGTCCGAATCCCAAAGCCCCTGACCTTGGGCACTCCCGGACTCACCCCGTTCTCTGGAAATACACCCGACCAGTCGCTGTCGCCGCGACTGTTGGTAGCCTGCAGTTGATAGCGATACTTCCGGGAGGGGCTCAGCCCCTCGTGTGGAAAGCTCAGTCTACTGCCGATCTCGTTTCCGGTGGTTGTGGTAACAGGAAGCGGGCAGACATTCCACGACGACCAGCCCACAAGCGGAGTCAATACCGGATTACTCTGGAACCGCAGCGTATACCTCGTCACCTTTGGATCAGCCGTTACTTTGTCCCAACTTACCAGAATCCGGCCCAATTGGGCGGTAGCATTACCGGTCGGTGCGTTCGGTATTGTGCCCCCCGGCGACGTATTGGACCGCTCATGAATGGTAACCGACGGCAGGCCCGCACTCCCCGTCGATCCTTCCGGGGATCCGGTCCGCACGCCTGCCGGCAGAGTTCCGAAGCCAAGGAACAGGTCCTCCTGCGTGACCTCAATCCCGTCGGTATTTGAATGGGCGGTAAGGGTGAAACGCCTGGAGTTGTCCCCAACGTCGAACCTCAGTGTGCTAGTACTGAGGGAATAGTCGGCGGACGTGGCGGACCCCGTCAGACCGGAATGAATCCCTTGGACCGGAATCGTAACCGCCCGGTCCGCAGGCGGAGTGAGACGGACGGTGACTTCCACGGTGTTTCCTTCGACCACGTCGTAGGTCTCCGCACTGTAGGAAACCTGCAGAAGTCCTACCTTCATGGCTTCCGCAGCCGCGCCCCCATCCCCGCCGTTTCCCACTACGGGCGTGTTGACGGCCCGCACCTGGAACTTGTGGAAAACACCGTGCGCGAGTTCCCTAACGGTATACTCGGTGTCAGAGGGTCCAGTGTCCGACATGCCGATCCAGTCCCCCCAAGCCCCGAGGGTTTCCACACCTTCCTTGCGCCTGTACTGCCAACCGGTCATCATGGGGTCGTCCGCGACAGGCTGACCCCACCTCAGTGTCACTTGCCCATCACCTGGCTCGGCCGTAAGGCTGGTTGGAGGAAAGGAAGAAGGTCCATTGTCTCGAATCTGGGCATTGTCCAAGGGGGCGGTACCACCCGGCATGATACGAATCCCACCCCAAGCGTAATCGCCTTGCCAGGTAGTTCCCGATTTCTTACGGAATTGGATTTGAGTACCGGACTCAGTAGTCAGGGTTCCATAAACAAAAATTTCGGCGAGGTCATTGTCGCCATGGCCATGAGCTGGAAATTTGTGGATATCTTCTTCTGGTTCGAATTCAATGACAGTCCCCGGTGTTACGGTCAGCGTTGCACCGGGAAAAACCACAATGTCGCCTCGCAAAGAAACGGTACCACTCCAGGTAACGTCACCGACGATGGGAAAATGATGGAATTCTCCTTCCGGAACGTTATCTTTTGACCAGTCCTCATCTCTTGTGTCAATACTTCTCCACTTTGTGTAAAATGGACCACGTGGAGCATCATTATATGCATCAAAACAACGTTTTAAACGTTGGGAACCAAAAAGACGCATACACCCAAGACTTTCAAAATTTGCACCCGGTGAATCAACCATAGGAGTTCCCCAAAGAAGATCAGCCCCCAGCCAGCTCATTTCAGGTTCAAGTCCCATGTTATCAACCAGGGCTTGCCCCGAATTATTCACATTGGAAAAAGGATCAGGTAACATCACAAGTTTGTAGGATTCAGCAATATTCTGAATTGGTCTGGATATTGTAGGGTGTAGAACAATTCCATGTGGGGTCAGATTCTCAGCACCCCCGGCACGGGTATATATTCCGGGTCTAGGCAAATTCGCATGAGATCCGGCACCGACATAAATGACAGGGTTAGCATTTCCGACGATAGATATGTAGTTTCGAAAATTTACCATAGAAGGATTGGTCGTAATTTCATCCCTATCGTACACCAAACTATTACCATGAAATTTGAAATCCACCCCGTAAACCTCAGCTTCCTGCGGGTTACGGCTGGTCACCTTGACATTGATCTTGGCCCAGTCGCCCTCATGGTCATTTGTAAAGTCATTATATGGATAGAAGCAGAAATATTTAATGATGACAGATCCGTGATTATCCGCGGCATCGCGGGTAAATACACGGGCGTATACGGTATTCGGGAAATTTTTTCCTGCCTTGGGGCCAGATTCATACTCTCTATTCCAAGATTCCTTGTCTTCACCGGGGTAATCAAAAAAATGTGGGCTTACCCATTCTCCCCCTAACTCTGCTGGAAAATCCATATCTAAATAAGCAAATTTGTTGTCTGCAGCATTAACATTGGAAAACCCCTGACTTCCAAGCAAATTCTCAAGCTCCCTCCACTGGGCAGGAGTGCGTCCTTCTTGACTTAAGCTAGTCCCGTCTGCGGACCAAACGCTGAAGTATACATTCAATATCGATTCTGCACCCATAATCTCAACTGGTTCAGGCCGGAGTACTTTGCGGCCAGGTCGAGTGGGGTTCTTTGTAAGCACGAGCACGGGAGCGAACTTGCTTGCAAGGGTCGAGTCACTTGCCGAGTTAGCTACAAAATCAGCGTATACTTGTACTTGGGACCACGGCTGAAAAAGTACCGCAAAAACTATGAAGACAACCCAAGCAGCACCCAATTTCATTTCTCCCATCCTCCTTTGCTAACGGATTTCCCGATCCAAGTAGACATTTGCTTCGATCAGCGCACTACCGACTATTGCGTACGTTGCAAGACCAAGTCCTATTTCAACACCCAGATTCAACTTTTCGGGCATTGGGATCGAAAATCCTGCTCCCAATCGTACATACTCAAAAAAAGGGTTAGCCTCGCTAGCCATTTGCAGCAACGAGGCATAACGATAATCTTCCTGGCTCCTTCCTACCAAGCGGGACCTTCGACGTTCTCCCGCGGCGGTACCTAACCATATCCCTCCAACTCCACCATAGAAGAATGTACGAGGAATTATAGTATGTATGTACCCCGTCAGATCTGCGCCTGCCCATGACAAAAAACCGCCTTGTTGCTCCTCCGTGCCTATCGAAAAATTGACCTTAAAATCCAGGTTTAAATCGCGAACGCGTTTTGCAAAAAAAGAAACTCCCCTGTAGGAATACAAACAGTTTAAATAGCGGCAATTTCCAGGTATGTCAAATGAGATCCGGCGCGCCGAAATGCCCAGATGCCAGAAATTCTTTTTTGAACTTCTCAATTGATTAATCTGTTGATTTTCAACATCAAAAGCGCAGTCGCCTGGGTCCACTATCGGGATGGAAGCCGCAGCGGCCTCCGTCTCGACCGCCACATCGGGCCGCCTACTTTCCCGGTCCGCCGATGTCGGGGGATGTGCGCCCACCAGGACCAGCGTTTGGATACACTGGAGGGTAATTCGCCACAGCCGACCATCTCGTCCCAAGGCAAGGGTCAACGTCTTCTCATCGACCGATTTAATGTAGCCTCTACTCGTAACCAGCGGTCCCCACTCCCCCGATACCGAGTGGGGCATTTCTCGCCCATGGATTATCACGGCAAAGGCACCCACCGGCACCGTGCTGATATCGATCTCTTCGGTTTCCAGAATCAACCCTTCCTGTGCCGCCTCGGCCGGATTACTGGCTGCGCCCGCATGTCCACGTTCAACCGTTGGAAGAACCAAATATACCGTGACAAGAAATCGAAAAGCTGTTTTCATAATCTCCATCTCCCTTTCTCAAGAACCGGGCAGGGCCGTCACCGTCATCTCGTGGGTCGTGTCCGCGGAGACGAAAGACCGTTGTCGGTCGCCTTCACCGTCACCTCGTAGACATTGTCGCCGCCGGCCTCCCCCGAGGACTCGTAGTGCTGTCGATCTCTCCTGTTCCAAGTATCACCCCGACCCTTGAGTCGGCTTTGTATCTGGTCGTCCGCGCCTCCGGCCACGCCCCCCCGGCCAGCGGTTTGCTCTGCCCCTGCAGATCGTAGCCGCTGACCGCCTGCTTGATAGCTCACCCTCACCCGCAGCTTCTGCCCGACGTCGGCCGTTCCCGGCGTGTACCTCGCCGCCGTCGAGTCGTTAATCGCCGCCCACGAAGCCGTCACCTCGGCCCACCGCTGCCACCGCCACCCCTCGGGATTCACCCTCACGTCGCCGTCCGGATCTCTCAGCTCGGCCCTCAGCGCCTGGCCTACCTCCGGGGACGCCGGCGATATGGTCACCGTGCCCGGCTCGTCCTTGGTGGTCACCGGTCACGGCCACCGGATACCGGGCCGAGTGGTACACGCCTCCGAAACTGGCCCGCAGGTCCACGTCGTAGACGCGGTTGCCGCCCTCGTCCAGGGACTGCTCGTAGTCGGGCCCGCGGATGAATTCGAGGGTGTTGCCATTCATCCGGAACCGGGTCGCATCCGGGCCGGTCAGGGTCCAGGTGACCGGCGACACCGGGCCGTCCCACGGGTCGGTGGCCCGGTAGGTCGCCACCGACTCGCCCCCCTCCTCGACGGCGCCGACCCTCTCCCCGACCGAGACGCTCGCGGGCCCGACCACCTTCAGGGTCGCGTCCAGAAGGGTCACCGTGGCCGTGGCATGGGCGCCGCGGCCGATGCCGTCCGGCAGATCCTTGAACCCCAGCAGCACCGTCTCGTCCTCGCTGTCCGCATCCGAGCGGGCCACGATCTTGAACGAGTCCGAGGCGGCCGTGGACGTGAAGGACAGGGTGCTGTCCGACGCCAGGTCCACCGTGGCGAAGTCGCCGGCCTCGGTGGTCGCGCCCGCTCGCACCGTCACTTTCACCTTCACGGCCCCCGCCGCTTCTTCCGGCGCCGGCGACAGGGTCACCCGCACCGTCGCCGTGTCGCCGTCTTCCCTCGCCACGTACGACGAGGCGCTGTAGGAGACGGTCCGCACCGGCCGAGCCCGCACCGGCCCGAGGGCCGCGCTCGCGGCCGGCTTGCGGTCGGTCGGTCCCGAACTCTCCCCGTCGATATAAGTCACCGTCGCCCGCAGATACTGACCGGCATCGGTGTCTCCGGGCAGGAACCGCGACAACGTCGAATCCTCAATCTCCGTCCACACGGTCACCCCCGGAGCCCGGCGCTCCTACTGCCACAGCGTGTCCGACACGCCCCCGTCCGGGTCGGTCAGCGTCGCCTGCAACCGCGTGCCCACCTGCGCGCTCGACGGCGACACGCTCACCACCGTCGCGCCCGCCGGCGGGTTCGGACGCTGGTTGGGCGGCGGCACCAGGATCACCGGCGGCACGTCCTCCAGCGTCACCTGAGCGCTCACCGGCCGTTTGTCCGCCCCAATTCAGAATCGTAGCTTGGCGACCGCAGATAAGTGCCCCCTGGGGCTCGGCCCCAGACCTACTGAAAGTCGGCGGGACTCAAGAGGCTCCCGCAACAGTTCCGACGCAATCGTCGCCCCAACAAGAGGACCGACGAACCAGTTCCATATTACATCCCATTGTCCATACGCTCGAAACTGATAGACTCTTTTTCTTGGAATGTAGAGGCTTGCAGCACACCCTACCAGACTGCCCGCTAATGAAAGGATAAATCGATCGCATGGATCAACCCAACTTACGCCAATCGCAGCCCCTATCGGATAGCCGAAAAACACGATGCCGTCAATAAAGAGCACTGCACCAACACCCTCTGCGGCACCGGTCCCAGTCAAAATAATCCCGAGAGCATAATTAGGAACTATGCCCGCAAGAGCACCGGCAGCTAATTTCTTGACAATTCTTCTGCCGCGTCCCATGTCCTTACCTTTCGCCGTTCTCCCGGAAAGACTATCCGGCGTCTCTCGGAAATCGCCCGCGGCGCGCCCAGAATCCGCGTTGCCCCAGTCTGCTACCGCCTTAATTTCCCCATTGCCCTGCGTACTGTCCTGGTTTGCCAATCCCTGGGAAAACGATCCGACCTTGCGGGCAATTCGTCCCGTCGGATTCGTACTGTCCCACACCCCTGCTCTCAGGTAAGCCGCTCCTACCAGAACCAAAGTCTGAATGCGGTCCAAGACGATAGGTTCCGGCCAACCCTCTCTTCCCCGGGCCAGGATCATCTTCTCCGTATCAACTGCTTGAATGTAGCCTCGAGCCGTAACCAGTTGTTCCCACTCCCCCGAAACCGGGTGCCGGTCCCCCTGTCCATGGATAATCACGGCAAAGGCGCCCACTGGCACCGTGCTGCTGTCGATCCCGCCAGCTTCCAGAATCACCCCTTCCAGTGGAGCCTCGGCTGTATCACTGGCTGACTCCGCGGGCGAAAGTTTAACCATTGAGAGAAGCGAAATAGCTATGAGAAGGAATCGAAAAGCTGTGCCCATATCTCCATCTCCTTGTTTTGCCAGGACGGGTTATTATGATCGAGCCCGAAAGCGAAACGGCTCAAATCCCGTGGGCGCTGGTGTGTCCGCGAAACGCCAATTTTCGGCAAACCGGCTGTCGACGTCGACCAGGCTCACCGCGGCCCTCACCGGCGTTCCGGCAATCACTCCCTCCGGAAGCGCCCCGAACCCCAACGTCACCTCCTCGTCGGCCCGGTCCGTATCCTCGGTCGCCGTTGATGGAATTCCTCGGACCGGGCCCGGCTCGAAGAGACGTCTTCCCACCTCTTCGTACCGCTCAACCGGCGCTGCCACTGCCACCGGAGGTCGGTCACGCCCCCATCCGGTTCATCGAGCGCGCTCCCCAACGGATGACCCACCACTGGCGCAGTCGTAGACAAGGTCACAGTGCCCTCTTCGTCCACGTCGGTGACTTTCACTGTAACCAAATAGGGAATTGTTAATTCGCCAACATCAGCTTGCACTATTGCGCAATAAGAATTGCGAGAAGGAAGAGGCAGGCTAGCCGAATAACCATTAGCAGTTGGATTCTCATAATCCGGAGAGGAAACGAAACGAAGAACGCCCTCACTGGAAATGACAAAATCCTCTGGGTCGTTGTTGAATTCTGTGCTTTGACCCAAAGACCAAGTAACTGTCTGGCCTCCTGCTCCTGTGACTGAGTATTCGGCAACATCCTTTTTGTCGTTTTCCGGAAATCGAATTTCATAAAGCCCAACGACATTTGGACCCGTAACCTCCTCAGTCCAATCAGATTCTGCATCATTATCGGCGCCAAAATTGTCTATGTAAAATGCCTTTGCCCTGATTTTTTTACCTATATCTGCGCCGGTGGGTACATACGTCGAACCAGTTTCACCGTCACCGTCACATCTAGCAGCGAAGAGTCCGCCGGCGTGCCGGTGTCCTTGACCTTCACCGTCACCTGGTAGACGTTGTCGGTCCCGTCATCGCCCGGCGATTCGAAGTTGGGGGCGGTGGCGAAGCGCAGTCCCCGGCCCGGGCCCGAGCCGGACAGCCTGAAGTCGCTCGCATCGTCCCCCGTCAGCGACCACGCGATGCTGTGGCCGTCCGGATCCAAGGCGGAGTAGGCGCCTACGGCCCCGGTGCCGTTCTCGTCGAACGATGGCGAGTCTGGGCCCGAAAGCACCGGCACCCGATTGGGTTGGCGAGGGGTTGCGGTGGCGTCGGCGGCCGGCCCTTCCCCGACCTCGTTGACCGCCCGCACCTGGAAAGCGTACGGGGTGCCGTTTCTCAGACTCGACACCGTGGCGCTGGTAGCCGTGCCCACCTCGGTCCAGGTGTCGTCGTTGGGCCAACTGGCCGAACTGCGGCGGTGCCGATGTTCGTATCGGCTGATCGCCGAGCCGCCGGTCGAAGACGGCGCGGACCAACTCAGCGACACCTGTCCGTTGCCGGGCGTCGCCTGAAAGTCCCCCGGCGCCTCCGGCACCCCCACCACCGGGTCGCTCTTGACGCTGGCCGCCTGCTTGCCCGGCCCGTGCGCGTCGTCGTACCTGGCCCGAGCCCGCAGTTGCTTGCCGATCAGCCCACGCCCGAGCCGGATGGTCTTCGACGTCCCGAGCTGCTCATCCACCGCCCCCGAGGCCCCACCCGGCGGCGCCGGCGTGCTGGAAAACCAGGTCCACCGCACGTTCTCCTCCCCCCCGTCCGGGTCGCTCAGCGTCGCCGTCAGGTCCTGGCCCACCCGGGGCGCCATCGGCGACAGGGTCACCGTACCCTCCTCGTCGACGTTGGTCACCGTCACCGTCACCGGAAGCCGCAAAACAGGCGCACCCGACTCCCTGGCCTCCACCGTCACCCGGTAGACGTTGTCGGTGTCCGCATCGACCGGCGATTCGAAGTTGGGAGCCGTGCCGAAACCCAGGACACCGGACGACGACAGGGTAAAGGCCCCCGCGTCGACGCCTGACCGCGTCCAGGTTCGGCCGGCAACCGACGGGTAGGAAACCGCCGCGCCGGTGCCGTTTTCCTCAAACCAGATCCCGGTGGCCCGGTTCGACGCCACCCCGTCGCCCACCCCGTTGAGCGCCCGCACCTCGAACGTGTACGCGCCGGGGCTCAGCCCCGTCAGCGCATGCGAGGTCGTGGTCGCATCGCTGCCTGACACCGCCCCCCAGGGGGCCCAGGAAGCGCCCCCGTCCGTGCTCTGGCGATACTGATACCCCCTCAGCGCCGAGCCGTTGTCGGCCGCCGTCTCCCAGCTCAGGCGCATCTGCCTGTCGCCGTCGCCGGGCGCCGCCCTCAGGTTCCCAGGAGCAGCAGCCACCCCCGCCGGGGTCACCGCCGTCGTCGCCTCCGAGGGCGCCCCTTGCCCGGCCGCGTTGAGCGCCCGCACCCGGAACGTGTACCTCCGGCCGTTGGTCAGATTCGGCACCGTATGGACGCGCGTGCTCGCCCCGCTGCCCGACATCGTCTGCCAAGACGCCCAGGTCGTGTCCGGGCCGACGACCGTGCCTGACCGGTACTGCCACCCCGTAAGGTGGGCGTGATCCGGTCCCGTCCAGGCCAACCGCACCTGCCGGTCGCCCCGCGTCGCCGTCACACCGGTCGCCGGACCCGGCTGCGGCTGCACCCCCGCCTCCCCCGGCAGCGGCCCCGACCAGGCGCCGGCCTCTTGCCCCCGGCGCGCCCGCACCCGATACCGATACACCCGGTCCGGGTCCAGGGTGGGGTGGACGTGCGCGCGACGGGCGCCCTCGACCGTGCCCGCCCCGTTGTCCAGCAGGCTCGTCCACGACTCCGGCCAAGTCCCTCCTGACACCGGTTTGCTCTGCCAGTGCACGTCGTAGCCGCTGACCGCCGGACTCGCCGACACCGGGGGCCACGACACCCGCGCCTGCGCCCAGCCCGAAACCGCCAACCCGCCCTCCGGACCCGGCAGCAGGCCCTCGGTCGGCGGCGGCGGCCGGGCCGGCGTCACCGCCCCGGTGGGGGCGCTCTGCGCCCGCTTGCCCGGACCGTGACCGTCCCGGTAGCTCACCCGCGCCCGCAGCATGTGACCGACATCCGCCGCCGTGGGCGTGTAGCTCTTCAGCCCCGGCAAAGTGGACACCGCCCCCGAAGCCCCACCCGGCGACGGGATGGGCTGCCACGGCCCGTTGCCGAGCCGACGCTCAAACACCCACCCGTCGCGGTCCGCATCGTCGGAATCCCCCTCCTCGTGCCTCGCACTCACATTCCCATCCGGGTCGGTCAGGGCCGCGGTAAACGCCAGACCCTCCTGAGGACTCGAGGGCAGGGTCACCGTGCCCGGCTCGTCGACGTTGGTCAGACTCACCCTGACCGGAAACGGGGGCGACGACAGCGACCCGTCGCCGGCCGTCACCGTCACCTCAAAGACGGTGTCGTCGTTCGCGTCCCCCGGAGATTCGAAATCCGGCGGCGGCGCCCGGAAACGCAGCCGACCCGACGCATCGATTTCCATCGTGTCCGCATCGGCGCCTCCCAGCGTCCACGTGATGGAGTTTCCTTCCGGGTCGGTGGCCGCATACGTGGCCACCACGCCGGCGCGGTTCTCGGCAAAGGAAGGGGCGGGAGGACCGCTGGTGATCTCGGGCGCCTCGTTGACGCCGGTCACCGTCACCCGCACCGTCACCGTGGTGTCGGCCGTCGCGTCCGGGCGGCCGTCGCTGAGCGACACGTCCACCTCGTAGACGTGGTCGCCGTTCGCGTCCCCCGGAGACTCGAAATCCGGCGGGGGCGCCCGGAACCGCAGCCGACCCGACGCATCGAGACGCATCGTGTCCGCATCGGCGCCTCCCAGCGACCACGTGAGCACATCGTTGTCCGGGTCGGTGCCCCTATAGGTGGCCACCACGCCGGCGACGTTCTCGGCAAACGAAACCGTGGAAGGACCGCTCGTGATCTCCGGCGGACCGTTGGTCGGCGGGGCCGCCGACACCGTGAACGATTCGGCCAACGGACCCCCCGGCACCAGCGCCCGCACCTGGAACTCGTAGGTCACCTCCGCGTCCAGACCGTCCACCGTATGCGTCACCGTCGAACCCGTGCGGTTGGGTTCGATCCCCTCCCAAAGCCCCCACGACCCCGTGCCCGCCTGCTGACGATACTGCCAGGCCGTGATCGCCGGATCGTCCGGATCCATCCAGGTCAACTCCACCGTGGTGGCGGTCGGTCGCTGCCAACGAAGACCCAGAACCGAACCGGAAGTCGACTCCGAAATCGTCGCCCCGTCCGAAGCGACCAAACGCATCTTGATTTGGTAGGTCACGCCGGGGTCCAGGCCCGTGATTCGCAGCGTCGCCGCCTGTCGGAAAGCGGCGGCTTGAGTCTCCGACGCGCCCCCGGCCAACCCCTCCACCGGCGCAAGGTCGGTAGGGGAAAAGGTCACGACCAGGCTCGCCCCAGGGGGCAGAAGCGGAGAGAAATTGGCCAGGGGTACGAAATCGCTGGTCGTCGTGACCCCCGTCGCGCTGACGGTCACCAACTGATACCGGACGTTGTCCGACGGTACCGTATAAGCGCTTTCCGGCAGGTCCTCATCCTCGTCCGACAGGTCAAACCCCACCTCGAACTGCGCCTTGCCCGCCCCGCCTCGGGGTTTCACCGAAAGCAGCTGCCTGAAATGCGATGGCGGAGACACCATCACCTCCGGCTCCGCCCCCGTGAAGGTCCCGTAGCGGGGCCGCACCTTGAACCGGTGCCCCCGCCACAACTTCACGCGCTCTACCGTATGCGTGACCGTAGTCGCACCGCTGCCGCTTATCTCCTGCCAGTCCTGCCAGGCCAAAGGGCCCGCCTTATGCCGTGTGTCCCATCCCGTAATGCGGGTATCGCCCGGATCGTCCCAGGTCAGCTTGACTTTGTGGTCGGCAAAAATATCGAGACCGTCCAGAACCCATTCCGCCGCCAGGTTTTCCGGGGGCATGGTAACCTGCGCCGCGGCGCCCTCTCCGATCGCGTTTTCCGCACGCACCTCGAAGGTGTACACGGTGCCGTTGGTCAGTCCCGTGACCGTGTGCTCGGTGAGATCGGCCGCCTCGGTGCCGGCGGGAAGGGAGATCGGACCCCAGTCCGGAGACCACGTAGTCCCCCCGTCCGTGCTCTGGCGGTAATCATATCTGGTAAGCGCCGAGCCGTTGTCCGGCGGCGTGTCCCAGGTCAAAAGCACCGCACGGTCGCGCGGGGCCGCCCGCAGGTTACCCGGCGCCGACGGCACACCCGCCACCGCCACCGCCATAGCGGTGGCGGGTGTGCTCGTCCCCAGCCCATTGACCGCCGAAACCTCAAACGTGTACGACGTGTTGTGAATCAGATTTTCCACCGTCGCCTGAGTCGTCGTCACGGCGATCGGATCGCTCCAGGTACCCGCACCGGAACGGAACCGGTACTGGTACGTGACCGTAGGATCGGTGGAGGCATCCCACGCCAGCGTCACTTGGCCCAGCTGGACTTCGGCCCTCAGGTTGGCAGGGGTGGTCGAAGCCGCAATGGATACATCCACGAGGATGTTGACATCCGCATCGGCATCGTCATACCGGATGTCGGTCAAAGCGAGGCTCAGGGTAGTGGGATCGGGGTGGGCACGGCCACCGGTTACCTGGCGCAGCCCGGCCCCCGCATTCAGACTGGTGGCCACCGTTACGCTGTCCTCGTCGAACGTACCGAAGCCGGTCCGGGGATCTTCTATCGGGCCGGTCGAAAAGGGATCGGACAACATGTCGTGGTATTCGGGGACCGTAGGATTCTGGTCTTGATCCCGAGAGTCGCGATAACGACGTTCGTCGGCGACTATGAGGAGGGGACGCTCTTGAAAATCGGAGTCCATATCGTCATAGCGGCGCCAGACCATGAGGCCCTGATCTACCGCGTTTCTGGCCGCATAGTCGTAGAACAAGACATAGCGCCCACCAAACGCCTGCGTCGTACGGCGGTTGAGCAGAAATTCGACGTTTCCCCGGTCAATCAGATAAGTCGCACCGGCGGCGATGGCGTAGTCGTTCTGAGAACCCATAATCTCGGTCGGCGTGAGCCAACCAAGATCCACCAGGTAAAAGGGGTTTATCGGATTGGAACAGGAGGAATAGGGCAGATAGTAGCCGTTTGCCCCATCTTGGGGCCCTTGATCTCCGCCGCCCTGCATCAAGGTCCACCCCATGTGGTTGGCATCGTCCACCACATGGTTTGACACCGAGTTGCCGTACCGATTCCGGCCGGCGGGGTCCGTCCAATTCCCGTCGCCATGGTTGAGACCAAGCAGGTGACCCACTTCATGAGCGTGCGTGCCAATGCCTGCAAACCGGTCAGCGCCATGGCTGTTGTTTTTAAACCCCTGACGCTCCGACATTACGTAGCGGTAAGCGACATTCCCGGCTCTTGGATTGGCTGATGTAACTCTATCCGCTCGGGGGTGCAGTCTGCTGCTGGTATCGCTAAAGTAGGGTCCGGAGTACAGAAACAGGATCTTTCGGCGCAGAAGGCGGGAGAACGGATAATCGGCCGAAGTGTGGTTTGGGAGACTGATGGAAGACCCCGAGGCGGCCAACGTCCTCAGCGTCTCCCGGAACGCGTCGTTCCAGAAATCATTACTCATGGCGCGCTCGGCATAGTGTTCCTTGGAGGCCGCCAATGGAATCCAATTGGGAAAGCCGTCGCTTCCCGCCGTATTGATCATACGCACGTGCAGCTCGAACGCTCCGTCGGAAACCTCGTCAAAGTAGGCCCGCAGACTGCCGAACACCTCGGGCAGTCGCTCGTTGCCACCCGCTACCGTGACGTTGCTTCCGACAAAGGCGGTGGGATGGCCCCCTTCCGCAGTGGGATAGCCGCCTGCCAGCATCCGCATAAAATCGTTCAGGCGGTAAAAAGTGGGGGTTGCCGTTCCCCTGGTGCCCTCACCATGCGGTCGGTCGTAATCGTGATACCTATACCGGGAGCAGGTCGTGCACGGTCTATGGTTTGTGGGAGATGAGGCCGTCGTGTCCCGGAAGGTGATCAACACCACATCCAGGGTACAGGCTTCAGCGGCGGCGTTTGCGATGGGGTTGCCTGCGTGCGGCCACGTAGAAGTCGAGCCGCGGGCAAAAATCGCCGAAGAACTGAGAAGCGATCCAAAAAGAAGCGCGAGTAACACAGGGGTCGGTTTCATTGGCTGACCTCCTGTTTGATGCGTGCCCAGGACAACCCCTCAACACTGGAGTCCGACGAGCTGGACCGGAGAGCCGCCTCGGCTCCCTCAACCGTCCGGGTACGTCCATCAATTACTGCGTGTTTGGCTGTCAAATAGTTGATAAATAGAGGAGCATCGCCGCTCCCCCTTTCATCGCTACAGCCCTTGATCCCAAAGCCTTTCAGGAAAGCAGTACCGCCTAATGCGTAAGGAAAATGCTTAATAGGTCCGCCATAAGTCTCAGATTCAGAAGAGGCGCCGGAAGCCCCTTCATCCAAATCAAAAAAGAACCGTCCACTCTGGATTATTGTGACCTTGTTGTATCCTTCTGGAGTATCGACCGAATAGCTTGGGCGGCTGGACCCGCTGGCGCCGCTAGCGCCGGAGGAAAAGCGATACAGCGACTGCTCCCCATCGTCGGTGCGTTCCATCAGTTGGTCGCCCGACCACCGCAGCTTCTTGCCCGCTATGAAATAGGATGGGGCCGGGGGCCAAAGCTCAGGCATTTCGCTGATGACGTAGTAGGTCGTGTCGGTGATGACCTCGGTGCGCAACACCGAAATGGTGAATTGGGGGGGGAAATTGGGCCCCGGCCCAGTCAGGCCAATTTTGGCGGTCGGCCTCATCGTTTTCGTAGTCGTAGTAGTCATGCTCATACGTCCACGAATTGCCCACGGCCAGCGGCAGGAAATCGCTGGTTTCAGCGACGACCGACCCGCTGCCCAGGCAAAAAACAGATATGAGTAGTAGAAGCGCTTTCATGCGTCACCTCCGTGATTGGTTATGATGTGATTTAGCTCAAGGTATCCGGGCCCCTCGTCGACCAAGCGGTTGAAATCTATTTCCCCGAGATCGGCGATTCCCATGGACGACAGTAATACAGATTTATAGAACATAGTACCATCCGACACTCCACCAAGTATCAGGTCGCCATCTGTCGAACCAGGCTCCTTGAAGGTGCCCTCACTGAAGTCAAAGGCGCCGCCACTCCATGAGAGTGTGTCCCGTTTTCCCACTACGGGCGGAAGATCGGGCTCGACCAGAACCAAGAATTTTTCCATCGCCTCTATATCGGACACCTCTTTGCCGGAGATTATCGCCGAAAATGCACTAAGGGTATTGTATAACGGCTCCTGATAGTATAAGTCCACCCAGGTCTGCCTAACCCCACTCATGCCATATCCATTCAAAAATTGAACCGTCCATTCGCGGGCCGGAGCCCAGAAGTAAGGAAATTCCGCTGGCCAGGAGAAATCAAAACGAACTTCCAAAGCCTGATTCCGATATACTGGATTTACCAATATATCCAGTTGAGCCGGGTACATAAGAAGCTGTTTTCCTTGAAACATATCTTTCATTTGCCGGGCAATGTTATGAATACCTCTGGGATCGGGATGACCGCTGCGGAGATCACGGACAAAAAGCCCACCTACGTCATTCGAGTCCCATCCTATGGACGGCATTCTGAAATCAAACACGGGGACGTCCACGCCATCCAAGCGAAAAAAGAGAACCCCGTCCTCCGACAACCGCACCTTGTTCCCGGCAAAAAACAACCCCTTATCCGGGTCCCACTGTTCGTTCCAAACCAACCCAAACCCTGGCAACGGCGGCCAGTCGTAGGGCGGCTCGTTGAAGACGAAATACTCAAACCCGTCAATGAATTCCGTGTGCGTGATTTCGAGAGTAAACTGTTTGGTATCTGGATGAGTCAGGGATCGGTCGGGTGGATCTATTTCGTCCGGGGGGGACTTTCCAAGCAGAGTGTCCCCAGGCACCCTGAATGGGCTGAAGTAGGCTTCCCAGTACTCCGCTTCCTCCTCGCTCCAGTTCTCGCCGTCCGAGAGGTCCCAAAGGACGTACCACCGGTCATACATTTCATTTTGATACCCGTGGGAAACGGTCCACCGGTTGCCGACTTCCAAGGGAACGAAATCGGTCACGTTGAACTCAATGGCCGTTCCCTCATCCTGGGCGACCACCGGGGCCGTATGGCCAGCCAGGAAAATCAGCAAGAGCGTTACCCATCTAATTCCAGCCATGAAATATCCCCTTTCAATTGACAAATTTTCTTTGGTCAAAAAGAGATGCACCGGGCGATCGCCCATAGAAGACTACGTGTGTTCTCCGTTAATGATTCAGGCTTGTACCTTCGCGTAAGCCGCGGTTTTCATGGAAACATACCTCGATTCTTACTAGGAGGCTACGCCGGGGACATAACTCCATTTCCACCGCGACGGGGACACATTCCTTGTTTTGAACTCCCTTTGAATGTCCCCCGGATCCTCGAAATCCGGGGGCGGCTCCCGGAAACGCAGCCGACCCGACGCATCGATTTCCATCGTGTCCACATCGGCGCCGCCCAGCGTCCAGGTGAGCGCATCACTGTCCGGGTCGGTGCCCGTATACGTGGCCACCGTGCGGGCGTCGTTTTCGGCAAACGATACCGCCGAAGGACCGCTCGTGATCTCCGGCGGACCGTTGGTCACCGGGGCCGGCGGCGGGACCGCAAGCGACCCATCCGGACTCGTCTCCACCATCGGCCAGGCCAACACCACCCCGCCATTCGAGGCCACCCCCCGAACCCGGAACCGGTGATTCACCCCGTTGGTCAGGTCCGGCACCGTATACGAGGTCGTCGACGCCGTGCTGCCCGGGACCGGCTGCCACCCACTCCACCTGTCCTGACCCTCGCGCACCCGATACTGCCACCCCGCGATACGGGTATCGGACGGGTCCGCCCAGACCAGCTCCACCGAGCCGTTCAACGCCTGGGCCCGCAAGCCGTTGGGCGGACCTCCCACCGACTTCCCGAAGGGACCCTCCTGGGACCCGGCCAAGGCCCGAACCCGGAACCGGTAGCTCACCCCGTTGGTCAGGTCCGTAACCGTATACGAGGTCGTCGACGCCGTGCTGCCCGGGATCGGCTGCCACGCTCCCCAATCCTCTCCGGCCTGCCGCTGCTGATACTGCCACCCGGTGATGCGGGCATTGTTCGCGTCGTCCCAACGCAACGTCATCGACGCGTGACCGGGGTCCGCCCGCAGGTTACCCGGCGCTACCAAAGACTTCGGAGGAGCCGACACCGTGAACGATTCGGCAACCAGACCCCCCGGACCGATCGCACCAACCTGAAACCGGTAGGTCTCCTCCGCGTCGAGACCCGACACCGTATGCGTCACCGTCGAACCCGTGCGGTTGGGTTCGATCCCCTCCCAAAGCCCCCACGACCCCGTGCCCGCCTGCTGACGATACTGCCAGGCCGTGATCGCCGGATCGTCCGGATCCATCCAGGTCAACTCCACCGTGGTGGCGGTCGGTCGCTGCCAACGAAGACCCAGAACCGAACCGGAAGTCGACTCCGAAATCGTCGCCCCGTCCGAAGCGACCAAACGCATCTTGATTTGGTAGGTCACGCCGGGGTCCAGGCCCGTGATTCGCAGCGTCGCCGCCTGTCGGAAAGCGGCGGCTTGAGTCTCCGACGCGCCCCCGGCCAACCCCTCCACCGGCGCAAGGTCGGTAGGGGAAAAGGTCACGACCAGGCTCGCCCCAGGGGGCAGAAGCGGAGAGAAATTGGCCAGGGGTACGAAATCGCTGGTCGTCGTGACCCCCGTCGCGCTGACGGTCACCAACTGATACCGGACGTTGTCCGACGGTACCGTATAAGCGCTTTCCGGCAGGTCCTCATCCTCGTCCGACAGGTCAAACCCCACCTCGAACTGCGCCTTGCCCGCCCCGCCTCGGGGTTTCACCGAAAGCAGCTGCCTGAAATGCGATGGCGGAGACACCATCACCTCCGGCTCCGCCCCCGTGAAGGTCCCGTAGCGGGGCCGCACCTTGAACCGGTGCCCCCGCCACAACTTCACGCGCTCTACCGTATGCGTGACCGTAGTCGCACCGCTGCCGCTTATCTCCTGCCAGTCCTGCCAGGCCAAAGGGCCCGCCTTATGCCGAAAGTCCCATCCCGTAATGCGGGAGTCGTCCGGATCGTCCCAGGTCAGCTTGACTTTGTGGTCGGCAAAAATATCGAGACCGTCCAGAACCCATTCCGCCGCCAGGTTCTCCGGGGGCAGGGTAACCTGCGCCGCAGCGCCCTCCCCGACCGCGTTGACCGCCCGCACCTCGAAGGTGTACACGGTGCCGTTCGTCAGGCTCGTGACCGTGTGCTCCTCGAGGTCGGCGGCCGTCGTGCCGGAGGGAAGGGGAATCGTCCCCCAGTCCGGCGACCAGGTCGCACCCCCGTCCGTGCTCTGCCGATACTCATACCCGGTTAAGGGGGAACCGTTGTTCGCCGCCGGCGTGTCCCAGGTCAGGAGCACCGCACGATCGCGCTGGGTCGCCCGCAGGTTTCCCGGCGCCAAAGGCACCTGACCGCAGTTCAACAGGGTAACCCCCGACGAAAAAAGAAGGCCGCCGGTCCCCGCCTGCTCGCAATGCACCGCGTCCCTCACCGTCACGTCGGTCAACCTCGCCACACCCAAGCTTTTTACTCGAATCCCGTACCAGTCATCATGGGACGGGTCGGTGGTGTTGGACGAGCGGAAGGTGATGCCGCCCCCCACGGTCGTGAGGTTACCCCTGACGATGAGCTCCGAGCGGGCCGGATCCTCGCCGCCCCCGGTCTCGTCGCTGTTGGCCGCAAAGCGAATCTCGGTATCGGCTGCGATGGTCAGGTCCATTCCGTCGGGAATCGTGACGTCGCCGGTGACCAGGATCGTGCCCGACCACTTGCTGTGGCCAACCAGCTCCCCCGACCAGGGGGTGGGGTTGGTGGAGACGTGGAAATCGTCGAGGAACAGGGTGTTGTCGGCAGGAGAACGGTATTTGCCGCCGTAGTGGATGTCCGCCCAGGCCCGGTTGATCCCGATGGTGTCGTGGGTCGTATAGGCCAAATCATAAACGCATAAATCCGGATCCTTCTCGCCGTTGATCCAGACCTCGGTCAGGCCGTTTTCCCGGCCCGGATCGTTCATCTTGATGCGCTGCTCGATGCGATACCATTGGTTCATCTGAAGGCGTGGCGCGGCGTTCCAATCAACTCTTCCCTCCGTCTCGTCATAAGGCCAGTGATCGCCTGTGTCGTTCTCCTGGTTCAGGTGATAGACGTAGGACAACGGCGACCATTGGTTTGTGGGATATCCCGCCCCCCTACCCGCCAGCATGCGCGCCGACCACCCCACGGATCCTTGCTCCGGATCGGGCTTCCAACCGCCCGCACCGGCATTGTACGTGCCCGCCAGACCGGGTATCTTTACTACATGTTGTTCTTTAAAAAACCAGTCCTCCTCCAGTTTTATATGATACCTCAGGTACATCTCATCGTTATCCGGCACTAACGAATCGTAGATCCGCCTATCACCTTTAGGCCATAGGTTCGTCGCGTCGCCACGGACGATCCTGCCGCCCAGGTAGTAGCTGATGCTTCGCCCGAAGTGGGGACTTAGCACATTTCCCGGGCCATTCGGGTTGTTCGTGCCATCTTGATTGCTCGTGGAATCCGGTATGAACACTTCCAAGGACCGGTTGGCTAGGACAACGCCATCTATTGTTGTATCGAGAAGGGCACGGTCGGCTCTTCCGCTTCGGATGCGATTGAACTTGACATGAGGCAGGGGCTGAGGCGTGATGGTATTTTCGTTGACAACGTGTTGCGCCCACGTGCGAAGCCCGTAATCCTCGAAGTCCTGCTTGAAATAGGTCGTATCCTGCTGTGCCAGGGCAGTTCCGCTCAGGCACAAGGCGGCGTACAGAATCGCTCTTTTCATCCCGGAACCTTTCGGGTTTGGTGTTTTTTAGTTGGGTTGGAGTTTTTACCGCTGTTCTTTTTTGACCTGCCCCCAAGTCTTCTCAGAGGGCTGGTCGCCGACGACCGTCCCGGAATCGAGCGCATGCTCCCACCTGTCGAAATGGGCGTCTCGAGACCGCTTCCCCGTGCCATCCAGACCCACCTCGTAAATGCCGTCCGAGGCGCCCGTCGCCCCGTCGCTCACCTGGGTGAAGGCGATGCGCCGGCTGTCGGACGACCAGGAAAGAAAGCGGATCTGGACATTGTCCAGAATCTCCCGCACCTGCGTGCCCGCAGAATCGGCGACGAACAGGCCCGGCCCCCAAACGTCACCGAAGGCGATATGGGCGCCATCGGGCGACCACGCACCGTAGCTGGTGCTCTTCGACAAATACGTGCGGGAAGGGGAGTCCGTGGAGGATGATCCGGTAACCGTTTCGAGGTCGTCGAGGTCCAAGACCAGCAGCGTGTAGCATTCGTCGAAACAGTCGTTATACAGCAGTTTGCGGCCGTCCGGGGAGAAGGGAGATGGCCATGCGTTGGCCAGACTGCCTTGTTTGGTGAGAAGCCGGGGATTCGAACCGTCGATCTCTACCGCCCAGAGATCGATCAGGAATACACTTACAAAATCAAAGAAGATCGTCCTGCCATCTGGGTGCCATCGGGGGGTTTGAATTGACCGACCGCCAATCGTTGTGTGATCAAGTAGCAGGGTTTCTTCCTCGGTCTCGAGATCCATCAGGTACAGATCCGACAGTCTGATATAGACCATGCGGGTCCGATCCGGAGAGAGTGCCGGGTCATATCCCTGGGCAAGCTGCCGTTCGCCACTGCCGTCCAGATTGCTTATGTAGATCACTTCTCTTTTGGCATACACTTTGAACCCCTGGTCCTCGGTCTCCTCCTCTTGTGCTTTGGCCGGCATTCCGCCGAAGCACAGGACAGATGCGAGAAGTAGTACGAGCGCTTTCATGCGTCACCTCCGCGATTGGTTGTGATGTGATTCAGTTGCTGTGCTTTGACCTGCCCCCAAGTCTTCTCAGAGGGCTGGTCGCCGACGACCGTAGTGGAATCGAGCGCATGCTCCCACCTGTCGAAATGGGCGTCTCGAGACCGCTTATCCGTGCCATCCAGTTCCACCTCGTAGATGCCGCCCGAGGTGCCCGTCGCCCCGTCGCTCACCTGGGTGAAGGCGATTCGCCGGCTGTCGGACGACCAGGAAATGGCGCCGACCTGGATATTGTCCAGAATCTCCCGCACCTGCGTGCCCGCAGAATCGGCGACGAACAGGCCCGGCCCCCAGACGTCACCGAAGGCGATATGGCCGCCATCGGGCGACCACGCACCGTAGCTGGTGTCCTTCGACAGGTACGTGCGGGAAGGGGAGTCCGTGGAGGATGATCCGGTAACCGTGTCGAGGTCGTCGAGGTCCAAGACCAGCAGCGTGTAGCATTCGTCGAAACAGTCGTTATACAGCAGTTTGCGGCCGTCCGGCGAGAAGGGAGAAGGCCATGCGTTGGCCAGACTGCCTTGTTTGGCGAGCAGCCGGAGATTGATGCCGTCCTTCTTTATCGAGTAGAGATCGAGCAGGTGGGCTATACTTCCAAGATCAAAGAAGATCGTCTCTCCATCGGGGTGCCATTTGGGATGTCCGGCCGCCACATTTACAGAAATCGTTGCAGTATTAAGCAGCAGCGTTTCTTCCTCTGTCTCAAGATCCATCAAATACAGATTCCCAAGTATACGTGGCCACCACCCCCGAGCCCTTCTCGGCAAACGTGGTGTCGCTGACTCCCGACACCACCGACGCCTCGTTGACGTCGGTCACACTCACCCGCACCGACACCGTGGTGTCGGCCGCCGCGTCCGGGCGGCCGTCGCTGAGCGACACCGTCACCTCGTAGATCTTGTCGCCGTTCATGTCCCCCGGAGACTCGAAATCCGGCGGCGGCGCACGGAAAAAAAGCCGACCCGACGCATCCAGCCGCATCGTGTCCGCATCGGCGCCGCCCAGCGTCCACGTGAGCGGATCGTTGTCCGGGTCGGTGCCCGCATACGTGGCCACCGTGCCGGCGCCGTTCTCGGCAAACGATACCGCCGAAGGACCGCTCGTGATCTCCGGCGGACCGTTGGTCACCGGGGCCGGCGGCCGGACCGCAAGCGACCCATCCGGACTCGTCTCCACCATCGGCCAGGCCAACACCACCCGGCCATTCGAGGCCACCCCCCGAACCCGGAACCGGTAGCTTACCCCGTTGGTCAGGTCCGTAACCGTATACGAGGTCGTCGACGCCGTGCTGCCCGGTATCGGCTGCCACACTCCCCAATCCTCTCCGGCCTGCCGCTGCCGATACTGCCACCCGGTGATGCGGGCATTGTTCGGGTCGTCCCAACGCAACGTCATCGACGCGTGACCGGGTACCGCCCGCAGGTTGCCCGGCTCTACCAAAGGCTTCGGTGGCGCCGACACCGTGAAGGATTCGGCCAACGGACCCCCCGGCACCAGCGCCCGCACCTGGAACTCGTAGGTCTCCTCCGCCTCGAGACCCGAGACCGGGTGCGTCGTCGTCGTCGCGCCGGGGTCGCGCACGTTCTGCCAGAGCTCCCACGAGCCGCTGCCGGCCCGCTGACGGTACTGCCAAGTCCTGATAAACGGCTTGTTGGGGTCCGTCCAGCTCAACGCCACCGCGGTGGCGGTCGGTCGCTGCCAACGCAGCCCGTACACCGAAGCCGAGGCCGGCTCCAACTCCGTCACCCCGTCCGGAGGGACCAGACGCACCTTGAATTGGTAGGTCGCCTCGGGGTCCAGACCCGACACCCGGATATATGCCAGCACCTGCCGGGAAGCGGTCTGGTCGGCCGCCCCCGTACCGCCGGTAACCAAACCCTCGATCGGCGGCAGGTCCGTGTCGGTGAACTCGGCTTCCAGGGTCGCACCGGGCAGTATCCTTTCTATTTCCGACTGCAACAGGGCAACCCACTCGCTCGTCGTCACCCCCGCCGCCGTGGTTTCCGTAACCTCAATTTGAAAGTATTCATTCGGCACATCGCCGTCGGGCAGATCAACATCGACCGGCAGGTCAAACCCCACCTCGAACTGCGCCTTGCCGTCGCCGCTGCGGGGCACCACCACAGGCGCCTGCGTAAGAACCGGCAAGGGGGACAGCACCACCTCCGGCTCGGCCCCCGTGTGGGTCCCGTAGCGGGGCCGCACCTGGAACCGGTACGTGCGCCAGATTTCCACCCCCTCCACCGAATGCGTGACCGTAGTCGCACCGCTACCGGTGATCCCCTCCCAGTCTTCCCAGGCCGCGGCGCCCGCCTTCTGCCGTGAGTCCCATCCGGTGATGCGGGAGTCGCCCGGATCGTCCCAGGTCAGCTGCGCTTGGTTGTTCGCCAACAGATGAAGGCCGCCGAAAACCCATCGCGCCCGCAGGTTCTCCGGGGGCAGGGTAACCTGCGCCGCGGCGCCCTCTCCGACCTCGTTGACGGCGCGCACCTCGAAGGTGTACACGGTGCCGTTGGTCAGACCCGTGACCGTATGCTCCTCGAGGTCGGCCGCATCCGTGTCGGCGGGAAGGGAAATCGTTGTCCAGCCCGGAGACCAAGTAGTCCCCCCGTCCGTGCTCTGGCGATACTCATACCCGGTTAAGGGAGAACCGTTGTTCGACGGCGGCGTGTCCCAGGTCAAAAGCACCGCACGGTCGCGCGGGGCCGCCCGCAGGTTTTCCGGCGCCGACGGCGCCGAACCGCAGTTGGTCAGGGTAACCCCCGACGATAAAAGAAGGCCGCCGGTCTCCGCCTGCGCGCAATGCTTCGCGTCCCTCACCGTCACGTCGGTCAACCTCGCCACACCCAAGCTTTTTACTTGAATCCCGTACCAGTCGTCATGAGACGGGTCGGTGGTGTTGGACGAACGGAAGGTGATGCCGCCCCCCACGGTCGTGAGGTTGCCCCTGACGATGAGCTCCGAGCGGGCCGGATCCTCGCCGCCCCCGGTCTCGTCGCTGTTGGCCGCAAAGCGAATCTCGGTATCGGCTGCGATGGTCAGGTCCATTCCGTCGGGAATCGTGACGTCGCCGGTGACCAGGATCGTGCCCGACCACTCGCTGTGGCCGACCAGCTCACCCGACCAGGGGGTGGGGTTGGTGGAGACGTGGAAGTTGTCGAGGAACAGGTGGTGGTTTTTAGGAGAACTGTAGCGGCCGCCGTAGTGGATGTCCGCCCAGGCTCGGTTGATCCCGATGGTATCGTGAGTCGTAAAACGCAATCCACTTTTGCTTAACGCCAGATTTTTCTCCCCGTCGATCCAGACCTCGGTCAGGCCGTTGGACCGATTCGGATCGTTCATCTTGATGCGCTGCTCGATGCGATACCACTGGCCCATCTGATGGCGCGGCAGGGTGTCCCAGAGAACTATTCCCCTATCGTTAGAGGGAAAGTGTTCTCCCGTGCCGCAGTTGTGAACCGGTGCGTTGCCGCACCTCTGGTCCAGGTGATAGATGTAGGAGATCGGGGACCATTCGTTCGGGGGATATTCTTCATCCCTTCCCGCCAGCATGCGCGCCGACCACCCCAGGGAATCCGGATCTTGAGGCCACATGCCGCCCGATCCGGAATTGTACGTGCCCGCCAAGCCAGGGATTTTTACGGGTGTAGCCGCGTTTTTACGCAGCCATCGTGTAGGGTTGAGAGGTAGTCTTTTTAAGGTACCAGTTCCAGAAAGCCTCCCATCGTTTCGATTGCACGTGGACTCGTAGGTTGAGAATCTGCTGTCCTCCCTCGCGCCTCCAGCGCATGCCGCTGCGTTTGAGTCGATGGCCGACCAGGGTCTTGGCGGCTGCCTCCACGGGACCACTGGAGAGGATCAAACCCAAAGCGTGATAGCCGGCGTAGTCCATTTTATCCCGGTTGTTGCGGAAGTAGCCCAGTTCGGTGGTCGCCTGACGATGGCGTGGTGATCCTTTTGGGAGTTGGCGCCGATGGTAGGCCAGGGAACGGATCAGGCCCTGAACGGCACCCGGCTCATGGCGCAGTTTGTGGCGCCATCGTCGATACCAGCGATCGGCCTTTCCCGAGCGCTTGCCGAAGAGGTGCTCGGCGGCCTTCGACAGGTGCTGGGCGGCGTGGTAGAAGTCGAGAATGCGGGTGAAGCCGTCGAACACCCTGAGCCCATCCACGGTACGCCAGATCTCGCGCTTGCCGTCGGCCAACACCACCCGGTGCTCGTAGCTCCCCTGCTGCAGGGCCCGTCCCGTCTGGTCCACCAGGCCGTTGACCAAAGTTTCCATTTTCGCCTCCGGCATGCGCGCGGCATAGCGCACGTCGACGCGTTGGGGCTCTTCCCTGTCGGGATCCAGCGGCGTCAGGTAGGTGGCGATCCTGCCCACCCCCGCCTCTTTCCAGGCCGTGGGGGCGCTGTCGGTTTCGCTGTCCATCGGTCGTTCGGCGGGCCGTCCGCGCTTGGGTGCCGGTTCCCGCAGGGGCACGGTAACTCCGTCCCAACTGACCACCAGGGTGTCGCCTTCGGGATCCAGTGGCGCCGCTGCTTGCAAGGCCAGCTCGAGTTGTTCGGCGTGATCCTCCGCATACTGCCCTACAGTCGTCAACAGGTATTGAATGGCGGTGCGCGAGGGCGGCTCGGGCAGCAGCTCCCCCAAGCAGTCCCGGACCTCGGCAGGGACCATGCCGGCGCCCAGAAACGCCGTCAGGCGCTCCAGTTCCGGCACCATGAATCGCTTGACCATGCCGCAGCGCTCATCCAAAGGCACCCGGCTCGGTCCGCCGCGATCGCGTTGGTATAGCCGACGCGCCACCACAACCTTGCCCCACAGGGTCATCCACTCCTTGTCGACCACCTGCTTGAATCGGTACAGCTTCCCGTGGTGTACCACGGTGTCGTCGCCCATTTCACAAGCTTGAGCCAAGCGTTGGAAGCCGCTTCGACCGATGTCGTCCAAACACGAACGAAACTCCCCCAGCATCTGGCGAAAGGCATCCGGTCCTGCTTGCCCGGACTGCAGGCGATGTTCCCACTGCCGGACATTTTCCTGCAGGTTGGTCAGGCGAGCGCTCAAATCGTGCGTATCTTCCATCTGGGACCCCTTTCCGGTTTTTGGGCTAAGTCGTTACCCCCAAAAGTACAACTCGTACCCGGACTTGGGGTCCCACTCTTGTTAAGAAATGCGTAAAATGGAGGCTACACCCATTTTTACTACTTGGGGTATATCTATTTCACCATCGTTAGTAAAATCCCAATCTGAACCCAGTTTTATGTGGTACCTGAGATACATCTCATCATTATCCGGAACATACGAATCGTAAATCGTGCGACCCTTATGGGTTTGGTGCACCGCTGGGTCGCCCCGGATAATTTTGCCACCCAGGTAGTAGCTGATGCTCCTTCCGTAATGTTCGTTCTCTTCAACCTTAACCTTCAAGATTCGGTCACCCGAGGAGGTTGTTTCAAGATGGACGCGCTGTTCCACTCCGAGGCCCACTCCGCCTCGAACGTCATTGAAAATGACGTGAGGCAGGGCTGGGGAGGGCGCCGTGGTAATCCTATTGTTGAAGTGCTGAGGCCACGTGCCCAGTGTCAAATCCTCGAAGTCCTGCTTGAAATAGGTCGTATCCTGTGCCAGGGCAGTTCCGCTCAGGCACAAGGCGGCGTACAGGATCGCTCTTTTCATCCCGGAAACCTTTCGGGTTTGGTGTTTAAGTTGGGTTGGAGTTTTTACCGCTGTTCGTTTTTGACCTGCCCCCAGGTCTTCTCAGAGGGCTGGTCGCCGACGACCGTCCCGGAATCGAGCGCATGCTCCCAAGCATCGAAATGGGCGTCTCGAGACCGCTTCCCCGTGCCATCCAGACCCACCTCGTAGATGCCGCCCGACGCGCCCGTCACTTGGTCACGTTTTGTGGTGAAGGCGATCCGCTGGCTGTCGGACGACCAGGAAATGGCGCGACCGACCTGGGCATCCTCCAAGACCTGCTGCACCTGCGCGCCGCGGGGATCGGCGACAAAAAGCCCCGGGCCCCGAGCATCGCCAAAAGCGATATAGCTACCATTGGGCGCCCAGGCACCGTAGCTCGTGCGCTCCGACAAGCGCGTCCGGTTACCGGTGTCGAGGTCCACGACTCGCAGGGCTTCACAATCGTCATGGCAGTCGGTATACAGCAACTTGCGACCGTCGGGAGAAAAAGGACCCGGCCAGGATAGGAAGTCGTACATTCCTCCACCCCCAACGACCAAACGAAAATTCGTTCCGGCTTTTTCTACTGCATAGATATCAGAAAGAAACACACTTACCATATTGAAAAAGGTGGTACTACCTCTGGGATGCCAGATGAGTCCGGTGATGGAGGCCGGATTTTCTGGGTCATAATCCACCAGGATCTTCTCTTCCATTGTCTGGAGATCGAGCAGATACAATCTCTTGTTTCTGCTAAAGGCCACGTGTCGTTGATCCGGAGAAAGAGCCGGACGCCGGCCCTCGGTGAGCCGCTGTTCTCCGCTCCCGTCCAGGTTGCTTTTGTAGATCACCCCCCCTCTCCCATAAACTTTGATTCCCTGGTTCTCTTCCTCCTGGGCTCCGGCCGGCATTCCGCCGAAGCACATGACAGATGCGAGAAGTAGTACGAGCGCTTTCATGCGTCACCTCCGTTAATGATGTGATTTAGTTGCTGTGCTTTGACCTGCCCCCAGGTCTTCTCAGAGGGCTGGTCGCCGACGACCGTCCCGGAATCGAGCGCATGCTCCCACCTGTCAAAATGGGCGTCTCGAGACCGCTTACCCGTGCCATCCAAGCCCACCTCGTAGATGTCGCCCGAGGCGCCCGTCGCTCCGCCGTCGCTCACTTGGGTGAAGGCAATCCGTTGGCTGTCGGACGACCAGGAGAGGGCGTCGACCTGGACATCTGCCAGGACCTGCCGCACTTGCGCGCCACCAGGATCGGCGACAAAAAGCCC
This sequence comes from Candidatus Latescibacterota bacterium, assembly GCA_965223905.1. Classification (GTDB taxonomy): domain Bacteria; phylum Latescibacterota; class UBA2968; order UBA8231; family UBA8231; genus CBDCXV01. Next base: position 59,900 of record CBDCXV010000002.1, read on the forward strand.
CGGGCCCCGGGCATCGCCAAAGGCGATATGGCGACCATTGGGCGCCCAGGCACCGTAGCTCGTGCGCCCCGACAATTCCGTCCGGTTACCGGTGTCGAGGTCAACGACTCGCAGGGATTCGCAGTCGTCATGGCAGTTGGTATACAGCAAATGGCCACCGTCGGGAGAAAAAGGACCCGGCCAGGATAGGAAGTCGTAATACCCTCCACCGGGTACGACCAAACGAAGGTTTGTGCCGTCCTTTTCTATTGCATAGATGTCAGAAAGAAACACACCTGTCCTATTGAAAAAGATGGTGCTACCTCTGGGATGCCATACGGGTTCGACGGCGGGCCGACCCGTATCAATCTCCACCAGGATCTTCTCTTTCATTGTCTGGAGATCAAACAGGTACAAACTCTTGTTTCTGGTGAAGGCCACGTGTCTTTGATCCGGGGATAGGTCAGGCCCCCAGCCCTCGACGAGGCGCTGTTCTCCGCTCCCGTCCAGATTGCTTTTGTAGATCACCCCCTCTTCAAGGTTTACATAGACCTTAATTCCCTCCTCCTGGGCTCCGGCCGGCATTCCGCCGAAGCAGTAAAGGGCAAGTAGTAGAAGCGCTTTCATGCGTCACCTCCGTGATTGGTTATGCTGTGATTTATAGTTCCTGTGCTTTGACCTGCCCCCAGGTCTTCTCAGAGGGCTGGTCGCCGACGACCGTCCCGGAATCGAGCGCATGCTCCCAAGCATCGAAATGGGCGTCTCGAGACCGCTTCCCTGTGCCATCCAGACCCACCTCGTAGATGCCGCCCGACGCGCCCGTCACTTGGTCACGTTTTGTGGTGAAGGCGATCCGCTGGCTGTCGGACGACCAGGAAATGGCGCGACCGACCTGGGCATCCTCCAGGACCGTCTGCACCTGCGCGCCGCCGGGATCGGCGACATAAAGCCCCGGCCCCCGGGCATCGCCAAAGGCGATATGGCGACCATTGGGCGCCCAGGCACCGTAGCTCGTGCGCCCCGACAATTCCGTCCGGTTACCGGTGTCGAGGTCAACGACTCGCAGGGATTCGCAGTCGTCATGGCAGTCGGTATACAACAACTTGCGACCGTCGGGAGAAAAAGGACCTGGCCAGGATAGGAAGTCGTACATTCCTCCACCCTTAACAACCAAACGGAAGTTCGTACCGTCCTTTTCTATCGCATAGATATCAGAAAGAAAAACATTTTCCATATTGAAAAAGATGGTGGTTCTGCTACCATCGGGATGCCAGAGAGGAGCAACGGCAAATGCATTTATTGTATCTGGGTCATGCTCCACCAGGATCATTTCTCCCATTGTCTGGAGATCAAGCAGGTACAAATTCCCATATCTGGTAAAGGCCACATGCCTCTGATCCTGGGAAAGGGCCGGAGCATAGCCTTCGGTGAGCTTCTGTTCCCCGGTCCCGTCCAGGTTGCTTTTATAGATCACCCCCTCCTTAGTTCCATAGACCTTGATTCCCTGGTTCTCTTCCTGGGCTCCGGCCGGCATTCCGCCGAAGCAGTAAAACGATGCGAGAAGTAGTACGAGCGCTTTCATGCGTCACCTCCGTGATTGGTTATGATGTGATTTAGTTGCTGTGCTTTGACCTGCCCCCAAGTCTTCTCGACGATGGCCGTCCCGGAATCGAGCGCATGCTCCCAAGCGTCGAAATGGGCGTCTCGAGACCGCTTACCGTGCCATCCGGACCCACTTCGTAGATGCCGCCCGAGGTGCCCGTCGCCCCGTGGCTCACCTGGGTGAAGGCGATTCGCCGGCTGTCAAACGACTAGGAGAGGGCGCCAACCTGGACATCCTCCAGGATTTGCCGCACCACCATATTTTGTCCGCCGAGGTAGCCCCCATGATGCCCACGGGTTCCGGTTTCTGTACCTTGATGTCTCCCCACTTTCCTCCGGTCTCCTCGGTCAAGATCAGGATGGGCGAAAACATTTTGGCCAATCGGTCCTCATCCGTTTCTACTTGGGCCTCGGCTGCAAGGAGGGCAGCCAACATGGTAAGTACTGCACGGAAAATCAGGGACATATCAAATCTTTTCTCCTTTAAAACTGCAGTGTGGCAATCCCCCAAAGGCCACCCTTTGGGGTTGGGGCTATGGCAAGGGAAGTACGGTGATCTTCGGAAGGGTTGCGCCATATTTCAGAGGTGATGAGAGCGCTGAATTGGGGAATGACGAACGCCAACGGTAACCCGGTGTTCAGATCCAGTCCGGACTCGAGCAAGAAGACGCCGACCGCCCCCGGTATAACACCGGCGAGAAGGGTAACGGGCAAAGAATCATATGGATCGACCGCGGTCACACCCAACGGGAATCCCACCGCACAGCCGGCAATCAAACCATAATAAACACTGTCCAACCCTCCCCAAGGGTCGTCATCCCCCTTTCGCTCCTCTTCGAAATAAGTAACATATAGAACAGCCGAAACCAAGGTAACAGCTGCTCCCGAAAGAGTACCAAAGACCAATTTGGTAGGAATTCGCCCTACGTGATGTCCGCCACCCAAGGCATGGATACGGTTACCTAAATAAACCGGTTTTCCGGCCTTTGCAGATTTGATAAAGGGCAAGTTTCTGTAGCCTTCAACAATAGCGGTTACGTTCTTTTCCGAAAGGAAACTCAGCCGAAACCGATGCCCGTAAAAGCCAGAAGGCATGCCATCATCGCGGTGTATTCTCATCAGTTCATAAACCGCCGAAAGGGAATCAAAATCGGCTATCCCGGTAACTGTCGTCCCCTTGGCAGCCGCCTCCTGCAGAGCCGCGGCCATCTGCTCGTTTCCACGGAGGTGGATGGTGATTTCTTTGGGCTCCTGCCTGGCAGCCTCATCCGTTTGGGCTTTTGCCTCTGCCGTAAGGAGGGCAGCCAAAACTGTAAATACTGCAATGGAAATACAGGACATATGCTTTTCTCCTTTTTATGGGGTAGAGTCGGGATGTGGCGCGGTAGTGTAGGCTCGGCCTATCTGTTTCCGGCCCTTTCGTCTGCCGGTGCCTCAATAGCCGGGCCATGCTCCGTTTCCACACCCCGCTCATCGAACCGGACGTGCAGATTGGCCGCATCCGGCTCTCGGACGAGATCATACCTTCGCCCACGGAAAGCCGCTCGTGCGCGGTACAAGGCGGGTGAGCCCATATGCGTGCCAGAGACGCTCGTCCGGGAATCGCACGTGGTTCCCGGTCGCCACCTTGTGCTTACGACACAGCCACTGGCGCAAACCGCCGGGTCGCGTGCCGGTCCACCGCGGCGTAGGCCGGGCTCACTTGGCCCAGGATGAAGTAGTTCGCCCACCCGGTCATGAGCCGGTTGAGGCGACCTACCACCACCTCCGGGGCCAGCAGTCCGGACCCTCGCGCGGTCAGCTCGCTGAGCCGGCGGCAGAGGCTTTGGACGCTCGCCGCGCTCGGGCGCGTGCCCAGGTAGGCCCGACCCGTGTCCCGGCGATAAGTGCGTCCGATCCGGTAGCCGAGGAACTCCATCGCCTCCTCCGGCACCCGGTAGCATCGGGTCTTCTCGGTGTTCATCGGCAGCCTCAGTTGCGCCATGAGCCGCTCGACCGCCGCCCGCATCGTGGCCGACGGGGCTTGGCCGGTAAAAGCATTCTGGTTTTCTTTATTCCGTTTTCTCTCATAAGACTTAGGAGGCTCAAATCCATCGGTCGTGGGATTGGTGTGTGGAGTAAACCGTGTGTACGAGCTGCCATCCCACAGGTCCGTAGCGTCCAGATCGCCAAACCACTTGACGGGGCCAAGCCGTCATAGTAACTCCCGGGCGTTGTGTCTGTCCTCCAGCGATGCGAATTCTGCCGATTCGCCACCAGGAAGTACTCCGGCCCGTCCTCCGAAATCGGAATCTTGTAGGCTCTCGGCGAAGAAGGCGAAGAAGCATTAATATCCTCGATTTCGGCTATATCCAGGTCGGAAGTCACGGTAACCGGATCGATCCACCTCACATGTGCCCGCGACCAGACTGAGAAGGGATTCGGGCCGGTACTCACCTCATCCTTTGCCGGGTCTGGATGTGGCCAGCCTGTAGCACCACCCATGACCCCCCAGTTGCCAATTCCGCCAGATTCAATGTCGTGTCTATCCTCGTCGGTTGCCCCGTCCGGGGCCTTGTCGCGGTCAAACAGCTCGGGTAGACCCATTGCGTGGCCGTATTCGTGCGCCAATACCGCCGAAATAAATGACATGCTTGAGCTGTAGGTTGAAGTGATGACGATTTCGATTCCCACCCCATCGACGGTCAAATCACTCAGACTAGAGGCGTAAAAGACCGTCCCGTTGGGACACCTTTGATGGTCTGTTGGACGTCCAAAAGCTCTTGGAAGGACCACCATGACCATGTCGACCATCATATCACGCGGAGTTTCGCTATCATAGACTTGGGCGTTGAAGTCCACAGAACCTTCTGCGTTGCGAATTACTTCCTTAACAAATGTTAACTGGCCGTTGTACCATCCCTCGCATTCATCCCCCATGCTGACCCGGGCCGACGGGGCCGCCCAGGGAACCTCCTCGACGCGACGGCCGTGGGTCGGGCAGCGGATCTCCCGAGGGGCGTGGTGCAACCAGAGGGTACGGCCGCAAACGCGGACGTCGCGCCAGCGGCGGAACTCCATGACCTGTACGATCTTGCCGCGGAAAGCCCACACTGGGGACACCGGCACCCGTTCCTTTGGGGCTTCACCGCGACCACGACGGCCGCTTCCTCCCCGTGTCCTTCGAACCACACGCCCACAGCGCGAAATCCCTTGAATTGGAACAGCTTGGAGACGAACTTCATAGCGGTCATAGGCCGCCTTCCCTTCCCTTTCCTGGGGAGTGCTTGATGGGGATACACCAAGCATAGGGAACGACCTATGGCCTTGTCATGTACTCAGGTTTCGGCGTTGAAAAACCCGGATAGACCCGAGATTTATCGGATTGGGGCAGGAGCGGTAGACCGAATAGTAATAACCCCTGTTACCACTGGCCCCACACCGTCGCTTAACCGTCCGACCGTCCGATGGATTTGTCCTCTGGCGAAGTAACTTTAGCCAAAATTCCGTTATCCGATCCCCGTTATGGCCGTAGGTGATTTCGTCCAAAAAGGCGCTGCGATTATTAGATCGAGCGACCAAGTAGTAGGTTGGTTTGGCCCGAACAAGGAACCCCGCCAATATGCCCTTGTCAATACCAATACCTAAAATTTTTGGGAGCAAAAATATCCCCCCTTGCCCCCTTTATCTCTGCTATGGGCGCCTACCTCTCCTATCCGTAGATCACCGGGTTCGGGCGCGCTGTACCCTCCCTGCTTGTTAAGATCCGGTTTGCAAATTCTGTGCCAATTTTTTTGAAAACAGACTAACATATAGTATATGCGGGAGTTATATCGTATGTGGGTTTCCTGGCAAGATTTCGGGAAGTGTTTCAAAATGCGACACGCCCATCCCGCCCGACGACCGAATGCCCTGTTGCGGGGAGACTTCAACTGTAAGTTTTTGAACAAGTTACAGGAAATATTCGGAGAGGGGACGGGGAATGTGTCGCATTTTGGAACACGAGTCGCATTTTGCGACAGTCCTCACGCATTGGGGATCACCGCATCGATCCCCTCGACGCGCAGGCAGTCTCGACCCTCGATGGGGCCGAACGCCACGCCGATGCGGTTCTCTCCCTGGACGACCGGTCGCGGCAGGTCACTCGTAGGTGCCGGCCGGCCTGCCTGAAGTACCAGCGTCCGCGCCGGAAATCCATCTCGAACCCGTCGACGCCGCAGGGCTCGCAGCTCGCAGGTCTCCGGGATCAGGCCGAGCTTGCGCTCGCGCACCTCTTTCGGATAGAGAGGTACGGGAAAGGACTGTTCCAGTACATCCTTTCCAGATATTCGGGAACTTCGTTTGCAGTTTCGGAAGGGGGCGCCCAAGCCCCTTTGAAGGCGGACCGTCTTCGTCCGTGAGCCGGTTCCAGATTCCCGAACCCGACTTCCGGAGAAAAGACCTTTCCGATGAGGATCGTCGCTGACCCCCGGGGCCGATTACCGGGCCCTGGTCGGGAACGCCTATGACCGGTGCGCGCTGGGGTACGCGAGGCAGCGGTCCCCCACTCCCGGACCAGAACTCGGCCTGATCACCGAGGACCTGGAGCCTGGTTCTATATAGTTCCCGGATTCTTCTGAAGTAAACCTAGCAGCTGAAGGCGTAGCCGATGCTCCCCTTGGCCGAAGCCGCCCCGGAAATCATCCCGGATTCCCCGTCGCGGCGGATCGCCAGCACCTTTAGAATGACAATGAGCGAATCCGGCATGTCCATTATTGTCGCGGCTCTTCCTGGGGAGCGGGAGACCAAGTCAGATTCTTGCTCCCACCAGGCCCTCAGTGCCTGCTCGTTCTCCTGCCTCAACCGTGCCATTCCACTCGAATCGTCGTCTATACCTGCGAGCAGCTTACTCGGGCTCACCTGCCCTGTATTGTCGTAGCGAACGTAGTGGTAGTATCCTGTGATCGGATGCTTCACCACGTACCCATTCGGAGTGGATAGATAGTGGCGCCCGGCTCCTTGTGCCCCGGGGCGTGGTCGGGCACGCACATGTGCTGGTACCCCACCTCCTTCAGCGCCTGCATGTTGCGGTGCATGTTCATCACCCCCTCGTCGGGCCAGACCTCCTGGGACTTGTTGCGGCCGCCGACGATGTTGCGGAAGTGGCAGAGGAAGATCTTGCCGCGGCTTCCGAAGTAGCGGATGATCTCGGGCACCTCGTTGCAGGGATCGGTCGAGGCCTCGGCCATGCAGCCCAGGCAGAGGTTGACCCCGTAGTAGTCGCTGGGGACGATCTCGATGAAGCGCTTGAACCCCTCGGGCCCGCCCAGGACCCGGTCCACGCCCCGGTACCCGGGCGGCAGCCAGGGGTCGCACGGGTGGCAGGCCATGCGCACCCGGCACTCCTCGGCTACCGGGATCACGCGCTCGAGGAAACAGGTGATCCGTTCCCAGTTCATCTCCGCGGTGACCGGCTTGTCGAAGCGCGGCCCGCGGTCCTCGCCTGCTCGAGATCCCAGGTGCTGTACACGGAGTTGCCGCGCCCGGGAGGGGTGCTCTCGGTGCGCTGGTTCTCCATGGCGCACAGGTAGTACTTGACCGCGGGGATGCCGGCCTCGGCGGCCTGGCGGAGCATGTTGCAGACCAGCTCGATTTCCCGGTCCCCTGCCTCGCGGTTGCCGAGCATGTAGTCGGGGACCTCGCCGCCGGAGGCGTTGAGCCGGGCGATCGGGATCGCCACCATCTCCATGTCGATGCCGAAGCGGGCGCACTTTTCCTTCTTCTGCTTCAGCTCGGCGACGTCCCAGCCGTATTCCCGGTGGAAGGTGATGAAGTTCTCGTTCTTGTTGAACACCCCGTGGCGCGCGAGGTATTCGAGGTCTTCGTCCGAGGTGTTGAACTGCTGCGTCCCGACGTGCATCTGCATCCTCCTTTGCTTGTCCGGTCACTCCCTGCTTCTCCGCCGCCGCCGCACGGCCCGCTGCATCAGCTCCTTCATCGGGGTCTGCAGATCGCGGCCCACGAGCCTCCTGCTCGCGACCCAGCCGGCGACGAACAGCAGCTGCGTCCCTGCCAGGTACCAGTGCGTCGCGGCGACGGCACTCGATTCGATCTCCAGCGTCGATACCCGGTCGAACAGCAGCCCTCCGGCCAAACCGCCGAGCCCGGAGGCCCAGGCGAGAACGAAGTTGGGCACGGCGAACCCCTCCCCCTGGTGCCGCTGCGGCGCCGCATCCATCATCGCCCGCGTCTGGCCGAAGGTGTAGCCGGCGTGCAGCATCCCCCAGACCAGGAAATAGACCGCGGCCCACGCGGTCAGCGGCCCCGTCCGGGAGGGCAGCATCAGCCAGGCCCCCCCGAGGGCGGCCATCAGCAACAGCGACGCGGTCAACGCCGGCCGGCTGCCGTGCCTCTCGACCAGCCGCCCCCACAGGTAGAGCGTCAGCAGCTCGCCGGCCCCCATCAGCGAGAGCATCCAGACGTAGTAGTTGACCGGCAGGCCGCGCTCGGTCAGCGCCACCACCCAGAACGGCAAGGTCGCGGTCTCGACGAAGCAGGTGATGCCGAAACAGCCGCAGTAGCGGCGGATCGCCGGCTCCCGCAGGACCTCGGCGAGCCGCTTCCAGAGCGCTTCCCGCGGGCGCGGCAGGGGCTTCTCGGGGACCCGCATCACTGCCCGGCTGCTGGCAACCACCAGAATCAGGGCGAGCGCGAAGGGCAGGGCGAAACGGCTGGGGTCCGGCTGCGTGCCGAGGTACCAGCCGGCGAGCAGGGGCACGCCGAGGGTGCAAAGCCGCTGGGTCGTGCGCATGCGGGTGATGAAGGAGGCCAGCCCCGACTTCGGGGTGTTGTCCTGGACGAGGGGCCACCAGGCGCTGCCGCCGACCTGCACCATCGACTGGCGCAGGACCAGCAGCCCGAGGGCGGCCCAGGCGATTCCGGGGCCGGCGTGGAGCGCCAGCGGCACCAGCAGCAGCAGGAAGAAGCCGCTGGCGAGACGGGCCGTTCCCATCAGGCGCGCCTTGCCAAACCGCGGCATCAGCTTCACTCCTATCAGGCGGGAGGTGTTGCCGATACTGGTCGCCGTCGCCAGCAACCCGATCAGGAAGGGGCCGACTCCCAGCGCGAGCAGGAACAGCGGTCCGCTCTGCATCATGAAGGCGCCGACCGTCGACCCGGTGGCGAGGTACTGCAGCAAGCGCCGCTGTCCGCGCTCGCCGGCCTCGCGCGCCGCGCGCTGCTCTTCCCTGGTTCCGGTCGTTCGCTGCGACATCAGTCCGCGGGCTGCGGTTCCTTTCCGGATCTAGTGCCTACGCGCAATTCCGCGTTAATCCGGCCGCCCTCGTTCGTTCGTACGCTTACTTGCGCGCGCAGGGTACCAGGCGGCCCGGAGGAGGGTCCGTGGCATCACCAACAGGCGGACTGACGGGCAGCGTGGTCTCATCGTCAGCGGTCTCGCGAGCAGCTTGAATCCTGGTCCTGGTGTTTCCACCCGTCCGGATTCCGGCGCCGCTCAGGAGCTGCAGGAGAGCATCGAGCAGCCGGCGCGGTGCCGCGCCCACTCCGGCCGTTTCTGCGCGAACTCCGCTTCTCTATCCGGCTGCTCGTCGTACGGCCTCCGCATCACCTCCAGCAGCTCTGCGACCTTGGCGAACTCCCCGGCCTGGGCCTCGTCGATGGCGAGCTGGGCCAGGTAGTTGCGCAGGACGTACCTGGGATTGACGGCGTTCATGCGCCGGCGCCTCTCCGCGACGGGGAGGCAATCGCGGGCACAGCGGCGCAGATAGCTGCGCAGCCACTCCGCGGTGCGATGAAGGGGGTCCCCGTACAGCTTTTCACGCTCGTAAGAGGCCTCGGAGACGCAGGCGATCAGCTCATCGTCGGTGGCTTTGTCCGGGGAGGCGTCGAGGTCGGCGAGGCCGCGGAAGAACAGGGTCATGTCGGTCTCGACCAGTTGCAGCACCTCCTCCAGCTCCTCGATCAGCCCGGGGTCGGTATCGGCATCGAAGGCGCTCAGCCCCAGCTTGCCGGCCATCATCTCCCGGTATTTCCCCTCGTACGCCTGCGGGTAGGAGTCGAGCAGCTCCTGCAGCGGCTCCACCTCGTCGAGCAGGGGCACCAGGGCGCGCGCCAGCTGTCCGAGGTTCCACCAGGCGATCTGCGGCTGGCCGCCGAACCGGTAGCGCCGGCCGCCGGCGTCGGTCGTGTTCGGGGTCCAGCCGGGGTCGTACCCCTCGAGCCACCCGTACGGACCGTAATCGATGGTGAGCCCGAGGATGGACATGTTGTCGGTGTTCATGACGCCGTGGACGAACCCGACCCGCATCCAGTGGGCGATCATCTCCGCGGTGGTGCGGCAGACTTCGTCGAACATCCGCAGGTAGACTTCCGGGGAAGGGGCTCCGAGGTGGGGAAAGTCGGTGCGCACGGTGTAGTCGGCGAGCTGCTTCAGCACCGCGGTCTCGCCGCGGGAGGCGAAGATCTCGAAGTTGCCGAAGCGGGTGAACGAGGGGGAAACGCGGCAGACGACCGCGCCCGGCTCGTTCTCCGGGTTGCCGTCGTAGAACATGTCGCGCACCACCTCCTCCCCGGTCGCCACCAGGCTCAGGGCCCGCGTCGTCGGCACCCCGAGGTGGTACATCGCCTCGCTGCAGAGGAACTCCCGGACCGACGAGCGCATCACCGCGAGGCCGTCGGCGCCGCGCGAGTACGGCGTCGGTCCGGCCCCTTTAAGCTGCAGGACCCAGCGCCGGCCCCCCTCGCCGGTAACCTCCCCGAGGTTGATGGCGCGCCCGTCCCCGAGCTGGCCGGCCCAGGTGCCGAACTGGTGGCCGCCGTAGCACATCGCGAACGGGTCCATGCCCGCGGTGAGGTCGTTGCCGGCAAAGGTCCGGGCGAACTCCTGCGAAGCGACGAAGCGGTCGGAAAGGCCGAGCTCGGCCGCCATCTCGCGCGAGTGCGCGACCAGCCGCGGCGCCCGCACCTGCACCGGCCGCACCCGGGAGTAGCAGGCCCCCGTCACCTGGCGGCGGAAATTCGCCGGCTCCGGGTCGCCGGGAAGCTCGCGGGTGAAGCGGTTGTCGAAGGTCAGCTCGTCGAGGGTCATTCCGTTCATCTGCCAGTCCGTGGTTTGGGTTTGCAAGGGCGGGGCACCTCACCCGGGGCGCCGCGGGATCACGGGCAGCAGCCCGAGCAGCCCTGCGGCGAGCGACACCGCGGCCAGCAGGTAGAACACCGCTGCCAGGGACGACGCCTGCGCCAGGTACCCCGAGACCACCGGGCCCGCCAGCATTCCGGCGGCGTAGATCGCCTGGTAGATCCCCATTCCGGTGGCGCGGTCCTCGGGGGCGACCGCCCGCAGGCTGAGGGAGATCAGCAGGGTGTTGACGATTCCGCGCGCCATCCCTCCCATCCCCTGCAGGGCCATCAGCAGCCACACCGAGGCGATCCCGGGAACGACAACCAGGCTGGCGCCGACGAGGCCGGAAGCGAGAAACAGGGCCGCGCGAATTCCGCAGCCGCGGGCGATCCGCGTCGCCGCCATGGTGCCGAGGAGCTGGCCGATCAGCATGGCCGTGGTGACGTACCCCACCTCGGCGTCGCTGGCGCCGATGCGCTCCGCGTACAGGGGCACGAACCCGAAGCTCCCCGCAAAGGTAACGAACTGCGCGAGAATGCCGATCGCCCCGGCGAGCAGCAGCAGGGGGATGCGCGCCACGCGCCGGAAGGTCGCGGCCGAGTACGAGCCTGAGCGGATCTGCCGGGGTTCGCGCGCCAGCAGCATCAGCACCGTGCCGCAGGCGCCGCAGGCCGCGGCGGTGTAGAAGGCCGCGTCGGCGCCGAAATACTCGGAGATCAGCCCCCCGCTGAAGGTCGCCGCAAGCAGCCCCACCGAGTTGATCGTCATCACCCGGGCCATGGCGTGTCCGCTGCGGTCGGCGGCGTAGTACGAGGAGAACAGCACGCTGACCGCCACCCAGCCGGCGCCTCCGACCCCGACCAGGGTGCGGGCGGCGAACAGGGACCACGGACCGGGGGCCAGGGCCAGCCCGACCGCCCCGGCGGTGGCGCAGGCCAGGGCCGCGGCGGCGAACGGCTTGCGGCGCCCCAGGATATCGGCGGCCACCCCTATCGGGATGCGCAGCAGCAGCTGGGCGATGGCGTAGGAGGAGACCACGAGGCCGACCATCGACAGGTTGGCGCCCAGCTCCTCGGCGTGCAGGGGGAAAACCGGAACGTAGATGTACAGCGACAGCCAGAAGGCGAAGGTCGCGGCCGCGACGAGCACCACCGATCTGCGGTCGAACGGGGCGCGGGCGGCCGCGGGCGCTTGCGCGGCGTCGCTTCCCGCCACCCTCAGAGGCCCGGGGGTTCGACCGCGACCTCGGTGCCGGAGGCCGAAGCGGCGCGGGCGGCGTCGGCGACCGCCTGCACCCAGTAGCCGCTCTCGGCGTCGCAGACCGGTTTCTCACCCGACTGCGCGGCCGCGGCGAAATCCTCGACCATCGGCAGGTCGAACAGCTTCTCCGGCAGGGGCTCCACGGCGATCCGCTCGGTCCCCTCCGGCAGCTCCAGGAGCAGGTGATCGGCATTGAGCTCCAGCGGGTCGATCAGGATCCTGCCCCGGTCCCCGTCGATCTGGGCGAAATCGTGGCGCGGCGGCGAGGTCAGGATCGTCGAGTGCATGCCGATCCCGCCCTCCTCGAAGCGCACGATCAGGGCGTCGGTGTCGTCGACCGGCCAGTCGTGGTCGACCGTGCCGACCGCGGCGCTCACCGACCGCGGCCGGCCGCCGAAGTTCAGCAGCACCTCGATGCGGTGGGAGGCCATCTCCATCATGGCGCCGCCGATGCCCGGCTCGATCCGCCAGTCCCCCGGTTGCGGGTCCCAGCGGCCGCTGTAGTGGGTGCGGGCGAAAACCACCCGGCCTATGCGCCCCGCGGCGATCAGACGCTTGGCGGCGACCACCTGCGGGCAGGTGCGCCGGCGGTAGGCGACCGCCAGGGTGACGCCGTTGTCCCGGCAGGCGGCCATCATCTCCCGGCACTCGGCGGCGTCCCTCGCCATCGGCTTCTCGCAGAGCACGTGCTTTCCGTGCTCCGCGGCGAGGCAGGTGTAGTCGCGATGGGTGTCGGTCGGCGTCGAGACAATGACGGCCTGCACCTGCTCGTCGCGCACCAGCTCGGCGGCCGAAGCGTAGGCGCGCGGGCCGCCGAAGCGGGCGGCGAAGGCCCGGGCTGCCGACAGGTCGCGCCGGCAGACGGCGACCAGCTCGGTCCGTTGCGACGCCAGCAGAGACGGCCCGAACGAGCTCTCGGCTATGGAGCCGCAGCCGATGATTCCGAATCTCACGGTGTTTTTGCTCCGGGGATGGTGGGGGTCCATTTCTGAGCCTGTTTCCGGTTTCATGGTCAGTACTCGAAGTTCAGGTGCGAGCATGGTACGTTCGCGACTGTGTAGTGGAAACTCAAACAAAAGGATGTTTCGTGCACAAATTCCGGAATCTCAACTTGTCAATCCGGTCCTTCCCGCCCTGGATGATTCAAGTGTTCTTTGTGGTATGGACTGGATATGTGCCGCTGCTATGGGCCCAGTCCCTGGATTTCACTCCCCCACGGCCAGAGGGACCCGCGAAAATTCAAAGCTCCTTGTGGAATCTGGCCGCAACGGGACAGGCCGCGGCAAAGGCAACTGGTGCGGCTACGGAGGATACGGTCGTCGTCACCCTGGTTCCCTATCCAGGCAAAGGCTCCGCCTCCATCGACTCGGCCTCCTTTGCGGAGCTTGGGGTCAAGGTTCTTGCCCGGTCTAAAAGCCTGATGCGGGTTTCAGTCCCGGCGTCGTCGCTGCTGGCAGTCTCGGAGATACCGGGAGTCACCTTTGTCCGCAAGCCTTACCGACCGCACGCACAGCAGGAGATTTGGAGTGAAGGCGGAGTTCTGATCAAAGCTTATGATAATTATTTCACGGGCGTGAGAGGCCAAGGTGTCAAGGTGGCCATTATCGACGTGGGATTCAGAGGGGCGGACGACCTAGCTGGAGAAATGCCTGCGAGTTGGAAGTATCTCGACTATACGGATGAAGGGATGTACGCCGGCGACGAGGATCGCAGACACAGACATGGCACTGCCTGTGCGGAGATTATCCACGACATGGCGCAGGGAGCCGAATTGTTGCTGCTGAAGGTGGGGGATATCACGGATTTTGAGAATGCCAAAGATTTATCCATACGAGAAGGAATTGACATAGTCAATCATTCAATCGGCTGGTTCGGAACAGGTATTGGGGATGGCCGAGGAACGGCCTGCGATATTGTAAATGACGCAGCTGAGAATGACATTCTCTGGGTAAATTCAGCGGGGAATGATGCAAAGAGCCATTACTACGGATTTTGGTCGGACTTCGATTCTGACGATTGGCACAATTTTAGCAGCGAAGACGAGGTACTCACGTTTGAAGCGGAGGAAGGAGATGAAATAAGGGTTTTTTTGACCTGGAATGATTGGCCAGACTCTCGTCAAAACTACGATCTGTACCTCCATTTCGTAAATTCCTTTGGCAATCTGGAATTCGTCGCCGAAAGTACTGATCGCCAAAATGTTTTTGGTGGCGACCCTGTAGAAAGAATTGAATACGAGGTAGAAAAATCTGGAAAGTATGGCATTTCTGTCCTCAGCGTAGACGCACGGACTAGAAGGCTAAAAATATGGTCCCTAAATCATGATTTTGAAGAATATGCGATCGCAGAAAACAGTATCGGAAGTCCTGCGGATGCAAGGGGGGCCATCAGCGTTGGGGCAGTACATTGGGACTACTATGACTTGGGCATTGTTGCAAGCTACAGCTCCCGAGGCCCTACCACCGATGGTCGCTTCAAACCCGAACTCGTTGCCCCCAGTGGAGTATCGACGGTCTCTTATGGAGAGTCGGATGGAGAGTCGGAGGATTTTTATGGCTATTCTGGAACCTCTGCAGCAGCGCCCCATGTCGCCGGCGCCGCTGCCCTGATCAAGTCCGCCAATCCGTCCTTTTCGCGTGACGATTTGTGGGACGCACTCATTGCAGCAACGGTAGACATAGATGTTCCCGGCAGGGACAACAATTCCGGTTACGGCAAGCTCGTGCTCCCTGTCATGCAGATTCAGGAAGATCTATCTCCCCGAATCACATCCGTTAATCCACAGAGAGCGCAATACGGTCAGATCATAACCATCCAAGGAACCGGTTTTGGCGCAGACCGAGGAACCAGCAAGGTGATTTTCCACGAGGACAAACAACTCCAATATCCATCTCAATATGTCCACTGGAGTGACACCCGGATTCAGGTACGGGTACCGACCGGTGCGCGCAGCGGCCCACTGCAGGTAATAACAGATAGAGGAAGCGACACCTTTGAATTGGCGGTGACCTCTCCTTGGGTCAACAATATCTCTTTACAGAGAAGAAGTACGGATATTCTCGTTACCGTCAACGGTACCAATTTCGGTTCAACACGGGGAAGCAGCTCTGTAACAGTCGGCTCGGCAAGGATCTCTTCGTCTTCCTTCTCCACATGGACGAGCAGTCGCATCAGGTTCTCTATTCCACACAATACCCGGTCCGCAGATCTCAAGGTCCGGACCTCGGAAGGGACGAGTAACGGTGTCCTACTGGACCTACCAAGTCCCTACTTGAGACAGGTATCTCCCAATAGCGTACGCCACGGGGATCGTCTGACCCTCTCAGGATCTTATTTCAACCATCAGCGGGGGAATGGCTACGTCCTTTTCCACCCCAACGTCCGCCCTTCATCAAGCGACTACGTCTCCTGGGGAGATCGGCGGATTATCGTGAAAGTACCCTCCCGTGCTCAAAGCGGAAATGTGAAGGTGGTTACGCTCAATGGGTCATCCGGGACAAGGCGTATTGAAGTTGAAGAGGTTGTGGAGCCTCAGATCACTTCGGTGACCCCCAGCCCCGTGCGGTACAATCAAGTCGTGACCATTCGCGGTACCGGTTTCGGTTCCATCCGTGGGACCAGCAAGGTGGTTTTCTACCTGGGCCAGGAACTCAGCTCCTCCCAGTATGTGAGCTGGAGCGACACCCGGATTCAGGTACGAGTACCCACCGGAGCGCGTACCGGCAATCTGCGGGTCGTGACCGCAAGAGGGAACGACACGTTCCGTGTGACGATCACCTCTCCCTGGGTCAGAACCATCTCCCCCCGCAGCGGCAGGTCCAATACCCTAGTTACCGTAACCGGGAGCAACTTCGGTTCTTTGCGTGGGGGCAGCACGGTGAGGATTGGCTGGGCAGCGATTCCTTCGTTCACCGCCTGGTCGAGCAGCCGAATCCAGTTTCGCATTCCCGTCAACACGAGATCCGGAAATCTCAGCGTCAGGACCTCGGAAGGAACGAGCAACACTGTCTTCCTTGAAGTGACGAACCCCTACCTGAGCCGGGTATTTCCGACCCGCGTGGAACCAGGGGATCGCCTGACGCTGACGGGAGCCAATTTCAGAAGCACCCGAGGCACCGGTTACGTCCTGTTTTCACCCAATGCCCGACCTTTGTCCGGGGATTACGCAACCTGGAGCGACACCCGAATCGTCGTCGAAGTTCCTTCCCGTGCCGAAAGCGGAAACGTGAAGGTCGTTACGCTTTATGGGTCATCCGGGAACAGGCGTATCGAGGTGGAACGGGAAGAGGTGGAACCGCTCCCGAGCACGGGGGTTTTCGGCTACGATCCTCCCGGCCTTACGAAGAATCCGGAAAGCGTCAGGTTCCGCTTCGAGGGAATCGGCGAGGATATTGCTATGACCTGGACTCTGAAAAACGAGGCCGAAATCGATGTTCTGGTTAACGGCCGGCATCATTTGTCCGTTGAGAAAAGCGACGATTGGAAATCCTGGTGGACCCTTCTTGGCCAGGCGGATCTCAATTCCGGCCAGAACGTGATCGAATTTCGCAATCAAGCGAACCAGAATCGCTCTTCTTCCTTTACCCACTGGCAGTTGAAGGACGTGAAACTGTGGAAGCCCTTCAGTGCGAAGCCGATTGCAGGAGCGACCTTTCTGGGATCTTCCCGGCCCGTTCTCGAAACCGCCCTTGGCGACCCCTTTCCCACGCCGTTCAACGCCAGCGTTACCGTACCCTTCACCACCCCTGAACCCGGCCAGGTACGTATCTCCCTCTTCAACCTCATGGGGCAGCAGGTTCGCGTCCTGCACGACGGCTGGACCGAGGCCGGGGAACACCAGGCCAACTGGGACGGCCGCAGTGATTCCGGGGCGGAAGCCGCCTCCGGCATTTATTGGGCATTGCTCAGAACCGAACAGTTCGCGCAATCGATCAGGCTGGTGCTGATTCGGTGAGCGGCAACGTGATGGAACATGATGATGGAAAGGTGAACTCATGGATCTCGGACTGACCGGTAAAACCGCCCTCGTTACCGGCGGCAGCCGCGGCATCGGCCGCGCCATCGCCCTCGGCTTCGCCCGCGAAGGCTGCAAGCTCGGCATCTGCTGCCGGGGAAGCGACGGCCTCGAGAAGATGCTGGCGGAGCTGGATTCCCTCGGGGCCGAGGCGTTCGGAATCTCCGCCGACGTCATCCGGCCCGGGGAATGCGAGCGCTTCGTCGCCGCCGCGGCCGAGGCCCTGGGAGGGGCCGACATCCTCGTCAACAACGTCGGCGGGGCTGCCGGGGGCACCCTCGAATCCTCCAGCGACGAGGACTGGGCCGCGACCTTCGACCTCAACCTGTTTCACGCGGTGCGCGCCACCCGCGCCGCCCTGCCCCACTTCCGGAAGCGCGGCGGCGGCAGCGTCGTGATCATCTCCTCGATCTCCGGCTGGAAGCCGGCTCCCACCGGGGCGCAGTACGGCTGCGCCAAGGCGGCGGAGATGCACCTCGCCGGTGCCCTGGCGATGGAGCTGGCCCCGGACAACGTCCGGGTGAACACCGTGTGCCCGGGCTCCATCCTTTTTCCCGGCGGCGGCTGGGACCTGATGCAGGGCAGGGAGCCGCAGGAGTTCGGCGAGTTTGAAAAACGGGAGTTCCCCGCGGGCCGGCTCGGCGGCGCCGAGGAGGTCGCCGACGCCGAGGAGGTCGCCGACGCCGTGGTCTACCTGGCTTCGGAACGGGCGAGCTGGATCAACGGGGCCTCGGTGCCCGTCGACGGAGCCCAGGGCCGGCCGTCGATTTTCTGAAGGAGGTACTCCTTGGCGGATTCCCTGAAGAACATGACCCTTCGCGGACTGGATCCCCAGCTCGCAGCCAGGTTGAGAGAGGAGGCCGAGCGGGAGGGCAAGAGTGTGAACCAGACCGCCTTGGACGCCCTTCGAAAGCATTTCGGATTGAGCAAGTCCCGGCGGTTCACGGAGGTCCATCGAGACCTGGATCACCTTTTCGGACGATGGGACGAGGATGAGTTCGTTCGGATTCAGCAGAGCATCGACTCCGGCCGGCGAATCGATCCGGACCTCTGGCGGTGAACGAGTCCTTGCTCGATACCAACTTGCCCGTGACCTCCTTCCGGTCCCTTTCCCTCCCCGGCGGCCCTATCTACACTTTCCCCGCTTCTCCGGGAGATACCGCATGATCCGCCTGAACGAACAGCAGCTCAACTTCTTCGACACCTTCGGCTACCTGGCCCTGCCGGGGCTGATGGGCGACTGCATCGACGAGATCATCGACGCCTTCGAGGCGGTCTGGGTCGAGCGCGGCGGGGGCCACGACGGCAGTCCGCACGACGGCACACGGCGCTCCTGCATCGTGCCCTTCATCGATCAGCACGAGCGCCTCTGCGCCCTGCTCGACGACCCGCGCATCGAGGGGCTGCTCGCCAGCCTGCTCGGCGACGACTTCAACTACAGCAGCTCCGACGGCAACTACTACGCCGGGGACACGCAGTGGCACTCCGACGGCTACCAGAAGGAGGTGCGCCACGTCAAGATCGCCTTCTACCTCGACCGCCTGACCCGCGACACCGGCTGCCTGCGGGTGATTCCGGGCAGCCACCGGCTCGGCGACCGCTACGCCGGGATGCTCGAGGCGAACGCGCGCAACTCGCAGGAGCAGTGGGGCATCACCGGAGACCAGGTGCCGGCCGCCGCCCTCGAAATCGTTCCGGGAGACGTCGTCGTCTTCCAGCACAACCTCAAGCACAGCGCCTTCGGGGGCGGCGGCCGCCGCCGCATGTTCACCATCAACTGCATGGTGCGCGTCCCCGAGGAGCGGATCGACATCGTCAGGAACGACATGGCCGGGCTCGCCCGCTTCTGGATGGAGCGGGCCTACGGCGAGAAGATGCTGGCTACCGCCAGCCCCCGGCGCATGGTGCACCTCGAGCAGAGGATGGCCAACGAAGGCCACCTCAAGGAACTGGCAGCGAAGGCGCGGGCCGAAATGGCCGAGCCGTCGCGGGGATAGGGGATCATGAGCGACAACTACGAATTCAAGATGGGGATGTACCTCGGCGAGCTGCAGCAGCCGTTCGAGGAATCGCTGGACACGGCGCGCGACCTCGGGGCCGGCTACGTCTGGTGCGGCACCCACTCCGACAACCGCGCCATCTACGAGCTGCCCGACGCCGAGATCGACAAGGCCGCCGGGCAGGTCGCCGCCCGCGGTCTCGAGTTCTTCCTGCTCGACGGGGCCGGGCTGTTCAAGCCCGTCCACCTCGCCGAGCTCGAGCCGGGCCGAATGCTGGAACATGGCCAGTTCAAGGAGCAGTTCGACAAGCTGCAGCGGTCGATGGAAGTCTCGGCCCGCCTGGGGATCGCCGCGGTCGGCTGCAGCAGCTTCGCCTGGCCGGCCGAGTACACCGGCGGCAAGCCGACCTGGCCGATGCGCTGGGCGACCCGCGGCGGCATCATCTCCGACGGGGACATGGCCAAGCTCGTCGAGGCCTTCTCGATGTTCGCCGACCTCGCCGAGAAGCACGAGGTCGACGTCGCCTTCCTGATGATGCAGTGGAACTACGGCAACACCAGCCGCAACTTCCGCCGCATCGTCGAGGCGGTCGGCTCGAAGCGCTTCAAGGTGCTCTGGTGCCCGGCCGACAACTTCAACTGCGGCGAGGTCGACAACGCCAGCGCCGGGTTCGAGAACCTGCGCCCCTACCTGCACGGCGTGCATGCCAAGGACCTGCGCACCATCGACGGCTCGAAGCTCGAATTCGAGTACGCCCCGATCGGCGAGGGGGACGTCGACTACCCGACGATCCTGCGCAACCTGCGCGACAACCGCTGCGACGTCGTCCTGTCGATCGCCACCCACTTCCTGCCGGAAAGCGGGTCGCGGCTCGAGGCGATGCGGACGAACTACGCCAACATCCGCAGGCTCATCGGCGAGCTGCCGTAGCTTCCGCCTTACTCGGGATCATCATCCCTCATCGAGTGAAGCAGGGATGAGGTATCGTCCAGATCGATACCGGGTCGCACGCCCCGCCCTTTGAAGGTCTTCAAGGGAACCCTGTCCAACATCGGCTCCGGTGCCGCTTCCCCGTTGGCGTGCATGTCTGCGAGGCACTCGCGCACAAGGCGCTGAATGCCGGACAACGCTGCAGCGGGGGTAGGTGCCAGCCAGCTCAGCGATGGGAATTCAGCGCACAGTCCCACATGTGCGTTGTCTTCGGCCGACCATGTGGTGCGGTAGGTGTACCGGTCGCTCATAGCATGCCTTCCCATTTTGTCGGTTTACCTTGAACAGTCAACTGCCCCCGACCTCGCCGGACGACCTGATTTTGTGATCTTATTTCTGCCGTTTGCAAGTGAAAGGAAACCAGTATGTCCATCGATCAGATGAACCACTACCAGCGCAAGCTCGCTTTTGAAATGGATTCATGGGATCTCTACGAAGCACTGTCCGTGAAAGAACCCATCACAGTCGTCGACGGCCGTTCCGCCGAGGCTTATGCCCAGGAGCATATTCCAGGTGCGCTCAACCTGCCCCACAGGGAAATCTGTTTCAATTCCACCGGGTCGCTCGACAAATCCAAAGTCCATGTCTGCTACTGCGACGGCATCGGGTGCAACGCCTCGACGAAGACGGCGCTGAAGCTGCTTACACTGGAGTTTCAGGTGCGCGAGCTGATCGGCGGGCTCGACTGGTGGAAGCGGGACGGCTACGCCACCTCAGGCACCAAGGGGCAACCCGGGACCGAGATCGAATGCGGATGCTGAACCAGGGTTAACGGGGATCAATACGATTCGGTGGAGGCTGTCATCCGTTTACATTCCCCACACCATGACCACGTGCTGCTTCTGGTTTCGTCTCGGCGGAGCCTCGGCTGGCACCTATCCCAAGGATCCCAAGGTTAAAGTTCAGCTCGTCCGCGATGCTCCGGGGCAAGGGGATCGTCTCGGCAGAATCCGGAGTTATCAGACTGGCAACCTGGTCCTGTCCCATCACCACACGGAACCACTGCTCACGTTCGGTCATTACTTTGTACTGGCGGTCATCGGCAGCACCCGCCAGGTACGGAAGATACACGGTGATGGGTTCTTGCCCCTCCGCCTTGCAGCCGAGGCGGTCGACGCGGCCGGTTCTCTGCTCGATGCTGCTTGGGTTCCACGCCAAGTCGTGGTGGATGACGTGGCGGCAGTTGCGCTGAAGATCCACTCCTTCTCCCATCACCTGGCTGCAGACGAAGATGTCCGGGAAGAACGGCGTGTTGAAGGCACGCATGAGTCGTGAACGGGTGTCTCGGTTCGTTAACCCTGTGGCCATCTGAACGTTCGCAATGCCCCCCGTCCTGATAGCGGCCGTGGCGTCCAGATAGTCGTCTCGCTCCTTGGACGAACAGTAGCATGTCAGGAAGTCCACGAATTTCTCGAACTTCCTCCGCCAAGTCAGGCTCGATGCGTCTTCTTTGTCGAGCATCCGCTCGACGACCATTTCCGGCTCCCGGGCTTCGTACTCCTCGATGGGGAAACAGCGGACCAATGTGGTCGGCACTCGAAGATATCGACGCATCACCCCGATTATCCGATCCAAAGTCTGCTGCCGAACACCGGAGACGCACAGATCATCGCGACGGCGATCCACGATGGAACGGAGGGCCTTATCGAGTTCCCTGCGGCCCGGGGCCTCACGGTCGTCGAAATACCGGACCCTAATCCTGTTCAAGACTTGGGTGACTTCGGTTTCTTCGATGGACTCTCCCGGCTTTGCGAGGCGGCGACGAGCAAGCGCTGCGGTCCGCTTCTCGATCTCTTTTCTGATGTGAATGCGAAGGGCGGCACAGGTCTGGCGATAGAAGGCGAACACGAGGACCTTCTCCCCGGCCTCCCATAGATCGACCGTCTTTTGCACGGTAGCCCCGATTTTTGGGTGAATACACCCGGTGCATTGCTTTAGCGCCGTGTCGAACTCCCGAAGATACCAGCCCGAATGTGTGAGATCCGCGGAACCGGGTTCGTCGTCGGTATCATCACGCTCGGGTGCACGCTGTTCCCTGGTGTTGCGAAAGGCTTCGTAGGAAGAGCAAAGGGCCTCCCCCAGCAGATCCTTCCCAGGATTGACTGCACTGCGAGCCGCGAGAAAAAAGGGCAGCAGTTGGTCGCTTGGGACCGGAAGGCCCGTAGTGCCGTCTTGCCCGGCGACCGCTGAGCCTTCGATCCTGCGGCGGCGCTCGATCCCGGTCCCGCTCCAATAGGCGCCCTTGTTGTGGCGGACGATCCATGGTCGGAGAGCCTTTTCGGCAGTTTTTTGGAGAATGCCCGACTTCCGGAAGCTTTCGACGACCGCCCGTTGTCGGCTCGTGAGCTCGTCGAGCGGCGAGTTGCAGAGTCGCATCCACCACCTTTCTACCTCCTCCTCCTCGCAGTCTTCGGGCCGCAGTCGGCTCCAGCGGCGCTGCAGAGCGACTGCGGCCCGCTGGCTGTCGTCGAGGTGCTCGCTAAGTGTCTGGAGACGCTCGATGAACTTCCCCCGCTCGCCGAACTGCGCTGGATCCCAGCGGACGTCCGAAAACCTTTCGAGGACGCGAACCAACTCGTGGTGACCAAGCTGAAACGGCGTTGCGGTCAGGAAGAGCATCCGATCGAAAGCGCCGGCCATGGCACCGTCGCCGGTGCGCAAGTCGCTCTTCGAATCCTGGGACTGAAGTTGCCGGGCGAGCGACGTGCCGGGATTCTTCAGATGGTGCGCCTCATCCACGACCAGAAGCGGTGAACGCCAGCGCGCCTGGGCCAGGAGATCTTTCCAGAGCATTTCCTCGACCGCCTTCAAGGCTTTCCGCACGTCGTCGAGGCGTTCCGAGACCCGTTCCGGGCCGCCGGTAGCCCGGAGCGGTATCTGTTTCAACGCCTCGGCGAGAGGCGACAGATCGATCCGTTTAAGCTTGAGTGCGCGCGCGACCGACTTCGGCACAGGGTCGTCAGGCAGTTGTCGCCGCTCGTTTCGCACCTCGCTGTTGTAGATCCGTTTCCACTCGGACGGGTCGGTCTTGAGAAGACTCTTCCACAGTTCATCACCCCAGTCGTGGGCTCGCTCCTCGCCTATCGCCTTCAACAACTCGGCGAGGAAGCGGTGGATCTGCTGCTTCACCTTGATCAGCTGCCTAGCGCCACCCCGGCCGTGCCGCCTCAACGCCTCGGCGATCAATGCCAGCCGCACCCATTTGTCCGTCTGGCTACGAGACATGGCTCCTTGTGCCAGCAGGATGAGATGGCAGCGCCGGCGCGGCGGATCGTCGAGGAGACGCATCAGGTCGACGCTGTGCCGAGCGGTGCCATAGCGCACAGCTTCGGGGGCGGCCAGTTCCCGTGCAGTCGCGATATCGCAACGGACCGGGCGGCGATTCTCGAGGTAGAGTTCGCAGAACGTCGCCAGGTCCTGTTCCCACTTGTCGATGAGATTCGGGGGAACCATCACGACAACCGGGCCACGCCGATTCCGGACGGCGGTGCTGTACGCGACGGCGAGCGCGACGAAGGTTTTCCCCATCCCGACTTCGTCAGCGAGGATCACACCTGGTCGGCGGCGCAGCCTTGACAGGATCTCCTTGACCTCTTCACGCTGGCGCTTCTGGTCCGCCGCGGGGACGCGGTTGTTCATCCGTTTCCCGAGCACGAGCTCAGGTGGAACGGTGTACGAATTGTTCTTTATCGACATTGCTCGAGGACCCGCTGCCAGAACCCCATCTGATCGGCGGACACGTTCGCATTCCGTGCAGCAAGCTGCCCCTGGAGCTTCTCGGCCAGCTCGCGAAGAAACGGTCGAAACACTTCCTCGAACTCTGGTTTGGTCAAGGAGTCATCGCTCGGCTGGTAGTCGACTTCACGCAGCACAATCAGGAAGTCCGCGAGGGTCAGGAGCCCCTCATCCGCCGAACCGTCTGTGGAATCGAGCTCACGTACCAGGCGCTTAGCGAACGTCTCGATGCCGATCATGCCCCGCAACCGCCATTCGAGCGCCTGCCGGCCCCATACCGGACGCTGAAGATTCGAGCGAAGCTGCGCAAGCATGCGGGCCCGACGCCGGATACGGTGGAGGAAGGTGGACTGCAAATCGTGACGCCGGAGCGGGTCGAGGTCGGAAGGGGTAGCTGAATCGAGGTCGGTGTCGAACGTGTCCGAGGCTTGCTGGCCGCGAGCCCAGGCGCGAAACGCAGCGCTCGGATCCGGGGCCGCGAGGAGCCAGAGCATGTCATCTGCGGACATCTGCTCCAGCCGGGGGGGAGGTGGCAACCGCTGCGGGTCTTCCACGTTGAGCGGCAGGAAAGCTTCCAGGCCGTCCCACGAAATCAAAAGCCGGTCGGGTGGCTGCAGTGGCGGCCAATTCAGGGACACGGCCTCTGGGGATCCCATGTCCGACCACGACCACTGGTTGAGGAGTTCCCTTTCGTCCCGGCCACAGGCGTGGATCCTCCATTCGGGAGGCAAGAGTTCGGGGACCAGGAACACCACGATCTGCCGCTCGTCGCCCGCTCGGTAGGTCGCCGACAAGATGCCTGCGGGAACGAGTGCACCGGGCTCATTCTCTTCCTCGTCGTGATCCCGCTGAGGCCCCAGCCATTCAGCCTCGTCCAGATCGTCGACCGGCTCCATCTGAGGCCATATCGCTTCGAGGTTACCGGCCTCACGACCGAAAGCGACCCGCTCCGCAACGGTCACCAGATTCGCCTCCGCGTTGCGGTGAGAGGTCACCCCCATGCCCGCGCTGGTGAAATTGGACGATCCGACCAAGAGGGCCGAGTACGTGTCCCCTAGCAAAGCGAGCATCTTCGCGTGCCAGGGTCTACGGTTCTCGTCCTCGTCGAAATCCGGTAGGATCTCGACGGTGACACTCCCTCGATACTTGAGGGGTGTTGATGTGATAGCTTTTGGCGCAGCAAGACGGGGAACAGCCGGTTCTCCATCTTCGAGGACCGCCGGCACGCAGAAGCAGATCTCACGAGACCGGCCCCTTGCCATCGACTGGCAGAGCGCCGCGGCCACGCGAGACCTGTCGTCGTCGGCATCGAAAAACGGGGAGGCAATCCAGGCCTCGTAAGGCGATCCGCCTCGACGACGGCAGATGGCCAGCGCCTCCTCGAGGCTACTGCGCCCCTCTTGACCCGATGGGGCGGCCGGAAGCGTGCATGCGAACTTCTGTCGCACCCGGCCCTTGCTCCTCGGGCGCGCCCAGGCCCCGGCCTGTCGTTCCACTTGCGCCAGATAGGTATCCGCCCGCTGCACCTCGGGGGTGCTTTCCCGACCACGGGGAACGAATGTGAGGAGGTCGCGGAGAAAAGCCACCGCCTGGGCCAGCAGCTCCCTGTCGGCTTCCTTGGGGGAAAGGTCGACAGTGGCAGCGACCTCGTGGTTCGTCCGGTAGCCGGGCTCCGTGAGGTTGGCGGAGGCCACAATGATTCGGATGTGGTTGCTCCATGCGAGAACGCTGAGCTTTGCATGCTGCCTCCCCCCTGGAATCCGTACCGGAAGGAGGTCCCAGCGCAGCGAGTGCTCCACGCCGGCCTGCGTGTGGTCGACCATAACCCCCGCGTATACGCTGCCAAGTCGGCAATCGCGCTCCACCCTGAACGCCCAATCCTCCCGATCGGGGTCGGACCCGATCTCCAGGAAGCGGGCCAGGCACTGCTCGTCGAACAGGCCGGGTGTGAGCGTATAGGTTGTCGCCAGACAGCCGATGGGGTCTCCGGCATCCGCAGGCGGCCGCCACAGCTCCAGCATGGCGCAGCTACTCTCTCTACTCTTCCCCCTGCTCATGCGAGATCGTCCCGGAAGCTGCGGATCGGCAAACCGCGATAGGGGTGCACGTACCGCGTGGGGGTAATTTCGGGGGGCTGGATACGATACGCTTGACGGATGTAGATGCGGTCGCCTCCGATGCGATCGAACCAGGGCCTCTTGCCGTCGGCGGATTTCCTCTGCTGAACCGTCTCGTGATGCTCGCAGAGCGTTAGAGCGCAGGTCCTCGCATCCATCGGCTCCGCCAGCCTGCCGAAACGCTCGTCAAAAAGATTCTGGATGGAGAAGCCGCTTGTCGTGATCTCGCCGAGAGCGCGGTGCGCTGCTGCGAAGCGCTCGTCGAGCCGGTCGACGCTCTCCCGGAACGCCTGGTTGCCAGCAATGCCGGGCACAAAATACCCTCGGGCGTCAGGCCCGGCCGCTTCGGCACGCAGGACGTTGAAGGCGTCCTGAAGGCCACGGGCGAAGGCCTCGTAGGACCGGATCGCCTTCACGAGCGGTCTGTACTCTGGCGCCTTGCGCTCCAGGTCGACTTGAAGCGCCTCTTCCCGAAATGCGCCGTTCCCGTGGTTCACCAGAAGCTGCCAGAGCTGCGGAAGGGCGCCGAGTTGCCGGTCGTCTTCGGCGAGAAGAAGCTCGCGCAGGAGCCTCTTCTCCTTCGCTTTGGCCGCCCCGGGAGCAAACGACTTGGCGAGCTCGGCCCATTCCGACGAACTCCAAGGCGGCTTCGTACGCGGCGGGGAGTGATTCAGGCTGCGGCGAACCGCCGCCCTCCAGCGGTCGAACTGCCCCTTCGCGCCCGCGATTCCTCCCAGTCCTCGATCTCGCGCCCATGCGTCCGCAAGCCGCTCTGCCTGCGAGCCGGGGCCTAGATGGACGTCCAACAATCCGAGATGGATCGCCAGGCGTTTATAGACTCCATGGAAGCCGAAAACCCGAGGCGTCTTCAGGTAGCTTCGGGCATCGAGGTATCCGTGTCGGGCGAGCGCTGTCCGTGTAACGCGGGTCCCGGGAACGCCCCGGATTGACAGGTCCTTTTCCGTATCCCGAATCAGCGCTTCGACAATCAGCCACTCCCACACGAGATAGGGCGAAGCGTCGGGACGACGGGGATCCTCCTCCAAACTTTCCGTAACGAGGGAACCCACCGCCATGGCGGTCAGGAAACGGATCCGCTGCATCCGCTCACGGACCCCCGGTACGAGTTGGCTGGCCAGCTGATCAGCGATCTGGTAGAGGCCGAGCGGATCGAGGTTTCCTTCGCTGGTACCGGGTGGATCGTAGGTTGTCAGAAACGGAAGGGAAGCCGCCATTTGCTTTCATCTCGCATGGATATGGATATCCGTCACGGGATGTCCAAAATCGTCCCTACACCCAGCCATTGCCTGTTCGGGGTGCGGCACCATGTCTGATCCCGATCAGACCGCCGATGCACCTGCCAACTCACGATCGATGGCATCGCCCTTGGTGGCTTCGACCTGCGATATGTCGTACTGGCTCTGGAGATTCATCCAGAAGGCCGCCCCGGTTCCGAAATAGCGCCCGAGGCGAACGGCCGTGTCGGCGGTGATCGACCGCTCCGCCCGAAGGATTGCCGTGATCCGGTTGGCGGGCACCCGGATGGCGAGCGCGAGCTGATTCGCGCTCATGTCGCGGGCGTTGAGCTCTGCTCGGAGGAGTTGTCCGGGGTGTGTCAGGTGCCATTTGCCAGCCGAGCACTCACCAACCGGTTCAGGCTCACCCCCTGCTCGGCCGCTTGTATGGCGAGTATCCGGTGCGATTCCGGCGGCACGCGAACCATGAACTTCCCGCTGTAGCTGCGGTCCGCTATCGGCTCCGGCGCGGTTTCTCCATTGGCGTGCATGTCTGCGAGGCACTCGCTCACAAGGCGCTGGATTCCGGACAGAGCCTTGGCGGGGGTAGGTGCCATCCAGCTCAGCGATGGGAATTCCGCGCACAGACCCACGTGTTCGTTGTCCTCGGACGACCACGTGATGCGGTAGGTGTAATGGTCGCTCATCGCATGCCCTCCAATTTTTCGATTGCCCTGATGACTTGGCGGACCTGGTATGCCTTCGCCATTCCCTTGGTGTTCTGGATGTTCACTCGCGGATTTCCCGGCCACGGTGTCCGGTAGACCCGATGGCTGGTGCCCTTCTGGCGCGGGGTTCCGAAGTAGGCGTCGCACACCTTGGCGAGAACCGCGAAGCGGACTCCTTTCGGATTGTTGCGAAGCGCCTCGAGGATTACGGCGGTGTTCGCCACGGCAAGTATAATACTAATAGTGATACTACAGTCAAGGCCTGCATCGCTGCATCGAGAGAACCAGACAGGGCCTTGGATTACGCAAGTCCGGCCAGCGGGTGGCCCTGCCATCCAAGAAGACGAGTCTCCGAGACAATTGTCTACCTTGCCGTCATTTTTCGCGGCAAAATGACGGCAACCTGGGCAACCAGGCGCGGACCAAATCCCCGGCGCCGGTTCCAGGCCCTCACTAATCCGTCGTCTCAGGAGGTCCCCGGCGGCGCAAAAAGCGCGCATGCACACCTACACCCGAACCTATATTT
Organism: Candidatus Latescibacterota bacterium; assembly: GCA_965223905.1. Taxonomy (GTDB): domain Bacteria; phylum Latescibacterota; class UBA2968; order UBA8231; family UBA8231; genus CBDCXV01. Next base: position 88,183 of record CBDCXV010000002.1, read on the forward strand.
CTGAATGGTATCCAAGAACGCTATGGCTCGACGACACCTCGAGCCCTCCCAATCCTGCCCGACTCGCCTGGCGACCGCCGACCACCTGCAGGGACCTGCCACCTTGACTGACCCTTTCTTCGAACACCCCGTCCTCAACTCCCCCTACGAGCGCCCGGACCGGCATTGGGAGCTGGACGAGACCGGGCAGCCGACCCAGAAAACCATCGAGAGCCGCCGGCAGGCGGAGTTCATCACCCCGATTCCGAAGCCCAGGAAACGCAAAGGATCCGGGCAACAGGCCAGGCTCGTATTCGACGAAAAGGCGCAGAAGCTCGGGACCGATGGCCAGCAGTACGACCTGACCGCCATCATCAACGGGGTTCGCCAGCAGGTCGACCGCTGGCGCGAGCTGCCGGACCCGGGCCAGTGGCAGGTGACCCCGGAGACGGCCCGCCTGCTCCGGCACTGGCGGCACCACCACTTCAGCGGCATCCGCCCCTTCTTCTGCCAGCTCGAAGCCGCGGAGACCGCCATCTGGCTCACCGAGGTGGCGCCCGGCACGCGAGCGGGCCGGAACTTCCTCGACCATCTGGCCAACGCCAACGACGACGCCAACCCGGAGCTGCCGCGGCTGGCTCTCAAGCTGGCGACGGGCGCCGGCAAGACCACGGTCATGGCGATGCTGATCGCCTGGCAGACCGTCAACGCGGTGCGCCGGCCCCAGAGCAGCCGCTTCACGCGCGGCTTCCTCGTGGTCACCCCCGGCATCACCATCAAGGATCGCCTGCGCGTGCTGCAGCCGAACGACCCGGACAGCTACTACCAGAGCCGCGAGCTGGTTCCCAACGACATGCTGCCCGACCTGGAGAAGGCGAAGATCGTCATCACCAACTACCACGCCTTCAAGCTGCGCGAGCGCATGGAGCTGTCCAAGGGGGGCCGTTCCCTGCTCCAGGGACGGGGCGAGTCGCTGGCGACCCTCGAGACCGAGGGGCAGATGCTGCAGCGGGTCATGCCGGAGCTCATGGGCCTGAAGAACCTCCTCGTCCTCAACGACGAGGCCCACCACTGCTACCGCGAAAAGCCGGGAGAGGTGGAAGAGGAGGCGCTGAAGGGGGACGACAGGAAGGAGGCCGAGAAGAACACGGAGGCCGCCCGCCTGTGGATTTCGGGGCTGGAAACCGTCGGCGAAAAGCTCGGCATCAACCGGGTATTCGACCTCTCGGCGACCCCCTTCTTTCTGCGCGGGTCGGGATACGCCGAAGGCACCCTGTTCCCGTGGACGATGTGCGACTTCTCGCTCATGGATGCCATCGAGTGCGGCATCGTCAAGCTGCCCCGCGTGCCGGTCGCCGACAACATCCCAGGCGGCGACATGCCGAAGTTCCGCAACCTGTGGGAGCATATCCGCGAGGACATGCCGAAGAAGGGGCGGGGCAAGGCCAGCCACCTCGATCCCCTGAGCCTGCCGGTCGAGCTGCAGACCGCGCTGGAGGCGTTGTACGGGCACTACCGGAAAACCTTCGAGATGATGCAGGAGGCGAGCATTTCCGTGCCCCCCTGCTTCATCGTCGTCTGCAACAACACCTCGACCTCCAAGCTGGTCTACGACTACATCTCCGGCTTCCACCGCGAGAACGAGAACGGCTCGGCGACGTTGGAGAACGGGCGCCTCGAGCTGTTCCGCAACTTCGACGACGACGGCACCCGGTTCCCGCGGCCCCGCACCCTCCTGATCGACAGCGAACAGCTCGAGTCCGGGGAGGCGCTGGACAGGAACTTCCGCGACATGGCCGCCGGCGAGATCGAGCGCTTTCGCCGCGAGATCGTCGAGCGCACCGGCGACCGCCGCCAGGCCGAGAAGATCACCGACCAGAATCTCCTCCGGGAGGTCATGAACACCGTCGGCAAGGAGGGCCGGCTCGGGGACTCGATCCGCTGCGTGGTGTCTGTGTCGATGCTGACCGAAGGGTGGGACGCCAACACCGTCAGCCACGTGCTCGGGGTCCGCGCCTTCGGAACCCAGCTGCTCTGCGAGCAGGTCGTCGGCCGCGCCCTGCGGCGCCAATCCTACGACCTCAACGAGGAAGGCCTGTTCGACGTCGAGTACGCCGACGTCCTCGGGATACCGTTCGATTTTACCGCCAAACCGGTCGTGGCCCCGGCGAAGCCGCCGCGGGAGACCGTCCAGGTGCGGGCCGTGCGCCCGGAAAGGGACGCGCTGGAGATTCGCTTCCCGCGGGTGGCCGGGTACCGGGTGGAGCTGCCGGAAGAGCGGCTCGCGGCGGAGTTCAACGACGACTCCGTCCTCGACCTCACTCCCGACCTGGTCGGTCCCTCGATTACGAGGAACCAGGGGATCATCGGCGAGGGGGTCGACCTCAACCTCGTTCACACCAACGGCCTGCGCACCTCGACCCTCCTGTTTCACCTGACCCAGCGCCTGCTCTACACGAAGTACCGCGACCCGGGCGAGGAGCCGAAGCTCCATCTCTTCGGGCAGCTCAAACGGATCACCAGGCAGTGGCTCGACGGCTATCTCGTCTGCAAGGGGGGCACCTATCCCGCCCAGCTCATGTACCAGGAGCTGGGCGACCTGGTTTGCGAGCGCATCGCCGCGGCCATCACCCGGGAGGGAATCGACAGCCGCCCCGTGAAGGCCGTGCTCGATCCGTACAATCCCGTCGGTTCGACCGCCCACGTAAATTTCAACACCACCAAAACCAGCCGGTACGAAACCGATTCCCGCCGCTGCCACGTAAACTGGGTCGTCCTCGACAGCGACTGGGAAGCGGAGTTCTGCCGCGTCGCCGAGTCCCATCCGCAGGTCAGGGCATACGTCAAGAACCACAACCTCGGCCTGGAGGTCCCCTACCGTTCCGGCTCGGAAACGCGGACCTACCTCCCGGACTTCATCGTTCTCGTCGACGACGGCCGCGGCGAGGAGGATCTCCTGCACCTGGTCATCGAGATCAAGGGGTACCGGCGGGAGGACGCCAAGGACAAGAAGACGGCCATGGACACCTACTGGGTTCCCGGGGTGAACAACCACGAAGACTACGGGCGCTGGGGGTTTGCCGAGTTCACCGATGTTTTCGAGGTGGAATCCGCGTTCGATCGTTTGGTGAAACAGCTCCGCAACAAGTCAGAGTTCAATTCCGAGGCTGGCTGAACGAAGACAACTCCCTGGAACTGGAAATACCCCCCGGCGTCTCAAGGAACTTGAAGGTAATTTCAATGACTCACGTCTATCCCGGCAAAGTTAGACTCAGCTTTACAAGGCATTCTCAATTCTCCATCTTGGAAAAGAGCAAGGAGTAAAGCTCCCGTGAAATCTCCGTCAAGACCCTTCGGAAATCCGCCGGTCACCGAGGTTGTTGTGTCAACCTACTTCAACCCACCCCTATCCGCTTTGCGAAGCGAGCATATTGGCTTGTTCTGGGCGAAGGTAAAAGAGGAATTTCCTGTCGTGCGCCAGCAACTCCCAGTGGGAATCGGACCGGATGTCATTCCTGACGAGCCATTCCCTATGCCCAGGTACTGGTTCATTGCAGAGGACGACATAAATCTTATCCAGATACAAAGAAATGCCTTTATGTTCAATTGGCGTCGTAAAAAGGAAGACTACCCTCTTTTTTACAACGATATCAAACCTGCCTTCGATAAATACCATGGCATTTTCAGTGAATTTGTCCGAAGGGAAGTCGATGACAATAACCTTAAAATCGATCTTTGTGAACTGGCCTACATAAATACCTTGGAGGCATGTGATTACTGGGCAGGACACCACGACACGAGGAAAGTCATCCCTTCATTTTCGATTGTAGAGTCAGGTGTCAACGCTTCGGAATCTGGGGAGTTCAACTGCAATTACGCGTACGAGCTCTCAGCGGATATGCACCTCAAAGTCGGCATACGCAGCGGGGTTAAGGCTCAGCAACAAAGTGCGCCGGTTCTGATATTTGAAATCAGAGCAAGTGGTCGCCTTGGCCAAGTAGAAAAGTCAAGGGCAGACGAATGGTTCGAGCGTTCCCATTCGGCCATTACCAAGTGCTTTTTGGAAATTACGAGCCGGGACATTCAAAATCGTTATTGGAAGCCGGTGGAGAAAACACAATGACTCTGGAACCACCCAGTCCATCCACTATGGACTACGTGCCCCCCTCACTGTCGCCAGAACATGGCTCCACTTCGGCTGTTGATCTGGATCAGGATTGGAGACACCAAAGGCTTCTCTTTTCGAGCCATTACCCTAGTCCTTCAGGAAACGACGACATCGCCTTCGGAGACTATACGGCCAGCATCCTTGACGAATCATCAAGTACACGTACGGATTATTTGGTTAAACCGATTGACCTGCGGAGCCGATTGAACGCTGAAATTGATGACAGGATGAAAATTGCCCGGGGAGTGTACCATGCATATTGGATCCGCATTGAATCGCTGATTAGTGATGCGATCCTCGAGAGTTTCACCGTTAACAGGGAATCCGAGTGGGACTTCTGGTCCTTTGTCAAGTCAGTCCCATTCGCCAGCAAGGGAGAGTTGGTGCTTTTGGACAATGGCAATCTGCGCGCCGTCTGGGACGGGGAAGACGGCAGCCATTTGGGGCTTCAATTTCTCGGTGGACGCATGCTTCAATTTGTCATTTTCCGACGGCGGAAGGGAAGCGCCCATATCTCGCGTGTTGCTGGACGCGAGACTTTTGAAGGCGTTAGAAAGCAGGTGCGGATCTTCGACCTCGAAGTACTCCTTAGCACATGAAGGGCGATGACCTACCGGATGAAGATCATATCGTCCGATATGTAAAACCTACAAGCGTCCGCAGCGACGGCAAAGTGGATGGGTCGGAGTTCTGCTTGCGCGCACATCGGCCTGATGATACCGGTTTGTCCGTTAATTGGCTAGAATTCTTTCGTGACCTTGCAAAAGACGGTCAACTTGCTGAAGTAAGAAGACTGTCGCGATTGAAGGTGAGCGAACGAGGTTGTCTGGCCGAACTGAATGTCGGCGCAACAAAGCAGTACATCCGCAGGGAACTCGAGAGTCTTGGCTTCATCAATATGCCCTTGGATGCGGAGGGCGAATACGAAGCCGACCCATCTCACAGCGAAATGGTAGGGCTGCCTCCAGGAAATTCCGATCAGGCCGCGTTAATTGGCGATATGATCGCTGAATGTATAAACGACACTCACCCGGCAAGAATCAGATAGGTAAATGGCGAAACGGAAATCGACTAAGACCGTTGAAAGTCTCCGGCACCAGGAGGCATCGCGGAAGAACATCCCCACGGCCGAGTATCAGGCGGTGATGGCGGAGGACGACCGCAATCCGATCGAGGTCGCGTACGAGCGGCGCAACCCGGACCTCGACCCGCAGCTTGTCTGGCGCGGCAAGGACGAGCAGAACTGGTCGGACTTGGTGGTGCAGGCGCCGCCGTTGTTCATCCAGGAGAAGGTCCAACCGAAGGTGCTGATCGACGATCTTCGGCAGCGGACCAAGGAGACGGAGGCGGAGCAGGGGAACGGGGACGGCACCCAGGCCGACCTGTTCGCCGATTTCAACGGGCTGCCGAGCGCGGACGCCCAGACGGAGTTCTACCAGCACGACGCCAACTGGTCGAACCGGATGATTCTCGGGGACAGCCTGCAGGTGATGGCGTCGCTGGCGGAGCGGGAGGGGCTGCGCGGCAAGGTGCAGTGCATCTACATCGACCCGCCCTACGGCATCAAGTTCAACTCCAACTTCCAGTGGTCAACGACCAGCCGCGACGTCAAGGACGGCAACGCCGGGCACATTACCCGCGAGCCGGAGCAGGTGAAGGCGTTCCGGGATACGTGGCGGGACGGGATTCATTCGTACCTGACGTATCTGCGAGATCGGCTGACGGTGGCGCGGGACTTACTGACCGAAGGCGGCAGTATCTTTGTGCAGATCGGGGATGAGAATGTGCACCGGGTGCGAGCGGCCTTGGACGAAGTTTTCGGAGACGAGAACTTCGTGTCGTTCATTACGGTGGTCAAGACGACCGGGGCGGGAAGCCCCGCAATTGGAACAAAGGTTCTAGCGTCGGTGAACGACTATGTGGCTTGGTATGCAAAGGACAAGCGACAAATAAAATATCGTCAAATCTATGAAGAACGAACCTTTGGCGGTGAGGGATCAACCCAATACAATTTGATCGAGGCCGAAGATGGTCTTGCTGTCCGCTCAATGACCAAGGAAGAAAAGGAAAACCCGGCACTAACTCCACAAGGATGGCGGATACTTGCGCATGATAACTTCACCTCTCAAACTGGCGCTGAAACAACCCAGCAGCCGGTTGAATGGCAAGGAAGATCATATCGTCCGGGAAAGGGTGGCTGGAAAACCAACGTTCTTGGCTCATCCAGGCTGAACAAGGCAACTCGACTGCTCCCTATTGGCAATACCTTGCGCTACCGGCGGCGTTTGGATGACTTCGGGCACATCCCGATCAACAATTTCTGGATGAAATTTCGAACGAGTGGGTTTTCAGACCCGAAAGTGTATGTTGTTCAAACGAACCCAGGCATCGTCGAGCGTTGCATCCTGATGGCCACCGACCCCGGCGATCTCGTCCTCGACCCCACCTGCGGTTCCGGCACCACCGCCTACGTCGCCGAGCAGTGGGGCCGCCGCTGGATCACCATCGACACCTCCCGCGTCGCCCTCGCGCTGGCCCGCGCCCGCATCATGGGCGCCCGCTATCCCTACTACCTGCTCGCCGACAGCCGCGGCGGCCAGATCAAAGAAGCCGCGCTCGCCCGCAAGGCCCCCTCGGAAGCGCCCACGTACAACGACATCCGCCAGGGCTTCGTGTACGAGCGCGTGCCCCACATCACCCTGAAGTCCATCGCCAACAACGCCGAGATCGACGTGATCTGGGAGAAATTCCAGGAAACGCTGGAGCCGCTGCGGGCGGAGCTGAACGCCGCGCTCAACCGCTCCTATGAAGAATGGGAGATTCCCCGCGAGCCGGGCGACCCCTGGTCCGCCAAGGCCACCGAGGCGTGGGACAAGCTCCAGGCCGCTCGCACGGACACCGAGAAATCCGCAGCGCTGCGCGTGTTGAACAAGGAGCTGGGCCGGAAGTACGCGCTGGAGGACGTGCCCGGCAGGCCCCGCGATCCGTGGGAACCCGGCGCGACTGATCTGCACCGCCGCTGGTGGGAACAGCGCATCGCCCGGCAGAAGGAGATCGACGCCTCCATCGCCGCCAAGGCGGACTACGAATACCTCCACGACAAGCCCTACGAAGACAACAAGAAGGTCCGCGTCGCCGGCCCCTTTTCGGTGGAAAGCCTGTCGCCGCACCGCCTGCTCGGCGTCGACGAGAACGACGAGCTCATCGACAACATCGCCGAAGCCAGCCTCGGGTACGGCGAAAAGCAGGACTTCGCCGGGATGATCCTCGACAACCTCAAGACCTCCGGCGTGCAGCAGGCGCACAAGGAGGACCGCATCGCCTTCTCCGGGATCAGACCCTGGCCCGGCGACCTCGTCTGCGCCGAGGGAACCTACGTCGAAGGCAACGGCGACTCCGCCCCCCAGAGACGCGCCGGCATCTTCATCGGCCCGGAGTTCGGCACCGTCTCCCGCCCCGATCTCGTGTCCGCGGTGCGCGAAGCCGCCGACGCCGACTTCGACGTGCTGGTCGCCTGCGCCTTCAACTACGACGCCCATGCCTCGGAGTTCAGCAAACTCGGCCGCGTCCCGGTCCTCAAGGCGCGCATGAACGCCGACCTCCACATGGCCGACGAACTCAAGAACACCGGCAAGGGCAACCTCTTCGTCATCTTCGGCGAACCGGACATCGACCTCCTCGACGCCGGGGACGAACAGATCCAGGTCAAGGTCAACGGCGTCGACGTGTTCCACCCCAACACCGGCGAGATCCGCAGCGACAGCGCCGACGGCATCGCCTGCTGGTTCGTCGACAGCGACTACAACGAGGAGAGCTTCTTCGTCCGCCACGCCTACTTCCTCGGCGCCAACGATCCCTACAAGGCGCTGCGGACGACGCTGAAGGCCGAGATCAACCAGGAAGCCTGGGAGACCCTGCACAGCGACATCTCCCGGCCTTTCTCCAAGCCGGCGTCGGGCCGGATTGGGGTGAAGGTGATAAACCACTTGGGGGACGAAGTGATGAAGGTGTTTCGGGTGTGAGGGCGCATACTTGATGAAACCACGTGTATACATCGAAACAACGGTCATCAGCTATCTGGCCGCCCGTCCTGCGCGTGACGTAGTCGTTGCCGGACATCAGCAGAGTACCCACGACTGGTGGGCGACTGCGCCGGAAAGGTTCGAGTTGGTCATCTCCGAGTTGGTCCGCCAAGAGGCAGGGACCGGGGATCCTGACGCAGTTCGAGCCCGGCTCTCCGTGCTCACTTCACTTGCGCCGCTTGACGCAACTGCGGAAGCGCAGGAATTAGCCGAGAGGCTGATGAGTGCCGGGGCCGTGCCCGAGGAGGCAATGCGAGACGCCGCGCACATTGGTATCGCCGCGGCCAACGGTGTCGAATACCTCGTCACTTGGAATTTCCGCCACATCGCCAACGCCGTGACAAGGCCGCGGATTGAGTTTGTATGTCGGCAAGCTGGATTCGAATCTCCCGTAATCTGCACTCCTGAAGAACTGCTGGAGGACATCAACGATGAGAAATGACCCTATCGTGGCTGAAGTCCGCGAAATACGGAACGAACTTGCCGCTCAGTGCGGTTACGACCTCAAGGAGATCTTCCGAAGTGTCCGGGAACAACAGGCCAATTCGGGCCTGGAATACGTGCGCTACCCGGCCCGACGGGTGGTTCCAACGGAAGGCGCGCAAGCGCCGGATCCAGATTGAAAGCCTTACACCCCCACCCTGAACTCCCCCCCGCCCGCCGGCACCACAGCTGAGGCGAAGGCACAGCCGCCCTCCCGCGGAAAGGCGACCCTGACGCGGCAGGGGTAGTCCCAGTCGGTCGCCACCCTGCCGTCGGCCTCTCCCTCTCCGGGGCGCCACTCGACGACCTCCGCCCCACCGCCCGAGAAGCTGAGATCGGTGCCGGCCAGCACGGGCCCGTCGCCCCGCCAGGGGGCGATCCGCAGCAGCCGGCTGGCGTGCGGGGCAACGAGGCCGAGGTCGATGCTCTCGCCGGCGGCGGCCACCCCGATCGCTGCATCGGTGAAGAACTCCGTAACCAGGAAGCGGTCGGCCTGCAGCCCGCCTACGACCTCCCCGGCAAGGCTCGCCTGCATCCGTTGCGGGGCGTCGCTCCAGTTTATAAGGGCGAGGGTGTTCCACGGTTCGAGGCCGCGGCACCGGGGCGTCACCCGGGTGACGAGCTGCGACGGGGCCACCGGCTCGAACGGGTCGAGCGGCACCGCGGGGGATCCGATCGAAGGAATGGCGTGGCGCAGCAGGGCGCGCCGGTCCTCGTCGAGATGGCGGAACGCCTCTCCCAGGCAGATGAGCTGGCCGCCGAGGTACTGGTTCAGAACCACGGTCCGCGCCTCGTCGTCGCTCAACCTGCCGAGGGTGTAGGAGCCCATGGCCCCCTCGACCAGCGGCTCTTCTCGCCTCCGCAGCAGCATGGCGTCCGGGTCGACGTGCCAGAGCCGGTGCATCCAGGTGCGCAGCAGGTTCTGCTTGATGCGCGGCTTCATGACCTCCCACCAGCCGCGCACGTCGCTGCCGCTGCGCTGGGCGTCGGCCAGTCCGAGCGAGCCGCCGAAGTGCCCGCCGCAGACGCAGAGGTAGGCGCCCGGGCCGGCGCCGCGTCGGATCGCCTCCAGGCCGCGGCGATAGGCCTCGAGCCGCGTCGCCGACGGGTCGCGGAAGCGGATGCCGGGGTTGTTGAAGATGCCGCGCATGAAATCGAACTTGTGGTAGCGGTAGCCCCAGTCGCGGGTCAGGGTGCGGTAGAGGCGATCGAGGTGGCCGCAGGCACCGGGGGCGGTGGTGTCGAGGACGTAGCCGTTCATGTACTCGTAGCGCTCTCCGTCCGCGGTCGTCGCCATCCAGTCGGGATGTTCCCTGGCCAGCGGCGACTCCGGGTGGACGGTGTAGGGCGCCGTCCACAGCGCCGGGCCGTACCCCAAATCCGCGATTCGCGCGGCAGCCGCCTTCATGCCGCCCGGCCACCTTTCCGGGTCGGGCTCCCAGTCCCCACGGGACCGCTCCCAGCCCCCGTCGATCAGGAAGAAATCCATCGGCACGCGCCGGGCCGCGAGATCGGCTATGTCCTGATCGAACAGCTCTTCGCTGTAGGATTCGCCGTACGCCGAGAAGGAGCACCATACCGCCGGCGGCGAGGGGGCCGGGGCGACGTCGTGGTAGACGCCGACGCGGTCGGCGAATTCCGCGATCAGCCGGTTGGTTTCGCCGGCGGCGATCAGCAGCCACTGGCTCGCGCGCTGTTCGCCCGGCTTCACCTCCACGCCGTCGAGCTCGCATTCAGCAGTGAGCTGCTCCAGCCGGACGCCGCCCTCCTCTTCGTCGGCGAACTGCAGCAGGATGCGGGCCAGGTGCCCGGTCTGGCTGAGGTAGCCGATCAGCAGCGCCGCAGCCGCGCCCTCCCCCCGGGGGCGCAGCATGCAGAAGGGATCGGCGCGGATCAGGGTGGTCCCCTCGCCGGCCTCGGGGAGCGCCTCCCCCGTGGGGCCGACCGGTTTGACCGCCATCTCCAGATCGGCGTCGCCGACCCCGGGGCGGAAGGAGGTGGGGCCGTCGTTCTTGAAGCGCTTCTGCACGAGGACGTCCCAGCCCCCGGCGCCGCGGCCCGCCAGCAGCAGGCTCTCCGGTCCGTCGCATTGCAGCGGCATCAGCGCCCGCAGCCGGACCGGGCGTCCGCCGCGGTTGACCAGGACCTGCCGGACCGCGGCCGAGTCCCCGGAATGCGCCAGCCACACCTCCCGCCGGAGCTCGTACCCGGGAGCTTCGAAGCGGTCGGCGACGACTGCACCGGCGACCCCGGCGAGCTCGAGCGGCTCTTCCTGGCGGCCGGCGTGCCGCCATTCCCGGGTCGGGGCCGGTTCGGCCTGGGGCGATGTCCAGGTGCTGCGGATGCTGGCGACCTCGCCCTGCTCAAGGGCAGTCGCGGTCAGCCGCCACGGCGCTGCCGCGGCCGGAAGGTCGATCTCGATTCGAGCCGTGGTCATGGGAACCGGGGCGGCCTTTTCACCGCATCGCGCAAGCCGCTGATGCTGCGAAACCCCACCAGCATGCGCTCATCGTCGACGGCCGCCATCCGCCTGCACTCTGGGCGAGCGGGGAAACGGGAAATTCCAACGGATGATGCCATCCGCTTCCTCCGGGTCAATCCATTCTTCCTTTCCTTCATACCGGGAAGTTGCCGCCGCGAGGGCTCGGCGACTTCGGCTGGAGATCTCGTGTCGCGTCCCAGGAATTCCTTGCAATTTTTCAAGTTATCCGTGGGACGCGACTAGTGTATAGTCTCAGAGATAGCTATCATAATTCGAAGTTCTGGTGATCAGACTCGAAAGCAATTGGCCATAGTCTCAGCGGCGATTCGATGCGGTTCCTTCGCCAAAATGAAGAAATTGGTCCGTCGAATTGAGCGATTTGCAGACCACTGGGACCAAAACGCTCGCTCCTTTGTCTGGAGGCCCACCGCAGAATCCGGGTAAAGATCAAACGACTTAATTCAGGAATCTCTGCGACGAGACACTAGCCCGGGGTTCAGAACTTCCCTGCTTGCCGGCGGCGCTGCACCTCAACAGCCCGTTGAAAACGTCCATCCGGGCTGCGGCCTGCCCTTGCGGCCTCGCCTGCAGAGCAACTTAACGGGCTGTCAGGGCAACCCCTTCAACCTCCGGGCCCCGTCAATGGTCCCCCAACAGGAGGTTCGAGACATGAACAGATCGCGCACCCGGCTTCTCATCGCCGTTCTGGCCGGCCTTGGTTCGGGGCTCTGGGCGGATGAGCCGCCCCCCGAGCTCCACGACGGCGCCTACCTGCACGAAATCAGGACGGAAATCGAAACCCCCCACGTAAAGTGGCTCAAGCCCGGCGCCGGGCCTGCTCCGAAGGTCCTGTTCCTGGTCCACAGGGTGTGGGGAAATTCAACCGCCATGCGCTCTCGCGACGTGGTGGAAATATGGCAGCGCATGGACCTCGAATACGAAGCTTTCGTCTTCATAACCAACGAGAGTGAACGCGACCGCTGGGAATACAACATCGCCGGTTCGAGCACCGGGGAGAAGAGGGAGGAGGCCATCCGCAAGCTCAAGGACGACTACGATGCCATCGTGCTCATCGACTTCGTCGTGGGCTGGCTGCCCGAAGAGGCTCAGAACCTGCTGCGCAGCAAGGTGCAGGCCGGATGCGGCCTGGTCCTGGCCAACAAAAGCGACGACTTCCCCTGGCCCCTGGAAGCGATCCCCGACAGCACCGGCTTCATGGAGGGCGTACCGCTCACGCAGATTCCCGCGTACGGGGGAGAGGCGCGGGCAATGGGGGAAGAGGTGCCCTCCTGGGAGGAGGTCGCGCCCGCGGTCGGACAGGCCTACAGGTTCGGCCAGGGCCGGGTGGCCCGGATCAACCCCGGGCGCTACGGCGTCGACCCGGAGGACGAGACGCACCTGGAATACGGCTGTTCCCTCTACATCCGCGCGCTGCAGTGGGTCGTACCCGGCCTGAAGCCGGCCTTTGCCTGGAATGATCTTCCCGAGGGGGCCGTGATTCCGCGGGCGGACCTGCCGCTGGACGGGCTGCCCCTCACCGTCCACTCGACCCTGCCGCAGTCCGCGTCGGTCCGTCTCGACATGGCCATCCGCAACCGGTTCAACGAGGTGGAACACGAAAGCTGGTCGGAGCCGACCCTCGAACCGGGCGACAACGCCCTCGAGTACGCTCTGCCCCTGCTTCCCGCGGGCCGCCATTTCCTCGACCTGTGGGTCCGCTCCGCCAACGGCATCGAGCAGTACGGCAGCGTGGGTCTGACAGTGAGCTCGCCGGTGCGTATCGACAGCATCGTCTTCGATTCGCCGTTCCACCGGCTGGGAGACGAGCACGCCGACGTGTCGGTTGCGCTGACCTCCTCGCTGGCCGAGGCGGCCGAGGTGCGCCTTACCGCGACCGACACCTATGGCCGGCTCATCGCCGACGTGACGGCGCCGGTTGCGGCCGGGGCGGCCGCGGTCGCGGTGCGGCTGCCGCTTTCGCTCACCGTTGCCATGGCTCAATGGGTTCGAGCAGAGCTTCGCAGGGATGGCCAGGTGCTGGACATGGACCAGGAGCTGCTCATCGTGGGGCGCAGCGGACCGCCGGAGTATCCCTCCATACTCTGGAACGGAACCGAAGGCGGGCTCCACGGTCTCCGGCAACTCCGCCGCCAGCGCCAGGCGGGTTTCAACCTGTGTTTGAGCCACGTCGATTTCCAGGGGAACACGGCTCGCACAGCAGCCCTGGCCGACATGCAGATGTTCATCTACGCGACTCACGTATCGTCGGTGTCCGATGGCGTGGAGGGCAAGGCCACCAACCCCGAGTACATGCGCACGTGGAAGGAGAAAGTGCTCGCGCGGACCCGGCACACCGCGCCCTACACCCCGTACGTGTACTCGCTGGGAGACGAATGTCACGCCGGCGGTGCGGAGCAGCCGTTTGCGCCCTCCGACGTGGCGGCTTTCCGGGAGTTTCTCAAGACCCGGTACCGCGACCTGGCCGATCTGAACCAGGTCTGGGGCACGGCCTATGCCTCCTTCGACGAGATCGAGCCGGTGGACTGGGACATGGCCGAGGGCGCGGCGTTCCATCCGCAGAAACACGAGCGCGCCTCTTTCGTGGAAATGCTCTACGCGTGGATGATGCACGAGATGGACGCGGCCCTGACCCGGATGGATCCCACCGCCCGGGTCGGCGCCGAAGGCTCACGGCCCGGCGACCTGGAGCTGACCTTGGAAGGGCTGGAAGTGTGGGGGCCGTACGCCGACCGGCGCTTCGACGTACTGCTGACCTCCCTGGCTCCCAGGGACCTGGTGCAGGGCATGTGGTGGGGAGGGTACCACACCGGCAGCTTACCCCGGTGGAAGCGCATAGACAGGTTGTGGACCATGATCCTGGAGGGGGTGTGCAACACCAACTACTTCTTCGACGGCCTCACGGGTCATCACGAGGGCAACGCCAGCCCGGATCTGAGCTGGGCCGGCTACTTCGAGCGCAACATCCCGGAACTGCGCACGATCTACGAGGGGCCGGGGCCCCTGCTCTCGGCGGCCGGGATCCACGACAATGGCGTCGCCCTGCTGTGGTCTCAGGCCTCGGAGCATGCCGGGGGATTCTACGATGCCCATTGGAAATGGATCCCCTCCGGGCTGATGCCGTTTCCGCCGAGTCCGGACGAAATGAAAGGCATGTTCGCGCCGCTGGATGCCAGCGGGGTCAACTATCGCTTCATCACCGACCGTCAACTGGTCCGCGACGGGTTGAGCCCCGGCGAGGTCAAGCTGCTCCTGCTGCCCATGACCACGGCGGTCTCCCGCGCCGTCGCCGCGGAGCTCGAAAGCTATGTCGAACAGGGCGGAGTTCTGTTGTCGGTGGGCTCGTCAGGCCTGATGGACGAGCACTGCCGCATCCTGGAACGCGGCCGGCTCGACAGCCTGCTCGGCCTTCGGCGCGCGGGCCCCGCGGAGGCCGCGGAGGTCGGCTTCTCCGGCCGCTTCGACCTGCTTGGCACCCCGCTCGAGGTCGAGGTTCCCGGTATGATCGCCGACGCCTCGCTGCGGCCCGACGGGGCGGCCGCGGTGGTCTCTGCCGGGGAGGTGCCGCTGTTGCTGGTCAAGGAGGTGGGCAAGGGCGCTGCCGTGTATCTGAACGGCTCCTTCGCCCACTTGGCCAGGCGCGGCGATCCAGGGGTGGACGCGGCCAGGGGCATGGTGTCTGCCCTGCTGGCCCGGGCCGGGGTGACACGGCTGTTCGCGCTGGAGCCCCCCGAGGCCGCCCGCGCCTACGCCTTCACGCTCGGGGACGTCGTCCTGCTCTCGGTGATTCGCCGCGGGGATCTCAGCGTGCCGGCCTCCATCCGCCTGAACGCTTCCAGGCACCTGTACGATACCATGAGCGGGCGCTACATCGGACAAAGCCGGGCGATCCAGCTCGCGTCCGAGGGTCGGGGCTTCGAGCTCTACTGCCTGGCTGAAGACCGTCTTCCGGGCATTGCCCTGGACATCCCGGGCTCGGCATTGCGGGGTGAGATGTTGGGAATCGAGGCGCGGCTGCCCGGCGGCCGGGACCGCCTCGTGCGCATGGACGTGTACGATCCTGGCGGGAAGTGGCGCCCATACTACCGCCGCTTCGCCTCCATGGCCGGAGACAGCGCCGGGTTCACGGTGCCGTTCGCTTACAACGACCTGCCGGGGGCATGGACCGTCCGCGTTACGGATGTCGCGTCCGGCAGCTCCGAGGAGCATCGGGTCGCCCTGGAATGAGGTGCGAGCCTGCGCAGCGATCCTGGCGGGCGCGGAAACGGCCCGCCCCTCCTTTTCTTGCCTGCATCACCCTCATGCCTACAATGCAGGCATGGCCATCCTCAACATCCGCAGACTCAGCGACGACGTGCACGCCCGACTCCGCATCCGCGCCGCCCGGGCCGGCCGCAGCATGGAGGCCGAGGCCCGGGAAATCCTCGCCCGCGCCTGCGCCGGCGGTTACGACGCACCCGAGGGCGGCAGCCAGGTTCGGGACGCCGCCGGTCCCGGCCTTTCCCTCCACCTGACTCCCGGGCAGTTGCAGTCTGCGCAGCGCTGCCGCCAAGCGCCGGGGGACGACCCTGGAGGATCTCCTGCGGCAGCTCCTCGAGCGCGAGCTGGCTGCAGACGATGCAGGCCGGTGGAGACTCCGGAGGGGCCGCCTGGACACGCGACGAGATCCATCGTGTGTAGTTCCTGCGCGCGCAATTCCGCGTGAATTCGGCCGCTGACTTACGCGCGCAGGCACTATGACCGGCCTCGTCTTCCTCGATACGAACGTCCTCATCTACACCGCCGACCGGCACGACCCCGTCCGTCAGCAACGCTGCCGTTCACACCTGAAGGCTTTGAGGGCATCGGGCCGCGCCGTCATCTCCACCCAGGTGCTGCAGGAGTTCTACGTGGTCGCCATTCGCAAGCTCGGCATCGCACCGCCGAAAGCGCGAGAAATCCTTCAGGCCATCGCCTGTCACCAGGCCGACTGGATCTCTTTCCGGGACGCCCTCATCATCGCCGCCGCCGGAAGCGCCGGCTGCGCCACTTTGCTCTCCGAGGACCTCAACGCAGGGCAGACCATCCGCGGCGTCCGCATCGAGAGCCCGTCGACCTGGAAAGTCGACCCCGCCGCCTAGGCTACCGGCCGACCACCTCCCTGCTGCAACCCCCCATACAGAGCGAGGTCGCCTGGAGCCCTGCGCCCGTGGAGACAGCAGCGCAGGGACCGGATGCCGGCGCCGCCACTCACTCCCGGGCGACGAACTGGATCCAGAGCGGAGCCCCGCCGACGTCGTGGCGCTCGAGCGTCTCGAGGGAGCCGTCGGACGGATCGATCCGGTACGAGACCAGCCGGTTCGAGTCCTGGCCCGCGGAGTAGAGGTAGCGTCCGCCCGGGGCGATGTCGAAGAACCGCGGCGTCGCCTCGGTCTCGAAGTTGCCCTTTGCGGTCAGCCTGCCGTCGCCGCCGACCTCGAACAGCGCCAGGGTGTCGTGGCCTCGGTTCGAGGCGTACAGGTGGCGGCCGTCCCCGGAGATCCGGATCTCGGCCGTGGACTTGCCTTCGAGATCGGTCCCTTCCGGCACCGTCGGGATCAGCTGAAACGGCTCGAGGGTTCCCCTGTCCGGGTCGAAGCGGAAGGCGGAGACGGTGCTGCCGTTCTCGTTGACGGAGTAGAGGAAATCCCCCTGCGGGTGGAAGACGAAGTGGCGCGGCCCTTCTTCGCTGTCCGGCCTGGCGACCGGCGGGTCGTTGGGGGTCAGCTCGCCGCTGTCTTCGTCGAAGCGGAACTGGTGGATGGAGTTCGCCGGGTTGGTGTGCGGCACGAAGGCGAAGCGGTTGCTGCGGTCGGTCTGGATGCTGTGGGCGTGGGTCTCGGTGTCGAGCCACTGCAGCTGTTCCCCCACGGTTCCGTCGGCCTCGATGCGGTGCGACGACACCCCGGCCGCCCCGTAGTAGGCGGCCAGCAGAAAGCGGCCGGTATTGTCGAGGCAGAGGTAGGGCGGGCCTTCGACGAGGGCCGCCGACCCCGTCCTGGTGAGGGCGCCCGAATCCTTGTCGACCTGGAAGCTGACGACCTCGCTGTTCGGACGCAGGCAGACGTACATCACCGTCTCCGCGGAGTTGGTCGCCACCGCTCCGGGAGCGCCGCCGAGGTCGATGTCGGACTGGGGGGTGAGCTTTCCCGAGTCCTCGTCCATGATGAAGTGGGACAGGAACTCGCTTCCAGAGTTCGAGACGTACAGGTGACGGGCCATTTCATTGCTCCTTTCGATCGCTTGGGCGGCTCCGCAGAGCCGCAGGTTGGGATTTTCGTTTTATGAGTCTCGGCGCAGGTTTCTCATCCCCGCAATCCCGCCGCCACAGGCACGGCAGCTCCCGGGGGCGTCATTCCTCGATGCGCCGGCTTTCGAGGTAGTAGCGCTTCTCCTCCGCCTCGCCGAGGGAGAACGACTTCCTCGGCAGGGGGCCGTCGCGGAGGATGGTGCGGAACAGGCTCTGCTTGTCGAGGGCCTCGGTGAAGAACCCGACGTTGCCGGGCAGGCTGCCGAGCTCCTCCACCCGGTCGCCGCCGTGGATGTAGTCGACGCGGTGCCGGACTCCGGCGCCGCCGAGAAAGCTCTGCAGGGACGCCACCGCCAGCTGCTGCCGCGGCCGGTGGATGGTGGCGATACCGAGGCGGCGGTTGGCCACGAACGGCAGGTGCTGGGCGCCGCGGTCGAGCCCGGCGCGCGCCTTCTCCCACTGCTGCCGGTCCGCAAAATCGGTTACCTCGAGATGCGACCCCCGCGAGCGGCAGTGGTCGGAAAGCGACGACAGCAGCTGGTGCGCGTCCGCCTCGAAGACGACGCGATGGATCGGCTCGAAGCGCAGACCGGGGTCGTGCAGGTTGACCAGCTCCACCAGGGCGTAGCGGGCCGGGTGATCGGCCGGGGCCCCCTTGCGCCTCGCCTCCCCCCAGACCTCGCGGGCGGCCGCCAGCGAGTGATTGCCGTCGCCGACGGCGTAGAGCAGCGGGGCGGCTTCCCGGGAAGCGCCGTAGCGGGCGGCAAACCCTTCAGCGATGGCGGAGAGGCCGTCGATAACCCGGGCGATGCGGTCCGGCTCCCCGACGTGCCATCCACGCAGATGGCCGCCCCCCATCATCAGCTCGAAGCCGTAGAGCAGGGGCAGCTCGTCCCGGCAGTCGAACAGCGGCTCGACCACGGTGCCCTCCGGGTCGTCGATCAACACCATGATGTGGGGCAGCTCCAGGGGCGCGCCGCGGCGGATTTCGATCCGGGGAGGCAGCCGCTCCGGATCGGTCGCCTCGGTGCTGCGGATCAGGGTTTCGGCCCCCGGGGCGAAGCCGTACTGCTCCAGGTCGAGGCAGACCAGGAGCCCCTTGCGGGAGGGAGTGCGAGGGGTTTCGCGGTCGACGAGGACGAACCCGGCCGGCAGCGGCTCGAGAACCCCTTCTTCGAGATATCCGCGAATCCGCCGGTTGATCCGCTCGATCCGCCGATGCCGGCCGGGATCGCCGAGATGGACCTCGGGAAAAACCGCGTGCAGCGTCGAGGGCTCGTTCCCCGCCAGCTCCTCGACCTGCCGCCAGTACTCCGGGTCGGTGGTATACTGGTCGCAGGCGATCACCGCCCAGCTCTCGAACGCCACGCCGGGGTGCGGCAGCAGTATCTCCGGAACCTGCAGGGCGACCTGCGGGTAGCCGAGCCTCATGCTACCAGTCCATCAGGCTGCGCAGGTATTTCACCGCCTTGGGGACCGCGGTGGCCTCGGCCTCGACGTCCTGTCCTTCGTAGACGACCGAGCACCAGCCGTTGTAGTCGACCCCTTTCAGAATCTCGAAGATGCGCGGGTAGTCGAGCCACTCCTCGGTTCCCGACTGGATGCGGTAGATCTTGCAGCGCACGTGCACGGCCAGGGGCGCGGTCTCGGCGATCGAGCCGTAGAAATCGAGGGCGGGATCTTCCCTGCCCCGCTGCCCGGAGGCGCCCGGGGACCCGATGTACTGCCCGGTGTCGAGGATGTGGGAGAAATACGGGTCGTCCACCTCTTCGATGATGCGCCGCACGTCCTTTCCGGTCCGCGTCACGCAGCCGTGG
Source organism: Candidatus Latescibacterota bacterium (assembly GCA_965223905.1). Taxonomy (GTDB): domain Bacteria; phylum Latescibacterota; class UBA2968; order UBA8231; family UBA8231; genus CBDCXV01. The sequence goes on from CBDCXV010000002.1 coordinate 107,480, forward strand.
TTGTGGTTGTGCAGGCCGACGACGACCCCCTGGCCGCGGCCGTGGGCGGCGACCTCCTTCAGGCAGGGGATCATCCGCGCCCACGTCGCCTCTTCGCTGTCCCCCTCGGGAATCCAGGCGGCGAACACCCGCACCAGGGGAATCCCCATGAAGGCGGCGATGTCGATTCAGTGTCTGGCCGCGGCGACCTGGGCGTCGAGCTCCTCCTCGCCGCGGACGCCGAAATCCGAGCTCACCCCGATGTAGGACAGGGCCAGGCCGTGATCGCCGGCGCGCCGGCGCAGCGCGCGCAGGTAGTCCGGCTCCTCCGAAGCGAAGCCCCGCGTGTGCAGGTCGACCCCGTCGAGGCGCAACTCCCGCGCCCGGTCGAGGAATTCTTCCAGGTTCAGGGTGCCGGCGGCGAACTCGTCCTTGTAGCTGAGGGACATGCATCCCAGCTTCAGCATGCGCTATCAACTCCTGGTGAATGATGGAGCGGTATGTCGGGAGAGACGGCAAGATAGGCCGCCCCCGTGACGGCTGCAAAGCGGTTCGTCGCTGGTTTTTGCAATGCCGCGGCGACCCTTTTCAACGGCAGCAGGGGGTGGTGCGAAACCTCCGCCCGCGGCCCTGTACGAGGGCATAATACGCACGGGTGACATGGCGATTCGCCGGCGACATCAGATTGCACCTGCCATTGTTTGTCCCTATCGATAGGTCCGCGGCATCACGGATTTCTGCCGTCTCCGGAATCTCCGGCGAGCCCGCGGCCGCATGTCCGCCGATAATGAGGATCGAGGACATGGAAAACCGGACAACCAGGCAATCACCGGAGCACCGGTACGCGCAGGCCAGCCCGCCAAAAGCCTGAATGGAGCAGATGAAACACCCGAAAATCGATGAATCGGCAGATACGGCCCTGAGCGTGGAAGAAATCGAGTCCTTCCATCGCCAGGGATACCTGGTGCTCCCGGGCCTGATCGAGCCGGAGTACAACGCCCGCCTTATGGCGGAGGTGGACGAACTGGTGCGGCACCGCGACGCCGGCGACCACCGCATGCTCGTCTCCTACCGCGAGATGGGCCTGCTGACCTCCCATCCCCCGGCGATGGCCGCGGTCGCCTCCCTGATGGGGGGATCCCGCTTCGCCATGCACCACATCCACTCGACCCGCTTCGACGGGGCCTCAGGCGTCGGCTGGCACCAGGATTACGAGCAGCACCCGCAGTGCAACCGCTCGCACCTGATGGTGCACGTCTTCTACTACCTGAACGGCCTCAACGGAGAGATCGGCGACCTGCTCGTTCTGCCGCAGTCGCAGAACCTCGTGGTGCAGCGGGACTTGAGAATCCTTGGAACTGCCGACCTGGAGGGGTCGCTCTGCCTCGACCACCTCGAACCCGGATCCGCGGTCGTCGTCCACTCCGCGGTCTGGCACGCACGCCGTCCCAAACCGGGAGGCAGGGAGCGGCCGCGCTACTTCATCGACATCTCCTACTGCCAGAACGGGGTGCGCTGGCCGGCCTACCCGAACGTCGACGGGATCAACGCCAAGGCGCTGGAAACCGGGCTCGACCGCAACGGGCGCTACACCTTCCTCTACGACAGCTCCCGGTTCTACGACTACGGCGAGGTATCCGAGCGCTTCGAGGAAGCCAACCAGGGCAGCCTGGCGACGAAGCTGGTCCTTACCGAAACGGAATGACCGACCGGCAGCGGCAAGACTCCTGAGCCCGCGGCCTGCCTTCTATTCCGCCGGTTCATCCGGTGTCTCGGAGGAATTCCGTCCATCCGGTTCACAGTCGGCATCCCCTTCGTTTCCCGACAGTGTGCGGATGCGCCCGATGATCGCCTCCACGGTACGGGTCACCTCCGCGAGCAGGGCGGAACTGTCCTCCATGATCACCTCCGCCCCCTGGTACCGGTATCTCACCGCGTACTCCGTGAGCCACCCCAGGCGCTCGCCCGCGGAGGTGTCGTTCTCCCCCGGATGCCGGCGCACGATCGCCGCCAGCTGCGTCAGATCGTGAGTGTTCCGGTAGTCCGCGTCGAGCGCGGAGATCCAGCCCTTCAGGGCGTTTTCTATCGCCTGCTGGGCGTGAAAGCCTATGGCTTCCTGGGCGGAATTCGCCTTGACCAGGTCATCCAGAACCCGGAGCTCCCGCTCGGCATTGGCGACGCGCTGCCGTATGTCGGGCCAGTTGCTCGGGTCGGGATTGTCCCAGGTCACCTTGTCTCCATTCGCATCGAAGCCGTCGCGGACCGCCTGTCCGGCCACGTGGTTTCGCGCCCGCCGACCGTCGTGGAAGTCGGTCTCGCTCAAGTGCACGAGATCGACCTCGACCGGGTCCCCGTACAGCTCCTCGACCTTGCGGTTGGCCGCGGCCCGGGTCCGCACGGACCTCTGCCCGTCCACCGGGCCGGGACCGGTTATGACCAGCAGGTCGATGTCCGAACCCGGGCTGAAGTCCCCCCGCGCCCGCGAGCCGAACAGGATGACGGTATCCGGGTGCACCGCCTCACCCACGGCCCGGGCGACTGCGAAGGCCTGCGGGTCTGGCGGCATCCGGTGCGTTTTCATTGGAGACGGTTTCATGGCTGGAACTGCTACCTTCACGCTTCTCAAAAATTGGACCGGGCCCCTCCTGGTCCGTTACCTGAGCCGAGGCCTGCCGGGAGTATCCGCGTCCCGGGGCATCGGTGGCAGGAGGCCCTGTCTTTCAGCGCGGGATCACTGCGGGTACGAGGGCAGCTCCAGCCCCGACAGGTGCTGGACGATGCGGACGACCTGGCCGGCGTACCCGTACTCGTTGTCGTACCAGACGTAGAGGATGCACTGGCTGCCGGTGACGATGGTCGAGGTGGAGTCGACGATGGCGGTCTTCAGCGAGCCGATGAAGTCGCTGGAGACGACCTCGGGGGAGGTGATGTAGTCGATCTGTCCCTGGAGCGGAGAGTCGAGGGAGATGCCGCGCAGGTACTGGTTGACCTCGGCGGCGGTGGTGGAGCGGCCCAGGCCGAGGTTGAGGATCGCCAGGGAGACGTTCGGGGTGGGCACGCGGATGGCGTTGGCCGTCACCTTTCCCTTCAGGTCCGGCAGCGCCTTGGCGACGGCGCCGGCGGCCCCGGTTTCGGTGATCACCATGTTGAGCGGAGCGCCGCGGCCCCGGCGCGTCTTGCTGTGGAAGTTGTCGACCAGGTTCTGGTCGTTGGTGTAGGAGTGGATGGTGTCGATATGGCCCTGTTCGATGCCGAATCGGTCGGCCATCACCTTGAGCACCGGGACGATGGCGTTGGTGGTGCAGCTTCCCGCCGACAGCAGCCTCTCTTCGGGGCAGATGTCGCCGCTGTTGACGCCGTAGATGATGTTGGGGATGTCCCCCTTGCCGGGAGCGGTGAGGATCACCTTGTCCACCCCCTTCGCCCGCAGGTGCGTTCCCAGCCTGTCGCGGTCGCGCCAGACGCCGGAGTTGTCGACGACGATGGCGTTCTCGATGCCGTAGGCGGCGTAGTCCGCCTTGTCCGGCGAGTCGGCGTGAAGGATGCGGATGAGGTTGCCGTTGACCACCAGGGCGTTCTCGTCGCGGTCGAGCTGCACCGTTCCCTTGAAAGGTCCGTGGATCGAGTCGCGCCGCAGGAGGCTGGCCCGCTTCTCCAGGTCCTCCCTGGTGCGCCGCTGCACGACGACGGCCCGCAGCCGCCACTTGTCGCCGCCGCCGCTGCGGTCGATGAGGATGCGCGCGAGCATGCGCCCGACCCTGCCGAATCCGTAGAGGACCACGTCGCGGGGTTCCGCCTTCAGCAGCTCCCTGCCGGCGTCGAGGCTGCCGAGCTCGGTGCGCAGAAAGGTCTCGAGGTCCTTGCCCGCGGGCTCGTTCTGGTAGCGCATGGCGAGCTTGCCGATGTCGACGCGGGAGGCGGCCGGCTGCAGCTTCCCGAGGGCCTCGAGCATCGCCGAGCTCAGCTCGACCGGCAGCTCCCGGTCGAGGAAGTGGCGGGCGAACCGGTGCGCCTTGAGGATGTCGATCGGCGAGCTGCGCACCAGGGAGCGGCCGAAGACCGTCACCACGACCCCGTGCTCGCGGTACAGGTTACCGACGACGGGAACCATGCACTCGGCGACCGCTTCCCGTTGAACCCATTCCTCGAAGTACGACTCGGCCTGTTGATCCTTCATGATCCGCTGCTCCCGTGCTCCTGTGTCCGCATCCAAGATACCGGCGCTGCTGCCGTCTTCTCGGCAATGCGGCTGAATCTATATTATGCGTTTTGGCGTTTCGCGGTTGCGATCCCTATCCGAACAACGGACATCCGGGCTACAAATCCATGACCATCAGCACCCTGCATCCATCCTTCGACGATCTCGACACACGCCTCGCCGAAATCGAGGACCAGGGGTTCACGATCTTCCCCGGCTGGCTCGACCGCGCCTTCACCGCGGAGCTGCGCGCCCACGTCGACGCCGTCGCCGGACCGGTCGGCAAAACCCCCCGCAACGACCTGAGACACCCGATCCCCGGCGCGATCATGGGGCGCCTCGCCGCCAACCCGGCCACCATCGAGCTCGGGCGCCTGCTGCTCGGGGGCAACCCGGAGTTGCGCATGCGCGAGCAGGTGCTCATCCGCTCCGACCCGGAACCTCCGCCGTACGCACAGGAGCTCCGCTACCATATCGACGCCGCTTTCTGCCGCGCCGAGTTCGAGGCGGTTCCGAAGCAGGTCTACTACCAGATGCTCCACTACCTGAGCACGGTGAAGCCGGGCGGCGCCGGCGTCCACATCGTCCCCGGTTCTCACAGGTTCTCCTACGCCACCCTGTTCGGCGACGACCCCGGGCGCGACACCGGCCCCCTCGACTCCAACACCTCCGGCGCCGGCCACCGCGTCGACGGCGTCGAGATCTGCGCCGAGGACGGGGACCTCATCGTCTTCAATCCCCTCTGCTTTCACTCGGCGTCCCAGAACCGGACCGACCGGCCCCGCTACGTGTACTTCACCTCCTTCTACGACACCTCGGCGGAGCGTTTGATCGAATTCGTCCGCCGCACCGGCTACCGCGACCAGTTCCCCGACTCGCTGCGGCAGGCGCTGCCGCCCGGGCTGCGGCCGCTGCTCTCCCCCTGAAGCGGCCGCCTGCATGCGCTGGTGGGCTCCGTCACCCGGTTCGCCGAAGCTGTAGATCAGGCGCGGCACCCGCACCGGCCGGTGGTCAGCGAAACCACCCGGCTCGACTACCTGCCCGCGTGACCCGCATCCAACTCCGGGCGGCACACCCGCCCCTTTCCCGCACACACCTGAAAGGACCTGATGAACCGACCCCCCGACTACCGCGTCATCTACAACTGGGACGGGGCCCCGCACGGGTACTCTCCGGTCCCGCAAAGCCTCGAGGAGTTCCTCGAAGGCGTCTACACCCCCCTGGTCGACACCCAGGTCGACGCCCTTTTCTGGTGCGTCGGCGAGCACTCGGCGCGTTGGGACAGCGACTCCCTCGAGGTGGTCGGCGACCTGTACGGCCGCAGCTACGAAAGCGCCGCCGCCTACACCCACACCGAGAACATCCGCCGCATGCTCGAGCGCGGCGAGGACCCGCAGGCCGCGGTCATCCAACGCGGGCGCGAGCTCGGCATCGCCGTGTACGCCTCGTTGCGCATGAACGACAACCACTTCAACGGCGCCCAGCGGTCCGCTCTCGCCACCCTTCACCACGGCGAGCTGACGGAGCTGCGCAGACAGCACCCGGAATGGCTGCTCGGGGAGCGCACCTCGGAGTGGTTCGCCCTCTCGTGGGACCTGTCGGTTCCCGAGGTGCGGCGCAACCGCCTCGACCACGTCCGCGAGCTGTGCGAGGGGTACGACTGGGACGGCATCGAGCTCGACTGGCAGCGCCACGGCTTCCACCTGCCCGCGGACGAGGCCTACCGCCTGCGCTACACCCTCACCGACCTGCAGCGCGCCGCCCGCCAGGCGACGGACCGGGCCGGCGAGCAGCGCGGCCGGCCTCTCCACCTGGCGGCCCGGGTCGCCACCAGCCTCGAGGCCTGCGCCGACATCGGCTACGACGTCGAAACCTGGCTGCAGGAGGACCTCGTCGACCTGCTGATCGGCGGCGGCGGGGCGGCGACCGATCCCGCGGTCGAGGTCGAACGCTTCCAGGAGCTCTGCCGGCCGCGCGGCGTCCCCTTCTACCCCGGCTTCGACTCCGGCCTGCCCGACTCCTGGGTCGGCCCCGAGTCGTCCGACCGCAAGAACCGCCTGCGCACGCGCGCCATCGCCGCGCGCCATCACCGCGCCGGCGCCGACGGCATCTACGCCTTCAACTGGCACGCCGGCGCCGAGGGGCCGCGGCGGCGCCTGATGTGCGAGGTCGGCGACCCGGCGGTCCTCGAGCGGCTGGACAAGATCTACGCCGTCACCCATCGCCACCTCGTCTACGAGGGGCCCTGGCGCGGAGCCTACCGCAACGACCGCCGCCGCGGGCAGGTGCCTGTGCCCCTGCGCCCGACCCTGACCGGACGCGGGCCCGTCGTCGACGTCGAGACCGCGGAGTCGGGGGCGCCGCTGGCGGCCGAGCTGCGCCTGCACCTGACGGAGTGGGTGGAAGGGGACGAGGTGGGGGTGCGCTGGAACGGCGAGGAGCTCGGAGACCCGGTGGTCTCCTACAACCTGCCCGGCAGCGACGCCGACCAGCATTCGTTCGCCGTTCCGATCTCCCGGGTCAGCGGCGACGCCTGGCTGCGGTTTCCCCTCGACCCGGGGACGCTCGGCAGCGCCGTTCACAAGGTCGAGGCCATTCTCCGGAAACGGCACCCGCAGCTCGCCTGCGACCTCGTCCTCACCGACGTCGAGATCGCCGTCGCCTGGTCGGAGGAGTACGCCGCCGGGCTGCTGCCTCCGCGGGGCTGAACCCCTCGCAGGGCTGCGGGCAGGACTGCGGCAGTCGATATTTCCGCAAACCCGCCGGCAGGGCCGGCGCGAAAAATGGCCTTACAGCTATGGATCCTTTGAGGAAAGCACATAGTCGTGATCCGGTCGTGACCGTGGAAGGGCTGACTTTCAGCTACGGGGGCAGGCAGGTCCTGCACGGGATATCGTTCGCTCTGGAAAGAGGGGAGGTCGTCGGTCTACTGGGCCCGAACGGCGCCGGTAAGAGCACGACCATCAAGGTCCTGACCGGCATCCTTCCACCAGGCGGAGGGTCGGTTCGCGTGGCTGGCTGTTCCATGCCGACCGAGGCGATCGAAGCCAAAAAACGGATCGGATACGTACCCGAAGCCGCCGCCCTGTTTGAAAGCCTGTCGGGACAGGAGTTCCTGGAGCTCATGGGCCGCCTTCAGGAAGTCCCCGAAGAGGTTCTTCAGTCGCGAATTGGCCGATTCCTCAAGCAGTTTGACCTCGCCAACGACCGCCTGCGTCGTCTGGATGGGTACTCGAAGGGCATGCGCCAGAAGGTGCTCCTCAGCGCGGCCCTCCTTCACAATCCCGACGTGGTGATGCTCGACGAGCCCCTCTCGGGTCTGGACGTCAACACCGGGATCATGGTCCGGGACCTGATCGCCGCCCTGGCCGCGGAAGGCAAGACTATTCTCTACAGCTCACACGTCCTCGACGTGGTCGAGCGCGTGTGTGACCGCGCCCTGGTCATCCACGAAGGCCGTCTCATCGCGGACGGATCGCTGGAATCGCTGAAGAGTGCCACCGAGAGGGGCAGTCTCGAAGACGTCTTTCGGCAACTGACTCATACGGACGAAACGGTGAGTGGTGTTTCTGAAATCATAGAAGGTCTGCGGTCGTGAGGGCTCGTCGTTCCAATCGAAGGTCAGCGGCCCTGGGGAGCCTTCATTCCATCGCCAGGCGGTTCTTCCGCGGAACGGGGTTTGCCCGGCAGCTCGAACGGTGCGGGATCGATCCCCACCGATACTGGATCCTCGTCGATCTCTTCGGGACGCTCAGCAAACGGCAGGAAGTTCTCCGGATGGGCAGTCACGACACCATGCGTTTCTTTGCGATCGTCTGGTTCATTGGATCGAGCTGCATCAGCCTGTTGATGGCCTACTTCGGTGTTTCTCCTGGAATTTACCTGCTCGTTTTTGTCGGGCTGACCGTTTTTCAGCTCAGCCTGCTCTTAATCTCCGAGGTCGCAGAAACCCTGGTGAACCCGGTCGAGGGACTGATTCTGGCGCACCAGCCGGTGAACGGGGCCACTTGGTCGGGCGCAAAGCTGACCCACCTGATAAAGGTCGTCCTCTATGTCGTGGCGGGAGTGAATGGGGTGCCGGCGCTCGTCGGCTTTTTCCTTCCTCATACCAGCAGGTTCCTTTCCCTGGTCTACCCTGCCATGCACTTTCTGATCGCTCTGGGGGTCGGGCTGGTCGTCGCGTTACTCTGCTGCAGCCTGTTCGGGTGGCTGATTCGCTTCATTCCCGTCCGGCGTCTCAAGGCGGCCGCGGCCATGGCTCAGGCCGTCCCCATGTTTTTCGCGTTCGGATTCAATCTTCTGAACCTGTTGGGAAAGGACCTTGTGAGTTGGCCAGCCTGGATCGACCTGCCCGAAGGATGGCTCGCCGTCGGCGAGGCCGTGCCGGGCGGGTTTCCGGTGATGCTGGGCGTCGCGGCCATTTCCGTCGCGATCGCTGGTACCGTATTCGGACTGCGGGCGCTTTCGAGTAATCATCTGATCCGTGTTTCGGGTCTGATGCACTCAGGTTCCAGGGTGCGGCGGCTGGAGTGGAGACGATGGAAGGTCAGTCCCTGGATTGCGAGGTTTACCGGCGGTCAAGCGAGCCGCGCCGGGTTTGCGTATCTGTGCCCCATGATGGTCCGGGACTGGCAGTTTCGGAAAAACATGGCCATGAGCATTCCGATCATACTCTTTGGCTCCCTTTATATGCTCGTCTACGGACTGGAGGTCTCTCCGTTTGCTCCAGGCTTTGCCTACACGCACTTCCTCCCCCACTTGGCCGGATGGACGGTTCTCATTACGTGCCTGTGCCTGGCGTATGGCAATGACTACAAGGGCATCTGGTCGTTTTCCATCGTGCCGGATTCTTCCTTCCGTCCGTTTGCGAGGGGAATTCATGCGGCGCTCTGGCTCATGCTTGTCATCGTTCCCAACCTCTTCTGGCTGTTCCTGCTGGCGTGGTCCTGGGGCGTGAGGGATACCGTCTTATTCATCGCCTACAGCACGGCCGTTACGTCCCTGTACCTTGCAGTGGGCTTGAGGCTGATCGACGGTGTTCCCTTCGGTAAACAAAGGCCGCCGGAGCGAGGCGTGGTTACGCTCGAAATGATGTTTGGCTACCTCATCGTTATAAGTATCGCGATCGGGATCCAGTACGTTTTCTTCCGTTCGGCTGTTGCGGTCGCGGCCCTGACTGTAGTCGTGGGTCTGGGGACGTATTTCCTCACAAGAGCGTCACTTGCCAGGTTCGAATCCCGTATCTGGTTCCACCTGAACCCCGGCGCTTCGAAATCCAGGTTCCACTCATTACTTCGCCGTAGCACGGTGCCGTCGACCCTGCTTTGATTTTTCGATCTGGAGCCCGTGGAGCCCTCGGAAGGCTGCGGAAAACCATGGCCCGGCAGACACCTTGCCGCACAAGAACCCGCCGGCACGGCCGGCGCGAAAGGAGCCGGATGAAACGATTGTTCTGCACTATCACCCTGAGCTTCCTGGCGGTTGCCACCGCCGACGCCCAGGAGAAACCGCTTCCGCCGTCCGCGAAGCAGGTCCGCCCCGTGCTCGTCGGCGCCGCGCTTCCCTCTGCCGTTCTCACCGGGGACGACGGCAAGAGCCTCGATCTCGCCGCCGCGGTCGCGGAGAAGCCGGCGGTGCTCGTGTTCTACCGGGGAGGCTGGTGAGGGTACTGCAAGAACCAGCTAGTTGAGCTGGAACGGATCCACGCCCAACTGACCGCCATGGGGGTTCGGCTTTTCGCCGTCAGCCCGGATGAACCTTCCGCTGCCATGGCGACGCGCGCAGAGACCGGGGTCGGCTTTCCGCTGCTGTCCGACCGCGATCTGAAGCTGGCCTCGGGCCTTGGTATCGCCTACCGGAACCCCGACAGGCCGCCGCTGCCTGTTCCGTCCGTGTTCATAGTGGCAAAAGGTGGGAAGATCGCCTACCAGCATGTCGACCCGGACTTCCGCGTCCGTATCGACAACGACATCATCCTGGCGATGGCAGGCAGTCTGGTGAAGTAGCAGGCCGGGAGAAACCGTCCGGAGCCGGGCGCGAGGGGGCACCCGGGTGGCCCTGGATCAGCGGCCGTTCCCCCAGCGGCTGGGGCGGATCCCCGCGGCCTGGCGCCGCATCCCGTCCGGCCGGTTGGGGACGTCGTAGTCGATTTCCCGCGTGTTCAGGCTGCGGAAGAACGGCTGGATGTGCTCGGGCAGGGTCGCCACCTGCTGCGGGTCGCGGTCCTCCTCGATGTCGTCGATCGGCCCGGCCCAGCAGGGGCGGTAGGCGATGGCGAGCATGCGCCGGTCGCGGTCGCTGTGATTGGGGAAGTTGCCGTGGAAGACGTTCTGGTTGATCACCACGGCATCGCCGGCGCGGCAGCAGACCATCATCTCTTCGGGATGGCTGAGGAAGCGGTTGTAGGGATTGCCGTCGATGTGCATCGACAGGTGCGACCTCGGAACCACCTTGAACGGCGAGCGGTCCGGGGTCTGGTCGTCGAGGTAGTAGAGCGCCCGCGCCAGCACCGGGGAGCTCGACTGCAGCCCGAAGATCTTCGAGCCGTACGGCTGCGCGTCGGTGTGCACGGCGATCCCCGGGTGCCCGGGCTGCGAGCATCCGTAGCCGCAGGAGGTGCAGATCAGGTCGTCCCCGAACAGCTCGGTGAGGAACCCGATCATCGGCGGGTGGGCGATGACGCCGATGGCGGTGGGAGAATCCGTCCACTGCACGTCGGAGCAACCGCGCTGATGGGGGCTGTAGTCGACCGCCCGCGTCGGCAGCTTCGCCAGCTCTTCCCGGATCCTGTCGAGGGTCTCGGGTGAGAGCAGGCCGGGGATGACGACGTACCCTTCCAGCTCGATGGAGCGGATCTGTTCGGCCCGCGTCAGGCTCGCCCAGTCGGTCTCGTCCCGGCGGGCCCGCGCGATATCTTCCCTGCTGTTCGTGAACGACGTGTCCATGGCGGGGGTAAACAACCTTCGCGGAGCCGGCGAGTCAACCCCCCGGAGTCCCGGATCCGGCGTGACCGGGGTGGAACCTGCGGTGGTTATCTTTGCATGGACGCCATCGACACCTATGGTCCATCCCGAACGATAAGAGACCCGATCGACCGATGAGACTAAATGGGAAGCGAGCCTTGGTGACCGGCGCCGGCCGCGGCATCGGCAGGCGGATCGCGCGGGCCCTTGCCGGTGAGGGGGCGAAGGTGGCCTTGCTGGCGCGCAGCCGCGATCAGCTGGAGGACGCGGCCCGGGAGCTGGAGCAGCTGGGCGCGGTCTGCCTGGCGGCCCCGGCCGATCTCGCCTCGGAAGCGCAGACGCGGGCGGCGTTCGGCGCCGTCCTCGACAGCTGGGGCGGGATCGACATTCTCGTCAACAACGCCGCGATACTAGGTCCGGTGGGGCCGAGCCACACCCTCGATGCGGGCGCCTGGCTCGAGACCGTGCAGATCAACCTCGGCGGCTGCTTCCTCTGCTGCTCCCTGGTGCTCCCGGGGATGATCGAGCGTCGCTCCGGCAAGATCATCAACCTCTCCGGCGGCGGCGCGGTCGATCCGCGCCCGAACTTCAGCGCCTATGCCGCATCCAAGGCCGCCGTCGTCCGCTTTACGGAGACCCTGGCGGCCGAGGTCGCCGCGCACGGGATCGACGTCAACGCCATCGCCCCGGGGGCCATCGACACCGACATGCTGCGCCAGGGGATCGCCGCCGGGGACGCCGCCGGCGCCGAGGCGGAGGAACTGCGCCGGATCGCCCGCCAGGGAGGCCAGGACCCGGGACGGGCCGCGGCCCTGGCCGTGCACCTCGCTTCCGCGGCCACCGACGGCCTTACCGGCCGGCTCATCAGCGCCCAGTGGGACGACTGGGAGAACCTCGACCCGCGCGCCGTCATGGCGACCGACCTCTTCACCCTGAGGCGGATCTCCCCCGTCCGGGAGTAGCGGCAGGTGAGCTACCGGGTCGGACTGATAGGAGCCGGAGGCGCCGGGTTCAGGCGAGCCGCGGCCCTGGCCGAGTGCCCGCAGTCGCAGCTGGTCAAGGTCTGCGACCTCGACCGGGTGGCCGCGGCGAGGGCGGCTGCCCCTGCCCGGGCGGAAGTTGCCCCGGCCTGGGAAGAGGTAGTCGAAGATCCCGCCATCGACATCGTCATCCTTTCGGCGACCCACGACCAGCTCGCTCCGATCGGCTCGGCCGCGGCCGCCGCGGGCAAGCACCTTCTGTGTGAGAAACCGCTTGGGCGCAACCCGTCCGAGGTGGCCGGCCTGGTCGCCGCCGCGGCCGCGAGCGGGGTCTGCCTGGCGGCCGGGTACAACCACCGCTTTCACCCCGCGGTCGCCGCAGTGCGCGAGGCGGTGGATTCAGGCGGCCTGGGGGAACTCGATTTCATCCGCGCACGCTACGGCCACGGGGGCCGCCCGGGGTACGACCGCGAGTGGCGCGGCGACCCCGAAATAGCAGGAGGCGGCGAGCTGCTGGACCAGGGGGCGCACCTCGTCGACCTCTGCCTCTGGCTGCTGGGGGAGTTCGAGTCGGTGACCGGGTTCACCGAGCGCCGCTGCTGGGACATCGAACCGCTGGAAGACAACGCCTTCGGCCTGTTCCGCACCGGCAGCGGCCAGGTGGCCTCGATCCACGCCAGCTGGACCCAGTGGAAGAACCTGTTCAGCCTGGAGGTCTTCGGCAGCGAAGGGTACGCGATAGCCGAGGGGCTCGGCGGCTCGTACGGGCCGGAGTCGGTGCGCATCGGGCAGCGGCGGCCCGAGGGCGGACGGCCCCGCGAAACCGAAACTGTTTTCGACGCCGGCGACCCCTCCTGGTCGCTGGAGTGGACCGGCTTTCTGCAGATGCTGAAGGGAAAGCGGACATCCGGGGCCCACGGCGCCGATGCCCTGCGGACCATGCAGTGGATCTATCGCCTGTACCGCGCCTCGTCCGAGCGGCGCCCTGTTTCCGCGGCCGAGTCGGTGGCCTGACGCGGTCCCGATCCGCCGGCCGCGTGGGAGAAACCTGCCCCGCGAACCTGTTTTTTCTCAAAATCCGCTGGAATTGCGTACATTGTGGCTTGTGAAACAGACCTGAAACATCCAACCAACCGGGATTCCGATATGAGAGCGGATCAGCACGCAGCCCAGGCAGAACGCGTCTCCCTCGCGTACCGCCGATTGGCTAACGCCATGATTCTCAGCACGTTACGGGAGATTTCGAAAAAGGTGGAAAGGGCGGAAGAGGTGCCGGAAGTCGATTTCGTCGAGAGCCGCCGCATCGATCCGTGGTGCGAGCTGGCAGGGTTGGAGCCGGAGGTGGTCAGGAGCGCGGCCCGGCGAATCACCACCGAGCAAGTCTGTTGACGGACGCAGGAAGATGCACTGGAAGCCCCGGGTCGATTCGCCCCGGGGCTTTTTTTTTTGGCCAAATGGTTGCGGAGGCCGGCCTACCTGCCCGCGGCGAGACGCTTCCGGCTTTCCCAGTCGAGGACGCCGCGCACGACTTTCTCCGCATCGCGCTGGCGGAGCTGCTCGAAGCGCAGGGCCCAGGCGTGGTCGACGTAGGCGAGGTTGCGCAGCTCGACCAGCACCTTGACCGCGGCCGGGTTGTCGCGCAGCACCCTGAGACCCTGCCCGCGCACGCGGGAGCCGGCTCCGAGAGCCGGCAGCAGGGACTTCGCAAAGGCGCGGGAGGCGCGATCCTTGCGGCGGCCGTCGCGGCTCTCGTAGTAGAGCACCAGGGGCGCCCGCGGCGAGTTCTTGTCTATGTCGGCGTGGAACGAAAGGAAGATGCGCCGGGACTTCGGAGTGCCGGCGAACGCTTCCCTGGCGATACGCACGCGGGCGTCAAGTCCCTTGCGGCTGCCGCGCGGCCACTGGTGGCGGGTGTTGGGCTTGTTCAGGGCGTAGCTGTTGTAGACCTCGTTCTTCTCGTTGACGAAGGTCTGCGACGGCGGCGCGCTGCCGCGGATCAGGTGGTTCGGACTCAGCAGCGTCATCGTCACCTTCGCTCCGTGCAGGCGCAGCAGCACGTAGGAGCGCAGGGCGATGTCGTGGACGTACTCGTCCTCGACGACGTACAGCTTCCGGCCGTTGCCGTCGGTCGTGCGCACCACTGCCCCGGGATCGAGGCCGCCGTGCCCGGGATCGAGGACGATATGCCAGCCCTCGAGCCTGCTGCTCAGGCGGCCGGCGCGACCGACGGCGCGCTCGAACTGCTTCCACAGCTTGCGCGCCTGCCGGTAGGTCTTCAGCGGCGACGCCGGGTGGCCCTCGTAGTACTCGCGGCCCCGCTGCCGGTCCGCCCGCGGCCGCCGCGTGAAGTACGGCCCGTTTCCGACGTCGATGCGGCGCACGCCCCTGGGCGCCACCTGCAGATCGGCCCAGTCGACGTCGGCGAGCTCCAGCCGTTCCCGGCGGGCCATCAGCGGCCTGACATTGAGCCTCTGCCCTGGGTGGATGACCAAGCTTCTCAGGTTGTTGAGCCGCTTCAGCTCTGCCACGCTCATCTGGTGAAGGCGGGCGATCTCGGTGAGGTTGTCGCCTCCTATTACCGTGTAGGTGCCGAGGCGCCGCGATTTTTCCGGGCTGAGCACGAGCTCCTGGCCCGGATAGATGCGGTTCGACGTCAGCCCGTTCAGCTTCTTCAGCTCCGCCACGCTCATCGAGTAGGCGCGCGCGATCTCCCACAGGGCGTCGCCGCGCTCGACTATGTGCCGTGCCGACGGGGTGGCGCGCAGACGCAGCTTCTGCCCCACCAGTATGCGGTCCCCCTCGATACCGTTGAGCTCCTTGAGGACGGCGAGGGCGATGTCGTAGCGGCGGGCGATGCCGGTCAGGTTTTCCCCGCGGCGGACGATGTGGATGCCCTCGTCGACGGCAGAAGCGCGCAGACGCAGCTTCTGCCCCGGGCGGATGCGGTCGGATTTCAGGCCGTTGATTTGTTTGAGAAAGCTGACTCCTATGTCGAAGCGCCGGGCGATCTTCGACAGGGTATCCCCTCGGCGCACGACGTACTCGGTCACCTCCTCGGAAGCGGTTTCTCCCGCCCGCAGCCGCAGCCGCTGTCCGGCCCCGATGCGGTCCCCGCGCAGGTTGTTCAGCTCCCGAAGCTCCCGCACCGGCACCCCCTCGGCCGCGGCGATATCCGAAAGCGTGTCCCCTCGCTTGACGAGGTAGGTGGCGGAGGACGCCGGGCGCAGGCGCAGCTTCTGTCCGGGGTGGATGACGGCGCCGTCGAGCTTGTTGATGCGCCTCAGCTCGCCGGGGGAGATCCCGTGTCGGGAGGCGATGGTCGTCAGGTTGTCGCCGCGGCGGACCACGTACCACTCGGCCGACCGCTCCTTGCGGACGGTGAGCTTCTGGCCGACCAGGATGCGGTCCCCCTCGATCCCGCTCCAGCGGCGCAGGTCGGCCACCGAAACCCCGTAGTGGCTGGCGATGTCGCTCAGGGTTTCGCCGCGGCGGACCGGGTGCTGCAGGGATCCCGCAGTCAGGCGGTCGCCCCCCATGGACGCCGTGCAGACCATTACGGCGGCGGCGTAGCGGAGTAGAGACAGCCGTGCAGATGCCTTGGCGGCAGCCGGCCAAAGGAGTTTCAAGCAGGAACGTCCGGTGGTTGCGGACGGGGAGCGGAGGGGTGCCCGAGCTGCGGAAGGGAGGGAGTTCTCGGGCACCGCTAAGTATAACCACAACTTGAGGATAGCGCAAAAAGAACAGGAGTCGTATTATCCTTCAATTAATATGAACGACGCGGTGAAATCGCTTCCCTCGGTGGACGAGGTGCTGCGGCTCGAGTCGACGCGGCGGCTGGTGAGGGCCTGCGACCGGGGATACGTGGTCGAGGCGGTCCGCTCGGTGCTGCGCGGGGTTCGCGACGAGTTGCTGGCCGCGGCTGGCGGCGAGGTCCCCTCCCGCGAAGAGCTGCTGGCGCGGGTGGAGACCGAGCTCGCCGGGGCTGTGCGCGCCGGAGGGGTAGCGAGCCTGCATCGCGCCGTCAACGCGACCGGCGTCATCCTGCACACCGGCCTGGGGCGGGCCCCCCTGCCCCCCGCGGCGCTCGCCGCGGTGATGGAGGTGGGGGAGAACTACTGCAACCTCGAGCTCGACCTGGAAACCGGTGAGCGGGGTACGCGGCTCGCCCACGTCGAGCGGATGATCTGCGAGGTCAGCGGGGCCGAAGCCGCGGTAGTGGTCAACAACAACGCCGCCGCCGTCCTGCTGCTGCTCAACAGTCTGGCCAGCGGCCGCGAGGTGATCGTTTCGCGTGGCGAGCTGGTCGAGATAGGGGGCGCTTTCCGCATGCCGGACATCGTCGCCGCCAGCGGCGCGCGCCTGCGCGAGGTCGGGACGACCAACCGCACCCATCTGGCCGACTACGAGAACGCCGTCGGCGAGCAGACCGGCGCCATCCTCGCCGTGCACCCCAGCAACTACCGCGTCGAGGGGTTCACCGCCGCAGCCGGTTTGCCCGAGCTGGCCGCCCTCGGCGAGCGCGCCGGGGTGCCGCTGGTCTACGATCTCGGCGGCGGGGTTCTCGTCGACCTCGAGGACTGGGGCCTGCCGCCCGAACCGGTGGTCGCCGGCAGCCTGCGTTCCGGCGCAGGGGCGGTCACCTTCAGCGGCGACAAGCTGCTAGGCGGACCGCAGGCCGGGATCATCGCCGGCAGGGCCGACCTCGTTGAGCAGGCGGCCGGGAACCCGTTGATGCGGGCCCTGCGCTGTGACAAGCTGACCCTCGCGGCCCTCGCCGCCACCCTGCGCCTCTACCGCCTCGACCCGGCCCGCCTCCGCGCCGCCCACCCGGTGCTGCGGATGATGACCGAGGATGCCGCCGCGGTGCGCCTCCGGGCCGAGGCCCTGGTCCGCAGTTTGTCCGACAGGGCGCGCTGCCGCCTCGTGGCGACCGTGGAATCGACCACCGCGGAATTCGGCAGCGGCGCTCTGCCGCTGGAAGAGCTTCCCAGCGCCGCGGTCTGCCTGCGCCCGACGTTCTGCAGCGCCGAGAGGCTTGCCCGGGCGCTGCGCACCGACCCCGAGGCCGTGGTCGGCCGCATTCGCAAGGAGGCCGTGCTGCTCGACATGCGCACGACGCGCGACGACGAGGTCGCGGCCGTCGCCGCCAGTCTCGAGCGGGCCGCTGCCGGCTGAGGTGCGTCCCGTGACTCCCGTGATCGCGTTGCTGCTGCTGGCCCTGGGCGCAACCACCGGCTGCGGCGGGGGCGGCAAGGAAGGAAACGGCGGTCCGCCTCCGGGTCCGGACAACGGTGAGCCGGCCGCGGGGCGCATACTGCTGCAGAACTCGACGCCCTACTCGATACAGGTCGCCTACCTCAACGAGGTCGACCCGGTAGATGCCAGGGTGATCCGCACCGAAGTCGCCCCGGGAGAGCGGTCGGACGTCGGTCTGGAAGAGCTGCCGGGCGGTTGGACCGTGGTGCTCGATCTCGTGCTGGTGCTGGCAGACTCGGAGGAGAACCGGGTGCGGCGCAAGGCGAACGTCACCGTCGACGGGGACGTGGTGGTGCACGTCGAGCTAAAGGATCCGGCCGATCCGTTCAGCGTGGAGATCGAGACGATCCCTGTGGAATAAATGCTGCCTGTTGTAATCGGCTGTCTGATCGGGCTGCTCTCAGCGGCCGGCGCCGAGCCGCTGCTGGAGGGTCGGGTGCTTCTGTCCTCGGGCCCCCCGGTGGCCGGGGCCCGGGTGCGGCTGTTCGCCGAGCTGGGGCGCTCGCTGGGCGCCACCGCGGATGAGAGCGGCTATTTCGCCTTTCCCCTGAAGGCCCTGCGCCGTGCCGCGCCGCTGCCGGCGCGCCTGCACCTGGGTCAGAACTACCCCAACCCGTTCAATCCCTCGACCATCATCCCCTATCAGGTACCGGTGGCGACCCGGGTGCGCCTGGAGGTGTTCAACATCCTGGGTCAGCGTGTGGCGACCCTGGTCGACGGGGAGCGCCCGGCCGGCTTTCACACGGCGACCTGGAACGCGACCGATGCCTCGGGGCGAGGCGTGGGCTCGGGGGTGTACCTGTACCGCCTGCTGGGGGGCGGGGAGCGCCTGACGCGGTCGATGGTGCTGCTCGACGGCCCGGTGGTCGCGGCGGGTGGAACCGGTTCCGGCCAGGCAGGAGATCCCTGGAGTGGGGCGATTGGAGCGGCGGGGCAAGCTGCGGACAGCGGGACGGATCCCTGGAACGGGGCGGTGGGCTCCACGGGTGAACCCGCTTCTGCGGGCCAACCCCCGGGCAGCCCGGCGGTTGGAGCGGTCTCCAAAAGTGGAGCGGATCCGTCCGGGTGGACGGAAGCGGAGGCAAGGGCGGCATTCACCACGGCGGGTACCGGTGCGGCGGCAGCGGGTTCGCTGGACGGAATGGATCGAGTCTACGGGCTGACGGTCTCGGGACCGGGGCTGGTTGCCTGGGTCGACCCGGCCTTCCGGGTGGGGGCCGGGCGGGTCGAGATCCAGGTTCAAACGCTGGCGGACCTGCCTCGGGGCAAGGTGGCCTCAGGCGGCCTGCTGGGGGACGTCAACCGGGACGGGCAGGTCGATCTCGCCGACGCCCTGCTGGTCGCCTCGTACAGCGAGGACCCGACCCTGTCCCTTGCCAACGGCGATATCACCCTGGGGGACGTCAACCAGGACGGCCAGGTCGACCTGGCCGACGCCCGGCTCATCGAGGCCTACCACGCCGACCCGTCCGACCCGTCGCTTCCGGAAGGGATCGGCTTTCCAGTGGGGGCCGGTACCCAGGCGCTGATGCTCTACTGGACGGACGCGGACGGCGACCGCATTCAGCGGTCCCTCCTCGACGGCTCCGGGGTCGAGGACGTGGTCGACAGCGGCCTGGTCAACCCGCGCGGCCTGGCCGTGGACGAGGCCGCCGGCAAGCTCTACTGGACCGACTACGGCAGCGACAAGATCCAGCGCGCCAACCTCGACGGCTCTCAAGTGGAAGACCTGGTCACCGAGGGCCTGCGCATCCCCCTGGGTCTGGCCCTGGATGCGGGAGCGGGCAAGCTCTACTGGACCGACAACGGCAGCGACAAGATCCAGCGGTCCAACCTCGACGGCTCGCAAGTCGAGGACCTGGTCACCGGCCTGCAGACGCCGTTGAGCCTGGCTCTCGACACGGCCGCGGGCAAGCTCTACTGGACCGACAGCGGCGCCGACAAGATCCAGGGGGCCAACCTCGACGGCTCCGAAGTGGAGGACCTGGTGACCACCGGCCTGGAGCTTCCCCGGGGGCTGGCCGTGGACGCGGCCGCCGGCAAGCTCTACTGGACGGACAACGGCACCGACATGATCCAGCGGGCCAACTTGGACGGCTCGCAGGTGGAAGACCTGGTCGCCAGCGGCCTGCACACCCCCCGGGGGCTGGCCCTCGACGTGGAGGCCGGCAAGCTCTACTGGACCGACAGCGGCACCGGCAGGATCCAGCGCGCCAACCTCGACGGGTCGCAAGTCGAGGACTTGGTGACCGAGGGCCTGCTGAGTCCGCGGGGCCTGGCCCTGGTCCGGACCGTTGCCGCCGCCGCAAACCGGGCCCCGGTCCTGGTGCCTATAGCGGACCGGACCGCGGCGGCCGGCGACACCCTGACCCTGGCGGCGGCCGCCACCGACCCGGACGGCGACGCCCTGACCTACGCGGCTTCATCGAGCGACGAGGCGGTAGCCCGGGTCGAGGTGGCTGATTCTCTGCTGACGGTCTACGCACTGGCGATGGGCCGGGCCACGATCACCGCGACCGCCCGCGACCCGGAGGGCCTGGAGGCGGTGCAGCGCTTCGCCGTGCTCGTCGTCGGGGCCGGAAGCCTCGGGGCCGTCAACCGGCTCTACTGGACGGACGCGGAGGCGGACCGGATCCGGCGGTCTCACCTGGACGGCTCCGGGGTGGAGGACGTCGTCGACAGCGGCCTGGTCAACCCGCGCGGCCTGGCTCTGGACGCAGTCGCCGGCAAGCTCTACTGGACCGACTACGGCAGCGACCGGATTCAACGGTCCAACCTCGACGGCTCTCAAGTGGAAGACCTGGTCACCGCGGGACTGCGCATCCCCCTGGCCCTGGCCCTCGACGCGGCCGCGGGCAAGCTCTACTGGACGGACAACGGCACCGACCGGATTCAACGGTCCAACCTCGACGGAACCGAAATCGAGGATCTCGTCACCGGTCTGCAGACCCCGTTGGGGCTGGCCCTGGACGCGGCCGGCGGCAAGCTCTACTGGACCGACAGCGGCAGCGACAAGATCCAGCGCGCCAACCTCGACGGCTCTGAGGTCGAAGACCTCGTCACCACGGGTCTGCAGATCCCGCGGGGGCTGGCCCTGGACGGGGCCGCCGGCAAGCTGTATTGGAGCGACAACGGCACCGACCGCATTCAACGGGCCAACCTCGACGGCACGGAAATAGAGGACTTGGTGACCACCGGTTTGGGCACCCCCCGGGGCCTGGCCCTCGACGTTTCTGCGGGCAAGCTCTACTGGGCCGACAGCAGCACCGACAAGATTCAGCGCGCCAACCTCGATGGCAGCGAAATCGAAGACTTGGTGACCGAGGGCTTGCTGAGTCCCCGGGGGCTGGCCCTGGCCCGGACCGCGGCCGGCGACAACCAGGCCCCGGAACTGGAGCCGCTGGCGGACCGCACCGCTGCCACCGGCGACTCGCTCACCCTCGAGCTTACGGGCAGCGACCCGGACGGCGACGCCCTGACCTACACGGCCTCCTCCGGCGACGAAGCGGTGGCCACGGCGGAAGCCGCCGATTCCCTGGTGACCCTGCGTCTGCTGGCCGTCGGCGAGACCGCCATCACCGTGACCGCCCGCGACCCGGGGGGCCTGCAGGCGATCCGGACTTTCACCGTCACCGTGCAGGCCTCCAACGAGCCCCCGCTCGCCGTGCCCTGGCTCTACTGGAGCGACGCGCGCACCGACCGCATCCAGCGCGCCGAGCTCGACGGCAGCGACCTCCGCACCCTGGTCGACGGCCTCGGACAGCCCCGGGACCTCGCCCTCGACCGGGACGGCGGCCGCATGTACTGGACCGACAGCGGCGCCGACAAGATCCAGCGCGCCCACCTCGACGGGTCGCGGGTCGAAGACTTGGTGACCGAGGGCTTGAAGGAGCCGTTCGGCCTCGCCCTCGATAAGGCCGGCGGCAAGATCTACTGGAGCGACTGGGGCAGCGACAAGATCCAGCGGTCCAACCTCGACGGCTCCGAGGTGGAAGACCTGGTCGCTACCGGCCTGAACGAGCCCTACGGCTTGGCTCTCGACCTTTCCGGCGGCAAGCTCTACTGGACGGACTGGGGCAGCGACCGCATCCAGCGGGCAAATCTCGACGGCTCCGGAGTCGAGGACCTGGTCACCGGGCTCAACCAGCCGCGGGGGATCGCCCTCGATTTGGGGGACGGCCGCATGTACTGGCCGGACTGGGGCACCGACAAGATCCAGCGCGCCCAGCTCGACGGCTCGGATGTGGAAGACCTGGTCACCGAGGGGCTGCAGACCTCCCAGGCGATCGCGCTGGATTTGGGCGGCGGCAAGATGTACTGGACCGACTACGGCACCGACAAGATCCAGCGGGCCAACCTCAACGGCTCCGAGGTGGAAGACCTGGTCACCTCCGGCCTGAAGGAGCCCTACGGCCTGACCCTGGGGGCCGGCCTTTCGGCGCAGGTCTTCAAGGTAGGGGGAGACTCGACGACCCTGAACCTGTCGGGCCGCTTCCGCGACCCGGAGGGGGGCGCCCTGACCCTCACGGTGTCTTCCAGCAACGAGGCGGTCGCCACCGCGACCCTGACCGATTCGGTGTTGACCATCGCTCCGGTAACCCCCGGCCAGGTGACGGTCTCGGTGACCGCCCGCGACGAAGGAGGCCGGGCTACGACCCTGCCGGTCCCGGTGACCGTGTACCCGACCAACCGTTCCCCCGTGGCCCAGACTGTGGACGACCGCAAGGTCCGCATCGACCGGCCGGCCCGGGTGGAGCTGTCGACCGCCTTCACCGACCCGGACGAAGGAGACGTGCTGACCTACGCGGCCACCTCGAGCAACGAGGCGGTGGCCACGGCAGCGGTCGAGGGGTCCGGGGTGGACATCGCTCCCAAGAGCCTCGGGCAGACGACCATTGCGGTGACCGCCCGCGACCCCGAAGGCCTGGAGGCGTCGCTGAGCTTCGGAGTCACCGTCGAGCCCAAGCCGCCGCCCAGGCCTCCCCGGCCCCCGCCCGGCTCGAGTGATAATGGCGGCGGCGGCGGTCCGGTAACCCCCCCGCCCCCGCCACCGCCTCCGCGGCCGCCCCCAGGTCCGAACAACGCCCCCACCTTCGACGAGGGCCCGGCCGCCACCCGCAGCGTCGCCGAAAACACCGGGGCGAACCGGAACATCCAGCACCCGGTCCGCGCCACCGACGACGACGGACACCGCCTGACCTACCGCCTCTCCGGCACCGACGAGGCCCGCTTCGCCGTCGTCTCCGGCAGCGGGCAGCTGCGCACCCGGTCCGGGGTCGCCTATGACTTCGAGACGACTAACCGCTACAAGGTGACGTTGGAAGCCGACGACCCCTACGGCGGCACCGATGCCATCGACGTGACCGTGCACGTGGCCGACGTCGACGAACCTCCCCAGGCCCCGGGCAGGCCTCAGGTCGACCCGGCTTCATCCACCAGCCTGACGGTAACCTGGACGGAGCCCGTCAACACCGGCCCCGATGTCCACGACTACGACGTGCAGTACCGCAAGAGCGGCAGCTTCCTCCCCTGGCCGCACACCGGCCCCGGCACCGCCGCCACGATCCCGGACCTGGACGTCAACACCCGTTACGAGGTGCAGGTGCGGGCGCACAACGACGAAGGCGAGAGCTCCTGGTCCGCCTCCGGCTTCGGGACCACCAGCGCCAACCAGCGGCCGGTATTCGACGAATCCGCTCCGACGCGCAGCCTCGACGAGAACACCACCGGAACACAAGACATCGGCGCCCCGGTGAGGGCGACCGATTCGGAGAACACGGCGCTGACCTACCGCCTCTCCGGAGGGGACGCGAGCTCCTTCACCCTCGACGAGACCAACGGCCAGCTGCGCACCCGCCCCGGCGTCGCCTACGACTTCGAGACGCAGAGCCGCTACTCGGTTACGGTGGAGGCAACCGACGAGCCGGGCGGCGGAACGACCGTCACCGTGACCATCGAACTGATCGACGACGACAACGAGCGGCCGGACCGGCCCGACCGGCCCACGGTGACAGCCTCGACGCTGAACAGTCTATCCATTCGCTGGACCGCCCCGGCCAACACCGGTCCCGACATCCACGACTACGACGTGCAGTACAGCGAAGACGGCGGCACCTTCGGCGACTGGCCGCACACCGGACCGGGCACGAGCACGACGATCACCAGCCTGACCGCGGACACGCGCTACCAGGTGCAGGTGCTCGCGCGTAGCCCGGAAGGCGAGAGCCTCCGGTCCGAGTCGGTGGAGGCGAGGACCGTCGCCAACCAGGCGCCCACGTTCAGCGAAGGATCGCGCACCTCGCGCAGTCTGGACGAGAACACCGCCGGGACGAACGACATCGGCAACCCGGTGACCGCCACCGACAACGACGGAGGGACGCTGGACTACCGGCTCGCCGGCACCGACGCGGCCAGCTTCGACCTCGACGCGAACGACGGACAGCTCGAGACCCGGTCCGGCGAGACCTACGACTACGAGGAGAAGGCCAGCTACGAGGTGACGGTGCGCGTCGAGGACGGCCAGGGCGGCAGCAACACCATCGAGGTGACAATTAACCTGAGAGACGAAACCGAACCGCCCGAGGACCCGGCAGCACCCAGCGTCTCGGCGGCCTCCTCTACCAGTTTGACGGTGACCTGGGCGGAGCCGGCCACCACCGGCCCCGACATCGACGACTACGACATCCAATACCGCGAAGGGGACAGCGGCAGCTTCACCTCCTGGTCCCACAACAGCGCGGAACGCACCGCGACCATCACCAACCTGACCCCGGGCACGAGCTACCAGGTGCAGGTGCTCGCGCGCAACGACGAAGGAGCCAGCGACTGGTCCTCCTCCGGCACGGGAAGCACCGACCCCAATCAGCTGCCGGTGTTCACCGACGGGTCGAGCGCCACCCGCCGCCTCGACGAGAACACCACCGGCGTTGAGGACGTCGGCGATCCGGTCGGCGCTACCGACCCGGAGAACACTCCCCTGACCTACAGCCTCGGAGGCACGGATGCGGACGCCTTCGCCATCGACACGCGCAGCGGCCAGCTCCGCACCGACCGCGACGAGACCTGGGACTACGAAACCAAGTCCAGCTATTCGGTGTCGGTGAAAGCCGAGGACGGCCACGGCGGCGAGCGCACCATCCCCGTGTTCATCGACCTGAACGACCTCAACGAGGCTCCGGAGTTCATCAGCGACGCGGCCTTCGAGGCCGCGGAGAACCAGACCTTTGCCGGCCTGGTGACCGCTCAGGACCTCGATAGCGGCGACCAGATCACAGACTACACCCCCACCGGCGGCGCCGACCGCGACCGGTTCGAGATCAACAGCGGGGGCGTGCTGATCTTCAAGGATACCCCCGACTTCGAGAACCCCTCGGACGCGGGAAGGAACAACCAGTACAGCGTGGTGGTCACAGCCACCGGCGGCACCGGAGGGCGCGCACTGACCGCGGAACAAGCGATCACCGTCACCGTCACCGACGAGAACGAAGAGCCCGCCTTCACCAGCGACGATGCCTTCATGGTCCATGAAAACGAGCGGTTCGTCGGCCGGGTGACCGCCCAGGATGTCGACAGGGACGATGGCATCACCGGCTACGAGGTCGCCGGAGGGGCCGACGGGAGCCGGTTCGAGATCGCCAACACCAACGAGCTGCGCTTCAAGGAGAGTCCCGACGAGAAGCCCGACTTCGAGCGGCCATCGGATTCAGGGGGTGACAACGAATACAACGTGCTGGTAGAAGCCGGCGGCGGCACGGACACCCGAAAGCTGACGGCAACGCAAGCCGTCACCGTCACCGTGGAAGATGTGGATGAGCCGCCGGGCAAACCCGATCCGCCCACCGTGAGCGACGAGACCGAGAGCAGCCTGAGGGTGAGCTGGACCGAGCCGGCCAACACCGGCCCCGTCATCACCAACTACCACGTGCAGTACCGCCACACCGGCGCCTACATCGCCTGGTCCGACAGCGGCGCGGCCCCGAGCCGCACGATCACCGGCCTGCGCTCGGGACGGACCTACCAGGTCCAGGTGCAGGCCAAAAACGACGAGGGGGAAGGACCGTGGTCCAATCCGGGCAGCGGGACCACCCTCACGGCCCCGACGGTTTCCAGCGTCGCCTTCACCTCGACGCCTGCCTCGGGGCAGAACAACAACTACAAGAAGGACGACGTGATCGGCGTGACCGCGACCTTCAGCGAGGCGGTGACGGTCACCGGAACGCCGCAGATCGACCTGACCATCGGTTCCACCGAACGCCAGGCCGACTACGAAAGCGGCTCTACAACGACCCAGCTCCTGTTCCAGTACGAGGTGCAGGCCAGCGACGAGGACGATAACGGCGCTTCCATCAACGAAAATGGGCTCAAGCTCAACAACGGCCGCATCTTCCTGCTCAAGAACAGCACCACCGTCAACGCGGATCTGGCGCACGGGGGGCGCACCAATCAGTCCGCACACAAGGTCGACGGCGTCGCTCCGACCCTCACCAAAGCGGAGGTCAAGAGCGAGGAGCTGACCCTGGCGTACGTCGAGAGACTCGACGTCGCTTCGAAGCCGGCAACCGGGGACTTCGCCGTGACCGTCGACGGCGAGGCGCGAAGCGTCACCGCGGTAACGATGCACACCAGCGAAGTGGCCCTCACCCTCGCCTCGGAGGTGACGCCGGGCGAGACAGTGACGGTCACCTACACGCCGGGGACCAACCCGATCCGCGACCTGGCGCAGAACCCCGCCGGCGTCCTGAGCAACCTGACGGCGGCGAACCGGACTCCGATCGGCAATGTCTGCAGCCGCACCGCGCAGGTGCGCAACGAGATCGTCAGGCAGGCTCCCGTAAGCACCTGCGGTGCCGTGACAGCGGAACACCTGGCGGAAATCGAGTACCTCTTCCTGTACGGCGAGAACATCTCGACACTGAAAGCCGGCGACTTCGCCGGGCTGACGGCCCTGGAACTCCTCGACCTGGGGAGCAACAGCATCAGCTCGCTGCCGGCCACCCTGTTCTCCGGGTTGTCGGCGCTGATCGCCCTCGACCTGTCCGACAACTCCTTCACCGCCCTGCAGGCCAACCGTTTCTTGGGGTTGACCGCCCTCGAAGACCTCTACCTGGACGGCAACGACCTCGCCAGCCTCGACGCCAACGCCTTCTCCGGGCTGACGGCGCTGATTGTCCTCGACCTGTCCGGGAACTCGTTGACCACGCTGTCGGCCAACCTCTTTTCCGGCTTGTCGGCACTGGAAGACCTCTACCTGTTCGAAAACGAGCTCGGCAGCCTCGGAGCGAACCTGTTCTCCGGACTGACGGCGCTGACGGATCTCCTGCTGGCCGGCAACGACCTCGGCAGCCTCGACGCCAGCCTGTTCTCCGGGCTGACCTCGCTGGCCAGTCTCGACCTCTCCGATGCCGGAGTCACCATCCTGCCGGCGAACGGCTTCTCCGCATTGTCGGCGCTGGAAACACTCCACCTGGATTTCAACGATCTCGGCAGCCTCGACGCCAGCGCCTTCTCCGGGTTGTCGGCGCTCGAACGCCTCGACCTGACCAAGGCCGGAATCACCGGCCTGCCGGCCACGGTCTTCTCGGGCTTGTCGGCGCTGGAAGTAGCCCACCTGGACAGCAACGACCTCGGCGGCCTCGACGCCAGCCTGTTCTCCGGGCTGACCTCGCTGAGAGGACTCGACCTTTCCGATTCAGAGATCACCTCCGTTCCCAGCAACCTCTTTTCCGGGCTGACCGTGCTCGAGGTGCTCGACCTGGGCTACAACAAACTCAGCAGCGTGGACGCGAACCTCCTCTCCGCTCCGACGGAGTTGACCGTGTTCTCCCTGAGCGGCAACGACCTCACCACGTTGCCGGCGACGCTCTTTTCCGGATTGACGGAACTGCGATGGCTGTATCTGAGGGAAAACCAGCTATCTACACTTCCGGACGGCCTCTTTTCCGGGCTGACCGCGCTCACCAGACTCCGGCTCGAGGGCAACACGGTCGACCCCCTGCCCGTAAACGTCTCCCTGGAAGGGGTCGGGTCCCTGTTCCGGGCCGAGGCGCACACCGCCGCCCCCTTCGAGCTGGTCCTGCCGCTGCGGCTGGCCAACGGCGAAATCGACAGCGGCGAAGAGAGCATCACAGTTCCCCAGGGCAGCATCCAAAGCGGGTTCCTCTTTGTATCCCGCACGGCCGGCACCAGCGCCGCCGTCACCGTCGATCTCGGCGTTCTGCCGGTACTGCCGGCGAGCGACAGGGGCTACGTCTTCGTCCGATCCGGCGACCTGCCGGTGGAGGTGATCGCCGCCGAACAGGGGGTGGAGATCTATCCGGCGGAGCTGACCATGCCCGAGGACGACAGCGACACCTACACGGTGGTGCTGACCTCGCGGCCGACCGCTGACGTGACGGTTTCGGTGACCGTTCCGTCGGGTGCGGATGTCACGGTGAACCCCTCTCCGCTCACCTTCACCGCCGACGACTGGGATACGCCGCAAACCGTGACGGTGACCTCCAGCGCCGACACCGACAGCGAGGACGACGAGGTCACCCTGAGTCACTCGGTAAGCGGCGGCTACCAGAGCGTGACCGTCGAGGACGTGGAGGTGAAGGTCACGGAGACGGACGTGACCACCAACAGCTCGCCGGTCTTCGCCACCACTTCCTTCGACGTGCAGGAGAACCAAACCCAGGTCGCCACGCTGGTCGCCACCGATGCCGACGCCAGGGACTACATCACCGGATACGAGATCACCGGCGGGACCGATCAGGCCCTGTTCGAGATCACCAGCCGGGGCGAGTTGAGCTTCGCGGAACTGCCCGACTACGAACGTCCCGCCGCCAGGAACAACCTGTATGTGGTCAATGTCACCGCCACCAGCGGCATGGGCACCCGGGAACGGACCCGCGAGCAGCAGATTCTCGTTTCGGTGACCGACGTCGACGAGCCGCCGGGGCCGCCGGGGCCCCCCAGACTGGCACTCCCCTTCGTCTATTCCCGCATCATCGCGGTGACCCCGGGCAGGAGACCGCCGGCGAATACCGGACCGGACATCACCGCCTGGGAGATACAGTACCGCGTCAAGGACAGCGGCGACTTCGTCGGCTACACCCCGGACCCGGAGCCGGACTGGACGGAACCTGATTGGGTGGCGTTGATCAGAAACCTGAATCGAGCCACGACCTACGAGGTGCAGGTGGCGGCGAAGAACGACGAGGGGGCAGGCGAGTGGTCGCCCTCGGCGGAGATAGAGATCCCCAACCAGTCCCCGGTTGTCGAGGGCTCCATCGACGACGTGACGCTGCCTGTGGGAGGCGCGGTGGAGGTCGTGTCCGTGGATGAAGCCTTCGACGATCCCGACGATCTGGTCCTGAATTTCACGGCGTCGTCGAACAACACTGCCGCCGCGCCCGTGCGGGTGAGCGGTGCCGAGGTCCTGGTCGATCCGCTGGCCGTCGGCACCGCGACCGTAACGGTAACGGCGAGCGATCCCTGGGGAGCGAGCGTCTCGACGACCTTCGGCGCCGACATCCGGACCCCGACCTTGTCGGCCCCCACCCTGAGCATCAGCGGCGACCTGTTCACACTGGAATTCAGCGATGACTTCACCGCCGACGAAACCCGGGCTTACGAGATCCGAATCCGGCAGAAGGAGCCCATTGGGAACTGGGCCACGGGGTGCTTTTCCGCAACCAACGACGAGAGTTCCCCCAAGACGGTAACGGTAACGGTGCAGGACCTGGTCTCCGATTTCTTCGAGCCCGGCAGCACCTACGAAGCCGACTACGGGTACCTCGGGGAGGATTGCACCGGCAGTCTGACGGGCGTGCGCTCGGCGGTCGCCGAGGCGACCGTGCCGGGGACCCCCGAGTTCGACATCGAGCTCGTCTACGCCGGCGGCGCGCCGGCCCGCCGGGTCCAGTCGGCATTCGAGACCGCTGCCGCCCGCTGGGAACGGATCATCGCCCAGGACATCCCCAACCACCGCTTGTCCGACAACCGGCGCAGCCTGTTGGAACGGCTCTATCCGGGGACCACCTCCCCCGAGGTCGTCGACGACCTGGTGGTCTACGTGGAAGTGGTCGAGATCGACGGGTTGAGCGGTACCCTCGGGCAGGCGGGACGGCTCGTCTGGCGAGTCCCGTCCTCGTTGCCGATCGCGGCCGGCATCGAGCTCGACCGGGACGACCTGCGTATCCTGACGGACCAGGAGTTGGGATCCCTCGTTCTGCACGAGCTCGGTCACACCCTGGGCTTCGGCCTCGGGTCGTGGGAAGACCACAATCTGCTGAAGAACCCGTCCCTCGACGTGAACGGCGATCCCATCGTCCCCGCCCCCGACACCTATTTCTCCGGTGCCAATGCGATTGCCGCCTTCAATGCCGCGGGCGGGTCGAGCTACACCGGGGCCAAGGTGCCCGTGGAGAACACCTCCGGGGGATCGGGCAGCCAGGACAGCCACTGGCGGGAGTCCGTGCTGCAGCACGAGCTCATGACGCCCCGAATCGGGGAGGCCACTTCCCACCCGCTGAGCGCGATCACCATCCAGTCGCTGGCCGACATCGGCTACGTCGTCGACGTCACCCAGGCCGACGCCTACACCCTGCCTTCCACGACCTCTTCCTCTACCCGCTTCGCCAGGGCGGCCGGTGAAGATCAGGAGTGGCTGGTCCTGCTCAACTGCGTCGTGACCCACCCCGAGGCCGGGCCCGACGAGCCCGAGTCCATCACCCTGAATCTGCGCAGGGCCGGCGAGACGGAATGAGCCGACAGCCTGCATACCTCGGGCCCCTCGTGGCGGTCTCCCTGGCCCTTGCGGCCGGCTCCCGGGCGGAAGAGCCGCCGCCGGAGGAGGGGGCCGGGCCGCAGCAGGAAGAGGGTCCCTTGCCCCAGCAACAAGCGTCCGTCTGCGAACCAGCTTCGGGCCCCCTGCCCGCCGGCGCGACCCTGGCGGGCAAGGCCGGCACCTACCGGCTGACCCTTGTGG
Source organism: Candidatus Latescibacterota bacterium (assembly GCA_965223905.1). GTDB lineage: Bacteria > Latescibacterota > UBA2968 > UBA8231 > UBA8231 > CBDCXV01. The sequence continues at coordinate 137,825 of CBDCXV010000002.1, forward strand.
AGGTCGTCGACAGCGTCGACGCCCGCCGTGTAAAGGGCGCGCTCACCCTGCGCCGGCAGCCGCCGGGGCTCGACTCGCTGGGCACGGCCTCGACGCCGCTGTACGGATTCACGGACCTCGACCTCCGGGCGGTGGGCGCGCACCGGGTCGGCGATCCGGCCGGCACCGACCCGCAGGCACCGGGCGTCCTCGTGCTCGAGAGCGGCCGCGGCGGCAAGCGCCGCATCCTGCTGCGCCTCGGCGCCGACGCCAACCGCCGGGATGCCGCCCTTTTCGACGGGGCCTGGACGGTGCTGGAGGTGCGGGAGGTCTCGCCTGAAGGTTTCGCCGGCAACTGGCGCAGCGGGGTGCGACTGTCGCGAACCCAGGGCTACTTCTGCGCCAAAAGGGATTGCCCCCGCTGAAATCCAGGCGCACCATGCCGGCTCCGGTTTCTCCTGCGCAAAAGGGTTTGACCGGCTGCTTCCCGCAATGACAGATCGCCGCCCCGAAGCTCCGAAACCCATCTTTTGCCACTGTGCAGACCGGGGCGCAGTGTTGAGAAAATGGTACTCACTCACTTCGGAGGCCGGCTCCGCCCGTGGCGCTGGCTTCTCATGTTCGCGGCGGCCGCCCCCGCAGGCGCCGACACCACCCGTTCCGTCACCGCCCTGCGCGTCGACCGGCCCCCGCGCATCGACGGCGATCTCTCCGAGCCGGCCTGGCGAGAGGCCGAGGCCGCCGGGGACTTCTTCCGCGCCCAGCAGACCCGCGGCACGCCGGCCCGGCTCCGCACCGAGGCCTACGTCCTCTACGACACCGCGGCGATCTACGTCGGCTTCCGTTGCTGGGAACCGGATATGGCCGGCCTGCGCGAGACGCTGACGCGCCGCGACACGCGGGTCTGGGACGACGACGCCGTCGAGGTCGTCTTCGACACCTTCCACGACCGCCGCAACGCCTACATCTTCGGCATCAACACGCTGGGGACGCAGATGGACCAGCGGGTCAGCAACGAGAGCTCCTTCACCTTCGCCTGGGACGCGTCGTGGGAGGCGAAGGTGCGGAAGAGCGACCCGACGCTGATCAACGTCAACGACGACCGCGAGCTGTCCCTGCCGGAGCGCCGGCCCTTTTTCCGCGACGGCGCCGAGCTGTTCGATCTCCCCTTGCGCCTGTTCTACACCCGCCGCGTGCAGGAAATCGATCTCGGCGTCAAAGGCACGGGGAAGACCGGCGGCTACACCTGGGCGGCGGTAAACGCGTACGGCCGCATCATCGACCGCTACGACGGCGACGCCAAACGGCGCGCCAACCTCCTCAACCTGCGGCTCAACCGCGACGTCGGCGAGCGTACCGTCATCGGCGCCATGGCGGTTCACAAGCACCAGTCCGACCGCGACTACGGCCTGCTGTCCCTCAACGGCCGCCTCGGCCTCGGGCGCGACTGGACCGCCGCGGGCCAGTTCGCCGGCAGTTCAACCGGCGGCGGTCCCGGGTACGCGTACCACGCCTCGACGAACTGGCGCAACCAGTCGAGGCTGAGCGGCTTCGTCGAGCTCGAGGAGATCGGCGACCGCTTCCGGCCGAACGAAACCGGCCTCGAGGACGAGGCCTACCGCCGCGCGCGGGGCGCCATCACCTTCCGCAACGAGTATTCCGAGGGCAGCAGGCTCAACGCCCTGGTGATGCGCGGGCGGGTGTTCCGGCAGACGGAAGCGGGCGGGCGGCTGCGCGAGCAGTACGCGCAGGCCGAGGGATCGCTGGACGTCGGGCCGTTTCGACTTTTATTCGCTCGCCCGCAGCGGACAACTGCGCGAAGCCGGACGGCTGTGGAAAACGCGATTGGCCGGGGCCGGCATCGAATACGCGTCGACAAACGGTTCCGCGGGTCTCTACAACCAGATCGGCAGCCGCCAGGGCGCCTTCAACTGGCTCGTCAGCCTCGACGCCGACGCCAACCTGTTCAGCCGCCTGACGATCGGCCTGAGGGGGCAGCGTTTCTACTGGAGCGCCCGCAGGGAAACGCTGCTCCTGCGCACGACGACGAACTACCAGTTCACCCGCAAGATCGGACTGCGGCTGTTCCACGAGCGGGTGATCGAGCGCACCTCGGACACGACGGAGGACAACTTCAACACGGTTTTCGACTATGAGTTCACCCCGGAGAGCCACTTCTTTCTCGTCTTCGTTCGCGACCGCGATCGCAGCAGGGCTGTTTTCAGCAAGATCGCCTATCTGTTCGGCCGGGTCTGAACAGCCTCGCGAAGAGGAGCACCCCCCTCGCAGACAAGGACACCGGATGGACCCAGCGAGTAAGGGGAAGGAGTAGGCAGCCCCGGCGCGGGCGGTCTCTCCGGTCGGCAGCCGGAGCCGTCCTGATCGCCTGGTTCCCCTCCTGCCAGGGAGGCGGCCCGCTGCCCGGTCCGCCGGCGGTCCCGGGATTTCTCTCTCGACGCCGAGGTCGCCGCCGCGGTCGAACGGGCCCGCGCCAAAGTCGTCGCCGACCGCGGGGACCCCGCCGCCTGGATGCGCCTCGGCATGACCTTCGCGGCGAACGAGCTGCCGCAACAGGCGGCGGCTTCCTTCGAGGTGGCGGCGCGGATCGGGCTCAGGACCCCGAAGCCTGGTACCGCCTAGGCCTGGCGCGCGCCCGGACCGGGGCGCTGACCCCCGCCATCGAAGCCCTGGGTCAGGCGGAAGCCTCGACACGACCTGCGCTCCGATCGCCTGGCGCCGCGGTTTCTGGCGGCTCGAAACCGGGGACCTGGACGGAGCCGGGGAGGACTTCTGCCGCACCTCGATCAGGAACGAGATTCCCGACTTCCTGTACGACGACACCTCGAGCGCGGGGATACCTTCGTCCTCTGGCACGGGCAGACCGAGGAGTTCCTCGAACGGAGGATCTCGGCGCCGGGATTCCGGCGGCCTTGGCGCCGGTGACGCCGCTCCCCGAAGGGGATGGGGGGACTGGGGTGGCCTTCAGACAGGGAGCCGGCGCGGAATGACGCGGGCGGCCCCTGCCGTCAGCCGGCCGCCTTCCAGATGAGGCGGGAAACCCGGAGCTGCCGGCCCCGCCAGGGTTGGGAACCTGCCCGGGGCGACGGACAATCCCAAAAAATGAGATAGCGGAACACGCCGGATTTTTCGCGGGGCGACCGGGGCCGCGCCAGGGTTCCGGTAGCCCTGGCGCCGGTGACGCTGCATGGAAAAGCCCAGGCTCAGGGAACGGCTGCGGCGGGATTCCCGCGGACCGCTACGGCCGGCCCGGGGCGAAGCGCGGGGGGATCGGCTGGACGATGGCGCGCTGTTCGTCGTCGAGGCTTTCCAGCAGCTCTGCGCTCGGCACGTAGTGGAAGCGGCTGCGCAGGTATCGCGGCGAGTAGCGGTACAGGGTGATGCGCCGGTAGCCGTCGTTGGTGCGGGCGGCGGAGCCGTGGGTGATGGCGTCGGTCAGCATCAGGACGTCGCCGGCTTCGAGGTAAAGCTCCTTCATGCCGAACTGGTTGCCCGCGGCATCGTCGCTGCGGTAGGTCTGTTCGAGGAGCTTGGGGTGGCGCATCGCCGACTTGTGGCTGCCGGGAATCAGGGTCGTGGCCCCGTCCCCGGGTCCGATGTCCTGCAGGGCGCCGATGACGTTGATCTGTCCGACCATCCACTCGCCGGTGTTCTCCTGGCGGAAGGTCAGGTAGCAGATGGGCAGGGCGCCGCCGCAGTGGATGCCGATGTAGCCGCCCAGGCCGCGCACGTTGAGCAGGTTCTCGTGGATGGAGATGCCGTTGACCGGGTTGATCCAGCGGCGGCAGTGGCCGATCCAGGCCGGGTAGTCGATGAGGCGCCGGAACACCTGCCCGCCCTCGACGATGTTCTGGAAATTGCAGCCGTCGGAGTCGCTGTAGGTGTGGGTCTCGACGTGGCCGATCCATTCCCCCTGCTCGTTCCCCTGGCGGCGCCCGCCCTCGACGTAACTCCAGCGGTCGTCGACCCACTGGTTCATTTCGTCGAGGTCCCGCTTCGCGATCCCCCCCTTGAGGACGATGTAGCCGTGGAGATCGAACAGGTAGTCGATCAGGTACTCGTCCCGCTCGCCGGCGTCGACCCAATCGCGCGACATGGTCAGTTCACCTTCTTCGATGAGGCCTCGCCGGCAGCAGCCTGTCGGATGGATATCATGTGGGTGACGATCCGGGATCCCCTGCAGGCCTGCACGGAGGCAAATCCGGGTCGGCCGTGCGCCTGTCAGGATGGCGGGGCTGGCATATCCTGCAGGTTGCAGGCAGGGTAAGGAACGGACTCCGGCAAGGCAATATCCCCTTCTCCTCCTCGGGGCTCTCCGTTCCATGCCGCCGAACGGCGATGTCGGGATCTGCCGCGGCCTGCTTACGGAGCAGAAGAATCTCCTGCTCGCCGCCTGCATATCCGGGCTGGCGTCCGGCCGGCGCTGCCCGTTCCTTTGGGACCCACCGAGAAACCAAACGCAAGCCAACAACCATGAGTACGACTTCAACGACGGAGAGCCTGCCTGCATATCTCGCAGAACAGGCCCCCGACGACGAGCTGATCGACGGCTGGGTCGAGCAGTTCGACCGCCAAGGCTTTCTCTTCCTGCGCAACGTGCTGCCGCCGGACTGGTGCGCGGAGCTGCGCCGGGACCTCGACCGCGCCCTCGACGGGCGGGATACCCCTGACAACCGGAAGAAGAAGACCGGATCCAGAATCGAGCTCCATCACCGCATGTTCGAGCTCAGCGGCGCCAACCTGCGGCTGTTCGACCTCGAGCCGATCGTCACTTTCGCCGAGCGCCTGGTGGCCGCCAACTGCCACGTCATCCACAACAACAGCTTCCGCACCCCTCCCGAGGGCGGCATCAGCGGCTGGCACCAGGACGACCCTCCCCACTTCGAGGTGACCCACGGGGAGCCGCCGGCCAACGTGCGGCTGCCGGTGCTGCTGTTCACCTGCAACTACTACCTCACCGACGTCGACACCGTCGAGCACGGCCCTACCCAGACGGTGCCGCGCTCGCACCTGTACGGCGCCCCTCCGCCGAACCCGATCGAGGGCAGCGGCTACGAGGAGCAGGTGGTCTCCAACATCGGTCCCGCCGGCAGCGTCATCATGTTCAACAACCAGGTCTGGCACCGGGGAGCGCCGAACGCCAGCACCCGCACCCGCTACATCACCCAGATCAGCTACGCGCGCCGGGTGATCGGCCACAAGTATTTCCCTTTCATGAACTACCAGATGCCGGAGCACGTGTACGCCGGCGCCGGGGAGCGCCTCAGTCGGCTGCTCGGCTTCCTGCCGCACGGCGCCTACGGATAAAAGAACTGCGGATGACGAAGCTGCGAATGGGGGTCGTCGGCATGGGCATGGGCAAGGGCCACGCCCTCGGCTTCCAGGCTCATCCCGGCGCCGAGCTCGCGGCGCTGTGCGACATCGACGAAGAACGGCTGCGCCTCGCCGCCGACGAGCTCGGGGTGCACGAGCGCTACACCGATGCCGGCGAGATGTTCAGCCATGCCGGGCTCGATGCGGTCGGCATCGCCGTGCCCAACAAGTTCCACGCGCCGCTGACGATAGCCGCCCTCGAGCAGGGGCTGCACGTCCTGTGCGAGAAGCCGATGGCGATGTCGGTGGCGGAGGCGGAAAGCATGAACGCCGCCGCGGAAAAGGCGGGGCGCAACCTGATGATCGATTTCTCCCATCGCTTCACGGACTCGGCCGCGGCCCTCAAGCGGCAGGTGGAAGCCGGGGCGCTCGGCGGCATCTATTTCGGGCGCACTACCTGGCACCGGCGCCGCGGGGTTCCCGGTTTCGGCGGCTGGTTCGGTATCCAAGAGCTGTCCGGGGGCGGGCCCCTGGTCGACCTAGGCGTGCACATGCTCGATCTCGCCATGTGGTTCATGGACTACCCCGAGCCGATTGCGGTCTCCGGATCGATCTACAGCGAGATCGCACCTGCCCTGGCGCGCCGGGAGGGGAAGCCGTTCGACGTCGAGGACCTCGCCTGCGGCCTGGTGAAGTTCGCCGGCGGGGCCACCCTTATCGTCGAGTCGAGCTGGGCCATCAATCTGGAGCCGCCCGAGACGATTGCCGTCAACCTGTGCGGCGACAAGGGCGGCCTGTCGTACCGCCACGGCCCCGGGGGCTGGATGGCCGAGGTCTACAGCGACGAGGAGGGGGATCTCTACACCAGGAAGCTCGACCGCAGAACGGACCCGACCCCTTCCCCCTACAGCGACTTCGTCGACAGCATCCTCGAGAACCGCCCGCCGCTGGCCACCGGGGATCACGGCCTCAAGGCGATGAAGATCATCGAGGGGATCTACCGCAGCGCCCGGACCGGCAGGGAAGTCCGCTACCCGGAAGGGTGAGCCAGTGCCTGCGCGCAATTCCGCGTATTCGGCCGCCGCTGCATCCCGGCTCACGGCGCCCTCGTTGGTACGCGTATAAATGAGCGCAGGCACTTGGGACGATTGGCCGCGTGCGATTTGCCGTGAGCAGATTTTGCGCCGGCCGAAAAAAAGAGGGCCTCATGCGGCCGCGGCAGTGGAAGGAGAGCGTTCATATGACCCGGACTACGGATTTTCCCGTTGAAGAGATCCTGCAGTTGACTCCGGACGCCGGCGCCTGGCTGAGGGGGGAGGCGGAATCGCGCGGGCAGTCCATCGCTGAGATTCTCTGCAGCATGGTCGAGGAGGGCGCGGTCCCTGCTGCCACGCCACCCCTTTCCCCGGACCAGCTGGCGCGGTACCGCCGCGATGGCTACCTGCTGGTTTCCGGGCTGATTCCCGACGACATGGCGGCGCGCGCCGAGCAGGCGATGTGGCGCTGCATCGGCTGCGATCCGGAGAGTCCGCCCCCCTCCTGGGAGGACGTTCCCGGAGACCTGCGGCTCTACAACGACTCCGACCTCAAGAACTGCTTCACCCCGGACGTCCTCGCCGCCGCGGCGCAGATCACCGGGGACGACCTGTCGACTTTCGGCAAGTCGGACACCCACCCCAAGACCAGTCACTCGGCCACCTACCTCGAAGCGGAAGCCGCGGGGGAGGACCTGAGCCGCTTCTATCGCTGGGACTGCGCCTACACGATCAACATCATGCCGGGGAAGGGCGACAGGGGCGAACACCCGCATATCGATCACTCGATGGGCGACCACCACCACCGCACCTTCCCGCCGGTGTTCCGGGTAGGAGCCCTGATATTCCTGAACGACATCGGCCCGAACGGCGGCGGCACCCGGGTGTGGCCGGGATCCCACCGCGTTTTCGAGGAGCTCGCGCGCCGTTCGCCGCAGCGCTACGAGTGGAGGTCGGCCTTCATGGAGGAGATGGCCGAGCTGAACCCGGGAGTGCCCCTGAGCCTGACGATCTCGCGGGGAGACGTCCTCTTCCTGCATCACCTTCTCGCCCACGCCGGCAGCTGCAACGCCAGCGATCGCCCGCGCTTCGCGCTCAACATGAAATGGTAGACCCATGCCCGTAATCCAGCACCAGCCCCTCCGCAAGCTCGCCTTCGAGATCTTCCGCGCCGCCGGACTCCCCGAGGAGGACGCCGGCATGGTCAGCGAGCACCTCGTCGACAGCAACCTCGCCGGCCACGACTCGCACGGGGTCTGGTGCCTGCCGCGCTATGTCCCCGCCATGCGCGAGAAGTACGTGACCTGGGAGGAGCGCGAGGTCCTGCGCGAGACCCCCTGCCTGACGGTCATCGACTGCAAGGGGGGAAACGGCATCGTGGCGACGACGCGGGCCCTCGACATCGCCGTGGAAAAGGCGCGGCGGACCACCTTCGGCTTCACCGGCCTGCGCAACACCACGCACATCTGCCGCCTCGGCGACTACACGCCGCGGATTGCCGAACAGGGCATGATCGGGCTCGTCTGGCTCAACGGCGGCGGCCTTTTCATGACCCCCAACGGCAGCTCCGACCGGCGCCTCTGCCCGGAGCCGATCTCCTTCGGCGCCCCGCGCCGGAACGGGCCCCCGTTCATGCTCGACATGACGGTGACGACGGTGGCCGGCGGCAAGATCGAGCAGAAGATCGTGCGCGGAGACCCGATGCCCGACAACTGGGTGATCGACCGGACCGGCAGCTCCGTCAGCGACCCCCGGAAATACCACGACCACCCCGAGGAGACCGGGGTGCCTCCCCTGGGGTGGCCGCAGTTCGGCCACAAGGGAGCCGGCCTGGCGATGATGGTCGAGATGCTGGTCGGCCCGCTCTCCCATGCAGGCTGCACCAAGGGGCCGGGAAAGGGGGGCCAGGGGGTGATGGTGATGGCGATCGACATCGAGGCCTTCACCGACCTCGACACCTACAAGGACGAGGTGGAAGGGCTGCGGGACTGGGTCTGCTCGGCGCGGCCCCTGCCCGGCATCGAGCGGGTCTACGCCCCCGGAGAGATCGAGGAGGAGTGCAGGCAGAAGCGCCTGCGCGACGGCATCGAGGTCCCGAAGCCGACCTGGGAGCAGATTGTCGCCACCGCGGCCGAGCTCGGCGTCGAGGTGCCGGCGGTTTGAACGGGAATCCTGTCCCTGTCCCGGTTTCTCATTCCCGGTTCTGAAACATCGGCGGCCGCTCCCTCAGGGCCGGATCCGCGAGCGCCTCGGCCAGCTCGTGAACTTTGCCGCGGTCCGCCCCCCGCCAGCGCAAATCGTCGAGACTCTCCGACAGCGGCACGTCGATGCTCTTGATCGATCGATCGCGGTAGTCCAGGGCCTCGGCGCGCCTCGCGGCAAACGTCTCTGCCAGCTTCTGCCTGCCGCGCACCTCCAGGCTCTCCCACTCCGCCGGGTCCTCCGGGAAATCCTCCAGGCGTCCGAACCGGCTGATGGCGGCAGCGGCTGACTTCCGGCCGAACCCCGCAATCCCGGGTATCCCGTCGGACGGGTCGCCCACCAGGCCCAGGTATTCCGGGATGAACCCGGGACCGACCCCGAATCTGGCTTTCACGCCCGTCTCGTCGGTCCGTTCCCGTTTGATCCGGTTCAGCAGGACCACCCTTTCACCGCGAACGCACTGCGCGAAATCGTTGTCGGAGGAGCAGATCACGATCTCATCGAGAACGGGATCGGAACGGAACCGATAAGCAGCCGTCGCAATGGCGTCATCCGCCTGGTACTCCGACATCTGCCAGAGCGTAACCCCCAGGGCACGCGCCGTTTCGAGCGCCGCGTCGTACTGGCTGTGGATGAGAACCGTGTCGCTCTCTTCGCGCGCCTCCAGCAACTGGACATCATCGAAGGCAATCGCCGCGTGCGTCAGCTCCGGCTCCCGCAGCAGTGCGGCCAGGGTGCGAAAGAGCGCCCGTACGGCAGCGACCTCCGCGCCGGAGTCGAGTTGTGCCTTCGGGGCGCCGTAATAGCAGCGGAACAACTCGAAGCTTCCGTCGATCAGATACAGAGCGGCCATGTATCGCGAGTGGGGTTCACCCCCCGTGTGTCATGGGATTCGCACCCGGGTCTCACTGGCGGCGTTCCCGGAGATTCCGGTACTCCTCGGGTGTATCGATGTCTGCCAGAATCCCGGAGGCGGAGACCGGCACTGCCACCACGCATTCGGGGTGTCTCTCGACTACGCTGCGAGCGCCCCGGTCACCCGATATCGCCAGCAGCTCCTGTCTGTAGCCGCTGGCGAAGATCACCGGGTGGCCCCTGCGCCCCTCGTGCACGGGAAGCACGATGGCCGACCTTCCGGCCTCGTCGAATCTCCGGCACAGCAGATCGACGAGGCCGGTGCTGATTCCGGGCATGTCCCCCAGGGCGACGAGATACCCCCTCGCCATGGCGTCCGCTGCCTCGATCCCGGTGCGCAGCGAAGCGGACATGCCGGCGGCGAAGTCGTTGTTCGTCACGACGCGAACGGGGTACGGCTCCAGCACGGCGGCGACGGTTTCCGCCTCGTGACCGACCACGACGACGACTTCATGCAGCGCGGCGCCGACCAGGGCTTTCACCACGACTTCGAGAACCGGTCTGTCGCCCCACGGCAGCAGCAGCTTGTTCTCCGCTCCCATGCGGCTCGAGGTGCCGGCCGCCAGGACGACGGCTGAAATAGGGTATCTGTTGTGCAAGAGAAGTGGGTGTTTCAGCGACGGGCACCCGCCCCTATTTGCGCGCCGTCCGCGACCGCTTCACCGCCACGACCTCGGCGAGGATGCTGAGGGCGATTTCCGCCGGGGTCTTGGCGCCGATGTCGAGCCCTATGGGCCCCTTGATGCGGTCGATCTCCGCCTCGGCGAACCCCGCCTCCTGCAATCGCGCCTTGCGTCTGGCGTGGGACTTGCGCCCCCCCAGCGCACCGATGTAGGCGACCGGCGCCTTGAGGAAACGGTGCAGGGCCTCGTCGTCGATCTTGGGATCGTGCGTCAGAACCGCGCAGTAGCAGTCCTCGTTGAGATCCCAGCCGTCCAGCAGATCGCCGGGCCATTTCGCCAACAGCTGAGACGGCTGCACGGGAAACCGCTCCGGCGTCGCGAACACCTCGCGCGGGTCGATGACCACGGTTTCGAAATCGATCAGCGCCGCGTACTGAACCAGGGGGAGGGTGATATGTCCGGCGCCGATCAGGAGCAGCTGGTCGCGCCGCGGGAACACCTGGGCGAAGACCGCCTCTCCAGCGACCTCGACGACGCGGCTCTCGCGGGTGGCGTACGCCTCGAGCCCGGAGGCCACTCCGGTTTCGGTCGCCGCGCCCCATGACCCGGTCACCTCTCCTTCCGGGGTGACCAGCAGGTGCGGGGGAGCCTCCCCCGGCCCCAGGCGGGTCAGCAGGACCGCCGGCCGGTTCCCCTCCACCCGTTCCCGGAGCTTTCTCCAGACCGCGGCGCTGCCCTCACCATCTGCCTGCGGCAGGTGCCGTTCGACCAGCACCGACACCTCGCCCCCGCAGGACAGCCCGACCGACCAGGCGGTCTCGTCGTCGACGCCGTAGGTCAGCTTTTTCGGGGCTCCCGTGGCCAGGACCTGTCCCGCCTCTTCGATGACGGACCCCTCGATGCACCCCCCGCTGACCGAGCCGGCCACTTTCATCGCCGCGTCGACGATCATCGCCGACCCCACGCCGCGGGGAGAGGATCCCCAGGTCTCCACCACGCGCGCCAGGGCGAACGGTCTCGCGCTCGCGTCCCACTCGACCAGATCGTTCCAGATATCCCGCATCCTATGCTCCCACCTTGATTTATGCCATGTCCGGAAGGCCTGGGAATATACGCCCCGCAGCACCGATTGACAGCCCCGGACAACCTTATATATATAGTAGCCCCCCTCGCCGCCGCGGACCGGTCCCGGCGGCACTTCTCAAGCGAGAAAACGGATTGAATTTCGAAGGCACCCACAAGCTCCAGACCGACGCGGAATCGGCCTGGAACCTGCTCAACGATCCCGAAGTGCTGAGCCGCTGCACTCCCGGGGTGGTGAAGCTGATTTCGATAGAAGGCGAAAAATACGAGGCCGTCTTCGACATCAAGCTCGGCCCGATAAACAGCGGCTTCGAAGGCACCATCGAGGTCACCGACAAGGTGGCCCCGCAGAGCTATCGCCTGGTCGTCGAGGTCGACGGCAGGATCGGCACCGTAACTGCCGAGGGCTCCTTCGACATCAAGCCGGACGGCGACGCCTCGGTCGTATCGTTCGTCGGAAAGGGCCGCATGACCGGCGTGCTCGCACGCCTGGGACAGCGCGTCATGTCCGGTGTCGCGAGGTTGTTCACGGCGCAGTTCTTCCAGGCTCTCGAAAAGGAAATTGCCTGATACTCACACCGCTCCGGTTGGCTCCGGGGCGCCGACAGGAGGTTCACCTATGGCGGTACCGATCGAGGTAACCGTAAACGGGCAGACTCACCAGCACGAGGTCGAGCCGCGCACCCTGCTCGTCAGCTACCTGCGCGAGACCCTCGCGCTCACCGGGACCCACGTCGGCTGCGACACGAGCAGCTGCGGGGCCTGCACCATCGTCGTCGACGGCCAGGCCGTGAAGTCCTGCACCATGCTCGCCGCCCAGGCCGACGGCAGAGAGATCACGACGATCGAAGGGCTCGCCACGAATGGCGAGCTGCACCCGATACAGCAGGGGTTCCACGAGGAGCACGGCCTGCAGTGCGGCTTCTGCACCCCCGGCATGATCATGACGGCCTGGCAGATTCTCGAGGACAACCCGAGCCCCTCCGACGAGGAGATCCGGCACGGCCTCGAGGGCAACTTCTGCCGCTGCACGGGGTACGACAACATCGTCCGCGCGGTGCAGCACGCCGCCGCGAGCTAGACCCGGATCGACACTTTTCATGGCCACGTACCTTCTCACGTGGAATCCGAAGCGAACCTCATGGGACGACCCAGAGGACGGCCTCGAAGCACTCGTTGAGGATTTCCATTACGGCGAGCGCCCCATCACCGACTGGAGTTGTGGGAACACCAAACGCATTGAGGAAGGGGGTCGCGTATGGCACCTACGGCAAGGAGAAGACCCGGGCGGGCTATTCGCCTGGGGAACTGTCGTCACTCCGACTTGGGAAGAACAGCACTGGGAAGATCCAACCAAGACCTCTCAATATATAGAATACCAAATGGACTGGATCGTGGATCCGGACACCGATCCCGATCAGATCATACCGCGTGCACGGCTGGATGATCCGCCGTTTAATTCCGTGCACTGGGACACACAACGCTCTGGAATCCACATTCCCGATGATGTTGCGAGCGCACTCCAGCAGGAATTGCCACGATGGTCAAGGCTGGTCCAGCTTGACCTCGCAACACCGGACGGCGACGTGGCCGGCAGTTACACAATTTCTGTCCCCGCCGCCGAGGAAGAGCGCCTCCGCGCAGAACTAGACACCCACCCGGAAGCGGAATACGGGGTACTCGACGGCTACGCCGACCACCTCGGCTTCGATCTCGATACGGAAGACTGGGACGGCTGGACGTGGCGGCCGCGGCAGATGACCGAAAACCTGGAAGCCAACGGCCAGGAGGGAAATGAACTGCAGGAGTCAGGGCAGGCGCAGAAAAGCCAAACAATCGAAGTGGGTAAGGAAGGTTCCACTCAGTTCAAAGAAAACCAAGAGACTTGCTTCGAGAATGCACCACAGACTGTTGTTAAACCGCTACCTGTTCCCAAGGCACCCCGTACCAAAATAGCACCCAAGCAACAACTACCAGAGCCCACAGGGCAGGGTCTGAAAGCTCTACACATAGCTGGCAAGGCTACATGGTGGATGATCACCGCTACAGTCTACACGCTCAAAGCACTGCTTCAGGCTACATGGTGGATGATCCGAATGATGTGGAGGGTGTTGTGTAAAATAGCGTGGTGGACGTTTTCGGTGACTTGTTGGGCGATTGGTATCGCCTCCGTGTTGTTCTTTTTCGTAATGTGGGTTGCCAGTAAACTCTTCGATAAAGTCATTGAGGTGGGAACGCCAAAGAAGATGGAGTGACCGAAGCAGGCGCTACGGGGGACAGCCTCGGGCCAACAGAGAGAACGAACGATGAAAGAGGGAAAGGAGATATAGCCATGAGCGTACTCGGACAATCCGTAAAGCGCGTGGAAGACTACAAGTTCCTCACCGGGAAGGGGCGCTACACCGACGACATCGTCCTTCCGCGCATGACCTTCGCCTCGGTGGTGCGGTCTCCGCACGCGCACGCGAACATCAGGGGGATCGACTCCTCGGAAGCGGCCAAAGCTGACGGCGTCGTCGCCGTCCTCAACGGCGAGGAGATGGCCGCGGACGGCATCGGCGGGCTGCCCGCCGGCTGGCAGGTCGACTTCAAGAACGGCGACACCATGAAGGAGCCGCCGCATCCGCCGCTGGCGGTCGGCAAGGTGCGCCACGTCGGAGACTCGGTCGCCGTCGTCGTCGCCGAAACCCGCGAGCAGGCCAGGGACGCCGCCGAGCTGGTCAAGGTCGACTACGAGGTCCTCGACGCCGTCGTCGACGTCGTCGCAGCCCAGGAAGAGGGGGCTCCCCAGCTGCACGAGGACGTCCCCAACAACGTCCCCTTCGACTGGGAGCTCGGCGACAAGGAGGCGACCGACGCCGCCATCGCCGGCGCCGCCCACGTCACCACCCTCGAATACGCCAACCAGCGCCTGATCCCCAACGCCATCGAGCCGCGCTGCGCCATCGGCGACTACGACGGCGCCCGCGACCACTACACCCTCTACACCTCCTCCCAGAACCCGCACGTCATACGGCTGCTGATGTCGGCCTTCGTGATGGGCCTCCCGGAGCACAAGGTGCGGGTGGTCTCCCCCGACGTCGGCGGCGGATTCGGCAGCAAGATCTTTCACTACGCCGAAGAGGTGATCGCCATGTGGACCTCGAAGCGCCTCGGGCGGCCGGTGAAATGGACCGCGGAGCGCAGCGAGAGCTTCCTGACCGACGCCCACGGCCGCGACCACGCCACCAAGGCGGAGATGGGTTTCGACGGCGACGGCAACATCCTCGGCCTGCGGGTCAAGACCCACGCCAACATGGGGGCCTACTTCTCGACCTTCGGCCCCTGCATCCCGACCTACCTCTACGGCACCCTGCTGCAGGGGCTCTACAGGACGCCGGCGATCCACGTCGACGTCACCGCGGCCTTCACCAACACGGTTCCCGTCGACGCCCTGCGCGGCGCCGGCCGGCCCGAGGCGACCTACCTGCTCGAGCGGCTGCTCGACCAGGGGGCGCACGAGACCGGCAGGGATCCGGCCGAGCTGCGGCGGCAGAACTTCATCCCGCCGTTCGACGGCGTCGAACAGCCCGGGTACGAGACCCAGGTGGCGCTGGTCTACGACAGCGGCAACTACGAAGCCGTCCTCGACAAGGCGCTCGAGAACGCCGGCTACGCCGCCCTGCGCAAGGAGCAGGAAGATGCCCGCGCCGAAGGGCGCCTGATCGGCATCGGGTTCTCGACCTACATCGAGGCCTGCGGCATCGCTCCCTCCGCCGTCGTCGGCGCCCTGGGCGCGCGCGCCGGACTCTACGAAAGCGGCACGGTGCGGGTGCAGCCCACCGGCAAGGTGTCCGTCTACACCGGCAGCCACTCGCACGGCCAGGGGCACGAAACCACCTTCTCGCAGCTCGTCTCCGACAGCCTCGGCATCCCGATGGAGGACGTCGAGATCGTCCACGGCGACACCGAGCAGGTGCCTTTCGGCATGGGCACCTACGGGTCCCGGTCCCTGGCGGTGGGCGGCATGGCCATCACCAGGAGCCTGGAGAAGGTCAAGGAGAAGGGGGCGAAGATCGCCGCCCACCTGCTCGAGGCGTCGGAGGAGGACCTCGAGTACGTCGACGCCTCCTGGAAGGTGAAGGGGACCGACCAGTCGGTCGGTTTCGGCGACGTCGCCCTGACCGCGTACGTGCCGCACAACTACCCCGAGGGGCTCGAGCCCGGTCTCGAGTTCACCAGCTTCTACGACCCGGCCAACTTCACCTTCCCGTACGGGGCTCACATCGCCGTCGTCGAGGTCTGCCCCTACACCGGCATGGTGCAGCTGAGGCGCTACATCGCCGTCGACGACGTCGGCAACGTCGTCAACCCGATGATCGTCGACGGGCAGGTCCACGGCGGCATCACCCACGGCGTCGGACAAGCCCTGCTCGAAGGCGCGGTGTACGACGACAACGGCCAGCTCACCAACGGCTCCTACATGGACTACGCGATGCCGCGCGCCGACGACGTGCCGAGGTTCGAGACCGACCGCACCGTGACCCCGTGCCCCCACAACACCCTCGGCGTCAAGGGAGCGGGAGAGACCGGCACCATCGGTTCGACGCCGGCGGTGGTCAACGCGGTGGTCGACGCCCTCTGGCATCTCGGCGTCCGCGACCTGCAGATGCCCCTTACCCCGCAGACCGTGTGGAAGGCCATGCAGGACGCGGCCTAGCATAGAGGAGACAGGAAATGATACCGGAAGCATTCGAATACCATCGTCCCGCCACCGTCGACGAGGCGCTTTCCCTGCTCGACGAGCACGGTGCCGACGCCAGCCTTCTGGCCGGAGGCCACAGCCTGCTGCCGGCGATGAAGCTGCGCCTTTCGGCGCCGGGCCACCTCATCGACATCGGCCAGATCGACGAGCTGCAGCAGATCTCGACCGCCGGCGACGACGTCGTCATCGGCGCCGGGGCCACGCATCACGACATCGAGTCCTCCGACGTCGTCAAGGAGAAAGCCCCGTTGCTCGCCCAGGCAGCCGGCTCCATCGGCGACGTCCAGGTCCGCAACATGGGCACCATCGGCGGCAGCCTCGCGCACGCCGACCCGGCCGCGGACTATCCGGCCGCGGTGCTGGCCGCCAATGCGCGGATCCGCGTCAGGGGACCCGGGGGAGAACGCGAAATCGCCGGGTCCTCCTTCTTCGTCGAACTCTACATGACCAACCTCGCTCCCGACGAGATCATCCTCGACGTGCGGGTCCCGTCGCAGGGGGCCGGCACCGGCTCGTCGTACGCCAAGTTCCCCCACCCGGCATCCCGGTTCGCGGTCTGCGGCTGCGCCGCCTCGGTAACGAAGAACGGCGGCAGCTGCAGCGACGTCCGCGTCGGTTTCACCGGCATCGCCAACGCCGCTTTCAGGGACTCCGGGGTGGAGAATGCGATGAACGGCAGCTCGGGGGATTCCGAGGCGATCTCGGCGGCCGCGGCCAACGCCGCCGCCGGCGTCGACCTGTTGAGCGATTCGTTCGCCGGGGAGGAGTACCGGCGGCACCTCGCATCGGTGCTCGCGATGAAGGCTCTCGGGGAGGCGGTCCGGGCCGCATAGGTCTGATTTGGCTGGCGCCCCGCAGTGGACGCTGGCATGACACAGGGGGCAGGCGCCGAGTCGAGCGCCTGCCCTTTTCATTTCCGGAAGCGGATTCGCGATGCGGTTTGGGCCGGGCGCCTTCCCGGCAGGACCGCTTGCAAGACCCGCCTCCGGATGGAGCATAGATGAGCGAAATCAAACTGGCAGGGGCCCAGTGGAGCTGGGTCGGGGCGAGCCTGCGGGAGTCGGCCGGCATCTACAGGGCGCTCGGCATCGGCGCCATGGACCTCATCACCGCGCCCGGCATGCTGCTGGACGTCGGGGAGATCGAGACCGATCCCCAGGCAGTTGCCCGGCGGGTCGGAGAGGCGCTCGCGGGCGTCGAAGTCGAGCTCGTGAACCTCATGACACTGATCGGCACCGACTTCGAGGACCGGGCACTCAACTCTCCCGACGGGGCGATGCGCCGGCGCAACGCCGATTCGGTGGCGGCGCTCTGCGAGTTCGCCGCGGCCGCGGGCCTAAGGTCGATCACCCTGCTTCCCGGCGTCGAGCAGCCGGTGATGTCCCGCGAGGATGCCCAGGCGCTTGCCGCCGAAGCGCTGCGGGCCGCCGCGGAAACCGGAACCCGGACCGGGGTCGACGTGGTCTTCGAGCCGCACCGCGAGTCGGTGCTGGAAAGCCCCGCCGAGACCCTCGCCTTCATGCGGGTGAACCCCGATCTCAGGATCTGCGTCGACTACTCGCACTGCGTGTCGATCGGCTACAGGGAAGATGAGCTGCACCCGCTGCTGCCGTACGCCGGCCACGTTCACCTGCGACAGGGGGCCGCGGGTCAGATCCAGGCGCGCTGGGACGACGGGGAGATCGATTTCCCCGGACTGATGCGGCGGCTCGCCGAGCAGGGGTACGACGGCTACGCCACCCTCGAGTACGAGCACGAGGAGGTGTGGGACATGGACAAGGCCGACACCATGAAGGAGACGATCCGAATGAGGGACGCGGTTCGTCCATTCGTGGTTTCGCCGTGAAGCTGGAGGCAAGGAGATGGTGTGGCTTCTGGCGGGCAGGGCGCAAGACCTGAACGGCCGGGACACGAAGGGCCGCATGTCGCTGCACCATTGCCATGTACGAGGGCGCCCTCGAGCGGCGGAGGTCCTGATCGTGCTCGGCGCCAAGGTGCGCATCCCAACCGCCAGAAGAGGACACCTCTGGGTGGTGGAGTGAAGAGGTTGCCTGTTCTTCAGGAGGGGGTGAGGAGAGCGAAGGTCATGGAGACGGCCGCTGGAACCCCCTCTCCACTCGCGTCAACAGCACTGCCGTGTATACCAAAGTATACTCTAAACGAAAGCACCCAGAAAACCCTCGAAACTTGCAATATGGCCTGTTTCTTCCAACCTCTTCTTTACCCTCTCGTAGTACCGGTCATGCAAGAGGGGTTTGGAATTAACAACCCTGAGCTTCGGATTAACCAGTGGAACCCAATGTTCGTATACTCTTTTCTCTCCATTCCCCTCAACAACCAAATATACATCCATTTCAATTAATGCCGGTGTAGAATGGATCATTGATGAGTTGTACAAAAGCTTTCTGCTTTGACTTACCATATTTTTCTTCAAATTCTGCTCCATCTTTGATGGATACCTTTGAGCCATTCCTGTGAAAGACTCTCCACGTCTTTACGGGCATGCTGTTAATCAGATAGGGGTGGTGCGTCGTAACCAGGAATTGGATATCTATACCATGAGTAGCCAAGAATCCGAGTAGCCAAGAATCCTGGAAGAAAATCAATGGCGTTTATTCCGAGGGAGTTTTCGTATTCGTCGATGATGTAAATCGAACCTTTTGGCAAGGTAAGTATGTCGGCAATGATCAATAAAACTTTCTGCATTCCCGATGAGAGCTCCAGCACTGGAATCTTCCTGTTTACTTTCATTTCCTTTATTAGGAATACAGGGACTTGGCCTGGAGGCCTAATTCCCACTTCGCATTCCTTAATTGAAGGAAATACCTGTTCAAAGGTTTCTACCGCCAACTTATACAATTCAGGGAACTTCTTCTCCAAAAGAAACATTCTGGCACTAAGTGCGGGTTAAAGAAAAGGCATCAGAAGTTCGATTGATCAGATTCTCAAATTCTTCCATCGAACCCATAGGCTTACGCTTAAGCACTTCCTTTTCAATTTGGTTCTCACCACCATCATATTCCCAAAGATATTCATACTCGTCAGTTTCTACAGTTAACCTCCAATGTCCAGAGATAAATGGCTGGCCGCGTACAATAGAGTTCGAAACAAGGTAGCCAGGGTGGTTCAGCCGGGCAACTTTCCATGAGTCCGGAGTCGACTCCCGGATTTGTCGGTGTGGATAACGAATCGATTTCACAGCCACGGTGTCGCGAGACGAGATCCGCGATCTGCTGATCGCCCACGGTGCCAGGGCCGAGGAACAGCTCCCGCACCGCGTAATCGATTGACAAGTGCAGGTGAGGTGAAACTGCCGGCCCGTCAGAAAATCTTCATGGCCATCCCTTCCGGAGCGCCGATCACTCGTTCAGGAGAAACAGGTTCCCATGGCTGACAAGGCACGCATCGCCATCATCGGCACCGGGTGGTGGGCGACGACCGCCCACTTCCCCGCTGTCCTCGCCCATCCCCAGGCGGAGCTCGCCGCCGCCGCAGACCTCCGTCCCGAAAT
The DNA here is from genome assembly GCA_965223905.1 of Candidatus Latescibacterota bacterium. Lineage (GTDB taxonomy): Bacteria > Latescibacterota > UBA2968 > UBA8231 > UBA8231 > CBDCXV01. Next base: position 157,247 of record CBDCXV010000002.1, read on the forward strand.
CCTGGCGAAAGCAGCGGAAGCATACGGCGTCGAACGCACTTACACCGACTATCGCGAGATGCTGGAGAAGGAGCGGCTCGACGGCGCCGTCGTCGCCGTCTGGCACGCGGAGCATTTCGACGTCGCCCGCACCTGCCTGGAGGCCGGCCTGCACGTCATGCTGGAAAAGCCTATGGTGCTGCAGGCCGCCCAGGCGCGGGACCTGGTGGCGCTTGCCGGGGAGAAGGGCCGCGAGCTGATCATCGGCTACCCCTGGCACTTCACGCCGCAGACGCTGCGCGCCAGGGAGGTCGTGCAGTCGGGGCAGCTCGGCTCCGTCCTGCTCGTCAACTCCGTCTTCGCCTCGATGGTGCTGCAGTTCCTGCGCGGAGACGACCGGACCTACAGGCCGCACTTCGACTATCCGGTAATCGGCCCGGGGGATGTCTACGCCGACATCGAGCGGTCCGGGGGCGGCCAGGGCCACCTGCAGGTAACCCACTCCGCGGCGCTGGCGCTGTTCGTCACCGGTGCGCGGCCGGTGCGGACCACCGCCCTGATGGAGAACCTCGATGTCGCCACCGACGTCGTCGACGCCATATCGGCGCGCCTCGACAACGGCGCCCTCGCCTCGATCGCCAGCACCGGCGCCATCCGCCACGGCGACCCGGAGTGGCTGCGCACCGACATCATTTGCGAGCAGGGACAGGTCTCGCTCGATTCCACGGCGGGAACCGGAAGCATCACCCACCCCGACCACAGCGTCGAAACGCTCGAGCCGCTGGTCGGGGACGATGCGATCTATCCGATGCAGGCCACGGCCTCGAACCTGGTGGACGTAATCACGGGGGCCGCCGGGAACGGCTCGCCCGCGGAGGTGGGGTGGCGAACCGTCGAGCTGCTGGACTCGGCCTACCGCTCCGCCGCGGAAGGGGGGCGGCCGGTCGATGCGGAGGAGCTGTACTCCGATTAGCGGTAACAGGGATTTCGCGGCAACTGCCGAGATGGGACCCGGGCCGGAGAGCCGCGAACCGGACGCAGAACCACCGGGTTTCAGGAATGCGAGCAGTCGTTCCGGGAACGCAGGGGGGGCAGCTGCTCTCGGGGTCTGTGTTCGTAGGAGGCCCGAATGATCGACATGGCCTGCCGCGGAGGCTGAAACCTCACCGCGGGCCTCGGTGTTCCCCCGCAGCCCGCGCCCCCCCAGGGACTCAACCCGCCGGGCCGAAGTGCTCCCCCCAGCTTTTCCCGAGATCGGCGCCGGCTCTCTCCAGCATCGCCAGCTCGGTTTCCGCCAGCGGCTCGTACCTGCAGGCCAGCTCGATGTTCTGCTCGATCTCCCGCTCGGTGTACATCCCGATCACGTTGACCGCCACCCCGGGCAGGTCGAGGCAGTAGCGGAAGGCGCGCTCGTAGTCGGAAAAGCCGTGGACGGCCATGGCCGTCGGGCGAAAGCGCTCCTCCCCGTCGAGCTGGTACTTCATCCCCGAGGCGCCGCCATACACCTTCATCGCCGCGATCCCGGTGTTCTGCGCGCGCGCCAGCGGCAGCACCTTCTCCTCGAAGTTGTAGGTGTGGCGGTCCCCCGGATTCAGCGCGAACATGCCGACGTCGACGTCGGCGCTGTTCAGGATCCGCACGGAGTGGTCCGGCATGTGGTGCGCGGTGATGCCGACGAAGCGGGTCATGCCCCGCCTCTGCGCCTGACGCAACCCTGCAAGCGACCCGCTGGCGGACAGCACCGCTTCCGGGTCGAGGTTGCCGACGCTGTGGACGTAGACGAGATCGAGCTGGTCGATGCGCAGATCCTTCAGGCTCTGCTCGACGATGCGCAGGGCCTCGTCGTACTCCGCGGTGTGCGCCTTGCTGGCGAGGAACAGCCCCTCGCGGTGCTGCGGCAGGATCTCGCCGAGCTGGCGGTGGGCGCGGTCGTACGAGGGAGCGGTATCGAAATAGGTGATCCCCAGCTCGATGGCGCCCAGGTAAAGGGCGATGGCGTCGTCGTCCTTCATGCCCAGGCCGCCCGGGCCGGTCCCCAGACCCAGCACCGGGACCAGCTCTCCCGTCTTGCCGAGAAGGCGCTGCGGAATGCTCCGGGTCCCGGGGGTTTGCCTTGTTGCGTTGGTAACAGTCATGATCCCTCCCCTTTCTGCATGCATGGCTTACCCGGCATTCCCGAGCTGCCGATCCCATCTACCGGATACCCCGCGTCTGTCCAGCCGCGGTAGCCTCCGTCCATGGAAATCACGTTGGCGTACCCCATCTTCCGCAAGCTGTCCGCGGCCAGGGCCGAGCGGTAGCCGCCCCCGCAGTACAGGACGATCTCCGCTCCGTAGTCGGGGAAGTGCTCCTCGACATCCCGTTCGATGATGCCGCGGCCGAGGTGAAAGGCCCCGGGCAGGTGCCCTTCCGCCCACTCGCTATCTTCGCGGACATCGACGAGATGGAAATCCTCTCCCGAATCGATCCGCTCCCTGATCGCGTCGGCGGTCGTCTCGCGGATGCGGCTCCTCGCGTCCTCTGCGAGTTTCTCGAACCGCTCGGTGTGTTCCTTGTGCAGGGCCATGAAATCTCCTGTCGCGGAAATACGATTTCGTTCGGAATTCAGTTTCGTCCCAGAAGGTACCTCGTCCCTCTTCCGCCGGTCCATCCTCGCGCCCGGCAGCCGGATTCGACGTTTCCTTCACCATGGTCTCCATCCGGACCGGCCGTCGCGCCCCGCCTCGGAAGGCATTGCCGGGCTTGCCCTGCAACCCGCCCTACTCCTCCAGCGAGCGGTAGGCATCGAATACGATCTGCAGGTCGCGGCGCGCGCGCGCCAGGTTCGAGTACGGTGAACGGCCCCGGTCCTCCAGGCAGGCGAGAAAATCCTCCATCATCCCCCGGTATCCCATCATGTCGCGGAAGCCTGGGAACTCCAGGGCCCGGCGCCGCTGCGAGCGCACCCAGTGGTATATCCCGTTGCTCTCGAACAGCACCCCGCCCTCGCTGCCGGCGATGCGGGAATGCTGAAACACCCCCCCCGTCGGCGACGGCACGTTCCAGGCGTAGCGGATCTCCGCCTTCGGCCCGCCCGGCGCCTCGAGCGCGACGACGGCGTGGCGCTCCGCCTCGCCGCTCTGCCGGCCGGGGAACTCCGCCCCGAGCAGCCGCGGCCGGCCGCATTCGCTTCCGGTGGCCGCGTCGAGCAGGTCGGCTGCGAGGGCGACGAAATGGATGCCCCCCTCCAGCAGCGACCCGTGGGCCGCCCGCCACCCGGAGGCCTTCTGCTCCTTCAGCTTCTTCACCTCGATGCGCTCGATCTCGCCAAGGTCCCCCGACCTGATGTGCTGCTTCAGCTTCAGCAGCGAGGGTTTGTAGTAGTAGTTCTCGGCGACCATCAGCACCGTCCCGGGATGCCGGGCCGCGGCCGCCTCGATGCGGAGGAGCTGATCCGGCTCGTGGCAGAGCGGTTTCTCGACGAGAACCGCCGCGGCCCCAGCGGCGAGGGCGGCGACCGTCTCGGTCTCGTGCCGCTCCGGCGGCGTCGCGATGACCACCCCGTCGGCGCTGTCGAGAAGCTCCTCGTAGCTCGCGCACACCTCGCCGCCGAACTCCCGCGCGAACTCCTCGGCCCGGGCCCGGGTGCGGCTGTGGAACAGCAGCCCGGCCCGGCCCCGCAGGTTGCCGGCGTGCTTCCTGCCGATGGCGCCGCAGCCGGCGAGGCCGACCCGCATCACGCCGCGCGCCCCACATCGGCCACGCGCAGGGCGTTGGCGGCGATGGTGAGACTCGGGTTGACGCCCCCCGAGGCCGGGAAGCAGCTGCCGTCGACGACGTAGAGATTTTCCAGTCCCCAGACGCGGCAGTCGCGGTCGAGGGCTCCGCGCTCCGGGGAGTCGGCGCAGCGCACCGTGCCGACGGCATGGGAGAAGGTGTCGATCTCGTACATCCGCGTCTTCCACGCCCCGGCCGCCCTCAGCACCCGGCGGGCCTGGGCCGCGAGGAAATCCCGGCGCTCGAGGTCCGCCTCGCTGTACTGGTGGTCGACGCGGGGGATCTCGACCCCCCAGCTGTCCCTGCGGTTGTCGAGGTTCACCGCATTGTCGAAGCGCGGCTCGTCCTCGGCTATGCAGAGCAGGTTCTGCATGAAGGGGCCGAACGCCCCGGCGATCCGCTTTAGCCCGAAAGGAGCGAAGTGGGAGATCACCTCGCTGGACGGGGTGTAGATATCCTGGATGACCCCGGCGGCGGTGCCGTGCCGGACGCGGAAGCGCTCGTAGAACTCGGTGAAGCAGAGCTGCTTGTGGAAGAGGTTGCCGGGGTTGGTGCGGAACGGGAAGACCCCGGCGACCACGGCGTTGCAGTGCCTCATCAGGCAGCGGCCGATCCACCGGGCCCCGGGCGAGTCGAGGCGCGACCGCAGCAGCAGGGCCGGTGTCTGCAGGGCTCCGGCGGCGACGAAGAAGCGCTCCCCTTCCAGGACGAGGGTTTTCGGCTCGCCTGTGACGGCCACCGCGTGCAGGGCTTCGACACGGCCCCCCGAGACCGCCAGGTGCGTCGCCGCCAGGCCGGCGATGATCTCGAGGCCGGCCTCCTGCCCCAGGCGCAGCGCCGTCGCCGTCATGTCGTTCTTGGCCTCGATCCGGCACGGGAACCCGTCGCAGGTCGAGCAGCGGACGCAGAGCGGCCGGTCCGGATCGTCGAAGTTTATCGCCATCGGCAGAGGAAACGGTTTGAGGCCGAGCCGTTCCGCGGCCGACCGGATGCGCCGGGCAGGGGGGGCGAGCTCGACCGGAGCCCGCGGATAGGGAGTGGACCGCCGCGGCTCGCAGGGGTCGGTCCCGGTCTCGCCGTGAACGGCCAGCAGGTTCTCGGCCTCGGCGTAGTACGGTTCCAACTCGTCGTAGGCGATCGGCCACTTCTCGAAATCGGTTTCCCGCAGGCGCAGGGAGGCTCCCCCGAAAAAGACGGAGTTGCCGCCGACCACCTCGTTCGGATAGAGCGGTTCGCATTCCCTGGCCCCGTACTGGCGAACCGACACCGGCGACCCGGATCGATACCGCTTCTCGATCAGGATTTGCCGCTGGTTCCAGTCCCCCTCGTCCCGGTGCGGCCAGCCGCCGCGCTCGACCAGGAGGGTCTTCAGCCCGGCACGGACCAGGCGGTAGGCGGCGCAGGCCCCGCCGAACCCGGAACCGACGATGACGGCATCGTATTTCACGAATTGTCTCCGCCGTGGAATCAGGCGGAAACGGTAGGGAATTACAAGGCGCGCACCTCGACGACGTAGAGCACCGCGAGGGCGGCGACGATCACCAGGGCGAGGTAGTGGAATTTCTCCCGGGTCTGCACGAACTGCTCGATACGCTCGAGATCCCCCTTGAACTTCCCCGACATGTTGCGCTGCACGTAGGTCTTGTAGTACTCAACGGAAAAGCGCTCGAGGCCGCCGTTCATGTAGACGAGGAACCCGGCCGAAACCGGGGAGGCAGGATCGTTGACGAAATAGAACAGCGGGCTCAAAAGGGCCAGGACCATACCTGAGCGCTGGAATTTCAGCGGCTTGAACCCCTCGAAAGGCGCGTCCTTGTAGGCGCCCCCGAGGGACACCACCAGCCCGGTGCCGTAGGCAATGAGGACGAACCAGAAGAAGCGCTCGACCGGAACCTCTATCCGGGTAACGGCGAACACGGCGGCGACGATCACCGCCCCGGCCGCGTACCGGAGGAGATCGCTCTGGACGTGCCGCCCGAAAAAGGTGATGCGGGAGGGGACGAAGTACTTCTCCTGGTCTTCGGTGCGGGAAAACCCCTTGTAGATCTCGGCCAGGAACCGCTCGATCCCCATGACCAGGAAGAAGAGCTGGAACATCCCGATCCCGGCCAGGCGCTGGGTGAACGGGGGAAGGGTATACAGCACCAGGAAAATGGCCAGGCTGAACCAGATGCTGCGGGGGAAGGTGCGCGGCTTGAACCCCTCGAAGGGGGAGTCCTTGAAGGCTCCCCAGAGAGAGGTGTAAAGGCCGGACAGGAGGGTCACGGCCAGGATGGTGGTTAAGGGCAATTGGGGGTACAAGGTTGGAGGGGCAGATGGCGCTGGAGTCTACCACAGGGCTGCCGAGGAGGCAAGCGCAACACCGGGTTCCCGGGCGCCGGGGAGGCTGCTCGGATGGAGCTTCCACGGGCGCTGTAAGCCGATGAGGGTTATGACGGCAGCACGAAGGTGAAACCGGCCCAGAAGGCGAGTGTTACCAGCCAAAACACGCAAACGATGCCGCCGGTGCGCAGCCAGCTGAATCGACAGACCCTTTGAATACCGAGAGTCAGAAGAAAGTTATACCACACCTTGAACGGATTGACGTCCGCAAGGATCACATTCAGGACAGGGTGGGTCGTCTCTTTCCAAAAGAGATCGAGCCCCATTCTCATCTGCAGAATCTCAGGGGCAAGTTCGCCGTTTTGGGTTCGGATGAAAAGGATGATCGATCCCGTTACAACGTGGAGCAGGGTAGCGACGCTTGCGTGCGCAACCACCGACAAGATCGATTTGATGCTCGCCAATCCCTCGAAGATCTGAATAATCAACCAGAGTAGAAACGCGGAAACGGACCAGGAAAGCAAAGTTGCGAAAAAGGAAGCCGCCGTAGATGCATACCTTACTGCCTGTTCGATCGATGATACGCCAGCTGCCTGGGAATCCGGAAGAGTACCAGGAACAAGGAACAAGGTCTGCTGAAAAACCGTGGTAGTATACCAGGCCGAAATGGCAGTTACAAAAGCGATTGTGAAATATGCGCATATCCAGGTCGGCCGTTCGGAGATTTCATCGAATGCGAGGAAAGGCGAGAAAATCACCAGGGCCAGGCGTCGCAGGGAAGGAAGAAAAGACATGGATCCGCAGTTCAGGCAATCGGTTTGCGCAAACCGGAGGGGCGAGTCTTACCGGGGAGAACGGGCGACTGAAGGCAACGCCGACAGCCCGGACGGACCGCCGGTGGAATAGCGAGGGATTGATGAGAGAGGACACCGGGACTTGTGATCCTGAACCATGGAATCAATGATTCCTCGGACTTGCCGAAAGGCCTTATAGCCTACGTGCTTATGCAACAGGATGCCTTCTTCGTCGATGAGAAACAGTGCCGGGACAGCTGAGGTTCCGAGTTTTTCTCGTAGTTGAAGCTTGGATTCCATCCAGAGCGGAAAGGAAAAAGCATCACCGGACTGGAAGTTTCGAGGCACAACGGAGCCGTAGGTAGCAACAGCTACTATGGAGAATTTGCCGTCCTGCCCATGCTGGTGGTGTATTGCGTCCAGGACTTTGAGCTGTTCTTGGCAATAACCGCAACCCAGATCGAGGAACACGGCGATTATCTTCTTGCCGCGAAAGCTGTCGAGGTCAACGGTCTCTCCCGCAAGATCCGTGAGCTCAAGGCGCGGAAAGGTGTGCCCTGTGAGGATGATGCTTTCGACGCCGTACCGGTTGTGAAACCACAGGAGCCCGAAAGCTGCGATTCCCAGGATGCCTGACAAAATTGACGTTGCAATGAGTCTGCGGCGACTTCTCATAAGTCTCAGTCTCAGCTTGAATCCACTATTGTGGAAAGCGTAAATCACGAAGTGCCTCCCGTAAGGATTCACGGGGAATGGTGACCCGAAAAACCATGGAAATTCTGCGCCGCGGAAACATGGCCCCGGCAGCCAAGTTGATAGTGGCAAGCCCTAAACTCCGGGGCGATCCAGGATACTGGAGAACAAGGCTCTCAGGATGGACACCCCTTGCTCTTGCACGAGCGTAGCTTCTACCACCTGAAAGGAGTCCGTCCCGGCTGCATCGCCCCCTGTCCCGTCGATTTCGATCCGCACTGCAACCGAGGGCTCCCCGTCCGCCAGGCATCCACTTACCTTTCCGACCTTCAGGTACCTGACCTCATTTCCCCGGCTCCGGATTTTGAGGTGCCTGCACCTGTGCAAAAGAGCGACCCGGTCCCCAGGAACCTTGGTGGTCATTACCCAACCCGTCTCTGTGAGCATGATCTTCCCCTCGACTTCCATCCCCACATCCATGCGCGTCACCGTAAGGGCAATCAGCAGAAGGAGGAAAACCGCGGCCGCCCCGAGGAGCATGGCACCCGCGCGCCATTCGATTGTTGCCGGGATTCTCATCCTGCCTTCTTCAAGTCCTGCTCGTATATGGTGGTGAAATGCCCCCCCATTCGAAGAAGCTCCTGTAACGTACCCTCCTCAACGATCCGGCCCCCCACCAGCACGAGAATTCGATCTGCGAACAACACGGTGGAAAGACGGTGGGCGACCAGTAGCGTCGTACGGTCCTGCGCGGCGCGGCGCAACGAGTCCCCAACGAGATTTTCCGCCCGTGGATCAAGTGAGGCGGTGCCCTCGTCCAGCACGAGAAGCCTGGGATCCCGGATCACGGCGCGGGCTAACGCAACCCGCTGCTTCTGCCCGGCGGAAAGTTGAACGCCGTCGCCACCAAGCCGGGTCTCCAAGCGGGCTGGAAACCCGTTGATGAACTCCATGCAATTGGTGGATTCCGCCGCAGCCAGAACCTCCTCCTTGGTAGCCCCCGGCTTGCCGTAGGCGATATTCTCCCAAATGGTCCCGGGAAACAACCGGAGGTTCTGTTCGACAAGCGCGACGTTCTTGCGAAGCGCGCGTACGTCATATGATAGAAAATCGTTCCCATCAAGCAGCATTCGACCCGAAATCGGCTCGTACAGCCGTAACAGGAGGTGAACCAAGGTGGTTTTCCCGGACCCGCTGGGCCCCACTACGACAGATATTTTCCCAGGTTCAAGGACGAGGTTTACTCCCTTCAATACCGGAAGCTGGGGAATGTACCCAAAATGCAAATCCTCAATGACAACTTTCCCAATCTTTGCTGGGCTCCGAAAGGTTCCGCCTCGTCCTTTTTCTTCCGGAACATCCAGAACCCCAAAAACCCGTTTCAAGACTCCTACTCCTCGCTTGAAGTTCAGGTAAATTCCAGTGAGCTGCCCGATCGGTCCGTATATATAGGAAACCAGCATATTGAAGGCCATGAATTCACCGAGGGTCAGCTCGTCGCGCATGATTGCGTAGGTCCCGTACCACAGCAGGAGAATTCCGCCGAGAGCATAGAGAAAAACCTGCACCAGATGGCCGCAGGTCATGGTGACATTTCTGGATAGATCGGCGTCGAATTCGGAGTGCAAGGCGGACACCAGCCGACGTGCTTCCAATTTTTCCCGGTCGAACGCCCTGACTACGTGCGCCGATTCCAGGGACTCCAACCGGACAGCATTCGTGACGCCCTTTCGCTCCTGCACCTGTTCACTCAGCACCTGGACCTTGCGCCCAAACAAAAAATTGACGGCAACAATCCCCGGTAAAACAACAAGGACGGCCAAGCCCAATTCCGGGTTAATGGTGAACATGATGCAGGTCGCGGCGACTAAAACGGTGATGCTGCTGAGTCCTTCGATATAGGCTCCGGCCATCATGGACCCAAGCTGCCTGACATCGTCGCTGATTCTTGTGGCAATGTACCCGCTGGCGTGGGATTTCAGATAGGAGAGTGGTACCGAATGAATCTTTTGAAACAATTTCAGTTCTATATCGAAAAACACCCGTCTGGTAAATATCAGCAGCAAATAGTGCTGTAAAAAACTCAAAACAATTCCCAGAAGGATAATGGACGCTAGCACAGCGCAGACCAAATGGAGAATATCCTCCTGATGGTTCACGATAATATGGTCGATTATGTAAATGGAGAACAAGGGCATGGGAAGGGCCAATACAGTGGAGAAGACCATGCATGCGGCGGCTTCGATTACCCGAATCCAATAGGGCTGAAAAAAGAAAAGCAGCCGCAAAAAAAGGAATCGTCCCACACCCGGTGACGGGTTGGAGGTAAAAACCTGGCGGAGGGTAAAGCCCCTTTGTCGCGCTAGCTCAAGTTGTCGAAAGAAGCCCATCTTGCATCAGCTGCATCCATCAGGTGGGGGAAAGCCGCGAAAGCGTGAAGACAGGACGGATTGGCGGAGGAAGCGGAAGCGACGGTTTGGGTATTTGTGGACAGGACACTATACCGGAGACGGCCCGGCATTCAGCCAGGAGAGGTTCCCGCCTTGAGCGGGGTGACGCACGAGCTCCAGGAAAACTTTCTCAAGGCCGGAAACTCTCCCTCCGGCGGTAGGATAACGGTCCCGTTTGGCCGTGTGAATGATCTCTCCCTCATGCATTATGGCAACCTCCGAACAAAGCTTTTCAACCAGTTCCAGATTATGAGAGGTGAGAAAAATGGTGATTCCCCGATCCTGCATGGAGAGTAGGACCTCCTGTATGACTATTGCGGAGGCCGGATCAATTCCCTCGAAAGGTTCGTCCATAATCAAAACGCGGGGAGACCGGATGAATAAGGAGGCCAGGTAAAGCTTTTTCTTCATCCCGGCGGAATATCTATAAATGAACCCGTGGCGCGCTTCTGCCAAACACATCAATTCCAATAATTCTTCACACCTGGCGAAGATCACCCGGTCAGGGATGGAGAAAACTTTGCCGATAAATACGAGGTACTCCTCTCCAGTCAATTGTTCGTAGAGGCCAAGGGTGTCTGTCATCACACCGAGTTGGCGTTTAATTTCGACCCCATGGAGGTGAAAGTTCTTACCAAGGATCTTGACAATACCTGACGTGGGTTGCAGCAACCCGGAAAGCATCCCAACGGCTGTTGTCTTTCCCGCCCCGTTGGTTCCAAGGAGACCGAAAAAGGCTCCTTCGTTTATGGAAAGGGAAAGATTCTTCACAGCAGTGACAGGCCCGAATTCCTTGATCAGGTTTTGTGCGGATATGGCTATGTTCATTTGTGGGCCTTCCCTATTTGAAAAGCACGCCCAGCAGTTTTTCTTGTCTGGATTTCATAAGAGCTGATGATTTTCTGATGGCAGGAAAGTAGGTACCCAGACTCACTAGAAAAACTAGGAAAAAGCTGATAATCGTCAATTGTGGGGAACGTAAGACAATATGGAAAACATAAACGTTGATCCCAATAAAAATTACCGCGGGCAACCAGGCAATTAAAATCAAACAAACACTTTGGGTCGACCAGGTTCTCTGACTCATCGAACCAAAGGATTTGAGTTTCTTTGGAAAAAGAACGGATGAAAAATTTCCAGTCGCGGCAACGTAAATGGGAACGCAAACGGTCAATGGAATCAATGCAAAGGCCAGTGTCAGGTCTGTTTCCTTCCCTTGCCAGGTCCAGAAAAGGATTCCTGGAAGATACATCCAGTTATTGAAAATCTGAAGACATACCAGCGCCAAATTTTTACTGATAAGCACATCTCGTAAATGAATCGGTAAAAGAAAGTGGTGAACAACACCTTTAGACTCTTTATTGAACAGAGAGTGCATGAAACCACTCATTCCCCCGAAATAGAAGACCAGGAACGCCCAATAGTACTCAAACCGTGCCGAAAGGATTACTACTGACATGCACCAGGCAATAACTACTTGAAAAACGGCCATTACCCGGAACTGATTCCATCTACACAGATATAATAGCTCGTGGGTGAAAAAAGGGATATACTTCCTGGGAAGAAAGCGGTCCGCAATGCCGCAAATTTTAAAATAAATATTGCCTGGTAGCCCCTGACTTTCTCTACTAACCGAGGGTTCGTGGAACATCAGACTCATGGTGCTTCTGCGTGACACGAGATACCCCAATGAGAGGTATCCCATAAGGCCAAGGAAACAGACTATCGAATCAAAAATTCTTCCCCGACTCAAAAAATAGAAAATATCAGCGAGCATGCCCGGTGGTGTAAATTTGAGGTAGGAAGATAAACGAAGTTTTCCTAATTGAGTTATCATTTCTTGCATGTACTCATCCTTCAAAAGAAGCAAAGCCAACATCAGATTAACCATGAGGAAAGCTAAGCTTGTAAGTATGACCAAACCGTATTTGGATATCCACCAACTAAGGGAAATATCTATCCACGAACGCAACGCCTGAATCCAGCTTACCATCAGCACAGCAAACGCAATCATCGAAAGACCGCAGATAATTCCGGTTGTGATTGATTTCAACAATCCACATGCCATCGCCGAAGAGACCAAAACAGGTGCAAATATAATCAGCCATCGGTCAGAAAGGGTTCTAACCACTCCGGCAGCGTAAACCTGTTTGTAGGTCCATGGATACTTGACGGTTTCGCGAAGATCCTTACAAACAGAAGTACTTATGATACTCTTGAGCCCTAGAACCACCCATACCATCGACAAACCGGCAAACAATGCGTGAAGCAATTCCCGAACCATCAAGCCCCCGTCACCCATAGCATGAAGCAACGCGTGGTGTATGCCTGCGGAGGCCCAGAGCGAGAGGACCAGGATCGCTATCTCCCCCGATATTTTAACGGCATAACTTCCAGGGCCCGATTTTGATTCAGTTCGCTCGCCCTTTAAATGGAGCCATGTCATGTACCACCAAACTTTTAGCATTTTTATCTGAATTTCCGATGCGAGGGGGTACGGACCAAACTCAGACTCTTTTTCTCATTTTTGAGTTACACCCCATGCTTACCCTGGACTCTCTTCCATTCTCCCAGACAGTTACATGTTTCCTTCATATTCGCTACTAATAAAAGTGAGGGAGGCCATCTCCTTCAGATTAAATCTCGAGGCTGAAATTCAAGCCTCGTTCGTTTTCATCAACCAAACCAGCCGTAGCTGACAGCGGTGATAAAGCCACAGTGCAATGCTGCCGAAATCGCCAGTGCCCCGCCGAGCGGCCCAGTAAACAGGGAAGAAGCTAATGCGGCAGCGGTTGCTAAACCGCAAACAAAGAACTTCAAACCTGTCAACTCATCGTGATAGGCATCGACTTTGCCCGATGCATCGTAGTCCCTATATGAAGGTTTCTTCAAAGGTTTCATAGGTCTAGCCCTTTCAAGGTTATGAATTTGGTAAAGGAGTGGCCTCCCTCAACAAGGGCCTGAAATTCGGGTTCGTTCCGCGAATTTTCATCTTGTCCTCGATCACCCTGCGCCCCCAATCTGACGCCCCTCTCAACTAGTTTCATCTTAATTCATTCAGCTCATCAGGACCACCCTTCGTGCTTTAAATTTATCAGCCAACTCAACCAAGCCTTTTTGTTCAAAAATCATTCCTATTCTCGTCGACATTTCACTTTCCAGCACGTGGCAACCGACATTGTTTGCCATTTCCACGGCCCTTTCAAAATAGGACAATCCCTGGAACACCTCGTTTTGCCCGACCAGGATGATACCAATCCTCTCGTACGCCCTTATCTCCTCGAAAATATTCCGGGTTTTTCGAGCCGCTTCAACGATATTTTTCGTGATATCCATGGCGCGCTCCCCATCCCCTTCCATCGAATAAACTTCGGCCAGGGAATTTCCACTCCGAAATTTACCATTGGCATACCCGATCGCAGTCGCCACCGCACGGGCCTTCTCCAACGAAATTTTCCCTGCCTGGTAATCCCCCATGGCAACTTGTTGCATGCTTAAACGGACGAGAATATCCACTTCTCCTTTCTTGTATCCCAGTTCCCTAATTAAGGCCAATCCCTTTTCAATCCACAACAGGCCAGATGTTGGATCGTCTGCACCTGATATCTCACCTGATAAAACTAAAATTTTCGCCTTGTGATGGTCATCCCCCAACTTGGTATCCGTTTCCAAAACCTTGGCCAACAGCTCCGCTGTCTCGTTCAACCGATTATTCATTAAATGTAATGTTGCATAATTCGTCAGAATGCGGACATGATCCTGGGACATCTGCCGATTTGCGACCAATCCCATGTTTTCACGGAATATCTTTTCCGCCTCCTGAATTTGTCCCCGGGACAGATAAACTATACCCATGGTACAACGCACGCCTACGAGCCCCCTTCCTGCCTGGATCGTATCGAACACCGTAAGGGCCTTCTCGCAGCAGGACATCGCCTTTTCGTATTCTCCGATCCTGAGTTGGAGAAGTCCTTTTTGATGGATGGCCATTGCAAGCAAAGACCCAACACCATTTTCTTTCGCCGTTTTGATAGCCCGGTCAAATACCTCTTCCGAGTTGTCTGTCTCGCCCAGATCTGAGTAAACCTGGCCCAGGTTGATCCCAGACGCAATTTCGAACGGAATCTCCTTTTGCTTTTCCGACAGGGCCCTGGCTGTTTCGAATCCATTGGCGGCTTCTCTCAGATCCGAAACCATCATTAACGCCGCTGCATGCGCTGAAACGGCGCACATACTCTCCATGCTTTTTTGAGAAGCAATATAGTGCCCGGCCGCATCGAGAAATTTCCGTTCCTTGAACGCCTTTTCCCCTTGGTTATAATGATGAATTGCCCGACTCCCTCCCAGCCCGGCCTGGTCTCCCATTTCCCCTACCAGGATACTTGCTGACGGCTTGAGTAGCCTCTGTCCATCATCAGGCAGATATACCAAATCGAAACCGGCAAATGATCCCGACCAAATAGGCCCGGGTTTTTTACCGGTTAGTCTTCTCCTTTCAGACCTGTGATTTTTCATTTCTGTCAAGTCAGGGTACCAACCAACCGATCCGTATTTTGACCACCCCATCCACTCCGGCCCCACTCCTGTAGTGTGACTCCGCACTCCCCGGGGTTTCTTCCCATTGGGTGTACGCTGGATTTATTCTTGATCAGACGCAAAATCTGGGCCAGCAACCTCGATGGCCCAACGGACGCCTCTAGCCAGGGTGACGCTGTGCCCCTTCTCACACAAATCCCTGTAACGACCCTCGGTCCACTCCCTCTGGCAAAATGGTCCGCATTCGCTTCGCCACTGGCCCGACGCGTTACTATTCCTACGGCCGTGCCTGATCCATACCAAGTTTGCAGGAAAAAAATTACCGCCTTGGTGCATGGGCCTGCCCCCCGGGGATGCTCCCTGGGTGGTCCAGCACACGGTTCTGTGTCCTGGAGCACACACTCCGGTGCCATCGGCGGCAAGGGGAGCCTACGGATCCCATTCCACTCCCTCTCGAACTGCGGCGGGGCCGCGGGTATTTTCATCGTCGACGACGTCTTCGGCCCCGATCTGCTGGAACGCCTGGAGACCGCCTCCTGGAACGTCTGGAAGAAGGTGCGGTCCGGAGAGGTGGACGAACTTCCGCTGGCAGCCGGCCCTGATCGACGACCCCTGCCTCTGGCTGATTCCCTGGAGCCAGAGCCGCTACCGCACCGACGAGGAGCAGGACGCCCTCGTCTCCGACAGGAACAGGGACCTCCCCGACATGGAGAACGTTGTCCTCAAGCGGGGGCAGACCCTGTTCTGGGACGGTAACCCCATCCACCGCGGCAAGCTGCCCCCGGGGGTGAACCAGCGGCTCGTGCTGACAGGCGGGCTGTGCAGGTACGACCCGGACGAGCCCGAGCTGGAGCCGGACAAGCGCTTCCAGTGGCGGGTCGCTGAGAACATCGGACCGGCCCTGCCGGATCGGGTGCGCCTTCGGCGGCGGCCAGGGTTCGCACCCTGGGGCCACGGTGAATAGGTCAGACTGTCCCGCGCACTCTGTGCGGCAACGGTGTCCAGGCCCGGCCTTCCCGGCTTCCGGGAAGCCGAAGCAAGTCCCTCCCCAGGGACCTAAAGGACACCACAATTTTTGAAAAACATCCTCGGGACCGACCGATCCCATGGACGGGCGCACCCCGGCTTGGCGGGCAGCGCATCCCGAAGGCCAGGGCTATGTACTGACTGTTCCGATCGGTGTTGTGAATGGGTATGGACGGAGCCTTTCCGCCCCGAACCGGCTCTGCCCAACACGTAGAACCAAAATGGCCGGGTTAGACAGCAGTCTGGCTGTGAAAGTCTTCGGTTTTGTTGTAAGTTGAACACGTTTCCATCAGGGCCAACTCACGAGGGAATCACCATGGATAAACATCGAAGGATCATTTCTCAGCTTGGGCAGCTTACGCAAAAAATCGCCCATCCTACGCGGCTGGTGATCGGCGGTCTCGTGGCACTGGTATCCGGCGCCGGTGCGGAACCGCTGCTCGAAGGGCGGGTGCGGCTGTTCGCCGACCTGGGCAGCTCGCTGGGCGCCGCCACCGATGAGAGCGGCTATTTCGCGCTGCCCCTGAACGCGCTGCGCCAGGCCGCCCCCCGGCCGGCGCACATGCAGCTGGGGCAGAACTACCCCAACCCGTTCAATCCCTCGACGATCATCCCGTATCAGCTGCCCGCCCCGACTCGGGTGCGGCTGGAGGTGTTCAACATTCTGGGGCAGCGGGTTGCCACCCTGGTCGACGGGAAACAGGCGGCCGGTTTTCACACCGCGACATGGAACGCCACAGATGCTTCAGGGCGGGGTGTGGCAACGGGGGTGTACCTGTACCGGCTGCTGGCCGACAGGGAGCGCTTGACGCGGTCGATGGTTCTGCTGGACGGACCGGTGAGCCCGGCGGGAATAGCTCCCTCCGGTGGCGGGATCTCAGCCGGTCCGCAGGGCACCGACGGTGCAGCGGATCCATCAGGTAGGACTGCGGGAGCGATAGCATCAGGGTCGTGGGTCCCCCCCGGCGGCCAAGGGCAGGTCTACGGGTTGACGGTCACTGGCCCGGGACTCATCCCCTATGTCGACCCGGCCTTCCGGGTGGGGGACGGTCCGGTCGAAATCCGGGTGGAAACGCTGGCCAGCTTGCCTCGCGGAAAGATGGCCGCAGACGGCCTGCTGGGAGACGTCGACGGCAACGGCCAAGTCGACCTCTCCGACGCCCTGCTGGTCGCCTCGTACAGCGAGGACCCCTCCCTTTCCATTCCCAACGGGGATATCACCCTGGGGGACGTCAACCGGGACGGTCAGGTCGATCTGGCCGACGCCCGCCTCATCGTGGCGTACCATGCGGACCCGTCCGACCTGTCGCTACCGGAAGGGATCGGCGCCCCGGTGGGGGCAGATGACGAAGGACCGCGGCTCTACTGGACGGACGCGGGCAGCGACAAGATCCAGCGGTCCCGCCTCGATGGCTCCGGGGTCGAGGACGTCGTCGACAGCGGCCTGGTCTATCCGCGCGGCCTGGCGGTGGACCTGGCGGCCTCCAAGCTGTACTGGACCGACTACGGCACCGACAAGATCCAGCGCTCCAACCTCGACGGAACCGAGGTGGAAGACCTGGTGACCGAGGGCCTGAAGGAGCCGTTCGGTATCGCCCTCGATCTGGGCGGCGGCAAGATCTACTGGAGCGACTGGGGCACCGACAAGATCCAGCGATCCAACCTCGACGGCTCCGAAATCGAAGACCTCGTCGCCACCGGTCTGAACGAGCCCTACGGCCTCGCCCTCGACCTGGGGGAGGGCAAGATCTACTGGACCGACTGGGGCAGCGACCGGATTCAGCGCGCCAATCTCGACGGCTCACAAGTCGAGGACCTGGTCACCGGGCTCAACCAGCCCCGGGGGATCGCCCTCGATCTGGAAGACGGCCGCATGTACTGGCCCGACTGGGGCACGGACAAGATCCAGCGCGCGAATCTCGACGGCTCCGAGGTGGAAGACTTGGTTACCGAGGGCCTGCGGACCTCCCAGGCGATCGCCCTCGATCTGGGCAGCGGCAAGATGTACTGGACCGACTACGGCACCGACAAGATCCAGCGGGCCAACCTCGACGGCAGCCAGGTCGAGGATCTGATCACCTCCGGTCTGAAGGAGCCGTACGGCTTGACCCTGGGCGCCGGCCTGCCGGCGCAGATCCTGAAAGTAAAGGGCGCCTCGGCGACCCTGAACCTGGCCGGCCGCTTCCGCGACCCGGAGGGGGGCGCCCTGACCCTCGCCGCCGCCTCCAGCGACGAGGCGGTCGCCGCCGCGAGTCTGGCCGACTCGGTGCTGACCATCGCGCCGGTGACCCCCGGCCGGGTGACGGTCGCGGTGACCGCCCGCGACGAGGGGGGCCGGGCTGCCACCCTGCCGGTGGCCGTGACCGTGTACCCGGCCAACCGCCCCCCGGTGGCCAAAGCCCTGGCCGACCGCAAGATCCGCATCGGCAGCCCGGACCGGGTCGAGCTGACCAGCGCCTTCACCGACCCGGACGAAACAGACGTGCTGACCTACACGGCCGCGTCGAGCAACGAGGCGGTGGCCACCGCAGCCATCGAGGGGACCGGCCTGCGCATCACCCCCAAGAGCATCGGGCAGACCGGGATCTCAGTGACCGCCCGCGACCCGAAGGAACTGGAGGCGTCACTGAGCTTCAGGGTCACCGTCGAGCCCAAGCCGCCCCCCAGGCCGCCCCGGACCCCGCCCGGCTCGGGCAGTGACGATGGTGATGGTAATGGTGATGACGGTGGTGGTCCGGTAACCCCCCCGCCCCCGACGCCTCCACCTCCACCGCCGACGCCTCCGCCTACCCCACCTCCGCCGGGTCAGAACAACGCCCCCACCTTCGACGAGAGGCCGAGCGCCACCCGCAGCGTCGCCGAAAACACCGAGGCGGGTGAAGACATCGGCAACCCGGTGACCGCGACGGATAGCGATGACGACAGGCTGACCTACAGCCTGGAGGGGACGGATGCGGGGAGTTTCACCCTCGCCTCCACCAGCGGCCAGTTGCGCACCCGCTCGGGCGCCACCTACGACTACGAGACAAAGCCCCGCTATTCTGTGTCGGTGAAAGCCGAGGACGGACATGGCGGCATTGCCGCCATTGACGTGACCATCCACGTGGCCGACGTGAACGAACCGCCCGGGAGGCCGTCTGCCCCGTGGGTTGAGCCGGCCTCCTCCACCAGCCTGACCGTGAGCTGGACCGAGCCGGCCAACACCGGCCCCGATGTCCACGACTACGACGTGCAGTACCGCAAGAGCGGCAGCTTCCTCCCCTGGCCGCACGACGGCCCCGGTACCACTACCACGATCCCGGACCTGGAGGTCAACACCCGTTACGAGGTGCAGGTGCGGGCGCACAACGACGAAGGGGAGAGCGAATGGTCCGCCTCGGGCTTCGGGGGGAGCTGTTCAGAAGGCGGCGATGCCCCGACGCCGGTGGAAGTGGAAGTGACGGCGGTGCCCATCGTGGTCGAGTCCAAGACCGACAAGTACTTCGTGCTCTACGTGCGGCACGACGTGGATGGCGCGACGGTAGAGGTGCCGGTTCTGGTCAAGCGCGGCGAAGCCGGCACGACCACGCTGGCCGAGAACGTGGTGGCCCTGCCCGCAGAGCGCTACCGGGTAGAGGAGTACCTCATCGCCGACCCGGCCGACGTCGACGGCGACTGCACCGACGACCTCACCGAACTGGCAGACCCGGTGGGCATGAACCCGGTGAACCCCGCCGCGGCCATCGAATTCAGTGACGGGGCCGTGACCGTTCCCGATCGGGAAACATTCGAGACGCTCTCCTTTAACGATTTCTTCCTCAAGTTCGTTCTGCTCGGCATGCACACCGACAGCCCGCGTCTCTACTTCATGAACACCAAAACCACTTTGAATCATAAAGAGTTCCTGGAGGTCATCGGCATCGAGCTGGGACAGGAGGGGATGATCGAAGGCAGTCTCATGCGTCGCTGGGATCTCGTTGCCCCCGATGGCAGTCCGGGAGTCTACTGCTATTGGTGGCGACATCGCCAGCATCCGTACTCCTTCAGCGTCGTGGCGCGCGCCCATACGCTGCTTGCCGCCAGCATGCCGCTGCTCGAAGACGACCTGGCGTTCTACATATCGAACGACGCTCTTCTGCATTCTCAACCCGACTTGCCGTTGTACAGGGAGTCCCGAATCCCACTCGTGTTCGCCGAGGAGTTCTTCGGCGAAACCAATTTTCTGGCGTTGAACCCGGGGGAGGGGTACGGCCTGCTGCGGGTCATGGACCCGGACGAACGTCCCCACCCGCGCGACATCGTGATCTACGAGGCGCTGCCCAACGAGCTGCCCCGCGTGGCCGGCATCATCTCCACCGTGCCCCAGACGGCGCTCTCGCATGTCAACCTGCGCGCCGTGCAGGATGGCATTCCCAACGCCTTCATCCGCAACGCCCTCGACAAGCCCTACATCGACGATCTCCTCGGCAGCTACGTCCGTTACAGAGTGACCGAGGACGGCTGGGACCTGCGCGCCGCCACCCGCGCGGAGGTCGATGCCCACTACGAGTCTTCGCGGCCCGCCCATGACCAGGTCCCGCAACGCGACCTCGGCGTCACGACGATCGCCGCCCTCGGTGACATCGGCTTCGATGACTGGGACGCGTTCGGCGTCAAGGCGGCCAACGTGGCGGTGCTGGGGACGCTGGGGTTTCCGGAGGGGACGGTGCCCGACGGCTTCGCGATCCCGTTCTACTTCTACGACGAGTTCATGAAGCACAACGGGTTCTACACCCGCATTGAAACCATGCTGGCCGACGAAGCTTTCCAGACGGACTTCGAAGCCCAGGCGGACTCACTCAAGAAGCCGCGCAAGGACATCGAAGACGCGGAGACGCCGGATTGGATCGTCTCGGCAATCGAGGCAATGAATGAGTCTTTCTCCGAGGGGATCAACCGCCGCTACCGGTCCAGCACCAACAACGAGGACCTGCCCGGGTTCAACGGCGCGGGGCTGTACGACTCCAAGAGCCAGAAGCCGAGCGAGGACGAGAAGGATCTCGCCAAGTCCCTCAAGGAGGTGTACGCCGGTCTGTGGAACTTCCGCGCCTTCGTCGAACGCGACTTCCATCGCATCGATCACCTGGCGGCGGCGATGGGCATCCTGGTGCATCCCAGCTACAGGGACGAGCTGGCCAACGGCGTGGCCGTCAGCTTCGACCCCATCTACGGCAGAGCCCGACGCTACTACGTCAACACGCAGGTCGGCGAGGATCTGGTCACCAATCCCGAGGCGCACTCGGTGCCGGAGGAAGTCCTGTTGAACCCGCCTTCTGTTTCTCTCCCTTACACCGTCCTTGGGACCTCCAACCAGGTGCCGCCGGGGCAACTCCTCATGAGCCGTGACCAAATGCGCCAGTTGAGAGAACATCTCGAGGTGATCCATAAGGAGTTCGCCGATCTGTACGACCCCGCAGACGATGAACCGTTCGCCATGGAGATCGAGTTCAAGATCACCAGCGACAACATCCTGGCGATCAAGCAGGCCCGCCCCTGGGTCTTCGGCGCCCAGGTCGATGAGTGATTCCGGCGGTGAGAGAGAGCGGCGCTGCGAAGGGCACGGCGGGCGGGAGCCGGAAGCAGGAGTGCCCGGGCCGCGTCGTTCACCGATCCCACGGCTTTCGCGTTGACCCCCGCCCACGATAAGTCCCCCGTCCTTCCCGGTGAAGGCTGACGAACGGGGTGCCGTCCGAACGCATCCCGGCGCCATCCCTGACAAGCCTGCGACCATCGTCCTTTAAGTAAAGAGCACCACCGAGAGCGAGTGAGCCGCCTGACCCTCAGCCCACTCGTGGCCATCGTCCTGGCTGTCGGTGCCCCGGAAGGTGCTGCGCTCACAGCGATTTGAGCTCTGCGAGGAACTTGGCGAGTCTGCCCGTCAACCGGCCGACGTTCGAGCAGGACGGACAACTCGTCCGGTGGCCATAAGGGGGGTTTCAGTGGAGCTGTTGCTGTGTTCGGCCATGCCCCTCAGAACTCTTCCCCTCCCACCGTCATCAACGCTTCGGCCACCTGCCCGAAGGGCCGTCCCCCGGCGACCAGGTCGACGGCGAACGGCTGCCGCCGGCAGGGCCGGTCCGGTTCGATCGACAGCTCGCAGCTGACCTCGCAGCGGGGACCTGCCTGCAGGCTCGCCGACTCTCCCCGCCATCCTTTAGGGCCGACGAGGTCGACCTCCAGCTCTGCCCTCTGCGGCAGGGGATTGCGCACGGTCACCCTCACCCGAGCCGGTCCGGGCTCGGCAAGGTGCACGCGGTAGGGCCAGATCCAGCCTCCCCAGCTGTCGAGATCGAAGTGGATCTCCTCCTCGCCGAGGGGCGCTGCCTGCCCGCTGATCACGTCGCATTGCCCGGACAGCAGGCGCTGAAGCAGCGCCCAGGAGGCCAAGCCCTCGGCCGCCGTGCTCCAGGCCCTCGACACCGGTCAGCGCGAACATCTCCTTGAGCAGAAGAACGTCCCCAGACCGGTTGCACCGGCCGGTTGGGACGTCCGTTGTCCTCGCAATACAAAGGCGCGAACTGTTCTTCGTCGATCAACGGCAAGGCGCGCCTGCGAAAGGTCTCGGCCCAGCTCGCCAGCAGGCGCCGCCGCTTGGCCGGGGCCCCCAGGGTGCGCGTTTCCAACAGGTTCCGTTGCGATTCCTTAACATAAATTTAATTTGTCAATTCCAAGGCTCCGACAGT
Source organism: Candidatus Latescibacterota bacterium (assembly GCA_965223905.1). Classification (GTDB taxonomy): domain Bacteria; phylum Latescibacterota; class UBA2968; order UBA8231; family UBA8231; genus CBDCXV01. Next base: position 179,504 of record CBDCXV010000002.1, read on the forward strand.
CCGCTTTTGGACCCTTTGCAGCACCTGCCGGCAGGGAAATCCGCGGCCCGTCCAACTCCCCGGCAGCGGGTCCTCTAGTAGCGATTAATTTTGCTTTAGGCATAAAATAATTTCCCTTTCTTTTTTTAAAAAATCAGGGCGACGCATGAACTTCAGACACTTAACTTTATTTGCAGTGAAACAAGCAGTGTCCCGGTCCATGATATGGAAGGCGTCCGGTTCCGACACCAAATGGTCGAGGAGAATGACATCGTGCGGTTTTCCCCCTGTGATGCGGATACAGCGGGGAATCGCGGTTTTGCGCTGACGAAAGCGGGCGAATGCCGACACGGTACAGTTTGGGGTGTAGCGCTCGCAGGCCGGTTTCGATGTCTCGCAGGCTCTCGCGGCCGGTCAGTTGAGAAAAGACCATGCAAAGAAACTGATCCGGACAGAAACCCAGCGGAAAACGGAACCTGCCGCATGCGGTGGGTGATCGGCTGTCTCCTGGCCCTGGCCCCGGCCGCCGGGGCCGAGCCGCTGCTGGAGGGTCGGGTGCTTCTGTCTTCGGGCGCTCCGGCGGCCGGGGCCCGGGTGCGGCTGTTCGCCGACCTGGAGCGCTCGCTGCGGGCCACCGCCGATGAGAGCGGCTATTTTGCCTTTCCCCTGAACGCCCTGCGCAAGGCCGCCCCTCTGCCGGCGCGCCTGCACCTGGGCCAGAACTACCCCAACCCGTTCAATCCCTCGACCATCATCCCGTATCAGCTGCCGGCGGCAACGCGGGTGCGGCTGGAGGTGTTCAACATCCTGGGTCAGCGGGTGGCGACCCTGGTGGACGGAGAGCGGCCGGCCGGTTTTCACACGGCGGCCTGGAATGCGACCGACGCCTCGGGCCGGGGGGTGGGCTCGGGGGTGTACCTGTATCGGCTGCTGGGGGGCGGGGAGCGCCTGACGCGGTCGATGGTGCTGCTGGACGGGGCGGTGGGCTTGGGGGGTGGAGGGGGTTCCGCCAGGGCGGCAGCCCCGCCTCGCGGTAAGGGACCGGTCTACGGGCTGACAGTCTCGGGTCCGGGGCTGGTCCCTTACGTCGACCCGGCCTTCCGAATGGGAGGCGGGCCTGTCGAGATCCAGGTTCAGCCGCTGTCATCCCTTCCTCGCGGCAAGGTGGCCGCAGGCGGCCTGCTGGGGGACGTCAACCGGGACGGCCGGGTCGACCTCGCCGACGCCCTGCTGGTCGCCTCCTACAGCGAGGATCCGACCCTGTCCCTTGCCAACGGCGACCTCACCCTGGGGGACGTCAACCGGGACGGGCAGGTCGATCTGGCCGACGCCCGGCTCATCGAGGCCTACCACGCCGACCCGTCCGACGCGTCGCTGCCGGAAGGGATCGGCGCCCCGGTAGGGGCCGAGGCGCGGCTCTACTGGACGGACGCGGACGGCGACCGCATTCAGCGGTCCTTCCTCGACGGCTCCGGAGTGGAGGATGTGGTCGACAGCGGCCTGGTCAACCCGCGCGGCCTGGCCGTGGATCAGGCGGCCGGCAAGCTCTACTGGACCGACTACGGCAGCGACCGCATCCAGCGGTCCAACCTCGACGGCTCCGAAGTGGAGGACCTGGTGACCACCGGTCTGCGCATCCCCTTGGGGCTGGCCCTGGACACGGTCGCGGGCAAGCTCTACTGGACGGACAACGGCAGCGACAAGATTCAGCGGTCCAACCTCGACGGCTCCGAGGTCGAGGACCTGGTCACCGGCCTGCAGACGCCGTTGAGCCTGGCCCTGGACGCAGCCGCGGGCAAGCTCTACTGGACCGACAGCGGCACGGACAAGATTCAGCGGGCCAACCTGGACGGCAGCGAGATCGAAGACCTGGTCGCCACCGGCCTGGAGCTTCCCCGGGGCCTGGCCGTGGACGCGGCCGGCGGCAAGCTCTACTGGACGGACAACGGCAGCGACCAGATCCAACGGGCCAATCTCGACGGGTCACAGGTGGAAGAGCTGGTGAGGGAGGGACTGCACACGCCCCGGGGCCTGGCCCTCGATCCGGAGGCGGGCAAGCTCTACTGGACGGACAGCGGCACGGGGAAGATTCAGCGGGCCAACCTCGACGGAACGGAAATCGAAGACCTGGTGACCGAAGGCCTGCTGAGTCCGCGGGGCCTGGTCCTGGTCCGGACCGTTGCCCCCGGCAACCAGGCCCCGGTCCTGGCGCCTATAGCGGACCGGACCGCGGCGGCTGGCGATACCCTGACCCTGGTGGCAGCCGGCAGCGACCCGGACGGCGACACTCTGACCTACACGGCTTCATCAGGCAACGAGGCGGTCGTCTCTGTGGAGATAGCCGATTCCCTGGTGACGGTCTACGCGCTGTCCGCGGGCGGGGCCACGATCACCGCGACCGTCCGCGACCCGGAGGGCCTGGAAGCCGTGCAGACCTTCTCAGTGCTCGTCGGAGCCGGAGGTCTCGGGGCCGTCAACCGGCTCTACTGGACCGACGCGGAGGCGGACCGGATCCAGCGCGCAAACCTCGACGGCTCCGCTGTCGAGGACGTGATCGACAGCGGCCTGGTCAATCCGCGCGGCCTGGCCGTGGACGAGGCCGCCGGCAAGCTCTACTGGACCGACTACGGCAGCGACCGCATCCAGCGGTCCAACCTCGACGGCACCGAGGTGGAGGACCTGGTCACCGCCGGCCTGCAGATCCCGTTGGCCCTGGCCCTGGACGCGGCGGCCGGCAAGCTCTACTGGACCGACAACGGCACCAACCGCATTCAGCGATCCAACCTCGACGGTTCCGAAGTAGAGGACTTGGTCACCGGCCTGCAGACGCCGTTGGGCCTGGCCCTCGATCAGGCCGGAGGCAAGCTCTACTGGACGGACAGCGGCGCCGACAAGATCCAGCGCGCGAATCTCGACGGCACGGAAATCGAGGACCTGGTCACTGCCGGCCTGCAGATCCCCCGGGGGCTGGCCCTGGATACGGCCGGCGGCAAGCTCTACTGGGCCGACAGCGGCACCGACCGCATTCAACGGGCCAACCTCGACGGCACGGAAATCGAGGATCTCGTCACCACCGGCCTGGGCACGCCCCGGGGCCTGGCCCTCGACGTTTCTGCGGGCAAGCTCTACTGGGCCGACAGCAGCACCGACCGCATCCAGCGGTCCAACCTGGACGGCTCGGAAATCGAAGACCTGGTGACCGAGGGCCTGCTGAGCCCTCGGGGCCTGGCCCTGGCCCGGATTCCGTCCGCCGACAACCAGGCCCCCACCCTGGAGCCGCTGGCGGACCGGATGGCCGCGACCGGGGACTCGCTGACCCTCGAGCTGGCCGGCAGCGACCCGGACGGAGACGCCCTGACCTACACGGCCTCGTCCAGCCAGGAGGAAATTGCCACGGCGGAGGCGGCCGATTCCCTGGTCACCCTGCGTCTGCTGTCCGTAGGCCAGACCGCCATAACCGTGACCGCCGGCGACCCGGGCGGCCTGCAGGCATCCCGGACCTTCACCGTCACCGTGCAGGCCTCCAACGAGCCCCCGCTCGCCATCCCCTGGCTCTACTGGACCGACGCCCGCACCGACCGCATCCAGCGCGCCGAGCTCGACGGCAGCGGCATCCGCACCCTGGTAAGCGGCCTCGGGCAGCCCCGCGACATCGCCCTGGACCGGGACGGCGGCCGCATGTACTGGACCGACAGCGGCAGCGACAAGATCCAGCGCGCCCACCTCGACGGCTCAAAGGTCGAAGACCTGGTGACCGAAGGGTTGAAGGAGCCGTTCGGCATCGCCCTCGATAAGGCCGGAGGCAAGATCTACTGGAGCGACTGGGGCACCGACAAGATCCAGCGGTCCAACCTCGACGGCTCCGAAATCGAAGACCTCGTCGCCACCGGTCTGAACGAGCCCTACGGCCTCGCCCTCGACCTGGGGGAAGGCAAGATCTACTGGACCGACTGGGGCAGCGACCGGATTCAGCGTGCCAATCTCGACGGCTCCCAAATCGAGGACCTGGTCATCGGCCTCAACCAGCCCCGGGGCCTCGCCCTCGACCTGGAAGGCGGCCGCATGTACTGGCCCGACTGGGGCACGGACAAGATCCAGCGCGCGAATCTCGACGGCTCCGAGGTGGAAGACTTGGTTACCGAGGGCCTGCGGACCTCCCAGGCGATCGCCCTCGATCTGGACGAGGGCAGGATGTACTGGACCGACTACGGCACCGACAAGATCCAGCGCGCCAACCTCGATGGGAGCCAGGTCGAGGACCTGGTCACCTCCGGCCTGAAGGAGCCCTACGGCCTGGCCCTGGGGGCCGGGCTGCCGGCGCAGGTCTTCAAGGTGGAGGGGGACTCGGCGACTTTGAACCTGGCCGGCCGCTTCCGCGACCCGGAGGGGGGCGTCCTGACCCTGACCGTGTCTTCCAGCGACGAGGGGGTCGCCGCGGCGACCCTGGCCGACTCGGTGGTCACCATCGCCCCGGTGACCCCCGGCCGGGTGACGGTCTCGGTGACGGCCCGGGACGAGGGAGGCCGGGCTGCCACCCTGCCGGTGCCGGTGACCGTGTACCCAGCCAACCGCCCCCCCGTGGCCCAGACCCTGGGCGACCGCAAGATCCGCATCGACCGGCCTGCCCGGGTCGACCTGTCGACCGCCTTCACCGACCCGGACGAAGGAGACGTGCTGACCTACACCGCCATGTCGAGCAACGAGGCGGTGGCCACCGCGGCCGTCGAGGGGTCCGGGGTGAACATCGCCCCCAAGAGCCTCGGGCAGACGACCATTGCGGTGACCGCCCGCGACCCCGAAGGCCTGGAGGCGAGCCTGAGCTTCGGCGTAACCGTCGAGCCCAAACCGCCCCCCCGGCCGCCCCGGCCCCCGTCCGGCTCGGGCAGTGATGATAATGGAAATGGAAATAGTAATGACGGTGGTGGTCCGGCCCCCCCGCCCCAGCCGCCGCCGCCGCCGCCGGGTCAGAACAACGCCCCCACCTTCGACGAGGCCCCGGCGCCAACCCGCACCGTGGCCGAGAACACCCCGGCGAACCGGAACATTCAGCACCCGGTGCGCGCCACCGACCCGGACGGACACCGCCTCACCTACCGGCTCGCAGGCCCCGACGAGACCCGCTTCACCGTCGTCTCCAGCAGCGGCCAGCTGCGCACCCGGTCCGGTGTCGCCTACGATTTCGAGGTCAAGGACCGCTACGAGGTGAGGCTGGAATCCGACGATACCTACGGCGGCACCGACGCCATCGACGTGACCGTGCACGTGGCCGACGTCGACGAACCCCCGCAGACCCCGGCCCGGCCCCGGGTCGAGCCGGGCGACTCGAAGAGCCTGACCGTGACCTGGACCGAGCCGGCCAACACCGGGCCCGAGGTCGACGGCTACGACGTCCAATATCGGACGGGCAGCGGCAGCTTCCTCCCCTGGACGCACGACGGCGACGGCACCACCGCCACGATCACGGGCCTCGACGTCAACACCCGCTACGAGGTGCAGGTGCGGGCCACCAACGACGAAGGCACGGGTGCCTGGTCGTCCTCGGGTCGCGGCGCCACCAGCACCAACCAGCGGCCGATTTTCGACGAGGGGGGCAGCGCCACGCGCAGCCTGGCCGAGAACACGCCCGGCGGACAGGACGTCGGCAACCCCATAAGAGCGGCCGATCCCGAGGGCGGCGCGCTGACCTACCGTCTTACAGGTGGTGACACGGATCAATTCACCATCGACTCAAGCAACGGCCAGCTGCGCACACGGACCGGCGTCGATTACGACTACGAGGCGCAGAATCGCTATTCGGTGACGGTCGAGGCACAGGACGAGCAGGGGGGCCGTGCCACCATCGCGGTGACGATTGACATAAACGACGACGACAACGAACGGCCGGAAAGACCCGACCGGCCCTCGGTGACGGCCTCGACGCTGACGAGTCTGACCCTGCGGTGGACAGAGCCAGCCAACCCTGGGCCGCCCATCACCGATTACAACGTGCAATACCGTGAGGGCAGCAGCGGGGCCTTCACTGCGGCGGCACACGATGGCACGGGCACGACGACGACGATTGCGAACCTGGAGTCGGACACCTCGTATGAGATTCAGGTGCAGGCCACCAGTGACGAGGGCACGAGCCAGTGGTCGCCATCGGGTAACGGGCGGACCGTCGCCAACCAGGCGCCGACGTTCAACGAAGGATCGCGCACTACGCGTCGTTTGGCCGAGAACACGACGGGCACCCAGGACATCGGCAACCCGGTAACCGCCACCGACGGCGACGGTGGGACACTGCTCTACCACCTCGAAGGCACGGACCGGGCCTCCTTCACTCTCGATGTCAACCAGCTTCAGACGATAGCGGGCGTCACCTACGACTACGAAGAGAAGAGCAGCTACGAGGTAACCGTACGCGTAGAAGACGGTCAGGGCGGCAGCAACACCATCGAGGTGACCATCAATCTGATAGACCAACAGGAACCGCCGGAGACCCCGTCAGCACCCGGCGTCTCAGCCGCCTCATCGACGAGCCTGACCGTAACCTGGATCGAGCCGACCAACACCGGTCCCGACGTCGACGACTACGACCTGCAGTACCGCGAAGGAGACAGCGGCGGCTTTACCTCCTGGACGCACAACGGCGCGGACCTGACCGCGACCATCACGGGGCTGACCCCGGGCGCGAACTATGAGGCGCAGGTGCGAGCGAGCAACGACGAAGGCACGAGCGACTGGTCGCCGTCGGGCACGGGAAACACCAGCGCCAATGAGCCCCCGGTCTTCACCGACGGGTCGAGCGCCACCCGCGCCCTCGACGAGAACACCACCGGCGTCGTCGACGTCGGCGATCCGGTCGGTGCCACCGACCCGGAGAACACGACCCTGGCCTACAGCCTCCAGGGCGCGGATGCCGACTCCTTCACCGTCCACTCGAGCAGCGGTCAGCTGCGCACCCGTTCGGGGAAAACCTGGGACTACGAGACGACGTCCAACTATTCGGTGTCGGTGAAAGCCACCGACGGCCACGGCGGCGAGCGCACCATCCCGGTGTTCGTCGAGCTGAACGACCTCAACGAGCCCCCTTCGTTCACCAGCGACGCGGCTTTCCAAGCCGCCGAGAACCAGACCTTTGCCGGTCGGGTGACCGCTCAGGACCTCGACAGCGGAGACAACATCGCGACCTACACCGTCACCGGCGGCGCCGACCAGAACCTGTTCGAGGTCAACAGCGCAGGCACGCTGACCTTCAAGGACGCTCCCGACTTCGAGAACCCCTCGGACGCGGGAAGGAACAACCAGTACAACGTGGCCGTCACCGCCACCGGCGGCACCGGAGGGCGCGCCCTGACATCGGAGCAGGCCATCACCGTCACCGTCACCGACGAGAACGAACCGCCCGTTTTCACCAGCGACGATGCCTTCAAGGTCGATGAAAACGAGCAGATCGTCGGCCGCGTGATCGCCACCGACGTCGACAGGGACGACGGCATCACCGGCTACGAGATCACCGGCGGGGCCGACGAGGACGAGTTCGAGATCGCCGGCACCAACCAGTTGCGCTTCAAGGACGACCCCGACTTCGAGCGGCCGGCGGACTCTGGAGGCGACAACGAATACCTCGTGGAGGTCACGGCCACCGGCGGCACGGACACCCGGGTGATGACGGGAACGCAGACTATCACCGTCGCCATCGAAGACGAGGTCGAGCCGCCCGGCAAGCCCGACCCGCCTGCGGTCAGCGACGAGACCGAGAGCAGCCTGACCGTGACCTGGACCGAGCCGGCCAACACCGGTCCCGTCATCACCAACTACCACGTGCAGTACCGCGAAGGCACAAGCGGCCCATTCACCGATTGGCCGGACACCGGTCCGACCCTGACCCGCACGATCACCGGCCTGCGCTCGGGTCAGACCTACCAAGTCCAGGTGCAGGCCAAAAACGACGAGGGGGAAGGAGCCTGGTCCAACGCGGGCAGCGGCAGGACCCTCACCGCGCCGACTGTTTCCAGCGTCGCCTTCACCTCGACACCACCTTCGGGGCAGAACAACACCTACAAGAAGGACGACGTCATCGGCGTGACCGTGACCTTCAGCGAGGCGGTGACCGTCACCGGCACCCCCCAGGTCGACCTGACCCTCGGCTCCACCGTGCGCCAGGCCGGCTACGAGAGCGGCTCGACCACGACGCAGCTGCTGTTCCAGTACGAGGTGCAGGCCGACGACGAGGACGACAACGGCGCGGCCATCAACGAAAACGGGCTCAAGCTCAACAGCGGCCGCATCTTCCTGCTCAAGAACAGCGTCACCGTCAACGCCGACCTGGCCCACTCGGCCGTCGCCAACCAGTCCCGCCACAAGGTCGACGGCGTCGCCCCAACCCCCACCAAAGCGGAAGTGGATGGAACCAAGCTGACCCTGACGTACGGCGAAACGCTCGTCAGCAATCCAAAGCCGGCCAACAGCGATTTCGAAGTGACCGTGGACAGCGAGACGCGAAGCGTTACCGCGGTGGCCGTCAGCAACACCAAGGTGACGCTCACCCTGGCCTCGGCCGTAAACACGGGGGAGACGGTGGCGCTTGCCTACACGCCGGGGACCAACCCGATCCGCGACCGGGCCCGGAACCCCGCCGGCGCCCTCAGCAACCTGGCGGTGGACAACCTCAGAAACGTCTGCAACCGCACCGCGCAGGTGCGCGACGAGATCATGGATGAAGCAGGGGTCAGCGCCTGCGGCGACGTAACCGCGGACCATCTTGCCGCGATCACCCGCCTCTCCCTGATTGACGAAAGCATCTCCACGCTGAAAGCCGGCGACTTCGCCGGGCTGACGTCCCTGGAAGAACTCTACCTGTCAGACAACAGTATCAGCAGCCTGCCGGCGGGTATCTTCTCCGGCCTGTCGGCGCTGGAAGACCTCAGCCTCAGGCAGAACAACCTCTCCAACCTCGGAGCGAACACGTTCTCCGGACTGACCGCGCTGGTATCTCTCGATCTCTCCTTCAGCCATCTTGGCGACTTCGACCCCGGCCTGTTCTCCGGGCTGGCGTCCCTGACCCATCTCAATCTGCTGAGTGCCCGCATCAACAACCTGCCGGCGAACGGCTTCTCCGCGCTGACGGCGCTGGACACCCTCATCCTTCAATACAACCTCCTGGGCGACCTCGACGCCAACGAGTTCTCCGGGCTGTCGACGCTCGAATACCTCGACCTGAGCAACACCCGAATCACCAGCCTGCCGGCGGACGTCTTCTCGGGCCTGTCGTCGCTCAAACACCTCGACATGGAGTATGCCCGACTCTCCAGCCTTCCGGCGACCGTATTCTCCGGGTTGTCGTCACTCGAACACCTCAACGTGAAACGCAACGATCTCCCCAGTCTCGACCCCGGCCAGTTCTCCGGGCTGACGGCGCTGATCCATCTCGACATTTCCAGCATCGATCTCACCTCCGTGCACGCCGACCTCTTCTCAGGGCTGACTGAGCTCGAGTTCCTCGACCTGAGCTACAACAACAACCACCTCACCACACTGTCGGCAACCGTCTTTTCCGAACAGACGAAACTCAGAACGCTGAGCCTGAGAACCAACGACATATCGACATTGGACAGCCTTTTTGTCGGACTGACGGAGCTGAGATCGCTGGACCTGCGTCAAATGGACCTATCGACACTGGGAGACAGCGTTTTTTCCGGCCTGACCGAGCTGACCAGGCTCCAGCTTCAGTGGAACCCGGTCGACCCGCTGCCGATTACGGTTTCACTGGAATCGGCAGAGACGGACCAGTTCCGGGCCAAAGCGCACACCGGCGCGCCATTTGACGTGGTCCTGCCGTTGCGGCTCTCCAACGGCGAGATCGACGGCGGCGAATCGAGCATCACCATCCCCCAGGGCAGTGTCGAGAGCGAGCCTCTCTCGGTCTCCCGTACCGCCGGGACCAGGGCGGCGGTCACTGTCGATCTCGGGACGCTGCCGGCCCTCCCGTCGGGCGACAACGGCTACGAGTTGGTGAGGTCCGCCGACCTGCCGCTGGTAGTCATCGCCGCCGAGAAAGGCGTGGAGATCTACCCCACGGAACTGACCCTGCCGGAGGACGACAGCGACACCTACACGGTGGTGCTGACCATGGAGCCCACCGCTGACGTGACGGTGACCGTGACCGTGCCGTCGGGCGCCGATGTCACGGTGAACCCATCGCCGCTGACTTTCACGACCGACAACTGGGATACGCCGCAGACCGTGACGGTGAGTACCAGCGCCGACACCGACACCGATGACGACGAGGTCACCCTGACCCACACGGTGAGCGGCGGCGGCTACCAGGGAGTCACCGCCGATGACGTGGAGGTGACTGTCACGGAGACCGCGGTCAGCACCAACAGCCCGCCGTCCATCTTCCACAATTCCTGGACCGTGGATGAGAACTTCAGCGGGCACATTTCCATAGTGGGAACGGATCCGGATGACAGGGACTACATCACCGGGTACGAGATCACCGGGGGCCGCGACCGGGCCCTGTTCGAGATCGCCACCCGGGGCGGACGGGGCGAGCTGACCTTCGTGGATGTACCCGACTTCGAACGTCCGGCAGGCACCAGCAACCGGAATGAGATCGTCGTCACCGTCACCAGCGGCATGGGCGCCCGAAAGCGGACCGGGCAGCGGCAGATTGCCATCAACGTGAACGACGTGGACGAGCCGCCGGGCCGGCCGCCGGCGCCCGGATTGAGTCTCCCCGGCGGCTCTCCCACCATCGCGGTGAGCATGGGAGGCCGGATCCCGCCGGTGAATACCGGACCGGACATCAGTGGCTGGGGAATAGGATACCGCGAGAAGGACAGCGGCGACTTCATCACCTCCACGCACACCTCCTCAACCTTGGACGCGCGGATCGACAATCTGACCAAAGGCGTTACCTACGAGGTGCAGGTACAGGCGAAGAACGACGAAGGGGACAGCGAGTGGTCACCCTCGGCGGAGAAAGAGCTCCCCAACAAGCCGCCGGTCGTCGTCGGCTCCTTCGACGATCTCACGCTGGCGGTGGGAGGCGCCGTTGAGATCGTGTCCGCAGACGGGGTCTTCAGCAGCCAGGACGGCGACCTGCTGACGTATTCGGCGTCGTCCGGCAATACGGCTGCCGCTACCGTTCAGCTGATCGGTACCAAGGTCCTCGTGGATCCCGGGTCGGCCGGCAGTGCGACCATCACCGTGACCGCGAGCGATCCATACGGTGCGTCCGACTCGGAGACGTTCGACGTTACGGTGCAGACGCCGACCCTTTCGGCGCCCACACTGACCATCACCGGCAACCTCTTCACGCTGTCATTCACGGATGACTTCGCGGCCGAGGAAACCCGGGCCTACCATGTACGCATCCGCCAGAAGACGAACCATGGACCCTGGGCGACAGGGTGCCATACCGAGACCAATGACGAGGATTCCCAGCAGTCCATTTCGGTATCGCTGGAGGACGCGGTCTCCGATTTCTTCGAACCGGGCACCACGTATGAGGCGGACTACGGATACCTGGGGGCGGACTGCGACGGCAGCCTGACGGGTTCGCGGTCGGCGACCGGCGAGGTGACCACGTCCGGGACGGCATCCTTCGATATCGACCTTGTCTTCGTCGGCAGCATCTCGTCGACAAACCGGTCCCATATCGAAGACGCCGTCGAGCGCTGGGAGGAGATCATCACCGGTGATCTTCCCAACCATCAGTTAACCAGCAGGAATCGCGAGTACCTGAACCGGCGTTATCCAGGTACTACCGCCCCCGAGGTCGTGGACGATATCGTGATCTACGTGAGAACCGGTTACGTGTTGGGGCTCGCAGCGGCTACGTCCTTGTCGCACCGGACTCCCTCCTCCCTGCCGTTCGCATCCGAAATAGTACTCGGCACCAGCAACGTGATCAATTACCTCGTCGCTCTGCACGAGATAGGCCACGCGCTGGGATTCGGAACCTATCCGTGGACAGCTCACAACCTGTTGAAGGACCCCTCCCGAGGACCATTCTCAACCATCATCACTCCCTCTCCCGACACCTACTTCTCGGGCGCGAAGGCGGTTGCCGCCTTCGACGCGGCGGGCGGGACGAGCTACACCGGCACCAAGGTGCCTGTGGAGAACGGCTCCAGCACGCGGTACCGACCCAGCCTGGACAGCCACTGGCGGCAATCCGTCATACAAAGCGAACTGATGACGCCAGGGTTTTCCGATCCCGGTCCGCTGAGCGCGATCACCATCCAGTCGATGGCCGACCTGGGCTACACCGTCGACGTCACCCAGGCCGACGCCTACACCCTGCCGTCTTCCATTACCGCGAAACGGGTGGCCTGGGCGGGCGGGGACGACAAGGAGGAGGCGGTCCTGCTCAACTGCGTCCTCGATCACCACGAGACCGGGCCCGAGGAGCCCGAGCCGATCACCCTGAATCTGCGCAGGGTCGGCCGGAGGGAATGAGCCTCCGCCTCAGAACTCCTGCCCCCCGACCGTCATCAACGCTTCGGCCACCTGCCCGAAGGGCCGTCCCCCGGCGACCAGGTCGACCGCGAACGGCTGCCGCCTGCAAGGGCCGTCCGGGATGATCGACAGCTCGCAGCTGACCTCGCAGCGGGGACCTGCCTGCAGGCTCGCCGACTCTCCCCGCCATCCTTTAGGGCCGACGAGGGCGACCTCCAGCTCTGCCCTCTGCGGCAGGGGGTTGCGCACGGTCACCCTGACCAGCGCCGGTCCGGGCTCGGCAAGGTGCACGCGGTAGGGCCAGATCCAGCCTCCCCAGCTGTCGAGATCGAAGTGGATCTCCTCCTCGCCGAGGGGCATGAGGTTCCTGTGCAGGGTCTCGTAGTCGTGCCGCCACTTCTCGATGTGGACGAAGAAATCCTCGTCGGTGAAGAAGGCGGGCTGATGCCCCTGGATCACCACCTGCGGCCGCCACTCGAGCATCCAGCGGCCGCTCTCCTCGTAGCCGTTGAGCAGGGCGCCGTTGCGGTAGACGTGGTTCTGCAGGCGCTGGTTCTCGCTCCAGTTCCTGAAATCGCCGTCGAAGAAGTACTGGTCGCCGGTGTGGGCGAAGCGCATGCCGTCGGCCTCGAACCCGATCAGCGAGGCGAAGCGGGTGTGGCCGCTCATGGGGGCGAAGTGGAAGCGGTACTCCTCCCACTCGACTTCCTCGTCGAGCCGGATGCGGCGGTCGACGCGGGCCGGCTGCGGCCAGTTGCAGGGGAAGCAGTGCGCTTCCGGGTGGGCGATCAGGTCGGCGAAGTTCTCCGCGGCCCAGACCTCGGTGCCGAACAATCGCTGCAGCAGCGGCAGCCCGCAGACGTGGTCGTCGTGGAAGTGGCTGATGAGGGCGACGTCGATGCGGTCGATCCCGAACTGCCTTTCGAGCGCCTCGAGCCCGTGGAGGAGGGGGCGCCGGTTGGGGGGGCTGGAGTACCCGGGGAAGGCGCTGCCGAACGGGGAGGAGTAATACCCGTAGTCGATGACCAGCGCCTTGCCGGAGTCGCTGATGACGAACCAGTTGTTGCTGCCCGAGTCGGTGTCGAGGAAGACGTGGTCGGTCACCTTGTCGAGGCGTCCCGGAGGCCCGGGTTCGCCGTAGCGGTAGGGGGCGAGCAGCGCCGACAGGTTCTCCTCCAGGCCGCTCAACGCCCCGCCGGTGTCGGCGAGGATCGGCTCTCCCAGGCTCGGCATCAGGGCGGCCGGTTCGCGGCCCCGCAGGGAGCGGGCGGAGTACACGGCGTTCCCGGCGCCGGACATGTCGTTGTAGTTGTACTGGAAGGGGGCGACGCGCGGCACCCGGCCGGGGGAGTGGATGGCCTCGCCGCAGAACACCACCTGCCCGTCCATGCCCGGCAGCGTTACCCCGAGCCCGACCTGGGTGAGGGTGCAGCCGGGCAGGGGGATCACCTCCACCTCCAGGCCGGCCAGCCGGATGCGGTCGTAGTCGCGCAGCAGGCCGGCGACCGCGACCGGCTCGATCGGGGCGAACAGGTTCCAGAGGTTGTCGTAGATGACGTAGGTCTCCCGCGCCCTGAAATGCTGCCCCGGATCGGCGAGAACGGCCCTCTCGTGCTCGGGCACGTACACCGGGATTCCCCGCGCCGCGGCCGGCACCGCCCCGGCGGCGTGATCGCGGAAGTAATGGGTCAGGGCGAGGGCGGCCGGAGGCGCCGGGAGCTCGGAAACGCAGCCGAGCCAGCGCCCGGTGCCGGCATCGATTACGAGCATGCCCTCGCTTCCCTGCACGGCGTAGACGTTGCAGCTGTCCTCATAGCAGTACACACCCGGGATCACTTCCCGCCAGTTCATGGTTTCCGCCTTCCTGTTGGTTTGGGGTGCTATTTCCAGTCCCGGGAATCCGGGACGTCGACCCAGATGGAGCCCGCGGCGATCGACTGCTGGCTCACCAGGCCCGGCAGGGTCATGTCCATCGCCTGATCGATGCCGATGGGGGGCTCGCTCCCCTCGCGAATCGCGGTGACGAAATCCTGGACCTGCCAATAGTCGCCGCCGCCGTGCCCGGCCCGGACCGCCTCTTCGGGCGGGTTCTTCCAGAACTCCGGCAGGAACTCCTCCTCGAGGTCCTCGAGGGCTTCCCAGACGGGGGCCTCGCTACGGCTGCGCAGCCAGATCCTGTCGACTCCCCTGAACCGGTCGGAGGACTCGTAGGCGCCGTCGGTTCCCTGCAGGGCGTAGTGGGTCATGTTGTGCGGCCGGTCGGAGAGCATGTCGACCCGGATGTGGGCGAGACCGCCGTTCGACAGGCGGCACATCATGGTGACGGAGTCCTCCATCTCGTACTCGTCGCCGCGCGGGTCGCGGTAGTGATGGCCGCTGCCGACCGCGCAGACCGACGCCACCCGGTGCGGTTCGAACCACTGCAGCACCGGTCCCAGGCTGTGGGTGGGGTAGGTGCAGCCGTTGACGCCGGTCTGCCAGCGCCGCCGCCACCGGGTGATCTCGTTGAGCTGCTTGAGCTCGTGGATGTAGGCCCCCTCGGCGTAGTAGAGCTCGCCGAACAGGCCGCGGCGGGCGATCTCCCGGACGATCACGTTCGGCTTCGTGCAGGTGTAGTTCTCCCCCATCATGTAGGCCGCGCTGCTGCGCCGGACGGCGCGCACGAGCTCCTCGCACTCCTCGAGGGACACGCCCGCGGTCACCTCGCTGAGGACGTGGATGCCGCGCTCGAGGGCCATGACCGCCTGGGGCGCGTGGAGCGGCATCGGAGTGCCGATCACCACGGCGTCGACGAGCCCGGAGTCGAGCATGGCCTCGGCGTCGGTGAAGGTCCGCTCGACTCCGAGCCGGGCCGCGGATTGGGCCAGCTCCTCTTCGGCGACGTCGCAGAGCGCGGCGATGGCCGCGGCCGGGTTGGCCTGGAGGCCGCTCGCGAAGCTGCCGCCGCGGCGCACCGCGCCGATGATGCCGAAGCGGATCGCGTCGTCATCCATCGCTTGCAATTCTCCGGCGGTCGTGTCGGAGCGAACGGCCGATCAGTTGTCGGCCGCAGGTTTCTCCTGGGTAGTATGCCTCTGCACATGCATGGCGGCTGGGGCGGCGCACCTTGCGCTCACAGGAGGCCGGGCAACCGGTTCGCGCGCGACTGCAGCAACGCCGGGCAGGCTCAGGGCCTGATGGATACGGGGACGATCCTGCGGCATTTGGCGTGGTCAGGCCCACGGATATTTTCTAGCTTTTACCAGCGACACCAAGGTACAACCGCCTCCCGAATTTTGTAAGATTCTCTTATGGGCATCGTATACCGACTTCTAGAGATTGAATTTTAGTGGGATGAGAACAAAGCCCAAAGCAACATATCCGCGCGTCGTGCGACGCGCCGGGAAAGGAAGTCTTATGAAGAAGCTTGAAACCAAAAAAAAGGAAGAATTCGGTCTTGCGTTCCGTCCGCGTGCCACGGAAATGGTATCCATGGAGATGCCGACGGAGGTGCTCGATTCCCTGAACCAGGTCGCCGCCAACCGGGACATGTCGGTCCAGGCATTACTCAAGTTCTACATTGGGCAGGGGCTGCGGCAAGATGTAGCCAGCCTTTTCGGCACCCGGGTGCTGGAAACGACGGAGGCCGTTCTGGCAAGGCATATCTCCTCCGAAAAGGAGATCAGCTCGATCATCGAGGAGATTCGCGCGGAAACGGGCCCCGGTCGTTCGAAACTCTTTGCGGGTGCTCCAATCCGCTGATCTCACGAGCGCCTCTTCAGCCTCGGTCCGTCCGGCAGGTCCTCGACCTCGAACCCCGCTGCGAGGATTCGGGCCCTGAGGGCGTCGGCAGTCCCGTAATCGCGCTGCCGGCGGGCCTCGGTTCGCCGCCGTGCCATCTCCATGACCTCGGCCGGAATCTCCTCACGCGGCGGTTCCCAGTTCGCCAGACCGAGGCCGAGCACGCCGTCAAAGGCCAGCAACGTTCCCTTTTTCACTTCGTCGGGAAGCTCCGACCGCACCAAGCCCCAGACCACGGCCAGGGCCTGTGGCATGTTGAGGTCGCTGTTCAGGCAGCGTTTGAAAGCCTTGATGGAGGCAGGGTTCGGATCCCCGGCAGGACCCCATGCGAGCGCAGCCCGGCGCAGCCGTTCCAGGGCAGCCGTGGCCGCGTCAAGGGCTTCCCAGTTGAAGGTGAGAGGCCGCCGGTAGTGCGCCCCGAGCAGGAACATCCGGTAGGCCAGCGGGTCGTATCCCGCCTCGACCAGGCGGTCGAGCGTCAGGAAGGACCCGCTCGACTTGGACATGCGCTCGTCATCGAACACCAGAAACCGGCCGTGCATCCAGAAGCGGGCCAGCAGGGTCCCGTAGCAGGCCTCGGCTTGAGCGATCTCGTTCACATGGTGAATGGTCAGATGGTCTTCGCCGCCGCAGTGGATGTCGAAGTACGGGCCCAGACGGGATTCCGCCATGGCTACGCATTCCGTTGTGGGAGTGAACGGCCCTAAGCGCCCGTCGATCGTCGCTGCACATAGCTGAGGGCAGCGCGTGCGAGCAGCCCGGACCGCGTCTCCCCCTCCCGGGCCGCGGCCTCGTCCACGATGGCCAGCACCCGGGCCGGCACGGTGATGTTGATCCGCCTTGCCTTGCTCGACAGCTTGGAGATGTCGACTGAAACCAGCGCCCAGATCCCATCCCCGTCCTCGTTGGCCTGGTGTGTCTCGAGCGGGGCCTGCTCGGGTACCGGCTCGCCGTCCATGAGCAAGCCCTCGATGTGGCAGGCGACGGCCTCGTGAGCGGATTCGATAGCCTCTTCGAGTGTATCTCCGGCCGAGAAGCAGCCGGGCAGATCCGGCACGGTGACTCCATATCCGGTCTCTTCGTCTTTGTGAATCACAACTGGAAAACGCATCAGCTATCCTCCCATTTCCATTGAGCCTGCCGGTAAATGTTGCGCAGCGTCCCGATCGGAATGTCCTTGCTCGGATGCTTTACCGTAACCCGTCCGGGCTTCTCGGGGTGGGTGAAATGATGGTGGCTTCCCCGCGTGTTCCTGAGCACCCAGCCGTCCCGCTTCAACTTCCGGATTATGTCCGTGCTCTTCATAAGTGTGTAATATACACACCACTTTCCCGGTATCAACGATGGGAATTATCCAGTCGTCTCGATGCCGACTTTGCGGCGTACTACCGCAACAGCGGTCCCGGTTCGCAAACAGTGAGCGAGAAGGGCTGACGGTGCGCCGACATTGACAAGGAGATGCCGCCGTGAACGATACCGAATACCTGATGCAAAAAATGGCCAGGGCCTTCGAGATGAGGGAGGGACGAAAGTTTACCGCGCTCGAGAAGCAGTTCCTGACCGCCGCGGCGCACGGCGCCACCGGCCTGTGCCACGCCAGCTGCGACGTCCCGCGAATGGAAGCCCTGCTGCGGGAGCGGCCGGCCCTGCTCGAATCGGTCGGTTCGGTCGCCCTGTCGATGGCGGTCTCCTACTTCGGAACCTGCGAGGCGGTCCGCTTTCTGCTCGATCGCGGCGTCCGCGAGTTCTACGACTGCGAGACCGGGCTCTACCGGAAGCACCAGCACGAGCCGGCGACCAAGGCGTTCTACCACGGGAACTTCGAAACCCTGCGCGCGGTATTCGAGGCCGGCGTCAGCAATGCCTCCGTCATCAGCACGTCGCACGTGGGATGGCCGGCGAACACCTCGCTGCTGTTCTGGGCGGTCGGCAGGCCGGTCGAGTACACGGAATTCGCGCTCGCGTACGGCGCCGACCCGGAAGCGCCGTTCTCGGGCAACGGCGAGCGCGGCAACACCCCGCTGCAGGAGGCCGCGGCGCGTTTCGGCACCGAGCGCTGGAATTCCGACGTCGCCGATACGGTCCGCGCTCTCCTCGAGCACGGGGCGCACGCCGCTCCACCGGGCCGCGTACGAGGGCAGGCTCGAGGCGGCCGAGGTGCTCATCGTCCTGGGGGCGGACCGAAGGCTGAAGACGAAGTCGGGGAAGCGGCCGCTGCAGGTGGCGCGGCTGGATTGCAGGCACCTGAAAGAGCAGTGAAGCCGGCCCTTGTCGCGCTGACATCCCTGTCGACAGGGTGGATGGGATCGGCCGCAGCCCCCCGGGCAGCCCACAAGGGAGGCGAGAGAGCCGTTACTGAGGTGGGGCGCAGTCGAGACCGAGGGCGGCGAGGATCTCCACCAGGTCGAATGCGGCGACGTTGCCGTCGTCGTGCACCGCGTAGAATGCGCCCCGGCTGAAGGGGCCGAAGCTGCGGCCGGTGAGGGCCACGCCGTCGGTGTTGGCGGTGACGGCTCCGGAGAAGGCGCCCCGGCCGCCGAGGTTCTCGCGGTCCAACACCAGGAAGCGGTTGTCCACCTCGTCCTGGTCGGTGGCGAGCCAGTAATTCCAGCAGCGCCACACCCTCCGGTTCGTAGCGGAAGAGCCCGGCGCCGGCGAGTTCGCCGGTGAAGCGCCCCTCGAGGTCGTAGACCTTGAGCACCCGTTCCGACTCCTCGGCGACCAGCATCCTGCCGTGAAGGGGCGTCCACCGCGACCGTCTCGACCTTCCTCAGGCAGCCGGCCTCCGTGGTATCGCCGTAGGCGCCGGCGTACTGCCCGGTCAGCTGGTTCTCCGACACCTGCAGGCGGAATCGCCGCAGACGCTCTCCCATCTCCGCGGCGGGGGCCGAGGCCGAGGTCGGTTCGTAGTTGTCGGTGACCCAGACGTCCCAGCCGCCGTCGCCGGGGAGTGCGGCGATTCCGTACGGCCGGCGCAGCACCTCCGCTCCAATAATGGCGACCGGCTCGAACTCCGGCAGCGACAGGGCTTGCAGGCGATGGTTGTCGCGCTCGACGACGACGGCGAAGTCCCCGATCACGGCGATGCCGTTGGGGCGCAGGAACTGCCCCGCCTCGGTTCCCGGACCGCCGACCCGGCGGATCAGCTTTCCGTCGGCGGCGTCGTGAACGAGAAGCTGGTGCGCCGACTTGGCGGTCGAGAGGAGCCAGTGGCGGTCGCCGGGGCCGTGCCAGACCGCCGGAGAGTCGATGTTGTCCGCTTCCCGGCGCTCGGTGAGGAAGCTCTCGGCGACGGTGACCGCCCCTTCCCGGGGCGGCGCCTGCATCGACCGCGGACCATCCTGGCACTGGCCGAGAATCAGGGCGGCCCCCAGCCAGGGAGCGGCCCGCAACAGCCGCCGCCCGGAATTACAACAGGTCAAACTTGAGCCCGGCAGAGAAGCGGCGGTCGTAGTACTCCGCCTGCATGGTGCGCTCCCTCACACCCTGGTAGAAGCGCAGCGGCTGATCGGTCAGGTTGCTCGCCTCGAAGAAGGCGCGCAGCTGCGGGGTGATCCTGTAGGAGCCGTTGAGGTCGACGTGGGTGGAGGTGTCGTAGTAGCGGTCGTAGAAAGCCGACTCGCCGATCTGCCCCTCGCCGGCGTCGAGGTGGGACGCGGCGTAGTTGACGGAGAGCCGCAGCGAGAGGGCGGACATGTCGTACGACAGGGAGCCGCCCCGCCGAGACCAGGCCGACCGTCGAGAAGTAACGCTCCGCCATGAGGTCGAAGTTCGTCGAAGTGGTCGGATCGAGAGCGGGGTTCCCCTCGAACAGCTCCTCGTCCTCGATCAGCACCTCGCGGCAGGGCACCAGGTCGTAGTAGTTCGGCCGGGCCAGGGTGTTGGTCCAGGCGAAACGGAGCGCCGTGGCGTCGTCGAGGCGGTAGCGGGCGTGCAGCCCGGGAAGCAGGTGCAGGTAGCCGTCGTCCCCGGTCACCGGGCGCGTGGTGATCTTCTGGTCGGCCTCCGGGTCGATGAACAGCTCGTTGCCGGTGTAGTCGATGCGGGTGTCCTCTACACGCAGGCCGAGCAGCAGGTCGAGCCTGGGACCGAGCGCCTGCTCGACCATCAGGAAGGCGCCGGCCCACCGTCTCCCGGGCCTCGATAGTTCCCCCCCGGCACGTCACTGCTCGCGGCAGGTCGCTGCGTCCTCGAATTTTTCCGGGTCGTCGCGGATGTCGCTGCTGCCCCCCTTGGTCTGGCGCCGGATCTGCCCCTCCGGGGTGACGAACCCCGCCTTCCGGCGAGCTCGAGGTCACCTGACAGTCAGGAAACCGGTAGCGGTTCTCGTAGTCGTCCCGCTGGTTGCAACATCGTCCCGTAAGGTAGAGCTCGTTGCCGTCCTCGTCGAGGCGGCTAGTACTCGAAGAAATCGTTGTCCCGCAGCTTCTCCTTGCCGCGGTAGCGGAAACCGAGCTGCACCCGGTTGCCGCTTTCTCCCTGCAGCCAGGGGAAGGAGAAGTCGACGCGGGCGTTGAGGTCCTCCTCCTCGGTGAACTGGTTTTCCTCGGTATCTCGTGCGAATCTCGAACTCCGACAGGGCGATCCCCGCTTCGTCGGCGGCTCGACCAGGCAGGTTTCTCCGGGTCGCCGATGTCGGAGCCGCACGCCTATGTCCCTGACGCGGTACTGGATGTAGCGCTGGCGATCCGGCCGTTCCTCGGAGGCCCTGCCGCCGAGGAAGCAGGTCGCCGGCCACCACCGAGGAGAGTCGACCTCGAAGGCTTTCCGGCCCAGGAGATGCTCCCCCCCGCTTCCCAAGGTCATGCTTGCGGAAATGCGCCTGGCTTCCTCGAGGCGGGCGTCGCGGATGTCGACGAGATTGACTGACCCCCCGATTGCGTCTGGCGTCCGGATCTGCCCCTCCGGGGTAACCCCGCCTTCGGGGAGCTCGATGGTCCCTGGATCATGTCCGCAGGCGCACGTAGGTCGAGTTCTCGTAGTCCTCCCGCACTTCTCCTGGTTGAACATCGCCGTAAGGTAGAGCTCGTTCGCGGTCGTTCGAGGCGGTAGATCGAGTTGCGCCGCTGAGGCTGCTGCGGATGCGGTCGACGGATCGTACTTGCGAAGCTGGAACTTCCGACATGTAGACGTTGCGCCGTCCTCCCCGATCCCGGGGACTCCGCCTCGATGTTGTCGGAGCCGAGCGTTGTGCGTTGTGGTAGCGTCACCGGCCTGGTCGGCGACGCATCGACGTTACGTGAACTGCCGCGGACTCTGTTTCTGCTGATTGAGGGCGCGGGCCTGTCCCTGTTGCGAAACTGTGACGCCGCTGCGTAGCTACAGATTGAGCAGGGCGTCGTCGGGGACCGCCCGCAGCGGGGTGAAGTCGCGGTTGTTGTGGTACCAGTCGCGTGCACTGCCGGTGCAGGCATTGCTGACGGCGTTGTAGATCAGGTACACGATCGCCCGCCGCCAGGGCGAGACGTTGTCCGCGGAGCCGTGGATGACGTTGCAGTGGACGAAGCAGACCGAGCCGGCCGGGCCGATCAGCGGCTCGATGCCGTGCTCGTCTGCAAGGCGCTCGAACTCCTCGCGGCCGATGTGATGGAGCTCGTACTCCTTGCCTTCGGAGTCCTCGTGCGGGTTCGAGTCGAGCAGGCCGCGGCGGTGCGAGCCGGGAAGGATCAGCAGCGGGGATTTCGCCACCGTGCAGTCGTCGACGAAGACAGAGGCCATGATGCAGCGCGGCTCCGGCATGCCGTCGATGCTGTGCCAGGGCGGGAAATCCTGGTGCCAGGTCCAGGAGGCCCCGGAGCCGAACCCCTGCTTGGGGTTGAGGCGGCTCTGGTGCAGGTACACCTCGTCCTGCAGCAGCCGGCGCACCGGGTTCAGCAGCCGCGGGAGCAGGGCCAGGCGCCGGAACGGCTCGGAGTAGATGTGGGCGCCGAAGGCGAGGCGGGCGGCGGTGGGGTCCTCCTTCTCGCGCACGATCTCGGGGCCCTGGCGCGCCAGTATTTCGGGAAGGGCCGCCTGCAGGGGAGCCGCCTCCTCGGCGGACAGGAGGCCGGGGAAGAAGAGGTACCCCCGGTCGGCGAACGCCGCTGCCTGCGAGTCGCTCAGCTCCACGGATCCCCCCTCAGCCTATGCGCAGGGCCGCCTCGAGGGCCGGGCCGCCGTCGCCGGAACAGCCGCGCTCGCCGCTGCCGGCCACCGTGGAGATCAGGCCGCTCTCCGCGTCGACGCGGCGGATTCTCCCGTTGCCGCTGTCCTTGACGTAGAGGTTCCCCGCCGGATCGATCGCCATGCTGTAGCAGTGGTCGAGCTGCGCCTCGGCCGCCGGGCCGCCGTCGCCGGAGAAGCCGCTGCTTCCGGTCCCGGCGACGCGGTGCAGCAGCCCGCTGCCGAGGTCGAGGCGGAAGATGCTCGAGTTGTTGCCGTCCACGAGGTAGACCCGGTCGCCGCGCACGAGGATGTCCCGGGGCCGTCCGAACTTCGCCTCGATCGCCGGGATGCCGGTGTCCGTCGGTCCCATCTCGCCGCAGCCGGCGATGGTGCGCAGGATGCCGGTGTCCGCCTCGAGGCGACGGAAGCGCAGGTTGTCGGTGTCGGCGATGTAGAGGTCGCCGTTGGCGGCGACGTCGACGGCGAGGGGGGCGTACAGCTTCGACTCCAGGGCCGGCAAGCCCTCCTGCGAGTACCCCTTCTCCCCGGTGCCGGCGCAGGTGGTGATGACGCCGGTCGCGGCATCGACCCGGCGGATGCGGTGGTTGTGCGTGTCGGCGATGTAGAAGTTGCCGCTGCGGTCGAAGCGGCAACCGTGCGGCACCGCGAGGCTCGCCCGGCGGCAGGCCCTCCGTCCCCGGCGAAGCCCTCCTCGCCGTTGCCGGCGACCGTGGTGATGATGCCGCCTGCGGCGTCGATACGGCGCACCCGGTTCTGGTGGGCGTCGGTGACGTAGATATGGCCGGCGCCGTCGAGGCCGACGCGCATCGGGTGGGTGGAGAAGGCCGCTTCCGTCGCCGGCCCTCCGTCCCCGGCGGCGCTGGCCCCCATCTCCGGAGGGCGGCCGCCGGCCACCGTGGCGATGATCCCGGTGGCGAGATCGACGGCGCGCAGGCAGTGGTTGCTTACGTCGGTGAAGTAGAGTGTTTCAGCGGATGCGTCCATCGGTCGGGGGTTCCTCAAAGTGAACGGGAGGTGCGGCTGTGGTCGTTCAGGCAGCAACAGGATCGCTGACTTCGACTGCAAGGCGCAAACCCAACTCCTGAAGGACGGCGGTCAAACTGAAGAGCTGGGGATTGCCCTGATCGGACAGCATGCGATACAGCGATTCCCGGTTGAGCCGGGCCCCCTCTGCCAGCCGCTTCATGCCGTGGGCTTCGGCTACGTCACGCAGTGCGAGGAGAAACACCGCGGGGGAGCCATCCTCGAGAGCAGCAGTCAGATACCCGGCGGCTTCGCCGGGGTCCCGGAGATCCTCCAGCAGCTCTTCTTTGTACGGACGAGATGCTTTGCTCATGACGACCCGCCTCCATCATCGGCAAAAATGTAGGCCGGGAAGCTACAATGACGCGAGGATGGATGGTGCGATACCGCTGCGGTCCCGGATGACTTTCCCGGGTGCCGAAAGCCTGTGATGCCGGAGGGCGCCGATACCGCGGGAAAGCTATCGGCCCTCGGCTCTCTCTGGTTGGGCGGCGGCCCCCGCGGCTGCGGGATCACCGGAGAGAAGCTCCCGTTTCACCAAACCCCAGCTCCGGTCCACCACCGCGGTCGGGTCCAGCCTTTCCAGGGCCCAGACCTCGTTGAAGAGGCCGACCTCCGCGGCGCCCCCGATGAACAGGGCGCGGCTCTCTCCCTCGATGTAGACCGCGGCCGCCCCGCTGCGCGCCTCCGGCGCGGCGCCTCCCGGTTGCAGCAAGGTCCAGGTGCCGGCGGCGAGATCGAAGGCCCAGGTATCGCCGCTTCTGGCTCCGAGGCCCCCTTTCCCGGCGCCGCCGTAAATGACGAACCGGTGGGTCGCGGGGTCGTACACGCTGGCGGCGAAGGTGCGCTCTCCGGGACCGCTTTCCGGGGTGATGTCGCTCCAGGCCCCGGTGTCGAGGTCGAGAGACCACAGATCGTTCAGGGCGTTGCCGCCCCCCTGGCCCCCGAAGATGAGCATGCGGTAGCCGACCGGATCGTATGCGGCGGTGTGCAGGCAGCGGGCCAGGGGCCTGGGGTCGGTGCTGATGTCGGTCCAGACCGATGCCGCCGGTTCGAAGGCCCAGGTGTCGTCGAAGCGGCCGAGGTCGGTGAAGCCGGCGAAACTGACGAGGCGGCCGGCGCGAAGATCGAAAATCGACGCGGTTCCGTAGCGAAAGGCGGGCCGGGTTTCGGGGGTGAACTGCCGCCAGGTGTGCTCGTCGAGGTCGAAGGCCCAGACGTCGTTGAAGAAGTCGCCGAGATGGCGGCCCGACCAGACGAGCATCTGGTGGCCGGCCGGGTCGTACACGGCGTTGTGTGACCAGCGGGTGTCGGGGGCCGGCCCGGAGTCGGGGGTGATCTTCCTCCAGGCCAGGGGCGCGAGGCCGAGCTCCCAGACGTCGTTGAGGTCGCCGCCGGCTCTCAGCCCTCCGAAGAGGACGACGCGGTGGCCGGCCGGGTCGTAGATCGCCGCGGCGTTGGAGCGGGGAACAGGAGCTTCCCCCTCCGGATGCAGCTGGACCCATTCCAGGGCGGCGGCCCCCTGGGCCAGCAGGAGCAGAACGAGTGCGGTGCGTTTCATGGCGGTCCCTTTCTCAACAGAGGCGTGGCGCTTCCCGTTGGCCCGCGACCCGGCGGAAGATGCCGGTTGTTCGCGGCGCTTCCCGGTACGACGCGCGATGCCGGAAGAAGATGCCGGGTTTTTCGAGGCGAGGCGCGTTGCTGCCGCTTTGGTCCCTGCGCGCGTAAGTAAGCGTACGAACGAGGGCGCCGTGAGCGGGAATGCAGCCGCGGTCGTTTTCACGCGGAATTGCGCGTGTCCGGCTGGAGGATGTGGGCGGCCTCCCTGTCGATGAAGTCCTGGAAGTCCGCGGCGAGGGCGAGGCTCTCGCCGGTGGCGATGCGGACCGGGGAGCGCCGCGTCAGCTCGGCGAACCCGTCGACGTCCCGGGGCCGCAGGGCTTCCTCGAGGAAATGGACTCCGTACCTGGCGGCGACCTCGGCGGCGCGCACCGCGTCATCGACGGAGTGACCGGGATCGAGGTACGCCGGGCAGCCGAAATCGAGCATCAGCAGCATCTCCGGGCCGATCCCCTCGCGAATGGCGGCGAGGGTCTCCTCGTCTTCCGCGGAGAAGTGGTTGCCCCAGCCCAGCTTCACCGCCTTGAAACCGCGCTCCCGGTAAGTGACGCACTCGGCGATCATCTCTCCGGGCCGTCCGCCGCCGGGGGGCCTCCGGGTCGTAGTCGTGCGGGAAGGCGCTGGTGCTCGCGTAAACCATGATTTGGTTCTGGACGACGTCGCCGACGAGCCGGTGAACCGGCAGCCCGGCCGCCTTGCCGGCGATGTCCCAGAGGGCGATGTCGACCGCGGCAAGGGCGTTGACGGCGATCCCTCCCTCGTCGCCGCGGCCGAACCAGCCGCCGTCGAACAGTCGTTGCCAGAGCTCGGCCGGCCGCGTCGGGTCGGCGCCGAGGAGGAGGCCGCGGAACGGAGGCTCGGGTCCGGGCAGCTCCGGGGAGGAGTCGAGCAGCGCCGACACCGGGCGGGTCCAGGAGGCGGTGGCGCCGATACCGGTGATGCCGGCGTCGGTGTCGACCTCGACGAGGGGGAAGTCCCGGGGGAAGCCGCGGCTGACGACGCGGATGTCGGTGATCTTCATGGGGGAGGGTGGGGGGTCGGGCTGGGAGGTGGTTCTGCCGCCGTACCGCAGGGGGCGGCTACGGCATGGAAAGCTTTCTTGTTCCTATCACTTCTACAGAAGTTCCTTCCTGCTCGAAGGCCGGGGGTGGATCTTCGGAATGTGGATCTCCGGAATAATATTGAGACCAGCGAAGTTCGTACTGGTCCCGATCCATCAGCGTAATGTCGTCCGTTTCACCCTCGTTGCCTTCATCGAGTCCGTATCCAAAGGAGACGCCGCCCAAATCAGATAGGATATAGCGGTTGTGGAGCTGCTCGCCTCCTTGTTTCTGGCGCAACCTGCGCACCCGGACTTGCCTTTCCTCGGGGACACATCGGGGAAGCCTCCTCTCGCACTCTTCCCGAAAAAACTCCTCCGTTCCCGTATGATCCGCCGCAGTATGTACCTCAATGCACTTCGGCATCCCGCCGGGACGCTGGCGAATCATTGCTTCAAGGAAGGCTTCAAAGGGACGCCGGTAACGAGGCTTCTCGGGCCCAAAATAAGGGTCGACGAAAATCACAATCGAGCTGCAGCGGAGTAAAGAAGCCACAGCCTCGGCCATGTCTGAAGCTTTCCTCGGCACGGTGAGCCCACGCTGCACCGCCCAATGTTCTGTAGCGCTGTCATCCAGGTCGCTCTCCGTCAGCACCTGAGCGTGGCTGTTCGGGTTGGTTCGGGCAAGGATAGCGTGGAAAGGCCGCTCGTCGTGCTCGCGCTCGGCGTTCTCTCGCCAACTTGTGGAATCATCCCACTGAACATTGCTCCGCCGAACCATTCGTTCTGATAGCCGGGCGAGGAGTTCCACGAGTCGGGTTTGAGCTAAATCATCGGTAGTTTCAATGGCGTCCCACACGAGTCTTTTCCATCGCTTTGGGTACCGGGAGACAACTCTTCCCTGGCCAAACTCGAAACTTTGCATGTAATGGCGGCAATCACGCCGATCCGTCCAGCCCGCTACCAATTGGGGTTCCAGTGCATACTCGTAAATCACGCTTCAGAACAGTTCCTTCGAGCGCTCGGGGAAGAAGCCTTCGGGCCATGGTCGCTCGAACTCGCCGTCGGCCGTCACCGGGATGTGGAGAATCTCGGTATCCCCTCGCCCGGGCTGGACGTAAAGGACGGAGACCTGCTCCGGGTGGACTTCGGGGAGGCCCTTTGGAAGCTCGCCATCGGTAGTTTCCCGGATCCGCCGCAGGATGCGCAACAACAGGTGTTCGCTGTGAGTCTCGATGAGGAGGGTGTTGCCGCTCCCGCCAAGGGCCGATTCGATAAAGACATCACCCAGCTCGGCCTGAAGCGCCGGGTGCAGGTGAATCTCGGGCTGCTCGATCGCCAGGAGCTTCTTTTGCCAAGCATAGGCGGAGACCAGCACCGGGAGCACTTGGCTGACTCCGATGCCGACATCGCGGTGGCTCACGGGAGTGCCGGTGCGTTTGTCGATGAGAACGAGATCCTGAAGTACTTCGGGCCGTGCCTCGACCAGTTCTTCGGCCCAGCGTTCAGACAGGGCCTCCTCGTCGCTCGCCGCAGCCACGAGCTCCTCGATCTCGGGGATGATGTCGTCCGGGTTTTCCGCGTTGTACCCGGCGACTTGCTCGGAAACTTCATCCGCCAGCCTCGCCAGTTCAGGTTCCCCGTCCCCCTGCCGTCTTCGGAGAAGGGAAGCAGCGAGATCGTAAAGCGCCTTGTGAAGTTTGGACGGAAGCTCCCTTGAGACTACTGAAGCGGGCAGCAGGTCGCGCACTTCGAGCTGGTAGGGTGTCTTCAGGCGGTCCGGGTTGCCAAGCCACCTGTTCACCCGCTGTCGGACATCCTCGTTGGTGCGCACCACGTCCCAGGCATAGCCGCCCCCTGCGAACCAATTGGGGTCATGATGTTGTGAGAAAGCCAGATGGCGAGGCGGGTACGACCTCAGCGGACCGAGGTACTGGAGTTGGCGTATCTCGTTCTCAAGCACCGTGACGATTACCTCGACGAGCTCAGTGAACGCCAGGGCCAGAAACCGCTGGGCAGGGGATGAAAGATCCTCCTGTCCCCGTCCGCGAGAAGTGATGTCACCCCAGCCTTCCGCATCCTCCCCGATCCGGGGGAACAGGCCGCTGCTCCTGGCGGCAATGTCGGGGACCAGGGCGTCGATCTCCTTGCGGAGGTCGTCGACCAATTCCCCCTCACGCATTTCCTGGGTGGGTGTCACCCGCTTCAGAACCTCTGGAAGGAGCTCGCGGAATACTGGATGGCCGGAGTCGAACCGATCCAGGCGCAGGAGCCCGCCCGGCCGTGTGCTCATGGAGAGCAGCGGTGTGCCGTCCACCTCCAGCGCGAAGCGCTCGAGAAGTGGACCGCTCTCCCGGCCGAACCCGCGAGCCCGGTCCCCTGACCGGGTCCGGTGATCGCTCGTGATCCCTTCCCCGATCCCCAGTTCCACCGCTATCTCGCGAGCCCGCTGCAGAAGCTCGGCCGCGCGTTCGGGACTCCGACTCGGGTATCCGTAGGTTTTTGAAAAAGCACCCACCCGCAAAAGCTCCGCCACGCGTTCGGTGAGGCGCCCCGGATCGAGTTCGAAACCCAGCTCGACCCGGCGGTCTCGGTCGCGCCGGTGCACGTATTGGAGAAAACCTCCGAGGTCTATGGTCTCTCCACCGATCCGGGGCCGGTGGGTGTCGAGGTCTCCGGTCTCGATGGCGTGGTGGGCGAGTGCCAGGGCGTGCAGCACGCTCGACTTACCGGCGCTGTTGGCCCCATAGATCAGTGTGATCGGCCGCAGCGGTATCCTCTGGCTTGCGCCGAATGCCTTGAAGTTGGCGATGCGGAAAGCGGTGAGGTTCAATTCCGGTCTCCCGCAGGAGTCGCCATATCCGCGGTCATCATAGTGTTCCTTTTTTCTACCGCTCGAACTGCTCGAATTCGCTTGCCGCGTGGGAAATCCCTTCAAGGCAAAGGCGATCGATCAGGTCAAGGGAAGTCGAAGTCCATTCGTCGTCCTGGTGCTGCTGGTAGGTCCGGAAGGTCAGCTTTGCCGGCGCAGCAGATCGCCGTTAGTATCTCGATTGATGTGGGGAAGTACGCACCGAGTGGTCTCGGCATGGACTCGTCAAACAACAGCTTCATCCGGGTCCCCGGTCAGCGCCACCTTCGCCGCTTTGAGCACCGCAATCGCCTGGTCGCGTGACACCGTCGGATAGCTGTCTAGGAAGTCATCGAGGCGATCCCCTGCTTCCAGGTGTTCGATCAGGATACGTATGGGGATCCTGGTTCCGGGAAACACCGGGGTTCCGCCGAGAATGCCCGGATATCTACCGATAACTTTGTCGTTCATTTGATTCACCTTAGTTGTTCAATTGGCACTTCGGGGCTGTTACCGATTTTTTGTGGAATATTTGGCAGGAGCGGTGAGTGTGCCCGAGAAGGCACGGTGCAAGATGCCGATGAACAGTGAACTAATTCTGTCATGATTTGATCCCGTCAGATTCAGAATCTCCTTTGTCGCCTGTACCTGCATGGAGAATTCCTGCTGAAGTTCGAATGGCGGCACTGGAATTTGGAGGGCCTTTAATCTGACGCCAGTCAAATGCGAGAAAGTCATTTTGGAGGCAGTGTCCCTTAATGCTCCGATATTTGCCAGTCGCCAGAGCAGAAATACGATATACTCAGGAGTCGCGGCATTTTGATAAGGACGCACCCTATGAAGAGCTTTCTGGAAGTAGCACTCCGGCAACTCATCGTTCCAGATCGCGCTGCGGCCCACTTCCCCGCCCTCACAAATTAGAATATCTCCCCTCCGAAGCCTGAACTCTTCACGGTCTGAGTCATTGAAGTCCATCTGGAGAACTTCCTGTAAATCGATCCGATCCCAATAGACGTTTGCGTTTCGGAGGTAAGGGCGGGGATCCTTCCCAGTCTGCTGTTTCTGATCGAGCATTTTGCCGAGTCGAGATTCACAAATCATGTCAAAACGTTTAATTGGCCAGCCCATCGGATTCGTTGCCGGGTCGCCGAACATCTTGATGAAAAGTGCAGGGAGGATGTGCCCGGCTTTGGCGTCGGCCTCCGCGCGGAGGCGACGGAGGCGGTAGGCTTGGTCGAGGATTTCAACGATGCGTCGTTGTTCGGAAAGCGGTGGAAGAGGGATTTCCATTTCCTTGATGTCGTTGTCGGAAACCGCCGGGTAATTCGCGCCTCTGACGCGTTCTGACAACACAGCGACAAAATCACGTGTGATCGTGAGATAAAACAAGAAGCGAGGTTCTACAACGGCATTATTTGCTCGTAGAACGCAAAAACCAGTTGAAGCAATTTGGCCATCGAGCTGGGCCGGAACCATAGCGACGGCGTTGAGGTTCGGACGTACCGTCGACACCAGGATGTCATCTTTTCGAATGTTTTTTCGTGCACGGCTCGGAGCATCAGCCCCTAACATGGTTTGATGTTCTGCAATTGTCTTATGGATACGGTCGATTCCGGCGATGTCAACGTAATTGAACTCGCCGGAAATCTCGCGTCGAGGATCGCATTGCTCAGTGGGTTCGCAGACGTCACTGATAGTTGCGATGTCCCACCCCATCACGCCCCCTCCATCTCTTCCAACTTCCCCCGTAACTGTTCAAGCAACGCCTCGACAAGCCCGAGCGCCGCTTTGCGATAGATCGGCTCGGTACTCGCATCCACACCCCCATACCGGAACTCGACGGCATACGGCGTGTACACGGCCAGCTCTCGAAAAGCCGTCATGTCGACAGCCCGCGCGGCGAGCAGATCCACCAACCCCTCGATGTTGTGGGTAAGCGGGTAGGTCTCTCCGAGCAGTGCGAGCCAGGCCTTGAAGGATTTCTCGGCGGCCTGCTGCACGTGAAATCCGAAAACTTCGTCGGAGATTTCGTCCGAGCGGCACATGAATCGAAGTGCTTCGACATCGCGCTCGGCCGCATCGAGCAACATCCTGGCGCACTTAGGGTCGCTCATAAAGCACCCGCCCTTCCCGCAGTGCCCGCGCCAACACATGGTTGAGGGAGTCGCGCCAGTAGTCCACGTCATCTCGAGAGTAGACAAGGACGTCGGCTGCGACGGGAAAACCCGCCAGCGCGTGGTAGAGTCTGACCATCTCTTTGTGGCGGCTTCGTTCCGGACCGAACGGCTCGGCTTCCAAGACCACCAGATCGACGTCCGATTCCTCTCGCTCGTCGCCCCGGCCACGGGAGCCAAAGAGGATCACCTGCTCGGGATCGACCTCGTCGACGATGGCCTGAACCATCCGGTCGATGAGGGTGTCGGTGATCCGGGTCATTGCTCCACCTCTTCGAGCAGTTTCTCCAGCCCGGCGGTAATCTCCCGCTCGATCGCCAGCACCTCGCGGATCAGCTCCGCGGGATCCTCGTCCGGAACCGGCTCGGCAACGCGGGGCTTGTAGCGGGAGGCGGCGAGGTTGAAGTCGTTCTCGACGAGGGTCTCGAACGAGGCCCACCAGCAGCGGGGTTCGTCGCTGCCCGCGTCGAGCACGGCGCCGGCCTCCTCGCCGGGTGGTTTCTCGAAGCGCGATTCCTTGTAATCGTTCCAGGCCGACAGTAGCCCGGGGATGTCGTTCTCCCCCGGTGTCTCGGGACGGCCGCCTCCCTGGATCTTGTCGGGGTCGTAGCCGTCGTTGCGGATCTCGTAGAACCACACCTGCTTCGTCGCCGGACGGCCTTCTTCCGGCTCCGTTGCCGGGCGCCGCAGGACGAGCACGGAGGTCTTGACGCCGGCGTACGGTTTGAACACGCCGGCCGGCAGCGATACCACCGCCTGCAGCTCGTACTCCCGCAGGAGCTTCTCGCGCAGCTCCTTGTGAGCTCTCGTCGAGCCGAAGAGCGCGCCCTCGGGCACGACCACGGCGCAACGTCCCCCCGGCGCCAGGGAGCGCAGCATCAGTGCGATGAACAACAGCTCGCTCTTTCTCGATTTTGTTGGCAGATCCTGGCGAATTGAGTCCCTGGGGATCTGGCCGGCAAAAGGCGGGTTCGAGAGGATCACCGCGTAGCGCCGGTTCAGGTCGTCCTCGGTGAGTCCGCTCATCTCGGAGAGTACGTTGGCGCGCTTGAGGCGGGCATGGCGGATCCCGTGGAGCACGAGATTCATGACGGAGATCCGCATCATCTGGCGCGATACGTCGGTGCCGTACATCGATGCCTCGAGCCGGCTCCAGTCGGGAATCCTTTCCCCCGGTCCCTTCCGGTAGGTCTGGAGATTGGGGATCTCCTTCTTCGCCTCCTCGAGCGTCTGCCCCCGCTTCTCGAGCCAGTCCTCGCCGTAGACCGGCACTTCCTGAATCTCCTCGCTGTAGCGGGCGAGGATGTGATCGACGACGTCGATCAGGAAACCGGCCGTGCCGCAGGCCGGGTCGTACACGGTGTCGCCCAGGTCGGGACCGGTCATCTCGACCATGAAGGCGCGGATCTGGCGCGGGGTGCGGAACTGGCCGTTCAGCGCCGACTGTCCGAGATGGGTGAGCAGGTATTCGAAGATGTCGCCCTTGATGTCGGGCCCGAGCTTGCGGAAGTCGATGGAGTCGAACATGTCGATCACCTGCTTGAGCACGTTCGGATCGACGATCTCGAGCACGGCGTCGCGAAAGTACTCTGCCACCTGCGGATCGTCCTTGACCAGCGACGCCATGTACGGGAAGACCTCGTCGCGGACGAAGTTGCGCAGATCCTCTCCGCTCTTGAAGCGCCACTTGGACCAGCGGAAGCGCTCGGCCTGCGCGGGGAAGAGGAGGGCG
Source organism: Candidatus Latescibacterota bacterium (assembly GCA_965223905.1). GTDB lineage: Bacteria > Latescibacterota > UBA2968 > UBA8231 > UBA8231 > CBDCXV01. The sequence continues at coordinate 212,314 of CBDCXV010000002.1, forward strand.
CGGTTCCCGGCGCCGAGCCGGCCTTGGAGCTCGCGGGTGGTTTCCTCCTCGTCGAGGAGTTTCAGGTAGATGAGGTAGGAGATCTGCTCGATGTAGGTGACGGGATTGGTCACGCCACCGGCCCACAGGATGTCGGTGATCTGGTCGAGTTGGCGCCGCAGTGTCTGGTCCATCCCGTTCCTTTCAGCTCGCAGTCCTGAAAACGTCCTCGTCCAGCTGTCTCAACAACCTGCCTGAGCCCCTCCTCACCGAACAGCTCTACCCCCCTGCCGGCGGCGTCGAGAATCGACAGCGGCGGCTCGAACAGGTCGTTCAGGCGCACCCGGCCGGTGGCGATTCCCCGGTTTTTGAGCAGGCAGAGGTACTCCGCTTGCTGCGGGGTGAGGGCGCGCACTACGAGCCAGGCCCGGAAGGCCTCTTCCAGCTTCTCCTCGCGGCTCTTGATGCGCAGCCGCCCGAGCGCGGCGCGGATGAAGTCGACGAAGTTGCCTCCCGGGTCGCGGTAGGCGCGGCGCAGGTTCTCCTGGTTGAAGTAGTGCTCGGGCTGGTTGAGGCGGCGGGCAAGCTCCTCCTCTTCGGTCCGGCTCGAGATGCTCTTCGTCGCGCACCTTGCGGAGGAGCGGATCGTCGGCCGCCCGGGAGCGAATCGTCTCCACCCAGCGGGTTACGTACTCCTCCTTGTCGACGCGTTCTCCCTCGGGGCCGACCTCGACGTAGGTGACCGCCTCCAACCACTCGTCCTCCAGCCCGAGCTCGACGAGATCCCGCGTCTCCGGCCCTGTCCTGGGGCCGCTCGGGGCATGTCCTCCCGAAGTGCCGGTGAACACGTCGGTATCGCTGTCATTGAAGTACTGGTGGTTCCTGAAGAAGTCGTAGATGACAAATTTCCGCTTGTCGATATGCGGCGCAGTGCGCGTGCCCCGGCCTCGCATCTGCTGGTAGAGAATGGGGCTTCGCACCCGCCGGCAGAGCACGAGGTGGAGGATCTCGCGGCAGTCGAAGCCGGTGTCGAGCATTCCAACGCTCACCGCGACCATGGGCAAGGTTTCGGTCTTGAACCGGCGAATCAGGGTGTCCGGGTCGGCCACGTCGGAGGTGATGACCTCGGCGTAGCGGCCCTTGTATTCGGGTGCAGCTCGTTCAAATACTGTGCCAGTCTCGCCGCGTGGTGCTTGGTGATGGCGAAGACGATCGCCTTGCCCGGGCCCGGGTCCTGCCCGGGTGCCAGTTCCGCATAGCTCTCCCAGGCAAGCCGGTCGAACTCCTCCATCATCAGGCGGTTGGTCTCTTCGTTGGTCCAGCGCCGTTCGAACTCGACTGGGTCGTAGTGCTCGTCGTCGAGATCGGCCCCCTCGGCGAGGATCTCGGTGATGCCCGTGGCGAAGCGGTAGGGCACGAGGTATTCCTCGTTGAAGGCATCCTTTATTGAATAGGAGACGTCCGGTTTGCCCGGCTCGCACTGGTAGAAGTCGTAGGTGTTGCGCTCGATGAAGCTTGCCGGCGTGGCCGTGAGTCCGATATGGAGGGCGTCGAATCGCGTGAGCGCTCCCTGCCAGGCGCCGTAGATGGAGCGGTGGCATTCGTCGGCGATGACGATGTCGAAGTAGCCGGCGGTATACTCGTCGACGCGGCCGATCATGGTCTGCAGCAGGGTAACGGTGATCTGCTGCTCCTGGCGCGCCATGCCGGGCCGCAGCCAGTAGCTCGAATACGCTCCCAAGACGTCCTGGATGGCTTCCAGGGCCTGCTTGGCGAGCTGGTCGCGGTCCGCCAGGAAGAGAATTCGCTCGGCCCAGCCTGCCTGCAGGAGTCGCTTCAGGTAGAGGCAGATGAGGTCGGTCTTGCCGGTACCGGTCGGCAGCTCGATCAGGAAGCGCCGCCTGCCGAGCTCCAGCGCGTGGTCGAGCGCCTGCATCGCGTCGGCCTGGTAGGGCCGCACCGTGCGCGTCTCCCCCTGGCGGATGTAGTGCTCCGGGATTTCGACGGTGGCGAGCGGCCTGCGCGTCTCCCGCGCCTCCACCATGCGCTCGAGGTCCCGCTGCGAGAAGAAGCCGGCGATGGGGCGGGCGTCGTCGTTCTGGTAGTCCCAGAAGTAGGTCAGCTCACCGTTGGTGAGGAAGATGAAGGGCGCTTCGAGCGCCTTGGCGTAGGGCAGGGCCTGTTGCTTCGCCACGTAGGGGTTGATGGCGTTCCTCTTGGCCTCGATGACGGCGAGCGGGCGGCCGCGCTGGTCGTAGAGGACGTAGTCGGCGCGGCCGGTTGAAGACTCGTCATCCGCGGCTTCGAGCTGGCAGACGAACTCGCCGATGACGCGGAGGTCCCCTTCTGCGCCTGGGTCGAAGACGAGGTCCTCGTAAGCCGGATCCGGATTGAGCGGCTGCAGCCGGATTTCGCGATGGCTCCAGCTGTCCCCATCCGGTTCAGCTTCTTTCGTACTGCTGTATTTCTTGACGGAGAACTCGCCTCCGAGCGCCGGATCGGTGCAGCCGCGGTGCCAGACGAGGACGAGCTTTCCCTCCCTGGTCCCGCCGCGGTCCGTCCGAAACAGACAGTAGGAACCGTCGGGGATGGCCGGCTCCATAGAGTGCCCTTCGATGCGGGCAACGAAGTGGTCGCGGGTGAGCCGGACGCGGCCCGGCACCGCCATCCAGCCGATTTCGTCATGCTCGGTTCCGACGGTCTGGTCCGGGCTGAATTTTCCTGCCGCGGCAACGAGACCGTAGACCGGGGCGTGCGTTTCGAATGGCCTCGCTCCCACGCGGTCGACGATTCCGGCGCGACCGGGTGCGGAAGCCGCCTGGACCTCGGTACCGACCATCGACTGGTCGTCCGCGTCCCAGCCGGACTGCGCCAACAGTTCGTCGATAACTATGCGGGCGTCCGCCTCGTTTTCGCGCCGGTTCATCTTGTTCTTCCTCGTCCATGGGAAATTAGATGAATGCAAAGCGCGTGCCATCATTCGCCCACCCCGTAGCGTTTCATCCAGTTGGTGAGGGTCTGGTAGCTGGGCAGGCCGACGAGGTCGGCCGCCCTGGTCTTGTTGCCCTGCGCCTCGTCCAGGGCCCTCTCCAGGTAGTGGCGGGCCACGGATGCCAGAATTCCGGGCAGGTCGAGACCGTCGCCGAGGGGCTTGCCAAGCACCGATCCCTTTTCGGTTTCGCCCGCGGGCAGGAGGGCGTCGCGAAGGTCCTCCGTCCTCAGCGTGGCTTCCGGGGTCCAGATCGCCGCGCGTCCCAGGGTGTTCTGCAGTTCGCGGACATTTCCGGGCCACGGGTGCGCGAGAAGAAGGTTTCTCGCTCCGGAAGAAAGTTCCTTCTCCACGAATCCCGGCTGCCCCCGCCCCTCCCGGTTCACGAGGGCGAGAATGTGATCGATCAGGATCGGGAGATCGTCGCGCCGGTCCCGTAACGGGGGCAGTGGCAGCACCGCCACCGCCAGGCGGTGGAAGAGGTCTTCGCGAAAGGCGCCTGTCGACACTTCGGACAGGAGAGAGCGGTTGGTGGCGGCGATCATTCGCACGTCCACCTTGCGGCTGCGCGAGGTGCCGACCGGAAGCACCTCCCCCTCCTGGAGCGCGCGCAGCAGCTTCACCTGCGCGGGCTTGGGAAGCTCTCCCACCTCGTCGAGGAAGAGGGAGCCCCCGGATGCTTCCTCGAAATGGCCTTTGCGGTCCTTCACAGCCCCGGTGAAAGCCCCCTTTACGTGACCGAACAGCTCGGATTCGACGATCTCCGGAGGAATGGCGCCGCAGTTGACGGCCACGAAAGGCTTGTCGCGCCGCGGACTGGTGCGATGGATGGCGCGGGCGAGAAGCTCCTTGCCGGTACCTGTCTCCCCTTCGATCAGCACCGGCACGGAGCGCGGGGCGACCCGGCGCGCCCGCAGGATCACGCGCTGCATGGCCTGGCTCCGGTGCAGGATCTCCTCGAATTCCGGCGCCTCCGGGGAGAGACCGGCGCTGAGGCGCTCGAGCTCCTCGTCCGGGCGGCGCAGCAGATCCGGAAGGAAGTCTGCTGAAATATCGAAGGGGACGGACACCGTGCTGACGCCGTGCTGCTTCGAGGACTCGATCAGCTCCGCGGGAAAGCGCGTCTTCGCGAGGATGATCCATACCGCGGCCATGGCCGGCGTGCCCGGGCTCAGGTGGAAAGTGAGCTCAGTGTCTCTGGGGCCGCCGGCCAAGGCCGTCTCGCAGGCGCGGACCGCGGCGACGTAGATCTCGCCGAATTGGGTAGGACCGGTGAGCTCTTCGTGGACCAGGTGAAGGGTGGGGCCTTCACATCGCTTTTCGAGCCACTGCCGGTAGGGGCGAACGGCGCCGGCCTCGTGGTCGAACAGCAGATAGGCGTCATCGAACTCGCGCTCCATCAGGGCCTGGGCAACCGGCCCGGCTCCGGTTGTCGGCTCCTCTTCGGGAGCGTCCAGGTCCGTATTTCCAATCCAGGTGATGAGGATTCTGCGCATGGGAACAATGCTAACAAGAAAAATTGTGATTCCGCAAGTTTGTTTATTCTTGATGTGGGGCGTGTGGCAGTAGGTAAGGTCTCTGACAGGGTTAGGCTACCAATTTGGCGAAATACACCGATTCTGGGCGGAGCACAGTCAGGTTCTACCCTGTAAGGGGAAAGAAGCCACTCACCACCTCGAAATGTCCGGATTGTCTTCCAATGGTGCTCGAGAAAGGGGGTGCGGAGGTTACAAGGACACGGAAATAGCCGTTATTTTGGCTCGAAATGGGCAATACATGGCTTTATAGCCGAAATATAAAATAATAATAGAAGAATTTATCGCGATATAACTATTTATTTTTTGTTGAATCAAGGTATCTTTGATGGCAGGTCCCCAAACCTGGTGCCACAACCTGGAAAGGAGCCACCTCCTCATGAAAATCGACCCCGAGAGCCTTCGATGCCTTCGCCAGAAAAAAAAGCTGTCACGCGCCCGGCTTGCCGAACGGTCTGGAATCGCGGTACGAACCATTCAGCGTCTGGAAAACGAACCGCAGCGATGTCAGAAATCGCGAGAGGACACGCTGAACCGGCTAGCCAAGGCACTCGATGTCGAAACGGATGTGCTTACCGGCCAGTCACCACTTCCCGAGTTTGATAAGCCCCCTGCCTCTGCCCCCAAGGGGGTCCAGATCGGCGCGCAGGTCGCTCCTTTGACCCGGCTCTTCTACGACCTCGTTAAGCGCCGATACGGCGTCAGCGTCACTGAGATCATCAACATGGCGCCGCTTTTCTTCGCGCTTCTGGCCGAGGGAAGTCTTGCTTGGAGGCGCATAAAAATAGAGGAGGCAGAAGAAGCGAAAGGTCATTTGGAGGGGATCGAAGGGTTCTGGATTGGGAGCCTTGTATCTGCCTCAATAGTCATGGAAGAAGGGATTGGGGCGGAAATTGATTCCATCGAAAAAGCCGACCTTTTCGGAGAGCATCTCTTCAGGGTCGAATCTAGTTGGATGGATGATTTGTTCGACCCCTCCGCCACCAACCCGTTCGCAAGCCATTTGCGTGGGTTGAAAGATGAACTCGCCAAACCCGGCGTCGTCGACGTGGGGGAGGGCGCTCTCGATTTCAGATCGTCGCTAAAATTCCCCGACTACGACATTTGCCGTGACGAACTCGACGACATGGCCAACGGTTCTTTCAACGCAAAGAAGGCTCTTGAAACTGGCTACGCGCGGCTCTCCGAAATTCCCGAGGAACTGATGGGAGAAGACGCCGGCGAGGAGCGCGCGAAATGGCTCGAAGACAGACTGCCGGATCAGTTTCAGAAAATCCTGAAGGATGAGAAGGTTGGAGACGAGATCGTAGAAATCGTGGCAAAAGACCCAGAAGGCACTTGGAAAAGGGTCTTGGAAAAAGCGGGTGCCAATGAGGCGGATACCAGTAGTAAGGTGGGAGACAACCAATGAGCATCGTCTATACACAACATGCCGAGACGCGCATGCAGCAGCGGAGCATTCGCGAAAAGGATATTCCACTCATCCTCGCCTTGGGAACGCAAGTTGAGGACGAGACCTGGATTTTGCTCAGAAGAGATGTTGCGCGGGAAATCGAGATTCGCAAACGGGAGATCCAAAAGCTGAAACGGCTTGAAAACTGCAAGGTCGTCATGCTCGGCCGACACGTCATCACTGTCTATCCCTCACGGCCTGCGGATCAGAAACGAACACTACGCCGCGCCAGGCAGAACGGAATGGTGAAATGACAAAGCAAGTGGGCGTTGAAGTCGTTTCCGGAAGGCCGCCTCGAAGAATACCTGTGGCAAGCAGGGCATTTCACCCCCTTCCCAGCATGCGCACATCCCGCACCGTCTCGACGAGGCGGATGAACTCGCCCCGGTAGCCCCTCGGGTCATATCCCTGACCCCTCTCGGCAAGTCCGATGACGCCCTTCAGCGTGTAGCCGCCGATATGGGGTGAGTCGCGGAGCAGCATGCCGAAGCCCGCCACCGCCGCGGCGAAGCGGAAATCGGTGGAGGGACCGGCAGGCGCGTCCACCACCGGCTGTGTAAGGAGGCGGCTCGCCGAACCGTCCGGGTCCTTGTAGCGGACCTTCACGTACATCAGCTCCTCCTCGAAGCCGCTGTCGACGGCGGTGTCGTCCTCGTCTTCCGGTTGGTAGCGGAGGTCGTCCACCGTGCCTCCGGGGACCGGGACGCCCGCGGGCACGACCTCGTACAGGGCGGTCACCGTGTGTCCGGCCCCCAGCTCGCCGGCGTCCTCGCTGTCGTCGTTGAAGTCCTCCGGGTCGAGCAGGCGGTTTTCGTAGCCGATCAGCCGGTATCCGGCCGCCCGGGCAGGATTGAACTCGACCTGCACCTTCACATCCTTGGCAAGGGTGAGGAGGGTTCCGCCCATCTCCTCCACCAGGACCTTCCTGGCCTCCAGCAGGCTGTCGACGTAGTGGAAGTTGCCGTTCCCGTGGTCGGCGATCTGCTCCATCTTCGAGTCCTTCAGGTTCCCGGTGCCGAAGCCGAGAACCGTCAGGAAGATTCCGCTCTCCCGCTCCTTCTCGATGAGCCGGATCATCTCCTCGTCGCTGGATGCGCCGACGTTGAAGTCGCCGTCCGTCGCCAGGATGACGCGGTTGTTGCCGCCGTCGATGTGGTGCTCGCGCGCGACCTGGTAGGCGAGCCTGATTCCCTCTCCGCCCGCGGTGCTGCCGCCGGCCCGGAGCTCTTCCAGGGCGGCGAGGATCTCCTCCCGGGCGTCTCCCGGCGTCGAGGGCAGAACCAGCCCGGCGGCGCCGGCATAGACCACGATCGCCACCCGGTCCTCGGCCCTGAGCTGCTCGACGAGGAGCGCGAAAGCCTTCTTGAGCAGGGGCAGCTTGTCGGGTGACTCCATCGACCCGGACACGTCGATCAGGAAGACCAGGTTCCCCGGCGGCAGGTCATCGGTGTCCATCGACCGCGCCCTGAGGCCGATGCGCACCAGCCGGTGTTGCGGTTTCCAGGGCGCCTCCCACACCTCGGTGGCGACGGCGAAGGGGTGCTCTCCCACAACCTCGTCCCACTCGTAGGGGAAGTAGTTGATCATCTCCTCGATCCGTACCGCGTCGATCGGCGGCCGCTGTCCATTCTCGATGAAGCGGCGCACGTTGGCGTACGAGGCCCGGTCGACGTCGATGGAGAAGGTCGACAGCGGCGACTCGCTCACGAGCTGGAAACCGTTCTCGCCGATGGGGGCGTACGACTCGGTGTTGGAGTAGGAGGGGGGAGATATGTGCCTGTAGTCCGCGGCGGCCTCAGGGGCGGAGGACATCGACTCGGACGCCGGCGTCATCGGGGAATTGCGGGTGCATGAGGCAAGGGCGAGGAAGCAGAGAAGGGACGAGGCCAACCCGGTGGTGGTGGCGGACCTGTTGGGTCGGGTGGGGTTCGAGTTCATGAGATCGCCTCTGGAGGAAGGGGTTGTTGAGAGGGAGCTGCCGCAACGGAGTCAGGATTCCCGGTGCGCGGGGCGCTGGCGGTCAGTCATCGTAAACGCAGGTCGCGCGGCCCGGAGGGCGCGGGCGGAAGGGCGCCAACCGGGAACATTGCTGGCTGTCGATTTTCTCACCCTGGTCGAAGACGAGACGCGGCTCGGCGCGCTGCGGTTCAAGGAGGCCGGCGGCGGCCCGTTTCTCACCTCGACCGGCAGGCAGGTGCCGCCGGTTGTCGACCTGCCGCGGCTGCTGTCCGCCACCACCCGCGTCATCGATGCCAACGAGACCGACGACGACCTGCGGTTGATCCTGGCCCCCGGCGCCTCGCTGGGGGGGGCTCGTCCCAAAGCCACGGTCCGCGACCGGGACGGGCACCTGCTGATCGCCAAGTTCCCGCGCCGGGACGACGACTGGCCGGTGACGCGATGGGAAGCGGCCACCATGGCCCTGGCCGAGGCGGCGGGGGTCCGGGTCGCGCCGTTCCAGCTCCTGCAGGTAGCGAACAGCCCCGTACTCATGGCCCGCGCTTCGACCGCAGGCAGGGCCGGCGTATCCCTTTCATGTCGGCGCTCACCGCAATCGAGGGGTCCGACAACGAGATGCGAAGCTATCTGGAGGTCGCCGAGTTCCTGCGGCGGGAGGGACTGAAGGTGAACGAGGACCTGGGTCAGCTCTGGCGCCGGATCGTGTTCAACATGCTGGTGTCCAACACCGACGACCATCTGCGCAACCACGGCTTTCTCCGGGAGCAGAACGGCTGGCGGCTTTCACCGGCGTATGACCTCAACCCGGTGCCGGCCGACGTGAAGCCGCGCGTCCATGCGCTCGCGATCGACGAGACGGACGGCACGGCGTCCCTCGATACCGCATTGGAGGTCGCGCCGATGTTCGGCATTACGGGGCAGGCGGCGCGCGCGACAGCAGCCGAGGTGGGCAGGGCGGTCCGTGGCTGGCGGGATGCGGCGGCCGGCATCGGCATTTCGGCGAATGAAATCGAGCGGATGTCCAGCGCCTTCGATCACGACGACCTCGAGGCGGCGATCTGAAGAAAGCGATGATGGCACCCGTCGGAAGTGGTGTTTGCCGGGGAGCGCCATCGGCTTCGGGCGCGCGAGGCCAGGGAGCCGCAGTGCAGCCCGCTGCACCGGGTAGGAGTTGGGGGGAAACCGTCCGTAACTTGGGGCAGCGGCCGCCCGAGCAGGAGCGAACCCGAAAAACGAGAGGAGATTGAGATGAAGGTCTGTCTGGTGGGAGAAGGCGCTCAGGGCATCACCCACATGAGGGCGCTGCGCGGGATGGAGGGCGTCGAGGTGGTCAGCCTGGCCGGCGGCATCGAGGCGGACGCAGAGGCCTTTGGCCGCGAGCACGGCATCGGCCACGTCTCCACCGATCTCGAGGAGTGTCTCGACCGGCCCGGGGTCGAGGCCGCGGTGATCACCAGCCCGAATCAGCTGCACTGCGGGCAGGCGGTTACCGCCCTGGAACGGGGCAGGCACGTCCTCCTCGAGCTGCCGATGGGGCTGTCGCTGGCCGAATCCCGGCGCGTGGTGGAGGCCGAGGAGAGGTCGGGGAAGGTGGCGATGATGTGCCACACCCAGCGCTTCAGCCCGGCCTTCCGCAGGTTGCACCAGATGATCGCGGACGGCGGCCTCTACGTGCACCACATCGTGCAGCAGACCTACTTCTTCCGCCGCGTCAACGAGAACCGCTTCGGCAGGCCGCGCATCTGGACCGATGACCTGCTGTGGCACCAGGCCTGCCACATGATCGACATGGTCTACTGGCTTCTCGGCGACCCCGGCATGGAGGCGTGGGGGCGCTGCGGGCCGGTGCACGAGCGCCTGGGGGTGCCGATGGATATCTGCATCTCGCTGCGCTCGGCCGACGGCTGCCTGGTGAGCGCGGCCCAGTCGTTCAACAACCACGGCCCGATCCGGGGGGAATGGCGGTTCATCGGCGAGGAGGAGACGTACGTGACCGACGGGTCCGGGCTGCGCGATCACCAGGGGAATGAACTGCCCCTGCCGGAGGGCCCCTCCGGGGTCGAGGCCCAGGACGGCGAGTTCTTCGCGGCCATCCGCGAGGGGCGCAAAGCGCTGACCAGCTGCTCGGAGGTGCTGCCGGTGATGGGGATCATCGACCGCGTGCAGAGGGCGATGGACGGGCGGGAGGGGGCCCCGAGCGCCGGCATGGTGCAGTCCTCCTGACCCGATGGACGGACCGGCAGCGGTTTCATCCTCTAATTCCACTGCCGTCAGGCTCAGGGGCCTGCTCCGCGGCTGGCAGCAGCGCTTCGGCCTCGACCTGCGGGCCCTGGCGCTCTTCCGCATCCTGCTCGGTCTGCTTCTGCTCGCCGACCTGGCAGCGCGGCTGACCGATCTGCGCGTCTTCTACTCCGACGCCGGGGTGCTGCCGCGAGTCGACCTCCTCGGCAGGGTCGCCACCGGCGCGACGCCCTGGAAAGTGTCCCTGCACATGGTGAGCGGGCTCTGGGGGGTGCAGCTCCTCCTCTTCGCGAGCGCGGCGTTCTGCGCCTTCTGCCTGCTGATCGGCCACCGGACCCGGCTCTTCACCTTCCTCAGCTGGGTGCTGCTGGTGTCGCTGCACAACCGCAATCTCACCATCCTCAACGCCGGCGACCTGCTGTTCCGGGTGCTCCTCTTCTGGTCGCTGTTCCTCCCCCTCGGGGCGCGCTGTTCCGTCGACGCGGCGATGAGGGATCCGTCAGGCGCCGGCCCGGCGCAGCGCAACGACCGCACCTGGTCGGTGCCTGCCTTCTGCTTCATGGCGCAGGTCACCATCCTCTACTGGGCGACGGCGCTTCTGAAGAACCACCCGGTCTGGACCGGGGACCGGACCGCGGTCTGGTACGCCCTCAAGCTCGACTACATGGCGCTGCCCCTCGCGGTCCTGATGCGCGAGCTGCCTGCCGCATGGCTCGAGCTCACCACCCGGACGACGCTCCTCGTCGAGCTCCTGGTGCCGGTGCTGATCTGGATTCCGTTCCTCGTCGGCCCGCTGCGGCTGGCCGCCTGCGTCGTCATGATCGGCATGCACCTGGGGTTTGCCGCGACCCTGCAGATCGGGCTCTTCTCGTACATATGCAGCGCCATGTGGCTGGCTCTCCTGCCGCCATGGGTATGGGACCGGCTCTTCGCGCGCTTCCGGCGCGACTCCAGGCGGCTCGGGCTCACGATCCACTACGACGCGGACTGCGGCTTCTGCCGCCGCATGGTTCTCCTGCTGAGAAGCTTCTTCCTGCTTCCCGAGACGCGTATCGCCGAGGCCCAGGAAGACGCGGAGATCGAGCGCGACATGCGGGAACTGAACTCGTGGGTGGTCACCGACTGCGAGGGGAAGCGCCGCTACAAGTTCGAGGCTCTCAGCTACGTGCTCTCATGCTCGCCGTGGGCGTGGCCTGCCGGGAAGATCCTGGGGATGGCGCTGTTCCGGAAAACGGGCACCTGGCTGTACGAACAGACCGCGAACCGCCGCGAGCTCATGGGACGCCTGACCGGCTGGATCCGTGCGCGACCGGATAGACCGGTGCGCAGGCCCCTCGTCTGGTTGCGGAACGGCTTTCTGCTGGCCACCCTGGCGTACGTCGTCCTCTGGAACGCCCGCATCTTCCACAACAAGGAGGTCTTCGCGGCCGACTCGGTCGTCGGCCGGTTCTCGGCGGCGTCCGCAAGCTGGATCTACAGCCGCGACGACGAGGAGGGGAATCGAGTCGACCGCCGCTGGTACGGCCGTCTCCTGCGCGTCGGCCAGTCCTGGCAGATGTTCGCGCCGTATCCGCCTCGCATCATCGGCTGGTACGTAGTCGTCGGCACCCTGGAGGACGGATCGCAGGTCGATCTCTACCGCCACGTCGTCTTCGGAGAGGAGTCACCCGAGGTGTCCTGGGATCGCCCGAACCGCCTTGTCGAGACCTTCCGCGGTCCGCGCTGGCGCAAGTACATGATGTCGCTGCGCAAGAAGGAGAAGAAGGACTACCGCCCCTTGCTGTGTAAGTACCTGGCGCGCGAATGGAAACGGGAGTTCGGCGACGCGGCGCCGCTGACGCTGGTCGAGCTCTTCTTCAACGAGGAGCGGGTCAGGGCGTACGAGCCCAACACCGAACCGAAGAAGCGCCGCCTCTGGTATTACACTCCGTAGCCTTCGAATCCAGGGGGGACTTCAGCTACGACCCTTACGGTGCTTCAGCATCAGGGCCATTGCTACAAGCAGCGCAACAAGGATGGCCAGACCGCCAAGGACGGCACCTTTGAGCAAACGTCTGTCTGCCTCCAGGGAGGGCACTTCCGTCAGGATGAACAAGACCGCGGTAGCCGCCAGGAAGATCCATGCTGCCAGCCGCAGCCGATGAACCGGTTTGGGAAGGTTGCTCCTGAAGAGCGAGGGAATGCCGTCGGAAGCTATTTCCATGACACCGTCCAATATTGGATTCATTCCATTCCTGTACGAGGGCGCGTGCCGTCCCGGGAGCGGGTCGAGTCCCTGAACGGACGGCTCACCCGGTTCCGGCCGCGGTCCGGCCTTCCCAGCTGGCGGTGAATCCGTCGACGTCGATGCCGGGCATCTCCTGGAACCTGTACCTCGACGGCTGCTTGCCCTGGAAGCCGGGAACGAGGTGCGGCTCCTCGACCTGAAGGAGGCGGTCGAAGCTCTCGAAACGCCGCCACAGCAGCCCGGCTTCGGCGGCAGTGAACCGGCTGCCCACCGGGCCTCTTCCCCGCAGGGCCGCCCTGGCAATCTTGGACAGTTGAATCAGGCAGGAAACGCGGCCCACCTCCCCTGAGTGGAGCTCGTGGAGTGCCTCGCAAAAGGCCGCGGCATCCCGGCCGCTCATGGCGCGGAAGGCTCGCTCCATGGCGTCGCATTCCCTGTCGCGCAGATCGAGCAACCTCCGGAACCTCGAGGCGTGGCGCGGGGGCAGGACATCGACCAGCCGCGGGGTCCAGTGGAATATATAAGCGTGGGTCAGGCTGCCGTTGTTGAACGCGCGGTAGCCGAAGTGGAGGGTGCGCCGGTGCTTCGCGCTGTAGTTGCTGCCCCAGTGGAGGATCGGCGTCAGGTAGACGATGCCGTCTCCGGCAGCCAGCTCGATCTGCACGCCGCCGTCGATTTCCCGGTGCTCGCTGACGGCGAGCTGCCGGTTTTCCGCCTCGGTGTTGAAGCGGCGATGGCTCCCCGGAACGAGCCAGAGGACGTCGTCGTCGTAGAGCGGGATGTTCCACTGCGTGTAGTTCGGAGGGTTGGCCAGGAAGTCGGTGTAGAACGCCTCAACCGGGCCATGGGACTCCGGGCGGATGTCGCGGTGCCAGTCCGCCGGCCCGCGATCCCTTCGCGGGTTGCACAACATCCCGAACTGGGTCGGGGCGACATCTTCGGTGCCCATGACCTGCCGGCAGATTCCGTGCGTGTTCTCGTGGAAGACGAAATCGACAATTTCGCAGGCTTCGCGATCGACGACGCGGTCGAACAGCACCCGCGGCTGAATGCCGGTCTCCCACTCGCCACCCGGCGGCTCCCCCGTCTCGCGGTGGTCCGCCCACCATGTCCTGTGGCGCGCGAGCATCTCTTCGCAATGCGCCCGCAGCGAGTCGAGCTGCTGCGGAGGAACGCAGTTGCGAAGGATGCAGTACCCTTTCTCCAGCAGCTCGCGTCGACCCGGAGCGCCTGAAATCACTCGTCCGGGATCTCGACGGAGGCCCGGCGGTCGCCTTCGCGGCGACTGGGCACCGGGAGCCGATCAACACCCCCTTCGAGATCGTCCGGCCTCAAGGGAGGGTGGTGCTCGGCCAGCACGCCCGGCAGCAGGGAAGTCGATGGCTCAGCAACCGGGACCCGTCCCTGGTGGGTGTACTGCTCGAGTGGGGGGATGTGGGGCGATTTGAAACGGGCTCCCTCCCCGGGATACTACCCTTCCCGTGAAGGTTGCTTCAACCCCAACTCACCGATCGGGATCGCCTCGTCGATGAGCATGATCGGGATGCCGTCCTCGACCGGGTAGAGAAAGGCGCCGTCCTCCCGGACCAGCCCGCCGTCCAGCTTCTTCTCCAGCTTTTCGCCTCTCCGGTTGGAGACCTGTCCCTGTTCTATCAGGGCGTTCAGCCCGTCGATCAGTCCGGCGTCGGCCAGATGCACCGGTTCCTTGGTCTCCGGGCAGGCCAGGATGTCGAGCAACTCCTTGTCTATCATGACGTTGCAAATTCTCCGCAAGAAACTGGGTCAGGGGCTTGGGGATGGGTGTGAAGATAGAAGGGCCCATCCCGGGGAACAAGCAACGGAAAATCCTTCCCCGAGGGGGGGTTGGAATTTCCCCCTTGAGGGGATAGCGCTGCAAACAAAGGCTCCCCTGCAAAGGCAACCCGGCCACTGGAGGATATTGCTTATATATAAGTAAAAACAACTAGTTAAAGTAAAAAACCAGATCGGGATCCCCCGTTTTTGGATCGAATCGACGTCTTCGGTCCGAACCTTGCTGGCCTCCTTGCCGCGGAGGTCGCGGTCAGGCCGCGGCTTCCGCCGAAACACAGCCAATCCACTCGTTGGAAAGGGGCCCGCGGTGGAACCGGTCGACCAGGATGCAGCGGAGGTTCGCAAGGAGCGCCTGGCGCTCATCGTCGATCGCTGTCTGGAAAGCGAGGCGGCCTACAAGCTTTTCGACATGCTCGGATCGATTTGCCGGCTGGACGCCGGCGCGAGGCGCGAGTACATGAAACTGGTACGGGAGTCGGGGCTGTACTCCGAGGAAGAGATTTTGGCTGTCGAACGCCTTATCGCCACCGGGGCGGCGCAGTGTTTCAAGGAGGTGATCGACCAGGTCCGCGAGGAGCGGATTGAGCGCGAGATCACGGACTTGGTTTCCTGAGGATGGGAAGAAGGTGCCCCGCGGTCACGCCGCGGCCTCGAGGTTCCCGATTTCATGGAATATTCGGGTGCCGGCGACGAGACCGAGCCTGCGCGGGGTACCCGAATACGCGGGAGCGTCCCATCGCGGCGTGCGAGACGCAAAAAAAAGCGGCCCGAGAACCGGTATCCTCGGGCCGCAGACAATTTCAGAGACGAGCCGGAACCGACCCGCCGCAGTCACACTTTGATTCCATTCTCCTCGAGATACCGCAGAGCTCCCTTCTTGTTCATCGTCCGCAGCGCCCGGGCCGAGAGCTTGAGGGTGACGGTGCGGTTCAGCTCAGGTATGTAGATCCGCTTCTTTAAGAGATTCGGTTGCTGAACGCGCTTTGTCTTGCGCTGGGAGTGGCTGACGTGGTTGCCAACCATTCTCTTCTTGCCGGTTACCTGGCACACACGAGCCATGATCGACCTCCTGAATGGGGCAGAAACATAGAGCAGACAAGAAGATACGTCAAGGAGGCGACTTGACAGGCCGTGTCTTCTGGACATACGTATTCAAGGCGCAAACAGCCGTGCACGGGCAGGCTGGAAGCCCCGCGGCGAGCCGCTTCGAGGCGGAAACCTTTCGGGCTGTCGACGCGATCGGACCCCGGCGGAATCTGCCTTTTCCGGAGGCGAGCCGGCAACTGAGGATCCCGCGCAAGGCTCGAGCGTCCTGTCGAGGATGCATACCGGCAACTCTCCCCCAGACATCTGAATTCCAACGCAAGTGATCTTCAACCGTACCCCGTGGGTCGGGATTGCGCTCCCCCTCTCCGTCGCGGGGCTGGCTGTGGCCGCGGGAGCGCAGACCCCTTGGGCCGTTGCGGACCCGCCCGGTCTCGGTGCGCCCCGCATTCACGCGGAGTTTGCCGCTCAGCTGGCACAGGCCCGCGCCGACCTGGCGAATTCCTGGACGGCGACTGCGGAAATGGTTGGGCAGACTTCCAACAGCGTGCGCCTTGTGTACGAGGCCGGACCGGCGACACCGTCCGGTCGCGCTTCCGTTGAGTCGATCGCCTTGGATCATCTCCGCGACCTCAACCGCAGTTGCACCGTCGGGATTCCCCCGGACAGTGAAGTCGAGATGGAAGTCGTCGAGGCCCGAGTGGCCGCCCGAGTGAACGCCCCGGAAGCCGCCGAGTTGTTCGCGGGCATGGCGCATGGCCCGGTGGAGCTCGGGGAACGCGGCCTCCTGCGCAGGCAGGAAGTGGTGGCTCTCGGGTTCGGGCCGCGGCTGGACGGGGAGGAGCTCATTGTGTTCGACCGCATCGAGGTCGAGCTGCGTTTTTCATCGCCCTCGACATCGAAACGGCGTTCCCGGGCTGACAGGTGGGGGGAGGTGCTGTATCGCAACACCCTGGTCAACTACGAGCAGGCGAAATCCTGGCGTCTTCCTGCCATCGGTCCCGCGGCCGGAAAGATGGCCGATGGCTCGGCGCTGAATGGCGAGATGCTGAGGGTCACGGTTCGAAAGAACGGCATGTACAAGGTCACAGGGGCCGACCTTGTCGACGCAGGCATCGCCCTCCAGACAATCGCCCCGGAGCATCTCCGCATGCTCTACGGAGGAGGCAGGGTTCTCGGTCTCCAGCGCGCGGTCATTCCAGGTTTCTACCGCCGCGAAATACCGTTCGTGGTCGAAGACGGGGGCGACGGCCGCTTCGACGCCGGCGACTTTCTCCTCTTCTACGGCGAGGCGACTCAACGCTGGGACTACCACCGCGGCGATGGCCGCTATTTCTGGCGGGCGAACCCCTTCACCGAGGAGAACGTCTACTTCCTCGATACCGGCGCCGAAGTGCAGGGACGCAGGATGCGTCAACGCAGCGGGTCCCGCGATCACGGTTCGCCGCGACTTGTCGACAGCTACCGCCAGCGGCTCCATCTCGAGGACGATCGCCTGATCCGGAACCAGTCATACGGCATCAAGTCGGGTTACGACTGGTACTGGGAGGACTTCGGGGGGAACGCGCGCAACTTTTCCGCCATCGTGCGCGACGCGGTTTCCGGAATTCCCGTCGACATCCGGGTCCGCTTCTGGGGCTCGAGGAGAGAGATCCACAGGTTCGATCTGTACTGGAACGAGGAGCTGGTGGGGGAGGTCTCGATGGATAGCATGTTCGTTGCCACCCTCAAGGCGCAGGCTCCGCAGGGCGCGAAGGAGGGCCTGAATCAGCTCGGGGTTTTCCACCGCGACGACAAGGCGACGCGGCTCGACTGGATCGAGCTCGAATTCGATCGCCGGCTGTCGGCCGAGGGTGGGGAGCTGGCCTTCGCCTGGCCTCCGTCGGCCATTTCCGGGGAGGGAGACGGGGTAACGGCGGAGTTCGTGCTGACCGGGTTCGCCGAAGAGGGGAAACCGCGGATCTTCGAGATCTCGGCTATCGACGAGGCAAGTGAAATCGTCGGATTCGACTACGACGAGACCACCGGAACCGCGGTCTTTCAGGACCGGTTCGACGGCCGCGGGGTTCCTCCGCGATACATCGCCAGCGTGCCGTCCCGCTGGAAGCGGCCGGCGAAAATGGAGCTCGGTACCCCGAGCCGGCTGCGCACCCCGGACAACGGGGCGGAGTACGTCGTGCTCACCCATGCCGATTTCCGCGCAGCTGCCGACCGTCTGGCGGCGTGGCGCGCCGCCGGCGACCGTTTCGGACCGATGCGGACGATTTCCGTCGACGTCCAGGATGTGTACGACGAGTTCTCCGGGGGCCTCGTCGACCCGATGGCGATCCGGTCGTTCGTCAACTACGCGGTCGACAACTGGGATCCGGCGCCCTTCTTCATCTGCCTGATGGGTGACGGAACGTACGATTACAAGAACAACACCGGCACCAGCCACCCGAACTGGATGCCTGCGTACCAGGAAGGCATCAGCATGTTCGACGAATGGTACGTGCGCGTAGAGGGAGAGGACCGGATTCCCGACCTGGCGATCGGCAGATTGGCGGTGCAGTCGGCTGCCGAGGCGGAGGGGGTGGTCGACAAGCTGATCTCGTACGACGCAGATCCGGAGGTCGGTCCCTGGCAGAGCCGGGTGCTGCTGGTGGCGGACGATCTGCGCCATCCGTCGAAACTGGAATTGAGGGAATCCTATTTCATTCGCGACGCCGAGTCGCTTGCGAGTTACTACCTCCCCACCGACCTCGATCTCGTCAAGCTCTACATCGCCCAGTTTCCGCTCGAGGGGAGTACCAAGCCGCAGGCCAGGGATGCCTTCGTTCGCCGATTCAACGAGGGGGCGCTGGTCCTCACCTACATCGGGCACGGGAGCTTCAACGTGCTCGCCCACGAGAGTATGTTCCTTCTCTCCAGGGACGCCGACAAGATCGACAACGGCAGGAGGCTGCCGTTCATGTACACGGCTGCGAGCCAGGTGGGGGTGTTCGACAAGCCGGACCAGCAGTCGATCCCGGAGGTCCTGATGAACCGTCCCGACGGCGGGGTGATCGGGTTCATCTCGGCGGCCCGGGTAGGCTTCCACGTCAGCAACATGTACCTCGCCCAGGAATTTCACAGGCTGATGTACCGGTCGGAAGAGGATCACATTCCACTGGGACTGGCGCTGACGATTGCCAAGCAGAACGTCACCGGTCACAAGGATGACCGCACCAACATGCAGCGCTATTGCCTTATCGGCGACCCGGCCATGCGCCTCGCCAGACCGCGGTACGCCGTCGCCTTGGAGGTTCCGGACTCGATGCGGGCGCTCGAGGAGATCCGCGTGGCCGGCCGCATCCTGGACTCCGAGCGGAGGCCGGTGGAGGACTTTACCGGTACCGCCCTCGTGCAGGCGTTCGACTCCAGTACGGAGAGCAAGTTGGATCATATCACCTACACCCGCCTCGGGGCTCCGATTTTCCGCGGCCGGGTGGAGGTCGCCGCCGGCCGCTTCGAAACCGCCTTTCGCGTTCCCAAGGACATCAGCTACAAGGAAGACAAGGGCAGGGTCAGTGCCTATGTTTGGAGTGACGACGCCCCGGCCGCTTTCGGGGCCGTCGGCAGCCGGGTGCTCGCCGGCACGGCTTCCGGCGTCGCAGCGGACGAGACCGGCCCGGAGATCAGGGTCCGATTCAAGGGGCAGGATGGTTTCAGCAGCGGTGACTTCGTCCCCAGCGAAGCGGTCCTCGAAGCTGTGATCAACGATCAGAACGGCATCAACATTACCGGGGAAACCGGGCACGAAATGGAGCTTCGGGTGGACGACCGCCTATTCATCGTCACCGAGTTCTTCCACAATACAGGCGACTACCGCAGGGGCCTTCTCGAGTTTCCCCTGCCCGCCATGGAACCAGGTACCCACACCTTGCGTCTCAAGGCCTGGGACACGTTCAACAATTCGTCGCAGGTCGAGGCGGAAGCGCGCGTCTCCGAGGGAGACGACTCGGGGCTCTCCCAGCTGCTGTTCCACCCCAACCCGATGCGGGACGGGGGAGACTTCACATACACTCTCGAGATCGCTACGGAGTACGTTCATATCAGGGTGTTCTCTCTCGCCGGAAGGCTCGTCGACGAGCTATCCGGTACGGGAAATGCCGACTTCAACCAGGTCGCCTGGACCCCGCCGAGCGAGCTCGCCAACGGCACCTACCTGTACCAGGTCGAGGTCGAGCTCGCCGATGGACGGCGCGTCGAAAGGAAGGCGGCCATCCAGGTGATGAAATGACCGCTTCGCCGGGGCGGAAGCCCGGAGCGCACGGCAGCAGGAGTGAAAGGAACGCGGAGTCCGCCCTGCTGCGGGCTGCAGGCAACGAATGCGTCGCCGTCGCCGGGCCGAAACGAAGCGGCAGCAGATTCTCGAAGTGAAACCTCAGGAGGTAACGACAAATGCTTGACAAACTCACCGCCTGGTGCGTGACCGCGGCCCTGCTGGCCGGGGCCGTCGGGCCCACCTCGGCAACCTCGGAGAGCCGCGCCACCGTCATTTTTCTTTTGATCAAGCCGGATGCGCGCGCCATCGCGATGGGGGAGTCGTACGTCGCCGTCGCCGACAATGCCAGCTACTTCAACCCCGCCTCGCTGGCAGGACAGACCGAGCGCAAGCTTCACCTGACCCATGCGAAGTGGCTTCCCGGTCTCGCCGACGACATGTCGTACGAGTTTGTCGCCTACTCGCAACCGGTCGAGGGATGGGGGAACGTCGGTCTCAACGGAGTCTGGATGAATCTCGGAGAGCAGACGCGAATGGGGGAGCGGCCGGACGACGTTCTCGGGACCTTCTCGAGCAACGAGTTCGCGATCAGCGTCGCCTACGGGGCCGACGTCGCCGACAACATGAAGGCAGGCGTCGGCCTGAAGTTCATCCACAGTCGCCTCTCCCCCGAACAGGGTGCGGGCATCGAGCGCGGCAAGGGAGTCGGAAGCAGCTTTGCCGCCGACCTCGGTATCCTGTGGGACCTCACACCGGCGCTTACATTCGGCTCGGCACTCCGCTATCTCGGTCCGAAGATGGCCTACATCGACCCCAGTCAGGCCGATCCGCTTCCGCAGCATATCGTCGCCGGCTTCGCGTATGAGCTCCTCGACGCCGAGTACCACGATGTCCTGCTCGCATTCGATCTCTACAAACCCCTGATCGCGGACGGCTCGTTCGCGGGCAACCTTGTGAAGGCGTGGGCGGACGAGAGCATGGCGAACGAACTCAAGGAGATGGACTTTCACGCCGGCGGGGAGTACCGGTACGGCCTGTCGGCCCAGCAGGACCAGTCGTTTCTGGCGCTGCGGGCCGGATACAGGTGGGACCACGACGGCGAGCTGAAATTCCCCACCTTCGGGATGGGTCTGAAATACGACATGTTCCAGGTCGACGTGGCGTACGTAACGGGTGACGACACCCCGATGGAGGACAACACCCGTTTTTCCCTGAACCTGACGTTCTGAGGAGGCTCCGAGGACATTCGGGCGGACGCGCGTCTGCCCTGGCCCTGGCGGCTGCCCTTCTCCTCGCGGTAGGGGCCGGGGGACAGGAGGCCGGGACGTGGCGCGTTCTGGCGATCCGGGTCGATTTCCCGCTCGAGGAGCCGGACGAGCCTTCGACTTCAGGCAGGGGGAAATTCGACCTCCGTACGAGCGCTGAAGCGCTCACCGACTACACCTTTCCCTACGATCTTCCGCCTCACGATCGCCTCTATTTCGAGCGCCATCTCGACGCTCTCGGCCGCTACTACCGGACCGTTTCCGAGGGCCGCGTCGACATCGAGCACGAAGTTTTCCCGACCGGCCTGAACGACGCCTACACCCTGCCCGAGCCGGCGCTGCAGTACGGCAACGGCCGCTCGCCGCAAGAGATAACCGAAAAGTGGGTACAGCTGGTGCGCGACGCGGTCGAGCTGGCCCGGGCGGAGGCCGGCGGTCCGGATTTTTCGCAATTCGAAAGCTACCTGTTCCTGCACGCCGGCTACGGGCACGAGACCGGCCAGCTGAACGACATCCGCTCGGTGTTCCTGCCAGCGGCAGACTTCACGCGTGAGGCAGGCGGCCCCGTCCTCGCCGACGGCGTCGAGATTCGCGAGGCGTGGATCCTTCCCGAGGCGGTCGACAGCAGCGGCCGCGCCGGGCTCAACGGCCTGATGGCGAAGTTCTTCGGCCACCAGCTCGGGCTCCCCGGGCTGTCGAACTTTGCCGCCCACCTGCCGGGGGCCGGCGGCTGGAGCCTGATGGACGTCGGTCCCAACCGGATCGGTTTCCTGCTGCAGGGAGGGGAACTGCAGACGCTGTTCGGGTTCGTGCCTCCCCACCCCATCTCATGGAGCAAGGCCCGCCTCGGTTGGATCGAACCGCTCGTCGTGCGCAGGGATACCTCGGTGGCGGTCGCGGCGACCGACCGCACGCCTGCGCCGGGGCAGCACAAGGCGGTGCGGGTGCCGGTCTCGGCGACGGAGTATTTCCTGATCGAGAATCGCCAGCGCCGCGGCAACGCCGCGCTTCCGGAAGGGGTGGAGCCGCCGTTTCAGGGGATCGACGTAACCTGGATCGAACCCGACGAGGTGGAATTTTCCGGGTCCGGGGACCCCGGCAGCGATCCGGATGCCGCACCCGAGACCGGGGTCTGGCTCGAGGTCGAGGAGTACGACGCTTTCGTTCCCGGTTCCGGGATCCTGATCTGGCACGTCGACGAGGCCGTCATCGCGGCCGGGGAAGCGGAGGGAGGAATCAACAACGATCGCATCAACCCCGGAATCGCGCTGGAGGAGGCGGATGGCGAGCGCGACATCGGCAACGCCTTTTTCGATCGTCAGGACGTCACCGAGGGCAGCCCTTCCGATCCCTTCTTCGCCGGGGAAGGGCGCGGAGGCATCCTTTCGAAGACCCTGTTCGGGCCCGGCACGGCGCCGAGCACCGAGGCCAACACAGGGGTTGCCAGCGGCATTCGCGTCGAAGTGCTCTCCAACCTTGCGGACGTGATGACGGTCGGCATCCGCTTCGACGGCCCCCTCCCGGGCTGGCCGGCCAGCCTGCCGGCGGGGGCGCGGCTGCAGGCGGTAGATCTCGAGGGCGACGGGGCCGCGGAGCTGCTGGCGGAAAATGACGGTGGCGTTCACCTGTTCGCAGGCGGCGAGCCAACCCTTTCCGGTTCCTTTTCCGGCACCTACCTCGCCGCGGCTGCCGGGGGACCGGCGGAATCCGGCCTGGTTTTCGTTGCCGTGGGACGGGACGTCGCGGCCTACCTCCCGGATGGGGACGCGCCGTTTTGGTCGGCGAGCCTTGCCGGGGAGGCGGTTCTCGGGCTCCACGGCGGTCCGGGAGACCTTGCGCAGGAAGCGGCCCTCGCCGTGGCCACCGCCTCGAGAATCGAGCTGCTGAACGCCGGCACCGGGGAGGTGCTGGCCGGTTCCGACCTTCCCGGAACCATCGCCCTCGGCCTGCTGCCGGACGCCGGGGGGGGGGGATCGCAGCTGCTGGTCACCACGTCAGACGCGGTCGCGGTTCTGGGGCCTGACGGCCCCCGCATGCTCTGGGAACACACCGGGGAAGGCCCGCTTTTGGCGAGCATCTCCGGGGACCTGGGCGGCGGCCGCGGCAGCGAGATCGTCTCCGTCTCCACCGACGGCACGGTTTCCGTCCTGAACGGGGAAGGGGAAGTTCTCTGGCAGGTGATGCTGCCGGAGGGAGCCGCCGCCCCTGCGGCCATCGGGGACGTCGACGGCGACGGTTCCCTGGAGATTGCGGTCGCCACCGGGGCCGCGGTCGATCTGCTGCGGGAGAACGGCAATCGAATGCCGTCGTTTCCGGTGGAGTTCCGGGAACACCGGAAGCTCGGGAGGACAGCGGGAGAGCCGCTGCTGGCCGACCTCGACGGCGACGGCAGGCAGGAGATCCTCGTTGCGGCCAGCGCCGGCGGGATCGCCGGCATCGACGACGACGGCAGTCAGCTCGGCGGCTTTCCGGTTCTGACCGCAGCCGCGGTCGGTTCGACGCCGGTCGCCGCGGACCTGGACGGCGACGGGGGGCTGGAGGTCGCGGTCCTTGCCGGAGACTTGGCCTACGCCTGGGATGCCGGGAGCCTGTCTCCGGGGCTGGGCGGGAGCGGAGTCGCCGCCTGGGGCCAGGGCGCCGCCGATGCACAGGGGAGCCGCGCCTACCGGGGGGAACGCCTTCCCGCCCCGCCGCGGGTCGCCCTGCTGCCGGCCGACAGGGCCTACTGTTACCCCAATCCCGTCGGCCCGCGGCAGCGCGCCCACCTGCGCTACTACCTGAGCGGTTCGGCCGCCATCGAGCTCGAGGTGTTCGACGCCATCGGAAGGCGGGTCGAAAGGCGCCGGTGGAGCGCCGGCTCGCCGCAGTCGGAGCCGGGGGAGAACGAGATCACCTGGGCGACCGGCGACTACGACAGCGGGCTCTACCTCTGCCGGCTCGAGGCGAGCGGCGCCGACGGCAGCCGCGGCCACGTCATCGTGCGCATGGCGGTCGCCCAATGAAGCCGGCGGCGCCGGCCCTCCTCATACTGCTCTTCTGGCAGGGAGCTACCCAGGCGCAGAACCACCCCGAGCTTCAGTGGGAGGTCCTGCAGACCCCCCACTTCGATGTCTTCTACCACGACGGGCTGCGCCGGGCTGCCGAGAGAGCCGCCGAGATCGCCGAGGCGGCGTACGGTCCGGTGACCGAGCTCTACCGCTACCGCCCCGGCGGCAGGGTGCGCATCGTCCTCAAGGATTACGACGACTACGCCAACGGGGCCGCCTTCTTCTATCACGACGCGATCGAGATATGGACCACCCCTCTCGATCACGACTTCGACCTGCGCGGCACCTGCGACTGGCTGGCCAACGTCATCACCCACGAGTTCGTGCACATCGTCTCCCTCGGGGCCGCGCGCAAGGCATGGCAGCGCACACCGGCGCTGTATCTCCAGCATTTCGGCTACCAGCGCGAGCGCAACCGCCCCGATATCCTGACCGGGTTTCCCGACCTGGTGGTGTCGTATCCCCTGGCGGCCACGGTCTTCCCGATGTGGTTCGCCGAGGGGGTGGCCCAGTACCAGGTGGCCGCGGCCAGGCACGACCGCTGGGACGCCCACCGCGACATGGTGCTGCGCGTTGCCGCGCTCGAGGAGGAGTTGCTGTCCTTCGATCAGATGGGGGTGTTCGCCAAGGCCGGTTTCGGCAACGAGTTCGTCTACGACCACGGCTACGCCCTGGTCCGCCACATCGCCGCCGAGCACGGCGACGACGCACTGCAGCAGCTATGCGCCGCCCTGTCCGACTGGCGCACCCTCGAGATCGACGGCGCCGTTGAGGAGGTTCTCGGCATCACCGCCGACCAGCTCTACGAGGGGTGGCGGGGACAGCTGCGGGAGCGCTACGGCAGACAGCTCGCCGGTATCGGAGAGCTGCGGCAGGGTGAGGAGATCACCGATGCGGGGTTCTCCAACATCCACCCGGTGTACGCGCCCGGAGGGGACCGGCTCGCCTTCCTCTCCACCGGAACCAGGGAATACGGACCCCACCGGCTCGTCATCCGCGACTTGGAGACCGGCGAAGACGAGGTCATCGCCGCCGGCGTCGTGTCGCGGCCGGCATGGTCGCCGGACGGACGCAGGATCGCCTACGTGCGCAAGCATAGCGCCGACAAGTACGGCTCGCGCCAGGCCGACGTGTTCATCTGCGACCTCGACGGCGACGAGCCGGGGTTGCTGTCGAAACTGGCCTGGGCGCTGCCGGGGATGGTGGTCTCCTACGCCCCGGAACCGGAGCGGGTGAAGCAGCTTTCGGCCGGACTGCGGGCGCTCTACCCTGTCTGGTCCCCGGACGGCGAGTGGCTGGCGTTCGTCAGCAACCAGGGCGGCTCCAACAACCTCGGCCTGCTCAGCGCCGACGGGAATGTCGTCCTCCACCTCACCGACTTCGCCGACGGTACGGAGCTCTACACGCCGAGCTGGTCCCCGGACGGCGGGACCCTGGCCCTGTCCGTCTCCCGCAAGGGGCAGCGGGACCTCGTCATGGTCGACCTCGAGCGCGGCCGGATCGACGCCGTTGCCGGGGAGCTGAGGAGCGGCAGCGGGGAGCAGGGGAGCGGTCCGGTAGTTCATACCGATACGAGCCTCGCCGGCTCCATGCGGCCCCTGGTGGCCACGGATGCCACCGAGCGGGATCCGGCCTGGACGCCCGGGGGTGAGATCCTCTTCGCCTCCGACGCCACCGGCATTTTCAACATCTACGCGATCCCGGCCGGGAAGGGGGAGATCCGCCGCATCACCAACGTCGTGGGCGGGGCGATCCATCCCGCGGCCGGTCCCGAGGGCAGCGTGGTCTTCTCCGCCTACGGAGCGGACGGGTTCCGTCTGCGCTCCATGGCGGACCGCGGCGGGAACCAGGCGGAGTTCATGCTGGCCAGCACCGAGGCGGCGACCGCTTCGAAGCTCTGGGCAGCTGCACCGGAATCCCTGCCAGAGCCGGCAGCCCGCCCGGACCGGACGGACGGGGGTGTCCTTGCGGAGCGGACCTCCGCCGCGGCCGCTCCGGCAGGGATTTCCGCCCCGCGGGCGTACGGAGGGGAGCTGCTCAGGACGATGGTTCTGCCGCGCCTGATGTGGGACGAGGGCCGCTTCAAGGGGGGAGCGTACGCCGCGTCATCCGACGTCCTGCGGAAGCAGAGCCTCTTCGGGGGCTTCGGCATCTCCCCGGGCAACGGCGACCGCGAGCTCTTCGCCCTGTACGAGCACCGCGGCTGGCGGCCGACGGTGTTTCTCGAGTACTACCACCAGAAACGCCACACCAGCCGCGGCGACAGCAGCGACGCCAGGGACGCCATCGTCACGGGGATGAACTTCAGCCTCAACCAGGTCTCGGCAGGCCTGAGGATCGGGGACGAGCTGCCCTCCCTGAGGCGCCAGCTCACCCTGTCGCTGACCTACGACCGCTACGACGCCGGCCTCGACTGGGAAGCCTTCGTGACCCGCAACGACGGCGCCCCCGGTTTCGAGCGCCGCCGCATGAAACCGATCGGCTACACCTATCTCAACGGGTTCACCCTCGGGGCCCGCTACGATTACGAAACGGTGGAGCGCCGCCGCGACAGGCAGATCAGCCCTCGCGGAGGGCGCCGCATCCGCTTCCGCTACGACCGGGCGTTCAACTTCTTCCTCGAGGAATTCAACCGCAACAACGCCTCCTTCCTCGAGGAGGTGTACCTCAAGCTGTTCTACAACCAGTGGACCCTCGACTGGAGGGAATACCTCGGCGCGCCGTTCGACACCGCCCTGGAGCTGCGTTTCTACGGAGGTTGGATCGACAGCGACAAGGTCGACCGGGACGACGTCAACGACTTCTTCGACTACCACCTCGGGGGCCTGCAATACATGAAGGGGTACACCTTTTACAGCATCGAGGGCCGCAAGGCGGCGATGGGATCGGCGCTGTTTCGCTTTCCGCTGCTGCCCGACATGCGAAGGCGGCTCTTTCACATCTACCTCGACAAGCTGTACGGAGCGGTCTACGGAAGCATGGGCAAAGCCTGGGACGAGGAGTTCGGGGATCCCGACCGCTTCTACGGCCGCTCCGGACCGTTGCGCGACATCGGCGTTCAGTTGCGCCTCGATTCGATCTCGTATTACAGTTTGCCGACCCGGGCACAGGCCGATCTCGCGCGCGGGATCGACGAGCTGCCCGGCCGCTCCCACTGGAAATTCTACCTCACCGTGCTGTTCGGATATCTGTAGAAAGGATGTCGCGATGCTGATGTTTCCGAGTACCGGAGTAGATGCCATTCGCAGAAGCGTCCCGGTTCTGGCGATCTGCTGCGTCCTCGCCAGCGCCGCCCGGGCGCAGGAAGGGACCGCGAGCCCCACTCCGTCGCAGCCCGCGCAGTCCTCCCTGACCGTGGACGGCCAGCTGCCGCGGCTGTTCGAGTACACTTCGGACGGGAGCCTCGGGCCGCGGATGCTGGCGCAGGCGGACAGCGCAGCCGGTGCCGAGGGAGTGTCCCCGCCGGCGCCGCAGCCGCTGAAGTCGCCCGGGCGGGCGCTGCTCTATTCCGCCCTGCTGCCCGGAATGGGGGAGTTTTACGCCGGGGCCAGGAAAAGGGCGGTCCTGTTCCTGGGTCTGGAAGCGGCCGCCTGGGGCCTTTACTTCAGCTGGAACGGCCAGGGGAAGGAGATCGAGGAGGATTTCAGGGGGGTAGCCGACGAGCAGTGGGACGTGCTCAGGTACGTGGACTGGAGGGGGTCGGCGATCTCGCGCAATTCGTCGATCACGCACGCCCTGCCGTGCAGCACGTTCGTCGTCGGCGGGGAGGGCATTTCCGGGTGCCCGGAGACCGAGAAGCAGCAGTACTACGAGCTGATCGGGAAGTACGACCAGTTCGTCTCGGGATGGGAGGACGCCAGGGACCAGGACGGCAACCTCGTTCAGCCGACCGAGATCGACTCGGCCGAGAACTTCGTTTCCAAGCAGCGCTTCGCCTACGAAGATCAGCGCAACGACAGCAACAGGTTTCTCAAGAGAGCGACCAACGTCGCCGGCCTGATTCTGGTCAACCATGTCATCAGCGCCATCGACGCCGCCCGGGCGGCTCGCGCCACGGCAGGCGGTGCCGACCAGGCGATGCTTCAACGACGGACGCGGTTCGCCTTCGTCCGCGGCGGCCCCTCCGGAAAAACCCCGATGATCCTGGCCTGGAGGCCGTTTTACTAAAGATGGGGCTGCGCACCCTGGTTCCCGGCGGCCTGGCGCTGCTGCTGCTTGCAGGCCCCGCGGTTGCCGGGACATCCGCGGCCAGGGCCTTCTGGTCGTCGCTGCTGCTCCCGGGAGCCGGCCAGTACCTCAACGGCCACGCGACCGCGGCCGCTCGCTTTCTCGGTTTCGAGGCGGCGCTGTGGGGGAGCTACCTGGGATTTCGAGGGATCGCCGATATCCGCGAGCGGAACTTCCGAACCCACGCCGCGGTTCACGCCGGAGCCAGTACGCCGGGAAAGTCGAAGCAGTACTTCGACGACCTCGGATTTTACCAGAGTTTCCATCAGCACAACCGCTACGCGGCAGTGGAAGAGGGGGCGTCCGCCGAGCTGTATCCCGACAGCGAGGAGTTCTTCTGGGAGTGGGACCGGAAGGAGTCGCGACTGCGTTTCCGCGAGCTGCGGAATTCCGCCCGGGGCGCCGATCGCAACGCCGTCATGGCTACCGGGCTGATCATCGCCAACCACCTCGTCGCCGCGGTCCACGCCGCCCGCCGGGTAATGGCGCCGCCTGAGGCGGAGGCTGCCGCCGCGGGGCAGGAGCGAGCCCTGCAGCTTCAACTGGTCGCCCTCCCGCAGCGGACGACCGTGGCCCTCCTCCACCGCTTCTGACCCATCCCCGCAATGCCGGCCGCGACGGACCGACCAGGAGTCATTTTCACATTCGCGGTTGTCCTGTGCGCCATCGGCATGAGCCCGGATCCCGGGGCCGCCGCGGCGCCGTACCTGTGCGGCACGCGTCTGATCGAACGGCATGCCGGGGAGCTCCCGTTGCCGGACCCGCCGCTACAGGCGGCCAAACCCTCGTCCGGCGCGGACGTCGAACAGGATCCCCCCGCAATCGGCGTCGGGACCCGGCAGGAGTTCGCAGTCGCAGGCAACCCGCAGCTGATGCCGGCGACCTGCCGTTACGCCGGAGAGCGGGTGTTCGTGTTCGTCGAGGATCGCCAGTGGGATACCAACGGCGGCTCGATACTGCAATCGCACGTCGACGGTCTCGGGGACCTGTTCGAGCGCTCCACCCCGGCCGATCCCGGGCTCGGGATCCACGACCTCTGCACCGAGGCCTTCGGTGTGGTCCCCGACGTCGACGGTTACCCCCAGGTGTTCCTGCTGATTCTCGACATCCCCGATTCCCGGCTGGTCGGCTATTTCGACGCCCGTGTCGCAGGGCACGAAGTGCCCGAGCTGCGCAAGGACATCCTCTACGTCGACGAGTGGTTCGTGCGCCGTCAGACCTACCTGGCGCGCGGCACCCTGGCGCACGAGTTCCAGCACCTCATCCACTGGGGCCACGACAAGGACGAGGAGACCTGGCTGAACGAGGGGATGTCGGGGTACGCCGAGGCCCTGACCGGGTTTCCCGAGGCGGACACAACCGTCGTCGGGGCGTTTCTGCAGCGCCCGGGGGCCGGCCTGACGGGGTGGGAAAACCAGGCCTGGAACTACGGATCTACCTACCTGTTCTCGGCCTTTCTCGCCGAGCGCTACGGCGGCGATATGATCCGCTCCATAGTCGCAGAGCTCGAAAACGGCAGCGACGGCATCGACGCCGCCTTTGCCGGTCTCGGCCTCGAAGGGGACTTTGAGGAGGCCTGGTCGCGCTGGATAATCGGCAATTACGCCGCCGATGAGGATGGATTCTCCTACGGGGCGCTCCAGGGGCGGCGGGCCCTCTGGTACCCGACGGAAGGCCTGCCGCTGGAGAATCTCGGCGGCCGCGTCGAGGACCAGTGGGGGACGATCGCCATCCTGTTGCGAACCCCGGGGAGTGTCGAGGTGGAGTTCGCCGGAGAGGAGGGGGGACGGCACCGGGTCTGGGCCTGGTCTATGCGTGCCCGCGGGAGCGAGCTTCGCGAGCTCGAGCTCGATGCCTCGAACCGCGGCTCCGCGGTGGCCACGGAGATCGACAGCATGGCGCTGATCGTCGGCAGAACCTCCATCGAAAAGGGGGGATTCGAGGTCTCGGCGCGCCACGTCGACCCGGAGACTGCGGTCGAGCAGCCGGTCGCCGCGGCCAGCCCGGTCTTCCGGCTCGGGGCCGCGTACCCCAATCCCTTCAACGCCGCGGTGCGCATCCCCTTTTCCGGGGGTGCCGCAGGGCTGGAGGTCTTCTTGTACAACGCCGCGGGCCAGCGCCTCAGGAGACTGACCCCGCTGTCCGGCTCGCGCGAGATATCCTGGGACGGTCGCGACAGCCGAGGACGGCGGGCGGCGAGCGGAGTCTACTGGATCGTCGCGCGAACGAAGGGCACAGGAGACCGCGGCGGCACTGCGACTGGCCGCCGCACCGCGGTGACGCTCATCAGATAGGGAGAGAGCCGGCCTCCGGGATGCCCCCGGCCACGGCTCCCCTGCGCGGAAGTCTTCCCGCCGGGCGGACCCCGGAACAGTCGCACCTGCCGAGGCAGTCGGAGAGCCGTTCCCCGGTCTCGGGATGCACGAGCCCGGGTGCCAGCTCCAGCATGGGCCTGAGCACGAAGCAGCGCCCGGTCATGCGGGGATGGGGAACCTGCAGGTCGGTATCGGCGACGATCCGGCTGCCGTACAGCAGCAGGTCGAGATCGAGGGTGCGCGGACCATCGGGGATCAGCCGCTGCCTTCCGTGCTCCCGCTCGATGGCCAGCAGGGACCGCAGCAGCCGGGAAGGAGGGAGGCTGGTGCGCACGAGGGCCACTGCATTGAGGAAGCGGGGCTGGTCCACGAGGCCGACCGGGTCTGTTTCGTATAGCGATGAGGGCTTACAGAGCTCGACCCCGCGCAGCCTGCAGATCGCCGCCACCCCGGAGGCGATGAACCCGCGCCGGTCTCCCATGTTGGAGCCGAGACCGACGAAAACGTCCTCAGGCAAAGGATTTCGAGATCTCGACTTCGACACTGTCGAGCTGTCCGGCGATCGGCGGGTGCGGCTTGCGCACCCGCACCGTCACCAGCGGGGGGGTGAAACGCTTGCCGATGCGGCGGACGATCTCCGCGGCCAGGGCCTCGATAAGTTTGAAGCGCTCCTCTTCCACGGTTTCCTCGACCAGCCTGAAAACCTCGACGTAATCCAGGGTGCTCTCCGGCGAATCCGGATCCGCAGGCAGCGGCAGTTTCAGCTCGACGTCGACCTGGAACTCCTGGCCGAGCACCTGCTCCTCGGGATGGACCCCGTGATGGCCGAAGAACCGCAGGTCGTGCAGACGCAGGAAGTAGGTCATGAATCGCGACGTGCCGGTTTCGGTTTCGAGTGCGTTTTGAATCGTGGAGGAGTCGTTCACCAAGCCGTTGCCGCCCAGAGACTCAACGACATTCTGAAGCGGCACGAAGGACCATGCTTCATTCCGATATCCATGGTTCAGGCCGTGAAAGGATAAGGAAGGCAGCCATCGTCGACAGGGTGATGGGTACGGGTACAGCCAGGAAGTGGCAAATCCTTGGGGAACCGCTTGCCCATGAAGTCCGTATCCGAGGAAGGCGCAGCGACGATGCGCAGGCGGAATGGTGCCCCCCTGAGGGGAAGCGGTGGAAGCCTGCGGCGGTCAACCGCTACAGCGAGTTGAGAAAGGCGATCAGAGCCCGGCGTTCCTCCGCGCTCATCTCCCTCACCGCCTCCCTCGCCTGTTCAGCTTCGCCTCCGTGGAACATGACCGCTTCCATCAGGGTGGCGGCGCGGCCGTCGTGTAGGTAGGCGGGGACGCCGTTCACCGTTGCCGTCAGGCCGATGCCCCAAAGAGGCGGGGTTCGCCACTCGCGGCCGTCCGCCTCGTAGTCGGGGCGGTGATCGGCCAGCTCTTCCCCCATGTCGTGCAGCAGCAGGTCGGTGTAGGGATGGATGACCTGGTTCGACAGAGCGGCTACCTCGTGCGGCCCGGTGTGCAGCGTGGGGACGTGGCAGGCGGCGCAGCCTGCGTCCGCGAACAGCTTTTCCCCCTTCAGCGCGACGGGGTCGTCGAGGTCGCGCCGCGCCGGAACGGCAAGGGTGACGACGTAGAAGACCGCGTCGTCGAGAATCTCCTGCGAGAGCTCGGGATCGTCGGCGAGGCCGTCGGCCTGCGGCTGGCCGGCCGTGGACTCGCGGGGGAAATAGGGGGTGGTGACGCCGATGTCCTCCCTGTAGGCCGCGGCCACCTGCTGCAGCAGGGTGGGGTTGTTCGCCTTCCAGCCGAAGCGGCCGAGCACCGTGCGCCCGGCCCGGACATCAAAAACGTGGTTGGGCCTTCCGGAGATGCCGTCCCCGTCGGCGTCCCCCGGGTCGGCGAGGGCGAGAATCTCCGACTCGTCCACCGCCTCGAGTAGACCGCGGCCGAACGCGGGGGGTGCCATGCGAACCGAGGTGAGAACCCCCGCCGGCAGGTCGATGTAGGTGTCGGTCAGTTCGTAGGTCGGATGCCGGAGGGTGTAGGTCCCGCCATCGGCGAAGCGGCCTTCCTCCTCGAACCAGCTCGTCTCCACCCGCCCCTCGGGGGCCACCCCGAAAATCGCCCGGTCCCCGATCTGAAGGCCGAACCCGGGAACCGGCGCCGGTGCCCCGGGATGCTCGCCGGCGCCCGGCAGGCTGACCTGCATCAGGGAAGACCCGAGGAAGGGCGCCGCTTCGCCGAACCCGGAGCGGCCGCGGCCGTCGCGCCCGTGGCAGCCGACGCAGGAGGTCTGGTTGAAGACCGGACCGAGCCCGCCGTTGACCTCGGCAGGGGCGCTGACGAACACCGCTTCGAAGTCGGCGTCGCCGGCGAGGAAGCGGGCCATCTGACCCGCCTCCAGGCCGGGTACCGGATTCTCGAAGGCGGTGCTGGCGGCGTCGAAAACCGTCGCGTCGCCGCCTGAAAGCGCCTTGTCGTCCAGGGGGCCCGGGGGCGCGGTTGGGCCGCCGTCGCCGCAGCCGCAGAGAAGGAGCGCGGCGATGGCGCCGGCGTACTGACCGCGGTTCATGTCACCTGAGCCCGGTACCTACTCCCACCTCTTACTGTCGGAGCACCAGCGGTAGGACGTCCCCCTCGAGAGTCTGCTGCACCCTGGCGATCGCCTGCTGCGCCTTCTCGATCTGGTCGGCGTCGCTGGCGATGGCGTCGCGGAAGGGGTTGCTGATCATGCCGATCTCGTCGATGGCGGCCTGGATCTCCCTCTTCAGCCGGCTGTCGAGGTCCGGGTTCAGGGAAGCGATGAACTCGTCGAGGCCGCGCCCCTCGCTGCCCCCGTAGTCACCGGTGTAGGCGTTCCAGACGCTGCGCAGGTTGTTCTGGAAATCCTCGAGGGAGTTGAAGCTGAACTGGGATTCCACGAGCCGCGGGTCCTGTTCGCTGAAGGGGTCGGCGATCTTGCCGTTGGCCACTTCGTCGCAGATCCCGACCATGCCGTTGACGATCTCCTGGACCGCGGACTGCTGAGAGGGGTAGATGTCGCTGCCGCTGCCCGCCTCGACGACCTTGGAGACGAAGTTCCCGCCCGAGGGGACCCAGCTGTCGTGCAGGTCCGAGGCCGTCTGTTCGAGGACGCGCGTGCTGGCGACGAGGTAGTCGAACTGGCGATCGGAAAAGTCCGCCGGGGACTTGCCGCCCCCCTCGCCGAACAGCAGGTACTCGATGGTGTGGAACCCCTTCAGGGTCCCGTCCAGGCCGTTGACGTACTCGGCCAGGAGATCGTTGTCGCTGGCCATCACTCCGTCGAGGTCGGTGCGGTTGACGGGCCAGCTGTCCAGGGCGGGATCGTAGCCGTTGAAGTCGACCGGACCGAAAAGGAACCCTTCGCTCGCCTCCCAGGGGACGCGGGCGGCGACCCATGCGTCGCGCGCCGCTTTCAAGGTGGGGTCGGTCGGATTATCCCGCAGGGCGGCCACGGCGTCGGCCAGAGCCCCCGCCGCGGCATCCAGATCCCGGTAGGTGGGGATGACGACGTTGTTGCCGAAGTCCTCCAGGATCGGTCCGAAGTCGAAGGACTCGCTGCCGGGGCCGGTGACGCTGTCGTCGTCGTCTCCGCAGGCCGCCAGGCCGAGCATGGAGGCCAGAAGGGCGGGAAGGAGTTTCGTACGGTGTGGCATGGGATACTCTCCGGTTGAGGGGAAGCCAAATTCAGAACTGGAATCCAAGGGCCAGTCCGAGGGTGTTTTCGTCGTTGAAGCGCGCCGCTCCGAGCCGGCGCATGGCGTAGTCGGCCTTTACCACGAGCTTGCCGGCAACGGCGTAGTTGAGGCCCAGCGTGTATACCCGACGGTCGAATCGGGGATTGTCGAAAAACCCGTCCGGCACCTCTGCCATGGTGTCGTAGTCGTCGTAGCGGGCGAACAGGTCGAGCCGCTCCCACGGCCGGGTGGCCAGCCACGGAAGGATGTCGTAGCCCGCCTCGAGGTAGAGGGCGTTCGCGGCGCTTGCCACGGGGCTGCGCAGCACGTCGAGGTTGTTGGAAAGGGTGCGGTTGCGGGCGCTGACCGCGGCGGCGTTCCCGAGCCTGCCGTAGAGGAAGAGGCCGCGGGCGCGCAGACGACTGCCGGTGAAGTGGGCGTGGATGTCGGAGATGGTGACGTGAGCGGAGGTCCCCTTCATGTCCGGCTTGGGGCGGTTGCCGGCGCTGTCGCCGCGATACAGGGAGAGCCCGATCAGGGCTCCCGGGGCCGGTTCGAAATCGACTCGACCGGCGAGGGCGAGGTCGTCGGCCCTGACCTGCTCGAAACGCAGCTGATGCCCCCCGGCGACCCACCTCTGGGAGCTGAAACCGGTGGCGTCGAGTCCGTTGATCACCTGCAGGCGCCAGCGCCAGAGCCGAACCCGGCCCGAAGCCTCGATCCCGGTTTCGTGCCACAAGGCGGGGATCATCGAGGTTTCCGCCTCCGAGCGCACGGTGCCGTAGAAGTCGAGGGGATGGTAGAGGCTGGAGAGCAGGCCGACGGCGACGTAGAAGTGGCCGGCACTGACGTTCAGGGTCTCGCCGAAGGAGCGCTTGATGAACAGCTCCTCAACGATCACCTCGCCTCCTTTCTCGACCTCCTGCTCGAACTCGCCGAACTCCTCGTACTCCAGCTCCAGGGCGCCCCCGGTTCCCCCGTGCTCGAACTCCACTTCCGCTTCCAGCTCCAGGTGGGGCAACAGCTCCGCCTCGAGCTCCAGTGCCAGCCTGGTGACGTCGATCAGGGCGCGGCTGTCGGGAGCCGAACCCTCGGGCAGGCTCTTCTGATCGGGTCCGTAGTCGAAGCGCCAGTAGTTGATCTCTCCGTAGCCGCTCAACCGCATCGGCGTCTCCCCCGCGGCCGCAAGCACCGGCAACAGGAAAAAAAGACAGGCGGTGGCGGCGCCCCGGGCTCCCATTGACCTGTGATCTCGTCTCATCGATCGCCTGACATCCGGCCGCGGATCCTTCCCAGTCTCTCCAGTGCCCGTACATCCCGCCCAGCGGCGTTGCCTTTGCGCAGTACGTCCTTCGGATTGCCTTCTTCCGGCAGCCCAGGCCCGCGGCGGTCCCGTTCGGTCGATCGAACGGCGGTCAATTGAGCCGTACGTGCGGGATGGGATGGTGCACATGCCGGTCCTCATCCTGGTCGGACTCCTCCAACTGGGCCAGGCACTCGATGCGCGCCGCGGCGTCGCTCAGGGTAAGGGCGATCTCCCGCAAATGATCCGCCCTGATGGCTACGGTGGTGCTGCGATAGTGGAGAGACACGCAGGCCGGGAACTGTTCGCCGCCATCGCTTCGCGCCGCGACCTCCTGCACGCTCCGGTTCAAGGCGAGGAACTCCGGGCGTGTCATGCCGATGTTGACGTTCTGGTACACCAGGTGGATACCGCCCGCTTCACAGCGGTAGATCGCTATCCAGCGACGGGCGTTTTCGCAGATGACATTCATCCCAGCGGACCTTTTGTCCGGGCGGTCGGTGCGCAAGCGTTCCATACAGGGCGCTCCCGGCGGTCGGCATTCGCAAGAAGCCTGGGGTGAGGTGGAGGATTCCGGGATGAAACGGGAAAGCGGGGGAACCGGAGGGCGTTTCCCACAGGGGCGGGAGGCATTATGTTGCTCACGAGAGCATGAAGGGGCTGTCTGAAAAATTGCAGGCGCACGGCTCCTGGTCGTTCTCCGGGGCTATCGGTGGTTCGCTGGCAGGCTGCAACCGATAGCCCTTTTTCGTTCTGGCGATCAGCCGGTGAATCCGTTCGTCGACGGACTCCTGCAACCGGGAGGGAGTGGCTCGCTCCCAAACCGGTTGCCTTCCCAATCACTTGATTCGTATGCCAAATATACGATTGGGAAGGCAATCGTAAGAATTGGTATGCAATCAAAAGTTTGGCAAGTCAAACAAACGGATGTCAAATGAAACCCCGCCCGGCGGGATTGTCAAGTCAATTTTGCGGCCTGTCGCCGCTCGATGCTGCTTTCTGGTTTGGTTTACAACCGGGCGAGCGCCCGGTGTGCGATGTCGCGGCGGTAGTACTTTCCCAAACTGGCGGCTCGGCGTCAGTCGATCCAGAAACCGTAGAGCGAGGCATTGCGAAGGTGGAATCTAAAGGCGAGAAGGCGATCGCTGAGCCCGGCAATGTCGGTGCCGTGAGTCCATCGCACGGCGTGGTCGGTCGAGTCAGCTGTCAAGGGCAGACTCGAAGAGAGGTCGAACCCCGCGAGCGGCTCTCCGTACTGGATGCCCCAATCCTGCAGCTGGGCGTCGGGATCTTCCGTGACGGTGATGATTTCAACCTGAAGCGAACCGCGTGACGCATCGACATTGACGCGCAGTTCGCGTCCGGCTGGAAAGATTACCGGTCTCGTCCGCAGCACGCCCACCTCGTCGCCCGCACCATACGACACAAAGCCATCCCGTCGCAAGGTCGCCAGTCCGATAGCCGCCCGCACCTCGTCGTTTCCGGTCGCGAAAAAGCCTTCCTGAAAGTTGTGGTGCTTCTGGCGGCCGCCGTAATAGAACCACAGCTCATCACCCTTTTCAAAAGGACCGTTGGAAGGGGTATCGATCATGAACGCGTCCCATGTTCCGGGTCCACCGATCGGTATGAACGTCTCCCGGTTGCCCGCCCGAAACCAGTGCTCACCGTCTCGACTGGAGACGAGCTGGGTGTCGCGACACATCGGCATGGTCGGGTTGTGACGGGAGCTGTAGTAAGGCTCGACGAGGCCCAGGTACATGCCCTCGTAGGCCCACCCATTCTGGCGGTAGAGCTGCATGTCCGCCGGATCGAATTCGTCCGCATACAGACAGGTGACGGGGTTGCTCCACTTCACGAAGTCTTCACTGAAGGAAACGCCACGGGCGCGGTGGTGGATATCCTGGTCGCCTATGCTGTCGCCGCGGGGGATGTGACGCTTTGTAAAGGCGATGAAGCGGTTGCCGAGGGGATCGTACATGCACGTGTTGCAATCGCTCATGCGCGGGTCGTTGTCGCGTTTCGAGAGCACCGGCGTATCGGCGCAGCACCAGTGGATGCCGTCGGCTGAGGTGGCGGTGTAATAGCCGTATTCGCACCGCCCGCCGAGCTCCTCCTGCACCTGGATGGGAGCCGTGCAGAACGTGAAGAGCTTGAAGCGCTCATGCGCAACCAAGGCATGCTCGTCGAGGATGACGGAAACGCCCTGGATGATCACCTCGTGCGCGGCGTACTGCTGCGGCCAAGCCCCCCGAAAAACCGCATTGTCGGGGTGACGGCGGTCGCCGAAGACACCGAGGTCCGGTTTCTCCCAGGTCAGGCCGTCCTTGCTGGCGGCGTAGTGATAACCCTGGTCCCCCATGTACCAGATTTTGTAGAGGTCATCCTCGGGATCGTGGAGGACGGTTCCATGGAGGACGACGTAGTCCCCTTCGTCACCTTCTCCAACGAGAAGTGGATTGCCTTCGTGTTTCGTCGGTTGATGCAGCTGTTTCGATAGATTCAGCGCTTCCCCCACGTAGTAGTCGTCGACGAAGAGGGCGCGATAGGTGCCGAGGGTTCGTTTGAAATGTTCGTGCAGAGAGATCATGGATTCCTGAAGAGAGAGACCGCCGCTCGATCTCTATTCGGGCAGTACCCAGAAGGTGCCGCCGACGTAGTAGCGGCTGAACATCTGATAGTAGTACGTCGTGAAGATGGTAGTGCCAGCCATTTCCACTGACGAGGCATAGCCGTTGTCCCAGTTCGGAAAGTCCTGGCGCAGGACCAGCGGCGTGCCCCAGGTCTCTCCGTCGTCCTCGCTGAGCACAGCCCGGATACCGCCCGGGTCGGTGCGCCGCCTGAAGCGAGGCGCAGGAAATTCGGCGGATTGTGAGCGTAGATGTCGGTCCGCCACGGCGGCCGCCAGGTGTGACCGCCATCCTCAGAGATCGACTGCCAGAAATGACCGTCGGGAGGATCGGTGCGCATAAGCATGACGAGACGGCCCGATCCCGTGTGCACGAGAGCCGGCTCCGTCGGTCCTTTCTCCAGCAGTGTGGCGGGATCGCGCCCGTCCATGACGGTGGCGCGGTGGTCCCAGACGCGCCCACCGTCCGTCGATGCGTATACGGCTGCCACCGCGTCGCGGTCGCCGTAGTTGAAGTAAACAGGCATCAAGAGCTCACCGCCCGGCAGTTCAACGATCTTTTCGGTCGAACAGGCACAGCCGCCTCCCGATGCGTCACCTGGGTCGAGCACTGCCGGCTCGGACTCCCAGGTATGGGCGAAGTCGTCGGAGCGCAGGGTCTTGACGTAGAACAGGCGCCCTTCTGGTGGATTGAGCATGCCCGAGCTGTCGTAGCGGTCGGAGTGAATCCAGTGCAGCAATACGGTCCCACCCCCGAGTTGGGTGATCGTCGGGTCCAGGTTGTCTTCCGCTTCCCGTTCGTAGACGATGGTCGGCTGGCTCCAGCTGCGCGCATCATCGGTCGAACGCACCAGGGTGATCCGACCGTTGATCTCGGGAGAGAAGCCGACCGTATGCTCGGGACCCTCTCGAAAGCTGACGACGAGGTCGCCGTTTGCCAGGCGCGCCATGTCCTGGGGCAGGACCGAGTGGTGTCGGCTCGAGTACACCACAGTGTGCTGAGTCCGCCCACGTTCGGGGTAGTGGTTGGCGTAGGCGATCTCCGACAGGGTGTTTACAGTGTCCTTGAGCCTCGCCAGGTCCGACTGCAGCGTTCGGACTTCGTCATTCAGCGTGTCGACGGTGAGTGACAGCGTATTCGTGCGCCCGACGACCATGAACCAGGCCCGATGGTCCGCGGCCTGATCCAGGAGCTTCACCTCGACGCGCTGGCGGCCGTCGCCTACCCGATCGGCCGGCACTGTCAGGCGGTAGAGGCCGCTGTTGCCGTTCGCCTCGAAGAAACGGTGGTATCCCTCGAAGGGCGTCTGGGTCCGCAGCGGCGTGAACGCGAGCTTCACATCCCCGGCGCGCCATGTGACAGGGCGACGCACGCCGAGCTCGAAGACGATCGCCGGCTCGCCATTCAGGATGAGCTCGGCCTCGCTGCCGTGGGGAACGCCATAGGGGAGATTGGTGCTCGTCCCCATGAAAGCGAAGGCCGTCCTTACCGAGCGCGTACACCTGGCGGTGAACCACGCGAGCGTTTCCTGCGAGCCGACTTTCCAGTACAGCTCCGTGCTGAACGCCTGCACCATCCCGCGAGCATCGATGATGCTGGGAGAACTCTCCGCGGATATGATCTCGTCGAAGCCCTCGACGGTCTGGGTTGGCGCCGGTTCCGAAGCTTCACTGCTCATGGGTCGGCTCTGTGTCCATCAGTGGCGGCGGGGTGCGAAAGTTGTGTGAGCAGGATGAAGTGGCTGTCGAGGGGCGGGAAAAGCATGTAACGGCGGTGCTATCGTGGCGGGGGGTGCAGGGCTGTTACATTGTATGGAGACAGAAAGAATGGCGGGAGGTTTTGAGGAAAAAGTTCTCCGGGGACAGCCTCGGCAAAATGCTGGTCAAGCTCGCAGGACGGACGGAAATGCAGTTTGGCCAGTCATGATCGTCGCATGACGGACTTTCTGAACCGACCAGGACACCTTTCAGATTTCACCCCTGCACGGGTTCAAGCCCCAGCATCACCAGCAACCAGGTGCGATGCCAGTCCGCCGTATTGATGTACGCATTCTCTTCCGTAGGCCAGCCCTTCCAATACGTCTCATTCGTCGGGATCCGGTGATACCAGTGCACGATCGGTATGGCCGGCAGGTCGTGCAACCATATTCTCATCGCCTCCCGGAACAGCGACACCAGGTGCGGATCATCTGGCGAGATCTGGCTCATCTGGTCGACGACCTCGTCGAATTCTGGATTCTTCCAGCGCCAGAAGTTCGTCGCTGCAGTACCGGTGGGCTGGACGTAGCGGCCGTGATACAACCGCAGGGTGAAGTAGGGATCACGCACCGAGCCTCCGTTCCCCATCATGTAAGCCTTGGCGATGCCCTGGGTCATGCGGGAGTACGAGTCGCTTGTCATGCGAAAATCAGCGTCGAAGCCCGCCCGCTTCAACTGAGTCACGAGCACGGGGGTCAGGTCCTGGAAGCTGGGGAAGACATCGATTACGGTGGACAAGTGTTTCCCGTCTTTCGTCCACAGCCCTTCAGAGTCGAGTTCCCATCCCTTGCGGGTCATGATTTTTGCTGATCGTGCCGGATCGTGCAGTCCGACGGGGAATTCATCCAGCAAGTCCTGTATCTGGCTGGTATACTTGCGCAGTGGCGGGAAATCCGGAAAAGGCAGCAGCGTGTAGCGCCCCGCCCCCTGCCATCCGACATCGACGAGCTGCTCGCGGTCGATGGCGTAGTTGATAGCCCAGCGGATCTCCGGGTCATTAAACGGCTCTTCTAGATCGTTGAAGCCAAGGGATATGGGCCACCAGTCGAGATAGCCGTAGGGCGGCTCTTTGCCGGTCCAGGTCGTGACATTGGGGTTCGCCTCCATCACCACCTCGATATTCGGCGGTCTCAGCTCGACGCAGGAGTCGATGTCGTTGGCGATCAGGTGCTGCACCCGTTTGTTCTCTTCAAACCACGGCAGGTAAATCAGACGCTCGACTTTCGGGAGTGCTTTGAAACCAATCTTGGCTGCCCACCAATCCTGGCGCAGGTCCCAGATTCTCTGCTCCGGAACCGAATAAGCGAGCTCGTACGGACCGCTCACCACTGGCCAGCCTTTGGAGGCATCCAGGTTGGCGAAGGTGGTCGGATCCTTGCCCTCCCAGATATGTTTGGGCACGATCGGAATGCCGTTGTCGAAGTTGTGCGTGAAGTAGTTGAACACGAAGCGTGGATTCCGCTCTTTCAGGCGAATGCGAAGGTGCAGATCGTCGATGACGATGGTCTCGTCCACCCACATATCGACATCAGTCGAAAAAGTCAGTTCCGGGGCATGCGCCTTGAGCATCTCGAGCGTGAACGCGATGTCGGCTGCGGTCCAGGGAGTGCCATCGCTCCACTCAACCCCCTCGCGAATGTCGATTTCGACTTCGGTGAAATCCTCGTTGTAGCGGTAACCCGTACCGATCCATGGTATCAGCGTATCCTTGTAAGCGTTGTAAAAATAGAGGGGCTCATAGAGGAATTGATATCCTGTGCGGGATACCCCTCCCGGTATGTATGGATTGAAGGAACCATAGTCGACAATCTGCCCGAGGCAGTTTTGCCGATCGACGCAGTCCGTTATGAGCGTGCGGTTTCGCGGAACGATCTTCAGGCCTCCTTCGGCACCGTCGCCATCCTCCGGACCTGAGCCGCAGGCGCCGGCAAAGAACATCGCCATGACGAGTGTTGAAGTGCGGGATACAATGACCGCTTTGAACCATAGTGGAATCACGGTTAGGATAGCCATCCTGTTTTTCAGTCAACGATTTCGTACTCGATACGCGTTATGTCCCGGAGGGCGCTTCGCGCTGCTTCACCGTCCGCGCCCTGGGAACGCGTCATCAGGTCGATCAGCGCCACCTCGGCATCTTCAGCCTGCCTCTTTCCCAGCGCCATGGCGGCCTGCTCTCTGACCCCGGCGTGTGAATCCTGGAGCGCGGCGATAAGTGGCTGGACAACAACCGCGTCGTCGCCATGGCGGCCGAGCAACTGTACGGCGATGAAACGCACGGTGTCATCTTCATCGCCGACGACACGCAGCAGAAGACTGTCCAGCCTGTCGTACTGCAACCGCACGAGAGCGACGAGCGCTTCCTTGCGCACGTCCGGCGACCAGTCTTCGAGGGCTCGCAGGAACGGGCGCGGGCCGATGGAATCCACCTTCAGTGCATCCATATCGTCGTAGCGTATGTTCGCCAGCGCGCGAACGGCAGATCTGCGCACCGTCACCTCGGCATCTGCGCAGGCTTTTGCCAACGGGTGCAGCGCCTTTTGGTCGGCGAGCTTCCCCAGGGCTACAACCGCCTCCTCGCGAATGGCGACCTCCTGGTCGCTCTCCAACACCCTGATAAGAGGTTCTGTCGCCCGCCGGTCGCCGATCTTGCCCAGCAACTGCGCGGCGATAAAACGAGCCTGATCGGGCCCATCTTCGAGGACCTGCAGCAGCTC
This sequence comes from Candidatus Latescibacterota bacterium, assembly GCA_965223905.1. GTDB lineage: Bacteria > Latescibacterota > UBA2968 > UBA8231 > UBA8231 > CBDCXV01. The sequence continues at coordinate 254,757 of CBDCXV010000002.1, forward strand.
TGGAACGGCGGATTTTCCGAGGAGGAGGAGCTTGTGTGCGGCGCTTCTGCGGACCTCGCCGTCGGCATCATCCAACAGCTCGACGTAGCGTTCGCTCCGGTCGCAGCCCGGCGCGCAAAGACCGGCGCAGGCGAGGAAGAAGATGAGTGCTCTTGAACTGCCGCTCGGCGACGTCGTCATAGCGCTGTCCCCTTGATCGAGCGGGTGTTCAGTATCCCCGGCTCTGATCGAAGCGGCTGAGCACAACCTCTCCCCCCGCCATGTAGCTCTTCAGATTCTCGCAGAACGTGTCCATCCACCGCGAACCGCGCATTGACGAGTTGCCGGCGCTGTGGGGGGTGATGCAGACGTTCGGCATGTCCCACAGTGGATGGTCATCCGGCACCGGCTCCACCGGCACCGCGTCCAGTCCGGCGCCGGCGATCTGGCCTGTCTCCAGTGCCTCCATCAGCGCTTCCATGTCGATGATCTTGCCGCGGCTGACGCTGATCAGCAGGGATTCCGGCTTCATGTGGCTGAAGGCCTCCCTGTTGAACATCCCCTTGGTCTCCGGTGTAAGGGGCGCGCAGATGACGACGAACTCGGCCTCTGCGAGCAGATCGTGGAAGCGATCGATTCCCCAACACGCTTCTACAAAGTCGGGAACTTCAGCCGGCGTCGGGTCGATCGCCAGCACCCGCATGCCGAAGGCGTGCGCCCGTTTCGCGGTTTCACGACCTGACCCACCCAGGCCGATGATCCCCATGGTGTGATCCATGAGCTCCCGGCACATGAGACGGTTGTCTGTCCAGCTGCGATTGCGGGTCACGAGCGCGATATCGCGCGTCAATCCCAGGATGAGCGCGAATGCGTGCTCGGCCAGATGGACACCGACAAAGCCCTTGGCACACGTGATGATGAGGTTGCTTTCCAGAATCTCCGGACTGATGAGATGGTCGATCCCGGCAGAGTGGTAGGCGACCCAGCGCGCGTTTTTCGCCTTCGCGAACTGCTGCGGTGGCAGCTCGCCGATGATGATTTCTGCCTCAGGGAGTTTTGCAGCGAATTCCTCCTCGGAGTCGACTATCACGAGCTCGACCTGGTCTGACAGGGAACGGATCCGCCTGGCTTCCTTATCGTCCATTCCCTGTACGAGTACTCTTGTTGTCACGATCCCAGATTGAATCCTCGCTGCCCGCTAGTGGGACTTGTCGCCTCGCGGCGCATCATCCGATGTGCGTTCCCTTCGCGAATTCCCTGCACTATGCCGGCATGGTGCGCTTGGTGTATTTCCGGCACAACTCTGCGACTTCGGGTCCGCCGCCGCTGATCAGAATATTGTTGTCAATCTGCTCTTTGTAGTTGTCGACGCTGATCATGTCGCAGAAATCGATCCCCGCTGCGGTGCGGGCGGCATCTACTCGAGCTCGGGCCTCGACCATCTCGGGCGAGTACGGGGGATCGTGTCCATCTGGATCGCCGAAGGAGAATGCCATGTCGCCCGGGCCCCACTCGGCGTAGGTCACTCCAGGCACTTTGCAGCTCGCATCAGCCTCCTCTACGGCGCGATGGTTTTCGATTTTCAACCCCACCATCAGCTCCCCTTCCGGGTTCAGCGGCCAAACATCAGCCTTCCTGAGATATTCCTGATGCTCGATTCCCCAGATTTGCCCTGCGCCTCCACCATTGCCCCTGCGCCCCTGATCCAACCCCTCGCCGACGCCAATCCTGTTGAACGGAAACCTCATGAATTCGACCAGAGTTTTCACCGCCCTGGCCGTTTCGGCGTGACAGAGCACAAAGCCGTGAACGCCGCAGGTCAGGTAGTGGATCATCAGCCACGCGTTTGCCCTCACCGTGGCCTCGTCAACTCCGTGAAAGGGTAGTGTCACCAGCACAGGTGGCGTCGGGTGTCCACTTTTCGTCGGCCCCGCCGCGCGCATGCCTCTCATGGCTTCCCGCACCCCCTTGATATCCAGCGGGTGATGCTCCTGCTCGAGCAGGATGAAGTCGCTGTTGGTGTGACAGGCCTCGACGCCGCCCTGGTATGAGAGCTCGCCAATACCGCCGTAAATCAGGGTATGCCTGCCCTCGAGAAGCTCGATCGCACGGTTGACTCTTCCCATGGAGTTATCCTCTTTCCTGCTCGCAATGGGAATTAAAAATTCGGCCGCAAGTTATCGCCTCCTCGGGGAGCCGTCAAGAATGATAGAACAGGGGTAGATGGTCCAATTTCAGCATGAGAATGCCATATAGAGGTGCAGTTCTCTACGAACGGAACAAGCCCCTCGTCATCGAGGAATTCGAGCTCGACGATCCGGGGGATGGCGAGGTGCGGGTGAAGATGATGGCCAGCGGCGTCTGTCACTCCGACTGGCACGTGATCAAGGGCGATTGGAGTCATCTGCCTCTGCCAATGGTGATTGGCCACGAGGGCGCCGGGTTGGTGGAGGCCGTCGGGCCCGGCGTTACGACGCTCCAGCCGGGCGACCGCGTCATCCTCTCCTGGAAGACGAGCTGCGGTCTTTGTGAGTACTGCCAGCAGGGCTGGCCGAACATCTGTGAACGAGCCCCTGTCTACGGGCAGCGAGGACGGCGCCAGGATGGTGGGTGATCTGTACCAGATGGGCAACCTCGGCACCTTTGCAACCCATGCTGTCGTCCCGGAGGTCGCCGCTATTGCCATCGACCCCGACATCCCCTGGGCGCAGGCCTCTCTCGTCGGCTGCGGTGTCACTACGGGCGTGGGAGCAGTGACGAACACCGCCAGGGTTCGTCCTGGCAGCAGCGTCGCTGTTCTCGGATGCGGGGGTGTGGGCCTGAATGTCGTCCAGGGCGCTCGGCCTTGTCGGCGAGTCCTATGTCCAGAGTATTTAGTGCACCCGCCGCCGGGGTATGACCGTCTGGGTTGGCAACGCGCCGGTGAATACGACGGTCAGTTTCGATTCACGCGAACTAATGGCCGAAAAGACCGTCATCGGATGCATGTACGGCAGCGCTGTTCCGAGAATCGAATTTCCCAGGTTGCTCGACCTCTATCGCTGTGGGCAACTCATGCTGGATGAGCTGGTGACGCGCCAGCTCAGGTTGGAAGAGGTGAATGAGGCCTTCGACCTGCTCGCCAGAGGGGAAGTCGCCCGCAGCGTGCTGACCTACGAATAGCTGGAATCGCAGGATCAGTCCGCCACCAGCCTGTTCTTGAGTATAAGCAGAGACGGCGCGGCTTCCTGCCATCTCTGCTTCAGGTGTTGGGGCACCTTGCCTGCACCCAGTACCGATCCTCCAAGGGCGATATCGGCGTCGCCGTCGCCATCCACGTCGCCAGCATCCATCGTCAGCCATCTCGCTTCGAGTGCCTCGGGAAACGTCGAGGCCGCGAACACCATCTCTCCCTGATTCTCGAGGTAGACGAACGACTCCAATCCTCCCGACCCGTCGTAGTCGGGGAAAAAGGAAATCGCCGCTATGTCCCGGTCGCCATCCTTGTCGAAATCGACTGCCAGTGCCTTGTACGCTCCATGCTGGGGATAGAAAAAGACCTGCTCGAAATGATCGCCGCCATCGTTGAGGTAGAGGCGCACGCCGTGATACCTCTTCGGAATCAAAGCGTAGTCGGCATTGTCTCCGTTGGCAGTGAGCACATCCATGTCACCGTCCCCGTCGAAATCAAGCAGACTCATGTGCGCGGCGCCGAATGTTGGGGGCCACTGTATTTCGTACGACTCCTGGAATTCGCCGTTCCCCAGATTGTAGTAGATGAACACGCCCTCCCGGGCTTGCCCCATCAGTACGACGATGTCGAGCCACCCGTCGTCGTTGAAATCGTGCACGTAATGACTGAGCGCCCCCGGATGGTCGTTGAGAAGCCGCTCCGTGTAAGATCCGTCTCCATCGTTTTCGAACCACGACAGATGGCCTACGAGATTGCCGAATTCGGACATGATGACGTCGTCGTGGCCGTCATTGTTTAAATCGGCATAACTGGTAAAGGATGGTCGAGCCAGCCCGCGCAACACGTCGTCAGGCTCGGTTAGAGTCCCGCTCGAGTCTCTCTTCGCTACCACCAGCCTACCTTGGGGATGATCGGAGGGATAGATGAAGCCGATCGCCGTGATCCACAGTTCCCCGGGGCGAATGTCGATGGCCGTCGGTTGCAGGCCCAACTCCATCTTTTCCACGACAACACCATCCCCGTCAAGGATGGTCAGCGACCGCTCCGCCGAGTCACCGAGATAAATGCGCTGATTGAGCGCATCGATCTTGGTCATCGTCGTAAAAGGTGCAGCAGTGCGATGGCCTGGATTCAGCACCTCGAACTGAGTTGTCGTCGGCGAGACAGGCTCTGTCTCGCGAGAAATCGGCTCGTCCGGCGCCATCTGCAAGTAGTAGGTGACAATCTCCGTCCACGCCTGGAGCGGCAGGATTGGCTGCGCGGGATATACTTCCGCTTCCCACAGAATCTCGAGGGCAACTGTCCCTTTCTGCCTGGGAATCCTGTTGGGTGGCAGTCCCGCCGTTCCCGGCGGTACACCCAGATATTCACCGACCATCGGGAAGACCCATTCCCGCAGGATCTCCTTGGTCAGCATATCCGGTTCAGGAAGGACATGGCAGCTCTGACAGTACAGTTTTGCGAGCTTTCGTCCGTGCGGATCGGACGTACGGGGAGAATTGACCTCTTGAGTCCGGATCCTTGAGGCGTCGATGGAGGCCGGCAACCTTGCGGTTGCCCCAGCCTCTGCGATCTGGCTTGCGTCAGTCGCTTCTCCTGTGTGCGTCAGGTCAGCGCACACAATGGCCAGCCACCCGGCCGAGAGCCGGTGAAACCAACCTGCCCGATGGTTTGACACTGATGAATCCACTCAGTTCAGAACTCCGGGTAGAAACGGACGGTTCCGGAGAAGGTTTCCCCTGTTTTCAATACAATGACGCCGGCATCAATTCCCTTCGCTTCGAGGTTGATGGCGTCGGTCGGACACGTGTAAGGCTCGAAGCAAATGGCGGGACGACCGTCCGGCGTGTAGAGGACGAGCTCGCTGAACTGCTTGTCGGACTCGACCACCGTTTTGATTCCGGCGCCTCGATCGTCGATAACGCTCCTGCTGAACCCCTTTGTCGTCGTCAGCCCGGTGTAAACATCATCCGATTTGAACCCGGCGAGCAGCTTGCCCTGGCGCAAGTCGTTGGAATCGTCCACGCCCGAAACCACCCCTGTCGGCACGAATTCATCGAGCACCCAGTATTTTGACGCCGGAACCGTGATCCAGATGTTTTCTCGGGACGAGTCTGCTGCCAGAGGCACGCGGAAATAAGGATGGAACCCCACTCCCATAGGCAGGTCATCTGCTCCGAGATTTTCAACCGCTACGTGACAGGTCAGACCCGATGCGGCGAGGGTGTATCTGACCCGCATTTCGAAGGGCAGGGGAAACTGCCGCATGATCTCGGGAAACTGGCGCGAATCGAGCATCGAAAGCACGGTGGCACTCTCATTCGACGTCACCTTCGTCTCCACGACCGCGAACGCTTTGTCCCACACGAGGCCGTGCAGGTGCATGGGATTGTCCGGCCACTTGTCGAACTGGTACTCCTTTCCCTGAAACGTGAAGCGGCCGCCATTGCTGATGCGGTTCGGGAATGGAAACAGGATGGGATTGCCAAATCCGATCGGGAACTTCTCGAATTGGGCGAAGGTTGCAGGCGGATCGAGAATGTCCGTCCACTGACCTTTGACCGGGAGTCCGTAGATATAGCAGTTAGCTCCCCGGCTGGGCGCGACATGGGCTTCGGCTCCGGTCGTGTTGTCGCGGAGCACATACACCTGCGTACTCCCGATCTCAATCTGCTCGATGGAAAATCTGGATGTCCGGGCGAACACGGCCGTGGCCATTAGGGTTGAGAGTGTGAGTCGAAAAATCATTGTCATACTTTCGTTCGAAGAGGTGAGGCTCGCCGCGGCGAACCGACCACAATCTATGGCATGAAAGTGGTCGCCGCTCCACTGCACTTATCCGCTGGCGCTATCGCCGAGAAGATCCGCTGGGGGGCTGGGGCAGCCCGAAGACGTCGCACCTGCCGCCGTCTTTCTGGCCTCCAACGAGGCGCGCCACGCCACTGGAGAACGTCTTGCCCAGCTGTGCCCATGTCGCGCCACGAACCGGCTGTCTCGATGGAAAGCATCTACACCCACCACCTCTGTGACTCCTGTCGCATTGACTCCATTGTGCCCTGATCAGCACCGCGACAGCGCTTGACCATATAGCCGAAAACCCGCTTTATCAGTTCGATTTCCGCATCTCGAGAGAGTCGTGTCATGCCTCGAGCAAGCCCATGCGCGGCTCTGGATTGGGCTTCACCGAGCACGAGGAAGACTGGAAAGACACCCTTTCGAGTGAGCTTGGACGATTCAGCAGCGCGCGCCATCTCTCCCAATCCTTCGGAATCGCGGGTATCTCTCCGAGCGGTCCTGCTGGGGCTCCTGTTCTCTTTCGGCATATCCGCCGGCGAACCCTTCGGCGTCCTCGTGCTGCAGGGGTCGCCTATGGGCGCCGACTTCTCCACCGGCGCCGCCCTCTTCCTGTTTTTCCTTCTAACTTTTCTGCTCAACCCGATTGCCAGGCTGCTGACCGGTTCCGGACTGCGGCGCGGCGAGCTGGCGACCATCTACATCATGATGATCGTCGCCACGGCGATCCCCTCCTGGGGTCTGACCATGAACCTGATCCCGCTGATCAGCGGGATTTTCTACTACGCCACCCCTTGGAACAGTTGGAGCTCCCTCATCCATCCCCATCTGCCGGCGTGGTTGGTGGCGGGTGATCACGAAGCCAACTGGAAGCTCTTCGAAGGAGCAGCTCCCGGCGAATCGGTTCCCTGGGAGACCTGGCTCACGCCCTTTCTGGCGTGGAGCCTCTTCATGGTCACGGTCTACTTCGTAACGCTGTGCCTGCTGGTCATCCTGCGAAAACAATGGGTCGAGCGTGAGAAGCTGCTTTTTCCGCTGGCCGTTCTGCCGCTGGAAATGAGTGCCGTTGAGGAGCAAAAACTTCTGCCGCCGATTTTTCGCAACCCCGTGATGTGGCTGGGCTTCCTCATCCCCGCCGTCATCAACAGCCTCAACGGACTGCATTCGTATCATAACTGGGTTCCCGGCATTGACCTCACGAACTCTATTCCGATCCTGCAAGGTCCTTTCGCGATTCAGGCCACCCCCCGATTCGAAGCGATTGGCCTCTCGTACCTGCTCAGCCTCGACGTATCCTTTGGCGTCTGGTTCTTCTCACTCGCGGCGCTTTTGGCTACGAGTGTGCAGAACAGACTCGGGTGGAGTATCGGCGCTGTCCAACCCGCCTCCGACCCGGCAGGACCGGCCGTCGCTCACCTCGCCCTGGGCGCGCTTTTCGTTCTTGTCGCCTTCAGCTTCTGGAACGGTCGCCGCCACGTCGGCGAGGTGTTTCGCAAAGCCCTCGGCCGGGCACCCGACGTCGATGACAGCAACGAGCTCATGTCCTACCGGACCGCCGTATTCGGCACCATCCTCGGCATCCTGCTCGCCACCTGCTGGCTCATGGCCATCGGCATGAATCTTCTGACCATCTTCGTCTTCCTGGTTTCAGCCCTCGTCATCTTCATCGGCCTGTCGCGCATCGTCTCGCAAACCGGACTGGCGTACTGCCGCGCCCCCGTGGCCGCACCGATGTTTACGGTCAACGTGCTCGGCACCTCCGTGCTCGGAGCAGCCGGTATCACTGCGCTGAGTCTCAGCTTCCCGTGGTCACTCGACGTTCGCACCTTCGTCATGGCCTCGGCGGCGACTGGCCTGAAGCTGGCATCGGAATTGCGGCTCGAAACCCGGCGTCTGTTCGTCGCCATCCTGGCGACCATCGGCGTGGCCATGATCGGCTCGTTCTGGGCGATCATCCAGCTCGGCTATTCGTATGGCGCCATCAATCTCACGAGCTGGCAATTCAGCGGCCTGCCGCTGATGGCTGGAAACTGGATAACCCGCAACATCAGCAATCTCGAACCGACCCGAGTCTGGCACCTTGCCTTCACCGGAGTCGGCGCCGTGGTCATGACCGTGTTGATGTCAATCAAAGCCAGGTTCACCGGATTTCCCATCCACCCCATCGGCATGACCCTCGGCCTCACCCACCCCGTCTATTACGTCTGGTTCTCCGTCTTCATCGCCTGGATCTTCAAGGCGGCAGCCCTCAAGTGCGGCGGTCCCAAGGCTTATCTGTACATGCGGCCTTTCTTTCTGGGCTTGGCGCTGGGCGGTTTCGCCTCCGCCGGGATCTGGCTCTTCGTCGACTACATGACGGGAATGTCCGGCAACAACTTCACCGTCGGCTAGTGAGCCCGCCGAGCCCCCCGCTCTCGTTCAAACTGGCAGTGGGTACGATCAAAATTTTGGGAACACCCGCACCGTCCCCGACCATACCTCTCCCGGCCTCAGGACGACAATCCCGGCGTCGATTCCCCTCGATTGGATGTTGATACCATCGGTGGGACAGGAATACGGCTCGAGACAGAGCGCCGGTCGGTTTGCTGGTACGTAGAGTTGCAACTCCGGCCAGGCGGCGTCAGTCTCGAGTATTGTGCTGATTCCGGCATCGCGATCGTCGATCGTAGAGCGGCTGACGCCGCCAACCATGTTGAAATCGGAATAGAGGGCGTGCTCCAGCAGGTCGGTAAAGGGTCTACCTGCGCGCAGATCGTTCACCTCGTCGACGTCCAGCTTCGCACCGTTCGGCAGCCCGCCCTCGTGTTTCCAGGTTTTGTCCGCGGCGACCGTGATGTAGACGTTTTCTGCCTGCGATTCAGGTGACAGCGGCACAGAGAAGTAATGATGCAGGCCGATCCCGGTCGGCATATTCCTGTCACCGACGTTGGTGATGTCCGTTGTCATGGTCAGGATCGTCTCTCGCAGGTTGTGGGTAATGCGGATGATGAAAGGAAAGGGGAACTGCCGTCCCATCTGCGGAAATTGGCGCGAGTCGAGACTGCAGACGATGGAGGCCCCTTCTTCGGGATCGGCCGTTGTACTCTCGACCATAAAAGGCTGGTCCCAGACGAATCCGTGGATGGAGTGATCTTCCTCGAGCGTCTTGTCGAAGGTGTACTCCACGCCCTCGAAGGTGAATCTGCCGTCCCGAATGCGACTGGGGAATGGGAACAGCAGGGGAATTCCCCAGCCGATGGGAAAATTGGCAAAGGTCTCGAAGTCCGGAGGGGGATCCAATAGTTCGATCCACTCGCCGTTCACCGACAGTCCGAAGAGATAGCAGTTGTCACCCAGACTCGGCGCAATCATTGCTTTTGCATCAGTCGTGTTGTCATGCAGAATGTAAATGGGGATACCTTCCACCGTGGTCTCATTGACCGCGTAACGGGGTGACGCCTCGACTCTACACACAGTCGATACCAGCAGCAAGACAGCCGCGGGTATGAGTAGCGTTCGAACGAATCGGAGCATGAGCAACGAACCTCCTGAGTAAAGTTGCCGTGCTGCGACAGAGCGTTATGGGCTTGGGCTGTCGAAAAAAGCGGTTCCATCCTGCGGTTCGTAACCGAGGAGCCCGTACGTCTCTTCCATGTCCAGAAAATTGCGCCGGTGCCGGGAGAACCCGTGGACGATGGCGAACGGCACGTCCTCCACGTCGATGCAGCGTGCGAAGAGCTGACCCGCGTCCCGGTGACTGAGGGAGACGCACGGCACGTCGGGGTCGACTTCTCCCTCTCGGATAGGGTCTATCCGGGTTTTTCAACGCCGAAACGTAAGTACGGAAAGTACCTGAGCCCTTGCTGTCCATCTGAGTACATGACAAGGCCATAGGTCGTTCCCTATGCTTGGTGTATCCCCATCAAGCACTCCCCAAGAAAGGGAAGGGAAGGCGACCTATGACCGCTATGAAGTTCGTCTCCAAGCTGTTCCAATTCAAGGGATTTCGCGCGGTGGGCGTGTGCTTCGAAGGACACGGGGAAGAAGCGGCCGTCGTGGTCGCGGTGAAGCCCCAAAGGAACGGGTGCCGGTGTCCCGAGTGTGGGCGCCGCGGCAAGATCGTACAGGTCATGGAGTTCCGCCGCTGGCGCGACGTCCGCGTTTGCGGCCGTACCCTCTGGTTGCACCACGCCCCTCGGGAGATCCGCTGCCCGACCCACGGCCGTCGCGTCGAGGAGGTGCCCTGGGCGGCGCCCTCGGCCCAGGTCAGCTACCGCTTCGAATACCTGCTGCTGAGGTACTGCCAGTGGATGACGCAGGCCGCCGCCGCGCGCCTGCTGGGTCTGGCCCCGTCGACCCTGTCCGACCAGCTGCACCGGCTCATCGAGCGCCGGCGTACGGGGCACCGCATCCGCCGGCTGAAGACCCTCGGCATCGACGAGATCTCCTACGCCAAGGGCCATAAATACGCTACCCTGGTCTACGACCTGGAACGCTCCCGTGTCGTCTGGGTCGGCAAGGGCAAGGCACGGAAGACCATCGACGCGTTTTTCCGGGACCATCTCAGCGCCTTCCAGAAGGACCGCATCCGCTGGGCCTGCTGCGACCTGAGCGAGACCTTCATCGGCGCCATCCGGCAGCATTGTCCCAACGCCGAGTTGGTCCTGGACCGATTCCACGTCGTCAAGGCCCTCAACGAAGCCGTCGACGAGGTGCGCAAGGAGCAGTGGCGGCAAGCCTGTGGCGAGGACCGCAAGCTGCTCAAGGGCCTGCGCTGGGTGCTGCTGCATCACTCCGCCCAGCGCTCGCGAAAGGATCGGCGCACGCTCCAAACCCTGGAGAAGGCCAACCGCCGCATCTACCGCGCCTGGCGCCTGAAGGACGAGTTCGAGCACTTCTGGCGCTACAAGGCGCGCTGGGCCGCCGAACGCTTCCTCAAGAAGTGGACGACGGCGGCCCTGCGCAGCCGCCTGCAGCCCCTGCGCAAGTTCGTCAACACGGTGCGCAAGCAGGCGGCCGGCATCACCGCCTTCGTCGACACGCACCTGACCAACGCCGCCGCCGAAGGGCTCAATCGCATTATCCGCATGGTCAAGAATCGAGCCAGTGGATTTAAAACTCTGGATGCCTTTGCCGACCTGATTTACCTGTGCGTCGGAGACCTCGATATCCCTGCGCAGATTCCGGCCCGATTCCGTACAGTATGAAACCCTAAAAATCTCATTGGGGAAACGCTATAAATACCACGTTGAAAAACCCGTATATAGCCTCGGATATCTCGCGGATTTCCCAGACGCACGCAGATGCAGGAAAGCCCCTGATCTGCATAAACCCGCGCCAGTGCCTCCCCCCAACATTTCGTGGCGCCGTAGACATTCAGCGGATAAACCGGCCGGTCCCAGCGCACATCTAGCTGCCGATTCTGATACCCGAGCATCGACTGGCCGCTGCTGGCAAACACGATCCGTCTGCACTTGGCTTCGTGCGCAGCCTGGAAGGCGTTGTAGGCGCCGATAACATTGAGGGGTAGCAAAGTTTCAAAGAACTTGGCGGTGGGGTCGGGGTCTGCTGCCAGGTGGACGACGACATCGATGCCCTGACACGCCTCCAGCATCTGGTCGTATTCGGTGATATCAATACTCACGGACCGCTCATGGGTCGCCAGGTCCTGAACCGGCTGAACATCTGCCAGTCGGAGCGCGTAGCGATCACCCCACTGCGTTCGCAGGATGGTTCCGTAACGTCCGGCAGCACCGGTGATGAGAACCGTGCCCATATCCCGCGCCTTCAGCGCACGACCTCCATGACGCGATTCGTGATCGACCCCTCCTGAGTCAGGGCGAAGACGATGATATTTATGCCGAACTGAAGATGGCGGCTGCCCTCGTTGACCCCGGTGAGGCCGCTGTTTCCACCGTTCCAACCCGCCGAAATACCCTGATAGGAAAAGACTGCAACGAGCCGACCGTCCATTTCGACGCCGACAATGTAGTCGATGGTGCTGCGATCCTCCCCGGTCCTGGCCCCCACCGGTTTCGGAGGCCGGTCAAAATCGAAGTAACAGTGAAAGATGGGATGGTCGTTTGGCAATCGTTTGAACTGGGCGTGATGGCCTACCGTGGCCAGGGCGTCGCTGATCATCAGCCGCAGGAACTGATCCGCTTCGCCGTCGCGAGTTCCCGCATCGGCGAGAATGAACCCTCCCCCCTGCAAGTACCTGCCCAGATTGTTAAGTTCGCCCTCCGTGAGGGTGAAAAGCATGCTCGGTACGAATACCCAGGGCACGTCGAGAAGTTCCCTTGAGCTGAGCGAGAGCCGGTTGGAAAAGTCAGCGTGAATGCCGGTGAACTCGTTGAGCGCACTCACCAGATTGCCCATAGCAAAGGGGGACTGGAGAAGCTCGGTCTGGAAATTGCCGGATCCCTGGACGACCATGCGCTCGACCATTCGCGCAGAATAGACCTGGGCGATGTGAAGATATCCTTTGATGTTGCGTTTGTTGTCCGGGTCCTGGATGACCATCGCCTGATACTTGCCAGTGTCCAGGAAGTCCAGGTTGAGGAGCTGTTCCTTCAGGTCGATCTTGTTGTCTGGCTCCTTCGAAGTCGACACTCCGATGTCCGTCACTCCACCACCCAGATCGATGGCGACGAGCTCTGCCCCGGCGTCCAGATTTACCTGCGGTGCGGTCAACGAGCGCAGCGAGATGCCACCCGTCCCGGCGGTCACCAGCTGTGAAGTCCGCGCCTTCAGCTCGATCTGCTGCCGCACCATTTTGCGCTGGCGCGGCCGCGGTTTCTTGCGCAGCTCCATCGGCTTGGTCATGCGCGGTTGCCGCTGAATGAACCGCGTTGTCAGAGGACGAAACTCAGCTTCCCCGCCAAGCTCCATCGCGCGCATCATTATCCCAACATGAGCCAGCATGGCGAGGACAACACAGCCCACCAGCAACGGCAGCCCTCGGTTGAGCAGGCGCGTCAGATCGACGTCGGACGCCGGTCCTGTGAATCGGGAACTCACCCCCATGGCTTTGACCAACCTGCACGCGAGTAGAGAGGATTCGGGCGCGCACACCCACAGCCTTGCTACAAACGCAGCGCGAACACGAAGGGCACTTCAATCTACACTATTCAGAACGCTGGAAGTCTCCGTAGATGGGCGCATCTCCAGCTTGCCACAGAAGTTCTCTATATCCATTTCGAGCGAATTGATATAACCCGGGGACCAGGGTCTTTGCCCGCAGCCCCGGGTTGCACTCGAGGGCTCGCTCACTCCCGGCCACACGGGCTCGAAAGGATCCACTCGCATGCGCCGTCTGTGGGCGATCTTTGGCTTGGCTTGGCTGGGCAGTCGTCCTGCCCGCCGGTATTTACGGGAGGTCTTCTCGTCCATATCCCCCTTGGCCGCGGCCAAGGCGAGGAGGTCTCTGCTGTGCAGGTGCTTCATCAGCCTTCTCACCTGGGTATCGGAATCATCCAACCTCCATAGGATACAAGTGGTATCAATAATACCACCTGCGCCAGAAACGGGAAGTTCTGACGCGGACCGCCTCCGTCTACCAGCGCATGACCGAGCCGTCCAAACGCCGCATGTTGCCGAACATCTCTGGCACCTCGGCCGTGAGCGGGTACTTCGAGGCCAGATCTCCGTTCACTTCGATCCCCCACCCTGGCGCTTCGTTAGCCCACAGGTAGCCGTCTCTTGTTTCGGGCGTGCCCGGAAAGATGTCGAGCATCTGCTCATTGAAGGCGGTGCGCTCCTGAATTCCGAAATTGTGACACGCCAGATCGAGGGCGACATTTGCGGCGTGACCCACGGGTGAGACATCGGCGGGACCATGCCAAGCGGTTTTCACCGCGAACTGCTCTCCCAGGGTCGCGATCTTGCGGGCAACACTCAACCCTCCGACGAGGGAGATGTGCACGCGGATATAGTCGATGAGCCGACCTGTGATCAGGGGCACCCATTCGTGTGGACTGTGGAATTTCTCCCCAACGGCGATCGGCGTCGAACACTGCTGACGGAGAATCTCGAAGTGGCCGATCTCTTCTGCCGGCAGGGGATCCTCGACAAAAAAGAGGTTGTACGGCTCCAGTTGCTTGCAGAGAACGACCGCTTCTGCCGGAGGAACGACTTCGTGTATGTCGTGCAGCAGATTGATTTCCTCTCCGCAGCGTTTCCGCACCGTGTCGCAGACCTTGACGATGGCCCGCATGTAAGGCCGGGGCTCGAACAGCCAGGACCCTTCGACACTGGCCGTCGTCTTCAGGACCTCTTCGCCGCTCGACTGGATGCGTACGTTGCGATAGCCCTCTTCCATGAACCGCAGCACTTCGTCGGCCGTCTCTTCCGGAGTTGATCCGCCGGCGTGGACGTAGACGTCGGCGGCGTTGCGGCACTTGCCGCCCAGCAACTGGTACACAGGCATGTTGGCGCGCCGTCCTTTGATATCCCACAACGCCTGATCCACCCCGCTGAGTGAATTGTTCAATACCGGGCCGCTGCGGTAGACGCTGCTCATGTAGGAAGATTGCCAGATATCCTCGATCTGATCGACGTCCCGGCCAATCAGAAAGGGCCGCAAGAACTCCTCGACCGAGGTCCTGACCGCGAGTGCACGCAGGGTCATCGAGGCGCAGCCGTATCCGTAAAGGCCTGGTTGATCCGTCTCGATTTTTACGATACCTAGGGAGACGCCCTGCAAAGTGATGCCGATAAACTTCACATCACGTATCCTCGCGAGGGGAAGACCTGTGTCGGTTGCGGTGCTGGCAACTCCGTCATCATTCACAGCTTGTTTCCTGTCCTGATATGGGCGGGAATATAGCCGGCGGCGACTCCTCTGCGCTGTTACGACCGTACGGAGAGCGCCGTCCTGCTTTCTCAGGCGAAGCGGTCAATGCCGCCGATGATGCGATACACGGTTTGCACCGGTGGGCACGGGGACGCCCTGCCCAGGCTTTGGCCACGACGTAACCGAGCGTCTCTTCGATCTCCATTTGCGCCGTTCCAAGTCCTGTAATGCGGACATCCGGTGGGAGCGGCTGGGCTCCCCGGGGAAGGGCGCAGTCGAGGTTTATAAACGATCCGTTACGTTTCCGACCGCCCCGCGGACCAGAAGGTAGCGATCTCGAGAGCATGCACCAATCGACCTCGTATGCTTGAACGCCGCCGCCGTCGGTCCGCAAGGCCGGTTCAGGGCTGGAACGAAAACGAACAAGCGGCCGAGCACGTCGTAGTCGTATACGACTATGACGTCGCAACCGGGTCGATCGAAAACCGCCAGGTTTTCGCCGAGTTACCGGAGGAAGGTGGAGCACCCGATGGACTGACCGTAGACTCCGATGGGTTCGTCTGGAGCGCCCGCTGGCCGGCTGGAGAGTGGGGAGACTGGACCCCGGTGACAAAGGAGAGCGCGACCCCAAGCTGCCGCAGCCGGTGGCCAGCAGTTGCTGCTTCGGCGGCGAGAATCTCGATGAGCTCTACATCACCTCAGGCGGGGAGCGACGAGGCTCGGAAAAAGCATCCCGGTACAGGAGACCTGTTCTGGGCGCATGTCGGGATCGTGGGTCAGGTGGAGCCGAAGTTCGCCGGCTGAAGGAGCAGGCAAAGCGTTCGCACACTCGTCCAGCCAATCTGCTCGACCCGTCGAATAGACTGGATATTCGCCGCCTTCCGTCAGTCCCCTTCGCCTTCGCGCAGCGTCACCATCCGGTTTACGGGGAGATCTTCCCACGAGTCGGCCTGCCCACTTGGCCAGTGCACCTTCACCCGCTCGACGAGCTTCTCTGCTCCGAGACCGAAGTGAATCCGCGGATCGTTCGAGGCCAGGTAACTGGCGCCGGAGACCACCTCCTTTACCTGACGGCGACCTCCCGACCACAACTCGATGCGAGCGCCGATGCCGTCGCGGTTGCTGCGCGTGCCAGTCAGGTGCACTGTCAGCCAGCGACCCGAGTTGTCATTGTTGCCGCCGTCGTTGCGCAGCAGTTCCGCGGGCCCATTGTTGTTATTCACCAGAATGTCGACGTCGCCGTCGTCGTCGTAGTCTGCGAAGGCGGCTCCGCGACTCACCCAGGGAACCGCCGATGCCAACCCAGCGGCGGAGCTCACATCCGCGAAATGCCCGTCGTCATTGCGAAACAGCTGGTTGGGCTGTTTGTAAGTCAGCACCTTCTCCATCTGGTCGATGTTGTGGAGCACATGGCCGTTGGCGCAGAACAGATCGAGGTCACCGTCGTTGTCGAAGTCGAGGAACCGGGCCCCCCAGGCCAGGGGCAGCAGGGTCGGCCCGGTCAGACCGGCAATGGAAGTGACGTCGCTGAAAAAACCATTCGCCAGATTGCGGTAGAGCGTATGGGTCTCGAATGAGAAATTGACGACGAACAGATCCTGGTAGCCATCCAGGTCGAAATCCCCGAAATCAACGCCCATTCCGGCTTCCACCTCACCACCGCCGTTGTGACTGACGCCGCGCATCATACCCGCCTCTTCGAATCGTCCGTCACTGCCGTTGATCAACAACTGGTTCGCCACGCGGTCGTTGGCCACGAACAGATCGACATCGCCGTCCAAATCGTAGTCGGAGCAGGCCACACCGAGACCCTTGCCCTGGGCAATTTCGGTCATACCCGTTGCCGCGGTTACATCCCTGAAATGTCCTTCTCCTTCGTTGTGGTAGAGGCGGTCGGGGACGCTGTCGTAAGAATCCGGCCCGCAGTAGGCGCGCAGATTCCAGTCGTAGCAGGGGATGTGATATTCGACCTCAAAGTCGACGTAGTTGGCCACGAACAAATCGAGCTGGCCATCGTTGTCGTAATCGATCCAGGCTGCGGCGGTGCTCCACAGAGAGTCCCCGACGCCCGCCGTTGCCGTGATCTCGGCGAAGCGGCCGGTTTCGTTTCGATAGAGCGTGTTGGCCCCGAAGTTGGTTACGTAGAGATCGGCGTCTCCGTCGTTGTCGTAGTCTGCTGCCGCGCAACCCATTCCATAAGCCGTATCCCCTGCGCTGGTAGCGGCGGTTACATCGGTGAACAGTCCCTGTGAGTTGTTGCGGTAAAGCCTGTTGGCAGGAGGCACTTCATATCTGTACCCAGGAAGAGGGGCGCCGTTGACGAGATAAATGTCGAGAGAGCCGTCCCCGTCGTAGTCGAGGAAGCCTCCTCCCGAACCGACCGTTTCCACGTAGTAGAGTTCGCCGCTGCCGCCGTGGGTGTGGGTGAAGTCCACACCGGAGGCGCTCCCGACCTCTGCAAACCGAACGGATCGCCCCGGCGGCTCCGCCGTTGTGGGATCAGTCAGGCTTGCAGCAGCGAGACCGGCGCACAGCAGGAGTGGCGATCCTGCTCTATTGCGCATCCGCCGGAGCAAAGAAGATCAGCTGTGGCTTGGGGTGTACCGGAAGCTCCTCGAAGCGGCGCAGAGCGGCGCGCGCCTCGTCGGCCAACCCCAGCTTGAAGTCGGCCTGGGCGAGACCGTAATGGGCGTATTTGTGCTCCGGATTCCTTTTTATGGTCTCCTCGTACATCGCTGCTGACTCTTGTGAGCGCCCCTGCCCGTCGTATACCTTGCCAAGCTCGAAGTAGGCCTCCGCATATTCGGGATTGCGTTCAATCGCCCTCACCAGGCTTTTCTCTGCAGCGGCCAGCAAACCGTGTCGCGATTTCGTCACACCGAGGCTATAGTAGGTCAGTGCTGAGTTTGGGTCGCGGACGGACACCGCTTCAAACTCGCCGGCAGCGCGCTCGTACTGACCTATGTTCAGATAGACGTGGGCGAGATTGTACTGATACAGTATCTCCTCTCTGCCGCCCTCGTCCACCGCCCACTGCAGAAACTGGATCGCTTCGTCGTACTCACCGTGCTCTTTGAACAGGATCAGGGCGAGGTCGTTATAGGCTGGCGCAAATCCCGGATCGATCTGGATGGCGGTCCGGAGGGCAACCATGGACTCGTCGAAGCGCTCGAGTTGTGCCAATGCCAATCCGAGACCGCGATAGTTCGCGGCGTTGTCAGCATCCAGCTCGATGGCCGCCCGGTAGTGGGACAATGCAAGGGCGTGGCTGCGGTGGGCTATCGCTTCCTGGGCGGCCCTGCGTTCGATCCGCGAAGCTTTTGCCGGCTCAGTACCCAGAACCTTGTCTCGCGCGTGGAGCTCGAGGCCAAGTCTGGCCGATCGGTACAGGCGCGCTTCGCCGGCAGCGGGCCAGCCGCGGCTTTTGTACAGCCGGCCCAGATCGTACTGATCCCTGGCGATATCGGGGTGGATCATTTTCAGGGCGCCCCGTTCGATGTACTCCGGTCTGTTCTCCTTGAGGTCGTGGAGGCGCTCCATGGCAGCCTCGGCTTCCGAGGTCCTGCCGGCCTTGCGATAGAGTCGACTCAGTTGGTAGTACACTTCGAGGAAATCTTCGTCCAGGTCTCGGGCCCGCTCAAGCGAAGCGATGGCGAGAGAATCCTGTCCCAGGCGCGCTCGCGCCTTGCCCAAGCCATACCAGCACTCCGCCTGATCCGGATCGAGCCGGCTGGCCAATGCGTACTCTTCCAGTGCCTCTCGTGGTTTGTTTTTACGCAGAAGGATTGAACCGAGGTAGCGGCGGGACAGGCTGCTCATGGGATCGATCTGCAGCGACGCTTGAAAGGCGAGCCGGGCGCGGTCGAGAATTCCTCGGAATTCATAGACGATGCCGGCGTTGTAGTGGTAAGCCGGATGACCTGGATCCAGTTCGATTGCCCGCTCGAAGGCGGCGCAGGCCTCGTCGTACTGTCGCTTGCGGGTTTGGGCGATCGCCAGACCGTGGTGTGCCTGCGCCAGCGTCGTGTCGAGCGCCGTGGCCATGGCGAAGTAGGTCCTGGCACTGTCCGTCTGACCTCTGGCGAGGAACAGGACGCCCAGTTCATAAGGCCAGAGTGCGTCGGCCGATCGAGTGGCGATCCCAAGGCGCAGAAGCTGCTCAGCCTGTTTGAATCGCCTCGCCTCCATCAAGTGAATGGCCTGACGAAGATCTCGCTGCCCGATCGCCTCGAGGCCGGAGCTCACGAAAATGGTGAGGGCCACCACACCGGCAAAGGTAGTCCTCCTCCCCCTCATTGAGCCCCGCTGCTTCCCTCCACGAGCATGTGTCGCTCGTTCACCGACAAGCCGGTGAACACCTCCACGCGCCCACTGGACCAGCGGACTTCGGCCTCTTCGATGGAGTCCGCTTCACCCAAGCCGATTTCCAGTTGCCGGCTGTCATTGACACCAAAGCCACCGCCACCGCTCACAACATGGTGGTAGTTCCGGGCGCCGGCTCGTACCCGCACCCGCGCGCCAATGGCGTCGCGATTGCTCAGCGTGCCGACCAGGCTCAGCGTTACCCAGTTATGCCCCTCCGTGTCGTTGCGTAACAACCGGTTGTTGCGGCGCTCACCGGGGAAAAAACCGCCGATTGGAACGTAGATATCCTGGTCGCCGTCCCCGTCGTAGTCGGCGAGCGTCACTCCGTGCCCCTTCTCAAGCTGTTCCATGCCAATCTGTGCAGCTATGTCAACGAAGGTGCCGTCGCCGCGGTTGCGCAGGAGTGCGTCCGGTTCGAGCCGCCCCATCTCGGCGCCGCCGTTGGCCAGGTAGATGTCGAGGTGGCCGTCGTTGTCGAAATCTCCGTGGGCGGCTCCTGTAGAGCCGTAGGCGTGTCCCAGGCCGGCCTTGTAAGTGACGTCTGCGTAGCCGCCATCTCCTTCGTTGTGATACAGGGCGGGACGGTTGACGTTGTGCAGGGTGCCCCCGCGAATCCTGCTGTCGGCGACTGCCGTGTAGGCGCTCATCTGACTGCAGAACAAATCCAGGTAGCCGTCATTGTCGTAGTCGAAGAAGAAGGTGAAGTACCCCTGCACCGGGAGTTGTGTCCGCGTCTGTTTGGTCACATCGACAAAACGCACCGTTCCCGTCGTCCCGTCCGTGTCGTTGCGATAGAAGCTGTTGAGGCCAACGAAATGAGCGAGGTACAAATCCAGATCGCCGTCGTTGTCGTAGTCGCCGAGAGCGCTGCCGATCGTGCGGCCGGGCATGATCCCGGCTGTGGCGGCGATGTCTTCGAAGCGGTTTCCCCCGTCGCTCAGAAACAAGCGATTCCTCGACTCACCGCCGGTGACTCCGTTGGTGACGACGAGATCGACACAGCCGTCGTTGTCGATGTCTCCCCATGTAGCGCCGAAGCTGCTTCCACCGTCCTCGACGCCCACCTCGTGGGCAACATCGACGAAGGACCCGTCTCCGCCGTTCGCGTAGAGACTGTTTTGACCCCTTCCCCACCAACCTTTGCGGGTCAGGTACAGGTCAGGATCACCGTCGTTGTCGTAGTCGGCAAATACCGACCCGAGTCCCCACTCTCCGTCCAGCCCTGCCGCCTTCGCCCGATCGACGAACCCCTCCCCACCATCGTTGCGAAACAGGGCGTTGGCTTCGTAGGCGCCCGTGGCAAACAGATCGAGATCCCCGTCCCCGTCGTAGTCGGCCCAGGCGCTGCCCATACCACCGTCCCATTTCGTCGCGCCCATCTCGGCGCCAACGTCGACAAACCTGATGGCATCCGATTCTGGCGCTTCATGCGGAAATTGCAGCCGCATGGTGTCGTCAAAATCGTCGGGATAGCCCCCAAGCTGCTTGTACCCCAGGTATAGACTCCAGCGCCCGATCGGGTTTTTTGGGCTCCCCTCGGCCGCTCTACGCAGTTCCCTCGCGGCCGTCTCGAAGTCGCCTTTCAGATAGAAAGTCATGCCCAGGCGGTGCCTGGTTCGAAAGTTGGTTGGTTTCTCGCTCAAAACATCCCGGTAGCACTCGATGGCTTCATCCAGTTTTCCCTGCTGCAAGAAGACGTCGCCCAGGTTCAGCAATGCCTCCTGGTTCGCGGGATCCAGCGTGCGGACTCGGGCAAATGCATCCTCCGCCTCCTCCAGATCCATCATCTGGTTGGCGCGCATGCGCATGGACCCCACTCCCATCAACGCCCCGGCCGATTCTGGCTCGAGCTTGAGGACACGTTGCAACAGCGCATAGGCCTCTTCGAGTCTTCCCAGCCGTCCCACTACCTTGGAGAGGTGAAAGGGGGCTCGCGGGCGTTCAGGATCGAGGCGAATTGCCTTTCGCAACAACGACTCGGCTTTGGTCAGCTCATTGTTGGCCAACCAGATCCAGGCCAGTGAGACGTGTGCATCGTAGTGAGTGGAGTCGATGGCGATGCAGCGGACGAAGAGTTGCTCGGCGCGCTTGGTGAGGCGCTGGTCCAGTGCCTCCATACCCTTCGTGTACAACTCGCTGATATTCTCCTCCTCGCTCGCCCAGGCTCGCGAGCCGAGGTTGGTAGCGTTGAGTGAGGCGAGGCAGATCCAGAGGGGAATAAGGCGGGGTGTCCTGTTCACGATTGCTGTCGCTTACCTGTCCGATAGATGTTCGCAAGCGCTGACAAAAAAAGGAAACCCCCGCCGACTTTGTGGAGCCGACGGGGGTTTGTTGAACGTCCTGAAGACAGTGTCGTTTTACCGAACGTTGTTCTTGACCGCGCCCCAGGAATTCTCTTCGACAGCGGACGGAACGCCGCCGAGACCCAGACCGAAGACCTTGGGATCGTAGATCGTCACTGTGTTTTCCCAGGCGGCTGGGGCGTGCCACGCTTCGCCAATGAAGGCATCCTGGCCCCAGAAGGGCTGACCCTGACGGCCACCAGCAGGATCATCCTGGTCGTTGACGGCAATAGTCGCGGGGCTGATGTTGCCGATCGCGGGGTTCCAGCGGACCGCTCGATCAATAACCAGGCCATCGTGGGGGATACTGGCCTCTATGCGCCAGTCGTCATCGGCCAGATCCTCACCAGAGGCGACCAGATCGACGCCGGTGCCGATCAGCATACCGGAGTTGAAATTGTCAGCGCAGGTCTCTCCACCGTCGCCGAAGGGCGCGCGATTGCCATCAACCGCGTTGTAAGCGATGACAAACTGCCAGTCCGTCTCCGCCCCGCACTGAGACTCGACGTGGCGCGGTGTGCTCGGGCGAATATCGTAGTAGCCGATGTACCATTCGCAACCGTCGCCCTGCCAGACACCGGGACCGTCTTCGAGCGCGTTGCTGCGAATGTCGTCGGTGACGTCGCATTGCATGTACAGCGCACCGGAGTCGATACCCATGGCGGCTGTGAACGACAGATCGTCGTCACCGTCCGACTCGCCGTTGACGAAGTTCGCTGATGAGAGGACCGTGAGGCTCTCGTGCGTCCAGTCACTCAAGTCGCCGTCAATGAAAGGCGCATCCAAGAACCAGAAAAGCGGCTCGTTGTGGGTCGCATCACCGCCGGTGGCGCTGGAGGTTGCGGTCAAGCCACCGCCCGAGACGGCGTAGAAATTGTTGACGGAACCGGCGGCGAAAGGCGTGTGAAGCGGGTACTCGTACTGCTGCTGGCCTTCCGGAATGCCGGTGCCGATGACGAACACATTGTCCGCGCCGACGTCCGTGATCTGCGAGTCGGAAACCCAGACGGTGTACGGTCCACTGCCGTCGTCCGTCCACTGAATATTGTGGACGTAATTCACATCTGGAACCACCTGGCCTTCGACCAGCGGCCGCTCGACGATTCCAACGTCCTCGACGTTGATATCCGACTGGGCGACGACTAGGACCGGAACCAGAAGAGTTCCTGCTACGGCTGCAATTGCTTTCTTCATTTCCCACAATCTCCGTGGATATGGGTAGAGGAATGACAACGAGTACATCATCTGATCGCACCGCTATTTAGAATCCGCAATTCTTAACGAATTTGAGCCGGAAATATAGTCAGACACCAGGATAAAACCAAGAGAATTCTCGCTTCCGCGAAAGAAGGTTACCGGCCATTTGCCCTATCTCACCGTCTCATCACGATTCGTGATCGAGCCCTCCTGGGTGAGGGCGAAGACGACGATGTTGACGCCGAACTAAAGTGGCGCGTGGGGTCGAGTTCGGTGCCTGGCGTAGAAATCTCCATGCGGGGACGGTTGTCCCTGGCAAAAAGGCAGTGCCTGATAGCCAATCAAGCCAGCCAGGCGGCCACCCAACTCGACGACGACCATGTAGTCGGCGGACGCGGGTCGGCAAGTCAAGTTCTATCTTGCTTGCGCACAAATATGCCCCGCCGCCGCCAGACAGACCGCCAGCACCGGCAGTCAGCCTCCAGCAGGCCGCGTCAGGTCGACGTCGGATGCCGGTCTTCTGAATCGTGCGCTGATCGCCATTGGTGCTCTCAGCCGCGAATGGAGCAGAGTTCGGTGTCGGCACGCTGAGGCGGAAACTTCAGCGTGCGCCCATGATCCAATCGCGGCGACGCGCCAGGCGCGCTTCTTCCCCCTTCAACTTCCTCTTTTCCACCTTGTGGAGGAAGTGAAAGACGATGTCGATACTGCGGGACGTATTGTTGGCTTCGTCGAATTCGAGGGCGAACTTGCGCAGGTGCAGCTCGACGTTCTCGACTCGCTCGGTGAGGGGACCGAAGACGAGATAACCCGAGTAGTCCTGGCCTCTGAAGATCTGGTGGTCCGGCCGGTAGAGCCGCTCCCGGACGATACCCATGCGCTGGTCAAAGCGATATTGTTCGTTTCCCCCGGCCCCACGGACATAGGTGAAATAGTCTTCGAAGCTGTTCCGAGACTCTTCCCGGTTGACGGAGTAGAAGATGAACTCCTCTCCCAGATTCGTACGCAGCCGCGCCTCTTCGGGCAACATCTCTACTTTGGGCTCTACGGGATTGAAGACGGCGACCTCGAAGACGGTGAAACGATTGGGTGTGTAACCCAGTTTGGGATCGCGCCAGTTGCCGTATGTGAAGGGGTTGGCTGAAAAGCGATCCTGGCTCGACACGTCCGGATAGAGCTGGTTGAGCTCCTTGTCGCCGAGAGCCCGGATTGTGACTCGCAGACCCTCGCGATCGAAGGTTATGGAGCCGTCCGGATTGACGACGTACTCCGCGTCGGTTCCGGAGAGCTCCAATGGCACCAGGTAGGAGTTGTAGTCGTAAAGGGGCGGCAGCATGCGATAGACGATCTCTGGAGTGCTGCAACCCGTGGACGCAACCAGCAGCCCCAGGGTCAACGTCAGTCCGGTATGCAAAGTAGAGATTCCCATGGTAACTGCTCTTTCTCCGATCATTCGGAAGCCGCCAGGATCTGCTCGCCCACGAACACCTGGACGTAGCTGCGGACGAAACTGCCGGACGCCAAGCCAGGCTCGTCGAACTTCTGTTTGGTGTATTGCAGACCAGTGGTGATGAAGACGTTGAAGCCGCTGCTGCGCCCTTTCATCTTGACCTGACCGAGGTAGGTCTGGGATTTGAAATCCGCCAGCTCGTCGTCGCGGTCGATGAAGCGCTCCTTGAAGAAGGGGAAGCCTTCTGCTCCGAGCTCGAGGGCGGTACGCTCGGTAAAGGTGTAACTCAGTTGGAGGATCGGCGTGATTTGTGTGACGTCCCGTTTGGCGGGCAAACCACCCGGGGCAAATCCGGCAAGCTGATTCTGTTTCAGCAGGGTGTGCTTGATTTTGGGCTGTACGGTGAGACCGCGCCAGATCCACGTGTAATCCGCCTTGTTCACCAGTGCCCACGTATTGATGTCATCTTTCACCTGGGCCGTCCCGTCTGCAAACTGAGCCTCATTCTGGTAGTTGAGTTCGTAGCGCAGATTGTTGTGTAGATTCACGTTGCGTCCCGGCGTCCACGAAGTGCCCACGTAGCCTCGATGAACTCTGCTGTTGCGCATGGTCAGTGCATCCTCGACAAAAACCGATTCGTAGACGCCCCCGGTTCCGACTTTCACTTCGTTGGTGAGGAAGTACTGAAAGCCGTTATTGGGGATGTTGTCTTTCACACTCTTGAACTGGTGTTCCCACCGTAGCCGGGCTCGTCCGGGAAAAATGCGCCGGTATGAAGCGGTGAGATAATTCTCATTGCTCTCACCGAAAGCGGCTATCTGCTCGATGCGAACCAGACCGGCTCCAAGGCGCAAACTTGGCAGCGGCGTGGCCAGATCCACGAAATAATGGCCGCCGCGTTCGTCTTTGTAGTAGGGATAATCGGGCAGGGAGTCATCCTCGAAGTAGTCGAGAACACCGTTATGGTTGAAATCGTCCCCCCAGTAAAACACCTGTTCTTCCTGCCAGTACTTGAAAAAAGGCTCGGCGAAGTCCGGGATATGATTGCGATTGCGGTTGTAGTCGGGAGTGCCATCCTGATCGAGATCCCAACCAGGATACACTCCTGAGTAGAGTGGAGCGGTGCGGACCGCTACGGGCACGTCGTTCTGGCCCTGATCCAGGTACTGATCGTCGTCGTCATTGTCCTCCACCAGTTGGAAGACTTTGAGGCGTCTGTTGGTGCCGTTCTTGACGTCGTTGGCTTGGCGTTCGTTGAAAAAGAAATCGAAATTGTTGCCCACGTAGTCGGCGTCGATGATGTCCTTATCTCCACTCCCTATCTTCGGATCCCCGAGTCTGAAATCGCCGTTGTCGAGCTCATATGAATTGTACTTCGGGCTGATGGAGAATCGCTCTCCTCCAAGGATGATCTTGCTCCAGTCCTGGGTTGCCCGGACGTAATAAGCATCGCCGCTGTAGGAGCTGCGCTCACCGATTTGCTCCTCGGGGAACTGGAAATGGGCCGTTGAGCGGGCGTACTCCCAATCCAGGAGGAGGTTGCCCAGGGCCAGCTTGCCGTTGAGGCCGCTGACGTTCAACGCCGAGGAGAGGCCGTAGGCGAGATCGACAACACGCATCTGATCCACTCCGTTGCCGCTGGCACGGCCGAGGGTCACCACCGGCGTTTGGCGGACTTCCTGCTGGTAGAAGGTGTTGTTCGGGTTCAGGGCGCGGTGGGACTGGCGCGTTCCCAGCCGGTAGTCCTGGCCTACAGCGGGACTGCTCTGCACGCTCACAGTCGAGACGGGGATTGGCACGACCTGTTCCACGTAGGAATCTCCGCTCACTTCCAGGTGATCCTCCTCCCACTGCACACCGTCGGTAGCTACCATAACCGGCCGGATTCCCTGAATCACCCGGTTCTGGTTGGCGCCGCGGCGCACGGTCAGGGTTGAGCTGCCGCCGTACACGGCGGCGCCCCACTGTCCTCCAGCGGGTGAATCATCCGTTATCCGCACCACGACAAAGTCCGGATTCATCGCTCTGGGCATGGTGCCCTTCAAGAAGTTGCCATCTCGTTGCATGCTGTCAAAGCGATGGTGGTTGATGAGGGTCGCGCCGAGGAACATGGCCCCCTCGAGAAAGCGGCCCTGCCAGTGCAAGCCGTTCAACAGGGTGCCGTCTTCGTGTTCAGCTGTGCCCGACCCCTGGGCGCGAAATGATTTCTGCGGATCCGAGGCGCGTGTCGTCAGACCGACGAGCTCGTGGTTCTGGCCGATGATGGCGTCAGCGCGCACGCCGGTAAAGCGGGCGATATCGAGGGTGAGGGACGTAAAGGTTGTGCGCACAGCGTCACCGATCAGTACCCGCGCTGCTCCGTTGGTGAAGTTCTCTTTGGCAACTACAACTCCGTTGTGTCGGCCGAGCCGTCTGAAAAGAAGGCTGCCGAAGTCCGGATCCCGGGTT
This sequence comes from Candidatus Latescibacterota bacterium, assembly GCA_965223905.1. Lineage (GTDB taxonomy): Bacteria > Latescibacterota > UBA2968 > UBA8231 > UBA8231 > CBDCXV01. The sequence goes on from CBDCXV010000002.1 coordinate 281,276, forward strand.
CGATCCTCCTCCCAGCGGAAGACCTCCTGGGCCTCTATCAGCCAGGGTTCGCCCATGCGGTCGTAGGCTGCAAACCAGTCAAAGCCGCGGCCTCGCTCCCGATACCGGCGCCAGCCGAAGTTTTCGTACTCCATCTGCGTGTTGGGACGCAGCAGGAACTGGCTCTTCGGTGTCCAGCCGGTTTCCACTTCGGTGTCGGGGACAACCGGCCCGGAGAGCCCGAGACCTGCGGCGGCAGGAGCACTCAGTAGCCCGACGGCGATGACTGGAATGAGTGTCCTCATTTCAGCGCACGTTCTCCATCACGCGATTCGTGATCGAACCCTCTTGAGTGAGGGCAAAGACGATGGTGTTGATGCCGAACTGCAGGTGTCGGCTGTTGTCCAGGTATGCGTTTCTGTTGTTGCGGAATCCCACGTTCTCCCAGGCGATCCCCAGGGCCTGATAGGAAATAACCGTGACCAGGCGACCGTCCAGCTCGACGCCGACGAGGTAGTCCACGTTGTCGCGCCCTTCCCCCGGCACGAGTTCCGAGTAGCTCGCCGGGGTTCCGGCGAGTGCCTTCGGCGGGTGGTCGAAATCAAAATAGGAGTGGTAAATAGGGTGGTCGTGCGGAAGTCTGATGAACCGGGCCTGCCGGTTCACGGTGGCCAGAGCATCCCGGACCATCTGCCGTATGAAGATGTCGGTGTCACTGCCGACTCTCCTGCCGGCGTCCGCCAGGATAAATCCACCTCCCGCCAGGTAGGCGCCCACATTGACCAACTCGCCCTCAGTGAGGGTAAAGGTCACCTGCGGCACGAAGATCCACGGAGTCTCCATGAGCTCCTGGGAGCTGAGAGACAGGCGGGTGGAAAAGTCGGCCCGGATATCCGTGAACTCGTTGAGGGCGTCTACCAGATTCGTCACGGCGAACGGGCTCTGCAGAAGCGCGGCGCCTGCGTCGCTGGTCACCGTGCTCTGAACGCGGCCTTCGATCATGCGCGACGAGTATGCCTGGGCGACGTGGAAGTACCCCTTGATGTTGCGCTTGTCGTCTGGATCCTGGATGATCATCGCCTGGTACTTGCCGGTGTCCAGGAAATTGAGGTCGAGGAGCTGTTCCTTCATGTCGATCTTGTTGTCTGGCTCCTTCGAGGTCGATACGCCGATGTCCGTCACGCCTCCACCCGGGTCGATGGAGACGAGTTCGGCTCCCGCATCCAGACTCACCTGTGGCGCGCCCAACGAGCGCAGCGAAATGCCGCCAACCTGGCTTGTCAATAAGCGCGAAGTCCGGGCCTGAAGCTGGACTTGCTGTCGCACCATCTTGCGCTGCCGCGGCTTGGGTTTCTTGCGCAGCTCCATCGGTTTGGTCATACGTGGCTGACGCTGGATGAAGCGCGTCGTCAGCGGTCGCGAATCAGCCTCGCCTCCAAACTCCGCCGAGCGCAGCATCATCCCCACGTGAGCCAGCACGGCGACCACAAGGGAGCCGACCAGAATTGGCAGTCCCCTGTTGAGAAGGCGCGTCAGATCGACGTCCGATGCCGGACCCCTGAACCGTGGACTTACCGCCACTTATTCCCCTTTCGCCGCGCTCTCAGTGTCCTCGGGTTTGTCTACCGCCAGGGAGATCGTCTCTACCCCCAGACTCTTGGCTATCTCCATGATGTCGAGGGTGTATTCATGCCGGGCCTCGCGATCTGCCTTGACGATGAGGGTGACACTCCGTGTGCGTCTTTTTTCGTTCGACAGCATGCTGGCCAGGGATGTCTTTGTGACCACCCTGCTATTAAGTTCCATGCGCCCATCTTCGTCGATGGAAAGGAACATTTTCGTCTCCGAAATCTGCTGCCAGTTCTCGGCTTCCGGAAGCTCGATCTGCAAACCCACCGAGGACGTGAAGATCGTCGTCACCATGAAGAAGACCAGCAACAGGAAGACGCAGTCGATGAGCGGAGTGAGGTTGAGCTCTACCCCTTCGGATCCTTCAAAGCCTTGAGCCATCGGTCCTCACTTGGCGCAGCGAAAGCCGACGTGAGTGGATCGCTGAGACGGATCCATGGACCCTCGTGTCACCGAGCGCACGCTGGCGGCATCATCAATCCAGCTGCCGCCGCGAATGGCCCTATGTGGCGTCCGGTCCGCTGCCGCCGGGGTTGCCGGGTCAGCCCTGGCAATGGTCTCCAGAGCGATCTCCCCAAACGTTGCGTTGTTGCGTTCCGTGGTATTGATAAAGCGACCGAGCTCCCTGGCGATGTCGCGCTCGATATCCACGTACAGGCGCTCGTCGTACCAGTCAGATGTCCATTCCCACACATTGCCCGCCATGTCGTAGGCGCCCACATCGCTGCGGCCCCGCACATAGCTGCCCACATCCACAGTGCGCCGTACGTTGCCGGAAATCTCCCCTCCGAAGTTCAGCCGCGCCGCGTCGGGATCGTCACTTCCCCAGGGGTAGAGATCTCGTACCCCTGCCGTCAATACGGTTTGGCGGAGAAGATTCAAAATGTCCGCCTCGAACCTCTCCCCAGCATCGGAATCCCGCAACTCGGCTTGACTCGCCGCTGAGTCGAAGGCGGAGCGAAAACGCCGGACGATCGTGTCGAAGTTCGAGTTGAAACTTCCGGTGCTTCCCCCCCCCCGCGCGGCGCGCTCCCACTCTGCTTCTGTCGGCAGGCGCTTTCCAACCGACTCGCAATAGGCCACAGCATCCTCCCAGATCACGCCGACGACCGGTTGCAGGTCGCCACCGAAATCCTCCAGGTTTCCGAAGTCGTGCGCCCGCTGATCGGCCTGCAGAAACTTCCGGTACTCGGAGTTCGTGACCTCGTAGCGATCAATCTCGAAAGCGCTGAGAATGATCACCTGACCGGGGGCTTCACCGACATACCCTGCGGACTCGCGGTGACCGAAGCGGATATCCGGGATCTGGGACGGGTCGACTCCCAGCACGGAAATACCCGCTGGTACCGAGATCATCGATCCCAGATCTGAGGGCGGGTCAAAAGATTCCTTCACCGTTATGACGACATGGTCCGAGACCCAGGTGTCGGCGAAGCGGCTGCTGCTCATCCAGAGAAGGAAAGGAAAGACCCCCGCCTCCCTAGCTGTGAAATGAACCATCGGCGAATTGGCATTCTCCAGCTGAATGCGCGGCGACAGGCTTTCCCATTCATACCGCAAGGCGCCGCCGCCAGCTGAGGCGCTGCCGTCGAGGCTCACACTCTCTCCCGTCAGGACGGACTGATCGGGGCCGGCGTCCGGGCGCAGTTCGTCGGAAGCCTTGCGCGTTGAGATCGAGTCGTCGCTGCCACACGCCACCAGACACAGCACGATCAGAGCTGGGTGTGACCGGACGAAAGCACGCAGATTGCGGGAACGGTCAGCGGCGCCCATGTGCCCCCTGAAACACGATACCCACCTTCTCTTATCCCTCCCTGGCGAAGGCAATGCCCACGATACCCTGACCACGGGCGATGTCGGCAATGGTCACGACCGTGTGATGCAGAGTGCTTGGATGGGCCTGAAGGATCATGTTCTCCGTCTTCAGTCGTTCCCTGAGCTGTTTGATACCCTCGCCAAGATCGTCCATTGTGACCGGCTCGCCGTTCAACTCCATGGTGCCGTTTTCTTCGACGATCAGGTTGATATCCTTGCCCGGTTGGGTCTCTGCAGCCGCCGCTTTGGGCATGTCTACGTTCAACCCCTTCGTGGTGATGAACACCGTTGTCACCATGAAGAATATCAACAGCATGAAGACGCAGTCGATCAAAGGGGTGAGGTCGACGCTCTCCTCCCGCAACAGGGACAACCCCTTCAAATGCTCCTGTATCTTGCGACTGGCTCCCATGGCTCGCTAGCGCTGACTCGGGTCCATGATTCTCTATTGCTGACGGCTCTTGATCAGGGTATTTCCGAAAGCGTGGAAGAAAACCTCCCCGCGCTCGACAATGCCCTCGGCTCGCGAGGCAAGATAGCGATAGAAGATGATCGACGGGATGGCGATGATGAGACCGCCCGCGGTGGTCAACAGCGCCTTGGAAATACCGCCCGCAACGACTTGAGGATCGCCGGTTCCGGCGCGGGCGATCGCATCGAAGGCCTCGATCATTCCGACGATGGTTCCCAGAAGTCCCAGGAGAGGAGCCACCGTACCGATGGTCGACAGAACCAGCAGGAATCGACCCAGGTATTTACGCGACGTTTGGGCTGTGGTCAGAGTCAGCTCGTCCCTCATGTCCTCCACCCCTCTTTCCTCGAGGACGAGGGTGTCGAACCGTTTCATGAGCGAGGCGAACACGAAGTTCGCGTAGCCTCGTCCCCCAGCGCAGTGATCGGCGGCCGCCTTCTCTCCCTGCCTGATGACTATGGCCTCGACCTCGCCAAGTTCACTCTCGATTTCTTCTTCACTCGGCGCTCGATGGAGCACGATCAGGCGTTCCAGCAACACGGCCAGCGCCACGATCGACATGGCGACGAGAATGTACATGATCCCGCCGCCGCTTCGAATCAATTCCAGCATCCTGATCCTTCCTTTCTCACAGTCTGTTCCTGACGATCCAATTCAGATGTTCCTCTGCAAAGGCCACGGCAGACGCGCTCGTCGAATCCTCCCGATACGACTCCAACAGATTCCGGTACACTTTGGCCGCGTCCTTCCACTTGTGCAAGAACTCGTAACTCATGCCGAGATTTGCCATTGCCCCGGCACGCGTCTCGGTCCCCTCATAGATGGAAACCACCTCCTCCAGTGCCGCGGCAGCCTGGTCGTACACCTCCTGGTCGAAGAGCGACATGGCGTTCTCGTACTTGATATACGCCTGGATCTCCTCTACCTCGGCGAGGAGCCCCTGCGCTTCGGTTGCCATCTTCGACTCTGGATGGTCTTCGATTACCTGGCGATACATCTGTGCGGCGGTATCGTAATCCTTCCCGTTGAAGTAGTAGTCTCCAAGCGTGAACTGTGCACTCGGCGCCAGAGTGCTTGTCGGGAAGCGGTCCAGGAGTTCCTCGAATCGTTTCACCGCATCTTCCTGGCGTTCCAGCTCGAAATAGCACCAGGCGAGGTTATATATTGAGTTGTCGACGAAGTCGGATTGAGGGTAGTCCGTCACGACACGTTTGTAGGCTGTCGTCGCTTCTTCGAAACGCCTCAGGTTGAACAGGTTTTCACCGCGCTGGAAGAGCGCTTCGGAGACGACCCCGCTCCTCGGAAAACGTTCGACAAGCAGGCCGAACCATTCAGCTGCCGAAGCAAAGTCCGTCTGCTGCAGGTGGGAGTAGGCCAGTAGGTAGTACGCGTTCTCGACGTTCGGATTGTCCGGAAATTCGTCGATGAAATCCCGCAGCAGTGGAATCATCTGCTCGGTAGCGCCCAGAGAGAAGGAGGACACCGCCTTGCCGAAGAGCAGATCGGCCCTCAGTGATGATCGCGGAAACCGCGTCAGCGCTTCGTCGAAGATACGCCGGGCTCCTTCGTGCTCTTCGAGTCGTCCGTGGGAATCTCCCATGACAAACAGGGCGCGTTCTTCGAGCAGGTATCCCCGGTCTGCGGAGCTGTCATGAAAGTCCGAATCGACGATGCTCTGACACTGTGCTAGCGCTTCCCGGTAGCGCTCCAGACTGTAATAGAGCTCTGCCAGCAACAGAGTGAACTCCGCCTTTTCAGTGGAATTGTCGCTGGCTGCGATAATGGCCTGGTAATCCACAATCGCTTCCGCCTTGCGACCGCTTCTCACGTAACACTGGGCGAGCAGCCGATGGGCTTGATCTTTCATGTCGAGGGGTGGGTTCAGACGAAGCAGCTCTTCCAGATCGGGGATGGCGCTGGCCACGTCCCCACCCTGGAAGTACGAGGTCCCCCGACCCAAAAGCGATCCCAGGGTGATGACGACGTCCTCACTGTTTTTCCGGGCGTTGCCGAAAGCGGCGGCGGCGGCGGCGTGTCGACCCTGCTCGAAGTTGACCCTGGCGAGCACATAGTAAAGCTCTGCGGGGGCCAGATTTCCCAGGGAAACTGCTAACCCAAGCAGCAACAGCTCCTCGGCTTTTTCGAGGCGGCCGACACGCAGGAGGAATTCGCCACCCATGATCCCGGCCTTCGTCCACATCGCCGATGTGGGCGGGATACGGTCCAGAGACGCTGTCGCCTCGTCATAGCGTCTCGCATCTCTGTAGGCAAGTGCCAGCTCGAGCAGTATCTGGTCCCTGCCGGCTCTTTCCGGATAGATTCGCAGATACTCTTCGTAGAGCGCTGCCGAGCGTTCGAAATCGGCTTGCAGGTAGTGGATACGCGCGGTCTGCAGCCGAGCCCGTGCCAGCACTTCGGGCCGGTTTGGGTGTTTCCTGGCGATCGCCTCGAAGAGCTCGAGCGCCATGGCCAGGTCACCTCTCTGCTCCCGCCGCTGGGTGGAAAGGCCGGCACCAAACAGACTTTCTGCCCCCAGCTCCGTGCCGGGGTGGTCCTCGATTACCTGGAGATAGGACTTTCGGGCATTCCCGTAATTCTCACCAGCGCTCCACGCCCCACCGTTCTCCTCGGCCCGGTCCGCCTCGGCCAGTTCGAAGTAACACTGAGCAACCTGAAATCGTGCCCGATCCATTCCCAGGTCGCCGCCCACAGGCGCATCGCCGTAAGCGCTGATATAGATGAGGTACTCTTCCAGAGCATTGCGGAATTGTCGCGCTTGGTAATAGCGCCGGCCGATGCGCGCCTGCATGCGGGCGCGGAACCCGGTCTCGGACACCTCGTCGATGGCCCGGCGATATATCTGGACACCTCCCTCGATATCGTCCACGGCAAAATAGGCGTCGCCGATCTTCACGTACGCCTTCTCCACTAGCGCCTGTTCCTGGGCATACCCGGTGATGACAAGGCGGTAGGCCTCCGTTGCCGCGCTGACATTGCCTTCCGCACTGTACGAATCGCCGATCAGCAGCTGAGCCTTCGCCACCAGTTCGAGCGCCGTCTCCTTGACCACGCCGCTCAGTTTCCGAGCCTTCATCTTGACGTGCTCCGCCTCGCTCATGTCGCTGAAATCGTATTTGCCGATCAGCACTTTGAGAGCCCGTCGCGCTTGCGGGTGACGCCCCTGCTCGTAGTAACTCATGCCGATCTGGAACTGGGCCCGATCGACCCGGTATGCCGCTCCGTCCCGCAGGGTCAGTTCTTCGAAGGCGGCGATGGCGTCGTCGTATTCTTTTCTGTGGTATTGAGCCCAGCCGAGCTCGTAGAGGGCGCCGTCGACGAACTCGCTTTCCGGAAATTCGGCGACGAGCTGCCGCGCTTCGCCGATCACCTTCTCGTACTCTTTTGACCGGAAGTAGGTCTTGACGAGCCGATACTGCGACAAGACCCGAATCTGCCTCAGATCGGTGATCTGAGAGGCTTCCTTGTAGTTCTCGGCAGCTTTCTTGAAGTGCTCCTCGGCTTGCTGGCGCAACTCTTCGACCTTGGCCGGGTTCCTCTCCAGGGCAGCTTTTTCGAGTAGATTCACGGCCTGATTACTGTGAGAATTCCCCAGCTGGAAGGTCGCCGCGACCTTGACCGGAAAGTTCAAATCCCCCACCTCGATCAGCACCTTCGTCTCGTCGACAAAGCGGCTGTCCTCAGCCTGCTTGACGATCTCGAACTTCTCGATCGCCTGCCTGTAGTCCTCGATTACGTAGAAGCGCTGACCCCGGTCGTAGACCAGCCGCAGAGTCTCATCCGAGGGGGCAAAGCTGCTGATTGTCACGCTCGTGGCGAGCAGGGCGAAGATGATTGATGGAAAAAGCATATGACCAACCGCTCTCAGTTCTATTGAACAGTGCCGACACCGGCGAACATTTTAAAGAAAAACCGCACGAAGCTCTCGTCCGGCAGCCCGGACACATCAAAGTTGATACTTCGGTATTCCGCACCTGCCTCGGTGCCAATTTTATAACCTCCGAAATTTGACTGATTGATCCAGGCAAGCTGATAGGTCTGGTGCTTGGCATCGTTGTCGCGGTCGCGAAAATCGATGCGCCGGTCGACGAGCAGAGGCAGTCCTTGAGCCCCGATGGCGATCGTCGAACGATGGGTCAGATGGTAGTCGATCCGAACCAATGGCGCCAGGATCAGATCCTCCCTCAGAGGCAGAGCGATAGTGGATCGCTCCTGACGCCGGTACTGCAATTTGAACCGGGGCATGAAAGCCATGCGACCGTAGTGGCGGGTGTAGTCTCCCTTTATGAGGTAGCCGACAAAGTCTACATCGTCTTCTGGCTGCACATCACCGTTGTCAAGGGTAGTCGCCTGCTGGTCGTTCAGTTCATAGCGCAACTTGGCGTTGATATTCCAGTAGCGTCCAGGTTTGTATTCCACGTGCAGGAGTCCCCGGTTGACGAAGCTATCTCGAGCTTCGAGCAAATCCGGAAAGAAAAACTGCATGGGCACTAGGCGTCCATCGCTGATCAAGTCGACCCTGAAATCAAAGTAGGGATTGGCGATATCGTCCTCGACCGTTTTGCTCTCGTGGTCGAGCCGCAGGCGCCAGTGGTCGCCCTGCGACCACTCGTAGCGCAAGCGCCCGTAGGTCACGTCGTTGTGGCCCCCGCCGGCGATCTGATCCACGGAGTAGCGTCCGAGCGTCGCCTCGAGCCCTGGCGCGAGTGACGACGCAGCGGTGACGTGGAAACCCTCTTCGTCCTTGAAGTAAGGGTAGTTCGGCTGATCGTCATCCTCCCACATGTCAAGCAAAAAGTTGTTGTTGAAATCGTCGCCGAAATAGAACTCTCTCGGATCCGTGAAGTACATCAGGAAAGGCTCGTCCGAGTCCAGCAACTCGTTGCGGTTGCGGTTGTTGTCGGCGAATCCGTCAGCGTCGAAATCGAAGAATGGGTAGACGCCGGCGTCTGACTCCAGATATTTGGATTCCCGACCTGCGATGTCCCAGTCCTGGACCCAGTCATCCGGCCACTGGTCGATGTCATCGTTGTCGTCCACCAGGGCGTAAATCGGGTTGTTTAGTTTGTTGCCGCCTGAGTTCCGATAGGTGCTCGCCGGGTCTTGACGATCATCGAGGTTGAAGAAGTAATGCGTCCCGGCTGTTCGCGAATCGACAATATCCTCGTTCTGCAGGACCCCGAACGTCCGGTTGATGAACGGGACCTGTACGCCGTCGCTGCTGAACTCCGGGTTGGCCTCGGCCTTTTGTCGCGCCGCAGACTTGAATGCGTAGGTGTTGTACTTGGGACCGATGTGAAATCCCTCGAAACCCAGAGAGACCGCGTGTATCTCCTTTTCCACCGTCACATACCAGCCGAAATCGTCATAGTCGGCGCGCTCTCCGTCATCGGCGGCGTGCTGGAAATACGTGGAGCTTCGAGCAACTTCTCCGCGCACCTCGAAACCGCTCACCGAGGCGCTGCCGTTGAGCCCGACGACGTCCTGACCGGTGAGCATGCCCTGTTCGAAAACGACCTGCCCCTTGTTGGACATGTCGATCACATTGCCTTCGGCCCGCCGCGCGATGACGAACTCCGTGGTGCGAGCCCCGCCGCCCGACGATACCGTGTAACGGTGATCCTGGCGCGTCAGAATCTGGTAGTCGTTGCCGACGACGGCGGCAATTTTCACACCCACCGTGCTGTCCGGCACGGGAAAGGAGTATTCGACAAACACGGGAATGCGAAAGCCCTGCCGGTTCTCGAAATAGCCGCTGGCCTCTACATGCCGTGGTCCTGCGGCGACACCCTCGGACACCTCGGGCGCTGACGCCGGGATCTTCTCGAATCGATCGACCCCACCCTCCCGTATGTGAGCGGTAGCAGACACAGCAAAAACCGCCGCGCCGCCGACACCATCCTCCGGTGAATCGTCCTGAAAGCGGACGATGACCTCCTGCACGCTCGTTTGCGGAGGCGCTAGACCCTTGCGTGTGTTGGTCGTAAAACCCCGGCTGCTGTCGAAGCGATGCAGATTCACGTAGGTGCCGCCAAGAATCAGAAAGTCACCGACGTGGCTCTCCCAGTGGCCGCCCATGAGGTAGACGCCGTCAGTCACGGTCCGCCTTTCACCGCCGCGATCCAGTCGATCTTTGAGATCGAGTTTGATCGGATCCGAGATCCTTGACAGAATGATGCTGAAGCGATTGTTCGCCGACGCCTCGTCCCAGCGGATGCCGTTGAGCCGTGCCATGTTCAGAGTCAGCGGTGAAAAAGTAGTGCTGATGGCGTCACCGACCATCAGTCGAGTCGACCAGCCTCCGTACGCATCGTCGACGATGATCAAGTGGCGCAGCCAGTTTTCGTAGAACTGTCCCTTCAGCAGGACGCTGCCCTGCTCGCCCTGTGCGACGGCGCGCGTCTCCTCCATTCGAAACACTTCGTAGCCTTCGGTCAGATAGTTGCCGAAGGCGTCGTAGCGTTTGAAAATCGGAATGCCCTCGCGGTAGTTCTCGTAGTCGGTCCAGCCGAAATTCAGAAAGGGCGCATAGTAGCGCGACACGAAGGGATCGGCGAACCGGCCCTTTGTCAGCAACAGATCTTCGCTGCTCTCCTGCTCCCAATGCTGCGCCGGCACGCCAACAGGGATGAACAGCAGGGCCAGGAAGAGCCTGGTAAACGATCTCGCTCGGTGTTTTGGCGCGATCATCAGCGTACCAGGGTCGGGGATCCGGAGAGCATGCGCACGAAGAAGCGAGTGAATCTGGTGTCCGGCCTGTCCGGATCGTCGAAATCAACCTCCTGGCGCAGAATCCCGAGCTCGAGGCCGAGACGATAGCCTTCGTAGTACGTCTCGTTAAACCACATGAAGGTCCAGCTCCTCAAGTCGGCATCGTTCGCCGCGTTCGCGAAGTCCTTGCGTCGATCTGCAAGCAGCGGAAACCCCTGAACACCCAGTCGCAACTGAGAGCCCGATCCGAAGTGGAAATCAGCGCGCAGAATGGGCAAAACCTGGAGATTTTCGAGAAAGGGACCCTCTTCGCTGGACCGCTCCCAGAGGCGGTACATGGCCTTGAACCGCGGCATCAGGTCCAGACTGCCCCTCTGGTAGCTGTAGCCGGTACGCAGGATGGCACCGTAAAAGTCGAGGTCGTCTTCGAGTTGCTCCTCTCCAGAGGCGAAACGGCGAGCATGCTGATGGTTCAATTCGTAACGCAGCCTGCCCTCTATGTTCCAGCGCTCACGAGGTTGGAAATCGGCACGGAATAACCCCCTGTTGATGAAACTGTCGCGAGCCTCGAGCTCGTCGTCGAAGAAGGTCTGGGTGTAGCGGCTGCCCGTGAGAGCCCCAACGTTTACGTTCCGGCGATCCAGTTCAACTTCGATCCCCTCCTGCAGAAGAAACCTGAAGTAGGGATTCGAAATATCGTCCCTGACGCTCTTCGACTCGTGGTCCCAGCGTACCCGCCAGCGCGAAGCGTAGTGGCGGTCGAGGTTGAGCTTTCCGTAGACGACATCGTTGTGGCCGCTGGCAGCGATCTGGTCCACGTCGTAGCGACCGACGCTGAGCTTGAGGCCGTTGAACAGCTTCAGGGCGGTCAACAGGTGCAGCCCCTGCTCGTCCTTGTAGTACGGATAGTTTGGCAGGCTGTCATCTTCGGAGGCGTCGGTGATGAAGTTGTTGTTGTAGTCGTCCCCGAAATGGAACTCCTGAGGGTCTGAGAAGTACATGAGGAAAGGCTCGTCGTAATCGGGGAACTCATTGCGATTGCGATTCGTGTCCTGGTGTCCATCCTGGTCGAGGTCGGAATACGGAAAGATCGATCCCTCTTTTGGGGTGCCGCCACCCTTCAGCCGCCGCCAGTTATCCGCTCTCTCGTCGTAGAGCATGTTGTCGTTGTCGTCGACGAAGCTGTAGAACGGATTGATGGCACTGCCCCCGGGCTGCGCGTCGGCATAGAAATCCTGCCGCAGTCGCTCCCGGCCGGCTTCTTCCTCCGGGTTGAAGTAGAAAACCTCTCCGGTCGGAACCGGATTTCGCGGATCCGCCGGATGCGGGTTGTAGGAGGTGTACCTGGCGCCGATGGAAAACAGTTCGGCGCCGAACGACCACCGGGACCACTCCTTATCCAGAGTGAGGTACCCGGCGACGTCTTCGAAGCCGCTGCGCTTGCCCAGCACCGAGGGATACTGGAAATGGTTGGAGCTTTTGGCGAGTTCGCCGTGCATCTCCAGACCGGGGATCAGCAGCCTGCCGTTGACGCCAAACACCTCCACACCGGTGGACAGGCCGTAGTCGAAACGGGTGAACCGCTTGTTGGACATATCGACGATGTTGTCTTCGGCCCGGCGGATGATCTGAAAATCGGTTTCCCGAGGCACGGTGCTGCGGGGACCGGTCCGTTGCGTATGGTTTTGGGCAAGACTGATCTTGTAGTCGTTGGCCACTAGGGCGGAAAACTCGACGCCGACGATTTCCGTATTGTTCAAACCGGCGGCCTCGAAATCGAAGGTGTAGTCGATGTAGACAGGCCTGTCGATGCCATCAGTTCTGAAAACACCGCTGGCCTCGAGGTGGCGACCACGAGCGACGGCGCCCGGTGAAAGCTCCGGCGGCTGCGGAGTCAGCGTCACCGTCGTCTCAGCGGCGCCGGGATCGTCGAACGGCGGGCCTACGGTCACGTTGGCGACGAGGTCGAACACGGCTGCCCCGCCGATGCCATCCTCCGGCGAATCGTCTTCGAAGCGCACGATGATCTGATCGGGAACCGAATTGGGCGGCGCCAGGCCTTTGCGGGTATTGGTCTTGAAGCCTCGTTGGCTGTCGAAGCGGTGCAAGTTCACGTAGGAGGCGCCGACGACGAGGTTTTCGCCGACACCGCTCTCCCAATGTCCTCCCATCATGTAGACGCCGTCGTTGATATTTTCGATTTGCCCGCGCTTACCCAGAGCTACGTTGAAGTTCTCCCCTGCCCCGGCGAGCTTTTGCTTGAGCGGATCGGAGATGCGGGACACAATCAGGGTAAGCTCATGGTTGCCGACGGAGGCGGCGTCGAAACGGAGACCGTTGAAATTGACCATGTCGAGTGTCAGCGGGGTGAAGGTGGTGTGGATGAAGTCCCCCAGTATCACTCTGGTGCTCCAGCTGCCATATGAGTCGTCGGCGACAACCAGATGATGGAGCCAGTTCTGGTAGAATTGTCCCTTGGTTCCCTGGCTGCCGATCAGCGGAGCTCGGGTGCGGTATTCCTGGAGCTGGAAGATCTCGTAGCCGTCAGCGATGAAATTGCCGAAGGAGTCGTAGTTGCGCAGATAGGGTGTCGTGTTGAGGCGGTAGTTCTGGTAGTCGTTCCAACCGTAGGTGCGGTACCCGGGCTGCCAGCGCCCCATGAAAGCATCGCCGAAACGGTGGTCTTCGTAGAACGTTCCGGCGCTGGATCCGGGAACTACCAGCGTTTCGCGCGGTAGCTCGTCCTCAGTCGTGTAGTTCGGAAAACGGCGCGTCCCCTTCCCTTCCTTGAGATCCGGGTCCTGCGACTCAACCCCGTGGACCCACAGGGTGATCGAGCCCAGACACAGCCAGAAAAGTGTCCGTTTCCAGTCGGGCATTGGAGCTGGTGGCCTCGAATCGATGCTGGTCAGAGCTGATACACCAGTGAGAGCCGCTGGCTACCGCCGGCCGTAATCTCGGATGCGTAGTGGTGGGCGTAGTTCAGCACGATTTTTCCGAAACGCAGACCGAGCCCCCCATCTACCTCGCCGGCAGCGCCATCGCTGGCCATGCCGCTGCCTCCCGCCCGCAGGCGCAGATCGTAACGTCCGCCAAGTTTGTACTCAGCTCCGACTCGCAGCCTGGAGCCTCCGTCGATGAATTCGAGGTCGGCCTCCAGTGCGTACATCGCGTCCGCATAGCCCAGACCCAGGGTGATGCGGCGAGGAATGCCGCTTCCGCCTCTCGACTCGGAGACATTGGGCTCGTTGAGGCTCTGCCCGCTGAATGCGACGCTGACCTGCCCGTCATTCAGAGTGAATGCCTCCATGCGCGCCCCCACGTCGAGGCCCAGTCCGGAGCCGGACCGATCGGCGTCACTGATGAGGGTTTGGGGGTCGCTGTAGCCGTCGGCAGACCAGCGCATGAATCGCAGGCCAACTCCAAGATTCAGGTTCTTTCCGATGGTCCGGCCGAATCCGAGGAGCAGGCCGGTCTCTGTATAGAAACCAGCCCCCAGGCCGGCGACTCCAAGTCCGACACGGCCCCCTGCCAGCTTTCGCGCGTAGTTGGCGGACCAGTTTCCTATACCCGGCCCCGCATCGAGGTCGGGGAAAAGTCGCGCGTACTCAACGCTGATTTGAGAGCGCTCGATGCGCGCCAGTCCGGCGGTATTGTACCAAAGGGCGCTGGCATCATCGCCGTGCACGGTGACCGCGTGACCCATCGCACTGGCGCGACTCGCGTGACCTAGAGTTTCAAAGGCCCCCTGGACCGGCACTGCCCCGATACCCAGGGTGAGGCTCAGAATGAAAAGTCGTTGATACATTGATTGCTCTCTGGTTTGGTTGATGTCAGTAGGCGACACCGATAGCCCCGTTGAACTCGATCCCGTCCCCGCTGTCGACGCTTATTTCGAAGAGATAAAGCCCCGGGGGAACCAGGTCGCCGTCGTCATCGACCCCATCCCATTCCACCGTGTGAGTGCCGCTTTTCTGCTTCATCTCCATGGCCCGAACCGGCCTGCCGTTGAGATCGAAGATGCGGATGGCCACCGGTCGCAGCACGCTGATTCTGCCGAGATCGTATTGAATCCGTACGACATCGAATCTTTCGTCGTCGTTCGGTGAGAACGGATTCGGCGCCACGGTGAGGTTGCCCCTGTCGAAGACGCGATCGATGAGGCCCACTCCGAAAAGGGCAAGCGTGTTACCGCGTTCCTGACTGGAAGCCGCTTCGATCTGCTGGGGGTTGTCGGGCTGCAGCCGATCGACGAGCTGTCCACGGAAGAGGTTGACTTCGTCGTAAAGAACGGTGCTGAAACTGATCTGAATGTCGGCGTCGGCGACAATGGGGTCGGCGAAGATGATGTCGGTGTGCCGGGCAGCGTTGCTCAAGGTGAAATCAGTGCCGTCGACGAGCGTCTCGCCGTCTCTGAGCACCCTCTGCACTTTCAGACTGTTGGGACCCTCGAGCCTGAAGATGTCGAAGCCAGTGCCCGATCCGACCCTCGCGGCAACTTCGAGGAGCAGATTCTGACGCAGGCCAACAGGCACT
Source organism: Candidatus Latescibacterota bacterium (assembly GCA_965223905.1). Lineage (GTDB taxonomy): Bacteria > Latescibacterota > UBA2968 > UBA8231 > UBA8231 > CBDCXV01. Next base: position 296,436 of record CBDCXV010000002.1, read on the forward strand.
TCATCCGCAGCCAGCTCTTCGTCGGCGTCGTCCACTGGCGCTTCCAGGTCCGTATCATCCCGGCTCACCTGTCCAGAGACGGCGGCTGCCAACGGATCTGCGTGGTCGATCACCAGGCTCGTCAGTCGCGGGGAAGTAGCCGGATTATCTGTGACGAGGTTCACTTGGTACTGGAGGAACCTGCGGGGCTCAGGGAGGTTGACCAGCATCCCTTCCTGTTCGGAGCTGGGGCTGGACCAGTCACTCCAGTTGTCGTCGGGCGTGCTCGATGGTCCGGTGCGGAATTGCAGCGTCAGCTCACTCCCTTGATCCACCTCTGCCGTCCAGCGGGCCATCCCGAAATTCCTGGCCGTGCTCAAATTCACGACATCGGAAGTAAAGCTTCCCGCATTCAGAAAACCGCTTCCGTACACCTCCACCTCGCCTATCTTCACCTGGTTCAGCCTGTCGATTGCCTTTATTTGTGCTCGAACATGGCGCGCGACAACGGGCGCGAAGGTTGTGTCGATTAGGGGGTTAAGATTTCGGGTATTGAGGACCTGCTCCGTGAATACGACGTCGTCCAATGAGGTTTGAATGCTGTACCCCTTCATAAACTCCCTGGTGTCACCCGTCAGAGGTCTTATGATGACGTGATCTACCAGCCTGTCTTGCTCAAGGTCAATCTGGACGTAGAAGTTGAACACGACGGGGTCACCGCGGCGGTCTCCGCTGTTCCAGACATTGTTCGTACCGGTGTTGTTGTCGGTCACTTTCGCGGGGAAACCGGCGTGATCCACAGCCGGCTTGCCGAGAGCAAGATTTTCCTCCGAATCGACCGACCCGAGAACGAGCGCGCCCGTACTGTCCGCCCGCGCCTCGTCGCTCGATATCCTGTCCCAGCTTTCAACGACGAAGGGTTGCGCGGAAACAGGGAGAGCGGACACGAGTGTGAGACAGAGGGCGAGCTTTGCTGTCATGAGGGATCTCTTGGGAGAGTGCAGCTTCGGGATGCAGTTGAACAGGATATTGATCCTCCGGTGTACCTGGCCTTGGCGACGCACCAAATGCCGTCACGTGGGGCGTCGCCTTGTAATGGGCACCCTTGTAATGGGCACCCAGGATTCACGTAATTTCGCCGTACATTCGCGCCTTCCAATTGGGATGTCAAGCAAAGCCTGCAAGCCAGAGTCACCGAGGGATGCTCTGGAGCAACGCGCTCGGCATTTGCGGTGGGTGCAGAGCTGACCGGAATACTCCGGTTTAGCTACCTTCAATAGTTGCGGAAGGTGTTGAAAAAGAAAAGGGGCGCACCTATCCTTCCTTTAGCCCGAAGATCCGTTGCGCTTTTTTGTCGCAGTGACAGTACGAGCATGAGTTGCGACGTATTTCGCCGTCCACGGGTAGGCATGTAAATGGCGATAGTATCAGTGCTGTTGCGCGAAAGTTACCGGAAAAGGGCAGGTCAAGAGCCCCACCCTGGCCAGCATCTTGCACCTCGGGCATGAGCAAATCGAGTCCCTGCGGCGCGTCCTCAAGGGCGAGAAGCTGGTGCCCGTCCACGCGCTTTTCGAGATCACCCGCTCATTGTCGCACGGCCACGACGCCGCGGTGCTGGGCGCCAAACGAGCTCACAAGTTCGACGAGCTGTTTCAGGCCACCGAGCAGGCGTTGGACAAAATCCGCCAGGCCACCCGCGTTCCCAACGGCGTCTTGCGGGCAAGGACCGCATCGGCGTGCGCGCCAGCCGCCCCCCTCACCACTTCAAGATGGGCAAGCACTTCCAGGCTCGAGATCGGGGAGGAGGCCTTCGGCTATCTGCGAACCAGGAGGCGAATCGCCGCCGAGGCGGACCTGAGGCATCTACGTGATCCCCACCCGCGTATCGGCCGAGGCCATGGACGCCGACGCCGGTGAGGATTCCTATAAGAGCCTGTCGGCCGTGGAGCGGGCCTTCAGCTCGCAAAAGAGCCGGTCATGCGTCAACAACCCATCGGCTTGGAACCCATTGATGACGGTGTCTGGGAGGTGTGGTTCGGTCCCTCAGACTGGGTCGCATGGATGAACGACAGCTCACCATCACCGACTGTTTGGATAAAGCCGCTCGCCGGAAACTGTAAACCATGGTCCCGGACTATTCTGTAAAGGATGTACTCGACCGCTCAATGAATGATTGTAGTGTCGCGATCTGCGGGTTGGAGAAAGGTGGGTGTAACTGACGATGGCAGGGGATGTTACTCAGTTGTTCAGAGGCACGGTAGTGGCTGATTCGAAATGCCTGAGCAGCTCCAGCGCCGGATGCCGCGCCCCTCTGCTCTACCTGGTTGGCGTTGTGGTTGTCACGGCGGATCCTTTCGGAGTAAATGCTGAAGTGCGTTTTACGGATGTCGCCGATGAAGTCGGTATTGACTTTGTCCACTATAGCGGCGCTGCCGGTCGCAAGTATCTGCCCGAGGCCATGGGTGCCGGCGTTTGTGCCTTCGACTATGATTCAGACGGCGACCTTGACTTCTACTTTGTGAACGGCGCGCCACTGCCTGGTTCCCGTCTCGGGTCCAATCCAGCGAACGCGCTGCACCAAAATGACCGCGCGGGTGATGGGGCGTTGCACTTCACCGAAGTCCCCTCGGCTGGTGGCGCTGACGACAGCGGATACGGGATGGGGTGTTGCCTTGGTGACTACGACAACGACGGCGACCTCGACCTCTACGTCACGAACCACGGTCCGAATCGCTTCTTTCTGAATGACGGTGGCGGTCGCTTTGCGGACGTCACCGACTCGGCCGCGGTAAACGACGCCAGCTGGGGCAGCGGATGCGCCTTTGCCGACTACAACCGGGACGGCCTGGTCGATCTGTATGTCGTCAACTACCTCGACAATGCCGTCGTCGACGCACCGACCTGCGAGCAGGATGGGAAGCCTTACTACTGCCACCCCCGCCATTTCCCGGCGCAGGCTGACCTCCTTTACTACAACCTGGGTAACGGGCGTTTCGAAGACCGTTCGCGCCAGGCTGGAATCTATAATGACACCTTTGGAAAGGGCCTGGGCATTGCGGCCTTCGACTTCGATCTGGACGGCGACATCGATATTTACGTGGCCAACGACACCACGCCGAACTTCCTCTATCGCAACGAGGGTGGCGTTTTCACTGAGATCGGCGAACTCACTGGCACCGCCTACAACGACAACGCCCGCGCCGAGGCCGGCATGGGAGTGGCCGTCGGCGACCCTGACGTCGATGGGGATTATGATCTGTTCGTCACCAACTTCGAGCTTGAGACCAACACCTTCTATCTCAATGAATCCCCAGGCTTCTTCACAGATGCCACCTACGCCGTAGGACTGGGAGAGCCGAGTCTCAAATACCTGGCTTTCGGCACCCTGTTTTTCGACTACGACAACGACGGCGACGAGGATCTCTTCGTCGCCAATGGCCATATCCTGACTGAGCTGCAGCTCCATGACGGATCAATCGGTGCCGAGCAACCGGACCAGCTGTTCGGCAACGATGGTCTGGGCCGCTTCGTCGATGTCTCGGCGAGCTCCGGAGAATATTTCAACCGCCGCATGACGAGCCGGGGCGTCGCCTCGGGGGATTTCGATCTCGACGGCGATCTGGATCTCGTCGTTACTCACAGTGCCGCTGCGCCGTCCCTGCTGCAAAATGACGGTCTCGGTGATTCCAACTGGCTGCTAGTGGAGCCCCGCGGAGCGAATGGCCGGTACGACAACGTCGGCGTGCACCTGCGGGCCGTGACCGGAGGAAAGTCTCAATTCCGGCAGATCAGCGCCGGCACCAGCTACCTGTCAGAAGGTGAACGGGCCGCTTGGTTCGGGCTGAGACATCATTCATCAGTAGATACGCTCGAGGTTCGCTGGCCCGGTGGCCATCAGCGCCTTCTCACTGACGTGCCGGCCAATCAACGCCTCGAAGTCGACGTATCGAAATAGGTCGCCTTTTCATCTCATCCCTTGTTCTTCATTTCATACAACCGAAAAACCGCCAGTGTCCCGTTCATCGGCGTTTCGCACGCTTTGTTCAGGCTCCAGCGCGGCGCGGCCCCCGGTCGATCGAACAGAGGTCAATTGAGCCGTACGTGCGGGATGGGATGGTGCATATGCCGGTCCTCGTCCAGGTCGGATTCCTCTTCAACCTCGACGAGGCACTCGATGCCCGCCGCGGCGTCGCTGAGGGTAAGGGCGATCTCCCGAAAATGATCGGCCCTGATGGCGACGGTGGTGCTGCGATAGTGGAGAGACACGCAGGCCGGGAACTGTCGCCGCCATCGCTTGGCGCCGCGACCTCCTGCACGCTCCGGTTCAAGGCGAGGAACTCCGGGCGGGCGTTCCCCCCGGGGCGGGAGGCATTATGTTGCGGCCGATCGCCGCTCGATGCTGGTTTTTCGGTTGGTTTACAACCGGGCGAGCGCCCGGTGTGCGATGTCGCGGCGGTAGTACTTTCCCTCGAAGGAAACGGCATCGGCCGCCTCGTACACCTTGTCGACCGCCGCGGCGACTCCGGGGGCGACCGCGGTGACGCCGAGGACCCGCCCCGACGCCGTAAGCAGCTTCCCGCCGGCCAGCTCGGTGGCGGCGTGGAAGACGAACACATCCTCGCGGCCGTCGAACCTGTCGAGGCCGGAGATTTCCTTCCCGGTCTCGTAGGATCCGGGGTAGCCCTCGGAGGCGAGTACGACGCAGACAGCGGCCCCGCTCCCGGTGCGCACGCTGCTGCTGACCTTGCCGATGTCTCCCTGAGCGGAGGCCAGCAACAGCTCAACGAGGTCGGACTCGAGCAGAGGCAGAACGACCTGGGCTTCGGGATCGCCGAAACGGCAGTTGAACTCCACTACCCTGGGATGGCCTTCCACTATCATGAGGCCAACGTACAGCACCCCCCGGTAGGGACAGCCAAGGCGCGCCATCTCACGCAGCACCGGCGCCACGATCTCCGCTTCGACGCGGCCCGTCATCCCGGCAGTCATGACGGGCGCCGGGGCGTACGCTCCCATGCCTCCGGTATTGGGCCCCCGGTCCCCCTCGAAAATCGGCTTGTGGTCCTGGGCCGGAACGAGGCTGACGAACTCGTCGCCGTCGGTGATCGCAAACAGCGAGGCCTCTTCCCCATCCATGAAATCCTCGATGACGATCTCGGAGCCGGCGTCGCCGAACTGCAGGTCGACCATGCGCTCCCGCACCGCGGCGACCGCCTCCTCCGGCCGGTGGCAGACCGCCACTCCTTTGCCCGCGGCCAGGCCGGCCGCCTTTACGACGATCGGCGTTCCCCGCTCCTCGATGTAGGCAAGCGCTTCCCCGCTGTCGGTGAAGGTGCGGTGGGCCGCGGTCGGCACCCCGATCCGGGCCATCAGCTCTTTCGAGAAGCGCTTGTCGGTTTCGATGCGCGCCGCCGCGGCGGTCGGACCGAACACAGGCAGCCCCGCGGCCGCGAACTCGTCGACGAGGCCGCCGGCGAGGGCATCCTCGGGACCGACGACCGTCAGGTCGATCCGCCGTTCCGAGGCGAAGTCGCGCAGCCTGAGGATCTCGGAGCGCAGCCTCTCCATGTCCGAGGAAGGGGTGTCGACGCGAATATCCGGGAGGCAAGCGGCCAGCGCGGCCAGGCCCGGGCTCCCGGGCGCGGCGAAGATTTCCGATACGAGCGGACTCCGGGCGATCTTCCAGGCGAGAGCGTGCTCCCGCCCACCTTTGCCGACGATCAACACCTTCATTCAGCGGTCTCCTCGTGATTTGGGCCGGGAAGCCTGCCCGGACTACGCGTATCCGAACTCCTTCAGGTCCCGGTCGCGGTTGCGCCAGTCTCGGCGCACCTTTACCCGCAGCTCGAGATACACCTCGCGGTCGAGCAGCTCCTCGATGCCCGCCCTGGCGCGGCTGCCGATCCGCTTCAGCATGCTGCCCCCGCGCCCGATGACGATCCCTTTCTGGCTCTCGCGGTCGACGTAGAGGACCGCGCTGACGTAGGTCTTTCTCTGCGGAGGCCGCCCCCCCGGACGTAAGCCTTCCGCCTCGGGGTCGCGGAAGTCGTCGACGTCGACGGCGATCGCGTAGGGCAACTCCTCGGAGAGCTGTTCGAAGGCCGCCTCGCGGACCAGCTCGCCGGCAAAGAACCGCTCCGGCTGGTCGGCGATGACCTCGTCCGGGTAGAGCCTCGCCCCCAACGGCAGCGCCGCTTCCAGCTCGGCCAGCAACGGGGGGACGTTCTCCCCCGTGACCGCTGAAACCGCACGCAGGGTATCCAGGCCGAGGTCGCCGGCGACAGCGGCGGCAACCCGCTCGCGGGAATCCTCCGGGATCGTATCGATCTTGTTCAGCGCCGCTACAACCGGTGCCTTCGTTCGCTCAAGGAAGGAGCTGACCAGGTCGATGCGGTTGCGCGGCCGCGATCCGTCGACGAGCAGCAGGATCACGTCGGCGTCGCGGGCCGAGCGGTCGATCTGACGTCCCATGGTCTCGTGCAGGCGGTAGCTCGGCTCCAGGAGGCCCGGGGTGTCGAGGAAGATCATCTGGCTCTCCGGGCGGCTGAGGATGCCGCGAATGCTGCAGCGCGTCGTCTGGGCCTTGGCGGTGACGATGGACAGCCGCTGCCCGAGGAAGGCGTTGAACAGCGTCGACTTGCCCGCATTCGGCCGCCCGACGAGGGCGACGTATCCGCAGCGCGTGGCGGCGGACGGGGTAGGTGGATCGTTGGTTGGTGCGCTCAGAAGTCCGTGGTCGCCGAGAAGACGTAGGTCGCCTCGAGATCGTGCTGCTGATAAGCCAGGTCCAGGCGCAGCATGTCGTGCGCCCGGATGCCGATACCGAAGGCCTGGCGCTCCTCCTGGAGACCCGCTCTCAGGGCGAGCTTTCCGAGGTCGTACTCCATTCCTGCAAGCATCGCGGCGGCTCCGCCGGAGGCGTCGCCCCCCCCGGCAGCTCCCAGCGCGAGATTGGCACGGCCCCGCCCCACGGTCCGGGTGATTGCGGCGGCGAAGAGGACGGAAGGCCGGATGCGGTCGCTGGTACCAGTGCTCCAGGAAATCGGCGAGGTGGTGGCATCCCGCACGACCGCGGCGATCGCCACTCCCGGCGACAGCCGAAAGCGCGCCCCGAGGTCGAGCCCGGCTCCATAGGCGCTGAAGCTCGCCACGCTTCGGTACACGAGCTTCACGCTCGCCCCGAGGTCGAGCCGTTCCGAGGCGCGGCGGCCGGCGGATAGGTACAGGGCGTAGTCGGAACTGACCTCCGTGGAGGAGACCTGCGGCCGGTTGTCCGCACTCGGCGGGGCCCCGGGATCGGTCAGCGCCGTGAAGGCGATGTCGTCAACCCCGAGCCGCAAGATGCCAACCGAGAAACCGTCGAAGAGGAGAAATCGCTCGACGTTCACCGCGGCGAAATCGTGGGATACGAGACCGGCATACCGCTCGGAGTGCATCAGGTGGGCGCTGCGCTCGAGACCGGTCAGCGCCGCCGGGTTCCAGTAACCGGCGGTCGCGTCGTCGACCAGGGCGAGGCTGGCGCTTCCCAGGGCGAGGCCGCGAGCCCCGGCTCCGACGGCGAGAAACTCGCCGGCATAGCCTGTGGCCGCGGAGGCCGGCCCCCGGCCGGGGAGCAGGATCACAGCGGCGAGCAGAATCGGGGGGAATTTCATTGCGAAAAGTGTATGTGGGGCCCTGGGGAGGGTCAAGAAAGGCGGACGCCGGCTCAGCTTACCAACATGAGACGCAGATCCATCACATTGGTGCCCGTGGGCCCGGTCATCAAAAGGTCGTTCAGTGGCCGGAAGAAGTGGTAGGAGTCGTTGTTGTCGAGGAAGCTGACCGGATCGAGTCCGTGTCCGCGGGCGCGGGGGACGGTGTCGCCGTCACAGACCGCGCCCGCGGCATCGGTAGGCCCGTCGGTGCCGTCGGTGCCGCCGCTCAGGACCGTGATTACTTCGCTGCCCTCCAGCAACAGGGCCGCGGCAAGGGCGAACTCCTGGTTGCGCCCGCCCTTTCCCGTGCCGCTGACCGCAACCGTGGTTTCCCCGCCGCTGATGATGCAGGCGGGCGGGGCGACCGGCTGGCCGCTGGCGGCCGCCTCTTCGGCAATGGCGACGTGGACCCCTGCCACTTCCCGGGTTTCGCCTGCGATCCGTGAGGACAGCACGAGCGGTTCGTACCCAAGCTCGCGCGCCTTGCGCTCCGCCGCCCCGACAGCAAGGCTGTTGTTCCCGACTACCAGATTGAGGGCATTGCGGAAACAATCCTCCCCGGCCCCGGGAGTATCGGCCGTTTTCCCAAGACGCCCCTCTTCGATGCAGTTGAGAACCGCCTCGGGAATCCTGGACTCGATTCCGTAGCGCGCGAAGATCGCGTCACAATCGGCAAAGGAGGTCGAGTCGGGGTAGGTCGGCCCCGATGCGATGGTGTCGAGCCGGTCCCCGATGACGTCGGAGACCATCAGGGCCAGGGTCGGGGCGGGGTGCGAGAGCCGGGCGAGGCGCCCCCCCTTGACGCGGGACAGGTGCTTGCGAACCGCGTTTATCTCGGCGATAGTCGCACCGCAGGCCAACAGCTCCCGGGTCGTCTGCTGCTTTTCGGCGAGGGAGATCTCCGGGACCGGAGCGGGCATCAGCGCCGAACCTCCCCCGGAGAAGAGACACAGCAGCAGCGTCGAATCGCCGCAGCGGCCGGCGAGCTCCAGCATCTTCAGGGTTCCGGCGACACCTGCCTCGTCCGGCAGCGGGTGCCCCGCTTCCGTCGTCTCGATGCGCTCGAGAGGCACCGCGTGTCCGTACTTGGTGTTGATCGCACCTGCGGTGATACGGTTCCCGAGGCGCTTTTCCACCGCGGCGGCCATCGCCGGGGTCGCCTTGCCCGCCCCGATCACCAGTATCTCGGTGAATCGGTCCAGGTCGTAGGATCTGCCTGCGACGAGAAGGCGTCCGCAATCGACCTTCAACGCCTCGAGCACGCATCGGTGCGGGTCGGCCGCGGCTACGGCCGCGGCGAAGATATCGGAGGCATCGGCTCGCCGCTGCTCGGGTCCGGGACGGCCGGATGCCCCGGTAGGCGGCATCAGGGAAGCGGCCCTCGGCAGAGCGGATTCCGGGGGCGGTTCATACGGGTTGCGGCTGTCCGTGAAGCCGGATGGAGGCCTTCTCCCTCAATGCGGATTTCTCCAATGCGGATTTCTCCAAGGAACCGGCGGAAGGTGGGTTCAGTACTGCCGCATCAGGCCGACGACCTTGCCGGCGATGCGGAACTCGCCGCTCTCTCCGGTGACGACGATCGGGGGGAAGTTGTCGTTCTCGGGAAGAAGCCGTACCCCCGAGTGGTCGCGCTGGAAGCGTTTGACCGTGGCCTCGTCGTCGATCAGGGCGACGACGATCTCTCCCCGTTCAGCGGTTTCCTGGTGCCTTGCAACGACGATGTCGCCGTCGAGAATACCGGCATCGCGCATGCTCTCCCCGTGCACGCGCAGGGCGAACAATTCTCCGGAAGCCGGGGCGATCGCCCTGTCGACCTGCAGCGTTGTTTCCACGTTCTCCTCCGCCAGTATCGGGGTGCCCGCGGCGACGTGGCCGAGCAGCGGGATCTCGAGGGTGTTCCCCGCCCGCGGTAAGCGTTCTGCGAAATCGACCAGCTCGATCCCGCGCGACAGGCGCGGATGCCGGCGTATGTATCCCTTCTTTTCCAGCGCCGCCAGGGTGGTGCGGACGCCGTTCGTGGAGGATATGCCGAACTCCACCATGATTTCCCGTATGGTCGGGGGCGCTCCGCGGCTGCGGATGATCCCCGCGATGAAATCGAAGATGGTCTGCTGTCTGGACGTCAGGCTTTTGCGCATGCCGAAAGCTCCCGGTTCGCTCCGTGGAATGCCGCACGCTCTGTTCCGACACCGAATGTGGGGAAAAACGGACGGTGCCCCTATTTATACTGAACATTCGTTCATTTGTCAACGGCCTCGTCTGCAGGGAAACAACGGATGCCCTTGTGGGTTTCCTGCGCGTGCCTGGGTTGGAATGAACACCCTCGGCAAGACCCCCAGCGCGGTCGTTGGAACCGGTGGGATGCGATTGACAAAGTGCACCCCGGTGGATAACCTAACCAAGCGTCGCAAAAACAGTGGGTAAAGGTATTCCAACCACAGCCGCTTCGAACATTTCCGGTTCGATTCCCTCCCTGCGCCAGACCGGAGTTTTCGCAATCTCCGCAAAATCGTCTGCACACGTCACCATTATTCTGCTCGTCGCGGTCGCCATCCAGGCGGAGGCGGGGATCGGGGATTTCGTCAGCGCGCGGCGAACCCTCGGGCTGGCGTTCCTTGGAGCCGGCACTGCTCTTGCGGTCAAGGGCTTCGACTACCGCGAGGAGGCGGATGCGTTCTACGCCGACTACCAGCGCGCCGTCGATCCGATCGAGATCAACAGATTGTATCAGCGGACCACCAACCGCGACATCAAGGCGCAGGTCAGCTGGGCCCTGGCGGCTGCCTGCGGAGTCGGCGGGCTGCGCCTCTTGGCCACGGGAGACGGCGACCGGGTTGAACGGCCAGGCGAGTCGGAGGCTTCGCCTGAAGTCGACCCGTCCCGAAACCCGGATACCCCAAAACCTCGGTTGCTGTTGAAGCCCCGGCTCGATCCCTCCAGGCGGCATTTCGGTCTCGAGATTTCCGGGCTGTTTTTCTGATACCTCCGTATCTCCGGCTTCCTGCTCCTTGGTCATCCTCCTGTCATTGACCGCATCCCTTTCGAGAAACAGATGATCGCGCGCAGAACCTGTCTCGCCGCCGCCGTCGCCGTCGCCCTCACCGGGACGAGCTGCGACAGGGAACGCAGCAATCCGCTCGATCCCCAGGGGGATTTCGTGCGCAAGCGTCCCTCTACCCCGGGGGGATTTGGCTGCGGAGCCGGGAGTAGGCGTGGTGCGGCTGAGCTGGCAGGCGGTCGAGGATCTCGACCTGGCGGGGTATGCCCTGTTGCGGTCGGAGGACGCGGCCGCGGAATTCACCTTTCTCCCCGGCCGGGGCCCCGGCGGCGCCACCATTACAACCGGGAAGACCTCCTACGTCGACTCGCTGCACTCCTTCCCGGGGAGGACCTTTTTCTATCGCGTCGCCGCGGTCGACACCTCCAGGCTGCAGAGCGAGCCGTCCGGTTTTGTGGGGGCCACGGTTCTCGAGGACAAGGTCGCACCCGAGCCGCCCCGGAGCCTGGCGGCGATTCCGGACGAGAGCGAGCCGCGCGTCACCCTCGTATGGACACCTCCGGTGCGCGACGCCGGCGGCGGCGAGCTTTCCGGGTTGGCCGGGTACGCGATCCTGCGGAGGGAACCGGGGTCGGGCGGAACCGTGCCTGTCGACACCGTCGCCGCGGAGACCCGGCAGTACGTCGACGACGGCCTGAAAGCGCTGACGTCGTACAGCTATTCGATAGTGGCCTTCGACGGGGCGGGAAATACGAGCAGCCTTTCGCAGGTCGTGCAGGTCACCACCCCGGGGATGCCGGTCCCCGCCAATCTCGCCGCGGAATCCCGTGCGGGCCGCATCGAGGTGAGCTGGGCGGCGGTATCCGACGAGGAGCTTCTGGGGTATGACCTGTATCGGTCGGAGCGTCCCGACGAGTTGTTCGAGCGGCTGCCGGGGACGGAGGGGACGCCTTTTACGACGGGTCGCACGAGCTACGTGGATACGAGCGTGGTGGCGGGCCGTCCGTATTACTACAAGGTGCAGTCGGTGGGCCGTACACACCGTTCGGAGTTGTCGGTCTTCGTGGACGGGGAGGCGCTGGCGGACGAGGTGCCTCCGGAGTCACCGCGCAATCTGTCGGCGGTGGCGGACGGATCGGAGTTTGGCCGGGTGTCGGTGACTTGGAACGTGCCGCTGGTGGATGACGACGGGGGTGAGCTGACCGGTCTGTCGGGGTATCGGGTGTTCCGGTCGCAGGGAACGACGGACTCGTTCGTGCAGGTGGCGGCGGTGTCCGAGGCCCGGTATGAGGACAGCGGGTTGGAGGAGTCGACGACGTATTTCTACACGGTGTCGGCGGTGGACGGGTCGGGGAACGAGTCGGGGCGTGCGGCGGCGGTGCGGGTGAAGACGCAGGGGGAGGACCGGGTATCTCCGGCAGTTCCCCGGAACGTGTCGGCGGTATCGGAGGCGGGTTTTTCGGACCGGATCGCGGTGCGCTGGAGCGCGCCGACGACGGACGCGGACGGGGGGGATCTGACGGGGTTGTCGGGATTCACGGTGTATCGCTCGGAGGGGGTATCGGGTTCGCTGGTGGCGGTGTCGACGGTGGGATCGGAGGCTCGGGAGTATGTGGACGCAGGGTTGCGTGCGCTGACGGAGTATGGGTATGCGGTGTCTGCGTTCGACGGGTCGGGTAACGAGTCGGGTCAGTCTGCGGTGTCGCGAGCTCGCACGGAGGGGATCGCGGTACCGTCGGGGGTCCGGGCAGCAGACGGGATCGGCCGCATCGAGGTGAACTGGGCGGCGGTATCCGACGAGGAGCTTCTGGGGTATGACCTGTATCGGTCGGAGCGTCCCGACGAGTTGTTCGAGCGGCTGCCGGGGACGGAGGGGACGCCTTTTACGACGGGTCGCACGAGCTACGTGGATACGAGCGTGGTGGCGGGCCGTCCGTATTACTACAAGGTGCAGTCGGTGGGCCGAACGCACCGTTCGGAGCTGTCCTCCCAGGTGGGTGCGGAGGCTTTGGCCGACGAGGTATCTCCGGGAGTACCTCGGAACGTGTCGGCGGTATCGGAGGCGGGTTTTTCGGACCGGATCACGGTGCGCTGGAGCGCGCCGACGACGGACGCGGACGGGGGGGATCTGACGGGGTTGTCGGGATTCACGGTGTATCGCTCGGAGGGGGTATCGGGCTCGCTGGTGGCGGTGTCGACGGTGGGATCGGAGGCTCGGGAGTATGTGGATGAAGGGTTGCGTGCGCTGACGGAGTATGGGTATGCGGTGTCTGCGTTCGACGGGTCGGGTAACGAGTCGGGTCAGTCTGCGGTGTCGCGAGCTCGCACGGAGGGGATCGCGGTACCGTCGGGGGTCCGGGCAGCAGACGGGATCGGCCGCATCGAGGTGAACTGGGCGGCGGTATCCGACGAGGAGCTTCTGGGGTATGACCTGTATCGGTCGGAGCGTCCCGACGAGTTGTTCGAGCGGCTGCCGGGGACGGAGGGGACGCCTTTTACGACGGGTCGCACGAGCTACGTGGATACGAGCGTGGTGGCGGGCCGTCCGTATTACTACAAGGTGCAGTCGGTGGGCCGTACACACCGTTCGGAGTTGTCGGTCTTCGTGGACGGGGAGGCGCTGGCGGACGAGGTGCCTCCGGAGTCACCGCGCAATCTGTCGGCGGTGGCGGACGGATCGGAGTTTGGCCGGGTGTCGGTGACTTGGAACGTGCCGCTGGTGGATGACGACGGGGGTGAGCTGACCGGTCTGTCGGGGTATCGGGTGTTCCGGTCGCAGGGAACGACGGACTCGTTCGTGCAGGTGGCGGCGGTGTCCGAGGCCCGGTATGAGGACAGCGGGTTGGAGGAGTCGACGACGTATTTCTACACGGTGTCGGCGGTGGACGGGTCGGGGAACGAGTCGGGGCGTGCGGCGGCGGTGCGGGTGAAGACGCAGGGGGAGGACCGGGTATCTCCGGCAGTTCCCCGGAACGTGTCGGCGGTATCGGAGGCGGGTTTTTCGGACCGGATCGCGGTGCGCTGGAGCGCACCGACGACGGACGCGGACGGGGGGGATCTGACGGGGTTGTCGGGATTCACGGTGTATCGTTCGGAGGGGGTATCGGGCTCGCTGGTGGCGGTGTCGACGGTGGGATCGGAGGCGCGGGAGTATGTGGATGAAGGGTTGCGTGCGTTGACGGAGTATGGGTATGCGGTGTCTGCGTTCGACGGGTCGGGTAACGAGTCGGGTCAGTCTGCGGTGTCGCGAGCTCGCACGGAGGGGATCGCGGTACCGTCGGGGGTCCGGGCAGCAGACGGGATCGGCCGCATCGAGGTGAGCTGGGAGGCGGTGTCGGACGAGGAGCTTCTGGGATATGACGTGTATCGCTCGGAGCGTCCCGACGAGTTGTTCGAGCGGCTGCCGGGGACGGAGGGGACGCCTTTTACGACGGGTCGCACGAGCTACGTGGATACGAGCGTGGTGGCGGGCCGTCCGTATTACTACAAGGTGCAGTCGGTGGGCCGAACGCACCGTTCGGAGCTGTCCTCCCAGGTGGGTGCGGAGGCTTTGGCCGACGAGGTATCTCCGGCAGTACCGCGGAACGTGTCGGCAGTATCGGAGGCGGGTTTTTCGGACCGGATCGCGGTGCGCTGGAGCGCGCCGACGACGGACGCGGACGGGGGGGATCTGACGGGGTTGTCGGGATTCACGGTGTATCGCTCGGAGGAGGTATCGGGTTCGCTGGTGGCGGTGTCGACGGTGGGATCGGAGGCTCGGGAGTATGTGGATGAAGGGTTGCGGGCGCTGACGGAGTATGGGTATGCGGTGTCTGCGTTCGACGGGTCCGGTAATGAGTCGGGTCAGTCTGCGGTGTCGCGAGCTCGCACGGAGGGGATCGCGGTACCGTCGGGGGTTCGCGCCCGGGACGGTATCGGCCGCATCGAGGTGAGTTGGGAGGCGGTATCCGACGAGAAGTTGATCGGCTACAACGTCTACCGTTCGTCGCGTCCCGACCTGGAGTTCGAGCTTCTGGGTTCGGTGACGGGGGCGTCGTTCACGACGGCTCGTACGAGCTACGTCGATTCGAATCTGGTCTCCGGGGCGCGCTATTACTACAAGGTGTCGTCGGTGTCGTCGGCATTCGAAAGCGAGCTGTCCGGATATGTGAGCGGGGAGTCACAGCCGGACGTCTCGGCTCCTGAGCCTCCGGGAGGGGTGGTTGCGACGGCTTTGGAGGAGGGGGTTCAGGTCCGTCTGAGCTGGCGGGCCTCGCAGCATGACGCGGACGGGGGTGAGCTGACCGGTCTGCAAGGGTATGTGATTTTCCGCTCGTCGGAGGGCTCTTCGGAGCTGGTGGCGGTGGACACGGTGTCGGCGGGGACGACGGAGTATGTCGACGCGGGTCTGGAAGCGGCGGTGGTCTACTCCTACGCGCTGATGGCGGTGGACGCATCGGGCAACGCGAGTGGGTTGACGTCGCCGGTATCGACGAGGACGCCGGGTCTGTCGCCGCCATCGGGTTTGTCGGCGGTGTCGGGCATCGGCCGCATCACGGTTACCTGGGCGGGGAGCGCGGAATCGGACCTGATCGGGTTCAACGTGTATCGCTCGGAGCGTCCCGACGAGTTGTTCGAGCGGCTGCCGGGGACGGAGGGGACGCCTTTTACGACGGGTCGCACGAGCTACGTGGATACGAGCGTGGTGGCGGGCCGTCCGTATTACTACAAGGTGCAGTCGGTGGGCCGTACGCACCGTTCGGAGTTGTCGGTCTTCGTGGACGGGGAGGCGCTGGCGGACGAGGTGCCTCCGGAGTCACCGCGCAATCTGTCGGCGGTGGCGGACGGATCGGAGTTTGGCCGGGTGTCGGTGACTTGGAACGTGCCGCTGGTGGATGACGACGGGGGTGAGCTGACCGGTCTGTCGGGGTATCGGGTGTTCCGGTCGCAGGGAACGACGGACTCGTTCGTGCAGGTGGCGGCGGTGTCCGAGGCCCGGTATGAGGACAGCGGGTTGGAGGAGTCGACGACGTATTTCTACACGGTGTCGGCGGTGGACGGGTCGGGGAACGAGTCGGGGCGTGCGGCGGCGGTGCGGGTGAAGACGCAGGGGGAGGACCGGGTGTCTCCGGCAGTTCCCCGGAACGTGTCGGCGGTATCGGAGGCGGGTTTTTCGGACCGGATCGCGGTGCGCTGGAGCGCACCGACGACGGACGCGGACGGGGGGGATCTGACGGGGTTGTCGGGATTCACGGTGTATCGTTCGGAGGGGGTATCGGGCTCGCTGGTGGCGGTGTCGACGGTGGGATCGGAGGCGCGTGAGTATGTGGACGCAGGGTTGCGTGCGCTGACGGAGTATGGGTATGCGGTGTCTGCGTTCGACGGGTCGGGTAACGAGTCGGGTCAGTCTGCGGTGTCGCGAGCTCGCACGGAGGGGATCGCGGTACCGTCGGGGGTCCGGGCAGCAGACGGGATCGGCCGCATCGAGGTGAGCTGGGCGGCGGTATCCGACGAGGAGCTTCTGGGATATGACCTGTATCGCTCGGAGCGTCCCGACGAGTTGTTCGAGCGGCTGCCGGGGACGGAGGGGACGCCTTTTACGACGGGTCGCACGAGCTACGTGGATACGAGCGTGGTGGCGGGCCGTCCGTATTACTACAAGGTGCAGTCGGTGGGCCGTACGCACCGTTCGGAGCTGTCCTCCCAGGTGGGTGCGGAGGCTTTGGCCGACGAGGTATCTCCGGCAGTTCCTCGGAACGTGTCGGCGGTATCGGAGGCGGGTTTTTCGGACCGGATCGCGGTGCGCTGGAGCGCACCGACGACGGACGCGGACGGGGGGGATCTGACGGGGTTGTCGGGATTCACGGTGTATCGTTCGGAGGGGGTATCGGGCTCGCTGGTGGCGGTGTCGACGGTGGGATCGGAGGCGCGTGAGTATGTGGACGCAGGGTTGCGTGCGTTGACGGAGTATGGGTATGCGGTGTCTGCGTTCGACGGGTCGGGTAACGAGTCGGGTCAGTCTGCGGTGTCGCGAGCTCGCACGGAGGGGATCGCGGTACCGTCGGGGGTCCGGGCAGCAGACGGGATCGGCCGCATCGAGGTGAGCTGGGAGGCGGTGTCGGACGAGGAGCTTCTGGGATATGACGTGTATCGCTCGGAGCGTCCCGACGAGTTGTTCGAGCGGCTGCCGGGGACGGAGGGGACGCCTTTTACGACGGGTCGCACGAGCTACGTGGATACGAGCGTGGTGGCGGGCCGTCCGTATTACTACAAGGTGCAGTCGGTGGGCCGAACGCACCGTTCGGAGCTGTCCTCCCAGGTGGGTGCGGAGGCTTTGGCCGACGAGGTATCTCCGGCAGTACCGCGGAACGTGTCGGCGGTATCGGAGGCGGGTTTTTCGGACCGGATCGCGGTGCGCTGGAGCGCGCCGACGACGGACGCGGACGGGGGGGATCTGACGGGGTTGTCGGGATTCACGGTGTATCGCTCGGAGGAGGTATCGGGTTCGCTGGTGGCGGTGTCGACGGTGGGATCGGAGGCTCGGGAGTATGTGGATGAAGGGTTGCGGGCGCTGACGGAGTATGGGTATGCGGTGTCTGCGTTCGACGGGTCCGGTAATGAGTCGGGTCAGTCTGCGGTGTCGCGAGCTCGCACGGAGGGGATCGCGGTACCGTCGGGGGTTCGCGCCCGGGACGGTATCGGCCGCATCGAGGTGAGTTGGGAGGCGGTATCCGACGAGAAGTTGATCGGCTACAACGTCTACCGTTCGTCGCGTCCCGACCTGGAGTTCGAGCTTCTGGGTTCGGTGACGGGGGCGTCGTTCACGACGGCTCGTACGAGCTACGTCGATTCGAATCTGGTCTCCGGGGCGCGCTATTACTACAAGGTGTCGTCGGTGTCGTCGGCATTCGAAAGCGAGCTGTCCGGATATGTGAGCGGGGAGTCACAGCCGGACGTCTCGGCTCCTGAGCCTCCGGGAGGGGTGGTTGCGACGGCTTTGGAGGAGGGGGTTCAGGTCCGTCTGAGCTGGCGGGCCTCGCAGCATGACGCGGACGGGGGTGAGCTGACCGGTCTGCAAGGGTATGTGATTTTCCGCTCGTCGGAGGGCTCTTCGGAGCTGGTGGCGGTGGACACGGTGTCGGCGGGGACGACGGAGTATGTCGACGCGGGTCTGGAAGCGGCGGTGGTCTACTCCTACGCGCTGATGGCGGTGGACGCATCGGGCAACGCGAGTGGGTTGACGTCGCCGGTATCGACGAGGACGCCGGGTCTGTCGCCGCCATCGGGTTTGTCGGCGGTGTCGGGCATCGGCCGCATCACGGTTACCTGGGCGGGGAGCGCGGAATCGGACCTGATCGGGTTCAACGTGTATCGCTCGGAGCGTCCCGACGAGTTGTTCGAGCGGCTGCCGGGGACGGAGGGGACGCCTTTTACGACCGGCCAGACCACTTATGTCGATACCGGGTTTGTCGGCGGAGAGGTTTTCTTCTATCGCGTAAGTGTCGTCACCTCCCAGGGAGAGAGCGGCCTGTCGGAGTTCGACGGAGCCACGGTGGAAACCGACTCGCGCCCCCCGGCGGCCCCGACCTTCCTGTCCGGAGAGGCGGTCGTGGGAGATCCCGAGGTCATCCTGCTGGAATGGCGGGCGCCCTCCAGCGACTTCAGCGGCGCCGAGCTAACCGGTCTCTCGGGATACCTGGTGTTCCGCGCGGACAGCCCCTCCGGGCCGTTCAGGGAAATAGGAAGCTCGGAAACCGCGGAATACCGGGACAGCGGACTCGAGCAGAGGACGACCTACTACTACCAGATCCAGGCGCTCGACCCGGCCAGCAACGCAAGCGCGCCATCGGAGACCGAGTCCGCGACGACCTCGGGGGTGGACATTCCGAAGAACGTCTCGCTCTCCTCGACAACGCCGTCCGACCTGACGAAGAATCCGGTTGTCACGATCAGGTGGGAGGCGTCGGCAGGGGTCGTTCTGCGATACGAGGTGGAGAGAACGACGGTGCCGAACAGCACCGACGACCCCGATTACACCGCAATTCCGCCGGCCAGCGGCATCAAGAACGACATCAGGACCAGTCGCGAGGACGATACGGTGGAAAGGGGAGTGACCTACTACTACCGGGTGCGGGCGGTCGACGCGGAGTCGCGGGAAAGCGATTGGACGATGCCGCTTGCCGTCAAGGTGTCGGAGTGAGTTAAGCCTGCGACAGCCCCGTGGCGATTCTGGAACAGAGGGAAAGGGTCGGGCCCGGCTGCGGGCGTCGCCGCTACTGAGGAGGGGCCCCGGGGATGCCGTCGAAATTTAAACCCGCCGCCTGGACGGCAGCCGTTCTCCGTCGAGAACGGGGGATTGTACCCGCCTCAAGGTTTCGCCGCCGCAGTGCCCGATTGATCCCGATTGATCAGGAATGAGTGGAATCAGTGAAGGCGGGACATCTCCGGACGAACTGGCGGCAGCCGTTGGCCAGTGGTTCCGCGACACCACCGGAGAGGCCGGCGCCGGGATCGTGGCGGCGGTGTCGGGGGGGCTTGACTCCATGGTGCTTCTCGACCTCCTCGCCCGCGACCCGCAGCTTTGCCCGCGACTGCACGTCGCGCATTTCGACCACCAGCTGCGGCCCGAGTCAGGGGCCGACGCTGTTTTCGTCGCGGAGGAGGGGGCCCGGCGCCAGCTGCCTGTGATCACGGAAGCGGGGGACGTGAGAAGGCGCGCCGCAGATGCGCGGATCTCCTTCGAAATGGCTGCACGGGAGCTACGCTTCGAGTTTCTGCACCGCGTCATGACGGAGGCGGGGTGTGAGTTTATCGCCCTGGGACACCACGCGGACGACCAGGCCGAAACCGTTATCATGCGTCTGCTGCGCGGCAGCGCTTCGGGTCTGGGCGGTATGGCGCCGGTTCGCGGCAAGCGCTATCTGCGACCATTGCTGGCCTACACCCGCGACACCCTCGCCGAGTACGCCGCGCACCGGGAAGTCGCCTACTGCGACGACGCCAGCAACCGCGACCCGAAGTTTCTGCGCAACAGGGTGCGCAGCGAGCTGCTTCCGCGGCTGCGCTCGTTCAACCCGCAAATCGTCCGTACCCTCACGCGTTCGTCGGAACTCCTTCGCGACGAGGACGACTGGCTGGCCGGGGAGGCTTCAGCCGCGGCCGCGGCGGCTGTCACCCGCGCCGACTCCACCCGAATCGTCCTTGCTGCCCCCACCCTCGCCAACTATCATATAGCTATACAGCGCAGGGTGTTACGGCATTCGTTGCGTGCGGTTTCGCCACCTCGCGCCGAGGCCGGTCGCGCGGTGATCGACACCCTCGTCGATCTGGCGCAGGGGCCGGTCGCGGGAATCGTCGATCTCGGTTCGGGGATGCGGGCACAGCGCCGCGGCGACAGCCTGGTGCTGAGCGCGGGAGCGGCGGCTCCCGTGGACCGGTCGTTCGAGGCTCCCGCAGCCGTATTCCTTCCCGAGCGCTCGCTCGAGTTCCACTCGCGCTTCCTTCCGGGCAGATCATTCGCGGACCTGGCGCCGCGACTGGGATCCTGGGAAGCGGTTTTCGACGCCGACTCGCTGGGGCCCGAGCCGTTGCGCCTGCGCGGAATGGAGGAGGGAGACAGGATGCAGCCGTTCGGACTCGAGGGACGCCACAAGAAGGTCAGCGACCTCCTGGCAGAGGCTGGCTACCCCCGCCTGCTGCGCGATGAACCGCTGCTGCTGACCCGTGGCTGCGAGATCCTATGGGTCGCCGGCTTGCGTACCGGTCACGGCCATCGCGTCACCTCGGCGACCAGGCATATCCTGCACTGCGAGTTCAAGCCCCCCGACACAGCGAGCCAGCGAAGTGAGTGATTCGGGACGCGACCGCGGTCGCAGCAATCAGCAGAACAACAGGAACGGAGGCCGCCAGCAGCCTCCGGCAGACCGCGGCGACGGCGAGCGTCCGCGCATGCCGTGGCGGTGGCCCCCGCGCAGCCGCGCCTTCTGGATCTTCCTCGTTCTCATCCTGATTTTCGCCGCCAAGTTTTTCGGCAGCATGCCCTCCGACCCACCCAAGGTCTCCTACGTTAAATACCGGGAATACCTGGCGAGCGGCGCGATCATCACGGCGAAGATCGTCGGCGACGACCAGTTTCACGGGACCCTCGCCGACGGAGAGCGCTTCATCGTGAACCTGGGACCGATCGATGCCGAAACCAAGAAGGAATGGGAGGAAGCCGGTATTGACTTCTACTTCAAGGAAAAGCCGTTTCAGTGGCACAGCGTGCTGATAAGCTTCCTCCCCTGGCTGCTCTTCATCGGCCTCTGGATCTTCATCCTGAGGCAGATGCAGGGCGGCCCGAGAGGTCTGTTCTCGTTCGGCAAGAGCCGGGCCAAGCTGCTGATGGAGGACAAGAGCAAGACGACGTTCGGCGACGTCGCCGGGGCGGATGAGGCCAAGCAGGAGCTCGAGGAGATCATCGAGTTCCTCAAGGACCCGATGAAGTTTCAGCGCCTCGGTGGGCGGACCCCGAAGGGGGTGCTGCTCGTAGGTCCTCCGGGAACCGGCAAGACCCACCTCGCCAGGGCCGTCGCGGGCGAGGCCGATGTCCCCTTCTTCAGCATCAGCGGCTCGGATTTCGTCGAGATGTTCGTCGGCGTCGGGGCTTCGCGGGTGCGCGACCTGTTCGAGCAGGGAAAGGCGAACGCCCCCTGCATCATCTTCATAGACGAGATCGACGCCGTCGGCCGCCATCGCGGGGCCGGTATCGGCGGCGGCCACGACGAGCGCGAGCAGACACTGAACCAGCTGCTCGTCGAGATGGACGGCTTCGAGTCGAACGACGGCGTCATCCTGATCGCCGCGACCAACAGGCCCGACGTGCTCGACCCGGCGCTTCTGCGTCCGGGCCGGTTCGACCGCCGCGTCGTCGTCGCCCTTCCCGACGTCAGCGGGCGCAAGGGGATCCTGAAGGTCCACACGCGCAACATTCCTCTCAGCAGCGAGGTCGACCTCGATCGCCTGGCAAAGGGAACCCCCGGGATGTCGGGGGCCGACATCGAGAACCTCGTCAACGAAGCGGCCCTGCTGGCATCGCGGCGCAATCGCGAGAGCGTGTCGATGCGTGACATGGAGGAAGCCAAGGACAAGATCATGCTCGGCGCCGAACGCAAGAGCATGGTAATGACCGAGGAAGACAAGAAGCTCGCCGCCGTGCACGAGGCGGGACACACCCTGGTCGCCAAGCTTACACCCGGTTCGCCGGCCATAAACAAGGTCGTCATCGTGCCGCGCGGGCAGACCATGGGAATGGTCTCGTTTCTGGCGGAGGAACGCCACTCGCTGACGGAATCGAAGCTCAAGGCTCACCTGGCCACCGCCCTGGGAGGCAGCTGCGCCGAGGCGGTGGCCTTCGGGGAGCGCTCGACCGGAGCCCAGGCGGACTACAAGCAGGTGACCGCCCTGGCGAGGTCGATGGTGTGCGATTGGGGTATGAGCGAGGATATCGGTCCGCTGTCGCTGGGCGGCGAGGAGGACGAGGTGTTTCTCGGCAAGGAGTTCACGCGGACCCGAAGTTTCAGCGAGCAGACCGCCCAGACCATCGACCGGGAGATCCACAGGCTGGTCGTCGAAGCAGAGAGGAAGGCGACCCGGCTGATCGAGGCAAACCGCGACATGCTCGACGCGATAGCGGACGCCCTGCTCGAGTACGAAGTCCTCGACGACGAGGAGATCGAGCTGGTGATGGCCGGCGAGCGGATCGTCAGAGAGCCGGAACCAGAACCGGAGCCGGAAGCCGGCAGCGCCTCCCAGGACGAGGCTCCGTCCCCCGCCCCCGCGGTTCCGGAACCTCCCCGAGACGGCGGTGCCGAGGGGGAAGGCACGAGCGCATGATCTGGAGTTTGCGGGGCGAGAACCGCAGTGTCGATTTCCGCTCCCGCGTCCGGATCATGGGCATCCTCAACGTCACCCCCGATTCATTCTACGACGGCGGACGCTACGACGAGGTCGGGCGCGCTGTGGACCGGGCGTTGCAACTGGAAGCGGAAGGGGCCGACATCATCGATGTCGGCGGCGAGTCCTCGCGTCCACCGATGTACGGAGCCGCCGCGGCCGTGAGCGCCGCCGCGGAGTGCCGCCGGGTGGTTCCTGTAATCGAGGGAATCCGGACGCGGTCCCAAGTTCCCATTTCGGTCGACACGACCAAGGCCGAGGTGGCCCGCGAGGCGCTTTCCTCGGGCGCCGACATAATCAACGATATCAGCGCCCTCGGTGACCCGGAAATGGCCCCCGTCGCCGCCGAAGCCGCAGCGCCGATGATTCTGATGCACCGCCGCGGCACTCCGGCGACCATGCAGCTCGACACCCGCTACGACGACCTGCTGGGTGAAATCGCCGGCTTCCTCGGCTCTCGAATGGACGCGGCCACCGCTGCCGGCGTAGACCGCCGGCATCTGGCGGTCGACCCCGGTCTGGGGTTCGGCAAATCGATCGGCGGCAATCTGACCCTGATCGCCGAGCTGCCCCGCTTCCGCAGCTTCGGCTGTCCCATCGTCGTCGGCCCCTCCCGCAAGTCCTTCCTGTGGAAGCCACTCGGGCTCTCGGCCGGGGACTGCCTAGAACCGAGCCTGGCGGCCGCGGCCCTGGCCGTTGCCCGCGGCGCAAACGCGGTGCGGGTCCACGACGTCGCCCCGTCTTTCAGGGCCGTGCGCACCGCCGAGGCGGTCGAGCATGCCTCTCGACCGGGGGCGCCGCCCCCGGAGTCCGGAGCGGAATAGTGGTAGCTGACGAACTCATCCTCTTCAGGCTGTTCGGGTTCCTGCCGGTATCGGTGTTCTCCATCGTCGACATCGCCATCGTGGCCTTCATCTTCTACCGGCTGCTGAACCTGATCCGCGGCACGCCTGCGGCGCAGATGCTGGTCGGGCTGTTCCTGCTGGTTACCATCGCCCTCGCCTCCCGCTGGCAGGAGCTGACGGCGACCTCGTACCTGCTCGAGCAGGTGCAGTCGATCCTCATCATCCTGCTGGTCATCGTATTTCAGCCGGAGCTGCGCCGCATGCTGCTCGTTCTCGGTCAGAGCCCACTGCTGAGGTGGTTCTACAAAACGGAGCCGTCTCGCGTGATCGACGAAATCGCCAGCGGCGCCGAGCAGCTTGCTTCGAACGGATACGGAGCCCTGATCGTCATCGGCAGGGAGGCGGGCTTGCAATCGGTGATCGAATCAGGGGTGCCGCTGGACGCGAAGGTGTCGGCCGACCTGCTGACCACGATTTTCACTCCCCGCTCACCCCTCCACGACCAGGCCGTGGTGGTGCTGGGAGAAACGCTGGTAGCTGCCCGCTGTACTCTTCCGCTCGCAGACAAAGTGGCGGACCAGAGGCTGGGGACCCGGCACCGGGCCGCCCTCGGCCTTTCCCAGGAGACGGATGCGATCACCGTGGTCGTCTCCGAGGAATCCCGGGCCATCTCGCTGACCGCCGGAGGTGGCTTGTACCGGGGCCTGGACGCGAGAGAGCTCAGGCGCCGTCTGACCGAGCTGATGTCCACCCGGGGACAATCCTCCGTCCAGCCGGACGAGTTGGCGATCGAGCCCTGATCACCCCCTGGCCGTTCCGGTTCCCGCAGCCCCGGATTGACAGCCTCCGGGGCCGGAATAGGTTATAATCTTTATTCATCGTTTTGAATAATTATTGACCGAAGCTTGAGCGGTCACGGACGCTTGGACACGCTTCAAGGACCATGAAGGCCAAGGAACTGCGGCAAGCCAGGATCAGGGAACTGCTGGAGCGGGACCAGATCGATACGCACGAAAAAATGGCTCGCGCCCTTGCCGGGATGTCGATCGAGGTGAGCCAGTCGACCCTGTCGAAGGACCTGCGCGAGTTGGGGGTAGTTCGCGTGCCCCGGCCCGAGGGCGGGTTCCGCTACGCCTTGCCGGAGACAGGCGTCACGCTTCGCGATCCCCGGATCCTCGAAAGGGAGCTGGGCGACTACCTGCTCGGGGTGGACCGGGCCGAAAACATGGTCGTCATCAAGACCGTATCCGGGCACGCTCAGTCTGTTTGCGAAGCGATCGATCGCATGGGTTGGGAGGAAATAATGGGCACCCTGGCGGGAGAGAACACGATCTTCGCCCTGGCGCGCACGGCCGAGGATGGTTGCCGGATCGCCAGCCGGCTGGAGCCCACCGGACCGGCCGCGGAAAGCCGCGGGGATGAGCGGTGACAAGCCTGCAGACCTATATCGACAAGGCGGCCATTCTCGTCGAGGCCCTGCCCTACATCCAGGAGTTTCGCGGCAAGACCGTGGTGATCAAGTACGGGGGAAGCATCGGTACCGGCGCGCCGGGGGAGGACACGATCCTCAAGGATATCGTGTTCATGGAGCACGTCGGCATCAACCCGGTGATCGTGCACGGAGGAGGCCCGGCGATAGACCGGCGGCTCAGGGAGCTGAATATCGAGACGCGCCGCGTCAACGGATTGAGGATCACCGATGCCGAGACGATGAAGGTCGTGGAGGAGACCCTGTTCGGCGTGGTCAACGCCGCCATCGTCGAGCAGCTCGAACGCCTCGGGGGACGGGCTGCCGGCGTTTCCGCCAAGGAGGCCGGCATCATGCACGTCACCAGGCACACCCCCCGGGACGGAAACGGATCCCCGCTCGACATCGGCTACGTGGGCGAGGTCGAGCGCATGGATCCAGCCCCGATCGAGGAGTTGATCGCCGATGGCATGATCCCGGTAGTGGCGCCGATCGGCAGGGGCGCGGAAGGGGAATCGTAC
This sequence comes from Candidatus Latescibacterota bacterium, assembly GCA_965223905.1. Classification (GTDB taxonomy): domain Bacteria; phylum Latescibacterota; class UBA2968; order UBA8231; family UBA8231; genus CBDCXV01. The sequence continues at coordinate 321,854 of CBDCXV010000002.1, forward strand.
AACGTCAACGCCGATACCGCAGCCGGGGAGATCGCCGCGGCGCTACGGGCGGAGAAGCTGGTGTTTCTCACCGACGTCATGGGGATCATGCGCAACCCGGCCGACGATTCCACCCTGATGTCGACGGTGCGCGTAGACGAGGTCGAGGCGCTGATTTCCTCCGGGGTCATCGCCGGGGGCATGATCCCCAAGGTGCGGGCATGCGTTCACTCGGTGGCCGCAGGGGTGCGCAAGACCCACGTCGTGGAGGGGCGCACTCCGCACTCGATGCTGCTCGAGTTTTTCACCAACGAAGGAATAGGCACCCAGATCCTGCAGTAGGAAAATCAACCGCAATCACCGGGAGCAGACGACATGAGGACCGACAAGGTAGTAGAGGGAGAAAAACAGTACATCCTGCAAACCTACGGGCGGCCCGACTTCGTCCTCGAAAGAGGCAACGGTGTTTACCTGTTCGACCTCGACGGCAACCGCTACCTCGATTTTGTCAGCGGTCTGGCCGTCAACGCGCTCGGCTACGGCGACTACGACGTGCTGAAAGCGATCGATGAGCAGGCGGCCCTGCTGATCCACTGCTCCAACCTGTATCACACCGTCCCTTCGACGGGGCTCGCGAAGATCCTGGTCGAAAGCTCGTTCGCGGACCGCGCCTTTTTCTGCAACAGCGGAACCGAGGCCTGGGAAGCGTCGCTGAAGTTCTGCCGCAAGTGGGGGAACACCCGGCCCGAAAAGCCGCGAAACAGGTTGATCGCCTTCAACAATTCCTTCCACGGCCGCACCTACGGCTCGGTTTCGACGACGGGACAACCGAAGTACCACAAGGGGTTCGAGCCGATGCTTCCCGGCATCGATTTCGCGGATTTCAACGACCTTTCGTCGGTCGAGAAGCTGGCCACCGACGAGACCGCCGCGGTCCTCGTGGAGCCGCTGCAGGCGGAGGGTGGAATCCACGTGGCCTCGAACGAGTTCCTGAGCGGCCTGCGACAGCTGTGCGACGAGCGCGGGATGCTCCTCGTGTTCGACGAGATCCAGGTCGGAATGGGCCGCACCGGGTCGCTGTGGGCATACCAGCAGTACGGGGTGGAGCCCGATATCATGACCCTTGCCAAGGCGCTCGGGGGCGGCCTGCCGATCGGCGTCTCGCTGCTGCGGCAGAAGGTCGCCGACGCCATCGAAGCGGGTGACCACGCCGCGACCTTCGGGGCCAACCCGGTCGCCTGCGCCGCGGCGCTGAAGGTCATGGAGAAGATGCTGGCCGAGGGGTTCCTGGAAGGGGTGCGGGAGAAGGGGGAGCACCTGCGAACCGGCCTGGAGAAGCTGCACCAGCGCTGGCCGGACCGGATCGGCGAAGTCAGGGGACGGGGGCTGATCCAGGGAGCGTTGGTCACCGCGAAGCCGGCAGCCGACTACCTTGCCGCCTTCCGGGAACGCAACATCCTCGTCGCTCCCTGCGGCACCGATATCGTACGCTTCCTGCCTCCCCTGGTCATCGACAAGGAGCAGATCGACGAGGCCGTCGACGTTTTCGACGAGGTCCTGAGGCAGGAATAGAGCCAGTTCCCCATGACGGACAGCCCCGACAAACCCTGGGGGGGCCGCTTCGGCTCGGCGACCGCGGAGCTGATGGAGCGCTTCAATGCCTCCATCGGTTTCGACCGCAAGCTGTTGGAGGTCGACGTCGCCGCCAGCGTTGTCTACGCCAGGGCGCTGGCCCGGGCCTCCCTGCTGACGCCGGCGGAATGCGAGCAGGTCGTCTCCGGCCTCAAGCGCGTACGCGCGGAAATGGCCGTGCATGGCGGCGACCTCGAACCCCGTCTCGAAGACATTCACATGGCTGTCGAGGAGCGTCTGACCTCCCTGATCGGTCCGCTGGCGGGCAAGCTGCACACCGGCCGCAGCCGCAACGACCAGGTCAACGTCGACGAACGCCTGTACCTCCGCGGGGCGGTCGCCGGGATCGACGGCAGGATCGCCCGGCTGCAGCAGGCCCTGGTGACGACCGCGGGGGACAGCGAGACGGTCGTTCTGCCGGGATACACCCACCTGCAGCAGGCGCAGCCGATTCTGTTCAGCCATTACGCGCTCTCCCTGTTCTGGATGCTCGATCGCGACCGCGGGCGCCTGCGGGACGCCGCGGCGCGCGCCGACGTGCTCCCCCTCGGTTCCGGGGCCCTGGCCGGCAGCGCCTTCCGGCTCGACAGGGAGTTCATGGCGCGGGAGCTCGGGTTCAGCCGCGTCAGCGAGAACAGCATCGATGCGGTAAGCGACCGCGACTTTCTGCTCGAGGCGCTGGCGGCGCTCGCCATCCTGATGATGCATCTGAGCCGGTTCTGCGAGGACCTCGTCATCTGGTCCTCGGCCGAGTTCGGCTTCGTCGAGCTCGACGAAGCATACGCCACCGGCTCGAGCATGATGCCGCAGAAGAAGAACCCGACTCCCTCGAGCTGATCCGGGGCAAGACCGGCAGGGTGTACGGCAATCTCCTGGCGCTGCTGGCGACGTTGAAGGGATTGACGCTCTTACCTACTCCAAGGACCTTCAGGAGGACAAGGAGCCCCTTTTCGACTCGTTCGAGACCGCTGCGGACTGCCTCGAGGTGTTCGCCGCGGCGTGGTCGACGATGAAGATTCACCCAGGACGGATGGAGGCGGCCGTAGATGACGCGACACTGGCGACCGACCTCGCCGACTACCTCGTCGGCAAGGGAGTCCCCTTCCGCGAGGCCCATCGCATCGTCGGGGGCGTGGTGCGGGAGGCGCTGGCCGCGGGAGGCGGGCTGCGCGGGCTCGGTCTGGAGGCTCTGCAGGTGCACTCCGAGGCCTTCGGGGAGGACGCCCTCGAGGTTCTCGATCTGCGCCGCAGTCTTGCGCGGCGCAACATCCGGGGCGGCACCGGGCCAGATGCGGTAGCCGAGCAGCTCGAGGCGGCGCGGGCCCGGCTCGCCCGGACGGACCCGGTCTGAGCGCGGCATGCCGAACCGTCGCGATGTCCGCGTAACCGCGGCCTCCCTGTATTTCCTGCCGGTGGAGACGCGGGTGCCGCTGAAGTTCGGCCCCGAGACCCTGACTCACGTCACCTGCGCGCGGGCCGCGGTCGAGGTGGCGGGCGCCACCGGGGAGACCGCCGTCGGCTGGGGCGAGACGCCGCTGAGCGTGCAGTGGGTGTGGCCGAGCGACCGCCTGGGCTACGAAGAGCGCCACCAGTCCCTGAAAAGCTTCTGCATCGATCTGGCCGCGGAGTGGTCGGGGTGCGAGGCCTCGGGCCACCCCCTGGAAATCGGTCACCGCTTTCAGGAGGAGCGCCTGGAAAAGGCGCTGGCAGGGCACAACCGCGGGCGCGACGAGCCCCTGCCGTATCTCGCGGCGCTGGTATGCTGCTCACCCTTCGACATCGCCCTTCACGACGCCTACGGCAGGCTGCACGGCCTGCCGGCCTACGAGACTTACGGCGGCGCGTTCATGACTTCCGATCTCGCCGATTTCCTCGAGCCGGCCGCGGCCGGCGTCGACTTTGCCGGCACTCACCCGGCGGACTACCTGCGGCCGCGGCAGAACCGCCTGCCGGCATGGCATCTCGTCGGCGGGCTCGATCCGCTGGACAGGCCGGAGCTCACCGGCGACGAGCCGGAGGACGGCTACCCGGTGCTGCTCCGGGACTGGATTCGCACCGACGGGCTGACCTGCCTGAAGGTCAAGCTGCGCGGCAACGACGAAGCCTGGGATTACGAGCGCCTGCGCAGGGTCGGGGAGATCGCAATCGATTGCGGGGCGAGCTGGCTCTCGGCCGACTTCAACTGCACGGTCACCGATCCCGAATACGTCAACGGGATCCTCGACAGGCTGATGATGGACCGCCCGCGCATCTACGGCATGGTCCTCTACGTCGAGCAGCCGTTTCCCTACGACCTCGAAGAGCACGCCATCGACGTGCACGGCGTCGCCTCCCGCAAGCCGCTGTTCATGGATGAAAGCGCTCACGACTGGCGCCTCGTCCGCCGCGGCAGGAGGCTGGGATGGACGGGAGTTGCACTGAAGACATGCAAGACGCAGACCGGGGCATTGCTCAGTCTGTGCTGGGCACGGGCCCACGGAATGACCCTGATGGTCCAGGATCTCACCAACCCGATGCTCGCCCAGATTTCCCACGTCCTGCTGGCGGCTCACGCGGGGACCATCATGGGGGTCGAGACCAACAGCATGCAGTTCTACCCGGCCGCCTCGGACCCGGAGGCCGCGGTGCATCCCGGCGTCTACCGGCGGCGCGGCGGCGAGATCGACCTGACCTCGGTCCGCGGCCCCGGATTCGGGTACGGCCTCGACCGCATTCGCCGGGATCTGCCCCCACCCTCCGCGTAGAGGAAGCGCTTCCATGGCCGAGGCGATCGCTCTCAAGGAGACGCGCTTCTACATGCGCAACGTGCGCACCCGCATGCCGTTCAAGTACGGCGCGGCGACTCTCGTCTCGGTGCCGATCCTGCACGTCGGCGTCATCGCCGAGCTTGGCGACAGCACCCCGGCGCGCGGCTGGGCGGCCGACATCCTGCCGCCCAAGTGGTTCGACAAGGATCCGGCCAAGGAGTACGAGGAGAACGTCGGCGACCTGATCGCCATGGCGCGCGCCGGGGGCGAGGCGTACGGCGAAGCCAGCCTTCGCCCCGGCTCTCTGTTCGCCGTCTGGCGCGACGGCTACGAGGCGACCCTGGAGGCGGGGTGCAGGGCCGGCCTCAACCCGCTTACCGCCGGGCATGGCAGCAGCCTGTTCGAACGAGCCCTGATCGACGCCATCGGAACGGCGCGCGGCCTTCCGTACCACCAGCTCCTGCGGAGGGATGCCCTCGGGATCGAGTTGTCCGCCCTGCACGAGGAGCTGCAGGGGGTCTCCGTTTCCCAGGCGGTCCCCGCCCGGCCGCTGGCCTCCGCGGGGGTTCGCCATACCGTCGGCATGGCCGATCCGATTCGCAGCAACGAGATCCCCGCGGGGGAGCGCCTCGACGACGGGCTTCCGCAAGCCCTGGAGGAGTACATCGAACAGGGGATCCGCTACCTGAAGATCAAGCTCGGCGGCGTCCTCGAAAGCGACCTCGAACGCCTGCGCCAGATCGCCGAAACGCTCGCCGGAGACCGGGAATTCTCCGTGTCGCTGGATGGCAACGAGCAGTACGAACATCCGGATGAGCTGCTCGAGCTGTTGCGGGCAATGCACGGCGACAGCCGGCTGCGTGGGCTGTACGAGTCGGTCATCTACATCGAGCAACCCCTCGACCGCAGCCGGGCCCTGGATGGGGAGTTTGCAGAGGGTATCCGCGCACTTGCCGGACTCAGACCGGTCGTCATCGACGAATCCGACGATGCAATTGACTCCTTTGTGCGCGCAGCCGGGATCGGGTACAACGGCGTCTCGGCAAAGAACTGCAAGGGCCTTATCAAGGCGATCGCCAACCGCGCCCTGACCCTCAAGCTCGGCGCGGACTCCGGCGCCCCCTTCATGATGACCGCAGAAGACCTGATGAATCTTCCGGTGGTGCCGCTGCAGCAGGACCTGGCGCAGGTCGCAGCGCTCGGTATCGACCATGTCGAGCGCAACGGCCATCACTACGTACGCGGTCTCGACCACCTCAGCGAGGCGGAGAGGACAGACTGCGAGCGGGTTCACGCGGGACTGTATCGGCGGGAGGGGGGGATGACGAGGCTCGACATCCGCGGCGGCCGCATCGATCTGCGCTCGCTCCAGGTCCCCGGGCTCGGCGTCGGCGTGAGGGTGGACTGCGAGTCGATGGTGCCGCTGGATCAGTGGCGCTTCGACTCGCTGTAGCGCCCGGCGCAACTCCCTGAACGGGGCCGTCGCTTCCCGCACGCCCCGTCTTCCCGAACTGAAGCACAGCGACGGGGAAACCGCAGTGGTCAGGGTCCGCCCGAATCCCGCAGGCGGGACTCCATCTCCTCTTCGGACATCACTTCTATGCCCAGCTCTTCCGCCTTGGCCAGCTTCGAGCCCGCCTTGTCGCCGGCGATGACGATGTCGGTTCTGCTGCTGACCCCGGAGGTGACCGTGCCGCCATTTTTTTCTATCAGGGCCCGGCATTCCTCCCTGGTGTAGCGGCTCAGGCTGCCGGTAAGCACGACGGTCTTGCCGCTGAAGTACGACTCGGGGGTTGCAGCAGGTGTTTCGGCGGCCGCTTCCTCTTTCAGGACAAACTGCAACCCGGCCTCGCGGAGCTTGTCGGTTACCCGCTCCATCTCCCCGGCGCAGAGGCTGGCGTGGAGGCTGCGGGCGATGGTCGGGCCGATCTCAGGGGTCGCTTCCAGCTCTTCGAGGCTGGCTCGGCGCAGGTTTTCAAGGCTGCCGAATGTCCGGGCCAGGGTGCGGGCCACGGTCGCGCCCACGTGGCGGATGCCGAGGGCGAAGAGCACTCGGTCGAAGCTCTGCTCCTTGCTGCGGTCGAGACTGGCGAGGAGGTTTTGCGCCGACTTTTCGCCCATCCGTTCGAGGCTTCCGAGCGCCTCCAGTTCGGAGCGACGTCTGTACATATGGGGAAGACGGAGACCAACCTGCTGCTCGGACTCCAGCCTGAAACGATAGAGGTCGCCGAAGTCCTTTACCAGTCCCTTCTCTACCAGTTGTTCGACTACGGCCGGCCCCAGGCCCTCTATGTCCATGGCGTTGCGAGAGGCAAAGTGTTCGAGGCGGCGCAGGAGTTGGGCGGGGCAGGCGGGATTATCGCAGCGGACCGCCACTTCTTCCGGGTCGTGCACGAGGGGGCCGGCGCACGAGGGGCATTTGTCGGGGAACGGGTACTCTGCCGAGTCGTCGGGCCGCTCCTCCGCCACCACGGAGACGACCTTGGGGATTACGTCTCCCCCTTTTTCGAGGATGACGGTATCGCCTATGCGGATGTCCTTGCGCCGGATCTCGTCCTCGTTGTGCAGGGTCGCCCGCCGTACCCTGGAGCCGGCGATGAATACCGGATCGAGGAGAGCAACCGGCGAGATCGCCCCGGTGCGCCCGACCTGCAGGAGGATGTCGCGAAGCACGGAGCGGGCCTGCTGCGCCTGGAACTTGAACGCCAGGGCGCTGCGCGGGCTCTTGGCGGTGGCCCCGAGACGCTCCTGCTGATCGAGGCTGCCGACCTTGATGACGATACCGTCGATCTCGTAGTCGAGTCTCACCCGCTCGGCATCCTGTTCGGCGTAGAACTCGAAGACCTCGCAGACGGTGGGACAGTGGGCGTACGCCGGGTTGACGGCGAAGCCAAGTTGCTGCAGCCGTTGCAGCCGCCCTCGATGGGTTGCCGGCGTTTGTGGATCCCCTTGCAGCCAGTAGGCGAAAAAGCGTAGCAACCTTCTGGCCACCGTCTGCGGGTTTTGCAGCTTGAGGGTACCGGCCGTCGAGTTTCGGGGGTTCGCGAACAGGGTCCGCCCCTCGGACTCCTGAAATCGGTTTAGGGCGCCGAAATCCGACAGCCGCATGTAGACCTCGCCGCGCACTTCGCAGGAGATCCCCGGTTCCCGCAGTTTCAGCGGCACCGTGCGGATGGTGCGCGCGTTCGCCGTGACCTCGTCTCCCTGCACGCCGTTGCCCCGCGTCGCGGCGCGCACCAGGAGGCTGTTTTCATACACCAGGCTCAGGGCGACGCCGTCGGTCTTCAGCTCGGCGACGTATTCGACGGTCTCCCCGGGAAGCGCCTCGCGCACGCGCTTGTCGAAGGCGAGGACGCCCTCGCGGGAATAGCTGTTGTCGAGGCTGAGCATCGGCGTGGCGTGGCGGACGGTCGGGAACTCCTGGGTCGGCTGGCCTCCGACCCGCTGCGTGGGGGAGTCGGCGCGCTTCAGCGCCGAATCGCTCTCTTCGAGCTGCTTCAGTTCCTCCAGGAGAAGGTCGTACTCGCGGTCGGAGATCACCGGTTCGGCGAGCACGTGATATCGGTAGTTGTGCTCTTCCAGCTGCTCGATCAGCTCGGCGACACGGGATTCTGCGCTCATCGGATCATGTTGGGCGACCGCGGCCTTTTGCCGTTGCCGCTGCTGGAGGTGAAAGGCAGGTTCGAAGGCGAGGGCCCGCGGCCTGTGCCCATCCCAGGGCCGGCAGGCAGTTCCTCGATGGATGCAACACCGAAGGCGCACCACGGAGGGTGCGGGATGACCCTATATTCTACGCTGCTCCGCTCGACAGATTCCAAGCTCGCCTCCGCAACAAACCAAATATCGGACGTAGATCCGTGCAGAGCCTCTCCGCCTATTTCGAGCTCACCAAACCGCGCATAACGATTCTCGTCCTGGTGACGACCGCCCTCGGGTTCTTTCTCGGAGGCCGCGGCATTCACTCGGCCCCGCTGCTGGTCGCGACCCTTCTCGGCACGGCGCTGACCGCGGGAGGCTCGGCGGCCCTCAACCACTACTTCGAACGCGAGATCGACCGCTCGATGAGGCGCACGCGGTCGCGCCCGCTTCCACTGGGGGTGATCACACCCGCGGCGGCCGTGTCGTACGGGCTTTGCCTGATTCTCGCAGGGCTCGTCCTCCTGATCAACACCGTCAACCTGATCACCGCCTTCCTGGCGCTGCTGACCGCCTTCCTCTACGTCGTGATCTACACGCCGATGAAACGGCTGACCTGGCTGAACACCTCCCTGGGATCGATCCCCGGGGCCCTGCCTCCGGTCGGTGGATGGACCGCGGCGGCAGGTGAGCTCGAGCTCGGGGCCTGGGCGCTGTTCGCCATTCTGTTCGCCTGGCAGCATCCGCATTTCTACGCCATCGCCTGGATCTTCAGGGAGGACTACGCCCGCGCCGGCTTCAAGATGCTGCCCGTCCTCGAAAAGGACGGCAGGCGGACCTGCCGTCATATCGTCGGCTTCTCCATCCTGCTGCTCTTCGCCTCCACGGTCCCGGTGCTTCTCGGGCTTTCGGGATCGCTCTATCTCGCCGGCGCCCTCATCCTCGGGCTCGGCATGCTGGCGTCGGCGGTGGCCCTGAACGTCACTCGTTCCACCATCGAAGCGCGGCGTCTGCTGCGGGCATCCGTCCTCTATCTGCCTCTCCTGCTGTTGCTGACCGTCGTCGACGTCAGCTTCTGAGCCTTCCCTCGGGCCCCGTCGGCTGCGTTCGCCGCAGGAACCGAGCGGCCGCGGCCAGGTCTTCCGGCGTGTTGACGTTGGCGAAGGCCATGCCGTGAGGGTCGAGGTGGCCGTACTCCCCGGGCCGCAGCAGACGCAACCGCAGGCCGCGGATGAACGCGGTAACCCCTAAGTCTTCCCCAGCCAGGGCCTGCCGCAGGCGCGGGCGGCAGGTATCGCGGTACACAGCGCACAGAGGCTGGAGGCCGTTGCCGTCCTCGGGGACCGCGGCGTCGCAATCGGCATCGGACTGCTCGAGGAGGAACTCCAGCAGCGGGGTGGTGAGGAAAGGGAGGTCGCAGGCGAGTGCGAGAACCCGCTGCGGCGTGTCGATCTCGAATGCGGTGAGCAGACCCCCGAGGGGGCCGCGGTCAGGAAAGAGGTCGCCGGCGACCTCCAGGCCGGGTCCGGCCGAGGCCGCGGTGCGCAGCTGCGGCGACGGGGCGGTTCCCGCGACGACGCGGACCGGCAGGCCGAGAGGCCGCGCCGCGGTCAGGACCCGTTCGAGCAGGGTGGTGGCGCCGAGCCGCAGCAGGGCCTTTTCGCCGCCTCCCATTCTGCGGCTGCGCCCTCCGGCAAGGACGGCCACGACCGCGGGAGCGGCATGACGCTCCTCACCCACCTCGGTCCGGGCTCGAGGATCGCTGGTTGATGAGGGCCGCAGCGTACCCGGCGCCGTAGCCGTTGTCTATGTTGACGACGAGGATCCCGGAGGCACAGGAGTTGAGCATCGCCAGCAGGGCGGCGAGTCCCTGGAAACTGGCGCCGTATCCGATGCTCGTCGGCACCGCGATCACGGGTGTTTCCACCAGCCCGCCGACGACGCTGGCCAGGGCCCCTTCCATTCCGGCGACAACGACGACCACCTCGGCCTCGCGCAGGCGCCCGGCGTGGGTGAGAAGCCTGTGGATGCCGGCGACGCCGACGTCGAAAATCGTCTCGACGCGCGCACCCATGACCGAGGCGGTCACCGCGGCTTCCCGGGCTACCGGTATGTCCGAGGTCCCGGCCGACACCACCAGGACGAGCCCCTTTTCCGGCAGCGGTTCGACCCCGGACGGGCGGACCACCACGGTGCGAGCCGAAGCGTCGACCTCGGCGTCTTCGAAGCGATCGGACATTGCCCGCGAAAGATCGCCGTGGACTCGCGTCGCCAGGACTACCGACTGCTTCGCCAGGATACGGGCGGTTATTTCCACAACCTGGTCAACGGTCTTTCCCTCGCAGAAGATCGTTTCCGGAAAGCCCCGGCGAAGAGCCCGGTGGTGATCGACGTGGGCGAACCCGCCGACCTCCTCGAATGGAAGGTCCTTCAGCCGCGACAGCGCTTCCGCGGGGCTTACACGTCCTGCGGCGACCTCGTCGAGAAGCTGGCGGAGCAGGTCGGCGTTCATAGCCCTTCAGGAGGAGGGGAGAACGCGGCCGCGCGCATTCGCCAGGGGCACCCGGGGAAAAGAAGGGGAGGAGCAAGGCATTTGGGCATTTCCGGCATTCTTCGCCTTCGCTGGAGAAACCTTCAGAAGGGGTGTTTTAGGCCGTGGTGCCGCGGTTTCATTGCTGTGCCCAGCGGCTACCCGCCGCGGCAGCAGCGAAAACCCATTTCCAGCCCATCCTGACGGACGTAGGATGAGAAGATCGGGTCCTTCAACAGCTCTTCGACGGCCCCGTCGGAGTAAATGTCGAAATCACCGGCGGGCGGGATCGGCTCGAAGCGCCCGCTGGTATTCGTACAATCGAAGTCGGTGGTGACACCGCTCAGCCGGAACTCTCCCTGCCGCTCCGACAAGGAGGTGAAATCCATTGTCCATTCGAAGGCGTTGCCGATGAGGTCGTACACACCCGCGGAGCTGCTGCAGTTCGGGAAATGACCGGACGGAGCGACATCGGTGTATTCAGGTGAATCACTGGCGGTCGCCGATCCCGGGGTGTTGCAGTAGCGTCTCCCGAAGCCCGCGGGCAGATTCTCCCGCACGTCGGTAGAAGAGAACCGCAGGCCCTCCGGGCCCCTGGCAGGCGTGTTCCCACTCCGCCGAGGAGCAGAGCCTCTTCCCCTGATCGGCGCACAGGCGCGCCGCCTCGAACCAGGATTTCGTCAACAGCGGCGGCTCCCCCTTGCGGTTCGGGTATTCGTACAGGTCGATCTCGTAGGGGATCACGGCGGCGTCTTCCCCCGGTAATTCCAGGGCCGCCATACCGGTTTCCTGCAGCTCGGGCACCGTTACCTGCAACAGGATCTCCGAGCGCACCGTGTCGGCGCCATCCGTCACCTCGAGGAGGACCGTGTAGGCGCCCGGGAACAGCGGGGTGATGTTCGCCTGCGACCGGCTCGCTTTCCATGCTGCGTTGGAGCAGCGCCTGGGGAGACCCTTCCGCGAGCCCCCAGTCGAAGGTCAACGGATCGCCGTCTTCGTCCTCCGCGAAGGCCTCGAGGACCACTACGGGCTCGCGGAAAGGGACCAGGGTATCGGTCACCGACGTCCGCAACGAGGGGGAGGACTGGATCACCTCGATCAGGAACGACTCGGTAATGTCTTCGGTTCCGTACTGGCGATCGCTGATCGTCGCCGAAATCAGGAAGAACTCGGAGCTGCCCTGAATGGAGAGGGGGGCGGTCCAGATGGTTGCGGGGCTGGTCGTGTCGCTGAAGCTGCCTGCACCCGAGTCGTTCCAGGAGTACAGCAGCGGATCGTCGTCTTCGTCGGAAGCCCTTACCTCCAGGGACACCGATCCCCCGCGCCGGACGCGGGTGGTGTCGGCCGAGCTTACCTGGAGTGCCGGGGGTTCGTTCGGCAACTCCTGGTGCAGGAGGCTGCAGGAAGCCGCTGCCATCAGCACCATCCCCAGGCTCGCCGGCAGCCGGCAGCCGGCGGCGAGCCGGTGCGGTGGAAAGCCGCCGGGCACTACTCGTCGCGCAGGAGAAGCTCGAGTATGCGCTCGAGATCGTCGTCGTCGTAGAACTCGATCTCGACACGCCCCTTCTTCGAGCTGCGCCGGATACCCACGGAGGTAGCGAAGAAGTGGCGCAGCCGCTCCTCGTACGCCGAAAGCAAAGGATCGGCGGGCTGGTCGCCGTTAACGGCTGGCTCGCGGCGCCGGCGCCGTCCTGAACCTGCGTTGCGGGCGGCGCTCTCGAGATCGCGGACGGTCAAGCCTTCGGTGACGGCGCGGCGTCCGAGCTCGAGGGCGTCGTCGGGGTCGAGGGGGACCAGCGTCCGGGCGTGTCCCATCTGAAGCTGGCCGGAACGCAGGAAATCCTGCAGTTCCTCAGGCAGCTTCAGAAGGCGCACCGTGTTGGCGATGGTCGAGCGGTCGCGGCCGACTTTGCGCGCGATATCCTCCTGGGTCAGCAGGCAGGTGTCGATCAGCTCGCGATATCCCTGGGCCTCTTCAATAGGATTGAGATCTTCGCGCTGGATGTTCTCGATCAGCGAGAGCTCCATCAACTCCTCGGTGGAGTCGATCTCGTGCACGATGGCCGGAATCGTCTCCATCCCGGCCATTCTGGCTGCACGCCAGCGGCGTTCGCCGGCGATCAGATGGTAGCCCTGGCCGGAACGGTTCACCGAGACGGGCTGGATGACCCCCTTCTCCTGGATGGAGCGCATCAGGCCGCGCAAGCTCTCCTCATCGAAATCGACGCGCGGCTGGTGGGGATTCGGTTCGATGTCGTCGACGGGAAGCAGATCGACCTGAACGCCCCCTTCGGCGCTGGTCTCACCGTATTCGGGGATCAGGGCGTGGATGCCCTTGCCCAATACCTGCTTCTTAGCCATGCCGAATGATCTCTCCGGCGAGGCTCATGTAGTTCTGGGCGCCGGGAGAAACGATGTCGTAGAGGACGATCGGCTGTCCGTGGCCGGGCGCTTCCGCCAGGCGCACGTTTCGCGTTATCGCCGTACTGTAGACCTTGGTCCCGAAATAGGACCGGACCTCGTCGGCAACCTGGCGCGAGAGATTCAGGCGGGAGTCGAACATCGTCAGCAGGACGCCGGCGATCTGAAGTCCCTTGTTGAGGTGGCGCTGAATCAGCCGGATGGTGTTTAGCAGCTTGCCGAGCCCTTCGAGCGCGTAGTACTCGCACTGAATCGGGATGAGCACCGAGTGGGCGGCGGTCAGGGAGTTGAGCGTCAGCAGCCCCAGGGATGGCGGGCAGTCGAGGATGATGTAGGAGTAATCCTGCTGCAGCTCGGCGAGCGCGGTCCGCAGCTTCTGTTCGCGAGCGATCAGGCTGACCATCTCGACCTCGGCCCCGGTCAGGTTCATGTGCGAGGGGACGAGGGACAGGTGGGAAATCTGCGTCGGGCGCACGACATCCCTGGCAGACTGGTGGCCGAGCAGGGCGTGGTAGATGTTGGCGGCTTCGACCTCTCGTGGTTCGACCCCGCAGCCGCTGGTCGCGTTGGCCTGCGGATCCATGTCTACGAGCAATGTCTGCTGCTCGGCAACCGCGAGGCAGGCGGCGAGGTTTACCGCCGTCGTCGTCTTGCCGACTCCCCCCTTCTGGTTGGCCACGGCGATGATCCGCCCCATCCGCTTGGCCGCTTGCACATCCGGATTCTCGGCAGGTTCGGGGGCTATTCCCGGTTCGGCGGCCAGTTCTGCTGACATCGGCGCCTTCCCTACTCAATCCCCGTCGAGAGCGGCATGAGCCGCAGCCAGCCGGGCGATCGGAACGCGAAACGGCGAGCAGGACACGTAGTCGAGTCCGAGCTGGTGGCAGAAGACAACGGAATCCGGGTCGCCTCCGTGTTCTCCGCAGATCCCGACCTTGAGGTCGGAGCGGACGCTGCGCCCGCGCTCGGTGCCGAGGCGAACCAACTGGCCGGTACCCTCGCGGTCGAGCGTCTGAAACGGATCTGCCGGGAGAATTCCCTTGTCGACGTAGTCAGGCAGGAACTTGCCGGCGTCGTCTCTGCTGTATCCATACGTCAGCTGCGTGAGATCGTTCGTTCCGAAGCTGAAGAACTCCGCTTCCGCGGCGATCTGGTCGGCGATTACCGCGGCGCGCGGGACTTCGATCATCGTTCCCACCGTATAGCGTACGCGGGAGTTGCGCTTGCGCAAGATGCCGGAAGCGACCCGGGTGATCATTTCCTTGAGGTCGGCGAACTCGCGTACAGTGCCGACGAGGGGGATCATGATCTCGGGAAGCGCCCGGATGCGGCGTTTCTGGACGTTGACAGCGGCCTCGATGATCGCCTCCACCTGCATCTCGTAGATCTCGGGGTAGGTGATCCCGAGGCGGCAGCCGCGATGGCCGAGCATCGGGTTGAACTCGTGCAGGCTGGCGATCTTGGCCTTGATTTTCCTGACCGGGACGCCTAGTTGGGCCGCCATCTCCCTTTGCTGGGCGGCTTCGTGGGGCAGGAATTCATGCAGCGGCGGATCGAGGAGGCGAATGGTGACCGGCAGGCCGTTCATCTCCTTGAGGATGCCTTCGAAATCGTGGCGCTGCATCGGTTTCAGCTTGGCGAGGGCGCGGCGGCGCCCCGCCTCGTCGTCAGCGAGGATCATTTCGCGCACCGCCAGGATGCGGTCCCCCTCGAAGAACATGTGCTCGGTGCGGCACAGGCCGATTCCCTCAGCTCCGAACTTGCGGGCCAACGCCGAGTCGTGCGGGGTGTCGGCATTGGTGCGCACGGCCAGGGCGCGCTTGTCGTCGGCCCAAGCCATAAGGTTGTTGAAGTCGCGCAACAGTAAGCGGGCTTCTTTGGTTGGCCCTTGGTCCAACAGGGCCTTCAACAGCGGGGCTTCTTTGGTGGGCACTTGGCCCAGCATGACTTCACCGGTGGATCCATCAATAGAAATCCACTCGCCCTTTTTTACGGTGTGACCATCTGCTATGAAGTGTTCGCGATGGTAGTCAATGGCCAAGCTCTCGCAGCCGGCCACGCAGCATTTGCCCATGCCCCGAGCCACGAGCGCGGCGTGCGAACTCTCGCCGCCGCGTGCGGTGAGAATGCCTTGGGCCGCGTGCATGCCGCCGATATCCTCGGGCGAGGTCTCGAGGCGCACCAAGATGACCTCTATGCCCTCTGCGGCCCATGCTTCGGCTTCGTCGGGGTGAAAGACCACTAGGCCAGTGGCCGCGCCGGGCGAGGCAGGCAGGCCCTGGCCGATGACTTCCCTTTTTGCGGCCTCATCAAAGATGGGGTGCAGAAGTTGGTCCAGAGCGTCGGGCGAAACCCGCAGGAGGGCCTCTTCCCGGCTGATCAGTCCTTCTTTGACCATGTCGACGGCAATTTTGATGGCCGCCGCTACGGTGCGCTTGCCCGAGCGGGTCTGGAGCATCCACAATTTGCCCCTCTGGACCGTGAACTCCAGATCCTGCATATCGCGGTAATGGGTCTCCAGTTTGTGGCAGATCTCTTGGAACTGCTTATAGGGTTTGGGCAGCCGGCGGGGTAGTTGGGACAGGGCCTGGGGCGTGCGGATACCGGCCACCACGTCTTCGCCTTGGGCGTTGATGAGGAATTCGCCGTACAGTTTGTTCCGGCCAGTGGAAGGGTTGCGGGTAAAGGCTACGCCGGTGGCGCAGTCGTCGCCCATATTGCCGTAGACCATGGATTGGACATTTACCGCGGTGCCCCAGTCGTTGGGGATTCCCTCTATTTCGCGGTAGGTGATCGCGCGCTGTCCCTGCCAAGATCCGAACACCGCGCCGATGGCGCCCCACAGCTGCTCCTGCGGATCCTCGGGAAACTCGCGCTTCAGCCGGCGCATGATGAGGGCCTTGAACTCGCGGACCAGCTCCTCGAGGTCGGCAGCAGAAAGTTCGCTGTCGAGCTCGACGCCGCGAGCTTCCTTCTTTTTCTCGAGAAGAGCCTCGAAGGGATCTTTCTCCTTCTTGCCTTGGGGGCGCAGTCCCATGACGACGTCGCCGTACATCTGCACGAAGCGGCGGTACACGTCGAAGCTGAAGCGCTCGTCCCCCGTCAGGGCGCACAGCCCGGCTGCGATCTCGTCGTTGAGGCCGAGGTTGAGGACCGTTTCCATCATCCCCGGCATGGAGGCGCGGGCCCCGGAGCGGACCGAGAACAGCAACGGGTTCCCGGGGTCGCCGAAGGTCGCACCCATCGTCCGTTCCACCGCCTTGACGGCGGGGAGGACCTGCTTCTCCAGGGATTTCGGGTAGCTGCTTTCGTGCTGGTAGTAGTGGGTGCAGACTTCCGTCGATATGGTGAATCCGGCCGGAACGGGTAGCTGCAGCCTGGACATCTCGGCGAGATTGGCGCCCTTGCCGCCGAGAAGCTCGCGCATCGAGGCGTCCCCCTCGGTTTTTCCGGCCCCGAACAGGTATACGTACTTGGAATGCTTCGTCATCTGGATTGGTGATGGTGGATGAGGGCGGTGCGAAACCACTGCCCGAGGATGGGAGATCGGCCTCCGAGATCCTCGGGCGACGGGGATGAGCGCCGGTTCGGGCGCGGGGTCAATTGTCGCCGGGAGGCGGAGGCACTGCGAAAGAGAGGCGAATATATCCCGGGAGAGGGACCCCGGCAAGGAGTCCCGAACCTGCTCAGCCCCACACTTTTTCCCATCTGTTGTTGGCGGCGGAGCGATATATCGCCAGTGCGGTTCTGAGCTCGCCGAGCGCCATTTCGGGTCCCGCTTCCGGCTGTTTGCCGTCGAGAACGGCTTTCGAGAAGTCGTCGAGCTCCGGTCCGAACGACTTGGGGTATCCCATCGGCTCCATCACCGGCATCCCGTCTCGATGGTCGCTGTCGAACAGCCGCAGCCCTCCGTCGAAACCGCCGTCGATCAGGATCTCGCCACGCGTGCCGGTGATCCGCCACCAGGAATCCGGGGCGAGCACAGTCTCGAGCATCATGGCGTCGAACATCGCCACGCGGCCCGACTGGAAACGCAGCAGGGCGCGGGTCAGGGATTCCCCTTCCATCCTTTCGAGGGGCCTGTCGACCACGGCGACGACTTCGTCCACTTCTCCCATCCACATGCGCAGCGGCCTGATCCAATGAGCGCCCCCGTCTATGGTGATGCCGCCCCCGGTGCGCTTGCTGTCGTACCGCCACGGCTTTTCGTCCTTGAACCAGTAGTCGTCGAACTCCATGACGAACGCCGCCCTCGCGGTGAGGATGTCGCCGATGGCCCCGTCGTCGATCAGGCGTTTGGCGGCGACGATCTCGGGCCAGTACTGCGAGTTCTCGGCGACCATGAACACCACCCCGCAGCCGGCGGCTGCGGACATGATGCGGTCGCAGGCGTCGAGGGTGGGGGCCATCGGTTTTTCGAGCAGCACGTGCTTGCCGGCTTCGAACAGCCTGCAGGCAGCCCACTCGTGCAAATCGTGGGGCAGCATCACGTCCACGGCGTCGAAGTCGCCGCGGTGAAGGGCCTCATCGAGGGATGTGAAGATCTCCGCTCCTGTCTTTTCGGCGATCTCTTCCGCCTTTCCGGCATCGGTGTCGATTGCGGCGGTGATCTCGATGCGGGGGGCGCTCTCGCGAATCCCGTCGAGGTGAAAATGCGATATTGCCCCGCACCCCAGCAGGGCGAGCTTCATGGTTTCGGCCATTTCAGTCTCCGGAAACTTTGAGGTTCGGTGTCATAAATCGAAAATCAAGGTAAATGGCGGAAACCTGCTATCAAGAGCCGGCTTCCCGTCACTATATTTGGATTGCTCATGAAGTCACAGGGTTCCGCATCCTGAGATCACCCCGCGGAACATTTTGCAATCGCGTTAACGGGAGGAAGCAGCGATGACAAATCGACGACAAGGTCTTCTCAGGGCAATCCTCGCGACGGCGCTCGCGGCGCACCCGGC
Source organism: Candidatus Latescibacterota bacterium (assembly GCA_965223905.1). GTDB lineage: Bacteria > Latescibacterota > UBA2968 > UBA8231 > UBA8231 > CBDCXV01. The sequence goes on from CBDCXV010000002.1 coordinate 339,751, forward strand.
CCTGGGCGGAGACGCGACCCTTTCCGGCCGCGTAACCGATGCGAGCGGGACGCCCATGCCGGGTGCTAATCTGATCCTGACGGGATCCTCTCTGGAAGCTCCGATGGGAACTGCCGCCAAGGCGGAAGGCGAGTACAGCTTCGCCGGCGTCAACCCCGGGCGTTACCAGCTCGAGGTGAGTCACGTAGGTTACCGCACTGCTTCCATCGCAGACATAGAACTCGAATCGGGCGCCTCCAAGCGGCTCGATATCGAACTTGAAGAGGCGGCGATCTACCTCGAGCAGAGTATCGTATCTGCCTCCCGGAGGAAGGAAAAGGCTCTCGACGCCCCCGCTTCGGTCGCAGTGGTCGAGGGATCCGAGATCCGGGACAAGCCTGCCCTCAACGTTTCGGAGCACGTTCGCGACCTGCCCGGCGTCGACTTCGCAAAGAGTGGGCTCGTCCAGAGCAACGCGGTAGTGCGCGGCTTCAACAACGTCTTCTCCGGCGCCATGCTGATCCTCACAGACAACCGCATCGCCCGGGTTCCCTCCTTGCGGGTGAACGCCTACAACTTCATCCCGGTGGTCAACGAGGACATCGAGCGCATCGAGGTGGTACTGGGACCGGGGTCCGCCCTTTACGGCCCCAACAGCGCCAGGGGCGTCATGCACATCATAACGCGGTCGCCCTTCGCGTCGGCCGGCACGAACGTGCGTCTCGGGATGGGGGAGCGATCGCTGCGCAAGGGGGCGGTCCGCCACGCAGGAATAATCAGCCCCAACCTGGCTTACAAGATCTCGGCGCAATATTACACGGGTAACGATTGGGAGTACGAGGATCCTGTCGAGCTGAAAGCCAGGGAAGCGAATCCGGATCTCGAGGCTCGAGATTTCGGCATCGAGCGACAGAGCGCCGAAGCGCGCATCGACTATCGCCCCGGTGAAGATATGTCAGCGGTGGTATCGGCGGGGTACAACCGCGGCGATCAGATCGAGCTCACCGGGCTGGGCGCAGGCCAGGCGGATAACTGGGCCTACAACTACGTACAGACCCGGTTCCTGTACCGCAGCCTGTTTGCCCAGTGGTACCGTAACTGGAGCGACGCCGGCGACACCTTTCTGCTTCGGAACGGGGACGCGATCGTCGACAAGTCCAGCCTCAATGTCTTCCAGATCCAGCATGCGTATGCGCTCGGCGGCAATCAGCGTTTCATCTACGGATTGGACGCGCTGCTGACGAGGCCGGACACGGAAGGCACGATCACGGGGCAGAACGAAGAGGAGGACAACATCGACGAGTACGGCGCTTATCTGCAGAGCGATACCGACCTCGGGGAGCAACTCGATATCGTGCTGGCCTTGCGCTACGACCAACACAACCGCCTCGACGACGGCGTGCTGTCACCCCGGGCCGGGCTGGTTTTCAAGCCGCGCCAGACCCAGACGTTGAGACTGACGTACAACCGCGCCTTCGACACTCCCTCTACGAGCAACCTCTATCTCGAGCGCCTGGGGCAGTCCGACCCGTTCGGCATCGGCAGCAATTTCGAACCGGTTCTCGGGTTTTCTCCGGCCATCGATATCCGGGCGCAGGGGACGTATCGCCAAGGGTTCGACGGGGGGTTCACGTTCCGCCACAGCAACGGACGGCCGATGTTCCGCACTCCGTTCCAGCCTCTGATCGCCGGACAGCTCGGGGCTCTCGGATTGTCCCCCGGAGACCCTGGGTATTCGATCCAGGAGGACGGGTACATAGCCATGGACGACCCGGTCGCGACCGGGGTGATGTGGGGGGTGGCGCGGCAGGCGGTGCTCGCCGGCTTCACCTCGCAACTGCAATTGCTCGCACCGGGATTGATCGCGCAACAGCTGCAGGCTTTGGGAATGGAGGCCGATGATGCGCGGGCAGCCGCGGAGGCCCAGACGCAGGTCGTGTTGGAGGCGATTCCCACCCTGGTGCCCGAGCAGCTGCCGGGGCTTGCGAATGCGATGCTGACTCTCAATCCCGGGACGGGAAGCTTCGCCCCGGCGACCGGCGTCTTCGACGTGCCGCGCACCGAGCCGACCATTACCCAGACAGTGGAGCTCGGATACAAGGGGATCGTCGGCGACAAGCTCGTCGTCGCCGCTGACGTCTATCGCAGCGATATCGAGAATTTCGTAGGACCTCTGAAAGTGGAGACCCCCAATGTATTCCTGGATCCAGGCAGCCTTGTTGCCGCTCTCGGTCCCGCCTTCGCAGCCTCTCTGGGAGATCCCGACAACGCAGAAGTCGCCCAGGTCCTGGGGGCTCTCGACCAGATTTCCATACCCGGAGTACTCGAGGGCAACAACAACGGCTCCGCGGTCGACGAGCTGACCACCCTGTTCGCGGCAGGGGCGGCGAGAATCCCGTTCGGAACCGTGTCCCCCGAACAGGCGTACGATCCCAATGCGGTGCTCTTGACCCACCGCAACTTCGGCTCTATCACGCTGTACGGAATGGACTTGAGTGCCGTCTACTACCCGAACGACCGGTGGTCGATCTCCGGCAACTTCTCGTTCGTCAACGACGTTTTCTTCGAGGCTCTCGACGGTATTGCCGACATCTCGCTCAACGCTCCGAAACAGAAGTTCAAGCTGTCGAGCTCGTACAGTATGCCGGATTGGAACCTGCGCGTGGGAGGCGGCGTTCGCTACAACGGCTCGTTCCGCCAGGACTCCGGGGTTTATGTCGGCGACGTCGACCCGTACACGGTGGTTGATATGAACGCGGTCTACGACCTGCCGTTCGCAGAGGACCTGTCGCTGATGTTAAACGTCGACAACGTCCTCAACAGCCGGTACCGGTCCTGGGCCGGCGCACCGGAGATCGGGCGGCTCGCCTATCTGCAGCTCGGTCTGGACTTCTGATGCCTGGCGGCACCTGAGGGGAAGCAGGAGCAGCATGTAGCGGTCAGGTGATCTCGTTACCCCTGGCCATCACGACCTTTCCCGTCCGCACCATTTCGCGCAGCTCGAACTTGCTCAGCAGGCGCCCCAGGGCGTCCATCTTTTCGCTTGTTCCGGTGGCCTCGATAGTCAGCGTCTCATCGGAGATGTCGATAGTCTTGCCGCGAAACACCTCGGTTATCTGCAGGACTTCGGTGCGCTCTTCCACCGAACAGGAGACCTTGAAAAGCGCCAGCTCCCGCGTCACCGCATCGTCGTCGGTGTGATCCCGGGCGTGGATAACGTCGACGAGCTTGTCGAGCTGCAGGATGATTTGATTGAGCACGTCCCCGGGCCCGCTGCAGGTGATCGTCATGCGGGAGCAGCTGGGGATGTGAGCCGGCGATACGACCAGCGATTCGATGTTGAAACCGCGCCTGCTGAACACCTGGCTGATGCGCATCAGCACGCCGGGCCGGTCGTTGACCATCAGGCCGATGGTCGTCCTGCTGATCGCCGAGGGAGCCGCTTCGAGGCTGGCGGCCGTCCCGGTCCTGCCGTTGCCGGCAGCCATCACGTGCTCCCTTTCGGCGGCGCGAGCTTGCGCTTCGGGGGCTCGATCATCATATCGCTGACCGCTGCTCCCGCCGGTATCATCGGCCAGACATTGTCCTCTTTCTCGCAGTGTGCGTGCACGACCACGGGACCGTCGTGCTCGAGCATGCGAGTCAGGATCTTGTCGATGTCAGCGGTGCGCTTCAGCTGCAGCCCTTTGACGCCGTAGGACTCGGCGAGCTTGACGAAGTCGGGATTGCCCTCGAGATCGACTCCGGACAGGCGGTTCTCGAAGAACAGGTTCTGCCATTGGCGCACCATCCCGAGGTAGGCGTTGTCCATGACCAGCGTTTTCACCGGGATGTCGTTGACCGCCGCGGTCGCCAGTTCGCACAACGTCATCTGGAAGCCGCCGTCGCCGACAATGGCGATAACCGGCTCGCCCGGACGGCCCAGCTGGGCCCCGATGGCGGAGGGAAAGCCGTACCCCATGGTCCCCGATCCCCCCGAGGACAGCCACTGGCGGTGATAGGAGGTTTTGTAGAATTGCGCCGCCCACATCTGGTGCTGGCCGACGTCGGTGGTGACGACCGCCCTGCCATCGGTGAGGTGGTAGAGCCGGTCGAACACCGCCTGCATCTTGAGGCCCCCCTTGCGGCCGTACTTGAGGGGGTACTTCTGCTTCCACTCGTCGATCTGGGCGAGCCAGTCCGCGGTGTCGAGAGGCTCCACGTGATTGACAAGCTCTTCGAGCACCTGGAGGGCGTCTCCTTCGATGAAGACGTCCGGCATCACGACCTTGCCGTGCTCCGCGGGGTCGATGTCGACGTGGATCTTTTTCGCCTCGGGACAGAACTCGGACAGCTTGCCGGTGATGCGATCGTCCCAGCGCCCGCCCACCGACATGATGAGATCGCAGCCGACCACCGCCTTGTTGGCGTAGGCGGTGCCGTGCATTCCGAGCATGCCGACCGAAAGCGGGTGCGTCTCGGGAAAGCTCCCTTTGCCCAGCAGAGTGTTGGTTACCGGCATGCGCGTCTTTTCGGCGAAGGCTCGGGCGGCGTGGTGGGCGCCGGCGCTGATACACCCTCCGCCCAGGTAAAGCAACGGGCGTTTGCTGCGGCGCAGCAGGCGGGCGGCCTCCATCAACAGCTCTGCAGCCGGCTTGGGGTCGTTGTGGTATCCGGGCAGGTGGACCTTTTCGGGCCACGGCGCGGTACAGCCTTCTGATTGCGTAACATCTTTCGGCAGGTCGACTAGGACGGGGCCCAGGCGACCGGTCGTGGCGATGTGGAAAGCCTCCATCATCACCCTCGGTATTTCGTTGGGGTCCTTGACGAGGTAGGAGTGTTTGACCACCGGCATCGAGATGCCGAACACGTCGGCTTCCTGGAAGGCGTCCTTTCCGAGCATCTCGGTCGGGGTCTGCCCGGTAAGGACCACCATCGGCACCGAATCCATGTGGGCGGTCAGAAGCCCGGTTATGGTATTGGTGGCGCCGGGACCCGACGTTACGAGGACGACTCCCGGCTTGCCGGTGGCGCGGGCGTAACCGTCGGCCATGTGGGTCGCCCCCTGTTCGTGGCGCGTGAGGATGAACTTCGTCTCCGTCGAATGCCACAGGGCGTCGAAAATCGGCATGGCCGCACCGCCGGGGTGGCCGAATATGTACTCGACACCCGCCCTTTCGACTGCCTCCATGACAACATCCGCACCTCTCATCTCAATTCTCCGTGTTTCTCCGGCTATCTCTGATTTAATGGTCAAGTATATGGGGAATACCCCATTATCGCAAGACGGCTCCTGAATTCAGAGGCTAATTTATGCAGAAAACAGGCCTGATTGACTACGTGGAAAAAGGAAATGGAGCTGTTTATACAGAAAAACGGCTTTAAATTCCGCGATGGGGGATTGGGTGGGACTACCGGAAAACCCTGTCCGCTCAGGGGACCAGGTAGGTCTCGAGCACCTGTTCGTCGACGGTTACCCCGAGCCCGGGGCCTTCCGGCAGAGATACGAAGCCGTCTTCGACAGGGAAGGTCTCTTTCGTGAGCTCATGCCGCAGAGGGGACTCGGCCATGCAGTACTCGAAAACCTCGCCGCCCGGGGCGGCGGCCAGGCCGTGGAGGGAGGCGGCGATGGTGATCCCGCTCTTGAAGCTGTGGTTGACGAAGCGGCGATGGTGGCGTGCCGCCAGGCGGCCGACCTCGACCATGGTCGAGATGCCGCATCGACCTGGATCCGGCTGGATCCAGTCGACCCCGCCGTCGACCAGCAGGCGCTCGAAGCTGTCGAGACGGGATTCGGCCTCGCCAGCGGCGATCGCGATCGGGCTGGCTTCGCTGAGCAGCCGGTAGCCCTCGACCTCGTCCGGGTTCAACGGCTCTTCAATCCAGAATGGACGGAACTCCTCGAACTGCCCTGCCCGTTTAAGCGCCGTTTTCCAGTCCCAGACCTGGCCGGCGTCGATCAGCACGTCGACCTCGTCGCCGGCGCCGCGGCGTGCCTGCCGGACCAGCTCGATGTCGTTGGCCTCGCTCTGTCCCATCGGACCCCACCCGAACTTGATCGCGGTGAATCCCTGGTCGGCGAACCTGCGGGCCAGCTCGTATGTCTGGGCAGGAGTGTCGCCGAACAGGATCGAGCAGTAGGCGCGGAATTTCGTTTCGTGCGGTCCGCCTAGCAGGCGGCAGACTGGTTGATCGAGCGCTTTACCGGTGATGTCCCAGAGTGCCTGATTGACGCCTGCCATGGCATGGGAGCCGGCACCGCTGCGGCCGTAGTAGTTGGCCCCTTCCCACATGCGGGCCATGCACACATCGATCGCAAGGGGATTCTCGCCTGCCAGGATGTTGGCGAGGCCGTTGGCGATCTGGTGCGACAGCGGCGCCTCGACGACGGCCTTGACCACTGTCGGGGCGGAGTCGACCTCGCCCCAGCCGGTAATGCCAGCGTCGGTGTCGATACGGATCAGGCAGGTGTCCTGAGTCCCTTCGCGCTTGTCGGTCACCTCGGGCAGGCGCAGAACGAGAGCGGATACGGCGGTGATTTTCATGGCGGGTCCGCGAGTTCGAGGTTCAGAATTTGAAGACAGTTTCTATGGTCAACACCTTGCGGCGCTCGAGCGTGCCGTCGGCGGAGCGCTCGAACAGGAACCTCGTCTCCATAACGGCAGAAACGCCGCCCGACATCTGAGCTCCGAGCTGGTAGCCGTAGAAGGTGTCCTCCGTCGGTTCGAAGAAACCATCGCTGGAGCCGGGAGTGCCCTCCTGATCCAGGTGGGCGCCGATGTTGTTTTTCTGGAAATACACCTCGGCGCGCGAGATTCTGGGAATTTTTCTCAGCAGTTCGGGTGAAACCCTTGCGGAGAAGTGAAGCTGCTGCTTGGGATGTCCCGAGCCCATCAGGTGCTGGTAGTCGGCAAACGCGTCGAGGACACCGTAGATGTCGGTTTGCAACCGGCCAAACCCCCCCGAGACCGATTCGCCGCGGCGCAACTGGGAATCCTTCGGGGTCGCTTTTCCGGTGGCGAGGTCGATGCGCGCCCGGTCGAGTTCGTACAGGTTGTCGAAATAGCCTGAATCGAAGTCGTCCCGGAAATAGCGGAACTCGAGCCGGCCGTCGATGGGGCCGGCTCGCAACCACAGCCCCGGCGCCATCAGGCCGAACCCCTCGGCTTTTCGATTTCCGGCAACGACACCCTGCTCCTCGGCCTCGGCGTCGCTGAGCTCGTCGTCGTCATCCAGAATAGCGGCGATCTGACCGTAAAGCAGCACGTCGAAACGGCTGCCCTCGACGATCGGATAGCCGGCGTCGAAACCGACGATCGCAAAGCGGTCACGTCCGACCTTGTCCTTGTTGAACGGCCTTTTGCGACTGACATCCCGGTCGACCATGAAGCTGTCCGGATAGGTCTGTTCCAGGCCTTCAAGCACCGGGATGGCGCCGCCGGGAAGGTCGCTGTCCTCGTCGATGTCGAGGAGGCCGTCGTTGTCGTCATCGATGTCGAGCTGGTCCGGGGCCCCGTCGCCGTCGTTGTCGAGGGCGGCCGTAGCATCCGCTGGAAAGGCGTCGACGGCATCTGGGTAGCCGTCGTCGTCGCGGTCGAGGAGGCCGCTGTACTGGTCGAGGTCGATTACGAAGGTGAGACCGACCTCGAGTTTATCCACTACATCGCGCGCGGCGCGAGCGCCGACTAGCGCACCTCCCTGCTGGAAGTCCTGAAGGTTGTTGATAACCCCCTCGATCGTCACGCCCCCCGGCCAGGTCCGGGTCTGGAACAGCACCCCCGTTTTCTTTATTCCCGGATAGTGCAGCGTGTTTCGGTAACGGTCTACAATCAAACCGTACCCAAGAGTAACGCGATCGAGGGCCCCCACCTTGAAGAACAGCGGATCCCTCGGCTTGCCGAAGCGCACGTAGTAGATCTTGCGGAGAATGGTGTCCAGGGTTTCGGTGCTGTTGCCGAACGACCAGCCTTTGTCGCTGAAATTTCCCTTCTCGTCTATGAAAAGCTCGATATCGAAAGCCAGTCCCCAGTTTCCCAGCGGAATATCAGGGCGCAGGCTGAGCCGATAGAGCTGCTGGTCTCCCACCGTTACGCTGCCCATGCTGGCGCTGTACTGCGGACCGGAGCTGTAGCGGGATTCCGAGCCACCGGATGCGGGATCGGTCATCTGCGCGCCGCCTGCAGCCGGGCCGAGCAATGCCGGGCATAGAAAGAGGAGGGCCGTCCGGAAAGGGGGAACCCATGCTGGCCGCGCGCCTGGTCGGAGGCACATCCCTGCCATCGCGGTCAAAGCGCCTATCATGCAGGCCTCTTCAAGGACACCCCTTCCGCCAGTGACAGCCGCAGCTGCCGGGGAAGTACATGTGATTGGGAGATATCGCGTTTTTGGACATGGGGAGAGCCGGCAAGGGCCAAGCGCAATCCTATTTTTCATGCTTCGGATACAATTATATATATATAATTGTATAGGGACTGAGCACATACTGAGGGATCGCCAGGACCAAGTCAAACCCCCGATGCAACTCGACATGGTAGCAGCGCGCCCGCTTGCGATCCCCGGAGTTGTACAGGATTATTGCAGGGTTCAGCGGGACCGCGAAGGCGACCACGGCACTCGCAAGCAACGACTGCTGCCCCCCAATGAGCTTGCCGGATACCTCCATACGGCACCGTCTCACTTCGTTGCGACGTACCGCGAAATCTGTCCGCAAACTACGGCCAACCATGGAAAACCGAAATGAACGCTGAAAATCTCAAGACCATGCTCGACCAGAGCATTGATCGCTACGGCGCGCGGACTGCTGTCCGCGTTCTCAAGCAGGCTCCAGGCCAGGAACCATCCTATGAACCGATCACCTATACCGAACTCGGCAGCATGCGGAACGCCGCGGCGGCCGGACTTGCCGACCTTGGTGTCGGCAAGGGAGACCGCGTCGGCATTCTCACCGACGGCGGGTTCGAGCCGCTGCTGGTGTTCCTCGCCTGTGACCTGCTCGCCGCCTGCACCGTGCCGTTGTGCAACAAGCTTTCGGAGGAGATCCTGACTCACAACATCAACCACTCCGGTATCTCCTTTCTCGTCGTCGATGGGAAATCGCTGGGCCAGGTAACGGCGGTTGCCGATGCCCTGGAACAGCCGCCGAAACTGATTGTGACCGACGGCAGCCGAGAAGATGCCATTACGTGGGAGCAGATCGTCAGCTGCGAAGCGGCGCCGCCGGAAGTTGCGGTGTCGCCTTTCGACGAGACGAAGATCCTCTATACGTCCGGTTCGTCAGGCCTGCCGAAGGGGGTGGTCCAGACGCACGCCAACATCGTCGCCAACATCCGCCAGGTGTGGGACGTCATCGCCGAGAGCGACACCTTCCGTTTCTTCAAGTCGGCGCCCGACTACCACTCGATGGGGATCCTCAACATCTACTATCCCCTGGCAAAGGGATGGGCCCTCGACCTCGCCCGTTCCCCGGACCGGGTTCTCACGGACATTCGCCTGTCGCAGCCGGAGGGGTTTCTGACCGTTCCGCTGGTCCTCGACAAGGTCTACGGGAACGTGCGCAAGGAGATTGACGCGGGAGGAATAAAGGGCCGTCTCGTGGAGCGGGCGGTGAGCGCCCGGCAGCGGCTTGCTCGAGGGGAGGGCAGCCTCGGCGACCGGCTGGTCAACGCCACCCTCGGCGGAAGCATCGTCGCCAAGATCAAAGAGCAGCTGTCGAGGCGGGTTGGAGGCAACCTCGAGCTGCTGGTCGTGGGTTCCGCCAAGGCCGACCCGGAAGCGCTCGATTTTTTTCAGGATGTTCTGGGCATTCGCACGTTGGAGGGATACGGAACCACCGAATGCGCACCGTTGATAGCGACCAACCACCTCCGAGGCCGCAAGACGGGAACTGTCGGCAGGCCGCTGTTCGAGGTCAGGCTGGTAGACGAACAGGGCGAGGTGCTCGCCTCCGGCGATCCGGCGTCCGGCACCTACCGGCCGGGCCCCGGAGCCGGTGAGCTGTGGGTTTCGGGGGCGAACGTCATGAAGGAGTACCTCAAGGACCCTGAGCGCACCGCCGAGGTTCTGGTGGAAAAAGATGGCAAGAGATGGTACCGGACCGGGGACCTGTTCAGCATGGACGACGAAGGCTTTCTGACCTTTCAGGGCCGCGTCGGACGCCAGTTCAAGCTCGCCAACGGGGAGTTCATCAATCCGGAGTTGCTGGAGCGGGTGTTTTCCAGGGCGGCACTCGTGGAGCACGTTCTGGTGTCGGGCGACCAGACCCGCAACGGGCCGGTCGTCGTGGTGACCGTCGACCTCGAGGAAGCAGGCAAAATCGAGGGGGTTTCCGGGGAGGAAGAGGCCATCCGCAGCCACCCGCTAGTCGCGGAGCGGATCCGGAGCCAGCTCCTGCACGAATCCGATCTCGCAAGGCTGCCTGCACACGAGCGCCCGGTCAACGTCGTAGTCCTTCCCGCGGCTCTCACCGAGGAGGACGGCACCTTGACTCGAGGGCTGAAGAAGGTCGTCCCCAAGGCCGTGGAGGAGCTGTACGCCGGGACGATCACCCAGGCTCCACCCTCGGCATAATCCTTTTCCACAGAATCAGGGGTGAATTCGGGCCACCTCTGCAGCTGAGGAAATCCCTGCTCAATCCATACCGCCTCACCTGTTCGATTTCACTTCAATCCGCGCCTTGGCGCTCTGCCACGGCGGCCGATTTCCGGCGGTGATTCCTAACACGTAACCGCGGACCGCAGGCGCCCGTGGGGCCGCATTTCAAACCCGACAGCTGGAGTCCTGTCCCGGAAAGATTGGAAATTCGGCCGTCGAGGCACCCGGGTCGCAAGGCGCCTGAGCAAGTCGTACCGAGGGTGTACGGCGAGGGAAGGGCAACGCTGGAATTGCAAGAAATGGATGGGACAGGACACTGGTTCCGTCCCGCTATACCCGGTCAATCGCCGAGGCGCCCCGGCGGGCGGTGCAGCAGCCTTGCCATTCACCTCTCTGGTTCCATTGCGTTGTCGTCAGGCGCTTCGCCCTCGATCCCTAGCTATACCAGCAGACTGTGGATGTTCTGCAGGAAAGTGCGGTTGTCTCCGCCGAGGTAGATCATCTCGCCACCCATGCGGCTGAAGCTCTTGCAGAACCGGACGTAATACGCGGGATGGTCCTTCGGCGGCTCTCCCCGCGACCAGTCCCAGTCGACCTCCGCCAGATCGTTGACGGCGATGAAGGGGGTCAGGGGACCGGTCCCCTCCTGGCGCCGGAGATTGTTGGCTATCGACACGGCTTTCTCGAAAACCTGCGGGGCCATTACCGCCGAACCGACCGACAGTAGAACGCCTTCCTTTCGCAGCTGTCTCACGGCGTGGACGAAAACCGCGAAGTCGATGCCTGCCGCGCGTCCAAACGCCGCACCGTTGGCCATCGGATGGGTGTAGACGATATCGTAGCCGATCCCGGGATGCACCGTCAGCGGTACCCCGAGACGGCAGGCTGCCGCTGTCAGTGAATTCTCCATGTGGCGGTGCTCGACGCGGAGAAACCCCTCCGGTATCTCGAAGCGTTCGAGGCAGTGCAACAGGTCGGCCTGCGCCGGCAGCAGGGCGGGGTTTCCAGTCTCGCACGCATCGCTGACGGCATGCCACAGGTCCTCGCGGCGCGGGATTTCACAACCGCCGTCCAGCACGAACCTCCCGATCGATTCCCCGTACCCCATACCCGCCAGCGCACCGGTCAGTACGGCGAGGAGCGTGAAGCGGCCGGTCTCGTCCCAACAGCCGAAGCGGCCCTCGGCGACATGGGAGCGCACGTCTTCTTCGGAGCGGCCGTGGAAAGCGTACTCCCAGTCGTGGATGACTCCCGCACCGTTGGTCGCAAGATGGGTGACCCAGCCAGCCTCCATCAGCTCTTCGACCACCGCTCCAAGGCCATTTTTGACGAGGTGTGCGCCAAAGGCAAGCACCACGGAGGCTCCCGACGCGCGCGCCGCACGGATGCGCTCGGCGACGATCTCCATCTTTTCCGCCAGGTCTCCGGCAGGCGGCGGCGGCGACTGCGGATCGACGCGAAGGGACTCGAAGGCCTGTTTGCTGCGGCGAACAGCAAGAGGCTGGACCTCGATTCGGGTCAGGTCCTCCCGTTCATGTGCCACTGTCCACCTCCCGGAAACGCCTGGCGATCTGCGCCGGGCTCGCCGTTCCGGTGGTTCCGATCTGCTGTACCGTAATGGACCCGGCGAGATTGGCTACGAACGCAGCCTCGGAGAGGCCGGCTCCGGCGCTCAGCGAGGCGACGATGGCGGCCGAGGTCGAATCTCCCGCGCCAACCGGATCGATCGGTCCGTCCGCAGGAAAACCGGCCAGATGTTCGACACGGTCTCCGACGGCCACCAGCATCCCCCTTTCCGACAGTGTCAGGAAAACGGGGCGCCCCGTGTGCAGAGACAGCTGCGCTGCCCGCTTCCTGGAATCTCCCAGGGGAATTCGCGTCCTGTCGGACGGGGCTTCCTCGAGGGCCGCCGCGGCCTCGCGCTCGTTGGGCTTGACGATCACGTCCCGGTACAACCCGATGCGTTCGCGGGAGTCGGCGAGGAAGATCGTGTCCTCGCGCTCCCGGGCGAGGCGGGTGAGAAACCGGCGAACCCGCGTTGTTACGACTCCGCAGTTTGGCTCGTTCGCCTGGTCGACGATGATGACGCCGTCCCAGCGGGGGACGTTCTCCCGGATGAAACCGACGATCCGCTCCTGCAGGAGGCGCGGTGTGGGCCGCCGGTTCTTGATGTCGATGCGCTCGAGCTCCTCCACGACCCGTCCTGAGTCGACGTAGCAGGGCTTGGCGTACGTCGGTGTGAAGCGATCGTCGCCGGTGAAGAATCCGTCCGTTCGCAGACCGAGTTCCCCCATCGCCCGCCGCAATTCGTACCCCTCGCCGTCGTCGCCACAGTAGCCCACGGCCTCGACGGTACCTACTTCCAAGGCGGCGAGGTTGGCCGCAACCGTTCCGGCCGCCCCCGCCTGCCGGCGGGTGTCGACGACCTGGTAGCAGCGTTTCCCCGTCTCAAGCGACGTCTCTTCCAGGTCGCGTTGGCAGTCGTAGTAAGCGTCGAGAAAGAAATCGCCCACCACCGAGACGGTGAGTTCGTGGAAGGAGCGCAGCAATCGTCGCAGACCGCCTGCGGTCATCGCGACCCCACGCCCGAGACCTGCTCGTGGGGATCATCCTTGGCGCCTGGGACTCCCAGGTGGTCGAGGATGAGGTCCGCCTCGCTCCAGTCAGGGACCAGAATCTGTGCGCCCACTCCAAGCAGACGCTCCTTTTTCCACAGATCCCATCCCTGTCCACCGGTTTCCAGGCTCGCGACCCCGACGGCGACACCCCCTGTCGCGCGCGCATTCTCCAGCTCGACGTAGCCATCCCCGAAGGCGGCCAGCTGCGAACCGTCAAGCTGGTACGACCTGAGTATGTCTTCAATGACGATTTTCTTGGAGAACGATCGGTAGTCCTGCCGCGCCCCGTGGATGCGGCTCCCGAAATAGGGAGTCAGCCCCAGCAGCTCTGCCTCCTCGACCACGTACTCGTGATCGGTGCCGCTGGCGAGATGGCAGACGATCCCGGCTCGCCGAAGTCTCTCCAGCAGGCGTCCGGACCCGCGGACCATGTACGCCTCCGGAGGTCGGTGCCGGCTGCGCACGCTTTCCAGACGCCCGGCGATACGTTTGTTCAACAAAGTCAGGTACTGTCGTTTGTACTCTGCGGCGGGTACGCAGTCTGCACCCCGCTTTCGCATCTCTTCCTCCAGCCGCAGCATCTGGAAGATCGTCTGTTTTCCCGTAAGCCTGGTGATGAATTCTCGGCAAAGATACTCGAGCTGTTTCGGAGTCTCGGCGGTTTCGGCGCTGCCCAGCACGGTGACGAACTGGTGCGTCATCACCTCCTGCCAGCCTCCGCGAAGCAGGGACAAGGTGCCGTCGAAATCGAACAGCGCGTGGCCAATGCGATTCGGTGGCAACGGCTGCAGACCGTGTATTTCTATCGCTTTTCCTGGGAAAACCGGAAGGGTCGCGGCGGGTTTCACAGCGCCCAACTTCATCGCTCCCGGGGGGTCGGTCAAGGGAAGCCTCGGCCTTCGGCAGGCAGCCCTCCGCGCTTGATGCATCAAGAGAAATGCCATAATTTACTGCAAGTTAGGTCAGTATGACGGCTGCGCGCATTGCAGCCGAGACAGTGGACTCACAGCGAAAATTGTGACTATTTCAAAAGCGGTTCTGCCGGTTGCCGGCAGGGGTACCCGGCTGCTGCCGGCAACCAAATCCCAACCGAAGGAGATGCTTCCCGTTGGCACCAAGCCGGTCGTGCAGCACGTGGTCGAGGAGCTGGTCGAGGAAGGAGTCGACAAGCTTCTGTTCGTCACCGGCCGCAAAAAGCGGTCGATAGAAGACCATTTCGACGATGATCCCGAACTCGACAGTCTGCTTCAGGAAAAAGGGGAATCGGTCGCACAGCTCGATTACGAAAAGGAAGGGGTGGAGTTCTTCTACGTCCGGCAGCGGCGGCCCCTGGGAAACGCCGATGCGATCCGACTTGGCGCCCGGTTTGTCGGCGAAGAGCCTTTCCTGGTCGGATTCGGAGATACGATCATCCGCTCTCCGCACAAACCGGGAGTTGTAGGGCGCATGATCGCTGCCCACCTGGGAAACGATGTGGCGGCAACTATCGCCGTCTGGGAGGTGCCGGCGGAAGAGGTCGAGCGCTACGGCATTGTGAAGCCAAGCTTCGTAACCGGCGACAGCGACTGCTTCGAAATTTCCGAGATCGTCGAAAAACCGAGCCCCGAACAGGCCCCCAGCCATCTCGCGGTTGCGGCCCGCTACATCTTCGACCGCCGCGTGTTCGCGGCGATAGAAAAAATCGAGACCGGCCATGGAGGGGAACTCTGGTTGACGGATGCGATCCAGATTCTGATTGACGAGGGGCACGGAGTTCAGTGCTTGCGCCTGCTTCCGGACGAGAGGCGGTACGACATCGGAAGTCCAAACACTTACTACCGAGCATTCGCTGATTTTGCACTCGCCGATCCCCACCACGGCCCGGTGCTGGCCGACTATCTCAGAACCAGGCTTCTGCCAGGTGCTGAGGAGGTCGGATCGTGATAGTCGCTCTCGACTACGGCCGCAAGGGAATCGAGGCGGAGGTGCCGGACGACGCAGAGATCCTGTCGATGGCGGCTATGCCCGGCTTGGATCCCATCGAAGAGCGGCTCTACGAATCCCTGCGGGCTCCTTCCGGAACGGCGCCACTCATCGATCTGGCTCGCGGCCGGGAGGACGCATGCGTCGTCATCTCCGACATCACCCGGCCGGTTCCCAACTCCGTGATCCTTCCACCCATCCTATACACTCTGGAAAACGCCGGTATAGCGCGCGATGCCATTACCATCCTGATCGCCACCGGCCTGCACCGCCCCAACGAGGGGGAGGAACTGGTCGAGCTCGTCGGCTCCGAGATCGTGCAGAAATACCGCATCGAGAACCACCGGGCCAGGGATCGCCGCAGCCTGGCCTACCTCGGAGATACCTCGGCAGGGGCTCCGATCTGGGTGGACCGCCTCTACCTCGAAGCCGATCTGAAGATCGCCACCTCGTTGATCGAACCCCACCTGATGGCCGGATACTCGGGTGGACGCAAGGCGATCTGTCCCGGGTTGATGGGTGTCGATACGGTGAAGGTGCTGCACGGACCTGAGCTGATGGGGCACCCCCGATCCGCCGA
Organism: Candidatus Latescibacterota bacterium; assembly: GCA_965223905.1. Taxonomy (GTDB): domain Bacteria; phylum Latescibacterota; class UBA2968; order UBA8231; family UBA8231; genus CBDCXV01. The sequence continues at coordinate 355,459 of CBDCXV010000002.1, forward strand.
GGGGATCATCGAAGGCAACCCTTTTCACGAGCAGGCCTTGGAAGTAGCCCGGACTGTCGGAGTCGACCTCACTCTCAACGTGGCGATGAATGAAAAGCGGAAGATTACCGGCATTTTCTCCGGCGATCTGGAGAAGGCCCACGCCGAGGGCGTGGCATTCGTCGAAGAGGCTGCCTTGGCTACCGTTGACGAGGCTGTCGACGTCGTGGTCACGACTAGCGCCGGGTTTCCCCTCGACCTGACCTTCTACCAGGCGGTCAAGGGAATGACGGCGGTGCTGCCGATCCTCCGCGAGGGCGGCACCATCGTTATCGCCGCCAGCTGTGACGAAGGGCTGGGAAGCCGGGAGTTCAGCAAGCTGTTGTTGGGGACAACCGGGCTCGATGAGTTCGCCGGCAAATTGGAGTCGCGTGATTTCTTCGTCGAGGACCAGTGGCAGTTGCAGGAGTTGTGCAAGGTGCTCGCCAAGGCAAGGGTGAAGCTTTATTCTCAGAAGATCGCCCGCGATTTCGGAGCCTCCTTGCCGATGGTCGACGTAGTTCCCTCGGTAGAGGCGGGAATAGATGAAGCTCTCCGCGATTCCGCTAAAAAGGTCCGTGTAGCCGTCGTCCCGAAAGGGCCCTACGTGCTTCCGCGATTGAGATCGAGTCGCTGAGACGACGGAATGGCTTAGAGGAACAGATTCTCATGGTAATTTCGAAGCTGAAACTACAGCTTCCCCGCACCCTTGCTGGAATGGCTTTGCTGATTGCCATGGGCACAGGTTGCTCTCAGCTCACATCGATTTGGGGCACGGTTTCTGAAGAGGTGGCAGCACAACCTGCGACCGACGAAACAGTGACCCCCGCGCGGCCGGCAACCGCCGTGGAGACGGTGGAACTCGCCGACGCTGAGAAAGACAGCATAGATGCGCTCAAGAAGGTCCTCCTGATTCTGCCGTTCCGCGACGTTTCCAAATACAAGGGCCCTTGGGACATATACGGCCAGCTCGCCCGTGGATTGGCCGACACCCTCGGGCGTTACAAGGCCTATCGCATCATTCCGCCGGACTCCGGGTTCGTCCGTCTCGGGAAAAAAGAGCGCCTCGGCAAGATCGAGTCGGGCAGGGCCGTACATCTGGGACGACAGCTGGAGGCCGACGTCGTAGTCCTCGGTGAAATCGAAGACATCAGCATGAAGCGGTTTCGCGCTACGGTTCCCTTGGGTGGATACCGGAGCTACCAGGGCATTTCGGCGATAAAGATCTTTTTCTACAATGCCATCGACGGTCAACCCACGGGTGAGTATCGGTGTGAAGGGCAGATCGACAGCAAGCGCACCGGCGTCGTCAACCCTGCCGCGCATGTTCCCCTAGACAAGGAGTATTTTTTCCTGGGGGAAGCGGAATGGGGTTCTGCGGAGTTTCACAAGACCCTCGTAGGGCAGTCTGTCGGCGAGTGCCTGCACCAACTGGGTGTGGGAGTGGGAGCCACGGTTAGGCCTGCTCCCGAGCTGAGCGTATCAGAGCCGAAAATTATAGATATCGATGCCAGCCGCGCGTATATTAATGTCGGATCTGCGGATGGGGTCAGGAATGGGGACAAGTTCGGGGTCTGGGATCTTGGGCGCGAGCTTCGCGATCCGGAGACCGACACCGTTCTCGGCTACGCCGTATCCAGAAGAGTGGGGGTGATCCAGGTCGAACAGGTTCTCAACGAACACCTGTCACAGGTCAACATCCTCGAGGGCCAGGGAGAGATCGAGCCTGCGTTTTCGATTCGGGCCGAATGAGACGCATCTTTTTCCACAAGGCTGCAGTAATTGCGCTCGCCATGGGAATAGTCGCTCCTGGGGCTGGAGTCGGAAGTGTGGACGTCGCCGCCTACCAGTTGCTCTTCTTGTTTGATCCCGACTCAGAGGAACAGCTACGGAGGGCTCTGGTGCTGGAACGAGCGACCGCGGAGATCGACGGGATCGAGCTTCTGGGAATGGTGAATTCGCGTGATATAGGCTCTCCGGCTCTGGACCGGCTCGGCTTCCAGATATTGTCGGTCGGGGATTTCCTACAGCAAGATCAGGTAGCCGCGGAGGCCGCGGAAGACTGGTTCCGGTCCGGGGAGCCCGGCAGTCTCCTGCTGCTGAATCGGAACGGCGGCGGAACCAGAACTGTCGCGAGCGACGATTTCGAGGCGGCTATTCACCGACTCTCCGCAAGCCTGCCGATCCCTACAGAGGTAGACGTCACCACTTGGGGGAAGGTCAAGGACCTGTTCAACTAAGTAGGTTCTAAATTTGGATTCGCCTTTCATAGACAGGTCACCATCAGGCCGGATGGGTCAGACCTCCGTCGCCTTACTGATCACAGGAAATCCGATTACTTTCCCGCTTGGTCTCCATCCGGAGACCGACTTACTTTCTGTTCGGAACGCTGTCGGAGGACAGGAACTGATGCTGGCCCGGCAAGACGGCAGCGTACGGGCCCGCATCACGGTGGCTGAGGAGAAGTACGAGCAGGAGCTGGCGTGGTCTCCGGATGGAAAGGGTCTTGCTTATTCGGAACATGAAGGGCGATTACGAGACCTACCTCGTCAACACACACATGGCTTTGACTTCCACGATGTGGAAACCCGGAAATGCCGTTCAACCTAACCGATAGCTCCGACCGCGACGACAAATCGCCGTCTTGGAGACCCTTTTGAAGTGGTCGAGCACAGATCTGCGTTGACAGTGCTACATCGCCTCGTCAAGTTTCTCAATGTCCACTAGATTCCATGCCAAAATGAAGGAGCAAGGTCCCGTGGCCACACCAAGACTGCTGCATTCGACAGCTTCACAGCTGCTGGTTTTTTGCCTGCTCGCATCCGGGTGCGCGACTACTTCGGGAGGGGGCGGTGGTCCCGCACCGATTCCGGAGGGGATGGGCAGACTCATCCTGGATGCAGGCGGCATTAATGAGTTGAATTTCTACGTTATCGATCAGGATACCGATGAAGAGGTGTATTCCGATACCCCCCGCCTTTCGGCGAGTTCTCCGGCCTATTACGAAATGGGCGCTCAGGAATTCCGGTTGATGTGCGATATTCCTCCGGGACTCTACACCGTCGTCGTCAATACTGACATCGACGACAATGTGGAGATTCGGAACGTCGAAGTCAGATTGGGCGAGGAGAGGTACGTCCCCGTTCAAGTCGGTCGTTTCTCGGTCAGGTTCACAGGGGGCGAGGAGTTGGGGCGGCAGATTCCCTTCCTCATCATGGACTACAACATGCGCACCGTGCTAGGCAAGGGAATGACCTCTTCGGAGATTCGTTATTTCATAGTCCCGGCCGGCAGGTCGTACAAGGTGCGCATCGAAAATTCACCGAGCGGCCTCGACGAGTTCCGGCCCGTAGAGGTCACCTACGGAGGAATCACTCATATAACGATCGAATCCGACTCGCCGCAGCTCGAGGAGGAGGGCGGAATCGAGTAGCGTGCACCCGGGTCTGACGATACTCCAGGAGAATCAGGGCCCCTTGTGAAAGGCACAACCATGAAGACCCTTCACGCACTGATCACACTCACGGGTGCAGCTGTATGTTCAGTCGTAGCGCAACAATCCGACATCGTCGCCACCGTCGTGGATCGAGCCGGCAACCGCCACGAAGTGTCGAAGCTTACCTACCAGGGGGGCGACGACATAGAGATCTACGTAGGCAACCAGCGCCGCATCCTCAAAATGCAGGATGTGGATCGGCTGACAATGCAAGGCGACAAGAACGACGAAGAGCAGCAGGTTGCTATTTCTCTGCGAACCGGTGAGGTGATCAACGCAACCATTTTTTCGGGCGGTAGCGGCAGTTCCCCCCATCAGGACAGCTTCGGTGGGGGCTCCGTGATGCAGCGTTTTGGAGGGGTCACCGAACTCGGACCCTTCCTGATCCTGATGTCGGAGGTTAGCGACGTGCTGTTCCTTCATCCCGACGTCGCCGAGCCGCAAATCAAACTCAAGGCCACGGTCATCAACGAGGCGGGTGAGCGCTTCGAAGTCTCCAACCTCCGGTTTCGTGGAAAGCGCCGATTCGAGTATTTCCAAGGGTTGAAATTGCGCTCCAAGGAGATGGAAAGGATCAGCCGACTCGATTTCTCGAAGGCGGCTGCCGGCACTGAATCTCGCACCGTGACGATAACTTTTCGCTCGGGACGCACTACCCAAGGAACGGTCGATGCCAGCACCGTGCGACTGGCGGGGGAAACCAACCGCATTTACGAGAAGCGGGTGGGCTCGGCTTTCACGGGAAGCTCCGGTACCGGTGATTTTGGAATCGGGTTAAATGACGTCAAGCTGATCCGCTTTCACGAAGAAAGCGAAGAGACCCAGCGCGAGGATGTTTCCGGGGCGGAGGAGGAAAAATAGTCTCCAAATTGCTGCCGGAGTGGGGTAGGCCGGCGATGAGGTCTTGCGTCTTTCTTACGGTCGCGATCTTCGCAGTTCTAGCAATCGCTCACCAACCTCCCGGAGTCAGTATTCGGGCGTTCCAATTTTCCGATCATCACAAACCTGTGATAGATGGCGACTTGGAGGACTGGGAAATAGTCGATTCCGACTATTGCGTGTCAACAGATCAGCTTACAGATCTCGTCAACGGAGCTGTGCCGGACCTATCCGATTTCCGCACAACACTCTGTGTAGGCTGGAATGATGCGTCAAATCAATTGTATGTGAGTGCAGTAGTCGCCGATGACGTCCATCAAATTGACCGTCCCGAGGGGACTCCTCCCGCCTTGATATTCCAGGACGACGATCTGGAGATATTCGTGGACGCCAATCATTCAGGCGGTCAGTTTGCCGATTTTTCCGACTTGAGTGAGGACGAGCAGCTGCGCCTGAACGGCACTGAGGCCAACCACTTCATTCTTTCTGGCCCACCACCTCCAAACGGAGATTTTTTCGTCAATTTCTCTGCTGCTGGGTGGTATTCAGAGCCGGATGGGGAATTCACCAAGGCTGCAGTGGTGGTGGCGATGCCCGGTGTCGTGGCCTATGAAATGGCGCTGACCCCTTTTGACAGAATCGACGTGGGAGCTTCTTTCCTCAGTGTGGCACACGACTTACGCGAAGGAGAAGTTCTCGGGTTCAACGCGGAGTTCAACGATTTCGACACCCACTCGGAACTCTACGAAGCCAAGTGGTCTCTGAGCGGGGGGCACAATGCTTTCCGGCTGTCCGAGAGGTTCAGCGATCTCAAGTTGGCAGGTCTTTCCGAGCCGGTCGAAGGCACCGCAATTTTGGAAAAGTCCTGGGGTCAAATTAAAAACTTCCATCCGACCATGAAATGAACTATCTTACGGCGGGGTTGCATCGGCTGAGCGTTCTTTCGTATTTGCTATCTCGAACGACCCGGGCGCCGTGGTTTTCGGCGCGAGGCAAGCCAACAGGATCTCAACAAGGAGCCCGTGCGATCATGTTCGCGAAACCGGATTTGGGAATGACTACACCGCGCAAAATTCCCTCTCTTCTCTTCTCAGCAATTGCTCTAGTGTCGGTGATTTTGGCGAGTTGCGGATACTACCACTACGCCACACCCTTACGCCCCGCCGAGGGTCAGCAGAGTGCGATGAGCGTCGCTGACGATGGCAGCATCACCTTCACGCAGGATCGCCTCGAGGTCAGGCTTCGTCCTATGACCGACGAGGAGCTCAATCGGCAGTTTGCATCGCATTCCAATTCAGGACCGAAATCCACCAATCCCTACACCTACGGAAACACCAAATTCTGGGAAGGCGAACAGGAACGCACCCGATTTACGGTGTTTCGCCTAAGCGTCAAGAATTACGCCTATCCGAAGGTGAAGATTGATCCCGCCCGAATTCAACTCGTCGCATCGAACAACCGCGAGTACTGGAGCTTAGGGAAACAGCAGATGGACACGTACTACCGCGCCTATGCCATCGGGTATCGGGGCAACGAGTACAACCGCTACCAAGAGCGGATGGATTTGCTGAATCGCACCATGTTTAAGAACGAAGGGATCTTCAGCGGACAGGAGAATGAGGGGTTCGTAATCTTTCCTGCACTTCACCCCGATGTCCGCGAGATAAACGTCATCGTCCACGATTGCGTGCTAAGGTTCGACTACCGAAATGAACCGGTCGAAGCGGTTGATATCAACTACGGTTTCGAGCGAGACATCGGGCGCAGGTATGGCGATGCCGAACCCGTAATCGAGACTGCGAGCAAGTAGCAAGAAATACCACAAGGAGGATCGAGCTCATGAAGGCAGGGCGTCTATTCGCAATCGCCAGCGCCATAACGGTCTTGGCGACCACAGCGCATGCATCAATCACAGACATTCAGAATTTAGCCGCGGGCGCGCGCGCGGCATCGCTGGGCAACGCTTTTGTGGCGGTGGCCGACAACGGTGACGCGGTGTTTGCCAACCCGGCGGGTCTGAGCCAGATCGAGAGCCGCCAGTTAGCCTACACCAACATGTCGATGATGTTAGGAGGCATCGACGGGGACGATCTGGGCCGGCACCTTACCAGCTTCGTACAGCCGTTGGGGGAGAAGCTCGCTCTAGGGCTGGGTTATGCGCGCAACGGCTCGGAGTTGTTTAATGAGAACGGGGCGTTTGCTTCCATGTCCTACCGGTTGAACCGCACCCTGTCGCTGGGCCTAACGGCAAAGTACCTGTTCTGGAGCGTCGGGGAGATTCCAGATGATAACGGTGTTGCAGACCCGTTGTCGAATAAAAGCCACGGTGCTCCGGGGGTCGATGTGGGTCTGCTGTGGAAGTCGCCATTGCGCGGGGCGCATTTGGGTCTGCTGTTGAAGGATCTCAATCAACCTAACTCGGCATGCGGAACAAAATGCTCCAAGGATGCCGTGCTGGAGCCTGATGCCGGCAAGTTGCCGATGGATGTGCACATCGGTATTGCAGCCCCAGTTGCGGAGACCTCGATGGTGTCGGTTCAGTGGGTGATGCGCGATCTCGGTGGCGAAACCGAGAGGAGTCTTGTGATTGGTGGCGAGACCCGTCTGGTCGAAGGGCTGATGTTGCGTGCTGGAGGAAGCAGGATCCTCGAAGAGGATGTTAGCGGCGATCTCAATGCCGGTCTGGGGTACCGCTGGAACAAAATGCTGTTTGACTACGGCTACCACATCCCACTTGATCTGACCGAAACCAACGGATCTCATCGCTTCACTCTCAATTATAGATTGTAATCCATCCTTCTGTGCATAGAAAAACTGGCAAGGAGTTCTGGTCATGACGGTTTGGTTGGGACTAATCGTCCTGGGCCTTGGGGTGGGGACTAGCCTCTTCCTCCCCGTTCCGCAGAGCCTGAAGACCAAATTCGACGCGGGCCAATCACTTTATGCCCTCGGCGAGTACGAAGGCGCCATCATCGAGTACAGCAAGGTTGTCAAGTTCAACAGTCGGGCAGTTCGAACCGACAGTGTCCTAGTAGGTTTCGGCGATGAGTTGGAGTTGCCGATCATGGCCGCGGCTTGGTATCAGCTTGGCAACGCTCACATGCGCAGTGGAGCCCACGAAAAGGCAGTTGATGCCTTCCGTCAAGTGACGGAACAGACCGGCGTTCCCGAAGACTTTAGACAACTCGTCCAATTCCGCGTTGCCGAGACTCGCTTCATGCAAAAGGAGTTTGGTAAGGCGGCAGCCGAGTACAAGCGATATACGGAGATGTTTCCCGACTCGAAACTGGCCGGAGAGTCGCTGTTCTACGCCGGTTGGAGCGAGTTCAACCTGGAGTCATATGATCAGGCCATAACCACTCTGGCTAGCATGCTCGAGAGGTATCCCGAAGATCGCTACGCCCCGGACTCCCAGTTCCGCATCGCCTCGTCTTACTACGAGAAAGCCGAATACCAGCGAGCGGTGGACGAGGCTCAGGCAGTGCTCGATCGTTATCCGGAAAGTCCTGTCATCGCCTCAGCGACCTATTTGAAAGCCCAGGCCTTCGACGAGATGGATCGGCCGGACGAAGCTATCAAGGCCTATCGCGAGGTTCGCGATCTGTACGACCGCATGTACGAATTGCTCCGAGGGTCTTTCCGGGAAGGCAAGAATGTTGATTTTGAAAATTACCGGCAGTTGTTCGAAACGTCATCGTTGCGCGTCGCTGAAATTTACCGAAAACAAGGCCAATTCGAAGAAGCTTACCAAGAGTTGATATCTGCTCAGGAAACGGCCGAGGAGCGCTTCTACAAAGCGAAAGTTCAGATGCGACTTGGCGACAATTATATGGAATGGGAGCGCTTCGACGATGCGTGGAACACCTATAACCAGGTGATCACACTATATGGGGATACCCCTTATCCACCCAATGCCCAGTATCAGAAGGGAGAAGCGCGTTACTTCGCTGGCCGATACGACGAGGCTCGCAGCGAATACCAGCTCGTAACGCAAAACTATCCGGACAGCGAAACCTCGTTGCGAGCCCAAGCTCTTTACAGTGCAGGTTGGTCGTCGGAAAAGTTGGGGGATTTCGAAGAGGCTCAGAGCCTTTACACTGAGGTGGTCGAGAGTTTTCCGAGGTCTGACCAAGCACCCCTTTGTCTGTTGCGGATTGGCCGGGTCAACACCGAGCAACAGCGCTTCGAGGAAGCCATCGAAGCTTACGAGATGATTGCAGAAAACTACGGTGAGACTAAACACGCAGCAGACGGAAATTACGGTCTGGGAATTCTCTACAAGCAAACGGGAAGACTCGAGGAAGCTATCGCGGCCTTTGCGCGCGTGGGGCGCAAAGCGCGCGAAGTGTACGTTGCATCCCTGATTGAGGCGGCAAATATACACATCGGGGAAGGCAGATCTGAGAAGGGGAAAGAGCTCCTTAAAGAGTTGTTGGCAGGAGTTAGCGGAGACCGCGATCTCGAAGCTACGGCACATTATCAGATCGCCCAGTTGGACCTGAATAACAAGAACTATTTTGACGCAATCACACGATACACAAAAGTAATTGAGGAATACTCCGAAGCAGGGGTGGTTCGCGATGCACACTATGGCCGTGGTCTTGCCTACCACTACGCCAATCGATACAGCAGCGCGATCGCTGACTACGGGTGGCTTCTTGAGTCCGACCTTCCGAAGCCTATGCTTTTAAAGGTCGAATTCTCAATGGCGCTGTCGTTGTCCGCTCAAGGCAAGGACGACGAGGCCACTGAACTATTAAACAAGGTTATCGATTCAGGAGACGAGACCCTCGCGCGTAATGCCCAGCTACAGCTAATCTCGATGGCAGAGAAGCAGGATCCTCAAGACGCCATACGCACCTATGAAAGCATGCTCGCGAAGCTCGAATCCGAGGAAGACAAGGTGCGTGTGCTAATTCGTTTGGCAAGCGCCTACTTCAGACTCGAACAGTACGATCGCAGCATCCAGGCATCGCAGCAACTCATTGATCTTGCTGTCGACGTTGAAAGCATTTCCAATGCGTTGTTCGTTCAGGCAAATAGCTTTTTCCGGTCAGGAAATCTGGAACAGGCGATCGCGACATACCAGACCATCATCGATAACTATCCTCAAATTGGCTGGGCGAAGAATGCTCAATTTCAGATCGGGGTCGCCTACAATTCCCTGTCTGGAGGCGGCAACGTGCAATACCTACCGTTCATGGTGGAAGCTTTCCGGAAATATCACCAAACGTACCCGGATGACGAAAAGGCCGTCTATGCTCATTACTACGATGCTTGGGCGAGCTACCGCATGGGCAAATGGCGTGAAGCAGGCACCGCATTCGATCAGTTGGCCAAGAATTATCCGTCGTCCCACTTTGCTCCTGAAGCGCTGTTCCGATCGGGAGAAGCGATTTTCAACCTAGCCCAAGGCCTGCTTCGGGAAGAAAAGAACCAGATCTTTATCGAAGCTATGGGAAAATACGACCGCGTTTTGAGTAGATATTCGAAATCCGAGTACGTGGATGATTCCTTGTATAACAAAGCATGGGCATTGATTCATCTGGGACGAAAGGAAGAGGCCCTGCCAATATTTGAGCGGATCGTAGACAATCACCCCGACGGCTATTACGGTCCAAAAAGTCAATTCACGCTTGGGGATTTCTATTACAGTGAGAAGGTCTACGATAAGGCGACCGAAAATTACCAAAAGTTCCTTGAGATATATCCTGATGAGCGTCTCAAGAAAGCCGAAGACAAGAAGCTGCGTCGGAAGGCAACCGTCCTTCTCGGTCACCTCTCGGAAATCGACGCCTACAACGTTTACGCCGAAGGCGAGAAGTTGTTCGACAAGGAACAGTACGTCGAGGCGATCGAGATTTTTGAGCAGGTTCTGGAAAAGTATCCGGACAGCGATCAGGCGGTAAACGCCGCCGTCAACATTGGGGCCGCCTACATGGCACAGGAAGAGTATCGGAAAGCAGCCGACGTATTCAAACAAGTAGTCGAAAAGTACAGCGAAGCAGCGAGGTTTTCTCCGCAAATAGATTTTTCCAAGCAGCAGCTGCAGGCTCTGGAAGAAGCTCGTGTCATATAAGCTTTCAGTGCTGTAGCTCTAACAGGGAGGATTGTAGCACATGTTAGATTTCTTTCGTGACGGGGGACCGTTCATGTATCCGCTGGCTCTTTGGTCGATTATGGCCGTGGGTTTTTTCCTCGAGCGTGTGTGGACATATTCGCGGATGCGTAGCGAAGAAGAGTTGGCTGAAGCAACCAACGACATAAACACCCGTGTTGACTCGGGGACCACTTTCGAGCAGTTGCGGGAGTACTGTGCAGAGGTGGGCAAGCTGGAAGGTGAAGTATTCTTGGGGGGTATTGATCGCTTTGAGCACCTTTCGAAAGAACAGCGCACGATGGAAGAAATGCGCGCAGAAATGAACGGCACCGTCGAACGCGCAGCCCTTGGCTATCTGGAGCGCTACTTGTCGGTTATCCAGTTCGTCGCCAACTCGGTAGTGTTGTTGGGACTGCTCGGAACGGTGAACGGAATGATCCGAGCCTTCGAGGGTATCGCGGAGAAGGGTCTCGGTGAGCCGACCATCGTTGCGGCTGGTATCTCTGAAGCGCTGATAACCACCGTTACCGGCCTTGTAATCGCTGTGCCCTCGATTGCGATTTATACCTATTTCAGCACACGTGCCGAGAGCAGGTACGTCCAATTCGAAGCCTACGGACACGGCTTCGTCGACGCTTTGCTTCGTCGTTGGCAATCCTCGCAAGCTGCCTGAGCGGCATTCTTGCAATTTTAATCAGGATTTAGGTAGGGAGGGACAAGGAGAGATGGCAGCCGTCCAAAAACGTGGTGGCAATGACGAGAAACCCGACCTCACACCAATGATTGATGTGGTGTTCCAGCTTCTCATCTTCTTCATGGTAACGGCGGTGTTCGCTATCACCCCCGGTCTGGACATCAAGTTGCCAGAGGCAGAGGAGTCACAGGCCCCCGAGAAGGAAAACCTTTTTATTGTGGTCGATCAGGATGGCAATATGAAGCTCAACCATAAGAGCGTTACGTTTGCCAATCTCAAAGAGGAACTACAGGCCAAGAGGACGCTATTGGATAACACGACCTTGATAATCATTCAGGGTGACGAACGCGCTACACACGGCCAGATCGTCCAGATCATGGACATTGCCAGACAGGTAGGCATTGTCGATCAAGTGATCGCAACGGAGCCGCAAAGAGGACGTGGGAAATAGTCATTCCAACCGCAGTAGATGCGTGAGTTTTTACAAAGTGAGTTCTCGACAGACCGGACTGGGAATGACGCACTCTTCGCGCCAAACACCTGAGGACTGAATACCTTGGACGAACGAAAGAAGCAACTATACGCGATATTCGGGGTTGCAGTACTGATTCACCTGCTACTCATCATCTCTAAATGGTTCGCGTACGCTGTAGGCGCAGCTGCTTTTGCCGTGCTCCTGATGGCGCTATGGAAAGCTACGACTGGACGCCGACTGGGCCTAAACGCCGCCCTTATTCTGTCAGTGATTGTCCACGCCGGAGCTTGGGGTGTTGCCTACTACATGCAGCTTACAGTGGTTGAAGAAGAAGAAAAGCTGATTTACTTCCAGGCTCCCCCTCCCATTCTGCAGAAAAACTTCGATCTCGCCAAACAGCCAGAGATATCGGAAGTACAGATGGAGATGCTGCTTTCCCAGGCAATGCAAGCCCCTGAAGATATTTCGGCAATCGTCGATGTCAGTTCGGTGGGAAGCGACCTCCTTGGAGCGGTGTTGCCCGGAACCCAAGTGCTAGGGGCTTTCAGCGGGGCAAAAGCTGAAGAACTCGCCTTCGACCAAGTCGAGATGATCGAGTTGACACAGACCGCGGCACCCGTGCAGGAAGCTATGAGCTTGAAGCAGGAATTGCTGAACGTCGGCGACTTGGATTTCGGTCGTTTCCAGGCGATCCTCATCCAGGATCCGGACAACAAGCGCAATATCAAAGGCTTTTTCAACATGACGGTGGTCGACTACGATCTTGCCGACAAAAGCATTGATCGCTTTCCCACCGCTGTAGAGGAGTTGATGCGGTATATTCGCGACCACTCGCGTGTGAACGCACGTATCGAGGGTACGACACTGCGGCTCAGTGATCCCGGCGTGATGAAGGCGCCATTTATCTATCTGACTGGCAACAGCGCAGTATTCCAGTTCACCAACACAGAGAAGGAGAACCTCGGCGAGTACCTGAAGAACGGTGGGTTTCTGTTCGCGGAAGAAATTCGGCAGGCAGATCCGGAAACCGGTCTCGACCAAAAGAATGCCGGCGTTCAGGGGACTCTTTTTGATCGTCAGTTCAAGGCGCTGATGAAGGATCCGGACGTCCTCGGAAGCGATGGCAGCAAATGGCAGAAAATCCCCAAGGACCACGATCTATACTACAGCTTCTTCGATTTCGAAGACGGACCACCGATGGGTGGGGCTCCGGGTGGCAATGTGTTCGACCTTGAAATGCTTGAGCTTCGGGGTCGTGTCGCGGTGGTTTTCAGCGATCTCAATATCAGCTGGTACTGGGGTGATCCGAACGCCGACGCGAGGGAACGTGGTTTGCAGTTCGGGGTCAACCTGATTGTTTATGCCCTCACCCAACCTGGTGGCATTGCAAATGTGACTCAATACACTCAGTAGGTTAACTAAAAGGTTAACTAAGCTGAAACGAGGAAAGCCCGGCGGTTCTTTACGGATCGTCGGGCTTTCTTCTTTTTTGTGTATCTGGTTGAGAGGCTTGAGAGCCTCTATCTCTCTCCCAAATGTCGGGTTGAGCGGCTTGAAGTTCCGGTTTTTTCGGTTTGCCTTCCGGGCACCCAGTCTCCACTACCATAATGTCCTCGGGTTTTTTCCATGTCACGGATTGTGATTCAGGCACCACGGCACGTAGCGGGACAAGCAACGCCACGAAGGGGGCAGAATTACGATTTTGGGTGCCGTCCAATGTCACAGCACCCTGTCGGAGGCGATACACTGCCTGCCGACCCAGTGACATTCATTTTCCGAAGGAAAAGGGGCGTGGGGTTGTGTTACCCGCTTCGGCCCGGAGAACCTCATCGCGCATGCTTGCATCGCAATTTTTTCGGAACACTCCCCTCGACAATGCAGAATCCGTCCATATAGAGCTGGAGAAGATGATCGGAGGTTATGAGCGGAATACTTGGAGCCTGGGTTCGAGATCAAACGCGGGTGTATTTGAAGACCAGGTTTTCGACACCCACTTCGCCGACATAAAGATCGCCATGACGGTCCACCCACAAAGAATGAGCGCCGTGAGGTCGATCGTCTGGTCCCCCGGTCACGACAAACTGCGACATAAGCCGCCCCCCCGGACTGAAGATGCTCACGCCGCCTCCTTCAGCCACGAACACGGCCCCATCGGGATCGATGAAAAGCCCACAAGGATACAGGCGACCTGGCCACTGCTCCAGAAAGCCGCCGTCGAAGTCGAAGAACTGGAGGCGGTTGTTCGGTTCGCGGTCGGCAACGGCCACTCTCTCGTCGGGGGTGATGAAGATATTATGCGGCAACGTAAATTGGCCCGGCTGAGACCCCTTTCCACCCCAGGAGTGTTTCCAGGTGCCGTCAGATGAAAAGCAGTGTACGAACTGCTGGCCGTAGCCATCGCTGACGAAAATGTCCTCGGAGGGAGCTTGGACCGCCCTGGTTGGCATGTTGAACGGCTCGCCCGGTGCGCCGATATTGCCAGGGTTTCCCAGGGTCTGAAGCACCTTGCCCTCGGTTGTGCAGATACGCACGCTGTGATCGCGGCAATCCGTGATGAAGAGGCGATCGTCGGGCGAGATCCAGATTTCGTGCGGCAAGGGAAACAGGTCCTCACCCCAGGAGGTCAAGAAGCGACCCTCGCGATCGAACACCACAATGGCGGGTTCTGGTTCCCGGTCGACGACGTAGACGCGGTCCGCTGAATCAACCGCAATTCCCGAATTTACACCCATGGCACGCCCGGCTTGCCCACGCCCCCAGCCTTCGACCCGTTCGTATTGGTATGGTGCCGATCCTACAATCACGAGATTCTCCGTCTGTTGAGGTTAGGGCACCAAGCATTGATCGAGTTTTTGCGCCTGTCAAGGCAGGTAGAAAAACAACGCGTTGACAGTAGATGTTCATTCTCGAAGTTAGGATCCGTTATTGTGGAGGAAGCATGGAATGAGATTGCCCAACACGCTTGCGATCCTCGTTTTTCTCAGCGTAGGAGTATGGGCGGGGGAGGTCGATACATCGATGACGCAGGTCGCCACACTCCCCGGACCCGCAAGGCAGCTTGTTGAAGACGCCGAAGGCCGAATTTTCCTCGTTCTCGACGGACCCCGGGCAGGCTTGGCCCTGATTCAGGAGAATGGTGTCCGTATGGTCTATGAGGGGGCAGTGACTTCGGCAGCTGCGTCACTGGACGGCTTTCTTTTCCTCGTTGCAGGAGAAGAAGACAGGTGCGTTCTCCGTCTGTCTGAGGAGGAAGCGACTACCGTCGCAGACGGACTGGGGGTTTCCTCCATCGATGTCACTGCGGCCTTCGGAGCCGCGCCGACCGGCAAGGGTAGCATCGCTCGTTCCGCGGATGGCGCGGTCCGGGTCGAGGGCTGCCCCAATCTGCGCCGCGCAGATGGAACCTTTGGACCTGTCCCCAGTGCGGGCGGGGGCGACCTCGTTGTCCCGTTGACTCGCGATCTATTCGGGAACTCCTGGTCGCTGACCTCCTCGGCCGAGCCCAACACAAGGGTGTCCGTGCTCGCCGCCAACGAACCGGCCCGCTGGCAGGATGTCACCCCATCCGAAGGAGGGTCGTGGGAAATCATCCTTGCCGACGCCGTCGGCTTCGTATGGATCGCCGGGGCGAATGGACTGCGGCGTATCGACCCGAGCACAGATGAAGGCTGGCTTGAGCTGCCGCGAACGCTCAGCCTGCCGCCGGGAGAGGTTTCGGCTCTTGCCCGTTCTCCGAACGGGAGGGCCTTGGTCTGCTTCGCCTCTGGAGAAGTGATCGAAATAGACTACAACAACGACATCGGCAAGGCGGAGATCGTCCATCTGACACGCGAACTGCTGGAGGCCCCTGTACAGGCTGCCTACACTGATTCACGGGGCAACGTGTGGCTCAGCATGGGCAGCGAGCTTTATCGAAGGCAAGCGGATGAAAATGCTTGGCAACGCCACTGGAAGGCCCTGAGTCCGATGCCGGGAGGCAACCACGACATCTTCTCCGTCGAGGTCGGTGGCCGTCTCTACACGGCGGGAGGGGTAACCAGTGGATGGGGGTTCCCCGCTGAGCATCACTGGTTCGACGAGTTGTGGGCGTACGTCCACGCGACCGGAGTTTGGGAGGTTGCCGGGCGCCTGCAGGCTGAGCTGTGCTACAACGGGATCGTCACGCTGGAACAGGATGTCTGGGTCGTCGGCGGCGCGGACAATGTCGACGACGTGAGAGTACCGACGGCTGCCGTTCAGATATTCGATCCGCGAACCGCGGCCTGGCGCCAAGGCCCGGAAATGAACGAAGCGCGCATGGAGCCGGTCGTCGTGACAGCGGCCGGCAGGATCTACGCGATCGGCGGAGCCAGCGACAAATCCTCCCCCATGGCATCGGTCGAAAGCATCGGTCCTAAGGAGCAAAGCTGGCGAATGGAGGCTCCTCTTCCGAAGCCGATGCGCCAGTTTGCCGGAGCAACCCTTGACGGCATCATTTATTGCATCTCCAAGGAAGCCGGATTCTCCTACAACGTGCAGACCGGCACTTGGAGCGAGCTCCCCCGTCTGCAGAACATGCCGCAGGCGGCCCAGGTGGCCGCCCACAACGGTGAGATATGGGTGCTGGGGGGCGTTCGCATCAAGCGAACCTTCCGCTTCGACCCTGCAAACGGCGAATGGCTTCCAGGCCCGGACTTGCCTACCGAGCAATCCTGGGGTTCCGCCAGCGATCTCGACGGCCGCCTAGTGGTCGCCGGTGGTGCGCGTTGGTCCGAGTTTCACCAGCGCTACATTTTCGACGATTCAGCATATATGTACAGGGAGGGCTCCTTCGAGGAGTGAGGATTCTAAAGATGGATTTGGGAGAGACTGGTTTTCACAAGAACGAGCTGGATACCCCTTTCCTTTGGGTCGATCTCAAAGGGATGGAGAAAAATATCGCCGAACTATCCCGGTTTTTCTCCGAAGCCGGGGTTAACTGGCGGCCCCACACCAAGGGGATCAAGGTGCCCGCCATCGCACACCGAGCGATAGCCGCGGGGGCAATCGGGGTCACCTGCGCCAAGCTGGGAGAAGCCGAGGTAATGGCCGCCGCCGGAATCAGCGACATTCTGGTGGCAAATCAGGTTGTGGGACCTCGCAAAGTCGCTCGACTCGTGAACCTGTGCCGGCAGGCAGACGTCAAGGTTGCCGTGGACAACGCCGACAATATCGCCGCCATCGGTGACGCCGCCATCGACAAGGGGGTCGAGGTCGGTGTGCTGGTCGAGGTGGATACGGGCATGGGGCGAGCCGGGGTCGCCCCGGGCAAAGCGGTGGTGGATCTCTCGCGGCTGGCAGCGGAGACAGCAGGAATCAACTACCAGGGACTAATGGCTTGGGAAGGTCACGCGGTCAGCCTTTTCGAGCGACGCGAAAAGCGGGAGGCCATCGAGCGGTCGGTCGGACTGCTGGTCGACTCGGCGGAACTGTGTCGGAGTGCGGGACTTTCGGTTCCAATCGTAAGCGGCGGGGGCAGCGGGACCTACAAGGTGACTCCGTTTCTCCAGGGGATCACCGAAATTCAGGCCGGCGGGGCGATCTTCAACGACCCCCGTTACTCTCTACGGCACGTGGAGACCGACATCTGCATCTACGTGCGCTCGACGGTTACGAGCCGGCCCGTACCCGAACGCATGATCTTCGACGCTGGTTTCAAGGCCCTGCCGGCATGGCCGGGGCAGCCTGTGGCAGTGGGGATCGAGGATGTAGAGGAAATTACGACATCGGCCGAACACCTCGTGATGAAGCTGCGCAAGCCCAACTACGAGGTACGGGTTGGCGACGCCGCCGATTTCCAGCTGGGGTACATCGACGCCACCCTGTTCCTTCACGACAACCTCTACGGCGTCCGCGACGGGGTCGTCGAGACGGTCTGGCCGATCCTCGGTCGCGGCAAAGTGCGGTAGCCAAACCGCAAGACGGCTGTACGGGGCTTCCCAGTCCGGTTCAGTTCCCGATCGCCCTGACGATGTGGCCGAAGCTGCGGCGCAACCAGGCGACCTTGTCGGCCGGCAGGGGACCTTTCTTCAGGCTGGTGATGTTGCGCTGAATATGCTCCAGCCGAATGCTCCCGCACATCACCGTGGTGACGCCTTCGGTGAACGCGGCGTAGCGATAGGCGGCCTCGGGCAGAGACTGAATGTTGCCGTCGGCCAGCAGGTGATCGAACGGCTGATTCGGTGAATCCTCCGCAATCAGGCCGTCCGCGCGGAGCTCGGCGACGACCTGCCGCAGTCGAATGCGGTCCGAAAACACGTTGCGGACGGCGAACACGTTGATCGTCCCGATCTCCTGCTCCATGCAGTATGGCAATACCCACTGTTCCGCCGACTGATTCAGCATGTTGTGGCCGACCATCGCGGCGTCCGCCAATCCTGTCGGCAGAAACGCCCGCAGCCATTCGTGATCGTCGTCTGACCTGGTCACCTCGCTGGAGCCGATGAATCGGATCTTACCCTGCTCAAGGAGCTTGTCCAGAGCCGGCAGGTGCTCTCCGAGCGCGACCTCGAGAGCCTGGAGATGGCGCGTGGTCACCAGCAGCAGGTCGATGAACTCGAACTGGAGCCGCTGAAGGCTGGCCTCGACCGAGGCGACGATCTCCCCGGCGGTGAAGGGGGCGCCGTCATCGTCAGCCAGTGCCACCTTGCTCGATACCACCATGCGGTCGCGAGGCAGGTGGCGCAGGGCTCGTCCGAGAATGAGCTCGCTGTCGCCGTAGCCAGGGGACGTGTCGAAATAGTGGATCCCCAAGTCGACGACCTTTTGCAGGAGTCGGTGGATCTCCGCTTCGGGCACGCCGGCATTCTGCCCCAGTTGATTGTGTCCACCCGTGCCCATCCCCATGACCGGCACCTCGAGGCCCGTGCGTCCGAGGGTGCGATAGATCAATTGGCGCCGTCCTGTTTTTCTGGGATTAGAACAACAACCTACATTAGCCGCTTTCTGTATTTCAAGAAAACGGAAGCGGATGGCAGGATCGCCACCCACTAAAAACTCCCCTCACCGGATGGAACGAATCGAGCCGCCTCTCGAGGCGAATCTGAAGGAGCAGTTCGTCGCCTTGTGGGAGGGTATTTTCGAGACCTCCTACGACTTCCTCGAAACGGTCCTGAAGGGCGGAGAAACGGGATTCAATCGCGACCTGTTTTACTGCATTTCACGAGACGGCCGAACCGCGGCTACCTCGCATGTGACGGTGCCGCGCGGAGACCCCACAATCGGAGGTCTCGGAGAGGTAGCGACCGCTGTCGGCCACCGTCGCCAGGGCATGGCCGCGGCGACCTGTAAGCGCGTGCTGCAGGATTTCAGGCAGAGTGGAGGGGAAGCGCTATTTCTCGGCACCGGCAATCCGGATGCGGCGCGAGTTTATCACCGACTGGGCTGGCGCAAGTTGTGCGGTTCGAATTCCATGGTCGCCCTGAACCGGCCGCAATCGCCCGAGGCATTCCTCGTCGACTACTTCCGCGGCGGTCAACCCGGGGAGATCCGGCCGGCATCGCCGGCCTCTCGAGTGCCGATGATCCCGCTGATCCACACGCCACACGACTGGAAGATCCTCGACGCCAACGTTCCGCTCCACTCGAACCGTTACGAGGTGCAGCCTTCGGTCATGGGACTGTACCCCAAGTACGAATCCCTGCTGCGCGCCGGGGGAACCTGGTTCGAGCTGAGCTGCGACCGCGGCCGCACGGTAGGTCTGGCCAGCGCACGGATGGCGGAGCCGGCTGTCTGCAGGGTGGACGGTTTCGCCCACGCACTCTACCAGGAAGGATGGCCGGACCTCATCGACGCCGCCTGCCGCTGGGGAAGCGAACGGGGAGCCGCGGTGAGCGAGGCCGTGGTTTGCACCGAAGACGAGGAAAAACTGGAGGCGTTTCGACTGCTCGGTTTTGCCATCGATCGTGCCGGTCCGGACATGGCCGTCAGCGGCCGTGCCATCGCTTCACATGTGTTGCGCAAGGAGAACAGAAACGGGGTGCCAGGCTGAGGATGCAGATATCCGACGTAAAGCTGTTCATCGTAAACAAGGGCGGCAATGTCGAGTTCGGCCTGGGGAACACGGCCAACTACGTGATCCTGACCATCCACACCGACCGCGGGATAAAGGGGGTGGGGGAAGCTTTCCACAGCCTCGACGAGCCGATAGAAGGGTGCGTGACCAAGTACAAGCGCTGGCTGATCGGAGAGGACCCGACCAAGGTCCTCCACCACTGGCAGGCGATCTATCGCGGCTTGCGCTATCCCCTCGGCACTGCCGAGCTAGCCGCGTTGAGCGCCGTGGAGCAGGCGCTCTGGGACATCGCCGGCAAGGACTGCGGTCTGCCGATTTACAAGATGCTCGGGGGGCCGAGCCGCGACCGCGTGCGCGGGTACGCCAGCGGCGGCTGCTGGCCCTCGGGGAACCACGGCACCTTCCTGGAACAGGTGCAGGCCGTCGTCGAGGCGGGATGGCCGGCCCTGAAGTTCAGCCCTCAGGTAGAAGAGTACGCCTACGATCCCCCGGCCGACGTGGCACCACCCGCAGCAGCGATCCTCGCTCGGCGAGCTCGCCGCCATGGTGGGCCGGGTGCGCAGGGTGCGGGAAACAGTCGGCGACGACGTCGAGATCTGCCTCGACTACCACGGCCGCAGCATTTCTCCCGCGGAGGCCATACGCCTGGCCAGGGAAATCGAGCCGTACCACCCGTTCTTTCTCGAAGAGCCGGCCCTGACCGAGAACCCGGATTCCCTGGTGCAGATCAAGGGGCAGACCGCCATCCCGATCGCCGGTGGCGAACGGGTGGTGCACCGCGACCTGTTCAAGTCGGTGATCGAGAAACGGGCCGTCGACATTCTGCAGCTCGAGCCGACGGCGTGCGGCGGAATCCTCGAGACCGTGAAACGCGCGGCGGTGGCGGAGCTCTACCACGTCGTGCTGGCGCCTCACCACGCCGGAAGCCCGGTGGCCCTGTGCGCCTGCGCCCACACCGACGTCGGCTCTCCCCTGAACCGGGACCTGTTCTCCGGCATGCCGAGAGTGACCGGCGGATGGATCGAAATGACGGGAGCGCCCGGTATCGGGTTGGAGTTCAACGAGGAAGCCGCGGGGGACCACCCGCCGAAGACCTGGGACCGGCCAGTTGTCATCGAAGCGGACGGCTCCATCGGACTCGAGTAGGTCCCCCTCCGTCACTGCATCAGGTGATTGCCCACCGTCCCCGTGACGGGTCGAGGATCCAGAACAGCCCGTACATGGCGAACTGCCCTATGGTCATGCCGAGAAAGAGCGGCCGGATCGCGCCGTAGGAATAAGCCGATGCAGCACCATAACCGAGCATCCGACGAGGCCGATCAGGATTATTGCGAGCATGCTCCAGAACAGGGGGCGCTTGCGGCCTTCGGCCTCCTCGCTCAGCTTGATCCCGTTGGCGCCATCAGGCCGGAAACGGCGCCCTTGCGGGCAACCTTTCAGTGATGCTCGCGGGACACCAAATGCGATGGTGCACCAGACTTGGCAGTCCAGACGCTGAGGACCGGCTCCCTGCTGTCGGCAAATCCGAGGTTCGTGTAGATCCCTTCCTGAACGATGTTCAACGGGTGAACCTCCACAGGCGGGGCAGGAGGTCGCCGAAGCGCCGGTTTGACCTGTTTCCCAACCCGTGGCGACGTTTCGCCACGAGACCATTTGCCGGTTCCCCCCGTCTTGCGGTGTGTTGCCATCGACCGCCGTATCCCCCCCGGAAGGTCCCA
Organism: Candidatus Latescibacterota bacterium; assembly: GCA_965223905.1. Classification (GTDB taxonomy): domain Bacteria; phylum Latescibacterota; class UBA2968; order UBA8231; family UBA8231; genus CBDCXV01. The sequence goes on from CBDCXV010000002.1 coordinate 376,871, forward strand.
CCCGGCGGCTTGCGAGCCGGCCTCCCCGTGCCTCAATTCAGGCAACCCATTTCCAAGGGACAGTACACTACCCATGCAGGAGATCAGGATGAATCCGGCACAACTCTACCGCGACCTCGGGGCCACCCCGGTTATCAATGCCGCCGGTTACCAGACCGTTCTGGGCGGATCGCGCCTTTCCCCCCGAGTGCAGGAGGCGATGGCCGCGGCCAATCGCCATTACGTCGAGATGGAGAGGTTGCTGCTGAGCACGGGAGAGGAGATTGCCGGTCTGCTCGGCTGCGAGGCGGCGATGGTGACTCCCGGCTGCGGGGCCGCGCTCGCCCTGTCGTCGGCGGCCTGCATGTCCGTTGGGAATCCCGGGAGGATGGAGCAGCTGCCCGATACTACCGGGATTGCGAACGAGTTTCTGCTGCAGGCGCGGCAACATTACCACTACCAGCGCTGCCTGACGATCTTCGGCGGGGTGCTCGTCGACGCGGGGGACGACGCCGGAACCTCGGCGGCCCAACTGCAAGCCGCGGTCAGTGGCAACACCGCGGCGATCCATTTCTTCGCATCGGGTGACGAGGACGACTCGATTCTCGACCTCGAAGGGGTCTTCTCAGTGGCCGCACCCAGGGGGCTGCCGGTCACGGTCGACGCGGCGTACCAGGTCTACCCGCTCGAGACCATGTGGCATGTCGCCTCCTGCGGCGGCCTCGTCGGTTTCGGCGCCAAGTACATAGGGGCGCCCAATTCCACCGGCATCCTGTGCGGGCCTCGCGAGCTGCTCGAAGCGGCCTACCTGCACAGCTTCATCGGCTTCGAGACCAGCGATTACGAAACCCTGGGGCGCCCCTTGAAGCTCGATCGCCAGGAAATCGTCGCGGTGGTCGTGGCGCTAAGGGAGTGGTTGGCGATGGATCACGGCGCCCGCATCGCCGAGCACTGGGCCAGGGCGGATCGCATCCTCGACGCTCTCGACGGCGTGCCCCATGTCGAAGCGGCGCGGCACGTGGAGGAGAACAGCCTCAGCAACGGCGTCATGGTGACTCTCGACGAGCAGGCCCTGGGGAGGACGGCAGGCGAAGTCGTCGCGGCGCTGAAGGGAGAGGACCCGAGCATCTGGACGCGCCAGTACGGCTCGCGAATCCGCGTGGCCGTGGCGCATCTGATCGAAGACGAGGCCGACACCGTCAATGCGCGGCTGAGACACCATCTGAAAGGGTGACGAGGCCTGGAAATATCTCGGTATCCCGCCCGTTGAGCGCGCCGATGTCGCCGAAGAACAACGCCTTCCCCGTCTGACCGGCGCGGCTCCAGTCGGGAAACGATCCCGATCGTTCGTTTTCGTCATGTTACGGAAAATACCGGGATGCGGAGCGAAGCTCGGATGCCCAGTGGTACAGGGGGAAATCCCCCTTCCGTCAAGGGATAATTCCCAACCGCCAGATCGTCGTCCCCTTCGGGCAACCTCGGCGATTCAGGTATCGCTGGCGGAGATTTGACGGGAAGCCCGAATGCGCCATTTTCCGGCGCCCATGAAGCTGCTGTTCGATGGCCACCTCGATCTGGCCCTCTATGCCCTGGCCTGGAACCGGGACGTCACCGAGACCACCTCTCTGATCAACAGGCGCGAGGCCCACATGTCCGGGTTCGGCCGCGGCCTCGCCAACGCCAGCCTGCCGGAAATGCGCCGCGGTGGCGTGGCAGCATGCCTTTCGACCGTCGCCGCCCGCGCCAACCGGGAGGTGCAGCCGCCGGAAGGCCACAAGCGCACCGACCTGGATTTCGGCACCCCGTCCATGGCCTACGCCTGGGCCCAGGGGCAGCTCGCCTACTACCGCGCCCTGCAGCGACAGGGAGAGATATCCCTGATCGGCGCCGCGGCGGAGTTGCGGTCCCACTGGCAGAGCTGGAGCCGGGCGGAAACCCGCGATGAGCTGCCGGTCGGCATCATCGTATCGATGGAATGCGCAGATCCCATCATCGAGCCTGCGCAGGCGGCGGATTGGTTCGCCGACGGGGTGCGCTCGGTGAGCCTGGCTCACTTCGGCCCGAGTCGCTACGCCCAGGGGACAGGGGCCGACGGGCCGTTGACCCGCAAAGGGTTCGAGCTGCTGCGCGAGTTCGAGAGCGTCGGCATGGTTCTCGATCTCACCCACACCGCCGACCAGGCCTTCTACCAGGCCCTGGATTCCTTCGGCGGGCCGGTGATCGCCAGTCACACCAACTGCCGCGCCCTGGTTCCCGGGGACCGTCAGTTTGCCGACGAGCAGCTGAAGCTGCTGATCGAGCGTGGTGCCGTCATCGGCTCGGCTTTCGACGCCTGGATGCTGGTGCCGGGCTGGGTGGTCTACGAGTCGCAGCCCGGGGATCTGCCGATGGAGAGGGTAGCCGACCATGTCGACCGCGTCTGCCAGCTGGCGGGCAACGCCCGGCACGCCGCCATCGGCACGGACACCGGTACCAACGACCACATGCCCGTGGATTTCAGGACCAGTGCCGACCTGCGAAAGATCGAGGAGATTCTCGAGCGCCGCGGCTACTCGGATGGCGATATCGATCGCATTCTGTACCTGAACTGGCTGGAGTTCTTTCTCCGCCACCTGCCGTCGTAGGACCCCATCAGCTCCACCCTGCTGCTAATTCTCTCCGTCGTAACCTCCTTCCTGTTCGGCCAGCTGTTCAAGTGGTCGCAGCGCCGCGGCTGCTTCGGACCGCTGGTGGTGACCGCAAATTACCTCGTAGCCGCCGCGGTCCTGGCTGCGTACCTGCAGTGGCGGGGCGGCATCGAGCTGGGGCCCCCGGTGGTCCTCGTCGGGGGGGCAACCGGGTTTTCTTTCGTCGTCTCGATGTTCCTGATGACCTGGGCGCTAGAGGTTTCCGACGCCGCTATCATCCTCACCGCCTTCCGCCTGTCGATCGTCGTGCCGATCGCCGTTTCCGTGCTGCTGTGGAACGAGGAGGTATCGGCGTTGCAGTTCGCCGGCGTCGTCCTGGCGATGCTCTCGCTGGTGCTGATGAGCGCGGGCACCAAAGGCCTTGGTCTGCGGGGGCTGGTGCCGCAGGCCGCCCTTGCGGTAACCGTCTGCCTGCTCCAGGGGGTGAGCCACACCTGCGTGCGCTGGGTGCATCACGCCGGCCTCGACGGCTATCAGCTCGAGGTGCTGATGGTCATCACCGGCAGCGCCGGCATCCTCGGGGCGGTGGCTTTGGGGTTGGCGGGCAGACCTCCGAACCTGGACGCGGTGCGCGTGGGGGCCGGTATCGGCGCTTTCAACGCCCTGGCGCTGGCGATCTTTCTCGCCACCCTGGCGCGCTTCTCCAGCGCCCAGTTCTTCCCGATCACCGGCTGCGCCGTCGTGATAATGGACGTCCTGGTTGCCCGCGTCGTCTGGCGGGAACGGGTTTCCCCGCTGAGCGCCATCGGCGCCGCGGCCGGCGCCGGGTCGATGCTGCTGGTGTTCTGATCAGGCGCCGGCCGCGGCCTCGTTCAGCAGCGCTTCGATGTCCTCACCCGGGTGGCTCGGAGGTCCGACGATGGCGCGCTGAAGGGCCGTCAGCTCGATCTCTTCCCACTGGGGGTTGTAGCTGTGAAGGTGGGACGAAGGGGAGTAGAGGTAGCGCAGCAGCCGCCGCTCGTGGTCCGCTTTCCAGGGCAGGGTCCCGTGGGTGAGGGCCTCGGTGAAGATCACCGCGTCCCCGGCCCGCATCGGGATATGCAGGATGCATCCGAGGTCGATTTCGAGGCGGCGGCACCTCCAGGGGGCAGAGGTAGTTGGCCTTGTGGCTGCCGGGATGCAGGCGAATCCCCCGTCCTCGGGGCCGACGTCGCTGAGGGAGTAGCTCACCGACATCAGGCCGTTGTTCATGCGCCCGTTCTCGAAGCGGTGGTAGAACACGTCGCGCATGTGGTCGTGCTCGGGGGTTCCCCCGCCGTGGAAGATGAACCCCTCGCTGCCCCGCGTCATGCTGATGCCGGCGGTGCCGGCGAGGCGGAAGCGCGGACCGATGACCGCCACTATCGCCCGCAGGATGCCCGGCAGGGTGACGACTTCCCGGAACACCCGGCACCAGGGCTCCTCCCAGAACAGGAAGCTGCCGAAGTCGCCGCGGCCGTGGTCCCCCTTCAGGCCTTCAGCAGCCCGCCCCCCCTGCTCCTCGAGGCTGCCGTCGAGGGCCTGCTCGCGGGTGCGGATGTGGATCTGGTCGCGGTGGTGGTCGATCGCCCCGTTCATCGCTGCGACCTGCGCCGGGGTCAGGGCGCCGGGGACGAGGATGTAGCCGTTGAGGTCGAAGAGGTATTTCTCGTATTCGGTCATGGCTGCAGGTCAGAACGGCGCGTTGGAATAAGCAGGGGTAGCCGCGTAGCGGTCGGTAGCCATGTCGAGGGTGATCTCCATCCCGGGAGGCAGGGTGACGGCGCAGTGGGTCGAGTTCACCTCGGTGCGGCGTTCTTCCAGTTTCGTCGCCGGCGGCGAGGAAGTGCCGGCGTACCCGCCCAACTGTCCCGGCCACACGCTGGTGCGGCCGCGGCTCTTCACGGTGCCGAACCGGTGCTCGCCGAAGGCGCCGGCCTGCAGTATCAACTCACGCGTTTCGGTGCCGCCGAGGTTCACCAGGCGCACCACCGTGCGCTCGGCCTCGAGCTCCTCCACCAGGGCGGCAACGCCGGGGGGCAACCCCGGGCGCCGCTGCTGCGCGTCAAAGTAGCGCAGACGCGCGTGCAGAAGGCCGCCGTTGTATACCTGCTGCGGCGCCCCGAGGGTGAGCTGCACCAGCGCCTCCGAGGAGACCGGGTTCGCCCACTGCCAGTGGTGGACGTGGTGCCGCGTGCCGACCGATTCGTCTTCCCGCACGAGCGCCAGCCGCCGGCGCGCGATCTGCTCGGTGGCGTGCAGGATACGCTCGGGATAGTCCGGGTTGGCGCCGGCCAGGAACCGCACCCAGGGCGCCTCGTGGCCGCCGTCGGTCTTGCCGTGGAAGGCGCTCACCCCGTTCCAGTCGCCGCCGCTTTTTGCCTGCATCTCTTCGATGCGGCTCCAGTCCTCCTCGGCCATCGACAGGTTCCACAGGGAGATCGGCCAGACCGGGGAGGGCGGCGCCCAGTCGAACCAGCCGGCGTCGCCGTAGCGAAGGGGCACCATGAATGTTTCGCCGCCGCCGGACGGGGCCCCGCTCGACTGCCCCGGCCCCAGGGTGTCGCGGGCGTCCTCCCGGCGCAGCTCCCCGAGCTCGAGCATGCGGTCGAGCTGGCCGCGCGGCAGGTCGAGGTAGCTCGAGTCGCGGGTCAGCAGGAAGGCGTTGGCGCCGGCGTCGAAGATGGCGGCGATCAGGGTGGCGAAGCCGTGCGGCCAGGTCCAGCCGTAGAGGCCGCCGTACCAGTTGCCGCTGCAGTACTCACCCACCTTTCCGGAGAGGCCGACATTGTCCGGGATCAGGCCGCCGTTCTCATCAGCCCTGCGCATCCAGGCCCCGGTGTACTCGACCACCCAGTCGCGGTACTTCTCTTCGCCGCTGACCAGGAAGGCGTTGGTCACCAGGGTCGTGATCGACAGGTTCGAGGCGACGTCGCCGCGGCTGTGGCGGTCGTACATCGCCTGCCCCATGGCCCTGGCTTTCTGCGGGTCGCCGAGGTCCTTCACCGTCGTTATGCCCGGCAGGTCGAAGAAGGGGAGGCTGTAGCGCTCCATGGTGGTGCCGACAGGCGCGTACGCACGGTTCTGGCGCGATTCGGGCGGGGCGATCCAGGCGCCGCGGCTGCCGTTCAGGGGGGACATGACGATGCGGTGCGCCGGATCGTAGTTGACCGCCTCGGGGTCCTCGTTGAGGTAGAAGCCGGCGAAGCGGCGGGCGCGCTCGCTCCATTTGTCTGCCAGCGGATTGGCGAGGCAGAGGTTGTAGAAGAAGATGTCGCTTTCCGACTGGTGGAAGTTGTCCTCCCTGATCCCGTACTCCTCGTGCACGGCGCCGAGGCGGGTGAGCTGCCGGGTGATCGCCTCCCAATGGCCCTCGGCCAGGGAGAGCATGTGCTCGGCGCCCCCCATCATGTAGATCACCGGCCAGCTGAAGAACGGCTCGTAGTAGTCGTCGCAGCTGCCCCCGCCCCATTCGTCCCGCCAGACGAACTCGCCGTCGTCCCGGGTGAAGTGCTCGAGAAAGGGGTGGACGGAGTCGTTGAGGAGGTCGATCAGGTGGCGTTCCCACACCGCCCAGGAGGGCAGCTCGGAAACCGGGACGTCGGCGGTGATGCGGGTGTCGGTCATGGGTGATTTTCGGCTACTGCCCGGTGGGGCGGAAGAGGGCGCGCTGCTCGTCGCTCATGTCGAGGGCGAAATCCGGCACCTCCGAGCGGTGGTACCCAGGTCCGTGGGCCTGGGTACCGGTGTTGTACTTGTAGATGAGCGAGCGCCGCTGGTGCTCCCCCTGCCAGACCAGGGTGCCGTGGGTGACCGCCTCGGTGAAGATGACGGCGTCCCCCGGCTCGGTGTGGATCTCCTTCACGTAGTCGCGGTGCTGCTCGTACATCGCCAGGCTCTTCGGCGTCGGGAAGTGGCTCTTGTGGGATCCGGGGACGATGGCGAGACCGCCGTCGCCGGGGCCTTCGGCGGCGAGTTGGAACTCGACCACGGTGAGGCCGCAGAACATCCGGTCGTACTTGAACTCGTAGGTCTGCGAGAAGTCCTGGCGCTCGACCGCGCCGCCGTGGAGATAGTGGCCGCCATTCCCCTTGTCCATGGCGATCAGCATGGGGCCGTGGTCGAGGCGGGGGTTGCCGAGCAGCTCTGACAGCAGGGGCCTGATGCGCGGGTGCACGAGCAGCTCGCGGAACGGCTCGCACCAGGGGCGCTCCCAGGCCAGCATCCCCTCCATCCACTTCTGCTTGGCAGTGCCCCCGAGGACCCGGGAGTCCCCCTCGAGCTTGCGGTCGGTCTCGAAGAAGGTGCCGGCGTGGCGGTCGATGGCCTCGTTGCAGCGCGCGACCTCCTCCGGGGAAAGCACCCCTCTGAGCAGGAGGTACCCCTTCAAGTCGAAGAGGAATTTCTCGTCGTCGTTCACTTGTGTCCTGTCCCCCGGATCAAACCGGGGCGCGCAGCATGCTCCGCTGCTCTTCCGTCATGTCCTGGATGTAGTCGGGGTACGACACCTTGAGGCGGGACAGCTCACCCCCCTGGTACCCGGGGTTGTATCCGTGCAGGAGGGTGCGCCGCTGATGCCGGCCGCGCCAGACCATGGTGCCGTGGATGGTGATCTCGGCGAAGATCACCGCATCGCCGGCCTGGACCTCGACGTCGACGATCTCCTCCTGGCAGGCCTCGTAGTCCCTCAGGCCCTGCGGGATCGGGTAGTTGGCCTTGTGCCCGCCGGGAACCACCGCCAGGCCGCCTTCGCCCGGACCCTCGTCGGCGAGGGGAAACTCGACCAGCAGGAGGCCGCAGTAGATGTTGCCGAACTTCGCCGAGTAGGTGTACTCGAAGACCTGCCGGTCGAGGCGGCCCCCGTGCATGTAATGGCCGGCGCATCCCGGGTCCATGACGATGAGACGCGGCGGCCCGGAGATGCGGTAACCGGAGCCGAGCAGCCCGCTGAGGTAGGGCTTGACCGCGGGCTGGACCATGAACTCCCGGAACGGCTCGCAGTGGGGTTTCTCCCAGGCGATCATCTCGTCGCACCACTTCTGCCTGACCCCGCTGGTCAGCGCCTCCGAATCCCCCTCGAATCGCCGCTCGTGCTCCTCGAGCTCGTCGAAGTGATGGTCTATGGCGCGGTTGGCGCGGGCGATGATGTCGGGATCGACCACGTCCCTGAGGACGAGGTATCCGGTGAGGTCGAAGAGGTATTTCTCGTCGTCGGTCATTGGTTCAGTCGCTGTTCATGAAGAGAATCATCAAATCGTGCAGCCGCCGTTAATTCCCGGAAGCAGGGAGTTCCTTCTTGGCAGCGGCGGATGCCACCGTCTTCCCGTATGCTCAGGATTTGCTTCTTCGCGAGCGGGTCGCCGACAAGGTACGCCGAACCGGTCGTGCTGCAACGCCTGTGCCTGGGGTCGACGAGGCCCTGCAGGTTTTCCCGGGATTCCGGCAGGCGGGAACCGGCCGGCTACGCCCGACCGTGGCTCCTGAGGTTCCGGGTGATAAACGCCACGGAGCAGGACCGGGATGCAGCGTCGCCAAGGCTGGCCGGGCGTCACCTCCCCGCTGGCGGAAGGTTCTCACTTCACCAGCAATACTTTCCGGGTTACCACATCCCTTCCATCGCGCAACCGGAGCGCGTATACACCGCTGGCGAGCGTTCTCCCGCGGTCGTCGCGGCCGTCCCATCGCAGCGCATATTGTCCGGCAGTCATTTCCCTGTCGACCAGACTGCGGACCGACTGTCCGGCGAGATTGTAGACTGTCAAGCGGACATGGCTTGCAGCTGCTATCCCGTATGGAATGGTCACGGTCGAGTTGAACGGGTTCGGATAGGCAGGTCGCAGCGTCAGCTTCGCTGGCAGAGCAGGCCACCCGGTGCCTGCGGAGGAGACGACGGTAGAAGGATCCGTCATCTCCGATATCGACCTCAGCACGATGCTGCCGTCCCTGGCACCCGAAGCCAGGCGTTCCGAGTCCGGGCTGAACCGAAACGCGGTTATCGCGGTTGTGTGCCCCGGTGAACTTCCGGCAGGCATGTACTGCCGGGTGTCCCACAGCTTCACAACCGCGCTGTCGCTTCCCGTTGCCATCCATCGCCCATCGGGACTGAAGGCCAGGGCGGAAATTCCTCCGGGCCCCGCTCTCAGAACCGCCGGGTTCCTGCCGGTGGCAACGTTCCACACCCGCACTTCTCCATCGCCGGCCCCCGAGGCCAGATAACTCCCGTCGTGGTTGAACGCGAGGACCGATGCCGGCCGCTCGTGACCTTCGAGAACCCGGGTCTGCAGCTGGCTCCCGAGGTCCCGGATCCGAATGGTGCCGTCCGCGGCCAGGGCGATGACCTCCTCGGAGGGGCTGAACGCCAGTGCGGTTACGTTGGAACCAGCGGTCGGGACGACCCCGAATCGTTCGTCCTCGGTCACGTTCCAGATACGGACCTCCGGCTCCTCAAATGCCACGGATGCGAGGAGGCGGCCGCTTGGACTCAGGGAAAGTACCATCCTGCGATCGGTATGCGGTGGAAGGGCGATCAGCTCCTGTCCCTGGTCCATGTCCCATACACGTAGATCCTTGTCAACCCTCTGTACCAGAATGCGCCCATCTTGGCTGGAACTTACAACTCGACGGCCATATGAATACCCTCTCAGGGCTTCAATCGATGTTCCATTGCTGTATGAGGAACGACCCCTCACATCCCACTCTTCGAGGTGGCCATCTGCGTGACCGGCAGTCAGCGCGTTTCCATTGCCGCTGAAGACGAGCGATACTACCGCGGCACCCATGTCATTGAATCCGTCGACAGAGCCGATCTCACTGCCGTGGAAGGGGTCCCACACTCTCCAACGGGAGAGGGATGATCCTGCGAGGAAAACCCGGTCCTCCGGGCCGTTGGCAAAAAGAAGCGGGGACTGCAGGTCCTCCAATGCAGCCAAGCGGCGATCGTGCTCAACGTCCCAAAAAAGAGCACTGGTGCTTGAACTCCATCTGGTGGCCGCCAATAACCCGCCGCGGCGGCTGAAGACTGCTCGATACCACGGAACGGAGCCTGAATCTTCAAGATAGGTCCCATCCAGAACGTCAATCTCGTGAAGCTGCTGGACGCGCCACAGTCTCATCGGGCCATTCCCCTCGCGGGCAACCAGGATCTCCCCATCAGCGTTGAATCCGGGCGAGGCGAGTTTGCGTACTGACCCGACGCGCTCCCAGGAGGCTGTATCCCAGAGGTCCACCCCGCGCCTGGTACCGGTCAGTATCCAGCGGCCCGAGAGATCGAACGCGATCGATCTCACATCGCTTCGTGCACGCAACACCACCTGTGGCTTTCCGTCCAGCCGCCAAACGCGGATCATTTCGAACCCACCGACTTCGTCCCAACCGCCGGAGGCCAGACTGTTTCCATCGGGGCTGAAAGCCAGCACAAACACGCCACCGTCGTGGCTTTCCCATTTCTCAACCACCTGACGGCTGATCAGGTCCCAGATCCGCACGATTCCCTCATCATCGCCGGTTGCCAGGTAGCGGCCGTCCGGACTGAGCGCCACCGATCGGACTTCGCGTCCATCCCTGAGAAAACCTGCAATCCTCAGTGCGGTTGCATCATACAGCCACACACCTGTGCTGGAGCCCACGGCCACGGTACCGCCGTCCATTGAGAATGCGACGTCATGCAGTCTTCCTTTGTTCAGGAAGACACTTGCCAAGCCGTCGTTTTCAGCATCGCGATCGTGGACGAGCACCAACTGATTTCGGCTGCGGCCCTTGTTTCCTTCCGAGTCTTCGGACTGTACGTGCGCTAGATAGGCGCCAGGTAGGGAATTCTCCCATCTCCCTTCGAGACGACCATCCGAAAAAGTCAGAGGAACCTGTGCGACCCGGAGGGAGTCGGCGGCAGAATACAGAACGACAGATGCGGAAGCGATCGGGCTCGCCTCCGCAAGCTTATGCTCCGGCAGGTAGAGCCTCAGTGCGGGGCCGTTCTGCCGCGCCTGCAGCAACCCGACCCGGGGTGGAGTGCGGTCGCCTCCGGGCATGACGGGAACTTCAACAGGGCCCAGCCAATTACCCCGTTCGCTGGCCATCTCCAGCTCGAACTGCAGTGACTCCTGCGATTTCACCCCGGGCAGGAGCAGGAACTCGGGACCGTTACCCAACGTGACTTGGCCTTCGGCAGTAGCTCTCGAGGAGAATCTCGAGGCACTCACCTGTACGACATCCGGATCGAGAGGCCTGAGAGAGATTAGAAAAGGTCGTATGCTTTCTGCCGAGTCCATTCGGAGGGTGATCAACAGACGTATGATTTCACCTGCCCGAGCCGCGCCGTCGCCGTCGCCTGCTTGCTCCGCAACGGTCACTGACTCTATTCGCTGTCTGGGAGAGACGGCGGTCACGGGAATTTCCCGTCGTCCGACCATCCCTTGATCCGAGTGGAATGCTCACTACAATCGACGCCGAGCGGTCGCCGACGAAGCCTGGCGAGAATCGAATCGACGGAATCTTCAATCTCCGTCGCGATTGGCCCACGCTGAGATCCTCGAGGGCAAGGGCCTCCAGGGGAAGATGCAGCAGAGGGTCCTCGGTGCTCAGTCTCAGGATGAGCCCGGTGGCGGAGAGCTGTCCTGTATTCGTGATATCGAAACGGAGGTCGGACGGTTCATCGGCGACAATGAAGCCGTCCCCGTCTTCGTCCGTCAGCCTCAGGTTGTCGATTTCCACAATGGGCGGAACCGTCAGCACCTCTGCAACAGCTGAGCCGGCCGCCAGTCGAACGTCGCGAATGTCCACACTCAGGCGGCCGTCCTCGCTGTAGGAACCCGGATTCGAAAGCGTGGAAAACTCGCGGAACGTCGGGCCATCGAAGACATCGGTGGCGTCGCCGAGATTGCCGGCATGAGCCGAGGCATAGGCGGCATCCTGGGCCCAGAAGTCCAGGTTGTCGGCGCCGCTGTCCGGGTCAGCCTCCACTCCCAGGGGATAGCCGGCATCCCGCCATCTCCCGTCGGCGCATTCGAGGTCGACGAAAATCCTGCGCCCCCTGCCTAGTTCGGGATCACCCGGCTTTCTTCCCCCGTGCCAGATAAGGATTCCCCCACCCGGAACATTCCTGTCGTAGTAGGTGCTTCCTCGGGTGCGGTACTCCAGCAGGAAATACTCCTCGCGGGTGAGTGGCAACTTGTAGACGGCACCCGCAATGCCGACGTCCTCGAACTTCATCTCCGAGTTTCCTCGAGGCGGTTCCGACACGTTTGCCCACCCGAGCTGGAGGCGGCTCCAGGCGCTGAAGCTGGTGGGGCCGTCATTCCCGTTCCAACCCCGGGCGCCCCACCCCATCAACCCCCAGGCGCCTATACCGGCCGAGTCTTCCTCCGGGCCCAGCGGCTCGTCACTCTTCAGAAACCGCCAGTTGTACAAATCGGGCAGCCCAAGCACGTGACCGTATTCGTGGCACAGGGCTCCAATCGCAGCGGAGTAAGAGGCGCCTTTTTGAATGGTGCCTTGCCATGGGCTTAATGAGGATGGATGTGCCACCGTATGCATCGTCCTTGGTGGTAAAATCCGATTCGAGCCCGAGATGGCCGACGCCGGTGCTCCCGCGGATTATGAAATTCTCGGGCACCGAATCCGGGATGATGAAAACGACATCGACGAAACCGTCATCGTCGCCGGAGTTGGGCACCCCATCCGGGCCGTCATTGTCGAACAGGGAAAAGTCGATGTCCCGGTCGGCATCCTGAAGGATTTCGGAAACGAAGTCGGCGTACCGGCCATGCTCTCCAGCCGACCCGAGGTAGTGGCCGGCTCGGTGGGCGGACTCGTAGCGCCTTGCGGCGACCTCTCCTCTGACTCGCAGGGCCCCAAACGACATCGTGTCGAAAAAGTGACTGAAACTGCCCGGCTTTTCGGCGTTGAAAATATCCCTCGCCCACTCCGGTACCGGGCTCCCCTCGAGCGCCTCCCCTTTGAACTTGGCGAAAATGGCCACGGCTCTTCGTGTTCCTGCGGTGTTCTGCGCCGCCGTGGGCTTGGCGCTGGCAGTCAGCCCGGCTGTGGCGGGCTCATGCCCGGCTGCGCCGGCGCACAGGAAGACATCGGCGTCTGCCACGACACTGAGTAACAGGATGAAAGAGGAAAGGACCTGAAACATTGGTTTTAGGAAATCTCCGATTACTTTTTTAAGGGGAACCCTTTTAAAGTTTACACCACTCTCAAAGGAAAAATGACACCTGTTTTACCGCTTCCCGTACTAAGTTTTCGGGCAAGCTTTCCTTGTCAATATTTTATAATTGAAGGTAAAGAAAATACAAAGGGGGGCGGGCCGTCATCAGGTTGGGTGGAACGGCCGCAATGACCAGTCGTGCCCCGCGGGGCTCTGACTGACCAGTCGAGGTTTCAACCAGCGAAAGAGATTTCGAGCGCCTGTAGTGCGTTGCCGTTGTCTATTGAAACGGCGATCCGAGGGAGTCGTAAGTAGCCTTGGTGCCCCCGCGCGAGCACGAACCAAGGAGCCGGACGGGAGTCGACCTCACTCACGCGGAGGTGGGCCTAGGAGCACAGGTCGGTGTTCCCGGATCGCCTGTGCCGGCGTACAGGGTCTATCTCCTCGCCTCCGAGTCAGCGGTAGGAACCGGGGGGTAACCAGCGCCACGGAGCAGGACCGGCGAGTTCACGCTCAACGGCAAGCTGCCCGACAGCCTGTTGCGGATGATCAACCGAATGTGCATGATGTGCGCCGCGCTACCGTACCAGCACGCAACAAAGTAGAAACGGAGGCAGAAAGATGCCGGGCATCGAAGTACTCGACAGCGGCCATGTGGACCGCAACGACTCCGCTTTTTCCACGGTGGTGAGACTGGACGACGGCGACCTCGTCTGCGGCTACAGCGTCGGCGGCGGAGCCCACGTGTCCGGGGGCACGCACTGCTCGCGATCGAGCGACGGCGGCCGCACCTGGTCCTGGCAGGGGGCGGTGCTCGAGCCGACCGAGAACCCGCTGACCACCAACCACCTGCGCCTGAGCCGCACCGCGGACGGCACCATCCTCGCCTACGGCCAGCGGGACCAGAAGGAGGAGTCGGGCAATAGGAGCCGGGACCTGTCCTGCGACCCGGTGCTCTGCCGTTCAACCGACGGCGGTCGCACCTGGTCGGCGCTGCAGGTTATCCCCTTCCGGATGCCCGGCCCCTACGAGATCTCCAACTCCATTGTCGTCGCCGGGGACGGCGCCTGGCTGGCGCCGGCCGCTACCTTCCACGAGGGCCGCTACGGCGAGCGGGTGGTCCTGCACGAGTCCCGCGACCAGGGGGCCACCTGGCCGGAGATGCACACCGTGTTCGAGGACCCCGAGGGGAAGATCGGGTACCTCGAACAGAAGGTGATCGAGTGCGACCCGGGGCGCCTGCTGGCGGTAGCCTGGGTGCAGGACTTCGAGAGGGACACCGACCTCAAGAACCGGTACAGCTTTTCCGACGACGGCGGCCGCACCTGGGACGGACCGCATTCGACGGAGATCCAGGGGCAGACCATGACCCCGGTCTGGCTGGGGGGCGACCGCTTCCTCGTGCTCTACAACCGGCGCTTCGGAGAGCAGAGCGTGCAGATGTGCCTGGTGCGCGCCGCGGCCGGCCGCTGGGAGGTCGAGTTCGAGGGGACCATGTACGACGGCCGCGCCCGCCTGGAGCTGACCGAGGAGATCAGCAGCCAGGAGCAGATCGGCCTGATCCGCTTCGGTTTTCCCACGGCCGTGCGTCTCGACGAGGAGACCTTTCTGGCCACCCACTGGTGCGAGGAGGAGGGGGTGTGCGGCATCCGCTGGACGCGGCTGCGGGTGGCGTGATACCGGCGGACCGCGGGATCGCCTGACTTCCACAAGACCCCTTCCGGCCCGAAGCGCCCCATCCCCCGGCGTAGTTCGAGCCCGCTCCCGCCATGCGGCGGTACCCGTGCCTGCCGCGCCCGGCCCTGGCCGGCGAGTTCGGCGACCCCGAAGTGCTGGCTTCCCCGGCGCTGCCAGTTCCGGGGACCAAGGGCGGCTCGAAGGAGTCGGTCCGCTCCTCGCCGTCCCACAGCATCGCGATTTCGTCTACGGGGTTAGCTCCTCCAGGCAGAGCAGGCAGGCGGAGCGCACTGCCCCGGAAACGGCCTGCCCGAGATCGCCGCCGAACCTGCGTCGCAGAAGCCGGTGCAGGTCGGGCCCATCCCGCCTGTGCCGGCCGCTTTTCTACATGTCCTGGAAGGAAGTCGCAGGACCCGGCCTCCAAGACAAAGGCTCGCCCCCTTCCTCGTTTCCCGGCGGTGCCTTTAATTGAACCCCCGCAAGGACAGTCAGTGGAAATACGAAGAGCCCAGCCAGCCGATTTCCTCACCGTCGCCGCCCTCGACCGCGAGGCCTGGAAGCAGGGGGAGAACGCCGAGTTCATCCCCGACGGCGAGCACGCCTGGCGCATCTGGATCGAGCACGCCGTCGTCTTCTGCGCCGAGAGCGGCGGCCGCGTGGTCGGGGCAGTGGTCGCCTTCCCCTGCACGAGCGGCTCCTACTGCCTGCACAAGGTGTTCGTCGAGGCCGGCTTGCGGGGGCGGGGGATCGGCAGCCGGCTGTTCGACCAGCTGCTCGAGGAGATCGACGCCATGGGCCTGCCGGTATTCCTCACGGTATCTCCGGGCAACGACGCGGCCCTGGCGCTGTACGAAAAGTGGGGCTTCACCGAACGGCGGTTCGTCGCCGGGTACTACCGCCCCAGCGAGGACCGGTTCGTGCTGACGAGACCGGCGAGAATAACAGGGAGAGCAACGGAGAGATGAGCGAGTCGCGCACCATCAGGGCCGGGGTGCTGGGGGCGGGCAACTTCGCCAACAACCAGCACCTGCCCAACCTCATGCGCATACAGGGAGTCGAGGTCGCCGCCATCTGCGACGTCGACGGGGAGAAGGCGCGCCGGACCGCGGCCGCCTTCGGTATCCCCGCGGTGTACACCGACGGGCACGAGATGATCGACAGGGAGCCGCTCGACGCCCTGTGGTCGATTGTGCCGGCGTACACGCGCACCGACATCGAGGCCACCGCGGCTTCGAAAGGGATTCACCTGTTCAGCGAGAAACCGCAGGCGATGACGATGGAGGTCGCCCGCCGCATCGACGAGGCGGTGCGCGAGGCCGGGGTGATCAGCACCGTCTGCTTCCGCGAGCGCTACCGGCCGATCTTCATGGAGGCGAAGCGGCTGCTCGCAGGCAAGGAGGTCGTCCACATCCGCTATCAGAACGTCTCCGGCCTGCCGGCGCCGCCGTCGGAGGATGCCGGGTGGAGCGGACAGCTCGACAAGGGGGGGACCTCCTGGTTCGACTGGGGCCCGCACGCCGTCGACTACTGCCGCTACATGAGCGGCCTCGACGTCGCCAGGGCGCAGTGCTTCTTCAACCACCCCGGCCGCCATCCGGTGCCGACGTCGGCGGCGTTCAACTTCTCGATGTCGAACGGGGCGACGATGACGATGAGCTTCGTCGCCGCTTCCGCCGGCAAGCCCGCGGACGAGCCCTACTTCCTGCTCTACTACGAGGGCGGCTACGTCGGCGTTCACAACTACAGCCACATCGACATGAACGGCGAGCGCGTCTTCGAGGGAGAGGAGTACAACCCCTGGTTCGAGCTCGACCGCCGCTTCTGCGAGGCGGTGCGCAGCGGCGACGACAGCGGTCTCCTCAACGACTACCACGACGGCCTCTACTCCCTGGCCCCGGTGCTCGCCGGCTGGGAATCGGCGCGCCGCGGGGGGGAGCCGATCGACATCTACGAGTTCATGAAAGCGTAAACCGACGAAAGACGAAAGGCATATTTAGGTGAAGACCATGACAAAGAGAGCCGCTCTCCCCCCCGACCGGGGCAACGCGGAAAAAGCTCTCCAACCCGCCCCGGGGGCCCGGCTCCTGCTCGGGGCCGTCGCCGCCGCGGCGCTGATCCTGATCGCCGGCAGGGCCGGCGCCCAGCAGTTCAGCTGGACGATCCAGTCCCTGTGGCAGGCCGGCTCCATCAACCACGGCGTCTTCGAGCAGTTCTGCGAGAACGTCGCGGCCCTGACGGGCGGCCGCCTGGCCATCACCCCGGTGCCGGTGGGAACCCTCGTCGCCTACAACGAGACCCTCGATGCGGTCGGCTCCGGCATTCTCGACGGCCAACAGAGCGGCCCGGGGTACTCGGCGGGGAAGGACGCCGGCTTCGCCATGCTGTCGGAGTTCCCCGGCGCCTACGAGAACGCCTACCAGATGCAGATGTGGTTCGAGTACGGCGGCGGCAAGGAGCTGGCGCGCGAGCTCTACGGCCGCTTCAACCTGTACTACATCGGCTCGGTCTGGCACGGCATGGAGTCGATTCCGTCGAAGAAGCCGCTGCGCTCGGTCGACGACCTCAAGGGGGTGAAGATGCGCATCCCCGAGGGGCTGAATCAGGAGATCTTCAAGCGCATCGGCGCCGCCCCGGTCAACATTCCGGGCAGCGAGGTGTACACCTCGCTCGACCGCGGCGTCATCGACGCCACCGACTGGGGGACCCTGGGGATGAACGTCGACCTCGGCTACCACAAGATCGCCCCCTACCAGATCTACCCGGGGTTCCACTCCCTGCCGATGGGGGACGTGGCCGTCAACATGGACCGCTGGAACGAGCTGCCCCCCGACATCCAGGCGATCCTCGAGGCCGCGGTGCGGGACTTCGCGCGCCAGATGATCCAGGAGATGGCCGAGGCCGACGCCGCCGCGGCCCAGACCGCCCGGGAGCAGGGGGTCGAGCTGGTGACCTGGGACAGGGAGGAGCGGCGCCGCTTCCGCGTCATCGCCACGGAGGTGCTCAAGGACTTCGCCCTTCGCAGCGAGATGGCGCAGCGTATCTACGATTCCCACCTCGCCTATCTCGACAAACTGGGACTGATGTGAGCGAGCCCCGGCTGGACCGGGCAGTCCGCGGCATCGGCGAGGCGACCAGCCTGGCATTCCTCGCCGCGGTAGCGCTGACCTTCTACGAGGTCATCCTGCGCTACTTCTTCAACGCCCCCACCACCTGGGTGCACGAGGTCAGCATCTTCCTGACCGCGGCCGCCTTCATCATCGCCGGCTCCTACACCCTGCAGCGGAAGGACCACATCCGCATCAGCCTGGTATTCGACAAGCTGCCGGCCCGGGGACGCCGCCTGCTGACGGTGGTCAATCTGCTGATCGCCCTGTACTTCCTCGCCGCCCTGCTGTACGGGGCCGCGGTGCAGGCGGGCAAGGCGCTGGCGGTCATGGAGCGCACCGGCACAGCCTCCGACCTGCCGATCCCGGTGACCCTGAAGACCCTTCTCGCCGCCGGGGTGGGCCTGATGATCCTCCAGAGTCTCGCGCAGCTGGCGCGCGCCCTGAGGGGCAGGGAGGCCGGCTGATGGACATCGGCCTGCTGACCCTCGTCATCGTCCTGGCGATGGCGGCGCTGCTGGTCATGGGCCTGCCCCTGGCGTTCGTCACCGGGACGGTCGCGGTCACCGTCGGGCTGCTGAAGTTCGGCCCGAGCGTGCTCGGCCTCATCGCCAGCCGCATCTACAGCTTCATGAGCGAGTACGTCCTCGTCGCCGTGCCGATGTTCATCCTGATGGCGTCGCTGATGGAGCGCACCGGCGTCGCCCGCGACCTCTACCGCGCCATGCACGTGTGGGCCGGCGGCCTGCGCGGCGGCCTCGCGGTGCAGACCCTGCTGGCGGCGATGCTCATGGCGGCGATGACCGGCATCATCGGGGGGGAGATCGTCCTCCTCGGGATGATCGCCCTGCCGCAGATGCTGCGCCTGGGGTACAACAAGAACATCGCCATCGGCACCATATGCGCCGGGGGCTCGCTGGGCACGATGATCCCGCCGAGCGTGGTGCTCATCATCTACGGCCTGACCGCCAACGTCCCCATCGGCGACCTGTTCCTGGCGACTATCGCCCCCGCCTTCGTCCTCGCCGGGCTCTACCTGTTCTACATCCTGGTGCGCTGCAACCTCAACCCGAAGCTCGGACCGCCGGCGCCGCCGGAGGAGCGGAGCATGCCGGTGCGGGAGAAGCTCGCCCTGTTCAAGGACCTCGTCCTGCCGCTGAGCGTCGCCGCCTGGGTGCTGGGCAGCATCTACGCAGGCATCGCCTCGGTCAGCGAGGCCGCGGGCATGGGGGTCGTCGGCACCGTTGTCGCCGCCCTGGTGCGCAGGGAGCTGTCCTGGAAGGTCGTGCGCGACTCGATCCGGCAGACGATGAACACCTGCGGCATGCTGCTGTGGCTGACCTTCGGGGCAACCGCCCTGATCGGCGTGTACAACCTCCTCGGCGGGATGCACTTCGTCCGCTCGGCGGTGACCGGCCTCGACCTGGCCCCGGTGTTCGTCATCGCCGTCATGATGGCCATCCTCGTCGTCATGGGCCTGTTCATGGACTGGGTCGGCATCCTCCTGCTCACGGTGCCGATCTTCGTGCCGATCGTATCCGCCCTCGGGTACGACCCGGTCTGGTTCGGGGTGCTGTTCTGCATGAACATGCAGGTCTCCTACCTGTCCCCGCCGTTCGGCCCGGCCGCCTTCTACCTCAAGGGGGTGGCCCCTCCCGGGATCAGCCTGCAGGACATCTTCGCCGGAGTCTTGCCCTTCATCGCTCTGCAGCTGATCGGTCTCGGCCTGGTGCTGGCCTTTCCCAACATCGCCCTGTGGCTGCCCCGCCTGGTGTACGGCGGGTAGGGCCGGGGTTCCCCAAAAACCGGGCTGACCCCGGGCGGGCAGCTATTCGCGAACCGGAGGGTTGCATTAAGAAGAGGGCTTCTATTTCCCATGGGATGCGAGAAGCGCGACCGGTTTTTTCTCAGTTGACTTGCATTTTGCGGGAACCGGCCTGTTACAATTACAATAAAGCCAGAACCCTCCCCCGGCAGTATAGAAAGGGCCGGACATGAACGATAAATTGATGATCTCAGTTTTTCTGATGAGCTTGGCGGTCGCTCGCGCCGGATGGGCAGCGGCGCCGGCGGCCCCGGATTCCGTCTGGACGGAGGACGGCGGGGTTCCCGGGTTCGTGGTTGTGGTATGGCCATCGGTTCCGAATGCCGATGGATACCGGATCTACCTGGAGCTCGCAGTGACCACGGACGCGAACCCGGAGGGCGAAATCGTGCAACTCGAGTCCCCCGAGTACGCTCTGATCCAGTGGGGCTACGTAGAACAACAGGAAGGGGTGATTCGGGCGGTGGTCGCCAACTTCGGGACGGCTGCGTCGCTTGGTGTGGCCACCGTTCAAGGCGGTCAGGAGTCATCGACGACATGGTACGGGGGAGCAGATTTCAACCTGGACGGCCGCGTAGATTTGGATGACTTCTTCCTTTTCGCGGATGCCTTCGGAACCGACCGTCAACCATTCGACCTCAACCGGGACCTGAAGGTGGACTTGGCTGACTTCTCACTGTTTGCCGACGCCTTCGGCAGGAAGCAACGGTAGCTTTCAGGCGTGCAGTGGAGGGTTCGCAGGAATAACCCGACCCCTCCAAACCCCTGGAGGTTTGTTGCCCGTAAAGGGTTCGCCCCTCCCGGCAGCCTGCAGGCCCTCGACCCCCCCGACCTCGGCGCAAGCATCCTGAACCTGGCCGCAGGGGACTACCCCCGGGCCAGCAGCTCCTCGACCTCGGCTCGCAGCGGCATCGAGTCCTGCACGCCGGGCCGAGTGACCGCCAGGGCCCCGGCCGCGGCGGCGAAGGTGACGGCGTCGCGCAGGTTCCTGCCCTCGGCGAGGGCGACGGCGAGGGCGACCGCGAGGGCGCCGTGGAAGGCGTCTCCCGCCGAGGTAGTGTCGACGGCTTCGACGGCAAAGGGAGGGACGAACCCCTCCTCATCGCCGCTTCTGTAGTAAGCCCCCAGCTCCGCCATCTTTATCACCGCGGCAGGTGCCCCCCGTTGGAGAAGCAGGCCGGCGGCTCGAGCGGCGGACTCCACACTGTCGACGGCGACGCCGACCAAAAACTCCGCTTCCGTCTGGTTCGGCGCGACAATATCGAACGCCGCAAAAGCTTCCTCCGGGATGTCGGCAGCCGGGGCCGGGTCGAGGATGACGCGGACGTTCCGGTCCCTGGCGGCCCGCGCCGCCCGCAGGGACACCTCGAGAGGGATCTCCATCTGCAACAGCAGGACGTCGGTGTCCGGCAGGGCGGCTTCGACCGCCCGCAGCTGCTCGCCGCCGCAGCGCAGGTTGGCCCCGTAGGTCGCCAGGACGCGGTTCTGGCCGCTGCCGTCGACGAGGATGACGCCGACTCCGGACGCCGCTTCCGGATCGACTGCGACGTCCGCAGTGTCGACCCCGTGCGAGCGCAGGGATTCGAGGAGGGCGGGGCCGAAGAGGTCGTCGCCGACGCGCCCCACCATTTTGACGCGCGCACCCTGGCGGGAGGCGGCCACCGCCTGGGTCGCCCCCTTGCCGCCCGGGGAGCTGTAGAAGCACTCGCCGCGCAGGGTCTGGCCGGGGGCCGGCAGGGTCCCGGCACGGGTGATCAGCCCCATGTGGATGCCGCCGAGGACGAGGACGCGGGGGGTGGTGGATGCCGCTGTTACGAGCTTCACGGCCCGCCTATCCGCAGATCACCGGATTCGGGCGGGCGCTGTACCCCCCCGGCTTGTAGGGAAACCGCTTCTCGAGATCGGGGGCCAGCTCCATGCCGAACCCGGGCCGGTCCGGCAGGTCCATGTAGCCGTCCACCACCACCAGCGGATCGGTGAAGATCTCGGTGCGCAGCGGGTCCCAGGTCTCGAACTGCTCCAGCATCAGCGCGTTCGGGCTGGCGGCCACGAGGGCGGCGTTGGCGAGGGTGCAGCTGCCGTCCCCCCAGTTGTGGGGGCAGAACGGCCTGCCGTGCGAGGCCGCCATGCGCACCACCCTCCAGGCTTCCATCAGGCCGATGCGGCCGGCGTCGGGCTGCGGCATCTCGATGGCGCCGCGGTCGACCCACTCCTTGAGCTCGTGGCTGTTCCAGCAGGACTCGCCCCCCGAGATCATCACGGTCGGCAGCGCCTCCTGCAGCTGGAGGTAGCGGTCGAAGGCGTCCTCCCCCTGGCGGCTCATCGGCTCCTCGAACCAGGTGAAGCGCAGCTCTTCGAGGACGGGTGCGAGCTGCAGGGCCTCCTCCAGCGACCAGGGGCGCAGCTCGAGGGCGAGGTCGAAGCCGTCCCCGACCGCGCCGCGCACGCGCTCGAGCCAGGGGATGAACTTGTCGACCGTCATGCCGCTGAACTCCCACTCGGTGCCGGGGCGGAACTTGTAGGCGGTGAACCCCTGCTCCTTCATCGCCGCGGCCTCCTCGACCAGCTGCTCGGGGCGGTCGTACCAGGCGTACTTGACGCCGGCGCTGGCGTACACGCGCAGGCGCGTATTCGGCTCGGCGTCGACGGCGAGAAGGTCGTACACCGGCCGGCCGGTGAGCTTGCCGATGAGGTCGAAGAGGGCGGCTTCGGCTCCGGCCCAGGCGCAGCGGCCGATGCTGGTGGCGCCGCCCCAGGCGAGGCGGTCGAGGTCGAAGGGGTTCTTCCCGATCAGGCTGGGGCCGACCACCACCTCGAGGTATTGCTTTACCGGCAGGCAGCACCCGCCCCCGCTGTAGCGGCTGGCGCCGCCGAGGCCGACGACCCCTTGGTCGGTGTGGATCCGGACGATGATGGAGTCGGACTTCCACCAGATGTTGCGGACGACGAGCAGCTGCTCCTCGGGCGGGTACTCGCAGGTGAGAAGGGTGACCTCGAGCCCGGTGATGACGGCGTTCTGGCGCTCGATTCCCTCGAGCGGATGCAGGCGGTTTCGCTGGGGTTGGTTCATGGCTCGGCTTTCGCTGGGGTTGCGGGATCGCCACAATCAAAGCGGAAAGCCGGGGCGCTCAAAGTTTCCAGGCGCCTGGAACGGGGCGCCTGCCGCGAATGCTACAAATGCGTTACGGCAAGTACGCGCGGCCGGATCATTGCCGAACTTTAATGGCGATGACGAAAACGCGAACGGACATCCCCACCGCAACCGGATGGGTCGAGCTGCGATCCGCGGCCCAGGTCCGCCTGATCGAAGAGCTGGCCTCGGACCCGGAGCTCATGCAGCCGAAGCTCTCCGGCATCGACCGCTGCCGCGAGTGGAACGCCCGGGCTACCGGAGCCATTCCCGCGGTCGTCGAAAGGTTCGTCGACTGATGAAGAAGAAACCGGATCTTGCCGCCGCCCAAAGCCCGGCCCGGCCCGAGGGAAAGGGGCCGGGGCAGGTTGAGTCGCTGTGGCTGGATTTCGACGGCACTCTCTGGAACAACCAGAAGGCTTGCGTCCGGCAGCTCGAGTTCGCCCTGCGCGTCCTCGGCATCGACGGGGACGCGCGCTCCGTCTGGCTGAAGGCCCACGAGGCCAACCCGTCGCGCGCGCTCTTTGACTTCTTCCGCAGCCGCAAGCACGTCGGCAAGGTGTCGCGAAAGCCGATCGAGTCCTGGCGCTTCCTGCGCAACATGCACGAAATGGCGATGCGCGGCTCGCGCCCGTTCCCGCTGCTGGACGCCTACGCGTACGCGCTGGAGTACTTCGAAGTGGCGATCGTCAGCTCGAACAAGAAGAAGGTGATCGCCAAGGCCCTGCAGGAGCACGGCCTGCAGGACCCCCACGTCTACAGCTGCGGCAAGAAGAACAAGAGGAAGAAGTTCGCCAGGCTGCTGGGGGAGATCGGAAAGCCCGGGAAGGTGCTGGTGGTCAGCGACACCACCGGCGACCTCCGCTTCGCCGACGATCAGGGGATCCCGACCATCGGGGCCGGCTGGGGACTGCACGGGGCGGAGAAGCTGCGCGCCGAGAAGCTCGAGCACGGCCTCGGGGTGCTCGACGAGCCGCAGGAGCTGCTGCCGCGCCTGCGCGAGCTGCGCTGCGAGGGAGGGTGAGGGCTGCTATTCTGGATTGGTGGAGTCAAAGTTTTCCGGCCGCGCTAATTAGCATGATGACGACTAAACCCGGGCAGTTACTCAACGTCAATCCGCACCCGAATTTTGGATTCCTCCACGACCCACAGCTGCGGTCGAAAAACTAATCAGACAATATTTACGCGTTGAAAATAGGGAAAATGGCGGTCGAAATCGCTCATTTCGCCTCTACCATGGCTTCTTGTCAAGATCAGACAGCATAATAGGTATCCTGTATCCATATTTCGCTACAACCAATTCCACATTCTCTACCAACAAAGGTGACGCTTTTGGTTGAATATAGATCGAATCTATTAGTTGTATAGGATCGATTTCTAAGGTCCATCCATTATGTGCCATAGCCACTCTCTTGTCCGACTCCTGTTCAAGAAGGAAATCAGTGCTGAAGGCCCTCACTTCTTCTTCATGGCTAAATTCTTGTCGCTTGTAAAGGACGGGCCGTAGGTGATGGCTCTCTACAGTTTCGTAATTATCTACAAATTCATCCAGTCTATCTACATATTCCCTCGGGTCAAAAAAATCAAGGTAGTGAACGAAGCCGACGAATACAGAATTGGGCATTACAGATAGTCTCGATATTGTTTTCTGCCGATCAGCCCCCTGCTGGAGGGCCAAATACTTCATGATCGACGGATATCCTTCATATGGATCGTCAAAATCCTTCAAGCGTGCAAAGTGAATTTTGCCGGTCTGGATTAAATGGAGAAATTTGGGCAAATCTAAATACCGCCACAATAATGCATCGTCTAAGCCTATAGTCTCTGGCTGGCGGTCTTGCACGATAGCGTGCTTTGTATTAGCTGGCATTAGTCCACCTGAAAATTACTTTAAGCCTTAAGTGCATGGAGAAACCGCGCTCCGATCTTCAGGATATGGTCTCGCGCTTGGCTTTCAAGGCCAACACGACTATCCCGGGATACGCGCTCGGGGGATACGTTCGGATATCCGCGAAGTCCATATCAATCAAGGGAAACGATGGCACGGCCCTACTGAACGCAGACCAACGCGAGATCAGCATCCCTGGCTCATTCCGCATGAACGGCCTCGTTTGATCATTCGGCCCCGATCCACGCGGAACCGTAGTCGTTATCAAGCTCACGATACATGCTGTGGGCGTGATCTACAGTGCCTTCGCCGTTTTGAATCGAGTATTCTAGCACCAGGGACGGGCTGGTCACCCGGAAATACGCAGCGCCCAGGACACCCTGCCGGCCCCACCATCCAAAGTAGGTGTCCTCGATCTCGGCCACCACGGTCTTCATTTTTTCAGCATAGTCGTCATCGTTCATGAAACCCAAACGGGCCTCGATCACATCCAGGAGCAGCGTTCTCTGCATAGTTGTAAGTTCGCTGCCCTTGATGCCTTCCGGCGCAACTGTTGCGCCATACTTTCCTGGCCCCAGCAAGAGATCGATGGGCTGCTCTGCACGAACGGCTTGTTCTCTCTGTTCGTCCGTAAGGCTATCCATGAACGCTTGCGCTGCCGCAGTTTCCCTCTGCGTAATGAAGATGTCGTCACCGTCAAGGCGAAAGTGCAGCGGTTGACCGCCGGTCAGCATCGGTGAAAAGGAAATGTTCGGCCCGAATACTGTGGCGTTTATTGCGAGATGGTGCCCGCCGAACTGAAACATCCAAGGCTCTGTAGTTGACGGTTCTCCGAGAAATGCAGCGTAAAAGTACTCACTGCCATATTTCAAGACGCCGGACAAGTCTCCCGAGATCAGCATGTCCTCTGCTGCCAATTGATAAGTGACATTTTTCATACCGTCTTCACTCAGGAGTTCCCCAAGGAGCTTATCGAGATTCGCCCGCTGTGATTCAGAGAGAACACCGAGCTTTACACCACCACGCGGAACCATGCCCTCAGGGAAGTTGGACCAGTTTGAACGCTGTTCGTTATCGCTGAATCGATATGTCACCGCTTGACTCTGATAGTCGTCCAGTGAGTCCAGAAAGAGCATTGCGGCTGCGACGATGGCCACGGTCTTTTCGTCTGCAGCAGGCACGTCGTGAGCGTGCTTGAGATTCATCTCTACTGGTGAGGGAGCCGTTCCAAAAAAGACTTGAGGTGCAATATCTGGACGAAAGAACAGGTAGGCGAAAATTGCGGCAACGATAATCGCTGCACCCAGAAGGTAGATCAATACACGTTTCATGGACCCGTGTTGTACATTCTTTCCGTCCTTTTTCGGATGATGTTGTTTGTTACTTCATGGCTCCCCGAGCACTTCCAGAAACTCTGCAATCACTTGAAGATCCCCTTCATCCGTACCGGTCAGGACGATAGGCTCAAAGTCCGGGTTTACGGGCTTCAGAGTGATTTTCGCATGACGCCACGAATCACCCTCCACCGTCCTTTCACTTTCGTAACGCTTGACGGTGTAACGCTGGCTGGTCTCAGGATCGATTTGGTCTCGGAGCTCGACGAGGACGGTCTTGCCCTGCCGGCTCCCTTCAACCGGGGCGCGGAAGAGACACCAGGAACCGTCCGGGATCGCAGGCTCCATGGACCTGCCGACGACCTGGGCGGCGAACATCCCTCGTCTCAACTGGTGCCGTGATTCCACGGCCACCCACTCGAAACCATCCTCCTCGATGTGCTGGGGCTCACCAAATGCCCCCGCTGCCGCCTTGAGCGGAACGAGCGGCACACAGCTCACGTAACGCTCCTCTGAACGGCCTTCCACCACGCGCAGTCCCGCCGGGAAGGCCTGCTCCGTGGGCAGTTCGTCCGATGCGGCCTGATCGGTCCGCAGCCTTCGATAAGCTTCGGAAGCCATCCAACTGGTGACGATCCGCTGGAAGGAGGAGTCGTTCATGTAGCGGACGAAGATCTCCTCGTTCTGGTCCATGCGTTCGACGAAGATCCGCTCCAGAAGATTCCTGAACACCAGCTCGAATTTGTCCTCCGGGTTCACCGCGGCTGCCTGACGCAGTCCGTCGTCGCTCATCGCCGCTTCGACGATCTGGTCGAAGAAGAGCTGGTCCGCCTGGTTGAAGTCGGTACCGAAGCGCTCGTTGACAACGTCAATAAGCTGAGAAAGCGGCAACGCCTCCTCGTGTACAGCGCCGCTGCCGACCTCGGTTTGCCCATCAAGAGCGTGAGTGTCCCCCCCAGCGAGGGAGATCGAACCCTCACTGATCTTCTGCAGGCGGTAGTACTCGAGCCGCACCTCGTCATCGAACTGATAGGCGGGACCGCTCCGGCGTCGTGGCAGCTTGGCCGCCAGATGGCGCAGGAACACGTACAGGCGCTCGAGGTCCGAATCCTGGTACGGGATGATCTGGCTCAGGAAGCCGTACAGGTTGCGGAACGCCTGAGCCTTTCCCCGCCAGAGTTCCGCCTGGTTCTCGTCCTCCCTCTGCAGATCCTCGAAACGGAATACCGCCGGATCGAGAGCCGCGTTCATCGCCTGATGGTCCTGAGTGCTTTGCCGTTGCTTCGGCTTGAAGTACACGGCACAGAACCGCTCGACCTCTTCATCGAGATAGATCCCTGAAGCGTCGAGTTCACCCTTGACCGCGTACATGCGGGCGGGATCCACTTCTTCCCCCATCTCCGTCCCTTCGTAGTAGACCTTGAACGCTTCGCGGATCTCTTCGGGGTCGTTTACGAAGTCGAGGACGAAGGCGTCTTCCTTGAGGGGGTGGGTGCGGTTGAGTCGCGACAGCGTCTGGACCGCCTGGATGCCGGCAAGCCGCTTGTCCACGTACATCGTGTGCAGGAGCGGCTGATCGAACCCGGTCTGGTATTTCTCCGCGACGAGCAGCACCTGATACTCCTGGGTCGCGAACTTTTCCGGGAGCTCTTTCTGCCGAATCCCGGCGTTCATCTTTTCTTCGGTGTACTCAACGTCCGGAAGCTTGTCGTCCTGAACCGTTCCCGAGAAGGCGACCAGGGTCTTGATGGCGTATCCCTTCTTCTGGATGTAGCGATCAAAGCTCTGCTTGTAGCGCACGGCCTCCAGACGGGAACCGGTGACGACCATGGCTTTAGCGCGTCCGCCGATCTTGTGCCGGGTGAATGCCTGGAAGTGCTCGACCATCACCTCGGTTTTCTGGGCGATGTTGTGGGGATGCAAGCGCAGAAAGCGCGCCAGCGCGCGGGCTGCGTTCTTCCGCTCGACGTTGGGATCGTCTTCGCAGGCCTTTAACAGTTTGAAGTAGGTCGCGTACGTGGTGTAGTGCTTGAGCACGTCGAGGATGAACTCTTCCTCTATCGCCTGCCGCATGGTGTAGCGGTGGATCGGTTCCCCGCCCCGGCCGAACACCGCCAGCGTCTTGTGTTTGGGCGTGGCGGTGAAAGCGAAGAAACTCAGGTTCGCCTGCCGTCCGCGTTTGGCCATGCTGCGGAACAGCGCCTCCTGGTCCTTGAGGCCTTCTTCCTGTGCGCGTTTACGAGCCTCTTCTTGCAGGTCTTCACCGCCGAGGACTTCCTTGAGATCCGTCGCCGTCTCCCCTCCCTGCGAGCTGTGGGCTTCGTCCACTATGACGGCGCAGCGTTTAGTGGGAAGTACACCTGTACTCTCAACGCCCTGCTCCTTGGCCATCTTGAGTAAATGCCGGGAAACAAATGGGAACTTCTGCAGCGTAGTGATGATAATCGGGACGGCGTTTTCCAAGGCTTCAGCGAGCTGTCGGGATCGCTCGTCGATCTTCTGCACGACCCCGAGCTTGTGCTCGAACTGGTAGATCGTGTCCTGCAGTTGCTGGTCCAGCACAACCCGGTCAGTCACCACGATCACGCTGTCGAAGACGCGCTCGTTCGCCTCGTCGTGCAGGGAAGCGAGTCGGTGCGCCAGCCAGCCGATCGTGTTGCTCTTGCCGCTGCCGGCCGAGTGCTCGACGAGGTAGTTGTTGCCAATGCCCTCGCGACGAGCCTTCCCCACCAGCAGCCGGACCGCGTCGAGCTGGTGGTAGCGCGGGAAGATCATCGACTCGACCTTCACCTTGCGGCCATGATCGTCGCGTTTCTCCTCGATTTGCAGATGGATAAACCGGGCGAACACGTCGAGCAGGCTGTCCCGGGCGAGCACTTCTTCCCACAGGTAAGCCGTCCGGTAGCTGCGGCCCGCCGGATCGGGCGGATTACCGGCACCCCCGTCACTTCCCTTGTCGAAGGGCAGGAAGTGAGTCGCGTCTCCGGCCAGCCGAGTGGTCATGCGCACGCACTCGGTGTCGACGGCGAAGTGGACGAGCGTACGGCGCTTGAACTCGAAGATCGGCTCGCGGGGATCGCGGTCGCGCCGGTACTGGTGGATCGCATCCTCTACGGTCAGTCCGGTGAGCGGGTTCTTCAGCTCCACTGTGGCGACGGGAATGCCGTTCAAGCTCACTGTCAGGTCGAGCGACTTCTCCGAACGGGATGAGAAACGAAGCTGTCGCGTAAGCCCGAGGCGGTTGGCGGCGTAGCGGGCTTCGAGCTCGGGGTTCAATTCATGGGCGGCTTTGAAGAACGCCACGTGAAGCGTCCGGCCGTAGCACTTGAAGCCGTGCCGAAGAGTTGCCAGCGAGCCGTTGGCGTCCATCCACTTGCACAGGTCCGTGAGAATCTGCTCGCCGGTTTGGATGCCGTGGAGCGCTTCCAGCTTGGCCCATTCGACGGGCTGGGTTTCGCGGATGAAAGCGAGGACGGTGTCGGGAAAGATTGCGCGGTCGCGGTCGAAGCCGTCTCCTGCAATGGAACAGTATCCGTTCTGAAGCAGGTGCGCTTCGATTACGGTCTCGAAGGCGGCTTCACTAATTTGGCTCACGTATTACCTCCCAGTACGAATCGCGCCCAGCTTGCGCCGCAGCTTGATCGGCTCCTCCGAATGCTGGCTCGGCGCGAGGTTCAACGCCTTGCGGCCTTCGTATACAGCTTCGGCAAGTCGTCCTTGTCGGTATATTCCGGGGAGAGATTGTTCAATTCGCAACTTTTTGGTCTACATAGACGAATTTGAACCATATATCGTCCAGGTGACTGAAGTCTGTATCTGTTGACAGGAGTGCAGCCCGGCTTACGTGAGCTGTCGCGGCGATCCAGAGATCATTTTGTTTCATCGGCACAGCCGGCGTTGGCGGTGGGGCATTTTGAGGAGAAGTCACAGGCTTACCGTGGGTCCAGGCGTCAATCCGAGCGTACGCGTCCAATATCGTTCGTCTGCTGATGTCAAGCGTCGGCACTTCGTTAAGAATTTGCTCAAGGTGGGTTCTTCTGGTGCCGCCCCAACCAT
This sequence comes from Candidatus Latescibacterota bacterium, assembly GCA_965223905.1. GTDB lineage: Bacteria > Latescibacterota > UBA2968 > UBA8231 > UBA8231 > CBDCXV01. The sequence goes on from CBDCXV010000002.1 coordinate 406,659, forward strand.
TCTTCTCCGCAAGCGCGAGAATTTCTCCTTGGCAGATAACGGAGGTAAAGACCATTGTTTCCGGATCTCCGAGATTGAATTCTGCGCGAGTCTGGATAGCCCACGGTGCTTCTCGGGTGAAACCGAGCAACAGGTTCGTGTCCAGGAGGAAACGTGTCATAACCAGATCGTTCAATCGAGCTGGGCTAGGAGATCCGCGATGGGTTCATCGCCAGGCCACGCGCCCGCAAGCTCAATAGGGTCGAAGGCCCCGGCTTGCTTGCGTTGTACCGGGAATAGGTCATGCGATTTCTGAATCTCTACCGATGGCATTTCCTCGAAAACGCTATCTCCTTCCAGCTGACTACTGATCCGGCGAGCCTCGATGAATCGCGGCTCGCCATTGGCCTTGAAATGCACCATCCCCTCGACGGTGGTCTGCTTGCCCCATAGAGGACGTAAGGTCTCCAGGCTCAATGACGCAGTGTCCAGCCGTCCAAAGAGCGCTGACTTCCGGCTTACCAAAAGGCGGAAGCGGCCGTTGCCGTGTTTGATCTCGTCGAGCCTGCCACTTACGACGAAAGATCTTGGGGCCGGGATGTCATTCAACCGCTCTTTGATGTATTCGCAAGTACTGTCGTCCAGCACGAATCGTCCATGGGCCGTACTCTGAGGGATCATTTCATAGCGCACACCGGCAACTCCAGCCGCTTTCCCGAACTTGAGAATCGCCTCGAGAACCGAACTATCGAAATAGTCTCCAACTGGATCGTCGGTCTGGGTCTCGTTGACCGCTTGGGCGGCTAGATCAAGTGCCGTGTCGTTCAGGCTGGGCTGCATGCTCCATGAGTCTGCTTGGGTAAACTGTTCGCAGGCAGTCTCACTAAGCTGGGGAGCTTCCACGTCAAAAATCGTGGATCCGGATTTCAATCCAGTTACCGTGAAGTCTATGGTAGAGTCCAGCCAGTGAGGTCTCGCCCCCTTCCCGCTACCCGCGCCAGTAGCGAGCAAGCGGGTGGTCCGCTCTGCCGTCGTGAGGAGGGCGTCCAGAACACGCCGGAGAGTCGCCATCTTGATCTGACCTCCGTTTTCTCTCAGACCGCTGACGCAGAGTTGGTAGCGTTGTGTTTTCATGGCAGGGCTCACTTTCCTGAGTTGCTGAGCGATGGCGCATGTTGCACAGCTTCGCCGTTTCTCATCTCGATCTTGCCAGTAACAGCAGCCGCGATGAGGGCGGCGCGGCGCTCCTTGAGGAGAGCAACCGTGCTTTCCGTCGATTCCCTCAGTTCCTCGAGTCTCTTCGCCTCGAATGCAATTTGCTCGACAATCTCCGCCTGCTCTTGGACGGGAGGCAATGGAACTTCAATGTCGCGGAAGCCTGTCCAATAGAGACGCAACCTATCCCACACGATTCCGTGGGAGTGCCGCGCACACTCCGCACTGAAAGCAGCAGTTTGAAAGAGTCTTTTTGCGTACGCTGAAGACAAAAGCCCGACGGGTTCCGCAACCACATAGTCCGGACTCACTAGGCCGTCCTCAGGGGCTATGCCAACTGCCCCTTGCCACATCCGCATCTTGTTGAACACCACATCACCTTGGCGAGCAACTTTATACGTGTTGAAATCGGCTGCTGTGCTCTCGATTCGTTCCTCGGAAAATTCACGCAAGATGACACCATGGTTGATCGAAACTTCCAACAGTGGAAGATCCGGCTCCCCTCGTTCGTCACGCTCGCTGAATAGCCAGGCTACCCGCCGCGTCTTCCAATGTGCAGGAATCACACCAAGCCAGGGGATGCCGGAATCGCGGAGCGGCAGGGCAGGGTCGAGGCCACAGGTAACGGCACGGGTTATGAGAGCACGGCGCTTCTCGGCCAGCAGGTCCAGCAACTGCTCCTTCTCTGCTACCAGTTCATCCAGCCGCGCCGTCTCGTGGTCGAGGTAGTCGGCGATGGCGCGTTGCCTAGAAAGCGGAGGCACAGGAAGCATCACAGTGCCAATTTCAGACTTCGGTAATCCGAAGCGGGTGACACCATTAGCCGCCAATTCTAGTTGCACTTGGATCGGTTTCGCCTGTAGGCATCGAAAAAGGAACGCGCCCGCCAACTGGTGGCAATGGGGGCGAAGAAGCGCGAGGTGATAACCGCACACAAGGTCGTCGGCTGTTTCCCGGACAAGCGCGGGGACACCTATATCATCCCATGATTCTGAATCCTTCGTGATGACAACATCGCCTGCTTGTAAGCCGAACTTCTCGATCTCGTCCTCGGTCGCTGTTGCCTGCATGAAGTCGAGGCTCATAGAAATGAAATCGTTGTTGTAAACGTCCTTGTAATTGCACAGTCGAACCGGTATTTCGTGGTCAACCGACAATTTGTCGACGTTGCTCACCACATAATCAGTCGTCGCCCGAAGCGGCTTCACCTGCCACGACTCAGGCAGTGATTTGACCCAAGCTAGGTGCCTCACGCCGTCACCTCCCGGTACAGTCGCAAAATCGTTTTCTCCACCTTCTTCAAATCCCCATCGGCCTGGAGATCAGGCCTCGTCGAGATCGCTGGTCGTTTACTTCGATCGTACACCATCAGGCAGGGTCCACGCGATACTGCCAGCCGCGAAGCACCGCGGCACGCGTCAAGTATTTCGCCTTCGTCTTGATGTCCGCGTTGGAGCAGTCGCGGAAGTCAATCACTACGTGTTCTTGAAACGGCTCCGGATCACACGTTACAGGCAGCTCCTGTTGCCAGCATTCTGCTACGGTCAAGGCCATGACGCCAACCGATGTCAGTCTCAATTGTTGGGTGTAGTGGCGATACGCCTGCTGAGCCGTCATCCGGTCTCCGTCGTAAACGGACAGTTTCTTTTGGTCTTTTGCGGTCGGCTTGAACGCCTGGGAGGTGATCCTTCCTTCTCGAATCCAACCTGGGTTCACCTGTCGGAGCAGCAAGATATCCAGTGTCATACACGGCCTGCAGTCATGGCTTCGATCTGGTCGACCATCCACTTCCAGTCATCGCCATCGTCACAATTCAACGTGCGCTCGGAAGCGACGTTGGACACCATGTTGAGCGTGTGCCATTCGCCGGAACGGGTTTCGAGATTCACATCGAACGTGACCTCGTTCGGGCCGAGGGACCACTCAGCCTGAACGCCTCCCGATTCCGTTGGGTAGAGGTGCGGCAAGGGCGCCTCATCGGAAAAGTGCCGGTCGAAGGCGCCGTTCAGCCAATCGAGGCCCGCGCCTGGTGGGGCAAGCCCCTCTCCTTCGAGCCAGCCGTTTTGCAATAGTCGCAGTTCGTCGAGTTGCGCGCCGACATCCAAAGTGTCGAGAATGCTCAGATGTTCGATCGTATCGAAGCCGATAAACTGACCAGCGCGGCTGAAACGGGACCTACCCATATAACAACGCAAAAATCTCCGAAAAAGGCCCCAATCGCTGTTCTACGAGAAATAATACCGAAGGATTTTCAGTAGGCGGCGGAAGGGAGTTGAGTGTCTTAGGCGTAACTCGGAGGCTCTATAGGAGGAATTTCAGAAACGGGTATTTCCTTGCCTGATACAGCAGAAATAAGGGTTTCTCCAGTCTCCGTAGGGCAAACAAATATATCATACCTGATCGTCATAATGTGAACTTCAGCCATGTTTTCACACGCCTTTTTGATTTCACCAAGACGATATTTTCCATCCAAAGCCGAATATAATGATTGGTACGATAAGCCGTATCCTGCCCTACGTGTCGCATCAAAGCGGGGATAGGCGGTAAGAATTTCTCGATAAATTTCGGGTAAACTATTAATGTATTTCTCACTTATAGGCATTAGTCTATCCTTTCCCGAAGGGGCGGGTCAGCACACATAACCCTTGAAAGAAGGTTTTTCTCTTCCCTGAGTGCAGATTTGAAAGATGGGTCGATTTGAATTTGTTCTGCTAAGGATAATCCACGAATTTCTTCCTGCCTAATGAAACTTTTAATCTCTGAAGTTGCCCAGCTCGTTGCCTTGTCGTCTACTTCTCCAGGGGAGTAAAACTTTCCCCGTTGGATTAGCGGTCCCCATGCCGATCTATGTAGGATACAATGTGATTGGGGAACGAAAAATAATGGGAATTGAATGTTACATAATTCTAAATCGTATTGTAAGAATCTTTTCTGAAGCAAATCGGCATAAGCAGTTTCAATACTGTTCCATCCCCGTCCTTGTAAGAGGAATTCTTCCGTAATAAAATAAACTACATGTCGGCAAAGTACAATTCCCTCTCGAAGCGCCGAAAAGGAATCTCGACCACGGGGATAATGATGTCGGTCAAGCCACGGGAAATACTGATCCTCCTCTAATAAATTGTATACAGGTTGTATAAGAGAAGTACGATCTTCAGCACAATGCGATAGAAATACATGGTGAGTGCATCGTGGTAAATAACGGATATTCCATGTGCCTATCATTCTCCCATCCATCCTTTCGTAATTCAGGTGTGGTATAACACTATGTTATACCACATCCCATACATGGTAGTTAATATACCCTTTTGTGTCATTGCTTCTCTCCCTTTTCAGTAAGACTGTTTTTCATATCGATTATTTCCTGTCTCCGGTCATTACGGACCGCAGGAATAACATATATCTCATGCAAAATTTCTTTGATAGCAGATAATATGATTCTAAGATAATCCGCCTTCCATCCATCGAGTGCATTTTCATGCACCTTGGAACTGGTTATTTCATGGATCGATAAAAGAGTGTCGAAGTAGGTAGAATCTACTTCCTTCCGTATCGACTTTAGTGACTTGATTTTCTCCTCATAGGAAGTGCCGGTTGCCTTTTCCTTTTTCCCAAGTTCGTAAATGAGTTTCCGCGCACAAGCTGATCCACCAGTCAAATGATTGCCATTCAGGCAGCTTTCTGCCTCAGTAAGTAGTTCTCTTAGGACACGAGGAATCCGGTTGTCTAAAGCGAAGAATGACGTTGGAACGGAATGGAATATGGCATTATCTATTAATCCATTGAACTTTTTGTTGAATTCATCACGATACGGTAAATTATTATATATCTCATATACATCATAATATGATAAATGCATTGATATTTTTTCGCAAGAACTGCATTTAATAAAAAATGCTTGACATTCTCTCTTATTATCCCAGTTAAACGTAACTATATTGTGCGTTCTATATCTCACATTTTTTCTGTTACAGAAAGGACAATTGTAAGTCTCTTCGTCTACGAAATATCGCTCATCTAAGTGTGATTGATCGGACATAGTTCCCCCTTACAGGACCTATAGTTCATTGGCAGTGTGTTCATTTGAAGCGTCATCATGACGTCCCTCCTAATATAACCTCTCCCTAAGTATTCGTACAAACCTTAGCTGCTCACCTTCTCCAGGAATTCTTCCCTATACTTCGCTTTCATGTTCTGTCTCCTAAGGAATTCTTAGGACCATACCAGTGCCCGTGAACATATCATCATTCAGTCCGAATCCGGCCCGAATGTCCCACTGGAGATTTTCCGCCAGCAGCCAAGTGAGCCCCCCGTTGATATAGTGCTCAGTCTCCCGATACCACTCGGCATACAGACCAATAGGGGCGCTAACCTTCATTCCTACCGCGATTGATTGAGCCCACCCCGTTCCCCGATTCACCTGTGAACTGCCTGCCAAGGATACCCTGTCGGTAAGGTCCCAACTGTAGACGAGATTCACTCCTGGTGAAGTGGGCAGGGTTATCTGTGGGATTACAGCGATGCCCGGAGTAAGGGCCAGCTTCATACCCAGGTAGATATCCTCTGTCCTGCCAAGTCGGAGCTCCAACCAATCGGCCAGCACCCCGGCGCGAAGAAGGGGTTCTCCGAGGGAATGAGCCCAATCCCCGTCATGTGTGGCGGTGTATCCAAGCTCAATCTGTAGGATATTTCTACCGACAGCTTCTGCTGCTTCCGTGAAGTCCGGGCGATCTCCTACAAGCGGCTGTGCATACACTCCCCCTGCTGCTAATATCAGTAGTAATATCTTCATCTTCTCCCTTTCAAAAGTATAACATATTCATCTACACTATTTATGCAACAGTCGCCCCTATTTATGGACTAATGTCACACTTCTGCTATCTTACTGATTTTCAGGAGGATAACAAGGAATGGATATATATAACGATTACACCCCTCGTAACCGCTTGCGGGATGGATGGCAGGAGGATCTATTCAGCAGATTCGGAAACGCCGGTTTTCCCAGGGAGAACGATGTCGTCAAGGTTGCCCCCAGAACGCTTGAAGCTTTCCTTCTCGAATACGACAAGCGTGTTAAGGTGCTCCTCGATGAGCGAAAGAGAATTCGCAATCTCTAAGGATACCTCTAACTGTCGAGCTTGCACCCAGTAAGCAGCTTCCTTTGGACCACCTTTGACCTTTTGAGAGTGGTTTCTAAGTGCTTCTATAGCTTTCCGGTCAAGCTTCTTATTTTTTTCTTCTCTGCTTCGTGCCATCCTATTACCTCCTTTGAGGGGTATAATAGGGAAGGAAAATCAGAAAAGCAAGGTGATATAACGTAGCGTTACACCACCCTACCCTTCCTTACGGACAGATATCGTCGTTTCCGTCCTGGACAACTGTCGGGGTATCAGCAGCTCCCGATTCTGCATGCGGAACCCAGCCGGTGAATCCAGGAGTAGCGGCCAGACGGACATCCCGCACTTCCCCAGGGGCAAGGTCAGCCCGAGGGGTAGGTCCAAGCTCGATACCGTTGCTAAGGTGCACTTCAACACGAACGTCACGTATGACGGCATCAGTGACGTTCTCAACGGTCCCGACAAATGCCTCTTCGTCAGGGTCCCAAATCATGAACAGATAGACACCGTTACGAAGACCATCATATCCCTCGTCAAGGGCAAGCTCCAGTCCGCTTTCCTCTCCGACGCCTGGCCCGCCTTCGCCACCTTCGCCGGAGTGCTCCCCACCCTCCCCACCTTCTCCACCTTCACCGCCTTCTCCGGAATGCTCTCCTTCCTGGAGGATCTTACCAGAATCGCAAAGGTCGTGCGTCGTTGACGACATTGGCTGCTCTGAACATCCCCAAATCGTCATAAGTGCAACTGCGAGAATGACATACATGCCAATTCTCCTCTGGTTATGGGGGTTTACAGCATATGACTATTCAGAACTGGACAGGTTCCCTCCTTTCGTAATTAGTGTGGTATAACATGTTATACCACATAACCCGCCTAATTAGCTGAAATTCCGCGAAACTACCCCCGACGCTGGTATAACGCAGTGAAGAAGGAAAGTTTCTCTCCTAAACCAAGGGGGAAAATATGGGAGAAAAGCGGTTTTTGGGTAAGTGGAGCGGACGTGGAAAGAAGCGCCGGCAGAAGCGTATTACCCTGTTGGAGATAGTGCATATGTTCCCCGATGCCCGCACGGCGGAAAGCTGGTTTGAAGCGTTGCGTTGGGGTGACGGTATGTATTGTCCTCGTTGCGGCTGTGATGCTGACAGTATATCCGAGTGTCCGCGCCGGCGACCGCAGCCGTATTGGTGTAAGGATTGCCGAAGGCGTTTCAGTGTCCGCACCGGAACGACGTTAGAAGCGTCTAAGGTCCCACTGCACAAGTGGGCAATAGCGATCTACCTGCACGTTACCAGCACGAAAGGTATCAGCAGTGCCCGCCTTTGCCGGGATCTTGGGGTAAGGCAGCATACGGCTTGGTTCATGTTGCATCGCATACGGGAAGCATGGAGCGATCAGCCATCGCTACGCAGCAGTGAGGCAGAGATTGACGAGGCATACTTTGGCGGCAAGGAGAAGAATAAGCATAAGGATAGGCGCCTGGGGCGCCGCTGGATGGATGGCAAGCGTATCGCCGTTGGCATCAAGGACCGCAAGACTGGCAAGATACGTGCAGAGGTATTACCGCCAGGCTCGGACATTCATGACAACATGCCCCCCAGTATGGACAGGTCCGACGACAGCAGCCTACGGGCCTTTGTCCGGGACAACCTCCGTATCCGGGGAATCCTCTACAGCGACGGCGCCGAAGCGTATAAGGACTTCCCCTGGCTCGGTAAGCATGTTGCCGTTAGACACAGCAAGGGAGAGCATGCCAAACCAAGACGCAAGGGGCGCAAGTTAGTTGCCCACACTAACGGCATAGAATCGTTTTGGGCATCCGTCAAGCGAGCCTATCACGGCACCTTCCACCAGATATCCCCGAAGCACCTACAGCGATACCTGGATGAGTTTTGCGCCCGGCACAATATCCGCGATAAGGATACGATAGAGCAGATGCGGGAGTGTGTGCGGCAGATGTATAACAAGCGGTTGACGTATAAGGATCTTGTTGGCAAGTAATTGTTGGTGAACACCAACAATGTTGTGGAGGTAGATGTTCGTCTTAGTCAGATACCCCCGGTGCTTTCCTGGCCGGGGGTATCATTATGTCACGCTTGGAGTGGGTTAGGTGGAAGGTGGCGAGGCTGGAGCTTTGTTCGCTTTCTTTCGATTGTCTTCAACGAGCTTGGGTAACGTAAAACTATACGTTAAAAACACTTCCGTAAATACTTGTAACTGTCTTGTAGTATCTTCGTTGGCATCTTCGTTGTGAGCGGCTTCATTGCCATCAAGTCTAATAATATCAGCCCAATCTTTCATTGATGGTGTTATCATATGATTTTTGGATAAGTCATCAATCCTGTCGATTAGCCTCGATTTCTTTGACAATGAACTATCTATCTCTACAGTAGCACGGTCGAGAACTTTACGAAACATCATAGCCGCGCTTGTATAGCTTTTCCTTTTGAGATTATCTACAGCTTCTACATAATTATTGGCAATTGGTTTAGGGGTAGAATTTGGAGCTTCTACAGATTCAAACTGTGGATACATTCCTATAATTGTGAATTTTTCATCGGTAGGATTTCCAGAGCACTTCATAGGTTTTTTATCGTCATCCAATATACGTAAACAAACCACAGTTATATTTCTGCAATTCCTACACTGGAAAAAAGAATTCCATCGATAGTCATAATATGAAGAATGAGTAAGACTTTCGCCCACACATGTATGTCCAAGATTAATCCCTTTGCAATGGGGACAATTTAATACCATTTCTGCCATAATTTATTCTCTCAGAATTAAAAGGGCGGCCTATTCCCCAGAGGGAACTGTCTTAGTTGTATGAATACTTCGATCCTCGATATGTCGATGAACCTTCTTATCCAGGTTTTTAATCTGCTTACTGATATTCTTGTGAGCCTTTCTGGATTCTTTCTTTGTGCGGCGCAAGTCTTCTTTCAAGTTATTGCTCACACTTCTGAGATACAAAGCTATCAATCCACCAGTTATTGCACTGGTAAAAGTAATATATCCAGGAACTACCAAGTCACTAAGTGCTATTGCCATAAGTTACCTTCCCCTTTATTGAGAAGGGCGGGCAACTGGTTCCCGAGACCCGAGAGCCGATCCACAAAAGGAGCCCTGATTAATCCAGCGCCCGCCCTAAACGAAAGGAACACAAATGCCTTCTGAGTTATATCAACCTTCACCCGAGCTTGCAGTAATAGTCGGTGATATGCCGCTGTCCTGGGTAAAGATCATGGAGATAGTAATGCGATCACATCAAGGAGAATGACCTTGACAGATTGCCTAATGTTGTCACGGATGCCGCTCTACGGTCCCTTACTGGCGACCGAGAACAGCTATCCGCGAATGAGCTAACCAGGGTCATTAAAGCCCACGTGACCCCAACGGGAAGAAAGGTGTAGACTGCTTAACCCTTCCCCAAGTTGTTGTTCTTACTGCGGTTGTCGCACTTCTGGTAAGGACTATCTCCCCTGTGTCGGTGGATAACGACAATTCGTCACCTTCCAGGATATACCCGAACGTCGCCGGTCCGAACTCGGGACCTTCCCCGATAAATTCATTTGCCAGCTCTACGACAACAGAATCACTCGGAACGTCGAGTCCGGCATCCTCGAACTGCTTCCTGACGAACGTCTCTACGTCGAGCCCGTCTACCAGTATCTCAGGTTCGGAAGTCGGTAGAAGGGACAAGATGTTGCCCCCGGAAATACTATCCTCTCCGGTGCTCCAGGTTCCCTCGACAACGGTTTCCAGGGTGGCGGAAAAGTCATCGGCAGAGACTTCCGCCGTAATCGTCAAGGTGAATGCCTGTCCGTCCTTGACGGATAGGTCGAAGGCTTCACCGGTGCTCATGGTGCCGCTCCAATCTCCCTGTAGCTGAGCACTGGCGATAGCTGGTAACAAAAATAAAAACAAGTACTTCATTGTGGTTCTCCAATAAGGCATCCTGTGTGCTTCAGATACCCGGTTCTGAGGATAGGGGTGTCAACGGGGCAGGGGGGCGAATTCGGCTCCCCTGTCACAAACGATATAACCTCGCGAAAGGAGGTTGTCAAATGGATCAGGAACAGTTGAAGTGTGCCCGTATCGCCGTCGGCATGAAGCAGTGGGAGTTAGGCGTTGCCCTTGGCGTCAGCGAGGCGGAGATATGCCTGTGGGAGAAGGGAAAACGGAAGATGCCGGAACGGTATCTAACCCTGATGGGAGCGATCATACACCACCTGGAACACGGGTTGATTCTGTCGTAACCTGTTGATTTTACGGTATTTGTGGTATAACCGTATAAAATTATTGCGCCGCTGCCAGGGATACCATATTATTGGCTCGTCAGCTTCGCTTGCGTAGGAACCTCCGTTAGTCGGGTTCCTGCCTGAATACAATAGCCATCATAACCGACCACGGGGTAGCGCACCTATGGTCTGGCGAATAGGGTAGACCTTCCCGCTCTCTACGCGGCGGAGTTGACAGAGCCCGGCACCAACGGTTGTCGGAAATCTGTCAACTTCACATAGTCCGGGCCGTAGTCGTCATCATCGTAATCAGGTTCCTTCAGCAGAATCTGGTCATCCTCTCTCTGGCGGCTACGGCCTTTTCTATGCCTTGCGGGAAGGGTCCGAACAAATGGCTATCTACGTCTTGCTGTTACTGCTTACAGGATGTTCCAGCTATGTCACCAAGGAAGAACTCCCGGAACTAATCGGATCGTATCTCAAATCACATAGCGGGAGAGTCACTGCACATACTCTGTATGCGAGAGAAATACGCCTTATGCCTTTTCCTCAAAATTATTTGTATGAGGATGGGGAGAGTCCGGGAGGAGTAATATTAAAAGTCAATAATGAAGGATTTACGCAGTTTCTTATAAGCTCTCCAGGAGGAAGGATATATCTGGATGCAGATGATAAGGGAGGAACTTTACAGGTATCCAATACATCCGAAAATGGGGGAGGAGCTACAATAATGAGCCAAGAAAATTCGTCATTCATATTAATTCGTCCAGGGAAGGATCTGGATAGAAATTCAATTGCGTTAAGCTCTGAGAAGAATATTAAATCTAAGTTCTTTGGAACTCGAATTTTCGCAAACGATCATAGGGGAAGAGCTAAGACGATATATAGATCACGGCCAATTGATTAGAAAGAGGGGGAGAAAATGAAGCCAACTGAACAGGCAATCCTACGCAAATACAAAACCGAGCTAATCGAAGAAGTAGGAAATACTAAAAACTCTACCCACCTAAGAACACTATCCGCAAGAATGTTCTTGGAAATTGATGCCTTAGATCATCCTAATGAGATGTCTGTATTAATTAAGTCAATTAACAGACACACTCGGGAAACTCCTACTCACCTACGTTCCATCCAGACTACGCTTGAGTCTCTTGAGTGTAGCCTTGCGGAACTCGTGAGCTTTTTGAAATCTGATAAGAAAGTCAGTCCAAAGCCTGTCTCTACCACATAAAAAACCCTGCAATCTCGGGGGCGGTTTCTTTCTCCGCTCGTAGTTCTGCATTCTCTTTCTGCAAGCGGACAATCTCTTGCCGCATCTTCTTTGCAGCTTCTTTGTGCAAGTTCATTGTTTCATCTTTTCCGCTCCACAAGTAGGAACGTCCTACGCCGGAGCATTTACGCAGGCAAGGAGAATGTCCTATGCCTACCTGGGTGGTTATCGTGCTTGAGGTGGCCCTGGAGCTAATCCAGATCATCTTGAAGTACGGAGCCTAACGGCTAAGGGACAGTGAAGCCAGGGATATGAGTTTCGCTGTCTCTTTTTTTAGCTTAGATGTTGAAGAACAGCAACAACCTAACTGCCCGCTGTTGAATACCACTATATAGTAGTATAAAGGGGGCAACAATTTGACAAGTGTCGCCGGACAGCGTAGTACTTAGAGAGACGGAGCGGAACAGACGGGATTTCGGGACCGGATTCCGATCCCTGGCTACAATATCAGGTTGTAGCGTACCAGCCCTCAACGGGCGTTGAGAGCGTGAAAGCTTCGTTTTCTCGGTTATCAACCATACGGCAAGCCGTATCGGAACGAGAAAAGTCGCTTTAGCCGCCTGCCCGCTACCGTCTCAAATAAAGGGTAAAATGTTCTTAAATAAATGGAATAATCTGGTAAAATCGCAGCCGGAAATACTCGGTCCTGCGGCACTGAACAGTGTTTCTATCCGGGAATTTTTCAGCCGCTTCCCCGACAAAACCACATCGGAACAATGGTTTGAACGCTTGCGTTGGGGGGAGGATATCCTATGTCCTCACTGTGACGCTATCCCGTCTGAATGTCCGCAACGGCGACCACAACCGTATTGGTGTGGTGTCTGTCGGCGGCGGTTCTCTGTGCGAACTGGCACCCTGATTGAGGGGTCTCCTGTGTCCTTTCAGGATTGGGCATTTGCCTTATACCTCCATGTAGTATCGCCGATTAACGCAGTCCAGTTACAGGGTTATCTCGGGATAAAGCAAGCAACTACTTGGTTCATGCTGCACCGTCTACGTTGTGCCTGGCCAGACCCGGAACCACTTCGCGCGAAGGAAGCGGAGGTTGATGAAACCTATTTCGGCAGTGGCCGGGGAACGGCGGGCAAGACTACCGTTATCGGCATGAAGGACCGACATACAAAACACGTCGCGGCGGAAGTAATATCCAGTCTCGACAAGGCTGCCGTGCAGACATTTATCCGGCGCCATCTTCACAGTCAGGGACGGCTGTTGAGTGATGGCTTCCGCAGCTACACACGCTTCCGCTGGGTAAGCCTGCATGAGACAGTAGAACACCAAGACGGGGAGTATGTCCGGGGAGACGTGCATACCAACGGCATGGAATCATTCTGGTCGGGTCTGAAGCGAGCATACTACGGCGTTTATCACCATTTTCCCGAGAAGCATTTTCAACTCTACCTGAATGAGATAGTCGGCAGGCACAACCTGCGTGACCGGGACACGACGGAGAGGATGAAGTATCTTGGGGAGAGGTTGGTTAGAGGGGGAGAAGGCGGTTTGATGGGACACGATTCGTGCCCCTTGTCCTGACGTAACTCAGGTCGTCCCTACCCTTCATCCGGGTAGGAAAGATTCGCGCCCTGTCTTGTGTAATGGCTTGAATCTTTGGCACCTTCTCCCCCTCCTAATCCTTGACATACATCGACGGGTGGCGTACAGTGGAGGCGATCTGGATTAGCTCCAGAGCCACCTCAAGCACAATGACCACCCAGGTAGGAAAGGGAACCCGATGACCGGATCAACTTTGGAAACAGTACGGAAAGAACTACTGAAACTATTGGAGAGGCAGAGTAAGGACGATAATAATCGGCTTCGGGCTGCGGAATTGCTTATCAAGATGGAAAAAGACAGAAATATCTACGAAAAGCTTGAAACTATAAAGGGAGTCGATGCGGCAACTGTATCCACTATATTGGCAATTGTGATGTCTATTGACCCTGACAAAGTCCAGGAGATTGTCTCATTCCTTAAAGAGAAGGTCGAAAGCCCTCCTAAACAACTCGGTACGACTGTCTCTATCGACGCCTTCATCTATAGAACAAAAAGCATCATCGATTCTTTTGAAATTATCGGAGGCCCCGTCAATAAGGCTACTCCGTAAATCTTCCTGCCATCCATCCTGTAACCTGTTTCGTGGTGTGTCCATGTTCGCTCCTTTTTGTATTATCCAGAGAATCAGTGCTCTACTGAAAATCCTTCGGTATTATTTCTCGTAGAACGTCGATTGAGCCCCTTTTCGGGGAAAATTGCGCTGTTAAGCGGATAGGTCCCGCTGAAACGACCGATGCCCTGGAACAGCGCGCGAATCCCGTTCTGGTATCCATTGAATGCTTCGAGGATGGTGTCGAGGTGCTGGGACGCAATCGGGGCTTTGACCTTGCTGCCGTCTAGCAACTGAATCTCGAAGCTCCTGTCGTCCTGGTCAGCCTCGGGCACCGCACCTCGTATCGAAACTTCCTCGGTCAGTTCCTTCACTTTGGGCGACGCAAGGACCAGCCGTCGCCGGACGTCCCTGGTGAGCCTCGCCGTGGTTTTGTGGTCCGGACCATCGAATAAAACCGCTTCACCCTCCTTCAGGCTTCGCCCCAGCTTGTCGAAGTAGCCCAGCGTCCCCTCCGGCAGATGCGGCTCGATGGGACGTTCGTCTTCCGCTGCACTGATAGCTTGGATGATCGCGTCGCGCGCGTAACCGGAATAGGTCTGGCTGACTGCCGGGAGCAAGGTCGGCGGTTCCGAGGTAATTCGGATTTCCAGGGATGCACTGCCGGGATTAATCGCCGCGAGCCTCAATTGGATGTTCTTCGTGAAGCCACGGGGTGACCGCTGACGGTTCGGGTGATCCGTGAGGAATTTGGACTTGGCCACTTCAACGACCATTTCTTCCAGCACCGCGACATCTTTCAAGAATTCCAGCGGGACGGAGTGGTCGTCGTAGCGCGCACCGACGAGGTGCAGGCGCATGAAAGGTTCCGTGCTCATGAAGTCACCTCCCGCAGCAATCGCATGATCTTTTCCTCCGCCTTCTTCAGATCCGCGTCGATCTCCTCCAGCGGTCGTGGCGGTGTGTACTTGTAGAAGTGGCGATTGAAGTTGATCTCGTAGCCGACCTTGTCCTTGCCGCGGTCCATCCAGGCGTCGGGAACGTGGGGGGCTACCTCCCGTTTGAAGTAGGCGTCGACGTTGTCTTTAAGCGGCACGTTCTCGAAGTCGCGCAGCTTGGTGTCGGGCTCGCAGCCTTTCTCCCGGCCATCCTTCCTTACCTGCTCGGCCTGCGGATCCTTCTCGGTGAAGACATCCCGGAAGAGATTCTGTTCCGCCTTCTTCCAGCGCGATTGACGCTTATGCAGAAGAGTCGCAATTCTCCCCCATGCCGCATTCCAGTCGTGCTCCGGCTCTCGCCCCAACTCTTTGTCGATGGCCTGCACATCGTCGAGCAGGTACGGGCAGGCGTCGAGGAAGCGGGCCTTGTCTTCTATAGTCATCCGGTAGCGCAAGCGCAGGGGTTGCTCCACGGTCACGCGTGTGTAGCCGAAGTCGTCGTTGTCGAAGACCCTGGAGCGATCTCCGTCCTCAAAGCGGCCGTATAGCCGCACGATCTCCTCGATCTGCTCTGCGGCGATGTGGCGGCGCTTGTCGCCAAGGCTGCGCATGTTGTCTTCACCCCCGCCCGCGGTCCACAAGTCGCGGGCGTCGAGGAGCTGAATCTTTCCCATCCTGCGCTCCTCCTTGCGGTTGGTGACGATCCAGACGTAGGTGCCGATGCCGGTGTTGTAGAACATCTGCTCCGGCAGGGCGATGATGGCTTCGAGCCAGTCGTTCTCGATGATCCACTTGCGAATGTCGCTCTCGCCGGAGCCCGCGCCTCCGGTGAAGAGCGGCGAGCCGCTGAAAACGATAGCGAGCCGCGAGCCGTGTTTGTGTTCCCTCGGCCGCACGGGTTCCCGCTTGTGCCACATGTGCTGCAGGAAGAGCAGCGAGCCGTCGTTCACGCGCGGAAGCCCTGCCCCGAAACGGCCCTCTAATCCGAGCTTGTCGTGTTCGCGCTGGACCTCATTCTTCTGCCTCTTCCAGTCCACGCCGAAGGGGGGATTGGTGAGGAAGTAGTCGAAGGTCTCGCCCTCGAACCGGTCCTCGGTCAAGCTGTCGCCGAAGCGGATGTTGTCGCCGCCGCCGTTGTGGTCGACCTGCTTCATCAGCATGTCGGAGGCCGCGGTGGCGAAGGCGCGGTTGTTGTAGTCCTGCCCATAGACGTAGAGCCGTGCCGAACCGTGGTGGTCTCGCAAGTCGTTCTGCGCTCCGGCCAACATGCCGCCCGTTCCGCATGCAGGGTCGAGGAGCTTGCGCACAGTGCCGGGTGTGGCGAGCAGTTGGTCGTCGTGAATGAAGAGGATGCTCACCATCAACCGGATGACCTCGCGCGGCGTGAAGTGGTCGCCCGCGGTCTCGTTCGCCAGCTCATTGAAGCGGCGGATGAGATTCTCGAAGAGAAGTCCCATTTGCTCGTTCCGGACCCTGCCGGGGTGCAGGTCCACATCGCAGAACTTCGAGGCGACGAGGTACAGGATATTGGCTTCGCGCATCTTCTCGATCTCCGTCTCGAACTCGAAGAACTCGAAGATGTCGCGCACGTTGGCCGAGAAGCCCTGGATATAGCTGACGAGGTGCTGGGCGATGTTGTCCGGATCGCCTTTGAGCTTCTGGAAATCGAGGTCTGAGTGGTTGTGGAAGCGCTGGCCCGCGGCCCTGTTCAGCCTGGCGTCGAGCGCGTCGCCGTCGAGTCTGCCGCGCCAGCGATCATATTCGGACTGGACCTTCGGCTTGCTCGGCGCCAGCACGCAGTCGAACCGCCGCAACACGGTCATGGGCAGCATGACGCGCTCGTACTGCGGCGGGCGGTAGGGACCGCGCAGCAGGTCGGCGATCTGCCAGATCAGGTTGGCGAAGTAGCTGTGGTCAGGCATGTCATCACCTTCGCGGGCTTACCGCGTCAGGGATCCCAACGAAAAACCGTCAACACTAGAAATTTACGAAACACCCTAAGCCGCGCCTCCGCCCGCCGCTACCCGTAGCGCACCCCGGTCGGAATCACCCCGGCATCCTCCCCCAGCTGCAGGGCCTCGGCCGCCTCGACCAGGCTCAGCAGGTCGTGCTTCGGCTCGAACCCCAGCAGCCTGTTGATCTTGCCGAGGTCGAGCTCGAAGTAGTTGGGCGTCGGCACCTTCGCCTCGACGTATTCCATGCCGTAGCGCTCCGCCAGGAAGGGGATCGCCTCCCCCCAGTCGAACAGGACGGCGCCGCCGAGGTTGAAGATCTCGCCGACCGCCTCCTCGCGCTCGAGCCCGAGCAGCAGGCCGCCGGCGATGTCGCGGACGTCGGCGAAGGGCTGCTTCTGCGGCACGCCGTTGGGGTTGAGCAGCACGACGAGCTTCTCCTCCCCCTGCCACAGGGAGCGGATGCGGTCGTACATCTCGCGCTCTTCCCGGGTTTCCCCCTCTGCCTCCCTGTAGCGCTCGTACAGGTCGCTGAGGAAGAAGCGGTACGGCCTGCCCTCGACGTCGAGGAACTCGCTCGGCTCGATGATGGAGGCGAAGCGGAAGACGCTGGCCGGTACCCCGTACTGGCGCTGGTAGCACATCGTCAGCTCCTCCCCGATCCGCTTGGTCATGAAGTAGGGCATGTCGCAGTACTCGGCGGTCATCTCCTCGGTGATGGGCTGCTCGAAGTAGCGGCCCTGGTAGGGCGTATCCCAGTAGACGGCCTCGGTGCAGGCGTAGGCGAAGCGGTGCAGGCCGGGCAGCTCTTCGCGGATCGCCTCGAGCAGGTTGAGAGTGCCGTTGGCGTTGATCTCGAGGTATTCGCGGTGGCTGAAGGGGGCGGCGAAGGCCGCGGCGATGTGGTAGACGGCGTCGATTCCCTGCAGGGCGGCGCGCACGTCGTCGAAGCTGCGCAGGTCGTCGGTGACGCTTTCGACGCGCTCGAAGCCGTCGAGCTTGTGGGCGCGCGAGGCGTCGCCGGGATAGACGAAACTGCGCACGTGGTGGCCGGCGTCGAGCAGCGCCAGTACGAGGTTGGCGCCGACCCGGCCGGTGGCGCCGGTTACGAGGATTTTCACGGGAAGTCCTTGGGTGCTGTGCGCCGCAGGTCCGAAGGCGGGCGGGCAGGAAGGGGCGCGGGTGGGAGAAGGCAGGGGAACCAGGGGCCTGGTGATGGCCGGAAATTCGAGAGGGCCGCAGGGATCTGCGCAATCCCGGGCGGCCTGTCGCGGCCGGTGTGGATGCGCCTGCCGGTGGAGATGCGGCCGTCCGCGGCAACACCGGGCATGCCGGTGCGGACAGAACGAAGGGCCGCGGCTAGTGGCCGCGATGCGCGTACGCATCCGGGTCGCGGTCGACCTCGGCGACCAGGGCCTCGATGAAGTCGCCGATGGGAAACAGCCGGCAGTAGGAGTCGCCGGCGCGCCCGCGCCGCAGGCGGCCCTGGCGGTCCCACCAGGCCCCGAGGATCTCGCGGTCTATGCCCGGGTAGGCCGCCTCCGGGTCCTCCTCGAGCATCCGGTTCCAGCGTATGACCTCGACGAGGTGGATGTAGGTCACGGTGTCGTAGGTGGTCCCGAGCATCAGCAGCTTGCCGCCGCGCTCGTACGCCCGGTTCATCGGCGAGTGGGTGCCGTAGGTGCGGCCCCACGGCGGGTAATCCCAGATCGACACGAGCCCCTCGTTCTCGAGGTGACCGGCGACGAACGCCTCGGCCTCCTTGCCGCGGGCGGCGACCGCGTGCGAGTAGTGGTCGGAGCGGAAGGTGCCGGGCATGAGCCGGAAGTACTCGGTCAGCCAGCCGACCGTGGACGGGGTGGTCGCGTGGTCCCAGAGCTCGGCTCGGCCCTGGCGCAGCCGGTAGCGCTCGGAAAGCCAGGGATCGGCGGAGATTTCCGGAGGCGCCGGCTGCGACGGTTCGCGCCAGATCAGGTGGAACGACGGCATGAGGATGAGCCCCTCGGGGCCGACCGCGTCCTCAAGGGCGGCAACCACAGTGCGGGCGTTCCCCTTGACCGGCCCGAGGCTCTTGAAGGAGGAGTGGACGAACAGGATGTCCCCGGGCTCCACTCCGAGAGCGGTGAAGTCTCCGGCCAGCCGCTGCCGCGTGTACATGGCCCCTCTCTACGACCCTCCGACCACGAGGGCCTGCGGCTCTTCGCCGCGGGCGAAACGGGCGAGGTTCTCGGCGGCGAAGGCGGCGCGCTTGCGGGAGGTGCCGTCGGTGCCGCCGGCGGTGTGCGGCAGGACGACGACGTTGGGCAGCTGGAACACCGGCAGCGTCGGGTCCGGGGGTTCCTGGGCAAAGGCGTCGAGACCGGCGCCGCCGATGCGTCCCTCCATCAGGGCCGCGTAGAGCGCCTCCTCGTCGGCGAGGCCGCCGCGGCAGACGTTGATGTAGCAGGCGGTCGCCTTCATCAGCCCGATGCGGCGCGCGTCGATGATGTGCTGGGTCTCGTCGTTCAGATGCAGGTGGCAGGACAGGAAGTCGCAGCGCCCTACCACGGCGTCGAGATCCTCCGGGGACCCGAGGAAGTCGGGCCGGATCTCGTCGAGGATCTCCGCGTCGATCTCGCGCACGTCGATCGCCTCGATGCGCATGCCGAACGGCCGGGCCCGGCGCGCCAGCTCGGTGCCGCTGGCCCCGAGTCCGACGATGCCGAGGGTCATGCCGACCAGCTCCCTTCCGCGCGGCATGAAGAACGGCCCCTGCGAGAAGTTTACCTGGGCCTCGCGGTAGCGGCCGGCCAGCATCAGGATGAACATCATGGCGTTCTGGGCCAGGGCCACGGCGCTGAGATAGCCCGGGGCGTGGGCCGTCATCAACCCCTTTGCGCGCAGGTACTCGATGTCGATATGGTCGAGCCCGTTCGTCTGCAGCTGCAGGAAGCGGACCCCGGCTGCGACCGCGGCGTCGATCACCTCCCGGCTCGGACCGGACCCCTGGTCGACCATCGCCTCGATGCCGGCGAACTGCGGCGGCAGCGGGGCCTCCCTGTCGAGGCGGCGCACCTCGAAGCGCTCCTCGAGCGCCTGAAGGAGGTCGGCCGACCACTCGGACAGCTCGGGCATTTCGTGCGGAAGGAAAATTACTTTCATATCTTTTTTTCTTTAGTGGTTTCAGAGGGAAAACAGCCTATATAAAAATCTATATAAACCTTTATGTAGTTTCCAAATTGCTAATGTTTTCCGGAAGCGGAAAAATGAAAGATATAGTAGCGAAAAGTCGCGAGATATCCCCCACGGTTTCCCGCTTGGTTGCAGCCAGTATATCGGAAAGCACCAAACGGAAGTACGAAAATGCTTTGAAAAGGCTGGATTCGGATCTACCCGAGATCACGGATTTCACGCTTGCCCACTACCTCGCCGAGCGGTTCGATAAAGGTCTCTCCCCCCCCCGAACGCTCGTTACTACTGTCAACGCGGTCAAATTGCGCTCCAAACTGACGGGGGAACCTTCCCCTATCGGCCCCCTTACTGAGCGAATCCTTGTAGGTATGCGCAGGGAATGGCGGGGAAGAGGAACCGGCAAGCGCTACGCAAAGCCAGGGTATGCCAGCACTACGAAGACGTGATACCCGTACGGGAAAGGGTATGGACCCTGAAAAGCACGGGACACCGATACGCCTACTATCACCTATCTTGCCGGAAGGAGTTTACGGAATGACAATCGCCGAACAGAGGCGGGAAGCTCAGAGAATGATTGAAATCGAGGCACTTTTCGAGTATGAGACCTTCAAAGACAAGGGGAGAGACTTCCTAACCGCCCTTGAGAAGGTTCCGTATATTGGGCTGATTTTCTGCCCGAATTGGTCAAAATCAGCATACGCAGCCGGGAAGCGGCTTCCCGGTGTCTGCAAGAGGTGAATTGATCCGGTTTCTCTTCAAGCTCGCTCTGGCTGTTGCTGTTGGTGCCATCCTCGGGATTCTGGCACTGGCTGCCGCCTTCGTATTCTTCGTTATTGCCGTCTGGATTCGGCACCTACCAGCCCCCATCTCATTTCTCTGCGGTGGTTATTTTTGGATCTCTTTTCATCACAAAGAAGGAAATGCAGGTCCACAGTGGTATTACTGACCAAGTAAGAGGTTCCTCAACAAAAGGGGCACCTCCTACACGCATATACACCCAAAGGGGCCAGATTACAGATGGGGATATAGCAATGTACTCAAGGCAAGTTCGTAGGGTTGACGCTTTTTTTGAACCGAGTTTGGTTTTCTTTGCTGATATGTAGGCTATGGTGCCCAAAATCAGGGAGAATCCGGCAAACGGATTTCCGGAGGGATTCTTTCCCATACCCAGGCTACCCATCGACGACAGAAATAGTAATCCACCCAAGGCTATTGCTACAGCTGAAAGCCAATAGTTCTTTTTTATTTGCATGATTCTCCGGTGATTTCCAGAGCCGGTTTCCAAAAAGGTAGGGCAGAAAAAGCCCCCCGGGAATCGAGATGATTCCGGGGGCTTTGGTAATCTGGATGCTCCTTCATTCCAAGTCTGTTGATCTCTGCCATCCCCAGTTTCTCATTGTTTCCTCTAAGGGGATTTTCGTCTCCTCTTCGAGCAATGCACGCAAAGGGCTGCGATAGCCTTCTTCCCACGAACTGAAAATTTCCGTCAACATCGGTTCAAGAACAGCTGCCATTGTCATATGCCAATGGCAGCGCGGACAGGCAACATGCTGCTTATGGAGATCGGCAATAAATCCACTTGCCGTTGGAAGGGATACCTTGCCCTCGCCAAGTACAATTTCATGCAACTTGGAATCCGCTCTTCCTTCCTCTATGGCACAATCCAAGCAAGTGAACATTTCATCGAGTTGACGAGATTGATTGTTGTTTTCTCGATCTTCAGGTTCTACAAAGCTGTCGCGATCAACTAATTGCATTTGAGAAATCCTCCTTTTGGGTTTGGGAATTTGGGGGGAACCTCGCAATTCCTCAAGTTTCCGCAATTCTCAGCGGGTGGCGCTATCTGTCAGATAAGGGCCTCCCGAAATGAAGGTATTCATATAAGCACCATAAGCACCCAAGATATACATATGATCCCCAATATAGATAAATTCAGGAAAAACAATAATTTAGCAATTCGTGCGGAATAAACAGTACTTCTGGCTTGCTCATCGGTATCCTTCAGGTGAGGTGAATCGCTGCAGATCCTCGTCGCTCGCCGCGGGCCGGTCGTCCCATTCCCCCATGGCGAAACCGCGTTCGTCCGCCGGCGTCGCCAGGTGGCGGTAGCGCGCCCCGCGCGTCCACACCTGCTTGCCCTCGAACAGGACCTTGAGCTGTTCGGGAATGCGCTCCCGGAACCCGGGGCTGAGCTCGCCGAAATCCCAGTAGGGAAACATCGTCGAGCCGTACCCGGTGATGATGATGATGCGTTCGCGGTCGGAGCGGATCGGCCCGGTGGCGTGCGCCAGGGTTTCGCAGAACAGCAGCGTCGACCCGGCCGGGGCGACCACTTGGTGAACGAGCGACCGGTCCTCTTCGGCCAGGGCGATCAGCTCGTTCGCAGGGGCGTCGATCTTGTGGCTGCCGGCGATGACCGCGGTGCCGCCGTCGTCCGGTCCGAGGTCGGTGAGGTTGGTCAGCGTCTTGACGAAGTTGCAGTGGAAGAGCCCGTCGTGGGTGTGGCCGGCGTAGGGGACGTCGGTGCCGCGGTGAAAGCCGGTCAGCTTCTCCTCCCAGGTGTTGTCCGGGTCGCGGGAGTTGATGTGGGCGTTCATCTCGACGATGCGCGCCTCGCTGCCCATCAGCTCCTCGGCGAGGGAGACCATGTACGGGTGGGTGGCGTAGGCGGTGATCGCCGGGTCGGACTCCCAGATGTTGACGGCGAACCTGTGGCACGGCTTGTCCATCCCGAGGAAAGCCCCGCGCACCCGGGGGCCGTTCGGGCCGCGGTCCTCGAGGGCGGCCAGCTCGTCGAACAGGCGGTACAGGGCCTCCTTCAGGCGCTCGACCTCGCCGCCGCTGAGGGCGTTCTCCAGGACGACGTACCCGTACACCTCGAGGCGGTAGCGCTGCGCCGGGGTCAGCGGCGGAAACGGACGCCGGAAGGTCGCTGCGGCGGACATCGGCTAGGCGGCTCCTTTCAGGTAGGCCTTGCGCCGGCGCTCGGGGAAGCGCTCGATGGCGTAGCGGAGCATGGTGCGGGGCATGCGCCCGTACCGGTCCTGCAGGAACGCCTCCTCGCGTTGGAGGTCGCGCTTGCCCACCTCCCGCAGCATCCAGCCGACCGCCTTGTGAATGAGGTCCTCCCGGTCGTCGAGGATGCGGTCCGCTATCCGCAAGGTGTCGTCGAACTCCTCCCGCTGGATGAAGAAGAAGGTGGCGATGACGGCGATCCGCCGTTCCCAGAGGCTTTTCGAGCGGGCCAGGCGGTCGAGGGGGCGGCGGCTGCGGTTTTCCAGGTGGGGCCCGACGATCTTGTGGGCCGAGGCATCGACCAGGTCCCAGTTGTTGATGAAGGCGGTGTGGCCGAGGTAGGCGTCGTAGATCCGCTTGCGCTCCGCAGCGTCCCCGCGCTTGTACTGATCGCAGAGGATGAGCAGGGCGAGCAGCCGCTCCTCGTGAATTTCGGAGCGGAGCAGCGACAGCACCCCGGCGTGCGGAAGGGCGCGGTATTGTTTTGCGACCCCGCGGATCGCAGGCACCCGGACGCCGATGAAGCGGTCTCCTTCCGCGTACTCACCCGGTCCGGTCTTGAAGAAGCGCTGCGAGTGCGCGGCGATCCCGTCGTCGGCCAGGGCCTTCAGGTCGCGGCGGGCCTGTGATGTCGTCGGTTGGGAGTGCATCTCGGAGTCGGCGGCGAAATTGGCGCCCACTTCCGGGGCGTGTCAACAGCCCGGCGCCGGCGGGTGGGCGGGGATGATTCGAAGGTGAGGCCGGAGGGACGCCAGGGAATGGAACGAAGCGGGGGAGGGCTCGAAGGGAAGGTTCGTCCATTCGGGAACAATCAAGGTGAAATAGCACCCGTCCGCACCCCTGATGGGATTAAAGCTTTGGTATAACCACTTCGCGTTTCACGACGGTTTGACCTTGTCAAAGGCAGCCCCCAGAATTGCCGGACCGACTGCGGTTTCGAAAGCGACGAACAGTGAAGCTGACGACTGAACAGCTGCGCTTCTTCAAGCGCGAGGGCTACCTGATCCTGCGCGGCGTCATGGCCGCGGCATCTACTGCACAATGCCGTACGGGGACCGGCCGCGGCCGGGCAACGGCTGCCACTGCGACGGGCACCCGTTCCACCTCGGGGTGGTCGGGTACATCGACGACGTCGAGCCTGACGGCGGCGCCTTCTGCGTCTGGCCCGGGAGCCACCGCGAGTTCTTCCACACCTTCACCACCGGGTACATGCCGGACAAGACCGGCGAGTACGAGCCGCTGCGCGAACGCCTGAACCGGCAGCCCCCCGTCGACTGCCACGGGTCGGCCGGCGACGTCCTGTTCTGGCACCACCGCCTCGGGCACATGGCCGGCCACAACTACTCGGGCCGCATCCGCCAGGCCGTGCTCTACGATTTTCCGGCGCACCGATCTCGAGGAGATTTCAGAGGTTGCCGCCCCCGCGGGACATGTGGCGGGACTGGTCGGAGGAACTGAGGGAAGTAGAGCTGTAGGTGGGGTTCTTCGGTCGGCGCGACCCGGAGACCCTCGCGACCTACTTCACCCAGAATCCTCCGTCGACCCGCAGGGTGGCCGCGGTGATGTAGTCGGCCGCGTCCGATGAGAGGAAGGCCGCGGCCTTGCCGAGATCCTCTATGGTGCCCAGGCGCCCCCACGGCAGCTCCCGCCCTCCTTCCCGCAGCTCATCCTCCGTGGCGAACTGGCGTTCCCCCGGGGTGTCCGTCCAACCCGGCTCGATGACGTTGACGCGGATGCGGTGGGGGGCCAGCTCCTTGGCGATGGTGGCGGCCATGTGGTTGACCCCGGCCTTGGCGGTGTTGTACGGCACCGAGGTCTCCATCGGGATGAAGGAGAGCACCGAGCTGATGAAGAGAATGTGCCCTCCCTCGGCCTGCTCGACCATGCGGCGCGCCGCGTGCTGCGCGGTGTGGAACGACCCCCACAGCGTCACCTCCAGGGTGCGCCGCATCGCCTCGAGCGATAGCTCGAGAAACGGCTCCCGCTTGGAGTAGTAGGAGTTGCAGACCACCGTGTCGAGGCGGCCGAGCTCGTCGATGGCCCCGTTGATCATGCCCTCGACCGCGCCGCGGTCAGACACGTCGGCCTGGAACAGGGCGACGCGCCTTCCCAAGGCCGTCACCTCCGCGGCGACCGCCTCCGCGTCGTCGGCATGGGTGTGGTAGTTGATGGCGACGTCGGCGCCGCAACGGGCCATCTCGACGGCGCAGCCGCGGCCGATGCCGCGGGATGAACCGGTAATGAGGGCGACTTTTCCGCTGAGATCGATGATGGCTCTGTCTCCTGTCTGCGGCGGGCGGATATGGAACTCACCGCGGTGCTGATCACCAAATCAGATGAGTTCGATGTGAAGTTTTTTCCCAAGGGCCTGCGCGGCGCGTCCCATCGTCTGGAGCGTCACCGAGCAATTGGTGGAATCGAGTAACCGGTCGAGAGCGGACCGGCTGGTTTGCATGCGTTCGGCCATCGCAGTTTTCGACAGGTTGTTTTCCTCCATGAACTGACGCAGCTGATGAGCGATGACGCGTTTCACCGCGGTTGTTTCCACTTCACTGAGAATTCCTTCCTCTGTGAGGAAGTCATCGAAATTGCTGCCGACATGCTTTTTCATCGTTCCTCCCGGAGCAATTCAGTCAGTGTACCAATTGTGGTGCACTTGGCAACCTCCGATAAGGAAATACTGGCGATCCCCTGTAAACCCACAATCACCCCGGCCTCGGCATGCGATACCGCTGCAGCAGCTCGTGGAAATCCCGGCGGTCGAGGGGAGCCGCCTCGCTGTGGAACAGGTGGGAGCGGCAGTCGCAATCGGAGGATCCGAACCCCGGCACGCCCGCTCCCATGATCGCCTCGAGGCCGCGTGCCAGCTCGCATTCCAGGCGCCGTGAGGCGCGCACCGGCACCGGCACCACCGCGTCGGCGGCCTGGCGCAGGTAGTCGACGTGCCAGTGCATCCGCTTGCGCCGGCGGCAGTGCCGCGCCAGCCTGGCGGTGAGGTTGGCCATGGCCGAGCCGGCGTACACGTAGTGCCCCTTCTCGAACAGGACCGCCCCGAGCTGTCCCACCTGGAGGCGGTGGCGCCGCGCCAGATGCAGCAGAACGAAGTAGGAGCCGCGGTCGTCGACTTCCTTGTCGAGGAACTCCCACGGGATTTCGAGCTCCCGAACCCGCGGTCCGAGGCTGAGGCCGGGCCGCCAGGAAACCGCCGCGGCCAGGACGTCGACGGCCTCGCGGACTTCGAGCAGGGTGCGGCTGAAGGCGAGGTCGGAGTGGTAGTCGGGCATGAACCAGTCGGCGCGCGGGGTGTGCACGACGAACAGGACCACCGGCCGGACGCCGCTCCGCGACAGCTCGGCGAGCTCGAGCAGGTGCCTCCTGCCGCGGGACGTGACGGCATCGGGGAACATGGCGACGCGGTTGCCGTAGAGGGTGCAGGACTTCACCTCGAGATAGAGCTCGCGGCCCCCGCGTGAAAGCAGGAAATCGAAGCGGCTGCGGCCCGCGCGGACCTCGCTGCCGGCTATCTCCGCTCCCGCGAGGGAGGGGATGCGGCCGCTTTCGATCAGGCGGCGGGCGACGGCGTTGGTCAGCCCGGTGTGGAGGAAGACGAGATCCCCGTCCCGCTCGACGGCGACCGCTGTGTAGCGGGTCTTGCGGCGGACCGCACCGCTTGAAGCGCCCCGGTTTTCTGTCAAATACATCGCGACCCCGGGAAACAGCAGCTCCCACATTCGTCCCGGGTTCGGCAGGAAGGCGCGGACGAGGCGCCCGTCGGCCAGCCGGCAGCGCACGAGGAACTGGTTGGGCCGGTCGACGAAGCCGGTCTTCAGCAACTCCCCGGTTACGAACGATGCCGTCATTGCCGGTACCGAAACCCCGCGGCGGGGTACGGCAATTTGTAAGCGCGATAGCGGTGCAGCAGATTCAACCGATTCGCCAACGGAAATCGAGAAAGGATCGAACAATGGCAAAGCAGAACGTGGGCTACGACGATACTCCGATGCTCCCCGGCGGCAAGTGGCGCGTCCACGACGGCGACAGGCCGCAGCCGCGCGTGGTCGACCCGGGCACCGGCGCCACCCCGGGGCGCGCGCCCTCCGACGCCGTCGTCCTGTTCGACGGCACCGACCTGTCCGCCTGGGTGGGCCGCGACGGCGAGGCGCAGTGGAAGGTGGAGAACGGCTACATGGAGGTGGCCGGCGGCACCGGCAACATCCTCAGCAGGGAGCACTTCGGCGACTGCCAGCTGCACCTGGAGTGGGCGGAGCCGGCCATCGTTCAGGGGGACAGCCAGGGCCGCGGCAACAGCGGCGTCTTCCTGATGGACAAGTACGAGATACAGGTGCTCGACGGGTACGACAACCCGACCTACGCCGACGGCCAGTGCGGGGCCATCTACGGCCAGTACCCGCCGCTGGTGAACGCCTCGCGCCCGCCGGGGGAGTGGCAGTCGTACGACATCGTCTTCGAGGCGCCGCGCTGGGACGCGGACGGCAGCCTCGACAAGCCGGCGTTCATCACCGTGCTGCAGAACGGCGTCCTCCTCCACCATCGGCAGGAGATCCTCGGCCCCACCGGCCACCGCGGTTCGGCCAGCTACGACACCCCCCACGACCCGGAAGGACCGCTGCACCTGCAGGACCACGGCAACCCGGTGCGCTACCGCAACATCTGGATGCGCAGGTTGAGAGGGTACGACGAGTAGAGAGGGAGAATCAGGGGCGGCGGGTGCCGAAGACGAAGTCCCAGAGCGGGGTGGTGACCCCGTAGGCGACGGTGTCGTCCCGGTAGTGGTGGCCGAGGTGGTAGCGCCGCCATTGCCGCATCAGCCCGAAGCGCCGGAACTGTCCGGTGTGCACGAGGAAGTGCACGGTTTCGTACGCCAGGCACCCCAGGGCGAGGCCGGCGAACAGCGGGGCCGCGGCCAGGAAACCGGCAAGCAACCAGAACAGTCCGTAGAACAGCGCCGCAACCGGCAGGGTGAAGGCCGGCGACATGGTCAGCCCCCGGGTGTCGGAGGGGAAGTCGTGGTGGCGCCCGTGATACAGGTAGACGATGCGCTGCATCGCGGGGCGTTCGGATTCGAGGTGGAACAGGAGGCGATGAACGAGGTACTCGACGAAAGTCCAGGTCAGCAGCCCGACCGCTACCAGGCAGAAGAGCCGGGCAACCGGCATGCCGGCGGCCGTCCAGGCGGAGAGGCCTGCGGCCAGCGGCAGGAAAATGGCCGCGGGAACCGCGAGCTGAGAGGCGCTGCCTGGTGTTCCGCAATCGACGTCATGACGATTCAAGATAACAAACCGGCGACCGTACCCGACAGACTCTACGTAGATCTCGACGACGTCATCGGCGAGACCGCGCAGCGGCTCCTCGTGATGGCCGAGCGGGAGTACGGCCGCAAGGTCCCCTTCGAAGAGGTGACCTCCTTCGATCTCGACGCCGTCTTCGGTATGAACGCGGAGGAAACCGCGCAGTTCTACCGGCGCTCCAACCAGGCGGACGTGCTGTCCGGGGTGGCGCTCCGGGAGGGGGCGGTCGAGAGCCTGGCGGCCTGCCGCGCCCGCGGGATCGAGGTCTGGGTCGTCACCGGCAGGCCCGCGGCCACGAGCGACCTGACGCGGGCATGGCTCGCCGGCCGCGGGGTTCCGCACGACGAGCTGATCTTCGTCGAAAAGTACGGGCCCTGGGAGGAGCTGGACGGGCCCCCGCCCGTCGAACCGGCGGAACCGGTGTCGCTCGAGGAGCTGGCGGAGATGGAGTTCCGCGCCGCCATCGAGGATCACCCCGGGATGGCGCGATTTCTGGCCGGGCGCATGCGCACCCGGGTGCTGCTGATGGACCGGCCCTGGAACCGAGACCCCGAAGCCGGTGCCCACCCCCTGATCACCCGCTGCCGCGACTGGGATGCGGTTCTCGCGGGGCTCGGGATCGGGTAGCGCTCTCATCAGCGACGCCTCCATCCGCTCGCGCTCGCAGCTTTGGCCGCTGCGGCCCTTCCAGATCCGGGGGCAGCACAAAGTTTCGACTGGGTCACCAGCCGGAGCGGGTCCCGGGAATTCCTGTGGAACCGAATGAATCCAGGGTTTCGGGGGAGGGGACTGGCCATCGGCCGCCCGGGCCGAAAGCCCCGGAATAAGCGATCTCATGGCGGCGAAGCGGCGGGGGCAGCGGCCCCGCCTTGAACCGCCCCAAAATCATCCCCCCATTCCATACAGCTCACCGCTCGCCGCGGCGGCCCTGTCGGTGTACCCGGGCCAGCGCGGCGGCTCCAGCAGCAGGTCTCCCTCGGGGCACAGGATCCAGTCCGAGCGGCCGATCTCGTAGCTGCGGATGTGGGCGTAGGGGCCGTCGTCGTTGATGTACTGCACGACGAACAGGTCCCCGGACGGTCTCTGCACCCACCCGGAGTAGGCGCCGTCGCAGTGGATGCTGCGGTCGTGGTCGATGAAGAAATACCGGTGGCCTCCCTGGCGGGCGCGGTTGGCGGTGCAGTCCGGGTCGGCGGCGATCTCCTGGGTCTCGACGTGGAGCACGAGGTTGCGCGGCGGCGTCAGGCGCTGGAAGCCGTGGACGATGGCGACCTCGCCGGTGCGCAGGAGGCCGGCCTGCGGCCTGCCGACGCAGCAGGTCAGGAAGGTGGGGTGGGGGCCGGACCAGGTCTTTCCGCCGTCCCGCGAAATCGCCTTGTGCCCGATGGCGCGCTGCCGGTCCTCGCGCAGGTAGCAGACCAGGGTGCCGTCGTCGAGCTCGACGTAGGTCCCTTCGTTGAGCCACAGCTCCGGGTCGGAGCAGACGTGGACCGCCGGGGCCCAGGTGCGTCCGTTGTCGGCCGAGGTGAAGGCGTTGTGGAGCCAGACCGCGCCGGGGTCGTCGCGCTTTCCGACGCGGTCGCCGCCGATGATGATCTCGCCCGCCCGGGTGCGGAATATGCAGGGGCAGATGTGGCCGGTGATCCCGGTCGAGGCGCGCTCGGACCAGGTGCGCCCCGAGTCGGTCGAGCGGTAGATGAGGATCTCGGAGTCGGGGTGTTCCTCCGGCTCGAGGCGGGGCAGCAGGTCGCAGATCATCATCAGCTCGGAGCCGTCGAGGGCGAGCAGGCGCGGGTTGTTCAGCCGGCCCCCGGTTTCCGGGTCGCTCACCTCGTCGACGACGGCCTTCTCGCTCCAGGTGCGGCCGCCGTCGTGGCTGAGGTGGCAGGCGATGCGGCCGAACGGGCGGGCGGTGTGCCCGAGGCTCTCCCGGTATATGCATACCCAGGTGCCGTCGCCGCACTCGACGAGGTCGGGGAAGGCCTTGTATACGTTGTCTTCCCGGAAGAGGACGGACTTGATCATCGCTTGGGCTCCTTCTGGTTGGGTGCGAACCGGGGGATGAACCGGCGTAACGGCCGGTTCGCGGATGGGCATGGCTCCGGATATCGGCGGGAGCCGGCGGCTGACAATGGAAAAAAAGAGTGAAGTGGCTCTCGCAGCGCTAACGGTCACTGGTGAATGTCAGCGGCAGGTATGACCGGGAGGGTGGAATATATTGGCCGGATCTTCAGGGGGGCCGCACGCAAAGGGCCGGTCGAATCCCCGGCTGGTCGTTCATCAGACTTCATGGAATAGGGATGTCAGCTACAGGTGTTGGCGAGGGCTGCGTGAAGTGCGGTGCCGGTGATTTCCGGGGCACGGGCGCGGCGGCAAGGGCCGCCTAGCAGTTCCCATCATTTCCCCGGGTCCCAGGGGATGCGGGATGTCGGCCGCGCCACTTGCCGACGGCTGCGTGAAATTGCGTGAAATGCGGTCGGTGATTTCGGGCCCGGGCGCGGCAAGGGCCGGCCAGCAGCTTCGAATCGTTTCACCGGGTCCCAAGGGATGCGGGATGTCGGCCGTAAAAATTGCCGAGGGCCTGGCGGAAAATGGCGTCGGGATCTCCGGGAATCGGATTCGGTGTCAGGAGTTGCGCGTCGGAGAGATTGAGCGCCGCATGGGGGCCGTACTGGAGAACGAGCTGGGCCGCGGCGCATACCGCCCGGTATCCGGGATCGTCTGCGCGGGCTCCTCGGTTGGCCGCGGGCCGGGCCGCGGCGATCAGGGCGCTGGCCAGCGCCGGCGCCGGCAGGAGGTCTGGTTCGATTCCGAGGCTGCGCAGGCCATCCAGAACCTGGGCGGCTCTCAAGGGCTCCAGGGAAAGATGGCGCACCGGCCTGTCCCTCGACGGGCCTGTCTCCAGAAGGGAGACCAGCTCCCGGCAGACCGCCTCCACCGGAGCGAACTGCCAGGTCCAGTCCCCCTCCGGGAATACCCCGGCGGCCACCAGGGCACGCACCGCCGCGGTCAAGCGGTCGCGGGGTGCGCCGTTTTCGCTTGCGGAGGGGCCGAGAAGGTGGGGGATGCGCACGACGGATACCGGCAGCCCCCGCTCGAAGGCGGACCAGACGAGCAGCTCGGCGGCGTACTTGGAAAGGGAGTAGCCGTCGGCGCCCGAGGCTTCGAGGTCCGCGGCCAGGGAGCGCATGACATCGAGGCCGAAGGTGTCCTCCGGCCAGGAGGTCCCCAGGGGGAAGACGGCGCTCGAGGAGACGCAGTGGACGGGGGTGCCGTGCCGGAGAGCGAGCCGCAGCACTTCCCGGGTGCCGCCGACGTTTGCGGGCTCGAGGTCCTCGTAGGAGGCGAAGACGTCGAGGTCGGCGGCGAGGTGGAAGATGGCGTCGACTTTTTCGGCCAGGGCGGCGAAGGCTTCGGGGGCGAGCCCCATCAGCGGTTTCGACAGGTCGCCTGGAATCGCCTGGATGCGCTCCGCCTGCCTTCCCGGGACCGCCTCCTCGAGCCGGGATTTCGGAGCGTCTCCAGGATTTGCCTGCGGGCGCTCCGCACCCCCTCCACTGCCCGTCGACCCGGAGCCGGCTATTCCCAGGTCACCCGAGATTTCCTGCAGGCCAAGATCCGGATCCTGCAGGGGCATTCCGGCCCTCCCATGCCGATCCAGGGCATCTTCCAGGCGCCTGCGCGCGCCGCCGCCGCTGTCGGCCCGGACCAGGGCCACCACCTCAACAGGGGTCGTCCGCAACAGCGCGTCCACCAGGGCCGCCCCGAGGAACCCGGTCGCTCCGGTCACCAGGACGGTCCGTGGAGGAGTCCACGGTTCCGGGCGAACCGCAGCAGGGGTGTCGATCCCCAGCTCCGGCGGGCTCCACCCGGCCCGCGGCTGCAGGCCTTTCTGGTCCCGCAGGAAGCGGGCCAGGCCCGATGGAGTGGGGTGCCGATAGAGGTCGCCGACCGCCACGCGGCGCCCGGTCGCGTCGTGCAGAATCCCGCAGAGCCGGATCGCCCTGAGGGAATGACCGCCGCTGGCCTCGAAGTCGTCCCGCGGGCGGATCTCCGGATCGTCGAGGACCTCCCTGAAGGCGGCGAGCACCTGCTCCTGCAGATCGCCCCGCTCGGACCGCGGCCCCTGAGATGTGGACGAGGCCAGGTCCGCCAAGCGCAACTGTCGGCGGTCGACCTTCCCGGAAGGCAGGAGCGGCAGCTCGCCGACGGGGACGAACCTTCCCGGCACGCTCTGCTGCGGCAGCCGGGAAGCGACGAAAGCCCGCAGCCGGCCGGCGAGGGCTTCCGCCTGCAGACCCTCCTGTCCCGGGACGACGTAAGCCACCAGCTCCGTCTGACCTCGAGGGTCGGTCTCGGCCATGACGCAGGCCCGCCGGACAAGCGGGTGACCCTCGAGAACCTCCTCGATCTCTCCGGGCTCCACCCAGGAACCGCGGATCTTGATGCCGCTGTCGCAGCGCCCCAGGATCTCGAGCTCGCCCCCGGGATGGAACACGCCGAGGTCGCCGGTATCCCAGACGCGGGTACGGCGCCGGCTTCCGTCCGGAGCGGGCAGGTCCACCTCGACATAGCCGCCGCCGCCGTCCTCGTCAGCGCCGTGAACAGCCCGCGCCAGGGCGCTGCCCCCCACCAGAATTCTGCCGGGGCTGCCCACCTCCACGAGCCGTTGGGGGTCGTCCCGATCGCAGAGGTGGACCTCGGCGAAGTCGGCGACCAACCCGCATGTGACCGCTTGCCCGGGCCTGAGCTCGCCGCCGGCGATATCGTGGCATTCCGCCGTCGAGTAGAGATTGGCGATCCGCACCCGGGGCAGGGCTTCCCAGGCGCGCTGCACGATGGCCGGTGCGGCGATTTCGCCGCAGAGGACAAGCAGGCGCAGAGGCCGCAGCGCCTCGATTCCTTCGGCGCAGTCGAGGCAGGCACCCAGCAGGGTCGGGGTCATCATGATCCGCGTGATACCGAAGCGGACGATGGCGGAGGCCAGGGCGAACGGGTCCCGCATGGTCTCGTCGCGGATCAGCACCGTGGGGACGCCCCGGCAAAGCGCCGGGACCGCGTCCCAGATGCCGAAGATGTTGCAGCCCACCGCGTCTCTTGCCGGGTCGAAGGGCCAGAGCCGGCTGCGCCAGGCGTGCGAGAGCATCGACCCCACCTGATCGGTGGCGACCATTCGGGGGATGCCCGTCCGAGTGCCGGAGGTAAAGGCGAGGTGGGCTGTGCGCAGGGGGTCGGGCTCGGGGAAGGTGATTCCCGCGTTTTCCCGGGGCGCTTCCTCTTCGATCCAGATCCTGGCTGCGTCCTCCTCGAGAGAGGCGGGCAGGACCGGGGTGAACCGCCGGGAACTCACCAGCGCGCCGAGGGGAGCGAGCGCGAGCACCTGCTCCATGATCGCCGGTGAGTGTGGTGCCAGGGGGACGTAGGGGAGCTCCGCCTTCAGACAGGCGAAGTAGGTGACGACCTTCTCGGCGTCGTTCTCCAGCAGGACGCCGACACCTGCCTGCTGGGGTCCGCCCCGGCAGCGCCTCAGCAGGGCCGCCGCCCGAGCCTCGACGGCAGCAATGAGCTCCCCGTAGGTCAGGTGGCCGCTTTCGTCGACGAGGATGGCCCTGTCCGGGGTGTGGCCTGCCTGCCGGGCGAAGGCGGCGTCGATGCACTCAGGGGCCGCGCTTCCCTCGGGGCGGGACCGACGGATGCGCTGGTACCAGGCGAGGGCGGTGCTTGAGAAGTCAGGGGGCATGGTGACAAACCCGGGAGAATCCTACAAGGAACGGTAAATGGTGGAGAATGTCCCCGTAGTAGATGATGTTAAACGATTCCTGTGGATGGGAAGGGGAGAAGATTCCCAGGGTAGTCAAATCATATGAGAGGAACAGGAGGTTGAATTATCGCATGACATATCATATGATTGTTCCCGATGACACTTGTTCTACATCCTGGAGCAGCTATTGCACGTAGACGAGGCGACGAGACACCAATTGGTTGTCCTCGCCAGAAGGAGAAACGCTCGCGTGACTGCGTTCAGCTACGACCGGCCGACTGACTGGCGTCCAGGGCAGGTGCGTAACCCGGCTGGAGTGCTCGATACTCACTTTACTGACGCGGCCGCTTGGGAGTTGATCGCATCCAGGATTGAAAATGGCCACGCTTTGGAGGTAGTCCAGTTGGACAAACCGTCAGGGGCAAGAGGCTATGTCATGAAGATCGACCTCGATCCGGGACAGCCCCAGCTCTACGTCAAGCTCCAACTGGGATCGGGCAAGATCATCGGAAGAAGCTTTCACTACTCCGAACGGGAGACCTGAGGGGGTTGTAAATGGAATCGTATCAAACAACGGCACGCTTGGGGGCTGGCCGGAAGAAACTCGAGTGCCCTCAATGTGGAATCGGCAGGGTCACGACTTCTCAGCATCGGCACACATTCACCTATGGATCGGAGGAATCCGCTTTCGAGTTGACCGTAGATGTGCCGATGCGTCGCTGCACTTCCTGCGACTTCGAATACCTCGACGAAGAGGCCGAGCAACTGAAACACGAGGCGGTCTGCCGACACTTCGGTGTGCTGTCACCCAGCGAGATTCGACGCATCAGGGAGCATCACCAGATGACGCGCGCGAGGTTTGCAGAAGTGACCGGGCTCGGTGAGGCCTCGTTGAATCGGTGGGAGAATGGACTCACGATCCAAACGCAGGGGAACGACCGGTACATCCGGTTACTGGCACTGCCGGGGATTATGCAGCATCTCGAGGACTTGGTGGAGAGAGGAGCCTTCCTGCGACCAGCGTCGAGCGCTGGTGAAAACCGGTTTCGGACGCTGGAAGTCACCGAAGATTTACGCAGGGACCAGGAGTGTTTTCGATTGCGGTCCGCCGCATGACGCCATGTACGTAACGACCTTCTACTCATTCAAGGGAGGAGTCGGCCGCACAATGGCTCTGGTCAACGCGGCCGTCGAGCTGGCCAACAGGGGCCGCCGGGTGCTCGCAGTGGATTTCGACCTGGAGGCGCCCGGGCTCGATACCTTCGAGGTCATGCAACCCCGTGACCAGGTCCCGGGGCTCATCGATTTCGTCAGCGAGTACCTGGCCTCGGGGCAGGCTCCGGAAGCCGGCCGATTCATAAGTCAGGCTTCAGATGTGGGAAATAAAGGCGGCGGGATATGGATAATGCCGTCAGGACGCCCCGAAACTTACGCCGCGAATTTCCAGCAAATCGACTGGGGAATGTTATACGACAAGCATGATGGTTACCTGTTGTTCGAAGACCTCAAGGAGCAATGGAACCGGGTCGTGACCCCCGACTATGTCCTGATTGATTCACGTACGGGGCACACCGACACGGGCGGCATATGTACCCGGCAGCTTCCCGATGCGGTGGTGATCCTGTTCTTTCCGAACGAACAGAACTTGCGGGGGTTGAGGCGGGTCGTCCGCGATGTTCGAGCCGAAGCCGGTGAACCGCGCAGCAAGACAATCGAACTCCACTTCGTCATATCCAACGTTCCGGACCTGGACGACGAAGACAGGATTCTCGACGACAAGATCGAGGCTTTTCAGGAACAGCTCGGCTTCCCTCGCGAGCCCATGATCGTGCACCGCTACGACAGTCTTTCCCTGCTGAACCAGGTCGTATTTACGAAGGACCGTCCAAGAAGCAGGCTGGCTCGGGAATACAGGGAACTCGTCCGGGAAGTCTCCGGACGCAACTGGGCTGACCCCGACGGCGCGCTGGACTATATCCTTCAAGTGGGCAGGCGAGGGGAGGGACAGGATGAGTCCATACAGACAAGAGAGGACATGCTCCTCAAGATTGAGACTTCCCACCCGGACGATGGGGAGATCCTGTTCCGTCTTGGAGAACTCAGAGAGCATGATGGGCAGCCGGAATTGGCAGCCTCGCTGGTCTCCCGTGCGATAGACGCGGGGTACGATGGACCTGATGCATACTTGCAAAGGGCTCGAATTCGCGCACGCAACCATGACTCCGAGGGTGCGGAGCAGGACGCCCTGCGCGTGTTAGACTCAAAACAAGCGCCGCCCCCACCGATGGTCCGGGAAGCAATCTCGCGGATACACTCGTACGTACCTGAAGAAATTGCCGATTCAGCAGCGGTAACATCTCTGGACCCGGATGAGCAGATGTGGCTCGCGGGGACTCTGGATCGTAGTCCGGAGGAAATGCGGGCCGCGATACCCATATGGGAGCGTATCCTCCATCGCGACGACTTCTCCGAAACAAGGCGCAAAAGCGCAGAGCATGAGTTGGGGCTGGCCTATATGGGAACTGGGAGGTGTTCCGATGCCGGAAGATTATTCCGGCACGACGACACTAACGAGATGAATATCCAGGATGCCTTCAATTACGGCATGGCTGTTTGGGGAGAAACCGGAACCGTTGAGCAACAGCCATTCTTGCGGGTTGTGGAACTCGACCAATCAGGCACGCAGACGGAGAAAGGACCGAACTATTTCCAATGCATGGCAATTGCCTACTGGGCTACGGGGAAAAGGATATCCGCTGACCTAAATTTGGAAGAGGCCCAAAGGTCTGTGGCAGACATTATGCCCGTCGAGTTTAGTTGCTGGCGATACTGCCGTATCAAGGCCGACACTTTCCTTGCGGATTTGATGGAGATTCGCGCGTTGATCAATGGCGATACGTCGCGAAAGCCCCTGTTTATTTATGGTGCAGAAAAAAAAGAGTACCCGGCTTCATAAAGATTAATCGTCATACCAGCACAAGACGGCTCACAGCGGTTGATGTTTGCAGAAAAATCGCGGCAAAACCACCTGCGGACACACATCGTCAACAAGGTGGTACCTGAAATAAGAACACTCGGCTGTCTCAGCGGTGGCGTAGATGAATCCATTGGCCCAGTACACACGGCGCGGCTCGCAGACGCCAAG
Organism: Candidatus Latescibacterota bacterium; assembly: GCA_965223905.1. Classification (GTDB taxonomy): domain Bacteria; phylum Latescibacterota; class UBA2968; order UBA8231; family UBA8231; genus CBDCXV01. Next base: position 443,873 of record CBDCXV010000002.1, read on the forward strand.
TCAATCACCCCTGCGGCTCGCAATGGGTGGCGCCCGGGGTGCAGTCCCGGTATTGGGTTCTCCTCGTGAGTGACGCTCCGATCCGCCTTGCCGCATTCGACTGGCTCGCCGAGCAGGTTTCCCAGCACGACGACGTCCTTCCTTGGTCGGTGCTCCACCGAGGTTTTGACTTCAAGGGCAATCGCATTCCGCTCGTCAGCATGCCGGGGATCTTCAAGCCACGCGCGTGCGAGCTGCCGCTCTCAATTCGGACCGCCGTCGATGGGCCCTACGACGACCGCGCGAGCGGCGGGGGACGCTTCCATTATGCGTATCGCGGAACCGACCCCAATCATCCGGACAACGCGGGGCTCCGTGAGCTCATGCAACAGCGCATCCCGCTCATCTATTTCTTCGGTCTCGTTCCCGCGCGCTACCTCCCTGCTTGGCCGGTGTTGGTCATCGGAGACGACCCGGGCGGACTAACCTTCACGATCCAGCTCGACGATACGGCAATGCTGGACTTCCACGAGGCAGTCTCGCCGGCCAAGTCCACCCACGGGTTGGTTGGCGAGGAGCGGCGCCGATATGTGACTCGCGAATTTCAGTTTCGCGTCCACCAGCGTTCATTTCGGGAGCGAGTCCTTCGTGCGTACCAGACCCAATGCGCGGTTTGCCGTCTAAGGCACCGTGAGCTCCTCGACGCAGCTCATATCGTTTCTGATAAGGAAGGGGGAGATCCGAGCGTGCCAAACGGCCTTTCCCTCTGCAAGCTGCATCACGCTGCGTATGACAAGCACTTTGTCGGGGTACGCCCGGACGGGATCATCGAGGTCCGCCGCGCCATTCTCGAGGAGCAGGACGGTCCGATGCTGCTCCACGGGCTGAAGCGGCTTCACCAGACCAGGATCTACCGGCCGAAAAATGCTGCGAATCGCCCAGATCCGCACTTGCTGGAGACCCGCTACGCGCGTTTTGTTGCCGCAGGCAGCGACTCGCCCCTGCTCCCTCCAGCAAGCTGATCATCCAACGGAATCTGTGGTCCACGTTTCGCAGAGGTAGCTGTCCCTGTCGGCTCGCCTACCTCTCCCGGTTCTATAGCCTTCTCGGAGGTCTTGAAGGCCGGGTTCGGAGCGCCTTGTCCCTGATGTCCCAGGGAACCATGTCCTCCGCGGCCAGGGCAATTGCCAGCAATCCGCCCTGGCCGGCTCCCGAGGCAGCCTCCTCGAGCCTGACCCCTCGCGTGCTGGCCAACCCTGTCGCCGCCCCGCTCCCCAACTGACGAATCCCAAGCCAACCACTGCTCACAGCCACATGTAGAACAGCTCTAACGCCCTCCCCGACCCAGCCGGCCGAAGCCCGAACAACAGCACGATTACGGAACGGCTTTGACGAAGCCGCCCCGTACGACTGCGTCCGACCCACAACACCAGCGCGATCCCCTTCGGGCCTTCTCCCAAGAGGCAGCCGGTTGCCCCCGCTCCGGGGTCAGGTGTTCCTGGACCGCCCCCCTTCACTCGTGCCGTCCATTTGTGGACGCCTGTCGTCCATCGATGGACGATCACCCCCAGGGCCAAATCCATAACCGATTGTTTTTTCTTCACTTTGATTCTGGCACGGTGCTTGCGTAAGGGTCGCCATGGACATGGACCGGCCACTTACAGACGAACAGATCTGGAGAAGACGAGCCCGCAGGGCGGCTCCGGTGATCGGATTCGCCCTGGCCGCAGGCTTGGCCGCGGCGGTTCTCCCGGGTTGGGTCGCCCCGAGTCTCGAACGCCGCAATCTCCTGATTTCCACGGTGGACACAGGCCCCGTGGAGGCGGGTATCAGCGGTTCCGGAGTCATCGAGCCTTTGACGGAGCATGTCCTCTTTTCACCCGTCGATGCCGAGGTGCGCCAGATCCTGCGACAGCCTGGCGACCCGGTTGCCCCGCGGGAGGTGGTTTTTCACCTCGACGTCAGTCACTTGCGGCGGGATCTGGAGCAACTGCAGGGTGAAATCGACCTGCTCGCCAATCGCAGGACCCGGACCGAGACCGAACATCAACAGCAGATGGACGATTTGCAGATGAAGCTGCGCATGACGCGTCTGTCGGCGGATGCTCTGGCGGTCAAGGCCCGGCAGACCCGCGAGATGCTGGAGTTCGGGGGCGTATCGAAAAACGCACTCGGCGAAATCGAGCTCGACCGGAAACGGGTTTCACTGGAACTGGAACAGCTGCAACGCCAGCAGACCCGGCTGCGCGCAGCCTTCATCAGCCGGCTCGAAGCGATCGAGCTGGAGTCGGCGGCGCTGCAGCTCAAGGTCGACCAGCTCCGGGAGGACCTGGCCTACGGCTCACTGCGCAGCTCGGTAAACGGTATCGTCACCCGGATCGGTGTCGAGGTGGGGGCAACGGTTCGGAAGGGCTCGGAGATTGCTCGCATCGCCGATCTGAGCGCCTACAGGGCGGACGTCGTCGTTCCTGATATCCACGCCGATCTCCTCGCGCCGCAGATGCCGGTCCGCCTGGTGCTGTCCGATAATCGGGAACTGAGCGGCTGGATCGAGCACGTCTTCCCCACCTCCGAGTCGAGCGCCGTACATCTTGATGTCCGCCTGAAGGAACCTTCCCATGGCGCCCTGCGGCCGAAGATGCGGGTGGAGGCCTGGATCGTCACCGAACGCCGGGCGCAGGTGCCCCGCCTGCCCAAGGGACCTATCCCCCGCGACGAACTGGGGGTGCGCCAGGCGTTCGTCCTGCGTGGGGAAAGCGCGGTCAGGACGCCGGTCAAGCTCGGCCTGATCGGCCGCAGCTATTTCGAGGTGGCAGCGGGACTTTCTGTCGGAGACGAAGTGTTGGCCATCGACACCCAGCGGTTCCTGCAACGGGATCGAATAGCGATCGAATAAGGAGGGATGCGAGAATGATCAGCCTGGTTGACGTGGAAAAGGTGTACCGGACCGACCGCATCGAGACCCTGGCCCTGTCCGGAATAAACCTCGAGGTCGAGTCGGGGGAGTTCGTTTCCGTGATGGGGCCGTCCGGGTGCGGGAAGAGCACCCTGCTGAACCTGATGGGGCTGCTGGATGCCCCGACCAGCGGCGAGGTGGCCCTCGGCGGCAGGAGGATAACCGCTTACAAGGACCGGCTGGTGGCGCGCATCCGCAACGAACAAGTCGGTTTCATTTTTCAGTCGTTCCACCTGATCCCCGACCTCAACGTGCTGGACAACGTCGAGATCCCGCTGCTCTACCGGAAGGGGATCTCCGGCCGCCAGCGGCGCGCCCTGGTCGGGGAGGCCGTGGAGCGGGTGGGTCTCGCCTCCAGGGCCCGCCATTTTCCGGCGCAGCTCTCCGGGGGCCAGCAGCAGCGGATCGCCATCGCCCGCGCCATCGTCGGCAAGCCGGACCTAATCCTCGCCGACGAGCCCACCGGCAATCTCGACAGCCGCATGGGGGATGAGGTGATGCAGATCCTGATCGACCTCAACGCCGGCGGCACCACCGTGGTGATGGTGACCCACTCCGAGGCGCTGGCCGGGCGCACCCGGCGCATCCTCCGTCTGTTCGACGGCCGCCTGGTCAACTGACGACGCCTGTCCGAGAGGAGCGCGCCATGTGGAAGAACCACCTCAAAATCGCCCTGAAGGTGTTGTTGCGGCGCAAGTTCATCACCGCGGTCAGCCTTCTCGGGATCGGCTTTACACTGACCGTGCTGATGGTTGCGGCGGCCCTCGTCGACCACCGGATCGGACCCTGTCCTCCCGAGACCAGGGGGGACCGCCTGTTGAAAGTCACGGGTGCCTGCCTGGTCAATGAGGATTTCTACAAGGAAGGCTCAGGCTCGGTCTCCGCGGGGGGACTCGGATTCGGCTTGGTAAGGCATGTAAAAAAACTGCAAACCCCTGAGAAGATCGCCGTCTACGAGAACAACCGGCAGCAGGCCACCTACCAGGGTGGAGAGAAGCGGCTGTTGGACGTCAAGGCGACCGACGCGGCGTACTGGGAGATCATGGAGTTCGATTTCCTCGAGGGGCGCCCGTTCACGGCTGACGAGGTTGCCGGGATGAGCGCCGTGGCCGTCATCGACCGGAAAACGGGAGCAGCCCTGTTCCCAGGTCAGCCGGCTGTCGGCCAAATTCTGGAAACGATCGAAAAGCGGTATCGTGTCGTCGGAGTGGTCCAGACCGTGCCCGACGGATCCCGCCAATCGGTGGGGGCCGACATGTGGGTACCGCTCGATCCGTACCACCCCGGGATGGCGCACAAATTCCTCGGCGGGCTGAACCTCCTGTTGCTGGCCCGCAGCCCGAGCGATTTCCTCGCAATCAGGAAGGAGTTCGGCGCGATGCTGGAAGCGATCGACCTGTCGAGCCACCCCTGGGCATACTTCGTCAGCGCCTTTCCCGGGACGGACCTGGACGAAATCGCCATCCTGCGAGCGATGGTTTTCGGTTCTGGCCAGTGGGTGAGCTCAGATATGGCAGCCATGCTCGAAGCTCTGCCGGGGTTGCGATCGAGATTGATCCTTTCAGCTCTCGGCGTCGTGCTGCTGTTCATGGCAGTCACCTCTTTGAGTCTTGTCAATCTCAACGTGAGCCGCATCATGGAACGAGCGTCTGAAATAGGAGTGCGCAAGAGCTTCGGGGCTACTTCGATTCAACTGGTGCGGCAGTTCCTCATCGAAAACCTGGTCCTCACCATGTTGGGCGGCCTTGTCGGTTTCTGTATTTCATACGGCATTCTCGAATTCCGCATGGGCATGACAGCCGGCATCCCGGACGACTTCGGCATGAACTACCGTCTGTTCCTCGCCGGCCTTCTCTTCACCATGTTCTTCGGTCTGGTCTCGGGCATCTACCCCGCCTGGAGAATGTCCCGGCTCCACCCGGTCGAAGCGGTGAGGGGAGGTAGAAGATGATCCGCCATTTCCTGAGGCTGACCTGGAACCGGAAACGGGGTCAGTTCCTGCTGGGCCTGGAGCTGCTGGTATGCTTTCTGTTGATCGCCGCGGTGACCACCTATGCGTTTCGCGATTACCTGAATTTCCGGCGTCCCCTGGGTTACGAGGTAGAGGATGTATGGACCGTCAGATTCGGGACACCGAGTTCCCATACGGGAGAATGGACCGCGGCGGATTCCATCGCCATGCAGCAGGCAATCCTCATATTGAGGAGCATGCCGGAGGTCGTCGCTGTCGCCGAAAACCCCACCCCGCCGATGTCGGGGGCCGTTTCTACGTCGACTCTCGAACTGCCCGGACAGGGATCTCGACAATGCTACTACACCGAGTCCGGCATGGACCTGGCGAAGGTGTTGCGCCTCGATATCGCGCGCGGCAGATGGTTCGACGGCACCGACCTGGCGGCGGCAAAACCGGGGTTCGTGATCAACGAGGGTCTGGCGCGAGCCATGCACGGAAGCGCCGACCCGGTCGGCAAACCGTTCACCACGGACGGGAGCGACAATCTCGGCCCCATCATCGGAGTCGTTTCCGACTATCGCCAATTGGGCAGGTTCGAGGACCCGCACTGGTCGAGATTGCGCCTGGTGCGGCACGACCGGCCGCTCGCCGAAGGCCTGCCGACAAGCTTCATGGTCCGCCTGCAGCCGGGAACGCCGCGTCAGTTCGAGCGCGTGTTGCGGCAGAAGCTGAATGCCGCGGCGCCGGGATGGCACCTGGATCTCCGTTCCCTGAAGGATGTTCACGCCGGCCCGGTTCAGGAAATTTTTAGATCAATACGTGTGTGGTTCGCCGGTCTGGCCGCGGCAATCGTCTGCCTCGTAGCTCTTAGCCTTGTCGGAATCATGTGCCAGACCATCGCCGAGCGGACCCGGGAAATAGGTGTGCGGCGGGCAGCAGGCGCGAATGCCATGGGGGTGTACGCCCAGTTCATCGGGGAGGGGCTCATGCTGACTACGGTTGCCATGGGGTTCGGGGGCTTCCTTCTGGGCCAGGTTGCGATCCTTGGATTCTTCCCCGAGCTTCCGCCCGCTGCCTGGTTGGCAGGTGCGGCCTCCGCAGCTGTTCTGATGTATCTGATCATCGTCCTGGCCACAGCCTATCCGGCCTGGCTCGCGACCCGGGTGCACCCGGTCCAGGCGCTTCACTGGGAATGACCCGCGCAAAACCGGGCGCGCTCAACGGCCTCCCGTGATCCTCATCGTCGACGACGATCCCGCCATCGCCGCCTCGCTCGAACTGCTGCTCAAGCAGGCGGGATACCCGGCGCGCAGCGTCGCCACTCCCGGGCAGGCGCTGCGCCTCCTCGCCGCCGGGAAATGCCGGCTCCTCCTGCAGGACATGAACTTTTCCTCCGAGACCACGGGGGAGGAAGGCCTGGACCTCCTCCGCGCCGTCAAGAACCGCTACCCGCGGCTGCCCGTCATCCTCATCACCGCCTGGGGCTCGATCGAGCTGGCGGTGCAGGGGATGCGCCTGGGGGCCTTCGATTTCCTGACCAAGCCGTGGTCGAACGAGCGCATGATCCAGGCGGTTCGGACGGCGCTCGGGGTCGCCGGGGCACGGCCCCGGGAGGACGCCTCCGTCAGCCGGGAACAACTGGATCGACAGTACGACTTCAGCAACATCATCGGCAGCGACCCGCAGCTTATGAAGGTCCTCGACATTGCCGGCAGGGTCGCTCCCACCGACGCCTCGGTGTTGCTCACCGGCGAAAGCGGCACCGGAAAGGACGAGGTCGCGGTTGCCGTCGTGCGCAACAGCGCCCGCCGCGACCGTCCCTTCGTCAAGGTCAACCTTGGGGGAATCTCCACCTCCCTGTTCGAGAGCGAGATGTTCGGACACGTGAAGGGGGCCTTCACCGATGCCCGCGCCGATCGCCGGGGGCGGTTCTCGATGGCCGACCAAGGCACCATCTTCCTCGACGAGATCGGCGACCTGGAGCCGGCCAGCCAGGTGAAGCTGTTGCGTGTCCTGCAGGAACGCACCTTCGAAGTGCTCGGCTCCAGCGAGATCCAATCGGTGGACGTCAGGGTCATTGCCGCTACCAACAGGGACCTCCCCGGCATGGTAGCCGCGGGGGATTTTCGCGAGGACCTGTTCTACCGGCTCAACCTCATTTCGCTGCATCTCCCTCCCCTGCGCCAGCGAAGGGGGGACATACCGGACCTGGCACGGCACCTGCTCCGCGTCGCCGCCCACACCCACGGCCGCGATGAGCTGGAGCTCAATGACCCCGCCCTCGACTGGTTGAGCGCAAGGGAATGGCCGGGAAACGTGCGCGAGCTCAAACAGCTGATCGAGCGAACCGTGCTCATCACCCGGGGTGATCGACTCGACCCGTCCCACCTCGCCGCCGCGGCCGCCATGGAACCGGAAGCCTCGCCGCGGCAAGGCGAGTTCCCCGAAGCCGGCTCGATGACCCTGGACGAGGTCGAGCGCGCCGTCATTCAGCGGTGCCTCGAACGCTACGGCAACAACCTGACCAGTGTCGCCGCGGCGTTGGGTCTGAGCCGCGGCTCTCTGTACCGGCGGCTGGAGAAACACGGGATTCGCCCTTGAAGCTCAAGACCAAGCTCCTGGTCTTTCTGGCCGTCCTTCACCTCGCCATTGCAGTCCTGCTTTTCCTTCTGTACCCGGGCAATGCAGTACTGTTCATCGCCGCCGAAATGATCCTCCTGGGCTCGTTTCTCATCGGGTGGCGCTGGGTGAACCGGATTTCGGAACCGCTCTATCTGAGCGACATGGGAGCCGAGCTGATCGGCGAGGGGGATTTCACCACCAAGTTCGTCGAGGTGGGGCAGCGGGAGGTGGACAAACTCGTGCGCATCTACAACCACATGATCGACCGCTTCCGGGACGAACGGGTTCGGCTGGAGGAACAGAATCTCTTCCTCCATCAGGTGGTCGATCGATCGCCGTCGGGCATTGCAATCTTCGGCGTCGACGGGAACATCGACCGCATCAATCCGGCGGCAGAGCGGATGTTGGGGGTCGGCCGGGACGATGCCGCGGGAAAGTGCCTGGCGGATGTGGGGGGTTCTCTCGCCGAGGCCATGGAGCAGCTTCCCATGAATGGCGCCCGGATCGTCACCCCGCAAGCCGGGACAAAGTTGAGAATCCGGAAATCGAAGTTTGTCGACCGGGGTGTGCCGCGAACCTTCGTCATGATGGAGGAGCTTACCGACGAGATCCGCCGTTCGGAACGGGATGCCTACGAAAAGTTGATTCGCATGATCTCCCACGAGGCCAACAATTCTCTCGCCGCCATCAGATCCCTGCTCGAGAGCGCCCGGAACTACAGCCCCCAGATCGGCGAGAGGGATCGCCCCGACTTTTCCACCGCCCTCGATATCTCCATCGAGCGTTCGGAGCATCTCGAAAGCTTCATGAAACGGTACGCGGAAGTCGTGAGAATTCCCGCCCCGGAAAAGCGGCCGGCAGATCTGGTCGATCTGTTGCGCCAGGTGGAGCGCTTCCTGCATGCCGAATGCAAACGGAGAAGCATCGATTGGAAATGGGACCTCGGCGCGGACTCGTGCCTTGTCGATCTGGACCGGGACCAGATGGAGCACGTCCTGCTCAACATCCTCAAGAACGCCGTGGAAGCGATCGGCGAGTGCGGAACCATTGCGATACGGCTCAATATGAATGGGCGGATCGAGCTGGCCATCGAAGATACCGGCTCCGGCATCGACCCGGGGGTGCGGGAAAAGCTGTTTACGCCCTTCTTCAGCAGCAAGGAAGGCGGACAGGGTGTGGGGCTTACCCTCGCGGCCGAAATCCTGCGAAACCACGGATTTCGCTACACCCTGGAAAGCGAACCGGGAAAACCCACGCGATTTCTCATCTGGTTCTGAGCAGATCGGGAAGGATCTAAGCTCGCCCGGGCTTGCCATTTCCATAGCGAACCTGCTATGGCTCGTTCCTTCTCTACTACAACACTTGCATCGTTATAGAGAATTGGGGCTGCTGACCCCGGAAGCGGAACATCACTGTCGCGCCGGGGAACTCCAGTCAGCGCGTTAACGCTTCCTCGATGACCGACAAACCGTCGGGTCGGTTTTGTTGTGGCGTTTATACCAGTGCCTGCTACTCGGAAGGAAAGGGCAGGGCAGCGGGTGCGGAACTCGTGAAGACCGAGCCCGGCAGTTCGTCGGAGACAGCCACATCGGTGTGCCGGCGCTCGCCGCGGCCGTCGGAAAGCAGAATGGATCCATGCCGCTGCCAGTCGGTCCAGGGGCCGGTAAAGCGCGGTTCGGCGTCGGCCGCCTCGCTATAGAACGCCCACTGGGTCACCAGCCGCGATTCTTGTTCGATCCAGACCGCGTATTTGTTCTGCGGGGTGACCCCGACATCTTTGAAGGTGAGCTCCAGAACTTCAGCTGGCCGGCCGTCCTCGGTTGCTTCCAGTCCCCGGTAGCGCAGGGTAACGCCGGTGTCCTTGAGCTTGTAGGGCATGACCAGCCAGTACGAGTCGTTGATCCAGGCGCGGTAGCCGTGCTCGAGCTTGGCCGCCAGCGTGTCGGGATCGTCGATTTCCACACCCGCGGCGAAGGCGCGGCCCTCCTTGCTGTGGATGTTCATCAGCACCGTCAGATCGCCTTGCTCGAAACGGATGTCCCCGGTCCACTTGTCCCACACGTGCAAGCGGAAACCGAAGAAGCGCCAAGTGATGTAGCGGGTGGCATCCCAGTTGGCGCGGCCGCCCAGGGCGGCCATGACTTCGTCGGCCAGGGCGATGGCCTCCGGGTCGGAAACGGCGGCATTGAAGCCGGGGGCTGGAGGATTGTCGGCGGCGTGGGCCAGGTTGGTGCAAAAGATGAAGACCATGAGTAGGCGCAACATGAGGATCCTTTCGGCTGTGGTGGCCGGAGCTTACTAAAAGAGTCTGCGCTGAATGCTTGCAGACAGCTTCTTACGAATGATCAGGTCGAACCTCGGGTAGCAAATTCTCAAACTCGGCCCCATCTCCTGCGCTACCACGGTGTCCTGGCGCCCCGGGACCGGGACCGCGACCGCATGGTGACGGCATCGCCACTTGTGGAGCTGCCGGCTTGAAACGCGATTCGAGCGCTTCGTCCTGCGGTCATCGGCTGGGGTGGGCGGCCCTGCTCTCCCGGGTGTTGCCGCCGAGATCACCCAATTCGCCGCCTGTGGCGGTGGCCTGAGAATCATCGCCGCCGTTACCGATCCGGCCTCGATCCGAGGCTATCTGGAGGGGGTAGGGCTGCCGACCCGGCCCCCAGCGTTGGCTCCGCCTCAGCCGCGGTTCGGGTTTGCCGTTTGACCTCCCTTCTGGATCACTTCCGGTGACGGCCGTATGGCCGGGTGCGTCCTGAATGGCCTCCTCAGGTAGCGGATTGATCCTGATCCGGGCGGACAGGAAACAAAACGGCACTGCGAGCCCTTTCAAAGGACATGCAAACGACCACCAGGGAGCTTACCCTGCCCCTGGGTGTTCAGTGCCTTGACAGCGGGCCAAAATAGATGCCTCATTTTTCCTATCCTTAAGGTAAAATTATCGTCAATGACCGCATTGCCGACAGCATGTTGCAGCAGATTCTGACGCGAACTGATGAATACGATGTGATTATCACCCCGAATTTGAACGGGGATTATCTCTCGGATGCCGAAGCAGCACAGGTCGGCGGTATCGGTATGGCACCCGGCGGTAACCTCAGCGATGAAGTCGCACTTTTTGAGGCGACGCATGGCACCGCACCGAAGTACACCGATCAGGATGTCGTCAATCCGGGTTCGCTTATCCTCTCTGCGGTGATGATGCTGGAGCACATCGGCTGGGAAGAAGCCGCCGACCTGATTATTTCGGGACTTGAGAAGACCATCCTCCAGAAACGGGTGACCTATGATCTGGAACGTCTCATGGAAGGCGCGACGAAAGTCCGCACCTCCGAGTTCGGCGCATCGATTATCGAGAACTTTTAGCGAAAACCTCTTCCACCCCACATAGCAAAGGAACGGCATATGTCCTTAAAAACGAAGCTTATTCTGGGAGCAGGTGTGTTGGCTGCCATCGGCATCGGCATCGGTCTTGAATTACATCGTCTTCACAGACGAATTCTCGAAGAGTTAGTCGCAATTCGCCAGCAAGGCGAGCGGTAATTGATACCGTTTCCAACTGCCCCGTGTTTCCCTCCCTGAACTGGTAGGTGCGGTTTGTAACCGCATTGATTAGCCCTGTAAGGGCGATATCTGTGTAGTTCTAACGAAAGAAATATTCCTCTTTCTGTGCCAGAGAACGAGGTAAACATCATGATTACCGAACTCAGCGCGCAAAATTTCAAATCGTGGAAAAACACGGGTAAATTGCAGATCGCACCCTTAACCGGATTCTTCGGCGCGAACAGTTCCGGCAAAACCAGTATCCTGCAAACACTACTCATGCTAAAGCAGACCGTGGAGCGTCCACTAGATTGGAAAGAGGTAATTGATTTCGGTGACGATGATTCCCTCGTTAACTTGGGGGATTTTGACGACCTAATCCACGGACACAGACGTAACCATCCACTCAGGATCTCAATATTGTGGAAATTTTCCGAAAAATTAAGCCTACCGGATGTAGACGAAGTGGATACCCTCTCGTTTGAGCTCGCTATCAATAATGTGGAGAATTCAACTTCTGAGCCGAGTTTCAGTTATAAAGTGGGTGAGCAACACTTTGGGATAAGTTGGAATAATCAGGGGAACTGTCGGGTTTACGCTTTTGGTAGGTCGACTACTCCTATGACTCTATTTCGATGCTATGGGATTCGCAGTGCTTATCCTGATATAATGCAACTTTTCTCATCACTCCAAACTTGTTTTGAAAATTTATTCCGCAGCATCCGCTACCTCGGCCCGCTCCGTGAATATCCTCGTCGACATTACGCATGGCAGGGCAAGCATTCACCAGGTGTTGGGCAGCACGGAGAAGATATGGTCACCGCCCTTTTTTCCGGGCGAATTCAACTCCGTTCTCTTGACGAGCAGATCCCCAAATGGCTGCAGCTTCGAGCGCTTCGTCCTGCGGTCATCGGCTGGGGTGGGCGGCCCTGCTCTCCCGGGTGTTGCCGCCGAGATCACCCAATTCGCCGCCTGTGGCGGTGGCCTGAGAATCATCGCCGCCGTTACCGATCCGGCCTCGATCCGAGGCTATCTGGAGGGGGTAGGGCTGCCGACCCGGCCCCCAGCGTTGGCTCCGCCTCAGCCGCGGTTCGGGTTTGCCGTTTGACCTCCCTTCTGGATCACTTCCGGTGACGGCCGTATGGCCGGGTGCGTCCTGAATGGCCTCCTCAGGTAGCGGATTGATCCTGATCCGGGCGGACAGGAAACAAAACGGCACTGCGAGCCCTTTCAAAGGACATGCAAACGACCACCAGGGAGCTTGCCCTGCCCCTGGGTGTTCAGTGCCTTGACAGCGGGCCAAAATAGATGCCTCCCTTTTCCTATATGTTTATGGTATGTGAACGTGTTCGTCAGCGATTTCGGACGCGCGCTCGAGTTCTACGAGGGCCTGCTCGGCTGCACCACCCAACGAAGGATACCTAGTTCGGCTACGCTTCCTTCGCGACGGCCGAAGTCGGGTTCGCCATCCTCGGACCGACGATGCGAAACTCGTCGGCCGGCACACGGGCGTTGGTTTCGGCGTAAAGGACCTCATCGCCGCCCACCGGGACCTCGCGGCAAAAAGCGTCGACTTTTGGATGCCGCCGGAGAAACAGCCGTGGGGCGGTTTCATGGCCATGTTTCGCGATCCGGATGGCAACAGCTTTTATCTCGACCAGTTGGATGACCGGCATGCCGATCATTGATGTCGAACTCGTCACAATCGCGGATGAGCCCAACGCGGCAAGTAAGGAGCAGTTGCAAATTCTCGCCGATGAACTGGGAGACTTATTCGACAGCGGGCCCGCGGGCACCTGGATCAGATTACGGTCCATCGACCAGGCCGAATACGCTGAGAATCGAACGCCCCCCGGGACGAGCGTGCGTCCGACTTTCGTCAACGTCTTGCACGCCGTATTGCCCGAGGCGGGCGCGCTTCGCACGGAAATGGCCGGGATCGCGGAAATCGTCGCCCGAACGCTGGGGCGACCGCGGGACAACGTGCATGTGCTCTATGCTCCCGGAGCAAAAGGGCGGATCGGTTTCGGTGGAGAACTGCTGGAGTAGTGGGTGTACCGCATCGACCGCGCCGTGGACCGGCACTGCTGTAACGTCATCCGTCGACCGAACGCTTACTTTCGGTTGCGACTCTTTCCTGCACCCTCCAGCAAGCTGATCATCCAACCGAATCTGTGGTCCCGTTTCTCAGAAGTAGCTGACTCTGTTGAATGGGCTCGCCCACCTCTCCCGGTTCTACAGGCTTCTCGTGAAGCATATTCCTGTACCGACGAACCGGGGGGATCACGAACTTGGGTGGCGTTCGCATGAACGAGGACGAGGAATGCGGATCGAGGCAAGGGTTGCGAAGGCGTTGGCGGTCATATGCGTGCGGAACATCTTGCCTGAGGACATCCACGCTGGGACGGTGCCCGTCATCGGACCAGGGACTTATGGGATGCCACGGTCGTCGACGGGGACGGGCGGCGTGAACTGAACGCTCCCCATGCAAACGCCGACCCAGCCGTTGGGTCGGCGTTTTTGTGGCGTTGATTTTAGCAGTGCCTGCTACTCGGAAGGCAAGGGCAATGCAGCGGGTGCGGAACTCGCGAAGACCGAGCGCGGCAGTTCGTCGGAGACAGCCACATCGGTGTGCCGGCGCTCGCCGCGGCCGTCGGAAAGCAGAATGGATCCATGCCGCTGCCAGTCGGTCCAGGGGCCGGTAAAGCGCGGTTCGGTGTCGGCCGCTTCGCTGTAGAACGCCCATTGGGTAACCAGCCGCGATTCTTGTTCGATCCAGACCGCGTATTTGTTCTGCGGGGTGACCCCGACATCTTTGAAGGTGAGCTCCAGAACTTCAGCTGGCCGGCCGTCCTGGGTGGCTTCCAGTCCGCGGTAGCGCAGGGTGACGCCGGTGTCCTTGAGCTTGTAGGGCATGACCAGCCAGTACGAGTCGTTGATCCAGGCGCGGTAGCCGTGGTCGAGCTTGGCCGCCAGCGTGTCGGGATCGCTGACTTCCACCCCGGCGGCGAAGGCGCGGCCCTCCTTGCTGTGGATGTTCATCAGCACCGTCAGATCCCCTTGCTCGAAGCGGATGTCCCCGGTCCACTTGTCCCACACGTGCAGGCGGAAACCGAAAAAGCGCCAGGTGATGTAGCGGGTGGCATCCCAGTCGGCGCGGCCGCCCAGCGCGGCCATGACTTCGTCGGCCAGGGCGATGGCCTCGGGGTCGGAACCGGCGGCGTCGAAGCCGGGGGCTGGAGGATTGTCGGCGGCGTGGGCCAGGTTGGTGCAAAAGATGAAGACCATGAGTAGGCGCAACATGAGGACCCTTTCGATGCGATGGCCGGAGGTGAAGTTAGCGCTTCAGGAAAGACGACTTGGAACTACAGTAATCCGTGAAATCCCGGAACCTGTTGTTGGAGGAGCGATCCTATGAAAAAGGTGCAGGGTCAATCGCGCATGGTGCTTTGCGCGGAAATGAACAGGTCTTCCACCAGGTTGGGAACCCGCGGACTCATACCTTGCGCCTGAAGATGCTCCGCCCACGCTTCGAGATAGCCCTCGAACGTCTCATCGACGTTCGCATCCCAGCAGTTCAGCCGGCCACAGTCGCGCCATAGCGAAGGATCTTCAAGGAACCGATCCAGCAGGGCGATTGCCAGGGTGCGGTTGAGTTCGCGGATGCATGGATCCTTTTCCATTCTGCCAAGGTTGTCGGTCAGCCAGACTCGAAAATCGCCATCCTCGGGTTGCCGGCAGCCTTGTTCGATCTCCTCGGCGTAGGTCCTGAAGTTCGGTGCGAACGCTTCTGCGCCGAAAACGCAAATGGGCGGATGATTCTTCCAGAAATCCGCAAGCCGATGCAGCACAAACAGCGACGCCAGCTCGCACAAGCTCTCTTCGAACCACTTGTGCTTGTGCTCCCTGCGGCGCTCGAAATTGGTCATGACATGGCACAGCTCGTGCGAGAACTGATACACGTACTGACACCAGTAGGTGTCCCGGGCGGTGATTCTGATCTCGTAACGTCCGTGGCCGTAGAACACTTGAGGCGATTGGTTCCACCAGGCGACGTGAATGGGAGCATCCGGATGCTTGTTGAAGGCTTGTACGAGCACCTCGTACGCAGACTCCAGAACCGCGTGTACGGCGGAAAGGCTTGCACCTCCCCAGTTGCCGTTCTCTATCCGCAATTGCCCGTGTGACACTACTCCACCCCGCTGACCTTGGGCGACGCCGGACGAGCGCCATGGGGGCCGCGCTCGCGCGGGCCGAGCATGTTCTGGAAGTCGACTATATCGTGGCAGATGTAGTCCCCGGCTTCCAGGTCGGCCCGCTGTTCGGAAGAAAACCGCACCGAATAGAGGGCGAGTTCCCGGCGCCAACGTCGAAACCGGCTTCCGCTGTCCGACCCGAGAAACAGATCCACCTGCTCGCGGAAGGCGTTGAGCGACAGAGGATCGTGCCTTGCCGCATTGCGTTTGCACGAGCCGAAGCGGACGACTCGGTCTTCCTCGTTCCATGCGATGAGGTCGACCTCGATCGACACATTGGTTCGCCGTGGCCTGTTCCAATAGCCTTTGACGCGATCCGAAACAGGGAAGTCGCCACCCGCGCGTGACCCCGCCTCGGTCGCCTCCCGTACCATTCGTTCGAAGGCGAAACCTTCAAGGGTGCGCAGCCGGGCAGTCAGGCGCTTCGCAACTCTTGATACGGGCTCGATTCGGGCGGCCTGGCAGGCGGGGTGAATGACGCTCAGCCATGCGAGAAGAAAGGGGTCCGAAACAGCGTAGCGGGCGCGGCGCCGGCGTTCTCCGAAAATCGGGTCCTGTTTCTCAACCAGCCGAAGTTCCTGTCCAAGGGTTTTCAGATACGGTCCCAGCGAAAGTTCAGGCGCGGATTCCTGCAATTCGGTGTGAGTGCAGGGCCCCCGCTCGGCGATTACGCGAAGCAGCGCAACGTAGTTGCGGCGCAACTCGCGGCCGAGCAGACTCTCCCCCTCCTCGCGCAACGGCGAGTCCGAACGAAGGAACAGCCACTCGCACACCTGCTGGGCCCAGGGTGTCCACTCGGGAATACCATGGAGGTCGACGTCCTGCTCGGCGTAGTGGCGCCAGTACTTCGGTACCCCGCCGAAGAGGGTCCACAACGTCAGGCACCGGGGGGGGTCGGCTGCACCGTGCTCGCGGCACACCTCGAACACGGTCGCGAGATCCCAGGGATCGAGGGAGATGTCGAATGTCGTGCGCCCGAACAAGGGCGCGCGCCGATCATTGAGCAAAGCCTCCATCTCTGTCTGGACAGAGCCCAGGAGGATCAATCCACCGGTCGTGTCCAGATCCTGGAGCTTGTCGACTTCGGCCTGAAGCAGTGAGGGAAAGCCACGGAGCGGACCGCCGTGGCAGGTCTGGAACTCGTCCAGTATTACCACCCCACCGGCGGAACACAGCGATCCCACCGCCCTGGCCACTCCTGGAAGACCCCGGGTGGCGCTCGACTCATCCAGATGGCGTTCGAGCCCCGCTTCCCGTACGGCGTTCCGGAACACAGTGGCAAAATCCGCAGGCGTACTGTCCGGCAACTGGACGAGAAGGCAGGGAACTTCGTTGGGCTCGTCCTCCTCCAGGACTCTGAGCGCTTGCTGGACGAGGGCGGTCTTGCCGACCCTGCGACGCCCCCGGATGGTTCCGAAGAACCATCTACGCTGGCGCAACCGGGCCAACAGGCTGCCCAGTTCGTCCGTGCGTCCGTAAAAGGTCCATGGTCCCTGCATTTCTTACAAGATAATTTTTTTTACTTAATAGGCAAGGCGGGTGGTGGGACAGCGCACAGGGATCCAGAGCAGGCGCGCGAGAGGGGGATCCCGGCCATACTGATGAAGGGCGCAACTTCGAGCTGCTGCGGCACGAGGCGGCGGCAGAGATCAGGGGCGCTCGGGGGCCGGAACCCAACCGCGCTCCTGCCGCCAGTCCGGCCCGACGTCGGCAAACCGGCCCAGCCCGAGGCCGCTGATGTCGATGCTTGACTCGCCGTGGAGCACCAGATCGCTGACCACCTTGCCCGTGGCGGGGGTGATGCCGAATCCATGGGCCGACGCGGTGACGACCACGTAGTTGCCCGGCCGGTCCGGGATGCCGATGACGGGCAGATAGTCGGGGGCCTGTTCCACCACCCCGGCCCAGCTCCGGATTACCGGTACGTCCGCGGCTCCCGGAAGCAGCTCGGCGAGCCGCCTGGCGATGTTCCTGATGAGGGGGGTGTTGGGCTTGTCGGGATCGGCGGTCAGGCCCACGTCGGTCCATTCGTGGGGCCCTCCCCCGAATAGGAGGTTGCCCCTTGCGGCCTGGCGCCCGTAGAGACCGTTGCCGACAAGGGCGATCCTGAAGAGCGGCTGCAGGGGAGCGGTGGCCAGCATCTCCACCCTTGCCGGCGCCACGGGGACGTGAACCCCCACCATCTCCGCCAGCAGACCGGTCTGCGGCCCCGCGGCGCCGACCACCACCTCGGCTTCGATGGCGCCCGCGGTCGTCTCCACCGAAGAGACCCTCCCGCCGGCGACATGGATGCCGGTGACCGCGGTGTTCTGGTAGAGCCTGCCCCCCAGGTCCTGAAAAGCCCACGCGAATGCCTGGACCGTCCGCTGCGGATTGGCGTGACCGCCATTGGGGTAAAAGATCCCGCCGAGGGTCCTTTCGGTGATCCCGGGAACCAGGTCACGTATCTCCGAAGGGTCCACCACCTCTACGCTGATGCCGTGGCGCAGCGCAACGTCCCGCTCCAGGAGGAGCTCGCCCATCTCCTCTTCCGTCACGGCGACCTGGAGCCTGCCCTCCTGTATGAACTCGATGGGATACCCCAGCTCATCGTCCAGCGCCGCCCATAATTTCAAGGACTCTACGGCCATCGGTATCAGCGGCGGCTCGTCGACCCGCTCGCTGATCATCCCGCCGTTTCGGCCGGAGGCCTCGCTTCCGACGGTTCCCTTCTCGATTACCGCGACGTCCTTGCCCGCCCTGGCCAGGAACCAGGCCGCGCTCAGGCCCGAGACGCCAGCCCCGATGACGACTACGTCCGCGCTGTCGACAGTCATGATACCTACCCCAGCACCTGGTTCGTCGGGCTGAACCACTTGGCCCAGTCCCTGCGCACCTGCTCCGCCTCTTCGTGGGGCCACATGACCTTCAGCGGCAGCGGCCTTACAGGCGCCCGGTAAGACATCGGGGGCACTTCGGATATGTCGGTGCCGGACTCCCCGGCAAGCAGCAGGGACACTTGCTCGCGGCAACGCCGGCCCTGGCAGTGGCCCATTCCGGCCCTTGTCAGGCGCTTGACCTGGTCCGGGTTGACGGGGCCATCCTTCACCTGGGTCCGGAGGCTCCGGCGACTCATCTGCTCCGATCCCCATTCGAGGTACCGCGGCGGCTGCAGGCCGATGAGCTCGGCGCGCGTGACCTCCTCGCACTGGCACGCGAAGACATCCAGGCCACCGGCGTTGACGAGGGATTGAAGCCATTTCTTCCAGCCGGTGTGCACCTCGGCCGGTGTTGCGGTGACGGCCCCGGCCTGGATCTGGGACCTCCGGGCGAGGGCCTCCGGGTTGTCGATTGCGCCCAGCGACTCGGCAGCGGCCACTCCGGCGAGGCGGCCCTGATTCCGTGCCATCCCGGGGTCCAGGATCATTCCGTCGTGGAAGCCGGCGGCGTCGCCCGCCACGAACACGGTGTCGACGCTGGTCCGCATCCAGTCGTCGTGGACCGGCACGTACCCGCCGAGCTCGGACTTGAAGGTGAGGTCGCAGTCGAGGAGACCGAGGAGCTCCACGTTGGGCACCAGGCCGATGGCGAGGCACACGGTGTCGGCGGCAATAACCTTTTCGGAGCCGGCCACCGGCTCGTTGTCGCCGTCGATCCCGACCAGCACGACGGACTCGATATCGCCGGCCTTGCCGGAGGCTTCCTTGACGGTGTGGGAGGTGAACAGCTCTACGCCATCCCCCTGCAAGCCCGCCATGAGGGACTCGTCGCCCCGGGCGGAGGAGGACACGTCCACGACCGCGGCTACCTCTACGCCTCTATCCAGCGCCATCCTTGCGGTGTTGAGGCCCAGGTTGCCCGAGCCCATGACCACCATGCGCCGCGAGCTCAAAGCCTGGTATCGACTCATCAGCGAGCAGGCGCCGTTGGCTCCCATTGCGCCGGCCATGTTCGACCCGGCAAAAGACAGGCCCAGGTCCCGGGAGCCGGCTGCCACGATCAGCCGGTCGTACTTCACGACCCACGACTGCCTGTCGTCGGCGAGGCCGAGCTGCGGGCCGTCGAGGACCCTGCTGGTTCCGGTATTGCGAAAGGCACCCCACACACACGTCCCGAGCTGGACGTCGACGCCGGCTTCCTCCGCCTCCGCCAGAGCGTCGTTGGCCGCGGCCACCCTCTCGAGCATCACGGCCTTGTCGGGCAGCGTGCCCAGGGTCCGTTGGCCGAAGAGCTGAGGTGCGTCCAGCCCCATCATGGACAGGCCGACGGGGTTCTCGTCGATGAGCGTGACCTGCACTCCGGCCTTGGCCGCTTCGATGGCGGCGGCCGTCCCCGATACCCCCGCCCCCACGACCACCAGTGGTTTGGATTCCATGCGAGGTCCCTCCCGTCGACCCGGAGGCCTGTTCTGCGTCACATGTGCCTGGATGAATGGATGTGGATCCTGCCCGGAGTGGCCTAGGCGACTCTTCGCGGCGATGGGATCCGGGCCGGCAGGGCGCCGCCCAGGGCCTTGATGTAGTCGGCGCCGAATCCACAGCAGGTGCCTATGACCTGGGCTCCCATTCCGACCCAGCGGGCGGCCTCCCGCGTCAACTCCTCCGCGGTCTCCTCGTTGGCAACGCTGCTGTCCTGCCAGGTCTCCAGGTAGTCCTCCCGGCCCGCGTCCGGATAGGCGGCCATCGGGCCGGACCATTGGTCGCGCATGACCTGAAGCGCCGCGGCGGTGGCATCTATCCTGCTGTGGAACACGCCGAGCAGGTCGGGCTTCAGGGGCGTGATCTCGGCGATGCCTTCGGCCAGGGTCATGGTATAGTCGACCGTCCGCCAGCTCGAAGTCCACATCGGCATCCCCATGCCGACAGCATAGTGACGGTCGTCAGCCAGGCTCATCCTGACCGTCTGCCCGTCCGGCGCCATGGAGGCGGTGAATCCCACCCACACCGGCAGTCCCGTGGCCTTGGCCGCCTCGGTGGCAACCACCCTGGACTCGTTGTCGGCCCACATGTTCTCCATCAGGAGGAAGTCCACCCCGGACTCGGCCAGGATATCCGCCTGCTCGCCGGCGTAGACCCTCAGCTCCTCCGCCGAGATGCTGGCGCCATACCCGTAGCCGGTGCCGCCCAGGAGGGTTCCGGTCCTGCGGTCGCGGATGGGGATCCGGCACGAGATGGAGCCGGCGATGTACACGGACCGGTCGCCGCCGGCCCGGTCTCTGGCCTCCAGCGCCGCGTCCACGGCCCGCGTGTTTATCTCCCTCACCAGCTCGCTGTACCCGGACGCCTCCAGAGCGGGGCGCAGGGTGCTGAAGGTGTTGGTGGTTATGATGTCGGCACCCGCCCTGATGTAGCGCTCGTGCATCTGCCGCACCGTCGCCGGGTGGGTGTAGTTGCCGGGGCCGCACCACGAGGCAGGGTGCATGGGCACGCCCATGGCCTGGAGCTCCGTTCCGATGGCCCCGTCCAGGACGATCACTTCACCCTGGTCCATGCGGCTCTTCAAGTTCTCATAGTTGGCCATGGCCTGATCCTCCGATATGGCTCGGCATTTTATCCGGCGTTCCCCATTGTCGAGCTGCCTGGGTCCAGACAACGCACGAGGCTGCAAGCCGCCATGGTAGATTTGCTCACGAGTACCGTCAACAACCAAATCGAGCTCATAAAAATTCAACGCGGTTGGTGGGACAGTGACGGCTACGCCGACCGCGGACAGATGTTTGCGCGGTGGCTCGAAGAGTGGCCGGAAACCGGCCTGGACATGGCATCGCTGGCGAGGTGGTACCGCTCCGAGATGGACCGGCAGGTGAAGCCCGACATGGAGGTCAACGGATTCCTTGCCCAGCTCAACGAGCGACGGGTGCCCTGGGGCATCGTCACAAACGGCAGGACGAGCCAGCACGGCAAATGCCGGGCCGCGGGCCTGGACCGGCTCGCTCCCTTCATCATCTCCCTGCGGCCAATGGTCTGAAACTCGTCTCGAGGTGGCCTGGTCCACATTTTCCCTGAATAGGAGGTATATCAAAATGGATTTCTTTCAACTAACCGAGGCTCAACGCCGGGGCATGGATACGGATGGTTTTCTAGTTATCCCGCAAGCTATCGATGCCGAGACTGTCGCCGGAATGACTGAAGCAGCGGACCGAATAATGGCATCATTCACGGACGATCCGAAAAGGGGCTATCTGCAACTTCGAGAAGGTATCGTTCAGGAAGAAGCTTTCGACCCGCTCATCTCAAACCCGGCTACCGTTTCCCGGGTCGTTCAGTTGCTCAGTCCCAATATCCATCTCCACACAGCTTCGCTTCTCTACAAGAAGCCCCAACCTCCTGACACAACGCCCGCCTCCCGCGGCTGGCACCGCGACATCGGTATTGCAGAAGACCTTGGACATCAAGGTCTGCCGCGAATTGGAATAAAGGTCTGCTACTGTTTGACGGACTTTCCAGAGCCTGATTCCGGTATGACCTTGATGGCACGCGGAAGCCACCTGAACGGCGGGCCGTTGGCAATTCCCAAGGGCGAGCCCGACCCGCCGACAGTGGTCGATCCGTGTTTGCGCGCCGGGGATGCCGTCTTGTTTGAAAACCGTACGTTCCACACTGCAGCGCCCAATCTGAGCGATTCCACCTCAAAGGCGATAATCTACGGTTACGCCTATCGGTGGATGAAGGTCGATGTCAACCTCGATTCACCGGATGAACGGGTACTGGAACGGGTAGACGACGATATCGACAGACAGCTATTAGGTGCATACCGGGATGTCGATACATCGTCCCAAGCCCTGATAGACTGGGCGGAACACTACGGTGTCAGTCCGGAACGCATGCCTTGGGTTGTCGAGGTGTAAAAAACCTACTTGATCGATTTCGGAACACTGGGGCCAGTACGGGCCTGGCGCGGTCGGCGTCGGCTGGGAACTGGGGCTCATGGGACTCGCGATCCATCTCGCGCAACCGACCGGGCCGAAGCCGGACGAAGCCGCTTTTGCCGCTTCACCGGACGGCAGGGGGTTCATCCGAATCGGCCGAGCCTGCCTGATGCACGAGCCCTTCGAGCGCGTTCAGCACAGAACTCCTGGAACGCGGCCGCGGCGTCGCTGATGTGCAAGACCGACTGGCCTGCTACCACCACGCTCGTGCAACGATGTCGATCCTGACGGGAAGAGCCAGTGACTTCCTGAAGATCGCTGCGGCTGCCGCGGGGCGCGGCGACCTCCGGACGGTCCAGGATGTACTGGCGCTGAAGCCTGCCTGGATCCGCCGCGCAGGTTCCCACGGCCGCACCATGTTGTGGGAAGCCGCGTACCGGGGACGGCTCGCCATGGTCGATTTTCTGCTCGACCGGGGCGCTGACATCGACGCCTGCGGCTGCCACTTCACGCCGCTGCTGGTCGAAATCTCCCCCTGCTGCGCCGCCCGTTACAAGCGACACCCCCCGGTCGCCGACCGTCTGCTGGAACGCGGTGCAGCGACCGATATCTACACCGCCGCTTTTCTCGGCGAAAGCGATGCGGTCGCCGACTGCCTGGACCGGCAACCGGGGCTGGCAACAGCCGAGAAAGCGCAGCACGATTCCAGCCGGCCCATGACGGTCCTTCACTACGCCGTCAGCGGCGGGCACCTTCCCATCGTCGCGATGCTGTTGGCGTGCGGCGCCGATCCGCGGCCGTACAGCGGCTGCCTGATCCGCTTTGCCGTATGGCGGGATCGCCCCGGCATCCTGAAAGCCCTGCTCGACGCCGGGGCGGATCCGACCCGGGCCGAGGTCCCTCGCGCCGGCATCGTCAATGCGGGAATCGTCGAACTGTTGGCCGCTCGCGGCGTCGCAGTGGATGTGGACCACGCCGAGGGTGGTTGGCCGCCCCTTGTCTTTCAGTCGCGCGGCGACCGAGGCGGCAACGTCCAACGCGTCCGCGACCTGCTCGACCGGGGCGCCCATGTCAATGTCAGGAACCACAAGGGCCAGACCGCATTGCACTGTGCCGCCAAAGCGGGATTCGACCGAATCGTTGCCCTGCTGCTCGACCGGGGGGCCGAGGTGCACGCCAAGGACGACAACGGCGCAACGCCGCTGGCGATGGCCTTGCGCTCAAAGGTGAAAGACAAGGATCGGCTTGCGGTCGTCCTCCGCCTGCTCACCGAGGCAGGCGGCGATGACGGCGCTGACAACCCGAAGCGGTAGGGCTGCTCCCTGCGTCATGGCCGGGCAGGGCGCAGGTCGCCGGATTCGTCCCCTTCCATACCATCATCGCCTTGATTGAAGGCCAAAAAAGGGGCCTTATCTTCCTGGCACCTCGTTGGCGGCCCTGTTTGCGAGGTGTGTGGGGCGCGCCGAACCATGGAGACTGAGATGAACCTTACCCGAATTGGCCTGCTCGCCGCGGTTGGGAGCCTCGTGCCCGCCGCCGTCTGCGCGGGGCAATCGATCGATGACGCGAGGACCGCTTTTTCAGAGGGCCGTTTTCTAGACGCGGCCGGTCTCGGCGAGGCGGTCGGGACTTCTGAAGGCTACGCCCTGCCGGTACGCGCAGACCATCGGCACGATGAAGGCGCTTCGCGAAGGTATCGGGGGCAAGACCCGCGATTTGTTCGAAGCGACCCTTGCCCGCGATCCCGCCTTCGCCAGGGCCTATCTGGCCCTCGGCGGCTGGCACGCCGACATCGTTTCCCGTGCCGGACGCCTGATGGCCCGGGCCCTGTACGGGGCAACCCGGAAGAAGGCGGTGGAGAATCACGAACGTGCCCTGGTACTGGCACCGGAGTCGAAGGTGGTGCTGCTGGAGTATGCGCTCAGGCTCCCGGAGCTCGACCGCAAGGGGGGCAGGGAACGGGCCAGGGAATTGCTGTCGAAGGCGGTCGAAATACCGGTGCGGGATGCCTACGACGGCTTCATCCAACAACGGATAGTGGCGGAACTGGCGGCCCTGGAGGCCGAATAGCCCAAGCTGCCCGAGCTGCGGAAGTCACCGCGCTGCGTTGTGGCATTGCGCCGTGACATTCGAGGCCTTCGCCGGTAGGGGGCAGGCGCGCCCCTTCGCCTGAGCCGGCGTCGAGTTCGCCCCCGACCTGCCAGGTTCGTGCGCCAGGCTCCCCTAGGCCACCGCGTATTGCCGCAGGGCTTCCTGGTCGAAGGCCAGTCCCAGCCCGGGTTTGTCGGGAACCTCCAGGCAGCCCTCGATGAAATCGGGCGTTTCCTCCCACAGGCGCAGCGACCAGGGCATGTACTCCACCGTCAGGCCGTTGGGGATGGCCGCCATCAGCTGGATGTGGATCTCGGGCACCAGGTGGCTGACCACCGGCAGGTTGAAGGCCTCGGCCATCGCCGCCACCTTGCGCCACGGGGTGATTCCGCCGACTCGAAACAGGTCGATCATCACGATGTCCGCGGAGCCGTTCTCGATCATCTGCCGGAAGGGATTGATGCCGTAGACGTACTCCCCCGCGGCGATGGGGGTGAAAAGCGCGTCGGCGACCTTGGCCATGCCCTGGTAGTCGTCGTGGGCCACCACGTCTTCCAGCCAACAGAGGTGGTACTCCTCGACACGGCGGCCCACGTCGATGGCCCGGTTGACGCTCCACGCCTGATTGATGTCGCACATCAGGTCGATGTCGTCCCCCACGGCATGGCGGAGCGTGCGGATGCGCTCCACCTCGCGGCTGGCGGAAGCCTCGCCGCCCATCTGGGTCTTCATCTGGCGGAACCCCTTTTCCACCAGCATCGGCCCGATCTCGGCCAGGCGCTCGGCGCTTACCGGTCGCATCAGGGCGCCGCTGGCGTAGGTGGGGACGCGCCGGCGATAGCCGCCCAGCAGCGACGCCACCGATTGCCCCAGCGCCTTGCCCTTGATGTCCCAGAGAGCCATGTCCACCGCGGCCAGGGCCATCGCCAGCAACCCGCCGGGTCCGGCTCCCGAGGCAGCCTCCGTGAGCCGCTCCACGATGCCCTCGATTTCCATGGGGTCCTCGCCGACGGTCATCCCGGCCAGTGCGTCCACCGACATCCGCAACGCCCCGTCGAGGGGACCGATCTGAAGGGCGGGAATGAAGGTGAGCCCGACGCCATCCACCCCTTCGTCGGTGGTCAATTCCAGCGTAACCATGGCCCGCCGCAGGCCGGTGTCGGGCAGGCTGTTGGCCAGAGGCTCATCCGCGGGAACGTGCACGAGGCGAGTCTGGAAACCGGCGATCTTCATGGCGTGCCTAATCGATTGGGGTCGGGAAACCGCCAGTGGCAGTCGGCACACCTTTCGCCGGAGCCAAAAGACTCCGGGGATGCAACTTGCAGCGGCCGAGTTCCGGGTGTGCGCTGGCGCTTTCAAGGGAATAAGGGTAGTAATTCTTGAGCAAGGGTAGTAACAAGGGGATTTACTGATCCTGATTCACGGTCCCGACTGTTCCTGCGAGCATGGGGATTTGCCTGGCGTTCCCTGCCAAATACTCTGCCAGGCGTTCATCTTCAGACAGGATACAATGTAGATGGCAGACGAGACCTACTCGGGCGTCCGGCCGATGGCGGTCAGCTCTGAGGGCATCAGCTTCGTGAAGAACATCATGACTCCCGCCCGGGACGGCACGAAGCTCGCCATGGACATTCACGTGCCGGCGGGGGAAGGCCCGTGGCCCGTGATCCTCACCTACATCCCGTACCGCAAGGACGACCAGGAGCCGCTGGCAGGGATGCAGCACCATTGGGCGCGGCACGGCTACGTCGGCGCCCGCGTCGACTGCCGGGGCACCGGCTCCAGCGAAGGCTCCAACGACGATGAGTACCGCCCCGTGGAACACCGCGACGGCTACGACGTGATCGAGTGGATCGCCGGGCAGGACTGGTGCGACGGCAAGATCGCCATGACCGGCGGCTCCTACGGGGGGTTCTCCAGCGTGCAGGTCGCTGCCCTGACGCCCCCTCACCTGGAGACGATCATTCCCTGGAACTACACCGACGACAGGTACACGGACGACTGCCACTACCGCGGCGGGGCCTGGCGCTGCTACTACGACATAGGCGCATACGGCTGCTCCATGATCGGCATGAACTCCATGCCCCCCTATCCCGAGTACAGCGGCGACCGCTGGGCCGAGCTTTGGAAGGAGCACCTCGAGCAGAACGAACCTTACCTGCTCACCTGGCTGGCAAACCAGAAGGACGGGGAGTACTGGCGCACCGGCAGCATTCGGGGCCGCTACCACGAGATCGAGGCCCCGGCGCTGCTCATCGGAGGATGGCGCGACGGCTACTGCAACGCGCCGCTCAGAACGTCGCAGCACATGACCGCGCCGACCAAGGTGCTCATCGGCCCGTGGAACCACTCCGGCCCGGACTGCGAAACCCCCGGTCCGTCGCTGGCCCGCGAGCACCTGACCGTGCGGTGGTGCGACTACTGGCTCAAGGGAATGGACAACGGCATCATGGAGGAGCCGGCCATCAACGTCTACGTCCAGAGGTTCGACGTGCCGGACGCGGATCGCACGTACACCTCAGGCTACTGGCGCACGGAGCCGGCGTTCCCCGTTCCCGGCGGTCGTACGCACCGGCTCGATCTCGGCAGCGACCTCACGCCGGACAACCCGGACATGACCCGCGACGGCTGCGAAGAGTACGAGTACAGGCCGTCCGTGGGCCTGGCGGGCGGTCTCTGGAGCGCGGGCGTGCCCTTTGGTCTGCCCGGCGACCAGCGCGTGGACGAGATCCACTCGGCGAACTACACCTCGGAGCCTCTGGACGAACCCCTGGAGATCATCGGCATGGGCAAGGCGGTGATCCACGTCAGCTCCACGGCCCCCGTCATGGCGTTCGTGGCCCGGCTCTCGGACGTCGCGCCCGACGGCGCCAGCGCGCAGGTGACGATGGGCGTGCTGAACGGGACAAGGCGCAACTCGCACACGGACCCGGAGCCTATGGAGCCGGGAGAGATCTACGAGCTGCACGTCGACCTGGACGCCACGGCGTGGAGATTCGAGCGCGGGCACAGGATCCGGCTCTCCATCAGCAGCGCGGACTTTCCCAACCTGTGGCCGACCCCTTACCGCGGAACGAACCGCGTATACCGGGACAGCGGACGCGAGTCGTACCTGGAACTGCCGGTCGTGCCGACCCGGGAAGCCCCCGCTGGAGAACTGCCGCCGGACGAAATGGAGTACGAGCCTTCCGCGGCGCCGCAACGGTACCCGGAGGCTTCGCCCCGCGTGGTTCCCTGGGAGATTGCTCAGGACGTCATGAGGGACCGGACCGGTCTCAGGTTGCACCTCGTCAACGAAAGCAGGGCCAGCGCCGGCATGACCGTAAAGATGGAGTCCAGGCTGGAGGTGTGGACGAACAACCGCGACCCCGCGGACACTACGGCAACAGGCCGGCACTTCAGGACCATCACCCGCACGGACGGGGTGATCAACGTGGACACCTCGGCGAACGTTCGCAGCACCCGGGACGCTTTTCACGTCTCCATCGAGCTGGAGGTTCGCATCGATGGCCTGACGCATCACCGGCGCAGCTGGGTCGATTCGTTCAACAGGGAACTGCTTTGACCGGCGAAAGCTCTCCCGGTGTGCTGTCAGCGGCAGGCTGGCGCGGTCAGGTATCTATCTTACCGAAAAAGGAATCCACGTATCATGGCGGTAGAGGTAGGACAGATGGCGCCCAACTTTGGCGTCTCGAGCTGGGTGCAGGGAGCTCCGACCAACTTCGACCAGGAGAGGGGCCACATCGTGGTGCTGGAGGTCTTCCAGGTCAACTGTCCCGGATGCTTCCTGTATGCCATACCTGACGCGATACGCCTGTACCACAAGTACAGGAACGACGGGGTGCGCGTCCTGGGACTGGCCACCGCCTTTGAGGACTATGACAAGAACACGCTCGACAACCTCAGGTTGCTGGCTGAAACCGGCCAGGTGACAGGGGAGACCAGGAAGGCACTCGCAATGAGCGGGCAGCTGCAGGAGGGAGACAGGCTGCCCTACGAGATCCCGTTTCCGCTCGGGATGGACCATCTTGCGAGGATGTCCGGCGAGCCCGGCCACGAAGCGATAATGGGCGTGATATACCCCCGGATACCCGACTTCGACTCGCAGCCCGGGAACTACAGGATGCAGCTCATTCAGAGGGTGAAGGACTATCTGAGGGCCAGGGAATATTCGGCCGAGACGTTTGAGAAGTTCGCCCTGCGCGGAACCCCGTCTACCATACTGGTCGACCGCAAGGGAGTTCTCCGGGACGTCTCTTTCGGCCAGACGGGCCACTTGGACGGAATGATCCAAAGGATCCTCGCCGAGGACTGAATCAGCAGGCCGGGACGAGCGCAAGGTGCCAGATACCCGGCACTGGTCATCGGTCGGATTTCATCCCGGTCTGGCTCCCCGGTGGAACCACGGTCGACAACTGATGGGAGGTCGGAATCGCCATGAACAACACTGAAAAGTTCCTCTTCGACCTGCAGGGCTTCATCGTCGTCCGCGAGTTCCTCTCGCAGGGCGAAGTCAAAGCCCTCAACGACGCTTTCGACGCCAACTGGGACAAGCGCCGCGAAGACCCAATCGGCGACCCCAGCGGCAACATGGCCGGGCTGGACAAGCGCGGCATCTTCACCGGCATGCTCACCTGGGAGCAGCCCCATTGCCAGCCATTCCGCGACCTGCTCGCGCACCGCAAGCTCCTGCCCTACCTCGACACCCTGCACGGACGCGGCTGGAAGCTCGACCACGAGCCGCTCATGATTACCGGTTCCAGGGGTATCGAAGGCCTGCGCATTCACGGAACCACCAACGTCCTCTTCAACGGCTCCCGCTTCTACGCGTACTCCAACGGCCAGATGCGCTGCGGCCTTCTCGTCGTCCAGTACACTTTGCACGACCAGAGCCCCGGCGACGGCGGCCTCTGCGTCATTCCTGGCAGCCACAAGGCGAACTTCAGCTGCCCTCCGAGAATCACGACATGGGAGGAGCACCCGGAGATCGTTTACCAAGTGCCTCTGAAGGCCGGCGACATGGTCATCTTCAGCGAGAACACCTTGCACGGCACTCTGCCGTGGCAGGCAGACCACGACCGCCGCGCCCTGCTCTACCGGTACACGCCGAAGTACCTGCACTACGACGGCGGCACGTACGAGGTCACCCAGCCGGAATGGGTGTCGGAACTGACCGAGGCCCAGCAGGCGGTGCTCGAGCCCCCCTACATCTACCATCACCCACTTATCGAACTCGATGGCGAAGCAGTGGTCCGCCCACGCCGCGAGGATTAGCTCGCGGTCAGTCACAAAATTCCGTACTTGAACCATTCATGGATGTCGTCTAAACCTTTTCGCTATAGGAGATTTATAATTCAAAGCACTTCCCCGGACACCACCTCTTCAATGCGGGCGACCACCGCTGGAACATCGAAAACATTATCAGGTCGACTCGCCATCCGGCCGTCCGGGCCCACCAGGAAATAGGAGGGTATGCTCCGGACCAGGTACAACTGAGCAACCTCCGCCTGCCATCCGCCCGGGGCGTGGACGTGGACGCCGGTCACCCCGTGCTCATCGACCGCCCGGTGCCACTCGTCGGCGGGGTCCAGAGAGAGATTCAGAAAGACCACCTTCTGGTCCCGGGTCCGCTGTTTGATCTCTTCCAGATGGGGTACTGCCTCGATGCACGGGCCGCACCAACTCGCCCAGAAGTCCAGGAAAACCGTCTGGCCTATGAAATCGCTCAGGGAGACGCTTTTGCCCTGGAGATCCTCGAGGGTGAAGGCTGGCGCCGGCTCCCCGGGTTTGAGCCTGGCTGTTTCCCGCACGACCTCCTCTACGGCCTCGGTGTATTCGGGATAGGGGTTGTCCTGGAGGAATTCGGCAAGGCGTTGTTCGCCCTGGTCAAAACGGCCCTCCTGCAAATCCTCAATGATTTCACCGGCGAGAAAGAAGAACAGGACTCTGCCGTGCAAGAGCCGCTTGGCCAAGTGGTAGCTGATGTTGTGGGGTTGAATCAAGTCTCCTCGGCGTTGGTTTTCCTCCAACCGTACAATGAAGTCCGGCAGATACGTGATGGTGTGGGGTTGGATAAAGGCTCGGCGTTGCTCCTCGGAAATTTGCTCCCGGAAGGCCCGTGTCTCGGCTTCCTCTTCCATGCGCCAGAAATTGCGCTCCAGATAGATGCGATAATGGGTTGTTCCGATGGCCGCTTCGTCAACCAGTTCAACTGGATCGAGGATGTCGTAATAGTCCGCGGGGAGGCCCTCGTTCCTGTTTCCATTGGCGATCATGTAATCAGTGGGATAGGAGACCACGAAATTGGCCCACTCATAGGTTATCTCAGCGCGGTAGTAGGCGATAAACCCCGGCGTTAGTCGGTACTGGCTGCAACCCTCGTCCAGGAAGCGCTCCAATTCCGAGCGCCGCTGGTCGACTATTCGGCGAAAGGCGTCGGCTTCCAGGTCCTTGTAGTCGATGCGCAGGTTATCGGGGAAGCGAGCCCTCAGGGCGGCGAGGAACTGGTTGTTGCCGGCCCCCTTGCCGGAGAAGCGGAGGGACCGGGGCAGGTCGAGCACGTCCGCCTCGATATGCAACTGGTCGCCCGGTTCCAGGAAAAGCTTGACCTCCTCGGGGCCGACCGAGACCATTCGCGCTTCGGTAAGCGGCAGCTCCACCGCGAGGCAGCCCTCTTCGTCGATGGGGGCTTCGAACCTGACGGGCTTGTGGTAGACAGGCGTTTGCTGGTAGCTGCCGAAAATGCTTTGGCCCTCCGGAGCATTGGCGAGCCTGGCGGTGACGCGAGTCGAGGGCGGGGGCATGGAAGTCTCCTGCCGTTTGTCGGCCATTCATCGGCGCATGGTGGCGCGGTCCCCGGAGCTTGACCGAGGATGGATAACGTTTCCTATTGTGCAGGAATCCGGACCTGAGATTCGAACCCAAAACATCAACATGGGAGATGATCTGATGCAGACGAGTTTTTCCGGTTTTTTAATGGCATTGCTTCTCAGTCTTGGTCTGACGGCCTGCGGAGAAAGCGAGCTGGAGAAACAGAGACGGGAATACAACCAGAAGATTGAGGAGGCCGCTGCCCGCATCGAATCGCTCCATTTCGAGGTGGGCGGTTCCCAGACCCAGCTCGTCACCTTGCAGGCCAAACTCGACAGCCTCGACAAGTTCGAGATGCTCCTGCAGGAGAAGAACCAGCAACTCCGGAAGGAAGTGAAGAAATACCGCTCCATGGCCGAGAAACGCCGCCGCATGAACGTGGAGTTGCAGGAGGCGATCAGCCTGCTGCAGGGGGAGAAGGAGGCCGACGCAGCGCAAATCGACCGGCTGATCGTCGCGTCGGACAGCCTTACCGCGGCCCTGCGCGAGCAGAGAGACCTCACCTGGAAACTGTCAGAGGAGCTGGAGGATGCCAACAGGAAAATCGAAAGAACGGAAGCGGAGCTCGACCAGGCGAAAAACACGGTGCGCGTGGTGGTGGGCACCGAGGATCGCCTGAAGGAGGAGGGGTTTCTGGAGACGGGACGCCGCTTCTTCCGCAAAGGGTACAAGCTGGTCCAGAAACCTGGGGACGAATACCAGGTCAAATTCCTGGCTATCGGTGAGCGACTTACCCTGAATCCCGATCAGAAGCTGAAGGAGCTGATCGGCCGTTCGGGCAAGCTGAAGAAAGAGAAGGACTATATGGTGGAGGTGAGCGACGGCGTCACCCAGGTCACCATCGTCAACGACATCCTGAAAGGAGAGGCGGTGCTGGTGGTGGTCGAGTGACGCCAGGCTCTCAAGAGAGCGCGACTGCCCCGATGCGTGTCCGGGGGCGCTCCCTGGGTTCCAGCGCTTCGCACGTCCGGTTTCATCGGGGACAGCGAGACCCTCGTCATGAGGTTTGAAGCCGCCGAGGGCTCGAGCCCCGACCACCGCCCCGCAGGAGGGTTCGGAGCGGTGGAGGTCCTCGCCGAGGCCATCGAAGCGGCGGTGGCCGCGACCGGGAAGCCGGATCCGGCCGCAATCCGCGACCACCTCTTCGCCCTCGAGACCGAGACCGTGTTGGGTCCGTTCAGCGTCTTCCCTCTCGGCGATCCCCAAGCCGGCGCCCAGCGCGCGCTCAAGGGCGTCCAGATCCAGTGGCAGGACGACGGGGAGGGCGGGCTCGCCCTGCGCATCATCCACCCGGAAACTGTCGCCGAGGCGCCCCCCTGCTTCATGCGCTGACCTGGCCGCGCGGCGCAGGCCTCCGGGGTTGCGCGTCCTCGCCTGCAAACACCCGATCCGTGGCCGACACCGCACCATTGGGAGTTCCCCCAGGAGATATCGCATGGCCATGACCGAAGAAGAACGCTTCCGCTTCGACCTCACCGGCTTCCTGGTGCGTCCCGCCATCCTCACCCCGGACCAGGTCGCCGCCATCGTCGATCAGATCGACCGCATCAAGCACGACCCCGGATCGCTGCCGCCCGAGCACCGCGACGTGCCCGGCGGCCCGGCCAGCATACTGATCGACCATCCCCGGGTGGTCGACGTGATCCGCGAGGTGATCGGACCCGACATCCGGCTGGAGGGTTGCGGCTGCGTCTGGCGCAGGAAGGGGGAGGCGCACGGCCAGCTGCACGGGGGCGGCCCCGGCCAGGCCGATCCCATCTTCGGCTACCGCGTGAAGAACGGGCGCATCCACGCCGGCATGGTGCGGGTGATTTTCGAGCTGACCGACATCGCCCTGGAAGATCAGAGCACCCATTTCCTCATCGGCAGCCACAAGTCCGAATTCCCCATGCACGAAGACCACCTGTCGCTGGAGGAGGGCAAGCGCAGCCCCTTTCTCACCACGTACGCCTGCCCGGCCGGCAGCGCCGTTTTCTTCACCGAGAACCTGTGCCACGCCGGACCGGTGTGGCGCCGCGACACCCCGCGCGTCACCATCCTCCACGCCTACTCGCACCTGGCCACCCACTGGCACCGGCTGAAGATCCCCCCGGCGGTGCTGCGCGGCCTGCCGCGCGAGAAGCAGGCCTATTTCCGCCAGCCCTGGATCGCCGACTTCCGCACCGACCCGGCGACCCACAACACCGCGGAGCGCTTCCTGGGCAACGAGGAAGCGCCCATCGACACGGACCATACGCCCTGAGGCGGTAGTGCCTGCGCGCGTAGGCAAGCGTACGAACGAGGGCGCCGTGAGCCGGGATTGAGGGGAAGAATCGCACAGATGAAGGGGTTTGGATTGAAACCGCGATTTACCCCTCAAGGTGCAGCGGCGGCCACCGCCACCAGTCCGATTCCGGCGGCCCATCCCACGTCGATGACGCCGGCGTCTCCCGGCGCCGCTGCAGCCAATACAGCGCGGCCATGACCGCCATGGCCGCCGGCAGGCTCCAGGCCAGTACGCCGACACGGCCGCTTAAACCTGGCCGTGGAGGATCTCGGGCAACTGCGCGGAGCGCCGGTTGGCGGGCCGGGCGAGGAGCATCTGCACGTCGGAGATGTAGCGCTCTTCGAAACCGCCGATGCAGTAGGAAAAATAGAAGTCCCACGTGCGCATGAATTCCTCGGAAAACCCAAGTTGTCGCACTCGCTCTTCGGCGTCCCGAAAACGCGCCCGCCAGGCCCTCAGGGTGCGGGCGTAGTGGGGCCCGATGTCCTCGAGATGCACCGGGCGCATGTCGGTTGCCGCGGCCAGCGAGCTGTGGATGGTCGCCAGCGACGGAATGCAGCTGCCCGGAAAGATGTAGGCCTTGATGAAATCGACGGAGCGGCGCGCCCGCTCGTAGGCCCAGTCGCCGATGACGATGGCCTGCAACAGCATCAGGCCCTCCGGTTTGAGCAGGCGGGAGCAACAGCCGAAAAAGGTGTCGAAGTAGTGGTGGCCGACCGCTTCGATCATCTCTATGGAGACCAGCTTGTCGTACTGCCCCTGCAGGTCGCGGTAGTCGGACAGCACCACCTCCACCCGCTCATCGAGGCCGGCGTCGCGCACCCGTTGGCGCGCCAGGTCGCGCTGCTCCCGGGAAATGGTCGCCGTGGTCACGCGGCAGCCGTACTCGCGGGCCGCGTGCAGGGCGAAACCGCCCCATCCCGTGCCGATCTCCAGAAGGTGGTCCTCGGGCGCCAGGGCGAGCTTCCTGCAGATCCGGTCAACCTTGTAGCGGGAGGCCTCCTCCAGGGAACTGTCCGGCCGCGGGAACAGGGCGCTCGAATACATCAGGTTGTCGTCGAGGAAGAGGCGGAAGAAGTCGTTGCTCAGATCGTAGTGGGCGGCGATGTTGCGCCGGCTGCCCCGGAGCGTATTGCGCTTGAGGGCATGCCCCAGCCTTCGCGCGGGCGCGGCCAGCCGTACCCAGCCCCGCTCGCGCCGATGCATCGACTCCATGTTGGCCACTGCCAACCGGCACATCGCCGGCAGGTCGTCGCAGCTCCACCACCCCTGTATATAGCCTTCGGCCGCGCCGATGGTTCCCCCCAAGGCCAGGGCGCGGAAGAACCGCGGATGATGGACCTGCAAAACCACTTCGGGGCCGTCTTCTGTCCGCCCCAGGGTGCGCTGCCGTTCCCCTTCGACCAGGCGGATCGCCCCGCCCCGCAAGTTCTGCAATTGCCCCAACACCATCCGCCGCGCCCAGCGATCCGTCCAGCCGCCCGGGCCTGGGGCCCGGTTTTCAGCTGCGGGAGAGAGAGCCATGTGCGACATGGGTTTTTCCTTTAACAACAACTTGGGATGAGGGTGAACGGGACAGCGCTTGAGCCAAAGTTTAAGAGCCTGCCAGTGAATGGCGCCAATGACTTTTGTCGTCAGCAGCGGATCGTCTCCCGTCGCGTAGAGCTCGATAAAGTCGCGGCAGGGCCCCCCGAGCAGAGGTACGATGCACAGGGCGCCTGTTTGAAGTGGTGACTTCCCGTCCTAATTTGGCGCGCGCCGGATGCTGAAACCGGCGGCGACATCCATAGCGAGTCGAGAGTTCCGGACACAGCCGACCGGAGGGAGTGACTGGTTTTATGAAGATCACCGACATCGAGGTCATCTCGTTCCGCAGCACGACGCGGCAACGACCGCACAAGTGGGGGTACGGCGTGCTGGGAGAAGAGCGCGAAAGCACCGACGCCATCACCCGCATAACGACCGACGAAGGGTTGGAAGGGTACATGGTGGGCGGCGACCGGCGCTACATCGAGGGACCGGTGAAACGGATGCTCGTCGGCGAGGACCCCCTCAACCGCGAGCAGCTGTGGAACTGGATGGATCAGCTGACCACCTTCGGCCACGGCCTTCCGGAACACGTTGCCGGCACCGTGGACTGCGCCCTGTGGGACCTGCTGGGACGCCTGGCGGGACTGCCGGTCAGCAAGCTGCTGGGCGGCGCCAGGGAGCGGGTCAAGGCGTATGCGAGCACGTATCCGAACATGGGCGAACCCGACCTCTACGCCGAGCACGCCGCCGCGTGCAGGCGGCAGGGATACAAGGCCTACAAGGTGCATGCCTACATATGCTGGAATCCCCGGACGTGGGAACCTGCCCCGCAGGTGCCGGGATTCCCCCGGGAGGACGTCGAGGTCTGCAAGGCCGTGCGCGAGGCGGTCGGCGACGACATGGTGTTGATGCTGGATCCGTTCGGCGTCTACACCGCGGAGCAGGCCCTGTGGGTAGGGCGCGAGCTGGAGAAGCTCGGGTACTACTGGTTGGAGCACCCGATGATCGAGACGCGCATGGAGCCGTACCGCCGCCTGACCCGAGAGCTCGACATTGCCGTGCTGGCGCCCGAGCACGTTCCGGGAGGAGTCTTCACCCGCGCCGAGTGGGTGCTTCAGGGGGCGTCGGACATGCTGCGTATCGACCACAACTACGGCGGTATCTCCGGGTCCTGGAAGATGGCCAACGTGGCACAGGCGTTCGGACTGCAGTGCGAGATGCACGGAGGGGGCTGGGCCAACAGCCAGATTCTGGGGGCCACCACCGAGGCCACGTGCGAGTATTTCGAGCGCGGCCTGCTGCACCCCGAAGTCGACTACGAGACCCCCCCGCCGCATCTGAAGGCGATCTGCGATCCCCTCGATGAGGAGGGCAACGTGATCCTGCCGCAGACGCCCGGTCTCGGGATGGAGTTCAACTGGGACTATATCGAGGACAACCGGGTCCGCGACTGAAGAAACCGGCGCCCGCTTACTTGGGCTCGCCGCCGCTCATCAGCACCCCGGCGCGCTCGACCAGCTCCATCAACACCTCCATCTCGACCTCGGCGAGGCGGCGGAAGCCGATGCTGCTCTTGCCGACCTTGACCCTGCCGAGCCGGCCGGCGTACGCCTCGGTGAGGTA
The DNA here is from genome assembly GCA_965223905.1 of Candidatus Latescibacterota bacterium. Classification (GTDB taxonomy): domain Bacteria; phylum Latescibacterota; class UBA2968; order UBA8231; family UBA8231; genus CBDCXV01. The sequence goes on from CBDCXV010000002.1 coordinate 480,410, forward strand.
GCGGCGGCCGTCGGCGGCGTTGACGTAGACGCTGTAGTAGTTCTTCTGCCGCGCCAGCCCGACGATGAACCACTCCACCGGCTTTTTGTCGGAGCGCACGTAGGAGTAGTCGCCGTAGCCGATGATGGCCTGTTCGCTGCCGCCCCAGAACACCCCCTCCCACAGGCTGCGCCGGTGACCGGGCAGCGCCGCGGCGATGCGCCGGTCCAGCGCGGTCATGTCGCCGCGGATCTCCTCCGGCAGCGATGCGAGGTATTCGTCGGGTGATGTGGATACGCGTTTCATGCTCGAAACCTACGGCACCGAACCGAGACCATCCGGTCGTTGACGATTGCTGGTCTCCACGTTTCTACTCCGATGTATCCAGGATGGCCAATGCCGCCTCGATATGCCCCACCGCCTTCCGATCCCCATCGAGGGCTTCAGCGATGAGAGCGCGTGCCCTGGCGCGGGCGTCCTCCGGAAAGTTGTCTTCATGCTTCGCTGTATGGCATATCTCGTAAAGCGGCTCCAGCGCATCCAATTCCCGTTCATACTGGGCAGCCGCGGCGTTCAGCTCACCACCCGCTTCCGGGAACATGGCGGCGAGCTCCCGAAGATATCCCGCGGCACCTTGCCGGCTGGCCCGGATGATCCGGGCGTGAAAATGGGAATGGAAGGGAGAACCATCCTCCGACTCGAGGGCCTCAATCCAGAGCTCGTAGGCGGCAAATCCGCGAGCGTCGACATCGTAGACGGCCTCTGACGGATCATAGCGCCTTCCGTTCGCGAAGGCGACGGCATTCCGCAGCGCGGTGCGGTGCGTTGTCCTTTCGTCGACGTCCGACGGACGGTCGTAAACCATCACGTTGAACAACTCGACCGGGTCGGTATGGCCGATGGCATCATAGCGAACGGAAAAATCGGACCCTTCCCGGGTTCGCCATTTGTGCCGGACGGTGTACGTCTCGTCGGTGTCGTCGTAGCCGACGAGCATACCCCAGTTGCCCGCCCCGATACCGCTCGCCTTCTGCTCAGGGCTCATCGCCTGCCAGGCAAGGGCGGGGATTCCCTTCTGCAGGCTCGCCCGAACCGCATCCCTCGCTTCCGCCTTGAGGGCGGGAAGGTCGACGTCGAGGTCCGCCTTTGTAGCGTGGAAAACACGGAACCGTGCTATCTGCGGGTAGAGATCGTACCAGAGCCACCAATCGAGGTTGGCGTCGTGCCAGACTTCCCCGCCGCCCTTTCGCATCTCGAAGGCGAAGGCGTGTCCGGTGACGCCGCGTAGACGATCGGTGGACCACTCCGTTTGTCCGGCGCTCTGCAACATGGGATGGAGGACGGAGATGAGAGTCGAAAGGTTCGGTTGCGAGGGGTGGGCGTCCACGAGGAGAGGCATCGTCCGATCTCCTTCCGGCGCGGGATCGGTCAGATCTGCGCCCGCTGTGGTTGTGTCGGATACAGCCGGGGCAAGGACACCGGCGCTGGACACGTGGTCGGCGCCCGAGCATGTCGCCGTCAGCCAAAGGGCAGACAGCACCAGTAAGTACTGCATACCCGATCCCTCGCGACCTTCCGGTAGGCGGGGATACTTGATAGTCCTCATTATGGCAGTGGGGGAGCTGAAAACGATGGAGGTCGATAGCCCGAGCTCCCCCCGAGCAGTCTCCTGTATTTGGATATTGGTGCCCGATTCCGGCTCGGCTCACGCCGAGTCTGCGACCGACCCCGGCTTGGTGGTTCCGACCGGGCTGCAGGGCGGCCGAATTCACGCGGAAGTGCGCGCGCAGGAACTAGTGCAGAAGACGGTACCTCACGTCCCCGAAGGCCGTGCTGCTCTCCCACACCATAAAGCCGAAAGCCCCCGCGCGGAAGGTCTCGTCGGCAACCTGGTTGACCAGCTTCCCATCGACGTACGAGGTCAGAGAGGCACCCCGGGCTGCGATCTGGACCTCGTATTCCTGGCCGGCGTGAAGGGCGTGGTTCACTACGCTCAGCTTGGTTACACCGCGGTCGACCACCTTGCTGACGGCAACCGCCTGCCATCCCAGGAGGAAATCAAGCATATAGAAGTTCCTCCCGTCCTCTGACAGGCGGAAGGCCGCTTGAGCGTTCCCTCCGGAGATCGGGGTCACCAGAAAGGAGAGCTCGTAGTCGGACCAGGTCGGCTCCCCGGCGATGAGCAGGGGGGACTCCTCCCCGAGTTCCCTGCTGTCACCGACGATGGCGTTGCCTTCGACTCTCCAGGTCTTCTCGAGAGCGTCTCGCTCCGCGACCGGATGCGGCCTCCAGGAGGACAGTCCCTCATCGGCTGGAACCACCTGCCAATTGATGAGCCCCCTCATTCCCCCGATGACGTCGCGGGGGGATGTCTCCGGAGAGGCGGTGGGCTCGTGTGATTTCCTTGCCATGTCCCGGATCCTTTCTCGCATCAGTCTGCGCGATCTGTGGAGTCGGCTCTTTGCAGTACCGACGGGTATGCCGAGTTGTTCGGCGATTCGATGGAGCTCCATACCGGCCAGATAGAAAAGGGTGACGACGGCCCTGTCCGGCGGCGCGAGGCTGTTGACCAGGACCTTGAGCTCTCTGTAGTCGAGGGAGGCCTGCAAGTCCGATGAGAGCAAATCGTTCCTCAACTCGTACTCTGGAAGGCGTTCCCGCTCGAGCCGCTTTTGCCGCAGCATCTTTCGGGCGACGTTGCGGGCGATGGTGTGGAGCCATGCCGGGAATTTGCCGGGGTCTTTCAGATCATCGAGGCGCCGGAAGGCCAGGATGAACGCTTCCTGCGCGGCATCCTCGACATCGTCCGGATCGCCGAGAAGGGACGAAACCGTTCGAACGACGCTTGCCCAATGCCTGTCCACAAGCAGGCGAAAGGCATCCTGACTGCCCTGGTTGCACCTGGCAACGAGTTCCTGGTCTGAGAACACGCTTCTCCCTCAATCCCGTGCCGGTCGGACCGGATTGCACATTAATGATCCGGGAATTCACCCCGGGTTCACGAAAAATCGAGGAGTAATTGCGCAGCCTGCACAACCGTGGCCGGTGCCTTTATATTGACGACCGAGGGGAGAACGGATGAATGAACTGCTAGTATTTTTGCGAGCGTGTTTTTCCGCGAGGTATTCCAGCCCGTCCTCGAGTCGGAGTTTCCCGGGGTTCTGACCAAGCTGAGCGCCGGCGTCGTGGGAGGTGGGTCGGACAGTCTGGGAACGGACGACGAACTGTCCCGCGATCACGACTGGGGGGTAGGCCGGTGCCGGTTGTGCCTGCCCGAGGATGAGGCAGCGGACAAGGGTCGCGCCATCTCGGAGGCACTGTCCGCGGCAGTACCTGAAGGATATCTGGGACTGCCGAGGAATGTGCATTCTGAGGGACTGCTGCCGGACGCGAAACCACGCCATGCGATGGGGGCGTTCGATCTGATCGGGAGCATCGAGTCGGAAGAAATTAAGGATATCGGGCGTGAGCTGGACCCGAATCTGGGACCAGATCTGTAGGGAGAGAGACTATATTCACTTCCGGTCCCCTCTTTAAGACCGGAGCGCGGGGAAGCCCCATGCCGGATACATCTGGGTTCAAACAGAAGGTGAGTTTTTGAAAAAGAGACTGTTGTTCAACTGTACCCTGTTGTTCGTGTGTGTCCTGTTCGTCCCGAACAGCTTGGCCCAGGACTATACCCGCTGGAGGGGGAATTATATCGATAACTACGCAAGGGTAACTTTAGTAATATCATCCGCGAATTTAAAGAAATTCTGGTATAATATAGTAGAGAAAATACCAGAGAGAAGGACATCCAGGTCCTCAAGTGTTTAGCCCCGAACACGGAAGCCATGTCAGATTGACACCGCGCGTAATCGCCGCTGGGGGTGAGGAATCATTCCGGCTGGTTGACAAGCGGGCAAGGAGGATAGCTGAGGATTTCTCAGGTGCAGGCTGACGAGAGGCACCGAGCACCGGGTTGTCACCTTGCTGACCGTTCGGAAAGATTTCCCGCTTTCATCGACAGACTCAGTTCGACCGACGATGCGGAAGCGAGGCAACAGGCAGCGGTTGTCACCTTGCTGACCATTCGAGATGAATTCCCGCTTCGATCCACAGACTCAGTTCGACCCCCGATGCGAAGAAAGACAGGGTAGGTACCCAGCGGGAAGGTTCCTCATGGACCCGGAGAGCATCCCTGCATCCGGGAAAACAGACGAGCAGGAAACCGAGGTATGGCCCCTGTTGCAGTCGTTGATTTCACCTGGGGTTTTTCACCTTGCTGACTTTTCGGAAGGATTCGCCCTCCCTCCACCGATGATGAGTGAAGGGAGTCGGAGGGACCTCTGTCTCCACCAGATCCCGGTACGTCAGCCGTTTCCGCATCATCCGCGCCGTCAAATACCTCATCTGCTCGTCGGAGTCCAAGTGGCGAATGTTGAACCTGCCTGTGATCTCGTTGAGGTATCGGGGGAGATACTTGGGTGATACGTGGTGATAGGTCCCGTGATAGGTCCCGTGATAGGTCCCGTGATAGGTTCCTTCCGCCAGAGCATTAAACGATTCCGCTCCGTTGGTATGGGCGCCGCATCTTACGTATTCACCTTTATTGTGGATTACGGTTACGTGCATCCCCGCCACTCCGAAATCGGAATAGGCACTGAACTCGTCGGGGTAAAGGATTGCCCCTGGGACCAGGTTTTTCCTTGCGATTGGGCGCAAGGTCTTGCGCTTCCTGTCCGGAACCACCTCGGTGCCAACCCTGCCGGTTTCCATGTCAAACACTACGACCCCGATCTTCACGCCCTTCCGCCTGTTGCCGCCAAACTTCTTGTTGCGGTGCCTGTTATAATCGTTTCCCACGAAAAAGGCTTCGTCCATTTGAACTCTCCTGCTGCGCAGCGGTTCCTGATCCGACCACCCTTCCCGGATGCGATGCAGCATAAAAAATGCCGACGAATACGCAAGGCCGGGGTCGCGGGCAAGCTGCCTGGCGCTGATTCCCTTCGGGCGGGATAGGTGCAGGTGGATTCCTATGGCCCATTTTTGCCAGGGGATCTTGGAGTGGGACATCACGGTTGGTGATTGGTGCGAACATCGCTTTCGACAGTCGCCACACCAGTAGGGCTGGGGTTTCCGGTTGGGACATTCCGATATCATGCCGCAGCGGCCGCAGTGCGGGCAGTGTATGTTGACGGGAAGGCCGTCTACTGTCTTTCCCCATCTGAACTCTTCAAACCATTTTTCCGCCGTTGAAGGTCTGGAAATTTCCTGAATAATTCGATTAACGAGATACGTTTACCATACTCATCCTTGATAACCTTCGGGCCGTGGAATACCGAACTTGAGACCAGCGGCCCAAAAAAAATATTGTGATTCACGCTCCCATAGGGTTCCTTTCGGTTAGTGGGAAGGTGACCTGTCGGCGTTCACCGACAGATAGGGACTGGGAAGCGGTGGCGGAGCCTGACAGCTTCCCCCTTGCTCTGTGACTAACAAATATTATTGGCTGAATTAAAAAAGCGAATCGGTGGGAAACTTTATGGAGAGAGGCGGATAAGGGCGGCGAAAAACTTTAATTCCTGAGAGCAGGGGAGGGCGAGCAGGGAAGGGGAGAGGGCTAATCCCCTGAAAGGTCTATTTCTCGGGGGTCGGGGAAACGAAGTTGAGTTACGGCGGCGGTATCATTTCGGACAGTCGACGCGGAGATACGGGGGTCTCGGATAATCGAGAGGATGCTGCGCGACGCTTTCCGAGTGGCGAGAATCGGAGGACTGCGGCGACTGCTCGAAACTCAAGGCGAGTCCGCAATCCCCGGGGTAATCCGGGGCGATTCAGGAACTGCGGATCGAGGTGCCGCTGAGGGATACGACTTGGTGGGGGGCTATTTCTGGACGGCAAGAGCTTCGGCGGCGAGGGTCTGTATCGCCTGGGAGTGGCACCCGCATCAGGGCCGCAACATGAACGGCATGACCCCGCTGCAGGCGTTCAAGAAAGGGCTTGACAACCAACTAGGCTCCGGGAAATTGGGAAATGGAGGAGAGCAGTGGAGAAAAACGCAGGCTGGAACAATTACTTCGAGGAAAAGGGGGGAGTGCTAGGTAGTTACCATTACTGCACATACCAGACCCGGAACCCGTCTAATGGATTTACCTTCTTTCTTGGATTGCCTTTTCTGTTTTGTCAAACCGCCGTTGCGGGTATGGTTGCCTCAAATTGGGCAAGAAATTGATCTACTTCACTGTCGGTAAATCCTTCTTTGTAGACTACCTGGACTTTTGCAAACTCCGCTTTTTTGCACAAGTTTTAGGTGTGCGACGATTCTCTCCTGCGTCCACCCTACTGTTATGGCCTGTTCGACCGCCCAGGTGATGGTTTTACTGAGCGTTTCTCGCGACACGGCTCGACAGGCTTCGCCAATGGTCGTCAGCACGGTATGAGCCCAGTCACGCGCACGGCCCTGCCGCCTCCGTGCCCTGAGCAGACTGTGCGTCAGCATCACGAGGTACCTATGCCGGGTCTGGCCCTCGCCGCTGCGTAACTGACCGTCTCCCATGCCCAGATGGTGCTTGCCGTCCCGATGAAAAGTCTCGGTGCCCGTCCAGCGTTTGCGATAGACGTTCAGAATACGACTGATCTCCCAGTGCACGCGATTGGTCAGTAGAAACTTGACCGCTTCCCTGCCGTTCTTGCGATCCCACAGGATCACCAAGCGAACCCGGTGCTTGAGCTTGGGCAGACGCAGGGTTTTGGTGAAATACCGGTGAAATACCATTGTTTGCGCTTGCCGATGCTGACCTGTTTGCGATCCTCGGGTGGGATCTTCGCAGCCACTTCCGTGGCCTTCATCAGGCCGCCCTTGAACTCGACCTTGCGGTTGCTCTTCAGGGCCCCTACGTAGCCGCGCTCATGACTATGGATGTGATCGAGACACTCGACACTGCTGAAGTAGCAGTCGAAGGCGAAATCGCCCGGGATCTGTCGGTACACGACCCCGTCCACCAGCTCTTTGAACAGCTCGGTATGGCTCTTGAAGGAGGTGTCCGTCTCCCCTTCCTGGCGCTTGCGAAAGCGACGGAATTCCAACGGATAGTATTTCCCCGAGGTGCACACGTAGTGGGCGATGACGTAGTCGTGGGCAATCCTATAGCGCTGGTCGGAGTGATCCCAAAACCAACCCACGTCCTCGATCTTGTCTCCGCTGTGGCCGACCAAGGTGTTGTCGATGGCGATCACCCCGCGCCCCGAATAGCGCGTCGAGGGGCGCTCCTGCAACCATTCCAGGCGGTGTTCGTTGAGCCAATTCCCGTCCCATCGCACCTGCGTAATCCAGCGGTTCAGGCAGGACTGGTCGGTGGTCTCGACGAACTCGGCGTTGATCGCCGATACATGTTTGCGTTCGGCCACCATCAACCCGGTCAGATACTGGGCAAAGTGACGGCGCTTCGGGGCGTTGGCGAAGATGCCGCCGAACTCTGCCACCGCTTCTTCAACCACCGTGGGAAAATCAACAATACCTGGCATGAACAACCTCTCTCATGGCCAGGGGAAACGAAGGCGGGGGATGCCTTCGTCCTACCAAAAATACCAAGTTCCATCGAATTCGCGCTACCCTCTATCCTTGACCGATTATCCCAGGAATTCTGCCTTTTGCAAAAGTCCAGGACTACCACGTGTTCACGCACCATATTTGGCATTTGGGAAATTAGAGCCGTCACATCCGTTTCGTCTTTTCTCTGGTCTATGACGAATACATGCGTTCCTTCTCGGAAATTATCTGTTAGAACTGTGTTGATTTGTGGGTCTCTAAACGAGAACCCGACGAAAATAATAGCATGGGCTTGACGGGCAACTCCTCCAAGGTGGCCATAAAATGTATCAAAAGGGGACTCCAGTAGTTGATCCTTAAACCCTGGATATAAAATGACATTATTTGTGGAATCAAAAGGTTGGTTCTGGATGTTTGAAAACTCTATTCTCCCATTGTAGTGTTTCCAGTCTATCGAGCCGTGTAATTTGGTTAGAAGTCCTGACTTTCCCGATGGATTGTCTTTAGTCCAGTGATCTTCGTTCAAGGTGAAAGCGATCCCTTGCTGGTTCCTCCCATATTCTATGTCAAGATCATTTACATTGATAGTTCTTTCCAAAATGGTATCGTAATTTGTAGTGAAAATCTCTACCCTCCGGTTGGCAATGAGACCTTGAATAAACCGGCTCCAACGGTTGTCTTTATAAAAGGATTCGTCCTCCCTGGCGCCATAAACTTTATGAATTTCTTCATAAATAGAGTTTTTAATTTTGATCAATCCGGGAATAAAAGATGATATTTCATTGATGACAATGGTATAATCAACCCGTGATTTGCTTAACATACTATGTATTCTATTACCGGCCATCATCCACCCCAAGGGTCTCCCATCATTTTTCATCATTGATGCCTCTTCCAGATAATCATCAATTGCCCACAGCATATGTTCTATATCTATTTTCGGTCCTATGGTGTGGGTTAAGAATCCATGTATTTGATCGTACCACATAGATCCAGTAACACTCTTTGGTAGACGGCTAAAAAAGCCGTCTGTGGTAGGGAACTTTCTCTTGTCTATGGCAGCCGATCCGCCCGCACCGACGAATAACAAGATCATGATGTTCTTTCTTTCTGAGTTTGTATTTCAGCAACTGATTGACTCCACCCGAAAGCTATTCACCTTTCAGGCATTTTTGGATACTCCAGGGAGGATTCGTCCTTAATTCAGAATAGGCTGTTTTGCATTCTCTGAGACAGCATCCCTATATCCCAAGCGTCGAGGTGCCGCTGAAGGGATACGAGTTGGTGGCGCTGTTTCTCGAAAGGAAGAGCTCCGCCGCATGGATCTAAGTAGCCGAATAAATACCGGTTTGACAAGCTAACCTCAATAATTCTCTTATAACGTCCTCGTCATCATTGTCATATCCAGCTATTTCAGAATGTGACTTATCGTTGCACGCAGGGAAGCGGTTAACCTCAAGACAGCAATTATTTTTATTTTCCACTGCACGAACATCTCCAGCATTCAATTTGGCGAGCTTGGATTTAGGGCTGATCTTGTTAAACTTGGATCGAAGTTTCTCCCTAACTCCTTTGAGTGCGATCTTTGAAGAAGAACTAAAATATTCAAGCCAATTAACTGATAGATTTTCCCCCGGACGCAATATAAAGGCATCACTTGTCGGCAGACCGTCTTCTCCAATAGTAGCTGCTCTACACCATCGGGTAATGTGGTTACCATCGGGTATTACCATACCTCTTCTGTCTCCGGAGGTATGCTGGTATACCCTCGCAAAAAATCTTGAAAGGCAATTTCCTGTTGTTCCAAGGGGATCAATCCGCCAGGATCTTCACCTGAAAAGGGAGTAGGGATATCCTGTTTTGACATCATAATTTGTTGATTCCCTTGAAAAGGGTTTACGGTTTTGATAAACCCCATTCGGCGCAGTATCGGACTCACACTCTCGGCTATATCCTCAGATAGTAAAACTAAATCGTTGGCATGCCATTCCTTGGTAGAAGATTGCCCGGAAACTTTAACCTGTTTCAGGGAGAGGAATCTCAAAATTAAAATATCGAACCTGGTAGTTTTCCATTGAGCAGAAAGAATCCCATTGGCAGCAGTAATATCCTGATAGAGGATTTCTGGATTTTGTTTGAAAAACATCCTAAGTGATTCCTCGGATTCTTTGTCTATAGGGAGTTCTTCTTCCGGATACTCCGCCACGACCTTTTTCAAATATCTTAACCTATTTTCAACGGCAGTCATGTAATCACCAAATGGCGTAAGTCCTCCAATTTGAACCCGAATCGAGTCATCATGACAGGTTGCTGAAAGCGACTCAGTCAACTTTTCAAGAATGCCATACTCTCTTGGGGCTTTGGCAATATCGGTCTCGACAGTCCAGCGCCCTCCCCGGATGAATTTACCCTTAGGACTTTTCAAATTAAAAATCTCCTATTATTTCTTTCAGTGAATTCAATACGAACCTCTGGCGTTCCGGCCATCTACTAATTGCCTCTCGCTGGGCTTCGGCATCAAGTGGACCTTGATGATGAATGTTAATATCGGCGCCTAATACAACAAGTTTGTTTTCTATAACCTCACTTACTTTATTTTCCCCAACGTCTCTTCTCCGGGTTACATATACAGCTGGTTCTAATGTCATATTGCATACTACAGCCTCGCCTGCACTTAAAATGAATTTTGGGACCACAGAAATCAAGGGGAGGTCTGAAAGATGGGGAGCAAACTGAGAAATAATCCATTGATTAGAGTCTTTCCCCTGGAAATCGAAGTATATTATACAATTTAGTCCGAGCTCCTTATAAGGGGCATGGGGAAATCTTGCAAGGTATGCATCGGCAAGGTCATGGACAAGATAACTGTCCATGACTTCCTCAGGTTTGTCAACAAACTCCTGTATAATATTGAGCCTGTTCTTATTCATCCTCCATCGAGTTCCATTATCGTAAATATAACCAGCCGCCTCTAATCCAGATTCTCCACCAGCTACTTTCCAGTCTTCAGGGACTATCCCATTTTCTGCCAATAAATTTGGCGTAAAGGTTGCCGGACTGAAGCTTTCAGAAACAATGACAACACTTGTCGAAATAAGGCTGTATCGAGGGTGTTTTTGTGCAGCATCCTTCATATCATCGTCCTATTTCAATGAGGTTCTTCATCCGATGGGTACGGGCTGACGAGGATTAGCTCCGGGATGTCACCACGACCTCGTAAGCGCTCTGAATCTCCTGAAACTTTTCCTCCGCCAGCTTGATGATTCCAGGGGGAATCTCCTCGCCAGTCAGCCTGCGGGTGATATTCCTGACATAGTTCCCGGTATTTCCGTTTCAGTTCCTCGTCCTCCGGCGAGCATCCCAGCGTCTCGTAGGACCCCGCCAGCACCTGTTCCTCGAACTCCCTCCCAAGCTCCTCGTCCGTTACCGCTTCGCCCTCGGAGCTGACTAACAGGTGTCTGTTGACCAGCCTGGTCAACTCCAACAGGGTCACCTGATCCTGGCCGCTGAAGATCCTCCTCAGATTTTCGTCCGCTTTTGATCCTTCCCGGGTTTCTCGCGTCCTGTAAATCGTTATCCCCGATGTATTCTCCACAGTGCTTCAACTACCTGTGCTCGGGACACCGGCGCGCAGCCAACGATAACAGCTCTCCCAAGGGGGGTAGCCTATTCGGAACCTGGATTCCAAGTAAGCAGAGAGGCCGCCTGTTCAGTCATTGTGCTCATCACCTCCGCCTCTTTGCGAGTCGGTGATCGCCCACGAATGATGCTCCATCCGAGGCATCGCTTCTGACACCGTTCAGGTAGAATACCCGGCGCTCGCGCCACAGTCAAGAACCTATTTGCCCACCTCCTTGGAGGCCCCCGATCCCCAGGTCAACCCGGAATGCTGAGGAGTAAGCGGATTGGAACTCAGGATTTCTGCCCGCTCTCAACTCCTATATAGAGTATACGATCTGAGTGTCGGAATTGGGGTTTTTCCGAACGCCGTAACGTGTTATTTCACAACAGGTTACTTAGAGCCTTCCGCCGGGGATGAAGCCGTTCTGCATGTCGGACAACGATCACAGCTCCGGCCATCCTGTTTCCCCTCCGTATCAACATGAGCTTGCTGGACCGGAGTCCTTCCTCGGCCCCTGGGCCTGAGAGCGGCCATCATGAGACCGGGAGGGATCACCTTGTACCGGAACCTACGCCCCTTCTTCATCGGCCTGATCGCGATACTGCACGGGTGAATCGGCAATCGACTTTAAAAAAGGAGATAATTTCTCCATGGAACAGGAATCGGAAGTGATTGAGACGATCAAAGCAGAAAACTCCGGCCTTTCACTAAAATCTCGCTTGCGTAGTTATCGATATTAATCCCTTTTCGATCGGGCTGCATCTCAGGAAAGTCGGCCTCGTCGTCTATGGGGACGGACGCGGTCAGGACGGTTGGGGCTTCAACCTCCACATCACGAGGTTGAGATCACCGGCGCCGGACCCGGGGCGAAACTCCGGACCCGCACCCGGCGATCAGACCGACCACAACCCGCCCGGGCTCCGGTCAACCGCCTGGAACCGGGACCCCTCCCCCCGCCGTCTCCGCCCCCCCGCCCGCCGCGGAGAAGTGACGGCCGAAAAACCGCCCCATGTCGTCGGTCAGCGAGTACATCACCGGCACGAGGACCAGGGTCAGGAAGGTGGCGAAGAGGATGCCGACGATCACGGCGATCGCCATCGGGCCCCACCACGCGGCCTGCTCGCCCCCCCAGTACAGGTCCGGATCGAGACTCCCGTAGAGGCCGAAGAAGTCGAAGTTGAGCCCGATGGCCAGCGGCACCAGGCCGAGGGCGGTGGTGACCGCGGTCAGGATCACCGGCCGCAGGCGCGTGCGCCCGGCCCGGATGAGGGCGGCCTGGCGCTCGAGACCGTCGCGCCGGCGCAGCAGGTCGATGTAATGGACGAGGACGATGGCGTTGTTGACCACGATCCCGGCCAGGGAGATGACGCCGACGCCGGTCATGATGATCCCGAAGGGCATGCGGAACACCATGAGCCCGAACAGGACCCCGGCGGTGGACATGATCACCGAGGTGAGGATGATGAGGGGCTTGATCACCGAGTTGAACTGGGTCACGAGGATGAAGGCGATCAGGCCCAGGGCGGCCAGGAAGGCGGTGGTCAGGAACTGCATGGCCTCGGCCTGGTCCTCCTGCTGGCCGGTGTAGCGCACCGTGTAGCCGGGCGGCAGTTCGTTCTCGACGAAAGGTTCCAGGCTCTGCTGCACCTCGGCGAGAACGGCGTTCTTGTTGAGGCCGGCGCGCACGTCGGAGCTGATCGTCGCCATGCGGTCCATGTCCTTGCGGCGGATCGAGCCGAGCCCCTCCCCCACCGTCCAGCGGGCCACGGACACCAGCGGGATGGGCTCGCCCGGACCGTTCTCAACGACCAGGTCGCGCAGCGACTCCAGGTCCTTCCGCCAGGGCTCGGCGAGGCGGACGACGATGTCGTACTCGTCGTTGCCGGTGCGGTACTGGCTCGCCTCCGTGCCCTGCACGGCGGTGCGCACCACGCCGGCCACGTCCGCCGTCGACAGCCCGAACAGGGCGGCCCTCTCGCGGTCGACGTGCACTGCCAGCTCCGGGCGGGCTTCGTCGAGGTCGCTCTCCAGGCCGCTGAGCCGTTCCCCGACCGGGGCGTTCCTCAGGATCTGCAGCATGCGATCGGACAGGTCCTTGAGCACCCCGGGATCCTTGCCGGCGATCTCGATGTTCACGGGCGCTCCCGCGGGCGGCCCGTCCACCGGCTTGTCCACCGAGATCTCGGCGCCGGCGATCTCGCGCCCCACCCTTTCCTGCATGTGCGCCAGGGTCAGGAAGCTGTCGAACCGGCGCTCCTGGTAGTCGATGAAGTTCACCATCAGGCGCGCGTCGTTGGCTCCCTGGGTGCCGCCCATCAGCGGGCTGCCCCCGGCGCCGACGGTGGTCACCGCGGATTCGGCGTCTTCGTAGCCCTCGACGCCGCGCACCTGCAGCTCCAGCTCGCCGGCGATGCTGTCGAGGAACTCGACGCGCGTGCCTACCGGCGCCTCGACGTCGACCCAGACCTGCCGCGGCGGGATGTCCTCGGGGAAGAACACGATGCCGCTGTTGAACAGGGAGAAGGCCACTGCCATGGCCGCCAGCACGGAGAAGGATGCGGCCACGACGGTGAGACGATGGCCGAGGGCCCAGCCGAGGACGCCCTCGTAGCGGTCGACCAGCCAGGGAAGGCCCGTGCTCTGAAAGCGGCTGGCCAGGGGACCGAGGATCCACCGGTGGGACAGCGTGGCCGCCAGGGCGGTGGCGATCAGCAGGGCCAGGGTCAAGGCGTTGACCGCGGCCAGCAACGCGGCCCCCAGAAGGGCCAGGGCGATCAGCACCAGGCGACCCGTCCGCGGCAGCCGGGGCCGGCGTTCCCCCTCCAGGCGCAGCCACCGGCTGCACAGCACGGGGACGATCACGAGGGCGACGAACAGGGAGCTGGACAGGGTCACGATCAGGGTCGTGGGCAGGTACTTCATGAACTCGCCGACGGTGCCCGACCAGAACAGCAGCGGACCGAAGGCGGCCAGGGTCGTCAGCGTCGAGGCGATGACGGGCAGGGCCACCTCCCCGGTGGCCTTGCGCGCGGCCGCGGCCCGCTCCCAGCCCTCCTCGACGTAGCGGTAGGTGTTCTCGACGATGACGATGGCGTTGTCGACCAGCATGCCGAGGGAGAGGATCAGCGAGAACAGGACCACCATGTTCATGGTCACGCCGAGCAGCCCGAGGAGGAGAAAGGAGAGCAGCATCGACGTCGGGATGGCGACGCCGACGAAGACCGAGGTGCGCACGCCGAGGAAGAACAGGAGCACACCGACAATCAGCAGCAGGCCGGAGAGGATGTTGTTCTCCAGGCTGTTGACCATCATGCGGATGTCGCGGGACATGTCCGAGGTCGTCTTCACCACCGTGGCGGGCGGGAAGTCCGCCTCCATCCGGGCGATCTCCGCGTGCACGGCGTCGGCCGTCTCGATGATGTTCTTACCCGTTCGCTTGATCACGTCGAGGGTCACCACCGGCCGGCCGTCGAGACGGGCGTAGCTTTGGCGCTCGGCGAACCCGAAATCGACCTCGGCGACGTCGCGCACGTACACCGGGCGGCCCCCGGGGGCGTCCACGACGAGGTCGCCGATCGACAGGGGGTCGTCGATCTCGCCGTCGACGCGGACCAGGAACTTCCGCTCGCCGACGTCGATCGAGCCGCCGGGGATGTTGACGTTCTCGTTGCGCACGGTCTCGACCACGTCCTTCAGGGTCAGGCCGTAGTAGAGCAGCCGCGGCAGGGAGACGTCGACCTGCACCTCGCGCTCGCGGCCTCCGCGCAGGTCGACGCGCAGCACCGACGGGATCTGCTCGAGGCGGTCCTGCAGCTCCTCGCCCACCTGCTTGAGGCGGACCAGCCCGTACTCCCCGGACAGGTTGACCTGCAGGATCGGCAACTCCTGGAAGTCGAACTCGAAGATCCGGGGCTCCTCGGCGTCGGCGGGGAGCTCGGCCTTGGCCAGGTCGACCTTCTCGCGCACCTGCCGCAGGGCATCGTTCAGGTCGACCTCGGTGCTGAACTCCGCCACCACGCTGGAGTAGCCCTCGACCGAGGTCGAGGTCAGCTCCTTCAGGTCGGGGATGGTCTTCAGATCCTGCTCCATCACCCGCGTCACCAGCGATTCCATGTCCTTCGGCGACACCCCCGGGTAGAAGGTGTTGACGGCGATCACGGGGATCTCGATCTCGGGGAAAGCCTCCTTGGGGACGCCGCGGTAGGCCAGGGTGCCGGCCAGGGCGATGATGGCGAACAGCATGAGCACGCTGGTGCCGTGACGCACCGCCCACGAGGTGACGGGCAGTTCGTTGAAGGCGTCGCCGCCGCCGGGACGATCGGTCGTTTTCGGTCCGTTCACAGGCCGCGGCGGGGTACGATGCGCAGGCGGTCGCCGTCCGCCACCTGCTCCTGGCCGACGACGATCAGGCGCTCCGCGGGCGACAGGCCGGAGGTGGCCACCACCTCGTCGCCGCCGGAGGCGCCGAGGGTGACGGGACGCGCCCGGGCGACGGGGCCGTCCACCCCGTCGGCGGCGACGAAGGCGGCGAAGCCCTCCTCGGTGCGCACCAGGGCCTGGTTCGGCACCACGATGGCCCCCGGGTGGACTTCGAGCACGAGCGTCACCTCGGCGACCATGGCCGGTTTGGCCCCGGCCACCGGACGTTCGAGGTCGAGCTCGACGGGGAAGGTGCGCTGGCCGCCGTCGACCGCGGCTCCCACGTAGGTCACGGTGGCATCGCAGGTGTCTTCGAGGGCGTCAAAGGCGACGACCGCCTTGTCTCCGGGGGTCACTTTCGCGGCGTAGCGCTCGGGAACGCCGGCGGTCACCTTCAGCGGCTCCAGGTCGAGGATGCGGGCCACTGGCTGGCCCGGGGAGACGACCGAGCCGACCTCGACGAGGCGGCGGTCGAGCACG
Organism: Candidatus Latescibacterota bacterium; assembly: GCA_965223905.1. Classification (GTDB taxonomy): domain Bacteria; phylum Latescibacterota; class UBA2968; order UBA8231; family UBA8231; genus CBDCXV01. The sequence continues at coordinate 496,441 of CBDCXV010000002.1, forward strand.
CCGTCGAAGGGGGCGCGCACGACGGCGCGGCGCAGCCGCGCTTCGATCAGATCCAGCCGGGCCCGGGACTGATCGGCGACGTACCGGGCTTCGACGTACTCCTCTTCGGTGCCGATGCCGTCCTCTTCGTAGAGCCGCTTCCGGCGCCCCCACTGGTCCTCGTCCAGCGCCGCCCGGGCCTCGGCCTCGTCGCGCTGGGCGCGCAGCAGGTCGTCGTCCAGCCGCACCAGGGCCTGTCCGCGGCGCACCTTCTCTCCCTTGTCGGCCAGCACCGCGGCCACCGTGCCGCCCTCCTCGGCGGCCACCATCACCTCGCGGTCGGCGCGCACCGTGCCGGTCAGGCGGATCGCGTCGGTGAAGGGCCGCGGGGCCAGGGTCTCGACTTCGACGTTGACGACGCGGCGGTTGGCGTTCGCGGTCGCCTCCAAGGCAGCGGCCTCGTCGGCGGTCCCGGGCCCGTCTCCGCAGCCGCCGAGGGCGAGCAGGGCTCCGCCGGCCGCCGGCAGAAGGGCGCCAAGGACGCGGCGCCCCGATGGCAGTTGATTCCTCACTCCGTCTCCTTCCGATCGGTTGCGGCCTCGCCGTCCACCGGGGGCACGCGCCCGACGGCGAGGTCGAGCCGGGCCCGGCCGGCGAGCCGGTCGTGGGCGGCCCGGGCCATGTTGAACTCGCTCTGGCGCAGGGCGACCTCGGCGTCGGTCACCTCGAGCTGGCTGCCGAGACCCTCGCGGTAGCGGGCGCTGGCGATCTCGAACCCCCGCCGGGCCTGCGATACAGCGAGACGCTGGCCCTTCTCGCGCTGGGCGGCTTCGGCAAGCGCCGCCTCCAGGTCCTGGACCTGGACCGCGGCCTCGTCCCGGGCCATCTGCGCCCGGAGCTGCGCCTGGCGCAGGGCGGCCCGCCTCTGGTCGACGCGGGCGTCCCGCTGCAGGCCGGAGAACAGGGGCAGCTCCAGGGACACGCCGGCGATCTTGCTAATGGCGCGATTGTCGGCGCTGCCGAAGAAGTCGAGCCTTCCGTTCTGCTGCGCCTGCACGTCCCAGGTGGCGAACAGGGAGACCGTGGGCAGGTACTCCACCTGCTCGAGCCGCACCTGTTCCCGGCTCAGCTCGGCGGTCTGTTCGAACTGGCGCACGTCGGAGCGGTGAGCCAGCGCCGTCTGCACGAGATCCCCTGCAGGAAGCCCCGGACCGGACTCCGCGGCGGTGAGGGTTGCGCTCCCGGACAGCCGCAGTCGGCCGGGGTCGTCGAGGACCAGCTCCAGGCCCAGCCGTCGTCGCGCCGAGGCCCCGGCGTTGCGGGCGAGCAGCAGCTGCGGCTCGAGGTTGGCCAGCTCGACCTCGAGACGCAGCACGTCGTAATCGGAAGCCAGGCCGGCCCGCGCCCGGCCGCGCGTCTCCTCGAGGGCCTTCCGCAGGCGCTCCAGGGACCGCTCGGTCAGGCGCACCTCCTCGCCGCGCAGCAGCAGCTCGTAGCACAGGAGGCGCACCCGCGTCGCCACCTGCTGGGAGCGGCCGCGGACCATCTCCTGCCGCAGCCGCCGGAAGTTGCCGGCGGCGCCGAGGCCGACAAGGCCTCTCGGGTCGAACAGGGGCTGCCGCAGGGTGAGGGCGCTCTGCCAGCTGTTGTCGGCCCCGAACTCCAGGGACAGGAACTCCCCCGGCCGGGCCGCGGGATTGAAGATCCTCGCCGGCATGAAGAAGACGGGCGGCGAGATGTTGCGGACGTAGCTGGCGGAGAAGTCGAGGCGCGGAAAGATCTCCCCCCGGGCCTCCGAAACCTGCTCCTCGGCCTCGGTCAGGAGCAGCCGCGCCTCGGCCAGCTCGCGGCTGCGGTCCAGGGCGAGGTCGACCACCTCGTCGATGCTCAGGAGCAGCTCCGCGCCCGGCGGTGCCGTGTCCGCGTCGGCGGTCGCCCCGCCCCAGGCCAGCAGGATCCAGGCCAGCCCGGTCGCCAAACCAGTGCGCAGGCGACCCCTGCCACCGGATGCGGCCGCCGCCTCTGCCCGGGAGAGGTCCTCGATAGCGCGGTCCATCTCGGCCTCGTAGCCGGGGGTGGCCATGCCGGTGATGGTCCGCCGGCTCGAGGCTCCGTAGTGGCGGCGGAACTCCCCGGGGTCCATGTGCAGGCAGCCGCGCAGGTAGATGGAGATCAGGCCGTGGGCGTGGGCCCACAGGGTGACGGACACGTCGTCGGGATCGAGGGGCTGGAAGAGGCCGGCGTCGATGCACTCGCGCACGCGGTCGTTGAAGAAGCGCCCGACGCTGGCGACCTGCTCCGTCACCTGCTCGGGGAACTCCTCCGCCCCGAGGGTGTGGGAGGGGGTGTAGAGCATCTCGTAGTACTTCGGCTGATCGAGGGCGAAGTCGAGATAGGCCTGCCCCGCCAGGTACAGCCGCTGTGCTGGGGTACGCCCGGAGAGGGCTCCGTAGAGCCGCTCGCTCAGCCGCCGGTAGGCTTCGGCGACGACGTCGAGGAGCATCTCCTCGCGGCTGTGGTAGTGGCGGTAGAGGGCCGGCGCCGTAACCCCGAGATCGCGGGCCAGCCGGCGCATGGACACGGCTTCGGCGCCGCCCTCGAGGTAGAGCTCGCAGGCTCTCGTGAGAATATCGGTGCGGTCCATGAGTTAACGATGTTAACCGATGTTCCCGGTTTGTCAACAGGGACGGGGGAACATTCGGTGAACCATGTTATGGGACGGCCCGGAAGGGGGGGCTCCGCTTCAGGAGCAAGCGGCGGTGGGGAAACGGTATTCCAGGTTGCGGGGCGGGCGCTCTGAACTACGGGGGCTGAATTGAACTATGCCCGAATTGCCTGGCTCCGTGCGGTTTGGAGCCTCGTGCTCGTCTAGTCGCGGGGGCCGGCTCCAAAGTGGGACATGCAGATTGGACCGGCCCTCTCCGGGCTGATGTTTGCGTCAGTCGTTACGTGATCTGAACAGGACGTGAACGGCGAAAGCGCGTTGGTCTATAGTGGCTGTACTGCGAAACCCGGTTATAGCCTTTTCCAATCGAGTCATCGGGATTCAGGATACTTGCCGGCGAACAGCTCTTCCCATTCGGATTTTTCCACGTACGAGATTCCGGGGACGCCGGGTACTCCCATCTCTGCCACCTCCTGCCAGACGCGAGCGGATAGGCCAAGAGTCCAACCGGGATCCAGGTTTTTCTGGTCGCCGTCGAATACGACGTAAATCTTCAGGTATTCGTCACCGTCGTGGTCGATTTCGGGTTCAACGATGATCGGATCGAACACGAACTCGTCCCGAAATCGCTCCGTCAGCAAGTCCTTGACCATGCCGGCAACTTTATCGGGAATGTCGGCGTCGATTGTCATCGTAACGTCTCCTCGCTCGCCCACGAGGGCAACCACAGGCAGGTCAGGCTCGGGGGCATGGGATTGACGGGTCGGGCCAAGCCCATGGCCCAAATACCCTGTTGATGCAACTAACTATTCGGATAATACTCCCGCAAGTGGCGCGACGCTGTCCCAGATGGGTGGTATTCATCTCCAGAGGTAACACACCTCGTCCGGCATGGCTTCGTTCAGTGGGGCACATGGAGATCCGATATTGCCGGGCGTGGATCGCCTCTCTGCGCCGGCCGGTCGGCACGACTCCTTGTCAATCAGGCTGGGTCTCCTGAGAGCCGACCTTCGTCGTCGATATGGACGACTCGGTCAGGACGGTTGGGGCTCCACTTCCACATCACGAGGTTGAGATCATTGGCGCCAGACCCGGCGGCGAAACTCCGGACCCGCATGCCGGCATAACCTGCGGCGATCAGGCGGTCGGCCAGCGCCTGCGAGGCAGGGACCGACCCGGCCAGCATCTGCGCTTCCCAAGTGGGGCATGCGAGATCGGAATCGTCAACGCCCAAGGACCGGCACTGCTCTTCGTCCAGCGCATCGAAGACGGGCTCCGCATCGACCTCATAGGCGCAAAGGGTGATCGGCTGCAATGTCCGGCCCAGCGGCTGCGCTTCGCGTACGGCAGTCAACAGCGCCAGCGAGGTATAGAGCGCGGGAATTCCACGCCGATTGAAGCGGCCGCCGTACCGGCGCGCGCCCTCGCCCGACAACGGCGTCCAGGACCACTGGGGATTGTGCGCCCGGTAAACCATCCCCCGGAATCGCATCAGGACAGCAGGGACTCAGGCATAGCCGCCTGCCATGATCCGGTCCAGGTAGGCACGCACTTGATCGGCCCTGCCTTCGCGCAGCAGCTGATCCGGGGTGGCGCCACCAAAGCCGGGCAGCGGCTCGGAGCGGAACCAGGCGTAGGCGGCTAGGGGGGATCCAGTTTCCTCTTCAACGCGGTTCAGGATCTCCAGCATCTGGCGCAGACGGATCTGCGTCTTGCGCGCCCGAACCCGGGATGCGCGCGTGAATGCGTCCTTTCCGAGGCCCAACGTGCCGGCGATCTCCGACTTGGTGGTGCGCAGGGCGTCGGCGACGAGCGTCGGTGAAAACACCTGATCCTCGACGAATTCATGGAATCGCATAACTACACCTCACAGTTTATGACATAATATAGCGAGATAAAATGTGTCAATCCAGGGTCATTGGGAGGTGCTGACGACGCCGTAATGGGAGTCAAGCCACAACATGCCCTTGACAACATATGTTGCCGAAGACACCGTCCATGAGCGCCTTCGATCCGGCCCGCAAGGCCGACGAGCCATTTGACCGGAACCTGGCCCGGCTCGCAAACACAGGAGGTTCCTGATGCCTTTGAACGTGGAAGAAAAGATCGCGAGGCTCGATCCTGCCCGGCGCCGCAAGGTCGAGGATCGGGCGGCAGAGCTCATTGCCGAGGAGATGAGCCTGCGCCAGCTTCGCAAGGCCCGGCAGCTCACCCAGGCGCACGTCGCGCACCAACTGGGGATCTCGCAGGACGGGGTCTCCCGGCTCGAGCAACGAAGTGATCTATTGCTTTCGACGTTGCGCAAGACGGTGGAAGCCATGGGCGGCAGCCTGTCGCTCATCGCCAGATTCCCGGATCGTCCGCCGGTCGAGCTGTCCGGCATCGCCGACGGAAGCCCTCCAGCGGCGACCTCCGCGGCCAAGCCCAATGCCTGACGACCGCCGCCCGAATTCTCAGCGGCAGATCCCTTCGTCAGCGTGACGGTCGGAGCAAGAGCGTGAAGACGGTTGCATTCTTCAACAACAAGGGAGGAGTGGGCCAGACCTCTCTCGTCTACCATCTGGCGTGGATGTTCGCCGAGCGGGGCCGCAGGGTCATTGCGGCAGACCTGGACCCTCAGGCCAATCTGAGCGGAATGTTCCTGACCGAAGAAACGTTGGAGGAGATGTCGAACGATCCGGCCAGGAAGACGATCAACGACGACATCGCGCCGCTCTTCGACGGGACCGGAGACATCGCCTCCGCTCCCCACGTCGAAGAGATCGGCGAAAGGATCGGGCTGCTCACCGGCGATCTCGGCCTGTCCGGACAGGAGGATGACCTTTCGAGTCAATGGCCCCTCTGCCTGGACCGAAATCCACGAGCCTTCCGCGTAACCACGGCGTTCGCCCGACTCATTTGCCGCGCCGGAACAGGGTTCGACGCCGACCTCGCTCTTGTGGACGTGGCACCCAATCTGGGCGCCCTGAACCGGGCCTCTCTGGTGGCGTGCGACCACGTGATCGTTCCACTTGCGCCCGATCTGTTCTCCCTGCAGGGACTGCGCAACGTCGGGCCGACCCTGAGGATATGGCGGGAAGCCTGGTCCGAGCGGCGTGCAAAGAAGCCGGAAGACCTGGAGTTGGATCTGCCGCCAGGATCGATGCAGCCGGCCGGCTACGTCATCGTGCGGCACTCGATCAGGAACTACCGGCCGGCCAAGACCTTCGCGCGGATTGAAGAGATCCCCGGGGAGTATCGGCAATCCGTCGTGCAGGCGGGTGACTGCAGCGCTGACTCCGCCTCCGTCGACCCCCACCTCCTCGCCCACCTGAAAGACTACCGCGCCCTGATGCCGCTGGCTCAGGAGGCGAGCAAACCCATGTTCATGCTGGTATCCGCCGACGGAGCCATCGGCGGATACCAGACGGCGGTCCAGGATTGCTACCGCGAGTTCAGGGACCTGGCACTGAAGATCGAAGACCGCATCGGTGTGGCCGATGACAGCGGAGACCCACGCGGTCCTTCGGCAGGATGAGCCGCCCAACCGGGAGCTCTTGGGCCGCCAGATTCCCAGATCGTCCGCCAGTCGAACTGTCCGGCATCGCCGACGGCGACCCCCGCGACTGCCGCCGCCGTCGGTCCACTGAAGAGGTGACCATGACCGCAACTAACAGAATGTCGCCGGTGCATCCCGGGGAGATCCTGCGGGACGAGATGGACGAGCGCGACCTTTCCGCCAACGCACTGGCCCAGGCGCTCGACATCCCCGCAAACCGGATCACCGCCATCCTCAACGGGCAGCGGGGTGTCACGCATGACACCGCACGCCGACTGTCCCGGTACTTCGGGACCACGCCAGAACTCTGGCTCAATCTGCAGAAGACCTGGGAGCTCCGCCGCGCCGAGATCGGGTGAGGTACCTGCCCTGACGGGACATCTTCCAATGCCTACGAAACGCGCCATCCTCTCTGAACTGACCGCGGACGAGCTCCGCGCCAACCTCGAATACTACGAACTGGCCGTCTATGACCGCCGCATCAAGACGGAACTCGTCGAAGCCCTGGCCGCATCGCGGAAGGCGCGGCTCGACGAGATCCTGCCGGACCTGTCGCGGGACCGCCTGAAGGAGCTGTGCCGGGCGTTCGGCCTCGACGATTCCGGCCGCGAGAAAGCCGAAATCGCCGCCCGTCTCATTGGAAACCCGGCGCAACCAAAAGGGGACGGCCGTGCCGCCCCGCAGCGGGCCGCCCGTCCCATCGGACACCGGAAGCCACCAAAGAACGACGGCCGGGCCGCCGCCCAGCCGGCACCCCCGCCCGTTTCCGATACCCCTGACCTGTCCGCGGATAAGCTGAGCGTCGCCCAGCTCGAGCAGTACCTCTGGTCGGCCGCCGACATCCTGCGCGGGTCGATCGACAGCAGCGACTACAAGACCTACATCTTCGGCCTGCTCTTCCTGAAGCGGCTGTCGGACCGGTTCGAGGAGGAGGCGGAGAAGCTGATCGAAGAGGGCGTGCCCGCGGATGTCGCGTGGACCGACCCGGACGAGCACCAGTTCTTCGTGCCGGACCGGGCGCGGTGGGGCGCCATTCAGAGGACGGCCAACAACATCGGGGAGACGCTGAACAAGGCGTGCGCGGCGCTCGAGGAGCAGAACCCGGCGCTCGAAGGCGTCCTCGCCGGCATCGACTACAACGACGAGCGCAGGCTCGGCGACGCCCGCAACCGCGACACCGTGCTCGCCCGTCTCGTGCAGCACTTCTCGCAGGTCTCGCTGCGCAACGACCGCATGGCCGAGCCCGACCTTCTCGGCCGCGCCTACGAGTACCTGATCGAGCAGTTCGCCGACGACGCCGGCAAGAAGGGGGGCGAGTTCTACACGCCGCGGATGGTCGTCCGGCTCATCGTCGAGCTGCTGGCGCCGACCGAGCGGATGCGCATCTGCGACCCGACCGCCGGCTCCGGCGGCATGCTGATCGAGTGCGCCCACTTCATCGAGCGGCGCGGGGGCAACCCGCGCAACCTGACCCTCCACGGCCAGGAGAAGAACCTCGGCACCTGGGCCATCTGCAAGATGAACATGCTCCTCCACGGCCTGCCCGACGCCCGCATCGAGAAGGGAGACACGATCCGGGATCCGAAGCTGGCGGAGGAGACGGAGCTGCTGCTCTACGACCGGGTGATCGCCAATCCGCCGTTCAGCCTCGACGAGTGGGGCCGCGACGTGGCCGAGAGCGACGGGTACGGGCGCTTCCGCTTCGGCGTGCCCCCCAGGACCAAGGGGGACCTGGCCTTCGTCCAGCACATGGTGGCGGTGCTCAACGCGTCCGGCCGCCTCGGCGTTGTGATGCCGCACGGCGTGCTGTTCCGCGGCAGCGCCGAGGGGAAGATCCGCCAGGGCCTGCTGCAGGAGGACCTGTTCGAGGCGGTCATCGGCCTGGCGCCGAACCTCTTCTACGGCACCGGAATCCCGGCGTCGATCCTGGTGCTGAACCTGGACAAGCCGGCGGAGCGGAAGGGGAGGGTGCTTTTCATCGACGCGTCAGCGGAGTTCGAGGAGGGGAGCAACCAGAACCGGCTGCGGGACCAGGACATCGAGCATATCTCAAGGACGTTCCATGCGTACGCTGACGTGGAGAAGTACGCGCGCGTGGTGTCCCTCACCGAGATCGAGCAGAACGACTGGAACCTCAACATCAGCCGCTACGTGGATACTTCGGATGAGGAGGAGCGGATCGATGTCGGGGAGGCGGTGCGGAACCTGAGGGAGATGGAGCAGGAGCGGGCGGCGGCCGAGGCGAAGATGAATCGGTATCTGGCGGAGTTGGGGTATGACCTTTAAGGCGTGCTGTCCGGAAGTCCGGCCCGGTGGCGGGGCACCCATCGCGTCCTACGGGATGTCCAATGTTGATCTTCGAAATAAGAATACATACTGTTTCAGTACGTATTGAAAGGAGGGTGACATGGAAGCTACACTCTCTCAGAGAGGGCAGGTGACCATTCCGAAGCCCTGCCGCGACAAGCTCGGGCTCAAGAAGGGCACGGTCCTGAATTTCGAGGCCAGGGACGGGATCCTCGTGGTGCGCAAGGTTCAACCTGAGGACGTGTTCCGCAAGTGGAGGGGTCGCGGCCGGCTTCCGGCCGGGCTTGGAGTCGACGAATACCTCGACGAAGTACGGGGATGATTTCGGCCGTCGACTCATCCGTCATTCTGGACGTCGTCACTGCCGACCCCCGTCACGCCGATGAGTCCGAAGGGGTCCTGCTCCGCGCGTCACGGGAAGGGCAGGTCATCGCCTGTGAATGCGTCCTCGCCGAGATCCATCCGGCATTCGACGGTCCGGACTCCTTCGAGGAGTTCCTCACCGACTGGCAGGTGGAGTTCGTGCCATCCTCACGGCAGAGCGCGATCCTGGCCGGCCGCCACTTCGCCGCATATCTGCAACGGGGAGGCGCACGCCGTCGAATCGTGGCCGACTTCCTGATCGGCGCCCACGCGCAGACGCTGGCCGACCGCCTCGTGGCGCGCGACCGGGGATACCTGCGGGACTATTTCTCCGGGCTCAAGTTGCTCGATCCCTCCTCACCGGGTTGACCCCATCGCCGGTCGCGGGGGCAACCCGCGCACCCGACCCTCCACGGCCAGGAGAAGAACCTCGGCACCTGGGCCATCTGCAAGATGAACATGCTGCTACACGGGCTGCCCGACGCCCGCATCGAGAAAGGGGACACGATCCGGGACCCGCAGCTGGTGGAGGAGGCGGAGCTGCTGCTCTACGACCGGGTGATCGCCAATCCGCCGTTCAGCCTCGACGAGTGGGGCCGCGACGTGGCCGAGAGCGACGGGTACGGACGCTTCCGGTTCGGCGTGCCGCCCAGGACCAAGGGGGACCTGGCCTTCGTCCAGCACATGGTGGCGGTGCTCAACGCGGCCGGCCGACTCGGAGTAGTGATGCCGCACGGGGTGCTGTTCCGCGGCAGCGCCGAGGGCAAGATCCGCCAGGGCCTGCTGCAGGAGGACCTGTTCGAGTCGGTCATCGGCCTCGCGCCGAACCTCTTCTACGGCACCGGCATCCCGGCGTCGATTCTGGTGCTGAACCGGGACAAGCCGGCAGAGCGCAAGGGCAAAGTGCTGTTCATCGACGCGTCCGGGGAGTTCGAGGAGGGAAGCAACCAGAACCGGCTGCGGGACCAGGACATCGAGCATATCTCCAAGACGTTCCATGCGTACGCCGACGTGGAGAAGTACGCGCGGGTGGTGCCGCTCACCGAGATCGAGCAGAACGACTGGAACCTCAACATCAGCCGCTACGTGGATACTTCGGATGAGGAGGAGCGGATCGACGTCGGGGAGGCGGTGCGGAAGCTGAGGGAGCTGGAGCAGGAGCGGGCGGCGGCCGAGGCGACGATGAATCGGTATCTGGCGGAGTTGGGGTATGGTGCATAGAGGCTCAACAGGAACTTCGGAAATGCCGCCCGGATGGCGGATCAGCCCTGTAGGGGAGGTCGTTGGGGTTCATAAGGAACAGGTTACGCCTGAATTCCATCCAACCAGGCAATTCCATCACTTCTCGATTCCTGCCTACGACGAAAACAATGGACCTGTGATGGAGTCAGGTCGAGATATCGGCAGCAATAAGACCACGGTCCCACCCAATTCAGTACTCGTCTCAAAACTCAACCCACGAATACCAAGGGTGTGGATGCCGGAAATTGAAGAACGGCACCATGCCATTGCCTCAACGGAATTCCTGGTCCTTCGACCAACGCATATTGATCGTGGCTTCTTGAAGCACCTGTTCCTCTCTCCACTCATGTCCTCGGAACTAGTGGCGCGAGCAACCGGGACAACTCGTAGCCATCAGAGGGTTCGTGCTCCTGATGTCCTTGCCATCCCAGTAGGTCTTCCTCCCCTTCCCGAGCAGCGAAAAATTGCCGCAATCCTCTCCTCAGTGGACGACGCCATCGAGAAGACCCAGGCGGTCATCGACCAGGTGCAGGTCGCCAAGCGCGGCCTGATGCAGGAGCTGCTCACGCGGGGCCTGCCGGGCGGGCACACGCGGTTCAAGCAAACGGAGATCGGTGCAATACCCGTATGCTGGCAACTTGCATTGCTTGCCGAAGTGCTTGACGGAATAGATGCAGGATGGAGCCCTAAGTGTGAAGGGCGACCAGCAGCACTTAGCGAGTGGGGGGTGCTAAAGGTTAGCAGTATTTCGAGTGGACACTTCAAGCCTCACGAGAACAAGGTTCTCGCTGAGGGGTTGGAAACACGTGTTCAGCTTGAAGTAATGGAGGGCGATGTCTTGGTTGCTCGCGCCAGTGGTGTGCTGGGCCTTGTTGGACGTTCTGCGTTTGTGCACGGAACCAGACCGAGACTAATGCTGTCCGATAAGACACTGCGCCTGAAAGCCAAGGAATCTGTATTGCGGCCAATGTTTCTCAGTCTTCTCTTGGAAGATCCGCGAGTTCGGCGACAAATCCTTATGCGGACGACCGGCAGTCACATGAGAAATATTTCGCAACAGGCGCTCCGACGAGTGCTGGTTCCGGTTCCGTCATTAGATGAGCAAGAACGCATTGAAGTACTGGAAGTTTACGCCGGGACCCGATTGGAAGAGGAGAGGAAATCCCAAGATCAGTTGGAAGCAGTCAAAAGGACACTCATGTCCGTCCTCCTCACCGGCGAGCTCCGGCTCACCCCTGACACCGAAGTCGCATGACCCCCAAGGCAACCGGCTGGGCCGAGCTGCACCTCGCGGGGTGCGGCTCGATCAGGCAGGCGCCGTGGAGACGGGTAGTGTATAGCGCAAAATGAGGCAGGGTGGGACAGAAACCCCAATGGCTGAGACAGGGGAGAGACAGAAATAGCGTTTTCGACAGCGACAAAAGAGGCCGTGCGTAAGAGTTCATGGTTCGCATGTTGCCTGTGCAGAAAAATCAGCATGGGACTCGAAGTGCATCACATCGTGCCCAAAGCAGAGGGCGGGTCTGACTCAGAGGACAATGCCGCACCGTTGTGTCCGACTTGCCACAGGATTTTCGGAGGTAACCCTGAACTGCGCTCTCGAATACGCGGTATGCGGAATTGGTGGTACAAGGCCTGCGAGTGTTTGTTCGCAGAGCGCGAACCTGGGCAGGTGTTCCGTTCGATTCACGAACTCTTCTCTACAGATGAGCTGGAACGATTGACGATCCACAACCCAACCTATGTACTCGGTACGGCCGGTGAAGGACTCGGGTCAACAAGGTTCTCTTTTCATGGGGAGGAGTATGTTCATCCGTTGATCGTCAAGGAACTACTCGGGTGGATTTCGGACAGCAACGAGACAGTTGTTGGGGTTGATTTGAAATCGGCCCACCGAAGCAACAGGTTTTCCGGAGACTTTTCGGTGCAGGACGATGAAGCGAGTACAATGGTTGAATGGCGGGACGAGAGAGAGTCGTTCAAGTACAGGCATGTGGCAACCACGCCGTCTGGCATAGAGATAGTAGAGTGCTACGATTGGGGAGGAGGCAGTGGGGTATTCGGGACGGTCGCCTTGTTCTGCCTTGAACTAGATCGAGCAGCAGAAGCTGTTGGTGGATCACTCTCCTCCCGTGATCGTCATGTACTTAAAATCCTTGGCCAGTTCGGGCTTGGTGATCGGTATAGCGGCGACATTCAGTATGGGAACGGCGTGCTTGAGGTTGGGCCGGATCGGGGATGGTTCAGAAGGGGAAGGGAAGCGGCATGGCGACTACCCGTCCTGTAATTTGAGTCAGATGGCAGTGAGGGGTTGTTGTTCTGGTGGCTGCTTTCCTTATCCGAGACGCGGCGTACGAAATTGCTACCCGCCATCCGGTACCAGGCAGAACTCAGCCGATATCAAGCGATCGATGAGTCGGCTGGCGACCCTCGACCGTTGATGAAGACGTTTCGGAATGGGGGCCTTCGGGACCTTCGAGCCGAGCCAGACTCAGCCGCAACTGGAACGGCTTGAGCAACCGGTTCAACGTGGCCTGCGTCGGGTTGTGCCGCGGGTGAATCGCACGCAGGACCTTCGGACCCGCCATCCCCGCTCGCTCGCCGAACTCCTTGACGCCTCATTGCCCGAATCACCTTTCCAAGGGCGGTCTGGACCGGCAGTTCCTCATCAGCACGGACCAACCGACCAGGGATCGATGACCTTGATTCGCGTGTCCTCGAAATCCCGCACGTTGCGCGTCACCAGGGCAGCGTCCCGGGAGCGGCATATGGCCGCGATCTGGCAGTCGGCCTCGCCGATCGGCCCGCCCGCGCGGCGGCGGTCGGCCGCGATCTCCGCGTAGGCTCGGTCGGCGGCGCTGTCGAACGGCAGAATCCGTTCTCTGAAGCCTTGTTCGAGCCACCGGTTCATGGCAAACATGCCGGCCGCTCAGGAGAAATCCGGAGGCTTGCGCATCGGGCCGCGCGGGGGGAGTTCGAGCTCCACGCCGCCAAGGGACGCGAAGCACTCGCGGGTGAACTTCGCCAGGTCGGGGGGACCGGTCCGCCCATCATTGACAGCGTCACGCAGGATGATGCGCACCTCTTCCTCCATCGAACGGTGATTCTCGGCGGCGCGCACGCGCAGTCGCGTCCTCACGTCGTCGTCGAGATTGCGGATCGTGATGGTCGCCATTGGCCGTTAGGGACCTTCGAGCCGAGCCAGACTCAGCCGTAGCTGAAACCGCTTGAGCAACCGGTTCAACGTGGCCTGTGTCGGGTTGTGCCGCGGGTGAATCGCACGCAAGACGTTCGGACCCGCCATCCCCGCGCGCTCGCCGAACTCCTTGACGCCCATGGCCCGAATCACCTTTCCAAGGGCGGTCTGGACCGGCAGTCCCTCATCCATGGCTGCAAGAAGGAATTCGCGTGCGAACTCCGGGTCGCGCAGGTCCTGCGCCAGTCCTTCGTTCCAATCTCGACTGCGTCGTGCCATGTCACGTCCTCTCCGGATAGTCTCGCCAATAGTCCTGAGCGCGGCGGATCCGGCAACCGGAACCCCCGGATTGGGGACGGTAACGAAGATCGCTTCGGCCTGCGGGGTGACGCTGCGGTTCGTACAGCGGGGATCCATGAGCTGAAAGCCGTCTCAGTTACTCCTGAACTCGAACCCCCATGACCTGCAAGACCACCGGCTGGGACGAGCTGCACCTCGCGGACGGGCAAGCGACGGGACAGACTTGAGCCAATAATTGGCTTTATTTGGTTACGGTTCGGTAAGTTTTGCTTTTTGCGTCCCACTCATAATGACCAATGGTTGGAACGAGCCTTTCATTCTTTCCCCTGGAGACTTCTCTCGATCTTCGCTCTACTGGCGCGCCTTCCTGCTGCACAGTCCTTTTGGATGGTTCTCGTTTTCTTGCCATAATTCTTCCTCCTTAACGTACCATTCCGATCAGTCGCTTTTCACAAAAGGTTCAATATTTTGGCCGAGCATATGCCTACAGAAAGGCCTGGCAGATTTTGCCCAAAAACAACATTGGGCCAATAAGCGGTTATCTGTTTTATAAAGTTGCTCCAGTTCATTGATTTGGGTGGACCTGATTACTCTTCAAGGTGTAGAGGCCGCCCTGCGGGCGATACCGGCACGTTTGGCGGTCGTTAGCCTTGCAGGACGGGCTTTAGCCAACCATGTCGCCGAGCTATTCGGGCGAGATCTGACAGTTTGCGGAGACTCTTCGATTTTCGCCCGTGACGACCTTTGCGGCGTGTATGGAGCAGCCGATGACGTCGGCTGGCCGTTTCTGGCCTTGGGGCTCTGCAGGGATGGCCGCCCCCCCACCGGGTTTGACGGGGGGCCTAAAATAAAGAGTTCCCAAAGGCAGATCACCGATTTTTATCGCGGTTCCCCTCTCATTGTCAAGGCTTTTGCGTTGCCATGTCAAGGGCGTATGAGCAAATTTTTCGCAAAATCCGTGCCATAGCCAGTCGGATTGGATTTCAAATGGAGATAACTACCGGTGATCGCAAGATCCGACGCGAATGCTACTTGACGTAGTGTAGCCAAACGGCTACACAATTGTATGGGATCGGGATCGTCCACTAAGTTGCCGCTGACGGTACGATCCCGTTCGATGCATGGTTCCGAAGACGTACAGACAGGAGAAAAGGCATGTCCGTCAGAGCTCATGATGCCAGCGAATACCTCCGGACCCCGGAGGATGTCGCGGCGTACCTCAACGCCGCGATCGAGGAATCGGATGGCGACCCGCGCCTCTTGATGAAGGCGTTTCGGAACGTCGCCGCGGCCCAGGGTGGTGTTTCCGCCATGGCGCGGAGAGCCGAGGTAGACCGCGTGGCTCTCTCCCGCGGCTTGTCGGGAAACCGGGACCCCCGATTGGGGACGGTGACGAAGATCGCCGCGGCCTGCGGCGTGACCCTGCGGTTCGAGCAGCGTGGATCCACGGGTTGAACCTTATATGAGGAGACCAAGACATGGCGATATCAATTAAACTTCCTGCTGACGCAGAGCAACGGCTTGAATTTCTGGCGCAGCAAACCGGGCGCACCAAGGATGTCTGCCTGCGCGAGACTATCGCACGGGGTCTTGATGACATGGAGGACTACTATCTCGGTGCCGAAGTCCTGAAGCGCGTCCGAGACGGTGGGGAGCAGGTATATTCCGCTGCCGAGGTGAAGAAGTCGCTTTGTCTGGACGATTGAGTACACCTAGACTGCCACCCCCATGACCCCCAAAGCCACCGGCTGGAACGAGCTCCACCTCGCGGAAGACCCCGCCGTCGACCTGCTGCAATCCCTCGGCTACACCTACGTCCCCCCCGAAGACCTCGACCGCGAACGCGCCAGCTTCAAGGAGCCCATCCTGACCGGCCGCCTCGCCATGGCCCTCAAACGCCTGAACCCCTGGCTTTCCGGGCCCAACCTCACCAACGCCGTAAGGGCGGTCACGCAGGTCCCAGCGGCCAGCTTCGCCGAGGCCAACCAGAAGCTCTACACCTCCCTCACCTACGGCATCGCCCTGGAGCAGGACCGCGGCGACGGACGCAAGAGCCACACGGTCCGGTTCCTCGACTTCGACAACCCGGACCGCAACGAGTGGATGGTCACCCGTCAGTACAGGGTCCTCGGGTTGAAGAAGCACGTCATCCTCGACGTCGTCGCCTTCGTCAACGGCCTGCCGCTCGCGGTCATCGAGTGCAAGAGCCCGACCATCGGCGACGGCTGGAAGGCCGAAGCGGTCAAGCAGCTCCACCGCTACCAGGAGGCCGGCACGCGCTGGAAGGACCAGGGCGCGCCGAAGCTGTTCGAGGCGGCGCAGATCCTCGTCGGCACCTGCGGGGAGCGCGCCGTCTACGGCACCGTCGGCACCCCGGAGCGGTTCTTTCTCGAATGGAAGGAGCCGTATCCCCTGAGCGCGGTACAGCTCGGCCAGAAGCTCGGGCGCATGCCGACGCCGCAGGACATCCTGCTCTACGGGCTCCTCGAGCCGCGCAACCTCCTCGACATCGTCCGCAACTTCGTCGTGTTCGAGGTCGAAGACGGGCGCGCCGTCCGCAAGCTGACCCGCTACAAGCAGTTCATCGCCGTCAACGAGGCGATGCGGCGGATCAGGACGGCGCCGAAACCGAGCGCGCGGGGCGGCATCGTCTGGCACACGCAGGGGTCGGGCAAGAGTCTGACCATGCTCTGGCTGGCGCTCAAGCTGCGCCGCGACGAGTCGCAGCAGCAGCCGGCCGTCGTCATCGTCACCGACCGCACCAAGCTCGACCGGCAGATTTCCGGCGTGTTCACCGCGTGCGGGTTCCCCAACCCGGAGCGGGCCGACAGCGTGCGAGGCTTGCGGCGGATCCTGGAGCACCCGACCGGCAGGACGGTGATGACGACGATCCAGAAGTTCCAGGAGCTCACCGGCCCCGGCGCCGGCCCACGGCGGGAGGTCCATCCGACCTTGTCCGAGGCCGCCAACATCTTCGTCATGGTGGACGAAGCCCACCGC
This sequence comes from Candidatus Latescibacterota bacterium, assembly GCA_965223905.1. Taxonomy (GTDB): domain Bacteria; phylum Latescibacterota; class UBA2968; order UBA8231; family UBA8231; genus CBDCXV01. Next base: position 513,031 of record CBDCXV010000002.1, read on the forward strand.
ACCCAGTACCAGAGCCTCGCCGCCAACATGCGGCAGGCCCTGCCGAACGCCTGCTTCCTCGGCTTCACCGGCACCCCGATCGACAAGAAGGACCGGAGCACCCTGCGGACCTTCGGCTCCTACATCGACACCTATACCATAGAACAAGCCGTCCAGGACAAGGCGACGGTGCCGATCTTCTACGAGAGCCGGCTCGCGGAGCTGCAGATCATCGGGCAGACCATCGACCAGATCTTCGACCGCGTCTTCGCTGACCGCAGCGAGGAGGAACGGGCCGTCATCAAGCGACGCTTCGCCACCGAGCAGGAAATCGCCGGAGCCCCGCGCCGCATCGAGGCGATCTGCCTGGATCTCATCGAACACTTCAACCAGTTCATCGCACCGAACGGATTCAAAGCCCAAGTGGTGGCGACCAGCCGCCACGCCGCGGTCAGCTACAAGGATGCGCTGGACCGGCTGAACGGGCCGGAGTCGGCACTGATCATGTCGGCGGGCCACAATGACGAGGAGCGACTTGCGCGCTGGCATCTGGGCAAGGAGGAGCAGGACCGGGTCATCGAACGGTTCAAGGACCACGACGACCCGCTGGCCATGCTGGTCGTGTGCGACATGCTCCTGACCGGCTTCGACGCCCCGGTGGAGCAGGTCATGTATCTCGACGCGCCGCTCAAGGAGCACACCCTGCTGCAGGCCATCGCCCGCGTGAACCGCCCGCACGGGGACGAGAAGACCTACGGCCTCGTCGTCGACTACTGGGGCGTGTCCGCGAAGCTGCAGGAGGCGCTCGACATCTTCTCGACGACGGAGATCCAGGGGGCGCTGACGCCGAGCGGTGAGGAGCTGCCGCGGCTGCAGCGCCGGCACGCCGCGGCGATGAGGTTCTTCCAGTCGGTGGGGGACACCAACGACCTGGACGCCTGCGTGCGGGTACTGGAGCCGGAGGACGTCCGCGCCGAGTTCGACCTCGCCTTCCGCCGCTTCAGCCAGTCGATGGACATGCTGCTGCCCGACCAGCGCGCCCTGACGTATCACGCCGACCTGCGCTGGTTAGGCAAGATCCGGGGGACCGCCCGCGCCCGCTACCGGGACGACCGCCTCGACCTGTCCGGCTGCGGAGAGAAGGTGCGGCAGCTCATCGCCGACGCGGTCGTTGCGGACGGCATCGAGATCCTGGTCAAGGAGGTCCAGCTGTTCTCGCCGGAGTTCGACGAGAAGGTCGAGGCGCTCGACACCGACGACGCCAAGGCCAGCGAGATGGAGCACGCCATCCGCCACGAGATCAACGTCCGCGTCGAGGAGAACCCCGCCTTCTACCAGTCGCTGCGGCAGCGGCTGGAGGAGATCATCGAGCAGCGCCGGCTGGAACGGCTCGATGCCGCCCAGCAGTTGTCGCTCCTGAACAGCCTGCGCGAAGATCTGAAGGGGGAGCAGGCAAAGGCGCAGAACATCGGCCTCGACGCGCGCGGCTTCGCCATCTACGGGTTGTTGAAGGAAGGACGACCGATTCAAGCCGGAGAGAAGACCGTCACCTACGAGGCCGCCAACCGCGAGCTGGCCTCCCTCATCGACGAGGCGGTCGCGCCGTTCACCGAACTGGTCGACTGGCACCAGAAGGAGGACGTGCAGCGGGAGATGCGCAGCAAGATCAAGAGGCTGCTCCGCGCCGGCGGGATCAACCCCAAGGCGGTGGACGCGCTCGCCGTCGAAATCGTGGACCTGGCCAAGGTGCGGACCGAGCGATGACCGGAAGCCTGGAAACTTCGGAGATCGCCTGGGGGGATTCGCGGCTGACCTATGCCATCCGGCGTAGCGCCCGGCGGAAGAAGACCGTGGCAGTGACGGTGGATCCGGCCGGCGGGGTGTTGCTGGTGGCCCCGGAGCAGATCAGCACCAGCCGACTGGATGCGATGGTCCGGCGGAAGGCACCGTGGATCGTGAAGCGGCTCCGGGGGGTGGAGTCGGGGGATCCTCCTCCGCCGCGGGAGTTCGTCAGCGGGGAGAGCGTGATGTACCTGGGACGGCACTACCGGCTGAAGGTTGATTCCGGGGGGCCGGGGGAGGCGAAGCTGCGCGGCGGCTGGCTGCACGTTCCCGCGCCAGCGGGGGAGGGGCAGCGGGATCAGGTGCGAGCGGCGTTGGTCTCGTGGCTGCGGGGGCACGCCGAGGTGCGGTTGCCGGAACGGGTGGAGATGTGGCGGCCGAAGGTGGGCGTGGAGATGCCCCAGGTGGTGATCTCAGACCAGCAGAAGAGGTGGGGTAGCTGCGACCGCAGCGGGACCATTCGGCTGAACTGGCGCATCATCCAGGCCCCGATGCGGTTGGTTGACTACGTTGTGGTTCACGAGTTGGTGCATCTGCGGCACCGGGGGCACGGCCGGGACTACTGGCAGGCCCTTGGGCGGATTATGCCGGATTATGAGCGCCGGCGGGAGGATCTGCGGCACCGGGGGCTAGGATTCGCGTGGTAGCTACCGTGTAAGTCCTCCCAGATTTCCTTGGCAAACCCCACTTGCGCACCTCTCTCCCACCCTCCCTTGCGGATGAGGCCTCTAACCCATCAGTTCCTCCATCATGCGGAATTCTTCCGCAAAACTCCCGCTTTCATCCGCATCGGCCTGCTCCCGAGCCAATTCCATGGCCCTTTCACGATCAACGGACTTCGGAATCAGCGCCAGAGCATACTTCCGAATATCCACCTCCTCCCGCTCCAGCAGCCGACGAAGGTCGATATAATCCAGCATTACTCCACAGTCCACGAGCCTTTCGATCGCGTCGCAGGTCTCCCCGACTCCACTATCCCCCTCAACTGCCTCAACAATCGCAGGGAGTACGGATTCCGTTCCCACGGTTCTCACCTTGCCATTCGCACAGTCGTCCAGATAACCTATTTCGCACTCAACTAGGAATCTGGGGAAGGTAGAGGTCAAGAACCCACTAGCCGTCCCAATAATCGTCTTTAGGCTAGCAACCGGCTCAATTGAGGCATCGTTCATCGTGACAAGATATGTTGGAATTCGCAACGCACACTGCCGACAGATATCTAGCAGATCCGGATCTCGGAGGGAGGTTCCGACAAAGATCGCCACATCCACATCCTTGGCAACATTTCGCAATTCTGTAGTCAAGTCAGGATACGGCGGCAAGGTAGTACGCTTTTCTCGCGTTGGAAGAATCATGGCGCTTCTCATTTTGGGGCCAACATACGATAGGTTATCAACAACCGAAAGGGCAAGATTCCCGTATAGAGGCATGGGGTGCCTTAGCTTGTACACGGCTCCATCGTCGCCCATATACCAGTCTGTTGAACCGTGCACTTTCAACAGTCTCAGCATGCCTTTCTGTGCGACATTCATTCCCCTCCACGTAGCAGTCTCCATTTCCCCAAACTCATAAAACCCGTCGTCAACCGGAGTCTCAAAACACCTACAGGCAATTTCGATGGCCCTATCGTAATTACTGGTCGCTATACACAATTGGTGGTCCCCCATTTTCCTCACGACCACTCCCCAAAGACTTTTGGCGTGTACATCCCTAAGACGTTCACACACATGTTGGACAAACCACTCAGCCTCCCACCGCATCATCCGACTTGAGTTGAGGAGGTCTTCATCGACGGGGAAACCAAGTTTGCGATGGATGTCTTGCCCTTTCTCCAAACCTTCGACGGTCTCAATCAGCTCTTCCATGTCGTACTCCGATTGAGACAGCATTTGCTCCAACTTCTCAAGAACTCTTCCGGTCCATTCGAGGTTTGCCAAATGAGCATGGAATTCCTCCACCATTCGACGCATTGCGGGAATACCTAGTTCTACCGAAGCACCCGCGCACCGGCAAAAAGCAGTATTTTCAACTTATTGTCTCCATCAAATACTGCCGCCTAATGGGTCCCAGTTTCCCGGTCTTCTTCGGTGACTTTGACAGTATATTTGCGATCTGTTGGGCATGTTCCTTACCATACTCTTTACAGCCAATCCACAGTCCAATGTGGCCTTCGTTTCTACGGCAAATGGTCCGTACGATCTCCTTCCCTCCTTCATGGTCAATGTTAATCCAGATCTCGTCGCCAACCGGGAGGAGTGCTGCCGCACCCTGTCCTAGCCGGACAAGCTGCACGTTCGGCTTGTGGTCAAATACGGTTGCAACAGCTTCGCGCCCAACGACATCATTGGCGACGGCTTCAACCTGAACTAGTCTTGGAAGGAGCCCCTGGAAGTGATTCACGAGCAAGTCCCCCGTAGACGCACCTACGAAACTGGTTTCCCGGAGGAATTGCGGCTCTCGATCAACACCTTGGACTACAAGGTGACCGCTATTCCTAAGCACCCGGACGGCTTGTTGCGTTACTTGGTTCGCTCTTGCTAGATTTAGGGGCGCAATATAGAGCTCATCCTTTTCGAGCGCCTCTATATCCCGAATAGATACTTCACTGCTTTGTTGACCTGGCTCCAGGAGACGAAATGCTTTTCTGTGGCGAAACTCCTCATCCCATAGTCTTGCTACCTTTTCGTATGGGCCAGTGCGGGGGACCGCAAGCCATATGGTTACCCAACGGCGGAGAGACCAACTTCGTGTTGTCTCATCGCTTAGCACTTAGCGTACGCATTCAATCGCACGCTCAAGTACAGCAGGGTGATAAGATCTCAACACAGGTTCGAGTTCAGCCTGTAAGCTGTCGCCTACGAATCCCTCTCGATTGAGTTTGGGCCGAAAGTGCTTGGGATCAACATGAATTGCACCTTCTATCGCCCAGAGTTGCTTTATGGCAACGGAGGCAACGAATACACCGCGATAGAGGATGTCGACATGAGCAGAGCCGTCGAAACTGTCCCAAGAATTGAATAATACGGGTGGACCAACATGAGCAGTTTGTATCCAATCTGGCGTCAACACTGAAATAGGCCTTATTTCTCTGCTGATTCCGCCTTGGTCGATTTGTTTTCCTCCAGGGTCCTCCGTTGCCGTTAGTCCCTCCACGTCGCGAATCCAATGTGGGAATTTTTCCACTATCTGTTCAAAGGCCGACTCTTTGTCCACGAACAATATCAGATCCGTTCCTTGTTCTTTCCTACGAGGCTCAAGGGAAATCGCTTTGGTCGTTGCGTCCAACATGCCCCGGTTGAACTCCAAGCCCAAGGACTCGTTACCCGGCTTCAGAGTAAAGAGCTGGAATTGTTCGCAAACTAGGAAGTAACTCAGGACCCCGATCCCAAACTCACCCACGGCGTTGTATTCGCCCTCCGCGGCTTTCGCTGCGACCCTAGACGCAGAGGCCCCAATTCGAGAGAAGAGTTCCACCATCTGATCTCTCCCCATGCCATCGCCATTGTCCGAGATAGTTACAGTGCGTGATTGGCGATCAAAGACTACTGAAATCTGGGGATTGACCGATGGATCTGTGGCTTGCCTACGACCCACCGCGTCAATGGAGTTCAGAATCGCCTCCCGTATTGATGCGTCCACGCTCGAATAGAAGGTTTCTCCAGTAAAGAGCTCCAGGATCGACTCCTGGTCGATAGTAAACCTTGGCGGCCAATCCGTGGTAGCATTCATGTAATGACTCCTGAGGGCATTGGCCCCTCTATCGAGTTCGTTAGGCGAAATGTCCGGTAGGCCGTTTTTTCCAGCCGTATGACGCTTGGGGCTTCAGACCGGCTCAGGACCATTCTCCCCCCTACCTCCACCTGCCAACCCTCACCCATACACCACCTCCACCAACGCCCGCATATACCCGATCGCATACGCCTTCCCATGCAACGCCCCATATACCGGCCCAAAGGACGGGGTGTGGACTATAAGGTACGGTCCGTTGAATCCGTTGTCCCCGGTAGACCTCCATTTCCGGCCGCAAGTCCACCTCGCCCTCGGCGATGAAGACCTCGGGGAACCGCCGCAACTGGCCCCCGACGTTGCGGAAGTGTACCCAGGCTATCTGTCTTTGAGGCCATCTTTGCGATGGCGTCGTAGACCTTCTCCGGTCCCAGCAGCTCGGTCATGCAGCCCTGGCAAAAGAGCATTCAGCTGGTGTCGATCGGGGTGACTTGAAGAAGATTCGGCGGAACTGCACCAGGGAGGAACAGATCTGCGCCACGCCGGGAAGGGGGCTGGGGCATCGGCGGGTCGTCCGGGTGCAGGGCAATTCGCACGCCCGCTTTCTCGGGCGCGGGGACCGCAGCTGCCAGGAAGCGCTCCATGCGCTTCCACATCCGGGCCTCGTCCACGGGGGAATCGTGGGGCTCGGGCCGGTTCCAAGGGGCGGTTTTGAAGGTGGCTGATCCCCTTGGTACATTCCGCGTGAATCCCCGACTCCAAAGGGACACCTTTCTTACGGGACTGCTCACCTTCGACAGAATGCGTATCTGAGCAGCGGGGCAGAGGATCCTTCCCTTTGCCCTCCCCACTCTCGTCGTCTTAGGCCAAGCGCGCGCCCATGGACTTCTATGAGGCCGCCGCAGACCTCTACGACCACACCTTCGGACGGGCCGAGTTGGAGGGCGAGCGCGGTGACGTGGCTTTCTATGTACAGGAGGCTCGGCAGGCCAGGTTTTCGCCGGTCCTGGAGCTGGCCTGCGGCACCGGGCGGGTCCTGATCCCGATCGCCCATGCCGGGGTGCCGGTGGTGGGCTTGGACAGCTCGCCGGTGATGCTCTCGGCGGCCCGGAAGAAGGTCGCCCGGCTCCGGGAAGCGACGCGACAGCGCATCGAGCTGGTCGCCCTCGTCATCATTCCCTTCCGCTCTTTCCTGCACCTGATGACCCCGGCCGACCAGCGCCGGGCCCTGGGCCGGATCCGCGACCACCTGACCGAAGACGGCCGCCTCGTGTTCAACATCTTCGACCCGCGGCTGGACATGATCGCCTCCCATCTCGGGACACCGCGGGCTCGCCGTGGAGGCGCTCTACGGCGGCTTTGACCGCGGGCCCTTCCGCCACGGCGGCGAGCAGGTCTGGGTAGCGCGGAGGGGGCACTTGGTTGCTGACTTCAAGCCCCAGATGGATAGGGGAAGAATGAGTCCGATACCTTTACCTCGAATGAAAGATGGTTTTCTTGCGGAGAGTAGACCATCTTCCAATTGCTCAGAATGTCACGGCCCAGGAGCGAAGGATACTGCATGTACTCTTCCAAGGGTTCCAGGAACAGAATGGGCAACTGGTATACGTAGATCTTGCTGCTGCCGCCAAAACACAGAATGGCCGGTTCTTCATATGCCCTCGCCTCTCCTCCAATTCCAGTGATCCCTTGTGGATTCTCCAGCGCACCATAATCGACTCCGATCCTGTGCCCATCGTTCGGAGCTATCGTAGTGACAGAAGCCCCGGTATCGACCAGAAATGATATATCGCTTGGGGGTACGTTGGGAAATTGGCTCTCGATCGAGATAACACTCTCAACATAGGGGCTTTGCGATGTGTCTCCATACCTACCGGAGATCGCCATATTGGCACCATCACAGAATCATGGTACGAGGCTCGGACTCGATATACCTGATGATGGCTTGCGCCCGAGAGTACCCTCCTGCATCCAGGGCCTGCAAGACGGACTCGAATGTCGGGCCATGTGCCCGCACCTTTCCCGAGTGAATCCCGATCCACTCATCCGGGTATTCCTCGATCATGCGAGGATTCTCCGATGACAGCAGGGTCACACTCTCGCGGTAAGCCTCCATTTGCTCGGCGATCTTGCCAGGATCGCCGATGATTTTCTCAACATCTGCCATTTGGTGCTCTCCCTTGGTGCGGGGTCTATGGTTTCTGGTTTTCTTCTATTCCAAACGAGCGCCGGCCCGAATGTACGGGTCATGGATGACCGGTCAATTCAGCGCCGGATCACAGCGCAACTCGTCGCTGTCATTGTCGTCCTTTTTGCACTCCCCACTCTCGTCGCCTTAGGCCAAGCGGGCTCAGCAGCACCGCCCATGGACTTCTACGAGGCCGCCGCGAACCTCTACGACCACACCCTCGGGCGGGCCGAGCTGGAGGGCGAGCGCGGCGACGTGGCCTTCTATGTACAGGAGGCCCGGCAGGCCGGGTCGCCGGTCCTGGAGCTGGCCTGCGGCACCGGGCGCGTCCTGATCCCGATCGCCCATGCCGGGGTGCCGGTGGTGGGCTTGGACAGCTCGCCGGCGATGCTCGCCACGGCCCGGAAGAAGGTCGCCCGGCTCCGCGAAGCGACGCGGCAGTGCATCGAGCTGGTCGAGGGGGACATGCGCTCCTTCTCCCTCGACCGGCGCTTCGACCTCGTCATCATCCCCTTCCGGTCGTTCCTGCACCTGATGACCCCGGCCGACCAGCGCCGGGCCCTGGGCCGCATCCGCGAGCACCTGACCGACGACGGCCGCCTGGTGTTCAACATCTTCGACCCTCGGCTGGACATGATCGCTTCCCATCTCGGACACCGCGGCCACCCCCTGGAGAAAGAGAGCGAGTTCACCCATCCGGAAACGGGGCGGCAGGTGGTCGAATGGGTGAGGCGCCGCTACGACGCGGCGAACCAGACGATCGACGAGGAGCGGATCCTCGAGGAGCTGGACGGCGGACAGGTCGTTTCCAGGACCCCTGCGACGCTCGCCCTGCGCTGGGTCTACCGCTACGAGATGGAGCACCTCCTGGAGCTTAGCGGCTTCGCCGTGGAGGCGCTCTACGGCGGCTTCGACCGCGGACCCTTCCACCACGGCGGCGAGCAGGTCTGGGTAGCGCGGAGGGCGTCAAGCCCACCCTGCCGGTGAACTGACCTCTCCCATCGCATCAAGGTCGGCTAAGGGGCCGCCTATTTCGGCTTGGCGGCCGTGGAGTCGATGGTGCAGATCTACCTGTTCAACTTCAACAAGTCGTCTTCGGGTTGCCGGCGCTCTACACCGGCCTGGCGCTGGCCCTGGCCATTGTCTGGGATGCCGTCAGGGACCCCATCATTGGGGGAATCTCCGACTGTTCCCCGCTGGGCTGCCGCCACCGGGGCCCCCGCCTGCTGGCCGGTTTCTTCCGTTCTGGACTGGGCGCCCGAAGGACTATCGCTGCCCAACCTCTGGAACCGATAACCTCCGACATATCCGGCGGGCAAGGTGGTTGGCTATTTCACCATGGCGAGGAACGGTCTCGACGGCACCAGTATTGGGGTTGCACCACAGCGAATGAGAGCGCCTTCCCGTTTGAGGTAACAACCGTGCCTCCGAAGGTGGCGAAGCAAACTGCCCCGTTTCACGGGACAGTGATCATTTCTCGGATGGCGTCAGCCGGCACACCGCGCAACCCCTCCTCCCGACGGTCCTCAAGGATGAGCGCTACGGCCTCAGCCAGATTCTCGCGTGCTTCCTCCTTGGTTTTGCCCTGACCGTTTGCCCCGGGGATCTCGGGGCAATAGGCGATATGCCATTCCCCATCCTGCTCGATAATCGCCGTAAACTCGTTTTTCATTGTGTGTTTCCACCCTCTTTGTCTTGCGTATTGCCTTCGGATGACAGTAGGCTCACCCGCTAAATCTTAGGAATAATCCTGAGCCCACTCGTCCTTAATACTTAGCGTGCTGCACATTGCAATCCGCATTGCGTTGTTCATCACACGACAACGTTCAAGATTTCTCTCGATTTCAACCAACTCGGTGAGCAATCCCATACGCCCTTCGGTCGACTCAAGCCCGGAATTACGCTCTAGAAAGAAGCGATGGACCAGATAGTTCCGCTGATCTAGGGCGGTGGAAAACCCTTCCTCAACAGAATCTTCCTTGATCGTTACACGTTGTCGCACTTTGTTGAGAAGTTGCCCCATGGTCATCTTTTTGCCAAGGTCATCGATACTTAATGAATCTGAGGCGATCTGTTGTACATTTTCAAGAATCTCGTGAGGCTTTGTTCAAATAGTTGAGAATGCTGGACAGCAGAGCCAAAGCACGCGAAGACTGCATTGAGTTGCCCTTCTTCAGTCTCCAGTATCTTGAGTGACTCGGTGGTGTATCCGCGTTGCATATTATCGATTCCCTTTTTCATCTTTTAGCATCCTCCAACTCTATTTTGCCACTCTTGGATCCTCGGTGCGTGATCAGGAGCAAGATTGGTCGGTGGGGTTCCAAGGGCATGGCATGGACGTAGGCGCCTGACAGCTGCCCAAGGGTTCAGGTTTCTGGGGAATTTGGGCAGGAGAGTCCGCAATGTGACCCGAGAATCGAACTGACGACATTGTGCAGATCTTGAAAGTGGGTGAAATACTCAAAGGTGGCGTTTTGAAGGACGTGGTTGGCGAAATCAGCCTTCCGGTTTTTTGGGAACTCACGTCCCAGCAACCTGCCGTCGTTGTCCACCTTGCTGATCGAGATTGGCTCCAAGATCCTCTCGTCATAGGTATTCTCGATGCCGTTGCGGGCGATCACGTTGTCTTGTCGCCTCCTGAACGCGAACGGTGTGACCTTGGCAGCACCGGGCAGTTCCTTGCGCAAGTTATCCGCCTGGTCCGCGGCGTCACCATCCCACACGATTACAAAGTGCGTGTTCGTGTTCATCCTTCCGAGCAGCCGGCCGTATGCGAGTAACTGGCTGGCGCTGCTGTGTTGAGAAAGATCTTCGAAAACATGGACATTCTGTGGAAAACTCAACTGCACCCATTTCTTGAGGTGCCGGGCGTTATGTCCCTCAGTCAGTATAGTCACCTTCGCTTCGTCGTACGCTGCGATCCTTAGTCCCAGGTCCACCGTTGCGAGGCCTTCTGAAAGTTCGTTGATGGCTTCCGACTTGGTGGTGCGAGCGACGTTGAGGCGGGGTGGATCGTGAAGCGGCTCCGGGGGGTGGAGTCGGGGGATCCTCCTCCGCCGCGGGAGTTTGTCAGCGGCGAGAGCGTGATGTACCTGGGGCGTCACTACCGACTGAAGGTTGATTCCAGCGGGACTGGGGAGGCGAAGCTGCGCGGCGGCTGGCTGGACGTGCCGGCGCCGGCGGGGGAGGGGCAGCGGGATCATGTGCGAGCGGCTCTAGTGGGGTGGCTGCGGCGGCACGCCGCGGAGCGGCTGCCGGAACGGGTGGAGGCGTGGCGGTCTAAGGCCGGGGTGGCGATGCCTCGGGTGGTTATCGCGGACCAGCAGAAGCGGTGGGGGAGCTGCGACCGCAGCGGGACCATTCGGCTGAACTGGCGGATCATCCAGGCCCCGATGCGTCTGGTGGACTACGTGGTCGTCCACGAGCTGGTACACCTGCGCCATCGGGGCCACGACCGCGACTACTGGCAGGCGCTCGGGCGGATCATGCCGGACTATGAGCGCCGCCGCGAGGATCTGCGGCAACGGGGGGTGGGGTTGGCGTGGTAGCGTCGTCGAGGGTGAGGGCCCGGTAGTTGGCGGCTAGGTCTGAGCCGCCATAACCATGCGAGGTAAGGTACGAGCTCAAGCCTCGCGGAAGCCCGAGGGTGCGGTCCGTGCCTCCCCTCTCTCTGTAGCAGGTGGGGGCGGTCGATCTGCGGCAGAGAGTCACAGTGGGTATCCTAGGCTCCGGTGAAGCCGGGGCGCCCGGTGGTCCTTGCTGGTTAGGGCTGGATGTCGGGAGCTACAGTACGGGGCTATTGGCCTTAGAGGATTACGGCCGTGGCATCCATGATGCCGCATTAGCAAGCGCCTGCAAATGCTCATTCACTTTATCGGGATCATTCATATCCGCGCAGGGCAACCGAACATCAGCATGGTAGGGATTGCAGCATGTGGGGGATGCAACTACGCATCGCCCGTCTTGAGATGCGATTTCCGCTTTCACCACAGCCCATCCCCGGAAGTTCCTGCCTCGCATCCTGTCCCTCTTGTCAGCGATTGAGGCAACCTCGTCAATCCACGAGTCGCACAAGCGGTCGAACGATACGCCGCCTTCGTCTAACCTAAAATCCCTATGGCGAAAAATCCCCCTCCTTGCCTTTCTCGCGCTCGAGTCGGAAGCGATACTCCGGCCCAATTTGCAATCCCCGCTGATGTCCTTTGTCACCATGTCCATCCATCGGTCATTTCATCCAGTCTCAACAAAGCCATGCGAAGAAAACCATCGGGCAGTTGGCCCGACTCCTCCGGCGTATAGGATCTGCTACGTTCGGGAATCCCTGGGACATCAACAAGGCAAAGTGCCCCTCCGTTTGACCTGCATAACAGAATCACTGAACTGCCTCTTCTGTTCGGAAGGCTAATGGCAATCTCTCGATCATGAGTAGTGTATATGTCATATTGCCTGGGGAGGATGTCGAACATCTCTCTGAGCAGGCGATCGGCGTTTGTCTTTGCCAAGTCCGAAGGAAGCTCGAAACCTTCTTCTAATGCGTCCTTGTCGACTTCGTTCAATTCATCCAAGAGTTCCTGGAATCGGCTATCTGTCTCGGAGGGCCTGGAAGACTCCACAAAAGCCCAAATAGGGACAAGCGGCTTGTTCAAATCGCCATAGACTGTATGTCTGCCTCTACGAGAATTGCAACCTGCGAATGTGCTGTAAGCAGCGCGCCCTACTTCGGGCGTAGAGGAAACGTCAAGATAGCCAGAGGAATCTTTCCAAAAAGCAAGCGAGAACTGCTCTCTGCCCTGATCCCAGGCGCTGGTGTGGGGATTATTTCTGAAAAACTGCTCTTGCCCCTGTCTCCATTTCTCCAATATGGAAAGGTTCTCCAGGAGGACAGCATCGGTCGTTCCAGTTTCCTGATTCTCGTCCCCCTGTTCCCAAGTCGTCCAGCCAGCAGTGTCAGGATCAGCCATAGGGTTCCGTGGTGCACGGAACAATGCTCGATCCCGTGTTGGTGTCCGGGGCTTAGAAGCGGCTTGAGTCATTTCCATTGGTCAAAACAATCGATGAAGTCAAAAGTATTCTTCCACACTTCAGCAAATCGACTATTCAAATCCAAGTGGTCGCGGATCTCTTCTGTGTCGAGATGGACATTCGTGCTAATGAAGATTTTTGGAGTTTCAAGGTCTTGGAGGCGAGGCTCGATGGTAACGATGAACTTTCTATTTCTATCGTCCCCTGTATAGTACATCTTGCATCCACCACCAGAAAGCTCCCAGTCCTTGAAAGACTCTCTCTTAGGAAAGATCCGCGAGGCGATATAGAGGCCGGCCGGCGAGCGTACCTCATTAACTTGGGCAGGGGTATACACAACCTCCATGTTGAATCCAATCGCCGTAAGTGGCTGACTTTCGAGGTCGTCGGTATAGGACATTGCCTTTGTGGCGACATCTACTAATTGGGCAAGGTCTTCGTCCGAAGATAGATAGTCTCTTTGAACAATCGACCGCTCGCTGGATAAATCCAGCGAGATCCTATGCTTGTTGATGATATGATTTCTTGAGCCGCCGGTCACAATGGTGGTCAATTCATCATCAATGGAAAACTGAAACTGCCTTTGTTGCTCCGGTGTATTGAGTAGGTCTATCCCCAAAAGCACCATGTTTACCCTTATCACTTCAAATGGAGAACTGTCCATGATTCCTTCTCCCCTCAATGCTCTGCGTGCGTGGTGGGCCCCTGGCTTGGGCTCCTCATGGCAGAATCCGGCGCCGGCCCCACTTGCACCAGTGTTCATCCGTAGCCCTGCTATGCCCGCGTGGAACCTATGAGTGCCGATGACGGCCTGTCAACTCTCAGCCTTGCTCGTTTCGTGCAAGGCTAGTCCTCTCGGGCTCCGTCCTCCCCTCGCCAGGGCCCGCGCTGCGGCCATGCCACAAAGACTTCCAGAGGTATTTGCCTAAGCAACTCTGATACACATGGGACCACCATGCAAGACTTGGGACATGCCCTTCGCCCAACGAATCCTGGTCCCGCACTCCCCGAACCGTCACCGCTGATGAGCTGTACCCCTTCCTCGCCAGTCCTTTGCGTCCCTCTCACCCTCACCCGAAAACCACCACCACCACCAGCTCCCGGATATATCCGATCGCAAAAGCCTTCCAGGCAGGGGGTCGAACCCCGCCCAAAGGAAGGTGTTTGGTCCATTATGTACGGCCCGTTGAACCCGTTGGCCCGGAGACCTCAATCGCCCACTGCATGTCCACCTCGCCCTCGTCGAAGAAGATTTGGGGGAACTGCTCCAGGGTGGAGCAGATCTGGGCAACTCCGGCCAGGGGCTCGGGGAATCGGCGTGTCGTCGGGGTGCAGAGCTATCCGCACTCCCGCTTTCTGGCCGCGACGGGTGGTGATGAGGTCCGACGACGGTCTATGGTAGAACAATCTCAAATGGCATCTGCCGGCACACCGCGCAACCCGTCCTCCCGGCGGTCCTCAAGGATGAGCGCTACGGCCTCAGCCAGATTCTCGCGTGCTTCCTCCTTGGTTTTGCCCTGACCGTTTGCCCCGGGGATCTCGGGGCAGTAGGCGATATGCCATTCCCCGTCCTGCTCGATAATCGCCGTAAACTCGTTTTTCATTGTGTGTTTCCACCCTCTTTAGTTTTGCCTATTGCCCTCGGACGGGGTAGGGGTTGGGCTGTTCTGGCGCAATGCGACTTTCACAGCCCCCCAACTGCGTGCCTGCACTCCCGTCGATATCCCTTCCACCTGTACATGGAAGTACGCCGGCTCGGATTCCACCGGCCCGTCATCGGTATTCTGCACCGTCGTGACCGCCCACAGAGTGTGCGTGTCGCTGTCCAGGGTAGCGACCACGACCCTGACGACAGGCTCCATAGGGCCGATGATGCCCCACGACACGAGGGCAGTCTTGGGAGAATCCAGCTCTACCAGGTTGCCCTGTTCATCGAGGCCCACAGTGACCGCTATCTCCCGGTAAATCCGGTATCCGTCCGCTCCCTCCACCGCATTCCAGGTCACGAGGATGAAGCCGCCCTGGTCGCCCTGGTTCTCCGGCGGGTTGTATGGCACTGCCACCACCGAGTCGGGCGGCGCAGGCAGGGCCAGACCCGCGTTCACGGACAGCAGCAGGGCAAGTATCGCCAGCGTCACTTTCTTCGCATGTCTCATGGGTAGCCTCCTGACGTAAGGGATCTGTATTGAAGAAACAGTTGACAATGGGCCTGTCAACTCTATTTTATAGAGAACTCTGCACGAGTTGGGAAAACTCGGCAGCCTTACCAAATGGAAAGGGCCGCCGCCCCCTCGGCTCCCGGGACGGCAGCCGCGAAAGGAGACTCCCAATGGAACCCAACGTGACGCAGAAGCTCGAAGAGGACGTGTCCTTCGTCCGCCAGGCGGTGGAGCAGCGGGATGAGGGACAGTACCGCTACCTGGGGATCACCGTCCTGTGGGCGGTGATCATCGCCGCCGGGTACGCTCTCAACGATTTCGCCATGGAGTACGCCCCCGTGTACTGGATGGTCGCCCCGGCCGCAGGCTTCCTGGTCAGCCTCGGCCTGGGCACCCGGCAGGAGAGGAAGCGGGGACTCCGCAGGCCCGGTCTGGGCGCCAGGAATGCCCTGCACTGGGGCTGCATCTTTTTCGGCGGAGTGGCGGTGATGTCCATCGCTTTCTCCCACCGGTTCGACGGCTGGGTAATCGGTCAGCTCTTCGCCCTTCTCTCCGGCGCCGTGCTCTTCCTGGGCGGTCTGCACCTCGACCGGCGCACCCTCTGGCCGGGGGTCCTGCTCATCTGCGGATCGGCCGCGGTCGACCACATCCCGGCCTGGCCTTGGACTATCGTCGGACTGGCCACGGCGGCCGCCCTGGTGGCCAGCGCCCTGTGGATGAAACCGAGGGATGATGAAGAAGCCGTCGCAACCGGCTGAGGTCACCTCCGGGGGCCTGGTTCGGCTGGACAAGCTGCTGGAACACCGCAGCCGCCTCGGCGCCTGCGTGCTGCTGGCCGACGTCGACGCCATGACTTTCACCAGCCTGAAGCAGCTCCTCCAGGAGACAGACGGCAACCTGGGGGCGCACCTGCGCAAGCTGGAGGACGCCGGCTACCTCGGCGTGACCAAGCGCTTCGAGAACCGCAGGCCGGTGACCTGGTACCGCCTCACCAAAAAAGGCGCCAAGGCCCTGCAGACTCACCTCGAGGCCCTGCAGACGGTGATCGCCGGCGCCAGGCTCTGAGATGCGCGCGCGAGTGCTGGCTCTCCTTTTCGGCGCCTGTTTCTCCTTGCCGGCCCTGGCGCAGAGCAGGGCTTTGGTCCAGGGACAGGTCGTCGACGAATCACAGCAGCCGATGGCCTTCGTCAACGTGCAGATCGTCGACACCACCGACGGCGCCATAACGGGCCGCGACGGCCGTTTCGCCTTTTCCACCCGGCACCTCGGACGGCGCGGCCTGGCCGCCACCTTCATCGGCTTCGAACCGGCCCGGCAGACCCTGCACCTGGCCGCGGGCGATACCGCGACGGTTCGCCTGGTGCTGCGGCAAGCCCTCATCGAGCTCGGCGAAACCGTCGTCACGGCCAGCACCTACACCACCGGGGAGGACGAGGCCGTCACCCTTTCCCCGCTCGATGTGGTCACGACGCCGGGGGCTTCCGCCGACATCTTCCGCGCCTTCAAGACCTTCCCCGGCGTGGCCACCGTGGATGACGGCGCCGGTCTTTTCGTCCGCGGCGGCGACGTGAGCGAGACCGTCGTTCTGCTCGACCAGGCCACGGTGGTCCATCCCTACCGGTACGAATCCCCTACCGGCGGGGTGTTCGGCACGATCCCTCCGTTCATGGTCAAGGGCACGGCCTTTTCCACGGGTGGATTCTCCGCCCGCTACGGCAACGCGCTTTCCGCGGTGCTGGCGATGGAGAGCCTGGACATGCCGGTGCAACGGAGCTATACGCTCGGTCTGGGCCTTGCCGCCGGCTCCGTGGGACTCGACCTGCCCCTTGTCGAGGACAAGCTCGGCCTGCGCTTCACGGGGAATCTCAGCCTTACCGATCTCATGTTCCGCGTCAACGGCCACCGCGACGGATTCGTCGTCACTCCGCGGGGGCGCGACGGCAACCTCAACCTGGTCTACCAGTACTCGCCGACCGGACGCCTCAAGCTCTTCAGCTTCAACGGGGGGGACGAGATCGGCGTGCGCGTGGCCGAGCCTTCGTTCGACGGCCATTACCGGGGCCGCAGCGACAACTCACTGCACAATCTCCAGTGGACGGATGTATGGGCGGACTGGTCCATCCGCACCAGCGCCTCGCTCAACCGGCACTCCGCCCGGCGGCAACTGGGCAACCTCGACCTGACCCCCAGCGACCTGACCGGCAAGATTCGCACGGACTGGGAACGCTTCCTCGGTGCATTCGGCATCCTGCGCCTCGGGACCGAAGTGGAGCACGCCGGCAACCGCTTCGTGGGCAGCATCCCCCAGGGGGACATCCTCGACCCGGAGGCAGAGGTGTTCGAGCTCGACGCTTCCTACAGCGCGCGGCGTACCGGCGCTTGGTTCGAGGTCGATTTCAAACCAGGGCGCCGCATCGTCGCCAATGCCGGTATGCGCGCCGACCGCCACAGCCTGGGCCGCGGTCTGGTCGTGGACCCGCGCCTGTCGGCGCGATACCAGTTCTCGCAAGACACGAACGCCCGGCTCGCCTGGGGCATCTACCACCAGTTCCCCGCCCCGTTCGCATACAACCCCACCAGCGGCAACCCGAATCTGGGACCCCAGCGCGCCCAACACTGGATCGGCGGCCTGCACCACGAACGCGGGCGGTTCCTGGTGCGGCTGGAGGGGTACTACAAACCCTACCGCAATCTGGTGCTGGATGACCCCGTCCTGAACCTTGCAAATACAGGTAGCGGGAGGGCCTCCGGTGTCGACCTCTTCTGCAAGTACGGCGCCTTTCTCGACACGCGCTTCAGCGGCTGGATGGCCTACAGTCTGCTGCGCTCGCGCCGGATGCAGGTGCGCCACCTGGGGTTTGAGACGCTGCGCGAAGAAGCTCCTTCACCGTTCGATATCACCCACAATCTGACTTGGGTCGCGAAAATGCGGATCGTCCGCACCTTGAGCGGCGGCCTGACCCTGAGATACGCCAGCGGCCGTCCCATCACCCCGGTCGTCGATGCCGTCCCCGTGGCGGGCAGAGGCTACTACCTGCCGGTGGAAGGACCGGTCGGCTCGGAACGGCTGCCCTCCTTTCAACAGATGGATGGGCAGTTGAGCTATCTGCTGTTCTTCGGCTCCGGGCACCGGGCGGTCTTCTACTTCGCTGTCAACAACCTGCTCAACCGCGCCAACGTGCTCGACTACGATTACAGCATCGACTATACCCGGCGCCGGCCGCGCATCTCTCTCTTTCGCCGGTCCGTTTACTTCGGCACCACCGTCTCCCTGAACTACTGATCTTCATCTTCACCAAAGAGGCCAACTATGAAACGCTTTCCGCTCTCCCTCGCTTTCATGCTCTCGATCGCCTGTCCCGCCTTCACCCAATCGGCGGATTCTCTTCTCGTCAGTGGAAGACGGATGCTGCATGCCGGAGAAAACCAGGGGTCCCTCGATGCGATGTACGCGGCCCGGGCGACGTTCGAGCGCGCCCTGGCCGATACCAGCCTGGCCGCGTGGGCGCACTACTACATCGCCCTGGCCGATTTCCGCATCGTCAACCTTCTGTTGGGCGCCGGCGAGAAAAACAAGGACGCCGCATCCGAACATCTCGATAGCGCGGTGGGGCATCTGAAGGAAGCGACCCGGATCGATCCGGAGGCGGCGGAAGCCTATGCCCTGCTTTCAAGCGCGTACGGCCGCCAGATCGGCCTGAGTCCTGTCAAAGGCATGTTCATCGGACCCAAGGCCGGGAAGGCCATCAAGAAGGCCATGGAGCTCGCCCCCGACAATCCGCGCGTGGTGCTGAGCGCGGCCATCGGCGATTTCAACACTCCCAGGATGTTCGGAGGCAACAAGGAAAGTGCCATGCAGGGATTTCAGCGGGCCGCGGAGCTCTTTGCCCTGGAAAAGCCTGCCGAACCCGTCGAGCCTGTATGGGGGCACAGCGAAGCCTACGCCTGGCTCGGCCTCGCCTATATGGACAGGGACGAAAGGGAGCCGGCGGGAATGGCCTTTGAGAAAGCGCTCGAGATCGATCCGGATTTCGGGTGGGTGAAGTACGTGCTGCTGCCGGAATTGGAAGAGGAGAATTAGCGGCAGGTCTCGGTCCGGACTTCGGGACGGTCGTGGGCAAGCCAGGTTGGCCGGAAGGCCAGGGCGCGACCAGCCCCGTAGCGCGAACCGTGCTGTTACATGACGTGATTCATCATGTCAGTCTGGCGAGCAATCGTCGATTCCGCATTCCCTGAAGCCACCTGGCAAATATGCAGTCTTCCATGGTGCCTCCTGGTCAGTGGTGGTGGGGGTTACCGCTTGTAGTAGTGCCTGATCTTCGGGTCGCGGAACCGAACGACAGAGTCGTTACCCCAAACAGCCAGGCCAGCGGCACCGCGCGGCACCCCCGGCAGTGTCAACCGATTGATCAGAACACCGTCGACGTAGCTCGTCACCGAGTGATCCCGGACCTTGAGGACAAGGTCATATTCCCGACCAGGCTCCATAACGAAGTCGACGACATCGAGTTTGACGTCCTCACGAGTCTCCTCGTTCCGACGGACAATGACCATGGTCTTCCAACCGGTCAGATAGGTCAGGAAGTGCGAGGAAATCCCGTCGTCCGAGATTCCGAACACGAGCTGCGGACCGGCCCATCCCTTCTCTATGGTGGCCTGTACCTTGAATTCATAGGCAGCCCACGTCTCATCTCCCTGGACGAGCCGCCCGCGGCTGGCCTGTCCTGTGTCGGCGATGATTGCGTCACCCTCGCGGCGCCATACGGAAGGGGTAAAAGGACCTTCACTGGCGTGCCATCCAAAGAGGCCCTGACCGTCTATCATGGACTCCCACGGCTTGCCGATATCGGCGCGGCCGTAGTCGTTCTCGAAAGAAGGAGACTCGCCAGTGGCACTCATGGCAGTAAGCAGGCCGACGGAAATTGCATGGTGAATGCGCTCCATTGGAATGGTCTCAGGAATCGGCGCCGAACCGGAACGGCGGGTACCTGTCGGTGGTGAGCAGGAAGGCGTAGGTCCCGACCCTCAGGCCCCAGCGCAGCGTCCCCTCCACGAACAGGAACAGCTCCCTCGGGTAGCGGCCGGCGATCAGGATCGCGAACCAGGCGATGACGGTCACGGCCACCGCCAGACTCCCTACGACCGCCAGGGCGATGTAGTGCGGAATCGCCAGGATCCACTTGACCAGGGGCAGGAACCGGCTCAGCTCGCCTTCCACGTCGGGGTACGGGATGTCGAGGTGGACCCCCTGCGGTTCGTCGGTGGACGGGTAGTCGTCCCGGAGCAGCATCAGGTAGGCCGTTACCCTGGTCGCGAAGCGAGCCAGCTCCAGGTTCCAGTCGAACCACCAGCGCGGGTACTTCCGGCGGATCAGGACCATCAGCATCGGGGCAAGCCACAACACCCCACCCGTCAAGAGCGGAGCCGTCCACTCGTAGTCGGTCGCGTCGTCCGCGGGGACGGAGCCGCTCACCAGACCGAGAAGGATGAGGATCGGGATCGCCAGGACGATCCGGAAGAAGGCCGTGAGTCTGCGGCTGGACCCGGGGTAGTCGATCGAGAACTCAACGGGGTACGGGGCGGGTTGTTCCGGCGTCATCGGTTTTCTCCGTGTCGGAAGAGGGATCTCACGGGTGTGCGGCGGCAGGCACCAGCGCAGAATTGCGGTGTCAGGCGTTGCGCCGTGCTGTTCGTGAATGGTAGGATATTGGCTGCACACAAAACAGCGCATGAGCCTGAATCCCTTCAAACCGTTCGCCTCCTACCTCCGCCCCTACCGCTGGGCCCTGGCCGCCGGCCTGGCCTTTCTGCTGGGGGAACAGTTCGTTTCCGTCTCCATTCCCTTCGTCCTCGAACGCGCCATCACCCGGGCCAGCCTCGATCAGGCGGCACCGGACCTGACCTTCCTGACACACTACGCCGCCCTCATCGTCGGCCTCGGTCTGGCGCAGTGGGGCATGGCTTTCGGCATGCGCTGGCACCTGGCCGCCACCTCCTACCGCGTCGAGCGCGACATACGGCAGCGCTACTTCGACCACCTTCTCACCTTGCCCCTGGGCTATTTCCAGCAGGCCCGCACCGGGGATCTTATGGCCCGGGCGACCAACGACGTCGAAGCCGTGCAGCGCTACCTCAGCCACGGCTTCCGCATGTTCCTGAGCGCCCTGCTCGGCTTCGGCTTCAGCATGGCAGCCATGTGTTATTTCGACTGGGAGCTGGCCCTCTACGCCCTGTTGCCCATGCCCGTAATGACGGTGATCCTGCGCCTGGTGGGCGGCAAGGTGCGCTGGCGCTACCGCAGGGTCCAGGAGCAGTTCGCCGCCATCAGCACCTGCCTGCAGGAGAACCTGTCGGGCGTGCGCGTGGTCAAGGCGTTTGCCCGCGGCCGCGGCGAGATCGACCGCTTCACCCGGCTCAACGACGAGTACGTCGAGCGCAACCGCCGCCTGATCTACCTCTACAGCACGTTCTTCCCCTTCACCTTCCTCATCAGCGGCCTGTCCATGGTGTTCATCCTGTGGCTGGGCGGCATCCGCGTCGTCGAAGGCACGCTCACCCTGGGGGCCTTCGTCGCCTTCAACGCCTACCTGATCCGCATCAGCCGCCCGATGATGATGATGGGCCGCATCGTCGACGAGTACCAGCGCGCCATGGCTTCGATGATGCGCATCGAGTCGGTGTTCCAGGAAAAGCCCCAGCCCGATCATCACCGGGACGACGGCCTGGCGATCAGAGGGGAAATCGAGTTCCGCGGCGCCTTCTTTGCGTACGACGGCCAACCGGTGCTGCGCGACATCGACGTTCACATTCCGGCAGGCAGCACCCTGGCCATCGTCGGCCGCGTCGGCTCGGGCAAGAGCACGCTGGCCCGGCTCATCCCCCGCCTCATCCAGGCCGGCGAGGGTCAGATTCTCATCGACGGCAAACCGATCGAACAGATGCCGCTGCGCGCCTTCCGCGACGCCATCGGCTACGTGCCGCAGGACACCTTCCTGTTCTCCGAGAGCATCCGCGACAACATCGCCCTCGACTCGGCGGCCGCGGACGAGGTGGAACGCGCCATCGAGGTGGCCCAACTGACCGCGGACCTCGACACCTTTCCCCAGGGGCTGGAGACCGTCGTCGGCGAGCGCGGCGTCACCCTGTCGGGCGGCCAGAAGCAGCGCACCGCCCTGGCCCGTTCGGTCGTGCGGAAACCGAAGATTCTCATCCTCGACGACGCCCTGGCCAGCGTCGATACCCGCACCGAAGAGCAGATCCTCGAGCGCCTGCGCGGCGTCATGGCCGCGCGCACCACCATCCTCATCGCCCACCGCGTCTCCACCGTCATGGCCGCCGATCACATCATCGTGCTCGAGGAGGGGCGCATCGTCGAAGAGGGCACCCACGACCGATTGCTCGCGCGCGACGGCCACTACGCGGAGATGTACCGCCGCCAGCACCTCACCGAGGAACTGGGCGACCTCTGATGCCGCCGGCCCTCCGCGACGAGCGGGAAATCGACCAGAAGTCCATCGACCTCCGCCTGGTGGCCAGGCTTCTCGGTTTCCTGCGGCCGTATCTGCCCTGGGCGGTCTCGACCTTGCTGCTCATCCTCGCCGCCTCGCTGGCCCGCCAGGCCGGTCCCGTGCTGACCAAGATTGCCGTCGACGAGCACATCGTGCCGGGCAACCTGGACGGCCTGGGCACCCTCGTCCTTCTCTTCGCCGGGCTGCTGGTAGCTCAGTTCGCCATCGGCTACGCCCAGAGCTGGATCACCAGCATGGTGGGCCAGTGGACGATGCGCGACGTGCGCCTGAACATCTTCGCCTGCCTGCAGCGCCTGCCGCTCAAGTTCTTCGACCGCACCCCCATCGGCCGGCTGATGGCGCGCAATACCAGCGACGTCGACGCGCTCAACGAGTTCTTCACCTACGGCGCCGTCTCCCTGGTGACCGAAACCGTCACCGTCGGCTCCATCCTGTTCTTCATCTTCTTCTACCTCGATTTCGAGCTGGGCCTGATCACCTGCGCCTTTCTGCCGGTGGCCTTCGGCGCCACCCTGTGGCTGCAGAACCGCACCTTCCAGGCCTTCCGCCAGGCCCGCACCCGCTTTGCCCGCTTCAGCGCCGACCTGCAGGAAACCCTGTCCGGTATCGAGGTGGTCAAGCTGTTCAACTGCGAGCCGCGCAGCGCCCGCCGCTTTCACCAGGGCACCGACGAATACCTCGACGCCCGCCTGGTGCGCACCCGCTACCACTCGGCCTACTTCCCCTTCATGGAAATGTGCGGCTCCGCCCTGATAGCGCTGGTGCTGTGGTACGGCGTCGGCCAGGTGCTGCGCGAGGAAATCGCCTGGGGCGTTCTGGTGGCGATGCTGCAATACGTGCCCCGCTTCTTCATGCCCATCCGCAACCTCGCCGAGGAGTACGCCACCGTGCAGGTGGCCATGGCCTCCTCCGAGCGCATCTTCGAGCTGATGGATGCCGAGCCGGAGCCGGCCGGCGGTCCCGTGTCCCGGGAGCGCATCGACGGCGCCATCGAGTTCCGCGGGGTGTGGTTCGCCTACGAAGGGGAAGAGTGGGTCCTGCGCGACGTTTCCTTCCGCGCCGAGCCGGGGCAGAGCCTGGCGCTGGTGGGGGCAACCGGCTCGGGCAAGACCACCATCGTCAGCCTGCTGTGCCGCTTTTACGAGATTCAGCGGGGGCAGATCCTGGTCGACGGCATCGACGTCCGCGAGTGGAATGTGGAAGCGCTCAGGCGCCGCTTCGGCCTGGTGCAGCAGGACGTCTTTCTGTTTGCCGGCGACATTGCCGGCAACATCCGTTTCGGTGCCCCCGGGCTGTCGGACGAGGCGGTCGCGCAGGCGGCCCGCTACGTCAACGCCGACCGCTTCATCGACCGCCTGCCCAACACCTACCGTCACGACGTGCAGGAGCGCGGCGCCGCCCTGTCCGGGGGGCAGCGCCAGCTCCTGTCCTTTGCCCGCGCCCTGGCCGCCGACCCGGACATCCTGGTGCTCGACGAAGCCACCGCCCACATCGACACCGAGACCGAGGGCTGGATCCAGGAGGCCGTGGAAAAACTGATGCGCGACCGCACCTCCATCGTCATCGCCCACCGCCTGTCCACCATCCGCAGCGCCGACAAGATCCTCGTGCTGCACCGGGGCCGGTTGCGCGAAGAGGGCCGCCACGAAGAGCTTCTGGCCCGGGACGGCATCTACGCCCGCCTGCATCAGTTGCAGTACAACGAGGCCCTCATCTAGCGAGCACAACCAGCCAGTAACCAGATCAGGGAAATCAACGCGAAGGCCGAGCCCGCCTGCTCCGGGCATCCGACGGGCCTGGTCGTTACCACATGGTGAACGCCCCATCCAGTGGCCTGAGCCGCCCATTGATTCCAGGGCAGGCAGCTGTATGGAAGCCGCGGCGAAACCGGCTTTCGGCCTTCGCACCGCTGAGCTTTCCCCTCACAGAAAGGACTTTTTCATGCCCGTCATTCCCGCCACCGACCGCCGCCTGACCTGGAGCGGCGCCGTCTCCCTCGAAGAGGGGCCGGGCTGGGTCAAGCCCTGGCGCATTCCCCATCGAGATCCGGACCTGTACTCGCCCGGGGAGAACGGCCTTGCCGGGCGGGCCGAGATGCCTTCGGGCGTGCGCGTGCGCCTGGCCACCGACGCCGAGGAGCTGATCGTCCGCTGCGAGCCGCTGGCCGGGGAGGGCCGCTTCGACCTGTGCATCGGCGGGAAGATCGCCGCCACCGTTCCGTATGCGGCCGGCGCGACCGAGGTCCGCTTCGAGGGCTTGCCTGCGGGCGGGAAGTCCCTGGAGATCTGGCTGTCGCCGGCCATGCCCGTCGCCCTGCGCCACGTAGAATTGCCCGGGGGAACAGATTGCGAAAAAAGCGAAGATACCCGGCCGAAATGGATTACCTATGGCAGCTCCATCACCCACTGCCGCACCGCGGGATCGCCCGCCACCACCTGGCCGGGAGTGGTAGCCCGCGCCCGGGACTTCAACCTCACTTCGCTGGGCTACGGCGGCCAGTGCCACGCCGACCCGTTCGTCGCCCGGCTGATCCGCGGCCTGCCCGCGGACTTCGTCTCGGTCAAGATCGGCATCAACATCTACGGCGCCGCCAGCCTCGGCCCGCGCGCCTTCCGCCCGGCCGTCCTCGGCACCATTGCCACCATCCGCGACGGCCATCCCCACACCCCGTTGGCGGTCTGCTCGCCGATCTGGGGCCACGACCGCGAGACCGCGCCCAATGCGGTCGGCCTGACCCTGCAACAGATGCGCGTCGAGGTAGCCGAAGCCGTGGAGGCGTTCAAAAAGCGCGGCGACGGCAACATCCATTACGTCGACGGCCTGAAGCTCTTCGACGAAAGCCTCGCCGAATATCTGCCGGACAACCTCCACCCGGACGCCACCGGGTACGAGCGCATGGGGCAGAACTTCCTCGAAGAAGTGTTTTCAGTGCAGGGGGTGCAGGTGGGGAATCGGTAGTCGGTACGGCTCGGCTGAGGTACTGCGCTCGTTGCCGGATCCCGAATCCGGTTGGCGCTGAAGGAACACCGGGTATGCGGGAAACAGCTACGGTCAGCTTGGTGTATTCGGTGAACCGTTGCGGCAGGCGGCAGCCGGCGTCAGAAATACACCAGCGCCGTCATCTCCGTCTGGAAGGTCTCGAGGGACCACTCCCACTCGCGGTTGAGGTCCTCTTTCTCGTAGCGATAGCTCAGGTCCAGTCCGGTCTGGCCGCTCAGGCTGATGCGCTGGAACGGGAACCAGTCGGCACCCAAGCCCACTGCCAGCCCCAGATCGCGCTCGGTTCGGGTGCGCTGTTTCACGGAATCGCTGCCGAATCCCCTATCCCAAATAGCAATACCTGCGTGGGCTTTATAAATAACAAAGGGGGCGACCTCGTTGTGCAGAGGGCGGAAGTGCTTGATGGCAGGACGCAGTTGCAGACTTAGAGACCGATACGGTATTCGGATATCGTCTCGGTCAAGGTTATCCAGGTCGTGTATGGTGCTTTCGCGGTAAAGCGATGACAAACCTATTTCAAGGCCGAAGGCAGTGACGGGAGAGCGTACTTTCCACAGGCTGATGCTGCGTTCGCTGCTGGAAGGCAGGGGCACGCCCAACGCCCAGCCGCCCCGGTCCGCCAGGGGGCCTTCAGCAGAGGCCGCGGCGCCTGTCAACAGGATCAGGGAGAGCAACGATTTAGCCAGCATGAGCTTCGGGATCCCATAGCCTGTGGCGGTATTCATCGGGAAAAAGAACCGCTGACAGCAAGACCAAAATTAAAAAGAGGCATTGTGTTAATTGCGGGTTGTGGAGTGGTGAGAGGAGCCATCGTCTTTGGTCAGAAATACATCAATGCCTTCAATTGCGATTGGAAGGTCCGCAAGTACAGGTTCCAACTGGTTTGGGAGGTGTTGGAATCAATCCCCCTGGAATCGTGCTGAAAGTAGCGGTACCCCAGTCTCAGCCCGGTCTGACCGCCCAGGCTGATGCGTGGAAAGGGGAACCATTCGACTCCCAAACCAAATCCTATCCCTATGTTGCCTCCGCTGCTGCCCTGCGAATTCAGACCATATTCCCGTTCGTGTCCCGAAAAACCGGCTTCAACCTGGCTGTAGGTAAAGGAGGCGACCCGATTGTTCAGCGGCCGATACCTCTTGATTGTGGGACTCAGCCGCAGGCTCAGGTAATGGCTATTGATGGCTGCTGAACCGGGGTCATCCGCGTTGGCGGTGGAGTCGCGGAGGCTCCACGAAACCCTTGTTTCCAGGCCCAGGGCGGTGGTGGGAGAGCGGATCTTCCACACGCTGAAGCTGCTTCCGCCGCCCGAAGGCAGGGCTACCCCCAGCCCCCAGTTCCCGCGGCCGGCCAGGGGGCCTTCCTGGTGGGCGGAGGCGATGCCGCTGGTCATCAGGACGATCCAGATCAGACGGGAGACGGACATGGGAGCTTCTCCTGAAGGCGCCGTGGGACGACGGAAGGGGATCCTTTGTATTGCAATACCCGAAAAAACCCAGACGCGCAACCCCTCCGTTCATCCCTGGTGGACCGACCGGCCCGCCGGAAGGGAGCCGGAGCTGGCGGAACATGCGGGATTTGCGTTGTCCGCGAACACCGCCCGGGGATCGCTCAGCTTCCCGGTTCCTGCGATTCCGAGCGTTTGGAAACTCACCGTCTCTCAGGTTCTCACGATTACGGGCATGCGGAAGATTCTATTCGGCCGGCTCCTGCGACCGCCGATGAGCACGTCCAGCGCCCTGACAGGGAATCCTCGGAAGGGGCTTATCTTTACTTTATGTACATGATGAACCTGCTCGAAGCGCACCAACCTCACGAGCAAGCCTGAACCCGGAGTTCATACAGAACGAGATGTCATTTTCGAAGCGACTGGAATCCTGCTCCCTCGAACGCATTACCCGGATGAAGGATGTGGTAGTGCAGGAGATCGACCGCATCGACCGTCAGCTGGCCGCCGAAGAGAGGGAGATCGACGCCATGACGGAACAAGTGGAGACGGTCAGTCTGAGCAAAAGGCACGGCCAGTACGAGCTGGGCCTCGACAAGGCGGAATCGCGGATCTCCAGGCTGAACGAGGAAAAGGAGAAGCTGCAGGACAAGGCCCGGATCCTCGAGCAGGCGCGCCAGAGGAAACACCTGATGGACGAGCAGGCCAGGGTGCTGGGCAGCGTCGGCAGGGTGAGAGCCAAGGACCTGCTCATCTTCGTTCTCATCCTATTCCTGATAACAATCCTGGTCGTCGACCTGCTCGGCATCGGCGCCATCGGCGGCGGCGCTGTTGCCCAGGCGGAAGTGGAGGACGGGAAAATAAGCGAGATCGTCATCCTGAACGGGGGAGAAGGGTTTGAGCGGGTGAACATTCACATAACCGATGAGGAAGGTTCGCACGCCCTTGCTTCAGGGCAGGTGGTCGGGGGAAAGCTGAAGCAGGTGAAGATCATCGACAGCGGAGAGAACTATACCGATCCCGTCGTGGAGATACTGCCGCACTTTGCCGTGAGTACGTTGTGGATATTCTGGATCATCGACGTGATATGCTGCGGCCTATTCATGGCCAACTTCGTCTTCGAGCACAGGCTTGCCGATTCAAAGAAGTGGTACTGGAAGAACAACTGGATCGACTTCATAACCTCCATACCGCTTCCCCCGGTGCAGGTCATCGCCGCCTCCGGCGACCTGGGCGTCGTTCGCCTGGGGCGTCTGCTCCGGGCGGTGCGCATCCTGAGGGCGCTGAGGTTGTTCCGCATCGGGCTGTTCTTCTGGCGCGGCATGGACCACCTGAGCTCCACCCTCGACGTGAGACTCCTCAAGCGGTCCCTTCTCTACGGCCTGCTGTCCCTCGTGTTCGGCGCCTGCATTTTCATGGGCCTGGAGCGCCTCGAGTCCGGCTCGGGGTTCTGGCCCAGCCTCTGGTGGAGCTTCACCACCCTGGTCACCGGCGGGTACGCCGACATCCACAATCCGCAGACCGCTTCCGGGAAAATCCTCACGGTTTTCCTGGTGATTACGGGCATGGTCCTGGTGGGGGTCTTTACCGCCACCCTGACCAGTGTGCTGGTGAAGGACGAGGATTCCGTCCAGGCCGAGGAGCTGGAGGAGCAGGTCGCCATCGCGACGAAAATCCAGAAGGACGTGAAGGAGGCCAACGAGCGCCTGGACCGGCTCGAGGGCAGCATCGGCGAAATCCGGGACGCCATGTCTGACCGGGGGAAGTAGGAGCTTCGGGCGGTCCTTGTTTCCGGCCCCGGCCTTTCGGAAGGCCATCGCCCTGCTCGCCGTGCTGGCCGGCTGCTTCAGCCTGCCCCGTCCGCTGTTTGCCGAGCGGTTGCTGATCAACGAACTGATGTCGAACAACCAGTCCTGCTGTGCGGACCGGTACGGCCAGTTCGACGACTGGATTGAGATACACAACGCGGGCGGCCGCGCGGTGAACATCGGCGGCATGTTCATCACCGACGACCTCACCGATCCAGGGGCCTTCCAGTTCCCCACGGATGACCGCAAAGCCACCACGATCCCGGCCGGTGGATACATCCTGCTGTGGGCGGACGAAGACCACGACCAGCCGGGGTTCCATCTGAATTTCGGGCTCTCTTCGAACGGCGAGCAGCTGGGGTTGTTCGCTTCGGACGGCACCACGCTCGTCGATTCAGTGACATTCGGTCCACTGCGGCCCGACGTTTCCTACGCCCGGGTACCGGACGGAAAAGGCTGGTTCCTTGTGGACGAGCCCTCCCCGGGGAGGAAGAACGATTCCTCCGGGAAGCGCCGCCATTCCCAGGCTCCCTCGTACTCGCACGAGAGCGGCCGCTACGACTATCCCTTCACCGTTATCTTGAGCCACCCGGATCCCAAAACCCGCATCTTCTTCTCTACCGATGGCAGCATCCCCACGGGGAAGAAGCGTTACGACGGGATCGGGGTCCGTATCGAAACCACGACAGTCCTGCGGTCAGTCGCGGTCGCGAAAGGCCTTCTCCCCAGTGACGTGATGACTCGCACCTACTTTGTCGGTGACGAGGTCAGCCTGCCGACTGTTTCGCTTGCTGTCGACCCGGAGCATCTCTGGGGCGACAAACTGGGGATCTATGTCGAGGGGGATCGCAGGAACTTCACCCGCGACTGGGAACGCCCCGCCCATATCGAATTTTACGATGTGGCGGGGGGTCTGGAATTCTCCCAGGACGTGGGCGTGAAGCTTCACGGCGGCTGGTCCCGCAACCAGCCGCAGAAGTCGATCGCCGTACGCGCCCGCCGGGGATACGGCAACGAGGCCATATACTACCCTCTCTTCCCCGACAAACCTTTAACCCGATACAAGGGTTTCGTCCTGCGCAACTCCGGCAATGACTGGACGTACACGCTCCTTCGCGACGCGATCATGCAGGCCCTGGTCAAGGGTCGCATGGACATCGACTACCAGGCCTACAGACCCGTCGTTCTCTTTCTCAACGGCCAGTACTGGGGTATCCACAACATGCGCGAGCGCATTTCGGTCGACTATCTAACGGATAACCACGGATTCGGATCGGACGAAATCGATTACCTCGTCAACGATTCAGAGGCGAGGGCAGGAGACGCCGAACACTATCAGTCGTTTCTCAGCTTCTTCGAGAGCAGCGATCTGCAGGAAGCCGGCGCCATTGAGGAGATACGGGCAAGCATGGATCTCGATGAATTCCTCAACTACCAGATTGCCGAAATCTACTCCGTGAACACCGATTGGCCCGGCAACAATTGGGAATTCTGGCGTCCCCGCAGCGCGGACGGCCGCTGGCGATGGATATTCTTCGATCTGGACTACGGGTTCAACTTGCCTCTGGCATTGAACCCCAGCCCTCCCGAGCTCGACATGGTGGCATGGGCGACCACTCCCGGTGAGGATTGGTGGAATCCCCCCTGGGCCACGTTCCTCATGCAAAGGCTTCTCGAGATCGATGAAGTCAGGCAGGATTTCATTCAACGGTTCGCGAGCCATCTGAACACCACTTTCGAAAGGACCCGGGTCGAGGCCGTTATCGACAGCATGAGGAACGCCGTTGCGGAGGAGATACCCCGGCATTCCGAACGGTGGGCCCCCTACCCTTCCCCTTTCTATGGAAATGCGTTCGCTTCGATAGAGGAGTGGGATGCCAATCTCGAGGTGATGCGGTCCTTCGCCCGGGTGAGGGCAGGCCATGTATGGGGTCACCTGCAGAACAAATTCTCCCTTGGGGGCCGATCCACGCTTTCGCTCGAGGTCGAGCCCGAGGGGGCGGGTACCGTCTTTGTAAACACCGTACCGGTAACGGTTTCCCGTTCATCCGGTCTCTACTTCAACGGGGTGCCCATCGATGTGGTGGCGGTTGCGGCACCCGGGTTCGAGTTCGACAGCTGGTCGGATCCGGTCTCGGAAACCTCCCGCGCCAGGCTGGCCATCGAGGGGAACTACGGGATTGCCGCCCGGTTCACATCCTCGGGACAGGAGCCCGTTTCACCCGGGCAGCCGCCCGTTGTGATCAACGAGATCAACTACAATTCGGGTGAGGCTCTCGACTCCGGGGACTGGGTCGAGCTTCACAACCATGGCGCCGTCCCCGTCGAGATCGGGGGCTGGCGCTTTCGCGATGCGGGGAACTCGCCCGACTTCATTCTGCCCCCCGATGTCCTTCTCGAGGCGGGCGGCTACGTGGTGCTTTGCCGTGACAGCACCGATTTCAGAATGGCCTTTCCGGAGACCGATGGCTGTCTCGGCGACTTTCCCTTCGGCCTGAGCAGCCGCGGGGACCACATTACTCTTTTGACCGGCCTGGAGCGGGTGGTCGATTCGGTGGTGTATGACGAGCGCCCTCCCTGGCCGACCGAGCCGAACGGAACCGGCTTCACCCTGGCCCTGATCGAGCCCACGGCCGACAACTCCCGCCACGAAAACTGGTACGCCTCACCCGACGGGGGGACCCCCGGAGTGTGGAATGCTCCGGCCACTCCCTCCGCATCGAATCCGGGGGTGAGGGCGGTCAGCTATCCGAATCCCTTTTACACCAGTGCCACGGTGTTCCTGAGCCTGTCGAGAACTTCCAATGTGTCCGTTCAGGTGTTCAACCTGCTGGGAGCCCATGTGGCGACCCTTGTCGATGACGAGATCATGGAGGCGGCCGAGCACTCGCTTGTCTGGGACGGCCGGTCCGCGGCCGGACATGAGGTCGCCTCGGGAGTCTACCTGTGCCGCATCACGATCAACGGGTTCCCCATGACCAGGAAGATGTTGAAGGTCGCGCGAAATCGGTGACCTGAAGGTCGAATCCGCTCAACAGCTCCAAGGGGCTGCGTAATGGCGCGGTGGTCCACTTCCCGGGGAGGACCTCTGCCGCCCGACAGCGACCCGAGCCACGCCGGCGCGCCCCATCGAGACATCCCCCCAACCGCCGGAACTTCTTGAATTTGAACAGCTTGGAGACGAACTTCATGGCGGCCTTCGGTCGCGTTTCGCTTCCCTTCCTCTCTACCCCGCCTTTTGAAGGTTACTCAGGAGTCAGTGTCTGATGGATAGCCTGTTGCTCGATTTCGGGACGATCAAACTCCACTGGAACCAGGTCCTTCTCTCCCTCGTATTCGCCTTTTGCCTTTCGAGCATAATCGCAATGGTGTACGAGTGGACGTTCCAGGGCCTGTCCTGGTCTCGCGGTTTGATGCAGACCATGGTTCTGGGCAGCATCATCACCTGTCTGCTGATGATTGCGATCGGCGACAACGTCGCCCGGGGCATCGGTATCGTGGGGTCGCTGGCCATCATCCGTTTTCGCACCAACCTGCGCGATCCGCGCGATCTGGTGTTCCTCTTCGCTGCTCTTGGTGCCGGGGTAGCCTGCGGCGTTCAGAGCTACCTCGCCGCCACCTTCGCAACCGCCCTGTTCTGTACGATCGCGGTAGTCATGCACGCGTCGCTGTTCGGCACGCGGATGAAATTCGATGGACTCGTGCGCTTCCAGATACCGGCGGGGCCGACCTTTGCCGCCCAGGTGGCCCGGATACTGCAAGAGGTACCGAGAACGTTCGCCCTGGTCACCATGCGGGACGTCGCCCAGGGCGATCTCGTCGACTGCACCTACCAGGTGAAACTCGCCGACGAAGCGGACTCGACGCGGCTGATCGAGGTTCTCGGACAGATCGAAGGCATACGCGGGCTGACCTTCATGAACCACTCCTCTGCCGTAGAGGTGTAGTGGATGAAGCGCTGGCTGAGGAGGAACTCTTTCCGTGCCCTGTGGGTGGCGGGCGTGCTTGCCGCGGCCACCGGCTATCGGGAGTGGCGTGCCGACCCGTATCTGATCGGCACGGTGGTATCGACGGTGCGCTCGGTGGGCGCTCGCGAGGGAGGTACCATCCAGGAGGTGAGTACCGCAGTGGGGGAAAGCGTCGTGGCCGGCCAGGTCCTGGCTCGCCTGGACGCCTCCGACCTGTTGGCGGAAAAACGACTGCGTCAAGAAGAGCTGGCCTCCCTGGAGTCGATAGTATCTGCAGACCGGCGTCGATACAGCGTCGAGTACGACCTGTTGCGGCTGCGCGTGTCCGAGCAGTACGCCGCCGTCCAGGCGGAGGAGGCCGAGCTCGAGGCCCTCGGCCGGGAAATCGCCGCGCTTGTAGCAGCGGAGAAAGCCGGCCTGGGACACGATCGCGATCTCACCCGCATGACCATCCGCCGCGATGCCCTGGCGCAGTCGGTAGCCGGACAGTCGACGCTCATTCGGCCCGACGTGCTCAAGCTTGGCGCCGGCGATTCGGGTGCCTATGGCGACAGCATCATGATTTCGCTTCTCGGCGACCGCGTGCAGCGCCAGCACGAGGTCCGGCAGTCCCTCGCCCTGATCGATCAGCGCATCGAGTACCGGACGGTCAGGTCGCCGTGTGCGGGATCGGTCTCCGAGATCCTGGCCTTGCAGGGAAGTACGGTCGATGCTTTCGTGCCCATTGTTTCCGTGGGGAGCGCCGACGCCTCCGCGGTTGAAGTGTACGTCCCGGAGACGGAGGACCTGCAGTTCGATGTCGGACAGGAGGTGGAAGTGATGTCGAGGCGGTCGAGCGAGTTCGACGCCAGGGGGAGGATCGACTTCGTGCATCCTGGGTACTCACCGATGCCCGAGAGGCTGTGGCTGCGCGGGCAGATGTTGTGGGCCAGAAGGGCCCGTGTCCTCCTCGAGCCGGGCCACCTCCTGCTGCCCGGCGAGTCCGTACGCGTACGCCTTGCCGATCGCCCGTCCGCACCGTGGGGCGCCTTCGCGGAAGAGAGCGATCCGGAAATCGGGAGACCGGGGCGATGAGAGCAGGCGGCCGGTTTCTCGTGGTGCTGGCCCCTTTCGTTGCGATCCCCGGTTCGACGGCAGCCTCGGCCGATCTCCCGGGCGAAGCCCCGGGCGTTCACAACGCCGGCAACAAGGGCGGGGTGCCCCTGACGATTGAAGAAACGGTGGCGGTGGGTTTGGACAACAACCCGCGGCTGCGTGCGTTCGAAACAGAGACGGACGTTCGCATCCACCGGATTCGCTCGCTCGACTGGATCGACAATCCGGAGCTGCGCGTCCGCAACCTGGCCTCTCGGCGCGGGAGGGCCCGGTTCGACGAACTCGAGATCGGCATCCGCTGGCGTCCTCCTTCCCTCGGTGAGGTGGGAGCGCGACGGCAGCGGAAGCAGGTAGCCTTGTGGGAGCGCAAGGTGGAGGCGGTGAGGGAGCGGCATTGGCTGGCTTCGCGAGTGCGCCGGTCCTGCGCCGATATCGCCATGCATGCCGAACTGGCCCGCATCGCCGCCATGCGGGTTGAGAATGAGAACCTGCGGATCTCCCAGATCGAGACCATGATGGACCTCGGCCGGAGGTCGATCGTCTACTTCACCAAGGCAAAAACGGTCGTTGCCGAGGCGCGCCAGGGTCACCTTCGCAGCTTGCACGCACTGCGGGAGGAAGAGCGCAGGTTGCGACGACTCACAGGTATCTCCACGCAGACCCGGGTGCTTTCGGAGCCGCTTCCCGAAGTCGCCTTGAATGAAGAGCGACTCCTCGTCCTCGCCTACGCCAACCGCCCGGAGCTTCGGTTGGCCGAGGAGCAGCGACAACTCGCCCTCGAAAGGCGAAACCTCGAGAGCTGGCGGCTGCTGCCGCAGTTGTCCTTCCTGGAGGTTTCCCGACACTTCGAGCGTTCCGAAGGCGACTGGCATGAGCTGGTCTTCGGCCTCGAGCTCCCCCTCTTCAACCGCAATGCGGGCAACCTGGCCGGCGTTTCCCTTGCGGTGTCGGGAAGCGAGCTCGAGGTCCTCTCCGTTCGCGAGCGCATCGCCGAGGAGGTCCGCGAAACGCTCTCGGACTACAGGGAAACACTGCTCGCCCGCGACCTGACTCTCCGGGAGGGCGAGGCCATCATCCAAGGCTCGTCGCAGGTTATCGCCGAGACACGGGACTACCCTACCGTGCCGGCTGACGAGATCCTGGAGCTCGAGCGCACGATCATGGATGCTCGGGTCGCAATCGCCGAGAGCCAGCGCGATCTGGCGCACGCGCTCTATTTCCTTTTCTACGAGCTGGGCATCGAGGATCCGGGGGTCCTGCAGGAGGAGGAGGCCCACGATGGCGGTTGAGCTGCCCGCGGTCCACCGCTACGAGTTGAAGTACACGGTGACCGAGCGGCAGGCCGCGGAAATCCGCGATTTCATTCAACCGCTGTTTTCAATCGACGCCAACGTCCCCACGGAGCAGGGAAGCTACACGGTCAACAGCGTGTACATGGATACTCCCGGGTTGCGCTTCTACCACGACACCAGGCTTCGTCAGCTGCTGCGGTTCAAACCGAGAATCCGTTTTTACGGCACCGGCGCGGTCGAGTATGTCACCCTCGAGGTCAAGTACCGCCACAACCGCACCGTCTGGAAGGTCCGCGACCGAATCGCTATGACGGAGTGGCCCGGGGTGCTCGAAATCGCCAGGAGCGAACGCACCTCGCCGACGTACGAGGCCCTGCCGCGGTCCTTCGTCGACGTCCATCATCTGTACGGCACCGCGCCCGTGCTCCATCTCCGCTACCACCGGGAGCCCTTCGTCAGCGACGTGGACGCGTACGGACGCATTACGTTCGACCGCGGTATGCGCTACCGGCTGATGCGCGGTTCGTACGACCTGTCGGGCCATGATGAGGAGATGAGCTACTACGACGACGCGGTCACCGCGCAGTGGGCGGAGTCCCCGGTCGTTATGGAGATCAAGACCGAATCCCTGGTGCCTTTCTGGGCGCTGGACCTCATCAAGCGTTTCTCCCTTGTCCAGCGCGGATACTCCAAGTACCGCTACGTGATCGACCACTGTCTCGAGCGCCTCGGTAGCCGAAACGACATCGCAGTGTGAGGCCTCCACTGGCAGCTACCTGAGGCTTCACCACGGTACGAAATACATTTTCCGACCAACCGGCTGCTCTTGTTCCACCGCCTCCGCTGCACTGGGCACGCTAAAACGGTGCGGGTGTCCGGAACCGCAACCGGATCGTGCCGGCCAAGCCATTATGCGGTTTTTCTTTCTGGAATAACCGGCAACAGAACGTGCGACGGTTGCGCCGCGTTGTGGTGGACCCTGTTGTCCGCGCCCTGTCGCCGCCGCTCCCGGCCGATGGGGTCGCCGGTGTTGGGGTTGACGTCGAAGCGGGGGAAGTTCGAGCTGGAAACGTCGAGGCGGATCCGGTGCCCGGCGGCGAACAGGTTGCTCGTCGGGTAGAGGGTGATCGTCAGCTCGGCGACCTCGCCCGGCTCCAGCAGCTCCCCCTTTTCGCGCCCGTTGCGGTAGCGCAGGCGCGCGATGCTGTCGGTCAGGTTGAGCGCGTACCCGTGCGGATACCAGCGGCTCGGCGGATAGCAGTCGACCAGCTTGGCGGTGAAGTCCGTATCCGGCGCCGCCGACGAGACCCACAGCTTCACCTCGATCGGTCCGGTCACCTCCACGTCCCCGGCCAGCGGCCCGGTGGCGAAGACCAGCACGTCCGGCCGCGAGCCCAGCGGCAGGTAGGGAGGCGCACAGCCGTAAAACTCCGGCCCCTCCACCTGGTCGAACCCGCCCGGCACCATCAGCTGCTCCACCCGCGCCCGCCACGGCGCATTAGCGGAATCCCCCACGCCCGGAGGCAGCGGGCCGATCTCGGAAAGCGAGGAGACATTGCCGCCGATCGAGGGCACCGGGTTGGCCGGGTCGAAGCGATAGACCGTATCGCCGCCGTCCGCGGCCGGCTCTTCCGTCGACAGGGTGCCGTCGCCCTGCAGGTAGTACCTGGTATTCTGCGTCCGCGCCAGCGGCCACTCGGCTTCGTCGCGCCAATGCCCCCCGTGGAAAAGCCGGCCGCTGCTGGTGCGATACCCGCCGCCGCCGCCCATGGCGAAGATCCGCACCGGCGGCGCCCTCTCCTCGCCGTTGTCGACTCCCTTGAGCACCCGGTCGAAGAAGCGCAGGTGCAGGTCGCGGAAGTCGGCCAGCGCCGCCTCCTCGCCGAACTCCACGTCCCCTGCAACGCTCTGCTCCAGGGTCTGCGTCCCGTGCGTCCACGGCCCCATGAGCATGCG
This sequence comes from Candidatus Latescibacterota bacterium, assembly GCA_965223905.1. Taxonomy (GTDB): domain Bacteria; phylum Latescibacterota; class UBA2968; order UBA8231; family UBA8231; genus CBDCXV01. The sequence goes on from CBDCXV010000002.1 coordinate 550,039, forward strand.
CACCGGCCCCTGCTTGCGGGCCGCGAGCCCCTCGTAGTTCTTGCAGGTCGAGCGCGTGTAGGAATCGTACCAGCCCCCGATGAGCAGCATCGGCACGTCGGGGAAGTCGTCCCAGAAGAGGGCCGGCGCGTAGCTCGGGTGCTGCCAGTACTCGTCGTAGTCGGCCCTGGTCAGCAGGTCCAGCGCCCACTTCTCGTAGGGCGGCACCAGCTCGAGCTGGGTCTGTCCCTTGCGCAGCGGCATGCGCGTCAGCCAGTCGGCAAAGGTCGGGGCGCCCAGGTTCAGGGCGGCGTCGACCGCCGGGTCGGCTTTCAACGCGCGCTGCGTGTTGGCCGCCGAATGCCAGAAGGCCCACGCCAGGAACCGCAGCTCCAGGGCGCCTCCGTGCCGCACCGAAGACTCGTGCGCGTCGGCGCCGCTCATGTTGACCACCATCGCCTTTAGGTTCGCCGGCCCCAACGCCGCCATCGCCGTCTGCGTCCAGCCCGACCAGGAGGTCCCCCACGACCCCACCTTGCCGTTGCTCCACGGCTGCCGGTCGATCCACTGCAGGGCGTCGTACCCGTCCTCGGCCTCGGGCAGCAGGAAATTGACGTCCCCCTCGGACCGGAACGTCCCGCGGCAGTCCTGGTACACCGCCACGTACCCGCGCTGGGCGAAGAACCGGCCGTACCCGCCGGTGCGCTCGACGTCGCTCTTGTCGTAGGGGGTGCGGTGGAAGACCGCGGGGAACTTCCCGGGCAGCGGCTCCCCGTCGCGGGCGGGGAAGTACAGGTCGGTCGCCAGCCGCACCCCGTCGCGCATTTCCACCATTGCATCGCGTTCTGTTACCACGTCGTAGAGGCCGTTCGTCATAACGCTGCTCCTTGTTTTTTTCTGTTCGGGCACCGGCCGCAAAAATCAGCCCCCCGGCCCGTTTTTCAGCCAGCCGGAGGGGCTGGTTGGCAACAGCGCCGCCACCTGGCCTCGTGACCCTGGCTCGTCCGCATGGCCCGGCTCGCATGAGCCGTTGGCTTCGAACCGAGCCAAACCCAGGTCGCCAACCAGCAGACCAAGGTTTTTCAGGACCCTCGCCTTGCAGTAGAATGTGGGCGGGAGGACAGCGCATGGCCATGCACGCGATCGTCGGATGCTGCGCCTCGGGGCGGGAGCACATCTCGGCCATGAGGCCGATCGTCAAGCGCTGGAAGGCGCTATGGGGTCCAAAGCCGAAGTGATCGGGAAACGGGGTGTTTCCGAGCAAAGGGAGTCGGGATCGAATTGAAAACCGTTGACGAGCTGCAGCATGAGATCCACCTCATGCAGGCCATCTTCGACAGCATCAGCGACGGCGTGATAGTCGCCGATGAGAACGGCAGCCTCACCTTCAACAAAAGTGCGCAACAGATCGTCGGTGGCAGGCTGGATACGGTCCTCGAACAATGGACGGAGGAGTACAGCATCTTCTACCCCGACAAGGTCACGCCCATTCCAAAAGAGGAACTGCCCCTGGTGCGCGCCATGCGCGGGGAAGCGACCGATGAGATGGAGATGTTCATCCTCACTGCGGCCAAGCCTGAAGGCGTTTATATAAGCGCCAGCGGCAGGCCCATTACTTCGCCGGGCACTGCCGCTCTCGGCGGGGTCATCGTCTTCCGGGATGTGACGGAAAGAGTGCGGGCCGGAGAAGCCCTGGCCCAGGCCTTCGCCCAGGGCCGCCTCGAGGTCATGGACACCATCCTGCACAACATCGGCAATGCCATAAACAGCGTGGCCATCGGCATCGGAACACTCAAGGAACAGTTGGCCGACAATCTGCTGATCGAACGGTTGTCGGGCCTGTCACAAGCCGTCGGGGCGCATTCGGAGGATTGGATCGACTACCTCCGGCATGACCCGCAAGGCCGGAAGGTGCGGCCGTTTCTCCTGGCTCTTGCCGAGGACCTCGTAAAGCAGAATCAGAAATTGATCGGCACGGTTGAACGCGTCGACAGCCAGACGGGTCAGATCGTCGACATCGTCCGCGCCCAACGGGGTTTCGACAGCAAGGCCATGACCTGCAAGGACGTCAACCTGCGTGAGGCCATCTTCGGCTGCCTGAGGATCCTGGAGAACTCGTTTTCCAGCCGGGGAATCCGCACACATGTCAACTGCGGCAGCGCCCCGGAAGAGATCCGCATTCAGGAGACCCAGTTCAACCAGATGCTCGTCAACCTGCTCAAGAACGGGATGGAAGCCATCGACGAGTTGAAGCAGTCAGGGGGTCTCGAAGGAGAGTCTCGCATCGAGATAAGAGCCAGCGTCAGCCAGGACCTGCTCGTCCTCGAGGTGGAGGACAACGGGGTCGGCATCGACCGGAAGAACCTCCAGGCGATCTTCAGGGCGGGTTATACGACGAAGCGGGAAGGGAGCGGGCTCGGTCTGCACTCGGCGGCCAATTTCGTCACCAGTATCGGGGGTAAAATCCAACCCTTGAGCCGCGGCCATGGCACGGGCGCCACCATGCGCGTCACGCTGCGGCTCGATTCCGCCGGTCGGGATCGGGACACCACGCCGGCAACCCCTGCCTGACGCCTTCTGCTGTTTCTGTGAGCCTCGAAACCACCATTTCGAAGTCGTCCCTCGTGACCGGGCGACCATAAAGGCAGCTGCATGAAAACAAACCCCTCCTGGAACTACCGCGTGCTGGTCGTCGACGACCAGGATGAAATCCACAACGACTTCGAAGAGATGCTGGCTTCCGGCTCCACCAGGAGGGCGACGGATGACTTGGCGTCGGCGTTCGTCCGGGAGACCGGAAAACTCGTTCTGCCGCAGTTCGAGCTTTCCCATGCGACCAGCGGGGATGAAGCCTGCGACATGGTCAAGGCGGGCAGGGAATCGAACCGCCCCTTGGCGATGGCCTACGTCGACGTCAGGATGCCCCCGGGTACCGACGGCATCGAAACCGTGCGCAGGATCCGGAAATTCGAGCAGGATATCGAAATCGTCATCATGACCGCGTACTCCGACAAGACGCTGCCGGAGATCGTCGACGACATGGAGTTTCTTCACAAACTGCTGTATATCCGCAAGCCGTTTTCGCGGGAGGAGATCCAGCAGATCACGCTGTCGCTTACCGGGAAGTGGAACATCGAGCAGGAGCTGGCGGAGCACCGGCATGAACTTGAAACCAGCAATCGGCAGCTGGAAGCCAGCAACCAGAGACTCGAGGCGGTGCTCGACGCGACCGGAGATGCCATCGGCATGTTCAATGCCGGCGGACGCCTCCAGGTCGCGAACCAGGGGTATGAGAAGCTTCTCGACGCCACGGAAAGCGAGCTGAAGGAAATGCCCGCAAGAGACCTCAGGGCACGCCTCATGGCGCGCCTGCGGCCGCCCGTTCTGCCCGAATCGGAAGGCGGGCTGGTTCTCGGCAGCAGCGGCGAACTCGAGGAGGAAGTCACCGAAGCCGGCGTCTCCAAACCCCGGCTGTTTTACCGCTCGACAGCGCCCGTGAACGACAGTCGACAGAGCTCAACGGGGCATGTCGTCATTTACCGCGACGTGTCCCGGGAGGTCGAGAGCGAGCAGATGAAAGCCGAAGTGTTGCGCTTGCGCGCCGAGCTGGGAACGACGTACGGCTTTGACGGCATGGTGGGGAAAAGCAATAGGATGCGGGACCTCTACGCGCTGATGCAGCGGGCGGCCGAAAGCGACATCACGGTGCTGGTTCAAGGGGAAAGCGGCACCGGCAAGGAGCTCGTCGCCAGGCTGATCCACTACAACAGCCCGAGAAAGACAGGCCCGTTCGTCGCCGTCAACTGCGCTGCCATCCCCGAGACCCTGATCGAAAGCGAGCTGTTCGGACATGAACGCGGGGCCTTCACCGGGGCGTCGACGCGGCGTATCGGGCAGTTCGAGCGCGCCCAGGGGGGAACCGTTCTGTTGGACGAGATCGGCGACATGCCCATCGCCCTGCAAGCCAAGCTGCTGCGCGTCCTGGAAGAGCGGGAGATCCAGCGGGTGGGGGGAACATCGGCGATTGCGATCGACATTCGCGTGATTTCGGCGACCAACCGGGACCTGGAAGTCGCCGTAAAGGAAGGCGGATTCCGCGCCGACCTGTTCTATCGCCTCGCTGCCTTTCCCTTTGTCATCCCGCCTCTCAGGGAACACCGCGAAGACATTCCCCTGCTGGCGGCGCAATTCCTGAAAGACCATGCCGAACGGGCCGGGGAAAACATTCGCGGGATCTCCCCCGCGGCGCTGCAGAGATTGCTCGCGTACGACTGGCCGGGAAACGTGCGCGAGCTGAAGAATGCCATTGAACGCGCCGTGTTGCTGGAGACCGCGGACCGGCTTCAGGTAAACAACCTCCCCTCCCAACTTTCCGCCCTGCCTCCCTCTTCAACCGGCCCCGGAGGTCCTGACCACCCCCCCCTGTCGATGCAGGAAGCGGAGCGGCAGGCAATCGTCCGCGCCCTCGAGGTATCCGGGAGCAATATCACCAGGGCGGCCCAGGTACTGGACATCGATCGCACGACCCTGCACCGGAAGCTGAGGAAGTACAACCTGCTGCCGGAGAAGTGAACCGCCTGCCCGGCAGCCGCCGGCCCAGGTCGGACCGGCCCTGAGGCCAGGCCGGGACCTCCCGGTTCGATCCGGCCCCGATGTGGTAAAATGCCACAGCGCGGCATATCACCACAGCCACCGCCCCTTCCCGCCAAGTTACGCATAAGTCACACGATTTCAGAGGGTTAGGCCCTTCTTTCGGCTCCTCGTCCGCTTTCAGCCGTTGTATTCTGCATCAATCCTGCTTTTTACAGTCTTCCCGCATTGATCCTCCAACCTCCTTTGTAATCAGGAGGTTAGGCGATTCCTCCAGTGCCTGGCACGGTGCGTGCAAGAGTATGGGCTGCGAGAACGATTTCCGTTCTGGCCGAACATGCGGAGAGGGAGGGCGACATGAGAAGGATGTCAGTCGACCTGCAGAGACGGGGGGAGGAAGATGCCGGAGGAGGGACTTCACAAGCGCGGGCGGCAAGCCGTTTCGGTCCCAGGGTCAGGCGATGGCTTCGACAAGTGCAACGGCGAGGCCACGCGTCGGCCCGCCCGCGAGGCGGGGCGCGCGGATCCGGCACAGTGCTTCTGGCGGCAGCCACCGCCCTTGTCGTCGCCGCGGCCGCCTCCGCTCAAGAGTATGATCCGCCGGTCACCACGCTCGTGACGAACATGGTGCAACCTTCAGGATCGGACCTGGTCGTATGTCTGTCCGAGGGTCAGGACGGACTGTTTCAGGGGTTCAGAACCGGGCCGAACCAGGGTGGATACGAGCTGACGAGTATTCTGCTCTATGTGCGAGCGACGCATGAAAGTCGGTACATGACGATAAACGCCGGCCTGTACCGCGGCCGCGGCAACCAGTACACCAGGGTCGCCGACCTCACCAGGGCAGGTTCCTTGAACGACTTTGCCCACAATGAATGGCAGGCCCCCGCCAACACCTACCTGGAGCCGAATACGGATTACCGTTTCGTCCTTGACTGTGTCGCCGGCTGCGCCAATGACAACAAGGCCCAATTCGGCAGGACCTACAGCATGGAAGAGGATTCGGGGGCGGAAGAGGGCTGGACTCTCCATGATCATCTCGGCTTTCGGAGAGCTGGCGAGACCCACTGGCTTTGCGATCTCAACAAGGTTCTCAGGATACGTATCAAGGGGCGTCCCAGCCCTCACCGCGCCTACAGGACGGAGATCGTGTCGACGCCGGAAAACGGGGGCACCTACCTGTACGGGGAGAACATCGATGTCGCCCTGACGTTCAACACGGACGTGTACGTGCCGGAGGAGGGCTCCGAGATCGGCATTCGGGTCGGCGAGGCTGCCGACGGCCCCACCTATCGCGCCGCGGAATACCTGTCCGGCTCCCGCACGAATCGTCTGGTGTACCGCTACCGGGTGCAGATGGGCGATACTGACGCCAACGGCATCAGCGTCGACGCGGGAGGACCGGACACCGGATACAGCAGGTGGGTGCCAACGATCGTCGCCAGTCTGGGTCTGTTGCCGGTCGACCGCTATTTCCCCGGACGGGCAGACGACGGCAACCACAAGGTGGACGGCTCGCTTCAGGTCACCGATGTGGAGATCACGTCGAGACCCGGGCACGGGGATGGCTACCGGTTCGGCGAGGAGATCGACGTCACCCTGACGTTTTCCGCCGAGGCGTTTGTCGGGCAGGACGCCTCGGTCATTGCCATTCGAGTCGGGGACGGTGCCGGCGAAGAAAACTACCGGGCTGCACGGTACGAATCCGGCTCCGGCACGAAGCGGCTCCTGTACCGTTACCGGGTGCAGTTTGCCGATTTCGATGCGGACGGCATCAGCGTCGATGTGGGCGGGGCCCACTCGGGCTTCGATGGGCCGCTGCCCACGGCCAGCCCCGGTCCGGGCTCAGTCCCGGCATCCCGGCACTACCCCGGCATGGCTGACGACGCCGGTCACAAGGTCGATCGATCGGTGACCGCTTCGTTCGTCGTGGAAGCCTTGACCATCTCCGAGGACGGAACCTCGGCGACGGTGACCGTGGAGCTGGACCCCGACCCCGATCGTTCGGTGACCATCCCGATCGTCGTTGCCCTTGGCGACGGGGCGTCCGTCGACGACTACACCCTGTCTGCAACCGGCCTCGCCTTCGCGCGCGGGGAGACCTCGAAGAGCTTGACAGTGACCGCGACCGACGACAGTGAGGACGACGACGGGGAGAGCCTGGAACTCTCCTTCTGGACCTTGCCGTCCGGGGTGCGCGCCGGAAGTCGGGCATCCGCCACGGTGACCATCGCCGACGACGACGGGGCAACGACGGGACAGACGATTTCGATCAGCGCCGGCAGGGACGCCTATATCGCAGGGTTGGACGACGTGGTCTTCGACCTGACGCTGGCCGAGGCGTCGGATCGGGCAATTGCGGTCGACGTCAGGCTGACGCAGGAGCAGCTGTTCCTGAATACCGGCGACCTGACGCAGCGCGTCGATTTTCCCGCTGACGCGACCGCCGCGGAGCTGCGCATCTCCCCCTCCCTGCAAAACGAGCGCGTGATCCAAAGCGGCACGCTTATGGCTACGGTTATCGAGGGGGCCGGCTACCACATCGGGACGCCGGCGGCGGCGAGCGTGCGCATGGCGGTGGGCAACCCCGCGTTGATCGCGCGGCTGGGGAAGTCCTCGTACAGCTTCGAGGAAGGGGCGACCGGCGCGGCAGCGGGCATCGAGGTCATCCTGGAGACGCAGCCGGGATTTCCGGCACCGAACCGGAGCCACGAAGTGACCCTGTCGACGGAGAGCGGGACGGCGGCTGCCGATGAGGATTTCGTCCCCGTTACGGAAACGATGACGTTCACTCCCGAGGAATTCACGGCCGCCGACGGCCGATGGGTTGCCCGAAAGAATATCGAGCTGCAGCTGGTGGACGACTCGGCGGACGAGCTCGAAGGGTTCTTCATGGCAACGCTGGCCCGGGACGTTTCGCTCGGCGACCTGATTCAGGTGCGCAATCCCAACCGCACGCAGTGCGACGGCCCGTGCCGGTCCAGGATCGTCATTGCCGACAACGACGAAGTGGGTGTCGCCTTCCTCGACGGCGACGGCAACCCGCTCACCGATTTCCGGCTGACGGTCCGCGAAGGGGAGCAGGTCACCTACCAGCTCGAGCTCGACAGGCCGCCGGCGCAATGGGTGATTCTCGCCCGGGAACCGGGTGAGGGGGACCCCGACCTGGTTTCGCTCGGCGAGCAGTCCTGGATGTTCACGGCGGGAGAAGGCGGGGCCCCTGAGGATGTCGACCATCTCCATGAGACGGTCCCGGGGATGGAGCACACGACCCCCCTGGAAATTCACCATTCGACGGAACCCTTTCCTGTTACCGTGGAGGCGCGGCATGACAACGACGCCTATAGTGGCGAGCGTCGCTTCCACCACTATCTGTACAGCCATGATCCGGGCCGGGACCGCGTCGAGCTGCCCGATGTCGTGATCGTCGAAATCGACAACGAGGCGGAGGGTCCGCTGCGGATCTTCGGAACGCCCGTAGTGGTTTCCCGGCCGGCGTCGGGAGGGAACACCTACGGGCTCGGCGAACGCATCGAGATTCAGGTGATCTTCACCAGGCCGGTACAGGTGACCGGCAGCCCGTATCTCGAATTCGGCCTGGGGAATTCCGGGGCCGCGGGCATGGCGAGGGCCAACTTCGCGGGCGGAGACGGTACGCAGACACTCATCTTCGCCTATACGGTTGGCGACGAAGACTGGGACGACGACGGGATCGAGATCGGCTCGGGGGCCCTCCGCCTGAACGGTGGTACGATCCAAAGCGTCGTGACCGGCGAGGATGCTGCCCTCGATCAACCCGCGGCAGGGGTGCAGCCGGAGCACAGGATTCGCGGCCCGGCGACGCTGTCGGTTGCCGACGCCAGGGTGACGGAGGAAGTGGATGCAACGCTCGAGTTCGTCGTTTCCCTGAGCAGGGAAGCCTCGGATACGGTGACGGTGGATTTCGCGACCGCGGACGGCACGGCCGCCGCGGGCCAGGACTACACGGCCGCGGAGGGGACGCTGACCTTTGCACCCGGCGAGACGGAGAAGACGGTTTCGGTGGCGGTTCTCGACGACGCCCACGACGAGGGGGAGGAGACGCTGACGCTGACCCTGAGCAACGCCTCGGGGGCGCACATCTCCGACAACACGGCGACGGGGACGATCGAGAACGCCGATCCGTTGCAGCGGGCCTGGCTGGCGCGCTTCGGCCGCACCGCGGCCCAGCGCGTGCTCGACGGAGTTCAGGCGCGCCTTGAGGCGCCGCGCGAGTCGGGGATGCAGGCAAGGTTTGCGGGCCAAACTCTCGGGGCAGCAGGTGAGGAAGCGGCGTTTCCGTCCGGCGGCACCGGTGCGGTCGCCGAGCAGGGCCGCTTCGTGACGCCCTCCGCCCGGCTCGGCGGCAGCGTGGCCGAGGCCCGGGTGCGGCCGCAGTCGCCGGCCCTGCGCGACCTGGTGACCGGAAGCGCGTTCACCATGAGCCGGCAGGCGGGTGAAGGCCATGGCACTCTCTGGGGCCGCGGAGCGTATTCCAGCTTCGGCGGAAGTGTCGACGGCCTGTCGCTCGACGGCGGGGTGACGACGGGGATGTTCGGGGCCGATTTCGCCATCGGGCCCTGGGTGGTGGGGCTGCCGCTGTCGCACAGCCGGGGGGAGGGCGGCTGGTACACGGCGGACCGGGGCGAAGGGAGCATGGCCTCCTCTCTGACCGGGCTGTATCCGTATGCCGGCTACGGGTTTGGGGAGGATCTGTCTCTGTGGGGCCTGGCCGGGTACGGTCAGGGGGAGCTGGCGGTGATGATGGAGGACGGGGAGTCGTACCGCACCGGCATGGACCTGACGATGGCGGCGGCCGGGGTGCGGGGGGACCTGGTATCGGCCCGACAGGCGGGGGATCTGTGGCTGACGGTCGAGTCGGATGCGCTGTTGGTGCGCACGACCTCGGGGGCGGCTTCGGGCCCGTCGGGTCTGCTGGCGGCGGCGGTTGCGGACGTCAGCCGCCTGCGCCTGGGTCTGGAAGGTTCGGTGGATCTGGCGGTGGCAGGGGGCGGGTGGTTGACGCCGACGGTGGAACTGGGTCTGCGCCATGACGGCGGCGACGCGGAGACGGGGTTCGGAGTGGAGGTCGGGGGCGGTTCGGTGTTTGTCGACGCGGGCCGGGGTCTGAGGGCGCAGGTGATGGTGCGCGGCTTGGCGGCGCACGAGGCCGCCGACTTCCGGGACTGGAGGCTGTCGGGTTCGCTGCGCTTCGACCCGCAGCCGTCTTCGGAACTCGGGCCGGCAGTTGAGCTGATGCCCTCGTGGGGAGCGTCCTCTTCGGGCGGGGTGGAGGCGTTGATGGGACGCGAACCCCTGGCAGGTCTGGCGGCCAACGCCGCAGGTCGTCTCGAGGCGGAGGCGGCTTACGGGGTTTCGGTGTTGGGCGGCCGGGCCACGGGGATCCCCTACCTCGGGGTGGGGAATTGCGGGGCCCGGCGCGAGGTGCGCCTGGGCTGGCGGCTGAAGCTGGCGCAACAGGAAGGGCTGAAACTGGGCATCGAAGGGACGCGGCGGGAGAGCACCGCCGGCAACGCCGCTCCGGACCACGGGGTCATGCTGCGCCTGGCGCTGCGATAAGAACCGTCGGCCTGTCAGCTCGACACGGGCTGCCCGAGGAGCTCCATCCCCGATATCTCTGATTTCTCAGTATCAGTAGCTACCCCTTGTCTGCTTGGCACTGGTCCTGGAGTACAAATCCGGGGCTTGGGGGACTTCCATCGCGATGTCCAGGACGTCGGCCACAGGTGCCCCGAGTGCCGCAGCAGGAAGAACGACAACCGGCAGCCGGGCCCCACGGACCCCGAACAGGAACAGGAAACTCCGGAAACACTGTTTTCACAGGGGGAACCCTGGGAGCGCCAGCCTCACATGGAAGGCAACTTCCAGGCAGGGTGCCTGAACCTCAGCGCAGCAGTGTGAGCTTGCGGGTTTTCGCGCCGCCGGCCGTAACCAGGCGGTACACATAAACCCCACTGGAAAGCGGGCGGCCTCGATCGTTCCGGGCGTCCCAGCGCAGGCGGTGAGGGCCAGCCTTCGCGGCACCTTCGTGCAACACCGCGACCCTTTGACCGGTCAGCGCAAACACCTCCAGGCGCGCCAACCCCGGCTGCAGCTGGTACCAGATTATCACCGTCTCGCTGTTGAAGGGGTTGGGGGCGTTCTGCTGCAGTTGCGGGCCGTCGGGAAGCCCGATCATTTCGTGGGCCAGGGCCAGCAGCTTCCCTCTCGCCTCTTCGCCGAAGTGGTCGGCGAGGAGGAAGAAGTCTCCGAAGCCGACCAGGCCATCGCCGTCGAGGTCGAAGTAGGGTTCACTGCTGCCGAAGTAGTCGGCGAAACGGAAAAAGTCATTGAGGTCGATCTGGCCGTCGGCGTTGAAGTCGGGGGAGGCCTCCCCGACGGCGGTAAAGACCACCGGCTCCAGGCCCTCTACGGTCACCTCCACGCGGATGGTCCCCCACACCTCTGCCGGCGTCAGCAGGCTGGCAGCGCGGCCCTGGGCATCGGTGAGGGCTAATTGAACCGACAGCAAGCCGTCGCCGGCGGTGACCGCAAAGGTGACCCGCACCCCTTCGAGCCCGTTTCCGTTCTGATCCAGCACTTGAACGATCAGCGGCTCACTCAATGCCGTCCACACCGGTCCCTGCTGCTCATCGCCGGACAGCTTGGTCAGTGTCCGGGGGGCAAGCAGCCCCACAGCGGTGAACATCACCGGCTCCAGGCCCTCCACGGTCACCTCCACTCTGACGGTACCCCCCACCCCCTCCAGGGTCAGCGTGGCGGAAGCGCGGCCCCCGGCGTCGGTAGTGGTGGTCTCCACCGACAGGGTGCCGTCGCCGGCGGTGACCGCGAAAGTGACCTCGGCCCCTTCGAGGCCATTGCCTTCCTCATCCAACACTTCAACGACCAGGGGCTCGGCCAACGCCGAGCCGACCGGCCCCCTCTGCTCATCGCCGGAAAGCTTGGTCAGCCCTTGCGGGGATAGCAGCCCCACAGCGGTGAACATCACCGGCTCCAAGCCCTCCACGGTCACCTCCACGCGGATGGTTCCCCCCACTTGCGGGGTCAGGATGCTGGCAGCGCGGCCCTGGGCGTCGGTGGTGACGGTTACTCGCGATAGGTTTCCATCCCCGCCAATGATCGCGAAAGTGACCTGCACCCCCGCGAGGACATTACCATTCTGATCCTGCACTTGAACGACCAAGGGCTCGCTCAACGATGTCCAGACGGAGCCCTGCTGCCCATCGCCGGAAAGCTTGGTCAGCGTCCGGGGGACCGGCACCAGCAGCCCGACAACCGTGAAAGTCACGGGTTCCAAGCCCTCCACGGTCGCCTCCACGCTGACGGTCCCCCCCTCGTCCCCCAGCGTCAGTGTGGTGGTGGCGCGGCCTCGGGTGTCCGTAGTGGCCGTTGCTGACGACACGGTCCCGTCCCCCTCCGTAACCGCGAATTCAACGGCCACGCCGGACAAGCCCGCCCCGTTCTGGTCCCGCACCTCGACGACAAGGGGGTCCTCGACCCGAGTGCCCGTCGGAGCCTCCTGGCCATCGCCCGAGATTTTGGCCAGGCCCTGAAGAGCGCGAGAGAAAACGACCTCGACACCCCCCGCTTCCAACTGTGGAATCTGCACGTTGGCTGCCGACGAATTCAGTGGATTGCCCTCGAGATTCAGGCGGGTCAGTTGCGTTGCCCATTCGAGACCCGTCAGAGAGCGGATCCCCCGGCTCCTCACGTCAAGGGAGCTCAGGCGGTCCATATCCTCCCGGGTGAGAGGTCCGTAGCCGGATTTGCCCAGGGCTTCCCGTACGGCCGCTTGCAGGTTGAAGTCGGCGATATGTACTACGGGGGTGACATAAGGGTCCAGGTTCCACAAGACGATGGTGTAGTCCCCCAGTCTTTCGTAACCGCCGCCCAATGACGTGGCGAAAGTTGTGCCGTCGGGGGAAAATGCCGCACAGGCACCAAGCAGTCGATCGCCGCTGTTGCCCTGAAATCTCGCGAGTCTTCTGTAATCTCTCGCACCCGGATCCACTTCCCAGATGCTGATATCCCCATCCTGTACGGCGGTGACGATCTTCCCGCCATCGAGGGTAAAGGACACATGACGGAGAAGGTTCAACGCCCTCATTTGAAATTGATCCTTGAAGGCCCTCTTCTCCACGTCCCAGAAGGCGACTTTGTTGTTGAAGGCACTTGTAACGAGTGTCTTCCCGTCCGGTGAGAAGGCCACGGAAGTGACCGAGTTCTCATAGGGGAAATTGGCAGTCTCGGTCTTTGTCGCTACGTCCCACAGCCTGATCGTGTTATCGAAAGCACCCGAAGCCAGGGTCTTGCCATCCGGTGAAAATGCCACGCTCTGGACACCCCCTGTATGGCCTGAAAGGGGGGGGAGCTGGGTTCTCCTCTCCATGTCCCAGAGCCTGATGATGTTCGGGCCGGTCCAATCATCCGTTATCCCCGAGGCGAGGATTCCTCCATCGGGCGAGAAGGCCAGGGACATGATCCGGGCGCGATAGGCAGTCAGTCTGAAGGTGGTTATCTCGGTTTTCGTCGGCACGTCCCACAGCTTGATGCTGCCATGCCATGTCCCCGTGGCGAGGGTTTCTCCATCGGGCGAAAAAGCCAGAGAAAAGACCTGCTGAACACGCCCCCGATTCGGGTCATATCCCTCGAGGGTGGCGATGTGTTCCCCGGTCTCTGCGTTCCACAGTTCAACGGTCAGGTTCTCTGTCCCTGCGGCGAGAGTTTTTCCATCGGGCGAAAAGGCCACACCGTTGGCTCCCTCTCCCCTGACCCCTTTCTGTCTGTCCAGGGGGATGACGAGCTTGTGGGTCGAATCATGCAGCAGGGTAAGACCCATCCTGCGGATATTGCCGCGCACATCCACAAGCTCGATGGTCATCTTGTGCGTAAGGAGGGAGGAGAGATCCGCAGCACCGGGATCCGATGGAATAATACCGTCATACTCGAAGTCGACAGTCGCATTCGTCGCATCTCCCAACAGACGACCTGTCTTCAATTCCGGAAAGCCTGCGGAAAAGTGGGTTTCCGGTGTCGTGGTAAAAAGAGAGACCTGCTGAAGACCGTCGGGATCGCTGAGTTCCAGTTGGATGGGGACGCTTGTTGCATCTGTCTGATAGGAACGCGGTGAAAGGACCCGACACGTTGGCAGCTCTACCGCTATCTCCGTTCGCGTCGAACTCTCGGGGTTGAAATGGGGATGTACAGCCAGATGCCCGGCGCTGAGCTCGGATAGTCTGCCTTGCCCGGGACCATATGACATGATGTAAGCCCCATCGTTGAAATTGTGCCACAGTCCGAAAGCATGTCCCAGTTCATGGGCTGCCCGGGTGACCCAATCGGGGTCGATATATTGCCTCAACATCGCCCATCCACCATTTCTCGACATCTGGAGACCGAGCCCGATAACATTTCGGGATTGAATGTCTTCCTCGTTGCCCAGGACGATGAAGTAGATGTTTGAACTGAGATCATATCCATACACCGATTCAATCCTGTTTAGCGCTCCGACATAGTCGTAATTGCCTCCGGTGCCGTTTACGACATGCACCACGGGTTCACCCTGTGCATCGGTTTCATAACGGAAGGTTCGGTCTCCAAATCCGTGCGTCCTGATCTGGTCCGCATAAATGCGCTGTACCTCGCGGATCGTCGTTTTCATCTGGTCCACCACGTCCTGCCTGAAGGCCTCCGGATCGGATACGAAGTAGATCATTCGCACGGTGCGCGGTTCTCCCGCATCCAGAAGGGCCGGCTTGGCCGCAGCCTGTTGCAGTTGGCGCTCAAGCCTCTCCGGGTCTACAGGGACACAGAAATGCGTACCGTCGGGCGACGGGGGAGCAGCTCGACTCCCTGACGAGAGCAGGATGAGCAAGGAAAGGGCATGGATGGTTTTTTTCATGTCCAATCACCTTTCATGTCATGCTTGGCCCCCATACGGGCAAGCCATGTATCAGATGGGGTTACTGTGAAGGTGGGAATTCCCGGGAGGAGCTCACTGCTACCACGACAGGGAGGCGCCAGTTCTTCCCGGCACGTCATCGACTGTGCCACGCAGTCCATCGTGCGAGTTTCGGATGGTTTTTCTGCTTTAAAATTACCCCAATCTGTATGAAATCAGTGTGAATTATTGGCATATTTTTATGACCATTACGTGATTTATCGAATTTCCGGTGGAGATTTACTGGGGCACCGAAATTCTCGCTGTGCCATACCATGGACCTGACTTCAGGCCGGCAGGAGTAGCGGATGCAAACCCGAGACCAGGAGGACCTGCTGATGAACCGCGCCGATGACCAAAGACTGGAGAACCAGGCCGCCAAGGAACGCCTGTCCCGGCTGTGCACGGCCATGCTCCGCATCAGTGCCAGCCTCGACCTCGATACGGTCCTGCACGAGGTCCTGGACAGCGCCCGCGACCTGACCGGTGCCCGCTACGGCGCCATCACCACCCTCGACGAGGAGGGGACCCTCCAGGACTTCGTCACCTCCGGTCTCACGGAAGAGGAGCACCGTCAGCTGGCCGACTGGCCCGATGGACCCAGGCTCTTTGAGTATCTGCGCGACTTTGAGGGAACCCTGAGGTTGTCGGACGTGATCGCCTACGCGCGCTCCCTTGGCTTTTCCGGGGACCTGCTGCCGTCCTCGACCTTCCAGGGCACCTCGATGCGCCATCGGGGCGTGCACGTGGGCAACTTCTATCTCGCCGAGAAACAGGACGGGAAGGAGTTCTCGGCTGAAGATGAAGAGATCCTGATGCTGTTTGCCTCCCAGGCGGCGACCGCGATTGCCAACGCGCGCGCCCACCGGGCAGAGCAGCGCGCCCACCGGGCAGAGCAGCGGGCCCGGGCGGACCTGGAGGCCCTGGTCGAGACCTCGCCGGTGGGTGTGGCGGTTTTCGATGCGCGAACCGGCCGTCCGGTGTCGTTCAATCGCGAGGCCAAGCGGATCGTGGAGAGCCTGCGCACGCCGGGCCGTCCGCCCGAGGATCTGCTCGGGGTGATCACCTGCCGCCGCGCCGACGGACGCGAGATCGCTCTCGACCGGTTCCCGCTGTCCGGGTTGTTGAGCACTGCAGAGACGGTGCGTGCCGAGGAGATCGTGCTCTCGACCCCCGACGGCCGGAGGGTGACGACGCTGATGAACGTCACCCCGATTCACGCCGAGGACGGCACGATCACGTCGGTGGTCGTCACCCTGCAGGACCTGGCCCCGTTGGAGGAGCTGGAGCGCATGCGGACCGAGTTCCTGAGCCTTGTCAGCCACGAGCTACGCACGCCGCTGACCTCCATCAAGGGCTCGACCGCCACGGTGCTGGGCGCTTCCCGGCTCTTCGATCCGGCCGAGATTCAGCAGTTCTTCCGCATCATCGACCAGCAGGCCGATCACATGACCGGTCTCATCAGCGACCTGCTGGATGCCGGACGCATCGACACCGGCACGCTGTCGGTGGCCCCGGAGTCTTCGGAGGTGGCCCCGATGGTGGATCAGGCAAGGAATACGTCCCTGAGCGGCGGCGGCCGACACACCGTCCTCATTGATCTGGCGCCGGACCTGCCCCGGGTGATGGCGGACCGGGGGCGCATCGGGCAGGTGCTGAACAACTTGCTGGCCAACGCCGCCCGTCACGCTCCGGAGTCCTCTCCCGTCCGGGTCGCCGCCGAGCGCGACGGGGTGCACGTCGAGATCTCGGTATCCGACGAAGGCCGGGGCGTTCCACCGGAGCGCCTGCCGCATCTGTTTCGAAAACATGCCGGGCTCGCCGGCGGGGAGCCGGAAGCCGGAACCGGCGGCTCGGGGCTCGGCCTGGCCATCTGCAAGGGGCTGGTGGAGGCGCACGGAGGCCGCATCTGGGCCACCAGCGGCGGAATCGGCCTGGGCACCCGGTTCACCTTCACCCTGCCGGTTGCCGAGGAGGCCGGACCCGCCGCGGCCACCGGCTCCACCCCCGGCCCCTCGCGTTCCCTTCAGCCCGGCGGGGAAAAGGCGCGCATCCTGGTGGTGGACGACGACCCGCAGACGCTGCGCTACGTTCGCGACGCGCTGTCCACTGCCGGCTTCGACCCCCTGGTCACGGGCGACCCCCGGGACCTGTCGCGCATCCTCCGCACCGAGAAACCCGAGTTGGTTCTGCTCGACCTGATGTTGCCCGACACCGACGGCATCGAGCTGATGGACCGCCTGCCCGAACTGGCCGATCGGCCGGTCATCTTCATCTCGGCGTACGGGAGGGACGAAACCATGGCCAGGGCCTTGGAGGCCGGCGCCGCCGACTACATCGTCAAGCCCTTCTCGCCCACGGAGCTGACGGCGAGGATCCGCGCCGTGCTGCGCAGAAGGGCCGATCCCGAACCCTTCGTGCGGGGGGAGCTGACCATCGACTTCGACCAGCGCCGGGTGACCCTGGCTGGACGCCCGGTAGACCTGACGGCTACCGAGTACGAGTTGCTGCGCGTCCTCTCGCTCAACGAGGGACGGGTCTCCACCCACGACGCCCTGCTCCGCCAGGTCTGGGGCGAGAGGGGCAGCAGCGACCCGAAGCTTGTTCGGGCATTCATCAAGAAACTCCGACGCAAGCTGGGCGACGACGCGGCCAGGCCGGACTACATCCAGACCGAGCGCGGAGTGGGGTACCGCATGGCCCCGTCGGGCGAGCCCTGAAGAAGCCCTTTGCAGCTTCAGGCGTAAGGAATTTCAACCAGCCCGCAGGGAAACAAGCGCCTCCTCCTGACCGGAGAATTCCGACCGTCTGGCCGGCTTCCGGCTGGGTCCGGGCCGCCTGTGGTAAAATGCCATAGTGCGGCAACTCACCACACCTGCCGCCCTCCCGGGAACCACCGCCGCAAGCAGCAGGATTTTCAGTGGGTAAGCCCTTGCGAGGATCTCCACCGGGCCACCCGAACTGTGGTATTCCGCCTCACTCCGGTTTCTCCCGCCTTCCCCGCATTTATCTCCTAACCTCCTTTGCAGTCTGGACTTAAGCCCCTTCCTCCGGCGCCTGGCACGGTTCGTGCAAAGGAATCGGAAGGAACGATTCCGTTTTGGCTGAACCAAAAAAGGAGGCAGGGCGATCATGCGACAGAAATCTGGTTCGGACCTGCAGAGAGGGGTGGGGACAAACGACGGGGGAGGGACCTTGCAACCGCGGGCGACAAGCCCTCGCGGCCTCAGGGGGTTGGATTTCAGGCGCCGGGTTCGATTATGGCAACGGCAAGACCATGTGTCTGCCAAACCTCTAGGTAGCTGGCGACTAGGTGGCTGGCGCGGGACTGGAGCGGTGTATCTGGCCGTGGCCGCCACCCTTGTCATCCCGGCGACTGCCCCTGCTCAAGAGTACAATCCGCCGGTCAGAACGCTTGTGAAGAATGCCGACCAATCATCAGACAGGCTCGTATTGCTGAATGCGTCCCAGGACGGACTGAATCAGGCATTCAGAACCGGCCCCAATATCGGGGGGTATGAACTGACGAGCATCGTGCTGCATGTGCACGACACCCATGAGAGCCGGTACATGACGATAGACGCAGGCATCCACCTCTGGGATGAATCCGGCTTCACCCGCGTCGCCAAGCTCACCAGAGGCCAATTGAACGACTATGCGGCCAATGAGTGGTGGGCACCTGAGAACACCTATCTGGAGCCGGACACGGAGTACTACTTCCTGCTTGATTGCACGGCAGGTTGCGCAAATGACAACGTGGCCAAATTCATCGGGACCTTCAGCAGTGAAGACGACCCCGGGGCCGAAGAAGGATGGGATATTCACGATCATTGCGGCTACAGGACCGCGGGCGATCCCGATTGGAAATGGTCCTCCAGCTTGATTCTCAAGATAGAGATCAAGGGACGTCCCAGTTACCACCGCGCCTACAGGACGGAGATCGTATCGACGCCGGCAAGCGGGGACACCTACCTGGTAGGTGAAAACATCGATATCGCCCTGACGTTCAACACGCCCGTGTACGTGCAGGGCGAATCGTCCATTGGCATTCAGGTCGGCGATGTCGCTGCCCAGGCAGCCTACCTGTCCGGCTCCTTCACGACTCAGTTGGTCTACCGCTATGAGGTACAATTGGACGATGCCGACGCAAACGGCATCAGCGTTGACGAGGGCGGACCGGACACCGGATTCGTCGGGTTCGTGCCCACGCTCGTCGCCAGTTTGGGCTTGTGGCCCGTAGATCGCTATTACCCTGGCGTGGTTGACGACCCCGGCCACAAGGTGGACGGGTCGATCAACTGCACCGTCCTGGAGGACGGGTCGGTCCACTGCGTCCCCGGATCGACGGCCAGGCTGTCGGTTGCGGACGCGCGGACGACGGAGGCGGCGGACGCAACGCTCGAATTCCCGGTGACGCTGGACCGGGCGGCCTCGGAGACGGTGATGGTGGATTTCGCGACCGCGGACGGCACCGCACAGGCGGGCCAGGACTACACGGCCGCGAACGGAACGCTCACCTTCGCAGCGGGCGAGACGCGGAAGACAATTTCAGTAGCGGTTCTCGACGATGCCCTCGACGAGGGGGAGGAGACCCTGACGCTGACCTTGAGCAACGCCTCGGGAGCGCGTATTGCGGACGCCACGGCGACGGGAACGATCGAGAATTTCGATCTGTTGCCGGGAGCCTGGCTGGGGCGCTTCGGCCGCACCTCGGCGCAGCGCGTGCTCGACGGGGTTCAGGCACGCCTGGAGGCGCCGCGCCAGTCAGGGGTGCAGGCCACCTTCGCGGGCCATGCTCTCGGCGGTTCGGGTGGGGAAGCGGCGTTTACCTCAGGTAGTGACGGAGAGGTCGCCGCAAGTGGGCCCGGCTCCAACAGGGCGGCGCGGGATCGCTTGGGGGCGCTTCCCGAACGGTTCGGCGACGAGGCGGGCGGATCCCGGGTGCGGCCGCAGTCGCCGGAGCTGCGCGACCTGGTGACGGGAAGCTCGTTCACCTTGAGCGGGAATGCGGGTGAAGGCCATGGCACCCTCTGGGGCCGCGGAGCGTATTCCAGCTTCGGCGGGAGCGCCGACGCCCTGTCGCTCGACGGCGGAGTGACGACGGGGATGTTCGGGGCCGACTACGCCATCGGTCCCTGGGTGGTAGGGCTGCCGCTGTCGCACAGCCGGGGCGACGGTACCTGGCATTCGCCCCGCCGCGGCGACGGCAACCTGGCCTCCACGCTGACCGGGTTGTATCCCTACGCCGGCTACGACCTCACCGGGCGTCTGTCCCTGTGGGGGACCGCCGGTTACGGTCTGGGGGACCTGAGGCTGGGGATGAAGGACGGGGAGTCGTACCGCACCGGCATGGATCTGAGGATGGCGGCGGCCGGGGTGCGGGGGGACCTGGTATCCCCCCGGAAAGCGGGCAATCTGGCGCTGGCCATCGAGTCGGATGCCCTGTTCGTGCGCACGACCTCTGATGCGTCGTCGGACCCGTCCGGTCTGCTGGCGGCGGCGGTGGCGGACGTCAGCCGTCTGCGCCTGGGACTGGAGGGCTCCCTGGACCTGGCGCTTGCAGGTGGGTGGCTGACGCCGACGGTGGAGCTGGGTCTGCGCCATGACGGCGGCGACGCGGAGACCGGTTTCGGGGTGGAGGTCGGGGCCGGCTCGGCGTTTGCCGACGCGGCGCGGGGCCTGACGGCGCAGGTGACGGTGCGCGGTCTGGTGGCGCACCAGGCTTCGGACTTCCGGGACTGCATGCTGTCGGGTTCGCTGCGCTTCGACCCGCTGCCGTCCTCGGAGCTGGGCCCGTCGGTGTCGCTGATGCCCTCGTGGGGGACGTCGTCTGCGGGCGGTGTGGAGGCGCTTATGGGGCGCGAGACGCTGGCGGGTCGGGCGGCCAACGCGGCGGGCGGTCTCGAGGCGGAGGCGGCTTACGGGGTTTCGGTGTTGGGTGGCCGGGCCACGGGGATCCCCTACCTGGGGGTGGGTCGGTCCGCAGCCTTGCGCGAGGTGCGGGTGGGCTGTCGCCTGGAGCTGCCGCGCCGGGCAGGGCTGAGGCTGGGCATCGAGGGGACGCGGCGGGAAACCACTGCCGGCAACGCCGCTCCGGACCACGGGGTCATGCTGCGCCTGGCGCTGCGGTGAAACATCCCCTGTGCATCCGGGGCGTGCTGCCTGAAACCTGATTCCTTCAGTCTCCGGCTCTTCAAGCCTTCCGAAGGTTCCCATGCCTTCGGAAGGCTTTTCGCATTCTACCTGCTACACCTGCTTCCTGCCGGCCATGCCGGTCCCGTTCCTGCGTTCGATATTCTTGACAGAGGATTCACAGAAGGTATGCTAATCGCGTTCACCTGAGAGGGAATATGGCTGTCGATACTGCCGCCGCCGCCCGCTGGGTTGTCAGCCGGCACGAGCGGCGGCGTGAGGCTCTTCGCCGGCGGTTGCAGTCGGCACAGCGAGATGCCGCCCGGATCATCTCCGCGATTGCCGCGGAGTACCGGCCCCTGCGCATTTACCAGTGGGGATCCCTCGTCCATACCGAACGCTTCTCCGAAATTTCGGATATCGACATCGCCGTCGAGGGGATGAGCTGCGACGAAAAAACCCTCGCGGCCATCCGCTCCCAGGCGGATTCGATGACCGACTTCCACGTCGACCTCGTCGTCATGGAGCGCCTCGATCCGGGAAGGGCCGACCTCATCCGGCGCTTCGGCAAAGTGGCATGGGAAGATGGAGACCCGGCCTGAACGCGGCATCGACGAGCTGATCGCGGAGCTCGCACAGGCGCGAGAACGAGTAGAGGCAATCTACTCGAAGCTCGGCCATGCCCGGGACACGACGCTGCCACTCCTCGGCCGCACCGATGACAGCGCTCTCGTAGTTGCCGGCTACCTCGAGATGTACTATTCAGTCCTCGAGACCTTCTTCGCCGGTCGAATTGACAAGGATGCAATACAGTAGCGAAAATGGCGTGGCGACCGCGAAAAAATCGATTCACAACGACGCCTAGTAAAATCGAGGTGAATGTTCGGGCGATTCCGCTCCTTCAACCGAATGGATGGAGGCTATGCACCCTGGAAGAGTTTCCCATTGTAGGTGCAGTCCCTAAGAATTATTTGGCCTACGGCGATCCGCATTCACCGGCAACGGTTGGCTACATTGCCTCTTTCGTGAATGTTCAGATGCTGATTTGAACAAACATGCGAAACAGAAAGGGCGAGAGCTTTTTCTCGAGAACTATGCTAATCGTTCGCAGCCAATTATTAGTACAGGCCAGGCGCAGCCAGATAACCACTTTTCGTTGGTGAAGTGGATTTCCGTCAACTATCCTATGTGTAGGAACATGATGTGTAGAGTGTTCAATGCGGTCGATCTTCCATCGATCGAGCGCATGCTACAACAACGGTTCCGTCGAATTATCACCCAAGATCGAATTGGGTTTATTCGAGACCTTCTAGCGATTCGAATTGAACGTCTTCGACAGGAGGTTCGGGCATGAAGAAAAGCTTTATGGATCTACTGAATCCGAAAGTGTGGAGGGCTAACCTCATTCGCACGTCCTCAGCAACCCCGATGGAACGAAAATTGGACATCTATAAGCAAACGCCAGACGGGCTGTGCTTGGTAGGTCGACTCTCCTGCGAGCAAGACGAGTTTGTGTTCCGATATGATCCCGCTTACAGGGAGGAACCGATCTCGGCGTTCCCCCGGATTGATCAGGAATACCGCTCCCAGCACCTATGGCCGTTCTTTGCGGTCCGTATCCCACCGATTGATCGAGAGGATATGCGTAAAGAAATTTCGGACTTGTCACTCGAAGAAGATCAAATCATTGAGATTCTTGGATTGGTAGCCAAGGTTTCGGTGACCAATCCTTACGAATTCAAACTCGCTGGTGATTGAACGCCGTAACCCAGGTCCAGATGTGATGTTACTCGGCCCTGAGAACTGATGCCCGCTTCCACTTGCTATAAGGAATTTGCAACAATCCCACGGATGAATGCCGGCACGTTAAGTAACTCCAACCCGGATGGCTAACCCAGAATCAGCCTTTGATCTACCCTACCTGCCGGCATGGCCGGGGCCCTTGTACGGCCTTCCGAACGGCAGCCCGAAAGGCTCTTCAAACGGCCGGAACGGCACCAGGTCCGCGATCTCCTGAAGTTCGGCGAGGAGATCCCCCTCCAGCGGCCCCGCTTCCACCGCGCGCACATTCTCTTCTACCTCCTCCACCGACCGCGCTCCCATCAGAACCGTGGAGATGTCGGGGCTTGCCACCATCATGCGGAGCGCGGCCTCCGGCAGCGACAGTCCGGTTTCATCCAGGAATCCGTACAGCCGCCGAAACTGTTCCTGCCGCGGCGGGCTGAGCCACGGCGCCCCGGTCTCTACCTCCGGGTAGCGCCGCGACAGGGCGCCCTGTTGCAGGGGTGAGCCGATGACGAGGCCCATGTTCTGCCGCCTGGCTTCCGGGAAGACGGCGATGGCCGCTTCCCGCCAGAGCAGGCTGTAGTTGAACGCCGTCAGGACGACGTCGTAGTTCCCCGTTGCCATGATGAGGGGAAGCTGATAGGCGGTGGTGCCGCCGAGCCCGGTGAAGCGGATGATCTTCTCCGCCTTCAGTTCCTCCAGCAGATCCCAGACCGGTCCGTGGAATCGGTCGTAGTCCGTCCACCAGTCGTACTGACCGGGGCGATCCGGTTCATGTATCAGCAGGACGTCGATACAATCGCGTTTGAGCAGCCGCAGGCTTTCATCGACCGACCGACGCAGGAGATCCTTGTCCTGCGGATCGAACGGCTCCGGGCGGCCGCCGAGCTTGGTCGCGAGATAGTACGGCTGGGTCACCCCTTCGAGCGCGATGCCCAGAACCTCTTCGCTGTCGCGGTAGGCGGGCGCCGTATCCACGTAGTTCACGCCGAGCTCGAGTGCGCGGTGCACGGCGCGGCACCCTTCGTCACGTCCACCGGTACCCGCACCGGAGACGTAGAGTCCCCCCATTCCCAGCAGACTGACCTCGAGTCCCGTGCGGCCGAGAGTTCGTTTCTCCATTTTGTTCCCTTCCTTGCCAACCTCACAGAGGCTTGAATTGTCAGGCCATAGCGCTGTCAGGGCCATGTCCGGTGCGGTCCAGGTACATGGTTTACAATCAGTCCAGGTGATCATCAAGGTCCAGGTGAACGGCGCGGCCCTCACGATGCCGGCCGGGCTGACCGCAGTCAGGGGGTGAGAATGGACGCGACTCTGGGCATCACCGGCGAGCACCTGGCCCACTTCGAGCGCAACGGCTTCTTCCTGATCCCCAACCCCTTCGGCGCCGAGGCGATTCGCCAGGTCGACATCCGGCAGCAGGAGATGGAGCCGGTGTGGGAGCGCACCCGTTTTCCCCAGGACTGCAAGCAGCTGGCGGCACCGTGTATCTTTGCTCCGTGAAAGAGGCTTGGTTGATCGGAACGATTTTGGGGATTAATGCTCTATGTGCCGTCTCGAAACGGATGTTGCCTACCAGCCTGTACTACGTCACCGCTTCTGTATCTCTATCGAATCGACGCCCTGAAATGGCTTTCCACCCTGTGTAATGAAGTGTGGATTCCAACGGCCGTGTCGCAAGAGTTGTCGGAAGGACGACAAAGAGGGTATGACGTTCCCGATCCACAACACTACGAGTGGCTCAAGATCGTTGACCCTCGCGTGATTCCATCCGAATGGTTGAGTCTGGATCTGGGAGTGGGAGAATTGGCCGCACTGGCTTTGGCCTTGGAGCATCCTGAGTGCACGGTGCTGCTGGACGACAGGCACGCACGGCGTATCGCGCAGGCTTGTTAGCCAGGCGGCCAACCGCGCAGAATCGAGGGAACCTCATGTACGAGCAGTTGGAAATTCATTTTGAAGGACAGACGGAGTTCGTCGCCACCGACCGGCAGTGCAAGCCCCTGCGGCTGTTCGTCGCATGTCCGGCCGGCCTGGAAGCCGGCGCCGACGTGCGCGTTTCCGTCAGCACCTTCCATACCTATTCACACCAGTGGACGCTGGCAGACCCGTTTGTCGAAGGGGGCGAGGGCGTGGTGGTGATCGGCCACGGGCTGCCGGGCGACTGGACCGATCTGACCCGGGGCGGCGACGGTCCTGCCGGCGGCGGCCTGGTGGGGCGGCCGGTCAACGAGGTCTACCTGTGCACCGTCCAGGTCACCGGGTCGCTGAGCCCGGGAGCGCGGCTGGTCTTTCCCTTTGGAATTGCGCCGTCGCCTCATGCGGATGTAGGCGGCGCCCTGCAGGTGCGGGTGCGGCGGCCCGAAGCCGAGGTGTTCGAGAAGGTTGGCGAGCCGATTCCGCTGCTCAACGCCCCCGGCCCCCTGACGCGGCTGGAGGGCCGGATCTCCGCTACGGCCGACGCGGAAGGAAAGCGCAGGGTCGTGATCTTCGCCACGGACGACAATCTCAATCCGATACCCTCTTACCGCGGGAAGGTGGCCGTGCAGGCCGACGGTGCGGTCGCCGGGCTGCCCGCCGAGGTGGAAACCCGCGCCGACGGCCGGGGCGTGGTCGAGGGCGTCGAGGTGCAGGCCGACGGCCCGGTCCGCATCGAGGTGAGCGATTACGAACGCGGGCTCGAAGCCCGGGGCGGTCCGGCGCATGCGGTCGGCGAGCGCGGCCATTACTTCGGGGGCATCCACTTCCACACGCGGCTTTCGGTGGACGGCGACCGCGAACCGCGCGCGGCCTACGCCTATGCCCGCGACCACCTCAACCTCGACGTGATCGCGATGACGGACCACGCCCCGATCGGCCCCGGGTGGGAGGAGTGCCTGGCGGTAAACGAGGAGTTCAACGAGCCGGGCGGCTTCGTGACGATCCCCGCGTGGGAAAGCTCCAACGCCTACGGACACGCCAACCTCTACCTGCGCACCCCGGAGGTCGACGGCGGCACCTGGCACTGGAAGCCGGAGCTCTGCCCCTCGGAGGTGGCCTGGGACCGGGACGTGGTCGTGGTGCCGCACCATCCCAACTGCGGACAGCCCATCGAGTACGGCAAGCACCGCGAGGTCATGGGCAAGTCGTTCTACTGGTCCGAGTACCACTGGGAGTTCCCCAACGAGCGGGCGAGGCTGGTCGAAATCGTCCAGGGGCGGGGCAATTTCGAGGCGGACGCGCTCGACGAGTACTGGGGTATTCGCAACGGGGGGATGGGTGCTTCGGTGCAGGATGCCTTCGCCAGGGGCTGGCGCCTGGGTTTCGTGGCCGGGACCGACAACCACCAGGGGCACCCGACGCAGAACCCGGACGGCTACGTCGGGATGACCTGTTTCCGCGCGGCGGAGCTGACCCGCGAGGCGGTGTGGCAGGCGATGGACGAGCGCTGGACCTACGCGACGTCCGGCGTGCCGATCGTCTGCGACTACGCCGTCAACGGCGTGCGCTCCGGCGCCGAGGGGGTGCTGGCCGAAGGAGAGAAGGAAGTGCACTTCTCCGCCAGCCTGCACGGGACTGCGCCGATCGAGCGGGTGGAGATCATCGCCGGCGGGCAGTGCGTCTGGCAGGACGCGCCCGATTCCTGGGACGTGGAGATCGCCGGGGCCGAGCTGCCGGCGCCGGAAGGGACGGGGTCCTGCTACTACCTGAGGCTGCGGCAGAAGGACGGGCACCGGGCGTGGTTGAGCCCGGTGTGGCTCGACCGGGAGAACGGGGCGCGGTGAACGGCAGGAGCCGGGCCGGCATACAGCCAGGTGTACGCGTTGCCATAGTGCAGAAGCAGGACCAGGGCACGGGCCGTCTGACCGAGGGGGTCGTGCGGGATATCCTCACCCGGTCGGCGTCGCATCCGCACGGGATAAAGGTGCGCCTCGAGACCGGCGAAGTCGGCAGGGTCAGACAGGTGAGCCGGTAGAAACGGCCGCCTTGCAAAGGGCGGGATTTCGCGTCATGCAGCGCCGGCCGAATTCACGCGGAATTGCGCCCGCAGGCACTGGCTCTCTTACGGCGCCGTCGAGAGCCGTTCCACCGTCTGGCCGCAGTCGATCAAGTCGGTGCCCGTCATATCGAGGGTGCTGGTTTCATAAGCCTGCACACAACGGAACCCGTCCTCGATCGTGGCGCCGGACAGGTCGGCGTTTCCCGTTCTACCCACGCGGATGCCATACCAGTTGGCATCGGAGGCTACGCCGGCTTCATCGGATGAACGAAAGGTGATGTTGCCGGCGCGAGCGTCGAGGGTGCCCTCGACGATGAGCTCCGAACGGAGGTCGTCATTGCCGCCTCCGGTCTCATCCCCCGGGGCGAACGCCACGGTCGTTCCCGCAGACAGGGTCAATTTCACACCGGCAGGAATCTTCACATCCCCGCTCAATGCGACGAGATCGTCCCAGGGTTCGAAGCGGAACAGCTTCCCCTCTCCCGGACCCAGGGATAGTGAAAAGGAAGGGGAAGGGCCGTTGCTGGTCGCTACCATCTCTTTGGTATGGAGATCCCTGACCAGGTAAGAATAGGCGGGGCCGTTCAATTCGGACGGATCCAGTTTGACGGTCACCGTCCGAGGCCTGGGAAAATAGGAGGGCTCGCAGCGGCGGTTGACGACCATCAGGTAACGCGTGCCATCCGCATGGGTAAAGGTGCCCAGGTGGTAGTCTGCCGGATCGGAGAGGCGCCGGACCAGGGATTCGGGAGCGTCGCCGCGGAAGACCGCGTCTGAAGTCAACTGCAACAGGGTATCGTCCAGTTCCTGCAGCATTTTGTTGAGGGCCTGCACTTCTCTCCATTTGGGGGTGATGCGGTAGTTTCCGTCTACCAGGCCCTGTATGTCGGCCCTGCCGTCGGCATTGGTATGGCTGGAATACATGAAGTAGTAGATGCCCGTCACGCCGTGGGCGAGAACGAGATTGACCTGAACCCGGATTTCCTCCGGCGTCGGGTCGTGGAAGCGGTTGGGGATGCCAAATGCCTGGATAATCGCCCAAAGAGGTATGCCGGCACCCTTTGCCACCTCCCGTGCGCGTCCATACAAGGTGACGAATCTATCCAGGGAACTCTGCAGGCGGGTCGCATATCTTGCCTTACCGGGCCTCGGCAGGGAAGGCCCCAAAGTATAGAAATCAACCAGGAATTCCGAAGGGAAAACCGTGCCCACGAAATGCCGCATGAAATCCTTGCGGGTCTCGTGGAACGCCACCACCCCCGACTTGCCGGTCTGCGCCTTTATCAATTCGTTCACATAGGCGATGCTCTCGTCCTTTTCCGTCCACCGGGGCTCATCGTCCGCGTAGAAGCGCCAGGGTTGGTCGACCGATATGCCGTCATATGAGGCCAGGTCGTTCACGATATCGGCGTCATAGTATCCGGAGAAGAGCCTGTAGCCGTATTGGTCGTGGGCCCTGATCCTGTCCACCCAGAGGTTCCCTGTCCCGCTCCAGTCGATCTGGTAGCGCACCCAGTCGCCGCTGCGAGGCACGGAATAGCGGATCAGGAAATCCTGGTAGGTATCGACGGCGCGAAACTCCAGTTTTCGCACATCCCGCGTGCGCAATACCGTGCCGTCGGAATGCCTGAGGATTCTGAGAGTGGCGATCGGGTCCGGGCCGCTGTTGTCGTCCGTCTTCAGGCGGAAGACATGTATCCCGTGGCGCGCCCTGTTTTCAACTACTTGCCCCCGGTCATTCAGTTTCTGTTCCCTGTAACGCAGGAAAATCCCGGAGCCCTCCGGGGGGGTGTCGAGAAGGAGGCCCGGGGTGTGATCTGCCGTATTCGCATGCCAGGCATCTCCGTCCTGCGTTCCGACAGGATGGGTGAACCTCCTGTTCTCCGCTTCCACGGTCTTGGTCCAATAGGTTCGGGTTCGGGTCCGCCAGGTTGGAGGCATATTCCAGTTGTACAACTGAACATTCAGTCCCCGCTGGTGCGCCAGGTCCAGGAAGACGCCATTGACCGACGCATCGTTTCTTCCTTCGAGAGCGGCGTGGATGGTGTTGAAGTTGGCATCGACTACCTGGTCGAGCCGCGCGGCAAACTGTGCCGATTGATTGTTGAACAGGCCCGGAAACCAGGCCCCGATGGGAAATTCCTGCGCAAGACCCAACCTGTGACAAAAGAAAACAAGGGCCGAAAAAAGCAGGATTTGATGGGCCTTCACTCTAGTTCTCCATTTGCTTGATCGCTCTTGATGCTTCCCCATAGTCGGGGCTCGACAACAGTCGAGATGCGCACCTCCACGGGGCCCCATGGGACTTCGAAATAGGTATCTCCGTCCGGGACGAAATCGTGCGAACCGTTTTTAGTGGTTTTGGCCGTCCACTTGAAGTTGAAATACCCTCTTTCTTCTTCTTCCAGAGTGTCTCCGGGACTGCCCAACGCCGACCAGGGGACAGCCCCTTCCAGCCATTGACCCGACAGCGCTACCTCCACTTCAGTCAGATCCTCGCCTTCGGTGACAACCCATTGATCTCCGACGAGACGGCGGTAAACCTCTTTGGTGAGCCCCCCATTCCGGCCGACGATTTCGATTCGATGATCCGGGAGAAACCCGACCCAGGGCGGCGTGGCCTCGCCAAGGGTCGAATCGGCCGACACGTCGAAGAACAGCTCCACCGAAGTCTGGGCCGAATCCTGAAAGGGATCCTCCAGAAACCTGAAAATGAAGGCGAACAGCTCCTCCGTTCCGTTCGCATCGTCCCGGCGGAAAGAACCGAGTCCATAGCCGTAGGTAATGATATCAATGCTGCTGTTGGTATCGGGGGTGACATCGTAAAATTCATCCCCCTCCGCGGGACCGCCCCGTCCCCAATCTCCCCAGTCTCCGTCGACGACGAACTCCGAGGTATCCTGGGCATGGGCCGTATCGGTGCCATTTCCCGGCATGAGGGCGCAGACCGAACCGAAGAGCAGGTTCCATATCACGCGCATGGCAGGAGTCCTTTCAGTGAGAATGAGCTGTTGCGGCTCTGCATCCGGTTTCGGCCGTTTCAAGGCAGACCGAAAAGTACTGCGCACTATTGAGAAGGTTTCACGCTGTCCCGGCCTTCATACACCGGGGTCGGTCAAGACCGATGGAAAACTACTTGAGATAGATCAGTCTCCGCGTCTGCTCCCCGCCGGGCCAGGTCAGGCGGGTGAAATAGATCCCCGCTGCGACCGCGGCCCCCCGCCGATCGCGCGCATCCCAGGAGACCCGGTACGCGCCCGCGGCCTGGGTCTCGTCAACCAGCGTATGTACCTGTTGCCCCAGGAGGTTGTAGATCTCCAGCCGCACCGGACCGGAGGCGGCCAGGCGGTAGGCGATGCGGGTGCCGGCGTTGAATGGGTTGGGCGTGTTGGGATGCAGCTCGCTGGCAACCAATCCTTCCGGCGCCGCGACCTTGGCCGCGGCCAGCGGTTCGACCGACACCACCTGCATGCCGCCACCCAGGGTCAGTTCCAGGAACTGGCGCTCGTCGCTGTTGAGAGGAATGCTGTGCCACTGGCCCACCACCTTTCCGGCGGCGGTGAGGGCGCGGGCCTCGTAGAAGCCGCTGACGCCGGGGAAGAGGGTCAGTTCCAGCCGCCCCGCCGTGTCGGTGACGGCCCTCCAGACGTAGTGGCGGCGGCGTCCGGCGATGGCCCGGGAAAACTCGACGGTCAGCCCCTCGACCATGCCGCCCAGGACCGCGGCCTCCACTTTGGTGCGGGGCGCCAGATCCCACAGCACTACCGAGAAATGACTGCTCTCGCTCCCACTCCTGCTCCTGCTGCCGCTGGCCAGGGTGTTGCCATCCGGGGAGAACGCCACCGAAGAGACCCAGCTCTCATGTCCATCGAGGGCAAGGGTGGCCCTGAGCTGTCCGGTCTCCACGTCCCACAGCCGGATCGCGAGGTCGTGAGCGCTGGCCAGGGTATTGCCGTCCGGCGCGAACGCCAGGGACCATACCCATTCCGCAGGTCCCTCCGCCGTATATCCCTCCCAGGTAGTCTCCGGATCTCCGGTGCCTGCGTCCCAGAACCGGATCGTCCCGTCCCAGCTGCCGCTGGCCAGGGTCTTGCCGTCCGGCGAGAACGCAACCGCCTGGATCCAACCTGTATGCCCCTCCAGGGTATTCCTGAGCTGCCCGGTGCCCGCATCCCACAACCGGATCGTATAGTCCCCGCCGGCACTGGCCAGGGTTTTGCGGTCGGGAGAGAATGCAAGGGCCTCGACCTCCCCTGTATGTTCCTCCAGGGTATTCCTGAGCTGTCCGGTCCTGACCTCCCATAACCGGATGGCGTGGTCCCTGCCGCCGCTGGCCAGGGTCTTGCCGTCCGGGGAGAACGCCAGGGAACGGACGAAACCCGCAGGGCCGTCAAGGGTGGCCTTGAGCTTTCCCGTGCTGACCTTCCACAACCGGATTTCCCCACCACTTTCTCCGGCGAGGGTCCTGCTGCCGGGTGCGAACGCCACCGATCGGACGAACCCTGAACCAAGGCGGGCCTTGAGTCGGCCGGTCCGTGCACTGTAGAGCCAGATACCGATGGTGCTGGGCGCCGCCAGCCAGGCGCCATTGGGCGAATAGGCGATTTCACCGGTAAGTACCGCTTCGCCAAAGCGTGCTCTGGTGCCATTGGGTAAAACCAGGCGGGAATGCTCCCTGGCGAGGCTGTCCTCCATGAACACGCAGGACAGCAACAGGAAGGTGAGATGGAACAACCGGGTCGTTTTCATCCGAAGACGCTCAACATGCGAATGCTGTTTCAGGGGGACCTGGAGTTGACCCGGTTCCCTGGACACTCAATTTCTCGAAAAAGTGGACGACTTCGATCATCTCCTGGCCCGGTCACGATCGCCGGGGACTTCAAGCGCCAGCTCGCCCGACTCGAAGCGTGTCGTAGTCGCTTAGGGCAGCCGCGGGAAGCGCGATCTGCAGGCGGGAGAGGTCCGTGGTTTTTCAGTCACTCCCAGCCGGCCCGAAGGCGGCCGATCTGTTGGTTTCCCTGTGTCGTTTCGGGGGTTGCTGAAAGCTACGCCATCCCTCCATCCGGTAAAAACCGAGGCCCTGAAATGACCCCTCCCGTGCCCCTCAACTCCGGCGGGGCCGCCATCCAGACCACCAACCTCGCTGTCAGCAGCGACGGCATCCGCTTCGAGCAGCCGGAGCTGGGGTTGGTGGAGTTCAACGGCACGCGCAGGAACAACGTCGAATCTCTCAGGGCTCCGGACAACTACCGGGGAGCTGCCGCCACGAATCCTCCCCGCCGAAGAAGTGAGAAAGACAGGACGAAATGCCTGATTTGCCGGCCATTCAGGTCGAGACCTTGACCACCGTCCGCAAGGACGACAACCACAACGCCTTCACCGACCTGTGTGTCTACTCGGGCAGGTACTACCTGACCTTCCGGAGCTGCCCCGACGGCCACCGGGTCTCGAGCTCCGCTTGGGTCGTCGTCCTCGAGAGCGGCGACGGCCGCAGTTGGTCGGAGGCGTTCACCTTTTCAGTCCCCGGTCGCGACACCCGCGACCCCCACTTCCTCGTCTTCGGGGGGTCGCTGTTCGTCTACACCGGCACCTGGCTGCTGCACGAGGCGGGCGTTCCCCTGAACCTCAACGAACATCTCGGGTACGCGGCCTGGACCGCGGACGGTTCCGAGTGGAACGGGCCGGCGCAACTGGAGGGGACGTACGGCCATTACGTCTGGAGGGCGGCTTCCCACGGCGACCGCGCCTTTCTGTGCGGGCGCAGGCGCCGCGGCTATGGGTCCGGCATTGAGGACGAGCAGCAACCCGAGTCGATCGAGTCGGCGATGCTCGAAAGCAGCGACGGCCTGGTGTGGTCCTTCCGCTCCCTCTTCGCCCGGGATTTCGGCGATGAAACCGCGTTCCTGTTCGAGGAGGACGGCTCCGCCGTGGCCCTGGTTCGCGACGGCTCCGGAAAGCGGGTCCGCATCTGCCGGTCCGCGCCGCCCTGGAAGGCCTGGACGTCCGCATGCCTAGAGCGCAATGTCGGCGGCCCCCTGCTGGCGCGATGGGGGGGCCGCTACCTCGTGGGAGGACGCAAGAGCATGGGGGACACCGCGGCGACCTCGCTCTGGTGGCTGCACGGGGAGGCGTTGCACGAAGCCGCGGAGCTGCCGAGCGGCGGCGACAGCTCTTATCCCGGGTTCGTGGCGCTGAGCGAGGAGCGGGGACTGCTGTCCTACTACTCGACCCACGAAGGCAGCACCGCCGTCTACCTCGCGGAGCTGTCGTGGCGTTAGTGCCTGCGCGCGGAAGCAAGCGTACGAACGAGGGCGAGGAACTACGCCCCTGCACCGAATGCGCCCGGCTCGCAAGGCGCCTGAACGAGTCGTACCGGGGATGCAGCGGCGACCGAATTCACGCGGAACGGTCCGCCCCGGATGATCCGCATCTGCTCGGATCCGCCGCAGCAGGAAGCCAGGAACTCGGGGGTATGGACCCCCGGATCGGGCGCCGTCATGCCCAGGCCGGCGTAGTCGACGGCGCCCCACCGGCCGGTCGAGCGGGGGGCCGGGCGGCCCTATTTTCCTCCCCATGAAGAACCTCTCCACGGAGCCGATCCGCGGCCGGCGGGTGTGGACCGCGGCAACCATCGACGACGCCTCGGCCTGGACCACCGCCCTGAGCAACGAGTCCCTCGACGAGCTCGAGGCGCACGTCGGCGGCGAGGACACGGCGCCCCCGAGCCTCTCCCGTCCTCACCTGCCTCGTTGCGCCGAGCAGCTGGCCCCGGCGCGCGAGGAGCTGGATCGGGGCCGCGGCTTCGCCCTCGTGGAACGCCTCGACGAGGCCCGCTTCGGCCGCGGGACCGTGGCCGCGTACTGGGCCCTGGGCCGGCTCCTCGGACGGCCCTTCGCCCAGGACACGGCCGGCAACCTGCTCTACGACGTGCGCGACACCGGCCGCTCCGTGGCCGACGGCGCCCGCTTCTCCGTGACCCGCGCCGAGAGCACCTTCCACACCGACAACGCCTTCAACGAGCAGCTGCCGGACTTCGTCGGGCTCCTCTGCCGGCGCGCCGCCCTCGAGGGCGGACGGAGCCAGCTCATCAACGCCATGGCCCTCTACAACGAGCTGCTGGGCTCCGTCGATCCGGAGACCCTGCACGGGGCCTTCTGGTTCGACCGGCGCGGCCAGGAGGGACGGGAGGAGCCCCCCATCGCCCGCCGCCGGATCTTCACCCGGAACGGCGACGAGCTGTCCATGCGCTACATGGCCTACTACATCGAGGTCGGCCAGGAGCGGGCGGGCGAGGCCCTGACCCCCGCCCAGGCCCGCTTCCTCGAGGCCGTGGAGGAGGTCCTGGCGCGCCCCGGGATGCGCGTGGAGTTCGACCTGGGGCAGGGGCAGATGTTGTTCACCAACAACCACTGGATCCTGCACAACCGCACGGCCTTCACCGATCACCCGGAGGCCGCGGACCGGCGGCATTGCGTGCGGCTGTGGCTGCGCCGCAACTGAGCGTGCCGTCCCGGACCCCCTTCCATCCCGACCCGTCCCTGCTGCGCCGCCTCGGCGGCGAGGCGGGCGTGCACCGCCTCATCGACGCCTTCTACGACGCCGTGGCCGGCGACGAGGAGCTGAGGCCGCTGTTTCACGAGTTCCACCTGCGTCGCGGACGGGAGCGGGTGAAGGCTTTCTTCGTCGAGTGGCTGGGGGGGCCGCCGGGTTACTACCGCACCGCCCGCATGGGTATGCGCCGCTTCCACGACCACCTGTTCATATCGCCGCGTCTCTCCGAGCGCTGGCTGGGGCGGTTCGGCGGGGCCCTGCGGGAGGTGGGGGCCCCGGACGCCGCCGCGGCCGAGGTGATGGCCGCCCTGCGCCGCTTGGCCGACCACGTGGTCAACGACCTGGAAGAGCGCCGGCCCCTGCTGCCGGGCGGCGGCCTGAGCTGCGTGCGCTCCCGGCTCTTCCGCGAGCCCCTGGCCCGCGTCGCCGCCGGCGACCTGCCGGGCCTGCGCGCCATCCTCGAGGGCGACCCCCTGCTGCCGCGGGTGAGCGGCCCCGGGGGCCGCACCCTGCTGTGGGAGGCGGCCTGGCGCGGCCGGCTGGAGATCGCCCGGTTTCTCCTCGACCGCGGCGCCGATCCCTGCGAGCCGGGCCTGGCCGCAACGGCCTCCCGCCTCGACGCCGTCGGCTCCGACCTCATGGTGACCCCCCTGTGCGCGGCCCTGTGGCGGGGCCGCCGCGAGACCGCGGAGCTGCTGCTTGCCCGCGGCGCCGAGGTGCGCCCCCACAGCCGCGGCCTGCTCGACCGCGCCGCCCGCCTCCAGCGCGTCGACCTCGTGAGGCTGCTGCTCGATCACGGCGCCGACCCGGCGCGGGTGATCCCCGGCCCCTGGGTCGTCGACCGCGCCATCGCCAGGCTGCTGGCCCCGAGCGCCGCCAACCTCGGGCACTCGCGCTGGGTGCGCCTCTCCTGCTCCGCCGACATCCGCAGCCGCCGCGGCGCCGCTCCCCTGGCCCGGGCCTTCCTCGACTTCGGCGCCGACGTCAACGCCCGGCAGGCGGACGGACGCTACCCGCTGCACGCCGCGGCCAAGGCCGGATTCCTCGAGACCATCGAGCTGTTCGTCCACCGCGGCGCCCATGTCGACGCCCGGGACGCGCAGGGGGAGACCCCCCTTCACTACACCCTCAAGGGGGGCCGGCGCGCCGACGCGATCGCCGCCATGCAACTGCTGCTGGAGGCCGGCGCCGCCGGCGACTTGGGCGCCACGGTCCTGCACCGGGCCGCGGCCCGGCGCGACGCCGACGCGGTGGCCTTCCTGTTGTTGGAGGGGGCCGACCCCGACCGGAGGGACCGGCGCGGCCGTAACCCCCAGGACGCGCTGCACGCCGGCCGCGGCACCCCGGACCCCGCCCTCGTTCGGCTGCTGTCGGAATTCTCCGCCCCGCCCGCCTGATCCGCCTCGTGCTCGAAGGCCCCTGCCGGCAGCTCTCCCGCGAATCCAGTCCGGCACCGGCGGGGCGAGCCTTGCCGTTGCGAAGAGAGTCGCGGAGACCGCCGCCCGCCTGGCAGTTCCGGGTACTTGCGGGCAGCCGCCGATTGGCGATCCTCTCGCCCGGGACCGCATGCGGCGGCGTTCAGTTCCTCGGTGAAAGCCTCCCGGACGGCCTGCTTTTCCGATGAGACGGAGGATCCGAAATGGAGAATAAAGCGAACGTCGTTTTCATCCTGACGGACGACCAGGGACCCTGGGCCGCCGGTTGCTGCGGCAACGACGAGATACGTACCCCCTTCCTCGACCGGTTGGCCTCGGAGGGGACCCGCTTCAGCAACTTCTTCTGCACGAGCCCGGTCTGCTCCCCGGCGCGGGCGAGCCTGATGACCGGACGCATCCCCTCGGCGCACGGGGTGCACGACTGGATCCGCGAGGGCAACATGCCGCCGGATCCCGCTCGCTACCTCGAAGGACTGACCTGCTATACCGATGTCCTGGCCGGCAACGGCTACACCGTCGGGCTCAGCGGCAAGTGGCACCTCGGGGACAGCATGACGCCGCAGCACGGCTTCAGTCACTGGTTCGCATTGCCCACCGGCGGCAGCCAGTACAACGACGCGGACATGATCCGGGACGGACAGGTCGAAACGCAGCCCGGGTACCTCACGGACATGATCACAAACGACGCGCTGGAATTCATCTCCGCGAACCGGGAAGGGCCGTTCTGCCTCAGCGTCAATTACAACGCGCCGCATACCCCGTTCACGGGGCACCCCCGGGAGATCGTCGACTCCTACGACGACTGTCCGTTCAGGACCTGTCCACAGGAGGCATTGCACCCGTGGGCGGTGCAGGCGGCGGCCGTTCACATGGGCAACCGCGAGTCGTTGAAAGGGTATTTCGCGGCGATAACGGCGCTCGACTTCAACGTCGGGCGGATCCTCGAACGGCTGGCGCAGCTCGGTATTCGCGACAACACGCTCGTCGTCTTCAGCAGCGACAACGGCTACTCGTGCGGACATCACGGGTTCTGGCACAAGGGAAACGGCACCTTCCCGCTGAACATGTACGAGAACTCCGTGAAGGTCCCCTTCATCGTCAGCCAGCCCGGCAGGATCCCCGCCGGACGGGTGAGCGAGGCGATGGTGAGCCAGTACGACTTCATGCCGACCCTGCTCGACTACCTCGGGTTGCCCGATCCGAACGACGACATGTCCCCCGGCAGGAGCTTTCTCCCGGCGCTTTCCGGAGAGACGAACGACGCCAAGGAGGAGATCGTCGTCTTCGACGAGTACGGTCCCGTGCGCATGATCCGCACGCAGGAGTGGAAATACGTCCACCGGTATCCGTACGGTCCGCACGAGCTCTACGACCTGGTGCACGACCCGGGGGAACGAAGAAACCTGGTGGACGACAAGTCCCGGAAGGCGCTGATATCCGACATGCGCCAACAGATGAGCGCTTGGTTCAACCGCTACGTCATGCCGGGACTGGATGGCGCGGGATTCCCGGTTACCGGCGGCGGGCAGGCAGCGAAGATCGGGGAGGGGCAATGCGGCGAAGGTGCGTTCTTTCCCAGGTACGATGCCCCGCGGCGGGATGTTTGATTCAGCCGTTGGAACAGTCCATCCGGGCTGCGGCCGGGCCTTGCGGCCGCGAACCCTTTGGGGGGAGGCCGCCCCGGACGAGTTGCCAGACGGCGACCCTACCGAAGCAGCGTCATGAATTGAGCCAGGGACTTCTCGGCCAGCCGCAACCGGGCCAGGTACACCCCGCTGGCCACCTCCCGGCCACGATCGTCGCGGCCGTCCCAGGAGACGGCGAAAACCCCCTCGGGATAGACGCCCTCCGCCAGCGTCGTCACCCGTTGACCGGTGAGGTTGTGGACGCGCAGCGACACCGGCTGACGGCGGTCCAGCTCGAAGCCGATGGTGGTGCGCGCATTGAACGGGTTGGGATAGCTGTCGAACAGACGAGATTGACCCGGAGCCCCGGAGCTGCCGGGCTCATCCTCTACCGAGGTCGGCCCCTGGGGCAGGCGCCAGCGGCCCAGCCGCCTACCGGCTGTCCACAGCACCTCCCCGTCGTAGTACAGCTTCTGAGCTGCCTGATCGACCGGGCTGCCGAAGACATCCGGATTCGAGCCGATGGGCGTGCGGTAGAATTGGCCGGACTCGAACACGCCGATCCAATCTCCATCTCCCTCAATCCAGATACGACCGGCGCGCTCTGCGGCCATCGAGCGTCCCATCCGGGTCCCTCCTCCTCCCGTCAAGACATACTCGTACGACATCCACCCGCTGGCAGTCTTGTATGCCAGGAGATATGAACTGGAAATCCACAGCGTGCCACCCGGATCGACCACCATTCCCACTGTGCGTTCCGCGTGGCTTTTCAGCGAGATCTCGTACCCGCGCCACTCGCGGCCGTCATACGAAACCAGGGCGTAAGCGACAAACCAATCCGGAGTATCGACTAAATCGGGATTGGGAAAATCATAGACGGGGTGGCCCCACACCGTGCCGGTGCTGTCCACCGCCATCGCGTCGATCCACGAAAAGCTGGGCAACCCGTCGGTACCCGAGAACAGCCGCCACTCTCGCCCGTCGAAGCGCAGGAACAGGGCCGGATTCGCCTCCCTTCCGACTACACTGTACCCCCCCATCCACACCGTGTCTCCACTCCCCGCCGCGAAGGTGGACAAACTCCCGACTCCGAGATCCCGGAAGCCGCTGTACTCCGTCAGCGTATTACCCGATATGCGGTACACGTCGCTGCGATTCCCTATCACCCAGATTTTGCCCTGCGCGTCCCGGCCGAGCTCCTGGGCACCATAAGTCGAAGAGACGCGCTGCCAAGAAGTGCTGTCGGAGAATACATACAGCCCATGTGGCTCCCTGGCCGTCGCCCATATCCGTCCCAGGGAGTCCTTGGTGACGTGGCGGAAATTTTGGGGATACCCACTGGGTTCGGTGACCAGATCCGATACCGTGACCGTCGGGGTGATGACGGTTCCGGAACCGGTTCCGATCCGTCGGCCGGAGTCCGTGACCGACCGCCCCGGCCCTATGTCAACGGTATCAAGCTCGGAGACCTTGCGCGTCTCGAAGGTCAGGGACGCGGTGCCGTCCGGCGAGCGCGGACCGGAGGGGTCTTCCACCAGCACCTCCAGGGTTCCCGAATTGTTTTGGGCGGCTGCCTTGAGCGGTGCCCCCAGTAGCAGCGTCAGGCCGATGCTTGGGATCACCGAGAGTCGTCGCAGTCGTCGCATATCGATCTCCTTTTTTCAGAAGGCTTCTGGCCTTATACCCGGCGTGCTGACCAGCAGGTTGTTCAGGTTGGCGGCATCGGTTGTCCTGAAGAACCGATCCTAATTTGGACTCCTCTTAACCGCCCCCCGCCCGACCAGCCGGCCGGCTGGTACACACCGATGACGAACCGGCCGATGGGGGACCCCAGGCCTGTGGACCCCATTCTTTGGACAGCCGAACAGAAGGGATATTTTGGACTCATTGGGTGACCAGAAACTACATGCCGATGCAAACAAACTGATGGTTAAAGGGAATTTCTCCTCCACCCGCCCAATAGTAGGAGGAGCGCGAGAGGGCGACGGCGAACAATCGGGAGGCCGGGATGATCCGGATCGATCATCGCCACCCTACGGTCGCGGCTCAACGACCGAAGGGGCATGACAAATCGGATTCAGGTAACGCTTGGCAGCGAGTTCGGCCAATCCTCTGATCGCCGACCGGGCCTCCAAGGCGACTTTGGCCTTGATCTTCGGATAAGTGGCCGGCCTTACCGGCGGGCGGCCAAGGGATAACCCACAATGAAGATCCTCGTCCCGGGCGGCAGCGGCACGATCGGCGGTTACGTGCTGAGAGAGTTGATAGGGGCGGGCCATGCCGTGTCCTGCTTCAGCCGCACCGCGCCGCGGGTGGACGGGGCACAGTTCGTGCAGGGGGACATAACCGACCCTGACCAGCGTCCGACCTGAGCGAACGGCGATTTCGGGCCCCGGCGCTCCCCCTCGACGAGGAACATCCCGCATGCGGACGATCTGCCGAGCCTCGTCCTCGGCGGCAACCTTGCCCGCATGTTGGAAACCGGCAGGCGGTGCCAGGTTCGACCCGGTAAACGGCGGAAATCAAAAAAACAGGAAAGCCTGATGACGGCTGAACGCCCGAATATCGTGCTGATCATGTGCGATCAGATGCGCTGGGACGCGGCCGGGTTCGCCGGCAGCCCCACGGTCCGGACCCCCAACCTCGACCGGCTGGCCGCGAGCGGCGTCTGCTTCGAGAACGCCTACTGCGCCTCTCCGGTCTGTTCTCCCGCGCGGGCGAGTTGGTTGACCGGCCTCTATTCGCACGCCCACCTGCAGCTGCGGAACTACGGCCCCGGCAGGAAGGGGGAGTTCGGTGCCTCCCTGCCGGAGGACTGCATTACCATTGGCGATGTGCTCAAGGAGGCGGGATACCGCTGCGGCATCGTCGGACCGTGGCACCTGGGGGACGATCACCGCCCGCAGCACGGCTTCACCGACTTCTGGTGTACCTATCGCTACCTGGGCGAGCACCCGGATCCGCTGTTCGGCTATTTCGAACGGGAAGGGGTGCCCAACCTGTATCTCTCAGACGCGCCGGGTATGACTCTGTACGAGAACACCCTCGAGTTCGGCACCATCGAGGACCCCCGGCAGCAGCGCACGACCTGGACCGTCGACCGGTCTCTCGAGTTCATCGGGCAGAAAGGGGATGCCCCGTTCTTCCTGTTTGCGAGCGTAAAGGATCCGCATCCCCGAATCCTGGTACCGCCCGAGCTGCTGGTGAGCTACCCCGAAGAACGGATGCCGCTGTCCGCATCCCTGCGGGATCCGCTCGAGGGCAAGCCGGGCTTTCAGGCGCGGGGGAAGTTCCGCATTCACCCCTCGGTAACCGACGCGGAATTCCGCCGCATGACGGCCTTCTACTTCGCCCTCGTCACCCACATCGACACCCAGGTCGGGCGCCTCCTCCAAGCTCTCGAGGAACGGGATCTTTTGAGCAATACAATCGTCACCTTCATAAGCGACCACGGTGAACTGCTGGGCGATCATGGCTACGTCGAGAAATGCCTGATGTATGAAGCGTCGGTTCGGGTTCCCTGCCTGATCTCATGGCCCCGGCAGTTGCCTGCCGGGTTCCGGGTTGCGGCGCCGCTGGCCGGGGTCGACCTGATGCCGACGTTGCTCGACCTCGCACATGAAACCCCGCCGGCCCCGGTCGACGGACGTTCCGTGGCCGAGGCCATCCTGAACCGGCGGGAGCCCGACCGCCAGCCCGTCTTCGCCGAGATCGCCAGCCTCGACGCGATTTACCACAACGCCCAAGACCCGGAGCAGCTCGCCGCCCACGCGATGGTCCGCGACGGCAACTGGAAGTATGTCCGCAACCGCTTCGATATCGACGAACTCTACGACCTCGACGCCGACCCGGGCGAGATGAACAACCTCGCCGG
Organism: Candidatus Latescibacterota bacterium; assembly: GCA_965223905.1. GTDB lineage: Bacteria > Latescibacterota > UBA2968 > UBA8231 > UBA8231 > CBDCXV01. The sequence goes on from CBDCXV010000002.1 coordinate 590,969, forward strand.
CGATGCCGATTGCGCTAACCGGATCGCTTCGATGCGGGGGCAGATCGCCGGGATGATCCGCCGCACCGGGCCCGGCCCGTACGAATGGTGTTTACACGAAAGGGAGAAGGAGTGATCAGGTGAGGGCCAATACCTTGATAACCGTTTCCGCCGGGGCGGAGTCTGTTCCGGGGCTGCAGGAGGCCTTGGGTCGGATGGACGTCGAGTAGAATGATCTCCCCGGCTGTCCGGCAAAGGACCACCACAGGGCGGACAGGGCAGGGAGTCCCGCGTTTCAGACTTTTTAAAAACCGGGCTTGCATAACTCCAGGAGGGACAGGGAATGCATACTCACAACCTTCATGTCTGGCGCCACAGCCATACCTTCGGACAGGACCTGAAACGCCCGGGGGAGCGCAGGACGCTGATCGTCATTGCCGTCACCGGCACGATGATGGCTGTCGAGATCGTCGCCGGAGTCCTTACGGGATCCATGGCCTTGCTGGCCGACGGCCTGCACATGGGGTCGCATGCCGCGGCCCTGGGGATCGCCGCGCTGGCCTACATCTATGCCCGGCGCCACGCCCACGACGAGGATTTCACCTTGGGCACAGGCAAGGTCAACGCCCTGGGAGGGTTCACGGGCGCGGTCCTGCTGGCCCTGTTCGCGCTGCTGATGGCGTGGGAGAGCTGCGACCGTCTCCTGAACCCGGTGGACATCATCGTCGATCAAGCCCTGCTCGTGGCCGTTCTCGGGTTGCTCGTGAACGGAGCCAGCGTCTTCATCCTGCGGGTGGACGACCACCAGGGGGTGGGCGCCCACCAGGGTCATCACGATCACGACTCCGGTCACGCGCATCACCACGATCACAACCTGAAGTCGGCCTACCTGCACGTGCTGGCGGACGCGCTCACCTCGCTTCTGGCGATCGTCGCCCTGCTTTCCGCCAAGTATTTCGGGTTTGCGTGGATGGACCCGGCGGTGGGGATCGTCGGCGCCGTCCTCGTGGCCAGCTGGTCCATCGGCCTGCTGCGGACCACCAGCGGAACCCTCCTCGACAGGCAGGGTCCGGAATCGATCCGCGACAGGATCACCGACAGCATCGAGCAGGACGGCGACAGCAAGGTCACCGACCTCCATCTGTGGTCCATCGGTCCGGATATCTATTCGGCGCTGATCGCCGTCGTGGCTCACCGTCCCGCCATGCCGGGGCAGTACAAGGAGCGCATTCCCGGGAACCTCGGCCTCGTGCACGTAGCGGTCGAGGTTCATACCTGCCCGGGAGGCGCGTCGGATATAGGAAGGGGATTCCGCGGATGACCGGACGGGAATTGGAGCCGCAGGGCTAGTCGCCGGGCGAGCGTTTCGCGCAACGGATGGCCCGTTTGCTGCAGCCGGAAGGCATGAAGACGGAGAGCTACCAGTGCGGGATCGAGCCGGTGGACGGGAACCAGGCCTGGGAGCTCTTCTGCGCCAGCGGCGCCGGAGATCTGGAGCGGGTCCGCGCCTTGCTCGACAGCGACCCCCGGTTGGTCAACGCCCAGTACTGGTACCAGTTTCCCATCCACATGGCGGTGCGCGAGAACCATGCCGAGGTGGTCGAGCTGCTGCTGCGGGCCGGGGCGGATCCGGGGCAGTCGCGCTATACCTACAACTCGTGGGACAAGCTGCTGGCCATCGCCGAGGAGCGCGGCTACAGGGAGGTGCAGGCGCTGCTGGCGTCGGCGATGCGCGGGCGCTTCGGCTACGATCCGGGGTTTACAGCGATGGCCGAGGCGATCAAGGGCCGCGACCGCGCCCGGGTCGAAGCGGTGCTGGCCGGGCATCCAGGTTTCATTCGCGCCGCCGACGCGCTGGGCAACGGGCCGCTGCATTGGGCGGCGCTGACGCGGCAGAACGACCTGGTGGATCTCTTTGTCGCCCGGGGCACCGACCTGGAAGCCCGCCGCGCCGACGGCCAGACTCCGTTGCTGGTCTCGCTGAACGGCGACTACTGGTACCGGACGCGCAACCTGCCGGCTGAAGCGCCGCAAGACTCGTGGACGGTCACCCGCCACCTGCTCGCATGCGGCGCCGAGTACGCTCTCAGCATCGCCTGCGCTGCCGGCGACGAAGACCGCGTCGATGCGGTGCTGGCGGCCGATCCCGCCCAGGCCCGCGACCTCGATGACGGAAGGCGAAGTCCGCTCTCCTACGCCGCCCGCAACGGCCATACCCGGATCGTCGAAAAACTGCTTGACCTGGGGGCCGATCCCAACCGGCCAGAGGAACTGGCGCCGCGCGGCGGGGCACTGTTCGGCGCTTCCGCGGGAAACCACCTGAAGACGGGGAAACTGCTGCTCGAACGCGGCGCCGATCCCAACGCCGGAGTGGACTCTTCCGGCACCTGCCTGACCATCGTCGAGTACAACCACGGAGAGAAGGGCGGTCCGATGCAGGCCCTGCTGCGCGAGCACGGAGCGGTGACGCCCCCCTATGCCATGGACGACGCGGCGCTGGAACGGGCCATGCGCGCAGGGGAGGAGGGGGTTTCGGACCCGCAACTGCTGCACGAGGTGATGGGACGGGACAATCCCGCGCTCATCGGCCTCTTCCTCGACACCACGCCAAATGCGGGAGAGCTGTTCCAACTGACCGACATCTGGGGCGGCAACTACCCGTCCGACCCCGGTACGATCCGCGCCCTGGCCGATCGCGGCGTCGACATGCGGCGCGCCAACTGGATCGGCCGCACCTTCCTGCACGGCTGCGCGGAAAAGGGGGACGTCGCCGCGGCCCGGGTCTTTCTGGAGCTGGGAGCCGATATCGAGGCGGTCGAGCTCGAATACGGGGGCACGCCCCTGGCCGCTGCCGCGCGCAAGGGGCAGGCGGAGATGGTGCGGTTTCTTTTGAACCAGGGCGCCGATCCGACGGCCCCGGCGCAGTCGCCCTGGGCGCAGCCGCTCCATTGGGCGGAGAAGGAGGGGCACGGGGAAGTGGCGGCGCTGCTCAGGGAGCGGCTGAGCGGGTAAGGTACTGGCGCTAGGCCGGCACTGGGCTTAGTCCTGTTGCAACCACCTGAAAGGAGCAAACCCGTGATACCATTGGTCAGCACCCTCTGTCAAGGCCCGCTGGGCGTGGCCCAGCTGCCGCGTCTCTGGTGGAAGAACCGTCTACACCAGGCCGGTCAGCTCGACCCCGGCTACCCATTCTGCAGCGGCGGCCTCGACAAGTACGTCCTCGAGGTGCTGTGCCTCGACCGGGACCGCACCCTGCAATTCCTGTGGGACCAGCGCCCTTCCTACCTGCAGTTCGAGGAGTGGGTGACTGCCGAAGGCACCTGCGATCCCGCCCGCATCGCGCGCTGGAACAAGGCCCTGGTGCAGCGCCCCCACCACATCCCGGAAAAGATCGACGAGACCTATGGGGACATAGGCTGGTCGCAGGAGGAGACGACCGAGGTATCGGCGGTGCTGCTCAACTGCCTGCAGGACTGGCAGCTGTTCCACCGCCAGGTCTTCGCTCCCGGCGCCGAGGGTCTGCCAGGGCCCGTTGCCCCGACCCTCAGCAGCATCGACCGGGGGCCCCTGGGGATCTGCCAGCTTCCCCGCACCTGGCTCAAGACCTGTCTGCGCGCCAGGGGCCTGCTGCATCCCGACTATCCCGACTGCGCCGAGGGCAGCCTCGACCAGCGCTGCCTGCGGACCCTGCAGGTGGATGAGGACGCGGCCCTTGCGTTTCTCCGCGGGGAGATGCCGGCCTACCTCGCATTCGAGGACTGGGTCCGGCGGGAAGGTGTTGTCGAGGAAGGAGCTGTGGCGGCCTTCAACCGGCGCATGCTCGAGCGCGTGCACATCGAGGCCAAGCAGGCGGAAATCCACGCCACCTTGCAGCGGCCCCGGACGTGGACTTCAGGGGTGCTGCTCAACCACCTGGAGGACTGGCATTTCGCCCACCAGGGGTTGGAAGGGCTGTAGTTTCTTCAACTTTTTCAAAGACACATCGTCGATCAAGGCACGGTAGATCCCGTCGGTCATTGCCCGGGCGAAACCGACGAGGCGGTCCCCTTCCCAGGCCCCCAGCGTGAGGGATGTTCCTTCCAGCATTCTCCGGACACCCTCGATGCTTCTCTGGTTCGCCCAGCCCGCCTGCCGGAGCAGGCCCATCAGCTGTTTCGGTTCGATCCTTCGGTCAAAAGAATAGCGCGACAGATCCTTAGGTGTCTTCGTCGGTGATCGTCGGGTCGGTCGAGAGCCCATCTCCGGATCCCGTTGACGATCCCGGTTCTTTGGTCGAAGGAGATGCCTGAACGATCGTCGCGTCCATGATAGTACCCTCCCTGAGCAGCAAACCCCGGTACGAGGGTCGGGACTCCCAGTGCATCCAGGGGATCGAGCTGGTGATCTGCTATGTGTGAGGTGTGTTGCAAAATGCGACTCGTGTTCCAAATTGCAACACATTCCCCGTCCTGCTTCTTATTCTTTTCTATAACTTATTGATAAACAAACAGTTGCAGTTTCTTCTGCCACAGGGCATTCGGTCTTCGGAGCGATGTACGTGTCGCATTCTGCAACGCTTCCCCAAATCTTGCAAGGAGACTCACATACGATATAACTCTCGCATTTGCAATAAGTTAGTCCGCTTTCTAACAGATTGGCACAGGATTTGCAGACCGAGTCTTGATATGCAAGACTCTTCCCCCATCACTGCTGAACGATTGAGGAGAGGAAAGCACCATGGAAACGAAAAAATGGAAACGAAAAAGATGATCAGCCTGACCCTGGCCGAGCTGCTCGTAGTGAGCTGGGCCTGGGGGGCCGTAGCTGCCGACTGTGAGGCCGCGGACTACCTGCCGCCGGCCGTGGGCAACTCGTGTACTTACAAAGATTCTGCCCATTCGGCCATTGGGGATACCAAGGCTGCCCGGGCGGGGCTAATTCTGGAGACGTACGCGGATTCAGTCGGTGACCTCGCCGAGCCGCCGCCGGCAGGGGTGATCCTGAAAGGCGGTCAGATCGACAGCAGCAGGGTGGAGGTGGGCGCCTTTGCGGTGGTGATCCATGGGCAAGGGGAGCGGCACCCGCTATCCGGGGAGTGGGAAAGGCTGGAGACCGCCCGTGGCTACATCCAGGCCATCAATGGGGAGACGTTGACCCTATCCCAGGGACGAGACGGCAGGCTGAAACCCATGGCCCTGGAGCGCATTCAAACGCTGGTCCAGGTAGGGTCACTTTCCCGGAGAGCGACGGGGCGGCCGCAGAGAGTACGGTCGGATGGGCTGCCACAGGCCCTGGCGGTGGTAGATACGCAACATGTAGAAAGCGGCGCGACGTTGGATAGTCTGGCGGAGAGCAAAGGAACAAGAACTGGTAAGCGGGTTGCTCTCAAGCTAATCACCGGACCTTTTTTTGGGATGCTGGGGGGCGTGATAGGTGGCTCAAGCTGCGGTAGGAATCAAGATTTCGACTGTTTGGGACCTGTATTCGGTTATCTGGCCGGAATGGCGATTGGCGTTTCTGCGGTTGACTACAGTGTGGTTGATCCACGATACGACCCCTCTATGCTGTCCTTCATCGCGGACACAGGCGTGTCCCTGGGCGGCAGTGTAGTGGGATTAAGCAGTGCAGTGTTATTAATGGAAGGCTTTGGGTTGACGATGGCCAATCCAGAGGTGCTCTGGCCATCCCTCCTTGCCGGCCCTGTCGTCGGTGCGACGCTGGCGTCGGAATGGTGGCGCAGGTTCTGCGCAGCCCGCGGTTTCTCAATCGGCTTTGCACCGAACCCGAGGGGCAGCTTGTCCGCGGTCGCCACGCTGCACTTTTGAACAGAGCGCCTGAAGACAGAATTCACTAAAAAAAGAAGGAGAGTCCACATGGAGGCTGGAATTTCGGAACAGCTCTTGGCGTAACAATAGTAGACCCATACGGTAAATTTACCTACATTTACGCATTTGCAGGAAGTTGGATGGGATTTGAAGCGGGTGGTATACTGGCCACCATAGTACACAATACATTAGTGAATACATCTGAAACCTCAAAAGCAAAGATAGCACTCGGTTTCTATTTCGGCGTTCCGGCGATCATGGCTGCGCTTGCATCCGAAGGAACGCGCGGTTTCCATGAAGAGGCCCGCTTCTCCGTCGGTCTGACCCCGGACCGCGGGGAGGTATGTCGGCCGTTTCCACGCTGCGATTTTGGACGATGACTCACTCCTGCATGAAGGAGGAAAAATGAGGCTCCTCTGGAGAATCTGTGGGTTGAGGAGGGGAGGCCTTGACGATGGGGATGGAGGAGGCCAGGTAGCACAGGCGCATCATCCCCCGGTATGTTGGGACAGTCCACCAAGACCGATCCCAACCTGTGGAGGGAATGATGCGCCTGATCACGGTACTAAACCGGTGCACGACCTTCAAGAGGTTTGTGTTTGAGGGCAGTCACCCAGTGATCACCGGGTTTACTTACACAATCGGCTAATGCACCCGTCCGGGAGTGGGGGACCACTGCCTCGCGTACCCCAGCGCGCACCGGTCATAGGCGTTCCCGACCAGGGCCCGGTAATCGGCCCCGGGGTCAGCGACGATTCTCATCGGAAAGGTCTTTTCTCCGGAAGTCGGGTTCGGGAATCTGGAACCGGCTCACGGACGAAGACGGTCCGCCTTCAAAGGGGCTTTGGCGCCTCGATGCGGTGATCCCCAATGCGTGAGGACTGTCGCAAAATGGGACATTCGTTGAAAAATGCGACACATTCCCCGTCCCCTCTCCGAATATTCCCTGTAACTTGTTCAAAAACTTACAGTTGAAGTCTCCCCGCAACAGGGCATTCGGTCGTCGGGCGGGATGGGCGTGTCGCATTTTGAAACACTTCCCGAAATCTTGCCAGGAAACCCACATACGATATAACTCCCGCATATACCGTATGTTAGTCTGTTTTCAAACAAAATGGCACAGAATTTGCAAACCGGATCTTAACAAGCAGGGAGGGTACAGCGCGCCCGAACCCGGTGATCTACGGATAGGAGAGGTGGGCGCCCATAGCAGAGATAAAGGGGGCAAGGGGGGATATTTTTGCTCCAAAACAAATTTAGGTATTGGTATTGACAAGGGCATATTGGCGGGGTTTCTTGTTCGGGCCAAGCGAAACCCTGCGCAGTTAGGCGCAATTACACTTAGGGCGCTGTGTGTAGCGAATGATGGAGTGGGTTTTGGCAGCGGCGAAGGCGCCCTGTGCTCGTGCACTTTCCCCGCGCTCATGCAAAAGGGCCCGAATCACGTAAGCGGTGGCGGTGTCTGGGCGCTTGTTTTGGCAACCAGAGGGTCATCTTGTGTGCGATGATATCAGTAGAGTAGTCCATAACTTGGGACGTGAAATTCAGATGCTCGCCACGGTACCCATAGGAGATTACTCGATGAAATGTCGTGGGATGAGATTGCCAATGTTCATGCTCGTTTTTTTGGTTAGCTATTCAGCCGTTGTGGCCGTCCATGAAATCGATGAGCCCGATTCTCTCCGGTTAGAACTCGATCCGCACGACTACGTCCCATTGGCGGTGGGTAATCGCTGGACGTACGAGCATCACTATGCGAATGACACGTATCCCGGTACCGAGTCGGAATACCTGAAGGCCTTCGAGATACCGGGTTATCCGCATGGACGGGACAATCCCGTTCCGCCGGAATCCCTGACCCATGTAGAAAGGATGTTGACCATTGAAATCACTCATACTGAAATGATCGATGGCTTCGAGTACTATGTCTTTAGTGACGCGGATTATGCGTGGCCGCCCTTGCCCGAATTGGGACGAAGGGTTTCTGGTTTTTCGATGGGACGGGCAGGATGTTCCAGTGTATGACTTTAAATACAACTTGGCCAATTCAGGAATCGAAAAGTGATTTTTTCAGGCTCATCCGGTTTGAGAGTGGGCCCCCCCAAGATGTAGTGGTATCATAGGGCTGCCGTCCCTGTCCCACCCTCATCGGGGAGTGCCGTCGTGGAAGACCTCAAGCAGTTCTATGCCCGTCTGTTGCGAATCGAGCGGCCCTGGATCGTCATCGAGGTGCGGTTTCCGGACCAGGAGCGAGTCGACGTCTACGTGGATCATGAGCGCGGGATCAAGCTGCGCTGCCCTCGGTGCGACGCCTGGTGTCCCGTCTACGACCACTGCCCCGAGCGGGAATGGCGGCACCTGGACACGTGCGACGTGCCCACCTACGTCCATACCCGCCTGCCCCGGGTGCAGTGCAAGGTCCACGGCGTGCTGTCCATCGCCTCGGAGTGGGCCGAGCCCGGCTCGAATCTGACCCGGGCCCTGGAGGCCCACGTCATCGACTTGGCCAAGGAGGCCAGCCTGCAGGCGGTGAGCCGTCTCACCGGGCTCAGCTGGGACCGCTGTTGGGGGGTCCTGGGCCGCGCCGTCCGCCGGGGCCAGCGCCGCAAGGCGTGGAAGGTGCCGGCCCATCTCGGCGTCGACGAGAAGGCCTTCGCCAAACGTCATCAGTACATGACCCTGGTCTGTGACCTGGAGACCAAGAGCGTGGAATACGTGGCCGAGGGCCGCCGCTGGGAGAGCCTGGAGGAGTATTTCCTCCCCTTCGACGAGGAGGAGCTGGAGCGGATCGAGGCCATCTGTGTGGACATGCACGACCCCTACATCGCGGCCGTGCGAGCCTGGGTGCCCGACGCCCAGGACAAGATCGTGTTCGACAAGTTCCATGTCCTGCGTCTGATGAACGAGGCCGTCGACCGGGTGCGCCGCCAGGAGCACAAGAAGCTGCGGGCCCAGCACGACGAGGTGCTCAAGGGGACCAAGTATCTCTGGCTCTACCACCCCGACCACATCCCCGAGGCCCTGCTGCCCCGATTCGAGGAGCTGCGTCGCATGGACCTGCAGGTCAGCCGCGCCTGGGCCCTCAAGGAGAACTTGCGGCAACTGTGGACCTACCGCCGCGAGGGCTGGGCTCGTCGCTTCTTCCGACGCTGGTATTTCTGGGCCACCCATAGCCGGCTGCCGCCCGTGATCGCGGTGGCCCGCACCCTGAAGCGGCGGCTCGACAACATCCTGACCTACCTGCGACACCGGATCACCAACGCCCTCAACGAGTCCCTGAACGCCCAAGTGGAGAAGGTCAAGCGCATGGCCCGCGGCTATCGCAACCGCGCCCACTTCCAAACCGCCATCTACTTCCATTGCGGCGGACTCGACCTCTATCCACGCCCACAACATGTAGGGGCTACCCACAGTAATTCCCGATGAGCCTTTTTTCATGACAGCGCGCGTTTTACTGGTAGCCGATCATTCGGTCATGCAGGAAGGGTTGCGGGTATTGCTCGGTCGTGAAGACGATATAAAAGTCGTCGGCGTGGCCGGGGACGGCCGCACCGCCGTCGAAATGGCCCCTGATCATTTCGAAAGACAAAAAGCAGCATTTCGGAAGGCCAATATCAGACATTCGCCCACAGACTGGCTCCCGGCTGGTTGCTATCTTCTTGGGCGGCAGGTATCCCAGATTTTTCAGGGACGGTCGGCCGGGGGGTTCCGGCCGGCACATCCGGGTTTCATGGCCGGCTTAACCAGGGCGCCTGCAACCCATCTGGGCAAGTAATGCACCCTGGGACGTAGTCTTGGTCACTTTGGGGATACTACCCCTAGACATGCCGGCAATACTGCGGTGAACGACGCGGTGGACCAGTTCAAGTACGACGACCTGCCGCACCTCTACACGCGTTTCAGGGACGGTCGCCTGATCCCGGTGCCGTCCAGCTAACGATGGAGGATTTCAAGCGCTTTTTCAGCGGCTTGCCCCCGGCGACCGCCTCGACCGAGACGATGCGCACGCGGCGGGGCCAGCGGCGCTGGCGTTCGGAGACGCCGTGGACCTCGGCGAGAATGCGCTGAGAGAAAATATAATTTGTGCAAAAGCATAATATATTTTGGCAAATTCAAAGTGCAGTTATAGCGGGGTGACGCCGAGTTCGGCCCCGGCGCGGGCCAAGTTCTGGTGGCGGGCGGCGGCCTCGAAGAAGCGCAGGCTTTCGAGTGGGGGCAGGAGCAGCACGGCAGCGAAACTTCCGGAAGGGCTTGGGTAAATTGCGGCTATGTGATCGCACATTTTCGCGTGGGGGGGGCAAGCCGGTCTCTGGGGGGAAACCGGGAGAGAGGGCAAGTCCCCCGGCCGACGCAACATCTATGGGCAAATATAATTTGTCAAACCCCCAGAAGCCAGGGATAGTTTAACTATGTCATAGGCATTGTTAAACTATCCCAAATTACACTTATCGCAAATTACACCTTGCCTTTTTGGGGAAATCAGTTAGAATTAAACTTTAATCCGTGAAGCGGGGAGCCTGATTTTTTTTGCTTGTCGAGGGGAAACTAGGGGTTACAAAATCGGCTAATGCACCCTGTCGACCTACCGGATTCACGGACTACGAGGACGAACCAGACGATTCCGGCCAGCCCCCCGGTGCAGCTACGGTTTCTGCCACTGCAAGCCGCTCCTGGGGATTCGTCAAGGATTTGTTTTTAAATCGCTAAGCAACACCCCTCCCGATCATACTTTCATGCGAAAGGAGCCGCAGCCATGAACCGCCGCATTTTTGCGCTCGTCCTGCTGTTGACCTGGCCCGCTGGCGGCCACGAACTGAATAACACGGTCTATCCGGCGTTTCAGTGGCCGTGGGGTGCAGATGAAATTCTGGTCGACGGCGTCATCGACGATTTGGCCATTGTTCCTTTGTTCGAATTTGGCCATTGGATTTCGTCTACGGAGCTTCGAAATGAAGAAGGGGAAGCCCCCGACCCCAATTCTCTGTATTCCGAAATTCTCGTCCTCTGGGACGACTACACCAACAGGATATATCTGCTGGAATTTCGGTATGACGACCATGTGTATCAGTCCAGCGACCTAGATGGCGACATCTTCCTCCTCAAGGCAGGTTTGAACCCCGAGGGTAGCGCGACCCAAGCCCATTTCATGGGCGTGAGACCGGACTCGATTTATTTGGCTCCGCTTCGAAATACCTGGCACGACGAGCCTCCCTATGTAGAAAAGGCTTTCTCGTCCATCGACAAAATGTGGCCTGGTACATTCCCGGAAGCGACGGTGTACGAGGATTGGCTGTACATCGAATCGAGCTGGACCCTGTGGGAAGAATTGGTCTATGGGGAGTCTGGCGAAGTGCAATCGGCGGTGGAGTTCGACCTGGAAGAAGGCCAGATCATCGGTCTCGCATGGGAGTATTGGGATCTCGACCGCTCGAAAGGCCCGGGCCCCGAAGTCTGGTACAGCGTCGACCATAGGCCCGGATTGACTCGCTTCGAAAATTGGGCCCTGTCCGCTTTTCTGCTGGAACCCGAGACCCCTGGGTTCTATGGTTGGGTTTACGGATTCCAGGATCCACCTAGCCTACCCGAAGACGACGGATCCGAGGATGATTCCGCGGTTGTTGCCCGCAGCTGGGGATCCCTCAAGGACCTGTTTCGGAATCGTTGAACCCGCCCCTCCCGAAGAAAGGGATCTGATGATCCGGCTGTTGCCCGTGTTGCTTGCCCTGATGCCTGTATCCGCTCTGGCATTCGTGTGCGGATTCGCACTCGACGAAACCGATGAGCAGGCGGCTGCCGCAAAGGCGGCTGCCGGGTCGATTGATTTCACCCAGGACGACATAAGCCTGTTGCTTCTGTTTGGAACGTACCAGGGTGATACGACCGGGCCAATTTCTCTGTCCGGAAGCAACATCTCTGGCTCGGCAGGCGATTCTGATGATGTCCCGATGTATTCGCCGTCTGATTTTTTCGACATCGGCATGCCGGGCAGCCTTTCCCACTACATGCGGGAAATGTCCGGAAACGATCTCACGATCACGGGCACCCCCGATGACCTCATGACAACGTGGCATCAGTCAACGACGGGAACGGAATTTGCCGCTTACAACAACGGACCAGACGATTGCCCTGGTGGCGTAGGTCCTATGAAAACTTTTGCACGTGAAGTCCTTGCCGCAGCCTATAATGAACACGGCGGAGATGACAGGATTCCCTTTGAGGACTACGATGCGCTTGGCGTGGTGATTCCGAAGGATTTTAAGAAATGCGCCAATGGAACCGTCATCTTGAGCTACCCTTTCGATGTTCCCGGGCAGTCGGCGGAATACCGGAAGGTGCTGATCATTACGCTGGAAAAGTTCGACCGCATGGTGGGGTTCATGGCTCATGAGTACGGTCATTTCATGGGCCTGCCGGAATTGTTCGATCGCAGCCACCGTCAACCCCGACTCCGGGAGCGTGCCGACCTGAGAGCCGATCGGCTGAAAGAGGACGACATAGACGACCTGTCAGAGGCTCGGCTCCACGCCCAGGAAGAACACGACCTGTATCTTCACAGCGCCGGTCTGGGGTTCTGGGGCCTGATGGCCGGCGGTGCCCGCGGGTGGCAGGTGGTAGACCAGGAGGTGCAAAACGAGGACGAGTCGACCGAGACCACGTTCTTTCATTTTCCGGCCCCGCATCCCATGACCGCATGGTCTCGACTGGAGGTCGGCTGGCTGGACGAGAATGTCATCCAGGGGAACTCCACGGTCACCGTCAAGGACATATCCGAAGAAAGCGAGGCGTACAAGATCCCGATCTCCGGGACCGATCAGTATTTCCTGTTCGAAAACCGCCAGAACACCTACGACGCAGATGACGACAACTCCGTGGGCAGTCCGTATGCCGAACACGATCCGAAAAGCGGACTGTTCATATGGCACGTGGACGAAAATACGGGCATCGGCAACGATGCCAACGAATGGGAGGAGCGCAAGCGTGTCGACTTGGAATGCGCCGACGGGCTGAGCCTGGGCCATTCGACCACCGGTGCGGCGGACTCGGAAACCGGGCTGGATGGTATGGACAGACGGCACCACGTGCCGGACGAACGATTTGACCCCCAGGAGTTTGGAGGCGACAACGGCGACGCGGGCGACCTGTGGGACGGCACTGCGGGCAAAAGGAAGTTCACGCCGGATTCCAACCCGTCGAGCAACGGCTACGAGACGTGGACAAAACCCACGGAAAAGTTCCGGGAGATTTTTAGTGGCGAGGTCGGATTCGATCCGGAACTGGGTTCGGGCGATACCCTGCTTGCGGGGTACGGAAAGCCCCAAAACGTCTTTTCCGGCATCTATATCGAAAACATCCGAAGCAACGAATCTCCGGCCGGCTCCATGAGCTTCGACGTCCTTTTCGCTCCGATGGCCCCGCAAAACCTGGAAGCCCTGTCCGGCGGGCGGCTGGTGGAGCTCATGTGGGATCCCCCGGCGAACAGCGATTTTGCCGGTATTTCTTCCTGGACCGTCCGGTACCGCTTGAAGCCCCCGGGTTCCATCGTCGAACGGGGGCCCCGCAGACCCGAATGGACCGACATCGAGAATCTGGCTGCGGACACCGGGTTGTACGTGGTCAGAAACCTGGAAAACGAACGAACCTATGAGTTTGAAGTTTTCGCCACGGGCAGCGACTACGAGAATCCGGACGGCACCGAGTACAGCAAGAAAAGAGGCGAGCGGGCCCGGGTGGAAGGCACTCCTGACCGGGTCATGTTCGTGGGAAAAGAATCGATTGACACCAAGGAGGTGATCCTGCCGGACCCCGACTGGGACGTGTCTCTGGACCTGTACGAGCTGGCCGCGGGTACGAACTGGATGCTGAAAAGCTCCGAGGAGAACGGCACGGACCACGAGCTGTTCCAGCTGAAGGGATCGGGCGGCTCCCGGGATCTTCACTTCAGGGATCCGCCCGACTTCGAGCACTCGCGGTATGCGAGCGCGGACCGGACGCACAACATCGTCATCCAGGCCACGGTCGGGGGGACCGATTACACGAAGAACGTCTCCGTAACGATCGAAAACCTGGAGGAGGAAGGTTCCGTTACGCTGTCGACCGAGGATGCTCGAGCGGGCCAGCCGATTACGGCGACCCTGACGGATCCGGACATTGTCGATACCGAATCGGTCACGTGGCAGTGGAAAAGGGAAGTATGGAAGGAGGTGGAAGGAGGTGGCCACTCCCTCTCATACCCCGAGGACGAACTCATCGATGGGGCTACCTCCGCTGGAGCTACCTCCGCAACGTATGAGCCCACAGGCGAAGATGTCGGGTTCCGGCTCAAGGCGACCGCTTCCTACACGGACGGAGAAAGCGGCAGCACCCGTCGGGAGAAAAGCTCCGAAAAAACTCTCAAAACGAAGGGACCCTTGGTCTCGCCCATGGACGTCGAGTTTGCCGAAAAGGATACCCAGCCCGTGGGGACGGCCGTCGTGAATGACGCAGATGGCAACGCGGTTACCGAAAACGTGACCTGGTCCCTGGACCTGGACCGGGGAACCGAACAGCAGGACGAGGCCGAGTTCACGATCTCGACGGGCGGCGTGCTGGAGTTCAAGGAGCCGCCCAATTACGAGAAGCCCACATCGGTCGTCGATCCGTTGTTGGATTTGGCGGCCCGAAACGTCTACTCCGTGAAGGTAATTGCCGAGGTCGATGGCATCTTCGTAAGCCGCATCTTTACGATAACGGTGACGGACGTGGACGAGGACGGCACGGTGACCTTGTCCACGACTACGCCAGTGGTGGGTCATCCGTTGGGGAGCGCGCTCGATGAACCGGATGGGGGCGTGACCGATCTCCAGTGGCAGTGGCAGCGCCGGTTGAGCGGTACGAAGAGGTGGGAAAACATCTCTTCGAGCGGGGCCCGGTCCGAGGAATTCCATCAAGGGGAGGGGTATACGCCGAAACCGGGGGATGTAGGGTATGAACTGCGGGCGACGGTCGGCTATACCGACGTGCATGACGAGGGCAAGAGCGCGGAGAGCGCGGAGAGCGCCCCGGTGGTGGACGAGCCGGGCCCGGTTCGCATCCTGCGAGCGGCGGCGGGGAATGGTCAGGTGACGCTTTCCTGGGTGGCGCCGTTGTCGGATGGGGGCTCGGCGCTGACGGGGTATGAGTATCGGCAGAGCAGCGACGGGGGCGGCACGTGGTCTCCGGACTGGGGGCCGGTTCCGGGCAGCGATGGGTCGACGACGAGCCACACGCCGATGGGCCTGACCAACGGCACGGAGTACAGCTTCGAGGTGCGCGCCGTCAACGGGGCGGGCGAGGGGGCCTCCGCGAGCGACACGGCGACGCCGGCGAGGCCGGACACGCGCGGCCGGGTGGAGTGGAGCACGACTCAGCCGCGGGTGGGTCAGGAGCTGACGCCGACGCTCATCGACCCGGACAACCCGGCGCTGGCAGAGGCGCGCTGGCGCTGGCGCCGGCAGAGGTGGCCTCGGTCCGATGACGGCGATTCGCTGGCGGCGCCGGTCCCCGGGTCGCGCTCCGGTGAATCGAAACTAGGAGTGATCGCCCGCACGCGTCAGTATAGGCCCCAGGTGAGCGATCTCCATCAGTGGTTGTGGGTTGAAGTCACTTATACCGACGACTATACCGACGATTCCGGCCGGCACCGAGTAAGCGCGACGACGTCGAGGGCGGTGGGACCGGGCCCCCCGTGCGCCCCCGCCAACCTGAAGGCTAAGCCCGGGGACGGGCAGGTGACGTTGACCTGGGAGGCGGGCTGCAACAACGGGGGGACCATCGACAGGTATCAATACCGGCGTCCGGAGGCGGTGAAATGGGTGCGGGTGCCCGGGGACGGCTCGGCCCGTCGTCAGCAGGTGGAGGGCCTGACCAACGGGGAGGCGCACACGTTCGAGGTGCGGGCGAGGAACGGTCAAGGGTGGGGTCCTGCCGCCCAGGCCACGGCCACGCCCGCGGCGGCGGAGCGCACGGTGTCTTTCGCGGCGGCCGCGTATCAGGCGAGTGAAGGGGGGGAGGCGGCGACGGTGACGGTGCGGCTGTCGCCGTCGGCGTCGGAAGCGCTGAGCATCCCGATCACGGTCAATCCCCCGTCGGGCGACTTCACGGTGGCCGGGCTGACGGACGGAGCGCTGTCGTTTTCTTCGGGCGCGGAGCGGCAAACGTTTACGGTCACGGCGGATCAGGATGACGACTGGGACGACGAAGAGGTGACGCTGGGTTTCGGCACGCTGCCGGCGCAGGTGGGCGCCGGTGCGACCGCGCAGGCGGTGGTGACGCTGGAGGACGTACCGCAGCCCCTGACGGTGACGTACGGGGCCGAGTCGTACCGTGCGGGGGAAGGGGAGGATGCGGTATCGGTGACGGTATCGGTATCGCCGGAGACGGACCGGGCGCTGAAGATCCCGATTTCGGTGACCCCGGATTCGGAGACGAGGAAGGCGACTACGCGGTGACGTGGCCGGGGTCGACGACACGCTGGCCCCGACCCGGACGGCGGCGTAAACGGAAGCAAGTGGCAGTGGTGGCTACCCTACCCGGAGCAAGGGAGATGCAGATGAAAACAGCCTTTCGAATCCTTCTCACAGTTATTTCGCTTCTCGCAATGGTGAACTTTTCGTACGCGGATTCAGCCGAGACTTCACAGGAAAGAGTGATCCTGGAAGCTGGGGAGATCGACAGCAACACGGTGGAGGTGGGTGCGTTTTCCGTGATTATCCATGAGCAGAGAAAAGGGCATCCGGTCTCGGGAAAGTGGGATAACTTGGCGACGGTCGGAGCTACGTTCGAGTCGTTGATCCTGGCCTTGGGGAGAGATCGGCGAACGAAGCCGATTTCTGTAGATGGAATTCAAAGGTTGGTCATAGTAGGAGCGCCTTCCCGGAGGGTGGTGGAGCGAGCCAATATGCGTACGACCAAACAGTTGGCCGGTGAGGCCGAATCGTTTTCCCTGGAAATTACGGACAAAAATAGTATGCAGGCCCAAGTGATCGTCGATTCAGCGGCCGTTACACCACCAGCGCCGGGACCAGCGGACGAAGACAGTACTCAGGCAGAGCTCGGCCCCGCCGTTCGCAGGCTCATAGCGCCGCCGGATACGGTTCATCTGAGATTGGAACCGGAGAAATGGAAGCCGACGACGGAGGACAGGCGGATAGCTGCCAAGTTGGGCCTCGGATTACTAGGTGGGGCCGCGGGGGGCGCCGGCGGGTTCGGCATAGGCCTTTTGCTTGGATTTGCGGGTATTGGTTGTTCGGGGAATGATAGTGACCGTGAGTTTGGTGGTCTGTGTGTATTCGTGCCAGCCATATACGGCGGTTTGCCCATAGGCTATACTGTAGGAGTAGGAGCCGGAGTGAGCGTGGTGGATACGCACGACAGCTTCAAATACTCACTGATAGGAAGCGCTGTAGGACTTGGGGCAAGTATTGGATTAGTATACGGGCTGAAACCCATAGCTGAAAATCCCTATGTAGGTTACCTTGGCAGTAGTTGCATTATTTTGGGCCCCATCGGTTTAGCAACAGTCCTGTCCGAATGGTCCCGCGATCCCCCTGAAACCCGTTTCTCTGTCGGTCTGAAGCCAAGTCCCATAGGGCATTTGTCAGCCGCCGCCACGCTGCGATTCTGACGATGCGTCTAGAGAACGCCCAAGCAGAATGCGGAGATGGCTGGGTCGCAGTCGGACAATCAGCATTTGGATAAGGATGAAACAAAATGACGAAGGATAAAATGGCTGTAGTTGCGTTGTTCACATTGCTGACGATTAGGTATGGGTATGCGGATCCGGCCAGCGATTTGGCAGTGGCACCCGCACGGATGACCAATGAGGCTAGATTGTTTTTTTGGCGATCAACGACCGGGGGGATCATGCAGACGGAAGCAGGCGTCCATTCTGTGAACAGTTATTTGGCTTCCATGAGGTTGGCGGTCAGAGACAGTACGCAGATAGATATTGCCAATGTCGTTAGCGGCGTCACAGGAATGCCGGAAAGATTTTCTGGACAAGCAGAAGAAATGAGAGCCAGCGGGAGAATTGCCAGTAAGCTGGCTGCCGGGACTCTATCGGGAATCGGGTTCGCCATCGTTGGGGGCTTCGTTTTTGTGACTACTGAGGATTGCTCTGGGTACGACAGTGAAAATACTTTTGGTCCGACTTCTTGCGCCTTGGGCCTCCTCTCTTTCATGTACATAGGCTATGTTGTGGGAGTACCGGTAGGAGTGAGCATGTGGGATCCACATGATCAATTCATCGCTTCACTTGGGGGCAGTCTAGGGGGAGCAGTAGTGGGGTCAGTGGTGGGCTTAATGATGAGCTCCACCAATTATGAAGATTATGGAGGATGGCCTTTATTGATGGGTCCTGTTGTTTTCTCGACGATTGCGTCGGAACGATTCCGTAATATTCCCGAAACCCCCCGTTTCTCAATTGGCTTGAAGCCTGACCTTCGAGGCCACGTTTCCGCGGTTTCCATTCTGCGATTCTGAAGGGTCGACTGGACACCACTAATAAAGAGGGCGACAAACTATGAAACATAGGATTGTTGTAGTTGCGTTACTTGCCTCATTTTTTATTGAGGATGCGTACGCGGATCCGGCCGGCGATTTGGCATTGGCCCGCAAGTTTTCCCCCATACTTATCCTTACGAAAGAGACCAGCGGTGAATATGGAAATGTTCGCGTAACCAAACCGGAACCGGTGGAAATTGTGGGTGCGCACTCAGCCGATTCTTTACGGTTCAGAGTGTACGAACATTATCATCAACCGGATGAATTGCAAAGCCATCCAACCGACGCGACTGTTGTTGGATTTGATGGTTGGGTTCTCACTCTGACGTATCCCAATGTTAAAGAATTTCCTACTGCTTCTGTCCCTGGTGAACGTCCAACCGATAGTGACATACAAAGTGCTGCGCCGGATGAAAATTTTACTAGAATCGATTTCCCAAATAACCAATTTGCTTTTCTAAGACTTTTCGAGTACATCGGTGCTCCCCGTGGTTTTGAAAACGGCTTTTACAAAGTAGCTCCTTACTTTGATTATCCCGGTGTAAAACCAGAAGGCAAAAAGGTACCGAATCCTTTTTCGGATGGACCAGATTCCCTCATCACCCCCGGATGGAATGACACGTACTTTGGCAGCGGACCTCACGCAGGCGAGAACGAAAACTTCCCCAATACATCCTACGTGCATATATACAAGACAACCCACACAACCTATACTGACTCCATTACAGTAATCCAATTTTTTTACTTTTACCCTTTCAATCACTGGTGGAACAGGCATGAGGGCGACTGGCAGCGAGTTCATGTTGTGGTGAATTCGAGGGATAGCACTACTGCGGAGATCATAGGGGTGGAGTATTTGTTTCACAAGGCACATTTGTCTTATTATAATAACTTTAGCTCAAAACCTGACATAACAACCAATTATGTGTTTAATCCGCGGGAAGAGATCAAATTAAGTCAGGGTACACATCCTGTAATATACGTGGGGGCCGGATCACATGCCGCATACCCTACTGGCGGCGATTTTCTTGTCTATGAAAAAGCCTCTACAAATGAACGTTGGGAGAATATGACCCATACTGGTCTAATATTAAGCACTCAAGCCGATGATTTTCGTGATGACCTATGGGAGAGGTATGATTTGGTGTTACTTTCTGAACCGGATACGACTAACACAACTAACAATATGGATCTTCCTAAGAGTATGAGTTGGCTGGGAGCAGATGTCAGGTGGGGGACTCACCGTGTTGATTCGCCTGACTCCTATCCCGTTTCAACTCCGATTATTGGTTCATTGGCGAATTCACTTGTGGGTCAACAAGGTAATGACAGCCCTCCCGGTCCGTACCATAAAGGTTGGAAAAAGCTCAAATTCTTCAGTCCATCTCAGACTGGTGGAGACGTTCTTGGATTCGAAGGTTTTCGCCGTACCATTCGGCATAGTGACATACCCTACGAAGATTATCACCACTGGGCAATCCTCGGCCATGAGACTTGGGGTTATCGATATAATCCGAACCGGGACTCCCCCGGGTCACGCAGTCCTCTCCCCGAGACTTTTCGACTGTCTCGCGGGGACACTCTTTCCTTGACCGGGGACATCGTCATTTTTCCGAATGACACCCTCACCGTAGTGGAGGGCAGTCTGATCGAATTTGAACCGGTAACCGATCGCCACCAATTTTCTGTACATGGTGCCGATGATCGACGGGCCGAAATTTTCGTGTATGGCACCCTGATTGCTGAAGGGACTTTTACAGACTCAATTCGTTTTGCGTCCAGGGACACTGTCTTTTTCTGGGATCCTCCCGCTTGGACTGGAATACGTGTGATGGAGGGTGGTTCGGTTTCACTCAGCCATACAAGAATCAGCGATACGCAGCGCCCCCCCCCTGGCCTACTGGCCTGACGGTACAACCGGGCAACAACGCAGCGACGCTGAGTTGGACCAAGTCGGTTGACCCCTCCATCACGCACTGGGAGTACCAGACGAAACAGGGGCTCGCGGATTGGGGAGAATGGCTCAGGATCGACCCGAGTGATTGGTCGACGACCTCGTACACCGCCGAGAACCTACTCCGGGGAGTGACCTACCAGTTCAAAGTGCAGGCGGTCAATTTGAGCGGCACCGCCGCATCCGAGGCCGTGGAGGTGACGCTGCCGGCCGGACCGCCGGACCCGCCCGAGTTGACGGTGATTCCGGGTCACGAGATGGTGACCCTGAGCTGGACCCCCGGATCCGATAACGGCTCGGCTATCGAGCGGCACGAGTTGCGCTACAGCGCCGACGGGGGCAATACGTGGAACCCGGATTGGACCGCTGAACCGCCGCGCGAGCAGATCATCCGGAACCTGCTCAACGAAACCGCGTACACCTTCCAGATGCGGGCCAAGAACGCAGTGGGCTACAGCACGGTGGCGGAGGTCACGGTCACGCCGCAGCATCCGATCCTGGGGCCTACCGCCCTCTCGTCCGCCGAGAACTCTGAGGACCGGTTGGCGACCTACCGATTCAGCGCCCCTTCGGACCTGGACCTGTCCGAGGTCCTCTACGGCTTGGGGCTGTCCGATATCGACGACAGCGGGGTCTTCGAGCTTGATAATCAGGGCGGGTTGAGCTTCCAGGACGCGCCGGACTTTGAGGCGCCGGCCACTGCCGATCGGGGCAACCTCTACGCCGTATGGCTGCGTGCGGCTCCAAGTTCTGAGGGTGGGGGGGAAGGAGTGCGAGTGGAGCCGCCTCCCACCTTTCTAAAACGGGTGGAAGTGACGGTGACCAACGTGGACGAGCCGGGCCGTGTGGAGCTGTCGTCGACCGAGCCCAAGGTGGGGGACAGGCTGACGGCGGAGCTCACCGACCCGGACAAGGGCGTGGAGGATGTGGATTGGCGGTGGCAGGCCTTGCCCCCGGGCACTCGCAGTACGCACCCGCCGGGGCCGGGAGCCTCGACGGCTTCTTCCCTGCTGGTCACGAGTGAGCATATCGGGCTGACCCTGTCGGCGCAGGTGACCTACGTAGACGGGGAAAGCGAAGACGCGAACGACCGCAAGAGCGCGCAGAGCGCGGCGACGGCGCCGGTGGTGGATGTTCCCTCGGCGCCTCGGAACCTGGAGGCGGCTGCGGGGAACGCCCGGGTGGATCTGAGGTGGGATCCGCCGCTCACCGACAACGGCTCGGCGCTGACGGGGTATGTGGTTCGGCACAGCGCCGACGGGGGCGCGAACTGGATGTCGGAGACGCTGGCGGTGACGCGCCACACGGTGCGCGACCTGACCAACGGCACGGAGTACAGCTTCGAGGTGCGCGCCGTCAACGGGGCGGGCGAGGGGGCCTCCGCGAGCGACACGGCGACGCCGGCGAGGCCGGACACGCCGGGCCGGGTGGAGTGGAGCACGACTCAGCCGCGGGTGGGTCAGGAGCTGACGCCGACGCTCATCGACCCGGACAACCCGGCGCTGGCAGAGGCGCGCTGGCGCTGGCGCCGGCAGAGGTGGTCTCGGTCCGATGACGGCGATTCGCTGGCGGCGCCGGTCCCCGGGTCGCGCTCCGGTGAATCGAAAATAGGAGTGATCGCCCGCACGCGTCAGTATACGCCCCAGGTGAGCGATCTCCATCAGTGGTTGTGGGTTGAAGTCACTTATACCGACGACTATACCGACGATTCCGGCCGGCACCGAGTAAGCGCGACGACGTCGAGGGCGGTGGGACCGGGCCCCCCGTGCGCCCCCGCCAACCTGAAGGCGGCGCCCGGCGACGGGCAGGTGACGCTGACCTGGGAGGCGGGCTGCGTCAACGGGCAGACTATCGACAGGTATCAATACCGTCGTCTGGAGGCGCGGAAATGGGTGCGGGTGCCCGGGGACGGCTCGGCCCGTCGTCAGCAGGTGGAGGGCCTGACCAACGGGGAGGCGCACACGTTCGAGGTGCGGGCGAGGAACGGTCAAGGGTGGGGTCCTGCCGCCCAGGCCACGGCCACGCCCGCGGCGGCGGAGTCCCCTCCTCCTCCACCTCCCCCGCCGCCGCTGACGGTCACCTACGGAGCGTCGTCCTACTCGGCGCAGGAAGGGGGCGAGGCGGCGACGGTGACGGTGCGGCTGTCGCCGTCGGCGTCGGAGGCGCTGAGCATCCCGATCACGGTCAATCCCCCGTCGGGCGACTTCACGGTGGCCGGGCTGACGGACGGAGCGCTGTCGTTCGCACCGGAGGCGGACGAAGCGACGTTCACGATCACGGCGGATCAGGATGACGACACGGTCGACGAGACGGTGCTTCTGGGGTTCGGGGATCTGCCGGAGGAGGTGAGCGCGGGCACGCCGGCCAGCGCCACGGTGACCCTGTTTGACGACGACGTGGTCACGCCCGTGGTGAGCTTGTCGACGACGACGCCGCAGGTGGGTCAGCGGATGACGGCCACCCTGGTGGACGTCGACGGGAGCGTGGCGGACACTAGCTGGCAGTGGCAGCGGCGGGCCGACGCGGGTTCGGGGTGGGTGCCTATCGAACGGTCGGCGCGCTACCCCATTGCGGCCACGTCCCGCTACACGCCGGTGGCCGCCGATGCCGGCAAGCAACTGCGGGCCACGGTGAGCTACACCGACGCCCACGGCCCGGGCAGCGCCCAGAGCGCGGCCACCGACGCGGTGACGTGGCCGCCGCTGACGGTCACCTACGGCGATTCGACGTATTCGGCGAGTGAAGGGGGCGCCGCGGCGACGCTGACGGTGCGGCTGTCGGCAGAGGCGGAACAGTTGGTGAAGATCCCGATCACGAGAGACCCTGCGTCGGGGGACTACACGGTGACGTGGCCGGGGGTGGAAGACACGCTGTCGTTTTCGGGCAGCACGACCTCGCAGTCGTTTACGGTCACGGCGACCGAGGACGACGACGAGGACGACGAGACGGTGCTTGTGGGATTCGGGGCTCTGCCGGAGAGGGTCGAGGCGGGCACGCCGGCGAGCGCGACGGTAACCCTGGTCGACGACACGGACCACCCCGGCACGGTGAGACTGTCGACGTCGTCGCCGGAGGTGGGTCAGCGGATGACGGCCACCCTGACGGACGTCGACGGCGGCCTGGAGGCGGTGGCCTGGCAGTGGCAGCGGCGGGCCGACGCGGGTTCGGCGTGGGTGCCTATCGAGCGGTCGCCGCGCTACCCCATTGTGGACCTGTCCCGCTACACGCCGGTGGCCGCCGACCGGGGCAAGCAGCTGCGGGCCACGGTCGGCTACACCGACGGGCACGGTCCGGACAAGAGCGCGCAGAGCGCGGCGACGTCGGCGGTGAGGCCGGCCGACACCCCCGGCACGGTGCGCTTGTCGACGGCGTCGCCGCAGGTGGATCGGGAGCTGACGGCCACCCTGGTGGACGAGGACGGGTACCTGAGGGATATATCGTGGCGGTGGGAGCGCCGGTCCGGGCCCGGGTCGGCGTGGAGGGACATCGAGCGGCCGGACGACCGCTTTCCCCATGCGGATTTGTCGCGCTACACGCCGTCGTCGTCCGAAGCAGGGCAGCAGCTGCGGGCGACGGTCTCCTACACGGACGGGCACGGCCCGGGCAAGAGCGCTCAAAGCGGCGAGACCGATCCGGTGCAGAGGCCGGACCGTCAGGGCACGGTGCGCTTGTCGACGGCGTCGCCGCAGGTGGGTCGGGAGCTGACGGCCACCCTGGTGGACGTCGACGGCGGTCTGGAGGCGGTGGCCTGGCAGTGGCAGCGGCGGGCGGACGCGAGTTCGGGGTGGGTGCCTATCGAGCGGTCGGCGCGCAACCCCATTGCGGCCACGTCCCATTACACGCCGGTGACGGCGGATGTGGGGCAGCAGTTGCGGGCCACGGTCGGCTACACGGACGCCCACGGTCCGGACAAGGCGGCGGCCAGCGGCGAGACCGATCCGGTGCAGAGGCCGGACCGTCAGGGCACGGTGCGCTTGTCGACGGCGTCGCCGCAGGTGGATCGGGAGCTGACGGCCACCCTGGTGGACGAGGACGGGTACCTGAGGGATATATCGTGGCGGTGGGAGCGCCGGTCCGGGCCCGGGTCGGCGTGGAGGGACATCGAGCGGCCGGACGACCGCTTTCCCCATGCGGATTTGTCGCGCTACACGCCGTCGTCGTCCGAAGCAGGGCAGCAGCTGCGGGCGACGGTCTCCTACACGGACGGGCACGGCCCGGGCAAGAGCGCTCAAAGCGGCGAGACCGATCCGGTGCAGAGGCCGGACCGTCAGGGCACGGTGCGCTTGTCGACGGCGTCGCCGCAGGTGGGTCGGGAGCTGACGGCCACCCTGGTGGACGTCGACGGCGGTCTGGAGGCGGTGGCCTGGCAGTGGCAGCGGCGGGCGGACGCGAGTTCGGGGTGGGTGCCTATCGAGCGGTCGGCGCGCAACCCCATTGCGGCCACGTCCCATTACACGCCGGTGACGGCGGACAGGGGGCAGCAGTTGCGGGCCACGGTCGGCTACACGGACGCCCACGGGCCGGACAAGGCGGCGGCCAGCGGCGAGACCGCCCCGGTGGTCACCGTGCCGTCGGTGCCGAGGGATTTCACCGCAGAAGCCGGCAACAGGCAGGTGGTGCTGTCGTGGCGGGCGCCGGTCTCCGACGGCGGCCTGTCCCTGACGGGCTACGAGTACCGGCGCCGGGCCGGCAGCGGCTCCTGGTCGGGCTGGACCGGGGTGGGCACGAATACGACCCGGACGGTGACCGGGCTGAGCAACGGCACTCGCTACCGCTTCGAGGTGCGGGCGCGCAACGCGGCCGGGGCGGGTGCGGCGGCCAGCGCCTCGGCGACCCCGGTCCAGCCCAACCGGGCCCCGTATTTCACCAGTGGCCCCACCAGCGTCTCCTTCGCCGAGAACGGCAGCGGCCCGGTGGGCCGGTACACGGCCAGGGACCCGGACGGCGACGCCATCACCTGGTCGAGGACGGGTACGGAGGCGAGCGCTTTCCAGCTGGAGGGGACCGGCACGACGCGCACCCTCACCTTCGACACGGCGCCCGACTACGAGGCCGGGAGGTCCTACCAGGTGACCGTCGAGGTCAGCGACGGGTCGCTGCAGGCGGAGCGAACGGTGAGGGTGACGGTGACCGACGAGCCCGAGCCGCCGGAGCCGCCCTCCGGGGTGAGGGTGAGCGCGCCGGACAACATGGGCCATGAGCGCCTGGAGGTGAGCTGGACGGCCCCGGACAACCGCGGCCGGCCGGCGCTCAGCGGCAACGACGTGCACTACTGCAAGACCAACGAGGTCTTCTTTTGCGACAGCTACAACATCTGGTCCTCGCTGACGGTCGGCGGCTCGGCCACCGGCACCCTGCTGACCGGACTGTCCTCCCACACCGGATACACGGTGCGGGTGCGGGCCCGCAACGCCGAAGGCACCAGCGGCTGGTCGGCGCGGGCCACCGGCCGCACCCGCTCGGCCGCGGCCAAGGCCCTGGCCGGGCAGCTGGCAAGGACCGGGATGAAAGGACTGGCCGCCCTGGCCGCGCCCAACCCCTTCAATTCCAGTACGACCCTCTATTTCCAGCTGACCGAAACCGGGGAGGCCTCCCTGGTCATCTACAGCCTCGCCGGGCAGGTGGTGAAGACCCTGATACCCAACCGCACCCTGAAAGCCGGGATACACCAGGTGGACTGGGAGGGCCGCGACGAGCAGGGCCGCCCCGTGGCCGCCGGCGTCTACCTCTACCGACTCGCCGCAGGGGACAAGGCCCTGGTGCGAAAAATGACCCTGCTGCGATAAAGAGGGGCGGTATTTCCTGGTTTTACTTACATGCTTTTTGTGCCGGGCGGCCCGGGCTCGCGGTATGGCCCAATCGGAAATCACCAAGTTGCCGGGCACCTGCGGGGGGTGCTGAAGACCCCAGGCCGAGTTGACGATGAGAGGCGACCGCCAGTGGCATGCGCCTGGCCCGGTTGATGCTCGAACCGCTGTACGCGGAGTACCTCCCATTCACCCGAGGAAGGCAAGCGGAGGAGGAACTGGGCGGTCACTGCAAAACAGTTGAGAAGATTGTTCGTGCGTTGCCCGACGGGTGCGGCCCTGGACCATCGCTCGTCTTTGCGCCTGCGTCAGAGGAGGACCGGCATGAATCGCAAGCTCTCGCACGAAGGCTGTTGTCAGCCTGTTGAGTCGCCTGAAGATTGCCGAAGACACCTTGCCCGAGGCCGTTGAGGGCAATCAAGGAGTTGGCCGAAAAAACCGGAGACATCATGAGCAGTCGAGGACATGCTTCTGCCTGGACCTGGTGGCGGCGCTGGTCTCGGGATGGCGGACCACCGCGGAAATCTCGCGGGAGGCGAGGGAAGAGGGGGTGTCGCAGCTGTTCCTGGCCATCGATCTGGTGCGGGTCGGCGACCCGGAACGCGTGCAGCAGGCCGTGGAGGAATCCCTGGCCGACCTGGCCTCGGCGGCTTCCCTGCCCGGAGAGCGCGTCGTCTACCCAGGGCAGCGCAGCGCCGAGCGGCGGCGCGAAGCCCTGAGCCGGGGAGTGCCCGTGGAGCGCCGCTTCTGGGAAGAGGTGCTGGCCCTGTAGAGCTACAGGGCGGCCATCAGCTGCAGCTGGTTCAGCACTCCTCTACAGATCGTGAATGGTTGCTTCGAGTGTCTCCAGATCCACGGTTGAAACCGTCGATCTTCCTGTAGTCCAACCCCCTGTTTCCCCCGGATTCAGCAGGAGAGATGTACCCTTGCGGATGTCGATGTCGTGGGTGTGTCCATACACGACGATGTCGTATCCCCCGCTTTCCGCTATCGGGATGGCGAGCTCCGGGTAATGCATGACGGCGATGTTCCTGTCGCCGACGGATACACTGGCCAAGTTGGGATGGATCTCCCCGACGGCTTCGAACCGCTTCGACAGCCCGACTCGTTCGCCGTCGTTGTTCCCGAAAACGCCCACGACCCGGCAGTTCAGATTCGCCAACGGGTCGATGGCGAAGGGGGCGATGAAATCGCCGGCATGGACCACCAGATCCACCCCGGTTTCGTTGAAGAGCGCGACAGCCCGTTCGATATTC
Source organism: Candidatus Latescibacterota bacterium (assembly GCA_965223905.1). GTDB lineage: Bacteria > Latescibacterota > UBA2968 > UBA8231 > UBA8231 > CBDCXV01. Next base: position 618,288 of record CBDCXV010000002.1, read on the forward strand.
GGGACGTTGTCGTGGCTGTCGGACATGACGCCGAGTTTCATTTCGAATCCTCCCAATCAAGGAAAATTGCAGCCGGACCGGTTCGTACTGAAGAGGCGCAATCCCGTCCTTCGAAGCAATCGAATGGAGATGCGGGGAAGGCGTGAGCCGCACCTGCCATGGGATGAGCACCTCGCAGTCGGCTACCAGGGCTGGGTGATCTTCCGGGGTTCCGGGCAATGGTTGTTGCATGAAGGAAAAATATCCAATGCTATCCGATCTGGAAGTCGGGCAGTTCAGGACGTTCGGGTTCATCTTTGAGCGAGAACCAGCCCTTCGTGTATAGCAGGGAGATGATGAGAAAGGGGGATGCCGGCCGGGAGAAGATGGCGTCAAAGGCTTGAGGAGCTGGGTGTGGAGCGGGTGAGAGAGTTGTAAGTCCCGAGGCTGAAAGGAGCGAAGGAAGCCCCGATGAGCTGCTTCCGGTTGGAAGAGCGGAACACGAACGTGCGGACCGAGGTGCTGGCCGGATGCACCACGTTCCTGACCATGGTGTACATCATCTTCGTGAACCCGCTGGTGTTGGCGGGCACGGGGATGGACACCGGGGCGGTGCTGGTAGCGACCTGTCTCGCCGCGGCCTTCGGCTGCGCGGTCATGGGCCTTTATGCCAACTACCCGATCGCGCTGGCCCCGGGGATGGGGCTGAACGCCTACTTCGCCGCGGTCGCGGTGGGCACGCTGGGCCTGTCCTGGCAGGCCGCGCTCGGAGCGGTGTTCTGTTCCGGGGTCCTGATGCTCATCCTGTCGGTGCTGCCGGTGCGCGAGTGGGTCGTCAACAGCATACCGCGCTCGCAGAAGATGGCCATCGCCGCGGGGATCGGGTTCTTCCTCGTCATCATCGGGCTCCGCAACGCCGGGGTGGTGGTTGCCAACGAAGCCACGCTGGTCGGCCTGGGCAACCTGGCTCAGTGGACGGTGGCGCTGGCTGCCCTCGGATTCATGGGCATCGTCGCGCTCGAGCACCGGAAGATTCCCGGCGCGGTCGTGATCTGCATTCTGGCGGCAGCGGCGGCGGGTTGGCTCGGGGGGCTGTCGCCGGCGCCCGAATCCGTCGCCTCGGCACCCCCTTCGCTGGCCCCGTCAGCGCTGCAGCTGGACATCGCCGGGGCGTTGGAGGTGGGCCTGCTCGCCATCGTGTTCGCCTTCCTGATGGTGGACCTTTTCGACACCAGCGGCACCCTGGTCGCCGTGCTCAACGAGGCCGGACTGACCGACGACTCGGGGCGGGTTCCCGGGCTGCGCCGGGCCCTCGTGGCGGACAGCTCCGCCACCATGGTGGGTGCTTTGCTCGGTACCTCGACCACGACGTCCTATATCGAGAGCGCCGCGGGGGTGCGGGCGGGAGGCCGGACCGGGCTCACCGCCCTGGTCGTGGCCGGGCTTTTCATTGTTGCGCTCCTGTTCGCGCCGGTCGCGACCGCGATTCCGGGATACGCTACCGCACCGGCTGAAGCTCGGCCTCGGCGGAGCGGATGGCCGCTGCCGCCGAGGCCAGGTAGAAGCCGCAGAAGGAGGGGATTCGCGCATCTCCAGGTGGCTGCCAGTACTCAATGCCATCCGCCATTCTCTGCCCATGAATTCCTGCTGCACCTGCATCCCCTTCCCTTCCAACCTCACTCGTCACGGAGGCATCCGTTTATTTTGTGGTTCGGATCGTCGGGCAAAGCGGCGTGGTCGAGGTTCGCTGCGGCACCACTGGAAAGCCCGGTGATGGTTCCCTGGTTCCGGTATACCTGATTTGGTCTGACCGATATTCCGGTTCTATCCCGATCACGGCGGGAAACACAGTACGCAAAGACCAGCCTCTCCGTGCCCGATCCGGATGTATAGTCGGCTATTTCCCACAATGCATTCGAGTCGATTTCAAATGAAAGAAATGGCTCGCCCGTTACCGCCACGGGCATGTCGAAGACCACCTCTATCTTTATGATCTCACCGCGGCCATAGGTGGTACCTCTTTGGGGAGTGGAGATTATCCGGAGTCTCTCTATCACTGGATCCGGCTCCTCCAGGACCACTTCTGCGCTGGCGGGCGTTGCCTGAGTCACATTCGCCGGGAGATCACCAAAGTTCAACTGGATCTCTTCGGCACCTTCATCCTGGTCGCTGTCCTCCATGGCCATCAAGGTGAAGGTCTGCATGCTGTCATCCGGTGCGAAGGTGATACTCGACGGTACGCCTGAATAGTCTTCGGGACCGGCACCATCTTCCTCTTCCACAGTTATGGGAACCGTGATCGGCAAAGCCCCTGCCCGGGGATCCAGATACACCGCAATCTCAACCCCGGAGGAATCCCCCTCCATGGTGGTGTACTGCGATGCCCCGAAGGAAACGGTGCGTTCAACCCGTTCGGCTCGTACCGTGGATGACCAGGCTCCGCTGCCTTCGCTGTTGTTGGCCCGCACCTGAATTTCGTAGGAATCTTCCGTAAGGTCCTCCATGGTGACCGTCGTCTCTGTCAGATCGGTGTCTGTCACTTCGGTCCAGGACGCTGCTCCCCCCGCCCGGTAGCGGTAGTCGTAATCGGCGACCTCGAAGCCTGCCGGAAATTCCACCAGGCTCCCGTTTTCGCTGAAGCCGTCAGGAGCGGTCCAGGTCACGTCGATCCTGGTGTCGTCGGTGTCCTGAAATCCAGCTTCAATATCTTCCGGGGGCAACGGAACTCCTACGTCCTTTACCCGAATGGTCAGGTCGAGCACCGAGCCGCTGCAGCCTGTCGGCGTTCCTTCACCTCCTAGACCATGGATGTTGTGCGTGTTTACGACGCGCACCTGGTACTCGTTGTCCTCGTTGCCGTCGCCGGGAGTTTCATAGTCGGGCGCTGTCTTGAACGAAAGCGAAACCGTTCCCGATGTAGCCCGCTCTTCCGAGTCCAGGGAAAACAGGGCATTGTCGAAACCACCGGCCGGAAGGGTGTATGGATCGTAGACGGTAACGATCTCACACCGGATGGAGGGAGGCGACCAAGCGAACCCCCACTCCCGGCGCGCTGCCGTAACCGCCGTCCAGGTGGGCAAATCCTCGCCCGCCGGCATCGTTGCCCCTTCGTACATCTCTATGGGAGGAGGGATCTCCCAGCGTTGGTCTTTCTTGTATTCCGCCGGTGCCGAGAACTGGGCCGAGCCGTCGTAAACCAGGTGTACGCTGAAGACCTCGGGATCGCTTTCAGCGGTTCCATCGCTTGCGTAGATTGCCGACAGCAAGGTTGGGATGGTGGCGACCTCCCCGTAAACCGAGGTGAACCGGGCGGGGGTTATGTCTCCGTCTGGCTGGAATACAAAGCTGTTGCCTTCCCGGGTGATCCTGAACAGGGCTTCCGCAGGGGTTTGAATTCCCGAAAGACCGGGAACCGCGAACCCGAACCGGTAGGAGATGTCGTCTCCGTCCGGGTCCGTCGCCGGTTCTCCCGAAAACTCCAGCTGATCCCCTGGACCCCTCGGGAGCAGAAGGGTCAGGCCATGCCCTTCCAGGGAACTGTTGAAGGTCGGGGGATGGTTGGACCCGTGGGCCCTTGGTTCTGCGGCGGAACCAGTGTCGGTACCGGAGGACGCCGTATTTAAAGCGGAGGAGGCTAAAAAACGCGCGGAGTCCGAAGCCGTTGCCACTGCCTTGCCGGCAGGAAGCATTGGATCCGATTGCGTCGGTTGGGTCGGCATTGAGTCCTTGCCGCAGGCGACTGCAAGAAACGCAAACATCAGGCATGGAAGTGCGAATGGTCCTTTCATATTGTAGCTCCGTGGTTGCGAGGTCGGAATAAGCCAGGGAACTACATACCGCGGGGGAGCCCGGGCCCGAGAGGAAACCGTGCCGGAGAGACCTGACATCCCCCTGTAAAATGACGCGGTCCTTGCGGGCGACCGGGCCGATCGGGAACCAGTCGCGGTCCAGGATTGTCTTGAGCTCGCCGGCAGCACATCCGTTGTCCGGGCGTCCTTCGCGTAGCGATCAGCCATTTGACAACCTCCCTTTCGGACCTGCTGCCGTTGCCGAGTCCACTCATCTCTCAAACGAATGAAGGGAGGCTATTGTTCCCGTGCGGATGATGTGTTGAGTTTACCCCGGCCGTCGGCCAGGATTGGGATGGAGCCCAGTGGCTGTCGACGGTCGAAATGAACAGACAGAAAGGAGCCGTTCTATGTATTTCCTTCCTCTTTTTCTTATGGGATTGATTCTGGGTTCTTGCGCAAAGGATCCCCTTTCCGAACGCGTGGAAAAACTTGAGGAGCGGATCGACGAGCTCGAAGCCGAACAGGAGGAGGAGCGATCGACCCTGCTCGGCCGGTTGGATCAGGTCGCGGTGACTGCCGACAATTCCGATGAAGTGAATGAAATCAGGGCCAAGCTGGCACAGACGGATATTTCACGCGCAGAATTCGACAGACTGCGAGACCGGGTCCTGTCCCTGGAGCGCCGGATCGGAGACTGGAGCCAGGTGGTCAATGCCATGCAGCGCTCGGTTTACGCCGTGATCCACGCCGTGTTCGTTTCAGAGGATGACATAATTTTCACCTTTGTCGGAACCGGCTTCGCCGTAACCAGGGAAACTATAGTTACCAACGGCCATATCATCGACGCACTTGTCCAACTGGACGATCAATTTCAGGACTTCAATCAGAGATTCGGGACGGACCTTCCGGCCTATTGGATGGTAGTGCAGAATCTGACCCCTGCTCTCGTGTACAGGTGGAACTATTTCTTTATCGACGAGTTCGGTACTCACCCGCAGTGGAATGCCGCCGATCTCAGCTCCCCCGATGTAGGTAGGATGCAGGTTCTCGAGGGGTCAATGCCGCGCACGATTCCTTTGGTTACGGTCTCCGAGGCTCTGAGGTTGAGGGTAGGTACACGCGTGGCGACACTCGGTTTTCCCGGCGAGCTTCAGGGAGGCGACCTCGATCACCTGTATCCCATCGCGACGTTCAAGGACGGCACGGTCAGCGCCGTGCGTCCTCCCTTTCAGGGGGAACGCTACAGCCCGCGGGATACGTATGTCGTTCAGCACAACCTCGATCTGTCGGGTGGAACCAGCGGCAGTCCCATCTTCGACGCATCGGGAAAAGTTCTGGCGATCAACAACGCCGGCATCGCCAACGTGGTCCTCACGTTGGGGGGAGCACCTGCCCGCATTTCACAGGCTGCCCTGGGGTTCGGTATTCGCGCCGACAAGATCCACGAGCTGCTCAACGAAGCGGGGATCGCAGCCAAGCCGGTGGCAACTATTGACAGTCCCGGCATTTCCGCGGTGCTGGATGGAAGGGAGATGAGCGCTTTCGAGATAGGTACCGTGGAGGACGATCTTACGGAACGCCTCATTCAGGCGGCATTTTGACGCAAGCGCTCCGTCACCGCGCAGGGGGTCGGTCAGCGCGGTTCCCCGGGCCCGCCGCCGTGCCGGGTCTCGTTCTCCCAGCGCCGGTACATCTCGGGCCGGCGGTAGTGGCGGAAGAACATGGTCGTGTCCCTGCGGCTGTCCGCCAGCGCCGAGGCGCTCAGGTCGGCGACGATCATCTCCTCTTCGCTGCCGCTGCGCACCTCGGCGATGACGGCTCCGAGGGGATCGCAGATGAAGGTCACGCCCGCGAAGGTGCGGCCCGCCCCGTTGTCGCCGACGTGGTTGCAGATGGCGACGTAGAGGTTGTTGTCGTACGCACGGGCGGGAACGTAGCGCATCCAGCGGGCCCGCTTTTCCACAGGGGTCTCCAGCGGCGAGGCATGGGGCAGGAAGATCACTTCCGCCCCCTTCTCCGCGAGCAGGGTGCTCAACTCGGGGAAGTGGGAATCGTAGCAGATCTCGATGCCGTAGCGGGCCCTGGGATGGTCGAACACCGGAAGGTCGTCGCCGTGGCGCCAGGTGCCGATCTCGAGATCGGGGACGTGCGTCTTGCGGTAGTGGCCGGCGTACCCCTCGGGGCCGCAGACGACCTGGGTGTTGTAGACGATGCCGCTGGCGTCCCGTTCGAGGAAGCCGGCGAGCAGGGTGATCCGGCAGTTGCGGGAGATCTCCTCGAGCCTGCGCAGGGATTCCCCTTGAAGCGGCTCGGGCTCCGGCGTCGAGGTGTCGCCGGCGTTGTACCCGCACACGCAGAGCTCGGGAAAGCAGGCGATGTCGACGTTTTGCGCCGCGGCCTCTTCTGCGAAGCGCTGAATGGTTGCCAGGTTGCGTTCGTGTGCCGCGACGCGGCAGTTCATCTGCACCGCGGCTATGCGCAGGTTCTGCATCGGATCGGTCCTCCTCTTTGGTGGTCAGCGGGCGGGCCAAAGCTCGAGTGGCGTCCACTTCGCCATGTGGTTGAAGTCGAGGTCGGTCGCCAGCATGACCAGTTTATAGCGAATACAGATCTGGGCGAGAAGCGCGTCGATGGTTCCGATCTGAATGCCGTGCCGGCGGCACTTGTTGCGCAAGGCTGCTGCGTCAATGTAGTCGTCACGGGCGGGGGAAATCATGGCGAGCGCCTCGAACCGTTCGATGATCCCCGCCCTGGCTCGCGGTCCTGAAAAGCCCTGCAACAACTCCTGCAAGACGATCCCGGTCGTGTAAACCGGTTCGCCGCTGCCGAGCCCCTCCCGCAGGCGCTGCACCTCTGCCCCTTCCGGTGCCGTATCCCGTCTCAAGGCCAGCGACCAGACGCTCGTGTCCACAAACAACGTCACCCACGGCTCCGTTCGCGTTTGTAGTCGAAGCCCTCGTCCCAGTCGAGTTTTCCAAAAAGATCCAGGAGCCGTTCCTGCTCCCGGCGTGCGATGAACTCCCGCAAGGCGCGGTTGACAGTCGCCTTCTTCGTCTTCTCGCCGCCGATCTCCAACGCCTTTTCGAGCAGCATTGGGTCTATCGCCAGGTTTGTCGCCATTGTGTTACCTCCGACACATGGAATAACACATAACTAACCCCCGGCCGGTGACGCGGACAAGGGCATGCGGCAGCCGGGCCCGAGCTGCTGGCCGGTTCGGGCTCGGGTTTGCCGCAACCAGGCCAGGCCGATCCCGGCCCGAGGAGACTGGCTTACCCGAAGGATGTCGGTCAGGTGATGGTATAGGATGGAGTACGTCCTATTTTTTGTTTCCAGGAGAAAGCCATGACCACTTCCAGCGCCATCCAGCAACAGTTCCGGACCGACGGTTTTTACCTCGCCGCGGAGCCCGTTCTGCCTGGCGGCATCGTGCAGGCCGCTGTCGCCGGCATGGACGCGGTGCGCGAGGGCCGCTACGACGCCGGCCAGCCTCCCCCGCCCTCGCACTGGAATCCGGGCGACGATCCCGGCGAGCTGTGCAAGATAGAGCTGCCCCAGCAGGCCGATCTCGGCATCCGCGCCCTGGTCAGCCATCCCGACCTGGGCCATTGGGCCGCCCGCGTCACCGGCGCCCGCAGGGTGCAGGTCTGGTGGACGCAACTGCTCTACAAGCCGCCCCAACCCGCCGAAGGGGAGGCCGAGCTCAACATCGGCTGGCACCAGGACCGGCACTACTGGAGGGCGTGGGAGGAGGGCAGCGAGCTGTTCACCGCCTGGGTGGCCTTGAGCGACGTGACCGCGGATGCCGGCCCCATGCGCTTCGTGCGGGGTTCGCACCGGTGGGGCCTGTTGGACGACGGCGGTTTCTACCGCCAGGACCTCGACGACCAGCGCGAGGCCATTCCCGTGCCTGCCGGCCGATCCTGGGAGGAGGTGCCCGCCCTTCTCCCGCAGGGGGGCGCCAGCTTCCACCACTGCCTCACCTTCCACGGCAGCGGTCCCAACCGCTCGGCCGGTCCCAGGCGCAGCCTCGCCATCCACATGCGCACGGAACAGTCCGCCCCGGTGGGGGACCGCCGCGAGGGCCTCACCGCGTTTTTGGACGATCCCGAGCGCAACCCCGTCATCTTCTGCGAATAGCACGTGGACCCCGTCCTCGGACAGCTGGGTCTGGAGCCGAGCACCCTGCCCCGGCGCCACCTGGAGGAACTGGACCGGAAGGGGTTCACCATTCTGCCCGGTATCATCGACCCGGCCTGGCGCGCCGAGCTGGCCAGGGCATTCGACCGCCTGTCCGAGGAGGAAGGGGACCGCGCCGGCAGCGAAGTGGGGCTGGCGCCCGGAGTGCGACGCCTGGCCGACCTGGCAAACAAGGGGGAGGTGTTCGACCGCATCTATCTCCACCCGGCACTGTTGCGGGCGGTCTGGCACGTCCTGAAGCGCCCCTTCAAGCTGCACTCGCTCAATGGCCACGACCCTCTGCCGGGCCAGGGACAGCAGCACTTGCACACGGACTGGGGCGGCGACCGGACCGTCTTTCACGTGGTCAATTCCATGTGGATGCTCGACGAATTCACCGCCGACAACGGCGCCACCCGCGTAGTGCCGGGAACCCATCTGCTGCCCGAAAAGATCGATGCCTACGTCGAGGACCGGACGGCTCCCCGGGAGGGCGAAGTCCAGCTGATCGCCCCGGCCGGATCGGTGGGCATCTTCAACGGCAGCTTGTGGCACAGCTGCAGCCACAACCGGACGACGGCCAGGCGGCGCACCCTGCACTGCGCCTTCATCGCCCGCGAGCACCCGCAGCAGACCGACCAGAAGAAGTACCTGCGCCCGGAGACCGCCCGGCGCCTCGGTCCGCTGGCCCGCTACGTTCTGGATGTGTGAGCCTGTTCTTCAGCGAGTGTTGAAACGCTGACAGGCCAGCGGCCCTGCATACCGGTGAAGGACAGCACCCCTTACAGGGACAAACGCGCCCAGCGCACCTCCATGCAGGCGTCGTCGCCGGCGTAATAGACGACCATGACGTCGCCGTCCGGCAGGGCCGCGGAAAAAGGCAGCCCGAAACTCCACAGGCCCATTTCCGCCAGCAGGTCGCCGGTGTCCCCCAGGCCGGCAGCGGTCTGGTCGCCGCCGCCGGTCTGGCGGTACAGCTCCACCTCGGTGGCCGCCCCGAAAGGGGCGTCCGCGGCCGCTGCCAGGCGGGCCCGGATCGAGCGCGACCCGAAGCGGTCGACCCAGGCCAGGACCGCGCGGCCGTCGGGCAGGATGGCCGGATGGGCCGCCTGGTCGGCGAAACCGAGATCCTCGGGGGCGGACCAGGTGGCCCCCTCGTCCGTGCTCAGGCGCCGCTGGATGTTGAGGTAGCGGGTCGTCTGCCGGTCGTAGGTCCAGGTGAAGGTGGCCAGGCGGCCGTCGGGGAAGACCCCGGCGCGCTGGTCCCAGTGGAAGATGCGGCCGGCCGGGTCCTGGCAGGTGGTGACCGGATCGCTCCAGGTCAGGCCCTGGTCTTCGGAGTACAGATACACCACCCGCTGCAGCCAGGGACCGCGGTCCCGGTAGGTCTTGTTGGTCTCGATGCTCAGGGCCAGGCGGCCGCTCGGCAGAACGAGCACGGGGTTGGTGAGACTGGGCGGGCCGACGTCCGCGGGGACCGGCACGGGGCGCCATCCGGACCAGGTGCGCCCCAGGTCGTGGGAATCGGCCACGACCATCTCAGTGGGAATGCAGCCCTCGGTCTCCTCGTTGAAGAGGGGTTGCCCCGGATAGGTCTGGCGGTCGACCCACATGGCGGCAAGCAACAGGCGGCTGTTGCCCAGGTCGGTGATGTAGCCGACCCGGAGCGAGCCGTTCATCCCGTTCAGGGTCGTGGCGAAAGGGGTTTCGGGTGCGCCCCAGGATTTCCCGCCGTCGTCCGAACGCCTCAACTCGACGGTGCCGTCCGCCGAGTCCTTGCTGCTGCCGACGCGGTAGCTGGCCAGCAGCGAGCCGTCGGCCAGGGGGGTCAGGGCGGGGAAGGTCGAATAGGCGCGCCGAGTTCCCGGCTGGCCGCGGTTGATACTGCCTCGATCGCTGATTTCCATTTTGATCTCCCAGGTTCGGGCGCTCCCTCGATGCCGGCATGGTTTCCATCCGCTGCAGCTGCCATCCCCCGGGCAAGGCGGCGCGGCCGGGGAAAGTGCGGGGGCAGGTGGGGCCGCGGCAGGAGGGGAATGACTGAATATAGCTCCGACCGAAGCTGCGTTCGCCGGGATGCCCCGCACTGACAGTCCCTTGAAAAAGTCCATCTGGGCCGCGGCCCGCCCTGACGGTCGACCGCAATGACTCGGCCTCGCCTGCAGAGCAATTTAATCAACGGGCTGCCAAGGGGAACGAGCATATGCCGCAGGCTCGGAGCTGGCTCGCAGGCAATGTCCCTGTGGACAGGTTTGCAGGCGTCGTCTTGTTTCTTGACATGAAATTTTCATGTTTTCATCTTAATCGCATGTCCACAATGATTCAGATTCGCAACGTCCCGGAACTCATGCATCGCCGCCTGAAAGCGCGCGCCGCGATGGAGGGTGTCTCCATGTCGCAGTACGTGATGTGGGCGATCGAGCGGGCGCTGGAGCGGCCGAGCCGGAAGGAACTGCTTGCGGCTATCCGCCGGCAGCCCGAGTCGGCTCTCGAACCATCGCCGGCCGACCTGCTCGGCGCGGAACGGGACGCCCGCGGCGACGCGAGCGTCAACGACGAGGATTCCGGCGAGCGAGAGCGGTAGGCACCGTTGCTGGTTCTCGATGCCTCGGCTGCGGTCGAGTTGTTGCTGAATACGGCGTCGGGAAAGCGCGTCGCGAAGAGGGTGGAAAACCCCGCTGTCAGCATCCACGTACCCCACCTCATCGACGTGGAGATCGCTCACGTACTCCGGCGCTACGCCCTGCGAGGAACGTTGAGCGCCGCACGTGGAGAACTTGCCCTCGACCAATGGCGTGCCCTCGACGTCGAACGGTACCCGCACGAGTTGTTCCTCGACCGGATCTGGCAGCTTCGCGACAACGTCAGCGCTTACGACGCGGTGTACGTCGCGCTGGCCGAGGCGCTCGGGGCGGTGCTCGTGACCGGCGACCGCCGGCTGGCCGGCGCCCCGGGCCTGGGTATCCGCATCGAGCCGGCATGATGGGGCCGCGGCGGCATCCGGGTCCCACCGGGTTTCCCCTGGCAGAAGCCCTGCGCAGTAGCTCGGGGGCGGACGGTTCCACCCTTTAACGGCCGCTACACATCCGAGGGGGGTCAGCCGGGAGGGATAGTGGAAGAATCGACCATGACATCAAGGCACAGGGGGGGTGCTGGTTGCCCGAAGATTATCGCGCCTGAGCCGAGGCTGCGGCGAACCTCGGAGCCGGATGGGTGAGCCTGGAGGCTATCCGGGGTAGTCGTACTTCCGGTTGCGGCTGATGTAGTCGATCTGCCCGTCCACGAATTCCGCTACCGTCTCCAGCGCGCTGTCCGTAAACAGCCCTTCCGTCCCCCTGGGAAACAGCAGCGGTTTCTCCGTGTGCCACCAGCGCACCCAGTGGATCATGGCGATCATCGGGCGTGGCTGGCCGGTGAGGTTGGGCATGCCGCGGTGCCAGAGGCGCATGTCGCGGATCAGCACGCTGCCGGCCGGCAGCGTCGGCTGCAGGGGCTGGTGCAGATCGCGCAGGCGCTCTTCGGTTGCGGGCGAAAACTTGATGTCGGCGTCGCCGATGGCGCGGGTGGTGTCGAGGTGAGTGCCGGGCCAGAGCTCGGTGCTGCCGTTTTCCGGGGTGGAGTCGACGACCGGCACGTTGACGACGAGGCCGTAGGCCGGCGTCGCTGCCTCGAGGTCCGGCCAGAGCTGGCCCGCGTCGACGTGGAGCGGTTGCCGGGTGGTGTTGGGCAGGCAGGTGTTGCCGCTGTAGAAGGCGTTCTTGACCCCGTCGCCGAGAACCGCCCGCGTCACCTCGACGACCAGGTCGTTGACCAGCACGTCGCCGAAGAGATAGGGCGGGAAGGGAGGCGGGTCCTGCTGCAGGTGGCCGCCGTTGAACTGGTAGGGGACGTCGGCCAGGGCGAGGATCTTCTCGACGTCGGCGAGCATGCGCTCGCGCAGCGTTCCGATGTGGGCGGGTTCGATGGCGCCGTGGAGGAGGACGAAGCCATCCTCCTGCAGGGCGGTGACCGCCCGTTGCAGGTGCTCCGCTTTCAGTTTGCGCGAGTTGTGTTCGGCCGCGCTCAGTTCCAGTTCGGTCATGACATTCGGTTGCAGATTGTGATCGTTGGTTTGCCGGTGACTCGCAGGCGCTATGCCGAGGCCGGGGCGGCGAACCTCGGAGCCGGATGGGCGAGCTGCGGTTCCGCTGCCAGGTGCCGGTACACGTCGCCGCAGGAAGCCAGGGTCAGGCCGGCTTCGCGGGCGTGCTCCAGCAGCAGGTCGATCTGCCCGGCCCCGCGGTCCACCCGGTGGATCGACCAGGGATGAAAGCAGGGAACGTAGGTGAGAAGCCCCCGGTCGCGGCAGTGCTCGATGCCCGGAGCGTAGGCTTCGTACACCTCGCGGGCGGTGGTGGGCATCCGCGCGGGGTAGCCCCAGGGCAGCGCCGGCGGCCATGCCGCGGTTGCCGGCTGGCCCGTGAGGATGTTGTCGTGCCAGGCGTGGGCGGATATCTCCAGCAGCTCCGGGAAGCCGTCGCCGTCGAACCAGAACGGCTGCGTCAGCGGCGCCGGGGCGGCGTTGTCCGCCTGCCAGCTCAGGGTGCGGACGTACCGGTAACCGGCTTCCCAAACCGCTTCGAGCAGCTCCGTTTCGCCGAGAAAGCCGTGCCCGTGGCCGCCCGGCGCCGTAAAGCCGGTCACCCCGCGTCCGAACAGGTCCTCTATGACGCGTTTGGAGTCGGCCAGCTCGTGGCGCATCGCCGCCGGATCGTCCCGGATCGCCAGCATGTTCCGGTGCGTGAAGCTGTGGGACTGCAGATCGAACAGGTCGTGATCGAGGATCTCCCGCAGGCGCGGTCCCGCGGCAACGGCGAGTCGGGCGACGATGAAGAAAGTGGCCGGGGCCTGTCGACGCAGGTGCACCTCGGCCACCGCGCGCACCCCGTCGAGGCACTCGTCCAGGCGCGCCCCTTCGTAGCTGACCACCTGCTGATAGCTCCTCGCGGAACCTGGGGTCTCCCCGAGCTCCCACCAGGGGAAGATTGCCTCGGTGTCGTATCCTGCTACGTAGAAAGTCATGGCGGCACCAACCCTACGCCGGTGCCGGGCGCCGGGCAAGGGGGTGGAGGTCTACAGGTCCGATGACGATTTCGGAGCTTCGGGAAGTCCATGAGGACCACTGTTTCCTCCTCGGCGACACCCGGGACTACAGTACCGACAGCCGCACCCACGGCCCGGTCCGCGCGCCTTCCTGCGCGCCAAAGCGGGGATCGTGTACCTTTCGGTCAGGGATGGATTTTCCGTCCGCTGGAACCGCTTCGGGCACCTTGTCCGCTGAATCCTCCACGTTTCCCGCATTCCAGGATTCCGGCGGTCCGAGGCCGAACTTCTATCCGCGCAGGCGACAAACCGCATGACCACTCTACCTGATCACCCCGCCCCGCCGCCGAGCCCCGGCCGCGCGGGCAGCGCATCGGCCTGTGGCTCGGACCCCTGCTGTTCGCCCTCACCCTGCTGCTCGACCTCGAGCCCGGCAGGCCGGAGATCACGCGCATGGCCGCGGTGGCCCTGCTCATGGCCACCTGGTGGATCACCGCCCCACGGCTTCCGGACCACCGGACTGGCCCGTTTCATCGGCGACGGTTTCAACGGGCTCGGCTCGGTGCCGCCACTCCTCCTCATCCTCGGCATCTGCCTGACGATCACCTTCCTCACTACAATCCCTGCGTCCTTGTTTTTTCGCGGTTATGGTTCTCGCGTTGCTTTTTTTGATCCCGGACAAGGCACGCCTTAAGGAGGTTGAAAAATGAAACTGTCGGGGATAGGCACCTTGAAGAAGCTACCAAAGTGGTGGGTTGGGTCCTTGGCAGCAGTTCTCGGCCTTGCTCTGGCATCGGTCTCTTTCGCCCATCAGCCCGAAGGGGTCGTGTACCCGGTTTTTCAATGGCCTGAAGGGCAGGAGCCAGTTATCGATGGCGACCTATGGGAATGGGATATGATCCCGGACGAGTACCGCATCTCGTCCTCCATTTGTCGAAGTTTCAACGGAGACTCCCCGGAGGCTTACGGGCTGGAATCCGAGATCATCGTCAGTTGGAGCGAGTCCCAGAACAAGATCTACATCCTGGAAGTCCGGCAGGACGATGATTTCATCCTCGGGGACCCGGACACCTATGGCGACGCCATCGACATACAACTGGACGGCGATCACGGGGGCGAACTCATTTACTTCAGTCAAGATGAATACCCGGATGATGAAGAGCGAAGTCTCAACAAGGGCCGCCGGGCGCAATCCTACGTTCAGTTTCTTCCGGGCAGCACTCGGGGTCCGGAGGATACTTGGGCCTGGTTCTGGGTCAGCGAGTCTACCTGGTATGACCAGCCGGAATACATGGACATGGCCTATGTATTCGAAGGCCAACTGAGGGGGGAGGGCCTGCTGGTGACCGAGTCCAGTTGGACCTTGTGGGACGATTTTATCTGGAACGACCCGGACGCCTCCGTCCAAACCGATCTCGAAGAGGGCCACATCATCGGCCTGGGATGGATATACCATGATTTTAATGATGAGGGTGATAGGTCCGTGTTTTATTGCAGCGGGCCCGAGGCAGAGGATCAGTATAGAACTTCGGCCTCGATTTCGGACTTTCTTCTGGAACCGGCCTACCATTGGCCTGACTACTCCATCCTCCTCCCCGACCCACCCCCCTGTCCTTGCCAGGAGGTGGACGACGATTCGGTTGTCATATGGGAATCTTGGAGGCGCTTCAAGGGGCCTTCAGATGGAGTCAATTTCCTGTCGTTTTCACCGGATGGGCGCACCCTGGCCAGTAGCAGTTGGGACCGAACAGTTCGGCTTTGGGATGTCGACACGGGTACACCCCAGGCCACCCTGGAAGGCCATGGGGGTACGGTCTTAGAGGTGGCGTTTTCGCCGGATGGGGGCACCCTTGCCAGTGGGAGTATGGACGGCACGATTCGGCTGTGGAATGTGAGAACGGGCCAACTCGACACCAGCCTTTCAATTGATCCTGGGAGGGGTGTCTGGTCCGTGGCGTTTTCGCCGGATGGCGAAACGCTGGCCAGTGGAGGTAACGATGGCGAGGTTCATCTGTGGGATGTGGGAACGGGCCAACAAGTGACCAGCATTGGACATTCCATTTATTGCGGTTCCCTGGCGTTTTCGCCGGATGGCGAATCGCTGGCCTGTGGGGTATCATTCGGCGGGCTTAACCTTTTTGAAGTTGGGCCGGGGACACTGGGGTGGCCAAGCGCCTCGAAAGTGACTATTTCGCCGGATGGCGGTGCACCGAAGAGGACGGAGTTGCCGCCACAACCCTCCGGGGTCGGTACCGTTGCCTTTACTCCGGATGGCAGCAAGTTGGCCTGGGGGCTGCCCTTTGGCGGGACGACTCGGTTGTGGGATCTGGACAGGGACCAGGAGAGCACTCTTCGGGACAGGGGTTATGTGGCCTTCTCGCCGGATGGCCAAACCCTGGCGATTGCTGATGACTGGAACTCGGACACGATAATTCGCTTGTGGGATGCGGAAACCGGTCAACACAAGGCCACCCTGAAGGGGCCCCTGAATGATAGGACCCATTCGATAGCGTTTTCACCGGACGGGACTCTAGCCAGTGCGGGTAAAGGTGGCATCCTTTTGTGGGACATGTCGCCATTCATAACGGATCATTCTGAAATAACGGTTGTATCTGCCGTGGGACCCGCGGTGCCTGTCGTCAGCGGCCTGGATGCGATTGCGCCCAATCCCTTCAACACCACCACTCGGATTTCCTACCGCATGGCCACCCCCGGCCAGGTGCGTCTGGAGATCTACAATACCCTCGGCCAGCGGGTGCGCACGCTGGTAGACGAAGCCCGACCCGCCGGCTCCTACCAGGTTCTCTGGGACGCCCGCGACCAGGAGGGCGCCGTAGTTTCGGCCGGGGTTTACCTCGCTCGCCTTCACTATCGCGACGGTGCGGAGACGCGGCGGCTGCTCTACCTCAAGTAGCCATTCCGGTGAGGTGGTGCACCTGATGGATAACCGATCGCACCCCAGAGGCCTCACTTGCCATTTTGCAGCAGCGTTCTTGAGTCCTTGGCCTACAGGGAGCCAGCCACGGTCAGCCGGACCCCGGGGGGATATACTGGACTGAGGAGAGAGACCTCGGCTGGATTCAGCGATCCGACCTTGACTCGAGGTGAAGCCGAACCGGATCGCATTGGAACCGATCCTGGGAAAAGATCTACTTCAGGCGGCGGCCCCATGACCGGAACTCACGACCCTGCCACCCCGCCCTCCGGCGAAACCCGGTCGCGCGGCCAGCGCATCGGCCTGTGGCTCGGCCCGCTGCTGTTCGCGCTCACCCTGCTGCTCGACCTCGAGCCCGGCAGGCCGGAGATCACGCGCATGGCTGCGGTGGCCCTGCTCATGGCCGCCTGGTGGATCACCGACGCCTTTCCGCTCTTCGCGACCGCGCTGCTGCCTCTGCTCCTGTACCCCCTTCTCGGTATCGAGCAGACCCGGGCCACGGCCCCGATCTACTTCAACAGCACCATCGTCCTTTTCCTCGGCGGGTTCATGATCGCCCTGACCATGGAGAAGTGGGACGTCCACCGCCGCATCGCCCTGTGGGTCATCCGCTCGGTAGGCGGAGGACCGGCGCGGATCGTGCTGGGGTTCATGCTCGCCGCGGCCTTCCTGTCGATGTGGATCTCGAACACGGCCACGGCGATCATGATGATTCCGGTCGGCCTCGCGGTGATCCTGAGAATGGAGGAGCAGTTCGGGCGGGAGCGGACGCGCGCCTTCTCCGTGGCCGTCATGCTCGGGATCGCCTACGCCTGTTCCGCCGGGGGCATCGCCACCCTGGTGGGCACGCCCCCGAACCTCTCCCTGGAGCGGATCTTCCAGATCACCTTTCCGGAGGCGCCGCACCTATCGTTCGGGGTGTGGTTCGTTATGGCCGCGCCCATCTCCGTGCTCATGCTCGCCTCCGCCTGGCTGCTGATCACGCAGGTCTTCTTCCGCATACCGGCCGAGGTCGCCGTCGACCGGGAGGTCCTCGAGTCGGAGGCCCGAAAGCTCGGCCCCGTCTCCTTCGAGGAGCGGGTAATCCTCGCGGTGTTCGCCGCCACCGCCCTGCTCTGGGTCTTCCGCGCGCCGATCGAGATCGGAGGGCTGACGATTCCCGGCTGGTCCGCCCTCCTGCCGTACGGCAACCTCATCGACGACGGCACCGTGGCGATCGCCATGGCCAGTCTCCTCTTCCTGGTGCCGGCCCGGTCTCCCGGGGCGAAGTCGCGGATGGTGATGGGGCCCGACGTGGTGCGCGGGCTGCCCTGGAACATCGTGCTGCTCTTCGGGGGAGGCTTCGCCCTCGCCCACGGCTTTCAGACCACCGGACTCGCCCGTTTCATCGGCGACGGCTTCAGCGGCCTCGGTTCGGTGCCGCCTTTGGTCCTCATCCTCGTCATCTGCCTGACGATCACCTTCCTCACGGAGCTCACCTCGAACACGGCAACCACCGAGATGGTGCTCCCCATCTTCGCGGCCGTCGCCGTGTCCGCCGGCGTTCACCCGCTGCTGCTGATGATCCCGGCGACGCTGTCCGCCTCGTGCGCCTTCATGATGCCGGTGGCCACGCCCCCCAATGCCGTGGTCTTCGGCAGCGACCGCGTCAAGGTCTCGGAGATGGCGCGGGTCGGCATCTTCCTCAATTTTGTCGGCGCCGTCGTCATCACCCTGGTTTTCCGCGCCATGGGCCCGCTCCTGTTCGGCATCGAGCCCGGGGTGCTGCCGGAGTGGGCAGGGGCGGGAGGCTGAGCCTTCGGCCGCGGTATCGCCGAGCCCGGGCTGCCGGCGCCGGGACAGCAACTCATCGCAACGAGGAGAGAACCCATGATCGAGGGACCCCGCGCCTGCAGGCCGGAAGAGTTCGACGAGACCATCGCCCTGATCAACGCCACCTTCCGCCCCGACTCGGACCAGAACATCCGCACCGACTACCCCCTGATCTTCAACCAGCAGGGACTCCGCTACATGCGCATCCTCAAGGTCGCGGGGGAGGTGGTCGCCCATGTCCCGGTGGCCCCGCGGCGGATCGTCGCAGGCGGCGACTCCTTCACCGCCGGCATCATCAGCCCCACCGTCACCCATCCCGGCCACCGCCACAAGGGGTACGCCACCCGCTGCCTGCGCGACTGCGTGCGCATCATGGAGGAGAGCGGCTGGCCCGTGTCGGTGCTGTGGACGCAGCACGCCACCTTCCCCTTCTACCACCACTCCGGGTGGGAGGCGGTGGACAACCAGGGGTGGATGTATATCCTCGCGCCCGGCGACGCGGTGTTGTTCGACCGGAGGGACTTCGAGATCGTCCCCTTCGATCCGGCCCGCCCCGGGCACCTCGACGCCGTCATCCGCTTCCACGACGGGGAATCCTGCCGCGTCGCCCGCACCAGGGAGGAGTACGCCGCCCTGCTGACGCTGCCGAAGATCGATACGCGGGTTGCCCTGGCCGGCGCCGAGGTGGCCGGCTATCTGTGCGTGGGGTCGGGAAGGAACAAGCCGGGCCTGATCGAGGCGGGCGGAAGCCCCGGCGCGGTGGAAGCCCTGGTGGCGGAGGCGGCGAGGACCCACGGCCCGGTCCAGGCCATAACGAACCTGACCCCCTCAGTGCTGGACGACCTCCTCGCTGCCCATGTGGGATTTTCGCGGAAGCCGGTCGAGCATGCCGCCGGCGTCGGCCCCCAGATGATGCGGATCAACAGCCTGGGCCTGCTGCTGAGGAGCATCGAGAGCCACCTGCGCTCGAGGTCGGCCGGTCTCTCAGGCGCCGTGTCGCTGGAGTGCACGGACACCGGCGAGGTGGTCACCCTGGCCTTCCGCGACGGCGCGGTCCGGTTCGACTCGGGTCCGGCTTCCGACAGGGCGGTCCTGAACGCGCGGCAGATGGTGCAGCTGATCTTCGGGTCACATTCCTCCTGCGAGCCGCTGGATCTGCCCGCGGGCGCGGCCGACCTGTTGGGCAGGCTGTTTCCCTTCTATTTCCCGATCTGGGAGCTCGACCACTCGTAGCGTCCGGCCCGCAGAATCCTGTCGCCATGACTGTATCGAACGAGGCAAGGAAGCTCGACTGAGACCAAAGCCGCCCGCATCCGTGGTTGCTGCCGCCGAAGGGCTCAACCGCAAAATCCAACTGTTCGGCGAACACCGGGGAACACATGACCGATGGACACGTCGTAGATTAATAAGCTCCGAGGGTTGAAAATCGCGGAAGTTGAAATGCAGTTCGCCGGCAGCGCGCGCGCTGCCCTTTCCCTTCAACAAGAACCAGGAGGTTCTTCATGCGCCGGATCCTGTCATCACTCGTGTTCCTCTGCCTTCTCGTCCTACCCCTCTCCGCCCAGGAGGAAGCCCTCCACGGCACCTGGGAGGGGAGCTTCGTGGACGAGGAAGGCAACGCGATCACCATGCGCCTGTCCTTTGAGGAGGATGGCGCCTTCGAGCTCAACCAGGTCGTCGAGCTGGGAGAAGACTTCCAGTCCGTTGTCGGAGCCACGGAAATACCCGTGGAGGAGATCACCGCCCAGGGCATCGGCACCTACGAGGTCGACGGCGACAAGCTCTCCGTCGATATCACCGAGGTGGAAATGCTCGTCGGCGACCGGGACTTCTTCGAGGTCCTCGCCGAGGTCGCCCGCGCCCTGGCCCGTTTTGCCGCGGACTTTGCCGGAGTCTCCGAAGAGGACTACCCGGCCTTCGAGCAGAACTTCGTCGACGAGTTCCTCGCCGGAATGGACGAGGACGAGTTCCTTGCCGGATTCGAGGAGGAGGTCACCTACGCCATCGAGGGTGACACCCTGTTCATCACGTCTCCCACGGAGGACGGGGGAGAAGAAACCTCGGAATACCAGCGCGTCGACGTCGGCACTGCCGTGGCCGGGACGACCTGGGGCGGTCTGAAAGCGAATTGGCGTCCGTGAGCATGCGCCTCTCTCCGCCGGATTGATCCGGGACCTCCCCTCGCGATCGCTTCAGCCGGTACTGGCCCCCCGGGCCGGTACCGGCATTTTTTCTGCGTTCTTCTTCAGAAACAGATACGCAGACGCACGGCTCCCCTCATGCCGTTGTGACCGAACCGATGGTCGGGGTTGGGAACCACCTGCGTTGGAAACGAAGCTCCGGTTTTCCTCCGGCTCCGCCATGGTCCCCAACCGCTCAAATCGCCCCGGTCGGATGGGAAGAGCCATCTCCTGCTCTCGCTCAGGCACCCTGCGAGCCGGACGCTTCGGCGAAAACGCGGTTTGTCCTCGCCCTCGTCCGTGCGCTTACTTACGCGCGCAGGACGCTGGCTGGCGACATGGAATCCGGGATGACTACGGCAAGGAGATGGTCGCAATGGCAACTGACGGACAGGAGACCGACGGGACTGCTGCATGGACCATCGGCAATGCAGGAGACTTGACGATGGAAGGACGGCGAGAGGGAGGGACCTTGGTGGCGGAACTCGCTGGCCGCGTCGACGGGAGCCAACGCCCTTGAATTCCAGGATGCCCTGGAAAGCGTCCTCGACAAGGACGTAACCGCCCTGGTCCTGGACCTGGAGCGCCTTTCCTACATCAGCAGCGCCGGTCTCAGGGTCATGCTGTTTGCCTCAAAGACACTTCTGGAAAAAGATGGGAAGTTTGCCGCGTGCTCCTTGGCGGATTCAATCGCTGCGGTGTTCAAGATAAGCGGCTTTGACCGGATCATTCCTGTTTTCGCCACCCGGTCCGAGGCGCTGACGGCGCTCAGCGAGTGACTTGGGGCTGCGCCGCAGGGTCGAGCCACGCAGGGAATTTCCCAAAGTCCGATCGAACCGAACAGGTGAACCATGGTCAAAATGACCGGGGGCGAAGCCTTGGTGAAGTCGCTGGTAAACGAAGGCGTCGAGGTCGTATTCGGGATCCCGGGCATCCATGTGTCGGGGGTCGTCGTCGCCATGCGCGAGGAAGCGGGCATCCGCATGATCACGACCCGCCACGAACTGGGAGCGGCGCACATGGCCGACGGCTATGCCCGCGTGTCGGGGAAACCGGGAGTGGCCCTGGTGGTCCCGGGCGCGGGCGTTTACAACGCCGCCGCGGGCGTGGCCACTGCCTACGCCCGATCCTCGCCCGTGCTCCTCATTGCCGGCCAGATCCCCCGCGGCCAGATCGGCCAGGACCTCGGGGCCATCCATGAAGTTGCGAACCAGGCCGAAGTGCTGCGCCCGGTGACCAAGTGGCGGCGGCAGGCGCTCAGGCCGAGGGAAATCCCGAATGCCGTGTCCGAAGCGTTCCGGCAGATGCGCAGCGGACGCCCCCGTCCCGTTCTCATCGAGATTCCGCCCGAGGCCGGCGTCGAGCAGGAGGAGGTTCAGCTGCGGAATCCGGCCCCGGTATCGCGAATCGTGCCGAGCCCGGAACAACTGCGGGAGGTTGCCGGCGTCATTGCCCGATCCCGGCTCCCCCTGATATTCGCCGGCGGCGGTGTGGTGCGATCGGGCGCGGAACAAGCCCTTGTTGAATTGGCGGAAGCGACAAACATCCCCGTGGTCACCTCAGGCGGAGGCAAGGGGGCCATTCCCGACAGCCATCCGCTCTGTTACGGCTCGTGTCTCAGCCCCGCAGGAGAGAGATACGAGATGAACCAGCTTTTTGAAGTGATGCAGTCCGCCGACGTCACGATAGGAATCGGGTCCCGTTTTTCGCTGGGCAATCCCGCGGGCGAGCCATGCACGTTGGTCAACATCAACATAGACGACGGCGAACTCACCAGGGTACAGTCCAACACCATCCCCCTGCATGGCGACGCCAAGGCCACCATCGAAGCGATGCTTCCTTTCCTTGTCGAGGCCCGGGCCGGAGATCGCCCGTCCCCCGTCGAGGCGGTCGTCGCGGCCCGGCGCCTGATAACCTACTACGACATCAGGCTCCAGGAGCCCCAGTACCCGATTCTGGAGACAATCAAGAACAGCATCCCGGAGGAGACTTTCACGGTGTGGGACGTCACGCAGTTCGGCTATTACTCCCGCACCCATTACCAGGTGAACCAACCGAAGACCTACATCGATTCCGGCTACTCCTTCAACCTCGGCTATTCCTTCCCTACGGCGCTGGGCGCCAAGGTGGCCAGACCCGACCGGCCCGTGGTGTGCGTCACCGGAGACGGCGGGTTCATGTTCAACGCAACCGAGCTTTCGACGGCGGTGAGATACGGGATAAACGCGATCACCATCGTCTTCCGGGACGACGCCTATGGAAACGTCGGCCGCGACCTGGACGAGTTCTTTGCCGGGACCTATGAAACGGACTTGCACAACCCGGACCTGGTAAAGTTCGCCGAGTCTTTCGGCGCGGTCGGCATGAGGGCAGACGACCCCATGGACTTGGCAACCCTGCTCCCGGAGGCGCTGGAACGCCAGGCGCCCGTGGTCATCGACGTGCCCGTCGGAGACATGCCGCTGCCGCGTGCCAAGCAACATGCCCATCTGGCCGCCATTCCCTGGACGCACCCCCAGGACGGCCTGATCGTATCCTGACTTCCGAAGTTGCGGCGCCGACGCGCTGCTCCAGGCTCTTGGTGCAGCGCATCAGGTCGGCGAAGGGATCGTCGCCGTCGGTCGAGCCGTTGATGGCGCTGGTGATGACGGGGACCTTCGCCATGGCCATGGCGGGGCGGCATTCCCCCCGCAGCATGCGCAGAATCAGGCGCGCCGTGCGCTGGCCGGTGCCGTACTGGTCGCGGTGGGGATAGGTTTCCCAGCCCAACATGGCGTCGGCGTGGCGCACCATCTCCGCGGTGACGTTGGCGTGCAGATCGAGACAGGTGACGATGGGCCTGTCCGGTCCGACGATGCGGCGCACGGCGTGAATCATGTCCCCTTCCGGGTCGTCGTTCCCCTCTGCCAGGGCGGATCCGTGGATCGGCATCAGCACTCCGTCCACCGGAAGGGCATTTCGCAGGCCGTGGAGCAGTTCCCCGCGGAGCTGGGCGTAGCAGGAGGCGACGATCGGTCCGCCGGCGCAGGCGCTGGCGTAGAGCAGGGGAACGGCATCGGCGTTTCCCGCATTCAGCACGTTCAGCATGCCGCCCACCACGCTGGTATCGCAGGAGAGAACCTCTGCGCCGCGCAGCAGCTCGTTCTCCTCATAGGTCTTCAGGTCGATGGACAGACCGCCGAGGTGGTTGCACTCGGTGAGGATACCGCCGATGGCGATGCGGGGTCTTCTGGTCATTGCGGTTCCTTGGCAGGTGGTTTCGGGAAGCGCCGATCTATAGCGCTGGGGAGGGTGTCACAGATTCAGGCAACCCGAAAGGCCTGGTGAAACCCGCGGGTAGCTGCCCCTGGCCCTTGCGCCGGGTTCCTTGAAAGAGGCTCCCAAAAAGTGCCTTATCTTACCTGATACATCCTGACACCCAAGGCTCCCAAACCAGCGATGGCGAGAAGCAACGTATTGAACACGCGGACGATCAACTACCTGGAGTTGATCGGCAACGGCAAACAGTATCGCGTTCCTCCGTACCAGCGTGACTACTCCTGGTCGGAGGAGCAATGGGAGGACCTGTGGAACGACCTGATGGATCTGCGCAAGGATCCGGACGAACGCCACTATCTCGGCGCCCTGGTGGTGGAGGAGAGGGGTGACCGGGAGTTCCTGATCATCGACGGCCAGCAGAGGCTCGCCACTCTCAGCGTGCTTGCCCTGGCAGTGATCGCCCAGCTGCGCACCATGGCGGACGGGGGGATCGATGCCAGCCCCAACAGCGAACGAGCGCAGGAGCTGCGCAACCGATTTATCGGAGAAAAGGATCCGGCGTCGCTCACCGAGAGCGGCCGGCTGTACCTGAACGAGACCGACAACGACTTCTATCAGGAATACCTGGTACAGATCAGGGAGCCGCGAAACCCGAGGCGCCTGCCGAAATCGAACCGGCTCCTGTGGCAGTGCTTTCGCACCTTCAAGAACCGCCTTCAAAAGCTGCCTGATCTGGAGCGGGACGGGAGAGCCCTGGCGAGTCTGCTCTCCGAAACCATAGCGCGGCAACTGCTGTTCATACTGATCACGGTCGACGATGAACTGAACGCCTACACGGTGTTCGAGACGCTCAATGCCCGCGGCCTGGAGCTGACCACCACCGACCTGCTGAAGAACTATCTGTTCTCGCGGGTTCGCGTCGCCGCCGACCTCGAGGCGCTCCAGCGCCGCTGGCGCTGGCTCGTCGATACCGTGGAGCAGGAGCGGTTCCCGGAGCTGCTTCGATACCACCTGCTCTGTGAGCTGCCGAGGGTGCGCAGCCAACGGCTGTTCAAGCTGGTGCGGGACCGGACTACGACTCCTGACGACGTATTCGAGCTGCTCGAGGAGCTCGAGAGGCGCGCGGAGCTGTTCGTTGCGGTCTCCGATCCGAACCATGCCTATTGGGTGGAGCTGCCGGACGCCAGGCCCTGCATCCGCGAGCTCAGCCTGTTCCGCGTACGCCAGATGATGCCGCTGTTGTTTACTGCCTGGGAATCGTTCTCACCCGGGGACTTCGTCCGCGTATTGCGGGTCGTCAGCGTGGTGTCATTTCGATACACGGTGGTCAGCGGCCTCAACCCGAGCGCCCTGGAAGCGGCGTTCCATGAGGCGGCAAAGTCTGTCAAGGATGGAGCGGCGACCACTCCCCCCGAAGTGTTCGAGCGCCTGAGACCGATCTACGTGGCGGATGAGAAGATGCGGCAGGATTTTGCCGGCCTGGCCGTCGGGACCAGCGGCAGGCAGAGGAAGTTGGCCAGGTATATCCTCGCTCGACTTGAACAGGACGTGGCAGGTAAAGCTTGCGATCCCGATACCGACCCCGGCACCATCGAGCACGTCCTTCCGGAAAACCCCTCGGATGCATGGGGAAAGGTCTTCGATCCCGCGATGTGGGAAGCCTCGGCGTACCGGCTCGGCAACCTTACCCTGCTCGAGTCGGCCGCCAACCGGCGCGTCGGCAACGCCGGGTATCGCGACAAGCTGGAGGTCTACGGGGGAAGCACCTATGCCCTCACCCGGCAGATCCCGCAGATGGCCCCCGAGGAATGGACCCCGGAGCTGCTGAACGAGCGCCAGATTCGCTTGGCGGCACGGGCGGTTCATCTCTGGCGATCCGACTTCGCCTGAGCCCTCTCAGTCTTTAATCACCTTGGAGAATGTCCGTGAACGAAACGCTGGTACGTGTTAATGCGAGTAGGGACGAGGAAGTGGAGATCCTGACCCGCCTGCAGTTGAAAAAAGGTGCGTCAGAAGGAAGTGTGGATGAAGGGACTCTCCGAGATCTTCTGTTCCGCCATCCACAAACACTGCCTATTTCCGCAATTCATTCCGCGTATGCCGGGATAGTTTCGGTTTGCAAGGAGTTGAGAACCCCGGCTGGTTCTGTGGACACGTTGTACGTCAATTCCAACGGCAGACTCGTGATCGCCGAGTTCAAGCTCTGGCGCAACCCGCAGGCGAGGCGGGAGGTGATCGGTCAGATTCTCGACTACGCAAAGGATCTGGCTTCGTGGGGTTACGAAGATCTGCAGCGTGAGATATCGCTGAACCTTGGAAAAACGGGAAATGTTCTTTACGAGCTGGTTCGCAAGGATTCCCCTGAACTGGACGAGGCCGAATTCGTCGACAACGTCACACGACATCTGAAACGAGGTGAGTTTCTTCTGCTGATTGTCGGCGACGGTATTCGAGAGGGAGTGGAGAACATCGTCGATTTCGTACAGGGCCACAGCGGACTGAACTTCAACCTCGCGCTGGTCGAAACAGCACTGTACCGGGATGCCGTCGATAATCTTTTCGTTCAACCTCGCGTTCTGGCGCGCACTGAGATCGTACAACGCTTCGTCGTGGAGGGTGGAGTCGGTCCGGTAATTCCGGCTGATGTAGATGACGACAGTGATGTGGATAGGGAGGAGACAGGCTCGGATAAGCACCAGAAATATCTGCGGTTTTGGAATGCCGTTCTGATGAATTACGCCTTTTCGGATGTAACCGTAGATGTTCCGAAACCCACGAAAAAACCCGACCTGCGTGTTCAGGTGAGGAATTCGTCACTCAACGGTCGGGCTTTGAACTTTGTGGCCTATCTATATCGAAGTGGTGGAACAATCGGCTGCTATCTTCACGTACGGAAGGACCAGATGCGGGAGGTTCGGATCTTTGGAGAGATCAGCGAATCACGCGAGGAACTTCGGAAGGAATTGGGTGAAGACCTGAAAGAATGGATTGATCCAGGAGACAAACCCAGAATCGGATTTTGGCGAAAATGCGATCTATCGTTTCTGGCCAACGGAGAAGAAGATGCCGATTTCCAGGATGCGGTCTCGTGGATGCGGGAGCATCTGAACCGTCTGGTCAGCGGACTTCACCCACGCCTGCAGACGATGCTCGCGGGTGAACACTGACCCCTTTCCACTGTAATTCCGAAACATAATTTACCTATCCGTATCCAGGCCCGGTTCTGAAATGGGGATCGGGACGCCACCGCCATTCGCCTGTTACTTTGCCCTAAAGGAGCATTGAATTGAGCGAAACCCCCGACCCCGAAGGACCTCCGAACTGCCCCCGACTGATCTTCAATTCCGACGGCGACTCGACGACCTACATAGCCTTCGAGCCGCCGCTCACCCCGGAGCAGGCCTGCCGCGACATCGAGGAGGTCGCCGGCACCAGCGTCGAGGTGTTCACCAACTCGATGGGCCGCGGCGACGAGACCTTCTCCCACCCCACCGGGTTCGGCGAGATCTACGGCTCCAACGTCACCGAGTGGCCGCAGGCCGAGGGCCTGGAATACGTGCGCTGGATGGCCGACAGCACCAGGGCGCTTCTCGACCAGGGCGTCAACGTCATCGAGCTGCTGGCGGCGCGGGGGCACGAGCGGGGAATGCAGTTCTGGCCCGCCCAGCATATGAACGACATCCACGAGGACGACACCGGACGCTGGAGGGCCCTGTCGGAGCACCTTCAAGAAGGAGCACCGCGAGCTGCTGATCGGCTCGCCCTACCCGAAGGTGTCCGGCTACGCCGGCTACCGGCAGGACGACCTCCTGCCGGATCGGCGGCGGCCTGGAGCGCTTCTCCAAGGTGTACGGCTACGCCGGCAACGACATGCTGTACGCGCCGCCTCGAGCTTCTGGCACCAGGGGGCCAGCTGCATCTACCTGTTCAACTACGACTGCCACCGGATGCCGAAGACCGGCAGCGACGCCTACACTCCCGACGAGGTCCAGCTGCTGCGCGAGATCCACGACCCGCCGCGGATCGCCCGCAGGAACAAGCGCTACACCGTCAGCGTGGACATGCAGCTCAATACCCCCGAGCAGGGGGGCGGGATGCCCCTCCCCTTCGAGATCGGGGACCCGGGCCAGAGCCAGGTGTTCCGGATCGTCGTCGGGGACGACGTCGAATCCGCGCGGCGGGAACAGGCCGTGGCCGATACCTGGCTGCGGATCACCTGCAGGGAGTACGACCCCTCCCTGGTGGAGGCATCGGTCTCCTTGAACGGCA
This sequence comes from Candidatus Latescibacterota bacterium, assembly GCA_965223905.1. GTDB lineage: Bacteria > Latescibacterota > UBA2968 > UBA8231 > UBA8231 > CBDCXV01. The sequence goes on from CBDCXV010000002.1 coordinate 645,773, forward strand.
GCCGCCTGGATTCAGGCCGTCGCATCGAGCTGCCGTCCACCACGACGGTGACCTGGCGCGACGTACCGGTCGTCCAGGGAGAGAACCGCATTTGGGTCGCGCTCGATCGCATCGAGGGCCAGGACTGCCTGCGCATCGTGGGGATCGAGCTGGTGATCGCCTATGTGTGAGGCTGTCGGGGTGCGCAGAAAGGCGAGGCAGTCGGGCTGTCCGGAAGGATGCATATCGGCCGCGTCAATCGTCTTCTGTAGACTCCCTTTGCACCGCAATTTGGATAAGGAGGTGATCTCGTGGGTGTCTTTCATGTTTCCGCAAGAATGAGGAACTGGCAGAACCGGTTCCTTCCGCCGGAGAAGCAGGGGGAGGAAGTCTCCTGTGAAATGCTGGTGGACTCCGGGGCCGCTGAATTGGCGCTGCCCGTCGAAGTCATGGCTCCTCTGAAGCTCGAAGACCTTGGCGAAGTGCGCGTGTTTACCGCCGATGGCGGCCAACACGAATACCGCCTCTTCGGCATGGTCGAGCTCGAGGTTCAGGGACGGGTGTGTCAGGTCAGAGCCATCGAGTTGCCCCGCGGCGCCGAACCTCTTCTGGGCGCGGTTCCGCTCGAGGAGATGGACTGGCGAATCGATTCTGCAGGGAAAAGACTGGTTCCGAATCCCCGTTCTCCGGCCCGGCCGCTGCTGCCCATGTGCTGACCCGGGAGCGCAAACGACGATGGATCCCCTCGCAATAAAGCTTGGTGTCGAGGAAGAGTTCTTCCTGATCGACCAGGAGACCCGCGATCTCCTGTCCGACCCCGACCGCGGCATCTTCGAGGAGTGCGAGAAAAACTGCGGGCCCCACGAGGTCGTGGCGGAATTCCTGCGCTCCCAGATAGAAACCACCACCCGGGTCTGCGCATCCGTGGCGGAGGTTCGCTCCGCCCTCAACGAGACCCGCGGCCTCGTCATCGACGCGGCCGCAAAGCACGGGGCCGCGGTCCTGGCCGCCTCGACGCATCCCTTCGCCGCCTGGGCCAACCAGGTCGTCACCTCGGGCCAGCGCTACGAGCAGTTCGCCATGACCTACCAGCAGGCGGTCCGGGAGCTGCTCGTCGGCGGGATGCACATCCACGCCGGGTTCGGCGACCGGAACAGCCGCGTGCGGGTCATGACGGCGCTGCGCCGGCACCTTCCGCTGCTGCACGCGCTCTCCGCCTCCTCCCCCTTCAGCAGCGGCCGGGAGACCGGCTTCAAGTCCTACAGGCTGACCCTGTTCGGCAGCATGCCGCGCACCGGCCTTCCGGGTCCGCTGCGTTCCTGGGCCGATTTCGACGGCCTCGTGGACGACTACCGCCGCATGGATTTCATCCAGGACAGCAGCGAGCTGTGGTGGGACATCCGCCCCTCGCGGACCTATCCCACGGTGGAGCTGCGCATCTGCGACATCTGCCACACCGTGGACGACGCGATGAGCGTCGTGGCGCTGTATGCCTGCCTCGTGCGCCACCTGTTGCGCCGGGACATGCAAGGAGAGCTTCCGGCGGAGCCGCCGACAGAGCTGATCGAGGAGAACTGCTGGCTCGCGCAGCGATACGGCGTCCTCGCCTTTCTCGGCAACACCGGAGGAGCCGGGCGCATGGACATCGAGGAGTATGCCATCTCCCTGGTCGAGGGTCTCGCCGAGGATGCGCAGGCCCTCGGTTGCGAAGCGGAGCTGCGTCACGCCCTGGAGCTGGTGCGGACCGGCACCGGCGCCGACCGGCAGATCGATCATTTCCGCCTGCGCCGGCTGGAAGGGGACTCGGTGGAGGAAGCCCTGCGTGCCGTGGTGGACCTCGTGGTCGAGGAAACCGGGAGCGGCATCCGCGGCCCGGCCGGGTGACCGGAAGGGCACCGGGAATCGGGGGAGCCGGGATCTGTCCCGCGCGAAGGACCGTCAGCTTCTACAGGACTCGCCCCGGTGATATCAACTGGCCTGCCGCTCCAACCGGTGCAGCCAGTTCTCGACCCGGAGCTGGAGAAACGCCCGCGCCCTGCCCGACCAGAGATGATCCAGCGTCAGGCCGCGAAAAACCGGCATGGTGCTCATCCGAAGGCGCAGGTCTTCGGTAAACCCTTCCAACGACTGATCCCCCGGCCCGCCCGACAGCCGTAGCAGAAGGGCCGCGGCATCGGCCAGGTACCTGACGGAGTCGTGGGTTTCCGCAAGGGCGGCAAGTTCCGCGGCGGCCTCGTCGAGATCCTGCGCCCGCCTCCCGCCCCACCACCGCTCCAGCGACTCCACTGCCGAGGCGAACCGGGTTCCGTCACCGGATCCTCCTCCCTGGCGCGGATGGCAGACGTACTCCCCCAGCCCTGCGAGCACGGATTCCCTCGACTGCGAAGGATCCAGTTGCCGGCGGAAGAAATAGTAATCTCCCGGGTACTGCGTATACGGGGTCAAGCGATAGGCGAGCGAGGCGGTGTGCCTTTCTTCGAGCCCCTTTTCCAGCCACGCATCGATCTGTCGCAGTTTCGGCTCGGGCAGGATGTTGGCCGACTCGAACCCCCCTTCCGGGTCGAGGAAGAAGGCGAGCGGCAACGGGACCAGCCCCTGTTCCCGCATGATGTCGATGGTTTCGTACTCGGAGCTGTGGGTGATGACCGCGGTCCCTTCGGGAAGCTCCGCCGCCATTCGACGGCGCAGGTCCGGGTGCGGCGCGAAGCCGTTTTCTCCCGCTTCGATCCGTTCGATCCACCAGAGACAGGCCGCGATCCCGGCTCTGCCGCCGATCACCCCGGACAGGGTGTGCAGGGCGTCGAGCATGACCCGCAGGTAGTCGCGGCACTCCGGGCAGATGCAGGCGCCCGGGTCGGCGAACCAGGGAACGAAGCTGTCGGCCACGCCGGCGAAGTAATCGATCAGGTACTTCTGATATGGGAGGATCCGTTCCTTCCCGCGCTGCCAGCAAAGGGTGATGCCGGTGTAGTTGACATCTTCCGCTCTGAGCTCCGGGTAGCTCAGCCAGGTCGAGGGAGGCACGCACCCGGTGGAAAACCCGACCCAGGTTTCCATCCCCATGACGCGGGCATACGCCAGGGCCTCGTGCCAGACCGGGTAGCGCCACGCATTGGAGGCGAGCTCCGGCTCGTCCGGGTGGAAATACTGCGTGGGCCAGATGTAGAGCTTGAGCAGATTGCAGCCCGCGGCATTGAGCAGCTCGATGTACCATTTCCAATCGTCGAGGCTCCAGGTGTCCGTCGTCAGCGGGGCGATGTTCCAGGGGATGCTCGAGGCGTACACGCCGCGTATTGCAAAGGGGGTCTCGTCGTCGGCGAAGTTGCGGACCATGCGGAACTGGGCCCCGTCGCCGGTCCTGCCGGCGAGGCGGTATCCCTGTTTCGCATAGACGCGAAGGGCCCGGTGATTCTCCGGGTAACAGCTCAGGGAGAGTCCCCGCTCGCCGCGCTCCCGGGCGATACCTTCGATCCGCTGCATCAGCCTCTTGCCGATGCCCTGGTTGTGGAAGGCATCGATGATCCCGATGCCGAGGCCCGGGTAGGGCTTTCCGCCTTTGCGAGCGTACCAGACATGCCCGATCAGCTTTTCGCCGCTGAAGGCGCCGACATGGACGCTGTCCGGATCGCGGATTCCTTCCGCAATCTCCGCAACGGCTTCCCGATCGAAGGAATGCGGGTGAAAGAAATGGCGGCTTGCCTCGGAAACGCCCTCGAAGAAGGCGGGGATCCTGGCGACGTCGGCGTCGTTGAAAAAGCGGACGGTTACCTTGGTTCTGCTTTCGCTCATACATACCCCAACTCTTCGGGTGAGAGAGGTTTGAGCAAGGATCTCGGAGCTGCGCCCGGTGAGGCCGAGGGATCGGTCGGATCTGGCTGGCTCTGCTCCCCGGGGGCGGATGAGGCGAGCCATCTCGTGCGCACCGCACCCTGCTGCTTTTCATCCGCAGCCAGGGTGTCGTGGCGCCCGGCGCCAGGAACCTTCCGGATCTCATCCCGTGGAGCCATCCCTCCGGGCCCGGGCAGGCCGACCGCGACCCGTTTACCGAGGATATCTACCGACACCGGGCCTACAGGTGACTCCCAACCCGGCGATGCCCCGGAGACCCCGGCTGTTCGCCGGACCGATGTTCAGCGCAGGAGAACCAGTTTGCGTGCCAGCACCCGTCCGTTGGCACGGAGCCGGCAGGTATAGACGCCGGAAGCCAGATCGGCCCCGCGAGCGGTGCGTCCATCCCAGGTGAAAGAGTAGGTCCCCGGCCAGTACGGCCCTCGGGCAAGGGTGGCGACCTTTTGTCCGCTCATGCTGTAAACCGCCAGCTCCATGTCGGCCCTGGTTTCCAGGTCGACGCGGATCACCGTCGACTGGTTGAAGGGATTGGGGTAGTTCTGGGCGAGGTTGAGAGCCGCTGGCCGGGCGTCCACCTGCTCCTCGTACACCGCGGTCTCCGTCGGCGGCGCGGGCCGGCTGGCGATGTCCTCGTTAAGCCGGTAGGCCTGGATGCCCACCGTGCCGTCGGCGACGTAGAGCAGCCCGTCGTCGTGCGGCTGCACGCTCCAGGCGGAGCCCGGATAGGTGTGGTAGCCGATTTCCACCGGCCGCGCCGGGTCGCTCAGGTCGAAGACGCGCAAGCCGGCGTCGTAGTAGGCCCAATACAACAGCCCGTTGTCGACCCAGGGGTTGTGCGGGCCGAGGATGTCCCCGTGAGGCGGCGGGCGGCTGGCGAAGGAATGGACCACCCGCGGCTGCCGGGGGTCGGCGATATCGACGACGTGGAGGCGTTGCTCCCAGCCGCCGAATTCCTGGTTGCAGTAGACGTAGTCCCCCTCGGCCCAGGCGCTGTGGATGCCTTCGGGGAAAGGCAGGGCCGCGAGCAGCGCGGGTGCGTCCGGATCGGTGAGGTCGAGGAGGACCAGCCCGGAGTCGTAATCGCTGATGACGGCGACGCCGTCGCGGATGAAGATGTCGTGTACCAGGTTGCTGAAGGTCCCGTGCTGCCAGAAACCCGATACCACGGGGGCCGTGGGAACCGATATGTCGACGATATTCAGGCCCGGACTGGCCATGTGAGCGAGATAGAGGCGGTCGCCGTGGATGAAGAGATTGTGGACCCCTCCCCAGCCAGCCTCCTCGAGCCGCGAGAGCTCGACGGGATTCGCCGGATCGGAAATGTCGAGGATCAGCAGACCGAAGTCGCCGTCGTTCCCCTGTACGCCGATTACGGCCAGATCGCCCGAGATCTTGATGTCCACCGCGGATCCGGGAGTGCGCACCTCGGCTACCTTGCGCATGCCGGCAGGATCGGAGATGTCGACGATATGGACGATGCCGCGAAAGTCGCCCATCAGCGCTTTTTCCCCCGTGAGATAGAGGTCGGTCCCGTAAGGAGGTTCGCCTTCCTGGGGAAGGCTGACGAGGACGATTTCGCCGACGCGTTCCACATTGAGGCTGTCGGGGGCATCGTCGGGGGCAAAGATGGGGTTGGGTGCGTGGCCGGTGGGTTCCTCGTGACCGGAGGTGGCCGCGGCAACGAGGAGGATCAGCAGAGGCAACACGGCCCGGTGTACGGCAGGCTTGGACTTTGGGTCGAGCATGGTCGGTCCTCCTGGTCTCAAGGGCGGCAAGGCCCGATTGCCCGGCCGGAATGGCCTCCCCGTTACTAGGACGCCCCCGATGACCGCGGAGGTTCCAGCCCGCGGAACCCGGATGAAGCCTGGCGGTCTTTCGGGTGTCAAAAGAAACGCCCTTCTGTCACATTCCTGAAACCGGAGATCTCGACATGAAAGGAACTGCCGCAACCATCCTGGGCTCCCTCTGGCTGCCGCTACTCGTGCTGGCCATCTCCCTGGTCAGGTTCGGCGCCGGCGGCATGGGACACGGTCCCGGCGTGACGGACATCCTGTGGCTGTTCGCGCTGACCTGGCCGGCTGCGATCCCGCTTACCTGGGCGGTGCGCCTGTTGCACCGCCGCTCCCGCATCCTCGCGTACGTCTGCGCCGCGGTGCTGGGACTGGCAGCTGCCTGGGGCGCAATCGTCGGAGGACTGCTCGGACCGATCGGCGTGGCCGCTTTCGTCCTCGTGGCGGCGCTGCCGGCATTGATACTCCTGAGGATTCTGGACAGAAACCGGGGGAGTGCCGGCGGGCCGGCGGCACAAGCGTAGCCAACCGCACCCGAAACCCTGTCTCGCCTGGCGCCGGCCGTTGCCGAACCGGGAGCGGACGGGCTACAATATCCGGCCCGACCCGCAATGCACGGCCGACCCTTTCATGGGTCCATCCACCGGAGACAGGGCCATCGGAGCCAACGCCGCAAGCACCACCGAAGCGAAGCTGAAGTCGGGGGAGACCCTCGTCGTCAGCGAGGTGGAGCCGCCTCTCGGGGCCTGGGCCGGCAAGGCGGGCTGCTGGTGGGAAGCGGTCGAGGAGGAACTGCTCTCCGGCGCCTTCGCTTCCTGGCTCCGCAGCCCCTACTACATCGGCGAGATCGGCGGTCAAGTCGCCGGGTACATGACCTGCCTGACGCCGGCGCGAAATCCGGAAGTCGGCCTGGTCGAGTTCGTCAGCACCTCGGAAGAGCACCGGCGCAAGGGGGTCGGCACCGCCCTGCTGCGGCGGCTGATCGCCCGCTTCGAAGCGAACGGGGGCCTCGCCCTGTACCTCTGCACCACCAATCCCGGGGCCGGGCGGCTGTACGAGAGCTGCGGCTTCGACTACTTCGTCGGCGACGGCATGCGCTACCTGTCGGCCGCGGCCGGCGACTTCGATGCCGCATACCTGGCGCACGCCGGTGAGGCGGCTGTCCGGGAGGCGCACTGGGGGGACCTGCCGGGCGCCTCGGTGCTGTTCTGCCACCCGCAGCCGGCCTGGGAGATCAAGGAGTACCTCAGCCACTGCTTCCGCGACACCCGTTTCGAGGGTCACTTCGTGCGCCTGATGCGCCGCGTCGAGGAGGACCGCGGCCTCATCATGGTTCTGGAGAATCCGCGCCGGAGGGTGGTCGGCTGCGCCATCGTCGAGCGCCTGCCGACGTTCCACCAGCAGCACGTCGCCCAGCTCAGCTTTCGCCTCGCCCCGGAGTACGGCGACCAGACGGCCGAGCTGCTCGACGCCGCGGCCTCCCGCGCCCACCGGATCGGCATCTCTGTATTGCAGGCCTATGCTGCGGAAGGGGACGGGAGCGCCGGGCAGGCCCTGGAGCAGGCGGGGTTCGAGCGCGAGGCGGTGCTGCCGCGGCGCCTGCGGACTTCCAACGGCCTCACCGGCGTCGCCGTGTACGGCAGGCAGCTCGCAAAGGCGGAACCGCGGCGCCCGCAGCACGAGTACTACGGGGAGAGACGGCCGTGGCAGGCCGAGCGGATCCTCGACGGGAAAAGGAGATGAGGCCATGATCGAGCCGATTCCGCTGGTAGCCTACCCCGAGCTGGAGGAGCAGGTCGAAGCCGTGCACCGCGACGGCTACGCCTATCTGCCCGGGGTCGTCGGCGCCGGCGAGATCACGCGGCTGCGCGCGGCGATGGACGCCCTGGAAGCGATACCGGAGAGCTTCGACCGCACCGGGACCCCCGGGGAGAATGGCTTTTTCTCCAAGTCCATCAACAACGTCTTCAACCGCGATCCCCTGTTCACCGGCTACCTCGACCGCCCGCGGGTCATCGAGCTGGCCGAGGCCCTGCACGGGCCCGACTGCCACTGCATCGGCATGACGGCCTGGCTGACCGGCCCGGGGCGGCCCGCGCAGAACCTGCACGCCGACTGGCAGCCGCTGACGGTTCCCGAAGACCTGATGGACGATCCGCGCCTGCGCATCCCGGTGTACATCACCACCGCCCATTTCTACCTCGACGACCTCTACGAGGAGCTCGGCCCGACCGCGTTCGTGCCGGGCAGCCACCGCGCCGGCCGTCCGCCGGACGGGGACACCGGGTACAAGGGGTTTCCGCCGAAGGGGATTTTCTGCAAGGCCGGGGACGTCGTCATCTTCCGCAGCGAGGTCTGGCACCAGGGCACCGCCAACACCAGCGGCCAGGTGCGCTACCTGCTGCAGGTGCACTACGCGCAGCGCATGATCACCCAGAAGTACCCGCCCTACCTCAACCGCTTCCGGTTCGATCCGGACATCCTCGCGCAGGCGACGCCGCGGCAGCTGCGCCTCATGGGGGACCACAAGCGGAGCAACTACGATTGAAGCCGCCACGGCCGGGTTCGAGCGGGGGTTCAGTGGAGGCGCGGGGTTGAAGCGACCGGCCCTCGCGGCCTGGACGGGGCGTCCTTGCACCGCGGTCCGGCAAGACTGGGAATCTGTTCCAACGGGCCTCATGGTGGTGTTCGGGGATCGGTGCTGCGACGGGAGAGGCTCGGGAGAGCGATCGAATTCACAGCCCGGCCATCTTTGCGGTGAACACCGCGGCTTTCCAGGGCGGCCGGAAAGCAGGGACCATGCCCCGGTTGTCGCCGAGTTGAAGCGGCGGGCAATCGGCGCCGGGACAGGGCCGCCACTTGCGCCGGGGCCCGGCAAAGAGAGTATTCACCTTTGAGATTGGAGCGGCCGACTCCGGCAGCGCAGCCGGGAGGGCCGTGATATCGTCACACCGTCACACTTCATCCGGGAGACAGCGATGAGAACGGCAACGCAGATGCTGCTGATCGCCGCGGCCACCACCGCGTGGGCTGGCCAGCAGAAGCAGCAGGGAGAGCAGAGCGCCCCCTTCCAGGGGCACGGGGTAATCGTCGACATCCACAGCTTCTTCACCGCGGCCGCGGAGGGCAGCGGGCCCGCGGAGCTGCAGGCGGAGCACCAGGTCGCCGGCCGCGCCCTGGTGACCGAGGAGGGGGTGTACGCCTTCCTCGAAACCCCGGGAAACGCCGGCGCCCTGGAAGCGACGGAGCCCGGGTCGGTAGTGCAGGTGTCGGGCAGGCTCCTGGAGCGGGGAGCCCTGGTGCACGTCGATTCCCTGAAGACGGTGACCACCGTGCCGCTGATCGACTTCGCCGCCTTCCGCAACGACCCCGGGCAGCAGGTCACCCTCGCCGGGGTGAACAAGTGCCAGTGCGGCCTCAGCGTCGCCGACCTGCCGCACTCCTGCGAGCTCGGCCACCTGCATCACCTCGAAGCGGAGGACGGCCGCATCTACAACTACCTGCAGTTCGGCTCCGGCAAGGATGCCTTTCTCGGGGCCGGCTCCCACTTCAAGCCGGTAGAGGTCACCGCGCGCCTGCTGCCGGGCCAGTACCTGCTGGTTCAGGAGCTGGCCGTCGAGTAGGTCAGGCCGCGGGCAGGGGGCGCCCCAGCAGCTCCGCCAGGTGGGCGACGAAACGGTAGGTCACCCCCCAGAGAAAGGGACTGCCCGGCCGCCGCAGGTCGATGCTCGGCCAGGAGCCCCTCTCGCCGCGGTGCTCGAACTCCCGCAGCCCCTGCCGCTCCGGGTCGAGCAGCTCGCCGAACGGATACCAGAACGCCTCCTCCACCTCGTCGCCGATCCGCAGCGGCCGCGGTTCGGCGAGTCCGTACACGAAGGCGGCGACCGGCATGGAGGTGGTCACCGTGGCGAGATCGTCGAGGCGCCCGAGGTACTCCTCCGGGCCGAGGTCGAGGCCGACCTCCTCCCGCGTCTCCCGCTCGGCAGCGGCCCGAGGCCCCAGGTCGTCCATTTCGAGGCGGCCACCCGGAAAGGCGAGGTGGCCCGACCAGGGATCCCCCGATCTCTGCGCTCTCTCGATGAACAGCAGGTGCAGGGAGCCGGCCTGCTCGCAGCAGATGACGGCCACCGCTGCGCGGCAGTCGGGGAACGCCTTCGGCCGGCGGCTGCCGAGGGTGGCGCGGACATCGTCGAAGCAGGGGGGCGGGAGTGGCGTCTCGGGATCGTGGATCACTGTTCGGTTGCCGTCGGGGTCCGCTTCTCTTCGGTGACAACCCGGTCCTGGGTTTTGCCCGGATCGAGGGGCTGGCCCGGTTTCGGACCGGAGGAGACCGATTCCATGACCCAGGCTTCAGGCCCATCGACCCCGCCTCCGGTCAAACCTCTACGGAGGCATCATCAACAATAGTCACTACCCGCATCAGTTGATGTATCCATGGGGCGCCCGCTCGCCGAGCAGCTCGGCCATGGCCCGCAGGCCGATCGCTTCGACGTCAGATGACAGCGGGTAGCGGTCGTCGCCCGAGTAAACGATGAAGGATCGTTGCGGCGCGATATCCTCGCAGGCGTTGTAGAACCCGCGGCCAATGCCGGGCGTCAGCCCCAGCTTGACCTCGATGGCCCAGGCTGCCCTTTCGCCCGGCAACTCCAGCACCAGGTCGATCTCGGCCCCGGCCTGGGTGCGGTAGAAGTGCGCGGCAGTTCCGGGCGGGGCCGCAGCCAACAGGTTCTCGATGACAAACCCTTCCCAACTGGCACCGGCGACGGGATGGCCGGCGAGCGCATTGTGGCTGTCGAGGCCGAGCAGCGCGTGGACCAGGCCGCTGTCCCGGATGTAAACCTTGGGGGACTTGACGAAGCGCTTTCCAGTGTTGGAGTGGAACGGGCGCAGGCGGCGCACCAGCAACAGATCGACCAGCAGATCGATGTAGCCGGTCACCGTCGGGCTGCTGACCATCAGGCTGGCGGCAAGCTTCGATGAGTTCAGCAGGGCACCTTGGTCGTGGGCGAGCATGGTCCACAACCGCTCCAGCGTCTCGGCCGGTATGCGCCGGTCGGTAAACTCGGAAACATCCCGTTCCAGGTAGGTGCGAACCAGGTTGCGGCGGAAGATCATGCTGTCGCCGCCGCTCGCCGCCAGAAGACTGTCGGGGAACCCGCCGCGCACCCACAGCTCGGTCGCGGACGCGATCTCCGACGGCACGTCCAGCACGTCGAACGGGTTGAGCGGCACGTACTCGATCCGTCCCGCCAGACTCTCCCCCGACTGTCTGAGCAGATCTACGGACGCCGATCCGAGGATCAGGAAACGTCCCGTCCGCTTTCCCTGTCTCCGGCCTTGGTCGATCATGCCGCGGAGCTCCGGGAACAGCCCTGGGGCGCGATGGATCTCGTCGAGAACGACCAACCGATCCTCGTACTCGGCGAGAAACAGCCTCGCATCGGCGAGTTTCGCCCGGTCGGCGCTCGATTCGAGGTCGAGGTACAGCGCGTCCCTGCGTTCCGCGATCTCGTAGGCGAGTGTCGTCTTGCCAACCTGACGCGGCCCGATCAAGGCGACCGCGGCTTGTCGGCCCAAGGCGTTGGCGACGATTCTGTGGGTCCGGCGTGGAATCATTTCCTTGCAAATCTAAAATGACACTTTAAAAAAACAAGGATACGAGGTGGGCAGCCACCGCAGACCTCCCAGACAAAACCTGGGTCAACGCCTGGTGCTGTTGAGCCGGCAACAGGCCGCCGTGTAGCAGCAGGCGCTCGACGAGATGGAGGAAGCGATCGAGGTGCTGGACAGGCACTAGCCCCAAAATAAGCGTGTTCTTCGAGGGCGACCTTCATCGTCGCGTTGATGCCTTCCCGAGGCGCCGTTGGTCGCGTCCTCGGGGTAGGCGGTGGCCCCTTTGGCTTGAACAAGTGTCCTCGGGACTCTTGTTGATACGGTGTAGGCAGACGGCGGCGAGGGTCGGGCCGGTCGGACCGCCATCGGGATGCCGGGGATCGGCTTGATGCGACGTGCGCGTCAGAACACCGTGCGTTCGATGGTTCGCCAGGTACTAAAGAGTCGATCCAGGCTCGGCGGATAGCCGAGCAGGCGCACGGTGAGGCCGCGGGCTTGGCGGATGACGCGGCAGGGGATGAGAATGAGGCTGTGGAGGAATCGACGAAACTCCATGTTCACATACTCTTGGCGGTCGCTCTTGCGGTGCATCATCATCGCGCACCACGACTTGAGGTTCCAAGCCAGCGTCACCATAACCATGTAGGCCCAGTTGCTGACCAAGTCGTACAACGGCACGCGCAGGGCGTTGACGCCGTTCTTGAGTTGCTCGATGACGTTTTCCTGATCACACCGCTGGTTGGCGCAGGCGACCACTTCGGCCGCGCTCAGGTCGGTGCGGGTGGTGATGTAGAAGAAGTAGCGGATCTCCTCGAAGAGCACGTGTTCGCCCTTCATCTTGCTCAGGTTCTTGCGTAACGCTACCACCCGGTACGAGCGCTGGCAGGCGCGGGGCTGATACTCGAACTCGGCCACGTCTTCGTAGTTGAGCTGGACGTTCTCGAAGGCACGCTCGGCGACGATACGCTCTTTCTCGCGCGGCTGAAAGCGCTCCCGGTCGCGCCGTTGCTCGCTCAGGGTCTCCTCCTTCGAGCGCCGCTGCAAGCGCTGCCAGCAGGCCTCCTCGAGCGCCTCGGCACGGGTGCGCATAGCCGCGGTGCAGTCCATGCCGAACACGAAGTCGACCCGTTCCGCCCAGCGGTCGAAATGGCGCGTCAACGAAAAGTCGGTGTCGCCGCGCAGGCAGAGGCGCCGAGCATGGGGCTCCAGCTGCGCGATCGCCTTGTCGATCCAAACGGCCGCCTCGGTGTGGCTGGGCACGTTCCCCGGCCGGTTGACCACGTAGAGCCACCTCTTTGGTGTTGGCTAACGACACGATCAGCGGATGGTAGCCCCAGATGCCTTTGTAGGAAATGTCCATGCCCTGCTTGCGCTCGCCGCCGCTCGGCGCCAGCACCCCGTCGACATCGAGGTAGGCGACCGCTCCCAACAGGTCCTGCCCGCGTCCTTGCCACATCTTCGGTCGCACTGCGTTGATGGCCTCCATCAGGTCGACGACATCCGAGGCGTGGAAACGGCGACAGAAATCCCCCGTCGTGGTCGGGTCGGGGATCAACTCCGCACCCACAGCGTTCATGTAGGCGGGGTCATGACGACGAATCTCGATGTCCTGCAGCCGCGTACCGCCACACAGCGCGTTGTAGGCCAGATTCAGCACATGGTCGGACTCGTGATAGGGCAAGTGCACCTTCAACAGCTGCAGACGCTCGTCGATCTGTTCGGGCAAGCCCAGCTTGGTCACCAGCCGATGCACTACCCCGATGCCGCCATAGCTCATCGTCTCGGGATGAGCGCCGATCTCCAAGTGCACCGGCGCCGCGGTGAACATCGGCTGCGCCTGAGGCGACCAGTGGCCGGCTTTCTGGTGGCGCGCCCGCACCTTGCGCTGGCGCCGGGCACTGTTCCTGCGACTCTGTTTGGTCGATATTCTCTTCACCGGAAAGGCCTCCTATGGGGGAGTTAGTGACTTCACCTGAAACCT
>CBDCXV010000003.1:0-13906 GCA_965223905.1 Candidatus Latescibacterota bacterium
GCGCACGTCCCGCAGCTGCAGGAGCATGAACTTGAACTGCGGCTGGATTTTCAACTTGCCCCAGTAGCGGGTGTAGTCCGCCCTGCTGACCGCGTTCCACTGGTCCAGCCGCCGCTGGCGCTGGAAAGCCCCGCCGGGCAAGAGCCTCTCCTGCTGCCAGTTGAGGCGCAGGCGCAGCTTCTGCACCGCGTTGAACCCCGGCCGGGGACGCCAGTGTCCTTCCAGGTAGGTCTCGTTGACGTAGCTGTCCGCATACAGCAAAGGATCCGTGCGGATGACGATCGGGTTGCCGGCGATGACGGCCGGCAAACCGTCGAAGGTCGGAGAGTAGGCGCCGCGAACGATGAGCTCGATGTCCTCCCGGGTGCGGTTGAACTCGTCGGGGATATCGTCCTCCACCCGGCGGAAGTGGTTCTCGAAGAAGATCCGGCGCAGCCGCTCGAGGCCCTCCCGGCGATAGGTCAGCAGGGCGTAGGAGGAGTGGTTGCGGCCGCCACCGGCGATGCTGACCACGTGGTGGCGCCCCATGCCGAAGGAGAGCCGGGGCGTCATGTCGTACTGGGCGAACAGGTGATAGCCGCGCTGGTCGGGGTCGTAGGGGTAATCGGGCTCGTAGTCGTCTTCGCGGATGTCGGGCTCGTCGTTGTTGTTGCGATCGAGGCCGTAGACGAAGTCGTTGGGATCGACCTCGTACATCAGGAACGGCTCCTCGTAGTCGGGCAGCGGGTTGAGGTTGCGGTTGACGTCGGAGATGCCATCGTTGTCGGCGTCCTGACCCGGAAAGGTGCCGTCGCAGTCGAAGCTCCAGCATGTCTGGCCCCGGTCGCCCCCAGCAGGCGCGCCGACGACCGCGCCCAGAAGGACTTCCGGCCAGCGGTCGCCGTCTTCGTTGTCCTGCACCAGGCGCCAGACCATCGTGTCCTCGGAGAGGCCGAAGAAGGGGTCTATTCTCCTCGTGTACCCCTGGGAGCTGTCCCGCGGCAGGTACGCGACCATCTCGGTGGTGAAGTCGGGATTCATGGAAAACAGTTCGAAGCCCGCGCGTCCGCGGCCGAACCAACTGGTGCCGTTGACGAAACAGGCAGAGCCCTGATCGGTGAATCGCGGGCTGCGGTCGAAGGCCGGAGTGCCGCCTGCTCGAGCGGGGAAGCGGGCGAAGCGGGCGGAGCGCGCGTACTCGCCGGTGATCTCGAAACCCGGCAGCCCGAGATGCACGTCGGCGCTGTAGGTGAAGATCCCGGTGTTGGCGCCGACGTCGAAACGCACGGTCTCCACGTTGGACTGGTCGCGCACGTTGCCCCTGGCCCGCAGGACCGTCTGGTAGGGCGTGCTGCGATACTTGCTGTCCAGGTTGCCGGGGGCCTCGACCTCCTCGTAGATGCTGGCCATCTCGACCCGGTAGTCGTTGCCGACAACGGCCTCGATCTGCACGGATTCGATATCGGGTTCCGCCGACAGATCGTAGATGAAGACGAGGACCTCCTCGCCGTCGGCGCTGAGGATGTCCTCGGGCGACTCGAGAACGAAGGTCGACAGCAGACCCTCCAGGTGGGTGTTCTTCTCGATGAAATCGGGGTTTTTGTCGCGCCACCGGGTGTCCTCGTTCTGGAGACGGAAGAGGAAGTCGGAGTCTTCGTGCGACAAGCGGTAGAGAAGGTCGGCGTACAGGGGGATCTCCAGGTCCCGGTAGTAGGACGGCGCCCTTATGAACTCGTTGTAGTCGAATGTCGGCTGGAACCCGGTCGACAGGTGCCTGCCCACCTGGGTGCCGGTCCGGGCCGGGTGTCGGATCACCGCAGGGGTGATATCGGGCCGCGGCCTGCCGTCGATGAGGAGCCGGACCTCCTGGACCAGGGCTCCGCCGCTGCCGTCTCCGGGCGAATCGTCGCTGAAGCGCACCAGCAGCAGCTCGGTCAGGGGATGGTCGGGCCGCAGGATTCCCCTGAGGCTGTTGTCGGTGCCCGTGCTCCGGAACGGGTGCAGGTTGACGCCGTTGAAGCCGATGCTCAGGGCGCCGATTTCCGCCTGCGTCCGGCTGCCCACCAGCATGGTTGAGTTATCTGTATTCTCCTCGAAGGCGTTGGGGTTGCCGCGCCAGTCGTGCTCGACGTTCGGCCGGGCGATACGGGAGCCCAGTGCCGTGAACTTGAGATGGGGCGCCGACAGGTCCAGGCGGACGCCGTTGAAATCCGTCATCGACAGAGTCAGCGGCGTGAAACGGGAGATCAGACCGTCCCCCACAATGATGCTGTACCCCCACTCCTTGTAGCTGTCGCGTCCCACCACGACCTGGTCGAACACGTAATGCCACGAGGTCCAATCCTTGAACAGACTGCTGCCGCTGACCTGTCCCGGCCGGCGGGTTTCCCTCCAGTCGAACAGGTCGTATCCGGTTATCATGAAATCTCCCATGCCGCTGTAGAAGGCCTGCGGCCGGTTCTGGAACCCGACGTTCTCATCCAGATCCCAGGGGAAGGTGTGGTCCTTGCGGTGCTCGTAGAGATCGAAGGCGTAGTTGCGGTAGGGGGGCCGTTCGATGCGAAGGAACGGTCTGGAGTCGAAGATCTCGGGAAGGGCCAGATGATCCTCTTCTTCGGACGGAGCCGGATCTTCGGCTTCGGAGGAAGCCTGAAGACTCCACAGCAATGTCAGCAGCAACAGGCCGGCGCGCCGGGCGGAGCGAGCGGCCCGCAGATCGAATCCCCTTGCGCGCTCAATCATTGCTCGTCAATACACCACGGCGACCGGCGCCGCCCTGATCTCCACCTCGCGCCCGAAACGGACTCGCACCCTGGCCAGGTAAATCCCCGGGGGCACCAGGGCGCCCGACTCGTCGCGGCCGTCCCAGTACCCGGGCAGCGCGGTGGCGTCCCCTCCGCCGAGAGGCCGTACGTACTCGCCGCCTTCCAGGGGTCCGGCCCGCACCATTCGCACCATGCGACCCCTCAAGTCGAAAACGCCGACTTCCACCCACTGAGGGTCTTCGACCCTGGCCAGGAAGAACTCGATGGCCGTGCCCTCGTTGACTCCATCTCCGTTCGGACTGAATACATCCGGCTCGGCCCGCACCCCGCCCAGCAGGTCTCCCTCTATCGCGCTTGCCCGCACGAGCCAGGACCGGCTGGTTCCGGGGTCCGTTTCCCCGGTGTCCTCTTCCGTCTCCAGCGAGACATTTTCAGGACCGTAAACCCGAGACCTCATCCTGAAGGATTCGGTCAGCAGGCGAGCCCGGAATTCGACTCTGAGCGTGTCGGATTGCCGCCACACGGATGCGAACCGCAGCTCCAGCCGGTCACCCCATGCCACCGCCTCCTCCACGCCGACGCCGGCAGGTGCCTCCACCCTCTCGACCACCGCCCGGCTCGGTGTGGCGATGCGCACCCGCTCCACCCCCGGGTCGTCCTCCGCGAAGTCGAGGACCAGGAGGTAGGTGAACCGTGTTTCCCGGCCCAGCACCGCCTCGTTGGGTGATACGGAGGCGCGGGTGCTGGAGACCGGAATCCGGTCGGTAAAGCCGATGACGAGACTGTCGAGTCGGGGGGCCGCATCCTCGAATCGAGTCTCCAGCTCCACCCGGTACTGCAACCAGACGCGCGGCTCGGGCACCTGCAGAGCGGCTTCGTCCGCCTCGATCGGCGCGCTCCAGGGACTCCAGGTCACGGCGTCGTCGCTGCTGCGAAACCGCAGCAGCAGGTCCGTACCCTCGGGGCGGTCGCCGACCCGGCGGACCGACTCGAAGTTCTTGCGCCGGCCCGGACTGCCCAGATCCATGGGCGCCGATACGAAGCTGCCTTCCGGGGCCGTACCCGCACCGAGAACCTGGATCTCGGCCACGCGGGCGCTGTTCACCGGGTCGACCTCGGCGACTACGACTTGGAGGAAGCGCGCCATGACCGGATCGAAGGCGATTCCGGAGCGAATGTACTCTTCGACCCCGTGGCGGACTCCCACTTCTTTCCACAGGAGCCGGTCGTTGCTGACCTGGACCCCGTAACCGAGCAGCGTGTTGTCGGCCAATTCATCCGGGTCGCTGCCGAAGGTGATGACCCGCACCTCGCCGATAAGGCGAGGCTGCAGCAGATCGACGCGGGCCGAGGCGCTCAGCGCATCCGGGTTGACCTGCCACCTCGTGGCGAAGTCCCCGTCGAACACCTCGTCGGGGAGGCCCGGTTTTTCATGGGCGAGGTTTTCGCCAAACGTCGTCCGCAGGGTCAGTCCCCCCTGCGGCCGCCCGGCATCGACTCCCCCCGGAAACCCGGCGATCACTTCGGCTCCCAGGTCATCCGACCAGCCCACCAGCCGGCTGCGGTCGAGCTGTCCTCTCTGCACCGGCCTCCACACCTCCTCGTCCAGTCTGGCGCTCGTGCGCCAGCCGTCCTCCTCCTGAGGCTCGCCGGTCCAAAGCCACGGCTCGCTCACACCGCTGGTGTTGCTGGCCCACACCCGGCCCTCGGGTCCCGTGATCTCGACCAGCAGGCCGCTGCCCTGTCCGCGGCCGCTGTTGTCGACCTGCACGGCGAGATGGTTCCCCCGTCTCCGGAGGGTAACCGGATACTCTTCCACCGTTGTCCAGTTCTCGTCGATTCCCGTGCCCAGCGACTCGCCGCCGAAAAAAACCTCGAACGCGTCGACGGCCGTCAGGCGCACGACCGCGCCCCCGGCGACCGCGGCGTTGAAGCTGAAACGGTAGTACACCGTCTGCGGCCACCGGCCCTGCGAGCATTCGTTCGCCGAGCACACGACCGCACCACCGCCCGGCCGGACGCAGCACAGCAGACAAAGCCCGATGGGAATGATGCGTATGCCCGGCATATCGCCTAATCGGCAGCTACCGAGAAGTCGAAGGGGTAGGTCACGACCACCGGCAGGGGAGCCGGCGGAGGCATCGAGGGCCGGGACGGGTCCGGACCGTCCTGCGGATCTGCCGCCGCCGGAGGGGACTCGGCAGGCCGGAAGCCCAGTTGCTCGATTTCCCGCGCCACGCAGGGACCCACCGAGTCGTTGCCAACCGTCGACTCGGTCACGGAAACCTCGGTTACCGCCCCTCCCACGCCGATGGTGAAGCGGACGACGACGCGCCCCTGGGTCGCCTCCCCTCTGTCGAACGGCTCGGCGAAGCAGCGGTCGAACTCCGCCAGTTGCCGGCGGACCTCGGCCCGGATGGCGGCCTCGTCCCGAGTGCGGTCTCCCGGCAGATTTCCGAGGATCTGGAAAGGGCCGTTCTCGGAGACCATCAGCGCCGCGGCGGTCGCGGCCGGGCCGGCGCCCTTCCCCTCCAGCAGGCGCTGCTCCACCCGGTGCCGGAAGGCGAAACGCAGATCCCGGGTCTCCTCCGGGATGTCGAAAGCGCCGAAGCGGAGGACGAAATTCCTCAGGTGAAGGATCACCTCTTCGCTTTCGGCGTACACCGGATCGAAGACGATGAAACCACCGTAGTTCTCGCCTTTGAAAATCGCCTGATTCTCTTCGTAGTTGTGGCTGCGCACGGTTCCCAGCCGCACCTCGAAGCGGTAGAACTCGTTTCCGCTCTGTCCTCGGCGGGAGCGGTAGTAGTTCTCGAAGTTTTCGTAGGGCGAAGCCGAAGTAATGCCGTAGGCGCGCAGGTGCTGGCCCTGGTCGGTGGTGACGACGGCCTCGAGGGGATCGAGCAGCACCTTCGGGAAGGTGCGGTTGAAGATGGTGACCTTGAACACGGTGAAGCGGTTGGGAGTGTACCCCAGACGGGTATCGACCCAGTTGCCGTAGGTATAGGGATTGGTCGAGTACTTTCCGCGCGACGACTCGTCGGGAAAGAGCCGGTTCAGCTTTTCGTCGGTCATATGCTCTACCTCGACCCGAAGGCCGGACAATTCCCACGAGATACTGCCGTCCTCCTGGATTGCGTATCTCTCCTCCCCGCTCCCGGTCTCTCCTGCTCCCCCGACAGGAGTCAGGATCGTCTCGTGCTTGATGGCCGCAGGAAACAGGAAGCATCCGGCCGCCAGCCCCGACAGGGCGGCGACCAGCGGTACGGTCAGCCGCCCCCCTGCTCCCGCCGCTCGGGACGCAGGCGACCTCACCTCGTCCTTTCCGTGTAGAAGTCGATCTGCTGCCGAGCGATCGATCCCTGCTGCGTCATGGCAAAGACGACAATGTTGACCCCGATCTGCAGCTGGGGCGTATTGCGGAATTCCTTTTCCCAGGCGCGGCCGTATTCCTTGGTTGACAGCACCACCACGAGCCGGTCCCCGAGGAAGATCCCCTCCAGAAACGGTTTCTCGGGGCGGAACTCGCGGGTGAAGATGACGATGTCCTGGGATCGTTGCGGCGGCGGACCGTCGTCGAAGTCGTAGAAACTGTGGTAGACGGGATGGTCCTCGGGCAGGACCCGGAAGCGGGCGTCCCGGCCCAGGGCCCCCTTCAGCATCTGCCGCAGCGAAGCCTCGGCAGGGGTGAACTCTTTCGCCACGGCATCGTGCCGCGTGCCGGATTCGACCATGGCCTCGACGAAGGCGAAGCCGCCCTGGCGCAGGTAATCACCGAGGTTGGCCATCTCCCTCTCCGTCGGTTCGAAGGCCTGCTCCGCCGCTATGTAGACGAAGGGCGCCCGGAAAATCTCGCGCGAATCGAGGAACAAGTGGTTGTCCACTTCGGCGCGAATCTGGGTGAAATCGTTTATCGCCTCAACGAGCTCGAACATGGCCCGTTGAGTAGGGGGATCGAGATCGTTGCCCCAGGCCAGTGCGAGGTAGACGAAACCGGTGATATTCTGCTTGTCGCCGGGATCCTGGATCACCAGCCCCTTGTAGCGGCCGATGTCCAACGCCTCCAGATCGAGAAATTCCTCCTGCATGCTGATCCGCTTGTCCGGCTCCTTGGGGCTTTCGATGGCAACTCGCTTCACCTCGGGCTGCACGATTTCCAATCCCAGCCCGGCGCCGCTGTCGACGCCGAACCGGAAGGTGCGGATCTTTCCGGCCAGATCGGGCCGGCGGATCTGCAGCCGATGCGCAATTTGTGGTTTCGCGGCCCGCACCTGGCGGGTCATCTGCCGCTTGGGCATCTTGCGTTTCTCGAATTCGAAGGGCTTGGTCATGCGCGGTTTGCGCACCACCAGGTGCATGACCGGCGGCTTGGGCGGCTTCTTTTTTTCTTCGCGCAGGGAGAGAAAGGCGAGGGGCAGCGACAGAAGCACGAAGGCGACGGCAACGGCAGCCCAGGTCAGCCGCCGCTGGAGCCGCAGCAAGTCCTCCAGCTGGAGAAAATCGGTCGGGGTAGAGAAACGCCGCGATCTCCGGCCAGGCCGATCCGCCGCGGAGCTCTCCCGGTTCATAGGCGGGTGGTCTCGATCCATTCCTTGTGCATGCGCGCGAAGCGATAGGCCTCGACCTGCTCGGCCGCCTCGCCGTCGAAGCGGCTCAGAACCCTCTCGTACGCTTCAACCGCCTTGTCCCACTCTTCCAGGGACTCGTAGCAGACACCCATATTGCTCAGCGCCCCGATTTCGCTCTCGGTACCTGGATATGTCTCGACGATGCCTGCGAACCCTTTAATGGCCTCGCGGAACTGGTCCGGGTCCTGTTCCTCGAGCGCTTTCACGAAAACCGCCTCCACCTCGGCGTAAGTGCGATAGGCCACGACCTCGCGAAGATCTTCCAGCAACGGCGGCACCTTCCGCGCCGCGTCGCTGTCGGGGAAACGGGCCAGCACCGCGTTGTAGGCGTCGAGCGCTTCGACGTAGCGCTTCTGGTTGTAGAGGAAGTCGCCGATCGTGAACTGGGCGTCGGCGGCCAGAGGACTCTCCGGATACCCGGAAGAGAGTCGCTCGAAATCCCTCAATGCCTCTCCGTCCCGCTCGAGGTTCAGAAGTGACCAGGCCTTGTTGTAGAGCGCGCCGTCCGCCAGGTCGGCCGCAGGGTATCGGTCCAGGAGACCCTGATAGGAGTCCAGGGCTTTGTCGAAACGATCGAGGTTGTACTCCGCTTCCGCGGCGCGAAAGAGCGCATCCGGCGCCAGTTCGCTGGCGGGGTAGGTCGAGGCCAACTCGCTGAAGACGACCGCCGCCCGCTCGAAGCGGGTCAGGTTGAACAAGGCGTAGCCGAGATAGTAGAGGCCGTAAGCGCGGTTGGGGTGTCCCTGGTGAGCGTGCAGGTAGGACTCCAGCGCCTCGCCGGCAACTTCGAGATCGCCCTTGTCGAACAGCGCCTGACCCAGCGCAAACCGCATGTCGCCGGCGTAGTAGGAGTCGGGGTATTCGTCCAGGGCCCGGCGATAAACGGCGATCAGGCTGTCGGCCATGTCCTGCTGGCCGTACCCGTCGCCCAGCAGGAAGTAAGCCTTCTCCTTTTTCGCGTAGGGCTGGTCGCCGCGCCCGTCGGGAATATCAGAGGATATGAGCTCGCGGCACAGCGATTCGAGGCGCGTGAAATTTCCCAGCCTGAAATGCAGCTCGGCCAGCACGACCAGGTGTCGGGCGCGCTCCTGCCCGGATGCCGCGGCCGCCGCCAGTGTTTCGAAGTCCTCCAAGGCCTCCCGCTCGCGTCCCATCTCCAGATGGACAAGACCGAGCATGCGGCGCGCAGAAGCTGCCATCTCAGCGTTTTCCCCCTGCACCAGTTGCTGCAGATCGGACGCGGCCGCCGGCAGACGCCCGAGCTTCAGCAGGCTGACCCCACGGCCGTAAAGGGCGCCCTCGCGAACTGTGCGATCATCCGCGATGTCGATGGTCCGGGTAAGTGCCTCGACGGCATCTTCGAACTTTTCCATCTCGATCGCCGTCCGGCCCTTCATGTAGTGGAAGCGCGCCCGGTCCGCCGCTACGGTGACGGCTGCCAGGCCCCGGTCCAGCACCTCGAGGGCGGCCCCATGGTCGCCTTCGGATGCCAGCAGATTGGCGGCTTCCAGCATGGCCTTGGCAAACAGCTCCGACTGCGGCTCGATGCTTTCGAAGGCCGCGACCGCCGGCTCCGGCTCCCCCAGGTCCCGGTAGCACAGCGCCATCTCGAACCGGGCTCCGGGCAACTGCGGGTCTCCGGGAAACTCCTCCAGAATCTGCTCATAGGCCGCGATGGCCAGCCGGTATTCGCCGCGCTGGAAGCGGATTCTTCCGATCTGGAAGAGGGCGCTGCGCACATATTCCCGCTCTATCCCATCCTCGACGATGGAATCGAAGAGCTCCATCGCCCGCGTCTCGAAGGGGGTGTCCCCTTCGCCGATCATCTGGTAGCAGAGGCCGATGTTGAACGGAACCGCCCCGGCGGCCAGCTCGCCGTCGGGATAGTCCCGCGCGATCGACTCGTAGACCTCGATCGCCTTCAGATAGGAGACCCTGGCGGTCCGGGGCCGTTGGGCCCGGCGTTCGATTTCGGCTGCTTCGAAGTGCGCCCTGCCGATCTTGTAGCTCGCCCAGGGTTCCGACAGCCCCGCGGCCATTGCCACGTCTCCGTAGGCGTCCAGGTAGAGGTGGTATTCGAAAATCGCCTGCTCGTAGTCCCCGTTGTCGTAGTAGTATTCGGCCAGCAGCGACTGCATGCCGCCCTGAAAGATTCGATCCCGGCTGTTGTCGATGGCCTCGCCGTAAGTGCGCACGGCGCTGTCCCGGTCCCCGGACCGGGTGTAGATGCCGGCCAGCCGGATATACGCCTCCGAGACCAGCCGCTGCTCCTGGGAAAACGCGGTAATCACCTTGCGGTACGACGCTGCTGCTGCCTCTGAGTCGCCGCGGCGGGCATGGCTGTCGCCGATCTTGATCTGCGCCTTGGCCGCCAGCTCGATCGCCGTTTCGTCCACCAGTCCGGCCATCTTCTCGCGCCGCATCTTGAGCAGCTCACGGTCGCTCATCAGGTCGATGTTCTGCCGCTCGACGACTTTCCTGTACGCGGCAGCGGCCTCGGCGAAGCGTTCCTGTTCGAAGTTGGCCTCGCCGAGCTGGAACTGGGCTCTTTCCGACCGGTATCCGGTCGGAAACCGCTGCTGGAAGTTCTCGAACGCCTCTATACTCTCGGAATGGCGCCCGGCGTCGAAGTAAGCCCAGCCAATATTGTAGAGCACGTTCTCCAGGAAATCGCTACCGGGGTATTTCTCGAGAAAGACCCTGCCCTCTTCGACCGTCTCGTCGTAGTTCCCGCTCTCGTAAAGGCAGGTGATCAACCGGTTGCGGGCGAGGTCCGGCAGCCCCGGGGTCAGCGCCTCCGACTCGGTCCGGCGGAAGAAATCGGCGGCGCGAGCGAAATCTTCCGCGGCCTGTACCCGGAGGCGCTCGGCGCGCCGCGGGTCCCGGGAGTGAAGCGCCAGGTTCTTCCTCTCCTGGGCCCTTTTCAGGTAGCTGTTGCCGGTCTGATACAGGGCGATCTCCTGAATCGGACCCTGGATCTGTCCGACCTCCGTCGTGATTTCCAAACTGAACAGAAGAGAGCTCCGGATGCGGTTGATGCGTTCGTAGGTCTCTATCGCCTGCTCGTAGTCTTCGGCGGCGTAAAACTTCTGGGCCTGCTTGAAGGAAGCCCGCACTTCGTCAGGGGTGGGCACGAAGTGCGAACCGATCACGAGCCCGGTCAGGGCGGTGACGATGAGCCAGGGAGCCATGGAATGAGTGCCCCGCGCAATTTTCTGCGGTCAGCGACGCGTTACGACGCGTTACAATGGTCGCTGGGAGGTCACGAGTCAAGCCGGCCGGGAGGTGAAAGCGGCCTTGAAAGGGCTAGAATCCTGAAATCGGCCGCGGTCTATCCGCGACCACGTTTTCATTCTATACCGTATAGCATCAATACATACAATAAATGTCATTGGTCGCCGATCCATTGGTTGCCGATGGAACGGGTTCTATATTTGCGGCCCTGCAGGACTCCCGGGCTTCGAACGAAGTTGAACAACCGCGTTGACTGGAGATTGACAATGGAAACGCTGATGTCAGGCGGCATCCTGATGATCCCATTGGGGCTGTGCGCCCTGTTGGCCCTGGGCTTCGCCCTCGAACGGCTCTGGGTCCTCTCCCATATTCCCGACGCGGAAAATGCCCAGAACATCCTCGAAGAGGCGGAACGATGCCTCGTCGACCGGGGAGAGGCAGCCGCGGCCGAATACTGCCGCGACCACGATGGCCCGCTGACCTACATCTTCGCTTCCCTGCTCAAGCGCTTCGCCACCCTCATGCTGGAGCGGCGCGAACTTCAGGCCACCGAGGAGCAGATGGCGCGTTTATCGGAGCAGGCCGGCGCCGGTGCGCTGTCTCACTTCATGCTCCGGCTGAAGGCTTTGGGAGACCTGAGGGACGAGCTCGTGCTCGAGACCGACGAGGCCGGCAAAGCCTACCTTGGCCGGCACCTGGTCGTGCTCAACACAATCGGAAACATCGCGCCGCTGCTGGGACTGTTCGGCACGATTCTC
Source organism: Candidatus Latescibacterota bacterium (assembly GCA_965223905.1). Classification (GTDB taxonomy): domain Bacteria; phylum Latescibacterota; class UBA2968; order UBA8231; family UBA8231; genus CBDCXV01. Next base: position 11,365 of record CBDCXV010000003.1, read on the forward strand.
GGCATGATCACCGCCTTCGAGGCGATTGCCGCGGCCGGCACCGGCGATCCCAAGGTGGTAGCCGGGGGAATCTCGCAGGCGCTCGTCACCACCGCTGCGGGGCTCGCCATCGCCATCCCCTCCATCGTCGTCTACCGCTACCTGGCCCGGCGGGCCGAGCATTTTCGCGGCCACCTGGAAGTGTACGGGCTGGCCTTCGTCAACAGCCTCCTCGTCGCCGGGCAGAAACAGCTCGACGAGGCGGGCGCCTGATGGCGCTGGTCCGCCACCGGGTCCGCCAGGCCCTTGCGGAGGAGGGCGAGACCGACCTGACGTCGTTGATCGACTGCGTGTTTCTGCTGCTCATCTTCTTCATGGTCACCACCGTCTTCATCCACACGAAAGGGCTCGACGTCGACCTGCCGGCCAAGAGCGAGACGACGGAGCAGAAGAAGAAGGATATCAACGTCCACGTAGGTGCACAGGGGCGCATCCGGATCGGCGGCGTCGACGCGGCGCCGAGCGCACTGGTAGCGCGGCTCAAGCAGGCCATGCAAGAAGCGAACAACGACAACATCATCATCCAGGGCCATCCCGACTGCGCGCAGGAACGGATCGTGCTCGTCGTGGATGCAGCCAAGGCGGCGGACGTAGCCGGCATCGCCTTTGCCAAGGAAGAGGGTGGGCGCTAGTGCCTGCGCGCGCGACGATCGAGGAGGAACTCGATGGCGATCGGCTCAACATGACGCCGATGATCGACTGCGTGTTTCTGCTGTTGATTTTCTTCATGGTCACCACTGTCTTCAGGCAGCCTCACACCCTGAAGGTCGAGCTGCCCCAAGCTCGTGAGGCGACGATAGTGGAAGAGAAGAAACTGGTGGCCTCCATAGACAGTGGCGGGGCGCTCGAGCTCAACCGCCAGCACCTTACCACGGCGGATCTCCCAGGTGTACTGGCTCGGGAGAAGGAGAGGACGCGCAGCCTGACGCTGATCATTCGCACCGACAAGAAGACCCGGCACGGAATGGTCCTTGAAGTGATGGAAATAGCCAAGGCACTTAAAATCGACAAGGTGGTCCTGGCGACGGACGAGCTCGAGGACGCAGCCGCAGGACTGTATCCCACACCCTGAACCCGACTCCAGGCCCATCGACCTGACCGCCTCGTCGAGGATCGCCGCGGGAAAACATCAAGGGCACCGGGAAACCTGAAGGACAAGAGACGGGACGACCTATGACGGAGACTGCGGGTTTCACCGTGCCGGCAGGGCAGCGCCAGCTGTTCATCGACGGTCACGGCATCGCCGCCATCGAAAACCTCAAGCGCAGTTTGCACCAGCCCTCCAAGAAGGGAGCGGTTATCCGCCCGACTCGGGACGAAAAGGGCGTGCAATCCCGCAGCACCCCTCACTGGAACGAGCAGCTCGGACTGTTCCGGTTGCTCGCCGACGGCAAGTGGTATCAAAGCCCCGACGGACTGCACTGGACCCGGGATAAAACCCCGCCGCTCGTAAACGAGGAGGCGCCCTGGGCACACGTTCTCTACGAGCCGGACGACCCCGATCCACAACGCCGCTACAAGGGCCTCACTTCGCACGTCGTCAATCTCGATACCGGCAAAAGAGTGGTGCATTCCTCCGAGCGCGTCGACGAGTTCGGCAAGCCCCTGAAGGGCAAGAGATTCGCACGCACGATGGACTTCATGACCTCTGCCGACGGCGCCGACTGGAATCTGCTCGACGCCGGAATACCGACCTTCGACGAATGGAACCTGAGCTGCGACTCACTGGGTGGGCAGTACATAATCGCCTGCAAGACGTCGGGTACCTACGGCCGCTCGCATGCTATCAGCACGAGCCCCGATTTCGCCGACTGGACCGACCCCGTGCTTTCCATTCAAGCCGATGATCTCGACCAGGAGCTCGGCCGCCTCCACATCGAGGAGTACCTGAAATCCTCGAATGCGGACTACCTGAAACCGTTTCCCAATACATGTGAATGGGCCTGGCAGAACGTTGACATCTACAACGCCGGAGTCTTCCGCTACGAGGGCATCTTCCTCGCGTTGCCGGCGATTTACCACGCGCGCGGCGAGCGCTGGACCAGCCATACCCTGCGTTTCACGCTCATTCAGCTCTGGTCGAGCCGCGACCTCTACACCTGGGAGCGGGTGGCGAATCGACAGACATTCATTCCCTGGTCAGCGGGCGGGGCCGGCGCCTACGACCTCAACAAGAACCTGCCCCCTTCCTATCCGCTCGTGCGCGGCGACGAGCTCTGGTTTTACTACAGCGGGCGCAAGGAACAGTCCGTCTACCCGGATCCGGACCCGGACATCTCGGCCATCTGCCTCTGCATCCTGCGGCGGGACGGATTCGTCTCGCTCGATGCCGACTCGGAAGAGGGCCGTCTCGTCACCGAGGCGTTCCCGGTCCCCGGCGACAGACTCTTCCTCAACGCCAACGCGGAGAAGGGGCAGCTCATTGTTGAAATGCTCGATGAGAGCGGGGAAAGGGTGGCGTTGTCGACCCCGATTGAAAGCGACGAGCGACGGGTCGAGATCC
>CBDCXV010000004.1:0-29761 GCA_965223905.1 Candidatus Latescibacterota bacterium
GCCGCCGGAGGGGTCATCCATTTCCGCACCCGCCCCGCGGCCGCTACGGCCGGTTTCGAGCCGGCGGTGATCGTCGGCTCGGACGGCATGAGACAGGTGCGGGCGTCCGCTGATTTCTCGCGCTCCGGGCACGCTCTCCTTCTCAGCGCCGGCCAGCTCGAGCGGGAAGGGTACCGCGATCACGCAAGCGGCCTCTGGCGGCGCTTCAATTTCGCCGGCACCCACCCGGTCTCCGGGTCGGTTGCGGTATCCTCGGTTTTCAATTTCGTCGACGCCCCCTACCTGCTGAATCCGAGCTCCCTGTCCCGCGAGGCCGCGGACAGCGACCCGCGCAGCGCCCGCTTCTTCGTGCGCTCCCAGGGCGCTTCGAAGCGGTTGCGCCAGGGACAGGGGGGGTTGACGCTGACCGCGGCCCGAGGCCGCAGCCATCTGCAGCTCACCCTCTACGGCCTGGCGCGCTCCCTCGACAACCCGATTCCCGGCCGCATCATCGAGCTCGACCGCCGCGGCGGCGGGGTGCGCTCGACCTTCACCCGGCCCCTGCGCCTGGCCGGCAGGGAAGGGCGCCTGACGGCAGGGGTCGACATCGAAGGCCAGTGGGACGAGCGCGCCGAGTTCGCCAACGAAGGGTTGCCGGAGGAGCGGATCGACGCCCTGCCTGCCTCCGAGGTGCTCGACGCCGTCGTCTACGGAGAGCGCTCGCTGCTGCAGGACGAGCAGGTGACCGGCCTCGGGCCGTTCGCCGCCTTCGACCTCAAGCTGTCTCCGCGCTGGACCCTGTCGGCAGGCGGCCGTTTCGACCGCTACCGGTTCGAAGCCGGGGACCGCCACCTCGCCGACGGCAGCGACGACAGCGGGGAGCGCACCATGAGCCGTTTCAGCCCCGCCATCGGGGTCGCCTTCTCCCCCCGGGAGCAGGTCACCGCCTTCGCCAACTACGCCACCGCCTTCCAGACCCCGACCACCGTCGAGCTGAACAACCGCCCCGGTGGGGCCGGCGGCTTCAACCCCGACCTCGACCCGGAGCTGCTGCGCAGCCTGGAGGCCGGGCTCAGGGGAGCGTGGACCCGGCCGGCACTGGAGTACTCCCTGGCGCTCTTCCGCTTCACCCTCGACGACATGCTGATCCCGTACCAGCTCGCCGCAGCGACGAGATCTTCTACCGCAACGCCGGACGCACGGGCAACCGCGGCCTGGAGACGCGGGTCTCCTGGACGCCGCGGCCGCGGTGGAGGCTTTCGCTGAGCTACTCGTTCGGCGACTTCACCTTCGAGGAGTTCGCCGTCGAGAGAGACGGGGAACCGGTGCAGCTCGCCGGCAACCAGGTGCCGGGCACGCCGCGCCACCAGCTCTGGTCGCAGCTGGAGTACCGCCTCTCCGCATTCACGGGCCGGCTCGAGCTGCGCCGGGTAGGGGAGTACTTCGCCAACGATTTCAACGGGCCGCCCCCGGGAGTCGACAAGCCTCGGGGCGACTACGTCAACCTCGCCTTCACCACCCTCGACCTCCGCCTCGCGCTGCGGTCGCGGTGGCCTCGCCCCCTGGAGCTGTTCGCCGGCGCCGGCAATCTCCTCGACGCCGCCTACAGCGGCTCGGTGGTGCCCAACGCCTTCGGCGACCGCTTCTTCGAGCCGGCCCCCGGGCGTTCCGCTGACGCCGGGCTCTCGCTCCTGTTTGACTGAGCCTCGGCACCTTCCGCCTTGCGCAGGCGGGCGACGAAGAACCCCTCCATGACGCCGTCCGGCCAGATCCGCAAGGCCCGCTTCAGGCCCGGGTCCAGCTCCTTCTTGCGCCAGCGCGTGATTCCCGCGGACCCGGAGGCCAGCGCAAGCTCGATCCCCTCCAGGCGCAGGCAGCCGAAGCGCCGCAGGGCCCACTCGACGATCAGCTCGTTCTCTTCCGGGGCGAAGGTGCAGGTGCAATAGACGAGCAGACCGCCCGGCCTCAGGGCCCGGACCGCGGAGTACAGCAGCCGCCTCTGCCGGCGGCCCATCTCCCGGATCTTCCTCTCGCTCCAGCGCGCCAACGGCCGGGGGTCCGTTGTCGTGAAGCGGCCCTCCCCGGTGCAGGGGGCGTCGAGGAGGACGCGGTCGAAATGCTCCGGCCGCACCCTCCAGACGCCGGCCCCGTCCCTGAGATAGGTGTCGGCGTTCTCGACTCCGAGCTGCTCGAGGGTGCGCCGCAGGCGGAAGAAGCGCGGCCGCGACGACTCCACCGCGGCGATGCGGCCGCTGTTTCCCATGAGAGCGGCTATGTGGGAGGTCTTGCCGCCTGGCGCCGCGGCGAGGTCGAGCACCTCTTCCCCCGGCTGCGGATCGAGCACCAGGGCTGGGATCATGCTCGAGGGGTTCTGAATGAACAGCCGGCCCTCGGCGTTGGCCCGCGTCTCGGTCAGGGCGCGCCGCTGCTCTCCGCCGACCGCGAAGGCGCCGGAGATCCCGGGCACGGGACGCAGCGCGAACCCCGAGGACTCCAGCTCCGCCCGCAGCGAGCCGGCGTCCGTTTTCAGGCTGTTGCAGCGGAACGCCGTGGCCCGCTCCTGCTCGAAGGCCGACCAGTCGACCTCGACCCCGGCATGCGACCCGATTCCGGTCAGGCGCTCGACGAAGGCCGGCGGCAGCGCGGTCCCGGATTCGGACAGACTCTCCATGTATCTATGCCCCCTCCACCGGATGGCCCGGCGCCCGTTTCCCGTTCGACGCCGGGAGCCGCGCGGGACGCTCGAGTCCCCGGATGCTCCGACATACGTTTCGGCTGGTCCGTCTGCTGCGGGGCTGGCGTGCTTTCAAGGTCGTCCTCTCCTGCTTTACGTGCCATGTAACCGCGCTTGGGGTAGTTTGTGCGCGACACTGTGGAACACCGGAGACCCGGTCGAGGACCTGACACCCACGGCAGGTCCGAGCCCTCACAGGCCGCAGCTTCGGCGAATTGCCTGCCCGACTGTGCCGGCTTTGTGCCCCGAGGAGAATGAGATGGCGAGGATTCTGCGACAGGCCACCGTCGTGCGTGACGGAAATCACAACGCCTTCACCGATCTTCAGTACTGGCAGGGATGCTACTGGGTAGCGTACCGCAAGGGCGCGGGCCACGTATCCATGGATGGCGCCGCGACCCTTTCAGTGTCCTGCGACCGCACCCGATTTCGCGAAGTCGCGCAGATTCACACGCCCGGCGACAATCGCGACCCCAAGCTTCTGCCGGTGAGCGAGGACCGGATGGCCCTGTACTTCCCGAGCTGGACACGCGGCTACGAGGCCCGGGAACTGCAGCAATACATCACCTTTTCGGGTGACGGACACGATTGGGAGAAACCCGCTCCCATCCTCTCCTCCGGAAATTGGCTCTGGCGCGTCCGGCGACACGACGATCGCTACTACGGACTGATTCAGAACCTTGCCGGGGAGTGGGACCGCGAGGGCATGCCGCACCAGCTCGACCTGGCAGTGAGCGACGACCTTCTCGAGTGGGAGGTCATCGCCCGGGTTGGCGAGGAGTACGGGCTGAACGAAAGCGACATTTACTGGCGGGACGATGGCGAAGCCTGGATCATCTCGCGCAGCGTCGTCAAGCACTTCGGCAGCTGCTTCTGCTCGGCGCAGCCGCCCTACACCGAGTGGCAGGCTACCGAGCTGTCGCCGATGGTGCATGCGCCCGTTTTCCTGCACTGCGAAGGAGAGCTCTATGTCGCCGGCCGCAACATGCCTTCCGTCGAAGGGGACGTCACCTTTCCGTTCAAGTCCGCCAGCCTGGGCATCTGGCGGGTCCGACGCGAAGAGCTCGAACCCGTCCTGCGCATTCCCGCTACCGGCGATTGCTCCTATCCCGGCATGATCCTGGACCCCGAAGGCCGAGTCTGCTTGAGTTACCACTCTCAGCACGCATATCACATGGGAGTGCTGCCCCTCCCGTCGCGCGTCCGGCCGCATCCCGACAACGCCGCCTCCCTGCTGGAGGCGGATGACGTGTACTTCGCCGAACTCGAACTGCCGTGAGCCGCGCACTCACACCACAGCCGCCGGGGATGGAAATCGGCCGCACCGACACCGTCGAGCTGGGCTGACCCCGCAAACCCGCACCGTCCGTCTCCGTTGCCGCGACCCAGGTCGCCCTTCACTGCCAAGGGGTTCATCGTCGGGACCGTGTTCTCGGTCGCGGTGAGCCTGTGCGCGCCGTACGTCGTCTTCGTGCTCCAGGCCTCGGCCATGGGGATCAACAGCTCCTCGCCGGGGGCCATCTTCTTCTTCTTCCTCCTCGTCTTCGCCGTCAACGTCCTGCTCGGCCTGGTCGGGAGATGCTTCTCCCTCGGCCGGGGGGATTTCGTCCTCGTCTACGCCATGCTGATGATGGCGGTGACCGCGCCGACTTACAACTTCCTCAACTTCCTCATCGTCATAATCACCGGGCCGTACTACATGGCCACCGCGGAGAACGAGTTCGCCTCGATCTACCACCCCTACATCCCCGACTGGATGGTTCCCCAGGACCGCTACGCGATCTTCCATCTCTACGAAGGCCTGCCCCGCGGCGAGTCGATCCCCTGGGGAGCCTGGATCGAGCCGCTCGGCCACTGGTTCGCCTTCTACCTCGCGCTGAGCTTCATGATGTTCTGCATGGCCGCGATCATGCACCGGCAGTGGTCGCGGCACGAGCGCCTCAGCTATCCGATGGTGCAGCTGCCGGCGCGCATGCTCGACGGGGCCGACTCACCCGGCGGCCGCATCCTGCCCTTCTTCAGGAAGAGGGGGATGTGGCTGGGTTTCGCCATCCCCTTCACGCTTTTCAGCCTCACCGGGCTGAACCACTACTACCCGAGCATACCGGAGTTCCCCTTCTACCTCGGCTGGGTGAACTGGTTTCGAAGTATCGATGCCTGGGGCGAAGGAATCGCCCTGAGCTACGCCTGGCTCGGCTTCTTCTACCTCGTCGACCTCGACATCTCCTTCAGCATCTGGTTCTTCTACCTCGTGCTCAAGCTGCAGGGCGGGCTCTTCCGCCGTGTCGGCATCGCCAGCAGCGAGCGGCTCAGCTATTTCGAGTACTCGCAGACCGCGGACTTCTTCCACCAGGCCGCCGGGGCCGTCATCGTCTTCGTCCTCTACGGCCTGTGGATCGCCCGCCGCCACCTGCGCGACGTCGTCGTCAAGGCCTGGCGGCCCTCGCAGGGAGTGGACGACAGCGAAGAGCTTATGCCCTACAGGCTGGCCTTCTTCGGCGCGATCGGCTCGGGGATCTTCGTCTGCGCCTGGCTCTGGCGGTCGGGCATTCCGCTGGTCGTCCTGCCGCTCTTCTTCGGCGTCTGCCTCATCTACTACCTCTTCGTCACCCGCGTCGTCGCCGCCAGCGGGGTGCCGACGGCGCGCCCTCCCCTGATCGCCCCGTACTTCGTCATATCGGGAATGGGCACCTCCATTCTCGGCGCCAAGGGGATGGTGGCGCTCGGGTTCACGATGGCCTGGCAGGCGGAGATGCGGCTGTTTCCGATGCTCGCCTGCGCCAACGCCCTCAAGCTGGCCGAGAGCGTCCCCGGATCGAAGAGACGGCTGCTGTGGGCCATGCTGCTGGCTCTCATATGCAGTCTGGCCGCGGCAACCTGGATGAACCTGCGCATGGGCTACACGTACGGCGGCAACAACCTCGGCACCTATCCCGGGTTCGCCTACAGCTGGAACTACCTGCTGTCGTGGATGCACAACCCGACCGCACCCGACCTCCGCGGCTGGGTGTTCACCGGCATCGGCGGGACCGTGGAAGGGCTCCTGCTCCTGGCGCAGAAGCGCTGGTTCTGGTGGCCACTTCATCCGCTGGGGTTCACCGTCGCCGTCGGCTGGCTCACCAGCGAGATCTGGTTCCCCGCCTTTCTCGCTTGGGGCCTCAAGGCGGTCATCCTGGGGTATGGCGGGATACGGGTCTACCAGTTCTTCAAGCCGCTCTTCCTCGGCATGATCCTCGGAGAGGTGAGCGTGGCCGGGTTCTGGGCGGTGGTCGACGCGATCGCCGGGGGCACGGGGAACGTCATCACCTACATGTGAAGGCGGGGGCCGGCACACTGAGAGAGATAGCCAAGCTCGGAGATCAATCTGCTCCTCGAGGCGTTTGCGCGAGCAATCAAGGCGCTGAACGCACCCACAGGGGCAAAGGTCCCTGAAGATCGTTTGCAGATCCTTCGGCAGGGCTCTCAGTACGGTTAGTTAGGTTGCCGTTGGGCGGACGCCCCCTGTCCAACAATCCGGGACCACCTCATACAGCCAAGGCACTCCGCTGCGCTTTGTCAGCCCGCTTCTTCACCGAGCGTCTCCAAACAAGTCACCCAGGCGTTAAATCGCTTACACTCCTGGCGTATCTTCGCCAGCGTGATCCATTTTGCCAAGACTGCGCCGTTCACCACCTTCTGGTATGTCGGGATCACTTTTTGGATTCTCTTGCTTGGTGCCGAAGTGTCGCTGTCGTTAATGTCCTCAGGCGTTACAAACCGATCTCTAATTCTTTTCAGCTGTTGTACGTTCGCGGGAGTCACACTTGGTATCTGCCCGAATGCTTCCACGTTTGAGAACAATAGCCCCTCAAATTCGTGCCTCTGTACGTATGGGTAGATCTTACAGCCGCCGCTGCTCGGCATCCTGTTCCCGACTTCCGCGCATACTCGCTGCTCAAGCTTAGCTACAGTCGCACCTTCCTTACCCTGGAATCCATAATAGTCGACCAGCGACGTGACCACGTCGTACGATCTGCATAAAAGACGCATCTCTCGGGCTATCTTATGCTCATTCACTCCGCCCCCAAGGTTGTGCGCATTCGCCAATACGCCTTTTTGACAAAGATGGCTGGCCAGAATTCGTTTGACGAACTCCTCTTCGGTCGGCCCCTCCACCAGGATCGCAACCCGGATCAAGGGCGCCCTCCAAGCAGGTTCTTTTGCCACAGTTCGCTGGGCAGAAAACCTTCATCAAGCCATTCTATATAATCATCCGAGGCGAGCGAGCGTGCCCGTGTGCCGTTGTTGTCCGCTTCCAGTACTACCACTTCATCCAGCTCGAAAGCGTCTATGAGCAACGGCGACTGCGTCGCGACCACGATCTGCCTCTCGTACGACAACGCCTTGATCATCCCTCCAACCAGTGCAATACCCGCCGGATGAAGTCCGAGCTCGGGCTCGTCGAGAAGTACGAGAGTCGGCAGAATTTCGGACGGGAGGTTCAACATAGTAACCAGCGCGAACAACCGTAACGACCCGTCCGACGTCAGATGGGCGCCCAAGGTCTTGTCGCCGTACGTGGACACCCATCGCAACGCGACCTTCCCCCGGACCTCTTGAAGATCGAACCGATCAAACCCCGGCAATACGCGACCAATGTGATCGCAAATCAGCTCGTATCGCCGCCGGTCCCTTCGCTCCAGGTGCAACAGCACCGCAGCCAGATTGCGGCCGTCACTCGCCAACCGTTGATAGTCTTGAATATCACAAGGTTTCTTGAATCCCGAGTCTCTTGATGTGTCATGGAATTGGTACACCCGACACTCTCCGAGCAGACGCACGATATTTCCTGCCACGCGCGAGTGGATTGTCGCGGGGCGGGGCCGATGGCCGACCTCGACTAACCCCGCCTCGACGCCCCCCGTGCTGCTCTCGATCGGCTGCCAGTCCGCATTTTCGTGCTCCTCATGTCGAAAGCGGCAGGCTTCGTCCGCAAACAACAGCCGATCTTCGCTTCCGTATTTGAGCGAAAACCGATAGTCGTAGTAGTCCGCCTCTCCGACCCGTAGGGTAACTTCAACCTCAACGCGCGGCGTTGCCTTGCTGCCGTTGAATAGCTGATCGTCCCCGCCTCCGTGTTCGCCCACAAAATTTGCCAAACGGCGGGATCCCAGCATGCGATGCATCATCTCGAAGAGTCGGATGACGTTCGACTTGCCGCACCCGTTAGGTCCGATCATGGCCACCAAGTGCCCCAGCCCGCCCAGTTCCACACACCTAAGAGAGCGGAACCCTCGCACCCGAACCGACTCCACGCACGCGCCCCCGCCGAAGTCGTCCGTGCCGTCGGATTGAATGAGGTATCGAAAGCGCAGTTCGTCGATGTCGTCCTCCCGCGTACTATCCTTCACGTCCAGCACCTGCACTGCGGCGTAGTAGCCGTTGACGTTACGCAATACGACAATCTCACCTTCGCGGGGTGTCCGTGTACGGCCCCCGTAATCGAGGAACCGCGCGTCAATGATCTGCTCTATCGACGTATATCCTGAGGCCAGAGCCACCCCTTCGATCGACGGCGCGTCATTGTAGACATGGATGCTAGTGGAATTGCATTTACTCCACATGGTCTCGAACTTCAGTTCGCCTCGCCCGATAACGAAATTATCGCCCCTGTCGTAGTCCAACCACACCGCCTCGCCCACCAGCGCCGTCAGCTGCGGACATTTGGCTCCGCCAGCGCCCCCACCTTGCGCCCGATAGTTAAAGAGCTTTTGGCCGATGCCTTCGGCTATTTGCGTAAGCGCGTATTCGTCTGCTCCTTTGCAATCAGTGCCCGAGGGTAATCCATCCGGAACGGGAGTGTCATCGAAGCGCAACGGCACCACAGCGCCACTCCGTTTTGAAATCTCAGAGAGGATCAAGCCCCTTTCGTCTCGTTCCCATGCCCGGTCAAGGTATTGTCTGGATAACAACAAGACGACGAGCTCCGCTCGTTCCAGACCCGCATGCCGGTCTGCATCCGCGATGCGCGGCGCCAACTCGGAGTTCTCGAAGTAGTCGCAAAAGACCGCTACCCCCTTACGTTGCAGCTCCCGCGTCAGCGTCTCAGCGACGGCGCGTTGTTCGCGAACAAACAAGAGCGCTACTTCATGGACCTTGGTATCGGCCATATTGCTCCCTTTCCCTGACTGGATTTCCGGCACGTCGGGACGAACAACGCAGTCATAGCGAATTGCAAACCCCCTATAGCTGTCAGCACGTCTTTGGCTCCCAGATCCTCGTTCCCGAGGGCAAACAGCCCCTCAACCAATGGTAACATGTAGGTGGCAGCCCTGCCGGTCCTGCGAGAACACCAGCCGGAAGATGAACAGCACTATCAACCACGTGTTCAGCACGTGCGGGCCGAATTCGAACCTGCGACCTTCAGGTTCTGAGCCCGAACCCTACCCCTCAAAGACCGTACAGCCGCGCACAGTAATCCCACAGGATCTTCCGCTTCGCCTCCTTGGAGACGCCTTCGACCTCCAGGAACTCTTCCACGGCGTGGGAGAGTATAGGCAAAACAAGGCATCCCTTTGACTATAGGCAAAACAAGGCACCTCTTTTTGCCCTCCATCAAGGCGCATCCAGTAGTCCTGTACATGTGAGTATGCGGGGACTTGGCCTGCAAGATGACCCAGGGCAGGAGATCAGATCGACCTGCTCTTCGAAGTGCTGCGCGAACTCTCGGGGGAGACAAAATCAACTCAGTACGGGACGGAGCACTGGTCGGTGCCGTGTTGGGTGTGGGTGACGCCTGGGGGTTATCGTCCACCGCATCGGAACGCCCTTCTCTGCCACGGAAAGGGACAGCCTGGAGCGCCTCGGCATCGACTTCCGCAAAATCGACTGGTCGGCGTCGCTGCTACTCGCTGCGGTGGGCAGGATCACTGCAAACCGGTTCATTGCAACCCAACTTTTTCGCCGCTGACAAAGATATCGCCGCCACGCTTCTGATCAGAGACGGTTTCGTGGGAGTCAGCGCTCCCAGGTTGATCTGGGACCACCGGGTCCTGGTGATGGTCGATCAGGATCCGACCACGGCTTTTTCGTGGCCGGTCATAGCTCCAGAGAGCTTCGACCAAACCGTCGATCGAACCCCATGGGCTGTGTATCTGGATCTGGGCGGACCTTTCCTCGTGAGAGAAATAAGGCTGCGCCATCTGGCGGACAGGCCGGACCATTTCCTGGAGGGGTTCACACTTGCCATCAGTGACATGCACGGTGGCGCAGGTCAAAGAAACCACTTCGCGTGAGATCCGCGTGGTCCCGGCGGAGAGTCCATCCGGGCCGCGGCCTGCCGTGGCTCGCCTGCGGGGCAACTATATCAACGGGCTGTCAGACGGGCACTCACTCCTCGTCTCTGCCGCAGAAGCGAAGCGCGTACAGGTCGGCGTCGTACATGACAAACCGCAGACGCACCGGCCGCCCGGCCAGGGGACCCACACCGGCCCCCGATTTCCACTGCACCGCCAGGTCCGTCTGGTCCTGAAACAGCTCCGCCGAATCCGCCAGCGACAGCCCGGGGAAAGGCCTGCCGTTTTCGTCCTGGACCTCGACGCGGATGCTGCCGGCCGCGGAGGTGGACATGTTGAGCCGCAGCTGATCGCCGCTGAAGATCAGGGGCCTGGTGGTGAACTGGCCGCCGCTGTAGGGCGCCTGCACCGAGGCGAAGCCATCGAGGCGCAGCGTCAGGCGGCGGATGCAGGAGGTGGGCAAGCGCCAGTGCTCGGTCATGTAGAGCGACAGTTCCGCCGGTCCGGTGCGCAGCAGGCCACGCATGACGTAGACGCTGCGGTCGTGCCAGTTGCCGGGGTCGGGGCCCGGGCGCACGAAGGCTTCGGGGAAGAGGCGGTCGAAGCGGAGGCCGTCGCGGCTGCTCATCAGCACGGCGTCGTTGACCCCGGGGTACGGCCAGCCGGGCGTGGGGCTGCGGCTGTCGACAAAGCGCGAGGGGAACATCAGGTAGAGCCCGGGGGCACGCTCGTAGGGAACGCAGGAATTGGTGTACAAGTGCTCCAGCGGCGCATCCCCCGTGTCGATCGCTTGCAGCCGACTCCAGTGGACGAAGTCGTCGGAGGCGGCGGCGCGGATCCAGCGCACGCCTTCCTTGAAAGCGCGGGTGGCGCCGTGGCCCAGCTCGCCGTCGCGGCGAATGCCCCGGGTGTACATGACGTACTTCCCGGTCCAAGGGTCGCGGAAGGCGATGTTGTGCGAGTCGAACGGGCCTTCGGTCTGGACCGGTTCAGGGTTCTTGCGCCAGTGCAGGCCGTCGGGCGAGGCCGCCGTGTAAATGGCACCGCGCCGGCCGATACCCTTGTAGCGCTCTTGAGCCGGGGCCTCCGGATCGAGGAACGGGGAGAAGTTGACCAGGTCGGGATCGTCGATGACCAGGTTGTTGGCCGTCGAGCCCCGGAAGTCGACCAGGCCCAGCTCCGGTTTGTGCCAGGCGATGCCGTCGTTGCTTTCGGCATATGCCGTACAGGCCCTGTCTGTTCTGTTGTTGTCGGCGTGGGGGATGCAGCGGTACCAGGCGCGGAAGCGGCCGCCGTCCCTGAAGAGCACGGCGTAGGCAAGGCCGCCTTCCTCCCAGGGGTGGTCGATGCGCACCGCGGCGTTGCGGCGCACGGGCTGGTGGAGGACCTGGCGGGCGTCCTGCAACTCGCCGATGAGGCGGCGGTCGAGCAGCAGCTGGCGGTCGCAGCCGATCGATATGGGTGTTTCCTGCATGGAGGCCTCCTGGTCGGCGGGTAGTTTGATTTGCACGACTTTAAGCACGAACCAGAACCGTAGAGAAGAGAAGACACCCATGGACCGGAACTGCTTGCAGTACTGCATGACCGATGCGCAGCGGGATCATTTCGAGCAGCAGGGATACCTGGTCGTAGAGGATGCCCTCGACGACGACATGCTGGGAAGGCTGCTGGAAGCCGGCGATCGCGTCGATGCCCGGGAAAGGGCGGCGCGGGCCTTGGCCCCGGATTCCCTGATGATGAAGTTCAGGACCATCGTCGAGGACGATCTGTTTCTCGAACTGCTCGATTGGCCGAAGACCTTCCCGTTGATCTGGGACATTCTCGGCTGGAACGTCCAGCACTACATCTCGCACTTGATCTACTACCCGCCCGAATCCGGGGATGACGTCGATTCGAAACCGGGCGCATGGCACCAGGACGGCGGGCGGCCGATCCCCGAAATGGAGCGTCCCCACCCCAGGCTGTCGCTGAAGATCGGATTCTGGCTTACCGACATCAGCGCGCCGGGCAGCGGGGGGATCAGGATCGTCCCCGAAAGCCACAAACGGGACCGGGCCCCCGATTTTGCCGATGCGATGCAGATCCAGGTGAAGGCGGGAACGGCCGTGCTGTTCGACCGGCGGATGTGGCATTCCCGCGGGATCAATTCCTCGGAGACGACCCGGAAAGTGCTGTTCCTGGGATACAGCTATCGTTGGCTGCGCGGCCTCGACTACAACCTGATACCCGGTGAGATTCTCGAGAAGTGCGGTCCGATACGACGGCAGCTGCTCGGCGACGGGGTGGACGTCAAGGGGTGGTGGCAGCCGACGGAGGAGGACGTTCCCCTGAAGGGCTGGCTGGCCGAGCACATGGGAGAAGAGTACGTCGAGCGCATCGGGCAGAAGCAGTGGGAAAGGAAGAAGTGGGAAGTACCTGCCGGCTGACTGCAAACAGCCGGGCAGCGTCCCTCCCTCGGGATCGGCGACAGGCAAAGGGCGGCCGGACCCGGAATATTTGCACCGGAGTTCTGACCTGGGCTGAATCAGCCGGCGCACGAAAAGCCCGCAAAGGAAGCGAAGAGCATGACCAACGCGAAGATACTGATCGTCGAAGGGGACAAAGCCGTTGCCGCACACCTGCAGGAGTGCCTGCAAAACCTCGGGTACAGGGTGTGCGCCGCGGTTTCCCGCGGCCGCGAGGCGGTAGAGAAAGCCGCGGCCTCGCCGCCCGACCTGGCCCTGGTCGACCTGGGGCTGGAAGGGGAGCTCACCGGCCCGGAAACAGGCGAGCGGATCGGGAGCAGGTTCGGCGTTCCGGTGGCGTACCTGATCGACGAAGCCGGGGAAGACCTGCTGCAACGGGCGCAGGCGACCGCTCCCTTCGGCTACGTGCTGATGCCCTTCGACGAGCGCCAACTGCACCTGACCATCCTGACCGCCCTCTCCCTGCACGAGAGGGAAAGCAGGCACCGGGAGACGGAGACCCGTCTGAAGCGGATCGTCAGGAAATACAGGGACCTCACCCGGCTCTTGAAAACCGTGTTCGACGGCATGAGCGAGGGCGTGGTTGCCGTCAGCGAGAAGGGCGTGCCGCTGGTCTACAACGAGAGCGCGCGGAAGATGGCCGGAATCTATCCGCTGGAGGAAGACATCAGCAAATGGCCCGAGAAATACGGTGTCTTTCAACCCGATGGTAAGGCGGTCCTCAGGGCCGACCGGAATCCCCTGTTGCTGGCCCTGAAGGGCCAGGCCACGGACGGGGTGGAGGTGTTCATCCGCAACGAGCTGAAGCCGGAAGGTCTTCATGTCAGACTCAACGGCAGGCCCCTGCTGGGAAAAGCAGGGGTTACGAAAGGGGCCGTGGTCGTCGTCCACGATACCACCAGGCTCAAGCAGACGGAAGCCCAGCTGGAACAGACGATTGCCCGCCTGCAAAACCAGGCCCAACTCATGGACACCTTGTTGAACAGCATGGGAGAGGGCGTGGTCGCCATGGGGGAAGACGGGACCCTCCTGTTTTACAACGAGAGCGGGCGGCAGATAGGCGGCCACCATCCCCTGGAGGAAGATATCGCCAAGTGGCCCACGACATACGGCGTTTTTCAACCCGATGGAGAAACGGTCCTCACCGAGGAGCTGAATCCGCTGCTGCTTGCCGTGAAGGGCCGGGCCACGGACGACGTCGACCTGTTCATACGCAACGAGCAGAGGCCGGAGGGTGTCTACGTCAGTGTCACCGGCAGGCCCCTGGTGAGCGGTCCGGGCGCTCCGAAAGGGGGAATGGTCGTCATCCGCGACGTCACCCGGGTCAAGCAGGCGGAAGCCGAGCTCGAACGGACGCTTGCCCTGCAGCAGGAACAGACCCGGCTCATGGAGACCACCTTCAAAAGCATCAGCGACGGCATCGTCGTCGCCGACGCGGAGGGGAAATTCCTCTACGTCAATCCCGGTGCCGAACAGATCGTCGGCATGGGCATAGAGGACGGGCCGCCGGAGGAGTGGGCCGGGAAATACGGTGTTTGCCATCCCGACCGGAAAACACCGATGAAGAAGGAGGATCTGCCGCTGGTCCGCGCCATCCACCGCGGCGAGTCCACCGACGAGGAGGACATGTTCATCCGCAATGCGAAGAAGCCGAACGGCGTCTACATCCGGGTGAGCGCGCGGCCGCTGCTCGACAAGGTCGGCGGCATCCGGGGCGGCGTGATCATCTTCCGCGACGTCACCCGGCGCAGACTCGCCGAGGAGGCCCTGGCGCGGGCCTTCGCGCAGGGGCGGTCGGAGATCGTCGATACCATTCTCCACAACATCGGCAACGCCATCAACAGCGTCACCACGGGCATCGAGACCGTGCGCCGGAACCTGGTGAACGACCCGGTCGGCCGCCGTCTCTCCGCCCTGGCCGCGGCGGTGCGGGAGCACCGGGAGGACTGGCTCGACTACATCGCCAACGACCCGCAGGGCCGCAAGGTGATGCCCTTCATCGTCGAGCTCGCCGAAGGCTCTTCCAGGCGCAACGAAGAGCTGATGAAGACGGTGGGCCGCGTCCGCGACCGGGCCAACCATATCGCCGACATCGTCCGCACCCAGAAGGGGCTGGCCCGTCCCGGCAGCATGGATCGCAAGGACATCGACCTGCCCAAGGCGCTCGCCGGCGCCGTCAGGGTGTTGCGGGATTCGCTCAACAAGAGGGGCATCCAGGTCGCCATCGACTGCGACGACGCGCCCAGGAAGATCCGCATCCAGGAGAGCCAGTTTCACCAGATGCTGGTCAACCTGATCAAGAATTCCTTCGAAGCCATCGACGAGCTCGCCGCCGCGCAGGGACTCGACGACACCCCCCTCATCCGCATCAGGGCCAGTGCCGGGGAGGAATTCCTCGACCTCGAAGTGGCCGACAACGGCATCGGCATCGGCAACAAGGACACCAGGGAGCTTTTCTCCTCCGGCTACACGACGAAACAGTCGGGGAGCGGGCTCGGTCTCCATTCGGCCGCCAACTTCGTCATTGCCCTCGGGGGGCGCATTCAGCCGTTGAGCGAGGGCACCGGAAAGGGGACGACCATGCGCGTGACGCTGCCGCTTTCCGCGGTCGCCCCCCACGCAACGGCGGGAGCCGATTAGCTGGAAACCGGTCCGATGCGCCCGTTGCCGGCCGGGAGCGGGCCCGGTGAATTCCTTGCCTGTGCGAAGAATGAATCGCTAATTTGTCGATGAGAAACAGGGGAGCTGCCATGAGCCTGATCGTCTCGGAAGTCTACGATGCGCTGATCGAAGCGGGTACGTCCGAAGAGAAGGCCAAGGCCGCCGCCGGGGCCATACCCCTGGCCGAGCGGCTGGCCACCAAGGAGGACCTGGCCGAGCTGAAAGCCAGCGTCAAGGAGGACCTGGACGCGCTGAAAGCCAGCGTCAAGGAGGACCTGGACGCGCTGAAAGCCAGCTTCGATGAGCGCTTTGCCAGAATCGATGAGCGCTTTGCCAGAATCGAGCGCGACCTCGGCCTGCTCAAGTTCGGCTACGGCCCGGCCATCCTGGCCCTGCTCGTCAAGATCGCCTTCTTCTAGCGCCGTCCTCACGGACGGACCCCCGTTGCCGTTGATGGGCCGGTTCGCGCCGTGAACCGGCGGCGGCGCCGGTACCGAAGCCCCCGCCGCCAAGCCCCCCCCCCCCCGGGCCGCCAGGCCCCCGCCGCCGCGGCCCTCCGGTTTCCCCCCACCCTGTAGCCTCATCTGGACGACACCCCCCTTCTCTGTTCAACTTCACGTGGACAGAACACGTATGCATCTGTGGTTGCTCACGTGTGTTGTTCCCGGGACCGCGGCGCCACTGCCGCTGTGTTGCAAAACGCGACTTGAGTCTCAAATTGCCACACAGCCTCTGTTTCACCCTCGTATTTTCCCCATAACTCCTTTGTAGACATCCAGTTATAGCCCCTGTTACAGCGGGAATGCGGCCTTTCGGCGGCTTTTCGTGAAGCATTTTGCGACACGCCGGCCGAAATCCAATCGTTCAGGAAAAGCACTCCAACTCCTTTAACTACAATAAGTTGGACCTTTTTTTTCGAGAGCGGCACGGATTTTGCAATACATATCCGGTGATTTGCCCGATTTCCACGCTGGCGAGGGCGCCGGCCGCCGTGCGCGGGGTCGTTGATTCTCGCGGAACGGCCGCTGCTGATACATCCGCCCCCGTAAGATGCCCGAAAAGGACGCAACCAGTTGACCAACGCCAGGGATACTGATCGTCGGATACTGATCGTCGACGGCGACGAGTGCGGCGCCGCGCACCTCGAAGAGTGCCTGAAATCCCGGGGATACACGGTGTGCGCCGCGGTTTCCAGCGGCCGCCGGGCCCTGGAAAGAGCCGGGGCCGCGCGACCCGACCTGGCCCTGGTCGATCTCGGGCTCGAAGGGGAGCTGACGGGCCCGGAAACGGGGGAGCGGATCGGCAGCCGGTTCGGAGTTCCCGTGGTCTACCTGACCGACGAGGCCGATGGAGAGCTGCTGCAACGGGGGCGGGCGACCGACCCGTTCGGCTACGTGCTCAGGCCGTTCGAAGAGGGCCAGCTGCACCTGAACATCCAGGCCGCCGTCTCCAGGCACGAGAGAGAACGCAGCCATGGAGAGGCGCGGGGGCTGGAACGGACGCTCGCCCTGCAGCAGGAACAGGCCGGCCTCATGGAGACCATCTTCAGCAGCATCAGCGACGGCGTGGTGGTCGCCGACGCAGCGGGCAGGTTCACCCTGTTCAACCCCAGCGCCGAAAAGATCGTCGGCGCCGGCATGCTGGATCTGCCGCCCGAACGATGGACCGGGAGATACGGGGTCTTCTATCCCGACAAGACGACCCACGTGCCCACGGAACGGCTGCCCCTGGTGCGCGCCATGCGGGGCGAGGCGACCGACGGGATCGAGCTGTTCATCCGCAACGAGAAAAGGCCGGACGGGGTGTACATCAGCCTCAGCGGGCGGCCGCTGCAGGCCGAGGTGGAGGGGCACGGCGGCGGCGTGATCGTGTTCCGCGACGTCACCCGCCAGAAGCAGGCGGAGGCGGAACTGGCGGAGACGATGGCGGAGCTGCGCAATCAGAACGAGCTCATAGATACCGCGTTCAGGAGCATCAGCGACGGCATCGTCGTCGCCAACGCCAAGGGGGAATTCCTCTACGTGAACCCCGGCGCCGAGCAGATCGTCGGCATGGGCGCGACGGATGCGCCGCAGGGGGAGTGGGCCGAGAAGTACGGCACCTATCATCCCGACCGGGAAACGCCGATGAAGACGGAGGATCTGCCCCTGATCCGCGCCATCCACCGCGGCGAGTCCACCGACGAGGAGGACGTGTTCATCCGCAATGCGAAGAAGCCGAACGGCGTCTACATCCGGGTGAGCGCGCGGCCGCTGCTCGACAAGGTCGGCGGCATCCGGGGCGGCGTGATCATCTTCCGCGACGTCACCGAGCGCCTGCTCGCCGAGGATGCCCTGGCGCGGGCCTTCGCGCAGGGGCGGTCGGAGATCGTCGAAACCATTCTCCACAACATCGGCAACGCCATCAACAGCGTCACCACGGGCATCGAGACCGTGCGCCGGAACCTGGTGAACGACCCGGTCGGCCGCCGTCTCTTCGCCCTGGCCGCGGCGGTGCGGGAGCACCGGGAGGACTGGCTCGACTACATCGCCAACGACCCGCAGGGCCGCAAGGTGATGCCCTTCATCGTCGAGCTCGCCCAAGGCTCTTCCAGGCGCAACGAAGAGCTGATGAGGACCGTGGACCGCGTCCGCGACCGGGCCAACCATATCGCCGACATCGTCCGCACCCAGAAGGCGCTCGCCGGTCCCGGCATGGACCGCAAGGACGTCGACCTGCCCCAGGCGCTCGCCGGCGCCGTCAGGGTGTTGCGGGATTCGCTCAACAAGAGGGGCATCCAGGTCGCCATCGACTGCGACGACGCGCCCCGGAAGATCCGCATCCAGGAGAGCCAGTTTCACCAGATGCTGGTCAACCTGGTCAAGAATTCCTTCGAAGCCATCGACGAGCTCGCCGCCGCCCAGGGACTCGACGACACCCCCCTCATCCGCATCAGGGCCAGTGCCGGGGAGGAATTCCTCGACCTCGAAGTGGCCGACAACGGCATCGGCATCGGCAACAAGGACACCAGGGAGCTCTTCTCCCCCGGCTACACGACGAAACAGTCGGGGAGCGGGCTCGGTCTCCATTCGGCCGCCAACTTCGTCATTGCCATAGGAGGGCGCATTCAGCCGTTGAGCGAGGGCACCGGAAAGGGAACGACCATGCGCGTGACGCTGCCGCTTTCCGCGGTCGCCCCCCACGCAACCGCGGGAGAACGGCAGCAATGGCCGGCAGAGAGGGTGGTTCGGGAATGAAACCCATGAATCATGAGAACAACCGCGTGCTGATCGTCGACGACCAGCACGAAATCCACGAAGACTTTTCGGAGATGTTGAAGCCCATTCTCCCCAGGCCGTCGACCCATGATCTGGCCGCCGCGTTCATGGGCGAGGAAGAGGAGGAGGGCTTTCCCCCGGAGTTCGAGCTGCTGCACGCGAGCAACGGGGAGGAAGCATACGCGATCGTCCGGGCGGGAAAGGAATCGAACCGCCCCGTGGCCGTGGCCTACATCGATATCAGAATGCCTCCGGGCATCGACGGCATCGAGACGATCCGCCGGGTGAGAAAGATCGATCACGACATCGAGATCGTCATCATGACCGCGTACACGGACCGCACGCTGCCCGAGATCGTCCACGACATGGAGTTGCTGCACAAGCTGCTCTACATCAGGAAACCTTTCGCCCACGAGGAGATACAGCAGATCACCCTTTCGCTGGTGGGGAAATGGAACGTCGAGCGGGACCTGGCGGAAAAACGGCGGCAGCTCGCCATCGGTCATCGCAGGCTGGAAGCCGTGCTCAATGCCACCGGAGACGCCATTGCGATGCACGACGCCGGCGGACGCCTGGTCTTCGCCAACCAGGTGTACGAGAAGCTGATGGGTCTGAAGGAGAGCGAGCTCAAGAAAGCGCGGCCGGGCGATCTGCAGGCGCGCCTGGAAGAGCGCTTCCGGGAACCCGACCTCGGCGACCTGGAGGGAAGGTTTCTCCTCGAGGGCGGCAACGTGGTGGAGACCACCGGCGCCGGCAAGGTGCCGGAGCAGCGGCTGTTCTACCGCTCCACCGCGCCGGTGCGCGACGGCCGCGGCGATACCATCGGCGGCCTCGTCGTCTACCGGGACGTGTCCAAGGAGATCGAAGCCGAGCAGATGAAGGCCGAGGTGCTGCGTCTGCGCACCGAGCTGGAGACGACCTACTCCCTTGCCGGCATGGTGGGCACCAGCCCCGGAATACAGCGGGTGTACGCGCTGACGAAGCAGGCCGCCGAAAGCGATATCACCGTGCTCATACGCGGGGAGAGCGGCACCGGCAAGGAGCTGGTGGCCAAGTCGTTCCACTTCAACAGCATGCGCAAGAAGGGTCCCTTCGTGGCCCTCGACTGCGCCGCCATCCCCGCGACGCTCATCGAAAGCGAGCTCTTCGGGCATGAACGGGGCGCCTTCACGGGGGCGACGCAGCAGAGAATCGGCGCTTTCGAGCGCGCCGACGGGGGCACCATTCTCATCGACGAGATCGGCGACCTGCCGTACGTCCTGCAGGGGAAGCTGCTGCGCGTCCTGCAGGAACGGGAAGTCCAGAGGCTCGGAGGAACCACCCCGATAGCCGTAGACATCCGGGTGATAACGGCGACCAACAAGGACCTCGAGCGCGCCGTGAAGGAGGGCCTGTTCCGCGAAGACCTGTTCTATCGCGTCGCCGCCTTCCCCATCGTCATTCCGCCGCTGAGAGAGCGGCGCGAGGACATCCCCCTGCTGGCCAAGCACTTCCTCGCCAAGTACGCCGCACGCGCCGGCAAGTCCATCAACGGCATCTCCACCGGCACCCTGCGCCTGCTGCTGCAGTACGGCTGGCCGGGCAACGTGCGCGAGCTGGAGAACGCCATCGAGCGCGCCGTGCTGCTGGAGACGGCCTCGGTGCTGCAGGCGGGCAGCCTGCCGCACCAGCTGTCGCCGATCCTCGCTTCCGCAAGCGATCGTCCGTCGGCCGTCCTGCCGCTGGCGGTGGTCGAGCGACAGGCCCTGCTGCGCGCCCTCGAAACCACGGAGAACAACGTGAAGGAGGCCGCGGAAGTGTTGGGCATCAGCCGGTCGACCCTGCACCGGAAGCTGAAGAAATACGACCTCGACCAGGATTGAGCGGGGGCCGCCGGCGGCCGTCAACCGGTCTTCAATGAACAAAGTCGTTGCCATGCACTTGGAGCGGCATTCACACGCGGGGTTTCGGCCTACACCAAGGAACAGGAGGGCCGGGATGTTCAACAGAATGTTCAACAGGAAGGAGAGCATAATGCCCAGGTTTTTCGTTGTACCAATCCTGCTCACGCTTGTCGTCTTGACGAACGCCGAAGCGCAGCAGTCCCCCATCCTTCTGGTGTCCAACATCGACGAGACGCAGAAGACCGGTCCCGGCTCCCGCCTTGTCGCCGGCGAATCGATGGCCGCCATCGGCTTCGGCACCGGCGACGACAACGGCGGCTACGCGCTGACCGGGATCGACGTCAAGTTCCATCAGGACCAGGGGGCCGGGGAGGAGGTCCAGCTCGAGCTCTGGTCCTCCGGTGGCAATCGGCCCTACGCAAAGCTGCTGGTCTTCGACAATCCGGACCGCATTCCCGCAGGCGACAACACCTTCACCCTGCCACGGCCGTTCTATCTGAACGACGGCTGGACCTATTTCATCGTCGGCCGAGCCCCCGGGTACGAACCCGGCGACGAGAGCACGCAGTGGTGGTTCGCCACCACGGACTCGGACGCACAGAGCGACCGCATCGATAACAAGTGGTGGATCGCAAACGACACGTTCCGGCACTCCGGTTCAGGGGCCTGGCCGGACGGCGTCACCACGCTCGGCCGAGTCCCGATGATCGCGATCAAGGGCTACGAGCTCGACCGTCTGGTCTACAACACCGGCGAGAGCACGGCTGGATACCACGTGGTGGGAGACAACTCCGGCGGCAACTGGCTGGCGCAGGTCTTCACCACCGGACACGACAACGAAGGCTACGATCTGCACAGCGTCGCCTTGGCGTTGGAAGAGTCTTCGGGAAGCGGTATTCCCACCGACGGCGATCACCTGACCGCGTCGCTGTACACGACCAGGAGGGCCGGCTCCGAACGCCATCCGGACCGCAAGCTGTTCGACTTCGTGAGTCCCCCCGTGTTCAGGGAAAGCATAGACAACAACGAGTTCGTGGCGCCGGAAGGATCGACGCTCGAGCGGGACACCCGATACGCCTTCGTCCTGCGCCGGAGGACCGGCGCCTGGGTCTACGTCCGGCGAACCCGCGGCAACGACCAGGACGGCCAGGACGAATGGTGGATCAGAAACGAGGTCTACAAATCCACCGACGGCGCGGCGTGGAACCCGGATACCCGGGCCGCGAAGATGAGGGTCTACGGCAAGAGACGCACGGAAGCGATAACGGAAGCGACAACGGAACCGGAACCGGAATCCGAGCGGGTTCTCGATATCGGCGCCGACCGGACGGAGAGCGAGGGGAGCAATTTCGACATGGCGGTGACGTTGTCGGAAACAAGCACGCAGGCGGTGTCCGTCTCTTTCCGGGGCACGGGAGGAACCGCCGCCGCGAACGACTACGGTCACGATGGACAGCCGCTGGTAACGATCGAGGCCGGACAGACGACGGCACGGATCAACTTCGATATCACCGACGACGATTCACAGGAGGGCGAGGAGCACTTCTTTCTGGAGCTCCACAGCCCGGTCAATGCGGTCATCGGGCGCGCCCGGGCGCGGATCACCATACCGGCGAACGACACAGCCGAGGACGACACCTCCGAGGACGACACCTCCGAGGACGACACCGGCTCGACCCCCGTGAGGCCGCAGGAGACGGGCCCGACCCTGGCCGTCTGCGACCGCACCTCCCAGGTGCGCGAGGCGATTCTCGCCAGGCTGTCCGGGATCGATGACTGCGCCGAAGTCACCGCCTATAACCTCCGCAGCATCGATGGCGAGATAAATCTCCACGACCGGGGCATCGCCTCCCTCAAGTCCGGGGACTTCTCCGGCATGAACGGGCTGAAATTCCTGAAGCTGTCCAGGAACGAGCTGAGCACCCTCCCGGCCGGCGTCTTCGACGGCCTTTCCGCGGTGCGCGAGCTGTCCCTGCAGAGCAACGACCTGGTCTCGCTGCCCGCCGGCGCCTTCAGAGGCCTCACCGGGCCGCTGTGGATCAAGCTGGACAACAACGAATTCAGCGCGTTTCCAGGGGCCGCGCTGGACGACCTCGGCCCCAACCTCACGGGCCTCTACCTGGGCTACAACGACATCGCCGTGCTGCCCGCCGGCGCCTTCGAGGATTTCGAGCAGCTCAAGACCATCGACCTGGAGAACAACGAGCTGACCGCGCTGCCCGCCGGCGTCTTCGACGGCCTCGGCGCGCTGGAATACCTGGACCTCGGCAGCAACGACATCGCCGCGCTGCCCGCCGGCGTCTTCGACGACCTCGGCGGTCTCCTGAAGCTGTATCTCACCAACAACGAGCTGACCTCGCTGCCCGCCGGCGTCTTCGACCATCTCGCCGTCCTGGAAGACCTGGACCTGGACGACAACGAGCTGACCTCGCTGCCCGCCGGCCTCTTCGAGGGCCTCACGAAGCTGACCCGGCTGTCGCTGGGCGCCTTCACCCTGATCCCGGCGCCGCTGCTGGAGGACGGGGGCGTCGCGGTGCGGGTCGCGGAAGGCGCGCCCTTCGCCATGAACGTGACCCTGTCGGCCGAAGGCGCCGATCTGGCCAGGACCGCGGCCACCCTCCCGGCCGGCGCCACCACCAGCGAGACGATCGCCGTCACCCTGCGCGGCGGGGAGTCGGCGCGGGCCACGATCACGGTGGCGTCCGCCGCGTTCCGCAGCGACCTGGACCCGAACCGCTACCAGGGCCTCGAGATCCTCGCCGGCGCCAACCTGATCCTCAAGCGGGGATCCGGGGGGGGACTGGAAGCGGAGGCGGACGAGACGCCGCCGGCCTTCGTCAGCGCCGCGACCTCCACCGACGGCACCCGGGTGGTGCTCACCTTCAGCGAGCAAATCACCGTGCCGGCGCTGCTGCGCGCGATCAGCCGGAACGTCCGCGTCCCCCTGGACCGGTTCTTCATCGCCGTGGTAGGCGTGACCGTCGACGGCGACGAGGTGATCCCCACCCGGGCCGGCCTTTCCGGGGCCGACCTCACCATGACCCTGGGCGAGGCGGTGACCTCGGGGCAGCAGGTCGCGGTGGCCTACGACAACATCTTCGCCCGCGACGCCGTCGGCATCTTCATCGACGCCGCCGGCAACGCCCTGCGGAACTTCTCCTCCCGGTCGGCCGCCAACCGCTCCACCGCGGCCGCCTCCGGCGAGCAGGACTCCCCTCCGGACCTGACCCTGGGCGCGACGGAGCTCACTGTCGGCGAGGGAGGCACCGGCACCTACACCGTGGCCCTCGGAAGCCGGCCCACCGGGAGCGTGGGCGTCCGCATCGCCAGCTCCTCGAGCAAGCTGTCGGCGCGTCCGAGGAGCCTCACGTTCACCACCGGCAACTGGTCCACGGCGCAGACCGTGACCCTGACGGCCGGACAGGACGACGACGCCCTGAACTACTGGGTGAAGGTGACCCACAGGGCCTTTGCCGGCGGCTACGACGGGGCCGCGGCGAACGTCTACGTGGTCATCGACGACGACGAGTAGGGGGGAATCACGATGAAACCATCGATACTCGCTCTGGCCGTCATGTGTCCCCTTTCGCTGTGGGCCGGCTCCGGCGACCCCCGGCCTCTCGATACCTGGGAGCTGGCGGGGGGCAGCCTGAAGTTCGACGTCGGAACCATCCTGTCCGAGGCGGGAGAAGGGGGGGAGCCCATACCCACAAAGCCCTCCGTAACCCTGGAGCTGTACGCCGGCCACTACTACAAGCTGTCCATCGTCACCGAGGCCGCGGAGGGGCGCGCCTTTCCTCATTTCCTGCCCGGCCCGCCCTCTCACAGTCCGCTCCCTTCGTCGAAGGCGGCCGCGGGGTTCGGCTATTACCGCCTGCAATCCGATACCCTGCGGTTCGACGCCCATTTCCTCAGGCTGTTCGCCGACGGCGAGGACCTGGAAGAGATCGTCGAGCGCTCCGGCGACGCCGGGGCGCTGGAGGAATACGAGCTCGTCATCTCCCTCGTGAACGGTCTCTTCCTGGATCTGTTCAACGACCTCTACGCCTACCCGTCCGGCGACAGGCTGGTCTTCCTGCTGCCCGGCGGCAGCGCCTTCGCCGCCGCAGCCGGGGACGCCGCGCAAATCGCCTGGGAGCTGCAGCGATCCGGGGCGCCCCCGGCGGCGTCGTCGACCGCGGTGGAGGCCGCGGTCCTCGGCGACGCGGCCGCGGGCCTGACCGTCGAGTTCGCGCGCGCCATCGCCGGGCGCCGCGCCCACTACGCCTGGAGCGAGGTCGCCGACGGCGAAGGCCGCCTGGCGCTGACCCTCTCCACCCTGGACCGGTCCGGAGTCAGCGGCTTCTACCGGGCCCGCGCCCGCAGCCGGTCGGGCGAGGTGGTGGGCCGCTGGCACAGCATTCCCCTCAACCGCGGCCGGCGCCAGGTCCTGGAGCTGACCCTGGGCGGAGGCGCCCGGGTGGTGTCCAGCGAGCGCCTGGAAGCGGCCAGGGCGGTTGCCCTGCAGGGGGAGCCGGCCGCCGCCGGCCTGGCCGGCAACTATCCCAACCCCTTCAACAGCAGCACGCAGATCGTCTACCAACTGGGCAGCGACGGCCCGGTGCGGCTGGAGATCTTCAA
The DNA here is from genome assembly GCA_965223905.1 of Candidatus Latescibacterota bacterium. GTDB lineage: Bacteria > Latescibacterota > UBA2968 > UBA8231 > UBA8231 > CBDCXV01. The sequence goes on from CBDCXV010000004.1 coordinate 24,874, forward strand.
CACCCTCGGACAGCCGCTGCGCACCCTGGTGGACGAGGTCCAGACCGCCGGCTCCTACCGGGTCCACTGGGACGCCCGCGACCAGGGCGGAGCCGCGCTGGCCGCGGGGGTCTACCTGACGCGCCTGGTCCATCCGGGAGGAGTGGAGACCCGGCGCCTGCTGCATCTCAAGTAGCTCTTTCAAGTAGCTCTTTCAATGAATAGGAGAATCCCGATGAAATGCATTCTGTCGTTTTCAATGGCCGCGTTCACGAGTCTGGCAGCGGCCGTCGAGGCCGACGTGGCGCCGTTCGAGGGGCGGGTGCTGGACCTGAACTCCGCCCCGGTCCATGGCGCCGAGGTGGCGCTGTACGATCTCGACGACCCGGGCTCGAGGGTGAGCGCGAAAACCGACGAGAACGGCTCTTTTTCGCTGTCCCCGAACGCCCTGGCCCTGCCGCGATCCAACGCGCTCGGGCAGAACTACCCCAACCCGTTCAATCCCTCCACCCTGATTCCCTTCGAGACCTCCGCGGGCGGACGCGTTCGCCTGGACGTGTTCAACGTCCTCGGCCAGCGCGTGGTCACGCTGATCGACGAAGCGCGGCCCGCCGGACTTCACAAAGCGCAGTGGGACGGCATCGACGCCGCCGGACGCGCCGTGGGCGCGGGGGTCTACATCTACCGGCTCAGCACCGGGCAATGGCAGGAGGCGCGCAAGCTGCTGCTGATCGACGGCCAGGCGGGGCGTCCGGGCCGGGGAGGCGGGAATGCCGGCAGCAGGGGAGAAGAGGTTGCCCGTTACGGGGTGGAGATCTCCGGTGAGGAGATCGTCCCCGCGACCTTCACCTGGAGCCCCGGCATGGGATCCCTGGCGGCGGAGGTGACGAGGGTGAACGACGCCTATGCGCTCGACAAGGAGGATTCCGCCATGGCGGCCGGTCCCTTCTCCGGGACCAGCCTCGCCTCGATCGTCGAGGTCGTCTCCGCGTACGGCATCCGCCCCGGCCGGGATTGAGCCGGGCGCCGGCGAGGCGACCCGCAAGGAATCACTCAAGAAAGAGGAGAAGGAAAAGGAGACGTTGCCATGGATTTGAGAAATCGACGGACCCACCGACCGGACGGGCAATCGCCCCCGGCACACAGGAAAGGAAAAGGAGACGACATGCGTCCAAAACTTCTCATACCCGCCATACTGATTCCAACGGCGGTCTCACTGACCATGCTCACCGTGACGGTCATGGCAGGCTCGGGAAATCCCGGTGGCGATGCCAGCCTGCACCCCGACCACTCCGGCGAGGACGACGCGGCCAACAAGATCGTGGGCGTCCCCTGCGCAACCGGATCGCATCACAAGCACATCGGAGAAGATGACGATGACGTTCCCAACCACATCCATCACTCCACCTACTACTGGTACGACAGCGATGAAGACGAGAATTCTCCACCGTCTGAGCGGGTGGTCAAGATCGCGTGCGGCATGGCCCATGACGACGACACAGACATAACCTCCTGGGGCAACTACGGGACCGTGGGCTGGGACAGCGACGACGACGAGTTCACTTTCACCGGCGACGCCAGTACGGGCAAGGGCAACTACACCTCCGAACGGGTGAAGTACTGCAACGGCTTGATCGACGACGGCGACGACGGCGCTTATCCGACCTTCGAGGGCGTCCCGGACCTATGCAACAGGTTCTTCGTCGATGTGAGGGAGGCGGTGCGCCCGCCGGGCGGGCTGTAAAGGCAGCAAGCCGTCAAGGCGCCGGCGAGGCGTCCCGCTAGCATTCGCTTTTTAAGCACGAACTTCAACTCGCACCTAAAGGAGCAAACATAACATGGCACATCGGAAATCGATCAAACAGTCAATCGCGGCGCTGGCCGTCCTGGCCCCGGTCCTGCTGGCCGCCTGCGGAGACAAAGACCGGGACACCGCCAGCGGGCCGTCGCGCGACGAAGCCGCGGCGTCCACTCCGGCGATTTCGGCGGAGGCCGAGGACACCCGGGTCTTCGTCGACGCCGCCATCGCCCGCTACGAGTCGGAAGGACTCGAAGCCACCCTGTCGCACTACAACCGGGAGGAGAGCGTCGACGGCCAGTGGTACGTGTTCGTCATCGACGCCGACGACCTGGTCATCGCACACCCGGACCCCAACCGCCGGGGGCTGGACCTGAAGGGCTGGGTCGGGACCGACGCCAACGGCTACCACTTCGGGCCGGAGATGCTGGCGGCCACGGAGGAGGGCAAGTGGGTCTCCTACGTCTACCAGAACCCCGAGAACGGGCGCATCGGCTCGGGAGATTTCAGCGACCTGGAACTCAAGAACGCATGGGTGGCGCGGCGCGACGGACTGCTGTTCGCCTCGGGCTGGTACATCGACGCCGACGAGTTCACCAAGTCCCTGGTGGCCACCGCCGCCCGCGTGTTCCGGGAAGTAGGGCTGGAGGGGAGCATCGCCTACTTCGCCAGCCCCGAGATTGCTTTCGGGGGACTGGCTGCGGTCATCGCCTACTACAACAGCGCCGAAAACGTTGAAGGGGAGTGGTTCGCGTTCCTGGCCGACGAAAACGGCACGATCCTGGACCACTTCCGCAAGGAGATGGTTGGAAAGAGCCTTGAAGAGGTGCTCGGCACGGATATCGAGGCCACCGCGGAAGGCAACTGGGTGACCACGGAAGACATGCGCGTCTGGGTCCTCGCCCAGGACGGGATGACCTTCGGCGCGGGCTGGCACCGGCACTGAGCGGAATCCGGGTGATTTGCGATTACCGGACCGCGGATCGTCGCCGTCCTCGCGGCGGCGGCGGTTCGCGACCGGCCTTCATGAAAGGAAAAGGAGAAGCCGCGGCCATGACTCGCACCGATAGACGACGATTCCCCGTCCTGTTCGCCGCCATCTCAACTGTGGCCCTGTCGGCGGCGGTCCTGTTGGCGGCCTTCAATGACACAGTGTCGGCCCAGACGGACGGCACGGGCATCTGCGACCGGACCCGACCGGTGCGCGACGCGATTCTCGACAAGCTCGACAACATCGACTGCTCGGCCGTGACGGCCACGCATCTGTCCGGCATCGCGGGGGGACTCGGCCTCAATGCCAAGGGCATCGAAACGCTGCAGGCATCGGATTTCCAGGGCCTCTCCGGTCTCGAAAGGCTGTACCTGGAAAGCAACAGCCTGGAAACGCTGCCCGCTGGCGTGTTCGATGGGCTCACCAGCCTGACCGAGTTGTACCTGCTGCGCAACGATCTCGACTCCCTGCCGGCCGATGTGTTCCGGGACCTCGCGAATCTCAACTGGCTCTATCTGAACTTCAACGAGTTGCAGACGCTGCCCGACGGTCTGTTCGACGGGCTCGCGAATCTGACCTGGCTGGGTCTGAACGGCAATGGCCTGAATTCTCTGCCGGACGGCGTCTTCGACGACCTCTCCAAACTCGGGCAGTTGTACCTGAACGACAATGAATTGACCGCTCTGCCGGACGGCGTCTTCGGCAAACTTTCGAGCCTGGTGATACTGAACTTGAGCGGCAACGGTCTGAACTCCCTTCCCGGGGACGTATTCAAGGGGGTGACCGGCCTGGGGTCGGTCAGCCTGTACGGCAACCCCGGCTCGCCGTTCACCATCATCGCGGAGCTGGAGCAGCGGGATGACGGTGTTGTGGTCGAGGTCGCCGAGGGAGCGCCGTTCGGTATGACGGCCTCTCTGTCGGTTCAAGGAGGCACACTCTCCACCACGACCGCCGAGGTCGCCGCAGGCGCCACCGAGAGCGCGGTCGTACCTGTGACCCGCGGCGCGAGCGGCAGCACGGTGAGCGTGGAGTCGGTCGCTTTCGTTGTCAGCGATGAGGTGCACTTCGGAATCCAGGCAGGAACCGGAGAGAGTCTGACCCTTGCGCCCGCAGGGACGGATGGAGCGGGCGGGAACACAGCGGCCACGGGTTTGCCCACCATCAGCGGCACGGCGCAGGTGAGTCGGACTCTGACAGTCGACACGTCGGGGATCGCCGACGCCGACGGTCTGATCAATGTGACCTACAGCTACCAGTGGCTGACCACCAGGGACGCCGAAATCCAGGGAGCAACCCGCTCCACCTACACGGTCCAGGAGTCCGACGACGGCAAGACCATCAAGGTGCGCGTGACCTTCACCGACGACGCCGGCAACGAGGAGTCGTTGACCAGCGCGGCGACGGCGGAGGTGGTGATGGTGGGGGGTCTGTGAACGGCGCCGGGACTGAGTGGAATCCGGGTGACCGGATGCAGTTCTGCGGCACCCGGACTGAGGAGGATAAAACTAAAGTTCAGAAGTTAAGCGGCCGCCGGCGCCGCGGTGACGACGGCAGAGCGGATGCGCGGCGGGCAACCACCCCGGCACAAATGTTCACCCCCCCCCCCCCCCCCCCCCCCCCCGCGCGCGCGATTTTTTCGGGGCCGCAACGGAGCCGCGGCGATGACTCGCGGCATCGCAACCCTGGCCCTGGCAGGGGCCGTGCTCGGCATGCTTGTCTCCCCGGTGCAGGCGCAGGAGTCTGACGAGGAAGCCGACACCGTCGCCCCGGTGTTCGAGAGCGCCAGGACCGACGGGGGCTACGTCATCGTGACCTTCAGCGAAGAGATCACCGTCAGTCCGCAGGTCGCATACGCCATACAGCAGTATGACGTCCCCATATACCGCTTCTTCAAGGCGGTCATGGACGTGACCGTGGACGGCCATGACGACGTTCTGTCGGACAATGACTACATCTCCGGCAACGAGCTCTGGCTGCAGTTGTCCTTCGCCGTATCCGGCCACCAGGAATTGCTCGTGTCCTACGACAACATGTTCGCCGAAAACGGAGGCGGCATCCTCGTCGACGCCGCCGGGAATGCCGTTCCGTTCTTTTCCGATCAGCCGGTCCGCAACGACGCT
>CBDCXV010000005.1:0-91069 GCA_965223905.1 Candidatus Latescibacterota bacterium
CGATCCGGCTGACGATCCACCAGTCCGGCTTCGCCTCTCCCGGGGGCGGCACCGCGGCGCGCAGGCCGCTGCACCCGGCGCTCGGTGTTGACGCAGACCCCGTCGGTCTCGGCGAAGGCGGTCGCCGGGAAGACGACGTCGGCGAGCTCGGCGGTCTCGGTGAGGAAGATGTCGATGACGACGAGGTGGTCGAGGCTCTCGAGGGCGTGCTGGCAGTGGGCGCGGTCCGGGTCGGAGATCAGGGTGTTCTCGCCGTTGATGATCATCGCGTGGATGCCGTCGCCGCAGCGGTCGAGGGCGGTCACCTTGGTGATGCCGCGCTCGCCGTCGATCTCGCGCCCGTACAGCTTTCTGAACTTCTCCCGGTTGGCCGGGTCCCCGACCTTCTGGAAGCCGGGGTAGTTGTCCGGCAGGGCGCCGCTGTCGCCGGCCCCCTGGATGTTGTTCTGGCCGCGCATCGGATTGATGCCGGTCCCCTCGCGGCCGAGGTTGCCCGTCATCAGCGCCAGGTTGCACAGCGACCGCACGTTGTCGACGCCGCAGATGTGCTCGGTGATGCCGAGGGTGTAGTAGATGGCGCCGCGCTCGGCTTCGCCGTACCAGATCGCCGCCTTCTCGATGTCGGCCGCGGGCACCCCGGAGATCCCCTCCGCCCACCCCGGGGTGAAGCCCCCGACATGCTCGAAGAAAGCCCCGCTGTCGCTGGTGCGCCGGGGAGATGAACTCCTCGTCGACGAGCCCCTCGCGGGCGATGACGTGGGCCATCGCCGCCAGCAGGGCGACGTCGGAGCCGACACGCAGCGGCAGGTAGAGGTCGGCCATGTCGGCCAGCGGAATGCGCCGCGGGTCGGCGACGATGAGCCTGGCCCCCCGGGCGATCGCCTTCTTGATCGCCGTCGCCGCCACCGGGTGGCACTCGGTCATGTTGGTCCCGATGCAGAAGAGCACATCGGGTTTCGCCATGTCGGCCAGCGGGTTCGACATGGCGCCGCGCCCTATCGTGGCTGCCAGACCGGCAACCGTGGGAGCGTGTCAGGCACGGCTGCAGTTGTCTATCTGATTGGTGCCGAACCCGGCGCGGATGAACTTCTGCATGGTGTAGGCAGCTTCCGACGGCGCGCGCCCGGAGGCGATGCCGTAGACGCTGTTCTCGCCGTAGCGGTCGACGGCGCGCCGGAAACCCGCGGCGGCGCGCTCGAGGGCCTCGTCCCAGGTCGTCTCGCGCAGCTCGCCGTCCTCGCCGCGGACCATCGGGTGCGCGAGGCGGTCGCCGTGCTGGACGAAATCGAAGGCGAACTGCCCCTTGACGCAGAGCGCCCCCTCGTTGGCCGGGCCGTCCATGGCCGGGTGAATGCCGACGAGGGCGTCCTCCTTGGTCAGCAGATCGACCGAGCAGCCGACCCCGCAGTACGGGCAGACCGAGCGCGTCTTCTCGATTTCTCCCGGCAGCTCCGCGGAGCGCAAGGCCTTCTTGTCGCCGAGGGCCCCGGTGGGGCAGGTCTGCACGCACTGGCCGCAGAAGGTGCAGGAGGAGTCCTTGAGCAGGCCGTCGAACTCGGTGGTGATCTGCGTGTGGAAGCCGCGGTTCATGACGCTGATGGCGTGATCACCTTCCTGCTCGGCACAGACGCGGACGCAGCGGTAACAGGAGATGCACTGCTCGTAGTCGCGCAGCAGGAAAGGGTTGGCGTCCTCCTTGCTGGTCCCCGACCTGGCCCCGGCGAAGCGGCCGCTGCGGGCTTCGTAGCGGTCGACGAGGCCGGTCAGCTCCTGGGAGGCGTACGAGGTCAGCGGGTCGACGTCGATCTCCCGGTTCTCGGAGGCGACCATCTCCAGCAGGGTGCGGCGGTGCTTCTCGACCTCTTCGGTGGCGGTGCGCACCGACATGCCGGCCACCGCCTTCGTGGTGCAGGAGGCGACCGGGGTGCGAGCTCCCTCGACTTCGACGACGCACAGCCGGCAGGCCCCGAACGGTTCCAGGCGCGGGTCGTAGCAGAGGGTGGGGATGTCGTGTCCGCAGCGGGTGGCGGCCTCGTAGATGGTCTCCCCCTCGGTGAACGCGACCTCGGTGCCGTCGATGGTGATCGCCTGACCGGCAGGAGGCCGGCCGTTTCCCCTGGAGGCGCCGTTGCCGGCGACCCGGGTCTCTTCAGGTGCTGTCGTCGTTGTCATATCGGGTGCTCCTGTCACGCGCCGGAGGCGCGCACGTGTCTTTCCACTTCTCCGGGAAAGTACTTCATCAGACTTTGCGTGATGTTGGGGGCCGCGGTGCCGAGACCGCAGGCGCTGGTCGCCGCCATCGCCGCCCCCATGTCCTCGACCTCGCGGCGCCAGGCAGCCGGCTTTCGCGGCGACCCCGGGGCTCCGGAAAGGCGCTCGGTCAGCCGCTGCGTGCCGATGCGGCAGGGGAAGCATTTGCCGCACGATTCCTCGGCGAAGAACTCCATGGCGCCGTGCGCGGCCTCGACCATGTCGCGGCTGTCGTCGAAGACCATGATGCCGCCGGCGCCGAGGAAGGAGCCGCGGGAACGAATGTCCGGTTCGTCGAGGGTGACGTCGAGGTCGTCGCCGGCGAGGAAGCCCCCGGAGAGGCCGGCCATGGTCACCGCCTGGATCGACCCGCCGCCTGCCCAGTCGTTCAGCAGCGTCTGCAGGGGCAGGCCGAGCGGCACCTCGTAGTTGCCGGGGCGCTCGATGTCCCCGCTGAGACTGATCAGCTTGGTGCCGGCGTTCTCCCCGAGTCCGAGCCCCCGGTACCAGGCGGCCCCGTGGCGCACGATCGGGGGAGCCGAAACCAGGGTCTCGACGTTGTTGACCACGGTCGGCAGATCCTCGTACCCGTGCGTGACCGGAAAGGGGGGGCGGTTGCGCGGGAACGGGTGGCGCCCCTCGAGGCTGTTGAGCAGCGAGCCCTCCTCGCCGCAGATGTAGGCCCCGGCCCCGCGCCTCAGGTAGAGGTGGAACTCGAAGCCGCTGCCGAGGATGCCGGCCCCGAGCAGGTTGGCCGCCTCGGCCTCGGCGATGGCGCGCTCGAGAATCTCCTGGGTCTCCGGGTACTCGTAGCGCAGGTAGATGAACCCCCGCTCCGCCCCGGAGGCGTAGGCCGCCAGCAGCATCCCCTCGATGACGGCATGGGGGTCGTAGTCGAGCAGGGCGCGGTCCTTGAAGCAGCCCGGCTCTCCCTCGTCGGCGTTGCAGACCACCGTCTTCGGGTTTCCCGGGGCTTCGGCGACCGCCCGCCACTTCTGTCCGGTCGGGAATCCGGCCCCGCCCCGTCCCGCCAGGCCGCTGTCGGCGACGAGGTCGAGAAGTTCATCCGGAGACATGCCGGCGAGGGCGCGCTCGAGGGCTTCGTAGCCGCCGCTGCCGCGGTACCCCTCGATGCCGGCGCGGCCCGGAAGGCGGATGCCGGCGAAGACGCACTCCTCGAATCCGCCCGGATTGGGGGCCGGCACCGGGGAGGGAAGCTCCCGCAGGGTTCCGTCCGGGGCCCCCACCAGGGTGCGGTGCCCGACGAGCACGGGAACCGGCTCGTCGCAGCGCCCGGAGCAGGGCATGGGGGTGGCGCCGTCGAGGGATTCGACCAGGTCGCCGGCGCCGCGCAGACAGCAGACCGGGCCGGTGCAGACCCGGGGGGCCGTCTGTCCGGGGCGATTGCGGGCGAAGTGATGGTAGAAGGTCACCGTGCCGAAGAGCTCGGCGAGCGGGATTTTCAGGCCCTCGGCCACTTCCTCGATGGCGGCGTCGCTGAGGAACTGATCGCGGTCGTGGAAGGCGTGCAGCACCGGCAGCAGGGGGGCAGGCTGCCCGCGCCAGGCGTCGATGAGGTGGCCGTTGTGGGATGAAGTCATCAGCAGTTGTCCGGTTTGCGCGCAAGGAAATATAAGCCGCGCCGTCCCGGCAGCCCTGTTTCGGGCCTCGGTTGAAAAACCATCCGGCCCGGATCCCGGTTCCCGGAGCCCTTCGGTCCGCAGAAGCGCGGCTTCAACCGGCTCTCAGGCGGGCCGCAAGCAGGAACAGGCTGCCGAACAGGAGACTGGCGAAAAGTACGTGGACGACCTGCAAGGCCGGGGGGAGGGAGAACCAGGCCAGCCCGGCCCCGGCGGTAAACTGCACCGAGGCGATCGCCAGCGGCGCCATCCCGGGCCGGCGCCAGACAGGGGTGCGGCCGGAGGCGCGAGCCGAGGCCAGGGCCACTGCCGCACAGCAGGCCAGCACGGCCAGTCCGAGGGTGCGGTGGGCGCCGTCGAGCCAGCCGGCCTCGGCGAGCAGGGCGCCGCGTTCGAGATCCGGGAAGCGCTCGACCGCCAGATCGATGCTCCCCCGCACCAGGGCCCCCAGGCAGATCTGCAGGAGCACGAGAACGAGGGCGGCGCGCACCAGGCGGAACTGCCGCGTCCGGTCCGCGGTCTCACCCCGGACGGGCCTCGGAAAGCTGTTGGCCGCGGCGGCGATCAGCACCGCGATGATGGCGACGGCCCCGAGCAGGTGAACGGTGACCAACCGGGGGTCGAGCTCGTAGGCGACCACCTGGCCGCCGAACCAGCCCTGGAAGGCGACCAGAGGAACCGCGGCCAGGGCCGGGACCAGAACCGGCCGGTCGCCCCGGTGATCGCGCCAGGCGAGCCAGGCCATGGCGAGGATGAGCAGGCCGACCGCGACCCCGACCAGCCGGTTGACGTACTCGATCCAGGCGAGCTGGAAGTTGAACAGCTCCGGGTCGATATCCGCGGGCAGCTGACCGACCTCGGTCGGCGGAATCCAGCGGCCGAAGCACTTGGGCCAGTCCGGGCAGCCGAGCCCGGCCCCGGCGGCGCGCACGAAGCCCCCCAGGCCGATCAGGAGGAAGGTCGCCGTCGTGGTGGCGACTGCCAGTTTCTGGAAGCGGGTCAATTCCGGTCAGGTGTCAGGTACTGGGTAATGAAATGAGAAAATCCGCCGGCCATGGCGGGCGCATCGGTTTACAGGTCCATGGCCTGGAATCTTTTCGGCGGGAAGGGAATATACTGGTTAATGTCCCTGAGTTAATGGCTGGAAGAAGCTACAATCTGGACTTAGGTGGAGTTTGCCGCAGAAGGCCATAATAGCTATTATAGCTCTATGAAAGAGATCGCTGCCAGAGAGGCAAAAAACCAGTTCGGCCGCTTGCTGGATGCCGCCCAAAGCGCTCCTGTCTGCGTTACCAAGAAAGGCAGGCCCGTCGGCGTCGTGATGTCGATGGAACAGTACGAACGGCTGCGGGGCGCGGCATGGGCTCGCCTGACCGAGACCATGGACCGTCTGGGAGCCGAGGCCGCGGCCAGCGGTTTGACCGCCGACCGCCTGGAAGAACTCCTGGCCGATGAAAGCTGATCGGGTCGTTCTGGATACGAACGTTCTGATCAGCGCTGCACTGAAACCCGATGGGTCGCAGCGGGCGGTCGTGGATGCAATACGAGCGCCGAACGGGGTTCTTCTATTCTCCGACGAGACCTTCAACGAGCTGGAGACCCGGCTCGGTCATTCCAAGTTCGCCAACTATGTAAGCCGTGAAGACCGGTCGGTATTTCTGGCCCTGCTCGAGCCCGTTTCGGAATGGGTGTCGATCGTGGGAGCAAGACTGGGATGTCGCGATCCGGAAGACGACAAGTTTCTCGAAACGGCGCTCATGGGAGAGGCTGAATGTGTTGTCACCGGCGATCAGGACCTGCAGGTAATGTCGCCATTTCACAACATCCCGATTTTGAGTCCGGCAGATTTCCTGAGTGGGGGATTATCTCCCGGGATTTGACCTGAGCCGACTTAGCTATAGACTTAGCTATAGACTTAGCTAAGTCGAGATTGAGGCTGTTGTGAAAGGAGTCCATGATGTCAGTTGTCAATGTCCATGAAGCCAAGACCCAGCTCTCCCGCCTCCTGGCACGGGCAGAGGCCGGTGAAGAGGTCGTGATTGCCCGCAACGGCATTCCGGTTGCGCGGCTCGTCCGCTACGAAGATCGTCCGGGCATCCGTCGGTTCGGCGCCCTGAAGGGACAGTTTGTGGTCGACGACAGTTTCTTCGACCCGCTCCCGGAGGCCGAGCTGGCCGCCTGGGAGTCGTGAGTCCCGTGCGCATCCTGCTCGACACGCATGCCTTTTTGTGGTGGCTGACCGGGAGCAAGCGTTTGTCCAGGGCCGCCCACGCCGCAATCGCCCGCCCGGAGAACGATATCCTCATCAGCGCCGCTTCCTCATGGGAGATCGCTACCAAGCATCGACTTGGAAAGCTCGCGGGCGCCGAGGCGGTGGCGCACGACGTGGCCGGCTGCATCGCGAGCCAGGGGTTCCAGGAGTTGCCGATTTCCGTCCACAACGGCGAACGTGCCGGCCGGTTGCCGGGACCGCATCGCGACCCCTTCGACCGCATGTTGATCGCGCAAACCCTGGCTTTCGACCTCCCCCTCGTGTCGGTCGAGACGCTCTTTGACCGGTATGGCGTCAACCGCATCTGGTAAGAGGATTGGTAAGAATGGCTGAAAATTCCCTATCAGCGCGGGTCGGACAGAGGGTATTCCTCCAAGGCCACTTCGAGGGGTTGCAGACAGGCGGACCCGAACCCTGACGAGCGTGATGGCCTCCAGACGCTGATCGAACCGGATTCCCACTGATGCTGACCAGGCTCACCATCCGCAACTTCAAACGATTCGACGAGGTCGAGATCGAGCTCGGGAGCCCGGTGGTCTTCATCGGCCCAAACAACTCCGGGAAGACTTCCGCGATGCAGGCGCTAGCCCTCTGGGACATCGGCCTCAGGCGCTGGAACGAGAAGCGGTCGGGAAAGAGCGCACCGGAAAAGCGACCCGGGGTGACCGTCAACCGCCGCGACCTCGTTGCCATCCCGATTCCCGACGCCAACCTCCTGTGGCGGGGGTTGCACGTGCGGAACGTTCGCAAAGTCGAGGGCCGCCAGGTCACCAGCAACATCTGCATCGAAATCGTCGTCGAAGGAGTGACCAACGATCAGTGCTGGACCGGCGGGCTGGAGTTCGACTACGCCAACGACGAGTCCTTCTACTGCCGGCCGCTCCGTCTGTCCGCGGGCAAGACTCCTGATCGCATGCCGGTCCCCGTCGAAGCGGGAACCGTACGGGTCGCTTTCCTTCCGCCCATGTCCGGGCTGGCGGCCACGGAAACGCGTCTCGATGAAGGGGCGGTCAACGTCCGGGTCGGAGAAGGCCGCACCGCGGAGGTGCTGCGCAATCTATGCCTGCAGGTCCACGACGAAAACGAAGCTGTGTGGAAAAGGCTCGTCGGGCAGATCGAGAGCATGTTCGGTTCCGAGATTCGCCCTCCCCGCTACATTGCCGAGCGCGGGGAGATCGCAATGACCTACCGCGAGCAAGACGTCGAGCTCGACCTGTCCTCGGCGGGTCGGGGTCTGCAGCAGACTTTGCTTCTCCTGGCGTACATGTACGCAAATCCGGGGGCCGTGCTGCTGCTCGACGAGCCGGACGCGCACCTGGAAATACTCCGCCAGCGTCAGATCTACCGCCTGCTTACCGAGGTGGCTGGCGAAAGCGGGAGTCAGATCATCGCTGCCAGCCACTCCGAGGTGCTGCTCAACGAGGCGGCAGGCCGGGATCTGGTGGTGGCCTTCGTCGGCAAGCCGCATCGCATCGACGACCGCGGCAGCCAGGTGCAGAAGGCGCTCAGGGAGATCGGGTTCGAACAGTACTACCAGGCAGAGCAGACCGGCTGGGTGCTCTATCTCGAGGGTTCGACGGACCTTTCGATTCTGCAGGCCTTCGCCAGGCGGCTGGGCCACGAGGGAGCTGTGAAGGCTCTCGAGCGCCCCTACGTCAAATACGTGGGCAATCAGCCCAGGGCGGTTCAGGACCATTTTCACGGCCTGAAGGAGGCCCTGCCCGAGCTGCGCGGGGTCGCCCTCTTCGACCGTTTCGAACCGGATCCACCGGAACTCTCCCCGGTGGAGTGCCTGACCTGGAAGCGCCGGGAGATCGAGAGCTACGTCTGCTCGCCGGCAACGCTCGGAGCGTACGCGTCGGCGTCTGCGGAGGAAGCCGTGCCGGGTCCGCTGTTCACCGGTGCCGAGGCGAGTAGGCGCCTGAAAGCAATGCGCGAGGCGATCGTGGAAATCGAATCGGCCCTGAAGACGCTCGGAAAAGGGTCTCCCTGGGACCCGGACATCAAGGCTAGCGACGATGTCCTGGTGCCGCTCTTCGAGGCCTACTTCGGGAAGCTCGGCCTGCCGAACCTGATGGCGAAGAAGAACTCCTACGAGCTGGCCGAGCACGTCCCGAGAAGCGAGATCGACCCCGAGATCGTCGAGAAGCTCGATGCGGTGGCGCGGGTCGCGGTGAGCGCCGCGCCGGCGGAAGAGCCGGAGTGATCCAAGCCGCGGACCGTAGCGTGTCGGGATTTCCGCCGCCACCCGGAGGAATCTGGCTTTTCCCGGAAGCGCCGGCGCCGGCCGCGCCCGAAAAACAAGCCTGCGCTGCGCCGTCGCTTCGTTTCTGGTGGCCAGCAGTCGGGTTCGGGTGGCCCCCCGGGACCGCTTCGGCGAGCTGCTCCGCTACTCCTTCCAGATCGGCCTGAACGACGCCGTGGGCAGCCTCTCGCGCAACGTCGACCGGCTCGTCGTCTTCCTCTTCTTTTCGACCAGCCTCGCCGGAGGCCGCGGAGATGGGGTTGCTGAGCAGCCCCCCGGACGGTTGGGGCGGAATCCCCCTTCGCAGCGGGCCGCCGTCGAGGAGAGAGCGGCCGTTTCGCCCGAACGCCAGTTGAGAGCCGGCAGTGGTTCGACCGGATGGGCCCCCGAGGGATCCGGTGGGGCAGGAGCACCAGGCGGAAACCCGGACGGCTGGAGCTAAACCGGTTTGCCCGTGCTGCTAGCCGGTGGGGAGGGGCTGCTTCTGCGGCAGCGCCTATCCGGCGGTCGCGGCCCCGGGGAGGGTGACCGTCTCGACCTTTCCGCAGTCGAGATGGCGCAGCAGGGCGCGGTCGCCGTAGTAGCGGCCGGAGCGGCCCGCCTGTATCCAGGTAACCCGCCGGTGCCGGTCTATTCTGAAGATGGCCGGCTGGATCTGGTCCTCGGCGAGCTGCAGGCCGAGGCCGCGGGCGAGCTTCAGGCCGACGTCCTCGACGTAGCGGGCCGAGAAGCCGGTGATGCGCCGGACCTCGGAGATCTCCTTTCGCGGCCCGGGGGCCAGGACGACGAAAGAGGCCCCGCACTGGCTCAGCCGCGACTGCATCGCCCGCAGGCGCACGAGCTGCCTCGAGCAGACCTGGCACCAGGGCGCCTTCAGGGTGACGAACACCACCCGCCGGCGCCGCACCAGTTCGGTCAGGTCGACCTCGCGCCCGTCGATGTCCTGCAAGGTGGCGGGAAGGATCAGCTCTTCGGCAGTGCGGGTCGAATCCGCGCCGGCGTCGGGGGCTGCGCGGGTGTAGGAAGGGGCAGCGCTCGCCAGGGCGCAGGCGAGGGCGGTGAGCAGGCGGGTCATGGCGGCCAGATCATAGCGGGAATCCGCTCCCACGGCAACTGCAAACAGGCCCTTCCGTTGACGGTACAAACCGTCATATGTACATTCAGACACTGAAGTTACGACAACAAGGAGAAGAGCGATGAAAGACCTTCCCGAGGCCGTGGCGCGGGCCCTGACCCCGCTGTGGAACCAGCTTCCCCGGCAGTCGTCGCTGGACCGCCTCGTCGTCTCCGGGCCCCCGCCGGCCGCTGCCGCCGGCAGCGTCGAAACGGTGCTCGAGGACGAAGCGCTGGCCGCCCCGGTCCTGCAGGCGGCCCTCTGGCTCTACGCCGACGACCTCGACCGCAGCCACCGGATATGCCAGCAGATCGACGACGCCACCGGCTCCTTCTGGCACGGGATCATGCATCGCCGCGAGGGGGACTTCGACAACAGCCGCTACTGGTTCAACAAGGTCGGGGATCATCCGGCGATATCCCGGATCGGATACGATCCCCAGGATTTCATCAGCGCCGTCGAGAAGCGGCACGCAGAGGCTCCCGCGGATCTCGTGGCCCTGCAGCGGCGGGAGTGGGAGACCCTGTTCACCTGGTGCGCTGCGGAGTACGGGGGATGAACGGCATGTCGAGCGTGAACTGCATGCAGCGCAGGAGCTGGTCCGGGTGCCTGGACGGCAGTTGGGGCATCGCACCGCAGGGAGGCCATGAAAGGCATTCGGGGCGCGAAGGCATGAGGCGCGTCAACTGTCTGCGGGGCCAAGCCCCGGGCCCCGGGCTTTCCTCCGCCGGAGGAGCACCGTGACCGCCTCCTCCCTCGGTGTGGGGCTGATCGGTCTCGGCACCGTCGGCGGCGGCGTCGTCCGCCTGGTCGGGGACGCCTCCGAGTCGATGCAGCGCCGCCGCGCCGGCCTGGAGATCCGGCGGATAGCGGTGCGCGACCCCGGCAGGCCGCGGGACGTCGAGGTCGACGCCGGTCTGCTGACCGCGGATCCCCTGGAGGTTGTCCGCGATCCCGGCGTCGGAATGGTGGTCGAGCTGACCGGGGCGGCGCCCGCGGCCGACTGGATCCGCGCCGCTCTCGAGGCGGGCAAGGACGTGGTCACCGCCAACAAGGCGGTCCTCGCCGAGCACGGCGACGAACTGTTCGCCCTCGCCCTGGAGAACGGCGCCGACCTGATGTTCGAGGCCAGCGTCGCCGGCGGCATCCCGATCATTCGCTCCCTGCGCAACGGTCTGGTCGCCAACGAGGTCGAGTCCCTGTACGGCATCCTCAACGGCACCACCAACTACATCATGACCCGCATGACCCGCGGCGAGGGCAGCTACGCGGAGATCCTGGCCGATGCCCAGGCCCTGGGCTACGCCGAGCCCGACCCGACCATGGACGTCAGCGGCATGGACGCGGCCCAGAAGCTGGCGATCCTGTGCCGCATCGGCTTCCACACCACCGGCACCCACGCCGGCATCTACTGCGAGGGGATCGAGGGGATCGCCTCCGAGGACATCGAGTACGCCCGCGAGCTCGGGTACACGATCAAGCTGCTCGCCATCGCCAAGCGCGCCGGCGGCCGGGTGGAGGCGCGCGTGCACCCGGCGATGGTCCCGAGCGAGTCGCTGCTGGCCAACATCCACGACGAGTTCAACGCCATCGAGGTGGTCGGCAGCGCCGTCGACACGCAGGTCTTCTACGGCAAGGGGGCCGGCCGCATGCCGACGGCCAGCGCCGTGGTCGCCGACATGGTCGAGCTCGCCGAGCGCAGAGCGTCGGGGGCCGGCCCGGCGATTCGCGACATGATCCCCGCCGAAGGTGGGCCGGCCTTCGCCGACGTGCGGGAGGCGGAGATCCGCTTCTACCTGCGCCTGCTGGTGGCCGACGAACCCGGGGTCCTCGAGCGCATCGCCCGCATCCTGGCGCAGGAGCGGATCAGCATCGCCTCGGTGATCCAGAAGGAACGCGACCTCCAGGGCGGCAGCGTCCCCCTGATCATCGTCACCCACGAGGCCCGGGAAGAGGCGATGAGGCAGGCGGTGGCCGCCCTGAACCGGCTGGAGATGGTCGAGAAGGACGTGGTCCTGATCCGCATGGAAGAGCTGCAATGAAGTACCTGGTCCTGGTTCCAGACGGGGCCGCCGACTACCCCCTCGAGGAGCTCGGTGGCCGCACCCCGCTGCAGGCCGCGGCGACGCCGAACATGGACCGCCTCGCGCGCGAGGGCAGGGGCGGACTGGTGCGGACGATCCCGCCGGAGCAGCACCCGGGCAGCGACGTCGGCAACCTCGAGATCTTCGGGTACGACAGCCGCGTCCACTACAGCGGCCGCGCCCCGCTCGAAGCGGCGAGCATGGGGGTGCCGCTCGGTGAGGAGGACGTCGCCTTCCGCTGCAACCTCATCACCCGCGACGGCGACACCCTCGCCGACTACAGCGCCGGCCATATCGGAACCGAGGAGGCCGCGGAGCTGGTGGCGCTGGTCGCGGCGCAGCTGCAGCAGGACGGGGTCAGCTTCCATCCCGGGGTCGGGTACCGGCATCTCATGGTGTACAGGAACGGCCCCGAAGAGCTGCAATCCTTCCCGCCCCACGACATCATGGGGGAGTCGATTGCCGCGCATCTGCCCAGCGGGGAGGGGGCCGAGGAGATCCGCCGGCTGATGGCGGAGGCGGAACCGGTGCTCGCCGGGGCGGAGGTGAACAGGCGGCGTGTCGGGGCAGGCCTGTCCCCGGCCAACGCCATCTGGCTCTGGGGGTCGGGGCGCGCCCTGCAGCTGCCGGGCATCGAATCGAGGTTCGGGATCACCGGGGGCGTGATCTCCGCGGTCGACCTGGTTCGCGGCATCGGCGTCGCCGCGGGCCTGAGGGTCATCGAGGTGCCCGGGATCACCGGCTATCTCGATACCAACTACACCGGCAAGGCGGAGCATGCCCTTGCCGCCCTCGAAAGCGACGACTTCGTGTACGTCCACGTCGAAGCTCCGGACGAAGCCGGGCACAACGGGGACGTCGAGGGCAAGAAGCGGGCCATCGAGGATTTCGACGGCAAGGTGGTCGGCACCCTCCTCGCCGGGCTGGAGGCTCTGAAGGAGCCGGCGCGCATCCTGCTGGCGCCCGATCACCGCACCCCGATCGCGCTGCGAACCCACAGCCGCGAGCCGGTGCCGTTCGTTCTCTGGGGCGCCGGGATCGAGGCGGACGGGCTGGCTTCGTACAACGAGGTTGCGGCAGAGAAGGGAGCCGAGCGGCTCGACCACGGCCACCGCATGATCGAGATGCTGATGGCGTGAGCTGTTGAGGGCCGGAGGGACGCGGCGCGGCGGCCGGTTTCGGGATCCCAATCTGATTCAATCACTGAAATGCCAGTCGGTAGCTTATTGGAACATGGAGGCATAGGAACGATGGAAGACAGGTACGACGTGGCCCTCGTCGGGGCCACCGGCGCCGTGGGAGAGGTGATGCTCGAGCTCCTGGCGGAGCGGGACTTCCCGGTGGGGGAGCTGAAGCTGCTGTCGTCGCCGCGCTCGGCCGGCAGGGAGATCGAGTTCCGCGGCGAGAAGCTGATCGTGCAGGACCTCGCCGAAGCCTCGTTCGACGGCATCGATCTCGTGCTGTCGTCGGCCACCGGGGCCATCAGCCGGGAGTTCGCCCCGCGCGCCATCGGCAGCGGCGCCATCGTCGTCGACAACACCTCGGCCTTCCGCATGGAGGAGGGGGTCCCCCTCGTCGTCCCGGAGATCAACCCGGGGGACCTCGAGCGGCATACCGGCATCATCGCCAACCCGAACTGCTCCACTATCATCCTCGACGTCGCCATCTGGCCCCTGCACCGGGTCAACCGGATCCGGCGCGCCGTGGTGTCGACCTACCAGGCGATCAGCGGCGCCGGAGCCAAGGCGATGGCCGAGCTGGACGAGCAGACCCGCGAGGTGCTGGCCGGAAACCCGGCCTCGCCGCGGGAGCTGCCCCACCAGATCGCTTTCAACCTGTTCTCGCACAACTCCGCCATCGGCGAGGAGGGGTACTGCGAGGAAGAGGAGAAGATGGTCCGGGAGACCCGGAAGATCTTTCACGACGACCGGATCGGGATCGCGCCGACCTGCGTCCGCGTCCCGGTGATGCGCGCCCATTCCGAGTCGGTCAACATCGAGTTCGAGGAGCCGATGAGCCCGGAGCGCGCCAGGGAGATCCTCGCCGCGGCACCGGGAGTCGAGATCGTCGACGATCCGGGGAACAACCACTTCCCGATGCCGATCGAGGCCTCGGGCAGGGACGAGGTGCTCGTCGGGCGCATCCGCCGGGACATCTCGCGCAGCGACGGCCGCGGCATAGAGCTGTTCGTCAGCGGCGACCAGCTGCGCAAGGGAGCGGCCCTCAACGCCATCCAGATCGCCGAGGCGCT
This sequence comes from Candidatus Latescibacterota bacterium, assembly GCA_965223905.1. GTDB lineage: Bacteria > Latescibacterota > UBA2968 > UBA8231 > UBA8231 > CBDCXV01. Next base: position 13,857 of record CBDCXV010000005.1, read on the forward strand.
GATCGCCAAGGGGCTTCTCGAGCGGGCGGTGACCGCCTGAGCTCCGCCTGCGGTCCGGCGAAAGCTGCGGGCCCCTGGGCTGCCAGGGACCTCCCTTCTGCGCGCGCCAATCCGCCAGAATTCAGCCCCGCAGCAAAGCGGTGGACAGGGCTGGCCGGATGGACTCCTTCCCCGATCCGCTACAGTTCCCCCTGCACGCAGACCCGGTCGATGAAGCGGGAGTACACCTCGACCCCCTTCCGCAGCTGATCGACCTCGATCCACTCGTCCGCGGTGTGGGCTTGGGCGATGTCCCCCGGCCCGAGCACCACCAGCTTTTTCATCTTTCTCACGTAATGGATGCCGTCGGTGCCGAAGGGCACGGTGCGCGCCTTGCGGGTGCCGGTGAGCCTGAGGGCGGTCCGCACCCAGGGGGAATCTACCGGCGTGTACACCGGGCTGCCGGAGCTGTTGTAGCGGCAGTCGAGGCGGTGCCGGCGGGCCGAGTCCCGCACGCGCTCGACGATCTCGCGGACGTCGACGCCGGGCATGCAGCGATAGGAGAGCCGGCAGATGCTGCGCGCCGGGCTGATGTTCATGGCGATGTTGTGGTCGTTGACGCTGATCGTCAGCTCCGAGTGCGGCGGGTCGAACTCGTCGTTGCGGAAGCGCTCGGCGGTGAGCACCAGCTCGTTGAGCTCGGCCATCTCCTGCAGGAAGGGGATCATCTTCAGGTTGGCGTTGACCCCCCGCAGGGTGCTGGTGTGCGCCGGCTTCCCCTTCGAGGTGACCACGAACGACATCCCGGCCTTGTGGGCGTAGACCACGCGCAGGCGGGTCGGCTCGCAGACGATGCCGTAGCCTCCCGCGGCTTCGGCGAACAGGCGGGACTCGTCGGTCACCATGCGGGCCCCGACCCCCGAGATCTCCTCGTCCGCGGTGATGACGATGTAGAGCGGCGCCTTGAGGTCCCCGGCCTTGAAGCGGGCCGCGGCGCAGATCGAGGCGGCCAGCGGTCCCTTCATGTCGGCGCTGCCGCGGCCGATCACCCGGCCGTCGGACACCCGCGCTTCGTAGGGATCCCCGGTCCAGCCGTCCTCCATGTTGGCGGGGACGACGTCGTTGTGGCTCATCAGCGCGAGCCCGCCGGTTCCCTTGCCGAGCCTGGCGACTACGCTGAGCTTCTCGACGCCGCTGGCGTCGGTGTACGGCAGGCTCTCGATCTGGAAGCCCAACTGCCGCAATATCCTGGCGCTGTGCCGGGTGCAGGCGACGTTGCTGGTCAGGCTTTCGGAGGGGAAGTTGACGATCCCCCTGGTAACCTCGACGACATCGAGCTTCATCTGCTGGTCCGATCTTGTGGTAGAAAGGTGGGGGCGACGGTAGAGGAAGCCCGCAAGATATGGCATGGTTTCGGCAGTTTCCAGCAGCAGAGAGGCCTCCGCGAACCCTGTTTCCGGGACACTGAAGACTGCCGCCTCCTGGCTGGACGACGCCAGGAGGCAGGCGCAGGAGAAGGGGAATGAACAGACCGCCTGAAGAGTACCTGATCGCGGAGGAGGAACGGCTGCTCGCCTTCGTGACCCGCTGCTTCGAAAGGGCCGGGACCAGCCCCGGCCACGCCGCCTGCATAAGCCGGCTGCTGGTCAACTCCGACCTGCGCGGGGTGCGCTCCCACGGCACCCGCCAGGTGAACCACTACTGCCGGTTCTTCGAAACCGGCGAGCTCAACCCGGACCCCGATATTGCGGTGCTGCAGGAGAGCCCGACCCAGGCGGCCCTCGACGGCGACGGTTCGCTCGGGTACCTGCCGATGGTGAAAGCCTCGGAAATGGCCGTGGACAAGGCGCGGGAGTACGGCCTCGGGATCGCGACGGTGCGCCACATCGGCCATTACGGCTCCGCCGGACATTACGCCCGCATCTGCATGGAGGCGGGGATGATCGGGTTCTCGGTTCAGGGGACGCGCGATCACGGCAACCGGCGGGGAAACCGGGAGAGACCGAAGCTCGCCTACTACGGAAACCCGCCGATCTGCTTTGCGCTGCCGTCGGGAGAGGGGGACCCGATCGTCCTCGACGCGGCGACCTGCATCATGGCCGACTACCAGCGCGGCCCGGAGTTCGATGCCCTGCACCAGAAGATCCCGGCCGCCTTCTTCAAGAGCATGGGGTACACCGCGGTGGCGACGATGCTCGGAGGCGGGCTCGCCGGGGTCGGCCTGCCGCGCGCCGGGGAGGTGAAAGAGACCTGGCCGGCCGCCGGTTCCGGAGGCATGGTGCTCGCCATCCGCATCGACGGCCTGCTCTCCGAAGCGGACTTCCGCGCCGAGGTCGACCGCCTCGTCGCCGACGTGCGCACCTCGTACGAGCCGATGCCGGGGATGGAGGAGGCGCTGCTGCCCGGGGCGATCGAGGAGCGGCGCATGCAGCTGCACCGCCGCGAGGGCATCCGCTACGGCGAGCTGGAGGAGGAACAGCTGCGGGAGGTGGGGGCGCGCCTCGGGGTGCCGCTTCCCTGGGACGAGTAGGCGCCCGCAATCGCGGCACCGCGCCCAGGGGCGCGGCCTGATTCCCGCCTCTATCCCACATCGAATTCCAACACTGACAGGAGGACGACATGGCAAACTACAGCGCCGCAGTAATCGGCCTGGGCTGGATGGGGCTGCTCTACGACCTCGCCCAGCGCATCGGCGACCGCTTCGAGATCGAGGACGCCGACCGGCCGACCCCGGAGCTCGACGTCCACCGCCGCTTCCATCACCACGATCACCCCGGGGACGAGGGCAACCCGACCTCGTACTCCGAGGCGCTGTGGAGCCGGCCGGACACCGAGCTGGTCGCCGCGGCCGACAGGGACCCCAAGAGGCTGGATGCCTTCAGCGAGCGATACGGCATCGACGCGGTCTTCACCGATGCCGAGGCCATGCTGCGGGAGGTGAAGCCGGAGATCGTCGCGGTGGCGACGAATACCCGGCACCGCGCCGACCTCACCTGTCTCGCGGTCGAGTGCGGAGCCAGGGGAATCGTCACCGAAAAACCGATGGCCCACACCCTCGAGGAGGTCGACCGCATGGTCGGAACCTGCGCCGCGGCCGGCGTGCCCCTGAACTGCGGCTCGATCACCACCACCCATCCGTCGTTCGCGGTCGCCAAGCGTCTGCTGAACGAAGGGGCCATCGGCGAATTGCAGTCGATCGAGGCCGGCGGCGCCGGGGCGCAGCATCAGAACTGGTCCTACTACTTCGACCGGCTTCCCGACTGGGTGGTCGGCAGCGGCGACGGACCCCGGCGCGAATCCGGCAGCAGCGAGTTTCAGGGGCAGGGGATGGCCTGGGCCGAAGGCGGGCCGGCGATGCATTTCCGCCACGGCGCCCCCGGCGTGCGCCTGACCGGCAGCAGCGGGGAGATGACCTTCGACTTCGGCGACGGCTGGCAGCTGTTCCAGGACGTCGAGATCGAGGGCGCCAAGGGCCGGGTGCCGGTACCGTGGCCGAAGCCGCAGTTCAACGTCCCGTACGGGGCCGTGTACTGCCTCGACGACGTGATGAGGTGCCTGGCAGGGGAGCTCGACGAGCCAAAGAACTCTGGCAGGCGGGTGGGAATCGTGCTGGAAGTGGAGATCGCGCTCAAGGAGTCCTCGGCCCGGGGCAGCCGCAAGGTCGAGCTGCCGCTTCCCGACCGCAGCCTCGGGCTGCACTACGACTGGTTCAGGTAGCGGAACGGCGGGTGGTGGCGCCCGATGGCCTGCAGACCCCTCGGCACCAGGTATGAGGGTGCATCACCGGTTGCCGCGACCGGTCTCCAGGCGAACGTCAAGACGATACCGTTGGACAGTTGAAACCCCGCCGGCAGCTTCTCGCGGCGACGAATCGGCAACCCTTTCCCTCAATCGATCCGGATCGGAGGCACACCGATGGCTGACATACCGCGCATCATGTTCTACCACGACGGCAGGCATCCCCTCATCTACATGTACGAGCCGCCGATGCAGAAGGAGGAGTACGAGCAGGCGGTCGACGAGCTGGCCGGCACCCCGATCGACGCCATCATGTTCTGCCTCGGGGACGGCCGCACCGTGCTCCACGACACCGAGGTCGGGGAGCTGTGGGGCCACAACATGGAGACCTGGACCCACGAGGTATTCCGGCGCGCGCACCAGAACGCCCGCGCCCTGATCGACAGCGGGCACGATCCGCTGCGCGTCGTCTCGGAGCGGGCCCGCGAGAAGGGGATCGCCTTCTACCCGACGCTGCTGGTGCAGCAGGGACGCGGCGACCGGGAGAGCGACACCCGCTGCTCGAACTTCCGCTTCGACAACACCCATCTCGAAATCGGCGCCAAGCCCGGTACCGGGGAGCTGCCGTACGCCACCTGCCTCGACTTCATGCACGAGGAGGTGCGCGAGGAGCGGTTCGCCCTGATCTCGGAGACGCTGCGCAAATACGACGGCGACGGCTTCGAGCTGCAGATGAACTACACGCCCCACTACTTCCACCCGGACGAGGTGGAGGAGGGCAAACCGGTCCTGAGCGCCTGGATCAAACGGGTGTACGAAGAGGTCAAGGCAAGCGGCCCCGAGCGCCATCTCGTCATCCGCATCCCGGCGAGCATCGAGGGCTGCAACGGGGTCGGCATGGACGTGAAGGCCTGGATCGACGAGGGGATCGTCGACGCCCTGGTGGCGCAGACCTTCTCCGGCCCGGAGCTGATCAACACCAACGCCGACTACACGGAGCTGGTCGAGGCGGCGCGCGGCTCGGGCTGCAAGGTCATCGGCGCCATCCAGTCGCACGTCGACTCCGACCGCCTCGGGGAGGGCCCGGTCTCGATGACGCGGGCCTGCGCCACCAATTGCTGGGATCAGGGGGTCGACGGACTCTACCTGGCGCACTGGTTCAACCTGTGGCCGTACGGGGCCGATTTCTACGAGCGCTTGCGCGAGCTTCCCCACCCCGACATCATGGCCCCGCGCGACAAGTTCTACTTCGCGCCGACCATGACCGGCCGCTACCCGGAACCGCAGCTGGAGCCGGGTGTCGAGATGGAGCTGCCGAAGGAGCTGCAGGAGGGGGAGAGCGCGGCCGTGCACCTGAGGGTTGGCGACGACCTGCGGCGCTGGGCCGCGGCCGGCAGGGTGCACGAGGTGATCCTGCGCTTCCGCCTGATGTCGACGACGGAGCTCGACAAAGTCAGCTTCCATCTCAACGGAAAGCAGCTGCCTGAAAGCTGCCTGCGCCGGATCAACGAGATGTACCGGATGAGCCGCCCCCGCTACCGCGCCGGGTCGGCCTACTGGTTCGTGTTCCGGCTGCAGGAGGAGCACTGGCCGGTCCCGGGCATCAACGGGATCGAGGTGAAGCTGCAGGAGCGCGACAAGGCGCTGACCATGCCGCTGGTGGTGCGGGACGTCGAGCTGGAGACGCGCTACCTGATGGGCAGGAACTACCACCGATCCTTCGTCGACGACGATCTCGGCCCGCACGAGCACGCATCCGACTAGTGCACTGAATCACGGACCCCTGCCTACCGGACCCGCACCCCGGCCTGGAACACCGCCCGGACGTCGCTGAAGGCGGCGACGTCCGCGGTCGGGTCGCCGCCGAAGGCAGCGAGGTCGGCCTCCTTTCCGACCTCGATGGTCCCGACCTGGCCGGCGATGCCGGCCGCCTCCGCGGAGATCCGGGTCGCCGCGACCAGGGCCTCGGCCGGGGTGAAGCCGCATTCGACCAGCAGCTGCAGGTCGTAGTCGATGTGGCCGAACGCCAGGTTCCCCACACCCGAGTCCGTGCCCGGCACGACCCGTTCCTTCAGGCAGTAGTCGAGCATCCTTCGCATCAGGTCGAGGCGCTTCTCCGCCCGCTGCTCGAGGTGGGCGAGCTCCGCCTCTTCCTCGGGACGGAGCTCCCCCCCGTCGCGCCGCCGGCGCAGGGCCACCATCTCGGGGTAGTTGGTCCAGGCCTGCAGGGTGGGGCTGAGCCAGATTCCGGACTCGGCCAGCATCTCGGCGACCTTGGGGTCGAAGCGCATCTCGTGGTCCGGGTCGAGGAACTCGACGTGCTCGATCAGGTCGATGCCGGCCTCGACGGCCCGCACCATCGACTCCTTGGCGCGGCAGTGGGCCGCGGTGAGCCGGTGAAACTGGCGCGCCTCCCCGACCAGGGCCTGAAGCTCGCGGGTCGAGTAGGTGGCGATTCCGGGGATGGTGCCCGTCGTGCCGCCGCCGGAGGCCATCACCTTGATGTAGTCGGCCCCCTCGTGCACCAGCCGCCGCACCGAGCGGCGGATCTCCTCCTCGCCGTCGGCGACCTCGTTGCACATGTGGAAGTGGCCCCCGGTGCAGGTGATCGGGCGGCCGCTGACCAGCATGCGCGGCCCCGGGATGTATCCCCGCCGCAGTCCTTCCTTCAGGGTGAAGCCGATCCTGTTGCGGGCCCCGTGCTCGCGCAGGGTGGTGATGCCGGCCTGCAGGTGCCGGCGCATGTTCATGGCCCCGATCAGCACCATGGTCTCGTCGCTTTCGGGGAAGATCTCGTCGTAGGCGCGGCCGTCCCCGGCGAGGCTGAGGTGGGTGTGGCCGTCTATCAGACCGGGGGTCAGGCAGCAGCCGGGCAGGTCGACCGCGGGGGTGCCGGGGGGCGCTTCCTTCGCGACCGCTTCCGCCGGTCCGACCGCAGCGATGAGGCCGTCCCGCACGAACACCGCCTCCCCGGATCGGGCGCTGCCGCCGAGGCCGTCGGCGAGCAGCCCGGGCCGTATCAGAACTGTCTGTGAATCCGATTCAGTCATACCTTGTCTCCCCGTTGCGGTGTCGGAAATCGGTGCAATAATAGACCGGGTTCGCCGCCCGCCGCCAAGGCGGCGACGCCCCGGCGAACGAACGGCCCGGCCGGAGTGGGCGCGAATGAACGACGAAGAGAAATACCTGTTCGACCTCAACGGCTTTCTCGTGCTGCCGCAGGTGCTGTCCCCGGAGGAGGTGGGCCGCGGCAACGAGGCCATCGACCGCCACGCCGGCAAGATGAAGGAGATCGGCCGCTCCCTGGCCCGGGAATCCGTCGCCCTGCAGGGCACGTCGAGGCGCCTCGACCTGGGCGGGATGCTGGCCTGGGAGCGCCCCTGGTGCGAGCTGTTCCGGGAGCTGCTCCTGCATCCGGGGGTCAAGCCGTATCTCGAGGGGATTCTCGGGGAGGGGTACCGCCTCGATCACGGGCCGGGGCTGATCGCCATGGACCTCGGCTGCGAGGGCGGGGTGCTGCACGGGGGCGGAGTCGAGCGCCCCAACTTCTCGGAGGCCTACTTCTTCAAGGACGGCCGCATCTACACCGGGCTGACCGTGGTCGAGTACCTGTTCGCCGACGAAGGCCCGGGGGACGGCGGCGTGGCGGTGGTTCCCGGCAGCCACAAGTCGAACCTGCCCTGCCCGGAGGCGATGAAGTCCTGGCACCGGCACCAGGAGCACGTGCTGGAGGTGAACGCCAAAGCGGGAGACGCGGTCATCTTCACCGAAACCCTGACCCACGGGACCCTGCCCTGGACCGCCGCCCACCAGCGGCGGGCACTCCTCTACAAGTTCAGCCCCGGCTTCCAGGCCTACAGCGGCGGCGCCCACACCATCACCTACCCCGACTACATCCAGGACATGACCGAAGAGCAGCAGGCGGTCATGCAGGCCCCGTCGGTGCGCAGATGACGGCGGCATCCGTGTCCTGTCGCACGAAGATCCAGGCTCCGTTCCGCGGCGTTGCGATGGCTGGCCGACCCCATCCCCTGCGACTCGCTCCGGCGCCTTGGGAAGCCGGCGCCCGGGGGCGCCGATTCAGCCCATCCAGTACCGAGACAGGACGGAGACGATGACGGCAAGAGTAACCGGCATGGAGCGCTTCACCCTGGTGGTCCCCTTCGTCGACAGGGTGCGCCGCGAGATGGAGCGCGCCGGCATTCACACCTGGTCGGAGCTCGAGATCACCCGCGTCGACACCGACGCCGGGATCAGCGGCTGGGGGGAGACGGTGCAGAACTACACCTGGGGGAGGGTGCAGGCGGAAGAGAAGGTGATGGGCCGATCCCCCTTCGAGACGATGTGGGACGACTCGCTCGGAGCCGGGCTGCAGATGGCGCTGTTCGACGCCGCGGGCAAGCTGGCCGGGGTGCCGCTCTACAGGCTGCTCGGCAGCAAGTGCCGGGACTGGGCGCCGATCTCCTTCTGGGACCACGACATGTCGCCGGAGAAGTACGCTGTCGAGGCGAAGACCGCGGTCGGACTGGGTTACAACTGCATCAAGATCAAGACGCGGCCCTGGTGGGACGTGCGCGAGACCATCCGGCGCATCAGCAAGGTCACTCCCGACCACTTCCGCATCGACGCCGACTGGAACGCCATGCTCAACAACGCCGCCAACGCCGTGCCCCTGCTGCGGGAGCTCGAGCGCGCCTTCCCCAAGATCAAGATCTGGGAGGACCCGCTGCCGCGGGACGACGCTTCCGGCAACCGCTACCTGCGCACGCAGATCGAGAGGCCCGTCGCCCACCACTACGGCGCCATCGGGGCGCGCGAAGGGCTGGAGATGGGGGGCGTCTGCGACGGCTGGATCCTCGGCGGCGGGGTGTCGCGGATCATGCGCGACGGCGCCGCCGCGGCCGCGGTGAACATGCCCTTCTTCCTGCAGATGGTCGGGGCGGCCCCGACCACGGCGCTGTCGCTGCATCTCAGCGCCGTCCTCGAACAGGCCCAGTGGCCGACGATCACCTGCCACGAGCTCTACGAGCACAGCCTGCTCAAGGAGCGGCTGCCGGTAGTCGACGGCCACGCGCGGGTGCCGGAGGAGCCGGGCCTGGGGATCGAGCTGGACGAGGAGGCCCTCGAGAAGTACCGGGTGGAGGAGGCCGACCACACCCTGCCGAGACGGCTGACCTGCGTGGTCAGGCCGGGCGGCAGCCGCGTCTACTTCGCGCACTCCGGCCAGAAGTGGGATTTCTTCGGCAAGGGGAACCGCCCCGTCGACGACTGGGGGTGCCGCACGGAGGTGCTCGACGACGACGGCAGCAGGGAGTTCGCCGACCTCCACGAGCGCGCCCGCCGGGCGCCGGTGGTCAGCGACAGCTGAAGCGGAGAAATCGACAAGTGGACATCAACAACGCGCACCGGTTCCGCGAACGCATGCAGGCAGGAGAAACCCTGATCGGCATGGGAGTGACGTTCGCCGATCCGTCGATCTGCGAGTTGATCGCCGAGGCGGGCTACGACTTCACCTGGATCGACATGGAACACGGCGCCATAGGGATCGAGACCGCCCTGCGCATGGTGACCGCCCACCGCGGCACCGGGGCGGCCCCCTTCATCCGCGTGCAGTGGAACGACGTCGACGTCATCAAGCCGGTCGCCGACCTGGCGCCTGCCGGCATCATCGTGCCGCAGGTCAACGACGCGGCCGCGGCCGAAGCCGCGGTGCAGGCCTGCCGCTACCCGCCGCGCGGGGTCAGGGGGTACGGACCGCGCCGGGGAACGGGGTACGGCGCCATCCCTCAGGCCGACTATCTCGCCGAGACCGGGAACGAGCCGATCGTCGCCATCCAGATCGAGCACAGGGACGCGGTCGCCAACCTCGACGAGATGCTCGAGGTCCCCGGCGTCGACATCTACTGCCTGGGTCTCAACGACCTGTCCGGGTCGTTCGGCAAGCTGGGACTGCACCAGGACCCGGAGGTCGTCGCCGCGGTCGAGACCGTCGCCGCAAAGGTCGGCAGGTCCGACCGGGTCCTCGGGATCTCGACCTTCTACTCCCCCGAGACCTACGCCCGCTGGATGTCGCTCGGGGTGCGCTGGCTCAACCTCAACGTCGATTTCTCCAACCTGTACCGCGCCGCCCGCGAGGTGATCGAGGCGGCTCACGGGCAGACCCCGAACCCGCGGTAATTGGGCTCCGCCTTCGAGATTTCAGACGCCCACGCCGAGGCGGTGCAGCGGCCCCGCCGGCTGGTCCTCAACTTCGACGCCCTGCTGGCCGATCCGGACGCGTATGCCGGCGGGGTGGATGAGATCGTCTCCCGCCGCTTCACCTTCATCGACGATCCCGGAATCCGGGTCGACAGCATCTGGTGGAACTGGTGCGAGGGCAACGTCGCCCCCTACCCGAGCAGGTTCCTGCCGCGCTACAACGTCCCGGGGTACCTGAGGTGGTTCGAGGAGGGGGTCGACATTGTCCGCATCTTCGAGGAGGAGACGCGCCGCCGCGGCATCGAGGTGTTCTACTCGCACCGCATGAACGGCGGCGACAACGACCCGCAGTACCAGGAGGGGCGCGGCAGCTTCCTCGACGACCTCGACAACCTCTACAAGGTGCCGGTGAAGGAGGCGCACCCGGACTGGCTGCTCGAGGTCGACACCCACCCCAACGGGCTGTGGAACTTCGCCGTCGCCGGAGTGCGACGGTACGCCCTCGACATCCTGACCGAGATCGCCGGGGAGTACGGATTCGACGGCCTCGAGCTCGACTTCGCCCGCATGACCCCGGTGCTTCCGCCGGGAGAGGGCTGGCTGCTACGGGACTGCCTGACCGAGTTCATGCGCAGCGTGCGGGCCATGACCCTGGAGGTAGAGCGCCGTCGCGGGCGCCCGTTCCTGCTGGCCGCCAGGGTGCCGGAGAACCTCCCGGGCTGTCACTTCGACGGCATCGACGTCGAGGCCTGGATCGGGGAGCGGCTGATCGACATCCTCGCCCTCGGGGTGCGCAGCTTCGACGTCGACGTCGCCGCGTTCCGCGCGCTCATCGGCGATGAGCCGGTCAAACTCTACTGCGCCCTCGACGACCACCACTCCTCCGACGGCTACTGCGCGCCCCCCATCGAGGTGCTGCGGGGCGTGGCCAGCAACTGGCGACAGCAGGGGGCAGACGGCATCCAGACCTTCAACTTCAAGTACGAACCGGACCCCGGAGAACCCTGCTGGCAGCTCCACCGGCAGTTCTACAGGGAGCTCTCCGCACCCGAAGGGATGGCCGGCCTCGACAAGACCTTCGCGCGGCAGCGCCGCGGCGGCGGCCACGGCGCCGAGATCATACCGTTCGCCGAAGACTGGGAAACCCCGCGGCGGGGTTACCACAACACCAACATGCTTGCCCCTCTTCCGGCGCCGCTGGCAGGGGACGGCCGCACCGATACCCTGCTGATCCTCAGGGTGGGGGAGGATGCCGGTGCGGAGGCAGCGCGGATCGACCGGGTCGAGCTGCGCCTCGCCCTGCACGACCCCGGGACCGCCGATCTGCCGGCCGAGGGGAAGATCGAGCCGGCGCTTATAAGGGACTGGGTCGTCCCGGAGCGGATCGGGGGGCCGCCCCCGGTGTTCTTCCACACCAGTCCGCCCCGCAAGGGGATCGAGAAGCGGCTGCAGGCCCGGATCAACAACATCCCCTTGGGTCAGCCCCGGGTCGAGGGAGGCTGGCTGGTTTTCGCGGTGGACCCGATGGCCCTGGCAGTGGGAGAGAATCTCGTCGGCGTCTGCCTCGATCAGCCGGAGTCTTCGGGGACGCGGCAGGTCCGCATCGAGAAGCTCGAGCTGCACGTGAGGTACCAGTGAAACAGGAAGGCGATCCGAACCGGGGCCCGGTCCAACCTGCCCAGCCGTGCCGACCTTCCATTCGACCATGACGCCGCCCCATCAAATCGAATTCCAATGGACACGGTCCTCGAGAAGCTGAGGCGCTTCGACAGCGCCACCGTGGCCAACGCCATCGAGCAGTTCGAGGTCCGGGACCCCACTACCGGGTACGCCGACAACCGGCTGGTCTGCCAGACCCCCGGGATCGCCGCGCCGATGGTCGGGCGCGCCGTCACCTGCAAGGTCGACACCACCACTCCGGGAGACACCCGGCCGTCGAGGGTCGGCGAGTTGGTGCAGCTGCTCTCTGAGGCGGACACCCCGTTCGTCCTCGTCGCCCAACACGAGGGGCCGGACCGCCGCCGCGGCTGCATCTTCGGAGACATGTTCTGCGCCGTTCTCGAAAAGCTGGGAGGCGCCGGCATCGTCACCGACGCCAACGGCCGCGACCTTTCCGGCATCCGCCGGCGGACCCCCGGTTTCCACGTCTTCTGCAGCGGCTGGGTCGTCTCCCACGGGTACCCGGCCTACCTCGAGTTCAACACCCCGGTCGAGGTCTGCGGCCTCGAGGTAGTGCCCGGCGACCTGCTGCACGGGGACGAGAGCGGCCTGGTGTCGGTGCCGTCCGGAATCGCCGCGGAAGTCGCCGACAGGGCGGAGGCCGTGCGCGGCCAGGAGAAGGAGTTTTTCGAATTCCTGCAGGGAGACGGCTTCAACCTGAAAGAGCTGAAACGCCGCATCGATCCGAGGACGGAGGACTGACCGATGACGACATCCGAACCGGTGCTGAGCAGCGAAGACCTGAAGTTCTGGGAGGAGAACGGCTACGTGGTGGCGCGCCGCGCCGTGCCGCCGGAGAACTGCCGCGCCGCGGAGAAGGCAGTGTGGGATTTCGCCGAGATGGACCCCGGCGACCCGGAGACCTGGTACAGCGATCCCCCGCGCGGGATCATGAAGGAGATCTACCAGCACCAGGCCCTGTGGGACAACCGCCAGCACCCGCGTGTGCACGAGGCATTCGCGCAGATCCTGGGCACCCGCAAGCTGCGGGTCAGCCGGGACCGCGCCAGCATCAACCCGCCGCAGCGGCCCGGCCACGATTTCGTGGGGCCCTGGCTGCACTGGGACCTGCGGATCGAGGAGCTGCCGGAGCGGATCGGCGTCCAGGGAATCCTCTACCTGACCGACACCGCCGCGAACCAGGGGGCTTTCGCATGCATCCCCGGGTTCCACCTGAAGCTGCGCCAGTGGCTGCAGTCGCTTCCCGGGGATGCCGAGCCGCGCGAGCTGGTCCGCGAGCAGTTCGTCGATCAGGCGGTCGCCGTCGCAGGGGGCGCCGGCGACCTGGTGATCTGGCACAGCGCCCTGCCGCACGGAGCCAGCCCGAACCGCGCAAAAGTTCCCCGCATCGGCCAGTACATCACCATGGGCCCGGCCCCGGACGAGCCGAGCCCGGAGTCGCGGGCCGAGAGCGAACACTGGTGGCGGGAGCGTCTGACCGGCCTGGGGAAGAACGAGAAGGGGAAGGAGCATCGCGAAGGGACCACCGCGGAGCTGACGCCGCTGGGGCGGAAGCTGCTCGGCATCGACTCCTGGGAGGAGGAGGAGTAAGGGCCAGTCCCGAATCCAGGCGGCTGTCCCGGCTTTCCATCTGATGCGCGTTTCCGACCTGCTGAAAGGCCCCAACCGCGACCGTCTCAAGGTCTACGGACCGGCCCTCATGCTCTCCGGGCTGGTCTTCCTCCTGCTCTTCCAACTGGTCGAGCCGGCCCCGCCCGAGCGCCTGATCCTGGCCTCCGGGATGCCCGGGGGCGCCTACCACCGCTTCGCCCTGGAGTACCGCGGCCTGCTGGCGCGGGAAGGGGTCGAGCTGGAGGTGAGGGAGACCTCCGGGTCGGTGGAGAATCTGCGGCTGCTGCGGGAAGCCGCGGTCGACGTGGCTTTTGTCCAGACCGGGGTGGCGGATACGACCTCGCAGGCCGGCCTCGTTTCCCTGGCCAGCCTCTACTACGAGCCTCTGTGGGTCTTCTATCGCGGCTCCCAGTCCCTGGAACGCCTCCCGGAGCTGTCGGGAAGCACCGTTGCCGTCGGGCCCGAGGGCAGCGGCACCCGGGTCCTGGCCCTGACCCTGCTGCGCGAGAACGGCCTGCACCAACCTCCCACGCGGCTGTCCGACCTCGGGGGCGTCCGGGCGGCGCAGGCCCTGCGGGAGGGGGCGGTCGACGCGGCGGTCTTCGTGGCCTCGCCCCGGGCCCCGGTGGTAGCCGAGCTGCTGGCCGACCCCGGGATCCAGCTGCTCAACTTCTCCCGGGTCGACGCCTACCTGAGCCGCTACCGCTACCTGTCCAGCGTCGTCCTGCCCGAAGGGGCCATCGACTTGCGGCGCAACATCCCCGGCCGCCGGGTCACCCTGCTGGCGCCGGCGGCCACCCTGGTCGTGCGCACCGACTTCCATCCGGCCCTGACCGACCTGATGCTCCAGGCGGCTTTCCGGCTCCACGCCCAGGGCGGCTTTTTCGAACGGCCCGGCCAGTTTCCCGCCGCGGACCACCTCGACTTTCCCCTGATCGAGGACGCGCGCCGCTACTTCGAGCGCGGCCCCTCCTTTCTCAGGCGCTACCTGCCGTTCTGGGCCGCGGTCTTCGTCGAGCGCTCCGCGCTTTTCCTGCTGCCCCTCGTCACCCTGCTCGTTCCCCTGTTCCGCATTGCCGTGCCCACCTACCGCTGGAAGGTGCGCTCCCGCATCTACCGCTGGTACCGCGACCTGTCCGCGGTCGAGTTGTCCGTCGACGCCGGGACCGGGCAATCCAGGGTGGCCCTGGAGGAGCTGGACCGCATCGAGCAGGAGGCCGCCAAGGTCGAGGTGCCCCTGTCCTACACCGACGAGCTCTACAACTTGCGCCTGCACATCCAACTGGTGCGCGACAAGATCAACAAGCGGCGTGGCGGCCCGGAGCCGGCTGGTTGATGGAGAAGAGCGACACCCTCTGATGGCCGATCTGCCATAAATTCGGAAATGGTTACAAAGGACTCTTGCAGCAATCGAAGCGCCGGAAGCCGCATGGCAAACGGCAACCGGGTTCAGGAAATAGAATCGATGAACAACGGACACCGGTGGCATCCCATCCGTGACTATGAAGTTGATCCGACGACCCTTGAGCAAGGTGAACTCGCAGCGTTGGCCAACGTCTGGCAGGAGGAAAGTGCACGGCTCGAAGATTCGGATGCGCTGCCGGAATTCAATACGAAATTGCATAGGGAGTGGGCGATCGAGACCGGCCTGATCGAACGGGTGTATGACTTCGACAGAGGGGTTACGGAGATTCTGATCGAACACGGAATAGACGCGGCACTGATTCCCCACGGGCCGGGTGTGACCCCGGAAACGGCGGCCTCCATGATCCGCGATCACGAGGCGGCGATAGAGTATGTGTTTGACTTCGTCAGTGACGAACGACCATTGTCGATCCTTTCGACACGGAAGGAATTGGAGCATCGGCGCGACGCGCTGCTTGAGGAATGGAACACTGTCAAGGATCGGGCCGAAGACCTCCGGCTAATCGCGGAGGAACGACTGGATGAGGTGAGGGCGACCTTCGAAAAAGAGGTCAAGCCGCTGCTCGGTCGCGTTACCGTTTTTGTTGATGGGGCGAGGGATCACGACGAGCGCAGTCATTATTTCCGCCAACAGGTCGTGGCAGGAGCGAAGACGCTCGAGTACTTCGCCAACCTCGAGACGTATCGCTCATGGGCGCGCCTGGTGATCCAGAATGAGAATCAGAGCCAGATCCTGGTCGCATTTCACGGCATAGGTCACGAGTTTCGGGGTGTTCTTGCCTGTTGTGCGGTTTTTTTTCAGCGGGTGCAGACCGATAGAAACGACCGGGAAACCAGTCCGGCCAATGCATTGGCCCGCACTGTGTTTCAGATCAACTACCGGGAAGATGCGACATCCGTAGAGGATCGATTCCGCGTGTGGCTTGAAGAATGCATCGTCGCCGGGCTGAATGATTGGCGCACCGCGGATCTGTGACCCCGCGGTGGAAGACAGGCACGCGGCTGCGTTCGATCCAGTAAAGCGAGGATCGAAGTCCTGGAAAGCCGTCGAGGTTTCTGCGGACGTTCCCTGGTTTTTAGGCCGCCCTGGTCGAGTCCTCGGCAGACACCAACTACAGCAAAGGAGAGAACGGGAGATGAAGAACCCTGTCGTGCATTTCGAGATAGTCGGAAAGGACCACGATGCCTTGCAGGCCTACTACCGGAACCTTTTCGAGTGGGAGATCAGGAACGTCGCTCCGGAGATGCCCTACGGAATAATCGAAGCGGGCGAAGGAGGACCCGGCATCGGCGGCGGCGTCGGGGCGACCGGGACCGGCACTCCGCACGCGACCTTCTACGTGCAGGTGGAGGATATCGAGGCTGCCCTCGCCAAGGCTGTGGAGCTGGGCGGCGAGGAGGTCGTGCCGGTGACTACGATCCCGGGGATGGTGACGTTCGCTCTCTTCAGCGACCCCGAAGGCAACCGGATCGGCTTGGTCTCGGCGCACGTACCGGAAGGCGGGGAGACCGAGTAGGCTGGTCCGTTTATGAAGATAGAGACCAGAGACGGCTGGAAACCGAGCGGCCCCATCGAGTATGAGGACGAAGGGGAGTTGCACCGCCTCCTGCACAGCCTCATCAAGGAAAACCCGCGTGGGCTTCCGCTGGCCGGAGACCCCATCCTGACAGCGCTGGGATGCGAGATAGGGCTCGGATCAGGATCCGCTGATATCCTTGCCATAGAATTCGGTGGCCGCCCCGTTATCATCGAGGTGAAGCTGAGTTACAACTCAGAGACGCGAAAGGACATGGTGCCACAAATTCTTTATTACGCGGCATTCCTCAAAGGGTACGACGTCACCAGTCTGGAAAAGGGACCTTTGAGCAATGCCCTCACAACTTCAGGCTACTCCTCCATCTTCGAAGCCGTACAGGTGGAAGGGGGCGCAGACACTGACGAGGCTGAGTCATTCAACTCGTCGTTGCAGGCGTACCTCGACCGGGGTGATTTCAGGCTGGTGCTCGCGTTAGACAATGTGCCGCCGGAGTTGGAGAGATTCGTGGCCTATCTGGACGAAATCACGAATTCGACAGTTACAACTGACCTGATCGCCCTTCCGCTGCATCAGGTCGGCGATGGGAAGGTGCCCTTACCGCAAAGAATCGTTCCCGATCCAAACGCGGCATCCCCAATAAGGTTCGATTCGAGTGCTGCCGAGACCACCTACGGTTCAGATGCTTTTAGAGCTTCGATTATGGATACATTCGGGAAGCCGAGAGAAGTGTTCGACAGGCTGATTTTTTGGGCAGAGGAGTTGGCAAAATTTCCAGGTGTGCGTCTTCGTTCACATAAAGGGCAATTTTACACCACTCTTTCCCCTCTTGTCCCTATGGAGAATGTGGGAATGGTGACTGTATACAATCAGGAAAAGAAACCGGCAATCCAATTGCAGTTGCCGGTGATTCGTCGCCGGGCATCTGACCAGGCAAACGAAAAAATCAGAGAAGTATGGAATACATACGTGCGAGAGAGCGATAACTGGAAAGTGAACCCACCGACAGAACTTCTCGAACCGCTAATGGAAGCGTTGACGGAGGCTTATCAAGAATCAGGAAGTTGACCGGCGCTGTACTTCTACAGGGGAGGCCAATTTGGTATCCCTGGGTCCCGGATTTATACCAAAAATCCTCGCCCCGTTGATGTCAAAGTCAGGAACAGGCTTGGCCAGCCGCCTCGCCCCTACACAAAGCCCGGCCGTTGCCTCGGCTGCTACGGCTCCAGCACCATCCCTTCCGTTTCGATTCGCTGCATCATCGCACGCCACTCCGCCGACCCGTCGTCGTCCCAGTAGTCGGTGGCGATCGGGGAGTCGTAGCTCATCGGCACCTTGCCCCGGCGCCAGTCCGGGCGCACAAGGAAGTGGCGGGTGGTCGCGGCGTCGTACTTGTGGTACATCCGTGCGCCGTTGGCGAACCGCGAGCGGATGATCCAGGGGTCGAAGGCGGTTGACTCCAGGGCCGACAGCCGGGCGAGCTCGTCCCGGTCGAGGGTGACCCCCAGTCCCGGTTTCTCAGGCACGCGTACGAAGCCGTTGACCGGCTCGAAGCGTTCCTCGATGACGTCGCTGCGGCAGGTTTCCCCGGCGTTGATGGCGTGGAAGGTCGCCGACGGGAACGCGGCCATCATGTGGGTCACCATGGCGCGGGTGATGCCCTTGCCGACCCATTGGATCATGAAGGGGATGTCGCCGGCGGCGAACAGGCCGGCGGCCTCCATCGCCTTGCCGATCTTGCAGTGCCCCAGCATGTAGATGTCCGAGGCGCCCTGCATCACCTCATAGGTCGCGTCGAAGGCGGCGCGGTGCCTGACGAGCGGCAGGCGCACCCGCTTGCGCAGCTCGATCGAGGCCTCGACGTCCCTCTCGTCGATGCTGTCCTCGAAGCAGCCGGCGATCCGGTAGTTGGAGAGCCGCGAGAGCAGGTCCGACATGTGGTCGGTGGTTCCGCCGCCGGTGAAGTCGTAGTGGATGCGGAATCCCCGCGGGGCCACCTCCTGCATCGCCTCGGTCTGGTCGAAGACGTTCTCGAACGGAGAGAGGTGGAACTTCATCCAGGTGAACCCGCGGGCGGCGTAGCGGCTGACCGCCTCGGCCATGCGCTCCGGCGAGGTCGACACCGTCCAGCTCGAGACCGGCACCCAGGAGCGGTACTTCTGGCCGAACAGCTTGTACACCGGCACGCCCGCGGCCTGTCCCATGAGGTCGTACATCGCCGTCCCGAGCGCGATCGAGGTTTCGTCCCCGATCCAGTCGAAGGGGTTGCTGGCGATGTACTGGTCGAGCACCTCCGGGGGTTCGGGGGCGCCCACCTTCTCTCCGAGCCCGGTGAGCCCGGTGTCGGTGTGGGCGACGTAGACGGTGCTCCGCCGCGGCCCGTCGTAGTGCAGGAGCTGGTAGGCGATCCAGTCGTGGTACTGGTGGGTAACTTGGTGCGCTTCGATCTCGGTAACCTTCATCGGTCGATGTCCCGCTGCAAAGGAAGTGGAAGGAAGCGCCTAATGTCGGATGGAACCGCGAACGCCCGCTACTCGAACAGGTGGGCAAACTCCCCGAGTCCCTCGGCCTCGAGCTCGTCCTTCTCGACGAACCGGAGGGAGGCGGAGTTGATGCAGTAGCGCAGACCGGTCGGGTCGGGGCCGTCGTTGAACAGGTGACCGAGGTGGGAGTCGCCCTGTTTGCTGCGCACCTCGGTGCGGGTCATGAACAGCTTGTTGTCGGACTTCTCGACGATGTTCTCCGACATGAGGGGCTGCCAGAAGCTCGGCCAGCCGGTGCCGGAGCGGTACTTGTGGGTCGAGCTGAACAGCGGCTCCCCGGAGACGACGTCGACGTAGATCCCTGCCCGCTTGTTGTCCCAGAACATGTTGCGGAAGGGAGGCTCGGTGCCGTCCTGTTGGGTCACCTCGTACTGCAGGGGGGTCAGCTTCTTGCGCAGGACCGTCACGGAAGGCTTGGAGAAACGGCTGTCCGGCGCCTTCCCCGGCATCGCCGCCGCGGGCGGATCGTCTCCCCAGATTTTGGCGATGAAGCGGTCGCGGCCCGAGCCGGTGCGGTACCTCTTGTAGTGGCCGGGGCTCTTCCGGTAGTAGTCCTGGTGGTACTCCTCGGCCGGATAGAAGGTGGTTGCCGGCAGGGCCGGGGTGACCACCGGCTTGTCGAAGCGCCCCGAGGAATCGAGCGCCGCCCGCGTCGCCTCGGCGATCCGCTTCTGCTCCTCGTCGTGGTAGAAGACCGCGGAGGTGTAGTGGTGGCCGCGGTCGTAGAAGGATCCCCCGGCGTCGGTCGGGTCGAACTGGCGCCAGAAGTGATTGATCAGCTCTTCGTAGCCCACCTTCTCCGGGTCGTAGGTGATCAGCACCGATTCGATGTGGGAGGTGCGGCCCGAGCTGACCTGCTTGTAGGTCGGGTCCTCCTCGGTGCCGCCGGTGTACCCGGAGACGGCGGAGATAACGCCGGGGTACTTGTCGAACGGGGCCTCGATGCACCAGAAACAGCCGCCGGCGAAGGTCGCCTGCTCCTGTTCGGCATGGGCGGATCGAAGGCCGGCGGTCAGCAGCAGGGACAGGGTCAGGGCGATGGCGGTTTTCATGGGGTCGGCTCCTGCGGTTCGGTTTAGGGTGCGCGATTAGCCTGAAAATAAGGACGCCCGGAGGCCGGCATGGGTCCCGGGCTTTCCCCGGCCGGGGCATTTGAATCCGTCATCGAATTGCCAGCTGCCCCGCCTTTCTCCTGTGCCTTCGCAAGCAGAATCCTCCAAGCCGACCTCGGGAGTTCCAGCCATTCCACCGCCGCATGGCCGGGTTCGCCAGACCACTGCAATTCCGGTCGCGTTCTTGAAACCGCCCCTCCCTGACCATCGGCTCACTTGCCTTGCGAGCCCTCGACCTCCCGGCAGTGGAGGACCGCCATCTCCCAAGGGTCGATGCCGATCTCGAAGCCCGCCCCGGAGAGCGGCACCAGGCTGCGGGTGAACAGGTCTTCCACCTCCTGCAGCTTCCATTCGGTCCGGACCTGTGCTCGCGCCGCGTCCCTCCCCATGTTGAGAAGGAAGAGCAGCCAGCCCCCCTGCCGCGAGGGCCTCACCACCGGCACCACCTCGGCGCCCTCTACCCGCACCGGGGGGCGCACCCCGGCTTCCGCGGCCAGCCCCAGCACCAGCTCCGGCGGGGCTTCGTCCGCGAACCCGGCCGACAGGGTGAGACCGAGCCAGGTGAAGCGGCCGTCCGCGGTCCGCACCCCCACGGTCTGCCCGTCGAGGCTTGCCCAGCTTTCGCATCCGCCCGCGGGCTCGAGGACGGCGTACCCGCAAGGGGTGGCGATCGGCAGGTTTCCCAGGGGGGTGCGCAGGAGATTTCGCCCCTCCTCGATGTCGAAGCCGGTCACCTGCGAGAAGTCGGCGACGCGCACGCCGAAACGCTCCCCGAACCCTTCCGGGGGATCGTAGCTCGACTGCCCGTCCTCCGAGTACAGGCCGAAGCTGCCCTCGGCGACGAAGCGGGTCTGCGGGCTTTCCGTGAGGGTGCGCTCCAGGCGCTGGCGCGCCGTCTCGTCCATGAGCGCGAGGTTGGGCAGGAACAGCAGGTCGTAACCCGTCCAGTCCATGGCGGGGGTGACGAGGTCCGCGGCGATCCCGTTCCGCCACAACGCCGTCCACACCCCGGTGAGGTCGGAGCTGTAGCGCTGTCCCTCGTTGTTGAGGCCGAACAGCTCCTGCGACGGGGCGTGGTAGAGGATCCCGACCCGGGCGCGGCCGCAGTCGACCGGCAGGTGCTCCCTCATCCCCTCGATGCGCGCGATCGCCCTGCTGACCGCTTGCAGCCGCGGCGTCGGCCTGCCGTCGAGGGCGGCGAGGTTGTACCCGGGGGACTCGAAGCTCAGATACTCGGGGCGGTACTGCCAGAACATGCAGCCGCAGGCGCCGCCGGCGAGGGTCAGCCAGAGCAGGGCGGTCAGCTCCTGCGGCGCCGACTGCTTCTTCCAGGTGACCCCGCCCTTCGCCATGCCGGCGTAGATCTCCTCGTTCCACCAGCGTCCGTTCGGGGCCAGGGCGCGGGCGGCGTCGAAGCCGAAGGCTTGGAAGGCGATCTGGTACGGGTCGGAGGAGGTCAGCAGGTTGTTCGACGACATCGACATGCCCCAACTGTCGACCTCGGCGGCGCAGGCCTCGTTCCAGGGCTGCGGGATGACGACGCTGTGGGCGCGCACCTCGTGGCGGGGGTCGATGGCCCGGGTCTCGGCGACCATCCACCTCAGCTTTTCGACGAGGTTGTCGCGGGTGAAGCGCCGGAACATCAGCATCTCGACGACGTTCTGGTTGTCGCGCGGGGCGGTGACGTCATCCCAGGTGCGGTAGCGGCGCAGGAGGCGGCGGTTGAGCTCCTCGAGGGAGTAGCGCGCCCGCAGCCAGCGCTTGTACGCGGCCAGCGAATGCTCGCAGTAGCAGGGGTAGGGTTCGATGCTCGCCCGCCCCGGCGCCACCCCGTCCCACAGGCCCCAGACGAGAAGGTTGCCCCGGTCCTTGTAACGGTCCACCACGTGGCGCAGCAGGTCGCCGCCGAGCTGTTCCCACACCGGGTGGTCGTAACAATGCAGGATGGCCCCCTGCGGGGCCGCGGCGCTCCCCGAGACCATCAGGGGATTGCCCTTGCGGTCCACGGCGCGGATGTCCGGGTGCTCGCGCAGCAGCCATTCCGGACAGGAGCCGTGCGTCGCCAAGGTGACGTCGAGCCAGACGTGGAGGCCGTGTTTCTCCGCCAGGTCGAACATCAGGTCGAAGTCCTCCAGCTCGTAGCGGCCGGGGGCAGGTTCCATGTGGTTCCAGAAGCTGAAGCTGCGCACGACGCGCATTCCCGCGGCCCGGATGGCGGCGAAGTCGGCGTCCCAGACCTCCTGTTTCGGGATGGGCGCACGGTAGTACTCGACGCCGATGGGGAAGGGGGTTTCCGGGTGCAGGTGGAATCGCGGATCTGACATGGTCGGGCTCGTGGAGATGGGATGAGGGTTGGAGGATTCCGGCAGCAGGAGCGCTACCGCGGGAGTCCAGGCCGATTCCCCGGCGGGCACTTGCCCTGCCCCGGGGGACCGGGCCCGCCGAGCCGCAGATGCTGGCGCGAGCGAGCCGGTGGGGGCGAACTTCGTCACTTCAACTGCGAATACAGGAGACTATCCCATGAACGAACAGAATGCCAGCAGGCGGGCCGAGCTGCAGTTCGCCCTCGACCGCCTGCCCCGGGTCGGGCTCGCGACCCTGCCGACCCCCTTCGAGCACTGCCCGGGGTTGTCCGGGGCTCTCGGCGGCCCGCAGATATGGATCAAGCGGGACGACCTCACCGGCCTGGCCACCGGCGGCAACAAGACGCGGATGCTCGAGTTCGTTCTCGGGAAAGCCGTCGAGGAGGGGGCCGATACCGTAGTGGGCGGGGCCGCGGTGCAGTCGAACTACTGCCGCCAGCTCGCCGCGGCCTGCGCCAGGCTCGGGCTAGAGTGCCACCTGGTGTTGCGAAAGGTTCGCGGCGAACGCGACCGGGAGGTGCAGGGAAGCCTGCTGCTCGACCTGCTGGTCGGGGCGCATGTGGACCTCGCCGAGGACGAAGGCAGCTGGGAGAACCTCGGCGCCCGCGTCCGGGCCAGGGGGGAGGAGCTGACCGCGGCCGGGCGCAAGGTGTTCGTCGCCCGCGTCGGAGACGAGTCCGGGATCGGGCTGTCGGCCGTCTCCTACGTCGCCGCCACCCTCGAGCTGCTCGACCAGGCGGACAGGGCCGGGGTCCGCATCGACGAGATCTGGCTCTGCTCCTCGGACTCGACGCAGGCGGGAATCGCCCTCGCCCTGAAGCACCTCGAGTCGCCGATCCGCGTGGTCGGCCTGCCGGCCCTGCCTGAGCCCGTAACCTCGGGCTGGACCTTCGAGGAGTGCCTCTCCTCGGTGGCGACCGAGTGCGGGGAGTTGCTCGGCATCTCGACCGCGGTCGAGCCGGCCGACATCGTCAGCACGACCGATTACATAGGTCCCGGGTACGCGGTGCTTACCGAAGGGGCGCGCGAGGCGATGCTGATGGCGGGGCGGCTGGAGGGCCTGCTGCTCGATCCGGTGTACACCTCAAAGGCGATGGCGGGCTTGATCGATCACGTGCGGCAGGGGAAGGTCGCCGGGGGCGCGGTGGTCTTCCTGCATACCGGCGGTCTGCCGGCGCTGTTCGCCTACGCCGACTCCCTGGGCCTGGAGGAGCTGCTGAACTCCGGGTGAGGGTCGAGGGTGCTCGTGAGCGGTTGAGTTTCCGTCAGTCCCGCAACGAGGCCTTGATCAAAGCCCAGGAATCCGTTTCACAACGGAACCGGGGTCGCCTGCGGCCTCGTGCCCGATCAGGGTCCCGTCCACCTCTCACGCATATCAGGCCCCGACGATCCCACCGACATCGAGCAGGTAGATCTGCCGGCCGGCGCCGCGGTGCGCCGAGTCGATGCTGACCAGGCGGCCGTCCGGGCTCGAGCGCGGGTGCAGGTCGCACCGCCACTCCCCGGTGTACTCCCCGGGGGAGTGGAAGCTGCCGAGGTCGATTCGGCGGTCCGTCGGGACATGGTAGAGGTACAGGTCCTGCGACCGGGATCCGCCCCGGGGATAGCAGTCGTTGAGGATCCAGTCCGTGTCGGTCAGGTAGGTGCAGTGACCGTTCAGCGTCATCCGCTCCCTGGCGATGGGCACCACCTCCGGCGAGCGGTCCCGGTAGAGATAGAACCCCTCCCCGGTTTCCGGCTGCCAGGACCAGGCGAGGATGGTTTCGGCATCGCGCCAGATGAAGTGGGACATGTGCCCGTAATCGTCGACGACGTGGAGGTCCGAGCCGTCGGCCGCGGCCGTCAGCATGCGGGTCCGGAAACCGCCGCCGCCGAACCGCCAGCGGTGCAGGAAGACGAAGCGGGTGCCGCCGGGGTTGAACAGCAGGTGGTTGAAGTAATGCTTCGCCTCCGACAGGTCGCCGTGGCGGTAGGGGAGGGCGGCCACTTCCGCAATCGACAGGATCTGCCGCGACTCGCCGTTGCGCAGGTCGACGGTGTAGATGCCGCTGTCTTCCGGGGTGAGCAGGTCGCGGTGGGGATCCGGAATACCGGCGTACCCGTACCCGGGGCGCATGTGGTCGATGCGGCGGAAGTCGGTGCCGATCGCCCGGTCGCCTTTGGGCGCGAGGCTGTACACCGCGGCCGGCAGGGTCCGCGATTCCCCGGAGCGGGTGTCGAAGACGCGGGACACGAACCGGTCCCCTTCGCGCTCGTTCCAGATGATGCGGCGGTCAGACCCGGGAATCCACTGCAGCATGCATCCCTGTTGCCAGCACCAGGCCGTGGTGGTGCCGACCTCGCGCCAGGAATCCCCTTTCAAGGTGTCGACGACGCCGATGCGGACGGCGTCTTCCGGCTCGGGGGACCGCGACTCGAAGTCGACGGCCATGCCGAGGAGGTACCGCCCCGACGGATCGAACTGCAGCTTGTCGTAGTACCCGAACCAGTGGAAGGCCGGCCCCGAGGTGACGGGGCGCACGGGAACGGCGGGCGAGGTCACAGGAAACGGTCCACGGCGAAGGGGGAGAGGTCGAACCCCGGGTCGTTGCCAAGGGCGGAGTTGGCGACGACGCGCCCGCTGAAGGGGCCGAGCTGCAGGCCGCTTGCGCCGTGGCCGGTGTTTAGGTAGAGGCCCTCACATCCGGGGACCGCTCCCATGACCGGCATGCCGTCGGCGGACAGCGGCCGTAGCCCGACGCGGGTCTCGCGGATGGAGGCATCGGCGAGACCGGGGGCGACGCGCAGGGCCTCCGAGAGCACTTCGACGATCCCTGCGGCCGTCACCCGCGGGTTGAAGCCGGAGCCGGTTTCGCGCGTGGCGCCTACGGCTACCCGGCTGTCCGGCCAGGGCACCATGTAATGGTCGCGAAAGGCGCTTACGATCGGCCAGGAGGAGGTGTCGGTGCCGCCGAGGTCGAGGTGGATGATCTGGCCGCGCTGGGGGGCCACCGGGATACCGATGCCGAGCTGTTCCGAGAAACCCCGGGACCAAGCCCCGCCCGCGATGACCACGGTCCCCGCGGAAATCCGCTCGCCGCCGCTCAGGACCCCGGCGACCCTGCTGCCTTCGAGGAGGAGGCTGTCGGCGGAGCCGGACCTGCGCTCCAGCCCGCGGCGTTCCCCCGCCTCGAGCAGGGCGCGCGCCAGGAGCCGGCCGTCGATGCGGGCGGCGTCCGGGTTGTGCAGCGCCCGCGCCGACCCTGCGAGGGCCGGGAACATCTCCCGGGCCTCCGCGGCCCCGATGGGTCGAACCGGCCCCCGCTCAGGGCGCGCAAGGATCCGCTGCGAGGCGGCCTCGAAGGGGGCCTGCTCGTCGTCGGAGACCGCCACCACCAGCAGCCCGCAGTGGTCGAACCCGGTGCCGGCCCCTTCCGCCTCGAGCTCGGGGACCAGTGTCGAAAGGTGGCGGTACGCCGCCTGGCTGAAGCGGTACCAGACGTCGGAGTCGCCGCGGTAGGTCGCCGGGGAAACGATCCCGGCCCCCGCGGCCGTGGCGCGCCCCTCGTCGCCGCGGTCGAGCAGCAGCACCCGGGTCTGGGCGCGCGCCAGGTGAAAGGCCGTGGCGGCGCCGAGAACGCCGCCCCCGATGACGATGAAGTCGTACATTTTTCTCCTCGACAATTGATGGCAGTCCGCTTTGATCGCCCGTCCTGACGATAGGTATATTTTCTTTCCGCATGAACGCACCGGGCAGCCCCGGCAAAAACCCCTCCGGGCTGCGGCCGGCCCCGGCCACGAATTCTTATCCCAAAGCGATTTTCACCAAGGGACAGCATGACGCCCGGCGATTTTCCTCTCATCGCCGCAGGCATTCACGGTTCAGGATAACCCCATGAAGATTGTCGATCTGAAGTGCGCCGTCATCGGCGGCCATCCCGTAATCCGCATCCTCACCGACGAGGGGATCGTCGGAACGGGGCAGGTGGAGTCCTCCAAGCCCTACCTCAAGCCCCACGTCCTCTTCTACCGCGACCTCGTATTGGGCATGGACCCGACCGACGTCGAGCGCGTCATGCTCGGCATCCGCCGGCTCGGCGGTTTCAAGCCCTGGGGCAGCGCCGTCAGCGCCATCGAGATGGCGCTCTGGGACATCGCCGGCAAGGCCGCCGGGATTCCGGTGTACAAGCTGCTCGGGGGAAAGATCCGCGACCGGGTGCGGGTCTACCTGACCGGATCCCCGGTGCCGGTAACCGGGTCCCGGCCCGAGAGTTACGCCGCCGCCGCCCGCGCCGTCAGGGAGCTGCCGCAGGGGTTCACCCTGTGCAAGATGGGGGTCTCCTTCCACAGCAGCATGCCCGCGGATGTCCCCGGCTTCTTCTACGGGGAGGGCTCCGGCGGCCGCTGGCACGCCAACCGGGGCCCGCTGACGGAACGCGGCCTGAAGCACGTGATCGCCTGCGCCGAGGCGATGAAGGAGGAGTTGGGGGACGAGGTCGGCCTCGCCCTCGACTGCGGTCCCGGAATGACGGTCCCGGACTCGATACGGCTGGCCCGGGCGGTGGAGCCGCTGAACCTGATGTGGCTCGAGGACATGATCACCGGCGACTACGTCCCCTACGTGCTCGCCGACCTCTACCGGGAGGTGACGCGCAGCACCTCGACGCCGATCCACACCGGGGAGCAGATCTACCTGCGGCAGCATTTCAAGGAGCTGTTCGAAAAACAGGCGGTGAACGTCGTCGGCCCCGACCCGGCCGACGTCGGCGGCATAGCGGAGACCAAGTGGATCGCCGAGTACGCCGATCTCCACGGCATCCTGATGGCCCCGCACGGAGTGATCGACGGGCTCTTCGGCCTGGCCGCCCACGTCCATCTCGCCGCCACCCTGCCGCAGAACTACATCGCCTTCGAGATGCCGGGCGGGTACGAAGAGTTCTGGCTCGACATGGTCACCGGGCTGCCCGAGCCGATCGTCGCAGACGGCCACATCGAGGTGTGGGATTCCCCCGGGCTGGGAGTGGAGTTCGTCGTCGAGGAGGCGAAGCGGCACCTGTCGGAAGAGGATGCCGGTTTCTTCGATTAGCAGCCCGTTGAAACAGTCCATCCGGGCTTCGGCTTCGCCTACAGAGCAACTTAATGGATAGGCCGTCAGGCACGCGGCCGCGGAAGGTTCGTGAATCGGCTGCAGGTCGATTCGCCCGCCGGGCAGAAGGCGGGCCTGGAAGAACAACCAGTCATTTCAGTACCCATCCCTGCAAGAGGTGAGAGCATGATCGAGAAAATCAACGTGTCCGAGCTGGCGGAGGAATCCCTCCAGTCCCCTTCGGGCAAGTACGGGGCGTCGGTAAAGGATGTCTCCAGCGCCCTCGAAACCGAGGGGCAGCCGTTCGAGGTCGAGTGGGTGCGGCTGCCGCCGGGCCGGACCAACTTCCCCTGCCACGCCCACCAGGTGCAGTGGGAGTTCTATCTCGTGGTCAGCGGCCGTGGGATCGTGCGCCGGAACGACGACAGCTTCGAGGTTGGTGAAGGGGACGCCTTCGTGCAGCCGCCCGGCACCGCCCACCAGATCCGCAATCCCAGCGAGACCGAGGACCTCGTCTACTACGTGATCGCCGACAATCCCGTGAGCGACCCCGTCTACTATCCCGATTCGGACAAGTGGCTGATACGGCCCCCCGGAAAGCTGGGGCGCATGACCGACGCGGAGTATTTCGATGGAGAGGAGTAGCCTGTTTCGCAGTCTCGCCGTTGCCCTCGCCCTGCTGCTGCCTCCGGCGGGCGCCGCGGCGCACAAGATCAACACCAGCTACATCAGCGTGGAGATCGGCCAGGACGGAAGCCTGGAAGCCAGGGTCTCCTTCGACGAAACCGACCTCATGGCCGCCTTCGATCTCGACGCGGATGGAGACGGCATCATGCGGCGGCAGGAAATGCTCGACGGAAGCGACACGGTCGAGACCTTCCTCGAGCAGGCCCTGAAGATCACTGCGGAAGGGGATCCCGTGGCCTTGTCGGTCGGCGAGGGGGGGCTGCGCCTCGACGACAAGGGGAACCTCTTTCTCGACGTTCCCCTGAGGGGCCGGCTCCCGGGAGACCCCGCGACCCTCGAGGTCCGCTTCGCCCTGTTCGACCGCTTCGCCCCCGATCACCGCTGCCTGGTCAAGCTTCAGGCCGGGGACCGGCCGGGCCAGGCGGTGGTCCTGCACGCGGCGACCCCCCAGCGCCGGTTCCGGCTGCGGGATCCCGGCCTCCTCGACCACGTCGCCGACTTCACCCTCCTCGGCATCGAGCACATCTTCCTCGGGTACGACCACGTCATGTTCCTGCTGGCCCTGATTGCCATCGGCGGCCGGCCGCTGGCCCTGGTCAAGGTGGTCACCGCCTTCACCGTCGCCCACAGCATCACCCTGATCCTGGCGGCCCTCGACGTCGTCTCCCTTCCCGGGCGGCTGGTCGAGGCCGGCATCGCCTTCAGCATCGCCTACGTCGCTGCCGAGAACCTGTGGAGGCCCCGGCCGCACCACCGCTGGCGGCTGACCTTCTTCTTCGGCCTCGTGCACGGCTTCGGGTTCGCCAACGTGCTGCGCGAGCTCGGGCTGCCGACGAAGTCGCAGGAGCTGGTCGCCTCCCTGCTGGCCTTCAACGTCGGGGTGGAGATCGGCCAGGTCGCCATCGTCGCCGTGCTGCTGCCGCTCGTGATCTGGATCGGACGTAGCGCCTGGCGCGGTGCCTTCATCAAGGGGGTCTCCGTCATCGTCCTGCTGTTCGGGCTCGGCTGGCTCGTCGAAAGGGCCTTCGACCTGTCGTACATGCCGCTGTGAGCCGCATCACAGCACCATTTCTCTAATACGCGCGGCTGAAGAGCAGCGGCCCCGGGGGCGGGCGAAAGGCATCCGAGACTTGGCGTGACAAAAAGCCGGATGGGGCGCGGCTTGGAAATCCTGCACAGGCGTTGGCAGACCTCCCCGGGTTCCCCCTTTTGGTCGGGCAAGCCCTGTATCAGGCAGCTACCTCTCGGATGGAGTGTTTGTCCGGGTCAGGGTTTTCCCTGCCTGAAGGGTCATACAGGTGAGAGAATCGATACCCGGATGAGAAAGGACACGCCATGAGCGGCAACCGGGGGCGAGCCCCGGTGAAAGGAAATGCCTCGAGCCGGCGGTGGAGATACGCACTGATCGCAGGGCTCCTCCTGGCGGTCCGGCCGTCGTCCGGACAACCTGCAGGCGCCTCCCACCCCGGCGACCCCTGGTTCGCCCTCGACCGCGTGCTCGACGTGAACATCGAAATGGCCCCCGGGGATTGGGACCTCCTTCGTTCCCAGACGCGGACCCTCGTCGATTTACTCGGCGGTGCCGACTGCCTCGACAGCCCCGCGGACGAGATCTTCACCTGGTTCGAGGCGACCGTGACCGTGGACGGGGAAACCCGCACCCAGGTCGGGGTCCGCAAGAAGGGGTTCCTCGGATCGCTGAGCACGGAGAAACCCGCTCTCAAGGTCCGCTTCGACAAGTTCGTCGACGGTCAGCTCCTCGGCGGTGCCGTGAAGCGCCTGACCCTGAACAATGCCCTGCAGGACCCGTCCATGCTCAATACCTGCATGGCCTACCACCTCTTCTCCGCGGCCGGCCTGCCGGCGCCGCGCTGCAACTTTGCCACCGTTTCGGTCAACGGCGAAACCCTGGGCTTGTACGCAAACGTCCAGAGCATCAAGACCGCCTTTCTGGAACGCAATTTCTCCGATCCAGGCGGCAATCTCTACGAAGGGACCACCAGCGACTTCCGCCCCGATTGGCGCGGCACCTTCGTAAAGAAGACCAACGAGGAGGAAGCGGACTGGTCGGACATCGACGCGGTCGTCGCCGCGCTGCAGGACCCCTCCCCGGCCGGACTCGAAGCCCTCGCCGGCGCCGTCGACCTCGACCGCTTCCTCACCTTCTGGGCCGTCGAAGTGCTGATCGGCCACTGGGACGGGTACGCCGGCAATCGCAACAACTACTTCGTCTACCGCGAGACGGACGGTCCTTTGCAGTTCATACCCTGGGGGGCGGACCAGGTTTTCACCTCGACCGATGTTCCTTTCGACGATTTCAGGTCGCCGGCTTCGGTCCTGGCGCACGGAGCCATCGCCCACCGTTTGTACCGCAACGAAGCGACGCGAGCCGACTATGTCGCCCGCCTCAGGCAACTGCTCGAAACGGTCTGGAACGAAGAAGAGCTTCTCGGCCTCGCCGGCGAGATGGAGGAGATCGTCAAGCAGCACGCGCTGCCTGCCATGCGACCCGATGCCGCCCGGGACGCCAACCGGGTGCGCCGGTTCATCCGCGGGCGGCGAGCGGTGATTCTGGCCGATCTCGATCCGGAGCCGCCCGCCTGGCCCTGGCCGCTGACCGAGCCCTTCTGCTGGGCGGAAAAAGGGGCGTTCGAGCTGCGCTTCGAGACCGCATGGGGATCGAGCGGGAGCGAGAATCCGCTGCAGGAAGGGACGGTCTCGTTCACCCATTACCAGCTGGAGGGAAAGCAGCAGCGCTTCGTGAGTTCGGGAGCCGTAGCCGGCTTCGCAGAGGAGGAGGGACGGATTGACAAGGACAAGGCGGCGGTAACCGTTGTAAGTCTTGGAGAAGATTTATCCATAGACCTGCTCACCGTTTCGCTGCCGATCGACCGGACGGCGAGCGGCGCCAGCCTGCCCATCGACCTGGATTCGGTCCGCGGCTTCCGCCTGTTGCTGCCCTCCGCGGATGCCCCCCCGAACCAGTGGGACCTGATCGCCACGGGAGGGATCGAACTCGACGAGGCCGGTACGGAGCCGGGGGCCAGGGTTTCGGGCCTGTTCTACGGCACCTTCCTGAGCTTCGGCGGGGACGCTTTCACCGAAGAGGGTGACGGCGAAATCGGTGCCGAGATCGGACTGATCGTCAACGAGGTCGCCGCCCAGGGGGATCCCCTCGACTGGTTCGAGCTCTACAATGCCTCGGATGAACCGAGAGACCTCGCGGACTTTCTCATGGCCGACGATCTGACCGACGCGGGGAAGCGCACCCCCTTCCCGGACGGCACGGTCATCGAAGCGGGTGCCTATCTGCAGATTCAGCTCGACAAGGACGGGTGGCCGGGCTTTGCCCTCGGCCGCGACGAAGAGCTCGGCATCTGGACCGCAGGCGGACTGCTGGTGGCCGAGGTCGACTGGGAAGAGGGACAGGCCGATGAGGGAACGAGCTGGGCGCGCATCCCCGACGTCACGGGGGACTTTCAGGCCGTAAGCACTCCTACGCCCGGGGCCCCGAATAAGGTGGCGACAGCGGTTGCCGGGCAGGCCGCGGACACGCCCGCCGAGTTTCGGTTGCGCGGCAACTGGCCCAATCCATTCAATGCCAACACCACCATCGCCTTTGACCTGCCCGGGACCGCACCTGTGCGCCTGGTGGTCTACGACCTGCTCGGGCGCCGCGTCCGAACCCTGCACAGGGGCGAGGCCCTGGCGGCCGGCCACCACCGCACATCATGGGACGGCCTCGACGAGGAGGGCCGCCCGGTCGCCAGCGGGGTCTATCTGTACCGGCTCACCGCCGGGCAGGATTTCGCCGCGGGGCGGATGGCCCTGATCCGCTGACGGCGGACGCCGGATTCTCAGACCGAATCGGCCACCTCGGCGAGCCCTTCATACCTGTTGCTCTGCTTGGGCCTGCGGGAGTGGTGGGAGGGCAGGAGCAGGGCCGCCTGCTGCGGTGGGGTGAGGTCCTCCCAGTAGGACGGACGCCGCCCGCGCACCCCGCCTCCACCCCACGACATGTGCCCGGTGTTGTACTTGTAGAGGATGGCCCGGCGCTGGTGGCCGGCATGCCACGGGAGGGTTCCGTGGGTGCAGGCCTCGCTGAAGATGACCGCGTCGCCGGCACTGGCGTTGATCTCGGTCACGTATTCCCGGTACTGCTCCCACCTCCGCATCCTTGCAGGGCAGGCGAGGTTGGCCTTGTGGCTGCCGGGAATGATGCTGATGCCGCCGTCGCCGGGGCCTTCGTCGGCGAGCAGGTACTCGATGACGCAGAGCCCGGTGAAGATCCTGCCTTCGCGGTAGAAGTAGGGGGCGTTGTCGAAGTTGCCGTGCAGCATGCCCCCGGAGCATCCCTTGTCCATGGCGATCAGGCCGGGGCCGTGGTCGAGGCGCCAGCCTTCCCCGAGGATGGTGTTGAGATGGGGCGTGGTTTTCGGATGCGCCAGCATTTCCCGGAAGGGCTCGCAGTGGGGATGCGGCCGCTCCATCAGGTTCTCGCTGTTGCCGAGGCGCGTCGAGCTGTTTTCCCCCCTCAGGGCGACCGAGTCGCCGAAGTACTCCGGGCTCGGGTTGAGCTCCATGGAATCGATCGCCTCGTTGGCCAGCTTCAGGTGCTCGGGGCTCAGCACGTCCCGCACGATCAGGAACCCGGTCAGGTCGAAGAGGTACTTCTCGTCGTGGGACATTTCCATTGTTTCGGCGGTGATCGAGCGCGAGGTGTTGGCGTGTTCGGTCATGGCTGTTTTCCCGTGGGTTGAGTTGATGAACAAGAAAGGTCCTGTCCGGTGAGTGGCCGGTCAGCCGAGGAGCAGGTCGGCGACCGGGAGGGCGAGCACGCGGGAGCTGAGCGCATGGGGCTCGGAACAGCCGCAGGCGAGGATCCCGAACGGTGCTTCCGGATAGCTGTCGAGAAAGGCTTCGAGGCCGCGGGCGTCGTCCCCCCTTGGACGAGCGGTCGTCTTGATTTCGAGCGGCAGGGGCGTGCGGCCGGATTCCAGGACGAAGTCCACCTCCTCCCCGGCCGCGGTGCGCCAATGGCAGAGGGAGATCCGCGGCACCTGAAGCGATGCGAACGCCAGGAGATGAATGCATACCCAGTTTTCCAGCCAGGCCCCCCACTCCCGGCCTTCCTGCAGGGTTTTCGCGTCGAAGATGCCGGCGAGGTGCGCGGCGAGCCCGGTGTCGGACCAGAACAGCCGCGGCGCCTTGACGAGGCGCTTGCCCCGGTTGACCGCGTAGGCGGGGATGCGCAGCAGCTGGAACGAGACCTCGAGGGTTCCCAGGTACCGCCGTGCCGTGGCCGGTGAAAGCCCGGCGTCGCGAGAGAGCGAGGCGGCGTTGGCAAGGCGTCCGTTCTGGCCGGCGGCGATCTGCATGAGACGGCGAAAGTCGACGAGGTTGTCGGTTGCCGACAAAGCGCGCAGGTCGCGCTCGAGATAGGTCTGCATGTACCCGTCGAACCACCGGGTGCGGAACTCCGCGTCCGGGCTCAGGCTGGGAACGGGATAGCCTCCAGCCATGATCGCCTCCTGCAAAGGGCGGGAAGGCGGGGGGGCCGGCTCGAGCCCGGCGAGGACGGCCTCGAGGGACCGCTCGCGCACCAGGAGCGCGAGATTCCTTCCGAACTCCCGGCCTTCAACCTCGGCCCAGGTCAGTCCGGGCAGCTGAAAATACACGGCTCGGCCCGCCAGGCTCTCCGACACCCGGCGCATGAGAAGCAGGTTGGCGGAGCCTGTGAGCAGGAATCGGCCTGCCCGGCGGTCGGCGTCCACCGCCCGTTTCACCGCGAGCAGGAGGTCCGGCTCCCTCTGGATCTCATCCAGCGTGACGCGATCGCGGGCAATGAACAAGGCGTCCGGATCGCGCTGCGCCAGCTCGCGGGTCTGGAAATCGTCGAGGGTAAGGTAGACTCGTTCCCCGGAGACCTCGGGGAGGGTTGCGATGGTCGTCTTGCCTGTCTGACGCGCCCCGTGCAACACGACGACCGGATGTTGGCGGAGGGTGTGGGCCAGGGCGGAAGTCTGATACCTCGAAACGGTTTTTTGCAAATCGATCATGTCGTGATTGATAATCAACCAAGATCTGACTGTCAAACAGCCAAGGTCTGATTTCCTGGGCGATATTCCTTGATACGGACAGGGTGGCAGGGTCCAGCTCCCCTGGAGCCGGGCGCCACCCCATCACCGGAGTGTCCGGAATCGGTTGCGGCTGTTCGAAATCGAACAGGGACACCGGCACCCAGTTCAAGTCCGCTCACAGGGTAAACAGAAGCGGCTGCACCCTGGCACGGAAATTGTATGGGAACGGACGGAAGGAGCTTGTAAACCCTGTGATCCCGTTGAAGAAATGGTTCCGCAGCCCTGGCAGAGACCCGGGGCCCGCGGGGGAGGCGCGCATCCGTGTCGAATCCCGCATACCGGGAAGCAACGGAGCCCCGCCTCCGGAGCGCCGGTCGAGCGTTTCCGATCCGAAGGGTACGGGGGCGCGGAGGGCCGGCCGCGGCAGTGATGAAGCTGTTCAACCGGACCCCATGGACCGCCCGCTGGACCCGGCCTTCCGGCGCCGCCGGCGGATCAGGCGGATAGCCCGTTCCCTGGCCGGACTGGCCGCGCTCGTTTCCCTCTTCGTCTGGCTGCCCGGCTGGATCCGGCCGTCGGTCGACTCCGGCCGCATCCGCACCGCGCAGGTGCAGCGGGGAGCCGTGGAGGAGACGATCACCGCTTCCGGCACCGTGGTTCCCCGGTTCGAGCAGATCCTCTTCAGCCCCGTCAACACCCGTCTCGTGCGGATTCTGCACAAACCGGGGGACCTGCTGCGGCAGGGAGAGGCGATCGTCGAGCTCGACCTGAACGCGGCGCGGATCGAGGTCGAGAAACGGGCGGAAGAGCTGGCGCTCAAGCAGAACCAGCGCACCCGGATCGAGCTGGAGGAGCGCAAAAATCTCAGCGACCTGGAGACGAGCCGGCGCCTGAAGAAATTGGACCTGGAGCGCCGGCAGACCCGCACCGCCCAGTACCAGGAGCTGCAGAGAATCGGCGCGGTTTCCGGGGAGCAGCTGCGCCAGGCGCAGATCGAGGAGGAGCGCGCCGGCATCGAGCTTGGGCAGATCGAAGAGAACCGCCGCAACCTGATCGAATCCACCCGGGCCCGGCTGCAGGCCCTGCAGCTGGAGATGAAGACCCTCGAACGCGAGGGGGAGGAAGTGCGCCGCCGCCTGGAGCGGGCCCATATCCGCGCCGACAGGGAGGGCGTGCTCACCTCGGTCTCCCCGGTGGTCGGAGCCCCGGTCGGCCAGGGCCAGGAGATCGCCCGCGTCGCCGACCTCAGCTCCTTCCGCGTCGACGTCAGGGTTTCCGACATCCACGCCCAACGCCTCCGGACCGGGCTGCCGGTGCGCCTGCGCATCCGCGAGGAGGCGTACGTCGAGGGGCGCATCTCCCGCATCCTTCCCACGGTGGACGACAACGTCATCGATCTCGAGGTCGAGTTGGACGACCCGGCGCACCCCCTGCTGCGGCCCAACCAGCGGGTCGACGCCTACATCGTCACCGCCCGCAAGGAGCGCTCCCTGCGGTTGGCGCGGGGGCCGTTCATCAACGGCGGCGCCGGTCTCCACGAGGTCTTCGTCGTCCACGGCGAGACCGCGGTGAAGACGGAGATCCGCATCGGCCTGGCGAATTTCGAGTACTACGAAGTGGTGGAGGGGTTGCTGGAAGGGGACGAGGTGATCATTTCAAGCATGAAGAACTACCTGCACATGGACGAAGTCCGGATCAGATAAGGAGGCAGCCGTGATCGAACTCGCAGGCGTAGAGAAGGTGTACCGCACCGACAGAATCGAGACCCTGGCCCTGAGCAACATCAACCTCTCCGTCGAAAAGGGGGAGTTCATCTCGGTGATGGGCCCCTCCGGGTCGGGCAAGAGCACCCTGCTCAACGTCATCGGCCTGCTCGACGAGCCCACGGGCGGCGAAGTCAGCCTCAACGGGCGGCACATCAACACCTACGCCGACCGCTACGTGGCGCGCATCCGCAACGAGGAGGTCGGTTTCATCTTCCAGACCTTCCACCTGATCGCCGATCTCAACGTCGTCGACAACGTCGAGATCCCGCTGCTCTACCGCCGCGGCCTGTCGGGAAAGGAGCGGCGCCGGATGGCCTTGGAGGCCCTGGACCGGGTCGGGCTGAGCTCGCGGCTGCGGCACTTCCCGGCACAGCTGTCGGGCGGACAGCAGCAGCGCGTGGCCGTGGCCCGGGCCGTCGTCGCGCGGCCGCAGATCCTGCTGGCCGACGAGCCCACCGGCAACCTCGACAGCCACATGGGGAACGAGATCATGGCCATCCTCGACGACCTCAACGAAGAGGGGACCACCATCGTCATGGTGACCCACGACCAGGGCCTGGCAGACCGCACCCGGCGCACGGTGCGGCTCTTCGACGGGCGCCAAGTGAGCTGAGGGAGGAGAGGGGCATGCTGAAGAACTACATCAAAATCGCCCTCAAGGGCTTCTGGCGGCACAAGTTCCTCACCGGCGTCAACCTCTTCGGCATCTGTTTCACCCTCGTAGTGCTGATGGTGGCGACGGCCTCCATCGACCAGGAAGTGGGACCCATACCGCCCGAGGTCCACTCCGACCGCACCCTGTATCTCGACTGGCTGTTCCCGAAGTTTACTGCAACCGACTCATCTCTCAGTCCAGCGAAGGCCGTACTCCGGAACTATAGGCCTGGTTACGCGTTTCTGGACCGCTATGTGCGTCGCCTGGAAACGGCGGAAAACGTGACGGTGTTCTCTCATGCCGATTCCCGGGGAATGCAAGGAGGGGCGGAGGAGAGCCATCTGCAGGTGATGTTGACCGATGGGGCGTTCTGGGAGGTCTTCCGCTTCGACTTCCGCCAGGGCCGGCCCTATGGGACCGAGGAGGTGGCATCCGGCGCCAGGGTCGCCGTGATCCCCGCCGGCTTCAGCCGACGCTTCTTCGGCTCGGAGGAGGTTGTGGGCAAGAGCGTGCCCATCGACGGACAGAACTACCGCGTGGTCGGCGTGGTGACCGACGTTCGGCATAATTATTTCTACCGGGAGAGAGGGATGAGAGTCCACGCCGATGTCTGGGTGCCGGTAACCACCGCTCCTCCCGAGGTCTGGCGCACCTACAAGCTTTCGGGACAGTTCAGGGCGGCGGTGCTGGCGCGGCGGCCGGCGGATATGGAGCGCATACGGGCGGAATTCGCCGCCGTGCTGGAACAGGTGGAACCTCCACCCGATGAGCGCTTCGCCCTCACCGGAATATCCGCTCCGCTGGTGACCAAGCTGGAGGAGTGGGGGCTCCGAGGAGGATGGAAAAAGGACTATGGCAGCAGTGTGGACGGACGCCAGGTGGTCGCCGACTACCTCCAGCGGCGGCTGCTCACCCTGGGAGGCTATATGTTGCTGTTCCTGCTCCTGCCGGCGCTCCACCTCGTCAATCTCAGCATCGGCCGCATCGAGGAGCGCACCTCCGAGATCGGGGTGCGCAAGTCGTTCGGCGCTTCGACCCGCACCTTGGTAGGGCAATTCGTGGCGGAAAACGTGCTGCTCACCCTGATCGGCGGGGCGCTCAGCCTGCCGATCAGCTGGGGAATACTGGCACTCGATCCAAACGTGTACATGGATGTCGGGGTTTTGATCCGCACATACTTCTTCGGGGTCTTGCTCGCCCTGTTCTTCGGGGTCATCTCCGGAGCCTGGCCGGCCTGGAAAATGGCGCGCCTGCACCCTGTCCGGGCACTGACCGGGAGGGTAGAATGATCGCTCACTTGTGCCGCCTGGCGTGGAACCGGCGGCGGACCCATCTGTTGCTCGTCGGCGAGCTCTTCCTGTCGTTCCTGGTGCTGACCCCCCTGGTTGTGGCCTGTGTACTCTTCGCGGCGGAGCAGCTGAAGCCGCTGGGATTCCAGCACGAGGGCGTGTGGTCGGTCGGGTTGCTGGATCAGACCCCCCCTCCCCCCTTGGACCGGGGCAAGGATAGGGAACAAGCTATAGCAGAGGCTAAAGCAGAGTACGTAGCAGAGTACCTGGGCAGTATCGAACTAGTGGGGAGAGAGCTGCGCGCCCTCGACCAGGTCCAGGCGGCAGCCCTCGCCAGCGAAGCGCCACTCTTTCTCTCGCCGGCCCCCTGGAACGGGATCCCGTACGTCCACATCTCGGATGAGGGGTTGGAGGTATTGAGGCCGCGGCTCCTGAGCGGGCGCTGGTTCCAGCCCGAAGACGAGGCCCTGGACTGGACGCCGGCCGTCATCGACCAGGAGTTGAGCCGCGTGCTGTTTGGCGACGAAGATCCCCTGGGAAAAGTCCTGGCAGACTCGCCGGTATTCGATCTCGATCTGCAAGAGGAGTTCGATTCCCCTACCCCGGACCGGGTCCGCGTGGTAGGGGTCGTGGAGGACTGTTTCTATTTCGGGAAATTCAATGTGGCCGATGAACCAGTACCAGGTTTCATCTTCCTGCGGATTTCCAACCAGTGGCTTGCAAATTCGGTGACCAACGGGTGCTACTTCCTCGTAAGATCCTATCCGGGCACGGGACCGGCCGTCGGCGAAACGCTCACATCGCGGATCCAGGCCGTCGTCCCGGCGGGGCGGACTGTGCGGTTGGATGTGGATTTACTGGCGGCGATCAGGGAGGCTGATCGTCTGTTCAAACTGCAGAGGGTGGGGTCCACGGCTCGGATCAGCGGTCTGTTGACGCTCATGGTGGCACTGGGACTGACCGGCATGACGTGGCAAAACGTGCGCCGCCGCACCCGGGAGATCGGTATACGGCGGGCTGTGGGAGCGCCCGGCGGCCGCATCTACGGACAGTTCCTGGGAGAACTGGCGGTGCTGGTGACCGTGGCCATCACCTTGGGCTGTGTTGTGATTCTCCAATTCGGGCTGTTGGAGATGTTGGGTCCCACGATCTTCTGGAGCCAGTTGCCGACCTATGTAGTCGCCTGGGGCCTGGGAGCGACGGCGCTCGCGCTATATCTGCTGGTGTTGCTCTGCGGACTATACCCGAGCTGGCTGGCGGCGCGCGTGCGTCCGGTGGAGGCCCTGCATTACGAGTAATCTTGTATTAAGGAGACACCATGCTGAAGAACTACCTGAAGGTCGCCCTCAAGGTGTTCTGGCGGCACAAGTTCTTCACCGGGGTCAACCTGTTCGGGATCTGTTTCACCCTCGTGGTGCTGATGCTGGCGGCGGCCTTCATCGACCAGGAAACCGGGCCGATCCCGCCCGAGGTCCACAGCGACCGCACCCTGCACCTCGGCTGGCTGATTGTGCAGCACGATTCATCCGATCCTCCCAGAAGACGAGGGATTACCCGGCCCGGGTACGCCTTTCTCGATCGCTACGCGCGCCGGCTCCGGACCGCCGAAAACGTCACGGTGTTCTCCAATGCCGACTACCGGGGGCATCAGGGCGGCGCGGAGGAGGGGTATGTGAGTGTGAGAATGACCGATGCTGCGTACTGGGAGGTCTTCCGCTTCGACTTTATCCAGGGCCGGCCCTATGGCGCCGAAGAAGTGGAGGCCGGCGATTTCGTCGCCGTGATCAGCTCCGACTTCGGCAGACGCTTCTTCGGCTCGGAAGCGGTAGTTGGCAAGAGCGTGCCCATCGACGGGCAGAACTACCGAGTCGTCGGCGTGGTGGCCGATTTTCTCATGCGCACGAGAACGCGCGCCGATGTCTGGGTGCCGGTGACGACCGCTCCTCCCGAGACATGGCGAACCTACAAGCTCAGGGGGGAATTCAAGGCCGCGGTGCTGGCGGCCCGGCAGGAGGACATGGAGCGCATACGGGGGGAATTGGCCGCCGTGATGAAGCAGGTGGAACCTCCACCCGGTGAGCCCTTCAATCTCATCGCTGTATCCGCACCGCTGTTCACGACATGGGAGGAATGGGCGTGCGAGGCAAAGTCGGATTGTATGGACGATTATGAAGAAGGCGAGGATCCACAGCAGGCCGCCGCCGCTCAACTGCGGTTGTGGCTGTTTACCCTGGGAAGCTACATGCTGCTCTTCATGCTTCTGCCGGCGCTCCACCTCGTCAATCTCAACATCGGCCGCATCGAGGAGCGCACCTCCGAGATCG
Source organism: Candidatus Latescibacterota bacterium (assembly GCA_965223905.1). GTDB lineage: Bacteria > Latescibacterota > UBA2968 > UBA8231 > UBA8231 > CBDCXV01. Next base: position 53,907 of record CBDCXV010000005.1, read on the forward strand.
GGGTGCGCAAGTCGTTCGGGGCTTCGACCCGCACCCTGGTGGGGCAGTTCGTCGTCGAAAACGTGCTGCTCACCCTGATCGGCGCGGGCCTCAGCCTGCCCCTCAGCTGGGGCATACTGACACTGGTTTCCCTGGGCGGCCTGGTTTACATGGATGCCGGGGTACTGCTCCGCACCTTCCTCTACGGGGTGTTGCTCGCCCTGTTCTTCGGCACGATCTCCGGAGCCTGGCCAGCCTGGAAGATGGCGCGCCTGCATCCCGTCAAGGCGTTGACGGGGAGGAGGGAAGGATGATCGCTCACCTGTGCCGCTTGGCCTGGAACCGGAAGCGGACCAATCTCCTGCTCGTTGCCGAGCTCTTCCTGTCGTTCCTGGTGCTGACCCCCCTGGTCGCCGGCTGGGTCCTGTTCGCTGCGGAGGAGGTGAAGCCGCTAGGCTTCGAGTACGAGGATGTGTGGTCCGTCAGGTTGTCAGGGGGGGATCTCTTCGGCGAGGGCGGAGAACAGGCAAGGGAAGAGTACCGGCGCAATATCGAGCTGGTGAGGCGGGAAATCCGGGCGCTCGACCAGGTCGGCGCAGTGGCCTTGGCCAGTGAAGCGCCGTTTCGCTTCCCGCAGTCGTGGGAGGGGATTACTTCCGTCTATATCTCGGAGGAAGGACTGGAGGTTCTCGGACTGAAGCTGCTCGACGGGCGCTGGTTCGGGCCCGGGGACGAGGCCCTCGACTGGACGCCGGCAGTCATCGATCAGACGCTGAGCCGGGCGCTGTTTGGCGACGAAGACCCGCTGGGCAAAGCAATCGGGGACTCACAAGTGATAGAAGTCGACCCGCAGGACAACTCCTTTCCCATTCCCCCCAGCCCCGACCGGATCCGCGTCGTCGGGGTCGTGGAGAACTGTTTCTATTACAAGGAGTACGGAAATACCGCAGTGCAGGGCTTTGTCTTCCTGCGGTTTTCGATGAAAGACTGGCTTGTCTCTCCAACGCAGAGTTGGCTCAATTTTCTCGTGAAGCCGTATCCGGGCACGGGACTGGAGTCCGGCGAAACACTCAGTTCCAAGATCAAAGCGGTCGTCCCGGCGGAGCAGTCCGTTCGGTTCTACGTCGAGTCCCTTGCGGAGCGCTGGGAGGATGATCGTCTGGATCGGCTTCAGGTACTTGGCTTCATCGCCGTGATCAGCGGCCTGATGATGCTGATGGTGGCGCTGGGCCTGACCGGCATGATGTGGCAGAACGTGCGCCGCCGCACCCGGGAGATCGGCATCCGGCGGGCCGTGGGGGCGCCCGGCGATAGCATCTACGGCCAGTTCCTGGGCGAGCTGGCGGTGCTGGTGTCCGCTGCCATTGCACTGGGCTGTCTGCCGATCTTTCAGTTCGGCCTCTTGGAATTGGTGTTGGGAAGCCGGGTGCCGGCCTGGGTGGCCGCCAGCGGAGTGGGGGCCACGGCGCTCGTTCTTTTTTCAGTGGTGATGATGTGCGGGCTATACCCCAGTTGGCTGGCGGCGCGCGTGCGCCCCGCCCAGGCGTTGCATCACGACTGAGTGGATCTGGGGATCAGCCTCTTGCAAAAGGAGGTAACTTATGAAAATGTCGCCGATGATCTTTGTGCTGGGTGTTTTGCATGTAACGTGGAACGTCCCCGTAGAGGCAGAGCCCCGATTTGGAGTTCCCGAATTTCCCCAGGAGCGGAAACATCTGGGATTTGTCCTGGCGCAGGGGCCCTCGGGAGAGCACCAGGCAGCCCTGCCCGAGTATACGAGGGACCAGGGGCTGCTCGACGGAGAGCTGGCAGCTGAATTCAAGGGGACAAAGCGGTGGTGGCTGTCTGGCTATATAAGCGGCCTCGGCATAGTCGGCCTGGTTGGTTTGGGCGTGGCTGAACTGAAAGGGACCAATTGGTGGTGGTTGTCCGGCCATCTGATCGGGTACGGCATAATGGGCCTGGTTGTACAAAACGAATTCTTTGCCGGTAGTAGTGATGCACCATTGTCGAAAGAGGCATATCAAACCATACGGGGAAAGGGGAATGGTTATGTCGAAGGTTTCAGGGACGGCTATCATAGGCGGATTCGCGAGAGGAGAGAGGCAAGCAACAGGGATGGTTCTTTTTGGGGAATCGGAACTGTGACCGGTGTACTGACCGCAGGTGCAATTCTCATGATGGTTGACTGACTGCGGTGGTATCGAGGTACAACAATCAGCTATGAGTAACCCACCACCAGGGCATCCCCGAGCGCACCGGGCGCACGGTGCGGCTTTTCCGCGGCAGGCAGGCCAATTGAGGAGGAGGAGATGCTGAAGAACTACGTGAAGGTCGCCCTCAAGGTGTTCTGGCGGCACAAGTTCTTCACCGCCGTCAACCTGCTGGGGATATGCTCCACGCTGATCGCGTCGATTACGGCGACGATGATCCTCGATATGGAAATCGGGCAAGTAACAGGGAACGCGCCGCCGGAGATCCACAACGACCGCACCTTGCATCTCTCGACGATGGTGATAGGGAATCGCACCGGCCGGGGTTTCAGGTGGGGGATGTCGGCTGGTTACGCTTTTCTGGACCGGTATGTGCGGACGCTCGAGACCGCGGAGAACGTGGCGATCTTCTCCAAGCGTCCAGAGACCCGGGGGTTGCAGGGTGGGGCAGAGGAGGCCGGTGTGGCAGTGCGATCGACTGATGCCGCTTTCTGGGAGGTCTTCAGCTTCGACTTCATCCAGGGCCGCCCCTATACCGCAGCCGAAGTCGAAGCCGGGGATTTCGTCGCCGTCATCAGCGACAGCTTTGCCAAGCGGTTCTTCGGATCGACCGAGGTCGTGGGAAAAAGCGTGCCTCTCGACGGGCAGCCTCACCGCGTCGCCGGCGTAGTCGCCCCTGGCCGCAGCCAAAGGGTGAGCTCCCGCACCGATGTATGGGTGCCGCTGACCACGGCGCCGGCCCGGGAGTGGCGTCCCTACCGGCTGACGGGTGGAATGAATTTATGTGCCGCGGTGCTGGCGCCGCGGCCGGAGGACAAGGAGCGCATACGGGCGGAATTCGCCGCGGTGCTGCCGCGGGTAGAGCCGGTGGAAGAGGATTCCCTGCTACTCGCCCCGCTCGTCACCGCGTTCGAGGAATGGGTGATCGAAACCGACTGGAAGCAGCTCGCGGATGCCGGTCCTGAATGGCGGTGGGCCATCGCCGGTCTCGTTCTGCGGAAGGTGCTGATCGCCGCAGGCGTCGTGCTGCTGATCCTGTTGCTACCCGTGCTGCACCTGGTAAACATCAACATCAGCCGCATCGAGGAGCGCGCCGCCGAGATCGGCGTCCGCAAGGCATTCGGCGGGTCGTCGCGGACGCTCGTCGGGCAGTTCATCGCCGAAAACGTGCTGCTGACACTGGTGGGCGGGCTGCTGAGCCTGCCGTTCAGCTGGGGCCTTTGGGTACACATCGTCGCGGATTTTGCTCCGGGCACCCTCAACATCCTGCTCCTGCTCCGCACCTTCGCTTACGGCACGCTGTGCGCGGTGCTTTTTGGTGCGCTGTCCGGCGCGTATCCGGCCTGGAAAATGGCGCGCCTGCACCCCGTGCAGGCCCTGACCGGGAGGAGAATATGATTGCCCACCTGTGTCGCTTGGCGTGGAACCGGCGGCGAACCAACCTGTTGCTTATTGGGGAACTGACGCTGGTTTTTTTGATCGTGGCGCTCATGGGCGTCGGCTGGGTGTTGTTCGCAGTCGAGAACCTGGAGCCGCTCGGCTTCGAGTACGAGGATGTGCGGGCGGTCAACCTGGGTAGGCACGGTTGGAAGCCAGACCCAGGCGAAGAGCAGTCGTCCGCCTTGGGGTACACCATCAAACTGGTCTGGCGAGAAATTCAGGCACTCGGCCCGGTCGAGTCCGTCGCCCTTGCCAAGCAGTTACCGTTCGGAAGTAGCGGCGTGTGGAACTGGATTACCTCGGTCAACATCTCCAGGGAGGGGTTGGAAACGCTGGGGCTGCAGATGCACAGCGGGCGCTGGTTCGAGCCGGAGGACGAGACGCTCTCGGGCAACTGGCATCCGGTCGTCATTGACCTGAGGCTCAGTCGCGCACTCTTCGGCGACCAGGACCCGCTGGGCAAGGTCATCGAGGACGCACCAATAATAAAAGAGAAGATCAAACAGGATGGATATATCCGGAAGAGCACGACAGGGGTTTTTCCTCGGTTCACCAAGTCCCTCGTTGTGGGTGTCGTGGAAAATTGCTCCTATTTCGGAACATACGGGGACTCAGAGAGCGAAGTGCCGGGCACCCTCTTTTTGTTTTTTTCCAACGCGCTAGTCAATACGCTCGATTCAAACACCGACGTCCATCTCCTCGTAAAAACCCGTTTGGGGAGCGGACCGGACTTCGGCGAAAAGCTCAGAACCAAAGTGCGGGCGGTCGTTCCGGCGGACCAGGCCATACGCTTTAACGTGCGCTCTCTGGCGGAGATGCATGACAATACTCAAGCCAAAAGGATCCAGCGGCTTAAATTTACCGCCCTGCTCAGCAGCCTGCTGATGCTCATGGTGGTCCTGGGTCTGACCGGCATAATGTGGCAGAACGTGCGCCGCCGCACCCGGGAGATCGGCGTCCGCCGGGCGGTGGGGGCCGCCGCCGGCAACATCTACAGCCTGTTCCTCGGCGAGCTGGCCGTGCTGGCGACCGCGGCCATCGCCCTGGGCTGCGTGCCCATCCTCCAATTTGATCTGCCAGATTTGCTGCTGAACAGCTGGATACCGATCCATGTCGCCATCGGCGGGCTGGCCGCGGGTGCCGTGGTGCTCTATCTGCTGGTGCTGCTGTGCGGGCTATACCCCAGTTGGCTGGCGGCGCGCGTGCGCCCGGCCGAGGCCCTGCACTACGAATGAGTGGTGTATGGGAGGAACAACCTGAAAGGAGATACCTGAATCCGTGATCGCTTTTATAGCGAGTGATCAAATTTGATATTTAAGCTGGGTCATGTACTTGTCAACAGAGGATTTGGGTGTCAACGACAGGCCATTACGTCGGATTCCGCTACCGATGGCTCTCCAAGTCGATAGGAGTCGCAAGAGCGCGCATACGCGTGCCTTGAGTGCTCCGGGAAGTCGAGGGCGGGGGAAGTCGTCGCCTTCAGGCACACACTCTCAGGTAGGTCCGTCTCCAGACATCGAACCAGGGGTTGAAACACCCGAAGCTGAGGCCGAAACGGCGCCCATGCCGGACCCAGCGAGCGGCTTGGTACATGAGATCCAGAATGACCGTGCGGAGCCGACGACGGCCGGCCTTTTTACGAAAAGTCACGTGCTTTTCGGGGGGCAGGCGGCGCGCCTCGCGCAGGCTGGTCTGGCCGCACAGGCGCAGGGTGTTGTAGGCCATCATGGCCAGCAGCAACACCAGGGCGTTGGTGGCGAACTTGCCCGACGGCAGGCGTTCGAGGTCCATGTCCGTTTTCAGCTCGGAGTGGAATTGCTCGCAGGTGCCGTGCTCGCGGTAGAGCCGGATCACGTCCTCGGGCGCCGCGGCCAGGTTCGACCACCAGGTCTGCACCTCGATGTCGGGGATCAGCAGCGCCTGACCCTCGGCGCTGATCGTGCGCCGCACGACCTCGAAAACGACCCGTTCGAAGATCCCCTGTCGCTCCGCTACCAGCGCCCCGGTGAAGAGTTCCTTGCCGGGCCGCGGACAGGTGCGCTGGCCCAGGGCCTGGGCCTCCTCCAGCCACGTCTGCTTCGATTCGTGGCGCAGGTTGCGCTTGACGATGAAGTCGGTCTTGGGCGTGCGCCGCAGCTGCCGTACGGTGGCGATGTCGTCGTGGGCGCTGTCCATGCGCACCAGCAGCTTTTCGCCGGTGATACGGCGCGCCAGCCGCAGCGTCTCTCGAAGAAAGTCCGGGGCTCCTTGCTGGGAGTGCTGGCTACCCTGCCGCAGCTGGCAGTTGATCAGGTACCCTTCCTGGCCCAGGTAGGCGAAGATCGGGGCAAAGCCGTCGACCTTCTTGTAGGTCCACGACACCCCTTGTTTTTTGGTGTGGGAGTTGTCGAACACCGACACGTCGATATCGAGCGCGATCCAGGGACCGCAGCGCCCGTCGGCGACTTCGTAACAGGGGGTGATCGGCGGCGCGTGACGGGCCACCATGTCGGCCGACTCCTCTCGAATCGCGGCTTCCACCGGTCCGGACAAGCCATCGAGCCGCTGCCGCAGGGTGGCCGCCGACGGCACCGCTTCCAGGCCCAGCGCCTGGCAGAAAAAGGGGTCCGCACGAAACCCTTCCACGGCCTCGAAATCCGGCTTGCCCAGCGCCAGCAAGCCGATCATCGACGCCATCACGTCACCGTGAGAAACCTCGGGATGGGGTCGTTCCGGCAAGATGATCTCATCCACCCGCGCTGCCAGGCGCGTGCGTCCCATCAAGGCCCCGATCAAGGCCAAGCCCGAATGCGACGTCAGCGCTTCTTCGCCCTGCGTAATTTGAAACGAAACCGGTCTCAATTCTTCACCTCCAAGGTGAGTCAAAATCCTCCTTTACTATACCCTGGATTCCCCTCGGAAAGCAACCAAAAATCAGGCTCTCGGCTTCACGGATTCAGGAGATAGATATGCCCTACGTCTGCTACGCCGTACTAATTTTCACCTTCGCCAGTACGTCCTGTGTACAAACCACCAAGGCCGCGATTTACGGGATCAAGAGAGGGGTTGTACCTTCTCCTTCGGGGGACTACGACCTGAATGCCCTCGAGGTCATATACGCACCCGAACGGATCGAAGTGGGTAACGAGGTGATCTTTAAGGCCTTTTACGATAACCGTGGGAATACCACTGTTCCAAAAAGATCCTTCCATGCTGAATTGCTCATCAATGAACGGAGAGCATTCATTGACTACGAACCGGGCCCTGTCCCCAAAACCATGAACATGAGAGAAATCATACCAACTGCTGCTGGCAATTTTTATCAAGTAGGTTTCAAACCGACTGAACCGGGGACCTATCACTATAAGTTTGTTCTCGATCGGGCTGACCATCTTCCTGAGACCGACGAGAGGAACAATGTGGTAGAAGGTACATTCGTTGTAATCGGCGGCAGCGGTGAGAGATACTGAAAGGATTCTGGGAAAGACCTCAGTGAGATCGTAGCCCGCACACGGACCATGTAGGACGATCAGCTATGATCCTGGTGGTGGACGACGACAGCTCGGTGACCGCTTCCCTGTCCCTGCTGCTGAAGCAGGCGGGATACCAAACAGCGACCGCGGCCTCTCCGCAGGAAGCCCTCGAATCGCTGGCTCGCGGTCCGTGCGAGCTGGTCCTGCAGGACATGAACTTCTCGCGGCGGACCAGCGGCGAGGAGGGGATGGAGCTGCTGCGGGAGATCAAGCGCCGGCAAGCCGACCTTCCGGTAATCCTGATTACCGCATGGGGCTCTATCGAGCTGGCGGTGCAGGGGATCAAGGCCGGGGCCGCGGATTTCGTCACCAAGCCCTGGACCAACAGCCAGATCCTGCAGGCGGTGAAGACCGCCCTCGGACTGGCCGCGGCAACACCTGCGGCCAGAGCCGCGGTGACGCGCGAGGAGCTGGACCGCCAGGGGGATTTCACCAACATCATCGGCTCCGACCCCGAGCTCCTCAAGCTGCTCGAGGCCGTCCGCCGCGTCGCCCCCACTGAGGCATCGGTGCTGATCACTGGCGAGAGCGGCACCGGCAAGGACGAGATCGCCCAGGCCCTCTACCGCAACAGCAGCCGCGGCGAGCAGCCGTTCATCAAGGTCAACCTCGGCGGCATCTCCTCGACCCTGTTCGAAAGCGAGATGTTCGGGCACGTCAGGGGGGCCTTCACCGACGCCCGGCAGGACCGCGCCGGCCGCTTCGTCATGGCCGACGGGGGGACCATCTTCCTCGACGAGATCGGCGACCTCGCCCCGGGCTGTCAGGTGAAGCTCCTGCGCGTGCTGCAGGACCGGACCTATGAAGTGCTGGGGTCGAGCAGGACCCGTTCCGTCGACGTGCGTGTGATCTCGGCGACCAACCGCAACCTGCTGGAGCTGGTCGAGTCGGGGTCCTTCCGCGAGGACCTGCTGTACCGCCTCAACCTCATCGTCCTGCACCTGCCGCCCCTGCGCCAGAGGCCGGGGGACATACCGCAGCTGGCGCGCCACTTCGCTCTGGGAGCCGCCCATGTATACCGCCGCGACCTGGAGATCGAGGCCGCGGCCCTCGGCTGGCTGCAGGCCCTGCCGTGGCCGGGCAACATCCGCCAGCTCAAGCAGCTGGTGGAGCGGACCGCCCTGATGAGCTCCGGCCAGGTCCTCGGGACCGGCGATTTCGAAGCCGCCCTGGCGATGCAGCCCGTGGAAGGGCAGGGTGGGCAGGGCGGCCTGCCGGCCCCGGGAACCATGACCCTCGACGAGCTGGAGCGCTCGATGATCGTCCGCTGCATGGAGCACTACAAGGGGAACATCAGCCGGGTTGCCCAGGCCCTGGGCCTGAGCCGGGCGGCGCTCTACCGCCGCTTCGAGAAGCACGGGCTCACCCCTTGAGTCTGCGCACCAAACTCGCCGGCTACCTCGTCTGCATTCACCTCGCCTGCGCGGCGGCCGGACACCTGCTGATAGAAGGTTGGCAGTACCTGCTGGGGTTCGACCTGCTCCTCCTGCTGTCGCTGTGGGCAGGCCTGCGCCTGATCCAGCGCTTCCGGGTGCCGTTCGACCTGATCCACACCGGCGCCGAGCTCATCGGCGAGCGCGACTTCACCAGCAAGTTCACGGAGGTGGGCCAGCCGGAGATGGACGGGCTGGTGCGCGTGTACAACCGCATGATCGACCACCTGCGCGAGGAGCGCACGCGGCTGCAGGAGCAGCATTTCTTCATGGAGAAGATCCTGGAGGCCTCGCCGTCGGGGATCGTCACCCTCGACTTCGACGGCAAGGTCGCCATGGCCAATCCCAGCGCCGCCCGCCTGCTGGGGGTGGCCGAAGGCGAGGCGCGCGGCCGGCCCCTGGAAGAGCTGGGAACGGCGTTCGCCCGCTCCCTGCAGGAGCTGCGGGTTGGCGAGTCGCGGGTGCTGTCCCTGACAGGGCAGCGGGTGCGCTGCCGCAAGTCCCAGTTCCTCGACAAGGGGTTCCCGCGCGCCTTCATCCTGATGGAGGAGCTGACCGAGGAACTGCGCCTATCGGAGAAGGCGGCCTACGAGAAGGTCATCCGCCTGCTCGCCCACGAGGTCAACAACTCGACGGGGGCGGTCAACTCCCTCCTGAACTCCTGCCGCCACTACGGGGAGCAGCTGCGGGAAGCCGACCGCGGCGATTTCGAGAACGCCCTGCAGGTGGCCAGCGGCCGCATCGACCGTCTCAGCGCCTTCATGCGCAGCTACGCCGAGGTGGTGCAGCTGCCGTCGCCGCGCCCGCAGCCGGTCGACCTGGAGGCCCTTGTTCGCGGCATCGCCCTGCTGATGCGGGCCGAGTGCGAGCGACGGGGAATCGAGTGGGAGTGGGATGTTCAGCCTGACCTCGACCCGGTGCCGATGGACGAGAGCCAGATGGAGCAGGTGTTCGTCAATATCCTGAAGAACGCCGTGGAGGCGATCGGCGAGAAGGGCAGGATAACGGCCCGCCTAGGGCAGACCGGGGGCCGGCCTTTCGCCGTGGTCGAGGATACCGGGCCGGGAATCGACCCGGAAGCGGCGGGCAATCTGTTCACCCCGTTCTTCAGCACAAAGGAGAACCGGCAGGGCCTCGGCCTGACCCTGGTCCAGGAGATCCTGACCCGGCACGGTTTCGCCTTTTCCCTCGAAAGCCCGCCGTCCGAACCGACCCGGTTCACCATCCGCTTCTGAAGCCCGCCTGGATCCTCTCCTGACCCAGAAGGCCGCCGCGGGGGTCCGCTCCGTCAGAGGGCGCCGGATGGCGACTCGCGGACCTTGCTCGGCGGGTTGTCCTTCACGAGCACCCGTCTTGCCGCGGTGAGCTCCTCGATGCGGTAATCGTCGAGGAACCGGTGCTCGCCGGAGAACAGCGCGAGGTTCACCGCGGTCTCGGCTCCATCTCCCAGCGCGGCTCGACCCCGGGGTTGACGTACGAGACCGGCCACCGCTTCTGCGATATGTCGATGATGGAAGCGACCGCCAGCCGGCAGAACCGCTCCAGTTGCGCGGGGTGATAGCCGGCGCTGTGCGGGGTGACCAGGGTGTTGGGCAGGCCGATCAGCGGGTCGTCCCGCGGCGGCTCCTGCTCGAGGACGTCCAGACCCGCGGCGGCGATGCCGCCGTTGGCGAGCGACTCGGCGAGGGCGGCCGAGTCGACCACCCCGCCGCGCGAGGTGTTGATCAGGATGGCGGTCGGTTTCATCAGTCCGAGCTCCCGCCGGCCGATCAGGTGCCGGGTGGCCGGCAGCAGGGGGGTGTGCACGGACACGATGTCGGACGCCGTCAGCATCTCCTCCAGGCTCATCCTTTCGACCCGGTGCTCCGCCATCAGGGCCGGGTCGACCAGCGGATCGCAGGCCAGCAACCGGGTGCCGAACGCCTGCAGCCGCGCCGCCACGGCGCGGGCGATGCGGCCGAACCCGACGAGGCCGACGGTCTTGCCGTCAAGCAGCTCCGGAAGGGGGTTCAGCGGGTCCCAGGCGCCGCGGCGAACCGCGCGCTCGTGGGCCGGGATCCTGCGCGTCATCGACAGGATCAGGCCGACGGTGTGCTCGGCCACCGGGACCGCGGTGGCGTCCGGGGTGTTGGCGACGATGATGCCGCGCGCCGTCGCCTCGGCGACCGGGATGTTGTCGGTGCCGCTGCCGCCGCGGATGATGGCGCCGCAGCGGCGCAGCTCCGGCAGGATCTCCGCGGTGATCGCCCTGACGCCCCCCATGTCCCAGAGGATGTCGGCGTCCGCGGCGATCTCGACCACCTCCTGCGGCTCGGAGCAGACGCGCTCTACGAGGTCGAAACCGGCCGCCTCGAGCTCGGGCGGCACCCAGCCCGGGGTTTTCTGAATCTCCTTCCTTACCAGTGCGACTTTCATCTTTCTCTTTCGTTTCGGATTACTGGTGACAGCTGCCGCCTTCACTCTTCCTCGAGGGTGAGCTCGAAGGTCTGCGAGCTGTACCCGGCGAAGATGCCGTACCCGTTCTCGACGTTGCCGTACACGTTCAACGGCTCGGCAAACGGGTTGTCCCGGGTGAAATCGTGGAGCCTGGCGCTCTTGAGATACTCGTAATACGCCTCGCCGATGTGCAGAACCTGGAGATGGATCCCTGAAAGGTCGGGCTCACTGTCGAAGTCCCCCGCCAGCTGGATCTCGCTATCGAAGTCGGTGGACAGCTCGATCTCGTGGGTCCGGCCGTCGAAAAGGGTGTCCCTGAAGTACGGGGCTGAGCCTTCGAAGTTCCCCTCTTCGAACGGCAACCCGTCGACGCTGTTGTCCGCCAGGATCGAGGGATCCTTGGTCGAGAGATACACTTCGGACCTGCTCGCCCCCCTTCCCGTGTAAATGCGATACATGCTGACCTGGTAGTAGTTCTCCTCGCCGGGAGGATCCTGGATTTCCAGCTTGAGCGAGAACTCGACGCTGTCCCCGGAATCGGAGCGGGAGGAGGCGAGGGCGCGATACGACAGCACGGATGTCGGCACGGGCTTGGGCACGGTGTCGGTGGCCCGGATCGTCTCGAAGCCGGGGGCCGATACCTGCAGGGAGTAGGTTTCTCCCGCTTGCAGGGTGCCGTCTCCAAAAACGTACACCTGCGCCGCGTCGTTGAACTCCAGCTCGCCGACGACCCGGTCTCCCGCCAGCAGCTCCACCTCCGCATCGGCGACCGCCCGCCTGGCCCGCCGGTCATGGGCGGGCACCGACTCGAGAATCCAGGAAGAGCGGCCGACATGGGCGGTCCAGCCGCCGTCGGAGGTGAAGAAGGCATGCAGCACCAGTCGCGGGGGATGCTCCGGCAGGTCGGGCTCGATCACCTGCGTGCAGGCCGACAGGGCGATCAGGAGCGGAAGGAGGCGCAGGGCGGCTTTCATCGCGGGGGCCGTGGAATTCAAAACTTGAACCGGTAGTTGATCCAGGGAAGAAGGGGAAAGAGGCTCACCTGCTTGGCGCGGAACTGTCTGCCGCGGGTAGTGCTGTTGTAGCGGTCCTCGAAGTAGATGAAAAACGGGTTCTTGCGGTTGTAGGCGTTGTACACCCCGAGGCTGAACCCGTGCCGGTCGCTGTCGGCCGGGCGGAAGTTGAAGGAGAAGTCGAGGTGGTGGAAGGCCGCCATGCGGTAGCCGTTGCGTTCCCCGTAGATCACGGTTTCCCAGGGGAGGTAGTAGGGCCGGGGCAGCCGGAGGGACCCTGGCCCGTCGCGGTCGCTGAAATACCGCGCGACCGGCAGGGTGGCGGCATTGCCGGTTCCGTACACCCAGGTCAGGGAGAAGCTCGTCGACCCGCTGAGCTGCCGGGAGAGGACGACGGCGACGTCGTGCCGGCGGTCGAAGCGGTAGGGGAAGGTGCGTCCCTCGTTGAGCTCCTCGAAACGCCGCCGCGTCCACGAAAGGGTGTACCCCGCCCAGCCGGTGGTGCGGCCTCGCTTCTTCTGCAGGAACAGCTCGGCCCCGTACGACCAGCCCCGTCCGGTCTCCACCTTGTCCTGCCAGTCGTCGCTCTCGCCGAAGAGAAAGCTCGCCCCTTCCCGGTACTCGATCAGCTCGGTCATGGTCTTGTAGTACCCCTCGATGCTGAGCTCGTACTGATCCTCGAGCTGCCGCGCCAGGCCGAGGCCGACCTGCCGCGACCTCTGGGGGAGCACCCGATCCGTGGCCGGCAGCCACAGGTCGGTCGGCAGGCCGACGGAGCTGTTGGAGAGCAGGTGGATGTACTGGCGCATCTGGGCATAGGAGGTTTTCAGGGCCCAGTCCGAGGTCAGCAGGTAGCGCATCGAAACCCGGGGCTGCAGGGAGGTGTAGAGCTCGTCGTCGACGAGGAAGCCGGAGGTGTGCAGACCGAGGTTGGCCTTCAGGCGGCTCGTGAGACGCACGTCGTCCTCGGCGTACAGGCTGTACTCCAGGGCATCGGTTTCCAGGGCGGCCAGGGTCGTGTCCACCCGGGCGGTCAGGGTCGTGTCCTCGGGGGCGCCGTCGAAAGGTTTGTACTTGATCTGCGCCGCGCCGGGGCGATAGGTGTGCAGGGTGCCGCTGCCTCCGAAGCGGATGTAGTGGGCCGGATCGGGGATGTAGTCGAGGTCGAGCTTCAGTCCCCAGTCGCGGATGCCGGACAGGTAGCGAAGCCGCAGGGTCTGGCTCTCCCGTTCCCCGTCGATGACCTGAACGGAGCGCTGGTCGACGTTGGTCGAGAACTGGTAGCGGCTGAAAATCGCCGTGAGGTTGGCGAAGAGCCGGTTGCTGAACAGGTAGTTCCAGCGCAGGGTGGAGGTGACGTTCCCCCACCCGAAGTCCGCCTCGATGCTGTCCTCCTCGCGGTTGTCTCCCCACCCGTACTCGTCTTTCACATCGTTCCAGAAGCGGTCGTCGCCGCTGTACAGGCTCAGGTAGACGCGGCTGCTCGGGGAGAAGATGTGGTTGAGCTTGGCGTTGAGGTCGTAGAAGTGGTAGCCCCCCTTCTCGTCGCTGCGCATGAAGGGGCGGATCAGCATGTCGATGTAGGTGCGCCGCCCCGAGACGATGAAGGAGGTGCGGTCCTTGCTCAGCGGCCCCTGCAGAGTCACCTGGGAGGCGATCAGCCCGACCGAGCCTTCCGCCTCGAACTCCTTCATGTTGCCGTCCTTCATGTCGATCTCCAGCACCGACGAGAGGCGGCCGCCGTAGCGGGCCGGGAAGCCGGCCTTGGTCAGCTGCACGTTCTTGATGGCGTTGGCGTTGAAGACGGAGAAGAAGCCGAACAGGTGGGAGGCGTTGTAGACCGGGGCGTCGTCGAGCAGGATGAGGTTCTGGTCGGGGCTGCCGCCGCGCACGTACAGGCCGCTCATCCCCTCGGTCCCCGACTGCACCCCGGGCAGCAGCTGCAGGGTCTTGAGGACGTCGACCTCCCCCATGAGGGCGGGGGCGCTCTCGATCTGCCGGATCGGCACCTGCACGACGCTCATCCGCGTCTGCTCCTGGATCGGGTCGAGCCGCTCGGCTTTGGTCTCCACCGCCTCCATTTCCAGGGGCGTCGGCTCGAGGGCGATGTTGAGCTGCAGGTCGCGGCCGAGGTCGGTGGCGAGGGTGTCGCTGCGGTAGCCGATGTGGGAGACCACCACCCGGAGCGAACCCGCCGGCAGGGTGAGGCTGAAGAAGCCGAAGCGGTTGGTCGTCGTGCCCTGCTGCAGGTCCGGCTCGTGCAGGACCGCCCCGATCAGCTTCTCGCCGCTGGCGGCGTCCTCGACGTAGCCGCTGAGGGTGTGCTTTAGCCCCCCCTGCGCCCCGGCGCCGCAGGCGAGGCCGAGGAGGAGGAGGACCAGGAAGCGGACAGGAGATAGATGGGGCACTGGGATGAAAGGTCCGTTGTCGGGGAGGGAAATCATCGCACCGGGATCCCGCCGGGTTGGTTAACTTACGGTTACTCAGGGCCGATTCAAGAAGGGGTCGAAATGGACGTTTTCGAGTTGAAGGACCGCCTGGTCTCCGACTACAAGGATTACACGCGCAGTTTCATCAAGATCCGGGATCAACGGATCAAGGAGTATGTCGACGGATTCCTCGAAAAGGATGGATTCTGGCCGGAACCCCTCCTCCAACTGAATCCGACCTTCAAACCCGGCCGTACAATTGACGATCTGGTCCGGCAGGGAGTTCTCCGGGAGGAATGCTCGCGGATTTTCCGGATCGAGAAGTCCGATACGGATCCGGTGGGAAAGGAGCTTCTCCTGCACCAGCACCAGCGCGAGGCGATCCTGAAGGTCAACGAGGGTCAGTCCTGTGTCCTTACGACTGGTACAGGTTCGGGAAAGAGTCTCGCCTACATCGTTCCGATCGTGGACTACGTGCTGCGAAACGGCTCGGGCCGGGGCATTCAGGCGATTGTCGTCTATCCAATGAATGCTCTCGCCAACAGCCAGGACGAAGAACTCGGGAAGTTCATCAACAATGGGTTTCCGGAAGACAAATCGCTGGTTCGTTTCGCGCGATACACCGGGCAGGAAAGGGGCCGGTTACGGGATGAGATTCGGAGTGAGCCGCCGGACATCCTTCTCACCAACTACATGATGCTCGAGCTGTTGCTTACTCGAAGCGAAGACCGGGAGCTTGTGAGGGCTGCGCAGGGGCTGAAGTTCCTCGTCTTCGATGAGCTGCACACCTATCGGGGGCGCCAGGGGGCCGACATCGGGATGCTGATTCGTCGCTGCCGTCACGCCTTCGGCAACGATGTCATTTGCGTCGGAACCTCCGCGACGATGGCCAGTGGCGGGAGCAGCGAGGAGCAGCGCGAGAAAGTGGCCGAGGTTTCCGAATCCCTGTTCGGCGTGGACTTTTCCCCGGCCCAGGTCATCGGCGAGACACTGGAGCGCGCGACCCCTGAGATCGATGTCAGTGACCCGTCAATAAGTGATGGGATTCGAAATGCTGTCGAATCGGAAGAAGAACCACCCGCCAACTACGAACCGTTTCGCGAACACCCGCTCGCATCCTGGATCGAATCGACCTTCGGGGTATGCGAGGAGGAGGAGACCGGCAAGCTTCTCAGACAGACTCCCCGAAGGTTGGAAGGGGAACCGATCGGAGCCCAATCCAACGCATCGGCGGAGCTCGCCGAGCTTACGGGAACAGAGCCCGGACAATGCGCTCGTGTGCTCCGCCAATGGCTGCTCCAGGGGTCGAAGCTGCGCCGCGACGAATCGAGCCCATTTCCCATTTTCGCTTTCCGGTTGCACCAGTTCCTGACCCGGGGAGATACGGTATGGGCGTCACTGGAACCCGAAGCGGAACGTCACTTTGAGATTTCCAAGAAAGCGACCAAACCCGGGGAACCGGACAAGCCGCTTTTTCCACTCGTCTTCTGCCGTCATTGCGGCACCGCATACTACCGGGTACGAGTCGTAACGGGTGAGCAGGGCGAAAGGCTGCTTCCCCGCGAGGACTGGCGCGAGGAGGGTGATGACGGCGGCCACGATGCCTATGTCTACGTATCCGAGGAATCGCCCTGGCCGCGAGGAGACGCCCGGGCAGTCCTCCAACGACTACCGGATTTTCTCAAAGAGACGACTGCCCAAGGTGTTGAACGTGCGCGTCCGGACAGCCGGGGCGATGTGCCGGAATCCGTCTTCGTTAATCCGGAGGGTCGAGTCGTTTCGGAGGGCCAGGGAACACCCGGAGCCCTGATCAACAAGCGGTTTCTATTCTGCCTGGAGCCATCCTGCGGGGTCGCATATACCAGAATCCAGCGGTCCGAGCGCAACAGGCTTGGGACCCTCGGCGTCGACAACCGGAGCACCGCTACGACCATTCTCGCGGTGCGGTCGCTGATAGAGCTGCAAGGCGGGTCTGACCTGAAGCCCGAAGCGCGCAAGCTGCTGAGCTTTACGGACAATCGTCAGGACGCCTCTTTGCAAGCGGGTCATTTCAACGACTTCGTGCAGGTCGCCCTGCTGCGCTCAGCGCTCTACAAAGCGTGCATGCAACGCTCAACAGGGCTGCGCCATGGCGACTTGTCGCGGAACGTATTCGACGCCATGAACCTCGACTTCGAGGACTACGCAGGAGACTCCGAGGTACGAGGTCCAGCTCGGCAGAACACCGAGAATGCCTTGCGGCGTGTCCTCGAGTACCTCCTTTACCGCGACCTGGAAAGGGGTTGGCGGGTTACAGCGCCCAACCTCGAAGACTGCGGGCTATTGCGATTCGAGTACGAGGGGCTGAGTGGAGAGGATGGGTTGCTGGGCGAGACCGAATTATGGGAAGCTGGCTTCTCCGTCCGCGAGGGCCGAGGGAGCGAGCGTTTCGTCGAAGTACCGGAACCCCTTCGAAATGTCCCCTCCGATGTTCGGGAGGAGTTCGTCAGCACCCTTCTGGATTTTCTCCGACGCGCCCTTGCCGTCAAGGTTGACGTGCTCGATCGGGGCAAGCAGCATGACTTGGTGGTAGAAACGAACCCGCGTCTTCTGGAAAGTACCGCCTGGTACCTGGAGGATGAGAAGGAGTTGACCAGTTCCGTAGTGGCCTATCCCCGTCCCCGGAGGAAAGAAGAACGGCGCGAATGCTTCGTTTCCTCCTACGGGGCCTACGGGCAGTACCTGAGGCGTAGGTTCAGGCAGTTGTCGGCGGATCAACGTGTTGGACGGGAGGAAACCGACGAGATCATTCGATTTCTGTTTCTCGCCCTGAAGCGCTATGGCATCGTCGAGCAAGTTCGGAGCGGGCGGGACGGCGACGATCCGGGCTATCAGGTAAACGTCGATGCGTTGCGCTGGTTTCCCGGCGCCGGCGAGGTTCGTCCGGTCGACCGGACCCGGCTGCTTGAGGAAGGGGAAATTCCCCCCGAAGTAAACCACTATTTCGTGGAGTGCTATAGGAGCTTTTTGGATCTCAAATGCCTCCTGGAGGCTCGGGAACATACCGCACAGGTGACGTCCGAGGAACGCCAGGAACGCGAAAAGCGGTTCCGCGAAGGGGAACTGCCGCTCCTGTTCTGCTCGCCGACAATGGAGCTCGGAGTGGATATCGCCCAGCTCAACCTCGTCAACCTGCGCAATGTCCCGCCGACGCCGGCCAACTATGCGCAGCGCAGCGGGCGCGCCGGCCGGAGCGGACAGCCGGCCATGGTCTTCACGTACTGCGCGGGACGCAGCCCCCACGATCAGTACTTTTTTCGCGAACCTGCAAGGATGGTCTCCGGAACTGTGGAACCGCCCCGTATCGATCTCCGCAACCGCGACCTGATCCGCTCGCACGTCCATGCGATCTGGATGGAAGCGGCGAAACCGGATCTGGGAAAAACGCTGACCGCCGTACTGGAACTCGGCCCGGAAAATGGGGAGCTGCCGTTGCCCCTGAAAGCCGCCATCAGGGATGAACTGGGCAATCCGGTCCACCGAGGAATGGCACGGGTCAAAGCCAATGCGGTGATTGCGGGGATCCGCTCCGAGCTCGAGGACACGTCTTGGTTCCACAACGACTGGGTAGACGAGGTGCTCGGCCAGATCGAGCGCAGTTTCGACTCCGCGTGCGACCGTTGGCGCAGCCTGTATCGATCGGCCACCGGCCAACGGGAGCTCCACCACGCGATCATCGGGGACCACTCCCGGCCGGAGGCCGAGCGCAAGCATTCTCAAAGGTTGCGTGCGCAAGCCGAGAGCCAGATACGCCTGCTCACGGAAGCCGAAGGAGTCTACGAGGGGGATTTTTACTCCTACCGCTATTTCGCGACCGAAGGCTTCCTCCCCGGCTACAACTTCCCCCGGCTGCCGATCTCCGCCTACGTCCCGGGAAGACACAAAATCAAGGGGCGCGACGAGTTCATTTCCCGGCCGCGCTTTCTTGCCATCTCGGAGTTCGGACCCCGGACGCTGATTTACCACGAAGGCGCTCGCTACCGGGTTTACAAGGTCAACCTCGACTTCGGGTCTACCTCCGTCGAGGATACCCACCAGCTTACTACCGATACCATGAAGCGCTGCCAGAAATGCGGCTATGCCCACATCGAGGTAGGAGATACCAATCTGGCCGAGGTCTGCGACAGCTGCGCCGCCGCTCTCGATACGCCGTCCCGAATCGATTCCCTCGTGGAGATGCAGAATGTGAGTCTCAAGCTGGCCGAACGGATAACTTGCGACGAGGAGGAACGGCAGCGCTTCGGGTATAATCTCGTCACCGCGTACCGGTTTCCCGAAGTCAATGGCAGGCTCGACCGCAAAGACGCCGAGGTCTATTGCGAAGACATCCTTACCCTCAAGCTCAGCTACGGAGATGCTGCCGACCTGTTCCGCGTCAACCTTGGCTGGAGGAACCAGGAAGGCAACCAGCCGCGGGGTTTCAAGCTCGACTTGGAACGCGGTTACTGGTCACGCAACCAAGCCGACGCCAGTGACAAGGACGATGCGACGACCCAGGGGGCTGATATGCGGGTGGTACCGTTCGTCAGGGACACGAAGAACGCGCTGGTCATGCGATTTGAGCCCGCCCGTTCCGCTCCGGAGATGGCGGGCCTGCAGGCGGCATTCAAGCAGGCGATCCAGCAGGCGTTTCAGCTCGAACCCCGGGAACTCTCCAGCGAGCCAATGCCCTCGCCGCAAGACCGGATTGAGATCCTATTTTACGAGGCTTCGGAAGGAGGCGCGGGGGTTCTGCGTCAACTCGCGGAAGTACCGGAAGTGCTGCCTTCGCTGGCGGGGCGGGCACTCGAAATCTGTCACTATGACCCCGTTACCCTGGAAGACCGGGCAGCGGACCGCTGCGGGAAGGCGTGCTACGAATGCCTGCTGGACTACGGCAACCAGCCGGATCACAGGTATCTTGATCGAGCCCGGATCCGCGACCTGCTGGCACAACTTTCCCGGTCCGAGTGCAGACCTGCGGGAGGGACAGGCTCCCGTGCGGAACGCCTGGTTGCGTTGCGCAAACGCTGCGACTCCAAGCTCGAGAAGCGCTGGCTCGACCTGGTGGAGAAGTTGGGGCTTCGGCTGCCCAGCGATGCCCAGTACAGAGTCCCTGGCTACTTCACGCAGGCCGACTTCTTATATCGGGAGGCCAACGCAGTCATTTATATCGATGGCCCCCCGCACGACCAACCTGAACAAATCCGAGAGGACGATGCCACTACGAGACGGCTGATCGAGCACGGCTACATCGTGATCCGCTTCCATCACAGAGAGGACTGGGGTTCTACCTTCCGTCGTCATCCTGATGTATTCGGGGCGCCATCCTCATGATTTCAGCCACCCTCTCCAAACCCGGGACCCTCGTCCATGCCCGCGGCCGGGAGTGGGTAGTCCTGCCCGAGTCCACGGATGAACTGTTGATGCTCCGCCCGGTTGGCGGGCTCGACGAGGAGGAGACCGGAATACTGCCCGCGGTTGAACCCGTCGAGTCGGCTACCTTCCGGCTCCCCAGCGAGGAAGACCTCGGCGACTTCACCTCCGGGCGGCTGCTGCGAGACGCGGCACGCCTCTCGACCCGCGCAGCCGCGGGGCCGTTTCGCAGCTTCGGGCGCATCGCCGTCGAGCCCCGGCCTTACCAACTCGTTCCCCTGATGATGGCCTTGCAACTCGACCCGGTGCGCATGCTGATCGCCGACGACGTAGGTATCGGGAAAACCATCGAAGCCTGCCTCATAGCACGGGAACTACTCGACCGTGGGGAGATCCGGCGCCTGACGGTCCTCTGCCCTCCGTCCCTGGCCGAGCAGTGGCAGGGGGAGCTGGCGGAAAAGTTCCACATCGAGGCCGAGCTCGTGCTGTCGAGCACTATCCAGCGTCTGGAGCGCGACCTGCATGTCGGCGAGTCCGTCTTTGAGAGGCATTCCTTTACCGTCGTATCCACCGACTTCATCAAGAAACCGCAGCGCGCCGAGGACTTTGCCCATCGGTGCCCGGAGTTGGTGATCGTCGACGAAGCCCACGGCTGCACGCTCGCCGGTGGCGCGGGAAAGGGACGACAGCAGCGGCACGACTTGCTGCGTCAAGTGACCGCCGATCCCTCACGTCACGTCATGCTGGTCACCGCGACGCCCCACAGCGGTAATGAAGACGCGTTTCGCTCGTTGCTGAGCCTGCTCGACCAGGATTTCGCCAACTTGCCGGCAGACCTGGACCGCGCCGGACGAGAAGGGGTTCGCCGCAAGCTCGCCCGCCATCTTGTCCAGCGCCGTCGCGGCGACATCCGCCATTACCTCGAAACCGATACGGCCTTCCCGGAACGCAAGGACAAGGAGGCCACCTACGGCTTCAGTCCGGTTTACCGCGCCCTGTTCGACGACATCCTCGCCTTCGCCCGCGAGTACGTTACCGAGAAGGGCGAACAACGCCGGCGGCGGGTGCGTTACTGGTCCGCGTTGGCGTTGCTGCGGTGCGTCTCGTCAAGTCCCGCAGCCGCGGCAGCGACCCTGCGCAGCCGCTCCGCTGCGGACGAAGCGGAAGCAGAAGACGTGAACGAGGTAGGGCGCCGCACTGTTCTGGACCAGTCCGATGACGACGATACCGTGGCCCTGGACTTCAGCCCCGGCTCGAAGACGGAGGAAGACCTCGAGGGGACCCGCCGCAGGCTGCTGGGGTTCGCCCGCCGCGCCGAGGCCATCGAACCCGCGGCGGACCGGAAGCTTCAGGGCGCGGTTCGCGAGATTCAGTCGCTCCTGAAGGATGGTTTTCACCCGGTGGTTTTCTGCCGGTTCATCGACACCGCGGAATACGTCGGGCGCCACTTGCGGAAAGTGCTCCCGGCGGCGCGGGTGGAAGCGGTCACCGGTCGGCTTCCGCCCGCCGAGCGCCAGGAGCGCATCGCATCCCTCGTTGATGGCGGAGGGAAGTTCGTCCTGGTCTGTACCGACTGCCTCTCCGAGGGGATCAATCTTCAGGAGAACTTCGATGCGGTCCTGCATTACGACTTGGCTTGGAACCCCACCCGGCATGAGCAGCGGGAAGGGCGGGTGGATCGTTTCGGCCAGAAGGCGCCCGAGGTGCGGGTCGTCACCTACTACGGTACCGACAACCCGATCGACGGCGTGATCCTCGACGTGCTGATCCGCAAGCACAAAAGCATCAAGAGCGATCTCGGGGTGACGGTGGCGGTGCCTGGTTCCAGCGAGCAGATCGCAGAGGCCTTGTTCGAAGGGGCGCTGTTTCGAGACCAGGAGGGAACTGCCCAACTCGCGCTCGACTTCATCGACAGTCTCGATACGGAAAAACAGAAACTGCACGCCGATTGGGAGAACGCCCGGGACCGGGAAAAGGCGAGCCGCTCGCGGTTCGCCCAGCACTCCATCAAGCCCGAGGCAGTCGCCGAGGAGCTCGAAAACGTGCGCTCCGCAATCGGTCGAAGTGAAGACGTCGCAAGGTTCTTTCTCGATGTCCTGGGCACGGCCAACGTCCCGGTTCAGCTCAACGGAAACGCGGAAGTAGGCATCAGCAACGAAACGCCGCGCACGTTGCGCCAAGCCATCGGAAAGGACGGGCCGTTCGCCGGCCGTTTCGATCTGCCGCTGCAGGAAGACGAGATCTACCTCGGGCGCACGAGCCCCGTCGTTGAAGGCCTTGCGAGTTGGACTCTGGATCAGGCCCTCGACCCGGAATCCCGCGACACCGGGGCCGTGGCCGCCCGCTGCGGGGCGGTCGCAACTTCAGCGGTGACCGAAAGGACCGTACTGCTGGTCACCCGCTTCCGCTATCACCTGAGAAGAGGCGGAGCCGAGGGAGAAACCATTCTGTGCGAGGAAATCGTGCCGCTCGCGTACGCCGGTCCGGCAGAGGCGCCGCACTGGCTTTCTCCGGTGGAAAGCGAGCGTTTGCTGGCTGCCCGCCCCGAGCGCAACCTCCTCCCCACGGCAATCGACCAGCAGCTCGGTCTGTTGCTTCCCGCGTTGTCGAGTTTGCAAGTCCCCTTGGAGAACCTCGCTGACGAACGTGCCGAGGCCCAACTCCGAGCCCACCAGCGGGTGCGCACGGCGACCCACGCCAAAGGCCGCATCTCCGTCGAACCAGTGCTCCCGGTGGACATCCTCGGCGCCTACGTCCTGTTGCCGAGGCTGAACTGAGCGTGGCCCGGCGCGACCAGGACTTCCAGACGATCCGCTCCGAAGGCGGCCTTCTGCCGCTGGATCTGCTCCGGCGGGTTCTCGACCCGCAATCGGAACTTCCCGGCACCTCGCCGGACGACTACGGCCTGCCTGCTGGCGAGCGCTTTAACGAGGTCATCACTCAATCATGGAACCGCCTGCGCAAGCACTGGGTGGAGTTCCGCGATGACGCGGAAAATCTGGGCGTCGGTGTGGCAGGTACCGGACTCACCAACGACAAGTGGAGCCTGCCGCTGCTGCGTGAACTGGGGTTCGGCCTGCTGCCGGTGACCGCCGGCCCCGAGCTTGGCGGCCGCACCTATCCTATCGGCCGTTTCTTCGGCCCGGCGCCGATTCACCTCGTCGGCTGCGGCCTTTCGCTCGATCGCCGCGCCGCAGGACAGCGGGGCGCCGCCTCCGCCAATCCTCATGGCCTGGTTCAGGAGTACCTCAACCGCAGCGACGCACACCTCTGGGCGATCGTGTCGAACGGCCTGCGCCTGCGGGTCTTGCGGGACAACCAGGCGCTGTCGCGCCAGTCATTCCTCGAGTTCGACCTCGAAGCGATGTTCTCCGGGGAGGTCTACTCCGACTTTGTGCTGCTGTGGCTCATGGCCCATGCAACGCGCTTCATGCGCACGCGACGGAGACCGTCCCGAGACCTGCTGGTTGGAGCAATGGACGCAGGAGGCCCAACGGCTCGGTACCCGGGCGCTCGGGGATTTGCGGGGCGGCGTCGAGCGGGCGCTCGGGATCCTCGGGGCGGGCTTCACCAGCCATCCAGGAAACGAGGCCCTGCGAGAGGAGCTGCGTTCCGGGTCGCTCGCTCCATCGGTCCTGCACGAGCAACTCCTGCGCGTAGTGTACCGGCTGATCTTCCTGTTCGTCGCCGAGGACCGCACCCTCGACGGGCGTTCCTTGCTCCATCCGCCAAGCGATTCCGAATTAGCCCGCACCGCCCAACAGCGCTACGCCAACCACTACGGAACCACCCGGCTCCGCCGCCTCGCAGGGAAAATCAAGGGGTCCCGCCACGGAGACCTCTGGCACCAGTTCCGCTTCCTCGTCGGGCCGCTTTCCGGAGATCCCGAATTCGCCGGGGCCCGTCGCCACTTGGCGTTGCCCGCTCTGGGAAGCTTTCTCTGGGACCCGGATTCGACTGCCGACCTGAACGACGTTGAGCTTGCCAACTTCGACTTCCTCGAAACCATTCGGAATCTAGCCTATTTCCGTCCCGACCAAGTGCGGCGGCCGGTGGACTACCACAACCTCGGCGCCGAGGAATTGGGGGGAGTGTACGAGAGCCTGCTGAGTCTCACCCCTCAGGTGAGCGCTGGCGGTTCGCACTTCACCTTTGCCGAATTCACCGGCAACCAGCGTAAGACAACCGGCTCCTACTACACTCCGGACGCCTTGGTGCAGTGCCTGCTCGAGTCCGCCCTCGACCCGGTGGTCGAAGAGGCGATCCGAGGCAAGACCGGCCCCGTAGCGGAGCAGGCGATTCTCGACATTAAGGTCTGCGACCCTGCGGTAGGGTCCGGTCACTTTCTGGTCGGTGCCGCCCGCCGCCTCGCCCGCCACCTTGCCCGCACCCGCGCCCACTCGGAAGGGGAGAGCGAGCCTTCCCCGCTGCTCTACCAGCGAGCCCTACGAGACGTGATCGGCCGCTGTCTGTACGGCGTGGACCTGAACCCCATGTCCGCGGAGCTCTGCCGGGTCGGTCTCTGGCTCGAGGCGCTGGAACCCGGAAAGCCGCTGACCTTTCTCGACCACCATATCCGCGTCGGCAACAGCCTCCTCGGGGCCACGCGGGAGCTCGTCGATTCCGGTCTTCCCGACGCAGCCTTCAAGCCCATCCAGGGGGACGAGAGGGAACTCTGCTCGGCGCTCAGGAGGCGAAACAAGAAGGAGCGCGAGTCCCGGCAGCGCGAAATGGTCTTGAGGGTTGCGGAGCCGCGAGTGGAGTACGATTCGCTGGCAGCGCGCAGCCGGAGTCTCGACGGGGCACCGGATGAAACCCTGGACGAGCTACACAGGAAAGAAGAGCAGTTCCGGGGTTTGGTGGTGTCTTCCGAGTACCGCGACCAGCGGCAGGTAGCGGACGCCTGGTGCGCCGCCTTCGTCTGGCCGAAGCGCCTTGACGGACACGCTGAACCGATCACTACGGAAGCCCTGAGACGGATGGAGGAGAATCCGCAGAGGACTTCATCGCCGCAGAGAGCGGAGCTGGAGCGTCTGGCAAGTCGGTTCCAGTTTTTCCACTGGCACCTGGAATTCCCGGAAGTGTTCGAGAGGGGTGGCTTCGACTGCGTGCTCGGCAATCCCCCTTGGGAGCATACCGAGCTTAAAGAGAAGGAATGGTTCGCCGACCGGCATGAGGGAATTGTCAATGCACGCACTGGTGCCGAACGCAAGGGGCTGATTTTAGCGCTAAAGGACAACAACCAACCGCTCTATGAAGCCTACGAGGAAGCGCTCCGAGCTCATGATGGACTAAGCCATCTACTCCGAGATACCGGCCGTTTTCCCCAATGCGGACGAGGGCGGATAAACCTGTACGCCGTCTTTGCGGAGGCGATGTCGGACCTCGTTAGCGAGAGTGGCCGCGCTGGCTACATACTGCCCACCGGCATCGCAACGGACCACACAACCAAGTTCTTTTTCCAGAAAGTGGTCAAGACGAACTCGCTCTTTAGTCTCTATGGCTTTGAGAACAAGGGTATCTTCTTTCCCGATGTCCACGGAGACAACCCCTTCTGCTTGTTCACCGCCAGTTCGGGGATACGCCCAAACGCTAACAGTGCCGATTTCGTCTTCTTCGCTAATGGCGTCGACGAATTGCGCGACTCTAAGCGGCGGTTCAAACTCTCGCACGAAGAGATCGCGATTCTGAATCCCAACACCCGCACCTGCCCCATTTTCCGTTCCCGGGTGGACGCAGAGCTGGCCAAAGCGATCTACCGGCGAGTGTCCGTCTTCGTCCGCGAAGCACGAGACGACCAACCTGTGCAGAACCCGTGGAACATTCGATTCAAGCAAGGTCTATTCAACATGACCAGCGACTCAAACCTCTTCAGGACTCGGGGGGAACTTGAGGCAGGGGGCTGCCGCTTGGAAGGAAATGTGTTTCGGAGGAACGTGGAGGAGTATTTGCCGCTGTATGAATCGAAGATGATACACCATTTCGATCATCGCTGGGCAAGCTACACCGAAGCAGGGGGAAAGGACGTTACGACTCATGTGTCGCTGGCTGACAAACAGGAATCTTCTTTTACAGCGTTGCCGCGGTACTGGGTGGAGGCACGGGAGGTGTACCTGCGCACGGCGGACTTGCCGGATGGACTGTTGACTGCCCTGCGCAACAGGGATTCTGCCCTGATACTACTCGGCCTTTCCCATTTACTGTTCGCCCAATGGCTGCACAAGAAATCCGGCAACTCGGTCGACGCAATCATGAAGGTGCTGTTGCCATCCTGGATTGAATTCGTCGAGTATCACCCCTTCGCCCGTGATTTCGCCCCGGTCCAAATGGGCTTGTGCGAAGACGGACCAGCTGAGAAAAAGCCGCCCGGGCCGAGCTGGTTGCCATCCGCGCCACTGGACGAAATCAAAGTGGACGGACCCCGCTGCACCGTTTGGCATCCCGTAAAACAAGCTACCTTATCGGGCTATCTGAATTTCGCCGCTGACTATGCGCATGTTGTCGACTCAATGGTACACCGGCATTTGGACAATGAAACGAAAGCTCTGGATTACGCAGAGAAACTGCTGGTGTGGGCCTCTCCAACCTGGCTGATGGGCTTTAGGGACACTACCAACATCACAAATGAGCGGACTGTAGTGAGCGGAGTGTTCCCTTTTTCAGCCGTAGGAAACAATCTTCCGGTGTTGTCCGCATCCGCCAGCTTCACCGCTTTGTTACCCGCATTGCTATCGAGCCTCCCCTGCGACTTCGTCGGTCGACTTAAAATGGGTGGCAAGCACCTCAATTTCTTCATCGCAAAGCAGATTCCGGTTCTTGCCCCGGGGGTGTTCTGCCTACCGGCGCCTTGGGGCCATGCCGGAGAATCAACAAGGAACTGGCTGCTGCCGCGCGTCCTGGAGCTAGCCTACACGACCTGGGGCCTTGAGCCCTTCGCGAGCGACTGCGGATATGAAGGTCCCCCGTTTCAATGGGACGAAAAGCGCCGCTTCCTGCTTCGCTGTGAGCTCGATGCCGCCTTCTTTCACCTGTACTTGCCGGCAGACGGGAACGGAGATTGGCGACCGGCGCGCAAAATTGACGATTGCCCCTACGACGAAACGCCTAAACAGCTTGCCGAGCTCACCGCCCACTTTCCAACGCCCCGGGACGCCGTTTCCTATATCATGGATACCTTCCCTATCGTTCGCCGCAAGGATGAAAAGAGGTACGACGAGTACCGGACCAAGCGGGTCGTTCTCGACATCTACGATGCGATGCAGGAGGCCGCTTTCACCGGTTTACCGTACCAAACGCTTCTCGATCCGCCGCCGGCCGACCCACGCTGTTGTCATCCACCCAGTACGATCTCCATTGATCTTGCAGCACTCGCCGATGGTGAATGGGCCAGACCTCAAGAGGACATGGTGGACGCTGAGACCGCTGTTCTGGCCGCGGTACTGAAGGAGATTGGCGGTCCCGAGCCGCGCCGTGCCATACGCCTGGCAGCCCTTCTGGCGATCGAGCCCAGCCTGCATGTGCCTTCCTTGACCCCTGAAGATGCAAGCCACTGGCAGCGCCTCATCGGTTCCGAAGCAACACCGCGGGGGCCGGGGCTGCCACAGTGGCAGCCACCAGCCGCCCCTGCGTGGGGTAGCGCCGTAAGGCACCTGCAGGGAACCGGCCGTCTGGTCGAGGATCCGGCTTCTGGGGCCTGGGCTCCAGGACCGGGTCTGGAGGCCATCCACACAGGGGGGTGGCCCGAGGGCCGTGTCCGTATGGTGATGCAAACCTTGCGGGAACGCGACGCCGAGGAGATTGCCCGAACGCTTCCCGCTCTCATCCGGGAATGGATCGATGCCGAGGCAGCTTGAACTGCTGGGGCGCTCGGGCCTGAAAGTTCAACCCCAGGCGAACCGTTCGGAGCCCAGGCTGTGGATTCGCCGTCTCGTGATCTGGAGCGAGCCGGGCGTCATACTGCGCGAAATCCGCCTTCGTCCGGGCCTCAACATCATCTGGGCGCCCGACCCCGCCGACCGCATTGATGTCTCTGAACAGAACGCTATCCTGGGGCACGGCAGCGGCAAGACCCTGTTTTGTCGCCTGCTCCGTTATTGCCTCGGGGAGGATCGTTTCGCGCCGAACGAACAGCGGGACAAAATCTCCCAGGCATTTCCCAAAGGAGAGGTCGGCGCTGAGATAATTGTCGACGGAACGCAGTGGGCGGTAGTCCGCTCAACCGGGATGGATCGTCAGCAATGTGCGGTTCGAGACGCGGACCTTGACGCGGTTGCTATCGACGTTGAGCGGTCAGGTATCGAGCCGTTTCTCGAAGCCGTAACCACGAGCATCCTGTCCGAGGACGTAGCGGCCCTTGTTTCCAGTGATGATTCTCTGCATGCATGGCCGATAGCGCTTGCCTGGCTGGCCCGGGATCAGGAGTGCCGCTTCGACAAGCCGCTCGATTGGAGATCGCCGGACTCGGATTCCGGCTCTCCTGCTCGCAACCTCTCCTCCCCACAACGTCTGGGCGCATTGCGGGCTTTGATCGGCGCTATTGTTCCTGAAGAATACCGGCTTCGAACCGAGATCGAAACGCTGGAATCGCAGCGGAACCAGACCGACCAGGAGGCCACCCAGAGGAGGAGGGAAGCGGACCGACTGCGGGGGCGATTGACCTCGGAACTCGGACCAAGGCAGGATGACCTTCCTCCAGGAAGAATGGCGGTCGAGCCGTTGCGAAGGGCCGCCCTGGACTTGGCCAGGTCCGCGGTGGTCGATCCGGGGGATCTTTCCGATATCGAGGGTCTGCGATCTGAAGTCGAACGCACGCAGGGCCACCGTGTAGGTCTGGACCAGAAGATGGCGGTGGTTAATGCACAAATCCCGGAGATTGAAGTTCTTCTGAGTCGCATCCGTGGAGAGTTGCCCGGGGTCTCGGTTCGCGTCGACAAAGCTGAGCATATCGTGTGTCCCATTTGCGAAGTGCCGGTTGATCGAGCGCTCGCGGAGGGCTGCAATCTGTCTCATAAGCTCCCCGATTTCGACGAGGCAAAGCGAAGGATTGCTGAACTCAAGCAGGATCAGGCTCGGGAATCGTACCGGCTCCAAGAGAGTCGGTCAGAGCGAAGCCGGATTGTTCAGGAGCTGGAGCCGGCGCGCAAGGATGAAGCCTCTGCAACTGAAAGACTGCGGGCTGCCGAACGTGGGCGCGATGCCAGATCAGATGCCTGGTTCAAAGCCCGTCTTCTGATTGACGAAGTGAATCGGCTGAACCAATTGCACGACGAACAGGAACAGATGCAGTCCCGTGTCAATGCCTTGGACGACGAGATTCAGGAGAAACGCGAGCAGGCCAGCGCATTTCGTGATGCGCATACGGATGTATTCAACCGCCTGTCGGGATTCTTCGATGCGACCCTCCGGGAGCTGATCGGCACGGATGCCGTCGGGACAGTAAGCTTGGACGGCAAGGGTCTCAGGCTGTCGGTCGAATTGGGCGGCGAACGGTCGACCGCCGCCCTCGACTCCCTCAAGGTTATCGCCTTCGACTTGGCGGCAATGTGCATGAGCATTGAAGGGCGTGCACATCAGCCAGCATTTCTCATTCATGACAGCCCACGTGAGGCCGACCTCGGCCTCAGCATCTTCCACCGACTTTTCCATCTTGTGCACAGTATGGAAGGCATTGGCGATCGGCCGCAGTTCCAATACATCCTCACAACCACGACAAGCCCCCCGGACGAGTTACGGCATGAGCCCTGGCTAGCGGAGACCCTGGGCGGTGCCGCGGAAGAACGGCTTTTGAAATGCGACTTGTGATGGTATCCCTGCCGGCACCACCACTGGAGAATACATGATGGGCCTACGTATTCCCTACGAGTCCGAAGATTTCCCTCCGAACACCTTCCCCCCGAACACCGTTCAAAATGGAAAGGCAGAGTTGTCCGTTACATGGGACGACATTCTCTGGGCGGCAGTGACAGTCGGCCGCCCAGGTTGGTTTTACGTGTTTCAACATGGCATCTCTTCAGGCTACGAGGCGCTATTTCGCTGGTCCCTAATCAGGATGGCGCTGGAGAAGCGTAGTCCGCGAACACGTCGCTTAACCAGAACAGACGCTGCTAAGGCCTTGGACCCTACAGAAAAGGGTATGGTGAGTTATTTCTTGGGGATGACGTTCTGTAAGGTGTTCTCCACGACACTCCTGAATACGCCCTGGGTCTTCCATTTGGATTTGCTTCGGTTGGAGCTGGGTAGGGTACTGAATGGGCGGTCTCGCCCGGATCTTATAGGTCTAGAGAATGGACTAAAGCGATGGCATGGTTTCGAATGCAAAGGGCGCAGCAGCCAACCAGATTCCAAAGTGAAGAACAAAGCAAAGACTCAAGCGGGCCGATTAGGAACCGTAGATTTCGAGGGCATCTCACGCGCTCTCCTTGTTGCCGCTATCACCTACTTTCGAAACGATGTACTGCAGTTTTATTGGTGCGACCCACCTCCCGAGGGTCATGAGGAAATTGTGCTTGACCTGCCAGATGAAGCATGGAGGCATTATTACGGCCCAGTTGCCGAAATCATCAGCCCTCTAGATTCGGAGGAAATGACAGAAGCGAGGGCATTGATTCATGCTGAAGATACCGAGGAAGAGGAGGACATCTACGGCAACTTGCTGGTGCCAATTGGACAATGCGATCTTAAGATCGGTGTTCACCGCGCAATTGAGAGTCACCTTTTTGCCCAGGAATGGGGACAAGCGCGGAACGCCGCAATTCATGCGGCAGTTGAGATCAGTGAAGAAGGTTTTCAAGCCGACGGTCTTCGGGTTCGTGCCGGTGAATCGTGGCATGAAAAATACCAGGAGCCCTTCCAATTTGAGGATCATGGAGAAACTTGATCTCGGTTGAGAATAGTGAGAAAGTCGAGCGGTCTTACCACCACAGGTTTTGCGCCATCCTCACGCCAAGTGTTAGGACCATAGACACCCAAAACCGTGGGTATGCATATGGAACCGGAGGAAAGTTTGGATCGACTAGTCGGGAATGCTTTGGACTTTCTGAATCAATCGATTAAGGATTTTGAGTGTAATCCCAAATACTCTGTTATCAATTTCTATTCCGCAGTGGAACTGTTTTTGAAAGCGCGACTGATGGCAGATCACTGGTCATTGATCGTAGCACAAATTAAAGAGGCAGATTGGAAAAAATTTGCGGCTGGAGATTTTCGTTCGGTCTCGCTTGATGATGCCGCAGATAGGCTAAATAAGATATCTCGAAGCGGATTGATCAAGCAAGAAATTGAATTATTTAAGGAGATTAGGACGCATAGGAACAAAATGGTTCATTTTTTCCATGGCTACGGAGGAAAAGATCTTGCAGAAATTGCAAGAGAACAACTTCGAGCTTGGTATTTTCTTCATGGCCTTTTGATTAATCGTTGGAAGGAACATTTTGATAAATGGTTACCGCAGATAAAGGAAATTGACAGCAAATTAAGGGGAATCCATACCTTTCTCCAAATAGTCTTTGATCAGAAGAAAAATGAGATACTCAACCGGGAACAACAAGGATCAGTTTTTCGTGTATGTCCTTCCTGTATCTTTAGATCCCAAGAGCATCGGCCAACAATGGACGAACTATATGAAGCGGAGTGTTTAGTATGTGGTCTAATCGAAAACTACTTGCGAATAGAATGTGATAAATGTGATACCGTTGTATATTTTTCAAATGAAGGGTTTTCCGCATGTGAAAAATGCGAGAAGCAGTTTGAACCGGAAAATATAATCCAGCGTTTGTGGGACTCCGATCGGGCTTATAAGCAAGTCCAACATGAGGGTTCTTACTGGGATTTGGGTAACTGCGGTGATTGTGATGGTCACACCGTTGTTCTTCTCGAAACGGAAAGTTATTTTTGCGTTAGTTGTTTTACCCAATTTGACAACTTGACCCTTTGCGAGTGGTGTCAGGAGCCACACACGGGGGATATTAAGGATAGCTACTATATGGGATGTGGTCATTGCGACGGCTGTTGGGCGGTGGAGAAATGAAATGATCTATACTTCCTAATCTCATTCACAATTGTCTAGGTCTGCGGACTTCACCTCGACCACGCCTCGCTCCGGCACCTGCCCGGCCCGCGGCTGCCCCCTCTGCACCTGCTTCGTCGCATAGAGCCCGAAGTCGGGATGGCCCGCCCCCTGATCAGCGAGCTCGCCGACGCAGAAAACCTTGGGCTTCAGCGCGCCGGCGACGGCGTTGAGCAGGTTGGCCAGCGGTCCGTAGCTGGAGCGCTCGCCGGTGGCGCTGCCGGAGGCGCGGATGCGTT
The DNA here is from genome assembly GCA_965223905.1 of Candidatus Latescibacterota bacterium. Lineage (GTDB taxonomy): Bacteria > Latescibacterota > UBA2968 > UBA8231 > UBA8231 > CBDCXV01. Next base: position 86,059 of record CBDCXV010000005.1, read on the forward strand.
GCAGGTCGGCGAGGTAGTGCTCAACCGCCGAGGTCAGGCGGGCCGTCGTGGTGGCCATGATGGAGGATCTCTCAGAATGGCCGCGATTCCGCTGTTGTTGCCAGCGGCCGAGGCCGCGTCAACCCGTCGTCTGAACTTGGGACTCGGGAACTGTGCGGCGGGAAGGATAGCGGACGTACTTGCGGCCGGAAGCCTCTTGTCTGGCTCGGATGTCTCTGAAGATCGCCCTGACGTCGTAGTCAAACCGGGCCGCGTGTTGCTCTCGTACTGCCCGGACTTCGGCGATGACGGGGTCAGACTGCGGCGGTTTCATGGTCGGGTTCCATCAGTTCGTTGGGCGTGCAGATGATCGGAGGCTCGTAACCGGACTGACGACACACCCGTTCGATCCGAGAGCGCATGGCGGCATTTGCGATGTGCCGGAAGTTCCACGTTACAAGGTAGTGGGCGCCGTTCGTAACCGCGATGGCAATGTGAGCGGCATCTTCCGCCGCCGTGCGGGGCACCGCCCCCAGATCTCATGCTCGCCGTCATCTCGCCTTCGGGCCGGAACAGCAGGTTGGCCTGCGGCAGGGAGCTGGAGCGCTCGCCGGTGGCGCTGCCCGACGCGCGGACCCGCTGCAGGTCGGCGAAGTAGTGCTCGACCGCCGCGGTCAGGCGAACGGTAGTCTTGATTGCCATGCGTCAGGTCTCACTTGAACTCCCCCCCGGTGCTCCTGTACCATAGACCTGTTTCTACCCGAGTGGGAGAGAGATGTCGGAGTCCAGTCCGGATTGGCTTGTGTTCGTCAGCCAGGCACCCGCACAAAGGTGGTGGAACAATGAGCGAATCGCCACGAGTCTTCATATCGCATATCCATTCGGACAGCGATTGGGTCCGCAGCTTCGTCGACCAGCTACTCAGTGCCGGACAAGAGAACGTCTGGTGCTTTGAACGAGAAGTCGCTGTGGGCGAGCCGTGGGCAGACAAGGTTGAGAATGGTCTGCGGACCAGCGAATACATAGTACTCGTCGTCAGCCCGGGGAGCATTAATTCGTCCTGGTTCAACTTTGAGCTGGGTGCCTCCCTGGGCATGGGCAAGAAGGTAATCCCCATCGTGGCCAAGGAATTGAAGGCCGGCGATCTTCCAGGTCCGCTCAGGGCAATGCGCTACATCTTTATGGACAGCCCCGAGGACGCGGCCCGAGAGGTTGTCCATACGCTGGAAGCGACGGCGAAGAGCGCTTCAACTTGAGTCCTCGTCCCCCTTGGTCGGCGGCTGCCGGGGCGGGAAAGCGTCGGGCAATCGATGAACTGATTGAGAGGTGTTTTCGATGATTGGAAAAATTGAGCTGCGAAATTTCAAGTGCTTCGAAAGTCTTTCGTTGACCTGTTCCCCGCTGACTTTGTTGTGCGGAATGAACGGAACGGGGAAGAGCAGCTTGCTCCAGGCCTTGCTTGTCCTGCGGCAATCCTTTGCAGCCGGTGAACTTCCGAAGGGAAGGCTGATCCTGAGCGGCGAACTTGCGGATCTGGGCACCGGAAACGACGTGCTCTTCGAGGAGGCTGAAACCGATGCGGTGGAAATCGAGCTTCATCGTGACGATGCTCCAACCCCTTGCAGCTTCTCTTTCGATTACTTGAGAGGCGCCGATGAATTGCGGGCCCAAAGCGCTATTTCGTCTACGGAACAAGGATCGGAAATGTTGGCATGGTGGGGGGAGGTTCCGCCGCTGGGAGGAAACCTGTTCCACGTCGATGCGGAGCGTATGGGTCCGCGGAAGGCTCTCGGCCTGTCGGAGACCTCCGACCGTTTCGGCCATCCCGGTGCCCTGAACTACCTCCATGCCCGGCAGGAGGAAACCCTGCCGTCGTTCGATCCGCGCTGTCCGGATCTGCCCGACCGGCGGTTGTCCGGGGTATTCCACTACTGGCTGCAGGAGGTGACCCCTGGCGCGCATCTTCAACTGGAGAGGACTCGGGATGCCGGGGCTTTAACGTCCGGGTTTACCTTCGACCGTCCCGGCAAGGGGATAACCAGGCGCTACCGCGACAAGAACTCCGGCTTCGGACTGTCCTGCACGCTGCCGGTGTTGGCGGCCCTGTTGTCGTCCCCCGGGTCGCTCTGTCTGATCGAAAATCCCGAGGCTCACCTGCATCCCCGGGGCCAGACGAGGTTGGCCGACCTGGCGGTTCGCGCTTCGCTGGCAGGTGTGCAGGTACTCGCCGAAACGCACAGCGACCACTTCATGGACGGCGTACGCATAGCCGTTCGTGAGGAGCTGATTCGCCCGGATCAAACAGCGTTCCACTACTTCGAGCGCGAGGGAGGCGCCACGGTGGTGAGTTCTCCCCAAGTTGATGCCGATGGTCGTCTCTCGTTCTGGCCGGCCGGGTTCTTCGATCAGCATGAGGAGAATCTTGCCCGGCTGCTCGCTCCATAGCATCCTCGGATACCGGACGCATGAAACTTGATGAAATCCAGGCCTTGGCCGCTGACGGCGAATCGGAGACGCTGGAACTGAAGCTCAGCACCGGGGAGTTGCGTACCGGGGTGAGAACCGCATGCGCCATGCTGAACCATCGCGGCGGCACGGTCCTGTTCGGCGCGCAAGCGGATGGCAAGGTAATCGGACACTCGGCCTGGCGATGTGTGAGGGCCATGGCCGAAGTGCGCGGTGGAAGCGCCAATAGTCCCTTTCCGCCATGGATTCGGCTCATTCTGTCTTATTCCGTCCCATTCCGGAACCGGATTCTTTGAGAACGATATAAGCAAAGTAAAATCAATCAGTTATGAATGTTCTGTCTTATTCTGTCCCATTCTGTCTTATTTCATCACGAACTCAGGTCGTTCTTCCAACCCGGGAGCTTCCGCAGCGTGCCCGCAGCCGCGCCCGTGGCGACGGTCGCATTGATGCACCAGCCTGTCCAAATCTGGACAGGCTGGACACATCTGGCGGTTCCGCAGTAATGACCAACGACCGCTCCAAAACCAAAGGAGATTCCTGACATCATGGCGTTCAAATACAGCTTGCAGTGCGACACCCTTCCCTGGGTCGGGTACAACCTCCTCGAGGAACCGGATGTGGTTCTGCAGGCCGCCGCGGAAGCGGGGTACGACGGCGTCGATCTGCCGGGCAACCCGGAGAAGATGGATGGCCGCGCCTGGCGCCAGCGGGTGGAGGAGGCCGGCCTCGTCGTCCCGGAGGTCCTGGCGGCCTGGGGCTACTACCACGCCGGCGAGGAGCGCAACCTCGCCAGCTCCGATCCGGAGACGAGGGCGCGCGCCGTGCAGTACGCACGGGACACTGTAGACCTGGCGGCGGATGCCGGGGCGAGCTTCACCCAGCTGTGCGCGGCCCAGCCCGCGGTCCCGCAGCTGCCGTTTCCGCTGGAGCCGGTGGAGAGGCTGCGCGACAACTTCAGGCAGTCGATCCGCGAGGTCTGCGAGCACGCCGCGGGCCGCGGCATCACCATCCTGCTGGAGCCGCTGAACACCTACGAGGGCCTCCCAGGGGTGCTGACGACGATCTACGAGGCAGTCAACTACGTCGACGAGCTGGGGCTCGATCTCGGGGTGCAGCCGGACGTCTATCACATGAACGTCGAGGAGGGCTCGATCCCCGACGCCCTGCGCTACGCCGGGAAGCGGATCAGGCACTTCCATCTCAACGAGACCAACCACTGCCAGCACGGGACCGGCCACGCCGACTACCGGGAGATCTTCCGCATCCTCAAGGGGATCGGCTACGACGGGTACCTGTGCACCTACATGCCCAAGACCACGCAGGCGATCCTGCAGAGCGCGCCGGGCAATCCCTACCTGCCGGAAGGAGCCGCGGCCGGAGGCGGGGGACGTCCCGATCTGGCCGAGGTTCTCAGGGGCCTGCTCGGATTCCTCAAGGAGACGGAGCGCACCGTCGATCAATCCCGCGAGTTCTACGAGGCGGGCGGCTGGCGGAGCTGACCTCTGCGGAGGCCGCGACCGATGCCCGGTGATCCTGCCAAGATGATCGATTCGACGGAGTTCCTGGGCGATGCCGCGCGGCTGCGCGAGCGCATGGAGAGCGACGGCTACCTGTTCTTTCTGCGGCTGGTCGGCGCGGACCGGGCCACCGCGGTCAAGCGGGACATCATGGCCATCCTGCGGGAGCGGTTCATCATCGAGGAGGACGGCGCCCCCGACCCGGTGTGGAGCGGGGGACCGCAGCCGACCGAGGCGGAGTACATGGCCGTGTACGACCGCATCGTCCGCCTCGAGTCGTTCCGCGAGCTGGCCACATCCCCGGAAGTCGTCGCCCTCCTCGAGGCGGTGTGCGCGGGGCCGGTCCAGGTCTGGGAGCAGCAGCTGATCCGCATCGTCTACCCCGACCCGGAATCCGAGGCTGCCCAGGGAGTCGGCGCCCACCAGGACGGCGACCCGAAGCTGGGGTACAGGGCCGGCCGCTTCTACACCTGCTGGATCTCGCTGATGGAGATCGACGCTGCGGTTGGAGGGCTCGCTGTCGCTCCGGGATCGCACCGGCTGGGGCTGCTGCAGAGCGCCGGCACCGTCGCCTCCTCCTCCGCCAGGCAGCAGGACCGCCAGACCGGGTACGGCCTCGACCCCTCGGAGCTGTCCTGGGCGACGGGGGACTTCGTTCCCGGAAGCGCCGTCCTCTTCCACTGCCGCACCGCCCATCGCGGCATGCCGAACCGTTCGGACCGGATCCGGCTCTCCTGCGACTTCCGCTATCAGCCCGCCGAAGACAGCGCCAGCTGGCTGGCGCACACACCGGGGCCGGAGGTGCGGCGCACGGCGCAGCAGATCGACGAGGTGCTCTCGGGCCGGGCGCTCTGGGTCACGACCCGGGCGGAACCGGAGCTGATCGGCGAGATCCGCCGGCGCATGCTCGAGGAGCGGAGCACGACCCTGGAGCGCGCCCGCGAGCTGGCGCGGGAATTGGGAGGAGCCCCGTGAGCCTGGAGGCGAGCCTTGAGGAGCTGGCGGGGCAGGGGTACACGATCGTCCGGGACGCCCTCTCCGGGCCC
>CBDCXV010000006.1:0-34581 GCA_965223905.1 Candidatus Latescibacterota bacterium
GTCAGCTACCTGATCGAGGTCGGAGACCCCGAAAATCTCCTCGATCTCCGCTTCGCCGAGGCGCGTCCCGAGATAGCTGCGCGCATAGTCCGAGCAGTAGCGGCAGTGACAGAGGGACTCGTAGTGATGGGTGGCGTTGAAGCCGTCGAGCCCGACCTCGATGCCTTTGCGCACCATCGCCTTGAGAACCGCCAACCACTTCGGATTGCTCATGCAGCCGCGGTAGGTGCGGTAGGGGCGGCCCTCGATGACACGCCATCTGAGCGATCCGTCCGCATCGCGCTGCATGGCCTCCCCGGCAGCCGCGCACGGCGGCGGCCCCAGCAGGTCGTCGGTCCATGTTTGCGCCCACTTCTCGCCGAACAGACCGAGTCCCTCCTGGTGATTGCCGAAATTCATGGTCGTCGACAGTTGGCCGGTGACGCTGGCACCCGCCTCCCGTATCCGGGGGATGACCTCGGCCGCCATGTCGAGGTTGGCCCGCGCACCGGGCAGGGGCATCCCCGACCACGACGGTGGGATATTCTCGTCCCCGGCCAGTGAATAGAAGTCCGCTCCGAAGTTCCCCACCTGCACCAGTTGTATTCTCGCCCGGCGTACGTGATCGACGACCTGAGACGCAGTGGGCAGGGTCCAGTGTTCGATCATGCGGGCGATGCGGCGGTATTCGTCCATGCTGGCGATGCCTGCCTCTCTCCGTACTGGCGTTCGGGTTTGTGGTTACCTTGTCGAAAATCCGCGGCCGCGCTGTCTGTCCCGCTTCACTCGAAGCAGGGGCCCTTCCTCGGAGAGCGGCAGCGGGATCGCCTGTGCTCAGGCGACGAACGCCCGGCTCAACTATTGAAAGGTGAACGACCATGCGACGCCACCGCACCATCTACTTCAACGACGCCCGTCACTACTACCTGTTCGTCTACGATCCGCCGATGCGGATGGAGGATGCCTGGGTGCCGGTCGACGAGGTGGCCGAAACCTCCGTCGACACCTTCAGCTATGGCGTCTCCCGCGCGGACGGCCTGTTCTACCCGTCGAAGGTCGGACTGCAATGGGGTTCCGACCGCAAGCCGTTCCGGAACGCCTACGAATGGCGCTGCTGGGAAAACATGCAGAGCCTCGCCGCGCGCGGGCTCGACCCGCTCCAGGTCCTCGTCGACCGGGCTCACGGGAAGGGCATGGATTTTATCGCCAGCCTGCGACTGGGGGGATATGGCGGCATGAACCCCGATCACAGCGTCGCCAACGGGGGCCGCGGATTCGTCCATGCCGAGATGCGCGACCACCAGCATGCCGTCGTCGAGGAGCTGGCCGCATGCTACGATGTCGAGGCGGTCGAGCTCGATTTTTCCGCGGCGCCCGGCGGCTGCGCGCACTGTCTCAATCCCGGCGAGGCGGGAGAGCAGGCACCCGTATTGACGGACTTCGTCCGCGACTGCGCTGCTGCAGTCAGGGGCCGCTCCGGCGAACCGGGACTGCTCGGGGCGCGTGTCTACCCGACGCGAGAGCTCAACCGGCGCGCCGGGTTGGAAGTCGAAACCTGGCTCGGCGAGGGCCTCGTCGATTTCGTCATTCCGAGCTCCTACTCCTGTTTCGTCCTCGATTCCCAGATGCCGATCGCCTGGATCGTCGAGGCAGCCCACCGGAACGAGATCTCCGTGTACGGCATCCTGCAGCCCTTTTTCCACGACGGGCGGCGCACCAACACCAATGTCGAGCACGCCACCCCGGAAAAGATGAGAGCCGCGGCCTCCAACTTCTGGCAGGCCGGCGTGGACGGCCTGTGCACGTGGTTCATGGACTGGCCCCTGCGGGAGGCGGAGCGGAGCATCCTCACCGAGATCGGCGACGCCGACCTGACCAGGGAGGGGAACAAGCATTACTTCCTGCGCCAGCGCGAAGAGAAGGTGGACAGCTTCGTCTACGGCGCCGAGCTGCCCGTGGCGATCCCCGCGGACCCGGAAGAGACGCACGAGATCTCCTTCACGATCTCCGACGATCCGGGAAACGAACGCGTCGGCCGCATGCGGCTGAAATTCAACGTCGCCGACCTCGTCCCCCCGGACCGCTTCGAGGTCAGCCTCAACGGCGTCTCCCTCGAGTCGGAGCCGTGCCGGCGCTCGCCGCGATGGCACGACGCATTCACCGGGGTGTGGATGGAATTCGACCTCAACAAGGTTCGCCCGGTCAGAGGCGCCAACACGCTGCAGTTCGCGCTGCGGGAGAGACCCAGGGACTTCGGCGGAGAGATCAGGATCGACGACGTCGAGCTCATCGTCGAGTACGATCTGTACGCCGCGAGCTGATCTTCCCGAGCTGCCCAGCGCAGAGTGCGGGACGAAACCGGGAGAAACTTGAAAAGCCCTCCACCCGCTTCCCCTTCCGCTTGAATCGGTTCCCGTAAAGAACCCCGCCGCTGCGTATCGCGACAGGCACCCCCGGCTGTCCCGAGTTCGTCACACCATTCTTCGGCCTTACCCTGAGTGGGTAGGGACAGCCACTCGACAAGTCACCTCAAGGAGTCCTTGATCAACCCCCAGGAATCCTCGCGCACGGCAGAGTCCGAGGCGCCGACCAGAACCCCATCGGCAAAGCCGTCCGCCCATCTAAAGCCTGCTCCATTTGCCAAATGCGGGTCCCGAATACGCTTGCCCGGGTCGACATCAAATATCCAGACCTCCAAGCCGATCACTTTGCCTGCCTCCAGATCCGATACGATGCTCTCTTGCGGATCCTCCCAGGAAAGGGCATCGACGACGTTACGTAGAACTGAATGACCGAGACGGTCGGATTCTCGCCGTACACCCCACCGCTGCTCTCGCTGTACGGCGGCTTCACCATCCAATCGTAGACCGGATGCCTTATATCGTGCATGATGCTCGCGCCCCAGATCCCCACGTTCGGTCCCACCGGGATACGCGCGATGGCGTCGTAAGGTTGCGCCAGACTGTAGGTTTCCAAAGCAAGCTTCTCCGGCCCATCCAAGGTTCCTGCATCGACTCGGGACGGTCCGACACGGAACAGATGCTTCTCCCGTCCGGAGACCAGACAGGATGGTGATCCGCTCCCTCCTGGTCGGTCAGCCTTAACAGGGCGAACGGCAAGAGCGATCATGGAATGTGCCGACTTCAAACGGCGGTTGGACAGGTCCATAGGATGATAGTCCACACCCGCTCGCAGCGGAGAAGCCTCGACCCCGCGATTGGTGTTCCCTGTATCCTTCGGGACTGGGGGAAACTATTCGAAAGTCGCCTTGATTCGGGCCCAGGAATCGCTTTCGACCGCCGAATTGTCGGATGACAAGCCATCTGGCGTAATCAGAACCCCGTCGGCGAAGTAGTCGGCTGACATATACAACAGATCCCTAAAAGATTCGTAGGATGGGGGGACTGCTAGTGGGTGGATGGTCTCTATCCCAGGCTGGCTATCAACGTCGAATACCTGAATGTTGAAACCGATGATCTTTCCGGCGAACAGATCGGACCCGTCACTGTCTTCCGGATTCCCCGTCGGTACCAAGCGGTCAAACGGCGTCACGTAGAATTCCGTCACCGAGAAGATGGGGGATCCGCCGACCACTGCGCCGCCTCCGTGTGCAAACGGAGGCTGACTGAACCAGTCCGGACTCAAATGATACGCATGGGGGGTGAGGCGAACCTGGGAGCCTCCGTCGAAAACCTCCCCGAGCGCATGGAAAACCTGCGCCTGCCAAGCGTTCTGCAGCCAATCCTCTGGACCTTCTTCGGGGTACACCACGCCGCCCGAGTGGTCTCCGTCAACGGCAAACTCCACCGAGGAGTCGTGGAAAACCATAACGTAATTCTCATCCTCGCGGTCGAATTCGTTGACGTATACGTCGTCGACCCTCTCCATGGCGAAGAAAATCCGGTCAGTGGCATCGTGCCATCCAAGCCAGATGCGAAAATCCATATCAGAAGGATCGTACGAGCCACCATAAGGTTCCGCGAAGTCCAGCGGGGTGAGCGTGGGCTCCCCGACGATGTTTTCCCAGTCCTCGACGGAACCGTCCGTAACGTCGATCTCGGCGACGTCGCGGTCGGTCAACTGCACGATAGGATAGATGCGGTTCGCGGGTTGGGCGTCTGCGACAGAGAGGAAGCCTGCCAAGGAGAGGGCGAGCTTGAGCCAAATGGGGTGTTGCATCCTGTAATCCTCCTGCCAGAGGGGCGATCCCCGGTATCTTGAACCGGTCTTTCCAGAGGCATCAACTTTATTAATTCTGCTGTCCGGCTGTCAAAAAGAATGGGTCCACCTCATGGAGAAGGTGTGGGGGAGAACCTGTCGAACTGGGACAGGTCCATAGGAGGATAGTCCACACCCGCCCGTAGCGGAGAGGCCTCGCCCCGCGATTGGTGTTCCCTGTATCCTTCGGGCTTGGGGGAAACTATTCGAAAGTCGCCTTGATCCGGGCCCAGGAATCGCTTTCGACCGCCGAATCGTCGGATGACAAGCCATCCGGCGTGACCAGAACCCCGTCGGCGAAGTCGTCTGCTGGAATCTGAAACAGACTCGCCCAGTAGGGCAATGGAGGTCTTGGGGCTGCTAGATGGTGGATGGTCTCCACCACCCCAGGCTGATCATCAACGTCGGATACCTGAATGTTGAAACCGATGATCTTTCCGCCGAACAGATCGGACACGTCACTGTCTTCCGGATCCGCCGTCGGTACAAAGCGGTCAAACGGCGTCACGTAGAATTCCGTCACCGAGAAAATGGGGGATCCGCCAACCACTGCGCCGCCTCCGTGTGCAAACGGAGGCTGACTGAACCAGTCCGCACTCAAATGATACGCATGGGGGGTGAGGCGAACCTGGGAGCCTCCGTCGAAAACCTCCCCGAGCGCATGGAAAATCTGCGCCTGCCAAGGGTTCTTCAGCCATTCCTCTGGAGATTCCTCGGGGAACACCGGGCCGCCCGAGTGGTCTCCATCAACGGCAAACTCCACCGAGGAGTCGTGGAAACTCATAATAAACAGACTCTCATCCTCCCGGTCGTGTTCGTTGACGTATACGTCGTCGACCCTCTCCATGGCGAAAAAAATCCGGTCAGTGGCATCGTGCCATCCAAGCCAGATGCGAAAATCCATATCAGAAGGATCGTACGAGCCACCATAAGGTTCCGCGAAGTCCAGCGGGGTGAGCGTGGGCTCCCCGACGATGTTTTCCCAGTCCTCGACGGAACCGTCCGTAACGTCGATCTCGGCGACATCGCGCGGTCAATTGCATTATTGGATAGATGCGGTCCGGGGGTTGGGCGTTTGCGACAGAGAGGAAGCCTGCCAAGGAGAGGGCGAGCTTGAGCCAAATGGGGTGTTGCATCCTGCAATCCTCCTGTCAGAGGGGCGATCCCCGGTATCTTGAACCGGTCTGCCCAGAGGCATCAACTTAATGATTCTGCTGTCCGGCTGTCTAAAAGAATGGGTCCACCTCATGGAGAAGGTGGTGGGGGAGAACCTGTCGAACTGGGACAGGTCCATAGGAGGACAGTCCACACCCGCTCGCAACGGAGAGGCCTCGACCCCGCGATTGGTGGTTCCCTGTATCCTTCGGGCTTGGGGGAAACTATTCGAAAGTCGCCTTGATCCGGGCCCAGGAATCGCTTTCGACCGCCGAATCGTCGGATGACAAGCCATCCGGCGTGACCAGAACCCCGTCGGCGAAGTCGTCTGCTGAAATCCGGAACAGAGTCCAAAAATCGTTGGATGGGGGGGCTGCTAGTTGGTGGATGGTCTCCACCCCAGGCTGATCATCAACGTCGCATACGTGAATGTTGAAACCGATGATCTTTCCGCCGAACAGATCGGACACGTCACTGTCTTCCGGATCCGCCGTCGGTACAAAGCGGTCAAACGGCGTCACGTAGAATTCCGTCACCGAGAAAATGGGGGATCCGCCAACCACTGCGCCGCCTCCGTGTGCAAACGGAGGCTGACTGAACCAGTCCGCACTCAAATGATACGCATGGGGGGTGAGGCGAACCTGGGAGCCTCCGTCGAAAACCTCCCCGAGCGCATGGAAAATCTGCGCCTGCCAAGGGTTCTTCAGCCATTCCTCTGGAGATTCCTCGGGGAACACCGGGCCGCCCGAGTGGTCTCCATCAACGGCAAACTCCACCGAGGAGTCGTGGAAACTCATAATAAACAGACTCTCATCCTCCCGGTCGTGTTCGTTGACGTATACGTCGTCGACCCTCTCCATGGCGAAAAAAATCCGGTCAGTGGCATCGTGCCATCCAAGCCAGATGCGAAAATCCATATCAGAAGGATCGTACGAGCCACCATAAGGTTCCGCGAAGTCCAGCGGGGTGAGCGTGGGCTCCCCGACGATATATTCCCAGTCCTCGACGGAACCGTCCGTAACGTCGATCTCGGCGACGTCGCGGTCGGTCAACTGCATTATTGGATAGATGCGGTCCGGGGGTTGCGCGTTTGCGACAGAGAGGAAGCCTGCCAAGGAGAGGGCGAGCGTGAGCCAAATGGGTTGTTGCATCCTGTAATCCTCCTGTCAGAGGGGCGATTCCCGGTATCTTGAACCGGTCTGTCCAGAGGCATCAACTTTATTAATTCTGCTGTCCGGCTGTCTAAAAGAATGGGTCCACCTCATGGGGAAGGTGCGGGGGAGAACCTGTCGAACTGGGACAGGTCCATAGGAGGATAGTCCACACCCGCCCGTAGCGGAGAGGCCTCGCCCCGCGATTGGTGTTCCCTGTATCCTTCGGGCTTGGGGGAAACTATTCGAAAGTCGCCTTGATCCGGGCCCAGGAATCGCTTTCGACCGCCGAATCGTCGGATGACAAGCCATCCGGCGTGACCAGAACCCCGTCGGCGAAGTCGTCGGCTGACATATACAACAGATGCCCATAAGATTCGTGGGATGGGGGGACTGCTAGTTGGTGGATGGTCTCTATCCCAGGCTGATCATCAACGTCGAACACCTCAATGTTGAAACCGATGATCTTTCCGGCGAACAGATCGGACACGTCACTGTCTTCCGGATCCCCCGTCGGTACCAAGCGGTCAAACGGCGTCACGTAGAATTCCGTCACCGAGAAGATGGGGGATCCGCCAACCACTGCGCCGCCTCCGTGTGCAAACGGAGGCTGAATGAGCCATTCCGCACTCAATAGATACGCATGGGGGACGAGGCCAACCTGGGAGCCCCCGTCGAAAACCTCCCCGAGCGCATTAAAAACCTGCACCTGCCAGACCCGCTCCTCTGGAGATTCCTCGGGGAACACCGCGCCGCCCGAGTGGTCTCCGTCAACGGCAAACTCCACCGAGGAGTCGTGGAAAACCATAACCTCATTCTCATTCTCATCCTCGCGGTCGAATTCGTTGACGTATACGTCGTCGACCCGCTCCATGGCGAAGAAAATCCGGTCAGTGGCATCGTGCCATCCAAGCCAGATGCGAAAATCCATATCAGAAGGATCGTACGAGCCACCAAAGGGTTCCGCGAAGTCCAGCGGGGTGAGCGTGGGCTCCCCGACGATGTTTTCCCAGTCCTCGACTGAACCGTCCGTAACGTCGATCTCGGCGACGTCGCGGTCGGTCAACTGCACGATAGGATAGATGCGGTCCGGGGGTTGGGCGTCTGCGACAGAGAGGAAGCCTGCCAAGGAGAGGGCGAGCTTGAGCCAAATGGGTTGTTGCATCCTGCAATCCTCCTGTCAGAGGGGCGATCCCCGGTATCTTGAACCGGTCGGCATCCCCAGCGTTGCGATCCACATGGGTTCATTTTCTGACCCTTGCGACATTCTTTCCTGTGAGCGACTGACCGGTCGACCCACCCGGACTGTCGTTCTTGCGGATTCAGCTCAAGGCTCTATGGCTCTAATGGCCCCCTCAACAGGGCGCGCTATCCACTGGGAGAACGCTTCCAGGACGGTCTCGCGTCTGTTGGAGACGAAGCAGATACTCCTTCCGTCAGGAGACCACGCCGGCTCCCTGTCGTTGGCCGGACCCTGCGTGATCTTGTTCACAGCCGATCCATCAGCGGCGATACGGTAGATGTCGGAACTACCGCTTCGGTTCGATGCGAAAGCGATCTCCAAACCGTCAGGAGACCACGACGGCGCTTCGTCGCGAGCAGGATGATTACTGACATTGATCACTTCGCCGCCGTCGGCGTTGACAATACAGATTTCGCTTTCCCCGTAGCGGGTAGTCTGGAAGGCTATCCAGGATCCGTCAGGAGACCACGACGGGCGCATGTCGAAGCTTTCGTGGTTGCTCAGGTTGCGGACATGCAATCCGTTCGTGTCAGCTGTGTAGACCTCGAAGTTACCATCGCGTGCCGTGACGAACGCGATTCGACGGCCATCAGGGGACCATACGGGCGAAAATCCATCGCACACAATGCGCCTTGTCGTTTCCTGGGAAGCACCTTCAGGCCCAGGATCAGGCCGCAGGAGATCAGTACTGCAGGCTTGCGGGAGGTCATACCTTCCAAACCGCCTTGCAGTGAGAGGAATCACCCCGGCTTCGCCCCGACCTCCCAACCTTTCCCAAGCACTAACCGGTGGTGACCAATGGTGAGGGCATGATAGAGGGGGGGGGGGGGGGAGCGTGAAGTCAAGGATTTTTCAGTCATGTGACAATCCAGTAAAATATCCCGTCGGAAGGGCCGCCCTCGCGGCTGCCGGCTCGCAAGGGGCGTCCGAGTAAAGTCGGGGTATGGGGAAGGAAGTAATGTCCCCAGAATCCGCCTCCTGAATGCCCCGGGGTCTTAACCGACGAAGATCGCCCCGTCCGGCCAGTCGTCGTCGAGCATACAATCTGCCAGGCCCGAGAGACCGGTGTATTGCGGATGAGGTTACTAAAATTACGCTTGCTGAATTATGTATATATCACGGGGAGCACCCTAAAGTTGACATCACACCCCTCTGTATCAGGCGGAAAATTGTCAACTATTGACCGCTCCTGGTAATAAGTCCCGATGCCCTCCTTGGGGAACGATCAGACCTCGGCGCACTTGTGGCCTGGTGACACGGCCGTCAAAAACGGCTCGGTTCGCTCATTTCCCGGCGTGCTTTGGCGACCAGGCCGGGCAGGTGGTCGGCATGGGCAAGGCGCTGTTCGAGGTGGCGCATGCGGGCGGCGTCCGCGGTCTCCACCATGAGGGGGGCGTACACCCGCTCGTACCAGAAACCGGCCAGGCTGGCTATGCACTCTCGCAGCAGGCCTTCGTCTTCCTCGCGGAAACGCTGCTGCAGGTTTATGGTGAACATGCGCCGGCGAGTGCCGCCGCCGAACGAAGCGTGTTTTATGCGGTGGTTGAAAACCACCAGATCGCCCGGTTGCATTTCCAGGGCCACGCACGGGACGTCCGTTCCGGGAATGCCCCAATTCTCCTCGCTGTTGTTCGAGCCCGAGGTAGGGATCGTTTCATGAACCCCGTCGGCATAGGCTTCGCCGATCCTGTGACTCCCCGGCACAACCCGGAGGCAGCCGCTCAGGCGCCTCACTTCATCGAGATAGAAAGCCAGTTTGATCGAGCGGTAGCCCGGAGCCCGCCGGTAGCCGTCCGAATGCCAGGCCGTGTCGCCGGCGAAATAGTTGCCGTCACTGGACATGTAGTTGAAATCTGCGCCCAGGAGTGTGGTCCCGATGCTTTCTACGCGTTCGTCGTCGAGCAGCGCGCACAGATACGGATGCCGGTCAATAAAGGGCAGCAGGGCCGAATTCCGCTTGTCGTCGTGCGGGCGCTGGTTGTGGCCGCCCCCGTGCTCCGACCACACCGCCTCGAAGGCTTGGGTAATGGCTTCGGCTTCGCTGGCAAAGAGGCGGGGAAAGTACAAATAGCCGAACAGATCGAAGAAGCGGGCTTTCTGGCTCGTCATCGCGGACATGAGAAGTCCTCCAATTCGGTCATCTCCTTCTCCTGGATCGGTCAACGTCGGTTGTTGATACACAACCGAAGCAGGCCTCGCAAGCATCGCACGCCCTGGCGGTCCTGGCCATGCGGACAGCAAGGGTCCACCTTTACCCCGCTCGGGGAAGTTGAAACCCGGAGAAACGTCATATCGGGGAACGGAAACAGAAAATGAACGCAGACGAAGATTATGGATTCGACGTGGCGGGTTTTCTCCATGTGCCGCAGGTGCTCTCGGCCGCAGAGGTAGCAGCCTGCAACGAGGCGATAGACGCTGCCGGGCGGGAGGAGGACATGCTCGAGTGGCCGGCGCCGCATGGGGACCCTTTTCAAGCGCTGCGGGAACACCCGGTTCTGAGCGGCTATGTCGAGTCGCTTTGCGGCGCTGGCTTCGCGATCGACAAGCCGCCGGCATTGCTCGGCGACGGCAGCGTCGCGGGCCCGGTCCCCCTTTCGGCAGGGGCTCACGAGCGCTGCCGCCGCCTGCGCTATGCCAACTACTCCGATACGCGGGTCAGCAAGGGAGTCAGGGTATTCCTGGCGCTGGCACCCACGCCGGAATCCGGGGGCGTCGTCCTGGTTCCGGCCAGCCACAATAGATTCCAGGAACCGCCGCCCGACTTCCTCTCCGGGGCAAAGGATCTCGGGATGACCGAGGAGCCCGTGCTCGAAGCCGGAGATCTGCTCATCTGTGCGGCGACGCTGCTTTGCGGGGTTCGCGGCCTGCCCGGACGCGTCCTCGAGATGGAGTTCATCAGCCCGGGGGTCAGGCCTGCAGCGGGGTATGCCGAGATCGAAGCTCCGGAATGGACCGCCGGGTTGACGGCGGCGCAGATGGCCGTCGTCGGCAACAGGACGACGGGGCGCGGCGGCACGGTCGTCTCCGACGGCGAGCGCGCCTGGGTGGAGACGGTCGAGGAGCCGCCGCCGTCCGTGACCATCAACCTGGACGGACACAGCAAGCCGGATCCCGAGGAACTGTGGTTCTGGGACGTCCGCGGCTACCTCGTGGTTCGAGGGGTGATGGACGAGGAGTGGCTCGCCGCGGCGAACCGCGCCATCGATGCGGCGATGGCAATGCAGGACCGCCTGCCGGAGGGTCATCCGTCGCGCATCGAGGAGGTCCCTGAACAGGCCCTGCGCGAAAACGACTGGAAGTGGCCGGAGGACACTTCTCCGAGGCTCTACGGCGAAATCAACCGGCCGCGAATCGGCGGACTCTACCAGCTGCCGGAGCCGCATTGCCAGCCGTTTCGCCGCATGATCGGGCACCCTGCCGTCGTCAAACGGCTGAACTGGATGCTCGGATACGGTTTCCGGGAATCGACGGAACCGATGTGCTGCGTCTACCCGAAAAGGACCTGCGGCGGTTCGCTGCACGGCCAGAACCCGGGGGGCTACACCGAATACAACGGACGCCAGCTCGTGGAGCAGACCAATGTGGCGTGGGCCCTGCAGGACGAGTCGCCCGGGTTCGGCGAGGACAGCGGAGGGTTCCTCTGCGTACCGGGAAGTCACAAGGCGAACTACCCGATCCCGAGGAATCTGACCACCAGTATCGATCTGCCCCAGGTCTGCAAGCCGCCCCTGAAGGCCGGCGACGTCCTCTTTTTCGGCGGTGTCGCCCACGGCACGACGGCGTGGCGCAGCGACTGGATGCGGCGGACGACCATCCAGTTCATGGGTTCGGGCAACGTGGCCCTACCACCGGGGAAGAAGGGGGCCGGCTGGCGCTGGAGCTCCGACCCGAACAACCCGGCCAAGCCGGTGCCGGACACGGGGTGACCTCCTCCATGACGGGTGAACGCCTCCTCTATGAGATGCACATGCACACGCCGCTGTGCCGGCACGCCCGCGGGGAGCCGGAAGAGTACGCCGAGGTAGCGCAGCGGCGCGGGCTGCGGGGAATCGTCGTCACCTGCCACAACCCGACAAACGATGGCTGGTCGCGGGACGCGCGCATGAGCGTCGCTGAATTCGACCGCTACGTAGACCTGGTCGAACGGGCGCGGACGGCGTGGGCGGGACGGGTGGATGTCCGCCTCGGCATGGAAAGCGACTATGTCCCCGGAATGGAACCGTGGCTGGAGGAGCTGCACGGCAAAGCGGATTTCCATCACGTCCTCGGTTCCGTTCACCCCCACCTGAGGGAATACAAGGAGCGCTACCATACCGGCGACTTCCAAGCGTTTCAGCGAACCTACTTCGAACATCTGGCGATGGCGGCGGAGACCGGGCTCTTCGACACCATCGCCCATCCCGACCTGGTCAAGATCACGGCCCCGGCGGAATGGAGTTTCGAGCGCGCCGCCGATGCCGTTCGCCCCAACCTCGACCGCGTTGCCGCTGCCGGCACGGCGATGGAGTTGAACACCTCCGGACTCAACAAGAACCCGTCCGAAATGAACCCCGGCCGTGAAATGCTCGGCGAGATGCACGAACGCGGCATTCCGGTCGTAGTAGGTGCCGACGCCCACGACCCGCACAGGGTGTCGGCAAACTTCGAGGACGCCCTCGACGTGCTGAGCGAAGTCGGGTACACGAGTGTCAACATCTTCCTCGACCGTCAGCGCCGGGAGATCCCCATCGACCGGGCCCAGGCAAGCCTGGTGGGGAATGCGCAGACAACTGCGGACGCCCCACTGACTGCATGATCAGAACCGTCATCTGCGATCTGGGGGGAGTGTATTTCACCGACGGCTCGGCGCTGGCGATCGAACGCATAAGCGCGACATACGGTATCCCGCCGGACCGTGTCGGGGACGTGCTGATGGGGGATCTCGGCTCCCGCTACCGCCTCGGCAAGATAACGGCAACCGACTTCTGGGACGGAGCGAAAAAGGCCTGGGGTCTCGCGGCCCCTGCCGGCGAGATCGAGAGAATCTGGCTGCATGCCTACGAACCGATCGCGGCAACGGTCGCGCTCGTCGATCGCCTTCGCGCCGCCGGATACGGAACCCTCTTCCTTTCGGACAACGTCCGGGAGAGGATCGACTACCTCGAAGAGACCTACGGTTTTCTGCACCGGTTCGACGGCGGCGTTCTCTCTCATCTCGCCGGGTTGCGCAAGCCGGATCCGGGGATCTACGCGCTCGCCCTGGAAAAAGCCGGTTGTGCCGCGGCGCAGTGCGTCTTCGTCGACGACAAGCCGGCGATGCTGGAGCCGGCGAAGAGGATGGGCATGAGCACGGTCGCCTTCGAAAATCCCGGCCAGTTGGAGCGGGACCTGCTCAGTCTCGGTCTCGCTTTCTAGCTTCATCTTTCAGGGGAAAGCATGGGCATTTACTTCGATCTTGGCCGTCCCGTCGTCGGGGGCTGGTTTCAGGGCGGCTGGGTGCTGCACGACCCGGTGCGGGATCGCGACCTGCTGTGGGGGTCGGAACTGGGGCAGGAAGGGGCGGTGCTGTTCGCCATCGACGTCGACAGCGGCAAGGTGGTGGAGGAGCATCGCATCGGCTGCCGCGAATTCAACGCGACCCCCGACCCGGAGACCGGCCTGTTGTGGGTGGCGACCAACCACGGCCTCTTCCAACCGGGCCACCTGCTGCTGTTGTGGAGTCCGCACACGCGCCAGCTCACTTCGCACGGCTTTCCCCCCATCAGCGGCCAGCGCTTCGCCGGCCCCCCCTTCCTTGCCGGCGACGGCCGCATCTATATCGGCTCCCATCCGCACGGGCATGTTAGCAGCTTCGACCCGGGCGAGGGCACCTGGTGCGACTACGGTTGCCTGGCGCCGGAGCCGATCGTCCCGGGACAGCATATCTGGTGTTATCCGCAAGCGGAAACCGAAGCGGGCGAAATCGTCTGCGCTATCACCCGCGATCCGGCCGCGGTGGTCGCCCTCGATCCGCGCACGGGAAGGACGAGAATCCTCGACGAGGCGCCGCCGGCCCCCGCCCGAGCGAAGCCGGCCCGGGACATTCAACCCCGTTTCCGGCTGGCCGCCGATTACGCCGTCGACGGCGAGGAGCGGCAGAGCGACTACAAGCCGCGCGTGGCGAGCGACATCTGCGGGCTCAATCCAGGGCCGGACGGCAGGATCTACGGCAGTACGATCATCTCCATGCACATGTTCCGCTTCGACCCGGAAACCCGCCGGCTCGAGGACCTGGGCCGCGCCGGCTGGAGCAGCGGCGAGATCTACGACGTCATCGGTTACGGCGACAAGGTGTACCTGGGCAGCTACGGCGGCGGCTACTGGGGGGTGTACGACCCCGGCAAGCCCTGGGATGCCCAGCGCGAAAACGAGGGCATGTCGCCGACCGCCAACCCGCGAAACTTCGGCCAACTCGGCAAGGACATGAACCGCCCCTTCGAGTACGCCGTCGGAGCGGATGACCGCATCTACATCGCCTGCCGCGCCAACTACCGCATTCCCGGCGGCGGCCTGGCCCGTTTCGATCCGGCCTCCGAAGAGATCGAGGTCTTCCGCGACGAGGAGCAGAGCGTGCAGAGCGTCACCGCGGACAGCCGCTTCGTTTACGGGGGCACGAGCATTTCGGGGGGCAGGGGTTGTATCGAGACGACTACGGAGGGGAAGCTCTTCCTCTTCGACGTGGAAACCGAACGCCGCCTGTTCGAGTGCATTCCCGTGGCAGATGCCGACGCCGTCACGTCGCTGGCGGTCAGCTGCACCAGCGGCCTCGTCTACGGCAGCGTCAGCTCAGGTCGGCTGTTCGCCTTCGATGTCGACGAGCGCCAGGTGGTGGATCGCTGGGAGATGCGTTCCAGGGGAACGCCGCTGATGGGCGTGCCCGAGACCTACGGGATCATCCATCTGACCTGCGGCCACGACGGCGACATCTACGGTGTGACCCGGAAAGACGTCTTCAAGCTCGATGTCAGCACGCACCGCATCCACTACCTCGACCAGCCGCCCATCCCCGACCTCTACCAGATCGTCGAGGGCAAACCCGGGGTGTTCTACATCGGCGCCCGCGGCCACCTGCTCGAATACCACCTCAAGGACCCAGGGCACTACCGGTAGGGTGCCGACCGCCAGCGCCGGCCGCAGCCCGGAGGGCAGTTACATCGGGCGCCAGGTTATCCGCGGGACGCGGCACTGGTGCGCGCGCAATTCCGCGTGAATTCGACCGCTTACGTACGCGCGCAGGCACTACACTGCCGGTGTGCAGCCGACCTTCAGCCGCGCCGTGCGACCCGGCCGCCCGAAGGCGTTGACCCCTCGCACCTCCAGTTCGTTCTCGCCAGTGTGCAGCATCCAGGTCAGCGGCCCCTCGGCAGCCTCCTCCCACTCGCCATCGCCGCCTCCGTCTATACGGACCTGAAAGTGCGCGAAGTTCGGCGTCGCCGTCTCCACGTCGATTTCCAGGACACCGGCTTCCTCCCCCGCCCGCGGGTACAGGCGCGTCTGGTTGACCGACCAGTTGAAATCGGCCGGCCGCGACGTCTGCAGCGAGTACTCGGGGTATTTCGGATCGATGTCGACCGACCACCACAGGTAGCCGTCCCAGTGGTACTGGCTGTAGCCATGGTACAGCTCGGCCGGTTCGGCCTGCACGAGATGGTTGTTTCGCAGAGGAATCCCGAAGCGGGCGAAGAGGCTGCCCCAGGATCCGGTCATTCTCGCCTTCGTCTTCTGCGGCAGCTTGCTGATTCTCAAGTGATGCGCTTTGCCGGCCTCGTGGAAACGGTGGAACTCGAGGGCGCCGACAGGCACGCCGCGGCTCTCGTACTGGGCGTTGTGCTCGCGGACGGGCCCGGCATCCTGGAGGATCCACTTCTGCAGTTCGTCGGACCAGACCTCGGCCATGCAGTGATGATCGACGATGAGGACGCGGGCGACGTATCCCAGCGCCGAAGCGCAACCGGCGAAGACCGCGCCGTAGTGCGTGCACATGCCGAAACCCCAATTTCCCTTGGTCGTCTCGAGGATTTCGAGCGGATCCCACGTCGGACAGAAGGGATACTTTTCCGCCTGCCAGCCCAGCCACTGGCTGTGAACCCAGTCGCGCAGCAGGGCGAACTTCTCCAGGTCCGTTTTCCCGGCTGCGACCACCTCTTTCAACCGGTACTGCTTGACCAGGCGATCGACGCGGAAGTGAGGCGTGAGGTAGTCGAAGTCGTACGAGCTGTAGGCGATGTCGGGCTGATCGGCATCGAGCAGCTCGACTCCGTCAAGCGAGCCCGGAGCTGCGGCAGAGTCGATGGTCAGCGCAACGCTCTTCAGGACTGGAGTCGCGGACGCCGAATCCGAGCTCAGAACTGCGCGCCATTGGGCAAAACGACCCGGGCTTTCGATTGCCGCCCCTGCCTCCCACGGACTCCAGTGCCGTGCCGAAAAGGCAGGGGTCGAACCGGACCGCATCTCGAAGTCGATCAGCGTCCCCCGGGGCGCTGCCTTTTCGTGGCTCAAGCGCAGGCGGCGGACAGCGACCCGCGGCGCAATGCCGTTGCCCTCCGGGTCGGCCAGGTCGAAGACCGGCGACACCAGTTCGCCGCGCGGGGCGAACCCCTTCAGGCGCAGGCGCACCAGGTATTCCCCCCGTGTCCGTCCATCGGGACCAAGGGCATTCCTGTGCCAGGTCCGGCCGCCGTCGAAGCTGCGGCTGCTGCGGCCTCCCGACCCCGGGTCGACGAAGAGGGTCCCGTTCATGAATACGATCTCGTTGAGACCCTTCTCGAGATGGCGGGCGGCGATGCGCGTCCGGTCCCATCCACCGGTCATCATGCGTTCGGCCTTTTGGTGATGGTCGATGCGATGGCCGTTGACCATCAGCCGCAGCGGCATGTCCCCGGTGCCGGCACCCTTGACGTAGAAAAGCAGCTCCGCGCTCTTGACCTGGGCCGAGGGGATATCGAATTCGACACGGGCCCGGTCGTCCCGGCCCAGCTCATCGCCGAGCTCGCCACTGACCCCCTGCTCATTGGTCAGCATCAGGGTGGGAGCCAACCTGGCGCTGGTCCGGGCATCGACGAAACGGTCGCGGCGGTAGTCGCGGAAATCACTCTGGACGATTCGAGTGTTGGCCATGGCATCCTTTCCGGTGATTTCGGTTGCTGCGTCCGGTCTCACAAGACCGGCCGGGGATACTTCATCCGTCCTGATTTCGAACCTCGAGCAAACAAGAGGAGAGCCTGATGAAACTTGGTGAGATGAACTGGCCCGACATCCGCGACATGGACAAGGAACGCGTCGTCGCCGTCTACCCGATCGCTTCCTTCGAGCAACACGGGCATCACCTGCCGCTGCTCACCGATACGATTCAGCTCGAGGCGATGGTGGAGCGCATGAACGACAGGGCCGGAAATCGCATCGTTACCCTGCCGACGCAGTGGCTCGGCTACTCTTTTCACCACATGCGATTCGGCGGCAGCCTGACGGCGCGCTCGCAGACTCACATCCGGATGCTCGTCGAGACGGTGGATGGATTGATCCAAGCCGGTTTCGACAAGGTGCTGATTGTCAACGGTCACGGGGGCAACGGCGCGGACATGAAGGTAGCCCTCCAGGACCTCAAGGAGTCCCACGCCGACGCACGCGTCTACGGCGCCTCCTGGTGGGGAGTATCGGCGCCGCAGTTGGACGCCCTGCGCGAAGCGGGACCCAGCGGATCGGGCCACGCCGGCGAAACCGAAACATCGATGATGCTGGCCCTGCGCCCGGACCTGGTGCGCACCGACCGGCTCCACCGGGACGGAGGCAAGCCCCCTTCTGCCTACACGGGCAGCGTCGACCGGTTTCGCAGAATCGACGAGCACAGCAGCCGCGGAAACGTCGGCGATCCCTCCTACGGGACGGCGGAAAAGGGGGAGCAGATGCTCGCTGCCGTGGTCGCCTGTCTGGTCGAAATCGTCGACGACATTCTGAATGAAACACTATGAGGCGGTGGCCTTCGTCCGTGCGCCACTGCTGCATCGGCCGGGCCCCGCTCGAACGCTCGCGCTCCGGGCGGCATCGAGCCTGAGCCGGCACCACGCTGCCGGCGACGCCCGGCAGCAACCCGCCGGAGCGGGTCACACCTGGTAGGCGAATATCTTGGCCTGGAACATCTTCAGCCGGACAGCCACCATTTCGCCCACGCCGGAGAGGTCGCTCCTTCCCTGCCAGGTCACCACCCGGTCGGCAGCATCCCCCGTCAGGCGGTCGCACTCCTCGAAGGTGAAGCCCGGGAGCGGGTCGATGTCCCCGTGGAACATGGAGGGCATCATGCGCATGAGCTCCACGCTCACCCACCCACCCGGCAGGCAGCGGTAGTTCAACCGCAGCTCGTCGTTGCGCCGGTAGAGGGTCGGTATGGTGAACCGCCCCTCGTTCCGCGCCTCGAAACCGCAGAAGCGGTGCGGCTTCCACAAGGCCCAGCCCATCTTTCTCGCCTGTTGCTGCGGGAACAGGGCGGCCGCGTACTCCTCCTTGACGTTGTGAAGCCTGGATTCGGCCCAGTACTGGGCACCCCAGTGTCCGTCCGGCAGCTCGACGATACCGGAGGCCCCGATCATGCCCTCTTCGCCACTGCCGGGAGGGCCCAGTGTCACGATGGGCCGGCGTTCCGGGCGGTACCAGATGAGCCCATCCCGGCTGAAGGCTATCTGCACGTCCATCTGGCCGGTCATATGATGGAAGACCGGGGTCAGCATGCCGTGGAGGTCGGTGCGTCCCGGATAGGGAAAGTAGCTGTGAGCGTAGAAGGAGATGTCGAGGTCGTCCTGGGCGTCGGGGTGCATTACGAGCTTCGAGGCAGGCCAGCGGCGAAAGTCTTTCGTCCTGCAAAAGCCGTTCGCCCGGCGCACCATCTCGACTTCCTGAACACCTGTCCCGATACCCTTCGGATCCTCCGGGGCAAAGCCTTGAGGCTGCATGTACGCGTAGTAGGTGCCGCTCTCTTCATCATACCCGGCGACGATGCCCCCGTTGACGGAGTACTCCGCCAGCGGCTCCTCGATCTGCTTCCAGCCATGGAAGCGGTCCGGGGACGTCCAGCCGACCATCCACCCGCGCAGCACCACCTTGGGGGCCCGGTAGTCCTGCCCGTAGTGCATGGCATCCCACCGCTTTCTGGCCTCCTCGTCAGCCAGCTTCTCCCATGTGTCGGGATCGTACCAGCCGGCCCCGGCCCCCATGGCCTTGAACCGCTCCTCGGGCGGGGCCGAAGGGTCCTCGAAAATACCCCCCTCCGGGTGGTTGGCGCGGATGTTGTTCTTTTTCGAGCCGTCGTACTCCACCTCTCCCAGCTCGGGACGGGTCCAATGGTAGCAGTCGTCGCTGACTGCGTAGCAGGTGCCGGTCCCCGCGGCGTGGTAGAACATGTGGTAGCGGCCATCTTCGTACCACAGGTCGCTCGGAGAGAGCCCTCCCTTCTCCCACTCGACCTCTCCCTCGAAAACCACGGGGGCCTTGGCGGCCTCTTCTATCCTCAGCTCGATTCCCACGGGCGCGTCGTACAGGTTGTACTCCCCCTGGCGGGAGACAGACCTGTTGCCGGGAAAGATCTCGGAGACGTCGATCAGCGGCATCCACGTCCCGGGATTGCTTCTGGGCCTTACCCAGTCCCCCGGGAAAAACCCCTGCCACGGTCCGGAAAGAACTCTCTCTTCAGCCATTTTTTCGCCCTCCTGAGCGACGCCGCGAGTACGGGCGTGTTGTTTACGGCCTGATCACCGTGCCATCGGCGCGCCGGGCATTGCCCCACCACCTGATACTGGGGCCTGCCGGGTCCTTGACCGGGGAAGCGGGCCGCCAGCTTCTCGTCGCTGTCAACCCTCAGACCGGGCTTGCCGTTCGGCCACATGTAGCCCCTGCGCACTTCAGGCGTACCTGGGAACACTTCCTTCAACGTCTCGTGGGTGTTCAAGTAAACCGATGCCTCCTGGATGCCCAAATACCACACGTTCATGTCCAGCATGAGGTTGCCGCGTGCCCGACAGGGGAGACGGCGGCGGAGCCGTGCCAGGCGGTGCGGACGTTGAAAGCCTCGACCCTTGCGGTCCCGCCTTCAAGCGGCCAAGGTTGTGCCATCCGGAGAAAAATGGCGCATATCGCCTCTGAGTTTGCCAGTCGAATTACGCGCATCGTAGATGCCAACTTCGAGACACTGCCCTGACCTGTACGTAGCCACTCGTCCACTCTGCTCAACCGAAACGCCTGAGATCCGCCTTGTACTCCCAGCCGAGAAGCTCCCTGGCGCGGTCGACGTCGCAGGTGGCCGCGGCTTCCGGCGTCCCGGCGGCGTGGAAGACGTCGAATTGGACGCTGTCCGTCTCCAGCGCCAGCCGGCACCCCTCGGCGAGGTCGTGGCGGCAGACCCAGCTTTCGCTGAACCCCGTCATCGGCGTGCCCCCCTTGTTGATCCCGAGGCGCGCGTCGACGATCGAGCACGGGCGCAGCACGATGATCGACAGCCCCTTGCCCTCGTGAAACTGCCGGCACATCTCCTCCTGCAGGCGCTTGGTGACCGCGTAGAGACTGGCGTCGGGGCGCCTTACCTCAGGTCCGAAGAAGATCCCCTCCGGGTGCCTCGTCTGCGCCGAGCCGACGTGGACGACGCGCGCGATGCCTTTGCGGTCGCAGATCTCGAGCACGTTCCACAGGCCCTTCAGGTTGATGGTGAAGGGCAGGACGTCGCCGTCGCGGTACTCCCCTCCGAGCATGGCGAGGTGAATGACGCCGTCGATTCCGTCGAGGGCGCTCTCGACTGTCGCGAAGTCGGAGATGTCCCCGTGAACGATCTCCCCCTGCGTCCACTCGCCGTCGATCTCCGCGGACTGCTCCCAGGCCTCCGGGCCGGAGTCGAAGGCGCGGATATCGTGCATGCCCTCCAGGTTTGCCAGCACCGCCCGGCCTACCCAGCCGGCAGCGCCCAGTACCAAGACTTTCACCTCATTCCTCCTTGCTTGCCCGGGTCAGGGGCATAAGCTACGTTGGGAAACAGGCGTCAGACAGCAGCGCACCCATAGCTCAATTGGATAGAGCATCTGGCTTCGGACCAGAGGGTTGGGGGTTCGAGTCCTCCTGGGTGCGCCATTTTTTTGGCCCTTCCGCGATGAAACTCGCCCGCTTTCTACTGGTCCTTTTCTGGTGCTGGCCGCTGACTGTCTCGGGGCAGGAATCGGCAATCTCCGGTGTGTGGGAGCTGCATTCCGAGGATGGCTTCGGATCGGTTTCGCTGCGCCTGCAGACTTCGGCAGACGGCAGCCTTTCCCTGAAAGCCACGGGGAGAGCCGGCCCCGAGCTGCTCGACCTGGTCGGGGATGAGCTCGCCTTCCTTCCGGACAGTCTCGTGGCCGCGGTCGACGGCGCCGGTACCTGGCGGGCGGACGGCGATTCCCTGCGCATCTCCTGGTCGCAGCTGGACATCGCCGTAAACGGCGTGCCGATTGCCCGTTTCATCGACGCGCTCGTCGCCGATCTCGCGGACTCCCTGGCAGATGATTTCCAGCTGGAGGAAGAGGAGCTCGAAGCGTTCCGGGAGTCGGTGGCGAGCATGCTGCTCGGCCAGCTCTCCGGCCTGCTGTTCCTCGACGATTCCGTGGCCGCCCGCTTCAGCGTCGAAGAGGACCGCCTGACGCTGACGACCTCGGATGGCTCGGTGACGCTCTATCGTGCCGGCGGGGACAGCGCGGTCCGGACCGCCAGCTGGGGCCGCGTCAAGATCACACGATAGGCTTGCCAAGGGCGATTCCGCTCCCTGGCGTCACACTCACTTATTGTTTTTCAACGCTTCCGAGAACGCCAGCGGTGTCAATGCGGGCGACGATGCGCATGGTGACGACGTCGTATATGCTGCGTATGTCACCCGAGCGGATGACGAACTCCCCGATTTCCACCTTCGCCTCCCGAGCCTGCAGAACCACCGGCAGGCCGAAGGGGATGAAGTTGTCGAGGAGGAACCCCTGGTCGTCGAGGAAGCGCAGATCGTAACGCAGCTCCACCGCTCGTTCCGCCGTGCTGCGGAACTGTATCCGGTAGAGACCGTCGATTTCGAGTTCGCCTGTGGCGTCGAAGGCCGCGGTCAGGGGCCGCCAGTAGACGCTGTCGACAGCCACGGCCTCTTCCAGCCCGGCAGGTGCGCCCCCGACCTGGTATTCGCTCGAAAGGTCGAAGATGCCGCGATCGTCCAGGCTGGTGCCGCAGCCGCCGGCAGCGACGAGAGCGAGCGCGAGCAACGGCGCGCTGGAGTCTTGCGAATGTCGGGATCCGTGCCACAGTCCTGATGGGATGCGGGGCAGTGATCGGGCTGATACGGAGGACGAAATTTATCGAAAGGAGGGGCCGATGTTCCCGGCGGACCTGGAGTAAGCTCGCCGAGCGGCAAACCGACCGCCAGCGGCCTGCCGGCCTCGACGCTTCCGGGACTGCCGGGTCGGCCCAAAAAACTTTAGTACCGCCGGGCTCGGGGGGCCTGACACTCCTGACCCGGGAATGCATGGAACGAACCTCGGTCAGGGCGGCGGCAATCCGCAGGAGCCCCCGGGTACCCAGGTTTACCAGCGACCGTAGCGCAGGCCGAAGAAACACCCCGGCCAGGCGAAAACTCCCTCTTCCAACTCTTCCTCGTAGCTGTTCCCCGACTCGATCAGCCGGGGATGGCCGTCGGTCCACAACTGGTTCAGGGAAACCCCGCCAAACAGCGACGGACGGCCGGGAATGGAGTTCCCCTTGGGAAGGACCACCCCGGTCTCGAGCCTGATCCGCGACAGGTAGTTGTCAGTTGCCGATGGAACCCTGTAGACACCCGCCTCGATGGGCGGCCAGAAGTCGATGAAGGCGTCGTAATCCTCTTCGAGGTCGCGGCTGATCCGGTAGCCATGCACGTCGAGGCCGAAGGAGAACCTCCGCCCGCTCTTCCGGACCCCGACCCCCGGACCGATGGCCCAGAGCCGCCGGCCACCCTCGTCGGCAAAGCCGGTGGTGAAGGAGGTGTGATACAAACGGCCGCCGGAGGCGAGGGTGAACAGGTTGAAGCCGACCTCGTCGCGCCAGGTGCTGAAGCTGAAGACCCCGCTGTGCGAGTAGTTGACCAACCCTATGGGCAGGCCGCCGTCGATACGGCCGGAGAGGTTGGTCACGCCCACCTGCCACCCCTTGACCTGGCTCGCCACGTTCAGGAGACCGATCTGAACGCCCGTGACCTCACCGGCGACATTCATGCCTGCGAACTGGCCGCCGCGGATCCTGCCGGCGACGTTGGTCCCTGTCGCCACCTGCCAGCCGCGCACCTGCGAGGCGATGTTGATCGGCCCTGCCTGCCCGCCCTGCAAGGGCCCCACCGCCCAGTTGACGCCCCAGAAGGTCGACTGCCAGCCGACGACCTCCTCGAGCGCCAGGTTTCCGACCCAGCTGACCTGGCTGCCGGTGCGCTCGCGGGCAAGGCTGACCATCCAGCCGACCTGGACGCCGCGGAACGGCTCGTCCTGGGTATTGGTCAGCAGCCCCATCGTCAGAGGGGTGCGGCCTTCTCCGGTGACGACTTCGATCTGACGGTCCTCGTTCATCCCCAGGGTGAGGCCCCGCTTCGAACCGCGGCGCAGGCCGGTCTGCTCCGGAGTCAGTGCCTGAAAGTGGCCGGCGTTCACCTCCGCGAACTCACCCTCCGCCAGGACCCGTTCGGCCAGGCGCCAGCCGGCTCCATCCGTCTGCAGGTACAGGGCGTAGGCCCCCGGCTCCAATCCCAGGTCCACCGCCCGCCCCGCGGATTTGTTCAGCTCGACGACCAGGCGCTGCCGGGCATTGCGGATATACAGACGGCCTGCGAGGGCCTCCTCCAGCAACAGACCCGCGGCGTTGCGGCGCACCTCCGTCATCACCACGCCGCCGGTGCCGCGCATCTCCACCTCGTAGGCTGGATGCTGGATTCCCCCTGCGGTCCCCGTGGTCTGGGACCTCGTCTCGTTGAAGGTGAACTGGTAGGCCTCGTTGAGGGTTACCAGGCCATCGCCGTCCCCATCTGCGGCGCCGCGCAGGCCGGAGACGAGGAAGTGGGTAAAGAAGGAAGCCTGGAGCAGGTCCGATTCCTGCGCCGCCTCGCCGGCCGAGCTCGAAGTGAGGAAAGCGTACCCCTTCATGTCGAAGGACTCGTCGACGAGAAAGGGCGGACGGCGCCTGCCCCCCTTGGCGCGGGTTATGGCCCCGGAGGCACAGGCGTCGAGCACGGCGATGTGCACGTCGGCACGGGCCGTCTCCAGGGCGCGGCGCAGAAGCGGATAGCCCAGGCGGTCCCCGGCGAGAAGCAGCCCCTCTTCGTCGGCGTGGCCGGAGTAGTAGAGCAGCACCTCCAGCCGGTCCCCCCGCCGGCCGGCCGCCTGCACCCGCCGCTCCAACTCGGCCAGACCTTTCTCGAATGCAGCGAGGTCGGGATTGCGCAGCAACAGCACGTCGGCCGGATCCAGGCCCCCCATCTCCTCCAACACGTCGACGAAGTTTTCCGCGTCCGAGACGGCATAGCGCAGCAGCTCGCGATCGACGCCGCCGTTGTTGGCCCCCGCGGCCAGCAGCAGGCGGCGCACCTCGGCCGCTTCCGCCGGCAGGGACAGAACCGCCGCGGCAACGACGGACAGCAGGGCACACACCAGGTACATGAGCACAACTCCCCGGAAATTATGAAGCCCCCCCAATCAGGGTGGGCGAGGTTTTTTTCAAGGTGAACCGGTGGAAGCGAAAGTCGCCGGCCAGCACCCCGGTCTGCAGAAGCTCGGAGCCGCCCGCCATCTTGCGGAAGGTCTCCCGGGGGCCGCCCGCAGGCGTTTCTGTTTCATCAACACCTGCACGAAGACATCATGGGCGGCGTCGCGCCCCTCCTCTTTGTCGTGCGGTATCTGCCGGCATCGCGTATGACCCTAGGCCCGTAGCGGCGGCAGAGCTCATCCAGGTCCATCCATTCCCCGAGGTGTGCAACAGATTGAACACCCGAGGCGGTGCCAGGTGTTACCCGAGCAGAGGATATTTTACCGACAAGGATCGAGCGAGCCCGCGCTGACCTTGCATCATGAACATCGAATTCCAGCAAGGTCCGGTCGTACTGGGGTGGTTCCTGACGGCCATAGTTCGACCTGCATCAGGAGCATGGCCGCCCCCCGCAGGCTGCAGAGACGGATCGATTCCCTTGCCCCTGCCTCCGGGTTCGCGGTAGAATTGGCTTTTCCATCACCACTTACCAGGACAATCCCTTGAACCCTTCCGAAAACCCTCAGCAACCGCTGTTCCGGTTCCTGCAGATGAGCGACCTGCACGTCACCGCCGACCCGGCGCGGGCCCCGTTCGTCCGCGCTGTCGAGCGCGCCCGCTGGCTCACCTCCGAGCTCGCCGCCGGCAGCCTCGCCGGCATCGACCTCGTCCTCTGCATCGGGGACGCCATCAACGGCGGCACTCCGGACAACGCGCGGGAGGACTACGAAGCCTTCAACGCCCTGACCGGGGAGATGTCCCAGCCGCTGCTGGCGGTGCCGGGCAACCACGAAACCAACGCCCGCGAAGGGGACCCGGAGTACTCCGCCCTCTTCCGGCAGGCGTTCGGGGTCGCGGCCACGAGCCACGCTCACAGGCACGGGGACCTGCTGTTCCTGATGCTCGACAACTCCGGCTCCAGCACCTGCGGCCCGGAGGTGTACGCGCGCCGCGAGCGCTGGCTGCGCGACACCCTCGAGGCGCATCGCGGCGTTCCCAAGATCCTCTGCTGCCACGTGCCGCTGGTGCCGATGCGGGACCCCGCGCTGCTGGCCCGGTCGCTGAGAATCGAGTCCTGGATGACGCGCGAGCCGGAAATCCTCGATCTCGTCGAGGAACACGCCGACAGCGTCATCGCCGTGCTCAGCGGCCACCTTCACGTCACCGGGCTGGTGTGCCGGCAGTCGATCTTTCACTTCACGGTTTCGGGCACCGCTTCCTACCCGGGGGACTACGCGATCTACTCCGTTTTCGAGGACCGCATCGAGGTGGAGGCGAAACAGCTGCCCCTCGAGCTCCTCGATCAGGTCACCGACCTGCACGGAGCCGGCCGCCACGGGGTCGACCTGGTCGACGACATCCACCCCACCCACGCCGAGTACGTGATGGGCACCTACGACGAGCGCCGTTTCGCCATGCCGATGAAACGGCCGCAGGGGTGACGCAGGCGCTCGCGGGCCGGCTGCGGCCGCTCCTGGCCGCGGGGCTGTTTCTCCCTGCCGCCCTCTCCGCCGCGGGCGAGGTCCCGCCCGACACCACGGCCGCCGAGTCGGCAACCCCCTTGCAGTTGCCCGCGGTGGAAGTCACCGCCACCCGGGTGCCGTCGCCGCTGCAGGAGGTCCCGTTCAGCGTCGACCGGCTCGGCGCCGGCTCCTTTCGCGGAGAACCCGGGGTCTCCCTCGACGAAGCCCTGCGGCAGCTTCCCGGAGTCGCCGTGAGCGACCGCGGCAACCTGTCGCAGGGGGACCGCGTCTCGATCCGCGGCATCGGCAGCCGCGCCAGCTTCGGCGTGCGCGGCATCCGCGTCCTGTTGGACGACGTGCCCCTGACCATGCCGGACGGCCAGTCGCAGCTCAACAACCTCGACCTCCACGCCATCGGGGAGGCCGAGGTGCTGCGCGGGCCGAGCTCCTGGCTCTACGGCAACGCCGCCGGAGGCGTCATCCATTTCCGCACCCGCCCCGCGGCTGCCGCGGCCGGTTTCGAGCCGGCGGTGATCGTCGGCTCGGACGGCATGAGACAGGTGCGGGCGTCCGCTGATTTCTCGCGCTCCGGGCACGCTCTCCTTCTCAGCGCCGGCCAGCTCGAGCGGGAAGGGTACCGCGATCACGCAAGCGGCCTCTGGCGGCGCTTCAATTTCGCCGGCACCCACCCGGTCTCCGGGTCGGTTGCGGTAACCTCGGTGTTCAATTTCGTCGACGCCCCCTACCTGCTGAATCCGAGCTCCCTGTCCCGCGAGGCCGCGGACAGCGACCCGCGCAGCGCCCGCTTCTTCGTGCGCTCCCAGGGCGCCTCGAAGCGGTTGCGCCAGGGACAGGGGGGGTTGACGCTGACCGCGGCCCGCGGCCGCAGCCATCTGCAGCTCACCCTCTACGGTCTGGCGCGCTCCCTCGACAACCCGATTCCCGGCCGCATCATCGAGCTCGACCGCCGCGGCGGCGGGGTGCGCTCGACCTTCACCCGGCCCCTGCGCCTGGCCGGCAGGGAGGCGCGCCTGACGGCAGGGGTCGACATCGAAGGCCAGTGGGACGAGCGCGCCGAGTTCGCCAACGAGGGGTTGCCGGAGGAGCGGATCGACGCCCTGCCTGCCTCCGAGGTGCTCGACGCCGTCGTCTACGGAGAGCGCTCGCTGCTGCAGGACGAGCAGGTGACCGGCCTCGGACCGTTCGCCGCCTTCGACCTCAAGCTGTCTCCGCGCTTGACCCTGTCGGCAGGCGGCCGTTTCGACCGCTACCGGTTCGAAGCCGGGGACCGCCACCTCGCCGACGGCAGCGACGACAGCGGGGAGCGCACCATGAGCCGGTTCAGCCCCGCCATCGGGGTCGCCTTCGCCCCCCGGGAGCAGGTCACCGCCTTCGCCAACTACGCCACCGCCTTCCAGACCCCGACCACCGTCGAGCTGAACAACCGCCCCGGTGGGGCCGGCGGCTTCAACCCCGACCTCGACCCGGAGCTGCTGCGCAGCCTGGAGGCCGGGCTCAGGGGAGCGTGGACCCGGCCGGCACTGGAGTACTCCCTGGCGCTCTTCCGCTTCACCCTCGACGACATGCTGATCCCGTATCAGCTCGCCGGCAGCGACGAGATCTTCTACCGCAACGCCGGACGCACGGGCAACCGCGGCCTGGAGACGCGGGTCTCCTGGGCGCCGCGGCCGCGGTGGAGGCTTTCGCTGAGCTACTCGTTCGGCGACTTCACCTTCGAGGAGTTCGCCGTCGAGAGAGACGGGAAACCGGTGCAGCTCGCCGGCAACCAGGTGCCGGGCACGCCGCGCCACCAGCTCTGGTCGCAGCTGGAGTACCGCCTCTCCGCATTCACGGGCCGGCTCGAGCTGCGCCGGGTAGGGGAGTACTTCGCCAACGATTTCAACGGGCCGCCCCCGGGAGTCGACAAGCCTCGGGGCGACTACGTCAACCTCGCCTTCACCACCCTCGACCTCCGCCTCGCGCTGCGGTCGCGGTGGCCTCGCCCCCTGGAGCTGTTCGCCGGCGCCGGCAATCTCCTCGACGCCGCCTACAGCGGCTCGGTGGTGCCCAACGCCTTCGGCGACCGCTTCTTCGAGCCGGCCCCCGGGCGTTCCGCTGACGCCGGGCTCTCGCTCCTGTTTGACTGAGCCTCGGCACCTTCCGCCTTGCGCAGGCGGGCGACGAAGAACCCCTCCATGACGCCGTCGGGCCAGATCCGCAGGGCCCGCTTCAGGCCCGGGTCCAGCTCCTTCTTGCGCCAGCGCGTGATTCCCGCGGACCCGGAGGCCAGCGCAAGCTCGATCCCCTCCAGGCGCAGGCAGCCGAAGCGCCGCAGGGCCCACTCGACGACGAGCTCGTTCTCTTCCGGGGCGAAGGTGCAGGTGCAGTAGACGAGCAGACCGCCCGGCCTCAGGGCCCGGACCGCGGAGTACAGCAGCCGCCTCTGCCGGCGGCCCATCTCCCGGATCTTCCTCTCGCTCCAGCGCGCCAACGGCCGGGGGTCCGTTGTCGTGAAGCGGCCCTCCCCGGTGCAGGGGGCGTCGAGGAGGACGCGGTCGAAATGCTCCGGCCGCACCCTCCAGACGCCGGCCCCGTCCCTGAGATAGGTGTCGGCGTTCTCCACTCCGAGCTGCTCGAGGGTGCTCCGCAGGCGGAAGAAGCGCGGCCGCGACGACTCCACCGCGGCGATGCGGCCGCTGTTTCCCATGAGAGCGGCGATGTGGGAGGTCTTGCCGCCTGGCGCCGCGGCGAGGTCGAGCACCTCTTCCCCCGGCTGCGGATCGAGCACCAGGGCTGGGATCATGCTCGAGGGGTTCTGAATGAACAGCCGGCCCTCGGCGTTGGCCCGCGTCTCGGTCAGGGCGCGCCGCTGCTCTCCGCCGACCGCGAAGGCGCCGTCGATCCCGGGCACGGGACGCAGCGCGAACCCCGAGGACTCCAGCTCCGCCCGCAGCGAGCCGGCGTCCGTTTTCAGGCTGTTGCAGCGGAAGGCGGTGGCCCGCTCCTGCTCGAAGGCCGACCAGTCGACCTCGACCCCGGCATGCGACCCGATTCCGGTCAGGCGCTCGACGAAGGCCGGCGGCAGCGCGGTCCCGGATTCGGACAGACTCTCCATGTATCTATGCCCCCTCCACCGGATGGCCCGGCGCCCGTTTCCCGTTCGACGCCGGGAGCCGCGCGGGACGCTCGAGTCCCCGGATGCTCCGACATACGTTTCGGCTGGTCCGTCTGCTGCGGGGCTGGCGTGCTTTCAAGGTCGTCCTCTCCTGCTTTACGTGCCATGTAACCGCGCTTGGGGTAGTTTGTGCGCGACACTGTGGAACACCGGAGACCCGGTCAAGGACCTGAAACCCACGGCAGGTCCGAGCCCTCACAGGCCGCAGCTTCGGCGAATTGCCTGCCCGACTGTGCCGGCTTTGTGCCCCGAGGAGAATGAGATGGCGAGGATTCTGCGACAGGCCACCGTCGTGCGTGACGGAAATCACAACGCCTTCACCGATCTTCAGTACTGGCAGGGATGCTACTGGGTAGCGTACCGCAAGGGCGCGGGCCACGTATCCATGGATGGCGCCGCGACCCTTTCAGTGTCCTGCGACCGCACCCGATTTCGCGAAGTCGCGCAGATTCACACGCCCGGCGACAATCGCGACCCCAAGCTTCTGCCGGTGAGCGAGGACCGGATGGCCCTGTACTTCCCGAGCTGGACACGCGGCTACGAGGCCCGGGAACTGCAGCAATACATCACCTTTTCGGGTGACGGACACGATTGGGAGAAACCCGCTCCCATCCTCTCCTCCGGAAATTGGCTCTGGCGCGTCCGGCGACACGACGATCGCTACTACGGACTGATCCAGAACCTTGCCGGGGAGTGGGACCGCGAGGGCATGCCGCACCAGCTCGACCTGGCAGTGAGCGACGACCTGCTCGAGTGGGAGGTCATCGCCCGGGTTGGCGAGGAGTACGGGCTGAACGAAAGCGACATTTACTGGCGGGACGATGGCGAAGCCTGGATCGTCTCGCGCAGCGTG
The DNA here is from genome assembly GCA_965223905.1 of Candidatus Latescibacterota bacterium. Classification (GTDB taxonomy): domain Bacteria; phylum Latescibacterota; class UBA2968; order UBA8231; family UBA8231; genus CBDCXV01. The sequence continues at coordinate 29,999 of CBDCXV010000006.1, forward strand.
GTCAAGCACTTCGGCAGCTGCTTCTGCTCGGCGCAGCCGCCCTACACCGAGTGGCAGGCTACCGAGCTGTCGCCGATGGTGCATGCGCCCGTTTTCCTGCACTGCGAAGGAGAGCTCTACGTCGCCGGCCGCAACATGCCTTCCGTCGAAGGGGACGTCACCTTTCCGTTCAAGTCCGCCAGCCTGGGCATCTGGCGGGTCCGACGCGAAGAGCTCGAACCCGTCCTGCGCATTCCCGCTACCGGCGATTGCTCCTATCCCGGCATGATCCTGGACCCCGAAGGCCGAGTCTGCTTGAGTTACCACTCTCAGCACGCATATCACATGGGGGTGCTGCCCCTCCCGTCGCGGGTCCGGCCGCATCCCGACAACGCCGCCTCCCTGCTGGAGGCGGATGACGTGTACTTCGCCGAACTCGAACTGCCGTGAGCCGCGCACTCACACCACAGCCGCCGGGGATGGAAATCGGCCGCACCGACACCGTCGAGCTGGGCTGACCCCGCAAACCCGCACCGTCCGTCTCCGTTGCCGCGACCCAGGTCGCCCTTCACTGCCAAGGGGTTCATCGTCGGGACCGTGTTCTCGGTCGCGGTGAGCCTGTGCGCGCCGTACGTCGTCTTCGTGCTCCAGGCCTCGGCCATGGGGATCAACAGCTCCTCGCCGGGGGCCATCTTCTTCTTCTTCCTCCTCGTCTTCGCCGTCAACGTCCTGCTCGGCCTGGTCGGGAGATGCTTCTCCCTCGGCCGGGGGGATTTCGTCCTCGTCTACGCCATGCTGATGATGGCGGTGACCGCGCCGACCTACAACTTCCTCAACTTCCTCATCGTCATAATCACCGGGCCGTACTACATGGCCACCGCGGAGAACGAGTTCGCCTCGATCTACCACCCCTACATCCCCGACTGGATGGTTCCCCAGGACCGCTACGCGATCTTCCATCTCTACGAAGGCCTGCCCCGCGGCGAGTCGATCCCCTGGGGAGCCTGGATCGAGCCGCTCGGCCACTGGTTCGCCTTCTACCTCGCGCTGAGCTTCATGATGTTCTGCATGGCCGCGATCATGCACCGGCAGTGGTCGCGGCACGAGCGCCTCAGCTATCCGATGGTGCAGCTGCCGGCGCGCATGCTCGACGGGGCCGACTCACCCGGCGGCCGCATCCTGCCCTTCTTCAGGAAGAGGGGGATGTGGCTGGGTTTCGCCATCCCCTTCACGCTTTTCAGCCTCACCGGGCTGAACCACTACTACCCGAGCATACCGGAGTTCCCCTTCTACCTCGGCTGGGTGAACTGGTTTCGAAGTATCGATGCCTGGGGCGAAGGAATCGCCCTGAGCTACGCCTGGCTCGGCTTCTTCTACCTCGTCGACCTCGACATCTCCTTCAGCATCTGGTTCTTCTACCTCGTGCTCAAGCTGCAGGGCGGGCTCTTCCGCCGTGTCGGCATCGCCAGCAGCGAGCGGCTCAGCTATTTCGAGTACTCGCAGACCGCGGACTTCTCCCACCAGGCCGCCGGGGCCGTCATCGTCTTCGTCCTCTACGGCCTGTGGATCGCCCGCCGCCACCTGCGCGACGTCGTCGTCAAGGCCTGGCGGCCCTCGCAGGGAGTGGACGACAGCGAAGAGCTTATGCCCTACAGGCTGGCCTTCTTCGGCGCGATCGGCTCGGGGATCTTCGTCTGCGCCTGGCTCTGGCGGTCGGGCATTCCGCTGGTCGTCCTGCCGCTCTTCTTCGGCGTCTGCCTCATCTACTACCTCTTCGTCACCCGCGTCGTCGCCGCCAGCGGGGTGCCGACGGCGCGCCCTCCCCTGATCGCCCCGTACTTCGTCATATCGGGAATGGGCACCTCCATTCTCGGCGCCAAGGGGATGGTGGCGCTCGGGTTCACGATGGCCTGGCAGGCGGAGATGCGGCTGTTTCCGATGCTCGCCTGCGCCAACGCCCTCAAGCTGGCCGAGAGCGTCCCCGGATCGAAGAGACGGCTGCTGTGGGCCATGCTGCTGGCTCTCATATGCAGTCTGGCCGCGGCAACCTGGATGAACCTGCGCATGGGCTACACCTACGGCGGCAACAACCTCGGCACCTATCCCGGGTTCGCCTACAGCTGGAACTACCTGCTGTCGTGGATGCACAACCCGACCGCACCCGACCTCCGCGGCTGGGTGTTCACCGGCATCGGCGGGACCGTGGAAGGGCTCCTGCTCCTGGCGCAGAAGCGCTGGTTCTGGTGGCCACTTCATCCGCTGGGGTTCACCGTCGCCGTCGGCTGGCTCACCAGCGAGATCTGGTTCCCCGCCTTCCTCGCCTGGGGCCTCAAGGCGGTCATCCTGGGGTATGGCGGGATACGGGTCTACCAGTTCTTCAAGCCGCTCTTCCTCGGCATGATCCTCGGAGAGGTGAGCGTGGCCGGGTTCTGGGCGGTGGTCGACGCGATCGCCGGGGGCACGGGGAACGTCATCACCTACATGTGAAGGCCGTGTGGGGCATTACTGCTCGGGATAAAGATCGACTACAAATTTGCCTTCACTTTACCCATTCACCGAGAGTGCTCCTCGTACCACATCCTTACCGAATTCCAGAGATCCCTTCGCTGGGTTGCGGGTGCCTGCTCTCGTTTTTTTATTCCGGTTGAATTCTCTACCATGGACCTCTTGGGGGAGGCTGAAATGGAACCCTCTGCAACAACTATCGAGTCGGCCCTGCAAAACCTGCGGGAGCTTCCGACCCCGGTAACTTCCTGGCAGGTAGAAACGGGTCCGGACGCGACGGAAGAACCCTCCGTGTGGGTATGGGTTATACTGAAGAATGAAGATGTCGATTTCGCGACGCGGGCCCAGCTGCGGGACATCGTTCGGGATACGGTACGCCGTCAGACGGACGACCTGTCCTGGGTCTATGTTCGCTTCCGGGGCTCCTCTGAGACCGTATAAGTATCATGAGTCTCCATTCAGATCTGCTACGACAGGCCCAACACCTGGCCGTCAGAGAGCCTAAGCGGCCTTCGCAGGCGAGTTTGCGCCGCGCCATATCGGCTTCGTACTACGCTCTCTTTCACATGCTGGTCGATGAATCAACGGGCCGTATGTTTCCGGGTAGAGATCGGGGTTCTCTCCGCTCCTGTCTTGCACGGGCATTCGTCCACAGTGACATGAAAAAGGTGGCTCAGCAGTTCTCGAAGAACGACCTCTCGCCAAAACTCCGCCCGGGCCTGAACGGAGTGACTCTCCAGCCGGAAATCGTAAGGGTCGGTACGGCATTTGTCGACCTTCAACAGGCCCGGCACGAAGCGGATTACGACACTGCGCGTAGATTCACAAGGCGGGAGGTGCTCGATTTGCTGGAACAGGCGCAACAGGCATTCGAGGGCTGGAAAAAAGTTCGAAAGAGCATCCAGGCGGACACCTTTCTTGCGGGACTGCTTGCCTTCGGAAACATGCGGACCTGAGCAAAGGAATTACGTGCTCTTTCCGTATGGCAGCATACACAAAGAAGAATACCTATCCACCCCTTGAAATTATGATCATCTGATTGCTCCTGTTGAGTTACTGCTTAAGGGTAGCCCTGCTAGAGGTGTAGCCCTTTGTGGAAATGGCGTCCGTGAGGGAGACCGGGCCCTCGCTTCTCCGGCTCGCTTCGCTGCCTGACGGTTTCATCCTCGAGACTCGGGCGCGGATCACTCTTCGTCTCTGCCGCAGAAGCGAAGCGCGTACAGGTCGGCGTCGTACATGACAAACCGCAGACGCACCGGCCTCCCGGCCAGGGGACCCACCCCGGCCCCCGATTTCCACTGCACCGCCAGGTCCGTCTGGTCCTGAAATAGCTCCGCCGAATCCGCCAGCGACAGCCCTGGGAAGGGCCTGGCGGTTTCGTCCTGGACCTCGACGCGGATGCTGCCGGCCGCGGAGGTGGACATGTTGAGCCGCAGCTGATCGCCGCTGAAGATCAGGGGCCTGGTGGTGAACTGGCCGCCGCTGTAGGGCGCCTGCACCGAAGCGAAGCCGTCGAGGCGCAGCGTCAGGCGGCGGACGCAGGAGGTCGGCATGCGCCAGTGCTCGGTCATGTAGAGCGACAATTCCGCCGGTCCGGTGCGCAGCAGGCCGCGCATGACGTAGACGCTGCGGTCGTGCCAGTTGCCGGGGTCGGGGCCCGGGCGCACGAAGGCTTCGGGGAAGAGGCGGTCGAAGCGGAGGCCGTCGCGGCTGCTCATCAGCACGGCGTCGTTGATCCCGGGGTACGGCCAGCCGGGCGTGGGGCTGCGGCTGTCGACAAAGCGCGAGGGGAACATCAGGTAGAGGCCGCGGGAACGCTCGTAGGGAACGCAGGAATTGGTGTACAGGTGCTCCAGCGGCGCGGCGCCCGTGTCGATCGCTTGCAGCCGACTCCAGTGGACGAAGTCGTCGGAGGTGGCGCCGCGGATCCAGCGCACGCCTTCCTTGAAAGCGCGGGTGGCGCCGTGGCCGAGCTCGCCGTCGCGGCGAATGCCCCGGGTGTACATGACGTAGCGGCCGTTCCACGGGTCGCGGAAGGCGATGTTGTGCGAGTCGAACGGGCCTTCGGTCTGCACGGGGTCGGGGTTCTTGCGCCAGTG
>CBDCXV010000007.1:0-21490 GCA_965223905.1 Candidatus Latescibacterota bacterium
GGATGGACTCGTCGACCGCGGCTCAGTGCCGGGAGATCGAGGCTGGCGTGGGAGGCCGGGAATGGCTCCTGGAGCTGACCGGCAACGCCGCATTCGAGCGCTTCAGCGGCCCCCAGATTCGCAAGTTCTTCCAGACCGACCCCGAAGGCTACAGGGCAACCGCAACGGTCTGCCTGGTCAGCTCGTTCATCGCCAGTCTCCTTGCGGGACGGCTGATCGGAGTCGATCCCGGCGACGGCAGCGGCACCAACCTCATGGAGATCCGAACGCGCAGGTGGAGCCCCGAGGCGATGGCCGCGACCGCACCCGGGTTGTCTGCCAAGCTCCTGCCAGTCGCCCCCTCCGACCGCCCTGCCGGCGCCATCAGTCCCCGGTTCGCCGGCCGCTACGGCTTCGCTCCCGGATGCCAGGTGCTGCCTTTTTCGGGGGACAACCCCAGCAGTCTGATCGGCCTGGGGCTGGTCGAGCCGGGGCAGGTGGCGCTGAGTCTCGGCACCTCGGACACGCTGTTTGCCTGCATGGGGGAACCGCGGGTTTCCACTTCGGGAGAGGGGGCGGTCTTCGCATCTCCCGACGGGCGCAACTACATGGCCCTCGTCTGTTTCATGAACGGCAGCCTGGCAAGGGAGGCCGTCAGGGACGAGCACGGCCTCGACTGGGAGATGTTCACCGCCGCCCTGCGGCGCACCGGAGCGGGGAACGGAGGCGCCTTCATGCTTCCCTACTTCGACTCCGAGATCGTTCCCCGCGTCACCGTGCCAGGGGTGGTTCGCAAGGGACTCGACCCCGCCGATGCCGACGCAAACGTCAGGGCGGTAATCGAGGCGCAGGCCCTATCCTCGCGGATTCACTGCGAGTGGATGAAGGTGCCGGTACGTTCGCTTTCGGTGACCGGAGGGGCATCGGCAAACACCGAAATCCTGCGCATCTTCTCCAACGTGCACGGAGCCCCCGTGCATCGCTTCCGGACGACCAACTCCGCCGCTCTCGGGGCGGCGCTGCGCGCCGCTCACGGTCACTTCAAGCAGGTGGGGACGGAGCGCAGCTGGCCGGGAACAATCGCTCCGTTTGCAAAACCGGTCCCTGGTTCGACGCTGCTGCCTGACGCTGCTGCCCGGGCCGTCTACGACGATCTGGTCGAGGAGTACCGCCGCCTGGAGAACCAGTACTCGGGATGACCTATCAACCCCGGCCTGGGGTGCTTCTTCTAATCCGGATGCCGCTGTAACCTCACCCGGTCTTCGCAGCTGCCCGTCAACCCAAGCACTCTCCAACCGATTCGTCCGGCCCGCTGATCAGCGGGATCCGATCCGCGCCTGGTAGGCGACGATGGCGGCGGCGACGTGGACGTTCATCGATGGCCCCTTTCCGTACATCGGGACGAAAACCGAGCCGTCGCAGTCCCCCAGGGTCGCCGGCAGGACTCCCTTAGTTTCGTTGCCGAGGACCAGACAGGTGCGCTCGGCATACGGATAGTCGAGATAGCAACAGGTTTCCCGCGCCGTCTCGAGAGCCACCAGATGATGCCCCTCCGCCTTGAGTTTCTTCGTCGCCTCGTCGATCCTCGGAATGCGGCGCCAGGGAACGCGGCGGTCGTGTCCCCTCGAGGTGCGGTCGATCTCTTCGTGAGGTGGGGTGGGGGTTTTTCCCGTGCAGACGATTTCGCTGGCCCCGACCGCGTCGGCGATGCGGAACATCGAACCGACGTTGCGGGGGTCATCGAAGTTCTGAAGCAGAAAGGAGATCTCGCACCGGGGTGGGTAGTCGCGAGCGGCCTGCTCGAAGAGCCGGCGGATCTCTACCTTGCGGAGAGGCAGCATCGCTTTGCCCGGTTACCGGACCGGTGCGGTCTCAGAATTCGATCTGCTTGTACTTGCGGATGTGCTCGACCATGGCGGTTTCCACCGGCAGCCGCTCCATGCTGGAGGCCCCGTAGAAACCGTTGACGCCGTCGGTGTTGCTGAGGACGTACTCGGCGTCGGCCGGCATCGCGATCGGTCCGCCGTGGCAGAGGACGATCACCTCGGAATTCACTTCCCGCGCGGCATCGCATATCGCCTGCACCCGCTCTGCCGATTCCTCCAGGCTCAGCGAGGTCTCGGCCCCGATCGAACCACTGGTGGTCAGTCCCATGTGAGCGACGACGATGTCCGCCCCGGCCGCGGCCATCCGTGCACCCTCGCCGGGGTCGAAGGCGTACGGCGTGGTCAGCATCCCCATCTCTGATGCCAGGCGGATCATCTCGACCTCGAGACCGTACCCCATGTTGGTCTCCTCGAGGTTCCGGCGGATCATGCCGTCGAACAGCCCCACCGTCGGGAAATTCTGCACCCCCGAGAAACCGACCTCCTCGACCTGTTTCAGGAACACCTCCATGCGACGAAACGGATCGGTGCCGCAGACCCCGGCAAGCACCGGAGTGTCCTCGACGATCGTAAGCACCTCTCCTGCCATATCCATGACGATGGCGTTGGCGTCGCCGTACGGCATCAGGCCGGCTAGGGAACCGCGGCCTGCCATGCGAAAGCGGCCGGAGTTGTAGATGATGATCAGGTCGACGCCGCCTGCCTCTTCGAACTTGGCGCTGATTCCGGTGCCGGCTCCCGCACCGAGGATCGGCGTCCCCTGATCGATCAGCTTTCGCAGGCGCGCCAGGACTTTATCTCTCGTGAAAGCCATTGCATTTACTCCTGTCGCAATCGCCGCGAGGGTTCCAGTGCCACTCCATCCAGGCGGCGCAGCTCCGCCTCCGGCCCGAAGGGGGCGTAGATGGCAATCATCTCCAAGGTATCCTCGCCGCTGTTGATGGTCGAGTGGTACAGCGCCGTCGGGATGTGGACCAGGGTTCCGGGGCCGATCTCTTCCTCCACCTTGCCTTCGGGCAGCTCGACCGTCTGCAGGCCGGTGCCGCAAATCACGTAGAGGATCTCCTCGCTGTACGGATGGTTGTGGCGTTCGTGCCCCTTGCCGGGCTCGAGCCTGACGACGCCGGCACTGAAGCGTTCGGCAGCGGTGACGTTCGGCTCCGACAGCCAGGATAGCCTGCCCCAGTCGAAGACCTGGGTCTCGACATCGTCAGGCTGGACGAAAGTCAGTTTTCTGGACATGGATTCTCTCCGGACTTCCTGATCCCCGTGGCGGTGTTCCCGAAGTCAACGACCCCTGAAGAGCCGCCGCGGGGTACAGATGTCATGAAAAATGGCGGGTTATGATTTCGCCATGTCGGAACCATTGCTGCCGGATTCGGCCGGCCACCTCCCACAAGCTCGGGTAAGGGCATCCTGACGCATCCGGAAAGAGGTGTAGGATGCAAGAGCCCCTTTCTGCCGTTTCGGCTGCTATACCCTGTATCAATCCCGGTTCCGCGATATCAACTCGAGCATCAGCTCTACGGCGCGAGCGGAGAATTCGGGGTCGTTGATGTTTGAATCGATCTCGTAAACGGGGATGTCCTCCCTGAGCCCGGACCTGATCGCCTCGAACATGGCGAAATCCGCCTCCCGATCGCAGAACGGCTGCCCTTCTCCGTCCAGAATCGACACTCCCTTCAATGGCAACAGGAAGGCAACCGGGCCCTGCGCCTGGTTCGCCTTCTCTGCAAAGGCGGCCCCCATGCGCCGGTTTTCCTCGACATTCGTGCGCAGCAAGGTCACCGATGGGTTCCACTCGTACAGTGTCCGGCCGGCATCCCGGTAGTGTCGGGGCACCGTCTCGATGCCGTGGAAGTTGGCCATGTCGACACATCCGGGTACGATCAGATGCGGTATGCCGCGGCGGCCCGGGGCCGACAGGCGACCCTCACCGGCGTCGAAAAACCCGCCGCATACCGTATCGGCCCATTCGGTTGTCGTGACGTCGAGCACGGCATCGACGAGCCCCTCGTCGACGAGAGCTTCCATCGTTTTCCCGCCGGTTCCCGTGGCGTGGAAAACCAGAACCTCGTAGCCGTGGTCGGAAAGCGCCTCGACGCACGCTTCGACGCATTCGGTGGTGTTGCCGAACATCGACGCGGCGACCACCGGCCTGTCGCGGCCTCCTCCTGTTTCCGGCTCCGCCTCGACCATACCGCAGATCGCTCCCGCGGCGCGCGCATAAATGATCCGCGAGACGCGGTTGAGCCCGGCGACGTCTACGACCGACGGCATCAGGGTTACGTCCTTGAGCCCGACGTACGCCGACGTGTCCCCCGAAGCCACGGTCGAGACGCAGAGCTTGGGGACACCGAGCGGCAGGGCGCGCATTGCCGAGGTGACCACCGTGCTGCCGCCGCTCCCTCCCAACCCGATGACGCCGTCGAAGCGGCCCTCCGCATGCAGTCTTGCGGCGATGACTCCGGCCCCTGCGGCCATGACCTTCATCGCCGCGCCGCGGTCCTGGCTTGCGCGCAGCTCCACGAGGCTGCCCCCCCCGGCACGGGCGACCTCGGAGGCCTCGACATCGACGGGGAACAGATCGGTGCTCCCGAGCACGCCGCAGTTCACCGTCAGTACGGAGTGCCCCCGTCCGGTAATCTCGGAGCGGACGAAATCGTAGTCCGTTCCCTTGGTGTCGAATGCTCCGATCAGCAGGATTGTCTTGCTCATCCGCGTTTCTCCATTACCGGCAGGCAGAAGGAATTCGCCGTTCAGCGAAAACAGGCCGAGGGCCGGATGAAGGAGTTCGAGTCGGTGCTGTTCCCGCCTTGCCAGAAGGCAGGAGGATCGCGGCCTGCATCTCGGCTGTCAAGGCGTTTCGGGCCGCTGGATGTTCGAGGCCTCTCCCCGAAACAGGAAGGGTTTCAACCGCGTTCGAGGCGGGAGGACGCCATTCTACCGAATCAGCTGCAGGATGCCCTTGATCCGGCCCCACGTCGACATCGCGACTGCAGTCGCCTCCGGTTCTGGTGGGTGGCTGTCAGGGTCACCGGGATTGGTTACGGATTCCGGGTCTCCCGGAGGATTGTCGCCGGAAGTCCAGGTCCCCTCCGAATCTCCGAGCTCTTCGCCATTGGTGAAGCCGTCTTCGTCGGCGTCGAGCCCGGCGAGCTCGGGGCTCCAGATGACTGAACCGGAAAAGCCGGCCTCCGTGAGGAAGCCCTCCTCGAGCATCTCGCCGAAGGTATTGCGGGCGCCCCCGCCGGCCGGGTTCACGTGGCAGTTGGCGCAGCCGTTTTCGCCTCCGTTGGGAATCTCGGCAACCCGACTGCCTCGGGCACCGGCGGCGACTGCGGTAAAAGCGATCAGGCAGCAGGCGAGCATTCCTGCGGCCCGGGGCAGGTAAAGAATGTGCTCTCGATCAATCAATGGAACCTCCTTTGCTGGGACGCGCTATTGGCAACCGGTCGTCCATACTGCCTGGCACGCAGATACTTTCGGCGGCGGTACCCCCGGGAAATGTCAGACCCAACTCACTTGCCGCATCCTGGATCCTCGATAAATCCATTCCGAGAAGGTCGGAGCCGGCTGAAGACGTTCGACGAGACCGGGAATCATACTGAAAAACCCGCGCGGAATCACTTCCGCGCCGGTTTCGATTCGACTGAAAGGCCGGTCAGCTCATGCTGATCTCGTGCTCCGGGTCGGACCCGCGGCCTTCCGCCCGGCTGATGCCGAGGTCCAGCATCGCACCATGCATGTCGAAGGCTCGCATCAAAGCCGGAGCTGGAAACCCAGCGCCAGCCGCAGCCGCGTGCGGCCATAATCGTTGCGGTCCATCTCCAGCGCCGGGGTCATTACACCCCGCGCTGCAGCGAGGCCATAACCGATACCGCCACCAAGCGTCGGAGTTCGAAGCCTGGAAGCGCCAGCTGCCCCGTTCCTCAGTTGAAGGGCCTGATCCCTCCACAAGGAGCCGCTTCCTTCGGCCCTGCCCCAGCGCGGCGACAGCGACATCGACATCCCGGTGCCTTCCGCGTGCGACCGCACCCGAATGCGCGCTCCGAAGCCGGTTTCCTTGTAGCCCGAGGCCGAGTGCATGGCCAGCATGCGGCCCCGCGCCTCAATGTCGAGGCGGGCGCTGCGGTAGCGCGAACCGGCCGCCACCTCGACGCCGGATCCTGCGTCCCCGTCGCCGCCGTCGTAACGGCCGCTCAGCTCGCCGAACGGTTCCAGACCGCCCCCCATGCGGCGGGCCAGCTCCACACCCATGCGAGCGCGCTGCACTGACGACACCGGATCATAGGACAGCGAACCGGTGCCGTTGGCGGAAAGCCACTCCTGCGCAGTATCTCCCAACAGCGTCAATCGAGTCTGCGTGCCCGTCAATGGCTTGCGCATACCCAACGCCAGCAGCCCCATGGTGAGGTCGCCTTCGTCGGTTGTCCCCTCCAGGTGGGCGCGTTCGTTAGTCACCTCACCAGAGCCTACCCCGAGGATGGACCACAGCTCCAAGCCGGAGGAAAGCGCACCCCGCATGTACGGATAGACGCTCGTCAGACTCGTCTTGAAGATACCGCTGCCACTCATGTCGGAATCGGTGAAATCGTACTCCGCCTCACCGCTGCTGCTTGCCACCGAGACCCCGGTCAGCCAGCGGCTGCCACCCAGCCAGCTCTTTCCGAATTCGCCGTCCAGACCCAGATATACCGAGCGCAGGTCACCCTCGTACTGGTTGGACTCGCCCCCGCTGAAACTCTGTTGGTCTCCTGCACCCCACAGGCTCCAGCGCATCTTGGATGACCCCTCAGACATGGATTGGTCACTCATTGCACCGGTCCAATCGCCGCCCTTCCCACTCTCACCGCTGCCGAGCGCCACCGCAAAGGTTCGGCCCCACAGCATGGATGTCGGCTTCCGGTGGGAATCCCCGGGACCGCCAAAGCTGCCATATTCGCCGGGGCCACCCAGAACCGCGTCCAGATCGAACCACTGAGCCCCGCGGCGAGCCTCGTACCTGGAGGCCTGGGTAGCGCTCATGGGTGAGGCCGCTCCGGCCTCGAAGCGGCGGCCGATCACCCCGGTCAGACTGCTCAGCCGTGCGCGCGCCAGACCGGCGAGGACGTCATTGAGCACGGCGCGCTCTTCCGGGGCGGTGCTTACAGTGACGGAAAACCGGATATCCGCCGAACCGCTGGAATTGGTTGCCGTCACCGTCACCACGGCCGAACCTTCACGCTTCGGGGTCACCTCCGAAGAAGCCCCCTCGGACTGCACCGAGGCAACCTCGCTGTCGCTCGACTCGAACTGGTAGACCAGTTCCTGACCGCTGAACAGTCCGTCCACATTGACGCTGACCGCCTTACCGCCGGCGAGCAATTCGAGAGAGGGAAGAAGATCCAGCGCCGTCGGCTTCGCCAGGGTAATCGTCAGCCCGAAGGTCAACGAACCTGTGTCTCCGTCGGCGTCCGTCGCGGTATAGGTGTATTCCGTGCGCTCCTGGGCAACGGTCGGGGTTCCCGTAATCTTTCGCGAAGGGGATCGAACGACAGCCCCACCGGCAACTCAGGCGTCAGCGTGTAAACCAAGGCGCCGTTGCCGCTGGTGGCTTTCGGCAGCACCCAAGCGGCAATCGCGACATCGGTGATGTAGTTCCGGTCCTCCACGCTTTCGGTGAACTCCGGAGTCAGGTCCTCCGCAACTGCCAGCGAGAAGGCAACTCCGGCGACGTCCCCGTCCTCGTCAATCGCCCGATACACGTAGCGGGTGCGCTCGTGGGGCGTAGTCTGCGTACCAGATATCGTCCGCGACCCCTCGTCCAGCGAAACCCCCGCCGGCAACTCCGGCGTCAGCGTATACCGCAACGCACCGTTACCGCCCGATGCTTCCGGCAGCACGATCGGCTCGATCTCCGAATTCTGCGTCCAGGTCTGATCCCTCACCTCTCCAGAGAAGCTCGGCATCAGGTCTTCAATCACCGTCAGCGAGAAGGTCAGCTCAGCCCTGTCGCCATCGTCGTCCGTAGCCGTGTAGGTAAAGGTCGTCTGATCCATCGGCACCGTCGGCGTGCCCCGGATCCGCTGGCGCGGACCCTCGAACATCAGACCGTCAGGTAGCTCCGGAGACAGCGTATACACCAGAACGCCGTTGCCCCCTTCCGCAACCGGAAGCTCCAGCGTCCCGATCGACGAATCCTGCGTAGAGCGTCCGTTCCTGGGCCTCCGTCGGGGTTCCCAAAACCGTCTGGTCGCCCGCCTGAAAGACCAGTCCCGCCGGAAGTTCCGGAGTAATCGAATAGGTAATGGCCCCGTTACCCCCTTCCGCACCCGGCAAATCAAGCGCCGCGATCTCCGAGTCCTGTCCAGGTCTGGTTCTGCACCGCTTCGCCGAAACTCGGCATAAGGTCCTCAATCACCGCCAGTGAGAAAGTCAGTTCCACCTCGTCCCCGTCGGCGTCAACCGCCCGGTACACATAGACGGTCCGTTCCTGGACCTCCGTGGGCGTGCCCAAAATCGTCTGGTCGCCCGCCCAAAAGGTCAGCCCTGTCGGAAGCTCAGGAGATATCGAATAGGCATAGGGCCCGTTACCCCCCTCCGCACCCGGCAAATCCAGCACCGCAATCTCCGAGTCCTGGATCCAGGTCTGATTCTGCACCTCTTCGGTGAACTCGGGATTTACGTCTTCTTCCACCATCCGGGAGAAAACCAGATCCGCCGCGTCGCCGTTGGCGTCGGTGGCTGTCCATGTGTACTCGGCTGGGGCATGGGGGCCAGCAGGGATGCCGGAAATCGTCCGAGTGACCGCATCGAATTCCAGCCCTCGAGCAGCTCTCCCTCCAGCGTATATTCCAACTCGCGGTTGCCGCCCTCCGCCATCGGCAGCACTAACGGCTCGATCTCCTGTACCTCGATAATAAAGAAGAGGGTGGCCGCATCGCCGTCGGCGTCGGTAGCAAACAATGCGTACTCGGCTTCGGCTTGGGGGGTCGTCGGTGTACCCGACAGAGTCCTCGTGACTCCCTCAAACACCAAGCCCTCCGGAAGCTCTGGAGACACTGTATACCCTAACGTTGCATAAATCTGTTTGAAGCGGTGGTTGTGATCAGGCGGCTTCCTTCAGGATTTCGAGGAAATGCAACAGATCTTTCTCGACTTTTGGATTGGAGTTCAGGGTCAGGGTCAACTCGCCCTTGGGCTGAGTGAGGCGCCCGGCGCGTTGAATGAAGCGATGACGCAGCGTGTCCAAGGTTTGGAAGGTCCACGCCGCCGGCCGTTTGGCGCGCGAATAGTTCGATCGCGGCTGCGCCAGCATCTGCATTTCGCGTCCCAGATTGTGGGCCATCATCGCACACAAAGTAACCATCTGGTTGCCGAGCAACCGTCGGGTGGGGATCAGATCCAGCCCGGCCTGTTGCTTGGCCTCGGCGAAGATCCCTTCCTGGGCGCCGCGGCCATAGTGGAAGAGGAGCACGCTGCGTGGCGAGTTCATCTTGTTGGTAACCACAACGCGGTACTCGTGATCGATGTGCCGGGGTTCGAACAGATCCAGTTGCAGCGCTTGCTTGGTCTGACGCGGCACCGCACGGCGCACAAACAGAAACCGGTAGCAGGCCGGCCAGCTTTCCGGTTTCCAGTCACTCTCGAAATAGGAGCAGTGCTCATCGAGGTAGCGCCAGCGCTGGCGCGCTTCGATCTGGTCCTTGAGTACGGGAAAGCGTTCGAAAGGGACACTGATCGTGCATCCGACGCCATACAGGTCCATGAGAGTGAGCGTGTTTTGGCTGAAGAAGGCGCTGTCCAGTCGCGACTCGAGCACGGTGGGCGCCAAGGCGTCGCGCACGCGATCGAAGGCGTCCATCATGAACGCATGGGCGTCCTTGCTGTCATGGACGTTGCCGGGCCGGTGAAGGACATCCAGAAACTGTCCGGTTTGCGCCACCGTGCAGAACAGGTTGTAGTAGCTGCGCGCCCCCTTCTTTTTCGGATTATAGCCAACGGCGGTCCCTTCGGCATGACCACAGGTGGAGATCACCGAGCCGTCGAAGTCGAGAGTCAGACGGGGGAAGCGCTCACGCTGGAGCGCTTGCATGACCAGGGTCGAAGACAGGTGTCGCACTTTTGCGATACTTGAATGGCCCATTTTTGCCAGCGCGCGACTGAGGGTGGCCACATCCGGCAGGCGACGTAAGCCCAACAAACGCAGGACCACCGGATCGTCCCGGTAATAGTCCACGTCCCGCAGCCGCCGGAAGCCCAGCAACAGATGCACGATGAGCAACAACACAATGACATGGGGAGCAAAGGTCGCTGCGCTTTTGGCGGGGAAGCAGGACTTCAGTCGAGTCTTTAGATCCAAGCGCCGAAAGAGCAGTTGAAAAACGATCACTCCCGCAAAGGAAGTAAGCCGTTGATCTTCGAAGCGAAGACGCGGGAGCTTGTGAAAACGGGCCAAAATGTCTTGTTTTCTGAACCTCACTTGCGGTGTCCTCCTGGAAGGGGTCGATACAGGTCATGGGTGACCGTATCAAATACCCCCTTTTTCAGAGGGCGCCGCAAGTGACAAGGTGCACTCCGGAGAAGAAAAAAGCCCTGTTTTTATGCAACCAGAGAGTATATTCCAACTCGCCGTCCCCTCCCGAAGCCTCGGGCAGCGGCACCGGCTCGATCGCCGGGTCTGCGATCCAGACCTGGTCGGGAATGTCCCCGTCCCCGAATGACGGACTCAAGCCAGCTTGAGCCCAGGAGGAAGCGGTACCGAGCAGGCCATCAAGGAGACGATGGCCGCGCATCCGCCACGGACGCGAAGCGGTGTCACGCGATTTGTTCTAGTGAAATCATCAGAAAACGGCCCCCTTGTGGCAGGCCGGGGGGAAGGATCCTGCCACAGTCCTGAAAGTCAGGTTGAGGGGCATGCGCCCTGCACTGCCTGGCTCCCCCGCGAACTTCTGCAAACCCTGAGTTGCCTTCGGTTTAGGAGCCGGACCCGCCATGATATGATCTGGGCTAAACGCCGGCCCCGGAGTCAGAACCTCCAGCTTACCTGCCATCCCGTAGGATTGATCCGAGCCTGCAGAGCCGGATCGCTACCGGCGAGCCCGACCGCCAAGCCGGCTGCAGTGCCGATGCATGCGCCTGCGACTGCGTCGGAAAAGTGGTGTTTTTTTCCGCCGATCCGCGCCGCCGGCACCAACGCCGCCAAGGCGTACGCCGGCAATCCGATGCGCGGGCCGTGGCCGCGGGCGAGCACCGTGGAGAGGGCAAAGGCCGTGGCTGTGTGACCGGACGGAAACGAAAGCCTGCCGCTGCCGTCGGGACGGCTCCGGCGGATGGCAAGCTTCAGGGGGCCGACGACGAGGGCGGCCGCGGCGATGCTGCGCAACCCCTCTTCAGACTGGGTTTTCAATCCGCCCCAACCCCGCCACTTGGCAAGGGTCCACAGTACAGCGCCGGCGGCGATGGTTTTCCCGGTGGAGCCGTATAAATCGGCCAGATCGAGCGCTGCCGAGGCGAAGCCATCTCCGGGCAGTTCCCATGCCAGCTTGTGGTCGAGGCGAGTAACGAGGCCGCCGGCCGCTACGCCGGCGAAGATCAGATGGAGTTGAGGGGGGGGGCAAGCAGCCGCCGAGCGTCCGCTTTCAGGCTGTCGAGGGGGGCAGCCTCCGCAGCGACGCAAAGGCAGCCCAGGACGGCGAGGGGCGCGACCTTGGCCGATCGTATCAACTATCGCCGACCACCGGAACGGTTTTGCGCACGCCGTTCTCGTAAACGACCTCGTAGTCGCCGTCGGGAACCTCCATGGTCCGGATTGCGAGCTCTCCCGGGGTAATCATCGGCTCGGATTTCAGCAGCAGCTCGTCGAGGGACTGCCGGGGTGTCCTGTCCGTGGTATCGAGGTCGATCCTGCCCCTCCTGGCCAGCAGGGACTGGTCGCACTCCTCTTTGAAGCGGCGTTTCAAGGCGCCGATGTCCGCCTCCCTGATGATCTCGTACTCATGGGGATCGGAGGCCATGCGCTCCCGTATGGCGTCGTCGCTGGCGGTCACGTGGACCAGAACGATGTCCGGGACGCGGGCTTCGTGGACCAGGGCCTCGTGGGTGCGCTTGTTGGCGTGCCAGAAATTGGGATAATAGGGACTGCCGGGGTCGTTGCCGTAAAACTCCGAGTAGATGCTCTCCTCGATGTGCCAGCCGCTGATCAGCACGTGCGCGTAGTTGCGGATCACCTCGACGTGGTACTGGATCTGCATCCGCTGCATGCGCTCCTTGACGTCGTCGGGAAAATTCACCATCTGCTCGCGGGATGCAGGACTGAGAGTCGAATCGGGAATGGTGAAGTGATCGTCCATGTGGACGGGCTGCCGGCGCTTCGCATAGTAATCCTTGAGCAGATTGATGAGCGTCGATTTGCCCGCGTACTCGATGCCGACGAAAATGCAGCGCATGGTTGTCAGTGCTCCTTGTTTGATTGCGGAAAATGCCCGGCCAACGGCTGCCCTCGGCCGCGCTCTTCCAGGCCGCCGGGCGCAAAGTACCCCACCGCACCCAGTGGATCAACGCTGTGTTTCCCACCTTGCCGAGCAGTTTCCCCATGGGTAGCGCTTCCCCCCCGGTCGGCGTTCTCCTCGCCCAGCTGGGCACTCCGGCCGCGCCGAGCGCAACCGCCTTGAGGCCGTACCTGAAGCAGTTCCTGTCCGACCCTCGCGTCATCGACCTGCCGCGGTGGAAGTGGCTGCCGGTCCTGTACCTCCTCGTCCTCCCGCGGCGGCCGGCGCGGTCCGCGGCGCTCTATAAAAACGTCTGGACCGACCGGGGCTCTCCGCTT
This sequence comes from Candidatus Latescibacterota bacterium, assembly GCA_965223905.1. Classification (GTDB taxonomy): domain Bacteria; phylum Latescibacterota; class UBA2968; order UBA8231; family UBA8231; genus CBDCXV01. Next base: position 12,676 of record CBDCXV010000007.1, read on the forward strand.
CTGCTTCATTCCCGCGCCCAGGAGAAAGGACTGCAGCAGCGTCTCGGGGAGCGCTACCGGGTCGTTCTGGGGATGCGCTACGGGGAACCGAGCATCGAGCGCGCCTTGAGGCAGATGGAAGCGGAGGAGATCGATCGCATCGTGGTATTGCCGATGTTCCCCCAGTTCTCGGCATCGACCACCGGATCGGTCTACGACGCCGTCACGAGATCTGCTTTCGGACGTAGCGGAGCGTTTCTGTTCGACCGCAGGCGCACCATGCCGGCGCTGCGCTTCGTTCCTCCCTACTTCGACGACTGCGGCTACATCGACAGTCTCAAGGCGGTCGTCGAAGATTCCCTCGCCTCCATGCAGGAACCGCCGGAACGCTTCCTCATCACCTTTCACGGTATTCCCAAACGCTACGTCGACGAAGGCGATCCCTATCGCCGCCAGTGCGAGGCGACCGCGGGCCTGCTCGCCGAGGCCCTCGGCCTGAGCCGAAAACGCTGGCACCTCGGGTTCCAGTCCCGTTTCGGCAGGGAGGAGTGGCTTCAGCCCTACACCGAGGATGTGCTGGCGCAGCTAGGGCGCCAGGGCGGCGGACGCCTGGGGGTCGTGGCCCCGGGATTCACCGCCGACTGCCTGGAGACCCTGGACGAGCTCGGCCGCGAGGGGGAGGAGATCTTCCGCGCTGCCGGCGGCGGCCACCTGCACCTCGTGCCCTGTCTCAACAGTCATCCCCGCTGGCTCGACGCCATGGCTTCCCTGGTGCGCAGGGAAAGCAGCGGCTGGATCTGAAGCGGCGGGAATTGCAGCGCCGGCTCGGAGAGCCCTGTCGACCCCTCGGAGGCGTTTCCTTGCATGGCGCGCTCGCGTACATAAGGCACCGGATCTTGGTCGGCACCTGTTTCACAGCCAACCTCGAGGGCCTGGGGCCTGACCGGAGCACGAGGCCCGTTGGGGCCTGCTCCCTGGCGAGGGGGAACAGCCCCGCACCGCCCTGCGGTAAATCAGCGTTCAAGTTGCATGGTGGAGCTGCGATTCACTCCACAGGACGCACCAGATCATCAGCCCTGTGCCGCAGCCATTCCTGCAGATCCCGCAGACATTCCGCATTTATCTCGTGGCCCATGGCGTACTCGTTGAAGATGATCCGCAGAGGCAGGCCGGCCAGCATGTCGCGAGATTCCCTGCCCCTGGCGATCGGGATCAGGGGATCGAACCGGCCGTGGGACATGAAGACAGGCATGTCGTTCAATGAGTTCGAGGCGGCCCCTTCGGGCACCATCTCCGGGAGGCACAGGCCGCTCAGGAAGGCGATTCCGGCAATGGTCTCGGGGATCCGGAAGCCGCTGTAGAGCGCCATCCCGGCTCCCTGGCTGAAACCCAGCAACAGCGTGCGCCCGGAGGCGTCGTACTGTTGCTGAAGTCCGGCGAGCAGCTCGCACATTTCGCCGCGTGCCGCCTCCGCCTCTTGGAACGAGACCTCCAGGCCACCCTCGGTCATCGCCAGGGGGAACCAGGCAAAGCCACCCTCGGCGAGCCGCATGGGAGCGCGGGCGCTGACGACGTGGAAGCGGGGGTCCAGGGCCGGCGCCAGACCCATCAAGTCCTCCTCGTCGCTGCCATATCCGTGCAGAAGCACCAGTAGGGGAGCACCTTGCGCCGGTGGTTCTCCTTCGACGTAATGGAGGGGCATGACGCGGGTCAGACCACCTCGACCCGGAAGCGCCCCTCCTGTGTCAGGGCAATCACGATATCCTCCTCTTCGGCGACTATCCGCTGCACGAACGGGTTGGGGTACATCTTCTCGTTTCGCCAGACGGTGATCCCGTTGACCAGAATGGTGGGCATCTTCCTGCCGCCGCGATGAAGGACGAGGCGGGCCTCGATACTGGCGGGCAGCTCCGTCTCGAGCGCGAGGTCTTCCTCTTCTCTTTTCCAGGCGACGGCGATGGCCCCGGCCGGGGTAGGTACCGAACCGGAGGCACGGGTGGCGACGCTGCGGGGAGGCCGGATGCGGGCAACGGCGAACCCGGGTTCGACCGGCTGCACCCCAAGCAGGTGGGCGCCGACCATGTACTCCGGCCCGGGTTCGTACGGCGCCGAGGGCCGCGGCGCCCGGTCAGCCCAGGTCTCCCCCGGTGTCGCCGCCATGCGCCCCCAGTACATCTCCGCGTAATCCAGGGCAGCCTGTTCTGCCCCCGCGCGCCACAACCCTTCGCAGAGAAACCAGGCCTGCGTCAGTCCGGCAACCGGCGACAGCGACCCATCGCCGACTGCGGTCGCGACGCGCTCCTTCTGATCCGCCTTCGCCAGTGAGCCGTACAAGGCAAGGGCGTTGGTCCACTGGCCAAACCGTCCCGCTTCTGCGGCCGTCTCCGGGAACATCCCCTCCTGCTCGCGCCAGCGCGACTGAACCAGTTCCCGCCAGCGCCTCGCTTCCGCCTTGCAGACCGCCGCCGCCCGGGAATTGCCCAGGCGCCGGCATACGCGCCCTGCGGCTGCGGCGCTGGCCGCGGCGAGGGCCGCCTCCGCGGTCGGCAGCTCACCGAAGGAAAGGGACGGTGTCGCACCTGCAGGTGGAAGCAGATCGGACAGCCGGGCAGACACGGTCTCGCCGTCACCGCTGAACAAGTGATACGCCTCGACAAAAATCGGAAATCCCGTCCAATCTGAATGCAGGTCCCCGTTGTCTTGGCGGCCGGCAGCGGTTCTCAGCACCGTTCGCGCAGTAGCGGTGTTGCCTGTGAGGTAGAAATCGGTGGCGAAGGCGGTCAGCATCGCCAACCAGTCGTACGGCCGGGGCGGGAGCCGCAGGCAGTAAACTTCCTGCCGCACCGATTCGAGTGTTCGCCGTCCGACCAGGTGCGGAGCCGCCATCCCGTCCTGTTCCATGGCCGCAGTCGCCCCCGGACCGGGGTCGCGACGGGTGACCACGGACACCTTTTCGAGGTGGCAGTTCTCCGCAAACCGGCTGAGACGTACGGTCAGGTAGCGGCCCGCCTGTTCCTGCAAGGCGCGCCAGCCCTGCCTGCCTGCCCGGACGACGTAGCGAACCTGGGCGTGCGTGCGTCCGGGGACGTACCCGAAGTAAAGGTCGACGATGCCGCCGCTCGCCTCCGCCTCCAGGCGCACCTCCGGACATCCGGTGAGGATGCGCCCGAAATCGAGCTGGATGACGACCGCTTTGTACGGGGCGGTCCTGATGATGGTGCGGGCGACGCCGCCGAAGAGAAGGCCCTGTGGGTGGACGCACTTGCAGTCCGCCAGCGGCTGCAGTCGCTCCGGCTCCGGAGAGTCGCCGCTCCACTCACCCGCCGCAGCTACGGCCACGGCCTCCTGCGGTTCTTCCACGATACCGCCAGGTTCCCAGACGTCGGCCGCAATGGCCGCGGTTACCTCGACCGCGGGCTCCCAGCCGTCCCCGGCATCGTCGGCGTCGCCCTCTTCGGGATCCTCCCTGGCATCGTGGAAGTCGTCGACCCCCAGTTGCTTCAGGGGGAGGGAGATGGCCCGGACGCTCCAGGTGCCGTCCCCTGCCGTGGGGGAAACCGCGGCAGCGGAACAGGCGAACCACGGCGCCTCTACCGCGGGCAGGTTGGCCGCGCGCACGGTGAGGGTGTGGCGACCCGGACGCCTCAGCTGCAGGGGTATGCGGTGTATCAGGGGGCGCTCGGTCAGCGCTCCCCCCCGGCGGCATGCGATCAGCTCCCCGTCGATGCTCAGCTCGAAGGGGCCGGTGCTGGCGCAGTTCAGAGCGACTCTTTCGGCAGAGGAGGTCGTGATCGACGTCCGCAGGTACAGCCCGCCGGAGTTGCCGCTGTCCCAGATGGGACGGCCTTCCATCATCTTCCGCGAGGGGTTTGAAGTTGGCGGTCCCACCGCCTGGCGATGGGACGTGGAAGGAAGGTGGCGGGTCGACTACGGAAGGCGCAAGGCTACCAGGCGGTTTGTCTCTCCGCGGCGAACGCGGAAAAGGACCGCAGCCCCGGACTCGAGCTCCTCGACGATTTCGCGATACTCCTGCACCGATGCCACCGGCTGGCGATTGACCTCGACGACCAGGTCGCCTCGACCCAGTCCGCGACGGGCGGCCTCGCTCCCGGATCTTATCCCGGTGATCAGGACGCCCACTTCATCCTCGTCGTAGCCGAACCGCTGCGCCAGCTCCGGGGTGAGATCGCGGAGTCGAATCCCGAGGGAAGTAGTTTCAGCCTCCTCTCCACCGGACCGCCCCCTGGCGAGCGCCTCCTGCGTCACCTCTCCGAGTTTAACGGAAACCGTCTTGCGTCTGCCGTCCCGCAGCAGCTCGATCTCGACCTTGGTGCCGGGGGAAGTCGCGCCGATGCGGCTCTTCAGCTCGGTGATGTTGCGCACCGGGTCCCCATCGACTGCGACGATCACGTCATCCACCTGAAGACCTGCCTCTTCGGCGCCGCTGTCTTCCCTGACTCCGGCGACCAGTACCCCGCGGGTGCTCTCCATACCCATGGCTTCCGCCATCAACGCATCGATGTTGCGGATGTCTATCCCCAACAGCCCGCGCCTCACTTCTCCGTGTTCGATCAGCTGCGACAGCACGTCGCGGGCGAGGTCGACGGGAATGGCGAACCCGATTCCCTGATCCCCGCCGCTGCGGGTGACGATGGCGGTGTTTATGCCGACCAGCTCCCCCTTCAGGTTGACCAGGGGACCGCCGCTGTTCCCCGGGTTGATCGCCGCGGACGTTTGAATGAAGGAGCCGTATTCCTCACCGAAACGCGCCCGTCCCAGGGCGCTGATAATCCCCTGGGTCACGGTGTGCTCGAGGGCGAACGGGTTGCCGATCGCCAGCACCCACTCCCCGACCTTGAGATCGGCGGAACTACCCCAGGATACCGAGGGAAGGTCCCTGGCGTCGATGCGCAGGGCGGCGAGGTCGCTGAGGGAATCGGTGCCGATCACCTCGGCGGGAAAGTGGCGCTCGTCGGTCAGCTCGACGGTGATCTCGTCTGCGCCGCGGATCACGTGGTAGTTAGTCAGAATGAAATACTCCCCCTCGTGGCTGACGATCACGCCTGACCCCTGCCCCTGGCGCGGCATTTCCCGTGGTGGCCCCCGGAAGAAGAACTCGAAGGGGGTGCCGCGATAGTTGGGAACTTCACCACGTGACTTCGATTCGGTCGAGATCGCGACGACCCCCGGCTTCACCTGCGCGACGACCTCCGCGAAGCCATCGCTCCACTTTTGCAGCTCCGCCAGGTTTTGCCCGGCGCCGGCTGTCCCCGTGCAGCTGAAGACTGCAGCGACCAGGACGATCTTGAGGGCCCTCCCGTTTCCTGTCCCTTTCATTTCCACTTTCTCTCCATTCTGTTTCGTTGTTGTCTTTTCGAGCAATACAAGACTAAAGCGAGCCCGATCGGTTCCCAAAGAAACGGTCATGCCGCGCGCGGATGCACCTTGCCGCCGCTGTGGACGCTCAGCTCACCATCCTCGAGATCGACCCGAATACAGGCACCCTCCCCGATGTCGCCGGCCAACAGGGCGCGCGCGATGCGGCTCTCCAGCTCGTGCTGAATGAACCGCTTCAGCGGCCGCGCCCCGAACACCGGGTCGAACCCCTGTCTCGCTATCGCCTCCGACGCCGTTTCGGTGATCTCGATCTCGATGCGGCGCCCCGACAGGCGGCCGCGCAGCTCTTCCGTCATCAAGGCGACGATCCGCTTGATCTCGGGCAGCGACAGCGGCTTGAAGATCACGACGTCGTCGACGCGATTGATGAACTCGGGCCGGAAGTGAGCCTGCATCTCCCGCATCACCATTTCCTGAACCTCCTGGGGGATTTCGCCGCCTCCTGCCGCGCCCTCCATCAGGTGAGGGGAGCCGATGTTTGAGGTCATGATGACGACCGTGTTCCTGAAATCGACGGTACGCCCCTGTGAATCGGTCAGACGGCCGTCGTCGAGCACCTGCAGCAGCGCGTTGAAGACGTCGTGGTGGGCCTTCTCGATCTCGTCGAACAGGATTACGCATACGGCTTCCGCCTAACGGCCTCGGTAAGCTGCCCCCCCTCCTCGTAGCCGACGTACCCGGGAGGCGCCCCGATCAGACGGGACACGGCGTGCTTCTCCATGTACTCCGACATGTCGATGCAGACTACGTTCTCCTCGCTGTCGAACAGCGCCTCCGCCAGGGTCCTGGCCAGCTCGGTCTTGCCGACGCCGGTCGGACCGAGAAAGATGAACGACCCGATCGGGCGTCCGGGGTCCTTGATTCCGGCCCGGGCGCGGATGACGGCATCGGCAACTAGCCGCACTGCCTCGTCCTGTCCCACGACGCGCCGATGCAGGATTTCGTCGAGGCGCAGCAGCTTCTCGCGCTCTCCCTCCACCAGCCGGGTGACGGGAACCCCCGTCCACCGCGACACGATCTCGGCGACCTCGGCTTCGGTTACCTCCTCGCGCAGCAGTCTGCCCGCAGCGCTGTCGTTGTCGCGGTCCTCGGCCTCTTCGAGGCGGCGCTCAGATCCGGGAGGCGGCCGTACTTGAGCTGGGCGGCCTCGTTGAGATCCTGCCGGCGTTCCGCCTCCTCGATTCCGCGGCGGGTCTCTTCGATCTGCTCCTTCAGCTCGCGCACCGCCCCGATGGCGCCTTTCTCCTGTTCCCACTGGTCGCGTATGGCCCGGATCCGCGACTTCAGGTCGGCGAGCTCCGCCCGCAGCGCCTGCAGCCGGTCCCTGCTGGCGCCGTCCTTCTCCTTCAGAAGCGCCGCTTCCTCGATCTCCAGCTGCGTCGACCGGCGCATCGCTTCGTCGAGCTCGGCCGGCATCGTATCGATTTCCGTGCGTATCAGGGCGCAGGCCTCGTCGACGAGGTCGATCGCCTTGTCGGGCAGGAAACGGTCGCTGACGTACCGGTTCGACAGCACCGCGGCGGCGACCAGGGCGTTGTCCTGGATGCGCACCCCGTGATGGACTTCGTAGCGTTCCTTGAGCCCGCGCAGAATGGAGATCGCGTCCTCCACCGAGGGAGCGTCGACGATCACCGGCTGGAAACGCCTTTCGAGGGCGGCATCTTTCTCGATATGACGCCGGTGCTCGTCCAGGGTTGTCGCCCCTATGCAGTGCAGCTCGCCGCGGGCGAGCATCGGTTTCAGCAGGTTGCCCGCGTCGGTCGACCCCTCGGTGCGGCCGGCGCCGACGATGTTGTGCACCTCGTCGATGAACAGCAGGATGCGTCCTTCGCTCCGGGATATTTCCGCGAGCACCGCCTTGAGCCGTTCCTCGAACTCACCGAGATACCTGGCGCCTGAGATCAGGGACCCCATGTCGAGGGAGAAGATCGTGCGGTCCTTCATCCACTCCGGGAGGACCCCATGGGCGTCGTTCTGCAGAACGGCCAGGTTGTCGCCGGCAGCATCTACGAGAACATCGCGGGCTTGTCCCCGTTGAGTGCCGAGGAAGCCTGGGCGGCAGCGCGCGCCGCCGCACTCGAAGAGGATATCCGGGCGATGCCAATGGGTATGCGCACGGTGCTGCCGGAGGGCGGTACCGGGCTTTCCGTGGGACAGAAGCAGCGGCTGCTGATCGCTCGCGCCCTCGCCCGCAAGCGGCGAGTCCTCCTGTTCGACGAAGCCACCAGTGCGCTCGACAATCGCGCCCAGGCCGTTGTTCAAGACTCGTTGAAAAAACTCGGGGTCACCCGCCTTGTGATCGCTCACCGGCTCAGCTCGATCCGGAATGTCGACCGGATCTACGTGCTCGACGCCGGGCGTATCGTCGAAAGCGGCCGCTTGGACCAGCTGATCAAACGGGACGGGGTCTTCGCATCCCTTTCCCGGCGCCAACTAATGCATGGGTATTGCACCTCGCTTCGCGGCTCGACTGCCAATCCGGTCGTCGCTCGATGTCTTATTCCCGCCCCTAATTAATACTTGACAATCCCGGGGAAACTTGTACTACTCTTGTACTACTCTTGTACTACTACAGATAGCGTGTGCAATCGAGCGCGAAATCGCCCCAAACCTCATTCCAAGGAGTCGGAGTAGGAATGACCATTACTGACCACCCCCTCCACAGATCCCAGCGAGCGGAGTTACCGCACTGGGCTCCTGCCTCGGGTCATGACGGCAAAGCGCTGTTCGGGATAGGGGTGAGTGATGCGCGGAGGAGGCAACAGTTGGTACCAGAGATCCTTCATGCGCCGCCCCGTGACCCTGGTTTTGTGGCTCCGTCGCTTGAGGGCCCGCTACCAATGGATGGCGATGCCCTTGATGAACGCGCACAGCGCCGGACCATTCCGGGGCACGCCATATAGTTCAGGTGCCCGGTGATCACGCGGCGGAGGTAGCACGCCACTTCGGCTACGGGGTCATGCATCCGCCGTTGGAGGATCGCCTTGACCTCTTTGAGCTTTCGCCGCATCCGCTCCTTGGCCGTCTGTCTCAGGACGATGAACTTGCCCCGGCGCGTCTGGTCGCAGCTGTGGGTAAACCCGAGAAAATCGAACGTTTCGGGTTTCCCTTCGCCCCGTCGGCGCCGGTTTTCCGCGGCAAAGCGCCCGAACTCGATCCGTCGCGTCTTGTCCGGGTGCAGCTGCAGGGAAAACCTCGCCAGCCGCGCGGCCAGGTCGGCGCCGAACGCCTCGGCGTCGGCTCGGTGTTGAAAGCGGGCCACGAGGTCGTCCGCGTAGCGCACCAGGAGTACCTCCCCTTGCGCGCGTCGCTTTCGCCATCGTTGCGCCCACAGGTCGAAGACGTAGTGCAGGTAGATGTTTGCCAACAGGGGCGAAATGCTGGCCCCCTGGGGCATCCCTGCCTCTGCGTCGATACGCCTGCCCTCTTCCAGGACTCC
>CBDCXV010000008.1:0-45018 GCA_965223905.1 Candidatus Latescibacterota bacterium
CCGCCCTCTCGGGCCCGAGCGAACTGAGATCATGAACGAGCAAACCACCTTCTTCGCCGACTCCGGCCTTCCGCCCGCCCTCGGCGACAACCTGCTGCGCTTCAATCCCTGGTGGGAAGGAGAGGCCATGCCGCCGCAGCCGGCGACCCGCCGGCACCTGGTGGGGCAGATGCGCCGGCGCCTCGATGCCGGGATCGCTCCTGTCGTCGTCGTCCGGGGACCGCGCCAGATCGGCAAGACCACGGCGCAGTTCCAGATGATCCAGGACCTGCTCGACGAGGGGGTGAACCCGAGGCGGATCCTTCGCGTCCAGTTCGACGACCTCGAGACCCTGGGCAGGTTGCCGGAACCGATCCTGCGCATTTCGGACTGGTTCGAACGCCGCGTTGCGCCGAAGCGCTTCAACAGCCTGGCCAGCGACGGCGAGCCCGCCTACCTGTTTTTCGACGAGATCCAGAACCTGAAACGCTGGGACGTGCAGTTGAAGTCGCTGGTCGACAACGCTTCGGTCAGGGTGGTGGTCACCGGAAGCTCGGCTCTGCGCATCGAACTGGGGCGCGACTCTCTCGCCGGCCGCATCAATACGATCGAGGCTGGGGTTCTGTCTCTCACCGAGATCGGCACCCTGCGCGGCCTGGGACCGCCGGCCCCCTTCCTCCGGGACAACGGCCTGGCGGACCTTCTGCAGAAGGGGTTCTGGGCCGGCCTGCGGGAATACGGGATCGACCATGGGGGATTCCGCGAGGAGGCTTTCCTTCATTTCTCCGAACGCGGCGGCTATCCCCTGGTCCATCGCGAGAAGGACATGGAATTCGCCCAGCTCTCGGATCAACTGAACGAGACGGTGATCAAGAGGGTCGTTCAGCACGATCTGCGCACCGGGGAGCGGGGCCGCAAGCGGGACGGGAATCTGCTGGAGGAACTGTTCCGGCTGGTCTGCCGCTACGCCGGTCAAACACCGAGGACGGCCACCCTGGCCGAAGAAGCCCGGCTGTCGCTGGGTGCGAACATCGGCCCCCATCGCGTCACCCAGTACCTGAAATTCCTCGGCGATACGCTCCTGCTGCGCCTCGTGCCCCCTTTGGAGATTCGGCTGAAGCGCCGGCGGGGCAGTCCGAAGCTCTGCCTGGTCGACCACGGGCTCAGGGCGAGCTGGCTTCAGGAGCGGATCCCCCTGGTGCCGGGGCTGCTTGCGCAGCGCCCCGAGCTCACCACCATGGCCGGCCACCTGGCGGAGTCTGTTTTCGGCTCGGTGGCAGCGACAATCCACGGCCTCGACATCGCCCATTTTCCCCCGCGAGGCACCGACCAGGAGGTCGACTTCGTTCTGACTGTCGGCAGCACCCGTATCCCGGTGGAGATCAAGTACCAGAGACGGATCGATTCCTTCCGGGACACCCTGGGCCTGCGCTCCTTCCTGGAAAAATCGGTGAACAACGCCCCGTTCGGGATTCTCGTTACCCAGGACAACTCCGGAACGGTCGACGATCCGCGCATCGTCAGCCTGCCGTTGTCGACCTTCATGATGCTCCGCTGAACGGCTGCCGTATCTGAAGAGGGCCACCCCGCGGCGAGGCGCCTGGCTCGCTACCGGCAGCGCCGCCCGGCCGAGGGAACGTCCGGGACATCACGGCACTTCCACCACGGCACTTCATTTGAGAGGAAGGGCATGCCCTATACCGTCTATTTCGCCGGCGACCTGTTCGACCACAAGCACCTCATCGGCAACGCCCTCCTCGCCGAGGCGATCGCGCGCCATTCCGACCGCCGCTACACCTGCGTTATCCCGCAGGATCTCGAGCAGTCCACGGGGCGGGCAGCGGACATCCGCAACCAGGACCTGAAGCAGGTGATGGCCTGCGACCTCGGGCTGTTCAACTTCGACGGCACCGACCTCGACTCCGGCACGGTGGTCGAGTTCATGATGGCGAAGTTCCTCGACATTCCCGCGGTGGTTCTGCGCTCGGACTTCCGCTCCTCCGGGGACCAGGACAAGGACGGCGACGACTGGAACCTGATGTGCTCCTTCTACCCGCGCGTGCGCCAGGTCCGGTTCAACGCCATGGCCTGGTACCAGGAGGCGCGCGCCGGCGCCGCGGACACCGGCGACTGCCCGGGCCGCCTGTACGCGCGGGTCGCCGCCGCGGTCATCGAGCAGCTGGACGCCGTCCGTGCCGAGCCGCCCGTGATCGATAGCGGCCGGCAGCAGGAGCTGTACCGCTGGGCGACGCGCTTTCCCGGAGGGGGCTTCGAGGCAGCCTGCGGCCCCGGTTTCGCCGAAGAGGTGATCGAGTCCAAGCGCCGCAAGGGGCTGCTCTGAGGGCTGTCTCCCCCCGTCCGGAGGTGTACCGCGATCCCGGCTCTCGAACAGCCGCGTGGCCATCGAGGACGCACACGGCCGCTTCGAGGCCCGGACGACCAACGGGTCGATAAAGTTCAGGGGAGCATCGACCGGGAAGCTGGAGCCGACTGGCCACCTCGAACGGCGGCGTCAAGGTGGCCCTGGACTCCGAGCCGAGTCTGAAGCTGACTGCTTCGACGGTAATCGGCCGGGTCAGGTGCGGGCTGCCGGGATTCGTCGCCTCGGTCGACACCGGCCTCAAGCTCGGGGGGCCGGCGAAGGCGGGCCGGGCTGATCGCCGAGACCAACAACGGCTTCATTGCCATTCAGTAGCCGACCGCAGCAACGAATGAACGAGAACGGAAGGCGCGTGCAGGACACCTAACCCCGGCCACTTCCCCGCCGCAGGGTAACCACCCGGCCGCCCAGAAAGGTCCCGAAACTTTCGCTCTGCCCACCGGGCCAGCGCACCGCGACGTCGTGGACCCTTTCCTCGCTGCCCAGCCCCACGTGAATCCGCGGATCGTTGGCAGCGAGATAACTGTACGCGGTCCTTACTTCGCGGGTTTTCCGGACAGACCCGACATCGAACGTCACGACCGCACCCAGGGCGTCGCCGCCGCGGTCGTTGTGGACGCGGAAAGAGATCCAGTTGCCCCTTTCACCGACGACATTGCGCAGCAGACAGGCCGGCGCATCGCGGTTGACCACCAGCACATCGACGCCGCCGTCGTTGTCGACGTCTCCGAACGCCGCCGCCCGGCTCGATCCCACCAGAAGCGCGGCAGTTCCTCCCCTCGGCAGGACCTCTTCGAAACGCCCGTCCGGCTGGCCGGCAAATAGCAGGTTGGGCTCGGCAAAAGGATCCGCGGAAAGCTGATTGAAATTGCCGTAATCAATGCGGCCGTTGACTTCGTACAGGTCCAGGGTGCCATTGTTGTCGAAATCGAGGATGCCGACACCGAAGCGGGTAAACAGGCGATTGCCCCAGGACAGCCCAACCGCCACGGTGGCGTCGGTGAAGTAGGTTCCCCTGTTGCGATAGAACGAGTCCGTCTCGTCGTGCAGGTTGACCACCAGCAGATCGAGGGTGGCATTGTCGTCGATATCGATTGCGCAGACCCCCATACCCGCCTTGACCGTACCGCTTTCGTCCAGGGCGCACCCCCGCAGCAGGGCCCGGTCGACAAAGGTGCCATCCCCCTGGTTCAACCACAGCTGGTTAATGGTGCTGTCGTTGGCCACGAAGATATCGGTGATGCCATCGCCGTCGAAGTCGCCGCACACCACCCCCAGACCATTGCCAAAGGCCGCGCCGAGCCCGGCTTTTGCCGATACATCGGCAAAGGTGCCATCGCCGTTGTTGCGATACAGTACGTCCGGCACGGGAGCATTGTAGTCCCGGGGACTGCAGTAATTGCGATCGCCGAGATGGGTGAAGCACTCTCTCCTTGTTTCCAGCGACCAGTCGATGTAATTGGTCACGAATAAATCGAGGTCGCCGTCCGCGTCGTAGTCCACGAAGGCGGCACTCGATCCCCAGCGCGCGTCCCCCACGCGAGCGGCTGCGGTGACATCAGTGAAGCGCCCCCGGCCATCGTTCTGCAGCAATGCGTTCGCTTCCACGTTCGTCGTGTAGAGATCCGGGTCGCCGTCGCTGTCGCTGTCGCCGGTAGCCACCCCCATCCCGTAGCCGCGGTCCCCGGCGCCGCTCCCCGGGGTGACGTTCTCGAAGCGGCCATCCCCCTTGTTGCGGTAAAGCTGATTGGCGTGGTCGGACGGGACTTCCAGGCTTCCCCCCTGCACGAGGTAGGCATCGAGGTCGCCGTCGGCGTCCATGTCGAAGACCGCCGCCCCTCCTGCCATGATTTCGGGCATCAAGTGGCGTTGGCGGTGTCCCGACTCATGGACAAAATCAATCCCGCGTTCCAAGGCGACCTCCTCGAACCAGGGTGAAGCTCCAATCACTGCCTTTCCGGTATGGGCCGCCGGGACCTCCTCCTCCGGAACATCGCAGCCCGCGAACAAGAGACAGACGACGCCCGCCGTCGGCATCCGTCGGCCCGGGGAGGGCAGCGTCATCTGGAAGTGCTCTTCTGGATTCTCGACCGCCGCACCTCCCGCAGGAGACTCCCGATATCGGAGGATCCGGGTTGTATTGCGACCGCGCGTTTGAGCGCCTCTTCGGCTTCGTCGAGCGCCCCGAGCTTCATCGCAGCTTTTCCGATCCCCGCGAACGCCTGTGCCGACTTCGGATCGAGTGCTGCCGCTCGCCGGAAACTGGCCAGTCCCTCCTCCCAGCGTTCAAGTCTGCACTGGACACCGCCCAGGCGCAAAAACAGCGAGGGATTGTGCGGATCGTGCTTCAGCCCCTGCTCGAAAGCCGCGGCGGCGTCCGCAATCCGTCCTGTCGCCGCCAGAACCGCCCCCTTCCCCTCGTAGACCCTCCCCTGCGAAGGATCCAGGGCAATGGCCCGCTCCAGGTGCTCCAGCGCCCGGGCTGGATCTTCAAGCCCCGCATACACGGACGCCACGGTGAATTGGAGGTCGACATCTTCGGGACGGATCGCCAATGCTTCCTCGAATACCTCAAGCGCCCGTCTGTGAAAACCCTGCTTTCTGTACACGGCACCGAGCTTCTTCCGGACTCCCGGGGAATCCGGGTACTGTTGCCGCAGTTTTTCCAACAGGGCGGCGCCTGCATCCAGCTTCCCCATTTCCACGATGCGGCCGGCCCGGTTGAATTCCGCCAGCAAACCCGTCCTGTATGCATTGATCTCTTCGTCCCACGGGTCACGCCACACAGGAGCTGCCCCGGCGCCGCGCTCGAGCTCGGAGCGCGCCTCTTGCCAGCGTCCCAGCTGGCGGTAGGCCGTTCCCAGAAGCAGGTGAGTATAGGGGTGATCCGGACCCTTTTTCACAAGCTCTTCGAGAACCCTCGCGGCTCTCCCGGGCCGCTGTTCCCGCAAAAGCGTGCGCGCCAGCCCCCAGACTCCGGCCGGGTCCCTCTCGTCCAATTCGATGGCGCGCTCGAACGATTTTCTTGCCGGCTCCAGCGCACCCTGATCGAGATGCCACAAGCCCAGGCGCCAGCGCAGCGGGGCGTAACGGGGGTGCAGCTCGATGGCGCGCTCGATGGCTGCCATGGCCCCTGCCCGATCCCCTAGGCGCATCCAGACCCGCGCTGCCCGGTACCACCACCTCGGTTCGGAGACTTCGATGGAAAGCGCCTTCTGGTAATTCTCCAAGGCCAGACTATCGAGTTCATTCGCTTCGTAGACATGACCCAGACGCATCCACAGGTCCGCCTCGCCGGGATTCGAGGCGACCGCTGCGAGGTTCTTCTCAACCAGCGCAACGATGGCCGCATCCCTGCCTTCGAGGGCGGCCGGTATCGCAAACCGGTCCGTTGATGATGTCCGGAGCAGGAATGTTCCGGCCGCGGCGATCAGCGCCGCAACCACCAGCGAGGTGAGGCGAACTCCTGTCCTTCCTTGCTTGAAAAATCGCCTGGCCAATGTCGGCGGTCTCGAAAATGCTTTTGAAAATGCTTTTATCGAAAAGACGGTTACCACTGCCGGGCTGAAATTAGCCGCCCCCGGAACGACCGGCAACGCGACCTCGCTTGAACAGGCTCACTCGATTCGGCATATTGGCGCCCTTTGCCGCCGAAGGGCGGCAACTGTCCCTGCCGACTGGTGCGACTGCGGATCACATGCGCGATACCTACGTGTCCCGTCGTAGAAATATCTTTCTCTGCGACGGGACACTGGCCATATGCATTCTGAATCGAGCAGCACCCGCCTGACAGGAATAGGTCGACTGGCACTGACTGCCGCGGCCGCCTTGCCTAGCTGCAACGATGGAGGCGAGGAGCAGCCTGCCGGGCGGGCGTTCTTCGTCGACGTGGGCGCGGAGAGCGGGGTCGGGTTCAACCATACCGCCGGAGGCCGCGGGGATTACTATCTCATCGAGACCATGGGCGCCGGTGGTGCGTTTTTCGACTACGACGGCGACGGGTTTCTCGACGTCTACCTCGTAGATGGATTCTCCCTGCAAGGTATCGGCACTGGGTTCGATCCCGTGAATCTTCTCTCGGAAACCCTTGATTACTACCTGATGTCGCCTCCCAGAGAAAGGAACCTGCCTCTTCGCCTTGACGGGGAAGCCGACAGTCTCGTTTACCGGGTTCGCCAGCACGCCGAGCCGCTCGTCAGAAACCGCCTCTTCCGGAACGGCGCGGACGACAGCTTTCCGGACGTGACTTCAGAGGCGGGAGTGGGGGACACGGGGTACGGTATGGGCTGTGCCGTCGGGGACTACGACAACGACGGCGACGCGGATCTGTACGTGGCCAACTACGGACCGAACGCCCTGTACCGGAACGAGGCGGACGGCAGATTTACCGCGGTCACGGAGCAGACGGGGACCGGGGACCGCAGCTGGAGCGTGGGAGCGGCCTTCTTCGATTACGACAACGACGGCCGGCTCGATCTCTATGTCGTCAACTACCTCGACTTTCACGTAGGCAACAACCAGATCTGTGGCGGGATAGAGGAGATGGAGGAGTCGCCGTCGGGCAGGCAGCTGAGAATGCGCAAGGACCACCGTTCGTACTGCGGTCCGAAAGCCTACAGCGCCGCCGTCGATCTCCTCTACCACAACGCCGGAAGCCACTTCGAGGACGCGACGCGCGAAATGGTCGTCTTCAGCCCGTATGGAAAGGGGCTCGGCGTCGTGACCGCAGACTTCGACAGCGACGGCGACACGGACCTCTACGTGGCCAACGACGGCGTGAGAAACTTTCTGTACCGCAATGACGGCGAGCTGTTCACGGAGATCGCGGAGGCCTCCGGGGCGGCGTACAACGCGTATGGTCGAGCGGAAGCGGGCATGGGCACCGACTGGGGCGACTTCGATGGAGATGCCGATTTCGATCTATTCGTCACCAATTACTCGAAGCAGACCAACACGCTCTATCGCAACGAGAGCGCAGGCCTGTTCACCGACGTGACGGAAAACGTGCGCTTGGCCTCGAGCAGCTTCAATCCCCTGGGCTTCGGGACCTTCTTTTTCGATGCCGACAATGACGCCGACCTCGACCTGTTCGTCGCCAACGGCCACGTCAAGGACAGGGTCGGCTCCTTCGCCGGCAACGAAGACATCACTTATGCGCAGCCGAACCAACTTTTCGACAACCTCGGGGGTCGGGAATACGTCGATGTATCCGGCGACAGCGGCCCCGGGCTGGAGCCTGTCCTCGTCTCCCGGGGAAGCGCTTTCGGAGATTACGACAACGACGGCGATCTCGACGTTCTCGTGACCAACTGCAACGGTCCCGCCCAGCTCCTGCACAACGATCTGCAGGCGAAGAGGAACTGGCTCTCGGTTCGCCTGATCGGCAGCAGGGTGAACCGGGACGCGGTCGGCTCCAGGATAGCCGTCACCTGCGATGGCGCCACCCAGATTCGAGAGGTGAGGACGAACGGCAGCTACGCCTCGGCGAGCGACATCCGGCAGCATTTCGGTCTGGGGGGATGCAGCAGGGTGGAGCGCCTGGAGATCATCTGGCACGACGGTTCGTCGCAGGTGGTGGGCGAGACAGAGGCGAACCGGTTTCTGACCATCGCGCAGGAGGGGTGAGGGGCAGTGGCGAGTCCGAGATCAGACATCGCCGCGGAAAAACCAGACACGACAGGAATCATGCCGCGGCGGTCCGAGGTGCTGTTCCCGGTGTTGCTGTTCGGCACCCTTTCGGGATGCGGGAGCGCGGAGCAGGACAGGGCGCAGCCGGACGGGGCGCAGCCGGAAGCAGTTGGGCTGCGGGTCGCTGACGGGCACGAGCGGATGCTCGGATTGCTCCGTCGGATCAAGGAGCGCGTTCCAAGGGCGAACCCCTACCTCGGCGACGCACGCCGTTCGCCGGATTCTCTCCTCTCCCTGGCTTTCAGCCTGGGTGTATCCTACATGCGCCTGGCCGAGACCGAGAACTGCATCGAGGCTCACACGAGCGAGAGTTGCATCTTCCCGATTCGCGGCGACGGAGTTCACGTCCATAAAGACGCAACCCTCAAGGCCATCGAGCACTACTCGCGCGTGCTTGAGCTGAGGCCGGATCTGAAAGCTCGCTGGTTGCTCAACCTCGCCTACATGACCGTCGGCCGCTATCCCGATGAAGTGCCCGAGCGCTTCCTGATCCTGCCCGAAGCCTTCGAGTCCGAGGCGGAGTTTCCCCCCTTCGTCGATAGAGCCCCGGAGCGCGGGCTGAATACTTTCAGTCACGCCGGAGGCAGCATCGTCGACGACTTCGACAACGATGGATTCCTCGACATCGTCGTGTCTACGTGGAATCCCACCGGGCAGATTCGCTACTTTCACAACGATGGGGACGGGACGTTTTCCGAGAGAACCGAGCAGGCGGGGCTGGCGGGCATTTACGGCGGCTTGAACCTGGTCCAGGCGGACTACAACAACGACGGCGCCGTCGACGCACTGGTTCTCCGGGGCGCCTGGCTGGGAAGGTCGGGGCGGCATCCCAATTCGCTTTTGCGCAACGACGGCAGGGGCGGTTTCCGGGATGTCACCTTCGATGTCGGGCTCGGAGACGATCACTACCCTACGCAGACGGCGTCGTGGGCCGACGACCTCGATCTCTACGTCGGCAATGAAAATTTCAGCAATCAACTCTATCGAAACCGGGAAGATGGAACGTTCGTCGACGTCGCCGCGACGGCTCTGGTCGACGACGAAGGGTACGCAAAAGGGGTCGTCTGGGGCGACTACGACGGCGACCGCTTCCCCGACTTGTACGTGTCGAACATGGGTCAGGCCAATCGTCTGTATCACAACGAGGGCGACGGCACGTTCGTCGATGTGGCGGCCGAACTCGGGGTAACGGCTCCCAGCTTCAGCTTTCCCGTTTGGTTCTGGGACTTCGACAACGACGGCGCCCTGGATCTCTTCGTGGCCAGCTTCAGGCAGGACCTCGCACTGGTCTCGGCCGACTACATGGGCCTTCCGCACCAAGCGGAGATGGATTGCCTGTACCAGGGTGACGGCAGGGGTGGGTTCACGAGGTGGCGGCCGAGCGGAACCTGCGGCGCGTAACCCAGCCGATGGGCTCCAACTTCGGCGATCTCGACAATGACGGATTCCTCGATTTCTACCTGGGAACCGGCTATCCCGAGTACGAATCCCTAGTGTCCCGTCGCAGAGATATGTCGCCATTGGGACGCCGATCCATCCCGGCTCACGGCGTTGCCTTCACTCGCCGTACACCCTCGGTACGACTCGCTCAGGCGCCTTGTGAGCCGGGCGCCTCGGCGTCCCAATTTTGTCAATCTATCTCTGCGACGGGACACTAGTTCCCAATCTCATGTTTCGCAACGACAGGGAACTGGTTTTCTCGACGTGACGACCGCCGGTGGATTCGGACACCTGCAGAAGGGGCACGGGGTCGCCTTTGCCGATCTCGACAACGACGGGGACCAGGACGTTTTTCTCGAAGTAGGCGGATGGTATGCCGGAGACGCGTACGGAGACGCCCTGTTCGAGAACCCGGGATTCGGCAACCACTGGATCGCGATCAGGCTGGTCGGAACCGGTTCCAACGCTGCCGCCATCGGCGCCCGCATCCGGATCGTCGTCGCCGGCGACAATGGGAGCGAGCGGTCGATCTACCGGTGGGTGACCAGCGGCGGCAGCTTCGGGGGGAACCCCCTGCGGCAACAGATCGGCCTGGGAAAAGCGGAGTCGATCGCAGGGCTCGAGATCTTCTGGCCGACAACAGGACACACCCACGTATTCCGCGATGTCGCCGTCAACCAGTTTATCCAGATCACCGAAGGAAAGCCCGGATTCCGAAGGATGCCCTGGAAGACGGTGAAGTTTGCACACTCTCGGACCCCTGGTTCGCACCGCGACCACCACACAACGGCCCGCCGGTGAACCGGCCGCGAAAGGCATACGGCCGCCCATCAACTGATGGGATAGAGTCCGACACTCCAACTCCCCGGCACCGCGTGGTTTCGCAGTCCCGCCTGTTGGTGGCCGCCACCGGCCTCGTTGTCATCGCCGCAGCGGGATTTTACGGTTTGCAAGCTCTGCAGCGGAACGCCGCCAGGAACGAGGCGCTTGAGCTGGCGAGCCGCGGCGAATACGAAAAGGCGGTGCCGCTGCTGCGGCAGGTCGTCTCGTGGTACCCGGACGATCCCGCTGCGGCGCGGGCGTTGGCGCTTGCCCACATGCTCCCCGGTATGCCCATGGGATCGTCCGAGCCGTATCTCAGCCATTGGTGCGACGTCGCCCCGGACGAACCGGAGGCATTCCGTGCCCGGATGCGGATGTGGACCGCGCTGGGAAGAAGGGAAGACGCCCTGCAGGACGGCCTTTGAGGCGCTGCGGCTCGAGCCGGACGACCTCGAACTGCGTTCGACTGTGGCGGCGCAATTGGTGTTCAGCGGACGGGCGATGGAAGCCGAAGAGGTGCTTCGCCGCGGTCTCGAGTCCAGGCCGGACGACCCGGATCTGCAGTTCCTGGTGGCGGAGAACCTCAGGCTGCAGGGCAAGACAAAAGCCGCCTCGGCAGCCTGGACACGATTCTCCGGGACCATCCCGATCATTCCGAGTCGCTTTTGCGGAAGGCCGAACTGCTGAACACCCAGGGAGGGGAAAAAGACCATGCAGAAGCAATCGTGCTGTTGCGACGGGTTTTGGCGAATGAGTCCGCGCGCAGCGAACATCGTGCGGCGCGGTACCAGCTCAGTCATGCACTCGGAAAAACCGGGCATGTGGAGGAAGCAGCGCGACTCTTGCAGGAGAACCGGAATATCGAGCATGCCGAACACCGCTGCGCGACTCCCGGCAGCAGTGGGACAACCTCGACCTCGGCCTGCGAGCTACCAGGGCGCTGCTCGACATCGGCCGCCCGCAAGAAGCTCTCGAGTTGCTCGGGGAACTGGCGAATCGACACCAGCCGAATTCTCGGCTGATTCGCCTGCTTTCGGAATGCCGGATGCGTCTGGCGCCCGGCACCGGCTGAGAAACGGCCGCCCGGCGGCAGATCCGCGTCACCCGGTGCTATGATCTTCGGTTCTAGTTCTAGTGTCCTGTCCCGGAAATAGACCGCCAAAATTCCGCCCGCCGAGCCCCCAGGCTCGCAAGCGGCCTGAGCGTGGCGTAGCGGGGGTGTACGGCGAGCGAAGACCCTGCTGCTGCAGGCAGGCAACGCCGCGAGACGGGATTGAGGGAAAATCCACAGATGAGGTTTTCGATTGAACCGATTTCCCTCAAGATGGATCGGCGGAGAATGGCGAGATATTGATGGGACAGGACAATAGAACTCTCAGGCTGTGCCTGTATATCCTCACGGCCGCCGTGCTTCTCACGGGTGCGGTTTACGCGGCGTGGCGATTCTTCCCGCGGGCCGGCCGCGACCTTTCCAGCGGGCCGGCCGCGGCCTTGGAGCCGGCGCCCGGAATCCCCTGGTTCCGCGACGTAACGCGGGAATCCGGCATCGACTTTCAGCATTTCGATCCACGCACGCCGCCCCACTACATCCACGAAACCATGGGGAGCGGCATCGGCTGGATCGACTACGACAACGACGGCTGGCTCGACCTGTTCTGCGTCCAGGACGGTCCGGTTCTGCCGGAGCGGTACGAAGGCGAACTGCCGACCAACAAGCTGTATCGCAATCTCGGTGGAACGAGGTTCGAAGACGTGACCGAGAACGCCGGCCTCGACCGCGCCGGGTTTCACATGGGGTGCGCCGTCGGCGACTACGACAACGACGGCTTCGACGACCTGGTGGTAACCTATGTGGGCGGCGTTGTTCTCTATCACAACGAGTCCGACGCCGGGGGCAGGAGACGCTTCAGGGACGAGACGGCGCAGGCTGGACTGGTCAATCCTCACTACGGGGCGAGCTGCGCCTGGGGAGATGTCGACAACGACGGTCTGTTGGATCTCTACGTTTCCAATTTCGTCGAATTCACGCTGGAGACGCACCCCAGGTGCGAGCACAAATCCGGAAACCGGTTCGTGGTGCGGCAATGCGCGCCGACGGCCTTTCAGGCACCCCCTCACAAGCTTTGGCGAAACAATGGTGACGGAACCTTCAGCGACATCTCTTCTTCGTTGGAGATTTCCGAGAGCAAACGCGCCTACGGACTGGGGGTGCTGGTGTGTGACCTGGATCTCGACGGACGGATCGACATCTACGTCGCCAACGACATGTGTCCCGCCTACCTGTTTCACAACCAGGGGAGTGGGAAGTTTCTCGAAATAGCGGAGTTTCACGGATGCGCCTACACGAGCGAAGGAGCGACGCTGGCAGGCATGGGCGTCGACGCGGGTGACCTGGACGGCAGCGGCAGACCATCCCCGGTCGTCACCAATTTTCAGGACATGCCCAATATCCTCTTTCGCAACCTGGGAACACTGGTTTTTCATGACGACAGCTACGTCTCCGGTCTGGCGCATTCCAGCTTCGAGCGTCTCGGATTCGGCGTGACCATCTTCGACGCCGACAACGACGGCTTTCAAGACGTCGCTGTTGCCAACCGGCACGTTCAGCGATTCGCCCATGAGCTGCACCTGGTGCCGTTCGCCCAGCGAGACCAGCTGTACCTTGCTGGGCGCAGGGGAAGACTTCAGGACGTATCGGGGAAGGCGGGTCCCTACTTCCGACAATCCTACGTGGGCCGCGGAATCATCCGGGGCGACTTCGACAACGATGGACTGGTCGATCTGGCGGTGAGCAACAACGGTGGACCGGCTGTTCTGTTGCGCAACGAAACGAACAGCGCCAACAACTGCGTCGCCCTGGACCTGGAGGGGGACGGGCAAAAGAGCAACCGCAATGCCGTCGGAGCCCGGGTCGAGGTAAAGGTGAACGAAATAAGCCAGGCGTTTATTGTCGTTGGAGGGGGCAGTTATCTCTCGGCCAACAAACCGGTTACGGTGCTCGTAACCTGGCCGTCGGGGCAGCGGCAGGTCTTCGACAATCTCCTCGCGCGCAATCGTTGGCGCCTGAAGAAGGGGTCGGCATCGGCTGAACTGCTGGCTGCTGTCGTTCCGGAGACCCGGCCTTAAAGAGACCGATGATGGTCGATGACCCTAAATCTCCTTCTCCGTTAATCACTCCGCGCGGAGTCGTCCTCGGCCTGGCGACCGCCCTCGGCATGATCTTCTACGTCATCTACGTCTCCGAGCGCTCGGGAGTAGGCAGGTTCGTGCACTCCCATCTGCCGCTGCTGGCCTTGATTCCGTTCGTCTTGTGGATCTTCGCCAACACCGGCCTTGCCCGCATCCAGCCCTCCCGGGCACTGAAGGCCGGCGAGCTTCTGACCATCCTCGGGATTCTCTGGATCGTCGCAACCCTTCCCGACTGGATGGGAAGGATGACGGCGATGATTGCTTCACCCACCCACTTCGCTTCGCCGGAGAACAGGTACAAGGAGCACTTCTTCGACTACCTGCCCTGGCACGTACTGGCGCCGACGGGCGAAGGAATACTCGACTCCTTCTGGCTCGGACTGCCTGCGGGCGGCGCCGTGCCCTGGGAGGGATGGGTGGGTGTGGTGCTGCAGTGGTTCGGCGTCTCGATGGCCATGGTGATATTCGGCTTCTGCACCTTCGTGCTTTTCCAGGTGCAGTGGGAGGAGAGAGAAAAACTCGCCTTTCCCCTGGCACAGCTGCCCCTCGACCTCCTCCGGGGCATCGATGGCCGGAGACGCATGCCGGAGCTGTTTCGCAGACGCCTCTTCTGGTTCGGATTCGCCGTCGTCTTCATTCCGATACTGTACAACATCTCCACGTATTTCAGTCCCCTGGTACCGCTGGAATTCAACACGAACGTGTTCAGGCTGGAGTTGAGCGACTGGCTGTACCGGGTGAACGTCCGCTATATGCCGCTGGTCATGGCGGTGACCTACCTGTGCCCGGTGGATATCCTCGGCAGCCTCGTCCTCTTCCGGATCATGAGCCTGTTCAAGGCCGGCGTGCTGGCGCGCACCGGCATCTCGTTCGGCGCCGAGGGCCAGCAGATAGGAGGGGAGCGCCTGCTCTTCATGGAGAACTACGGGGCCTTGATGTTCCTGGCCGTATGGGCGATCTGGATCGCTCGCAGCCACCTGGGCCGGACCATGCGACTGGCTGTCGGGGGAGGTGGCGAAGCCGGGGAGGTCCGGCGCTACCGCATGGCGTGGACCGGCCTGCTGCTGGCCGGCGCCTGGGTGATCGGCTGGGCGATGAGCCTCGGCATGAGCCTGGCGTTGGCGCTGGGCTCGTTCCTGCTCATGTCACTGACCTTCTTCGTGACCGCGAAGCTCGTCGCCGCGACGGGATTCGCCTATCTGGTTCCGTACCGCCCCTTCCTGAAGGGCGCTCCCTTCATCGTCGACCTGGTGGGGACCACATCCATCTCCCCCCGCGGCCTGGCGGGGTGGCATCTGTTTACGAGCCCGGCCTTCTTCGGCGGCAGCCTTATTCCCGCATGGCCGGCGCTCACCCACTTCCTGCGCCTGTTCTCCCTGCGGCGGCAGCCTCTCGCCGTAACCTCCGTGGCCCTCGGCGCTTTCGCGGTTGCGTTCCTTGCCTCCGTCGTTGGCAAGATCGACGTGAATTACCGGGACGGTGCCAGTACCGCCCTCGAATGGTGGATGACCGCCCGTTTTTTCGATCCCCTGGTCCATTTACTCGACTACCGCACCGTCGCCGACTGGGAGAAGATCGGGGTCTTTCTCTTCGGGTGGCTGCAGGCGGCGGGAATAACGTTCCTTCGCAGCCGCTACCACTGGTTCTCCCTTCACCCGGTGGGTCTCGCCTTCCAGGAGTCCTTCTGGCTGGATCTCTACTGGACCAACCTCGCCGTCGTGTGGGCAGTCAAGGCCGCCCTGCTGCGGTACGGGGGAGTCCCCGCCTACCTCGCTGGCAAACCGTTCTTCTACGGCATGGGGATCGGCTACATCATCGGAGTTGCATGCTCGGCCGTAGTCGACCTGATCTGGTTCCCAAACGCAGGCCACACCGCGGCCGGTCCATTCGGGGTCGGGTAGATGCCTCGACCCGTCCCGGGGGGGGGGGGGGGCACAACGGGGCGAACAGCATCGCAGTATCATCACTCCAGCACCCGCTGCAACAAGGCGTCTCCCAACGCCATCGACCCCGCCGCCTCGTGAGGTTCGCTGCCGGCGGGGATAGCGGCCTGCCCTCCCGTATGCACTGGATGAAGAACCGGTCCTCCAGGGCGGTGCCGTCGAGGTCTGATCGGGGAACGCCGTAGCGCTCGCCGTCACGCAGGACGTAGGCGCTGTCCTCGATGTACCCAGAGGTGTCAAAGACCGTGGATCTCATAGCGTTCGAGGCGGATCGTTCCGGTCATGTTGAATATGAGATGACCGATGCAGCCGCTCTCGAAACAGACGATGGCCCCGTAGACGTCCCTGTATTTTTGGAATGCCCGGCGCGAGACTCCGTGAACTTCAGCGACCTTCGGAATCGGCCAGGAAGCGTATCAGGTCAATGGAGTGGATGGGCGTCTCGTAGAGGAAATTGTCCAGGAGTTCATCCGGCCAGCGTCCGAGCTTATCCAGCCGTGTCATGGTCTTGTGGAACGTCCATTCTGCCGCTCCCGCCTAGTGTCTCGTCCCAGGAATCCCTTGCAATTTCCGGCGCCGATCCATCCCATCTCGCGGTGTTGCCTTCGCTCGCCGTACACCCCCGGTACGACTCGCTCAGGCGCCTTGCGAGCCGGTCGCCTCAGCGCCGGAATTTTTCAAGTTATCCGTGGGACATCACACTAGCGAATTGCTTATTGCCCAGAAGTCGGTAGAATAGGGCTCAACCGCCAGCCTGCGGCAAATTCTCGCATTGCGCCCGATTCGCCGAGGCGCCTGCATCCGGCAAACGCATTTCCGCCGCGCAGCACCAGGAGATTTCCATGATGAACGTATCCGCCGCGTCGCCGCAGGGCCGATTCAAAGGCCGATTGGAGAGGATCGAAACGCCGTCGCTCAACACAGCCACGCCCGGAGAGAGACAAATCGCCGAATGGCAGTCGCAACTCTACGATGTGGGATGCCTCGTCATCCCCGAGGCGCTGCCCAGGCCGGCGGTTGAGCACTTTCGCGAACGCGTCGCCTCGTTTGAACCCTCTGTCGGCTACTCTTCAGCCTCGCTGGTGCGCCTGTTCGATAAGGGGATGGATTTCGTGGACCTGCTGCTGAACGAGCCCATCTTTTCCCTGATGGAACGAGTGTTGGGCGAGCGCATGCACATTATTAGCTTGCAGGGGCATCGAACCTACGCCGGTAATGAGCTGTCCGGCTTTCACCCCGACGAAATCTACCTGCGGCCGCCCGACGACGTCAGCGACGACGTCGACTACCCGCCCATCGTCAACACGATCAACTGCCACTACTACCTCGTGGATGTGCCGCTGGAGCTGGGGCCGACGCAGGTAGTTCCCGGCAGCCATCGCGCCTGAAGACTACCCAGGTCCGAGGACGGCGACCCGCCGCACTGGCGCGGACGGGGTCCCGTGTCGCTGACCTGCAACGCCGGCGACTGCGTCATCTACAGCAATCAAGCCTGGCACCAAGGCGCACGAAATCAGACCGATCGCACCCGCCTGTCCGTCGTCCCCTCATACGCCCGTCGGTTCGTGGCGCAGCGCTTCTGGCCATTTCTCAACTACAGCCTGTCACGGGACATTCTGGATCAGTGCTCGCCGCGCCAACGGGAGCTACTGGGGGAGCATCCGCGCGGATCATACGGGTGACGACGCGGGATGGGGATACTGCCCTTCAATCACGGGCAGAGGCCCACTTCAGACTCAGCGCACAAGTGGGCGATGTGCTGCAACTTGGGACTATCCTGCATCCAGCTCTCATTGACTGCGTCGGGATGGGCGTAGTCGTTGCCGGCGTGATCGACGCCGCGGGCGAGGTAGACTTGCTGGCCCATGTAGCCGGATGACTTGACCGTCGTCGGCATGTAGCGCATCTGGTAGCCGCAACGGCGCGCCTTTTTCCTGGTCGCTGCGGACCCGTGAATCAGGTACGCGTCGTGAATGCTGCAGTGATTCGGCTCGAGGACACAGTCGACGGCCGCCGACTCGTCGAACAGATCCGCCCGAACCGTCTTCTTGAGAAGGACTTCATCGATGTCGCTCACGTCCTCGTGCTCGCGACCGCGCTGGTGGTGCGAGCCGGGGATGACGCGCATGCAGCCGTTCTCCGTATTCGACGGATCGATCGCCAGCCACACCGTGGCCACTTCGACGCGATTCTCCACCAAGGGATTCCAGTAGGATGCGTCCTCGTGAAAGGGGATCCTCTTGCCGACGGTGGAGAGCTTGTTCAGGCAGGAGCTCGCGAACAGAGCGATGTCCGGACCGATCAGAGGCTCGACGAGGTCGAGCACCTCGTCAGCGAGCAGCCAGTCGTTGAGCTTGGGATCGACGAAGTGGGCGCGATCTATGCCCTCGACCGGAACGTCCATGACCTCCTCCCAGACCGCCAGGTGCATCTCGAAGCGCTCTTTGAAGGCGGCGAATTTTTCGGGTGAGAACAAGGGCTCATCGATGATGAGAAAGCCCTGGTCCTGGTAGTCCCGCACCTGCTCAGTGCTCAATTTCGGTGCCATGTCTCACTCCCAAGTGCTTTCTCCAGTGCCCCCAACGTCGCCGCGATGTCGCTCTGGGTATGCGCGGCGGAGATGGAACACTGTTTGGTTGCCACCGGAAAAAAATATATACCTTCGTCGATCAATCTTCGCCGCATGGCCGCATCGCGGTCGAAGTCGTGATGCAGCGCCAGGTCGTGAAAGTTCCGGGGCGCATGATCCATGAAATAGATGCAGAACGCAGATCCCTGACGCGAGACGATGCCGGTGGTGCCCAGGGAACGCAAGAGATCTTCTATGCCTGACTGGGCCATGGCGCCCAGATCATCCATCCGCGCGTAGAGAGCGCCGTCTCCTTCAAGCAGGCGTTCGATGGTGGCGATGCCGGCGGCCATGGAGACGGGGTGCCCGCTATAGGTGCCGCCCACGAGCGGTCTCTGGGTGGTGTCGGGATCAGCGTAGCGATCCATGAGCTCGGCTTTGCCGCCCAGGACCGCCAGGGGAAATCCGTTGGCGATGGCTTTTGCGAATACCACCAGGTCTGGTATCACACCGCAGATCTGGCTGTATCCCCCCAGCGCATGGCGGAAACCGGTCTTCACCTCGTCGAAGATGAGGATGAAACCGAACTCGTCCGCGAGTTTTCTGAGGCCCTCGAGATACCCCGGCTGCGGTTTGACAATACCGATGTTCTGCAGAACGGGCTCGGTGATCAGGGCCGCGATCTCGTGGCGCTCACACACGTAACGCACGGACTCGAGGTCGTTGAAATTGACTACGTGGACGAGTTGCTCCTGCGCTGCCGGCAGTCCGGGGCCGAGGGGGACATAAGGGTATTCTCCCGGCGACACTTCGGGGCCGACCTTTTCCAGAGGCGTGAGTACGTTGCAGGCGAGCTCATTGTGAGACCCGTTGAAGCCCCCCTGCATGGCGATCAGGTGCTCGCGCCTCGTAACCGCGCGCGCCAGCCTCAAGGCGGCGATGGCGGTCTCGGAGCCCGTGTTGAGGAACTCGATTCTCTCGGCCGCGGGAACGTTGTTGCAGATGAGCTCCGCCAGGCGGCACTCGAGCTCGGACGTACCGGAACCGTAGAGACTCCGGCCCTCGTCCAGAGCATTCTTCACCGCCTCATTCACGAAGGGATCGTTGTGGCCGAGTACGTGCGGCGCAAAAGCGGCGTGGTAATCGACGTAACGATTGCCGTCGACGTCCCAGAGATAGGCTCCCTGACCGCGGCAGAAAGTGATAACCGGCTCGACCATGCGCGCTCCCGAGAGCACGCCTCCGGGTACGAAACGGGAGTTCCGCTCTACGACGGCTTCGGATCTGGGACGTCGAGTCATCGAGCGGTTCTGTATGCCAGGTCGCGATTCTGTCGCCGGATATCCAGTCGCATATAGGTCAACGCCAGTTGTTCGTCACAGACTCCGGGTGCTCCCCCAGAGTACATCCGCGATGATCGCCTGCGGCACCACAATCTCACCCCAGTATCTCGCGGTACTCCTCCACGATTTTGGTCGCGCCCTCGATGATGAGGGTGCGTTCATCCGCGGTCTCGAAAAACGAGGCGCCCATACCGATATACCGTTTGGCCGCTTCCAGATTGGCTGCCGTCGTGCCGAAGGGGACCCCGTGCTTTTTGCAGATCTCGAGAATCTCTTCGATCGGTCCCCTGACATCCGCATGCTCGGCATCCCCCGGCTGGCCCATCTCCACCGAGAAATCGCCCGGACCGACGTAGAGCATGTCGACGCCGGGTGTGCTGATGATCTCCTCTGCATTCTCGTACCCCTGCCGCGTCTCGATCATGGCCACGACCGTTATCTCTTCATTCTGCTCATCCATCCAAGCACGCTTGTCATCGGGCGGTACGTAGTCGCTGTTGCCGTAACCCGAAGCCAGGGACCGGTGGCCGACCGGCGTGTAGCGCACCCAGTCGATGAGCGTCGCTATCTCTTCCCGCGATCCGGTGCGCGGCAACTGCAATCCGACGACGCCGCATTCCATGAGCTTGGCCACCTGGGCCTGGTCCAGTGTCGGCGGCTTGGCGATGACGGGCAAACCATTGTCGCGAGCGCACTGAACCGTGTCCACTAGCGACGACGGATCCATGAACATGTGCTCGTACTCGATGTAGATGAAGTCGAAGCCGGCCTGCTGGTAGAACCGGACCAGTGGCGGACGGGAGTATTCGAAGATGATACCCCCTACCAGAACCTCTCCCGCCTTCAACCGCTTCTTCAACTGCCGTCCCGGGCCTCCTTCGGGGTAGAGATGGGCGCTGGGTTTTTCTCCTGACTTGGGCATCACGACCTCCGGTTCACGATGAGAGAGACGATGCAGGTCGGGAAGCGTCGCAACGGCGAAGGCAGCACGTACGTCTTACGCGATGGTCCAGTCAAGCGCAATGCGTTACTATCGCCAGTCGGAGTCGGACAACGAGATTGCGAAAGGAGTGACGGCCTGGTTGGGCCACCCGTCGGCGGCGAGCAGGACAATCTCTGCCCGACGGCTGAGGCCTTGGGACGTGCGTTGGCTATGGATTGCAATTGCTTTCGGGACGGTTCACTCAACTCAAACGGAACCAACGGACGTCCTGATCGCATCGGGTCTCTCCTTGGAAAAAGGTCCGTGGGGAAAGTACCCACGAAGCGATTATTTCGCTAGTTATTCTTGAGACAAAACACTGGTGTCCCAGTCACGACGCGGCATCGGCAGTTGGTAGCGCGCGGCTAGATCCCCCCGCTCGAACGGGGTGTCGATGCAGGGCCGTCCCGGATCGTCGTTGACCCGACTGATCAGCAGGTCGACATCCCGGGTGTCGTCGCGATTCTCAAAGGTCAGCGCGCGGCCCGGGGGGACGCACAGCTCGCCGTATGCCGGGCAGGTGCCCGACAGCGGCCCCGCCGTTACATGGGGGACGCCGCGGATCACGAAGGTCACCGTCTCAGACGCCGGGTCAGCGGTGACGTCCTGTTTTTCTCCCCCACGGAGCCGGACGACTTCCGTCCTCAGGAACGGTTCGAAGATATACATGCTACCCGGCTCTGCAGCCAACACCTCCATGCCGATCTGCCCGGCCCCCGGGATGAAGTCGGGCGGCCATGTGTGGGTCGGAAACTGGTTGCAGGTCACGATGAGGAAAAGGGCAACCGGTTCGTCGCCGACCACCTCGAACATGTGAGGCGCTTCGGGGTGCATCCAGATTACGGTGTCCGGTCCGACGACGCGGTCCTCGGGGCCGGCGACCACGCGGCAGCGGCCGTGGAAGAAATAGAAGAGCTCACCCGCGTTGCGGTGACAGTGGATCTCGTTCAGGGTGTGGAAACCGACATCCCAAACCAGGATGCCCGAACGCTGGTTCGGCGTAGGTGTGTTGTCGGCCGGGATCCTCTCGATGGATCTCAGCTCTTCGTAGGTCATCGATTTCTCCATCCTCACTCTGCGCCCAGCGTGAGCTGCAGCACGAAACTGTCCCCTTCGCCGCGACCCTCGAGATGGTACGCGCAGTGCCGCGGAACATGCACGATCGCATGCGCTTGCAAAGCGCCGCGCAAACTCCGCACACTGGCGACGACGGATCCGGTCAAAACGTACCACAGGCGCTCGCTGTCGCCGAACTGAGCGACAGGGGTTCGCTGCCCGGAGTTCAGGTGGAGGATCTGCACGCTCATATCGGCGGAAGCCGGCAGCGCGAGGTCAGAGCCGAGTTGGACGACGGTCGCCGTGGCCGACTCGCTGGCGTCCGGGAACTTCCCCGTCGTCGTGTGGGGTTCCCTGTTCGGAGACACGACCTCCCAGAACCGGCATCCCGCATTTCCCGCGATCAGCCGATGGCGACAATTCCGGGGCAGCCATACGAGGCATCCCGCTTCGACCGCAAGCTTCTGCCGCGGGGTTTTTACCAGCAGATCGCCTTCGGCGATGAAAATCAGCTGGTCGCTGACCGCATGGAGGTGTTCGAGCTCGAAATGCCCAGGGGACCATGAGGAAAAGCGCGATCGCTGGAGGGCGGTCCGGTTGACGGGCTGAGATCCGAGGCGCTGCCAATCGCCGGGAGCGATATCGATTTTCAAGGGACGGTCGCGATTACTGGGCCACGTAGCCGCCGTCCACGGGCAAGGCATGGCCGGTGACGAAGGAGGCGGCATCGGAGCACAGCCAGACAACGGCTGCTGCAACCTCTTCCGGCTCGCCTACCCGACCCATGGGGTGCCGTCCGATGATTCTCGCCCGACCTTCCGCGTCGCCGCCACCTTC
Organism: Candidatus Latescibacterota bacterium; assembly: GCA_965223905.1. Taxonomy (GTDB): domain Bacteria; phylum Latescibacterota; class UBA2968; order UBA8231; family UBA8231; genus CBDCXV01. Next base: position 22,229 of record CBDCXV010000008.1, read on the forward strand.
CTCCATGGCGTTGCGCAGATATCCGGGACAGACCGAGTTGATGCGGATACCTCGGTCGGCATAGGCGATGGCCGCAGTCTTGGTCATGCCGACGATTCCGTGCTTGCTGGCCGTATACGGCATGTTGCCCAGAGGGGTGCCGACCAGTCCCATCACCGAGGCGGTGTTGACGATGGACCCGCCGCCTTGCCTGAGCATCTGCGCGATCTCCTGCTTCATGCACAGCCACACGCCTTTGAGGTTGATGGAGATGATCCGGTCCCAGTCCTCTTCCGGGAATTCGTGAATGGGCGCCCTGACCGGGCTGCCGACGCCGGCATTGTTGTGAGCGCAGTCCAGGCGTCCATACGCCTCGAGCGCGCCGGCGATCAATGCTTCGACGTCGCCGGATATCGACACATCAGCTGGAACGAAGGCGGCTTCTCCGCCGGCGGCTTCGATCAGGCCGACTGTTTCCTCGCCGGCTTCGCCGTCGATGTCGTTGACGACGACCCTGGCTCCCTCCCCGGCCAGGGCGAGGGCGGTAGAGCGGCCGATTCCCGCGCCGGATCCCGTAACCAGAGCTACCTTGCCTTCCAGTTTTCCCGCCATGTCGGAGGCTCTCATTCGCGCCGTCGCCGGATTTTGCGACGGGGCCGGCTCCAATGGCCACATCGCGTCTGGGCGACGACGGGGTGAACAAAGCATCTTTCAAGTAAGATGGTCAATCTGCTCCTCCTCCCACCTCGGCAGACCGCTGATCGGCCTCTTTCCCATCTCGCAGGTAGACCTTTCTTCTGCGGTACGGAATCGCCTATTTTGTCGCGTCACCTCGGTTTTCCCGGTGCGGGCCTTAACGCGTCTGGCTCACACAGTATCGGACAATAAGCGACCGGACGACGAGACAGAGGAGATGCGCCATGGCTGTATTGAGCGACAAGGACCGGGCATTCTGGAAAGAGAACGGCTACGTCGTCATTCCCAATGCCGTTCCGCAGAAAAACCTCGATGCCGTCATCGACGCGATGCAGGTATTTACCGGCAGGGACTTCTCAAATCCGGACGAGTGGTACGACATTCCCCGCACACCCGGCAGCAGCCTGCTCAACATGATGCGCCATCAGGCCCTGTGGGAAAACCGGCAGTTTCCGCGCATTCACCAGGCGTTTTCCGAAATCCTGGGCACGGAGAAACTGATGGTCTCCCAGGACCGGGTAGCGATGAATCCGCCGGTCGGACCGGGGTGGGAATACAAGGGATTCATCCACTGGGACATGGACTCGACCATCAGGCCGATTCCGCTCTTGGTCCAGGGGGTGCTGTACCTGACGGACACGGACGTGGACCAGGGCGGATTTCAATGCGTTCCCGGTTTTCATCGAGAGCTCGAGGAATGGGAGAAAACGCAACCGCCGGACCGCCATCCCAAGTGGCCGGACCCGGCGGGGCTGGATATACGACCCATTCCGGGCAAGGCCGGTGATTTGGTGATCTGGCACAGAGCCGTCCTGCACGGCAACGGTACCAACCGCTCCAAACAGCCGCGTCTGTCGCAGTTCCTGCTCATGCAGGAAACGGAGGCGCCCGGCAGCGGGGTTCTGCCGCTGGCCCGACCGCACGAGGCGGTGGTCGCCGACGCGCTCGGCGTGCCACAGTGTTACGCCGAACGCTGGCTCGCCGAGCACCGCGGGAGCGATCTCGTGCATGCCAAAATCGACGAGATGCTGGGTGAACACCCCAACTATCCGGCCTGCCTCGTACGCGCCGACGGACGGGAGTTCTATTTGAAAAAACGCTCTTTCAGGCAAGTGAACGACACCACGGTCGAGCTCGCGCGCGCCGATGCCGAAAGGGAGAAGCTCGCGATCGTCGCAAGCTTCGAGGAGCGTCTCACCGAGTCGGTTCTGCGCATCCCGGAACCGCGGCGGGAGCCGCGGCTGACGGGCGATCAACTGGCAAAATTGCCGGATCTTCTGCGCCAGTCTCCGGCGGCCTTCGATCTCGGTAACAGCAGCACCTGGGACGAGCACCACTGGCAGCACACGATCTGCGGCGGGGCGGCCTTCGGTCGCGGGGACAAGCGGATCTGGAACGAACGTGACGTCGCCCACCTCATGCACAACGAATTCGGCCTGGACCTCGACATCGAGGAGGCCGAACTCACTCCTCTGGGCCGGAAGCTCGCCGGCGTCGATTCCTGGTACTCGTGAGGTCCCGGTGCAGGCGCAGGCAGACCGCAGCGGTAAACCCGTATTCGTACGCCCCCAGCCCCTCACCGGTTCGAGAGTCGAAGAACTCTCGCAGATCTCCATCTTCGACCATCACGCGGAAGAGCCGCTCTCGCGCCGTCATCGCCTCGTCCCGGAAGCCTGTCTTTTCGAGCACCTCGATCATCAGGTAGGCGACGTTCATCCATGTCGGACCCCGCCACCAGCTGTCCGCAGCGTAGGTCGGCTCACTGCAGGCGACTACAGGGAAAGGCACAGGTCCGAAGAAACAGTTCGGATTCAACAGATAGTCCGTCACCATCCGTCTCGCCTGTTCCTCCGAAAGGGGCACGTCCCCGAGCAGGGGGAGGAAGCAGGCAGGCGTCATGACGCGGTTCGCGGCGCCAACCTCGACGTCGAGATCCCAGAACAGGCCCGATTCCTCGTCGTAGAGCAGATCGACGATGCGCGCCGCGTACTCATCCGCCATTGAGCGGTGCTCCCGGGCGGCGTCCGCGCCTCCGGCGAGCTGGGCGAAATCCGCACAGACCCGCATCTGGAGCAGGAGGTAGCTGTTCAGGTCGCAGGCCACGATCGGCCCGCGATCGAAGCGCGGCGTGTCGTCCCACCCCAACTCCATCCCGTTGGCGGCGGCAACGAGGCCGAAGCGGGTCATGCGCTGGGACAGCCACCATTTCGTGTTGCGAACCAGTCCCTCCAGCAACCGGGCAGCGAGCTGCCCGTCTCCGCTTCTGTCGACCAGCCGCCGTCCCGCCCAGCCGACGAGAGGGGGCTGGGACTGCCGGGGATGGACCCAGGTCGAGCAGATGAAGGCGGGCATCTTTCCGTCTACCCTGAGGTTGTCGACGAAGAGGAGCAGACTGTCGGCGGCAAGACCGGGATTGAAGAACTCGGTGCCGAGGTTCTGAAAACAACTGTCCCAGAGATAGGCAGTCGGGTAAGTACCCCGGCTCGGGAACTGACAGATGCGACCACCCAGCAGTCCGGGAGAAGCCGTGCTGTTGCTGAGCAGAGTGTAAGCGGCGCGGGCGAGAGTCCGGCTTTCGCCCTTGCTGTCGGAGTCAAAGTCGAGACCGTCCAGCACCTCCCCCCACCACGACATGGTGCGCTTCTCCGCATCCTCGAATGAACTGCTCGCCTGCTGCAGCCGTGACAGAACCGACTCGGCATTCACCTCCAGCATGCGCACGGAGAAAACGAGGACGATCCGTCCCTCGGCGTCGGCCTCGATCCGCAGCGCCTCGTCGATGCCGTCACCGTGGGACGCCGTTCCCCTGACTACCCGCAGGCCGATGACGAAGGGGAAGGTCGCGTCTGTATCGCGTGGGTCGACGGTCGGCAGGTACCCTTCGATGAGGACCGCGCCGGTACTGTCCAACCGCGTGCAGCGCCTCTCGGTGAACTCCGCGTGCGCACCGGGGTTGAACTCGAGCGCCGACAAGCCGCTGCAGTCGACGATCCAGGTGTCGTGACTGCAGAAAGCGATGCGGGCGGAGCCCGACTTAAAACGCTGGGTGATACCGGTAGCCTTGCACTCGTGCGGTCGCTCCGGTTCCGGCATGCGGAGAAACGGCTGCAGGAAAGTCGTGCCCCTGCGGTTGTAATGCAGGAACAGGCAGGCGATTCCTCCGCCGCCGTCGATTCCGAGCCCGACGTCCGAGTAGAACGGACTGAAGGATCTGTCGGCATCGGAGAAATCCAGGGAGTTGCCGAGCAGCTTGACGAATTCCTCACCTGGCGGTCGGGAATCGGGGCGGCTTTCCATGAGAATGGAATGATAGGAGGCCGTAACTCCCTGGCCAAACTGGCTCGCACGGGTATCCGGCCCCGGTTACATTCACCGCCGCAGCTCCGCGGCGGTCCGGCTCCATTGCTGCGGTGCAATCCATACAAGGGGGGTTCTTGAACCGGCCACCGGAAGAATTTGTCGTTGTACAGGAGGAACGTCTCCTCGAGTTCGCCACTGAATGCTTTGAGAAAGCCGGTCTCGAAGCGGCCCACGCCGCGCAGATAAGCCGTCTGCTCGTCAACTCCGATCTGCGCGGGGTACGCAGCCACGGCACCGTTGCCGTCAACCACTACTGTGAGCGGCACGAGACTGGATTGCAGAACCCCAGGCCACGTATCGAGGTCGTGAGCGAGACTTCGGCCACGGCGGTCGTCGACGGCGACGGCGCGCTCGGGTACGTGCCGATGATGCAGGCTACCGAACTCGCCGTTGCCAAGGCGCTCCAGCAGGGGCTCGGCATGAGTGTGGTTCGCAACATCGGCCACTACGGCTCCGCCGGCCATTACGCGCGCGCCTGCATGGAGCAGGGGTGCATCGGGTTTTCCGTGCAGGGGTATTACGGCCTGGGCAACGCCGATTCCTGTCACCGCAAACCCCAGATCGGTTACTTCGGCAATCCACCCATCTGCTTCGCGGTCCCGGCCAGGGACGGGCCGCCGGTCGTGCTGGATGCGGCCGCTCGCATTCTGCCGGACTACCAGATCGGCGCCGAGGTCGACCATCTCCTGGAACTGATCCCGTCGGCCTTCTTCAAGAGCATGGGTTACGCCGCGGTGGCCGGGCTGCTGGGAGGCGCGCTGACGGGATACACGCTTCCCGGGTGCGACGCGGTGCGCAGCCGCTGGCCGGAGAGCTACAGAGGAGGGATGGTGCTGGCGATCAGGATCGAAGCGGTCGTTCCGGAGGATCTTTTCGGCGCCGAGGTCGACCGGATGACCAGGGACGTGGCCCGGACCTATGAGCCGATGCCCGGCACCGGGCGGGCGCTCCTGCCGGGCGCGGTCGAGGAGGAGCGCTTCGAGACCTACAGGCGCGACGGCATCCCCTACGGCGAGATGGAGCAGGAAAAAGCCCGCGCCGCGAGCGATCGGCTCGGAGTTACCCTGCCTTGGGACCCCGGAGAATAGGCGGCGCCAAGGGAACCGGGAAGGCTGGCCGAGTTCACCTGTCCCCAACTGCGGAGAATGGAACCAGCCTACGAACGGGATGGTTTCGCCAATGTCCGCAAGGCGATCGATGCCGGCCTCGTCCGCGAGCTGGACAGCCACATCGACTGGTGTTGGAGCGGCATCCCGAACTTCCTCCCGAAGGGCTCGGACACAAGCTGATCGCGCTAGTGCCTGCGCGCGTAATTAAGCGTACCAACGAGGGCGCCGATGCGCCCGGCTCGCAAGGCGCGTGAGCGAGTCGTACCGAGGGGGTACGGCGAGCGAAGGCAACGCCGCGAGCCGGGATGAAGCGGCGACCGAATTCACGCGGAATTGCGCAAAGCAGGCACTGGATCCCTTCCGGGTGCGGTTCTTGAGCGACGACCGTCTGCTGGATGGGATGTAGCCTTAGGCCCTCGTTGGCCCCGGCATCGCTTTCACGAAAGCCGGTACAGGTCCAGCGGGGGGACGGACTGAGTCACGAGCCGGTGGCTGTCCGTTTGTACTTGACGATCAGCTCCAGGTTCACCAAGACGAGATGATCGGGCCGTTTCGGGTGGTCCGGCGGCAGCTCCATGCCCTCGGGATCGGGCACGTGGCGCCGCACTCGCACGCCGAGCTCGTTGTCCCCGCGCCACAGCCAGTTCCCACCCGTCAGCACCGCCTCGAGGCGGCCGACTCTGTACCAGATAGAGGGGTAGTCCGGTTTCAAGAAACAATCCCAGGGGATTTCACGGCCATTGCAGTAAAAGGAGACCTCGTCGCCGGCGGTGAAATGCCTGAGCCCGATCACGAGAAGGACGGTCTCGGCAGCACCCGCCCGGAGCGCCGCCTCCACGTCGTCGCCAAGCGTCATCTCGACGCGATGCTCACCACCTTCCCGCAGTGCGAGCGGAAGCTGGTCCCGCCAGACATAGTGCTTGTCGGCTCGTTCGACCGTTGAGGCATCCTTCAACTCGACAAGCAGCTCGAAATCGTCGGGCCGCTGGTAGTCCAGCACCGATTTCTGCGATCGCGGCCACGAAATCTGCAGCCCGTCGACGCCTGCCCGGCGGTAGGACAGGTTCGCCGCCTGCAGCATCTCGGTGGTGGGCCTGACCTTGGTGAACTGATCGCTGAACACCTCACTCACTCCGGCCAGTACCTGACAGTTTGAGCCCGCCGCAGCCTCGACGCACTCGCGGACGCGAGCGGCGTGCTCGGCGGTCGTCGCCGATACCACGGGCACGAGAATATCGACCGAACCGTCTGCCATCCAGGCCGCGACATCCATGCCGACCTGGTCGCGCAGGTAGTCCAGTCCCCGATGAGCGAAGAGGCGGGCGAGCAGCCTGGCCTCGCATCCCGGCTGTTCGTTGTCCTTGAGGATCTGCCTGGCGCGAGACATGAAACCGGACAGCAACTCGCGTCCCTCCCCGGTCTCACCCTGCTTGAAGAAATGCGGATCGGAACAGAAGTCGATCTGAATCCCGTCCAGATCGTAGCGGCGGGATATCTCGTCGATGACGGCCAGGCGGTAGTCGCGAACTTCCCGTCGACCGAAATCGAGGCGAGGGCAGAAAGCGGTCTCCGGCCGCGCGTGAGAATCGCCATCGGGAGCCGGAGCGTCGTAGACCGCCCGGTAGGATCCGGCGCCGACGCCGGTGTCGACCCGGTGGCAGTCGTAGCCCAGCAGCAACTCTTCGTGCTCGAGCAGAAACCGGCTCGCGGGCATACCCGAACCGTCGAGGTAGTTACCGGCGAAGTTGGCCGGATTGATCTGCAGGTCCAGGAAGACCTGTATTCCCTTGTCGTGGGCGCGATCGATGATGGCTTCCCAGGGGTCGAAACCGATTTCCCCCAACAGACGGAAGTTCTCCGCCAGCCGCCACAGGCCCAGGGCGTGCGGAAAGGAGACATACTCCGGTCCGCCGGCGCCGCGCGGCGTCAACCCGTACTCCCGCTCGAGAATGCTCCCGACCGCGGTGACGGACTCGCCGACCTCGGTGTCATAGCACAAGAACTGGTTGCCTTGCGCGATGCGCAGGACGAGGGCGTCGACGCCGAACCCGACGAAGGGATGGACGAAGTCATCGAGGATGCGATCGCGGGCGACTTCGACGCGAAGGCTGTGCGGACAGTCCCGGGGCACATAACCGGGTCCGAACCACTGCATGCCTGTGTCTGCGGCGAAGATCCGGAAGGACTGCGCCTTCACTCTTCCCGATCTCCGGGCACGGCCGCTCTTCCGGACCTAGTGCCTGCGCGCGTAATTAAGCGTACGAACGAGGGCGCCGATGCGCCCGGCTCGCAAGGCGCCTGAGCGAGCCGTACCGGGGGTGTACGGCGAGCGAAGGCAACGCGGCGAGGCCGGGATGCAGCGGCGACCGAATTCACGCGGAATTGCGCAAGCAGGCACTAGGCGCAGGAAAACCGCGTGATGGTTTCATCGCCGGTACCTGGTTATAGCGAATCGTCAGCTCCACGTTGTTCAGGATGAGCTCCCCCAGACGCCGGGGATCCTCCCTGTCGCCTGCGATCGGACGCCCGCGCTTTGCCAACGTAACGGTTACCAGGTTGTCATCCTGTGTCGGCAGGAGAGCGCCGCTGAGGATCATGTCGATGCGGCCGAAGATGGTGCGCGCCGAAACCGGCGCGAGGAGGGCATCGAGTGGAACCGGTTGGCCGTTGATCTTGAAGCTGAGCTCGTCTTCGGGACTCAGGTGCAGGATCCGCAGTCGCAAACACACCTCGGCGAGCTCGCCCGCTGCCGCAGCCTCCCGCACGTCATCGGCAACGTTGATGGGCACGGAGTTGTCGCCCGCCTGCAGGGCCAGAGGCAGACCGCGCGAGCCCACATAGTGCTTGTCGCTGCGGGTCAGAGCCCCGGGATCACCGAACTCGGTCAGCATCTCCCAGTTTGCGTGCCTCGGATCGATGCGCGGCCACCACATGTAGGCCCCATCCGCTCCCGCGCGCGCATAGGACCGCAGCTGGGCCCAGAGGATCTCGCGGGTGACCGGCCGCAGACTCAAATCGTCGTGGTTGGGGTTGCGCGTTCCGGCGAACACCTCGCAGCCCGACCCCTTGGCGGCTTCGATGTACTTCTTCATGTAGACCGCTCCTTCCATGGCGGCCACCGGCACCGTGGGCACGGCCATGTCCACCAATCCCCCCTCCATCCAGCCGATGATGTCGGCGCCGTCTTCGTACTCCATGTCCTGGTAGGTGCGGGTGGCGCCGGCGATGTGGAAGCGGACGATGCACTTGAGCCGCCTGCCCTTCCTCTCCCCCTCGCGGTCGAGAATGCCGCGAAAGCGGCGAATAAAGTCCGTCAGAAGCTCGCGACCGGTGTCTGTCTCGTCGTACTTGAACAGGTGGTAGCTGCGGCAGAAGTTGATCTCGATTCCGTCGAGATCGTAGCGCCGCGCCAACTCCTCGAGCTCGGCCAACCGCCGGTTGCGCACCTCCTCGCGCGCGAAGTCCTGGACGAGGCTAGGCCCGCCGTGCCTGCTCCTCTCGTCCTTGTAGCCGAGCATGTACTCCGGGTGGCTCATCAGGAAATCCGTAGCCCGAGCGCGCGAACCTGCCTGATCGAACCATAGACGGGAGGCGTCCACGTGGGCGTCGCTGATGCGCGTTTTGATATAGACCTGCTTTCCCACCGCGTGCAGGCGGGCGATGATGTCGGCGTAGGGGTCGTAGCCGACTTCGCGGAAGCGGGCGAAATTCCGCGCCATGTTCCAGAGCCCGCGCGTGCCGTCCGCGGCGAAAATCTGCCTGGACCGATGCGCAAAGGGAAACCGGTCGAGGATCTCGACGGTGTCACCGATACACTCGGCGACCTCGGTGTCGTAGAACAGGTAGTGGAGACCCTGGCAGATGCGGTAGACGACGGCCTCGACATCTGCCGCGATCAGGGGGTCGACGAAGGTGGCGAGGACTCGCCTGCGCGCCTCTTCGATGCGGATGTCGGAGGGACCGTCCGCGGAGATGAAGACCTGGTGAAACCACTGCGCCGCGTCTTCGAGAAAAATGTAACGAAACGATTGGCCCGTTTCGGTCATTGGAATCCCTGAGCCAAAAAAAAAGACCAATCCTCCCCGGAATCGGTTTTCCGGCGATTCCGGAGGAGGATCAGTCCTGTATCTCGAAGCTGAAAGGTGTGTCTGGAATCTTTTGTCCCGGCTCCCACAGACCCAGACTCGCTCTCCGACCTCGGTCCTACTTCAGCAAGGTCAGCTTGCGATTCTGGACAAAGGTGCCGGCCTCCATACGGTAGATGTACGTTCCGCTGGAGACTTCCTCACCCTGCAGATCGCGAGCATTCCACTCCGTCCGGTATGATCCGGCGCCAAGCTGCTCGTTGACCAGCCTGGCCACCACTTGGCCCGACACGTTGAAGATTTCCAGCTTCACGTGCCCAGCGTGAGGCAGTTTGAATTCGATCGTCGTGGTCGCATTGAACGGGTTGGGGTATCCCTCGCCGAGCTCGTAGTCCCCGGGAGTCTCCCCCGCGGCCACCTCTTCGACTGCCGTGGGTTGCGAGCCGATGCTGCCTGTGAATACTTCGAAGGGAAAGTAGATCAGCGAGGCCGGCCCTACCGGAAAATCGTTCGCCACCTCACCGGTCTCGGGGTGGATCCCGGCGCCGACGTACAAGCCGTCGTACTTCGTGCCTTCGGAGACGAACTCAACATGTTTGTTGGTTTTGCCGAGACTATACCAGGGACCCTTCGCCGGGTCGAAGGTGTGGTGGAGCAGCCCGGTGCCGTCGCGACCCAACAAGCCGAAGTTGTATCCCGCGCCGTTGCCTTGGTCGGAGTACGCCGCGACCTTGCCGGATGGATGGAGGGATTGCCCGACAGTCACTCCGTGGCTGCCGACGCCGCCCGTGGTTATGCCCATCTCGGCGGCCCACTCGATCGTGGCCCATTCGCCGTGGCCGTCGCCGATGCCGTTCACCCACTTGATGTTGCCGTTCAGATCCAGGAAAACCTTGTTGGGATTCTGCCAGTGCGTGATGAAGATGCCGCCTTCGTTCGCGTCCATTCCCCAGGGACCGTCGTAATCGATCCTCAAGGTCTCGTCCTCGTTTTTCTCGATGGTGTGCGTCCACTCGAACAGATCCCACTCGTCCAGGATCTCCCCGGTTGTCTTGGCAATGGACACCAGATGAGTGCGCTGGTGGTCGACACTCGGATTCGAAACGATGATTACGTCTCCGACGGGCTCGAGCTCCCTCGTGTCGCCCAGGAGGACGGAGACGCCGTCCACGCCCCATGCCGCGTCGTGCTCGAGGGTGGTGGCCGCCTCGTTGCGGGTCAGCCGCAAGATGCCGCCCTTCTTTCCGGTCTCCTCGTTTTCACTCCCACGGGCGGTCCAGTGTACGTTCGGATCCAGGTCGTCGGGTACGTTTCCCGAGGCGTTGCTGTCGCTGTCGTCGAAGCCGGTGATGTGCCAGATTTCCCAGGCACCGGGGTTCGCGATCCAGTCGTTGTCAAGGCTGCCCCAGTAGACCTCGTTGGGCGGATTTTCCGTTCTCGGCGCCCACGTCTCGCCGAGTATTGCATCGACGGAAAAGGGGCCCCATGCCCAGGCCTGGGAAGGACCGGCTATGGCGTGGTCGTCGAGATCGTTGAAAGCGATCACGTCGTAGATCAAATCACCCGAGGCGGGATTGCCCTCCCAGTCGTTGCCGTCCCAGGAAATAGTCGTCGAACCGGCCTCGACGATGGTCTCCGGCGTCATGGCCACGAACTTGGGCCCGGCCGACAGGCGCGTGATTGCGTCGTTGTGGCCGGAGGGACCGGTATCGGCGGAATGGGGTTCGTAGATGACGACCCAGACCCGGGCGCGCTGGTTGATCTCGATCGGAATCTCCACCGAACCGCCGCTCCATTCCACGAAGCCGACCTCGACGTCCATGGGGGTGAATCCGTCGGAGCCAGGGGAACGCGTGGGAACCTGCCAGGGCCCGTTGCCCTCCTCATAGTCGCCTTCCAGGCTCGTACGGGAGCCTTCGTAGTTCGGGTGTTCGTTATAGGCCTGGGCTGAAACGCCATCCGCGAGCGGCCATACGAGGGCGGCGCCCAGCATGAAAAAGCACAGTGCTCGCATACTCAAATCCTCTCGCATTCTCAAATCCTCCTGTTAGGAAAGGCGTGAAATTTGCCAGGGTCAGTAAAAACTGGCGGTTACGAACCGGGCTAAATTACGGTACCAAAGTTTGGAATTCAACGGAAAATTGATTGACTTGGTCACTTCCAGGCACATCTGTTTCGAGCCCGTGATCCACGCCTTGCTCTTTCTCCTGATCGTGAGCCGGCCCTTTTGTACCGGTGCCCAGACCAGTGTCGCTGCCGAGGTCGAGGCCTCCCGCGCGGCCGTGCAGCGCGATCCCGGCGACGTGGAGAACCGTATAAAGCTGGGCGTCGCCATGATAAAACAGGGAGATCTGGCCGGCGCCGCGCGCCACCTGCGCAAGGCCATCCGGCTCGATCCGCTGAACGCACCGGCCCATAACTATCTCGGCAATGCCCTCTACTACCAGGGGGATTCGGCAAGCGCCCTGGAGCAGCACCGCAAGGCCATCCGGCTCGATCCCGCATACGCCCAGGCGTACGGCGACCTGGGGGCGGTTCTCTTCGGGCAGCGGGATCTCGACGGGGCCATCCGCGCCTACCGCCATGCCCTGCGGTTGGATCCGGAACCCGCACGGACGCACTACAACCTCGGAATGGCCCTGCAGATCAAGGGCGAAGCAACCGAGGCGATCGACCATTACCGCCGTGCCGTGGGCAGGGATTCGGCCCATGTCGCAGCGCGCCTTCACCTCGCCGCCCTCCTCGCCGAGCAGGGCGATCTCGACGGCGCTGTCGCGGAGTACCGGGCCCTTCTCCATCTCGATCCGAAGAACGCGGACGCCCACAACAATTTCGGCCTCGCCCTGTTTCTCAAGAGAGATTTTCACGGGGCGCTCGAAGCCTGCCGGCAGGCGATCCGCCTCGACCCCGGCCACAAACGGGCGCACCTCAACCTGGGGCGCGTCCTGGTCGAGCAGGGAGATCTGGACGGAGGGATCCGGGCCTATCGCCGGGCCATGGCGGTCGATCCGCAGCACAGCGTCATCCCCTACCAGCTGGGACTCGCCCTCAAAGAGCAGGGGGACACGCAGGGGGCGATCGACGCCTTCCGGCAGGCCGTCGTCCTCAATCGCACCTATGCGGAGGCATACAACAGCCTCGGCGCCACCCTTTACGAGGACGGCGCCGTCCCGGAGGCGGCGGGAGCCTACGAGACGGCCATTCGGGTAAAGCCGGAGTTTGCCAGTCCACGCCACGGGTTGGCGGCGATTCTGAGCGAGCAGGGCGACCGGGAAGGGGCGTTGCACCAGTACCGGGAAATCGTCCGCATCGGGGACGACTACTACCTGCAGGAAGTGGCCAGGAAAATGATCAGGGCGATGGGGGAAGATCCAGAAGAGCCTCGCAAACCCTGACCCTCACGGTCTCCCCGCAGGCACGATACCATGTCCTTCCAGCACCGTGAGGGCCCGGTCACCCTCCACATTCGCGAAAGTCTGTGTCGTTCCGGCCGGCCAGCGGATCTGCAACGTGTCGACCGCGGCCGCGGATCCGAGGCCGAACAGGATCGACAGGCTGTTGTGGGACAGGTAACTGGAGCCGGCGCGCACCTCCCTGACCTGCTGCCGGCCGCCGGTCACGATCCGGACCTTGGCGCCGATGCCGTCGCGATTGCTGCGGGCGCCGCGGGTGCGGACCACCAGCCAGTGGTTGTCGGCGGCCGTGTCGTTGCGCAGCAGATTCGGCAGATCGTTTTTGTTGACCACGAACAGGTCCTCATCCCCGTCGTTGTCGTAGTCGCCGGCTGCGGTGCCCCGACTCGAGCGCATCATCCTCGCCGCTTCGCCGACGCGAGTGGAAACGTCGACGAAGGTGTGGCCGTCGTTGCGGAAAAACTGGTTCCGCTGAGCGTACCTCGATTCCGGGTAATACCTCTCGAGCGCAGCGGTGATGTGGCCGTTTGCCATGAACAGGTCGCTGTCGCCGTCGCGATCGTAGTCCAGCAGAACCGTCCCCCACTGCACCGGGATGATCGTCGTCAGGGCAACGCCTGACTCAAATGAGACATTCGTAAAATTGAGACCCGCCTCGTTGCGGTACAGGGATGCCGCCTGAGCCTCGTAGTTGGCCACCACGAGGTCCTGATCGCCGTCGTTGTCGATGTCGCCGACGGCTACCCCCATGCTGCCTTCGGAGATACCGTTGGCGTCATGGGCGATCCCCAGACGTACGCCCTCCTCGTCGAAGCCCCCGTCTCCCCTGTTCGTGTAGAGAAAATTCGGCGACGTGTCGTTGGCCACGTACAAGTCCTGGTCGCCGTCGTCGTCGTAATCCCAGAACAGGGCTCCCAGGGCGCGGCCCAGTTCCCTGTTCAGGCCCGCCGCAGCGGTAACGTCGACAAAGGTGCCGTCGCCGTCGTTGCGGTAAAGCAGGTCCGGCTCTCCGTCGAAAAGTTCCGGGGCGGGCACCATGACCACGCCCCGGGTCACCGCGACCTTGTCACCGCGGCGCTCGCCGGGAAGCATCGTCGTCGCCGGATCGAACTGAATGTAGTTACCGGCAAACAGATCGAGATCGCCGTCGTTGTCGTAGTCGCCGAAGGCACAGGCCGAGCCGTACGCCCCATGGTCCGTGCCCGTCTGCGCCGAGACATCGGCAAAGCTGCCGTCGCCGTCGTTGCGGTAGAACACGTTGGGCCCGTAATAGGTAATGAACAGGTCGCGGTCGTCGTCGTTGTCGTAGTCGCCGGCCACGCAGCCAGCGCCCCAGCCAGTCCTGGCGACGCCGGCTTCTGCTGCAACATCGACGAACGTGCCGTTGCCCTGGTTGCGAAACAGTCCGTTGCGCGGCGCCCTGCCGTCGAACGGAGGGGCGACATCGCGCGAAAAGCGTACGAAGCGCGGGCCGTCGAATCCCAGGCCGCCGTTGACGATGTAGAGGTCGAGATTACCATCGTCGTCGTAATCGAAAAAGGCGGCACCCGTACCCGTCGACTCGATGAGGGTGACGGCGTCGTCGTTGCCGTACCAGTTGCGGAATTCCAGGCCCGCTGCCGCTGTCACATCGGTGAACTGCGGCACACTGGGGGCCGCTTGGGGGGCCGCCTGGCCGGGAGCGAGGAGAAACGGACACAGGAAGAGGAATCGGAGGCACTGCAAGCCGGGCGTCCTTCTCCCAACGGGGCAACGCGAGCGCACCGGCGCGCTACTCGAGTGGTTCCAGGCCGACGACGGCGCGGATGAAGAAATGCTCGAAATCGATGTCCTCGACCGCCCTGGAGCGATCCTTCATGTCCCGCTGGCTCACCTGGTACCCAGCGGTCAATGCCATGTCGTAGCCCGCGTAGTCAAAGTGGTTGACCAGCATGACGAGGTAGTCGCGCGTGTCGTAGTCGAGGTCTCCGTCCTCGAGATTGCGGTAGAGACCCGGCATTGCCGAAAAGCCCTGAATGCCGCCGCGCAACCAGCTGTTTTCGGTGAACCGGTAGTTGGCGACGACCATGGGGAAGGTGAAGAGTTCCGAAAAGGAGTGGACGACCCCTTCGTCGTCGCTCCGTTTGCGCAACATGAACTTGAAGCGCGGCGTCACTTCCAGTTCGCCGAGGCGCCAGCGGTAGTCGGCGCGCAGGACGGAGGTCCACAATCGGATCAGGTTGCCGCCCCCGCGCGGGAGATTCAGCTGACGGTTGGCGTCGAATTTGACGTTGGCTCCGGCGAAGAAGTTGCGCCAGCCGCTGAAGCCGAAGTCGACAAAAGCGGTACTGACGAGACTGTTGCGCATGAGCAAGGCGTCTTCGACGAACGGCGCAGGGCGGGTGATCCCCCGCGGCGTGAATATGTTGAAATTCGCCAGATCGCCGTAGCGGAAGACGTCGTCGGGGATATCGTCCCTCACGCGCTTCAGAAACTCGACGGCTTTCACCTCACCCCACCCCGCAAAGCGCCGTCGGTACTCCGTCTTCGCGTACCAAACCGCAGTGCGTTGGCCTCCGCGGATGGCTTCCATGGCATAGCGTCCCAGGGTCAGTTGCAGGCCGCGCCGCGGTTCGATGCGTCCGAAGAGGTGGTAGCCCTCGCGGTTCAGATCGTAGGGGTAGTCCTGTTTCCTGTCGTTTTCGCGATGATCGATAACGCCGTTGTTGTTGAGATCGTCGCCGTAGTCGAAGTCGTCCGGATCGACGTCGTAGAGCAGGAAAGGCTCGAAGTAGTCGGGCGTGCCGTTGCGGTTGCGATTGGTGTCCGGGGTGCCGTCCTGGTCCCTGTCAAGGCCCGGGAAGACGCCGTTGTTATCCTCGAAAGCCGGCAGGAAAACCTGGTCGGGAAAAGGGTCCTTGTCGTCGTTGTCGTCGACGGGGTTCAGATCCAGCGAGTAGTTGAGGTTGTGCTTGACGAAGCCCTGCTCGTAGCTGCCCCCGAGCGTGAAATCCGTGACCGCGAGCCGGGTGGTGTAATCCGGCTCCAGACGGAACCACTCCCCGCCGGCGGACAGCTGCGGCGTCAGCTCGCGCTCGAAGTTGACGAGCCAGGCGTTGCCGCCGCGGTCGTGCCGAGTGCCGGCGTGGGCGCTGATGGGGTACTGGAGGAAGTTGAAGCTGCGAGCCCATTCCGCCTTGAGTTGAAAGCCCTTCACGTCCGTGGCCAGGCGCAGATCACCCAGCGTCACCCCGGTTTGTCGGCCGTATTTGAAGCGCACCTGCCGCAAACCCGCACCGGCGGTCCCGCGGCCTTCGGAACCGGCCACTTCCTGGTAGGGGGTGGAAAGGTAGCGGTTGTTGACCGCGCTGGTGTTCGGGTCGATGACGTAGATCTCGGCTGTATGGATACGATAGTCGCCGCTGACCAGGACTTCGAAGGACGCCCCTTCGACTTCACCGTCGGTGGGAATGGGAAACCAGAAGAGGAGGTAGTCCCTGCCTGCGGCGCTGAAGTAGCCTCCCTCGTCGCGCTCGGCGGCATAACGGGAGTCGCGCAGCACTTCCACGTAGGGCGGTATCGGCCGCTCGAAAAGTCTGGCCCCGTTCACGTTGAGGGCGTCGAAATCCTCGGTGTTGTGGCGGGTGACGAGCGCAGCGATATCATCCCGCTTCTCGCCGTCGAGGTACAGGGCGACGTCGAAAACCCGGGTTCCTCCCCCATCCCGCATCGAGCTGTCCTCGATACGGACCACCAGGTACTCCACTGGCTGCACCACGTTGGGCAACTGGCCCCTCATGCCGTTCCAGTTCGAGGGCGAGCGGCTGTCGATGCGGAACATGTTGACGTAGGAGGCGCTCAGATCGATGGTGCGCCAACGCCACTGCCAGTGACTGCCCAGCAGGTACGCAGCGAAGGCGGTGGTGCGCGCGGTGCCTTCCGTGCCGGCGAAGACGGGGCGGTCGAGGCGGGAGGTGACGACCGTGAAGCCATGGTGCTGGTTGGACAGGTCCCAGCGCACCCCGTTGAGAGCCGCCATGTCGAGAACGAGCGGCGTGAAGCGGGTGCGGATGCGGTCTCCGATGATCAGCCGGGTCTGCCAGTCCTTGTAGCTGTCGTCGGCGACCATCAGGCGGCTCAGGAAGGCCTGGTAGTTGGAAGATTTGTCCAGGTGGCTGCCCGTGAAGACTTGGACCGGATCGTCGAAGCGCCTCGTCTCCTGCAGCCGGTAGGCCTCGACGCCGTTGACGAGGAAGCCGCCGAACTCGTCGTAGATCGGATTGGTCGTGCGCGTGAGCAGATTGCGTGGCCAGGTCCGGTAGCCCTCCAGACCGTAGTTGTCGTAGGTCAGCGGTCCCGGTCTGTAGAGGAGGAGCCGGGTTCCGGCGGTGTGCGGGTCCAGCAGCCGGGGGTCGCCTTCGCCGTAAGCCGGCAGCGGCAGCCCCGCGAGGAGGGCCAGGAGTATGACGACTCTCTTCGACATCGACGGTCCCGCCCTCAGTTCGTCCTGACCTGCAGGAAGAATTCCGTGCTCTCGAGGCGGCCCGTACCTTCGCTCGTGAAATCGGTGAACGACTTGCGGAACCCCAGGTTCATACTGACCTGGTACCCCGTGTAGTCGCTCTTGTTCTGCAGGGAGACGATATAGTGCCAGGCATCGAAATCGCGTTCCGGCGTCACCTCGCTGCGGAAGCGGTGTTGGATGAAGGGAAAGCCCTGCAACCCCGCCCGCAGCGTCGTTCTTTCCGTCGGGTGGAAATCGGCGCGCACTATCGGTGCCAGGATGGTCTCGTCGACCAGGGTGTCGCCGGAAACAGACGAATCGACCCGGCGATAGCTCCACTTCAGCATCGGCGTGACGTAGACTTTCTCCGCCAGCCGCCAGCGGTAATCCCCCCGCTTCACCACAGCGAGTGACCAGTCGTTGCCCGCCCCCTGCGAGAAGCCGTCGTCAAAGGCGTCGGCGAAACGGTGGTTGAGCTCATACCGCCACGTCGAGCCCAGGTTCAGGCCAGCGATCGGCGTGTAGTCCACTCTCGCGTAGCTCAGGTTGGCCAGACTGTTGCGAAAATCCAGCGGATCGGGCCGCAGTCGAAGCAGGTAGTTGCTCTCCTTTTGTGCCGGGCCCTTGCTCGTTGCCGCCGCCTCGGCGCTCAGCTCGTAGAAATACGTCGGGTCGGGGATGCCGTCCTGGACCCGCTTGGTGCGGTGCCGCAGATCGAGACGCAGGTTCCGGCCCAGGCGCCTGACGTACCCGGCCTTGGCGTAGAGCGACCGGTTGCGCTCCCTGCCGGCGATCTGCTCGATCTCGTGGCCTCCAAGGGTCACGCGCAGGCCGGAGACAACCTCGGTCTCGATGAAAAGATGGCGGCCCTCGCTGTCGCGCTCGTAGGCGTAGTCCGGTTTGTTGTCGTTCTCGCGCGCATCGACGACGCCGTTGTTGTTCATGTCGTCGCCGTACACGAAGCCGCCGGACTCGACGAAATACATGAGGAAGGGTTCCTCGTGATCGGGTACGATGTTGCCGTTGACGTTCGTGTCGGGGACCCCGTCGTCGTTTTCGTCCAGTCCGGGATAGACGCCGAATCCGAGAGCGCGGCTGGTTGCCGGGTACAAATTCTCCAGCAGATCCATGGCCGGGAGATTGGTGCTGTCCCTGAAACGCAGATGGAGGGGATCCTCGTGTTCCCAGGAGTCCGGCCAGGGGTCGGCGTCGTCGTTGTCCGCCACCAGTTCGAACTCCCTGTTGTCGTTGACGAAGTCGTCCCAGTAGTTGAAGGATGTTCGGTAATCGGGAGGCACGCTAAAAAACTCCCACCCGAGGGAGAAGGGGGCGAAGGCGCGCCGTCCTGCCACCGAGTAGGCTTCCGCCCCGCGCTCGGCGCGTCTGCCCCGGTCGGCCGGAAAGGCGAGATGGTGCGAGCTGACGTTGTAATCTCCGTCGATCTCGAAACCGAAGAGGCGCAGGTTCGCCTCGGCGCCGTAGAGCTCCAGTCCGGTGGGGAAACCGTATTCGACCTCGACCCATTGCGGATCGGGGTCGCCTTTGCCCCGGGCGCGAGCCACGTTGCGCCAGTCTTCCCAGATGGTGGTCGAGCGCTTGCGCCCGACGGGGGCGCCCGTATCGATGGCGTAGTCTCCCGACACGAGGAGGCCGAAGGAGACATCCTCGGCCCCGGGAGGTACTTCGAAGCGGTAAATGATCACGTCGAAATTATCCGCCTCGAGAATCCGGTCGCTGTCCGCAACCAGACCGTCATCGTAAAGATTCTGCCCCGGTATCAGTGCGAGAGCGTCGAACCCCACCGTTCCGGGGAGCCAGGACTGCCGCCGCCGCGCGTGCGGCAGGTGGGCGGCGTTCATGGTCTGCGAAACGACGCCGAGCTCCTTTCCCGTGGCGATGACATCCGCAACCTTGCGGATCTGCGGGACGTCCGCGCTGCGCGCCCCATCGACGTACATAGCCACTTCGTGAATGCGCCCCCCGCCGCCGTCCTCGGGTGAGTCGTCGCTGACAGCGAGGTAGACTTCCCGCGGCGCCTCGAGGTTGATCGGAAACACCCCCTTGCGGAAGGATCCCCGGCCCCTCTCGTTGAGGGTGTCGGTGATGTGCGTATTCGCGTACGAGGCGCTGAATCGCAGCACGCTGCCGATCTGCGTCTTCCAGTGGAAGCCGAACAGGTAGGTCACGAAGTCCTCCCGTCCCGAGAAGTCGAAATCGCGCAAGGGATCCGAAACGCGGGAGCCGACCAGCGAAAAGCCGTTGCGCCGCGAGTCCCCGTCCCAGCGGATGCCATCCATCTGCGGAGAAGACAGGAGCATCGGTTTGAAGTGGATTTCGACCCCTCGTCCCACGATCATGGAAGAACCCCAACCCCGGTAGGAATCACGGGTGACGACCAGATTCTGGAAGAGATTTCTGTAGAGATCGTCCTTGGCCATGATGCTGCCCCCGAAGGGCGCCAGGGTGCGGTACTCCTGCATCCGGAAGATGCTCGTTCCGTTGAGCAAGGTGACGCCGAATGGATCGTACTCCCGCTGTTCCTCGTCGAGCCGGAGACCGGCGGGCCCGCGCAGGAGGCGCATGTCCCGGTAGCTGAAGGCGGCGTAGTTCTCGTATTCCTCGTTCTTCCAGTGGGGATAGGTCTCCCGATTGAGGTACTGCGCTTCGACCGTGGAGGCCGCCGCGATACTCGACAACAGAAGGAAGAGAAGGATTTTCACGTCGCTTGAACCCTTGCCTGCAGGTCCGGTATCCCCTTCAGTAGACAACAGCCACGCTGGCCGTGCCGGTCTCGTGGCCGCGGTCGACACGGGCCTTCACCCGCACTATGTAGATCCCCGGCGACACGGCGTTGCCGGCGTCATCGCGTCCGTCCCAGTATCCGGCCACCAGGGATGCGTCTCCTCCCCCGGAGGGGAGCACGTACTCACCCCCCGACAACCGCCCCGCACGCAGGGACCGCACCCGCCGCCCGCGCAGATCGGACACTGCGATCTCCACTTCCCGCTTCTGGTTGACCCGCGCCAGGACGAACTCCACCACCGCACCCTCATTGGCTCCGTCTCCGTTCGGGGAAAAAACGGGCGGGCGCACACGGACGCCGCTCAACACCTTCGCCCGCACGTCGGCAGCGCGGGGACTGCCAGGTTCGCGGAACACCCCGGTCCGCGTCGAACGAGGTGTCTTCCTCTCCATCGAGGGAAACCTCTCCGCCCGGACCCGTTACGCGGGGACGAAAGGCGAACTGATTGGTCAGCAGGCGAGCCCGGAAGCGGATCACCAGGCGGCCCGACAGGTTCCAGGCCGAGCTGAATCGCATCTCCAGGGCATCACCCCAGGCGATGGTCTCGGCCAACTCGACCCCATCGGGCAGCTCGATCTCTTCGACCTGTGCGCGGCTGGGTGTGGCGATACGCACCCGCTCTATGCCCAAGTCTCCGGCGGCGAAGTCGGCTTCCAGGGTGTAGGTGAACAGCGTGTCCTGTCCCAGTACCGCCGCGTCGGCACGACCCCAACCGGTGACCTGCGAGGCGGGCACCTCCTCGCCGAAGACGACCGTCAGGGTGTCGAGCCGCGGGGCCCGCGTCTTCGAACTGCGAAACCATCTCCGCGCGATACTGAAGCCAGCGGCGCGGTTCGGGCACGATCAGCGGGGCATCGCGCTCGGTGACCGGCGCACTCCAGTCGCTCCAGGTCAGGCTGTCGTCGCTGCTGCGAAAGCGGAGGGCGATGGCGGTTCCTTCCGGCGTCTGCCCGGACCAGCGGACGCGGTCGAAATTCTTGCGGTCCGGCCGGCCGAGGTCCAGCGGTTCGGAGAGCCACTGTCCTGAAGGCGCGAAGCCCTCGCCGAAGACCTGGATCTCGGCAATCTCGGTATTTCTTATGGGATTGATGTCGATGGCGACGACCCGCACAAAGCGGGTAACCAGGGGCGTAAAGGTGGCTTTCGTCTGCTCGAAATCGGCGATTCCGGTCAGCGTGCGCACTCCGACAAAGTGAATCCCGTCATCACTGGTTTCGACTGCATATCCCCTTATCGAATTCTCGGCGAATTCCTCGGGGGACCCGCCCCGGGTGAGCACTCGAACCTGGCCGATCAGGCGCCGGCTCGACAGGTCGACTTCGGCAAATACGTTGCGTTGCAGCGGGGTGATTCTCCAGAAGGTATCGCCCTGTCCGTCGAAAGCGTCGGGCATGTTCGAAGAGAGTCCGAGAGCGATGTTCTCGCCCTGGATGGTGCGCAGAGTCATTCCACCCTGCGGCCGGCCGGTGTCCACTCCTCCGGGAAAGCCGGCAATCACCTCGGCACCCGAATCGCCGATCCCCCGGCGAGCTCATCGCCGTCGAGGTATCCCAGTTGGACCGGTTTCCACGCCGGGTCTTCACTGACGTCGGCCGTCTGCCAGGAACTTCCGCGTTGAGGTGCGCCGGTCCATCGCCACAGGTTCAGTCCGCCCGGCCTGCTGACGCGGACGTCGTTTTCGGCAACGCGGATTTCGGCGATCAGACCATTTCCTCCGCGACCCCGGTTGACGACGCGCACGGCGAGATCGTTCTCCCCGCGCTCGAGGGTCAGCCCGTATTCCTCCACCGTCGTCCAGTCGCCGTCGCCGGCGCCCAGCGAGCTGCCGTTGAAGAAGACCTCGTGCTCGTCTACCGCCGTCAACCGAAGGGTCGCCTGTCCCGCCGCGGTGCAGAGAACGTGTAGCGGTAGTAAACCTCCCGATCCCACCGGTGCTCCCTGCACTCCACCGGGCCGCCGGTTCCCTGCCGGCACTCCATCACCGCAGCGGCGGGCGCCGTCAGCCCGACAGCGGCGGCGATCAGGCATGTTGCGGTTATCCGCTTCCTCACCGCCGAGGCTTTTCCCCTGCGGGTCCGTGATAGGGCAGCAACTCCCCCACCGAAACCGCCTTGTTGGTATGAGTCAATACCAGCTTCTCGTATTCCCCGAAAGGCTGCCAGCGTTTCGAACCATCCTCCCACACGTGCTCGGGCTCCGCCTCCGGCCACGGGATCCCCACGCGCCTCAGCGCCTCCTTCTGATCGAAAGGCTTCATTCCCCAGAAGGTGTAGGTGACGTAACGCGCGATGCCGTCGCGCAAGACGACGTATACACGGGTGCTGTCGCCATCAATGTTCTTCCATCGCAGGACATCGACGTTTTCCGCCTTTTCCAAGACATCATCGGGCGGACCAAAGACCGGGTCAGCTCGGCTTCGGTCCTCTTCAGTATCTTGCGCACATCGATGTAATCCCTTTCTCCGCAGCCGGCAGCGGCGATCAGGAAAACGCGACGAATCTGAAACAGGTGTTCATAAAGGGGCTCCTGCGGCGCCGGTTGCGCCGTTGTCCGGCGCTCTACATCGGCCTGCCGTACTGGGTGAAGCCGATGAGACCGCGGATAAAAAACGTCCAGCTGTCGAATTCCCTGAACTGCTGCAAGGGGTCGTCGAATTCCTGCTTGTCAAGCCTGTAACCGATGATGGTGAACAGCTCGTAACCGAAGTACATGGAGCGATTGGTAAGGTTCAGGTACTTGGTGCGGCGCTCGAAGGTGTTGCGCATTGCCGCCCGATCCTCGAAGCGGTAGGGGAAGGGACCGATCCCCTGAATGCCCAGCTGCAGCGTCGTCCGGCTCAGGAGCGGGTACTTGAGGCGCAGG
>CBDCXV010000009.1:0-577500 GCA_965223905.1 Candidatus Latescibacterota bacterium
CGAGGGGAACATGCTGTTCTACGACTTCGGCGTCGCCTCCCCCGCGATCTCGGAGAATGTCCGCCGCGCCCGCGGCTTCGCCGCGATGTTCACCGGGGAAGATCCCCGGGCACCCAACTACGATCGCCGGTACCGTATCCTGCGCTCCCCGGTGACGACCAGCCGCGGCCCCCGGCTGCAGGCGGACCGGCACCTCGCAAAGACGCTGCTCACCGCCAGGGACTGGGAGAAGGAGCGGTTCTACGGAATCCGGGCGAGCCTCCACCCTCACGTCGAGGAGCTCGAGCTTGACTGGGACCGCGATCCGCAGCGCCGCGCCGAAATCGTCCGCCTCGCCGGCGAGGTCGTGCTCGACGGGGACGTCCCCCAGAACATGGCGGCCACCGCCCTGGTCGCCAACGCCTATCTCTACAGCGGCGAGGAGAAGTACCGGCAGTGGGTGCTCGACTACGTCGAGGCCTGGATCGAGCGGATGCGGCGGAACGGGGGCATCATGCCGGACAACGTCGGGCCCACCGGGGTGATCGGCGAAAACCGCGGCGGCCAGTGGTGGGGCGGGTACTACGGATGGAACAGCCGCTTTTCCCCCCGGATCATGCTCAACGGCACCATCGTCGGCGCCGAGTGCGCCCTGTTGCTGAGCGGGGACTACGGATACCTCGATGTCCTGCGCTCGCAGCTGAACCTGCTGTTCGACAACGCCGTCAGCGACGGCGACGGCCAGCTCCTGCTGCCCCATCGCTACGGCCCGGACGGCTGGTACCACTTCCGGCGCTTCCGCATTGTCGACGCCGCCCACCTCTGGCACGCCTCGATGGAGCGGCGCGACTACGAGCTGATCGAGCGGCTGCGCGCCGGAGACCGGGAGGGCGACTGGAACCGGCTCGACTCGTTCGGGGAGAAGAACAACCGCGAGGGGGACTCCGAGTACTGCCGCTTCCAGTACTACGACGGCCGCAATCCCGACTGGCCGGTGCAGGTGATGCGGGGAGAGCTGCGCTACGTGCAGGAAACCGCGGAGGCGATCCGCGCCGATAGCCGCGGCGTCGAGACCATCATCGAAGAGAACCGGAATCCCCCCAATCCCGTGGTGACCAAGGGACTGACGCAGATGACGACGGGGTCGCCGCACAGCATCTACAACGGCGGCCTGCTGCGGTCGACGGTCCGTCACTTCGACGCCGACGCCCGCCGCCCCGGCCTGCCGGAAGATGTCGCCGCCTTCGTCGATCTGCTCGAGGCGGAGCGGGTGGGGCTGCAACTGGTGAACACGGGGGCGGCGAACCGCAACCTCGTCCTCCAGGCCGGAGCCTTCGGCGAGCACAGATTCACCGATCTGATCTGCGGCGATGCAGAGGGAGGCCGGCCGCTGGCAGTAAACTCCAGGCACCTCGCGGTGCGGCTCCCCCCGGAGACCGGCATCCGCCTCGAGATCGGACTGCGGCGATTCGCCAACCGGCCGGGCTACGCCTTCCCGTGGCACGGCGACAGGATCCCGGTGCCGTTTCAGCCTTGAGGGGATTTTCCCGGGGCCGTAGCCGGTTCTCCCCCTGCAAGTAGTAGAGTCGTGGACTAGCCCTGCGCATGTGGGGCGAACCTGCCGAAGTGTTGAACGAGGAGTACGCGATCCGGTACATCCCCACGCGTGTGGGGAGAACGAGACCATCGAGACCCTCGACGCGCTCGGCAACGGTACATCCCCACGCGTGTGGGGAGAACACTACTCGGCAAGCTCGCCGGCGCCCGCAAGGCGGTTCATCCCCACGCGTGTGGGGAGAACTTTCTACTACTTTCCGCTCCCGGTGCTACCTGAATTACGGTTCATCCCCACGCGTGTGGGGAGAACTTCTCTGCCTCCACCGAACCGAGCATTGTATTTCGGTTCATCCCCACGCGTGTGGGGAACAACGACATGATTTAATTCCGGACGGTCGACCTGGATAAACGGTTCATCCCCACGCGTGTGGGGAGAACTACGCCATCGCGGCACCGAGCGGCATGTCTTTCGGTACATCCCCACGCGTGTGGGGAGAACGATTTCGTCGGTGCGAGACTTCCCGAGCTTCGCGGTTCATCCCCACGCGTGTGGGGAGAACGAGGACGGGCTAAACGTGCGAGACGAGGTTCTGATCGGTTCATCCCCACGCGTGTGGGGAGAACGAGGACGGGCTGACGTGCGAGGAGGTTCTGATCGGTTCATCCCCACGCGTGTGGGGAGACACTCCATCATGCAGCGGTAGCGTCCAACCCGGCGACGGTTCATCCCCACGCGTGTGGGGAGACACGCCCCCGGGCCCGCCCGCGAAAGAGGCATCGCCGACGGTTCATCCCCACGCGTGTGGGGAGAACCAGGTCGATCTCGTAGGGGAGGTTGACGGTCTCGGTACATCCCCACGCGTGTGGGGAGAACGTGGACGCCTACACCGGTCTGCTCGGGTACCGCGGTACATCCCCACGCGTGTGGGGAGAACGGCATGACGGAACTGCTCTGCCTTCTCGATTCCGGTACATCCCCACGCGTGTGGGGGAGAACGAACTCACTAAGCGGAAAGGCAACCTCGCTTCCGGTTCATCCCCACGCGTGTGGGGAGACACTCAACCTCACCGCGAGTGAAGCTGCGGGCCTGCGGTTCATCCCCACGCGTGTGGGGAGACACGGCATGACGGAACTCTCTGCCATTCTCGATTCCGGTACATCCCCACGCGTGTGGGGAGAACGAACTCACTAAGCGGAAAGGCAACCTCGCTTCCGGTTCATCCCCACGCGTGTGGGGAGACACGGCTCCCGCCACGGATACGACCGTTTTCAAATGCGGTTCATCCCCACGCGTGTGGGGAGACACGGACAGGTCGCCAATGCCGACCTCGTGGCGAACGGTTCATCCCCACGCGTGTGGGGAGAACGGCATCGGCGGCGGGGTGGAACTGCCCGGATCCGGTACATCCCCACGCGTGTGGGGAGAACGTCTCGTCCGGCACTTTGATCGCAACCAATAACGGTACATCCCCACGCGTGTGGGGAGAACTGCCGGCATCGCGCTCCGCGGGCGTGATCCGCCGGTACATCCCCACGCGTGTGGGGAGAACGGCTTGAGGGGAAGCTCGGTACTCGGAGACGACGGTACATCCCCACGCGTGTGGGGAGAACCATCCGCCCGTGCTCGTTATGGGCACCAGTCCCGGTACATCCCCACGCGTGTGGGGAGAACTCCTACAAATTGCATAGGAATAGTGTGGACAGCGCTACATCTTGGAGTCGAGTGCACTTGATATCCGAGCGCCTGCAACCCCAACCAGGCTATGCTCAGCTCCTGGTAATCTGAGGTACGCCCATCGGGTGGCCGCTCATTGACTGCCCATACAGGCGAACCAAAATCCGTTTCAGATTGACTACATCCTCTGCATTGTATTCAAGTAACTGCTGCAAGGCACCCGATCGGCCCTTGAGGTGCTCCGCCCATAGTGACCCAGTGTCCGCCCCTGTCAAGTCGGACATCTCACGATGAATGCCAAACCTCCTCTCGCACTGTTTCAAACCGCCGCGAAAGCCACGCGAATACAGTTCCAGCCACATATCAAGGTGTGGGTGATCTACACGCGCTCCCAATTCGCGCCGCAGAAGTGGGAGGTCGAACCGGTCGCCGTTGTAAGAGACGAGAAACTCAACCTTTTCCAAATCCTGTACAAGGTGATGCAGGCTCGCACCGTTCACGTAGGTCTTGACTTCGTCTTTCCATAGTAGCGCCGCAGTTGTAATTCGATCCCGTGAACTCAGGCCAGTGGTTTCAATGTCGATGAAGGCGGTGCGACCAGCGATATGGGGCCAAATCCGAACTCGTTCTCCGCAAGGGAGGGTTTGTAGAAAAAACCTCCACGCCTGCCGCTGTAAAGCTGATTGACTCGCATCGAGGTGTCTACCAACCCTGCAGGACTTGCCTTTGCCTAAGAATTCTTCCGCTCGCAAGCGCAGATCCCGCCAGCATAAGACACCCTTCCGCCACAGTTTCATCTCAGCGGAAACGCCGAGTCCGTCGAGATGACAGAAGGTCCGCTCCAGCATCAGGCTGGTTCAGGCTCTTTCCATTTCTCGGCAATAAGGGCCAAGCCGCACTCGCTCACGATGCTGCGTGGATTTTGGCCATAGGACTCGACGAAGAAGCCCTGCGCGGAGTCGTCGCTGGAGATCACTAACATTCCCATTTCTTGCCCATGCCGCCGAACGTAGGCGATCACATTTTCTCGTGTACGGCGGTTGACTGTGCCAACGAAAACATTGGCACGAGGTTCGATAAACCACCGTTTTAGGAGACCGCGCACCGCAGGAGGTGTATGACTGGCGACGATGACGGTCAATGCAAAAGCTCGGAGATATCCCGGGGCATACGACGGAGCAACCGAACTTCCTCGATTTTTATTTTCAATAGGGAGAGTACCTGCTTCTCATCCGCATCGGGATCCAGACTCACAGCGTGAAATGCAGCCGGAAGTGTCGTTTCAGGCTTGTACATATCCGCTATGTCGAAGACAAACGGCAAGGTTCCTCCAAGGTGGATAAAACCGAGTTGCGGCAGGTATCCCATGGAACACACGACGGCCGTTGTCAGTGCGTACAGTGCAGCATTTGCGGCCGAAACCGCCCGGTTGATATTGTCGGCGAGATGCCAGTTGCTCTTGTCGTACTGGCGTCCTTTCCATGTCACACCGTAACGCCGGCCCATTTCCTCATATAGCCCCTTGACTCTCCGACCTTCCATTCCTCGAAGCTCCTGAATGCCGATGCCGGTTAATTCTTCGCCTGGAAAGCGCTTGGCAAACATCCGATGGGCGATCTCCCGGCTCTTCGAGCGCGAAGCGCGTTGAGTAGCGTGGTGGCGGGCGTTGTCACTGTCGTGGGTCGGGCTCACGCCGAATGAGTAGAAATGTGTTCCCTCTTCACCTACCCAGCACACCGGAGTATTGCACTCACTGCAGGCTTTAATCGCCGCGTGTGTAACAGTTGTTCCGGGTCCGAGCATGAGAGCGCTTAGGGTGGCTATGGGAATTCGTAGGACTGTTCGATCTGCGCCGATCCACTTCACACTGGCATCGTCCACCTCCAAGCGTCCATGCTCGAGGTAAAGAGGGGTCCAACGTTCCCTTGCCGGTGTCAATGTATCGAGTGGAGGTTTCTCAAAGACGGGCATCAGGCTGCCCTGCTATTCTGCCTCGAGTTCGTCCGGGCTGCCTGTCCAAACTCTCCGGGGCTGGTTTCGTTGAGAAGAATCGAAGACGGCGACGAGCGGGACATCCATCAATGTATCCGTACCGTCTTCGAATCTGTCGACTTCCCTGACCAAGCGGACGAGGTATCCGCCTGAGTGGTTGGTCAGATGATCGATGGCCTCGTCTCGAGAGCGGTGCAGCCCCTGGCAAATGAGGTCGGCGGGCAAGCAGCATTTTCGCCCCAGCCACACACCCCACTTGGGATCAAACAGTGCCGCCTCGCAACGCCGGAGGAGCGATACCTGACCCGTGAGCACAGCACCAAAGGCCGCATCTGCAAGGTACTCCCGTTCTGTCAGAACAGTACCTTTCGGCTTGCCGTCTTCGGCAGTGGTGGGAATGAATCCGCCCTCCGTTTCGCGATTGTAGCCGCCGCCAACGGTGTGATAGTCTCCCCAGAGGGTCAGTCGGTGCTTCTTCTCGAAAACAAGAATCTCCATGGACAGTTCTGCGAGTGTCTCCAGCATAGTCTGGTCAGCGCGCTGGACCCCCATGGCCGCACACAGGATTCCCGTGATACCGCTTCTCGTGGGGTACGGTAGTGTTGTTCGACGATTATATCGGCTTGAAATTCCCCATGATTGCATCGGTCCATCAAGATACAGCGCCAGGACCTCGCTCTCAGGTGACATGACTGACCAAACCTTTGATCTGAGCATCGAGGGTGATTTCAGGTACGCGGTACGCCGTGCCATCAAGGCCGTACGTCTTTTTCAGGGTTTCGTAATGTTCCTCGAGGGCCTCGCGGGATTTTTCAACCAGTCCGTCGGAGGACCAGATCGGCTTCTCGAAGGCATTCGCGAGGGAAAGAGGTTGACCCGACTTCCGGTGAAGACCCAGTATGAACTGCGGTCTCGTGGCGGCGAACATTGAAGTGTGACGGGCGCTCGGCACCGCTTCCACAATTGCCCTAAGAAAGGTTGTAACGACCGCTTTGCGATCATCCGGCGTGAGATGATGCAAGTGATCTTTATCGGCAAGAAGGTCCAGGTTGATTCCTGCATACCGGTAATAGCAGGCAGCATTGAACTCCAGGGTCCCCATGTGTCCGGCGCCTTCGGACTCGTCAGGTTTCAAGTCATCAACTGCCGTGAAGAAATCGATCTCGTTGCTCACGCGATGAGTCGAAATGGCATGGCTGAAGAATGCGGCACCCTCCAGAGTTAGAGAATGGTCGTCGGCCACCATACGGCCAAACATGGCAATGTCGGCCATGTCGCGCGGGCGTGTCTCACCAAGGGCCTTTTTCAAATTTCCTCGCTTGAGCTGGACTTTCTCACTTTCCTCAATGTCCCGAACTGCGGCGTCGGCAATCGCTTCGATTTCTCCAGGCGATAAATAAAGTGCTACGGCGGACTTGTGCGCGTCTTTGTATTTCTTGTCCTGCTTGCCGAGGAAAGTCACAATGCTGGCGCTCTCCTCTCGGGCTATTTTCGGATCGACTCCCTTCGATAGGAGGGTGTGCTCGAGTTTCTCGGCAGCGAAATGCCCTCGCTGTCCAGCAAAATGCTCTGGCGAGTTGTAACGCGCGTGCAGGCGGATCGCACGTTTCCAGGACTGGCTCGACACACGCGCCCGCGGTGCACCGCCGAATACCGCCGTTTTGGGTGCGCCTACATCGTCGCGATTGAGGCAGGACACCGGAAAAGATTGCACGATGTGCAGCTCGATGAGTTCCATGGATTCCATCTCCTACTCTATCTGTGTGTCGCGTCCCGTGTTATTCCTCCGACTTCTGGAGATAACGCGCCCCAAGAGCGAAAATCTCGGCGGCGGCCAGGACCGCATTGTTGGCATCTGTCCGGTCGGGATCGGCAGTCTCACCCGGATAGCGCACTTGCACTGCATATTCGGAGAGTTGCGAGCATACCTCTCGGAATTGATCCAGTTCGGGTACCAGACGTGCCGACCTTTCCAGCAGCGGCATCAGATCGTGGATGCGTTGGTACTGCACGCCCGCAGCCGTGAGGATCGCCTTGAGGGTCTTTTCCGCGGTCTGCTGTGAGTGGAAGCACGATATGTCGGTGGGACCGTCCTCAGCATCGAGAACAAGCCGTGCAGTGAAGAGGTCGTGACGGGCCTTCTCCAGCCACTGTGCCGCGAGCGCTTTATCCAGATCGTTCATATACGACGTTCCCTCGATCGAAGACCTCCGTCACGATATGGTTTGTCGTGCCCCGCCACTTCTCGACTTCGGCTGGCGTGTAGACCAGGATGTCCATGGGGCAAGGGTACGGAGAGAACAGCAGGCGAATCGGGGCGGCCCGCTTGTGGCGCGGCAGGGTGGAATCCATGACCACCAGCAGATCGAGGTCGCTGTCTTGACCGGTCCGCCCGGTGGCCGCCGAACCGAACAGGACGATCATTTCAGGATCGCAGTTATGCACGATCGCGCTTATGACACTGTCGATGACATCAGGTGCGATCACAGCCTCTTGATCTGGTATCGCCGGCGCCCGCGTCCCTTTCCGAGGCGAGATGTTCATGGCGCGTGGCCGCCATTCTCTGCGCTGGTTGCTTTCAGAAGCAGGAGGCCGAACCCGAACGCCTTGGCCGGTCCGACTCCTTTCCGGTACGTCTCGTCGAAGCGTTGCTGGTCCGTAACCGTCAGTATGCCATCGTAATCCACGCGAGCGTGTGTTATGCGCTGTTTCTTGCGCCAGGAGGTCTGGTCCACGGGCGGCGATACTCGCAGGTGAGCACCCTCTATACTGAACCCGCCTGACTTGCTCTTGCGGTCCAACCACGCCCGCAGCTCGGCCGGATCGCAGACCCGCGTGCGACGGCCATTTCGCTTGCGCGCCCCGCTTTCACCCTCGCGGACGACCCGTTTGACGGTGGGATTCGCACGTAACGAAAAAAAGTAGCGTTCACGGCTCAGGAACCTCGGGGCTACAGAACGCGTCTCCCACACGCCCCACTTCTGCGACGCCGGCGCAGTCGGGGACAGCATCAACGTTTCGAAGACATCGCGATGTACGTCCGTGCGGCTCAGGAACTCGCGCTCTTGACCATCCTGTCCGGGAAACGCCTTCCAAAGCTGCTGATGCCACGCATACGCATCCGACAATGCCATACTCAGGGCTTCGGTCTGATCAACGCGAATCCGGGTGAGAAACATCACTCAGTCTCCTCAGAATCGGCCGGAGGCACACTACCCCAGAATTCGGACGCCCATCGTACTTTGGTCCCCTCACGGGGTTCCGGCCAGCGAAAAGAGCGAAGGTCTCGAAACAACTGTTCGTAGTCGACCGGAATCCCTTTCTGTTTGGCAGCACGCACAATTTCACCACTACGGTGGCATATATCCGCAACCGAGTCACACACCAACAGCCGACGAAATCGGGCATCGAATGACTCCAGTCCCTTCTGCTCGTCCTGCCCCATGGCAATGAGTCGCATGACGGAACCAAGCCCGCCTTTGCCTCCCGGCTCCGGGTGGGAGGCAAAGGCGGCGGCAACGGCTATGTGAATCCCGCGCTCGTCGTCTTTCTCGAACAGACGACCGCACCAGCGCGCGATATGAGGCCAAGCCCGGTACGCTCTATCCGCTGCAAAGCCGTGGCGCAGATCGGCCATCATTCCACGATCCTCACGATTACGGTCCAGCCACTCTATGAAATGGCGAGCATGGTCTTGAGATTGTGTCATGCTGCCTCTGCGTCGAGTTGGCCGGATTGATGCCTCAGAACGAGCTTACGCTGTCCAAGGGCGAATGCCTGGATCTGTCGAGGGGTAGTATGGGGACATTCGGCCCTATACGAACGAATCATAGCACTCCTTACAGTAACGATCCATTGGTTCAAACTTGCGTCATCGGAACAGGCTTCTTGCGTAAGTAGATCGCACACGCTGTCCAGTATGCTCCAATAGGTTCGAACCGCTCGCTGTCGGTACCCAATTGCCACGTCAGATTTGGTGGTTTGCAAGGTCTCAGAATACACTTTGATCCCCCATTTCAGCATCTTTTCGCCCTCGTCGGCAAAAAAGACACCGTTCTCGTACACCGCCATCTTCTGGTCTCCGAGCAATTCTGTGGGCACAGAGAAGGTCCATTCGGCGGCATCCAGCACTTTACCCTTGTCGGCTGCAAGTCCGCCGAGCCATACATCCACCACTCCTTGGTCGAAACCAATGGCGAGATTTGATAACGCGAGTGGCCCGCCGACTTTCGCGGCACCTTTGACTGCCAAGACGCTCGGGGCTTCTCGCCAGGGATGTTTGGCCAGATCGACCCTGATATACGCGTACTCATCGTCACCTTTCCGATTTCGACGCAGCGCAACGGTAGCCATGGGGTCACGGCTGATCGGCAGCTTTGGGTAGACAAGCCCGTTCGCCAATGTGCATTTCTTTCTGCCTGCGATTCGGATAGCTCGGGAGAGCGGGACAAGCCGACCGAGATAGGTTGAGGAAATCCCTTCAGTACGATCCGGACGTTCAAGCCGTTCAACCGGTATATCCCATACTGGTATGCCGATCTCGCAGGGCATTCTGGTTTTTGGCACAAGATTGAGATGAACGGTGCTAAGAAGGTCTTCCTTTCTCAAGATCGCATGCAACGCGGATCCCTCGACGCAGGGCGCGTGTTCGGAATGCCGGCCCGTGAGATTGCCTGACCATCGTGTCTCGCCAATCGTGCCGCCGGGCGAGAAACTTTGGTACGTCACCAAATTGAGCACTACCCTTCCTGGCGACAGCTCTCTACGTTTCGTTGAACCGCCATGGTCGAACAGGGTGTCGTTGTTCCCCGAAGCCAATCCGAAATCCAGTTTATCGAGTGTTGCGTTATCAGTTGGCTCCAGATTTGGCACCTGCAAGAAGGGCCGCTCTCCGAACAGCTCGAATCGGTCTGTGCGTACATCAAGATACTTGAGGCTCGCCGGGACAATTCGCTCGCGGCACGCCAGCCAATCCGCTTCGTCTTCGGGGCCGTCGAGAGCAGCGTGGGTAATGCACAGGAGCAATCTGGTTACGGCGATTCGCTGGGGTGGCTGCAACGCCAGGTCACGGATCTCGTGCGCCCGCTCGAACAGCTCTTGGAGCCCTACCTGCCGGGAACGTCCCTCGCCGTCGATTACGGGGATCCAGGGCTCACCAATCAGATTCATTGAAATCGCCTTCCCACATGTCCTCGGCCGGCTCGACAGCGGCGTCCTCGCGCCGCCAGACACCCCGGTCATCCTTGTAGCCATATCGGGTGCCCTGGCCGTCCAGGTTCTCAAGGAAGCCCTGGCTGTTGATTTTCAGTACCACGACAGGCCCGTACACCGTGCTACGTAACCAACGGGGCGTAGATCGTTCATTGGCATTCTCGAAGTCAGGGTATTTCGGCAGCGTTACGAGATTCCCGTGCACTTGGCGGGCAGCCGCGACATCGCGGCGCGCGCCTGCTTCCCACACCAACTCGACCGTCTCGCCACTCGCTAGTTCGAGTCGCGCTCGCGACGAGTCCATCTGGTCGCAGTCTCTCACCAGCAACACTTTGACCATGGATCTATCGTCGTACCGAGTCAAGGCCGCATCTTCATCATCCGACCGGGTAGGCAGATCGTCTCGCGTCATAGCCATGGCCAATTGACCCAACCTGCACTTTTTCTCCGCAAGGTGATCATACAAATCTCGCACCCAGGGCGGTTCAGTAGTGCCCGACTGGCAATACGTGGCTTCAAGCAGAGTGCGGATCTCGTCCGGCAGCAGGACCTCCGGCCTGTCTTGCCAGACTGTGTAACTTCTCCACAGCACATAAGGAGCATACACGTAGCCTGACGATCCGACGAGCTCCTTGAGCTCTCTTTGATCGCGGGCGCTGGAAAGACGGTTCCCGGCGATCAGGCAGGTTGCCCGGCCCGTTCTGCCCTCCCGCGGGTGGCGCCACAACCTGCCCATGCGCTGAAGCAGCATGTCGGTAGGCGCGAGATCCGTGATCAGCATGTCGCCGTCGATATCCACGCTCTGCTCGACCACCTGCGTGGCGACGAGAACGCACCCTGATGGGCGGTCACCCTCCTTGCCCAGCCGTGAAAGCCACAGCGTCTCGAGCTCATCGCGGCGCCAGGGAGGAAATCTCGAGTGCAGCAGCCCTACCTCGATCCCTTCCCTCACAGTGCTCTTCACCAAACCGAAAGCCCTCTGGCTCCGCGCGACGGTGTTGCAGATCCAGAGCGCGCACTGTCCACTATCAGCCAGATCAGCGGCTTGATCAGCCAGGGTTATCAAACTGTCAGGTACGTAACGACACTCAACCCTGCGGGACGCCGGTGGGGGAGTCGTACGCGTAGTGACCTCGTTGCCCGATTGATGGGTGATAAGGGGATACGCCTCGGCTTTTCCATGTCGGTCCGCACCTGAAAAAAACTCGTTTCGTTTTTCCCGCGTGAGCGTTGCCGATAGTATCATCACCGTGCACTCCAGGCGTAGCAGGCAGTCCACGAGATGCCTTATCAAGGTGCCCGTGTAAGCGTCGTACGAGTGTACCTCGTCGAGGATGACGACTTTTCCTGCCAAGCCGAATGCTCGCACGAAACCGTGCTTGACGTTCATCACGGCGAGGAGCGCCTGATCGATGGTGCCGACTCCAAACGGATAGAGTAAGGCTCGTTTGATGGGAGCGAACCACGCACCGCCTGGACGGAGCTCTTCCCCTCCCGGGTATTGGTCGGCCAACCACGCTTGACCGTGAACGAGGCGTGCGCCCGCCCCGACGCCAAACGCCTGATCGATAAACGCCGCCAAACGACTGCGAAGACGGTTGCTCGTCAACCGCGTCGGCAGGGCAAAATAGACACCGTGGTGATGGCCGGCAGCCATCAGCCGATAGGCCGCATACAGCGCGGCTTCGGTCTTGCCCGTACCCATCGGTGCTTCCAGAATAAACAGGCCTGGGCGATCGGCGAGTTCGTGAACCACGGCCTGCATCTCATTTGGTGACGATATGGCGGGAAACAGGTCTTCGAACGAACACCCTCGTCTGACCTCGGGGATTGCAAACCCTGCATCCTCCAGCGCGTAGCGGGCGCACGCTCCGTGATCGGCAGTCTGGGGCAACCCTTCAGCAGGAAACCAGTTTTCGTTCGAGCCGATCCAATCCGCCACCGTTGTCAGTCCCGCTGCGAGCCACAGGGACTCCGGGGTGGGAGACTTCTCCGGCAGCGGGCCGAACGCCTCGATGAGCACCTCCAGCAGCTTTGACCGTTCCGCCGACCAGCTTTGGCCACCGTAGGGGAAACAAGGCTCTCGTGCAGCTGACTGGGTCCGTTTGCCGTGGTGCACCCCTGCCACTTGAGACCATGACTGCCACGTTTCGTCACGACCGTGGCTATATCCCCAAGTTCGAATGGCTGCTTCACTGACCTCTGCATGGTTCGCGCAGAACATGGCAGGCGTGGAGGTCGTTACAGCTTTCCCCTGAATCCGTGATCACTTCTATAGCAAATGGTCAAGTTTGATATTTAGCATGATCAGGCACTTCTCAACAGAGGATTTGGGTGTCAACGACTCGCCATTACGGCTGATGCCGCTGTCGGTGGCTCTCGACGTCGGCTGGAGTCGCAAGAACGGGCATACAGGTGCCTTGCGTACGGCGGAGAGTCGAGTGCGGGTGAGATCGTCGCCTTCAGGTGCACACACGCAGGTAGGTCCGTCTCCAGACATCGAACCAGGGATTGAAACACCCGAAGCTGAGGCCGAAACGGCGCGCATGCCGGACCCAGCGGGCCGCTTGGTACATGAGATCGAGAAGGACGCTGCGGAGACGACGACGGCCGGCCTTTTTACGAAAAGCCACGTGCTTTTCGGGGGGCAGATTGCCGGACTCGCGCAGACCGATTTGGCCGCACAGGCGCAGAGCGTTGTAGGCCATCATGGCCAGCAGCAGCAGGAGCGCGTTGGTGGCGAACTTGCCCGACGGCAGGCGTTCCAGATCCAGGTCCGTTTTCAACTCGGAGTGGAATTGCTCGCAGGTGCTGTGCTCGCGGTAGAGCCGGATCACGTGCGCCGGCGGCGCCATCAGGTTGGTCCACCAGGTCTGCACCTCGATTTCGGGGATCAGCAGCGCCTGACCGTCGACGCTGATCGTGCGCCGCACGACCTCGTAAACGACGCGTTCGAAGGTGTCCTTGCGCTCGCACACCAGCGAGCCGGTGAAGATCTCCTTGCCGGGCCGCGGACAGGTGCGCTCGCCCAGGGCTTCGGCGTCCTCCAGCCAGGTCTGTTTCGATTCGCTGCGCAGGTTGCGTTTGACGATGAAGTCGGTCTTGGGAGTGCGGCGCAACTGCTGTACGGTGGCGATGTCGTCATGGGCGCTGTCCATGCGCACCAGCAGCTTTTCCTTGGTGATGCGGCGCGCCAGCCGCAGCGTCTCTCGAATAAAGTCCGGGGCTCCTTCCTGGGAGTGCTGACTGCCTTCGCGCAGCTGGCAGTTGAGCAGATACCCTTCCTCGCCCAGGTAGGCGAAGATCGGGGCAAAGCCGTCGACCTTCTTGTAGGTCCACGACACCCCTTGTTTTTTGGTGTGGGAGTTGTCGAACACCGACACGTCGATATCCAGCGCGATCCAGGGACCGTAGCGCCCGTCGGCGACTTCGTAACAGGGGGTGAGCGGCGGCGCGTGACGGGCCACCATGTCGGCCGACTCCTCTCGAATGGCGGTCTCCCCCTGTGCGCCCAAGCCATCGAGCCGCTGCCGCAGCGTGGCCGCCGACGGCACCGCATCCAGGCCCAGGGCCTGGGCGAAGAAGGGATCGGTGCGAAACGCTTCCACCGCCTCGAAATCCGGCTTGCCCAGCGCCAGCAAGCCGATCATCGACGTCATCACGTCGCCGTGAGAAACCTCGGGGCAGGGTCGCTCCGGCAAGAGGATTTCATCCACCCGCGCGGCCAAGCGCGTGCGTCCCATCAAGGCCCCGATCAAGGCCAAGCCCGAATGCGAGGTCAGCGCTTCTTCGCCCTGCGTAACTTCATACGAAACCAGTCGCAATTCTTCACCTCCAAGGTGAGTGGATATCCTCCTCTAAGATAGCCCACATTCCCCTCGGAAAACCACCGAAAATCAAGCTCTGGACTTCACGGATTCAGGCTTTCCGTAACAGTAGCTTTGGGAAATACTTGGCCAAGAAACCTGGCGAGACTTTGCCCAGGTCATGGCAGGCTGCCAGTGTGGCGGAACCATCCGGAAACAGGCGCCGTACCGGTCCGGGGGTCTGGTCCAATAGTGCCTGAGCCACCGAACCCACGATCCTGCAGTGCTGCTCAACGGATAGCCCTGGGCAATTGGATTCCGTGGACTTCGCTGGACAGTCTTGGAAGGGCAGGGCTGGCTGCTTCTGATTTACACCTTTGGCGAATCTCGGCATTTGTCAAATAACCGTGTGAAGGCGGGATTTTCGACGAGGTCACCGGTCCGTGCCGGCGATGCGACGCAGGGAATAAACTGTCCGGCCCGCACCCAGGCGAGAACCCTCGCTTGCCGCCTTCCGGATGGTGCGTTAGCATCCTGCGAACCTCCCTCGGAACAAACCACCGAAGACCATGATCGACGCCGCCCAGGTATCGCAGTGGCTCGGGCAGCTCAGGCGGGGCGTGCTCACCCCGGCT
This sequence comes from Candidatus Latescibacterota bacterium, assembly GCA_965223905.1. Lineage (GTDB taxonomy): Bacteria > Latescibacterota > UBA2968 > UBA8231 > UBA8231 > CBDCXV01. The sequence goes on from CBDCXV010000009.1 coordinate 14,857, forward strand.
GACCTCGAGCAGGCCCTCGCCCGCCTGAAACAGGACCGCTCCCCGGCAGTACAGCGGCTGCTTTATCTCCAGACCCACACCACCGACCTCGAGTCTCCCGTCATCGGCATGGCCATCGTCGACGGCGCGGTGGTGCTCGACGCGCCGGACGACCCGGACGACTGGCCCTACAAGACCGTCCTCGAGGCGATGAGCGACGGCTGGCGCATCGTCAAGTTTCCCGAGATGGCCCTGGCCTACCTCGATCCCGACTACGGGGGCATGAAATGGGAATTCATACTCGAGAAATGAACGGCGCCGTGGTCGCCGGCCAGACCTGGGACTGCCCGCCCACCCTCGACGACCGGCAGGTGATGGATTTCTGCAGAAGGGGCTACGTGATGCTCGAGGAGGTGGTCCCGGACGAGGTCAACCGCCGCACCGTAGAGTTCCTCGACGAGCACGACTCCCCGGAGCCGTCGGAGATCCTCGACGAGGACTGGTTCGCAGAAGGGGTGATCCGCAACCCGGAAGGGGCCGGGGCGGTGCGCTCCCTGCTCGGCAAGGACTTCGTGCTGCCGGCGCTGATGGCCAACCACCGGGTCGAGTGCCCGGCGCCGGCCCTCAACTGGCACCAGGACGGCGGCTCGCTGCTGACCCCCCGGGTCGACTACCTGCAGGTGTTCTACTACCCCGAGGATGTGCCGAGAGAGATGGGCCCGACCGAGATACTGCCGGGAAGCCACCTGAAGCGGGGCTACGGCGGCATCCTCAGCAGGCTGCGGAGCGTGCGCGACTCGGTTCTCACGATCGCGCCGGCCGGAACCATATTCCTGACCTGCTACACGATCTGGCACCGCCGCAGCGCCAGCACCGGCAGCGGCATCCGCAACAACCTCAAGTACAACTACTGGCGCACCTCCGAGCCCTGCCGCGACTGGAAAACCGATCCCGGCTTCAGCTTTTCCTGGCCGGCCAACGAGTTTCCCGGATTCACCGTTCCTTCGGCGCAGATGCTCGTCTGGCTGTGCGGCGAGGAGTGGGAGCACATGGGCGGCCAGGCGTGGCCCTGCTTCTCGGAGAAGGTCCACGACCACGACCAGCAGGGGCTTCCCGCCGGGTTTCGCCGGCCTGGGCGGGGGTGAGGGTCGGGCCGGAACAGCTGTTTGCTGCCTGCTCTGGCGGTTGTCCTGGGGCTTTTGGCCGGTTGTCTCGATGGACTGCCGAGGAAGGGTGTCCCCTTCAGGTCGGCGAAGATTTTACTGGGAGGTTCACTACTGTCCCGCTGTTGGCTGAGTAATTTTTCGTAACTCATTAGTTTTGTTGGCGTTAGAGAACTTTATCGGTGGAATCGACTTGAAATCGTCTCGTTATTTTGGGCCTTCTCCTCCTCGATCCTTCACAAGGAACGGCCCATGTACAGCGGACGCTTCGTCTTTTCCCAACTCATGGAATTCTTCCCGTTGCCCGCGTTTCGGCGCTGTGTTCAGCGCTACCGGGGCCAGTACAAGGTGCAACGCTTCTCCTGCCTGGATCAGTTTCTCTGCATGGCCTTTGCCCAACTGACTGGTCGCGAGAGCCTGCGAGACATCGAAACCTGCCTTCGAGCGCTTCAGCCCAAACTGTACCCTGTCGGCATTCGCGCCAACGTTTCGCGGACCACCTTGGCCCGGGCCAACGAGAACCGCGATTGGCGCATTTTTGCCGATTTTGCCCATGTCCTCATCCGCCACGCTCGAACGTTGTATGCCCAAGACGACTTTGGAGTCCAACTCGACCAGACCGCTTATGTCTTCGATTCCAGCACCATCGATCTGTGTCTTTCGCTGTTTCCTTGGGCCCGCTTTCGTCAGCGCAAAGCCGCGATCAAGCTGCACACCTTGATGGATCTGCGCGGTAACATCCCCTGCTGTATCCGCATTACAGAGGGAAAAACGCACGATGTCAATCTCCTCGACCACCTGGTGTTGGAACCGGGCGCCTTCTATATCATGGACCGCGGATACATCGACTTTGCGCGGCTGTATACCTTCACTGAGCAGGCCGCTTTCTTTGTTATTCGGGCCAAACGCAATCTGGCCTATCGCCGGCGTGCCTCGCGTGGCGTCGACAAAACCACCGGCGTGCGCAGCGACCAGCGCATTGTCCTGAGCGGACCCCGAACCTCAAAAGAATACCCCGACGCGCTTCGCCGCATAAGTTTCTTCGACTCCGAAACGAAGAAGCGATTGGTCTTCCTGAGCAACCAATTTCTCCTGCCTTCTTTACCCATTGCCCAGTTGTATCGATGTCGCTGGCAGGTGGAGTTCTTCTTCAAGTGGATCAAGCAGCACCTGCGCATCAAGGCGTTTTTCGGAACCTCCGAGAACGCGGTCAAGACCCAGATCTGGATCGCCGTCAGCATGTACGTGCTCGTGGCCATCGTGAAGAAGCACCTGCAAGTCGACCGCAGTCTCTCCGAAATCCTGCAAATTCTCACCGTTTCGCTTTTCGAGAAAGTTGATATTTTACAAGTACTTACGAAAACTCATCTCCAAAACGAACCGGAGCATACTTGTAACCAGTTGAAATTATTCGACTTATAACGGGACAGTAGTGTGGGAGGTTACAAAATCCTTGCGAGGGTAGCACGGGTCTGTGAACTTGGCAGCCAATATCCATGAGCTGAATGAATGGAACTTCCGTACGAGATTCGCGACCCGATCCACGGCTTCATCGGCATCAGCGAGTGGGAACGGGATATCCTCAACCATCCGGTACTCCAGAGGCTGAGGCGAATCCGCCAGCTCGGCCTGAGCGAAATGGTCTATCCCGGAAGCGTGCATACCCGGTTCGAGCATTCCCTCGGGGTAATGCATGTCGCGTCGAGGATGTTCAGCGAGATCTGCAAGCGTTCACCGGATCTTCTGAAAGAACTGGGCTACGAGCGTGCAGGGCTGGACCGCCAACATGCGTTGATTCGGATAACTGCACTGATACACGACGTGGGACACGCCCCTTTTTCACATGCGACAGAGGAACTTATGGAGAGGGAAGAGGGGGAGGTGGTGTCTCACGAGAGATACTCCGCCAGCGTAGTAGAGCACCTGCTTCGCGATGTGATCGCAGATAATCCGGTAAACACTGCCAACTACGGCATTCGCGCAGACGAGGTGACCGCATTACTGGCAGAAGAGACCCGGCTCGGACACCAGGAACTGGTGTGGCGAGAGCTCATCTCCGGGCAATTGGATGCCGATCGTGCCGACTACCTGCTGCGGGACTCCTATCATGCGGGAGTGGAGTACGGGAGATACGACCTCCAAAGGATGCTGGTGTGTCTTCAACTGGCGATCGATCCGGAGACGGACTCACCCCGGATCGCCATGAGTGAAGGTGGTTGGCACGTTGCAGAGTCATTCATCATTGCGAGATACATGATGTTCACGCAGGTCTATTTTCAGCATACACGCAGGGCGTACGACAAGCACTGCGTCATCGCCACGCAGGAGGTGCTCGAGAACGATGCGAAGCAAGCCGGGCGAGCGACGTTGTTTCCACCTGCCGACGATGCAGATTCTCTCACCGAGTATCTCGCCTGGGATGACTGGCGGGTTCTGGGGCGGGTAAAAGAAGGGGAAGGAGGAGAGCATGGGGCTGCATTGCTGGAGCGCAAGCATTTCCGGCATGTCTTCGAAACGCCGGAAGTACCTTCCGAGAAGGATCTCGAATTTTTTGAAACGCTGACAGGTAAACTTGGCGATATGGTCGGATTCGTGGATGAGGCGCAGAGCTCATTGTACCGGCAAGAGGGTGACCCCCTGATTAGTGGAAAGGACGGAGTGAAGCCGCTCTCTCAGCTCTCGACCATTGTCGGCAGCATGAAGACGGTAAACCGGCACAGGGTCTACGTTCGACCGTCGGTTCGCGAACCGGCCGAGCAAGTGGTGCGTCTTGCGAAAGGAGGAAACTGACAGATGGTAGAGAGTCCCTTGAAATTCAAGGTGCCTTGGGAGCGGTATGGACTGATTTCTGCGGTGGTGAAGGGGCTGCACCAGAGATCGCCACAGCTTGGGAAGACGGTCCTGCAGAAGATCGTTTACCTGCTTCAGGCCCTGGCCAACATCCAGGCTGGATACCGGTTCCGGTTCTATACGTACGGTCCGTTTTCAGTCGAGCTGTTGCAGGATCTTGACCTGGTTGAGGGCTTAGGGGGGGTGAAAATTAATCGCGTGGTGAGTGAACCGGGTGGGTTTCATCTCGAGCCAGGAGAAAATGCGGAGGGTTTGATCCAGAAAGCGAGCAGTCTGCTGGAGGAGCAAGGGGCGAATGACGCGATCTCCCGAATTGTTGGGGATTTCGGCCATCTCCCCGCCAAGTACCTGGAGTTGCGTGCCACGGTTGTCTACGTGGTGCGGGATCTCCAACGCAGAGAGGAGAGCGACGAAAAGAGTCGTGTCATGGAACTCGTGGAAAACTTGAAACCAAGGTTCGAAAAGCAAGAGATCGAAAAGTCGATTTCGGATCTGTCAGGGTATATAGAGTTGTCAGACTGACCCCAAGGCCGGAGAAAACCATGACCCTTCCCATGCGCGTCGGACTCGGGCAGTTCAACACCCTTACCGACGAGATGCTCACCTTCATCAAGCAGATCGGCGTCGACGATTTCCTGATGAATATGGTGAACGGATCCTCGCTGCCCGGGGAACAGCAGTGGGAGTACGAGGACCTCGCGGCGCTCAGACAGCGCGCCGACGGCGCCGGGCTCCGCCTTATGGCGATCGAGAACGTGCCGTTTGCCTTCTACGACAAGGCGATGCTCGGGCTGCCGGGCGGCGACGGGCAGATCGCCCACATGCAGGCGACGATCCGCAACCTCGGCAGGGCCGGCATCCCGACGCTGGGGTATCACTGGGTCCCCAACGGGGTCTGGCGCACCCCGGATCCGGCGGTGCTCTCAGGCGGGGCGAGGGGCACCCGCTTCGACCTGGCGGCCCACGAGGATGCCGGGCCAACCCATGGGCGCGAGTTCACCGCCGATGAGATGTGGGAGAACTACCAGTACTACCTCGAGCGCATCCTGCCTGTCGCCGAGGAAGCCGGCGTCCGTCTGGCGCTGCACCCGGACGACCCGCCGGTCCCTGCGCTGGGCGGCATCGCGCGGATCTTCGGCAGCTTCGACGCCTTCCGGCGCGCCATGGACCGCTTCGACAGCCCCAACCACGGCCTCAACTTCTGCATGGGCTGCTGGTCGGAGATGGGGGGCAACGACAACGTCATCAGGGCGATCCGCCATTTCGGCGGCCAGGGGAAGATCGTCTACGTCCACTTCCGCGACGTGCAGGGCCGGGTCCCCTGCTTCAACGAGTGTTTCATCGGCGACGGCAACGTCAACACCCTCGAGGTGGTAAGTACTCTCAAGGAGGTCGGCTTCACCGGCTTCATGATCCCCGACCACGTGCCGGCGACCGACGGCGATTCATCCTGGCACCACCGAGGCCGCGCCCATGCCGTCGGCTACATGAAGGCGTTGCTGCAGGTGGTGGAGCAGCTGTAACCGCGGTCCCCCGGATACTGCGCCACCTCGGCGGGTCGGCCGCTGGCGCAGGAGGCGTACACCCCCTCGGTCAGCTGCGCCACCCGCAGTCCGCAGATTCCGGGTGCCTGCACCTCGGCGCGGCCCTGGATCGCGTCGACGAAGTTGTGGGCAGGCGTGGCGCCCCCGGCGGCCGGCTGCGGCAGCAGGATGTCCTCCCCGCGCCTGTGGACCATCAGCGGCTCCGCGGCGCCGAACCTCATCACCCCTTCGGTTCCATAAAACGTGAACTCCTCGCGCCACTCCGGTGAGAGCGAGGTGTAGGCCAGGGTGCCGACGGCGCCGTTGGTGAACTCGACGGTCACCGCGGTGAGCACGTCGACATCGGTGCCTTGCTGGTTGATGAAGGCCTGGACCCGCTTCGGCTCGAGGCCGGTCGCCCACAGCAGGATGTCGTTGATGTGGCTGCCGGTGTCCATGAAATGGCCCCCGCCCGACAGCGCCGGGTCGGCCCGCCAGGACGCCCCCGGCAGAAAGACGGACAGGCAGTCCTGGGCGATGACGACGTGGACGAGGCGTATCTCGCCGATGGCGCCGCTCAGCAGCAGCTCGCGGGCGCGGATGAAGCGTCCTTCTCCATGTCTCTGGTAGGCGATGGCCAGCACCTTGCCAGAGGCCGCCGCGGCGTCGAGGATGCCGCGGGCATCGGCCGCGGTGGTCGCCATCGGCTTCTCGACCAGGACGTGCAGGCCGGCCTGCAGGCACTGCCGCACCTGCTCCCCGTGCTGGGTGTGCGGGGTGGCGACGGCGACGGCGTCGAGGCCTCCCTCGGCGAGCAGCTGTTTCCAGTCCGGGAACAGCGCCACTCCATCGCCTCCGAGTGACCGCTGCAGTTGCGCCATCGAATCTCCATTGGTGTCGCAGAGCGCCGCTATGAAGGCGTCGTCGCGCTGCGAGATCTGGTGCGCGTGGTGCCCTCCCATGCCGCCTGTCCCGATGATACCTGTCCGAATTGCCGTCACTGGGTTCCTTTCGCATGCCCGCGTTCGCGGGCGATCGCACTCCGTGGTGGGGTGTTGCCGTCCGGGCGAAGCGGCTAAAATAACGGCGTTGAATCATGGCTCAACTCGACACAGATCGACTCGCGGCCGTTCAAGCCGGACGGGAAACCCCTTGAAATCCAGGTGCGACAGCCTCGCAGAACCCGCACGCCCGGCGCCGCGGTTGCAGGCTATCGGTGCAGGATGAATGGGGCAGAGAGCGTCGTTGAGACGCTGACCGCGGCCGGAGTCCGCCATCTCTTCGCGCTCTCCGGCAACCAGAACCTGCCTCTCTTCGACGCCTGCATCGGCAGCGACATCCGGCTCATCCACACCCGCCACGAGGCAGCCGCGGTACACATGGCCGACGGATGGGGCCGGCTCTGCGGCGAACCGGGGGTCGCCCTGCTCACCGCCGGGCCCGGGCATTGCAACGGCATCACGGGCCTGTTCGTCGCCCGGGCGGCCGAGTCCCCCCTGGTGCTGATAAGCGGCAACAGCCCGGTTGCGCAGGCCGGCATGGGGGCCTTCCAGGAGCTCGACCAGGCCGCGGTGGCGGCCCCGGTGACCAAGTGGTCGCACACCGCGACCGGCGCCGAGCCGCTGGGGGAGATCGTCGCCCGGGCCCTGCGGGTCGCGGCCGGCGGCCGCCCCGGTCCGGTCCACCTCAGCCTTCCGGTCGACCTGTTGCAGGCAGAGGTTCCGGATCATGCCCCGCAGGCGGAGATGCCTGAGGGAACGGGTCCGCAGCTGAGCGAGGGCGATGCCGAGGATATCCTCGATCGCCTCGAGGCCGCGGACCGTCCCCTGATCCTGGCCGGGCCCGCCATGTCGCGGGGCCGAGGCTGGAGCGGGGTGCTGGAACTGCAGTCGGTCTCCGGAGTTCCCGCGCTGCCGTGCGAGAGTCCGCGCGGGGTCGACGATCCCTGGCTGCGCGGCGCCAACAGCTGTCTCGCCAGGGCCGACCTCGTGCTGCTGCTCGGCAAGCAGCTCGACTTCTCCCTGCGCTTCGGCGAGCCCCCCGCCTTTTCCGACTCGGTGAGCTTTCTTTCGGTCGATGCCGAGGGGGCGGTAGTCAACGGCGGCCGCCTCGAGTGCCGTTTCCGCGGCGATCCCGCGGCCGCGGTTCGCCTCCTCGCCGCCGCGGCGGCAGGTCGGCAGTGGGCGGAAAGCCCGTGGAGCCGGGAGGTCAAGGCCGCCCGCGCCGTGCCCCCGGAATGGCTGGCGCAGCGCATGAGCGGCGCGGCCCCCACGCATCCGCTGGCGGTCTGCGAGACGCTGCAGCCGTTCCTGGAGGAGAACGCCGTCTTCGTCAGCGACGGCGGCGAGTTCGGGCAGTGGATGCAGGCAGGCCTCACCGCGGAGATGCGCCTGATCAACGGCCCCTCCGGTGCGATCGGCAGCTCCCTGCCCCTGGGGATGGCCGCCAGGCTCCGCTACCCGGAGCGGAACGTTTTCGTGTTTCAGGGGGACGGCACCTTCGGTTACCACGCCCTCGAGATCGACACCTGCGTGCGCTACGGCCTGCCGGTGATCGTCATCGTCGGCAACGACGCCCGCTGGAACGCCGAGGTGCAGCTGCAGATCCGCCAGTACGGCCCCGACCGCACCATCGGCTGCGACCTCCTGCCGTCCCGGTACGACCGCGTCGCCCAGGCCCTGGGCGGATACGGGGAGCGGGTAGAGGACCCCGGCGAACTGGGGCCGGCGGTCGAGCGCGCCCTCGCCAGTGGCCTGCCATCGGTGCTCGACGTGACCATCGAGGGGGCAGCGGCGCCGGCCTTCTGAAGCGCATCCCCGGGAGGACGGCGGGAACCGGGAGGTCATCCCGGCGCTCGCAAGCCCGCTCCGGTGGCCGGTGGAAGGAAGGTTACCCGGGATCGAAGGCGGTATTCCCTGGTTGGTGATTTCGGGTCCCGGATCGCCGGTTTGCCCCCCACCCTATCTTTGTTGACGGAATCTGGCGAGCGCCCCCGAGCAGCTGTCAAGAACTGCGGGGGCGAGCCTTCTGAAACTCATTTCCCCGGAGAAAGACGTGACGACCATACCCACTCGTACTGACGAGCCGGATCGCGCGCGCGCCGCGGGCAACGGCAATGCGGGCGATTTCATGGTAACCGACATCGGGCTGGCCGGCTGGGGCCGCAAGGAAATCGAGCTGGCGGAGAAGGAGATGCCCGGGCTGATGACGCTGCGCGAGGAGTACGGGCCGCGGCAGCCGCTCAAAGGGGCTCGCATAGCCGGCTCCCTGCACATGACGATCCAGACGGCCGTGCTCATAGAGACCCTGCAGGCGCTCGGAGCTCAGGTGCGCTGGGCTTCCTGCAACATCTTCTCCACCCAGGACCACGCCGCCGCCGCGGTCGCCGAGGCAGGCACCCCGGTGTTCGCCTGGAAGGGGGAGAGCGAGAAGGAATACTGGTGGTGCACGGACCAGACCCTGAACTGGCCGGGAGAGGGCCCCAACCTCATCCTCGACGATGGCGGGGATTTGACCCGGTGGGTCCACGACGAACGGCCCGAGCTGTTGCCGGAAATCCGGGGAACCTCGGAAGAGACGACGACGGGGGTCCACAACCTGCATCGCATGCTCGCCGCCGGCTCCCTGCAGATTCCGGCCATCAACGTCAACGACGGGGTAACCAAGTCGAAGTTCGACAACCTCTACGGCTGCCGGGAGTCGTTGCTCGACGGCATAAAAAGAGCCACCGACATCATGACGGCAGGCAAGGTCGCCGTTGTCGCCGGGTACGGGGACGTAGGCAAAGGCTGCGCCCAATCCATGCGCGGGTTCGGCTCGCGGGTCATCGTCACCGAGGTCGATCCGATCTGCGCGCTGCAGGCGGCGATGGAAGGGATCGAGGTGATGCCGATGAACCGGGCGGTCGAGGAAGGGGACATTTTCATTACCACGACGGGGTGCAAGGACATCATCACCATCGATCACATGGAAGCGATGAAGGACGGAGCCATCGTCTGCAACATCGGTCACTTCGACGTCGAGATTCAGGTCGCTCAGCTCGAGGCCTACCCCGGCATCCGCAAGGACGAGATCAAGCCGCAGGTCGACCGCTTCACCTTTCCAGACGGCCGCTCGGTCATCCTGCTGGCGGAAGGCCGCCTGGTGAACCTGGGCTGCGCCACCGGGCATCCGTCGTTCGTGATGTCGATGTCGTTCACGAACCAGGTGCTGGCGCAGATCGAGCTGTTCACCGGGGAGTACGAGATCGGCGTCCACCGTCTGGCCAAGAGGCTCGACGAGCAGGTGGCCCAGCTTCACCTGAAGAAGCTCGGGGTCGAGCTCGACAGGCTCGGCGAGGATCAGGCGGGGTACCTCGGGGTACCGGTCGAAGGCCCCTACAAGCCGGATCACTACAAGTACTAGCGCCTGCCAGCCCGGCGGGCACAGCGGTCGGTCGGCTTGCGCCGGCACCGGAAAGAACTTGCCTGGCACGAAAAAGCCCCCCGGAGATCCACTCCGGGGGGCTTGCTTTTTTTCGGTCCGGGTATCTTACCCGGCCTGCTCCTCGACTTCCTCTTCGACCCGGGTGACTATGCGCCCGTCGGTGTACTCCCCGAGGGCGGTGGCCGGGGCGTTGTGCAGGGCTTCACCGGTCTGCATCGCCCGCGAGTTGATGTCGCGGGCCCGGGTGAAGATCGCCCTGCAGACTTCGTACTTGTTTTCGATGTCCTGAAGGGCGGCTGAGACTTCGCCAGAGAAAATCGTATTTTCCATCGCGGCGCACCTCCTTAGTTGGTGTTAGAAACTAATCGCTGATGCGGATTTGACAATTGCTTGCGGGAGATCGGGGTGAAGCGTCCCGGGCGAGGTGCCCAGCTTCGGGACATGGACAATCCGGCCTGTCGGCCTGGGCCAAGGGTCAGCTGCGTATCTCGGCGATCAGCTTAACCACCCGGCGCACCTCCGCGCTGAGCCCGGCGAAATCACCCGAGGCCAGAATCTCTTTCGTGATCAGCTTCGAGCCGACGCCGACACAGGCGACGCCGGCGCCGAACCAGGCCTCGAGGCTCGCGCGCGTGACATCGACTCCGCCCGTGGGCATGATGCGGGTCCAGGGACAGGGGCCGAGAACGGACTTGACGAACTCGGGTCCGCCCACCTCGGCGCCGGGAAACACCTTGACGATCTCGACCCCGAGCTCTTCAGCTGCGGCGATCTCGGAGACGCTGCCGCAGCCGGGTGAATAGGCGATCTTGCGGCGGTTGCAGAGCCTGCCCACCTCGGCGTTCAGCAGCGGCCCGACGACGAAGTTGGCGCCGCTGGCGATGTAGAGCGCCGCGGTCGGGGCGTCGACGATCGAGCCGACCCCGAGGATGACGTCGATCTCGTGGTCGATGACGTGCCTGGCGGCATCGGCGAAGACGCGGTAGGCCTGGTCGCCGCGATTGGTGAACTCGACGACGCGGGCGCCCCCTGCGGCGCAGGCTTCGATGGTCGAGATGACGGTTTTCAGATCGCCGTGGTAGAAGACCGGCACAACGCCGACCTCGAAGATCGCGTTGAGCACGGCCATGCGGTCGTGTTGGGCCATGGTGCGGAAAGCTCCCGGGATTTGGTGTTTCGAAAAACTGTCGGGCCCCGGCGGAGGCGGGGCAGGGCCATCGGCGCCGGTCTCGACGCCGACAGAAAGGTGATCCTGCGACCGCCCGGCGAGGTGCGGTGAAACAGGACAACTACCAACAGCCCGTTGATATAGTTGCTCTGCAGGCCGCAGCCCGGACGGACTTTCTCAACGGGCTGCTAAGGGACGGGGAACGGGGGCGGCGTTTCGGGATAGTGGTGATGGCGGTCCTCGCCGCGCAGCAGGATCGGCTTCCAGTCGCCACCCAGCGAGTTGATCTCGGTCTGGCGCGCCTCGGGGGGAATGAAGCGAACCGTGAGGCCGCAGCGGCGCCGGTTCGAGGTGTTGGGATGGCTGGCGTGATACACCTTGCCGTAGTGGATGGACATCTGACCCGCTTCGAGCTCGAGATTTACGGCGTTCGTTTTGTCGACGTACTCGTCGGGGATCTCCTGGTTGATGCTGAGGAGGTTGCCGTCGCGGTCCGCCTTGCCGTGCGGGACGATCCCCTGGGCATGCGAGCCGGGAACCACCTGCATGCAGCCGTTCTCGACGGCGCTGTCGTCGATGGCGATCCAGGCGGTGTGGGCTTCGTCCGGCTCGAGGCCCCAGTAGGTTACGTCCTGGTGCCAGGCGACGAACTTCTCCCCCTTGGCGTCGGGGTATTTGCAGAAGAAGTGGGTGCTCAGCAGCATCAGGTCCTCGCCCATGACACCCTCCATCCAGTCGAGGACGCGGGGGTCGGCGGCCAGTTTCCAGATGAACTCCTGGTCGAAGTGCCGCGCCTGCAGGCCGATCTGGGACTTCTCCCGGCCCTCGCGGGCCTCCAGTTCGTCGAACTGCTCCCGGTAGGCTTCGATTTCATCGGCGCCGAACAGGTCGATGGGGGAGAGGTACCCATCCGCTTCGTACTGCTGCCGCGCGGAATCAGTCACGGTTGCGGTTGTCATCTCGATTGCTCCTGGAATTCGCAGATGCGCTTTCTGGCGAGATCGCAAAAGCTATGGAAACGGCACCCGTCCTTCAACCGAATCGCGACCTGTCCGCGGATTGGACAGCCCCCGGAACCCCCCTAACTTCACGGCCCCTTCAGACGAACGGAGGCCGCCCATGAAGCCGATACAGGTAAACGAAGAGCTGCTGGCGGAAAGCGACTTCTTCGCCGACGCGGAGCAGCGCACCGAGTTGTCCCGGATCTTCAAGTTCGACAGCCGCCGCGTGATCCTGGGAGAGGGGGCCGTCTACCTTCTCGCCCGGGAATGCCGGCGTCTGCAGGCGCGCCGGCTGCTGCTGCTCCGGGACGGCGCCGTCGAGCATCTCGAAGAGCCGGTCCGCTGGATACTCGACCGCGAGGGGATCGAGCTGGCCGGGGTGTTCGACCGGGTGGTTCCCAATCCGACGGTGGCCAGCGTCGACGACTTCGCCGAAACCCTGCGCAACACCGATTGCGACGCCGTGGCGGCGCTGGGCGGCGGCAGTTCCCTCGATACCGCCAAGGTCGGCTCCTGCACCGCCACCAGCGGAGGGTCCTGCGCCGATTACTTCGGCTTCGACCTGTTTCCCGAGCCCTCCCGGTGGCCGCTGATCGCGATGCCGACCACGGCCGGCACCGGCGCCGAGGCCAGCCGGGTCTCCGTCATCGTCGCCGAGGAAGGGAAGCAGGCGGTGTACAGCGACCACATCCAACCTGCGGTCGCCATCGTCGACCCGCACTTCACGCGCGACCTGCCGCCGGTTCTCACCGCCGTCACCGCCCTCGACGCTATCGGCCACGCCCTCGAGTGCACGGCTTCGCTGAAGAGCAATCCCGTAGGCGACGCCGTGGCCCGCGAGGCGCTCAAGGCCGGGCTGCCGAATTTCACCGCCGCGGTCGAGAAGGGAAGCGACGATCCCGGGGCCCGCTACCAGATGTCGCGCTGCAGCCTGCTGGCCGGCCTGCTGCTCAGCCCCATCAACACCGGGGCCGCCCACGCCCTCGGGTACGGCATCGAGAAGGTGTCCCACGCCAAGGGCAAACCGGTGCCGCACGGGACCGCGGTCGCCCTGGTGCTGCCCGGGGTCATGCGCCACAACGCCCCCGCGGCCGGGGACAAGTACTACTATGCCGCCGGGGTGGCCGGCATCGATCTGTCGGCAAAGAGCAGGGAGGAGGCGGTCGACGCGGTGGCCGGCTGGATCGACCAGCTTCGGCGCCGCTACACCCCGTACGGGTCGTTGGCCGCGGCGGGGCTGGGGGAAGAGGATCTGCCGCGGATGGTGGAGGTCGGAATGGCGGTACGCCGCCTTCTCGACCCCAATCCGGTCGAGGTCACCGAGAGGGACGCCGAAGCGATCTACCGGACCGTCCTGGAGTAGTCCGGGCGCCGAGGTCCGGTTCCGCCGTTCCCTGTCTGTCGGGCAAAGACCGGTCAGATCCCGTCCCTGATCCGGGCTCTCGGACCCGCGGCAGGCAATTCAGTGCCTGCCCCCCACCCCGGGAAGCGACCCGTATCGGGCGATGGCGGTGACGAGGGAAGATCCGCACCGAAAACGGCCGTCCCCGGCTCGGACCCTCGCCAATCCCCCGGTTTGGGGAGATTGCAATCCCCCGTTGGGAGAATTGCTACCGCTCCGCAGACCTATACGGGAAATGCAACCTCTGGCCTGGCACTGAGCCAATCCCACTGCTGGGAAGATTGGCTACCAGTTTGTGTACGAGCCGTCGCGCCGGTGCAGGTGCGGCGCCTCCCAGAACTTCCACTCCTGTTCGGCGGCGAGCTCCTCGTTGAGCTCCACCCCGAGCCCCGGTCCCTCGGGCAGCGGGAAGGAGGTGCCTTCGAGGCGGTGCTGTTTCGGGAACAGGTCCTCCTCGAAAAGGAACTCCCGCTCCCGCACCTCGAGCCAGGCGAAGTTGGGCACCGCGGCCCCGAAGTGGATGTGGGCGGCGGTGCTGACCGGCCCCAGCGGATTGTGCGGCATCATGTCGATGTAGTGGGCTTCGCACCAGCCGGCGACCTTCATCGCCTCGGTGAGGCCGCCGACATTGCAGACGTCGACGCGGGCGAAGTTCGTCAGCCCGCGCTCGATGTACGGCAGGAACGCCCACTTGCTCGAAAACTCCTCGCCGATGGCGAACGGCACCGGGGTCATCCCGCGCAGGGCGGCGTAGGCTTCCGGGGATTCGTCGCGGATCGGCTCCTCGAGAAAATCCAGCGTCCCCGGTGGAATCATCTGGCAGAAGGAGGCGGTCTCGGCGACGTTGAGCCGGTGGTGGTAGTCGATGCCCAGAACCGGTCCGTTTCCCACCTCCTCGCGCACCGCGGTGATCCACTCGGCGGACAGGGCGATCGAGTGGCGCGGCTCGTACAGCTGCTCGTCGCCCGGGTCCGAGCTGTTCCCCTCGGCCGGGCCGAAGCGGATCACGTCCCAGCCCTCGGCGATGAGCCGGCGGGCCCCCTCGACCGCCTGCGGGCCGTCGAGGCCGAAGCTGGTCGGGAACCCGGGGATGCGGTCGCGGTGGGCTCCCCCGAGCAGCTGGTACACCGGAATCCCGAGGCTGCGGGCGACGACGTCGTGCAGGGCGATGTCGATGGCGGAGATCGCCCCGGTAAGGATGCGGCCGCCCTCGAAGTACTGGCCGCGGTAGAGCTCCTGCCAGAGGGCGCCGATGCGCCTCGGGTCGCGTCCGAGAAGGAACTCCCGGTAATGGCGCAGGGCGCCGGCCACGGCCAGCTCGCGCCCGCTGACACCGGACTCCCCCAGGCCGAACAGCCCGGTGTCGGTCTCGATCCTGACGATCATCTGATTGCGGCCCCCGGCCCAGACCGGAAACCATTTGACCTCGGCGATTCTCATTCCGTGCCTCCCACCCAGTTGACGGCGTTGTCGATCAGGCGCAGGAAATCGAGCTCCCAGAAATCCTTCTGGTGCCCCAGGGAAGTGTAGAAGATGCGGCCGCGGCGCCCGCTGCCGTGCCTTCGCGTCCAGGCGACCGGCTCGAAATGCTCCGCGGTGCGGCCGCTGAGGAGCAGCTCCGCGTCGCCGGCTATCGGCGTGTTCCTGTACAGGCTTCCCTGGGATTCGAACGGCGCGACTCCCTTCAGGACCGGGTGACCGGCCGCCTCGTCCGCGATCTCGACGCGGGCGGCCACGCCGCTGCCGTAGTGGCCGTCGTAGCTGCCGCCGAGGACCTCGCGGTCGAACTCCAGCCAGTTCTGGTAGGCGTGGCTGGCGGTACGCACTCCGACGATCGGCTTGCCGGCCGCGCAGTACTGCCTGAAACGCTCGAGCTCGGCCCCGGTCGTGTTGAGGCGGCGGGTGAAAACCAGAAGGACGTCGGTCTCCTCTTCGAGCAGCTGCAGCGAAGGATCGTCGTCCTCGCTCCGGTAGGGGATCAGGGTCGCGGAGATCGCCGGAGAATGGTAGCGCAGGTAGTCGCGCAGCACCGTCAGCGAATCCTCCGAGTCGTACTCGAAGGAGCCGGACAGCATGGTCAAACGCAGGGTCTCTTTCATCTCTTCAACGGGTTTCTATCGACACGGAGGCATGTTCGGTCAGCGGCGTTTCCCTGATCGGGTGGGAACCGAGCGGCACCTTGCCGAGGATTTCGACCCAGCGCCGGCACCAGTCTTCGTAGTCGGTGTATTTGGTTTCGGGGCGCGAGCGGCTGCGGGTGACGAAGTGGGGGTAGAGCTCGCGCCCGGTCGGGGTGCCGGTTTTTTGATATCGCAGGTCCATGCTCCAGCGGATGCCGTCGGTGAGGTTCGGCGTCGAGCGGTGGGGGATCAGCTTGTGCAGGAGCAGGACGCTGCCCTTGCGCATCGGCAGGGTGACGGCCTCGCGGCTCTCGAGGTCCTCGTCGTCGATCCCCCAACCCGGACCCTTCCACCACAGCACCGTCCGCTCCCTGTGGACCCCCGGGACGATCTGCAAACAGCCGTTCTCCGGGGTGGCGTCCACCAGGGGGATCCAGACGGTGAGGATGAAGGTCGAGTCGGCCACTTCCTGGTGCACCTGGGCGTCCTGGTGCCACGGGGCGACGTTCCCGCTCACCATCCCTTTGCGCTTCTCCGCCTCGGCATCGCCGTCGTCCGTGTCGGGCAGAAAGGACTGCGGCAGCTTGGCGCGGGTATGCTGGATGGGACTGCAGATGATCTCCGGTCCGACTATCGGTTCGACGACGTCCATCAGGTGGTCGTTGCCGAGGAACTCGAACACCCCGCGGCCGCGGAAAGCCGGGATGTCGATGTCGTCGTAGATCTCGGTGTTCCCCTCGCAGATGCGCGCCAGGCGGCGTTCGAACGGCTCCTCCTCGAAGGTCATCGACAGCTTGCCGGCGGCGTGCAGGTCGCGGGAGCGGCGGTCGATGTGATCGGCGTAGTCGCCGATCACCGGGTCGAGATCGCCGTCCTCGAGGACGTCCTCGGCGATCAGGTACCCGTGCTCGTCAAAATGGACGAGTTGCCCTGCGCTCAGTTGCATCTTTCCTCCTCGTTCGGTGCAGAAGCCGGATAGGAAAAATAACATTTCCGGCAACCGGTGCGGGGTCTGCCGCGTGTGGGTCCAGCCCGGGGCGATGGGGGCCGACAAGGCAGGATCAATGGGCTTGCCGGTGTTTCGGAACCAGGGCTTTCCATCTTGCGGAACCGGCGAGACCTCCCTCCGGCAACTCTACCGCCGCGCCCCGGCGCCCCGGTACTCGAACCTCGGCTTGGCTCCCGGGGCGTCGACGATTTTGAAATCGCGCGGCGATTCCTCCCAGGCGGACTGGCACTCGAACCCGAGCAGCCGGCGCAGCAGCGGCGTGGCCGCGGCGACGACCTCGGGCGGCGTCGAGCGCGTGTGGTCGCAGAAAGGCTTCACCGTGCTGCGGCAGCAGAACCCCTGAATGGCGTAGCGGATCTCCCCCGTCCTGTTGACGCCGCCGCCGTGCAGCAGGCGGGCGTCGAAGACCAGTATCGTTCCCGGCCTGCAGATGAACATCCGCTCCTCTTCGGGGGGCACCGACTTCGGGTCGATATCCCTGTTGTGGGAGCCGGGCACGAAGCGCGTGGCGCCGTTCTCGGGGGTGAATTCCGACAGCGCGATCAGCGACTGCGCCATGGTGGGAAACGCGGTGTGGACGTTGAAGGGAGGGTTGGGGACGAAGGGGCCGCCGTCCCGGTGCAGGCCCTGCGCCTCCATTCCCGGCAGCGGCGAGCGCGCCCCCATGTCGGAGAGGATGCAGTCGGGGCCCAGCAGGTACTCCATGCAGGCGACCAGCCGCGGCAACTGGATGATCTCGCGGAACACCTCGGCGCGCGCGGTCAGGTTGTGGGTGCGCCTGGCCCCCGGTTCGTGTTCCTCCGAGCGCTCTTCCTCATAGCTGGCGCGCAGCGCCTCGACCGCCTCGTCGATCCGGCGCTGTTCGAGCATCCCCTCGAGGATGGTGAAGCCCTGCTCGTCGAGCTCGCGGAAGTGGGCTTCCATGGCTGAATCGGTCATAACGCTCCCCTATATCAAAATGGATTTACGAACCGATGCCATGGTGATCGTCGACCGCGCGATCTGCGCTACCTCGACTGAGGCGGCGCCCCCCCTTCCCGGACCACCAGCCGCTTGTCGACGGACGCGTCCAAGAGCCGCTGCAGCGTTCCCCCCGGCCAAGTGTTTCCGACGCTGTCCGCTTCCGGCGGCAGGGGAAACATGCGAACAATCCTCGCAAAAGCCACAGCCAGGGGTTATATCTGTGCGCAGGGCGAGCCGTTCCACCGACCCGGAACGGTAGCAGCCCCCCCCCACCATCCATGTCCACCCTGAAACCGCAACCTGACAGCCCGCCTCCGTTTTCCAGGCGCATTCCCTCCTGTCCTGGATTTCCAGGAGCGGAAGGGGTCGGATACGGCGTCCTCCGAACCGGTCTCCGCGCGGGCCTTCCTGCTGGGAGCGGCGCTCTGCCTGCTCATCGGCGTCGGAACGATTTACGGCAACGCCATCGTCCAGGGAACGTTCATGGCCTGCCTTCAGCAACCCGGTGGCGCTCTTCCTGTTCTTCTACCTCGTGCTGGGCAACCTCCTCGTCGGCGCCATGGCACGCGGGTTCGCCCTGCGCCGCGGGGAGCTGGTGCTGATCTACGCCATGATGATGATTGTCGGCGTCGATCCCCACCTTCGGGGTGGTAGAGCACCTGCTGCCGATGATCACCGGGGTGTTCTACTACGCCACCCCGGAAAACAAATGGGCAGAGCTGATTCAGCCCCACGTCCCTTCCTGGATCGCCCCCCGGGAGGAGAGCCTGATCCAGGGCTTCTACGAGGGGCTGCCGCCCGGGGCTCCGATTCCCTGGGAAGGGTGGTTGGAGTCGCTCGCCTGGTGGTCGGTTTTCCTGATGGCCCTCTGGCTCGTGTCGATCAGTATCATGGTGATCCTGCGCCGGCCCTGGATCGAGGGAGAGCGGCTCCTCTATCCGATAATGCAGGTGCCGATCGAGATGGTCGACGGGGGGACCGGGGCCCGGCGCACCGCGGGCCACATCTTCCGGCAGCCGCAGACGTGGATCGGCTTCGCCTTGCCGGTCCTGGTCGGCACCGCCAACGCCCTGAGCAGCTATTTCCCCCAACTCCCGTCCTTCTACTGGCGGTCGCAACTGAGCCTGTTCAACGACACGATCCAAATACCCTTTACGTTCTCCTTCTCCCTGATCGGTTTCTCTTTCTTCATCAACCGCAATCTCGCCCTCGGCATCTGGGTTTTCTACCTGGTGACCCAGTTCGAGCAGGGGATCTTCAACACCTTCGGCGTGCGCAGCACCGAGAGACTGGGCTGGTTCAGCAATCCCTACTCCCCCTACCTGACCCACCAGGCTTTCGGGGCGATGATGGTGTTCGCCCTGTATACCCTGTGGAAGGCCCGCGCTCACCTGCTGGCGGTGGCGCGACGGGCGGCCGGCCTGGGACGGGCCGACGACCGGGAGGAGATCATGTCGTACCGCGCCGCGGCGCTGACCCTGCTGCTCGGTCTCGCGGTGATGGTGGCGTGGCTCGAGGCGGCCGGGATCCCGCTGTTGGCCGCGCTCCTCCTCGTAGCGGTCGCGCTGCTGATCTTTCTCGCCCTGTCGCGCCTCGTCGCCGAGGCCGGGGTGGCCCTGGCGCGGGCCCCGTTCATCGCACCGGATTTCGTGATGGCGACCCTGGGGCGGTCCTTCCTCGGGAGCGGCGGACTGACCGGCCTGGCATACTGCTACCCGTGGACGGCGGACATCGTCACCTTCCCGATGGCGGCCTGCGGCAACAATCTCAAGATGATCCACGAGATCGTGCGTGGGAGGAAGAGGGCCTTCTTCTGGGGGATGGTGCTGGCCCTCGCCGTGACCCTCGCCGGCGCCTGCTGGATCATCCTCTACCTGTCGTACCGGCACGGGGGGGTCAACCTCAACAACTGGTTCTGGCTCAACTCTTCGGATACTCCCCTCGCCTACATCACCACGATGATGAAAAACCCCTCCACCACCGGTCTGGGGGGGTGGCTGTTCACGGGGTTCGGGGCCGCCCTGATGGGAGTGCTTGTCGTGGTCCATCAGCGGGTAATGTGGTGGCCGGTCCATCCGCTCGGGCTGGCCATGACCGGCACGATCTTCACCTCGGGGTTGCTGTGGTTCAATGTCTTTCTGGCCTGGGCGGTGAAGGGGGTGGTGCTCAAATGCGGGGGCGGCGAGCTGTACCGCAAGGCGCGCTATTTCTTTGCCGGAATGATACTCGGCGCCTTCGTCGCGTCCGGCACCTGGCTGGCGATCGATGCCGTCACCGGCAAGGAGGGGAATTTCGTGCTCTCATGGTGACCGGGGGCCCGCTGGTTTGGGCTTTCGCAAGTTTGCAAGCGGAGGGCGACTGCGGGAGCGTTTACAGCGCAAGCCCGACTCCGGTGCCGCACTGACCCAGGCTGTCACCGCACCTCTCAGGCGCCGGTCACTGCCAGCCGAGGACGAAGTTGTTGGTCATGCCGGTGAAGTGGTCGATGACGAGCCAGGTTCCCGAGACGACGAAAGCCCCCAGGATCATGCCGATGAAGAACGAGCGCAGGCTCCTGTAGGCGGCGCTGCCGCCGTACCTCAGCACCCAGCCCTTGATCAGCCAGGCGAGAAACACGTTGAACCACATTACGCCGGAAGTGAACACCGTGCCTCCCATGGCGAGGCCGAGGGGATGCAGGGGCCAGGAGACGAAGCGCAGCTGGCAGATCATCAGCAGCCACATCATGCCGGCGCCGAAGAGGGTGAACATCCAGCCCCAGAAGTCGGTGGTCGCGGTACTGTTCAGCATCTGCGCGAGATAGGTGAGCGGGAACTCCGACGAGTAGCGCCACCACCAGTCGTGCAGGTTGATGCCGCCGTACGAGTACGACAGGTGGATGACGATCCAGAACGAGGAGACCAGGGTCACCAGGATTCCCAGCATCATCGCCCAGAAGAACGGCCTGCGCTGCGGCCCCGCCACCGTCTCCTCGATCAGCTTCAGGTTGTTGGCGCACAGAAGCCATCGGGAAGGTGACGATGTCGGCGGTCCAGGGATAGCAGTAGGCCAGGCCGGTCAGGCCGGATCCTCCCAGCCGCGACACCCCCATGCTGGCCATGATGAAGTCCGGGGCGATGAGGGGCGCGCGCACCAGGGCCACACCGGCTTCGACGACGATGCGGCTGAGGGCGATGAAGATGAGAAAGGCGACGGCGAGAAAGAGCGGAACGACCCACAGGGGGATGCCGGCGGCGTTGAGCCACGCCGTCATCACCGCCAAGCCGCCGACGATGCCGAAGACGGCGCCCCGGTAGGAGATGACCTCCTCGCTGTCGTCGATTCCGGGGTCGCCGGTGAACGCCTTGCGCACCACCTGGCGCAGGTGGGTGCGCGCCTTCCACAGGGTGAACAGCGCGAACATCAGCATCGCCCCGAGGGCTTGGTGGGTCAGGTAGGGGGCCTCGGGGTTGGAGAACCACCCGAGCTTCTCGGTGCTTGCGATGCCGAGAGTGTAGAAGGCCCCGCGCTCGATGATCGTCAGGAGATAGAAGACCCAGATGCCGAGTCCGAGCGGCTGGCTGATGAAGTAGGAGAACCCCAGCAGCGAGAAGGAGACCTGCATGGGCACGCTCACCCCGAGAATCGTGAACCCCGCGCTCATGCTGATGCCCCGGAAATAGGGGGAGTAGTGGCTGAGGCCGTTGATCGAACCGATGACTACCGGCAGGGCGAAGCCGATCCAGAACAGCGACCGTCGCAGCAGGGGCGGGACCGCCGCCATGGGACCGCTGTCCTGTTCCGATGCGACCAGCTCGATGGGCGCCTGCATCATCGGGTAGAGGAGACGTTCCCCCTGGATCCACTGCTTGCGCAGCAGCACCATCAGGCAGATGGAGACCAGGTGCAGGGACAGCAGGAACAGGAGCCAGGCCGACAGCGATACCATCCATCCGCCCCAGGGGATCCCCTCCCCCTGGGGCAGTCCCTCGTAGAACCCGCGGATCACCCCCTCCTCGCTGGGAGCGATCCACCCGGGGACCATCGGCTGGATGAGGTCGACCCAGCCGTTCTCCGGCGTCGCGTAGTAGAAGACGCCGGTAATCATCGGCAGCAGGTGCTCGACGAGGCCGAAGGTCGGCAGCGAGGCCGACACGAACATCATCGCGAAGATGAGGACGAGCTCCTCGCGGCGCAGGGAGAGGCGGCGCGCCGCCAAGCCGACGAGGATGTTGCCCAGGACGAGGTAGAAGAAGAAGAAGAGGGCGATCGGGTTGCTGAAGCACCAGGCGACGAAACTGCCGCGGATGATGGTGTTGGCGTAGATGGCGCTGGTGCCGATGGTGGCGCACAGCGCCGCCCCGATCAGGAACGCCCGGAATCGGAGGATCACGGCGCTGGCGTCCTGTCCAGGAGATGGATTGCAGGGATTCGGCCGCGAGACGGGATTGAGGCAAAAAACCGCGCGGAGGAAGATTTCATTGAGCCGCGATTTTTCCCTCGAATGGATCGGCGGGAGTATGGCAGGGGAATATTGGGACAGGGCTATCGGTCAGCCGGGACCCACTGCTCCGGGGCGCCGCGGGGAACCGGCAACGGCCGTGCAGCTCGATGTCGGAATCGATGGGCAACGTGTTCAGCCTTCTCCCGGAAGGCGGATGCGGGACAGGGCCGCCTCGTCGATTCGGACCTCACCGGCGTACTGTACCCGCAGCTCTTCGATGTACCCGTTGAAGAGTTCCTCCCTGCGGATCATGTTGAGGATGCCGCGGATACGGGGCGCCTCCTCCTCCAGCCCCTGGACCCCGGCAGCCGGGGCCAGCTGCACGGCGTAGCTGTCGGGGTCGGCCGGGGCTGACCCGCGCGCTTCCATTGCCCGCGCGTCCACCAGGTGTCCCCCACCCTGCTCTCGACTGGTCAGTCGGGAGTGGATTGCGCCGAGATCGAATCCGTTCACCAGGTAGAGGTCGAGGTGGCCGTCGCCGTCGAAGTCGGCGCCGCCGCCGGCAGCCATCGTCTCGATCAGAAAATAGTCCCCGGCCGAACCTTTGACGTGATCGAAATCGATACCCGAGCCGCCCGGCAGGGGCGTCCCCGGGAAGCCCGCCAAGCCCTGACCCGGGCGGTCCAACTCGACTCCACCCACTGGCAGGCCTGGCTCAACCTCGGCACGCTGAGGTCCGCGGCGGGGACCCGCGTGGGGCGCTGCCGATCTTCCGCGTGGCTCGCGGCGCTCCCGGGCGGCTCGAACCCTGGATGGACCTGGCCGGCGCCTACCGCAGGGCCGTGCAGGCGGCGCCGGACGCCCATCACCCTTACGGCGGCTTGCTGCGGGCCCTGATGATGGCAGGGCAGCCGGATCGCGCCCGCGAGGTTCTGGAAGATGCGGTCGAGCGCTTCCCGGGCCGCGCCCGCTCCTTCCGGGAGGCCTTCGGCCGCCTGGAAGCCAGCCGGAGCGGCGGCGTCCGCTGACCATCCAGAAACGCCGGCCGCATGCTTGACGCGCGAGCGGCCCCTTACATCTTCCCGCTTCCCGTGCGGGTCAGCGCGGACCGCGGGGACCTTTCGTTCCGCGGCAACCGGTTACCAGACGAGGACAACCGATGGACAACATCTATCTGCGATGGGCGGGGTGCGGCCACTTCGACGTGCTGATGGGGGATGTCAACATCTGCTTCGATCCCTACCTGTTCGGCGACAACCTCGAGGCCGCCGAGCCGATCTTCGACTACATCTTCATCAGTCACGAGCACTTCGACCACGCCCATCCGAAGACGCTGAAGAAGCTGTGCCGGGGGGACCGCTTCAAGAAGCTTTTCGTGCCGATCGGCTGCCTGACGCCGAACGAGCCGGTCCACGGCAAGTATGGCTATGCCGCCTTCGATCGCGACCTGCCGATCACCAAGCACATCCCGGTCGACAAGGTGCAGGTGGCCTACCCGAAATACCAGGACGAAGAGAAGAACGGCCGCCGCGATTTCCCCGGACCGTTCGAATTCGATCTCGGGCCGCTGCAGGTAGAGGTGTACGAAAGCGGCGAGAACGCGCGGCCCGACCTGCCCACCTGTGCATACCACGTGGTGCACGCGGAGCGGGACGTCTCCGTGTTCCACACCGGCGACCTGCACGGCGCCTACCCTCCCCTGGAGCGGATGCGGGGACGGGTCGACTATCTCGTGCACATGAAGACCCCGATCGGGCCCCTGGTCGAAGCGGTGCAGCCCCGCTTCGTGGTGCCCACGCACTACCGCACGGACCGCGAGACGGAGCCGATCCCCGCGGGCCACTGGCCGCCCAACCTCACCGACGTCAACGCCTTCCTCGAAGATATGCGCGAGCAGATCGGCGACAGGGCCACCATGCTGCCGTTTACCGCCCCGATGCAGTACGAAGTCGAGATGCCTTCAAAGAAGGTGAAGTGGGCCTGGGAATGGTTCAACTCGTGGGACGTGCCCAAATGGATAGAGGAGTAACCCCTTGCCGACCCGGGAAATCGCTTGCGTTCCGGGCGAGGGGGCCGCAAAATGAAGAGTTCGGGGAAGCGGAGGGGTCGTTCACCCACCGGTCGCCGCCCGAGCCGGCGTCGATCAGGGTGCCGGCGGCCGGGGCCGGCGTCTACGAGGTCAAGGTCGACTCGCCGCGCTGGTACGGCTGGAGCGAACCGAGCATGCCGGCGGTGCTGGCCGGCGAGCCCACTGCCGATGGCGGGGCCCGGTTCTCGCTGATGCTGGCCCTGGGACGGCACTGGTTCTTCGGCGTTCCCGAGGGAACGAGAGAATTCCGGGTGCGCGTCGAGCTCGCCGATCCCAACCACGCGCTGCAGGTCGAGATCAACGCCCCGGACCGGATCGTCCAGGTGCTGTACGCACAGGGGGGCGCCCCGCGGGAGGTGACGGTGCCTGTTCCGGACGGACTCGACGGAAAGGTCTGGTTCCTGAAGCTGTCGGCCGGCAGCTCCACCCGGCTCCTCGGTCAGGGCGCCGGCAACCGGCGTACCGTGCAGATCGACCCAGACCTCGAGCTGCACGGCGTACCCGGGTACCTGGCCCCGACCTGGGAGCAGTGGTTCCACCCTGGGGATCCGTCCTCTTGAGTCCTGCCGGAGAAATGGGGAGCGCCGCCGGATTCAGCTTCTTGACAGCACCATGCTGGTTCCCCGGTACGACTCGCTCAGGGCTTGCGAGCCGGGTGCCTCGGTGGGCCGAATTTTTGCAATCCATTTCCGGGACAGGACACTGGGAGCCCGGGGACGAGGCAAACTTGGCTTGCCGGGAGTGACCGGCTTGCACCGGCAGCCCGACCGTCCGGCCCTTCCGTAACCTGATCCCGCCGGGGACCCGGGGGAGAGCCCAGGTGCGCGGAAATGCGGGGAGTCCGGGCAAAGCCGGGGTAGGGCGCTTCCAGGAATCTACCCCGTAAAGCAGGGCGGGCTGGTTCCGCCGCTACCGAAGATGGAGGTGCAGGCTCCGTACGAGCAGTTTCGGCCGGGTGAGGCAAGCGCCTCCAGGGGTTTGCTCACTGGTCATTCTTCGGGGCGGAAATCCCGCCCGCCAAAGGAGGAGCGGTCCCGAGGCAACCCGGGTAAGCGCCGCGGCAATGGGCGGGACGCCAGCAGCCGGCAGCGAACCGTGCCCAAATCCCTCTGACGTCCTGCCTACGGCACCAGTTCGTGCAGGTCCTCTATCCAGCGGTACCCCGGGGCGTCGGCGAGCTTGTACGCCCCTCCCATCACGAAGATGCGCCCGTCCACCAGGGCGGACGCCATCCAGGCCTTCCTGTCCGCCATGGGGGTTTCGACAGACCAGGAATCGGCGTCGACGTCGTAGATCTCGACCCTGGCGTGGTAGGGCCCGTCGTCTCCGCCCCAGCCCCCGAAGGTGTAGATCCTGCGGCCGACGGCGAGCACCCCCGGATCGCAGCGGCCGGTCGGAATCGGGGCCAGCTCCTCCCATCGGCCGCCGTCGGGGTCGAGCGCGAACGTGCGCCTGTTCACGCCCCCTTCCGGCCCGCCGATGCCGGCGGAGACGTAGATGCGGCCGCCGACGGCAGCAACCGCGGGACCCTGCAGACCTAGCGGCAGGGGAACACCCGGCGACCAGTGGCCGGTTGCCGCATCGAACACCTCGACGCGGTCGAGATGGGCGCCGCCGCTGCCGCTCTCGTTGTTCATGGAGTTGCCGCCGATGGCGTAGATCCTGCCGTCGCAGACGGTGGCGACCAGGCCGGCTCGAGGTTCGCTCAAGGATTCGACTGCGGACCAGGTGCCGGCGGCCAGATCTAGGCGCTCGACGCTGTCGCGGATCTCGAAGTGGCGCTCGTCCCCGGTTCGCCGCTTCTCCTCGTCGGGACGGACCCGCTTGCCGCCGATCGCGTAGATGGCGCCGTTCACCAGTCCGGCGCCGAACCACCCCCGCGCTGTCGGAATCGGCGGGCCGCTCTCCCAGCTGTCGCTTTGCGGGTCGTAGATTTCTACGGCGTGCACGGTTTCGTCTCCGGCGCCGGAGACCGCGTAGATCTTCGAGCCGACGGTTATCGCCTGCAGGTCGTGCCGCGGCGTCGGCATCGGTTGCCGCTGTATCCATTGCCCCATCCTGTCTATCCTCCTCTGTTGTCGTGGCCCCAAAACAGCGACCTCGATGCCTTGCGGACAAGCTGCCCCGAAGTTCGGACGGCAGGCACTGTCGCGTCCCACGGGTAACTTCAAAAATTCCCGGCGCTGATGCGCCTTGGACGCGACGGTACATCAGCGGAGAGAATCGAATGCCCACGATGACCGGCGCCCAGGTTATGGCCGACATGCTGAAAGGGTACGGCCTCAGCCATCTGTTCATGGTGCCCGCGGTGCTGCGGCGGACCATGGTCGAACTGGAGCGCCGCACCGGCATCAAGCGTCTGCACGTCCACTCGGAGAAATCGGCTGCCTACATGGCCGACGGCTACGCCCGCGCCACCCGGCGTCCGGGGGTCTGCATGGCCCAGGTGATCGGCGCCCTCAACCTCGCAGCCGGCCTGCGGGACGCGCATCTCGCCCACTCTCCGGTCATCGCCATGACGGGGGGCCGCGATCCGCAGACCAAGTTTCGCGGAGTGTACCAGGAGGTCGACGACCTCCCCGCTTTCGAGCCGGTGACCAAATTCAACGCCACCGTCGACGCCGTGGAGCGCTTTCCCGACATGATCCGCCAGGCGTTTCGCGCCGCCACCTCCGGCACGCCCGGTCCGGTGCACCTGCAATTCCGGGGAAACGAGGGCCAGATCGACGCCGAGCACGCAGACATGGAGGCGTGGTGCGAACCGGGTTTCGCCCAATTGCCGCCGTTTCGGCCCGAGCCTGGCGATGAGGAGGCCCGAGCTGCGCTGGCGCTGTTGGAAGCGGCGCAGCGGCCCGTCATCGTCGCCGGCGGCGGAGTGCGCGCATCGGGGGCAGCCCCCGAACTGGTTGCCCTGGCAGAATGCCTCAACATCCCGGTCGCCACCTCTCTTAACGGCAAGGACGTCATCCCCGGATTCCACCCCCTGTCCGTCGGAGTGGTAGGCACCTATTCGCGGGAATGCGCCAACCAGGTGGTCAACCAGGCGGATCTGGTCTGTTTCATCGGAACCACCGCAGGCGGCATGCCCACCCACTTCTGGCAGGTTCCGCCGCCCGGAGTGCCGGCGATCCACATCGACATCGAAGCGCAGATCATCGGCCGCAACTACCCTCTGCAGGCCGCGGTTCAGGCCGATGCAAAGGCGGCCCTGACACGGATGCTGGCGCTGGCGGACTCCCACTCGGCGCCGCGGCGGGCAGCCTGGGTCGGGCGCGCCGGGCGCAATCGTCGGCGAGTGGCGCGGCAGGTACGGCGGCCTGCTGGGATCGGACGCCGTCCCGATGCGGCCCGAACGGATCTGCAAGGAGCTGACCGACCACCTGCCGGGCGATGCCATCGTCGTCGCCGACACCGGGCACGGCGGCATGTGGATGGGCGGCATGTTCGATCTGCGCACGCCGGGCCAGAGCTACATGCGCAGCGCCGGCCATCTCGGATGGGCCTTCCCGGCGGCGCTCGGGGCCAGGTGCGGGGCTCCCGAACGGCCGGTATTCTGCTTTACCGGTGACGCCGGTTTCTGGTACCACATCGCCGAGGTCGAGACCGCGGCGCGCTGGGGAATCGACGCCGTCATCCTGGTGAACAACAACAGCTCGGGCAACCAGTCGAAGCGCGGCTTCGACCGGGTTTACGATGGCGAGCAGACCGAGGATGGGCTGCGCCTGTGGCAGTTTACGGACGTCGACTTCGCCGAAATTGCCGAAAACATGGGCGCCGTGGGTATCCGGGTGGAAAAACCCCGGAGCTGCCCGGTGCCCTCGAGCGCGCCTTTGCCGCCAGACGCCCCGTCATCATCGATGCCGTCTCGGACATCGATGCGATGGCGCCCCTGGCGGTGACCTAGCGCCTACGCGAGGCGTTGAGAGAACCTCGGGCAATCTCCGGCGCAGCTGTCGGCGATGCTTTCAACCAGGAGTCGCGAACTTCCCCGGGCCGCTTTCCCGCAGGCAGCCTACCCGAAGTTGGCGAAGCCGTCCGGGGTCGCACCTCGACGACGGTGACTACCCCGGAATGAAGGGCGGTTTCGAGCGCCGCTCCCAGCTCGGCAAGCGAGCCTACCCGCAGGCCGCGGGCGCCGTAGGCTTCGGCCAGCCCGGGGAAGTCCGGGTTGCGCAGGTCGCTTGCGATGTAGCGTCCGTCACGGGCCTGTTGGTACTGGCGCAGCAGTCCCCAGGCGTTGTCGTTGAACAGCAGGATCACCGGATCGAGTCCGTACTGAACGCAGGTTCCCAGCTCCTGGATGTTGAACTGGAAGCCCCCGTCCCCGGTGATGCAGACGACCTGGCGGTCCGGGGCACCCGCCTTGGCCCCGGCCGCGGCAGGCAGCCCGAAACCCAGCCCTCCCCAGGCCGGCGTCATCCAGGTCCGCTGCCCGTAGGCGTCGAGACAGTAGTTGGCGCCGCGGTGGTTGCAGATGCCGACGTCGCCGGTGAAGATCGCGTCCCTCGCCGCGGCCCCGCGGATGGTCTCCATGATGCCGGTTTCGCACGGCATGGTCCGCCGCTTGAATGCCCTGATCTCGTCCCTGACCCGCTCGACCTCGGCGGCGAACCCGGGGTCGGGCCGCAGTGAAGGGCCGGCGACCGCGTCGTAGAGCTGCCGGAGCACGGTTCCCGCGTCGCCGACCAGCTTCACGGAGGTGTCGTACCACTTTCCCATCGGCTCGGGATCGATGTCGAGGTGGATCAGGTTGGCCGGCTGCTCGAGCCCCTGCGATTTCACCCGGAACCAGGAGAGGCTCGAGCCGACGGCGAGGAGCGTGTCGAGGGAGTTGGCGAAAGTCTGCCGCGGATCCTCGTGGCCGCCCGGCGGGAAGTCGTACTCGCCGCCGTACATGCCCAGGCTCAGGGGATGGTCCTCGGGGATCGACCCCTTGCCGTTGGCGGTGGTGAACACCGGGAGCCCCAGCCTCTCCACCAGGCGCCGCAACTCCTCCGCGGCGCCGGAGCGGTGAACGCCGGTGCCTGCCAGGACGCCGGCGCGTCCGCCGGACCGCAGCAGGGCAGCCGCATCTTCGACCAGGGCCGGGTCAGCCGCCGGAGCCGGAACCTTTGCCGCCTCGGGGATCTCGACTTCGGCCGTCTGCCCCTGGACGTCTACGGGGATCTGGATGGCGACCGGCCGCGGCCGCGCGCCTGAAAACAGCTCGAAGGCCTCGCTTACCCGCGCAGGCACTTCCTCGGGGCGGTTGACGTGAAAGGCGGTCCGGGTGACCGACCAGAGCATGCCGAGCTGGTCCCTGGTCTCGTGGATCGTGCCCAACCCGCGCTCGTAGAGCTCTTCCTCGGCAGTGCTCGTTACGCTCAGGACGGGGGAGGAGGCGAAGTAGGCTTCCCCCAGGCCGCCCATGGAGTTGGCGGCTCCCGGACCGGTGCTGGTCAGGCAGACCCCAGGCTTCCCGCTCACCCGGGCGTACCCGTCCGCCATCATCGCCGCGGCGTGCTCGTGGCGGGCGCTTATGAAGCGGATGTCGTGGCGGTAGTCGTAAAGGGCGTCGAAGATCTCCATGGTGTGGCTGGAGATGATCCCGAAGATCGTGTCGACCCCGTGGGCCCGCAGCGACTCGATCAGGGCCCGCGCCGCGGAAATCCTATTCATTACAAGGTCCTTCGCCGCTCCCCTCGGGCCATACGGTCACCCGAGGTGAACGGGATGTCGGCGTTGATGAGCGGCCTCCCCCCGAGCGGGTGCGGAAGTTGTCTTCTCCTGGAGGTTGCTGAACAGGGAGGCCGGAGACAGTCTGATGTTCGGACATCTCGAGATCATGAAAGAGGAAGAAAACCGACCAGAACATATAGTCAGTCCGGAAAAACCGGAAAATGGAATCCATCCGGCAAGGATTTCGGCCATACTGAGCTGCGGCGCGATATCGCCGTGGGTACCCGGGAAGCCGTGGGACTGGAAATCCCCTTCGGCATGTAATCGTCAAGACGCGTTCGCCGGCGGTATCCCAGCAGGTTCCGGAAGACAGCGTCGTACGTGAAAAAGTTATAGAAACAACAATTGAGGAGAACTGTTAAAAAATCCCCATTTTTTCTGTTTGTCGGGTACTTGGAGAACAACAACAGTGAGGAATCAGATATCATTGCCCGCGGCGACCTGATTGCTTTTCGGCGCATGTAAAAATGTAAGAGTTGAATTTAAGCATAGGCAGGAAGACTCTTACTGATGAACACCGGCGTTGCGCCGGCAGGACCAATTCCTCGCTACGGGCTCCTATTCGCAGCCGTGTTACACTGGATGTTGAGCAACCGACCTTCGAGATCTACTTTAAAAACCTGCCTGCGGAAGGGCAAAATGGCGGGAAACTGCCATTTCACGATTAGGTCCTACATAATGGGGACTTTTCAAAAGGAGAAAAAATGCACCCTTCCACCCCCATCCTGAATCGGTGCCTGCAGTTTCTTCACCGAAAACTCATGCTCCGGCTGATCCACCTTGTCACCGTCGCCCTCGTTGCTGCTCTTTTGCCCCAGGCCGCCGATGCGGGAGCCTGGACGCTTGGAAAGGGGAACCTGTGGAGCAAAGTCACCTTCCTGTCGCAGACGACCGACGAACACTACGACGGTGAGGGAAGTGCGGTTAAAATGCCCTTGGATGCCCGCTACCAGACCCGGCAGGTCTTTTTCGACATGTTTTACGGCGTCAAGGACGGGATCGATCTCGGCCTGCAGATCCCGTTGGTCCGCAACAAGTTCGTCGACAAGGACGACGGCAACGATGTGGCGACTCCGCCCCCGGCCCTGGAAACGGAATCCGGTCTGTCCGACCTGCGCGGATACGCCAAGTTCAAGCTCCTGGACCAGTCCCAGCTCGTCGGCACGCTGAAACTGGGATTCAAGACCCCGATAGGCGAGTACCGCCCGGTGCCCGAGGCTCTATCAGTTACCGATGGTCAGTGGGACTTCGAGGTCGTCGGGCAGATCGGCCGCTCCTTCTGGCCCATCCCCGTGTACACCAACTTCGACCTCGGGTACCGGATGCGCGGTGAATACAAGGACACCGACGGCGTCGAGCCGGACCGCAGCTATACTCCCGGCCCCGAGCTTGTTTTCAACGCCGAGGCGGGCTACAGCCCGATGGACAGGCTCCTCGTCGCCCTCAAGTTCGAAGGCCTCTCCGGAGCGAAGTACGATGCCCTGAGCAACCCGGGAGAACCGGAGAAGCTCAGCCAGAGCGTCACCTACCTGGCGCCGACGGTGCTGGTCGATCTCAATCCCGACCTGAGTATCGAGGCCTCGGCGCGCATGACCGCCAGCGGCAACCGGTATTTCGCCGGGCCGACCTGGACGGTCGGGCTTTCCTACACGGGAACCCTGGTGGAGTAGCTGCATCACCAGGGGAACTCCCCGTCCAATTCCATCAGATACAGGTAGACATCTGCCAGCGCAGGGGAGGGGCTTTCCGGCTTCCTCCCCTGCCCCAGTTGGTCTGCACGCGCTTTTCGGCCCGGCGGTGCGGATCTGCTGGCTGAAATCGAACTCGAAGCTGCTGTTCGCCAGCAGGTTGTCTGGCATCGTCGGTCTCCGGTGGAATTGGGTTGGAGGGGGGCCGCGGTACCGGGAGAGGTCGCGGCCGGCCTGTGGGAGGAGGGCGTCCGAAGCGGCATGTTTTCGCCCCCCGGAGGTGCTCGGGCTCCGGCCCGTCAGGTAGCGCTGCGGGCCTGCGATCCTGCTTGACCCTCTTTCGAGAGGGGGCGTATAATCAGGCCGCTTCCCCGAGTGATCACCGTGCCCCTGCAGCGGATTCGAGGGGCACGAATCCGTTCCACGCAGAAGAAGAAGGCGAGACAAATGGCAAAGCAGTTCAGCGTCCGCGCGGTGCGCTGCGACCACCGCGCCTCCGACGAAGAGGTATACCAGGCGCTCGCACGGGCGACCGCTCCGCTGGGGCGGTCCTGGGAAAAGTTGGAGAAGGCGGGGCGGATCGCCCTCAAGTTCAACATGATGCACACCGACGTCGAGCATTTCGAAGGGCGCCGCCGCGAGCTCGTCGACGATGCCGTCGCCCGCGCCGTGCTCAGGCTGCTGCGCGAGCGCACCTCCGCCGACCTGGTGGCCAGCGACACGCACGGGTACGACGCCGAGGGCAAGCGGACCGACGGCCTCAACTACCTGGAGCTGCTGCAGGAGTTCGGCGTCGAGTACGACGAGTCGACGCTGGCCCCGTTCGCCGAGTACCAGGTCCCGGGCGGCGGCTTCATGTTCGACCGCTACACCCTGAGCAGCTGCTGGCGGGATGCGGACGAAGCGGTGTCGGTCGCCAAGATGAAGAACCACGGGTTCATGGGCGTGACCCTGTGCATGAAGAACCTGTTCGGGATCACCCCGACCATTCCCCCCGAAGGCCGCGTGCGCACCTACTTCCACCACGCCATCCGGCTCTCCTACGTGCTCCCCGACCTGGCGCGCATCACCGATCCGGCGCTCAACATCGTCGACGCCACCACCGGCCAGTGGGGGTGCGAATGGGGCGGCGAGGGCCGCGTCGGC
Source organism: Candidatus Latescibacterota bacterium (assembly GCA_965223905.1). GTDB lineage: Bacteria > Latescibacterota > UBA2968 > UBA8231 > UBA8231 > CBDCXV01. The sequence goes on from CBDCXV010000009.1 coordinate 47,524, forward strand.
AACGCCCTGGTCGCCGGGGACCAGATCGTCGCCACCGATGCCGTCGGCGCCCACCTGATGGGGCACGACCCGGCATCGGACTGGCCGACGCCCCCGTTCCGCCGCGACCGCAACCACCTGCTGGTAGCGGCCCAGGGTGGGTTCGGCACCGTCGACCTCGACGCCATCGACCTCGAGAGCGAGGTGGAGGCGCCGCTGAACGAGTTCGACTCCATCGAACAGGAATCCCCCGAGCGTATGGCCTCGGTGCGCAGCAGCGCCTGCGAGCAGGGCCTGTTCTACCGCGACCGCATGAAGGAGATGACGGACCGCTACGCCGGGGAGTTCATCTATTTGCAGGACGGCGAGGTCAAGTGGAACGGGCCGGACCCGGCCCACATCGGCAGCCACCGCAGCTTCGCCGGCTCCAGGCCCGGCAGCGCCCTGTTCCTCAAGAAAGTCGATCGGGAAGAGCGCGAGGGAGAGCGGTTCGAGGTGTATGAAAACTGCCTGCGGCTGATGCGGGCCTGATCGCGGAAAGAGAGACACGGATGTACATCGGGACCCAGTTTCACTGCCGCCACGACACCGACATCGAGATCCTCGCCCAGCTCGGGGTCAGGAACGTCGACCAGACGCCGACCGAACCCTGGGAGGAGTGGACGGCCGACACGCTCGTGCGGCTGCGCGAGCGCTTCGACAGGCACGGCATCAACCTCGAGATGATCCACATCCCCCTCGGTTCGGGCAGCGCCTTCGAGAACGAGGCGGGGGCGATCTTCCTGCCTCCCAGCGACGAGCGCGAGCGCCAGCTCGACAGGATGTGCGAGACCGTGCGCATGGCCTCGCAGGCGGGGATTCGCGGTCTCAACTACAACATCACCATCCTCGGCCATCTGCGGACCGAGTCGCGCTACGGGCGCGGCGGGGCGCGGCTGTCGTCGTGGGAGTACGACAAGCTCGACAAGTCGCTGCCGGAGTTCGAAGGGGGCGCCGCGGACGAGAACGAGATGTACGGGCGCGTCGAGTACTGGCTCGGACGCATCATCCCGGTGGCCGAGGAGTACGAGGTGCAGATGGCCTGTCATCCCTCGGACCCCGGCATCGGCGTCGGCAACACCTACCGCGGCGTGGCGCGGGTGATGGGGATGGTGGACGGCCTGAAGAAGCTGACCCAGCTCTACGACAGCCCCTACAACGGCTTGAACTTCTGCCTCGGCTGCGTCGCCGAGAGCCTGGAGAACCCCGGCGAAGAGGTCTGCGACGTCATTCGCTGGTTCGGCGAGCGCAAGAAGATCTTCAACCTGCACTTCCGCAACATAAAGGGCGGGCTCGGCAACTTCGTCGAGGTCTTCCCCGACGAAGGGGACGTCGACATGCTCAAGGCCCTGCGCACCTTCAAGGAAGTGGAGTACGAGTACATGATCATGCCCGACCACGTACCCGGTATTTCGGGAGAGGAAGCGTCGCAGGTCGGTTTCGCCTACACCTACGGATACATTCACGCCATGTTGCAGGCGATCAACGAGAACTGAGGACGGACCGGCGCCGCCTCCGGGAGGAAAAAATGAAAATCGGGAAGTTCATGATGCCGTTGCATCCGCCGCAGAAGGACCGCACGGAGACCTTCGAAGAAGACACGGAGTGCGTGCTGTGGGCGGAGGAGCTCGGCTTCAGCGAGGCCTGGATCGGCCAGCACCACACCGCCATGTGGGAGCCGATCCCGGCCAACGACCTGTTCATCGCCCACGTGCTGCCGCAGACCCGGACGATCCGCATGGGCACCGGGGTCACCATCATGACCCAGCACCACCCGGTCAACGTCGCGGTGCGCCTCGCCTACCTCGACCACCTGTCGCGGGGCCGCATCAACGTCGGCTTCGGGCAGGGGGGCGTGCCGACGGACTGGGGGCTGTTCGACCTGCCGGATCCCCGCACGCAGGGGCTGATGAACCTCGAGGCGATGGACATCGTCATGAAGCTCTGGACCGAGGAGGGCCCCTTCGAGTTCAACGGGGATTTCTGGAAGGTCGCCTTGGGGGAGAGGGTTCCGGAGCTCGGCCTCGGAGAGGTGCTCAAGCCGTACCAGAAGCCGCATCCGCCGATCGCCATGAGCATCGTCAAGGAGGAGTCGATGGCGGCGACCACTGGCGGCAAGCGCGGATTCCTGCCGATCAGCATCAACCTGGCGCCGCCGCACAAGGTCAGGCGCCAGTGGGAGATGTACTGCGACGGTGCCGCCGAAGCCGGACGGCCCGAACCGGACCGCGCCGACTGGCGCGTCTCGCGCAGCATCTGCGTCGGCGAGACCGATGCCGAGGCCCGCGAGCACGCCCTGAGCGGGGCCTTCGGCGACTCGCTCGTATACCTTCGCGGCATGCTGGAGATCGCCAAAATGATCGACCTGCCCAAGAAGGACTCCTCCATGTCCGATGCCGACGTCACCCGGGAGTACATCGTCGATGAAGTCGCCATCGTCGGCAGTCCCGACACGGTGACCGCGCGCCTGCAGGAGCTGTACGAGGTCACCGGCGGATTCGGCACGGTGCTGATGATCGGCCACGACTGGGACGACAAGGAGAAGATGAAGCGGTCGATGGAGCTGATGGCGAAGGAGGTCGTCCCCCGGCTTCCCTGAGGGCCGCCGGAGCCGCGGCGCTTCGGCGACAACGGAAGAAGCAGCGATGAACCGGGAACTGCTGGACGCCGCCGACCACCTGCTGACCTACGGATACTGCATCCTCGAGGACCGCCTTCCCGAGGAGAAGACGCGGTCGATGGCCGCCGACTTCCTCGAGCTGCACGAAGACCCCCGCTACTCGGAATACAACACCGGCGAGAAGCCGTACGAAACCCTGTTCGGCATGCTCAACCACGACGACCGCGTCTGGGACTGCGCCTTTCACCCCGATACCGTCGCGGTTGCCCGCCACTTCCTCGGCCGCTGCCGCGTCGTCGAGGCCGCCAGCAAGCCGATCTGGCCCGGCTGCAAGGGTCAGTGGCCCCTGCACGTCGACTCGGCCGGCGATTTCCAGCAGGTGCCGGACGTGCCCTGGATGATCAACTCGATCTGGATGCTGACCGACTTCAGGGCAGCCAACGGCGCCACCCGGGTCGTGCCGATGAGCCATCGCTCGCGGCTGAAGAGCCCCCCGGCCGACCTCGAGGCCGGCGACCCGGTGATCCGCGACGTCACCGGCCGCTCCGGCTCGGTGATGATGTGGCACGGCGGCCTGTTTCACGGAGCCGGCGCCAACACCGGCGGGGATATCCGCGTCGGCCTCAACATCGCCTACTACCCCCGCTGGATGAACAACTGGGTCGAGGGGGGACACCAGCCGCTCTGGCCCGAGACGTACGAGCGCATGCCCGAGGAGCACCGGGCCCTATGCGTCGGCAAGTTCGGGCGCCGGAGAGAGGAGGAGTACGAGTTGTGATCGTCGACGCCCACAACCACATCTTCCCCGAGGTCGACGGGGTCATCCGCGGCGGCGCCACGCGCGGGGCCGGCTACGGGAACATGACCGTGGGCGGGCGGCGGACCGTGCGCATGTTCCCCCCCTTCAACGAGCGCACCGAGTTCACCCCGGAGATGCTGATCGCCAATCTCGACTGGGCGGGCGTCGACAAGGCGGTGCTGCAGCAGGGCACGATATACGGCGAGTGCAACCAGTTCGTCCTCGACGCCGTGCGCCGCTACCCGGACCGCCTGCTCGGCGCCCTGCACGCCGATCCCTGGCGCCCGGAGTACCGGCGGGAGTTCGACCGCATGCTGGCGACCGGGGAGTTCTCGGCGGTGAAGATCGAGTTCTCGTACGAGGCCGGATTATCCGGCGTTCACCTGGGGGCCCGCCTCGACGACGACGGCATCTCCTGGCTCTGGACGGCGACGGAAAAGACCGGCGTTCCCCTCGTTCTCGACCTCGGCACCGCAGGAGATCCCTCGTACCAGACCGACGCCGTGCGCGGAATTGCCGGGAGCCACCCTTTACTCAGGATCGTCATCGCCCACCTCGGGCAGCCCCGCAAGCAGGCGGAGCAGGCCGACCCGCTGAAGTGGCGGATGTGGCAGGAGCAGATCGCCCTCGGCAGGCTGCCGAACGTCTGGTTCGACATGGCGTCGCTGCCGGACTGGGAGGAGGACTTCCCCTACCCGGCGGCGCAGCGGTTTTTCAGACTGGCGGTCGAGGCCATCGGGCCGCGGAAGATCATGTGGGGCACCGACCAGCCGGGGACCCTCAAGCACCAGAACTACCCGGCCTGGCTGCGGCTGGCGCAGCTGCACACCGCGTTCCTGTCGCCGGACGAGCGCGCCCTGGTGCTGGGCGGCACCGCCCGGCAGGTGTACGGCGCCTGAGGCGGCAGATCGGCTGTTCAGGGTACTGAAGGGTACTGAATAGAGGGGAACTCGGATGAAAAAAGCCCTGTTGTTCAACGCCGCCTTGCTGTGGGTCTGTATCCTGTTCGTACAGGATAGCGGCGCCCAAGACGATAACCCATTGAGTTTGCCCGACGGGGCTATCGCCCGCCTCGGCAAAGGACCCATCGATGGAGGCGACCGAGGCGTGGCCTATTCGCCCGATGGCACGCGGCTGGCGGTGGTCAGTAGCCTGGGTATCTGGCTCTACGATTTAGGTAAAGTGCGTCGCCAACCACGAGTATGTCATTCACAGCAACGGGGAGTATGTCAATGGCAAGGCGCACACCAATGGCCTTGAATCCTTCTGGTCGACTCTGAAACAGGCATATCACTTCATCTATAGACACAACATATCCAAAAAATATTTCCCTCTATATGTCAACGAGATGGTAGGGCGACATAATATCAGGGACAAGGATACCATGGAGAAAATGGAATGGCTCGCTTCCAGGTTGTTGGAAAAGAAATAGACAGGCTCGGAACAGCGAGCAGCCGGCGTCATCTTCCAAGTCGTGCAGATAGACACGCTCGATGAAGACGTAATTGACGTTGATGGAAGTTCTGAATCTCCTTCCATCTCCCAGCTAAACAGTGGGACGGAGGATGTCCATTACTCTGAATTTTCTATTATATGGTTATACCATATTTTTCTTAAATTCGCGGGATAATATCGGTCCCATACAGGTTACTCTCACGACGGAGGCAGAAGGGTATCGGAAGACTATGGCATTACTGGATCAGTCTGCTGTAGATGATGCAAAGTCGCTCCCTGATCGATGTAAGGAATCTTGGGGAAGATAACATCAAGGGGAGCTCTCCCCCTGAGGTGCAGACAATGCGTCTGCTCCTGTATGGCTTACCGACATGGAGAAGCTAACATGCCAAAAACAAAAACAGCTTGTCTAATAGCCCTCTTCCTCGCCGCTCCGCTACAGTCCAGCGAGTGGAGCTTAGGCTTGGATCTCCCATTGCATCAGGGCGGCCCGAGCTTATGGAGAACTGGAGAAAGGTGGGGGTTTGGCCTTACTCTTGGAGGACCTATTGTCAGCCTGGGAGGGTGCTGCTCAAAAGCCAAACTTTACTATGCCTCGGGATCCCTTACGATACAGAGGTTCAGGGGTAGAATGTTTTTCTTCGGGGAAGTAACAGGGAAGGGTCGAGGCCAGGATAGTCATTATGATGATAAAGGGGTTCTCATTAGAATGAGAGCCGGAGCTGGCATTTCCAGAAGGTATAAGGATTTCGGAGTCCTTATATCCTACGGATTTGGATATGAAGGCTGGGATGGAGATGGCATATACGAGAGAGTAGGACTGGACGCTTACCCGAGAGTAGTTGCCTACTGGACCCTCTGATGAATCCAAGGTTCTTGATCCTGTTCCTTCCCTTAATGCGCTCGTGGTATCCAGAGAAAAACTCACTGAGTTCGTCAGAACTGTCGAAAACAACCTCGCTGCTGGTCGGAAGATTACTATCAGTGTCGAATAGCTCCTCCTGCCATCCATCGCGCAACCTGTTACGTAGTATGTTCATAAGTCGTTGTCCCTTCGGGGACTTACACCGAATTCTATTTTTCCTTTATACTTTTGCGCAGTATTCGATATAAGCCCCTTGGCCAGTGGCGACATTTCGGGAGAGATCCGGTTGTGGGATGTGGCCGGCGGTCAGCTCCAGGACATCCTTGAAGGGCATACGAGGGGGATCAGTTCCTTGGCGTTTTCTCCGGATGGAACCAAGCTGGCCAGTGGCAGTTGGGGCTCTTTCAGTGGTGAGCACAACACCTTGCGTATGTGGGATGTGGACAACGGCAAAATCCGGGCAACCTTCGAAGGGTATGCGGAGGATGTCAATTCCCTTGGCTTTTCTCCTGAGGGGACCACCCTGGCCAGTGCCCATGGGGACTACGAGCGAAGTGAAGACTACACGGTGCGGTTGTGGGATGCGGACAGCGGCCAGCTCCGGGCCACCTTGGAAGGGCATACGCGTTTGGTCAATTCCGTGGTGTTTTCGCCGGATGGGTCCACCTTGGCCAGTGCCAGTGACGACCACACGATCCTGCTGTGGGATATGTCGCCGTACATCACACAACCTCCACCTGTCCCCACGGGAATTGATACGGAATCCCGGGAAGGGCCGGTCGCCAGCGGCCTGGAGCCCAATGCCCCCAATCCTTTCAACAGCACCACTCGAATCCCCTACCGCCTAGCCAGTCCCGGTCCCGTGCGGCTGGAGATCTACAATATCCTGGGACAGCGGGTGCGCACCTTGGTGAACGAGTTTCAGGGAGCCGGCTTCCACCGGGTTCAATGGGATGCTCGCGACCACCGGGGGGCGACGGTGGGGACTGGGGTCTATCTCATGCGCCTGCTTTATCCCGGCGGCGTGCAGGCAAGGCGGATGCTCTACCTTGAGTAGCCCGCCCGGCGAAGGGCGTCGTGGTGCTGGGCGGACCCGGAAGGTGTACGGCGCCTGAGGCGTCAGGTCCTGCCGAAACAGATCGCGGCCGGCGATGGCCCCAGGTCCGGCGCTGCAGGTCCTTCGCGGGAGCCTCCGAGCAGGCGGAATTCTCCGATGCGGACGCCGTCCGGATCACTTCCCCGGCCCCGTTGCCCAAGCGTTCGAGATTTCGCACGTACTTTCCCACACATCTCTTCCAAGGAAACGGAACGTCATGAGCGCCGAGCTGCTGCCTGCAACCAATGCAGACGGGCTTCCCGTCGTGCCGATGAGCGACGAGCAGAAGTACCTCTTCGATCTCAAGGGCTGGATCTGCCTGCCCGGCCTGCTGTCCGGGGACCAGCTCGAGGCGATCCGCGCCCATCAGCACGCCTTCCTCCACGACCGCGAGTCGCTGCCGCCGCAGGAGCGCGACAACCACGGCGGACCGTCCGAGATCCTGCTCGATCACCCCGCGATCGTCGGCGTGCTCAACGAGATCCTGTCGCACCAGGGGCTCGCGTCGGAATCCTGTTACGGGTTCCGCTACGACCACACCTACACCAGCCGTCGCAGCGCGGGCAACGACAACTACAACCCGCACGGCGGCGGCGGGCTGTTCAACTTCGAGGGGAATTCCCACATCTACCAGATGCAGCCGGGAAAGATCCACGCCGGCCTGACGCGGGTGGTGTGGGAGCTCAACGAGGTCGGACCCGGCGACGGAGGCACCCTGCTGTTGTCGGGAAGCCACAAGTCCGCCTTTCCCCGGCCCGACGCCCTCAGCGGGCGCGACTGCGACCTGTGGGAGACCTACGCCTGCCCCGCGGGGTCGGTGCTGATCTTCACCGAAGCGCTGTGCCACACCGGAACGAAGTGGGTCAACGAAGAGCGGGACCGGCTGTCGCTGTTCACCTGCTACAACACGGTGAACTCCAAGTGGGGGAAGGGCTGCCCGGCGCCGGAAGTGATCGCCGCCATGAAGCCGAAGCGGCAAACCTTGTTCCGCGGCGTCTGGCACGGGATGAGGGACGTCCCGGGAATCAACAAGTACTACGAAGCGGCGAACACGGCCGTGTAACCTTGCCTGTGACCCTCTCCGGTCACGCCGGCGGCGGCACCCAGGTGGCGAAGTACTCCGGAGCCCACTTGCGGGCGAGGAAATACGAGCGCGTCTCCTCCTGCCGGAGCGGGGACTGCACCTCGGCGTCGATCCAGGCCTCCGCCCCGGCGAGCCCGGGGAACTCCGCGATCCGGACCAGGTTCCAGTCCTGTTGGGGTGCGATCAGCTCGAACGCCTCGCAGCGCATCAGCCCGAAGTCGCGAGCGACCGATTTCATCAGGGCCTCCCGCTCCTCGTTGTCCCCCGTCCCTGCCCCGGGCTCGTCCGCCTCCGGCGGCCTCCGCCAGAACGTCAGGACGACGACCGAATCGCCGGAGACCGACAGCGTGGGAACCGCCCGGGGATTGGCGTCGGCCGCAACCGCGACCGGCGGCGGCGGATTCGTCACCCATGCGTCGAGCTGTTCCCGGCGCCAGCGTGTGGCCAGGAAGTACTCGTAGAATCCGTAGCGCCCGTACGGCGGTGCGACCTCGTTCTCTATCCAGTCCCGCGCTCCGGCAAAGGTGGGAAACTCGATCGTCCAGAAGCGCTGCCAGTTCTGCTGCGGGGTGATGAGGCGGAAGCCCTGGAGGCCGATCATCCGGTGCCGGCTCGCCACCTCGAGCATGAGGTCGACGTGCTTCTGCTGATACTCCTCCCGCTGCTGGTCGGTGAGGGCATTCCACGTGGGAAGGCGTCCCCCCTTGTAGAGGACGACGACGCTGTCAGAGCTGGTGTCGGGCATTTCCAACCTCCTTTGATGGCTCCCATTGGCCGCCTAATTTAGCCCGCACCGGAAGTGGCGTTACGCGAGCCGCAGGGCCCCGCGGGACGAGCGGGAGGGCAGCCACGCCGGCGGCGAAGTGAGGGTGAGGCCACGGGGAAGTGGATTCATCTGGCACCTTGCAAGAAACCATGTCGGCCGGAAGGCCGCTGGCTTCTCTCAGGTGCGTGGGCCATTATCCGCGACATGCATTCCACGGCGGCTGCGGCACCGGCTGTCGGGACAAATTACCTGCAAAGAGGAAAGCATGGCATCGAAGGTCGTGAAAACCGAAGAGGAGTGGAGGGAGATCCTCACGCCCGGGCAGTTCGACATCCTCCGGCGGAAGGGGACGGAGCGCCCGTTCACCGGGGAGTACAACGACATCAAGGGGAAGGGGACGTTCGCCTGCGCCGGCTGCGGCGCCAAGCTGTTCAGCTCCGACACCAAGTTCGACTCCGGGACCGGGTGGCCGAGCTTCTACCAGCCGCACGATCCCGAAAGCATCGACGAGGAGACCGACCCCAGCTACGGCATGGTGCGGACCGAGGTCCTGTGCAGCGCCTGCGGCGGCCACCTCGGCCACCTGTTTCCCGACGGGCCGCATCCCACCGGGATGCGCTACTGCATCAACTCGGCGGCGCTCCGGTTCGAGGAGGGGGCCGGTTAGACGATGAATCACCGAAGAAAGGGAGCGACATGAGCGCCGTCAGCGCAGAGGAGCGGTTCCTGTTCGACCTGCAGGGGTTTCTGCTGCTGCGGCAGGTGCTGTCTCCCACCGAATGCGAGCGTCTCCTCGGCAGGCTCCAGGCGGCCGAGAGCAGGGAGTACGAAGACCGCTGGCAGGATGACCTCGAAGAGGGCCGCAAGGGACGGCCGACCAAGGAGTTGAAGCGGGCCAACCAGGTCAGGATGAACGGCCTCCTGCGCCTCGACCCGGTGTTCGACGAGCTGATCGACCACCCCCGGGTGCTCCCCTACCTCGAGGAGTTCGTCGGCCTGCCCCAGCTGATCAATACCTGGTCGATCTCCAAGTTCGAGGGAGCGGTTCACAGCGGCTGGCACCGGGGGGTGCCGGTCTCCGACTACTCCTACTTCAACGGCGAGATCCGCTCCCGCATGTTCAACAGCGTCTGGTTCCTGACCGACAACGGCCCGGACGACGGCTGCGTCGTCGCCCTGCCGGGGTCGCACAAGAGCAGCTTCGACCTCCCCTTCGGCGACTACGAAGGTCTCGAGCTTCCGGGGGCGCAGCCGGTCACCGGCAAAGCGGGGGACGTGCTGATGTTCTCCGAGACGGTGGTCCACAACGGCCTGCTGAAGACGACCCCCGGAATCCGCTCCAACCTGTATTTCAACTACGTCCACGCCCACTACAACGTCATGTCGCGGGAGCCGATCAACTGTCACCACTTCTACCTGCCTCCCGGGATGCGCAGGAGGCTGACGCCGAAGCGGCTCGAGCTGACGCGCTGGATGGAGCTGGCCCGCTGGGAGCATTGAGGGCCGGGCCCGGGGGGATGGGCGGGCTGATCGGGACATGCACCCGGATTCCGAGCAGCTGGGGAGCCGGGCGAATCGGCTGGCAGCGGGCATACCCACCGGGCGGGGATCTTGCTACGACTAGTTCTTTATAATACCTGCATAACACCTGTTTGAACAGGGGAGAGTGAAATGCCGCAGGTCAAAATTACCGAGAATACCAGCCCAAGATCCATGGTATGCGTAACGACGAGTCAATTGATTGTGACGATTGCCTTGGTCATGTCCTTGTTGGTATGTCTCCATTCTTCTAGTTATGCTGATGACCTGACGGTTCTTATCGAAAAGCTGGCCCGGAATGCCAACCCGATAGCCAGTGGTATTGGTGAATTGGCATTCCAGCAATTTGATGATAATGGTTTGTTAACATTGGACAAAACGGCTACAGTTGCCTTCAAAGGTGAGAATTTTTCAATTGTCCAAAAATACACCACAAGTCCGGAAGATGGTGTCACCGACACAACGCTGGTTAAGCAGACATTCGACGGTGAAAAACTAAGAGCGTACGAAACGCATTCCATGTCTGATGGGTTGTCGTGGACAAGGGGTGTCATACGGTCAGAGACAAAAATGGTTAATGAAATGCTTTTACCGATGACTTGGGGGCGAGTCTATGGTGGTGAACATCTTGTGTCTTCTCTTCTTCAACGGGAAGATTCGAACGGTAGGTTATTGGGCTCTGAGATCGTGAATGGTGAAGTTTGTCACCGAGTTGAGCTGGACTTTTTTGGAGGACGAACGGAATTCTTGATAAATGAAAGCAAGCAGTTCGTATTTCAAGAAGTGAGGGTTCGTGTTCAAGGAAAGCTTCTTGGAAAAATTGACATAGATTTCAGAGAGCTGGAAAACGGTATTTGGTTCCCAAAGAGCGGTACATTCCATCGATACCACCACAACGCAGATGGCGAAGAATTGTTGTTCACGATAAAAGTGCAATTCAGCGAACAATACCAAGTTAATGTTCCCATTGCCGCCGAGGAATTTAGATTGCAGTTTCCTCCAGACGAGCCTGTAGCGGACCTTACCAACGGAGGAATCCCGGGGGGAGGGGGAATTTTTAGCCCTAGATGATAGGGAGGTCGGGAGATTACCGGAAAATTGTTGTAGCCGTTAGGGTTTTTTGTTGGGTACGACAAAGGCGCTAGTCTCGCCTTTCGCGGACTCATGGCACAGTTAGTACCGTCAGCCTCCGTACCAAGGGGGGTTCGCTCTTTTCGCCCGCCCTCCCCTTTGCCCAACAGGATTCTGCGGTTTTTCGACCCGGGGGGGTGTGCCAGGTATTAGGCACTAGAATATGTGCCAAGTCACTGAACGCCCTTTCTCCACTGCATCCTAAAGGGTTTCCGGAATCTTTAATAAAAGCGCCTACATTTTTAAAAAAATGAACATGCTAGCCACAATCTTATTTTTCGTTTTTTTATCTAATGTGCCTTCCGCGCTTTCGCAGACTCAGAAGGCCAATATGTGTGGTCTGAGAAGCCTTTACGTTATCCTGACCAACGCCGCCGCGGAAGGGCTCAATCGCATCATCCGCATGGTCAAGAATCGAGCCAGTGGATTTAAAACTCTGGATGCCTTTGCAGACCTGATTTACCTGTGCGTCGGAGACCTCGATATCCCTGCGCAGATTCCGGCCCGATTCCGTACAGTGTGAAACCCTCAAAATCTCCCTCTGTAAACGCTATAAAATGTCCTTTGAAAAACCCGGATATAGCCTTGCTTTTGGCCCAGATGGAATGCTCTACGTTGGGACGGGTGATATCCAACATCCCGAAACATCCCAAGATTTGAAAACACTCTCGGGAAAAATCCTTCGCATTACACCGGATGGGCGCATTCCGGAAGACAATCCCTTCCCGGATTCGCCAGTATACTCTTACGGGAATCGTGTGGTCCAGGGTATGACCTGGGATCCACGAACTGACGCCCTATTTGCTTCGGAACATGGACCATCAGGTGAAATAGGTCCTAAACACCGGGACGAAATCAACATTATAAAGAGCGGGGGAAACTACGGTTGGCCTGCGGTCGTTGGCGCGCCAGGCATACAAGTCTACAGGGATCCCATTGTAATGTGGAAGGAATCGTCAGTGCCACCTGGAGGCATGACCTTCTACCGTGGAGATCTCTTCGTCGCCACTCTTGGCAGCCAGGCCCTTGTTCGCGTTCGCTTCAATAGAATCGGAATCGCCTATGAGGTATCCGGAATCGAACGCTGGTTCGCCAAGGATCTCAAAAGAGGACTATACGGGCGGCTGAGAGACGTGACAGTCGGACCCGATGGTGATCTTTATGTGCTTACTAGCAACAGAGATGGAGGGGCAAGAATCAGGCCAGGTGATGACAAAATCCTGCGTCTCAGGTGGTTGACTTCACAGTAGGCGCCGAGGCGCCGGGCCTGCATGGCGCCCGAGCAAGACGCATTGGGAGAAAGAACCCCGGTTTGGGCAACGCCGGATCCGGCGGCAAGGACCGGTCGTAGCCCAGTTCGATTTCAACGGGCCGCCAGGGGAGCAGCCGCGAACAGCCAGGGCCCGGTGACGTCCGCAGCACCCCCCGGCATCATTCCGACCGGCCGCGCGGCATCGACTCGATGCGGGAGGGGTTCGTGGGCGCATCTGCCGGTGCGAAGGCAGACCGGGCAGGCGCTGGCAGAGGCGCCCAAGGTGGCTAGTGCTCTGTTAAAGAGTCGGCATTGAATTTTGGACCTTCACCAGCTTGGCATCGTCCCGGTTTCGATGTCGCCATACGAGGTATTCCTGCATGCGCTGGCCGACTTCTCGATGGTCCCTTGGGTCGCTGTTCCTGATAACGAAGTAGTGGGCGGCCGTAAGATGGCATTCGAAACGATTTATCCAGGAGGCGTTGGTCGCGGTGAAGACTAGGGAGACCTGATTTCGCCGACACCATTGCCGGATCTGTTTGGTCGTGTGTGTCGACAAATTGTCGAGGACGAGGTAGATGCGTTGGGCTTTCCGGTACCGGCGCCAGATAGCCTGGGTTCAGTTCCTTGGATTCGGCCGCATCCGGTGTTCGAGCATGGAGACACATGGCAGAACCTACCAGAAAAAATGCCATATGTCCCAATGATACCACGACGAACGAGAAAGTACAAGCCTGAATCCTTAACGGAGCACGAGGCGGGCGGGCCCCCGGCGGATTTCACCGCCCCGGCGACGCTGCCCCTGATCGGTTCCCCGCTTCGCTACGGCTCGGTTCCGGTGATTCGCCGGTAGGCCTCCGGGTCGCCGGCCCCCTCGGTCGAGAACAGCAGCACCTTCGATTCCGCGTCGAGCTGCAGTTCCCTGAACAGCCGCTCGTCGTTGCCGGCTTCGACCAGCAGGCCCGCGGTCACCGCCCCCGACTCTCCCGAGACGACGCGCGCATCCCCGGCACCCGGATGGGCGAGGCTGCGCATTCCCGACTCCGCGACCTGATCCGGACAACGGACGAAGAAATCGGCGTGATCCCGCAGGATCGGCCAGGCCAGCGGGTTGTTCTCGCCCGCTGCCAGGCAGGCCATGATGGTCTCGTGGTGGGCATCGACGATGGCGCGGGAGCGCCCGTCCCCGGCCCGGGCGGAGGCGAAGCAGGAGGCCATCGCCAGCGGCTCGACCACGGCCAGCAGCGGCCGCCGCGCTCCGTAGCGCTCGACGAGATACCCCTGCAGGGCGCCGGCGAATGATCCGACCCCGGCCTGGATGAACAGGTGCGTCGGCAGCTCTCCCGCCTGCTCCAAGGCTTCGGCCAACATCGTCAGGTACCCCTGCATGATCCACACCGGCACCTCCTCGTACCCCTCCCAGGCGGTGTCCTGGATCAGCACCCAGCCCCGCCTTTCCGCCTCGGCGGCGACGATGCGCACGGTGTCGTCGTAGTTGCAGTCGGTGACGGTGGTCTCGGCGCCGTGCCCCCGGATGCGCTCGACCCGGACCGGGGCCGCGTGGGAGGGCAGGAAGACCGCGGCCTTCTGCCCGAGTTGCTGCGCCGCCCAGGCGACGCCGCGGCCGTGGTTGCCGTCGGTCGCCGTGGCGAAGACGAGATCGCCGAGGGCAGCCCTCGCCCCGGGGGAGGTCAGGTCGCCGAAGGTGATGCCGGCGACATCGCGCTCGAGCCTGCCGGCGAGGACGCCGGCGACGGCGTACGAGGCGCCCAACCCCTTGAAGGCGTTGAGGCCGAAACGGGTCGACTCGTCCTTGACCCATACCGCGGAAACACCGAGCGACGCCGCCAGGGCGGGGAGGGGGTGCAGGGCCGTGGGGGAATAGCCCGGAATCGAGCGGTGAAAGGCGGCAGCCTCTTCCGCAAAGCGGGGGGCAAACCGGGAAGTGCGGGACCCGGTCACGTCGCGGGCCGCGGCCCGGTTGTCGAAGACCTCGACTGATTCGGAGGGCATCGGGATTCAGGAACCTCGCTGGTGGTCTTTCTTCATGCCATTGCCGATCCCCCCATACATTACGACACCCATGGCTACCTGTCGTCCCGGATGGGAGGACGCGTACCAATACCGAATCTCTGGAGAGAGCTTGATGAGGTTTTTCGTCGGAATGTGGGCGGCGCTGTCGATGGCCGCGTGCGGGGTCAACGAAGTGACTGTCCGGATCGAAGGGGGCGACGGCAACAAGATCCGGCTGGACGCCGCCGGGCTCGAGCACAAGTTCAACCGGCTCGTGGACGCGGGGTCCTTTTCCTTTGCGGGAGTCCGGGAAGGGGAGTACGCGATCAACGTAGCAGCCAGCGAGGTAGTGGTGACCCGGACGTTGAAGGTGGAATCGGAGCCACTGTTCGGTGTACAGACGTACGAGCTGTCGATCGCCATTCCCGAAGACGGCAACGGCCCCTACCAGCCGCAGGGCACCATCGCCTACGCCTCCACGCCGACAGCGGTTCGCGACTGGGACCTGTTCACCATCCCTGCCGGCGGCGGCGAGCCAACCCAACTGACTCACACTCGGGAATTCGAGCGGCATCCCGCCTGGTCGCCCCACGGCAACGAGATCGCTTTCACCCGCGGAGAGATGATGACCAACATCGACATCTGGGTGATGGCTGCCGACGGCAGCGGCGAGCGGCGCCTGACCGAGCATCCCGAGCGCGACGCACATCCGGCCTGGTCGCCGGACGGCGGCACCATCGCCTTCCTCAGCCAGCGCGAGGGCGACCTGGCGATCTGGCTCATGGACAGCGCCGACGGCGGCAACAAGCGCAGGCTGGTCAAAGGAAAGGAGCCGTCCTGGTCCCCGGACGGCAGCCGCATCGCCTTCACTTCCGGGGACTTCGACGACAACGACGAGATCTACATCATCGACGTCGACGGCTCAAACATGCGCCGCATGACCGAGAACAGGCACTACGACTGGAACTCGTCATGGTCTCCCGACGGCGCCCGTCTCGCCTTCAGCAGCGAGCGCTTCCAGGGCCAGGAGCTGATGGTGGCGGACGCCGAGAGCGGCGGCCAGGTGCGCATCACCGTGGCCAGGAACACGTTCGAGCTGGATCCGTCCTGGTCCCCGGACGGCCGCGCCCTGGCCTACCAGGGGAAGATGAACTTCCGCGAAGACGGAGAGCTCGACGTCGACTTCAACGACCGCACGGGGAAGTGGGTGCTGCACGGCACCTTCGACATCTTCGTCGTACCTGCCGTCGGGTTCGACTGGGACGACGTCGAGGATCACCCCGTCATGCCGGTCAATCTGACCAACACCACCGATCGCGACGAGAAATCGCCGAGCTGGCGGCCGTTCTGATCGCAGGGGTCCGAAGCCCGGCAGGGGACGTGGGTGACCAAACGCCAAAGCGACAAAATTGTAGATGCGACCAGAATTGTAGAGAGCTACTGGTCGCAGCGGTACGTCTGAGCAGCTACAGACTGAGCTACAAGCGGCCATCTCGACGCGCCGGCGCGCTTCCGGAGGCTCGCAAAGGCCGCGCTGATCCGTCCCTCCCAAGGCTCCCCGGCTTCCCGGAGGGGGCCGCGCGGTTTCTTGCGCCGGGCGGCGCTACCGGGGGTTCCGCTGGCGGTAGATCGAACCGGACTTCACCACCGTGACCGGCTCCAGCACGCGGCTGGCGGTGCGGGAATGGCCGTAGGCGTCGTCGAGCCGGAACTCCCCTTGGCGCAGCTCGAAGAGCACGGCGTCCCCCCAGGCGCCGCTTCGCAGCGTGCCGATCTCCCCTTCCATGCCGACGACTGCGGCCGGAACCGAGGTGACCTTGGCGATGCAGTCGTCGAGAGGCAGCCCGAGGTGGAGGAACTTGTTGACGACGTTGGCCAGGTCGTAGACCGGGCCGTCGACGTTGTAGACGTGCAGGTCGGAGGAGATCGAGGTCGGCTGCACCCCCTGCTCGAGGGCGGTCTCGACCACCCCCCAGGAGAAGGAGCCGGCCCCGTGGCCGACGTCGAAGACCACCCCGCGGTCGAGCGCCTCGCGGACGGAGGCGCGGATCTTGCCGCCCTCGAGGATGCCGCAGGCCATGCCGTGGAAGCAGTGGGTTAGGATGTCCCCCTTCCCCATCACCGCGAGGATGTCGTCGAGGGAGTCGCACCAGGCGTCCTGCGGGTGCACCATGATCGGCAGGCCGGCGGCGGCGGCGGCCTCGCGGGCCCGCTGCAGCGGCGTCATGCCGGAGCGCTCGCTGACGATGGTGTGTTTGGTCAGCCGCACCTTGACCCCGAGGATGACGTCGCGGTGGCGCTCGATCATGGCGCAGGTCTTGGCGACGTCGGCGTACTCGGGGATCTCGAACTCGCCGATCTCCTGGGTCAGCATTCCCTGGGTGGAGACGTTGATCTGCGCCATGATGCGGGTGTCGCTGACGTCGATGACGAACTTGCGGAAACCGGGGAAGGTGTCGGCCCCGGCGGAGCCGGCGTCGACGACGGTGGTGGCTCCGCGCGCCAGGCAGGTCGAGTCGGGCTCGATACCGTAGTGGCTGACCCCGTGGAAGACGTGGACGTGCAGGTCGATCAGGCCCGGGGTCAGGATCAGGCCGCCGGCGTCGACGACCTCGCGCGCCTCCCCCGCCGGCAGGTCGTCCGCCACCTCGACCACCCGGCCGCCGGCGAAGGCGACGTCCTTGCGGCCGTGGATTCCCTCGGCGGGATCGACGAGGGTCCCTCCTTTTATCAGCAGGTCGTTCATCTCCGCATCACCTCGTGGAAAAGCGGTACTCGGTTCGCTGCCTGTAGGTCTCGCCGGGGCGCAGGATGACGCTGGGAAACTGGGGCTTGTTGACTGCGTCCGGGAAGTGCTGCGTCTCGAGGCAGAGCCCCTGGAAGCGCTGGTAGGTCACGCCCTCCTTGCCCCTGATCGGTTCCAGGTAGTAGCTGGTGTAGAGCTGCACCCCCGGCTCGGTCGTGAACAGCTGCATCACCCGCCCGCTGGCCGGGTCGAACGCCTCGGCGGAGAGGGCCGCCTCTTCGCCGCCGCCGTGATCGAGGACGTAGTTGTGGTCGTAATGGACCTCGATGCCGGCGATGTCGGCGCCGATCCGCTTCGGACTTGTGAAGTCGAGGGGGGTGCCGGCGACCGGGACGATCGCACCCGTCGGAACTCCTTCCCCGCCCCGCTCCGTCGCCATGGCCGCGTGGATCACCAGCTCGTGGCCGAAGATGTCGCCCGCGGCGGCGCCGGACAGGTTGAAATAGCTGTGGTTGGTGAGGTTGACGGGGGTCGCCTTGTCCGTCGTCGCCTCGTACTCGATGCGCATGCCGTCCGCCTCGGTGAGAACGTAGGTCACCGCCATCGACAGGTTTCCCGGGTACCCCTCCTCGCCGTCGGGGCTGAGATAGGTGAAGCGGACCGCCGGGCCGTCGGGGTGGTCGACCGCCTCGCCGCTCCAGAGCCTCCGGTGCAGGCCGACCTCTCCGCCGTGCAGGTGGTGCTCGCCGAAGTTGCGGGCCAGCTGGTAGGTCGTCCCGTCGAGCACGAACTGCGCCCCGCTGATGCGGTTGGCCACCCGGCCGGTGGTGCAGCCCATGAAGGGGGGGTTGGCCTCGTACTCGGCGGCGGTGTCGAATCCCAGCAGGACGTCGGCGAGGGCGCTGTCGCGGTCCCTGACGTGCAGCTCGGTCGCCGTCGCCCCGAGGGCTATGGTCCTGAGGATGCTGCCGTTGCCGTTGGTCAGGGTGAAGCGGTCGACGGCGCGGCCGTCGCTCATCGTTCCCAAGGTATCCCGTGTAACCGAGCTCACGTCTGAATCTCCCGGGGTGGGGTGCGGAACGCCGGCGCACAGAACCGCCAGAAGGGCGCCGGCTCTTCTCCAGTGCATGCGATTTCTCCCGTGGGTTGGGGAGGCAACAGGTTATTGCAGCCCGGGCTCGGGCAGTCAGCTGGAAGTTCAGGATTTCCGGGGTCGCCCGGACGAGCGATCCTGTCAGGCCGTTGCCTGAACCTCCGGGTCCTCCGCCTCTCCCCGGTTCACGAAACCGTGGTTCACAAGCACCGAAGTTACGGCCAGGGGTGATACGCCGAATCGCTCCGCGGCTTCCTCCCTTGCATCCTCCGAGAAGTCCTCCTCCAGGAAACGGACCAGGCTCTCGACGGGACACAGAAGCTCCGCCGCAAATGCGCGCTGCATTTTCTGCCGGTAAGTATAGGCGCCGGTCGCCGGACGGAGCCGGTCCTCCGTCGGGACCAACAGGCTGTCGGCGAGCAGGCGCGCTACCTCGAAGCGCCTTCCGGTTTTCCATTTCGAGCGCAGGACGGCGCGGCTTCCTCGATCTCCCTCATGAAGCGCGAAGGCCATTTCACCGTTGGCGATGCCATCGGCTAATGCTCTTTCCTCCACGCCGTACAACGCGGCAAGTCGACGGTCCGATACCGGATTGTCTCCCAGCCCCTCTCTCCGTCGCAAGGTGTTTGCCGCACCGGCACCGATCTCCCAGGGAGCCCTGTCTCGAAAACCGTTCCGTGAATTGGCCAGCGTCTCTGCCCTGTCACCGGGAGCGATGTCGAAGCCCGAACGTCCTCGTGCTGTCTCCTGAAAAACATGTGCAGTCAGAAACCGGTCGGCGACGACTTCGGTCATAGCTGCTCTTCCCAGCGTGTCGCCGTCAGCAATGACCTGCTCGACCTGCCCCGGGTCGGCTTCGTCCACGTCAAACCCAAGGCATGCCTCGATTTTTCGGTACAGGGTGGATTCAGGGTCGTTTCGCTCAGCCGACAATTCTTCCCATGCCGTGCAAAGGTCGTTACTGGGGGCAGACCATTCACCGAGCCGCTCGAGAACGCGTCCTACCAGGTCATCCACCCCGGCCTCGAACGTATCGACCGGGATCACACTGGTCTGATCGGCGATGTAGCGCAGCGGCTCCGCGCGCGTCTCCTGGGACGGTCGGGCATCCAACACGACCCGGAAGCCATCGGACTTGATTGTGACATTCGGCCACAGCCATCCTCCACCAATGCCGGCCAGCTCATGGGCTTGCCGCCAACCCGTGCTCCTGTCCCGTTGGAAATTTTGATGAGCAGGCTCCCAGCGAAGACGCCACCAGTTCCAGGTCAGCCATTCGGCCAATCGATAGGCAGAGAGATTTGCCCCGTTCTGCACCTGCCGTGTTTCGAGATCAACCACCTGGGAAAAGGCAGTCTCACCGATCTCGATGGATATCTCGGCAAGGGTCGCCTCATCTTCCATCGGATCAGGCATCCCGGTGATGTCGGGTCCTTGTTCACGACACCATTCGGCTGCGATACGGAAGGTCGTCATGTCCGGCGTTCCCATTCATTGCCGATAAAATCGGCGAAGCTGTCGCCCCTCTTCATCGGGTATCCGTGATACTGCCCGCGTTCTTTGTTGCTGAGTTGGGCTTCGTAGACAACGCCATCGCCATCGACGGCCCGGACGTTTTCCGGCCAGTCCTTCCGTCTTCGCTCACTTACCATGCCTCGCCGGAACCCGGCCTTCAGCAGATCAGTTGCATTCAATCGATCACCCGACCCCGGAGCGTCGCAGATCGTTTTGCCTGGAATAGGTTTCGGAGCCTCCTGCAAGCCTGAGGAACCCGGACGAGACTTGTGATAGTGGCTGGGGCAATAGCTGCAATTTGTTTCCATTCGTTCCAACTCGTCCGGGCTGATCGAACCTGCTGCCGCCAGCACGGCCTTCGGCTTCTGCTTGCTGCGCCTTTGAGGTCGTTTCACCCGCACGTCCCTTCGTTTGGAGTCGGCGGATGTAAATATAGCAACAACCAAGGCCTATTCTGACGGTTTCCCTGCTGATTTTGCTACTTGGTCTTGCTTCAATCCCGCGGCAACGCCCGCAACAATCCCCGCTCGATCAGCCCTCGGAAATGCCTCGTCACACTCGCTGCCAGGGCGCGGTCCCGCACCACCAGCCCCATCTCGATGTTCCGGTCCAACGCCGCCTCCGTCAGGTTCGCCGAGGTGATGAACACCGTCTCCTCATCGGCCACCACCGCCTTGGCATGCAGCACTCCCGCCGGGCCGTCCGGCTGGAGCGACCTGGGATCGTAGAACACCTCCGGACGGCGCTCTCCCGGCCAGTCCTCGGACCAGAACCGGTCGGCGAACCGCCGCACCAGATGTTCCTGTTCCGTGCTGTCCCCAACGCCCCGCTGGATGTTGAGCAGCAGCTTCACCTGCAAGGTCTCCACTTCGTCCATCCGCCGCGCCAGCACCTCGAAGGCCCGCTGGCCGTCGAAGTAGGCGTACGTCGACGCCCACACCGATCTCGCCGCCTGCCCCAGCAGTTCCTCGTACACCCGGCGGGTGTCCCTGGCGTGCAGCCCTGGCACTTCCGGGCCCGACCAGACGAGGTCGGGCGCAGGCACGCGCGCTACTGCTTCCTCGACCGTTCGGATCCAGGCACCTGCCGCTTTCCCGTCAATCCCACTCCCGCGCAACTCATCAACCACAGCGATCACGTCCTCCGCTCCCTCGCGCAGATTGAGCACTGAACTGACTGCAGCAGGTGTGCAGGGAAGCGGCAGCATGCCCGACTCGAGTGCGCTCGCCAGGCCGCGGCGCACGTGGGCCGGTAGCCGAAACAGGGACTCCGTCACCCGGGCGGCTCGAAGAAGGCCGCGCCCGGCACTCCCATGACCGGCACGACGAGGGCGCGGTCCAGGTAGTCGTTCCGCATCTCGCAGGAGGTCTCCGCCACGAGGGCGCATCCATGGCAGGCCGCACCGTGAAGCAATCTCCCTTCGATGCTCTCTCCCGGCTGGTGGTGTGCGCAGATCGGGTCGTTCGAGCACAGCTCGCTCATGAGCAGCGCCTGGAACAGGTGGTCCTCGATGTGCCGGCCCTGCTGGACCAGGCCGCCGAGAGTCCCCTCC
Source organism: Candidatus Latescibacterota bacterium (assembly GCA_965223905.1). Taxonomy (GTDB): domain Bacteria; phylum Latescibacterota; class UBA2968; order UBA8231; family UBA8231; genus CBDCXV01. Next base: position 69,068 of record CBDCXV010000009.1, read on the forward strand.
GCGTCCGGGCTCGCGGTGTAGAGGAGCAGGCCGTAGTCCTCGCCCGCACCGCCGACGTAGACCCGTTCGCGGATCGAGCTTGCAGGATATCCGCAGCGCATGGCCAGCGACTGGATCATCAGATGGGAGAGCGTATGCAAAAGCAGGTACGGACCTCCCGGAAAGGATCTCTCCGACTGCCGCTCCTCCATCCAGCGCCGGTGTCCGCTTTCCAACTGATCCAGCCGTTGCCGGACCGCATCCCTCGCGAGCCATGACCGCACCGCCTCCGGGCGAAGCTGCAGGAAGATGCCCTCGCCGCGGTTTTCCGTAGCGGGAAACCACTCCGGCTCCACGGCCAGCTGGGCGAGCTCCACGTCGGTGTCGTACTCGCCGTTGATGTCCGGCATCACCGCCTCGAACCGGGAGAAAGCGGTCAGCGCCCGCACTTCTCGCAGGCGGTGCAGCTGGATTACCGCGGCGACCCCGGCGGCGAACTCCGAGGTGCGCCACAGCGGCTCGGGAAGACGCCGGGCGTGAAAGTCGGGATCGACCGGCACGTCGTCGCCGTACCCCTCGGGCGCGGCGAGAATTGCCTCAAGCTCCACCTGCTTCACGGGCCGTTCTTCGCTGCTTCCGGTCTTGATCTCCTCGATGGCCTGGAGGACTTCCTGGTCGTCGAAAGCTGCCAGGGCCTCGGCGTTCTTCGGCTTCCTCTTCACGAACGCGAGATCGCCGGCCTCCTCGACGATCGACAGGTCGTCCCACAGTTCCCGCACTGCCTGCCCGACATCGCTTCCCCGGTCCGGAAGGGAGAGCACGCTGACGACCTGCGGGAAGTAGGCGTTGGACGCCGTCCGGATCAGCAGCCGGCTCGGCTGACCGCAGGCCTCGTTGGCATTGCGGCCCAGCCAGGGCCTGGCCCCCTGGCAGGTACCGAGGGGATTCATCTCCAGCTGTGTCGCCTCCGACAAACTCCTCCGCTTCCCGCATCCGCACCGGACGACGAGGTCAGCGAGGTCCCCCCCGGTGCTGCGCTCGTCCAGCCACAACTGCCTCTTGCAGGCGGCGTTCTCCTCATGCACGAAATACCACCAGTCCAGATCGTCCACATGCCCGTTGGGACATGCCCGGACGAAGCGGGTGGCGACCACCTCGCGGCCGTCGAATCTCCTTCTCTGATCCAACCCCTTCCGGTGCACCAGCCGGCGCGATTGCTCGGGCTTGTCGCCGTCTCCCCCTTCCTGCACCACGAACCACTCGGGAAAGCGCCAGACACCGATTCCGCGGACAGGCTGGCTCGGGTCGGTCGATTCCGGTGGCGGCGCGTACAGCCTCGGCGCAGTCACAGCGGTCATATTCCGAACTTTCCGCGCCAGTCTCGGCTCCTGGATCTCTTCGAGGTCGCTTGTCTTCGGCCACGTCTCCAGGCCGCCGACAATCGCGGAGTCCTGGGGCAGGTCGATCAGTGCCCCGGGCCCGTAGCTCGTGATCACCTGGCTGCTGCGAATCTGTCCGTGCGCGCGGTTCATCTGTCCGCTTTTCTCCGGAATCCACCAAGGTCTTCCAGGAACAGGTTCACGTTGGGTTCGACATCCCTCATGGAACGGTTGGCCCGGAACTTTGCGTGATGCTCGGTTTCGAATTCCTTGTCCAGGATTTCGCGAAGCAGCGGCCGGGGATGCCGGAGCCCCGGGATTTCGTAGCGCTGATACTGGACCTCGACTCCGGCCGACCGGTAGTCGTCGATCACCTTGGTCCAGGAGTCGAGCAGGTCGACGACGCGGTTCTGCACGCTGCGCAAATACTGCTCGCGCTCTTCCTCGTCGGTGATCGGCTGCTGCCGCACCCGTTCGAGGAAGGCATCGAGCAGCAAGCGTTCCAACTCCGCGCGCACCTCGCCGATCCGCTTCACCTCCAGTGCCGGGGTCAGCTCTGGCCGCCCGTGTCGAGCGAGCGTTACCAGGGCCCCGGCGAACCCCCGGTCCAGGGCGCGCGCGGAAAACGGCGTGACGCTGCCGACCTCGACGGAGCGGTAGAAGGTCTCGTGGTAGTGTCGGAAACGCTCGTAGTGAGAGCGGTCCCGGGGTTTGTGGATGTTGAGCAGACTCACCACCAGGCCCGGCCGTTCGTCGTCGCGACCGATGCGGCTCGTGGCCTGGATGTACTCGTCGTGGCGCAAGGGCTGCCCCAGCACGACCATCAGGCCGAGCCGTTGAATGTCCAGTCCCACGGAGATCATGTTGGTGGCGATTGCGCAGTCGACGCGGTCATTCTCGTGGAAGCCGCATTCCAGCCGGCGGCGGGCCTCGGCCACCTTGTCCGTGGAGACGCGCGACGTCAGCTCCACCACTTCGGAGAAGGTCCTCCGGTCCCGGAACAGCCCGGTCGTCTCACCGATTCGCTTGCGGATTCCGTAGCCCTTGATGGTGTTCTGGATTTCCTCTTCGAGAATGCGCCGGGCGCCGCCCAACTCCTTCAGGCTGTTGAAGTAGCCCAGAACCGTCATGTACGGGTCGGCCGGGTTCTCCTTGTTGGGGCGCCCTCCCGCTTCCACGTAGGCCTTCTGGGCGGTTCCCATCAGCGCCAGCCAGGCCCTGCGCATGATCACCTTGGGGTTCCGGCCCTGGGCCGCGATCCCAACGTATACCCGGCCGGGCACATTGGCGGTCGCCGTGCGCGCGAAGAAGGAGTCGCGCCGATCCGGGCCGGGGGCGGGGAAAACCTGTGTCAGCGAGCGGCCGAAGAGCGCCTGGATCTGGTCCTGTGCCTGCCTGACGGTGGCGGTGGAAGCGACGATCTTGGGCCGGAAGGCATTCCCCCCGGTCCCGCGCACACACAGGGCTTCGATCGCCGCTTCGTACAGTCCGGCCATCGTTCCCAATGGCCCGGAGATCAGGTGCAGCTCGTCCTGGATCACCAGGTCGGGCGGCAGCAGCGGGGCAGGCAGCCGGGTTCCCCTTCCCGTGTCGGTGGCGCCGTAGAAGCCGCTCCCGTCATATCGGTCCGCACCCCCAAGAAGTGCGCCGGAGGGTCCCATCCAGGGCAGCGACGCGAACTTGTCCACCGTGGCGATCAGAAAGGCGGGCAGGCGCCGGTAGATCGGCTCGTCGACGGCCAGGATCGGCAACGCACGGTCCCCGCTGAAGTCGCACTCGAAGTTCATGCACACGATCCGCAGCTCGCGCGGCTGGTCATCGTTGGGCAGCAGCGCGAACGAGTCCGGTCCGAACGGATCTCCGCACCAGGGGCAGCTCTCCAACGGGACCGGCGACGGCTTTCCTCTTGGGTCTGCTTTGTACTGCCTCACCTTGGTGCGCGCGGAGTCCGAGCGGCCGTCCCCTTTTTTTCCGAGAAGGTTGGGTGTTGCCGCCTTGCCTACCCAGAGCCCGATCTCGAAGGGCCAGTCGCCGTAGCGGCCTCCCGCCTCGGCACGTTCCAGCTCCAGTGCACAGACCAGACCCGAGGCGCGCGCGAGCTGATCGAGGGTCAGAAGTCGCAGGGTATAGCGCATGATCACGCTCACCCCGGCGGCCGCACATCCCTGCGCATCCGGATGGCGCAGTCTTCTCAGCACCATGGCAAACGCCGCAAGGCCGAGATAGGCTTCGGTCTTGCCGCCGCCGGTGGGGAAGAACAGCAGGTCCACCGTCTCGCGATCCTTGTCGGCCGGGTCAATCAGCCCGGGGAGATTCAGCAGGATGAAGGCGAGCTGAAACGCCCGCCAGCCCGGCTCTTCGATGCCCAGACGCTGGCGCAGCGCCCGCGCCACCGCCCGGTTAGCCACCCGGAATGCATCGAGCGCGTCTTCGTCGGCAACCAACACGGCGATCCCGCGCTCGATCCGGTCAGCCGCGAGGTCGGCCAACCGCAGCAGCTCCGCTGCTGTCTCACGGCGAGTTCCCTCCAAATCCTCGAGTTCCGCCTGCCTCGCTTCGCCCCAGGTGCGGTACTGGTCGACGAGCGGCCGTAGAGCGTCCTCGGCTGCCGCCCCGTCGGGCAGCGAGCCCAGGGCCTCCATCGCCAACTCGACCCCCGGCACCTCGGCGGTCTCCGTCTTTTCCACCTCGGCACGGGGGATCCACGCGGTCCGCAGGAGACGGCACTCGCCGTCGATGATCTCCCAGTCCGCCGATACGCCGTGGCCGGTAGCGTACGAGGGGGTGTCCGCGTAGTGGAGGTCGGCCACTCGATCATCCCAGCGATCGGCGCGCGTTCCCCGCAAATCCGGCCGCGGCACAAACGGGCGCCTACCGCTCACTTTGAGCTCAGGCTGAAAGACATAGGCGCGGTCCGCATCGGTCTCCACAGGGGTCCGGTTGTTGACCAGGAAAACCGAAACCGACCGCGTTCCCGGAGGGATATGTTTCTCGAGATCCTGCGCAACGACCTTGCGCTCGACGACATGGAGCAGGAGACCGCCGGACTCAGGGACATCGCAGACAACAGGATCGTCGGATTCGGTGAGATTCAGGGTGAGCACCTCCAGGCGGGGGGTCCGCTGCCAGACGGACAGGGCCTTGCCGCCGTCATCTTCGACTTCCTCCGGGGCGTAGTCGCCCCAGGAGACGGCCACTTCCACCGAGTCGGCGTCTTCCGGGACGAGGAAGCTCAAGCCCATGGAGGAAGGGAAGTAACCCTTCCTGGCAGCCTTCTTTTCCTCGGTCGACTCTTCGGCGAGGCCAGCCGACTCCGGGACTTCCCCGTCCATGTCGTCATCTTCGTCCGCGTCGGCGCTCGTATCAGCTGCCGAGCCGGACGGGATCAAAAAACCGGCCAGGTACCAGTTCGAGGGACGCCGCCATCCAGGAAGGCGCTCGTCGGCCAGGGCATGGCCGACCCAGGGCCCAACCAGATCGAGATTCAGGGCCTCAATCAGGCGTTTGCGTACTTCGGCAGAGCTACCGGGTTTGCGGGTCTGGGGTTTGTCGGTCACGAGGACTTCCTGTATCGGGGTTGGCTTCGATGAGTCGATGGAACCGGACTAGAATTCCAGGTAGGTCGGTTTCACCGCCGTTTCTCCGGTCGCATAGCCTTGCGCCGTCGGCAAATGCCCCAATGCGAAAGGTCATTGCAACAGCTTGGCCACCGCCCGCCACATCTTGTCAAATGAGGGGGAGCGTTGGCGCGCCAGCTCCATGTCAAAGCGAGCGGTCAAGGCAGCTTGATCAGCTGTCGGACTGTAGGTCGGAAGCATTCGGCGTAGCCACTCCTTGGCGCCCTGGATGGATTCCGGATTTGGCGGGGGAGATACATCCTGTGAAATACCCGAGCCTGCGATCGACTCGGACGCCGCCACAAACCAGGTCTCATACTCGTACTTCGCCAACACTGTTTCGATTTGGCGATCCGGTCTGGCATCGCGGGCGCGTTGCAGGATATCTGGACCGAGTTCAGCCGGGCATTCTCCCTCGGCGTCCAGCAAAACTAATATGCAACCCCCGTCACCGACGCGGGCCGCTGCCAGGCTCATGTATCGTTCCAGCTCGCCCTCCTTGAGAATTCTCTGGCGACGCACGCGGATCGGTCTCAACACATTCGGCGGGGCAAGTGGGGAAACTTCCGTGCTGATCCGCCGAATCAACACGGGGACGGCCTCCACTTCGCCGTCCCCTTCGACAATAGCGGTGATTTTCACCATGTCAGGTGTCAGTTTCGCCGCCGAACATACTTAGCTGGGTCGGCCTCGAGAGCGCGGGATCGGGTATCAACTGATCCATGCGTAGCAGCTCACCTGCAGTGAAAAGATGGTTTCGAAGCATGGCCCGACTCGTCTCGTCCAGCGGGGCTAGCCGCGTCTCTCCATCCTCCGAAACCACGGCCAGTATGGACTCCAACGGGATCGTATCCCGATCCAGGAGGTCCGCGCTATGGGTGGCAACAATCACCTGCGCGTGTTCGCTCCCCTCGCGCAGCACGTCGGTCAGCACACCCGCTGCGGCTGGATGGAGGGAGCCCTCCGGCTCTTCGATGCCGATCAGCTTCGCTTTTCCCGACTCCATGCCGGCGCCCTGGTAGAGGGCAATGAGCACCCCGAGAACGCGCAACGTTCCGTCCGAAACGTTGTTGGCGAGGAAACGCCAGGGATGAGGGTCGCCGCGGACTTCCTGACGAAACTCCAACGTCAGCTTGGGTCCCACCGTCTTCGACTCCACGTCCACCGTTCCCGGGACGACCTTGGAGAGATACTTACCGACGCGCTCCGCACTCTCGGGCGCCTCCGACTTCAGGTTTGCGAGAACGCTGGCGATATTGCTTCCGTCCTGCTTAAGGAGATCGCCGGGATCCGGCGACTGCAGCTCGCGAACCTGCTCGGGATGGATGTTGTAGAAACCCATCCCGGCGAGCGCGTCGTAGACAGGACGGAACGCCGGGTAACCGGCTACCTGCATGAGGTAGAGACGGTCGTCTCCCGCCCCGGGCGGATGGGCGAATGAAGTGGTGATCGGACGCCCGTTCTCTACCCGGAAGAGTCCCGTCCGGTCGCTGTCCGCGGACTTGACCACGCACTCTTCTTTCCGCACGACGTAGCGCCCTTTCGGCCGGGCGCCTACTTCGAACACGTACCAGCCAGTTGCCTCTGGAAGCCGGAAATTGAGACGGACGCCGAAGTGATTCGGATGACCTCGGGACCTCCGCCGGACTTCGTTGATGCCGCCGCGCTCGTGCAGGGCGTGGTCCAGGGAGAAGCGCAGGGCCTGGGCGGTAAAGCGGAGGGCGTCGAGGAAGTTGCTCTTGCCGGCGCCGTTGGCGCCGACCAGGATCGTCAAGGGCGTTAGCTCGACGTCGCAGGCGGCGATGCTCTTGTAGTTTCGCAGAGCGACCCGGGTGATGATCCTTGGATCGAACTCAGATGTCGTGGACGTTTCCGTCATTTTTTATCTGATTCGCTAATGGTGTATAGTTCGTCCGTCGTCCAATCCCAATACGCTTCAGCGCCCTGCGTCCCTGGCCGCTTCCTCTATCCAATCATCCATGTTGTTGTAGCCATCATGTTTATTCCAGAGATAGAACGGGTAACCAGCCGGTATTTTGCCGCACCGTTTAGTCGTGTTTCCATCCAGATCCTTGATTTTGCTGATGTCGATTCCAAGTAAACCGTTGTTCCGCTTCTTGCTCTGCTCTATTTCGTACTTTACCCACCTGCTTGAACAGGTGCGAGCTCCTACCAATACGACGGTTACGGAGGTGCCATGAAGCTGGTTGTCGATCCACCGCTTAATGGCCGCATCCCCCTGTCGCTTGATCTTCTCGAAATCCGCAGCGTCAACAAAACCCGCTGCCTCCTTTCCCTGCGTCACCCAGCTGTTGCGGACGACCATTGCGCGAGACACGTCGGGTTTGTACTTGAAACTGAAAAACACTCTACGAGCCATTAGCTTGTTCTCCTGAAACATTGAACAGGACAAAGATGGAGGAAGGGAAATAACCCTTCCCGGCAGCCTTCCGTTCCTCGTTCGACTCTTCCGCAAGGCCGGCCGACTCCGGGACTTCCCCGTCCATGTCGTCGTCTTCGTCCGCGTCGGCGCTCGTATCAGCTGCGGACCCGGACGGGATCAAACAACCGGCCAGGTACCAGTTCGACGGCCGCCGCCATCCAGGAAGGCGCTCGTCGGCCAGGGAGTGGCCGACCCAGGGCCCTACCAGATCGAGATTCAGCGCTTCAATCAGGCGGTCGCGTACTTCTGCAGAGGTACTGGGTTTGCGGTCCTGGGGTTTGTCGGTCACGGGGACTTACTTCTTGGCTGTCTTTGATGCATCACTGGAAGAGCAGTTCAGCGTCTGACCGGTGCCGGCGATGGGCATCGATAAAATCGGCAGGGTGGATCATCGCAGGGCTCGCTCGGTGTTGTCCTGCCATCGGGAAGTTCGCGCAGCAAACCAGAACCCCACCGCTCACATCCCCCACACATCGATCTCGACCCCGCTGTCCGACACCCGGCGGCAGTGAAACAGTTTGTCCGCCCAACGCCGACCTTCACGCCGGTCGAAAATCACCAGGTGGCCCGCCTCCCCTCCGCAGCGATCCATGTATTCGAACGTCTGTTCCAACCCCTCGGCAATCGTCTGCTCCAAGCTCCTGTGCAGCACCTTGCACTCGACGACGAACCGGCGCGTCCGCTCTCCTTGCGGCCACACGATCAGCAAGTCCGTCCGCATCCGCCCCAATCCGTACTCGCGCTCGATGCGACCGCCGCTGTTGACGATCCGCTGCAAAAACGCCTGCAGCAGCAACTGCGGGCCGGCTTCCCTGTACTCGAATCGCTCGACCCAGTGTTCGGAGTGCTCGCGGAAGAACTCCTGGAACGCCGACAGCAGCTTGACCACGTCCAGCCTCCCCTCGGCATCCACATACCAGGCGGCGTCCTGCTCGAATTCCCCCTGCACCACCCACGTCAGTTCGCGCGGCACCACCTCGGCATAGATCGGGTTGGCGATGCGATACGGCAGGTCTTGTGCGACCAGCCCGAGATCCCGCACATACTCGATGTCGCGGTCGGCGAAGTGGCGTTCCTCTCCGCCGCTCAACAGCGGCTCGACAACCCGGCGAACCCGCTCCTCCTTGAGTTTGTCGGCCAACTGGTCCAGATGCGTCTCGCGCAGCAGGATGAGCTGCTCCTGGGCGGCGCGGATGGCTTCGGCGGTGACCGGACGATGCCACGCCTGCGCACATTCGCCCTGGAAACAGGCTTCGTCGCCCAGCGCGTTGACCAGCCACGGCTGCCCTTGTGTCTGCGTCCAGACCGTCTCCAGCGCCTCGGGGGTAAACACCTGCCCCGTCTCCTCGGTGTGCTGACCGAGCAGCGCCCGCACCTCCTCCCGGGAAAAGTCCCCTAACCGCAGGGATGCCGCTTTTATATTGAACGCGCTGCCACCGGCGATGATGGCGTTCTCCGCGGTGGATTGAATGCGATAGTCGCGCACATCGCGCACCCCGCACAGCACCACGCTCTGCGGAAAACCCTCTGGCCGCAGATCGTATCCCGACCGCAACTGGCGCAGCACCGACAGCAAGGAATCGCCGATCAAGGAATCGATTTCGTCGATGAGCAGCACCAAGGGCTTCGGGTCGGCCTTGGACCAGCGCGTCAACGCCACTTGCAGAGCGGCGTGGGGACCGAATTCGGCTAAGATGTCCGACCAGACCGCGAGCAGAAATTCGTCGTCCAGGGTCACGCTCGCTCGCAACGCCAACGTTCCCAAAATGGTGCGCATGACCTGTTCCACGTCTTCGCGCCCGGTTTGCCCGGCCTCGACATTGACGTACACGCAGCGATAGGTCCCTCCGGCGTTGAGCAGGTCGCGCAGCGCCAGGAGGACCGATGTCTTGCCCGTCTGACGCGGCGCATGCAAAACGAAGTACTTCTCGTCCCGCACCAACGCGAGCACCTCGGCGAGGTTCAGCCGGTCCAACGGCGGGATGCAGTGGTGCTTTTCGGGCTTGACCGGACCAGTAGTGCTGAAAAAACGCATCGTTGTATCCTCTCGAAAGCAAGACGGAAAGGGGTGCTATCCGGAAGGGTAGGTAAAGAAACCTATCCGCCTTTGTACGGAATCGGCGACGCCGTCCCGGCCTCTACGAGCCGTTATTAATAGCTTGTTCTCCTGGAAGGTAGAATACGACCAGAACAATCGCGATGATGAGAGCTCCGTAGAACGGAACCAGCGTTATCGACAAGGTTGAGCCAATCCAAGAGCGCTTCCAACCCGTTCGGAACGCAGCGGTGGCCATTGAAAAGTCGACTTCACTTTCGTCCACCACCCGGACATGGTCGTAGAGCGCTCGGAACAGGCGTTCCTGCCACAGGTAGTAACCGTCGAGGTCCCAGAAGACGAGGACAGGTGTCAATGCGATGTAGGCAACATGGAGGCGATCCTCTATCGCCAACAGGACGAACAGGGCAGTGACCAGAACCACGATCCACCCCTTCACGCGGAACGAGTCGGTCGCAAGGCGGTTGACCACCCCTTGGATCAATTCAAGATGCTTGAGCTTTGATTCCATTGGCATTGCCTGCGGGAATGGATGGCTTGTTCGATGGTATTTGCTGCCTCCCGGGCACCCTTCTCGCAGTTGCTGGTTCCACCGGATCAGGAGCATCGTGGGGTTTGAACACTATCGTCCGTACGTCCGGAAGGTCCTGCATTGCCCTTTCGATCCGCACCCGTACATCTGCCCAGGCAAGTCCGCCGAGCCCAGCGCCCAAGGGAGGAATCGCGATGGAGCAGATTTTCCGAGACCGGACTTCGGCAATCAGCGCATTCAGACCCGAGTCGATGTCTTCGATCCTGGACTTGCCCCGCCAGTGCCGCTTGGTCGGGAAGTTGATGATGTAGCGAGGCGAAACCAACTGTCCCGTTTCGAACACGAACATGCGTCCAGGCTGGACTTCCTTCTTGCGACAGGCAGCTTCATATGCTTTGAAATTATCAGGCCAGGACTTCTTGAACTGCAGGGCGATTCCCCTGCCCATTAAGCCGACGCAGTTGACCGTGTTTACGAGGGCTTCCACATCCTCGTCGAGGATGTTGCCTGTCTTGTACTCTACCATCCCAATCTTCCTCCGCGTTAGAAGTAACCAGTGCCGTAGTAGCGATCGTGGACCAGTCGAGCTCGCCAGGCTGGCCAAGAGGCTCCTCTGGGGAGACTCACAACCGCTGTTCTCCCCGGCACTCATGTAGCAGTTATCCCTTCGAGTGGCTCGATCTCCTTCAACTCAAGACTTGTCCGGATCTCGCCAACTCCAGTCTCTTCAACTCGTTCAATGCAGTCCACCTCGTATCGTTGAGTGTCCACGATCAAACCACTCAGCGCGCCTTGCAAGTCACTGGCGGAACGGCCGTGATGCGAGATCCCTTCGTCGTCCCGCAGGGTCCAGAGGCCCGATTCCACGTTGACGTGTATGAAGACACCCCTGAGAGTGACCTCCTCAACCGTCAAGTCCTTCTGCGCCACGATCAAGTTGTAGAGTCTCTCTGCGGAATCTCGAGAAATCGCCCTGGTGGATGAGAACGTCCGGTCCGGTGCCGACCACTGGTATCCAAGGGCCGATTCCGAGTCAACCAGGAACTTCAGCAATCGCCGATAGGCAGCTACGAGGTGACCCCTGTTCTGACGCATAGTCGAAAGTCCTGCCTCCGGTGCATCGATGCCTTCGGTCAGGGCATCGACCCGATCCAGGGCCCGGGACAGACCTACGTATCCGAGCAAGTCAGGCTCCGCCCTCGACTGCAAATGGATGGTGAAGGACCCGTGGGAAAAGCCAGAGACGTCCATCATCCAGTTAGACTCGTCCGAAATCATTTTTCGTGTATCGGGGCCGACATCGCGAAGAACCTTCCGATATGCCTGGCCAACCAGATTCTGGAAAAGTGACAGACATATGGCCAGGTTGGTAACGCCTATCTGTGCCGCGATGTGGGATTCGGGAGGGCTCATCCGAAGGTGCAAGACTGCCTTGCCACGGGACGTTACCTCCTGCGTCACAGCGTTCGGCTCCACAAAGTCCGACACTCGAAGGTCGGGCTCGGGGAGCCACTTCTCAGGGGGGTGACCTACTGGAGACAACGCCAAGCGGTCCTTCACTTCGGTGTCACCAGTGAGCGCCGCAGTATAGTACTCGTCAACTTCAGGGATCGTAAGCGCACTGCGGACGTCCAGAATACCGGCCTCCAGTTGATACAACCGATTTGCTGACATGGGCGTCAGGAGGTATGCATCCCCGCCGTCCGGGGCCTGGACCAGCAATCCGAGATAGAGTTGTCCCACCTCATCACTGGCCACGATCACCTGAGGTCCATCGTAGTAGATCAGGGTTCTCACAAGTCGGACGGATCTGCGCATTCTTCAGCCCCGCTTCAGTTTGACTGGCACGGCCAATGGAACCGGGTCGAAGTTTGCTCGGCGCCACCAGGACACGTGGCCCGGCTTGCCACAGGTCTTCTTGGTAACGCCAGCGGTTCGAGAAAGGGTAAGGGAAACAATGGCTCCACCCTTGAACCGTGGCAATTTCAAGACACCACTGGCGCTCTTGCGAACGAGGAAAAGCGATACCGCCCGTGCCTGGCACTCAGGTACCGAGAACGGTCGTTCCGGGTAGAGTGCTCTCTGGGAAACGAAATCGCAGTCAGTCGGGGGAATCGTCCGAACGACCCGGAAGTGCGGTTCAGAAACGGGCGCCCCCGCGTCTCTTGGCGGGCAGTCCTCCGGAAGTTCTTCGTACCAGTCGTTCTCAGCCATTTGTCACCCACCCCTGTTCCGCAAGTACGTTACGCGCCAGGGGAAGTTGTCCGACTGTCGCGCCGACTAAAGGTGCTGCACCCGGAGCCTCACCTTCCAGCACCATCTCCTTCACTGCCCGGCGCACGAAGCGCCCGACGTCGGCATGACTGGCGCCCTTGAACCGGCCCCGCCCGGCGATCTCCACCACCTCGAAACCCCGTCGTCCACCGCGCAGCTTGACCGCAAGTAGCCGGCACAGCGAAGCGTAGGCGGCTTGAGGAAAGCACTTCCTCGAAGCCCCGCCAGATGGCGGTATCGAGGAGACCCTCGTGGTTGGTGGCGGGGATGAGGAGGCAGCGGCCTCCGTAGGCGTGGAGCATCTTGCAGGAGCCAAAAGGATTTAGTGGATGGGCGGCCATAGAGAATGGTCTCCAAAGTCCTCCAGGAGCAGGTGGTGCTGCTTTTCCCGTTCCTCTTCGATCACGGGCTTTTTCCGCGTTACGAAAGCCTCCCAAATCCGCTTCTGTTAGGGAGCGAACGAATTTTTTCAGGGGTTGGGCGTTTGCCAGGATCCTTACCCGGACGACCTTCGCCGGCGTGAAACAGAATGGTTCGCTAAACTGTTCAGAGTTCCGAATAGCAGGTCATCCGAAGGTAGATGAGAATAAAACTGTGGGGGGTGAAAATCCTCAACGACTTGACGAATGTTTTCCAGGGTGCAAGGATCCTGGATTCTCTTTACCGAGGAAAGGACCAAGGCCGATACCTGCCGACTATTTCCTATGTAGAAATCGAAATGTGTTTTTTCGATGCAGATTTTTTCACCGTAGCGGTCCCATATTTCGGAAGGGATTCCATGAGAAACCGTTTTTATTTTCGCATTAGCGACTATCCTGCCCACAGGTTGGGTTGCGTATATCCAAATCGTGGTTCCAGATTTCAATCTAACAGTTCTATTCCTGAGTTCTACCGTCTTTTCCCCAGACAGAATCAGGTTCGCGTATTGAGGCTTAAGAGAAATTATGGCTTGGTCCATGAACTCTTCAATCCAATACTCTTTCCACGATTGCGGAAAGTGCTTCATGGGAAAGTCGCTGTGCTGTAACCAGATTCGCTCCTCCCACACATCCCATCTGCTTCAGGTCCCGGTAAGGAATACTTCTGCGGAAAAGGAACAGGTTATCAAAGGTCATCGCCGTGAGCTCACCATTAGAATTTGCCCTCTGGCCTATTTCCTCCTCCGATAATACTCCTTGCCTCCGGAGGTTCAATACCGCTTGGGTCTTCGTCAGCTTGTCACAGAATGTAGCCCTCGCAATGGCAACGGCCGCCTTCTGTCTGCCGCTGACATAGAAGACCAACACTGTGCCCCGTCCGACCATTCTCTGGGTCCCGACCCGGCAGAAATAGGCCCTTTCCAACCGCAATGCAGCTTCCTTACCAGGAAGAAATGATGTCTGACTATCGGTCGGGGGTACCAATCCATGGGCAAATCTCTCCCTAATGGGCACAATTACGCCGCCTCGGCCGGGACAAATGATCGAGCCGGGAGACACCAAGGTTTCAAAGTCAAAAAGGGAAAGCGTTATAGGCCAAGATCTGTTATTAAAGACAATGCCGGTGTTGGACAACTCGTCGTGCTTTGGCATGCTGTGAGCAAGTTCAAAACCAGTAGCTTCCTTGAAGTCATTTCTGAAGGACTCCCAATTGTCATTTGTAATTACTCCTCTATGGGACACCTTCCTGAGACTCTGTAAAGCATTTCCTTCTTCACCTCGAATCGGCTGGAATCCCCTGCGGATTGCCACTTCTCGGGTCAGTCTTTGCCCTGGCCCCGTCTTCAGGTCGAACGCGAATAGTTGTCCCAGATGCCCCCGGTTGGTCATGGATTCCAACAGGTAATCGATCGCTCTGTCAGCATTCCAGTTCCCCTCGTCGACATATAGGTATGCGTCCGCCTTCCTGGACAAACTGGTTCTTGCCTCCCATGATCCTATTCCTACTATTCCCTCCCCCGTTCGCACAACCAATCTCGTCCTCGGAGACTGCGTTGTTCCAGCGGCAAGACAATAGGATATAGCGGTTTCATCAATCCCCATCTCTCTCAGGAAGCTCTCGGCCCCCGCATCGCCTTCATCAAGATTTGAAACCCTGATTTCCTCTTGGCCAACAGCTACCGAGAACTCAGGCAGGTATGTGTCCACCTCCCCGAACGGTTCCCTGAGGTCAAGGGGTGATATAACTCTCAGGCTGTACTTTTCCAGAAGTGTCCCGCTGTGTCGAAGAATTCTGGCGTCGCGAGTTACAAAACCGAAGGCTTTATGATGAATGCACGATGCCAAGTGAACAAGATCCGATTGCTCATTTGCGGCCCACTTACCCGTTCTTGTATCAGCCACCGAAAGTTTGTCTTTCAGATCCTCAATCAGACGCGCCAGTATTCCTGGCGATATTTCTGGCAAGGTCGGGAGGGTTCTGGCAAATTCCAGAACAGGGTCGTCGGACACATCTGGCGAGCGACGTTCCAGTTCCCTCCTGAATTCAGGGGTGACCCTGACACGTATTTCGCCGTTTAGAGCCGAGGAGAATATGAAAGCTGACTCTCCCGCATCCCGTTGCCTCACAGCATCGAAGAATACGTTCAGATCGATCACATAGGAGGGCGTGGGCAACAGGGGCCTAGCGTAGGCTATTTGCCTTCCGTCATCACCACTGGATGCCCCGGGAAACTGTCTCCTACCGAAAAGGGATGGGACGTCCAGTTCGAGTTCATAAACGTTTATCGTCCTTTTCGATTTTCCAGGGATCTGGCGTACAATTCGAAACCCTGACCCCTGCCAGAATTTGTTCGCCTCCAAGTCCGAAGCCACTCTGGAACGAATGGTCAACCAACTGTTGTCTTCCCCGTATTCCTTGAGCGCCCCGACCAGTCTTCCTCCTACGCCTTCAAATCGATACTCAGGGAGAACATGGACTTGGAAGACCTTGAGGTGGGGATAGCTTCCGCCAAAGAACAGATGACCACGTAGTTTCTTCGTACTCCTGTCGATGGCGATCCAGAGGTGTCCTTTCATTGCGGCTTCTGTATAGGCACTTGCGGGGAGAAAACCGAGAGAGGACCTATTGTCATCTGCGAGTTGACGAATCTGGTCGATGTAATCCACTACACCGGCAGGATCCTGAAGGATTTTTTCAGTCATCTGGGATTTACAAACGATAGCTGTGTGCCTCAATTGCGGGCGAATAGCTTTGACAGCCGTACCATGTCCTTATTCCGATGCGCGACGGGGAGTCTGCGCACTCGCGGCCAAGATTGCAACCTGTCATCCGTCATCGTCGTCTGACCAGTACGCCGGTTTGGTTCCTGTCTCTCGTTTGGGGCGCTTGGCGTTCAGTTCGAGGAGCCGCGCCAGCACTTCGTCCCGGATGTCGTCGGGCCAGCGGTAGCGGTAGGGCTTTTTGCGCTTGGCCCACTCTTCCTCGTCGATCTCGTAGTCGAGGAGGAACTCGCAGTCGGTGGGGATGTCGTTCCAACCATAGGCATCGAGGACGACCTGGTCCATGGCGGCGTGGAGCTCGCGGAGCTTGGCGATGTCGGGGTTGTCTTCGTCGGGGTCGTGGAAGCGGTTGTAGGTCTTTGTGAGTCCTTCGTTGTTGCGGACCATAAGCCCGGCGCGGAAATCGTAGTAAGCCTTGCCCGCGCCTTCGAGTGCCGGGTCGGTTTCCCAGCCGTGGGGAAAGGGGAAGGTCTCGAAGCAGTCGGAGGGCGTGTAGCGGAGATCGTCCTTCAATGACGAGCCAAAGAAGCGCGTCCAGATCTCGTGGGATCGGGATTGGAGGGTGCAAAAGGCAGCGTAGGCGTCGAGGGGGAAGACTATGATTGTTTCCGCGTATACCATACCTGTGGGTAAGAATGCGAAGGCCGCCTGCTGGCCGACTCGTGAGATCGCCAAAACCCGCTCCAGCCCCGCGACGGCAGCGTAGAGTTCTTTTGCCGTCGAGCCGTAGCGCCACCAGAATTCCGCACGTTTTCGTCCAATGGCGTTTTTCGTGAGCTTCGCGCGATCCGGCTTTACTCCCTCTTCAACAATCGCTACCAGCGCGGGCCAATCTTCCGCCACCGGTGCTGGATAGTCTAGAGGCACGATTCCTCGCCGCAGCCATTCACGACACTGATCCTGGTCCGCGTCCACCCATCGTTCGGCCAGATCATCCCGGCGCAGTGGATAGTCGCGGAAGTTGATCACGTAGCGGTGGTGGGCATGAGTCGGGCTGGTGTTCACCTCCTCCCCGCCTATGTAGGGAAAGATCACTTCTTGGTTCCGCGGGTCCTGCTCGATTAGGCGGCGCATCTCCGCAAGCGAAGTGGCAACGCCTTTCTTGTCGTTGTCGTCGAAGGTGAAACCCATGCCGAGAACTATGCTGCCCTGATAGCTCTTGCGCACGTTCGCCTTCAGCCGCCCCGGGTCTTCGTGGCCACCCCGGTGGAAGAGAAAAGCGGTAATCGTATCGGTCGCCTCGTCATCAAGTCGTTTTGCTCCGGTGAACGGCCCTTTGTGCACGTGGAGCACGCTCACCACCACCGCGGCAAGTCCGGGCCACTTGACCCGCCGTCGGGCAAGGTAGATCTCCCCGCCGTGCTCGCAGATCCTGCGCAATCCGGTCGAGCGGGTGTCCCCCTGGGCGATGGTGTTGGTTGCGATCAGGCCAAAGGTGCCGTTTTCGCGCACCCGATCGAATGCGCGGCGGAAGAAGTGGGCAACGAGATCGGCGTTACCGTGGCTTTCTTCGTGGACCTGTTTCAACCAGTCCGGATAGCGGGGGACGTTGGCCGCAGCCACCGTGTTCTTGCCCGCGAACGGCGGATTCCCCACGATGGCGTCGAACCCCGGGTTCTCGCGATCGAACGCCTCCGGGAACTCGACCTCCCAGTGGAACGGCGCCAAGGGCGGTTCTACCTTGCGGCGCTCGTCGAGCCAATCCAGGTACTGCTCGGCTTTGCCTCCGAATATCGCTTCGCCGTACTCGCGGCGCTTCGCCTCCCGCTGCTTCGGTTTCGCCCCGTCGAAAAAGGCCGCCGTGGCCAAGTCTCCGAAAAGCCGCACCTTGCGCAACGCGAACTGCGCCCGGTTCCACAAGTCGCGCAACTCCCAGTCGGCGGTTTCCTCGCCCGCCTCCCGGATGAGCTCTCGCAACTCGGCCGCCTCTTGCACCTGATCCCGAACCCGCATGGTCTCGAAGCCCAGCATGAACGAGGGCGATTCCTCCCGTTCCCAGTGAAAGGTCTCTATCTGCTTTCGGGACAGGCCGACCAGGGAATCCCCATCTCTCAGGGCATGATCGACGAAGGTCAACGCGTGGTCCTTGGCCAGGGTAGCGAGCCATAGCGAAACCTTGGCCAGGTCGACGGCCATCGGGTTGCGGTCCACCCCGTAGAGGCAACGCTGGGCGATCAGCCGGCGGGCGAAGATCCCCTCGTCCTCGTCGGGCGGGATGTCCGGCACCTCGCCGTGAGCGCGCCAAGTCTCGACGAGAGCGTCTCCAAGCTGGCGGCAAGCCTCAACCAGAAACGCGCCCGAGCCCATGGCCGGGTCGCAGACCTTGAGGTCGAGGATCTGTTCAGGCTTCGGGGGCTTCCCGTCCTCTCCCTGAAGCCGCGTCAGGATCGGCCCCAGCGTCGTGCGCACGATCGGCTCCGTCAGCTCGCGGGGCGTGTAGTGTGAGCCGGAGCGGCGCCTCTCTTCACTGGGCTGCAGCACCATCGCCCCCCGCGGCACGCGATCGGGCGTGGCGTCGACCTCGACCACCGGCATGAGGGCCGCGTGCAGGTCCTCCAGCCTCTCCGCCTCTTTCACGGCCTTCTTCACTTTGTCGCCGAGCTTCCGGTCGGCGCGGTCCCGGAACCACTTGTCCCGCCGGGTTCCCGGTTCCGCTGCCAGCGCATCCAGGTCCACGGTCGTGGGAGCGCCCTGCTTCTTGGCCGCCTTGATCGCCAAGGACCTTCCGCTCGCGGTCTCCAGGCGGAACCCCATCATGGTCTCGTAGACCGAGCCGATCTGCTCCACGTCGAGGGCCCGGTAGGAGATCCGCTCGCCGTCGAGAACCAGCAGCTTCTCAAGAGCGCGGTAGATGGTGCCGTCCGGCACCAGGGGCGGCTCGATGCGCTCGTGAATCTGGCGCGCCACCATGTCCGGCCGTCCCTCGAGGAACGGGAACCGGTCCGGGTCGAAGAGGACGCCGTGCCGCCTGGGCAGGCTCATCTCCCCGGTCTCGGCGCCGTCGTGGATCAGGCGGAACAGCACCAGCAGCTGCGCCCAGGCGCCGTAGCGCTGGTCCATGGTGTCGGGGAACAGGGCCGCGTCCTCCCGCAGGCGCTCGTACAGTCCCACGAGGGAGTAGTAGCGCTGGAAGGTCCCGTCCTTGGGAAGCATGTCCCGCTCTTCGGCGTAGAGCAGAAACACGAGCCGCAGGATCATGGTCAGCAGGGCGTGGTAGACGCGGTCGGGATTCTCAGCGAGGGTCCGTCGCAGCAGCTCTCCGTGCGAGGCGTCGTGCGCCGCCTGAAATCCTCGCAGCATCTCGTACAGGGCGTGCAGCACCTGCTCGGCGAGCCGCTCGCTGACCTCGTTCTGGAATTTGCGGCTGTCCTCGAGCAGGGCCGCCAGCCTCTGCGTGCCCGGCATCGCCAACAGTCGGCTTTCCTTCAAGAGCAGCCGCATGGCGGTGCAGATCGGCCTCCCGGAGGTCTGCACCATCTCCGCCACGCGGAAGTCCATCCAGCCGGAGCTTTCCCCCCGCGGCGCCGAGATCAGCCGGATTGCCAGGCCGTTGAACAGCAGACCGGCCTTTACTTCGGTGCGCCGCAGGAGCCGCTCCATCCTGCTGTGCGGAGAGGCTTCAAGCGCTCCGGAGCCCTTCACCTCTTTGTCGAAGGCTTGCCCCGGCTCCAGGACCTGGACGAGGAGCTGCCAGTCGGACTCTCCTTTCCCGGGGCTGCGCTCGCGGACGGCGAAGTCGGGGGCGAGGGTTTCCCCATCCGCCGCGGTCACTATCAGGTCCTCAGGGATGGGGTTCTCTGTGGTGCCGGCGTAGCCTCTCGGCGAGAAGCTCCATTCCAGAACGGTTCTCGCGAAGGTCTCGAAATCAGGTAACCACGGGTCCTGATCCCCGTCCTGGCGAAACGCCCTTTCCTCGACGCAGTCGCGCAGCCGCCGCTGCCCATCGGCGTCCTGCCGGTCGAGGATGGCCCCTGCGCGCACGAGCGCCGGCGCGGAGACGACGAGACCGCTCGGCTGGACGAAGCCGATCCACTCGAGGTGCCTGAGAACCTGTGGGTCCAGCTTGGCCATGCTTCAGTTGGTCTCCGGCCACAGGTAGGCGAGGCCGACCGGCTCCACCCGGGTCGCCCGGACCTCGTAGAACTCGCGCACGCGGGCCGGCTCCACTTCAAGGTCCTTCTCGAACTGTTCGAGACGACGGCGCCACCCACGCATGTTCGCCTCGACTTGGCCTCTCTCCTCCGCGTTGAAGTCCAGGGTCAGCTGAGTGAACTTGCGATCGTAATTTTCCAGCTCCTCGATCACCCGGGCGCGCTGGCGCTCGAGTGTCACCCGCAGATCCCGCTCCTCGCGGTTGCCGCGCTCGGCGAGGCCCTTGACGGCAATAGCGGCCAGTTCTTCCGCCCGCGGTTCCAGCTGCGGCAGCAGTTCCTCGATATCCCGCGCGGCGGTTTCCAGAAGCCGGCGCCGGATCGTCTCGTGCGGCACCCGCATCCCATCACCGGTCAGCGCCTCTTCGAGCAGGTCGAGCGTTCGCAGCTCGGTCTCCCGGGCGTACGCCCTGAGCGGCCCTTTCCGCTTCGATGTCTCGACCCATCTTGCGGCAACCGGAACCAGCTCCTCGTGCAGGCGCTCGGCGCCGCGTCCGTACAGGGAGAGCCGTCCGAGAAGGATCACGCGCGGTATCGAATCCCTGGCCTGCGCCAGGCAGGCCCGCGACAGGTCGTGGTAGATGAAGCCCTGGGCCCGGAACCGAGCCAGCAGCCGCTGTGCCACGCGCTGCTCGAGGTGCAGGTGCACGCTGTCCTCGGTGACCGCGCCGGGGTCCTCGAAAACGACCGGGCGGATCGGCGCCTCCCGGCGCCATTCGGTCACCTTTTGATCCGGCTTTTTGGGCTGCCGCAGCGTATCGAGCGTGGACGACCAGCTGGCGTCGGTTTCCGCTCTCTGGTCGAGAGCCGGGAATTTCCACACCGGCCGTCCATCCTGGTCGCGGGTTTCCTCCAGGGGATCCGCCCCAAGCAGCTCCAGCGAGCAGGAAAGCGCATCCCTGAAGGCTCCCTCTTCGAACCGGACCCATTGTCGCGAGTTCTGAAGCAGTGACTGGCAGCGGGCGATCTGCTCCTTCAGGTCCTCCTGGCGCTCGCGGGCGCCTTCCAATTCCTCTTCTGCCACCTGCTTCCGATTCTCATCCAGGTCCGCCGCCCGGATCTCTTCGGCGAGCTTGTCGGCGTTCGCGTGGCGGATACCGCCGCGAAGCAGCCTTTCGACGTCGTCGTCGATGACCTTCGACAGGCTGCCCAACTCCCGCTTGATCCTCTCCGTCTTCCGGACAAGCACCTCGAGCACGCGGTCCTCCGCCCGCTGGGGCAGGACGAAGTAATGGCAGCGCACTTCCGGGGCGGGCTGCAGCTTGCGGTCGATGCGGCCGTTTCTCTGCTCGATCCGCCCCGGATTCCAGGGCAGGTCGAAGTGGAACAGGTCGGTGCAATGCGCCTGGAAGTTCAATCCTTCCCGCGCCGCGTCCGTAGCCAGCAGAATGCGCAGCGGGTCCTTGGCGGGGTGGGTGTTGAAGCGCTTCTGGATCTCCCGCCGATTGGTCGAGCTGACCAGTCCGTCTATCACCTCGATGCGCTCGTCCGCCAGGTCTGTCCCTGCGATCGCCTCCTCCAGGATGGTCTTCAGGTAGCGCTTGGTCCCCTCCCGGTTCTCGGTGAAGATCAGCACCCGGCGATCGTTCCACGGGGCCGGCTCACCTTGGGGCAATTCGCCGTGAGGCGGCATTCCGGGGCAGAGGTTCTCTCGAATCCACTGGATCAGGCGGCGAGCCTTTGCGTCCGGCAGATGCCGGGTCTCCTCGGCGATTTTCTCCATGCGGTCCAGGAGCTTCTGCTCCCGGTTCCACAGCTCCTCCGTCCTTTCGTCTCGCACCCCCCCTGCTTCGGCCGCGACCGTCATCGCCTCGACCTCGGCTTCCTCTTCGGCTTCGAGCTGATCCTCTTCCCACTCGCCCCGCTCGTCGTCGGAGTCCGGCGCCGTCCGCAGCAGGCTGTCTTGTTCTTCGGATTCGGGGATTTCGGCTTCCGCTTCCTGCTGACGTTCCCACTGCTTCACCACGGTGCGGCGATGCACCTGGAGGGTGCGGGCGAAAGCCTCGATTGAGGAGAGCAGCCGTTGCTGCAGCCCGACGACGAGCAGCCCGGCCGCGGCCTGCGACCTCAGCGAGGTCGTCGCGTGCCGCTCCTCCCGGGCGGTGCGGTACTGATCGAGCAGCTCCGACAGACGGATCTCGGGGGCGTCGGGCGGCAGGTTGTCGATCACCATCCTCTCGACGATCCGCCTTGAGAACCCTCCCTGGATCTCCCGGATGTCCTCCTTGAGGCGGCGCACCATCACCTCCTCGAGTTCGCCCTTGCCGCGGATCTTCACCCCGCGCGTGAACCGGTACGGGTCGAGCAGCTCCAGCAGGGTGGAGAAGCTGTTCGAGTGGCCGTTGTGGGGCGTGGCCGAGAGGAACAGCCGGTGTTCGAAGCGGCCGCACAGATCCCGGACGGCGCGCGTGAACTTGGTCTCGATCCCGTAACGGCCGCCGCTGGAAGGCGCCGCGTGGTGGGCCTCGTCGAGGATCAGCAGACTCCCCGGCAGCAACCCGCCCAGCCATTCCCGCATCGGGTCGGCGTACGTCGGGTCGATCAGCAGGTTGTGAGAGACCAGGAAGCGGCTGTGCGTCCGCCACGGGTTCACCCCGAATCCCCGCTCGCGGCGAACCCGCGCCAGGTAGCGCCGGTCGAGGATCTCGAAGACCAGTCCGAAGCGCTCCTCCAGCTCGCCTCTCCACTGCTCGATCACCGAGGGGGGAGCCGAGACGACGATGGTCTTTGCCTTCCTCCGCAACAGCAGCTCCCGGGCGATAAGCCCGGCCTCGATCGTCTTCCCGAGCCCGGTGTCGTCGGCGATGAACAGGTTTACACGCGGCAGACGCAGGGCCTTGCGCAGGGGCTCCATCTGGTAGGCGTCGATCTTGATGCCGGCGCGGAAGGGGGACTGGAACAGGTTGGGGTTGGTCGCCGTGACGCAGTTCCAGCGCAGGGTGTGGAGGAAGGCGGCGAACTGCCGCGGGGTGTCGAATCCTTTGGTCGCGAGATCGGCCCAGCCCTCTTCCTCGAGGATCAGGCGGTCGATCTCGTAGTCCCAGTAGACCTCGAGGCTCTGGCCCTGGGCGTCGTCGTCAGCGCAGGCGAGGCGCACGAGCGGGGATGCCGCTCCGTTGGCTACCACCTCCTCGACCAACCAGCGGCGAGAGCGAACCAGGACCAGCTGACCCGGTTCCGGGGTTTTTTCGGGCAGGCTATCTATAAATGATGTCATATGACTGCTAAGACATCATATGCAGCAGGCAACAGCAAGGAAAAGCCCACCTCACTGCCATATCAGACTAGAAGAGATGGCCGGATGCAGAGGGTGGATGGTACCGGAGCCTCATGCCCCGTGCTTTTCATACAGTTCCTTCACCGCTTCGTCGGAGGCAAACTCCCCCGCTTCGGCCAGCGCAAGGGAACTCCTCACTTCAGCAACCTGCTCGTCAGTAAACTTGGAGAAGGCTCCCCCTTCGCTCACGACCCGGAGCAACATGCGGCCGATGAAGTCCTGTCGATCTTCAGGAAGTTCGGAAGCTTTCCTGAACGCCTCTTCGAGAAGCTTGGTCATCGTGGGGTTTCTCCATTCGCCAGGAGGTCGAAGGATGGGAACAGCGCCCGTTCAAGAGAATATAGGATGGCAATGACACCGCTACGACCTGATGCCGGCAGGTCGGATGGGCATTAACTGAAACCCCGTTCCCCGTATTATCTTTATGTCCCTGAAGCAGTTACCGCCCCAAACCAGCGCCCCGGACCGCGCCGCCGAAGATGCCGAGAAAAGCGCAGCTGACCCAGGTCGGCAAGCACAAGCTCGAGATAACCAACCTCGACAAGGTGCTGTGGCCCAACGACGGCATCCTCAAGGCGGAGCTGATCGAGTACTACCTGAAGATCGCCCCGACGATCCTCGCCCATCTCAGGGGGCGGCCGCTGTCGTTCGTGCGCTTCCCGGACGGCATCGACGGCGAGAGCTTCTTCCAGAAGAACCGCCCCAGGTGGGCGCCGGCGTGGCTCGATCACGAGGTGATCGGCGAAGCGGGGGACTCCCTCGACTACGTGCTCGCCTCCGACGAGGCCTCGATGGCCTGGATCGCCAACCACGCCTGCATCGAGGTCCACCATCTGCACTCGCGGCGGCCCCACTTCGACAGGCCCGACTACTTCGTCGTCGACCTCGATCCCCCGGAAGGGTACCCGTTCCCCGACGTCGTCGAGCTCGCCTTTCAGGTCAGGGAGCACCTCGAGTCGCACGGCTACCACCCGTTCGCGAAAACCACGGGCCGCAAGGGGATTCACGTGGTGGCGCCGATCGAGCCGAAGTGGGATTTCGAGACGGTGTTCGCCGCGGCCAAAGGGATGTTCCAGCCGTTCGTCCGCGCCCACGCCGCGACGACGACCCTGCACATCAAGAAGGAGGCGCGCCAGGGCAAGGTCCTCGTCGACGTGTTCCGCAACCGCACGGCGCAGACCATCGTCGCCGCCTACAGCGTGCGCGGCTCCGCCGCCGCCCCGGTGTCGATGCCGCTGGCATGGGAGGAGCTCGAGCAGCTGAGCGAACCTGGTTTGTACAACCTGCACACCGCGGCCGACAAGGTGCTGAGCGAAGGGGACCCGTGGGAAGGGATGGGGGCGTACGCCGTGCGCCTGCACACCGACCGCAAGGCGGCGAAGAAGAAGCGGGCCCCCGCCCGGTCGAGAACCCACAAGACCCCGGACCAGCTCGAGTCCTACGCCGGCAGGCGCAGCTTCGAAAAGACGCCGGAGCCGGCCCCGGAGGTCGAGGCAGGGGACGGCAACGCCTTCGTCGTCCACCGCCACCACGCTTCCCGCCTGCACTACGACCTGCGTCTGGAACAGGACGGGGTGCTCAGGTCCTGGGCGGTGCCGAAGGGGCTGCCGCCGCGGCCGGGCATCAAGAGGCTGGCGGTCCAGGTCGAGGACCACCCGCTCGAGTACCTCACCTTCGAGGGGCGCATCCCCAAGGGGGAGTACGGCGCCGGCCCGATGTGGGTCTACGCCCTCGGCCGCTACGAGGTCACCAACGACAAGAAGGACAGCTTCTACTTCCGCCTGCAGAGCCGCGAGCTGAGCGCCGAGTTCCGGCTGATCAACACCCGGGGCAAGGACTGGCTGCTCGAGCGCCTCGACAACCCGCAGGTCGACTGGCTGGAGGAGTTCGTCGAGCCGATGCTGGCCGAGAACCGCGAAGAAGTGCCGGACCGCGGCGACTACCTGTACGAGCTCAAGTGGGACGGCATCCGCGCCTCGATCGCCCTCGACGAGGGGGAGGTCCGCATCCGCACCCGCAGCCGCCGGGACGTCAGCGAACACTTCCCCGAGCTGCGGCTGCCCGAGGAGGCCTTCCGCGCCTCGTCGGCCCTGTTCGACGGGGAGATCGTCTGCCTGAACGACGGCGGCCGGCCGGTCTTCACCGACGCGGTGGGCCGCCTGCACGCGCGCGGCGAGCGCGGCATCGAGAAGGCGCGGCAGCGCCACCCGGCGAACTGCTACCTGTTCGACTGCCTCTACCTCGACGGGCGGCCGGTCGTCAACGAGCCCCTGAGCCGGCGCCGGGAGTGGCTGGAGAGCGCCCTGAAGCCGGAGTCCCCGTACCGGGTCAGCGAGGTGGTCGCCGACGGGCACGCCCTGTTCGAAGCGACCAGACAGGCAGGCCTGGAGGGGATCGTGGCGAAGCTGCCTGAGGCCCCGTATCTTCCGGGAAAACGCTCCGACAGGTGGCTGAAGATCAAGGTGCGGCAGACCATGGAGTGCCTGGTGGTCGGCTACACCGCGGGCAAGGGGGACCGCAAGAGCCAGTTCGGAGCCCTGCACCTGGCGGCCGCGGGCAACGGCCCCGGCCTCGACTATCTCGGCAAGGTCGGCACCGGTTTCAACGCCCGGACCATGACCTCGGTGATGGAGGAGCTTCGCCGCTTTCCCGAGGTCGAGCGGCCGATTCCCGTGAAACCGCCCGACGACGCGCAGACCACCTGGATCGAGCCTCGGCTGTACTGCGAGGTGGAGTACGCGTCGATGACCCCCGTGGGAACGCTGCGCGAACCCGCTTTCGTTCGCCTGCGCCCCGACATGGAACCGGAACAGTAGCCGCGGCGCGGAGCGCGCGCCCGCAAGCGACAGGAGGTGAAAATGAACATGCGATCCCTGTGGAAGGGGCACATCAGGTTCTCGATGGTGACGATCCCGGTGCGGCTGTACAACGCCGTCGACTCCGGATCGACCATCCGCTTCAACCAGCTGCACAAGGAGGACAACGGCCGCGTCGGCTACGACAAGAAGTGCAAGAGCTGCGGCGAGGCCCTGAGCAACCACGACATCGTCAAGGGGTACGAGTACGCCCCGGACGAGTACGTCATCATCGAGGACGAGGACCTGCAGAAGATCAAGCTCGCCAGCACCCGGATCATCGAGATCGAGGGGTTCGTCGACGCGGAAGAGGTCGACCAGATGCTCTATGAAACCCCCTACTACGCCGGTCCCGACGGCGAGGTCGCCAAGAAGGTGTACGGCCTGTTGGCGGGGGCCCTGGAGGCCAGCGGCAAGGTCGGCGTCGGCAAGGTGGTGATGCGCGACCGCGAAGACATGGTGCTGATCGGCCAGCAGGAGGGCGGGCTCGTCATCTACAAGGTCCGCTACCCGGAGTTCCTGCGCAGCATCGGCGACGTCCCCGACACCGAGCAGGTCGAGGTCGCCGCCGAGGAGCTGAAGCTGGCGCAGAGCCTCGTCGACTCGATGACGACCTCGTTCGCCGACATCGAGATGAAGGACTCCTACCGCGAGGCGGTGAAGGAGCTGATCGACGCCAAGGTGGAGGGCCAGGAGATCGTCGCCGTCGCCGAGGAGGTGAAGCCGGTGGTCGACATCATGTCCGCCCTCAAGGAGAGCATCGAGCAGGCGAAAACCGTGAAGAAGCCGATGGAGCGGGCAGAAGGGGAGAAGGCGGAAGAGAAGGCCGAGAAGAAGGCCCCTGCCCGGAAGAAGGCGGCCAAAAAGCCGGCCGCCAAGGCCAGGAAAGTTGCCTAGTCGGGCGGTCCCGGGAATAACTTGCCGAATCGAAGGCGCAGCACGCCGGGATGCCCTCGGCGAATACTAAAAGCCTTCTGAGCCGGCGGCCCGGAGGCGATTCAGACAGATGAGCAAGCTGCTTCCATTCCCCGCGGCGAAGGCCCGCAGTCCCTCGAAGTTCGGGTACGAGCGGGTTCGCAAGCGGGACCGGAAGGACAAGGGCCAGCTCGACCTGTTCGCCGGTGGCAGCGGCAAGCTGGTCGAGTTTCCCGCCGCGGCCGGCCCCGGGCCGTTCGAGGAGGCACTGGCGCTCGAGGACGGCGGCGACGAATCCGCGGCACGCAGGCTGTACGAGAAGGCGGTTGCCGAAGGGGACTCGGTTCCCGACGCCTATTGCAACCTCGGGGTGATCGAGTCGAAGGCGGGCAGCGTCGAGCAGGCTTTCGACTGCTTCCGCAACGCCCTCAAGCAGGACCAGCAGCACTGGGAATCCCAATACAACCTCGCCAACCTTTACTTCGACACCGAGGAGTTCCGTCCCGCCCGCGTGCACTACGAGCTGGCCGCGGAGATCGAGCCGGGATTCCGCAACATCTACTTCAACCTCGGCCTGGTGCTGGCGATCGACGAGGAGTTCGAGCTCGCCATCGACGCCCTTTCCCGCTACCGGAAGCTCGCCCCCGACAGCGAAGCGGGGGCGGCCGAGGATCTCCTCGAACACCTGAGACGCTCCCTGGAACAGCAGGGCTGAGGCATCCTCTCAGCCGGTTGGGGCCGGGGCTTCCCCGAGTTGGGGTGGCCTGTGGCAACCCTCGGAACCCCGGCCTTCGAGGAGGTGTGTGCCTCCGGGAAAACCTCGGGGCCGGGGTTCGTGGCCTGCCCTGGCGGCGGCCTTTGGCAAGACCTTGGCGCCCCGGGTTCGAAAGCCGGCCATGGTTGTCGTGGCATGCGACACACTACGGCTCCCCGAGGTCGTCGCCGGCCTTCGAGGCGGCGTTGCCTGCGGAAAACAACGGTTGTCCGGGTTCGGGGCGGCCCTCCATGCGGCCTGGTTTTCGGCAAACCGCCGCGCATGGTTTGGCGGCCCGCCGAAAGATCCGCGCACATTGGACAGGGCCGGCACTCAGCCCTGCACCTCCCTATAGGTCGCGCCTCGTGAGACTGTACTTCTGGCCCGTCGGTCCGCGGGCCGGCTGGGCCGCCAGGAAAAGAGCCAGGGGAACGACGTCCTCCGGTTTCTTGTTCCACTCGATCGCCCCGAACCGCGAGGGACTGTCCGCATCGTCGGGGTTCATGGCGGTGATCACGGGGCCGGGGATCAGTTCGTTGACGCTGATGTCGTGCTCCCACAGCTCCGCGGCCAGCACCCGGGTCAGCATCGACAGGCCGGCCTTGGAGCAGCCGTACGCCGAGGCGTCCGCGTAGGCCCGCTGTCCCATTCCGGAACCGATAACGATGATCTTGCCGGATCTGCGCGCCTTCAGATGCGGGATGGCGGCGCGGGCGCAGAGGTAGGCGCCGAGCAGGTTGACCTCGAGCACGCGCCACCATTCCTCCGGGTCGCTGCCCTCGACCGGACCGTGGGCGGTGGTCCCGGCGTTGGCGACGAGGATGTCGATGCCCCCGAACGCCTCCGCGGCGCGGCGCATCAGGTGGTCGACCTCCTGCTCCCGGGTGACGTCCGCGGCCGCGGCGAGAGCGCGGCCCCCGGATTCGGCGATGGCCGCGGCCGTTTCCTCGACCTGCGCGCGGGTGCGGGCGGCGCAGACCACCGCGGCCCCCGCGGCGGCGTACCCGACGGCGATGGCCCGGCCGATGCCGCGGCCCGCCCCGGTGACGACCGCCACCTTGCCTTCGAGTGTGCTTCCGACTGCAGTCATGATTCCTCCCTTCTGGCGTTGCGGGTCGGCTGTGCAGGAATTACAGGATCGCCGCAGGCGCGGGCCATGCCCTGAGGCAGCGGTCCGAAATCCAACCGGCTGGAGAAAGGGAAGCGCGGCCGTCTGCGGGTGTCCCGTCGAGAGCGGCTGCTGACTAATTACCTTGTAAGTTCCGGTGAAATAGCCATTCGGACTGCGGCCGGTCCCTGAGGCCAGCAGCCAAGGTTGGGCCATCTCCCCGAATCCTCTGATTCGACTCGGGCGCCCTTGTCTTCGGCGGCTCTGGCGGCCTCGCCTCAAAAAGCAACTCCATCGACTGACTGTTATCGGAAAGGAAGTCCCGAATGCCTGGCGATTTCGAGAGCAACCTGAAGAAGTACGGCGAGCTGGCGGTGCGGGTCGGGCTCAACCTGCAGCCGGATCAGCGGCTGATCGTGCGCGCCCCGATACCCGCCGCGGAGCTGGTCCGCGCCGTCGCCGCCTCGGCCTACGACCTCGGCTGCCGCTACGTCGACGTCCTCTACGGGGACGAGCAGCTCGAGCTGATCCGCTTCGAGCACGCGGCGCGCGACTCGTTCGAGGAGTACCCGGCCTGGCAGGTCCAGGGGCTGGCCGGGCGCGCAAAGGAAGGGGACGCCTTCCTCCGCGTATCGGGCGACGACCCCGACCTGCTGAAAGGCCAGGACCCGGAGTTGATCTCGCTGACCCGCAGGATCGCCTCGGAGCAGTCGCGGCCCCTTCTCGACTACATCACCCGGATGGCCGTCAACTGGTGCGTGATCTCCGCGGCCGTGCCCCCGTGGGCGGCGCGCGTCTTTCCCGAGGCGCCCGCGGCCGACCGGGTCGGACTGCTGTGGGATGCGATCTTCCGCATGTGCCGCATCGACGCCGGCGATCCCGCGGCCGCCTGGAAGGAGCATATCGATCGGCTCGAAAGGCGGCGCGAGCTGCTGACGGAGAGGCCCTACTCCTTCCTGCATTACCGCGCTCCCGGCACCGACCTGACCGTCGGGCTGCCGCAAGGGCACGTCTGGCGCGGCGCCATCGACCGCAGCGCCGCCGGGACCCTCTTCGTTCCCAACCTCCCGACCGAGGAGGTGTTCACCATGCCCCATTGCCGCCGCACCGAGGGCAGGGTGCGCTCGACCAAGCCGCTGAACTACGGGGGCTCCCTGATCGAGGATTTCTCCGTCACCTTCGCGGAGGGCCGCATCGTCGAGGTGGCCGCGGCGCAGGGAGAGGATATCCTGCGCAACCTGGTCGAGACCGACGACGGCGCCGCGAGGCTGGGGGAGATCGCCCTGGTTCCCAACAGCTCGCCGGTCTCGCAGTTCGGGCGGCTGTTCTACAACACCCTGTTCGACGAGAACGCCTCGAGCCACGTCGCCCTCGGGCAGGCGTACAACGTCTGCCTGGAGAACGGCGCCGCCATGGCGGAGGAGGAGTTCTCCGCCGCGGGCGGGAACCGCAGCGTCGTGCACGTCGACTTCATGATCGGCTCTGGGGAGATGGAAATAGACGGGGTGCTTTCCGACGGCACCCGGGAGGCGGTGATGCGGGGCGGCGAGTGGGCGGTGGAGGTGTAGGGCAGGTCCTGATGGCCCGTGCCGCCGCTGGAGCCGCCCGGGAGTTCGGAAACCGGGAACGGCTGCTTCAGAGGCCGGGGCGTCCGGAGGCACCGGGTCAGTCGTAGTTGTCGGGCAGGCCCAGCTCAGCGAGCAGGCGCGCCAGCTCGGCGCTGGTCTCCGGGTCGAGGGGAATCCCCTCGCGCTCGCGCTTCCGGCGCTTGCGGTGGGAACGCTCTCCCGGCACGAGGATCTCGTCGACCCCCGGCGCCTTGCGCGAGGCCTTGAGCCCGGCCACCAGCTGCTCGACGGCCCCTTCGAAAACGGCGCGGGACACGAAGTGGTCGGGGTCGACCACGAGCGCGAACACCCCGTTTACGTTGTGGTCCTCCTGCGGCTGCAGGCCGGTGCTGGCTCCGGCGCCGCTGAGCACGCCGGCGAGCACGTCGACCAGCATGTTGAGGGCGAACCCCTTGTGGGCGGCGGCCGGCCCCCCGACCGGCAGCAGCGCCCCCTTGCTTCCGTCTATCGAGAAGTCGGCCGGGTCGCGGGTCGGCTCGCCGCTGGCGTCGATGAGCCAGCCCTCGGGAGTGGGCTCGCCGGAGCGCGCCGCCATCTTGACCTTGCCGGCCGCGGCGACGCTCGTGGAGAAATCCATGACGATCGGATTCCCCGGCTGCCACGGGATGCCGGCGGCGACCGGGTTGGTGCTCAAGAACGGAGCCGACCCCCCGAGAGGGGCCACCGCGGGATTGCCGCCGGCGTCGTTGACCATCATCAGGGCGACCATTCCCTGCCGCGCCGGTTCGCCGACGTAGCTGCCGAGACGGGCGACGTCGGTGCAGTTGAGGATCGTCACGCAGCCGCACCCGGAGGCACGCGCCTTCTCCGCGGCGATCTCGAACGCCCTGACGCAGGCCAGCGGGCCGAGGGCGAAGCCGGCGTCGAGATGGGCCGAACCCGCGGACTCGCGCAGCAGCTTCAGCTCTCCCTGCGGCCGGGTCCGGCCCTGCCGCAGGTCGCCGACGTACATCGCGACCCGCACCACCCCGTGGGAGTCGTAGCCCGACAGGCTCGCCTCGCACAGGATGCCGGCCACTGTGGCCGCGTCCTCCGGCGGCACCCCCAGGCGTCCGAAGACGTCGAGCATCAGCTGGCGCAGGGAGGTGCTGGAGATGGTGTGGTTCATGGGAGGGGTCCTTGTATGGCGGTTTTCTGGAAGTTGGGTTCGCCTGTGGCAAAGGGCGCAGCCACCTGGTTTTCAGCCTTTCGCGTCCGCGGTACTGAATTGGGCCGCCTCGACGGGGTCGCCGGGACCGGCTGTTCGTCTGCGATCAGTATATTTCTATCCTGGACAAAGGAACCGAGGCGGCGCGATGCCGGCATTGTCGCAATAAAGGGATTGTAAGCCTTCATTACCGGTACGATGCCGTTGGCCGTGCGCCATACAGGTTGAACGCGCGTTGAGAGACGTAGACAACTTCGACGCGACGGAGGTGTACTCATGACAACCGATACAGGCCAGGACTACCTCCTCGGCTTGGTAAGTGAGCTGTGCAACCTGCCACATGAGACCGAATGGGTCGAATTCAAAGTCAATCACCGCCATCCGCAAACCGTCGGTGAGTACATCTCGGCGCTTTCCAACGCCGCCACCCTGCACGACAAGGTTCACGCATACATCCTGTGGGGTATAGAGAACGGGACGCACATCATTGTCGGCACGGAATTCTCACCCGCGCTCTCGAAGAAGGGTAACGAACCGCTCGAGACTTGGCTGCTCCGGCTTATGAATCCGCGTATCGACTTCCGTTTTCACGAAGTCATGATTGATGGAAATCGGGTTGTCATTTTGGAGATTGACCGTGCGTCCCAACGCCCGGTCGCGTTCGGCGGCGTCGAATTTATCCGGGTAGGCAGCAGCAAGAGAAAACTCAAGGACTATCCTGAGAAGGAACGGGCCCTTTGGCGTGTTTTCGACCGGGTGAGCTTCGAAGACAGTATCGCCGCCGAACGCGAGAGTGACGAGGGTATTCTGTTGAAGCTCGACTACCCGGCGTACTTCGACTTGCTTGAAATGCCGCTCCCTGACGGTCGTGACGCCATCCTCCAGGCATTGCAGAGCGACCGGCTCATTTCTCCCGGCGAAGCAGGCGGATTCGACATCACGAATCTGGGCGCCATCCTGTTCGCCAGGAACCTCGGCGACTTCCCGCATTTGAAGCGCAAGGCCGGAAGGGTCGTCCAGTACCGAGGCAAGGGTCGGACAGAGACGTTCAAAGAACGAGAAGGCCGCATGGGGTATGCCTGCGGCTTTGAAGGTCTGGTCGGCTACATTGATGGACTCCTGCCGGCAAACGAGATGATCGAGAAGGCCTTGCGAAAAACCGTGCCGATGTTCCCCGACCTGGCCATCCGCGAACTCGTTGGAAACGCGCTTATCCATCAGGACTTCTCCGTCACCGGTGCGGGACCGATGATCGAGATCTTCGACGACCGCATCGAGATCACGAACCCGGGTGAACCGCTCGTGGATACCCAACGCTTCCTGGACACACCGCCCAGATCTCGAAACGAGAGGCTGGCCTCACTGATGCGTCGGGTTCGCATCTGTGAGGAACGGGGCAGCGGGATCGACAAGGTTGTCTCACAGGTCGAGTTGCTCCATTTGCCGGCTCCGCTCTTCGAGGTTCCGCCCGGGTTTACCCGTGCGGTTCTGTTTGCCTACAAGGATTTGGCCGCCATGAATGAAGCGGAGCGCCTGCGGGCCTGTTACCTGCACGCCTGCCTGAAGTATGTAATGCGGGATTTTCTGACCAACGCATCACTTAGGAAGAGGTTCGGCATCAGGCAGAACAACAAGGCGGTCGCCTCTCGCCGCATTCGTGAAGCCGTGGACGCCGGCATGATCAAGCCGTTTGACGAGAATGCCGGCCGGAAATTCATGAAATACGTCCCATTCTGGGCCTGACCTCCGGGCCGGAGAACGCCATCGCAGATGTCGTCAAAAACGTGACGCGCAATCGGCGTTCAGAGTCTCCTGTCAATTGACAGGTAATTGATCGAGAAATCCCGTACAGCCCTTGGAATTCCGTAAGTAACTGATTTTTCGGTAGTTGCTAAATTGACGGGCAATTGACTGGAAGCGCATCGCGATCACCGGCCCCAGCGAAGAGGGAC
This sequence comes from Candidatus Latescibacterota bacterium, assembly GCA_965223905.1. Taxonomy (GTDB): domain Bacteria; phylum Latescibacterota; class UBA2968; order UBA8231; family UBA8231; genus CBDCXV01. Next base: position 102,335 of record CBDCXV010000009.1, read on the forward strand.
TCGAAACCCTCTTCTGTACGGCGCTCACCGGCGATTCTTGCTAACCGCACCCCGTGGTCCGCGAGCGGCCATCACCCGCCTGCGGTGCCGGCTGGGTCTGCCGCGGCCATTTTTTCAGCGACCGCCGGCAACAGGAATCGCCGGCTTCCTCAGTCAGGAAGACGCCGCTCCTACCCGAACAGCTTGAGCGACAGGCCCCAGCCGCTGACGCAGGCGAAAATGAAGAGGACCACAGCCGAAAGCAGGGCGCCGATCAGCACCGCGGGGCGGGTCCGGTAGCGGGGCGGAAGCATGAAGTTCAGGTAGATGGCGGCCGGCATCAGCAGCGCGATCGCCAGGTTGGCGAGGATGAAGCCGGCTATCTGGATGAGGGTGTCGAAAGGGATGTCGAGCCAGATGATGGTGGTGGCGACTGCGAACATGTACAGGCAGATGTACCGTTTCAGGCTGTCGAAGTTCCACGTCCGGTCCGGCCACACGGCAGAGGTGAACCCCTGAACTACGCGGGCGTACATCTCGGGGAGCGCCTGCAGCGTTCCCCACAGGGCGGCGATGATGCACACGTAGTAGATCCACACCAGCGTCGGGTGAATGTTGGCCCACACGTGCGCCTGGTTGGTCAGCAGGCTCCAGCCCTCGAAGCGGGTCTGCAGCGGCATCAGCACCACGGCGCCGGAGATCAGGAAAGCGGCGCTGACCAGGAACAGAACAATCGCCCCGAGGCAGACGTCCCAGCGCAACGGCGACACCAGTTGCCGCAGGCGGCTCACCTGCTCGTCGTCTTCCGGGAGGTAGTCTATCGTCTTGCTGGCGGACGCGTGCTCGCGGATGCGGTCGATGTCGTCGTGTCCGGTCAGGCCCCAGCGGTGCAGGCCGACCCAGTTGGAATAGGCGAGGTAGGTGAAGACGCCGCCGCCGACGTAGCCGAAGGCGGTGGCCAGGGTGAGCAGCGGGTGCTTGATGGCGTCGGCCGGGGCCCAGGCGGGAGGATCCGGCAGTCCGTATATGCCGAAGGTGCCGAGGAGGGCGCCGACGAAATCGGGCCGCACCATCAGGGTGCCGATCATCGTTCCGATGACGAGAATGCCGCAGATCGCCAGCTGCTGCTTCTCGAGGCGCTCGAAGGAAAGCCGGATGCCGAACAGCATCGCCACGGCGATGAAGAAGGTGGAGATGCCGTTTTCCCAGAACTTCTCGGCGGCGTCGACGCCGCCGGCCGAGGCGATGAACAGGTGGTGGACGAGGTCGCCGCACGGTTTGGAGATCGCCACCCAGGCCAGCGGCGCCACCGACAGCTCGAGGACGATCAGCGTTATCAGCAGCCAGCCGCGCGGACCGGGCAGGTGGACGAGGCGGTGGCCGATGTACTCGCCGCTGATCGCCGTGTAGCGGCCGAGGAGATAGGTGACGAAGATGCTTTTCGCCAGCACGCTGAGCAGGATCAGCCACAACAGGTCGTACCCGGACCAGGCGCCGAGGCGCACCACGACGATGGTCTCTCCGGCGCCGATGCTCACCGAGGCGACTATCGCCGCCGGACCGAACGCGGACATCATGGCGAGGAACCGCCGGAGCGACCAGGGCTCGGCGTACACTCCTTTGAGAGGCGGTACGGTTACTTTATCCATTTTGCTGAGGATTCTGCGGATTCAGGGCGGAAGGACAGGGCCGTGAGGGGCAGAATATGGCCGCCCTCCGGCGCGGCATCAACTCGGGGTGGTGGGTCCGGTCGCTTGACACCGGGCTGCCTCGGCGCTACCCCTATCTGCCCGCAGCCGGGCAAACTTCCCTTTCGTCCACCGGGTTCGTCCGGCCGCGGCCCGATTCGCCCGCCTCGCCTGCGGGCGCCTTTTGACCCAGGCTGCTGCCGATCTGCAGAAGAGCATTCCGCGAGCGAGACCCGTGCCAATGAACGGCAGGCAGCACTCCTGTTTTCTCGACCGGCCCTCAGAACGTTATCGCAACAGCTTCCTGGCCGGCGCCGCGGAGTTCGTTCGCGAAGGCAGGCTGGACTCGACGTACGCGGCGCTTCTCGGCTACGACCTGCGCAAGCTCGAAAGGCGTTTCTCCGCCTTCGTGTGGGACCTGCGCAAGCTCGACGAGAAACGTCCCGGCAGCTATTCCGGCTACCAGGACCGCGTTTTCTGGCTGATCGACCGGGATGAGTACGTGGGCCAGCTGTCGGTGCGCCCGGAGCTGGGCACCCCCTACCTGGTGACCTACGGGGGACACGTGGGCTACAGCATTCGCCCGGGACTTCGCCGCCGCGGGTACGGGCAGACCATCCTCTCCCTGGCTTTGAGGGAATGCAGCGCCATGGGACTGGCGCGCCTGCTGGTTACCTGCGATTCGGACAACCTTGCCTCGAAGAAGATCATCGAGCGCAACGGCGGCGAGTTCGAGAGCGCCATGAAAATGGACCGCCGGGCACTCGAAGCGGAAGGCCGCAGGCGCGGCGAGTTTGTGCGCAAGCTGCGCTACTGGATCGATCTCGGTGCCGTGGCGGAAGGAGCCGCCCGGTGAGTGAGCGCGTCGCACCCGACTACGGCGGCGGCAGCATAGTCAACCTGGCGGCGTCGCTGGTGGCCGCTTTCGGAGTCGAGCCTCCGGCCCCCTGTTGCCGGGACGGCCTGCTTCCCTCGGAACCGCTGGCCGCCGGGGGGGACGTCGCCCTGGTGGTGTGCGACGCCGCCGGCCTGCACCAGCTGCAGCGGGCAATGGAGGCGGGGCGCACCCCGAATCTCTGTCGCCTTGCCGAGGCCGCGCCCGGAGGTCTGGGGCAGCTCACCTCGGTTTTTCCCTCGACGACGACGGCCGCCCTGACCTCGCTCAGCAACGCGCGGGCTCCCTGCGATCACGGGATGCTCGGCCACCGGCTCTGGCTCGAGGAGTTGGGAAGCCTGTGCAACATGCTGCGGTTCACCACCGGCTCGCAGCCGCCGGAGGCGTTCGACGAAGAGGTGGTTCGCGCCGTGCCGACGGTCTACGAACTGCTCGCCGCCGCGGGCGTCTCTTCGAACCTCATCAGCTCGGCCGACTACGAAGGAACGGCGTTCACCGCGCTCCTGAGCCGGGGCGCCGCCTACCTGGGATACCGCGCGCAGTCCGAGCTCCCGCACCTGCTGGAAAGCTGCCTGAAGGAGAGCGTCGGCCGCAGCTTTCACTTCCTCTACTGGCCGATGATCGACACCCTCTCCCACCAGTACGGCCCGGTTTCGACGAGGGAGGAATCGCGCGCCTGTCTGCTGGAGTTCGAATTCATCGACCTGATGGTCGGCCACGTCGCCGAGGTCTGCCGAGGCCACGGCTGCTCGCTGGTAATCACCGCCGATCACGGCCAGGTGCTGCTCGACCCGGAGAAGGCCCTGCTTCTGGAAGGGCCCGCGGCCGAGGCGCTGCGCTACCCCCCGGGCGGCGGCCGCAGGGCCTGGTACCTCGCCGCGGACGACTTGGAGGAGCTGGTGGGAAGCGACTACCTCGCGCACCCGGACGTCGACTGGGTGTACAGCGACGAGGCAGTCGCCCGCGGCTGGTTCGGGGGAGACTGCGGCAGGTTCCGTTCCCGCCTCGGAGACGTCGTCTCGCTTCCGGGGGACGCCATCCAGTTGGTCTACGACTACGGGTCGGGAATTCACACCCAGCGCGGCTCTCACGGGGGGATGACGGCCGAGGAGATGCTGGTGCCGCTGCTCGCGGTGCCGGCCGCCGCCTGGTGATCCTCCCATGCCCGAGGCGCCCCCCCGTCTCGAAGGGAACTGGATGGACCCGGGCGGCGGCGAGACCGCGGTCCTGTTCACCACCAACCCCGGCCTGGAAGACATCGTCGCCGACGAGTTCTCCGGCCTCCTTGCGGGAGCGGGCTTGCCGGCGCCGCGGTTCGACCTCGAGCCGTTCGGGTTCGGCGGGCACGTCCTCGCCCTGGTGCCGGATGGCGAACGCGGGCAGGGGGAAGCGCCAGGGGGATCCGGCGCCGGCCTGTGGGACCTGGTCCTGGAGTTGCGTTCCGCCCATCACGTGGTGCGACCCCTCTACAGCTTCGAAATTCCGGCAGAGGCCTCGACGGAGGGGGAGCCGGCCGCGGCCGAGCGCAGTCTCGAGGAGATCTACTCGCAGGTAGCCGGCCGCGGGATTCCGGGGATGGAGAAAGCCCGCTCCTTTCGCGTGACCACGAAACGCAGCGGCGACCACCCCTTCACGAGCGTCGATGTGCAGCGGCGGGCCGGGGCGGCCCTTGTCGCGCGTTACGGGGCGGCCGTCGACCTGACCGGCTTCGACTGCAACGTGCGCGTCGACCTGTTCGGGTCGACCTGCATCGTCGGGCTTCAGGTCACGCGGAACCCCCTGAGCGACCGGCGCCTGCGCCCCTTCTCCCCGCGCACCTCGCTGCGGCCCAACGTCGCCTTCGCCCTGATTCAGCTAGCCCGCCTGCGTGCGGACGGGGGGCCGCTGCTCGACCCGTTCTGCGGTTCCGGCACCATCCTGCGGGAGGCCTCCCGGTGTTTCCCGGGGATGGAGCTGTTCGGCAGCGACTACTCCGAGAAGGTGATCGCCGGGGCCGCGGACAACCTCGAAGCCATGATCGCCTCCGGCAGGTTGAGACTGCGCCGGTGCGACGCGCGCAGAATGGGGGAGGAGTACGGCAGCCGCCGCTTTCAGGCGATCGTCACAAACCCGCCCTACGGGGTGCGCCAGGCCCGCGGCATGGACTTCGTCCGGTTCTACCGGCGCTTCCTCGAGCAGGCGGCCGAGGTGCTGCTCCCGGGAGGGCGGCTTGTCCTGATTGCCTGGAAGCGCGGCGCCATCGACCGCGCCAACCGCGGTCTGCGGCTGTTCAGAAAGGTCCACGTCCGCGTCGTCGAGACGGGCGGCATCTATCCGCGCGTCTACGTGCTGGAACGCAGGGACCGGTAGCAGCACGGCGGGTTCGGGCATTCGAGATCGTCCGGTGCCCGCGCACAGGTGCCGGGGTGCCGGACCGGCTACTCGCTGACCGTCCGGGGACCGCCGCCGCTGTCGGGTGTGGCCCTTTGCTCTCCGAGTCCTGTCCGTGCCAGCAGAAGTTGCGGGCGAACCACGCCAGCTCGGGATCGTTCGTCGTCAACTTTCCCTTGTCCGTTGGTCATCACCTTGTTTGCCGCACGACCCGGGCGGTCGCCTCACATCATGGTCCGCCAGCGGAGCCGTCTGCCGTCCGAGGTGACGATGGCGGCGCCGCGGCGGTCGGTGCGCAGCACCGTAATCCCGCCGTTTCGCAGCCGCTCCAGCACCTCCGGCGCCGGGTGGCCGAACTTGTTGAACTCCCCGGCGGAGATCACCGCCAACCCGGGGTTGACCCAGGAGAGCAGCGCCGGGTGGGTCGAGGTGTCGGAACCGTGGTGCCCGACCTTCAGCACGTCCGCCTGCAGCCGCTCCCCCCACCTCGCCAGCTCCAGGTCCGCGGCGCGTTCGGCGTCGCCGGTGAACAGGAAGCGGTGCCCTCGGTAGGTCAGGCGCATCACCACCGAGCCGTTGTTCAGCCCGTGCGGGGAGGCCCCTCCGGCGTCGACGAACTCCGGCGTCGGGTGCAGGACCAGAATGCCGGCTCCTCCCAGTCCGGCGATGCTGTCGCCGGCGGCGACTCGGTGATAGCGGGTTCCCCTCCCGGCGGCGAGCTCGCGCAGCCGCTGCGCCGCCCAGGAGTCGTAGCTCTGGCCGGCGTCCAGCAGGTGGCGGACTTCGAGCTGCTCCAGGACGGTGACCAGGCCGCCGATATGGTCGAGGTGCGGATGCGACACCACCATCGCGTCGACGGTGCCGACGTTGTGGGCCTTGAGAAACGGCAACAGCACCCGCTGCCCGTAGTCGAAGCGGAAGCTGCGGCTGCCGCCGTCGATGAGCATGGAGCGGCCGTTCGGGAAACGCAGGAAGGCGGCGTCCCCCTGGCCCACGTCGAGGAAGCAGATCTCGATCTCGCGGCGGTCGAGAGCGGTTCTCCAAACCGCGGCGTTGGCGGCGATCAGGAGGGTGAAGAGGATCAGCTTGCGGGCGCCGGCGTGGTCCCGCCAGTGAGTGAGCAGAAAGGTCAGGAAGGCGGCGGTCACCAGCGCCGGCAGGGAGGGTCTCGGGGTCGTCACCGAGGCGTACGGCAGGCTGGCGAACAGCTCGACCGCTCCCATCATCCCTTTCAGGGCGAGATAGCCGCAGGCGTTGAACGCGGTGGCCGCGGCCGGCAGCCACCACCCGGTCAGGGCCGCGGCGACCCCCATGGCGAGGGCCGCGGTCAGCAGCGGCACGACGGCGAGATTTGCCAGCAGCGACACCGGCGCGAAGTGCTGGAAGTGGTAGGCGATCAGGGGGCTCGTGCCGGCCTGGGCGGCGATGGAGACGCACAGGGGGGCGACGAGCCATTTGCCGGCGGCGCTCTCCTCCGAGCGCCAGCGGGAGGGGAAGAGGGCGGCGAGGTTCCCGTGCAGCCCGACGATCGCCAGGGTCGCGGCGAACGAAAGCTGGAAGCTGAGGGAGAGCAGACTGGCCGGCCACGCCAGCAGGATGATGAGCGCCGCCAGGCCGAGCGAGTTGTACACGTCCCCCTGGCGGTCGAGGGCGCGCCCGACCAGCACCACCCCGGCCATGATCGCGGCGCGCACCACCGGGGGCTGCAGATCGGTTATCAGGGCGTAGAGCGCCAGGACCGCGGTGGTGGCGAGTGCGGCGGCCCGGTCGGGCAGGCGGCAGGTGCGCAGGCCGAAGAGGAAGAACAGCGCGATCAGGCCGACGTGGAGCCCGCTGACCACCAGGGCGTGCGCCAGTCCGGTGCTGCGGAACTGCTCCTTGAGTTCGGCCGGTATGCGGTACTTCTCGCCGAGCAGCATGCCGAGAAGCAGGCCGGCGGGGGCCCCGGACAGGTTGGCCTCGATCGCCTCCCTGATGGCGCTGCGGGCGGGCCGCAGCACCCGCTCCTGGAGCCAGGCCCCGGTGCGGGGGGCGGTCTCCAGCACCTGGTCCCGCCGCCGAACCGAGGCGACCGCATGGATATCCCGCTGCTGCAGAAAGGCGCGGTAGTCGAAGGCCGCGGGATTGCGCGCCGGCGAGGGACGCCGCAGGCGTACTTCCAGGACCACACTGTCGGCGTAATCGGCGGCAACGGGGACGGCGGACACGATCAGCACCCGCCCCGAGGCCCGCACCCGCCCCTTCTCGAGCTCGACTGCGGACAGGTCGACGGCGAAGCGGGTGCGCTCGCCGCCGACCTCGGGATCGGATGCCAGGGCCCCGCGCAGTCGGAGGCGCTCGCCGAACAGCTCCGATCTCGAAACGTGGTCGGCCGGTAACAGTTCCGTAGCGGCGCGGTAACGCGCAGCCCCGAGACAGGCCGTCAGCAGCAGGCAGCAGCAGACGCAGGGGGCAGTTTCCGCCCAACCGGTGTACCGGGCCAGGAGGACGGCGGCGAAGGCAGCGGCCGCGGCGACCGTCCAGTGTTCGCAGGAGAAGAAGGCTTCGGAGCCGGCGAGGATACCCGCGGCGCAGGCCAACGCTGCCCACAGGGCCGGGCGCCGGCCCCGGAAGATGGCTGTCAGCACCCCGGGCGAGGGGCAAAACCCGTTCCACCTGTCCGCGGCAGGACATTACAGCCCGTTGAAATGGTCCACCCAGGCCGTGGTCGGCCCTCGATGCCGCGAACCCGAAGGGTTCGTGTCGGGAACGGCTTCGCCGTTTCCCTGAAGCGCTCGAAGAGCGTTCCGAATCCTACGGGATGGCTCCGCCCGGCTTCAGGGAAACTTCATAACCTGTCCGTAACCGGGGAAGCGGCCGTCGACAGGGTTCCGACCCCCGGGTATATTGCCCGCCCCATGTGGTGGCGGCTCTTCCTGGTTTTCACGGTGACCCCGGTCGTCGAGCTGGCCCTGTTGATCCGGGTCGGACAGAGCCTCGGCGTCCTGCCGACGATCGCCATCGTCGTCGCGACCGGGGCCGCCGGGGCGCTGCTGGCCCGCAGCCAGGGTCTGCTGGCCCTGCGCCGCCTGATGCGTGCCGCCTCCGGCGCCGCCTTTCCCGGAGACGAGATCTTCGATGGGGTGCTGATCCTGATGGGGGGACTGCTGCTGCTGACGCCGGGCTTCCTCACCGACATCATCGGCTTCGCCGCCCTTCTGCCCGGCACGCGCGGCGTTCTCAAGGAGATCGTCCGGCGCCAGGTGCGCCGGCGCATGCGGCGCGTCCGCTCCGTCTGACCGCTTGCGGCCGGCCCCCGGGGTCAGGCGGTCTTCTCCGCCAGCATCTCGAGGACGCGCTCTTTCCCGACCAGGCTGACGAAGGACCCGAACCGCGGTCCCCTCTCCTGCCCGAGCAGCACTTCGTAGAAGGCGCGAAACAGCTCCTTTGGCTCCTTCCCCGCGGCGCGCGCCACCTCGAAGGGGATCGCCTGCCAGGTCTCCTCGTCCCCGTTCTCGCAGCGGAAAAGCTGGGCCCGCATTTCGGCCAGCAGCCCCCGCTCCTCCGGCGACGGCGCCCGGTACTTCTTGGCCGGCAGGACGCGGTCCTTGTAGTAGTTCATCCCCTTGTCGATCAGTGCCTCGACCACCGCTTCGTTGTCGGCGACGGTCGGGTCGTAGCGCCGCAGGAACTCCTTGAGAAGCCCGGTCGAGTCGATCCCCAGCGCCGATATCAGGTTGCTGACCGTGGTCGAATCGACGCCGGAGCCGTACCGCGGCACACCTTCCCCCTTGCCGTGGATGTGCCACAGCTCGCTCTCGGGGCGCTTCTCCCCGGGGATTTCCGGATAGGCGCGCAGGGCGGCGAGATAGTCGTCGACGCACTTGGGCACGATGCCCCAGTGCAGGCGTTTGGCGCGCTGGGGATTCTGGTACAGGAAGAAGAGCAGGGATTCGAGCGGCGCGTACTGCGACCACTCGTCGACGGTGACCCCCATCCTTCCGGCGCTGCTGGAGATCCGGCGTCCCTCCTCGTCGAGGAACATCTCGATCGTCATTCCCGCGGGCGGTTGCTTTCCCATGATGCGTACGATGCGCCCCGACAGCCTCACCGAGTCGATCAGGTCCTTTCCCGACATCTCGTAGTCGACCTCGTACGCGTACCAGCGCAGGGCCCAGTCGACCTTCCAGCCGACCTTCGCCAGGCCCCCGAGGATCGACTGCTCGCCGCTCTCGCCGCAGCCGACGTACCTGTCGGTGCGGATGTCGCAGGCGAAACCGACGCTGTCGCGGTCCGGACGGTAGGAGGTCACCCGCGTCGCGTTGATCGATCCGCAGCCGGGGCAGACCGGGAAGAAGGGGGACCAGTGCTCGCGGTTCTCCTCGCGGAGGGTGGGGAGTATCACCTCTTTGACTTCGTCGACCTTTGCGAGCAGCACCGAGAGCCCTTTGTCGAACACCCCGCTGGCGTAGGCGTCGCGCGAGCTTCGGATATCGTAGTCGAAGCCGTACGAGTGGAGGAACTCGCGCAGCTTCAGGTTCATGTGGTCGCTGAAGCTCGAGCAGCAGCCGAAGGGATCCGGTACCGCGTGCAGCGGCCGCCCGAGGTTGGCGGCCAGCATGTCGGGCTGCGGCAGGTTGGGCGGAACCTTGCGCAGGCCGTCCATGTCGTCGCTGAAGCAGATCAGGATGGTCGGTTTTTCGTACTGATGTTGGTAGGCGTTGCGGACCCAGGTGGTGCGGGCGACCTCGGAGAAGTGGCCCACATGGGGAAAGCCGCTGGGCCCGAACCCGGTCTGGAAAACCGCACCCGGCTTCCAGGGGTCGCGGCGGGCGATCCGGCCCGCTTCCCGGAACGGCCAGGCCTTGTATTCGCCCATCGCAGCTCCTGGGAGGCTCAGCGATTGCGAAACGTGATGCGTCCCCGCGTCAGGTCGTATGGAGACAGGGCGACGGTCACCTGGTCACCGGGAAGGACGCGAATGTAGTACTTCCGCATCTTCCCCGAGATGTGCGCCAGGATCACGTGTCCGTTCTCCATCTCGACCTTGAAGAAGCCGTTGGGCAGGGCTTCCTTGACGACGGCTTGGACTTCTATCGCTTCTTCCTTGGGCATGAACTCCGCAGATCGGTAAACTCGGAGATTCCATTCCGGGACGGTGCACACAATGAAAAAGCGAGCCGAGTCTTCCTTTCCCGGAAGCTTCGCTCGCTTGCGTTCCCCACGGCCCGCCGGAATCTCAGAGAGTCATTAAATGCCTTGCTTGTCGTCCATTATTTCAGAACCAGCCAAGATTACGGAATGCCCATCGCCAAGTCAACGAACCTCTTGCAGCCGGATCCGCCTCAGCGCATCAGGTACTCCTCGTTGTAGGTCGCCGAGCGCGCCGCCTCGATGGTGTGCAGATGCGGGGTCAGGGCCTGTACCTGGATGAAGTAGTACTCCGCTTCGGTGTTGCGGCCCGCCTTTTCCATCACCGTCCCGAGGTTGTGCAGCGCCGGAACGTGGTCATCCTGAAGCTCGACCGCGGTGGTGAAAGCACGCTCCGCGGGCCCGAGCTGGCCCAGGTGCATGTGGGCGATCCCCAGGGCGTAGTAGATGTCGGCGTCGTCCTTCACCAGCCCGACCGCGGCGTCGAATTGGACCACGGCGTCCTGCAGCTTTTTTCCGGTGAGGAGGATCAGCCCTCTGCTGAACCGGGCCTGCGCCAGCCCGCGGCGTGCGCCGGGATACGTGGGACTCTGCTCCAGGACCGCCTCGAGGTGCGCGATCGCCTTGGCGTAGTCGCCGATTTTGTGGTACGCCACCGCGAGGTTGTAGCGGGCTTTGATGCGGTTCGGATCGAGGGCGACCACCTTTTCGAGCAGGGCGATCCCCTCGTTGTAGCGCTTGGTCCGGCACCACAGCGCCCCCAGGCCTGCCTTGGCCTCGACCAGGGAGGTGTCGACCTCGAGAGCTGCCTGGTAGTGTCTCTCCGCTTCTCCGAGCCGGGACTCGGAGTGCAGGATCACCGCGAGATTGCAGTGGGCCTCGGCATAGCCGGGCTGCAGCTCCAGCGCCTTTTCGAGATGCGATTCCGCCTCGAAATGGTGGCCGTCCTCGTAGAGGGCGTTGCCGAGCAGGACGCGGAGCTGGGCGTTGCGGGGGTCCATGCGAACGCGGTCCGCCAGGTAGCGGACCTTCTCCTTCGCCCACATGTCGTAGCGCTCCTTGCCCTCGGCGGCGAGCTCGCGGAGCGCCAGCGAGGAGACCGAGACCGCAGCGACGACGACGAGGGGGAGGGGGATCACGGGTGAAACTTCTGAATGCGGTTGTTGAAGGTGTCGGCTACGTAGATGTAGCCCTCCGAGTCGAGGGCGATGCCGCCGGCCAGGACCTTGCGCTCCGAGGTCGAGCCGCTGTCGAGATCGTCGACCACCCTGGCGGTGCCCTCGAAGCGGAAGGCCTCCCCGTCCTCGCCGCCCGATGCCCAGCGCGTCAGGTACTCCCCGTCCCGGAAGACCTCGATGCGCCCGTACCCCGCATTGACCACGAAGACCCTGTTCTCCCTCTCGTCGAAGGCGAAGTCGCTCGGGCGGGAAAGCAGGCCGGCGCCGCGGTCCTCGTCCGAAAGCGGGTCCCGTCCCAGCACGAGGTCGATCTCCTCCCGTTCGGCGCTTCTGTAGAGGACGAGACGCGGGGCTCGCCAGCCGGTTTCGACGACGTCGAGGGGCTCGACCAGGGCGGCGAACCAGCCGCGCCAGAAGCGCAGACTCGAGACCAGAAGCGCCGGCACGCGGTACTCGAGGACGCGGGTTCCGTCGGTGGCGAACTGGTGCAGGCGGCTGATGCTCTCGATGAAGACGCGCCCCTCGTCGACGGCGATGTGGCGCGCGAACACCCCCTCCAGTGGCCGCGTCCACAACAGCTTCCCGTTGCGGTCGAACTTCGCCCATGCCGGCAGCGGCGCCCCGACAGGGGGCAGGGTGTTGAAGGCGACGAACAGGTTCCCGTCGGCGTCGAGGGCGATGGCCGGCCCGTCGAGGGTTCCGGTTTCGAGGCAGGCGTTCGGCAGATCGGCGAATTGCCAGCGCCCCAGGGAATGGCCCCCGCGGTCGAAGCGTTCGATCCAGCCGGCGCCGGCGCCGACGACGTTGAGAATGCCCCGTTGGTCGAAGGCGATGCGGGTGGGCAGGAAATCGCCGGGAAGGCTCCAGGAGTTGACGAGGCGGTGAATTCCACCGGCGGCCGGCTCGCTGGCGACGGAGGGGGGTTTCCCGTCGTCCCCGGGCTTGCCGATGCGTTCGGCGACGACGCGATAGCGGTAGGTGGTGTTGGCGAGCAGGCCGCTGTCCAGATAGGTGGTGTCGAGGCGGCCGGCGACCGCGGCGATGGTCCGAAACTTCCGCCCGGCGCGGGAACGCTGGATGCTGTACTGAAGAAAGCCCTGCTGCGGGGTGGGGTCCCAGGCCAGGTCGGCCGCCGCTGAGACGCTGTCGAATTCGACAGCGAGGAGGGGAGGGGGCACCACGGGCGGTTTGCTGCGGAAAAATGGTAATGCGCACGAGCCCAGCACCCATGCGCATGCAAACAGAAAGATCGATGGCATCCGTCGAGTATGGTACAGGGCGGTACGGGGAGTGTCAATTTCCGAGAATCACCCAACCCCCTCGCAAAGCTGAAGTTATGTGGATGCCGGGGGGCGGCGTACGTACATTCCGGCCTTCCTGTCCACGAGCCAGATAACCCGCGCCTGCCAGGTGCCCGGCCCGCCGAATCGCCGCACCCGGCCCTGCGATTTTGACACCCGTGATCACACTCACCACCGACTTCGGCGAGCGCGACTACTATGTCGGCGCCGTCAAGGGGGTGCTGTTGTCCATCCGCCCGGGGCTCACCATCGTCGACGTCAGCCACGCCATTCCGCCCGGGGATGTGCTCTCAGGCGCATTCGTGCTGCGCAACGCAGCGGTCGAGTTTCCGCCGGGCTCGATCCATCTCGCTGTCGTCGACCCGGGGGTGGGCTCGAGCCGTCGCGCGATCGCCGTCAGCAGCGGAGGATCCTTGTGGGTGGGCCCCGACAACGGGCTGCTCAGCTTCCCCCTCGAGGATCCCAGGGCGGTGACCCGCGAAATCACCGCGGCGACACTGCTCGACCGAAAGCTGAGCGCGACTTTTCACGGCCGCGACCTGTTCGCCCCCTGTGCCGCGCGTCTCGCCGCAGGGTTTCCCTTTGCGCGCGTCGGCCCGCGGATATCCGGGGCCGAAATCCTGTCGGAGACGCAGCCCGCCGTCGAGAGCGGCCGCGTCGCCGGGCAGGTGATCCACGTCGATCACTTCGGTAATGCGATCACGAACATAGCCGGCGAGGATCTCGACAGGCTTGCCGGAACCGAGGGCTCCCGCGGCAGCGTGAAGGTCCTGGCCGGGTCCCGGCGGCTCCCTGTTGCCGCAACCTACGCGGATGTCGAGAGGGGTGCCCCCGTGGCCGTGGTCGGCAGTTGCGGCCTGCTCGAGCTGGCGGTCAATGGGGGGAACGGGTCCGAGTTTCTGCAGCTGCAGCGGCGCGACCCCGTCGTCGTCGAACGGGAAAGACCGTGACTCCCCTGATCTCCGGCATCTCCGGCATCCGCGGCATCGCCGGGGAGTCTTTCACCGAGGAGGTAGTGCGCCGCTATGCCGCGGCCTTCGCGGTCTCGCTCGAACCGGGTGCGGCCGTCGTCCTGGCGCGCGATACCCGTCCCTCGGGCGCCGGTTTCGCCGCGGCCGCGGCCGCGGCCCTTGGCAAAGCCGGCTGCCGTGTCGTCGATTGCGGCGTCTGCTCGACGCCGGCGGCGAAGCTGATGGTGACCGAGCTGGCCGCGGCCGGGGGGATCGTGGTCACCGCCAGCCACAACCCGGCTCCCTGGAACGGCCTCAAGCTGGTCCGCTCCGACGGCATCTTCCTGAACGCCCGCCAGGCATCCGAGGTGGAGAACCGCTACCGCGCCGCGGAATCGCGCCAGCTCCCCGGGGGCTCGGAAACCTCACTCGATTCCGCCGCGGTCACCGAGCTGCACGTAAACCGTGTTCTGGAACAGGTAGACGCCGCTTCCATCCAGGGGGCCTCCTTGCGGGTTGCGGTCGATCCCTGCAACGGCGCCGGATGCCTCGAGCTGCCGGGGTTGTTGCCGCGGCTGGGGGTCGAGGCGCATTTCGTGAACGCCACCCCCGACGGGAACTTCGCCCATGAACCGGAGCCCCTTCCCGCCAACCTCGAGCAGCTCGGAGAGGCGGTCCGCGAACAGGGGGCGGACCTCGGTTTGGCAGTCGACCCGGACGCCGACCGCGTCGCCCTGGTGGGGCCCGACGGCGTTCCCCTGGGGGAGGACTACACCCTGGCGCTGGCGGTCGCCGCGGTCACCGCCCGGCGCCCCGGGCCGGTGGTCACCACCCTTTCGACCTCGCAGATCGTCAGCGACGCGGCCGGGCGGAACGGCTGCCCGGTGACGCTCACCGCGGTCGGCGAGGTGCACGTCGTAGAGAAGATGCTCGAGGAACGGGCCGTGATCGGTGGCGAGGGAAACGGCGGGGTGATCCTTACCGAGGTAGGTCCCGGCCGCGACGCCGCCGTCGCCGTCGCCGTCGTGCTCGAGGCGCTGGCGGCCAGCGGCGCATCCCTTCCGGAGCTGGTCGCCTCCCTGCCGAAGTACGCCATCGAGAAGCGCAAGCTCACCTGCAGCGCCAGTCAGCTGCAAGGAGCCGTCGCCGCCCTGAAAGGCCGCCATCCGGGGGCCTGGGCCCACCCGGTGCCGGACGGCGTCAAGCTGTACATGGAGGGGGGGCTCTCATGCCCGTGGATTCACCTGCGGGCTTCGAATACCGAGCCGGTCGTGCGCGTCATAGCCGAAGCGGGAACCCCGGCCGAGGCGAAACAACTGTGCGATGAGGCAGAGTCGCTGCTCGAGGAGGCCGGGGAGTCCCCCGGCGGGGCAGCGTAGGAAGGAGGCGGCGAGCCGTGGCCGCGACTGGTGCTACGAGGCGGAGGAGGAGTCCCGCACGCCGAGGCTGTCGCGAATCCGCCGTTCGGCCGGAAGATCCTGGTCGGCGCTTCCGCTGGCGGGAATGTCGGCTCGTTCTTCGACCCGCTGCGTCAGGCGATTCAGGCTCTCGTTGGCCTTGTCGGCGAACTCCTGGCGCTCTTTATCGAGCCGGAGGAACTCTGCGGCTACTTCCATGGCGGCGAGGATGGCGACCTGCAAGGTCGACAGGCGGCCCTCGTGGCCTTCGGAGATCTCACGCATCTTGCTGTCGATGTGCTCCGCGGCCGGTTGAATCTCCTCGGGCTCTCCACCGATCCGGTAGCTCTGGCCGAAGATCTCGACGACGACCCCCTCGAACTGCTTGTCTTTTTCCCCCATGGCATCGTTCCCGTTCTTGGTTGTGCCGGCAGCGCCTGCCGGCACAACGGTGCCCCAATCTATACCCCTGCCGGGCAAGCGGCAAGCCCCTGCGGCGGGTGGAATCCAGTCCCGGGGCGATCCTTGCAACCCCCCGCCGAATCGATCACCGTATTGACTTAAGTATTGACGTAATTACCCCAAGCCCCACTGTGGTCCCGATCAGCGGAGCATGCCTGCGCCGTGAAAGCCATCGTCGTCGATCCCCGCAGCCGCAACCTGTCGTGGGAGGCCGTGCCCGATCCGCAACCTGGTCCGGACGAGGTTCTCGTCGACATCCATGCCACCGCGGTCAACCGCGCCGACCTGCTGCAGAGATCGGGGAACTACCCGCCGCCGCCCGGGGCGCCGGAGTACCTCGGCCTGGAGATGGCAGGGGTTGTGGCCGAGGTCGGGGGTACGGGCGAATGGCGGCCCGGGGACCGGGTCTGCGCCCTGCTCAGCGGCGGCGGCTACGCCGAGCGGGTGGCGGTGCCGCAGCGCCTCCTGCACCGCATGCCCGACAACTGGGATTTCACCTACGGCGCCGCCATTCCCGAGGTCTTCTACACGGCGTTCGTCAACCTGTTTCTCGAAGCCGGCCTCCAGCCCGGGGAAACCGCCCTCGTCCACGGGGGCGCCAGCGGCGTAGGGACCGCGGCGATTCAGCTGGCGAACCAGTCCGGCTGCCGCGTCCTGGCGACCGCCGGCAGCGAACGCAAGCTTGAGTGCTGCCGGCGCCTGGGGGCGGAGTTGGCCGTCAATTACAAGGAAGAGGATTTCGCCGCCGCGGTCCTCGCCCACTGCGACGGCGTCGACGTCATCCTCGACATCGCCGGCGCCAGCTCGCTGCCCGGGAACGTCGAGGTTCTCAAGCACAAGGGCAGGCTGGTGGTCATCTCCGTTCTCGGGGGAACCGAGGGGGCCCTCGACATCGGGGCGGTCCTGCGCAAGCGGCTGCGCATCGCCGGCTCGCTGCTGCGCAGCCGTCCGCTCGCCGAGAAGGCCGCGATCAAGGAGAAGCTCGAAGAGCGCCTGTGGGCCAGGATCGAGGACGGCCGCATCAAAGCGGTGATCGACAGCGTCCTGCCGGTCACCGAGGCCGGGGAGGCGCACCGCAGGCTCGCCGCAAACAGCAACATCGGCAAAGTCGTGCTTAAGGTGAGGGAGTAGAAACCATGAGTGCATCGACCCGCTACCGGGAAATCGAAGTCGGAGGTACGCCGCAGCAGATGGGGGAGCAGCTCGGAGAGGAGGCGCGTGAGGAGATCCGCGGCTTCGACGCGGTGGCGCTGGAGCGCGTCAACCTGACCATGGCGGTCTCCGAGGAACGCGCTCTCGCCGTCGCCGCCGACAGTATCGAGCGCGTCGCCGGGTACGCCCCGGAAATGCTCGAGGAGCTCAACGGCATGGCCGCCGCCTCCGGGGTGCCGGCCGAGCGCCTGATGCTGCTGCAGATCCGCAATCAGCTGCGTCCCGACGGCGGCGGCTGCACCTCGTTCGCCCTCTCGCAGCCGGCGGCGATCGGCACCTTCGTCGGCCAGAACTGGGACAACGACCCGGCGCTCGATCCGTTCACCATCGTGCTGACCCGCCGGCCCGAGGGGGAACCGGCCTTCATGAGCATCACCCAGGCCGGGCTGGTCGCCTACATCGGGGTCAGCCAAGCCGGCGTCGGCATCTGCATGAACACCCTCTGCCGGCCCCCAGCCGTCCGCTCGGGGTTCCCCACTACTTCACGGTTCGCGGGATGTACCGGACCGGCTCCCTCGACGCCGCGCGGGAGGCGGTGCGCCGGGCGCACCGGGCAATCCCCGCGAACCTGATCCTGGCGGCGCCGGACGGGCTGGCCGATTTCGAGATCACCGTCGGCGACGTCCACGTCATCCGCGACGACGGCAGCGGCATCGTCACCCATACCAACCACTGCGTGCACCCCGACCTCGCGCCGGTCAACGACGACTTCCCGGAGCTGATTCAGTCGGGGCCGCGCAAGTGCCGCGTCGACGAGCTGTTGCGGCGGGGGCGGCGGCCCCTGACCGAGGCCTCTCTCCGGGAGATCCTCAGCGATCACGACGGCCACCCGCACTCGATCTGCCGCCACGCCAACGACCACCCCGACAACGGCTTCTGGACCTCCGTCTTCTCGGTGATCATCGACGTCGGAGCCTGCCGGATGAAGGTCAGCCGCGGCAACCCGTGTGAAAATCCGTACGAAACCTATCACCTGAACTGAGCAGAAGGGATACCGCCATGGCGACCCTGCACGGAACTACGGTTGATGCGGCCACCGGCGAGGCGATCGACGCCAAGGTCCACGTCCTGAGCTCGAACGGGAAATTCCGGCATCCCGCGGAGGCCCTGCTGAAGCGGGGTCCCGGGACGCCGTTTTTCTTCGCCGACGGCGCCTTTGAAGTCGAAGTCCCCCGAGGCCGCACCGACGTGCTCGTCGAGCGCGGCACCGAGTACGAGCCCGCCCGCGTCCTGGTCGAGGCCCCGGAGAAGGGAGTCGTCGAGGTCGAGGTCCCCCTGCGCCGCTGGCATCACCCGCAGGAGGACAACTGGTACCCCGGCAACACCCACATCCACTACGACGAGAAGGAGACGCGCCCCGACGACCGCCTCGCCGTCGACTGCAGCATCGAAGGGTACAATGTCACGGTGGTCAGCATCCTCGACCGCCGCCAGCTGCCGTATGCGAGCAACAAGTACCCGATCGGGGTGATGAACGAGTTCACCACCGCCCACCACGTCCTCGACATCGGCGAGGAGAACCGCCACTACGGCGAAAAGTCCCCCTGGGGCATGGGCTACGGGCACGTGATGTTTCTCAACATCCGCAACCTCGTGCAGCCGGTGAGCCGCGGCCACACCCTGACGGCGCAGTTCGACCCTGACTACCCCCCGCTCATCTTCTGCTGCGACGACGCCCGCGGGCAGGGGGGCCTGGTGATCTGGTGCCACAACGGCCGCGGCATGGAGGCGCCGGTCGCCGCGGCCCTGGGCAAGCTCGACGCCTTCAATCTCTTCGACCCGTTCTGGATGGACCCGGAGTACGACCTGTGGTACAGGCTGCTCAACTGCGGCATCCGCCTGCCGGCCTCCACCGGGACGGACTGGTTCGTCTGCTCGAACAACCGCGTCTACGTGCAGACCGCGGATTCGTTCTCCTACGCCGCCTGGATCGACGGCATGAAGGCGGGGCGCACCTACATCACCAACGGGCCGGCCATCGACATGAAGGTCAACGGCGAGCCGATCGGTTCCACCGTGGCCTGCGCCCAGGGAGGCCGCGTCGAGGTCGAGGTTCCCTTCCGCAGCTGTTACCCGGTGGACTCGGTGGAGATCGTGGTCAACGGCCGCGTCGTGGAGCGGTGCGAGTTCGCCGGCGGCGCCCGCGAGGGCTCGCTCAGGGGTGAAGCCGCGGTAGAGGCGGACGGCTGGGTCGCCGCCCGGCTCTGGGGCAACTCGCGCGACAGCTTCGACCAGTCGATCTACGCCCACACCAGCCCCACCTGGCTCGAGTGCGGACGCTTTCAGCTCGAGCGCGAGTCGGCCGCCGGGTTCTTCGCCGACGGCATACACCAGTCGCTCTCCTGGATCGACACGGTCGGCCGCTACAACAACGACCGCCAGCGCAACGAGGTGAAGGAGCTGTTCCGCAGGGGCCTCGAGGCTTTCGAGAACCTGGCCCGGCCGTAACAGCCAGGGGCAGGGCCTGCCTTGTCCGGTGGGTTTCCGGCTGCCTGACGCATCAATGGCCAGCTCCACGGCGATTTCCCGCGGGCCTGGGAGATCCCGCAAACGGATTGCCTGCCGGCATGCGGCATCACCTTTTGCAGCGGCGTCCCTCCGGGCGCCCGGATCAACTTCCCGGCGCAGAGGCCCCCTTCAGTGTGACAGGAACCGTTCCGCCTCGATCGCCGCCATGCAGCCGGTACCGGCCGCGGTCACGGCCTGACGGTACACGTGGTCCTGGGCGTCGCCGCAGACGAACACCCCGGGGATGTTGGTCGCCGTAGAGTCCGGCGCGGTGATGACGTAGCCGTTCTCGTCCATGTCGAGCAGGCCCTCGAACAGCTGCGTGTTCGGGACGTGGCCGATCGCCATGAACACCCCTCCGCATTCCCGCTCCCAGGTTTCCCCGGTATCCGGGTTCTGCAGGCGCACCCCGCTCACGGCGAGCTCGCCGTTCGGAGACAGAATCTCCTCGACCACCGCGGGGGTGATGAAGCCGATCTTCGGGTTGTCCATGGCGCGTTTGAGCATGATCCGCGAGGCGCGGAACTCGGAGCGCCGGTGCACGATGTCGACCCTGGTGGCGAACTTGGTCAGGAAGGTCGCCTCTTCCATGGCCGAGTCGCCGCCCCCGACGACGATCAGCTCCTTGCCGCGGAAGAAGAAGCCGTCGCAGGTGGCGCAGGCGGATACCCCGTGGCCCATCAGCCGGGTCTCCGATTCGATTTCGAGGAGCCGCGCGGAAGCGCCGGTGGCTACGATGACGGCATCTGCGGTAAAGACGGTGCCCTCGGCGTCGACGCGGAACGGGGTCCCGGAGAAATCGACCGCGGTGGCGGTCTTGAAGAGGCAGTGCGCCCCGAAGCGCGCCGCCTGGGCCCGGAACTTGTCCATCATCTCCGGCCCCATGATGCCCTCGGGGAAGCCGGGATAGTTCTCGACGTCAGTGGTAATCGTAAGCTGTCCTCCGGGCTGGGCTCCTTCCAGCACGAGGGGGGCGAGGTCCGCCCGGGCGGCGTACAGGGCCGCGGTGAATCCGGCCGGCCCCGATCCGATTATTACGATGCGGTGGTGGTTCTCTTCAGACATGGTTTCCGCCGTACCAGGAAGATGGTTGGGGGAATCAGGGATTGATCAGCAAATGGAAGTGCATCGGTCAGTCAGTTGCGGCACTGCCAATTTCCTTCTTTATAGCAGACATCCAATCTGCATATTCTGCTTCCAGCTTGGGATCCAATTGAAACGCCGCTCGGAAATGGTGCAATGCCTTTGTGGGCCTTTAGAAACCTGGCAGTGATCTGTCCCAGGTTCGTATGCACGTGGGTTTGATCGGCGTCGAGCTGCAACGACTGTTGGAAATACCTTACCGCCTGTTCGTACTCCCTCTCCTCGACGGCGATCCTTGCCAGACGATTATATGCCAGGGGAAGTGGTTGGATCTCGATGGACAACAGCAGAACTTCCGCCGCCTCTTTCTTTTGGCCGTGACCAAACAGCCTGTCGGCAAGCAAAATGTAGTAGCGGGACATCTGGCCCGCTTCACCGGGGTAGGAGGAGGAGATTTGCCGAACTCCCGATTTGAGAATGGTAACTGCAAGGTCGGGAAGGCCCAATTCAAAGAAACTCATACTTCCCGCCCAGAGAACCAGAGGGGGACTCTGGCCAGTATGGGGGGTCGATGGGACCCAGGGCGCTCTTGATGAGGGTGGTTTCATCGGGATGGAAATGGTAGAACGCCCGGCTTCCTTCGGACTGGTTCTTTCCGGATACCGGGAAAGGGCTGTCCCCCCTGTTCATCCCCACGAAGCGAAGCGAGAAGCCCGCAACGAGGATGGCAATCAAGCAGAGGGTGGGAAATCTGATTCTGATGAGTGCGTGCACGGTTAGCGGGGAAGGAAGCCCACCAGGTTGGGGCCTGCCGGCGCGAGTTCATCGATTGCCTGGTCAGCCATCGATGGAACTTGGCCGCGGCGTCAGGCGATGCGGTACGGGACCTCGCGGCCCTCGAGGCCGGCGAACATGTTGTCCACCGACATGCGCGACATCGCATCGCGGGTCTGCCTCGTGGCGCTGCCGAGATGGGGGGCGATCACCAGGTTGTCGAGAGACAGCAGCGGGTGGTCGCGGGGGAGCGGCTCCGGCTCGGTGACGTCGAGGGCGGCGGCGAAAATGCGCCGATCCGTCAGGGTTTCCAGCAGGGCGTCGTGGTCGAGCACGCCGCCGCGGGCGATGTTGATCAGGACGGCGGTCGGTTTCATCAGGGCCAGCTCTCGGGCCCCGATCATGCCGCGGGTCTCGTCGTTGAGGGGCATGCAGAGCATGGTGAACTCCGAGGCGGACAGCAGCTCGTCGAGGGAGACCCGGCGGGCGCCGAAATCCCGCTCCGCCTTGTCGTTGCGGGTGCGGTTGTGGTAGAGGATCGGCATGTCGAAGCCGACGGCGCGTTTGGCGACCTGGTAGCCGATGCGGCCGAGCCCGACGATCCCCAGGGTCGCCCCGGTCACCATCTGCCCAAGCAGGATGGCCGGGTCGTAGATGGTGAAGTCCGGGCCTCGGGCGAAGTGCCCGCCGACGACGAGGTTGCGGGCGGCGGCCATCATCAGGGTGATCCCCTGGTCCGCAGTCGTTGTGTCGAGCACGCCGGGGGTGTTGCCGACCGGCAGGCCGAGCTGCCTGGCCCCTTCGAGGTCTATGTGATCGCATCCGACGCCGAAGTTGCTGATCACCCGCAGCTTCGGCATGCGGGCCATGAGGGCGCGGTCGACCCACATGTGGCTGTACACGTAGATCGCCTCGATCGCGTCCAAATCGGTGTCCGGTTCCGGTTCAGGCCGCGTCCACATCTTTGTTTCGCAATGGTCGCCGAACAGGGGGATGATCCCCTCGTAGGGCTCGGAATCCGCCTGAAAAAGCACCTGGTAGGCCACCCGCGAATCTCCCGCGTTACCCCCGCGTCAGGCGCGCGACCATGGCCTCGACGTCGACGGACTTCCCCTTGGCCGAGGCCTCGATGGCGGCGAACATCGCGGCGTTGCTGTAGATGTCGTCGTCGATGACCGTCTCCGGGGCCGGCCCGCCGCCGATCCATTCGAGGTGGGTGTCGATGATGTAGTTGTGGCCTTCGAAGGCCGGCGCGGCCAGCGGCACCTCTTCGGTCGTCAACGCCTCGGTGAGGTCGCGCGATACCATGCGCACGGTGTCGTCATTGTCGACGAGGGCGACGATTTCATTACGGTCGGCGAAATTCGGGTAGAAGCGCCGGATCCAGGCCCCCGCCATGCCGCCGGCGCCGATCATCAGGTTGCGTTTTTCCGACTCACTCGCAGTTCCAGGCAGAAGGCTGACGAATATAGGTGGGCTCAGGGGGCCAGCAAGAAAGGGAAGCGTGACGGGAGCGGCCTGCTCGCGTTGACGGAATCGGGGGACGCGCGCAGTTTGGGGCCGGCCCGGAACCTGCCGGGCCAAAACCGAAAACCGCGAGCCATGCTGATTCCCAACCCCAAGGGACGCTACCATTTCCTCAAGGGGATCGCGCCGTACTCCGCCGGCGTCATCGCCGATCCCGGGTTCGAGATCGTCCACGTTACCCTGCGCGACCTGGACGTCGAGTGGCGTCACGGGTTCGACCTCATCGAGGCGCGGCTGCGGGCAGCAGGCGTCGAGGGCTCGGCCCTGTGCGGGGTGGAGCTGCGCTCCCCCGCTCCCTTCACCATGCAGGGGTTCATCTCGTTCAACGACCGCTACTGCCAAGTGCTGAAACAGTGGGGGCTGTACGTCGGCGACGTGAATCCGGTAGCGCGCACCAACGTCGTTCCTCTGTACTCTCCCCCGGAGTCACCGATCCTGTACGGGTTCTCGTACGTCGTTCCCACCGACGAGCCGGTGCCCCCGACCCTGGTGATCGCCGGGGCGGGGGAACTCCGCGACGGCATTCTCGATGAGCGGGCGATTGTCCGCGCCGGCGATACCGGCCCGGAAGCGATCGCGGAGAAAGCCGCCCTGGTCATGAAAGTGATGGAGGAACGGCTCCACGGACTGGGCGCCCGCTGGGACTTGCTGCATGCGATCAACGTCTACACAGTGCACCCCATCGACGACGTCGCCGAACGCGTCATCCTCAACCGGCTCGGCCCGGCCCGCAACCGCGGCATTCACTGGCACCGCAGCCGCCCTCCCGTCGCCGATATCGAGTTCGAGATGGATATGAGAGGGGTTCGGCAGGAACTGTTCAGTCTCTCGGGGTTCGGCCAGTTGCAGTTGAGGGTCCATTCCCCGGAAGCGCGGTCCAAGCCGGCGTAAGCGGCCCGGCGGGCGAGCGGTGACCTCCAGGCCGCGGCAACCCCCACCCCGGGTGCGATGCTGGGGATGGCGGGCGCCTCGTCCGACTGCGGCGAAACCCCTCGACGCGGTCCGGATCGGCTACCCGGACCTCGACCCCCCCGGCTTCACGGAGATGGGCCAGGAGTCGGGATCCCTCTCATTTTCCGGCCGTTCCGGCGGCCCCTATCTTTTTTCAGCCAGGGAGAACGAACGATGAGACTGGGTGTCTGCGGCATGGTGCCGGGGGATTTTCGCGAGATCGAGGGCTCGCATCTCGAGGCGGTCCGCGCCCTCGACCTGACCGCGGTGGCGTTTCACGGCGACGGCGAGCGCCTGCCGGAAGTGACCCCGGCGGAGTGCCGCCAGGTGCGCAGCGGGATCGCCGCGGCCGGCCTCGAGCTGCCGCAGTTCGGCATCGGCTTCGGTGAGTGCCTGTTCGATCCTGACGCCGAGGTCAGGGGGCGGGTGCTCGCGAAGATCGAGCGCGGCATCGAGGTCGGGGTGATGCTCAACGCCCACGCCACCCTGATCCGCACCGGCAGCCTGAACCCGGCCGGCTCCTACAGCCCGGCGCGCGCCAACCACGAGCCGGAGTGCCGGGAGCGCCTCGTCGACACCCTGGGCAACGTCGCCCGCAAGGCGGAAGCCGAGGGGATGACGATCGTCATCGAGACCCACCTCCTCACCATCATGAACTCTCCCGAAACCAACGCGGAGGTGGTCGAGGCCGTGGGCTCGGACCGCATCCGGGTCGTCATGGACTTCGTCAACCACTTCCAGACCCTGGCGCAGGTCTTCGACAGCACCCCGCGGCTCGAGCACATCTTCGACGTCATGGGGGAGATCGCCCCGGTCGGCCACTTCAAGGACGTCCGCGCCGACTCCGGCCTCGTGCTGCATCTCAACGAAGAGGTGCCCGGGGACGGCGAGCTCGACCTGGCGACGGCGCTGAGGCGCTGGCAGGGGCTGCACCCGGACGGCTACATGCTGCTCGAGCACCTGCCGGCCGAGAAGTACCCGCGTGCCGCGGCGAACGTGCAACGGATCGCCCGCGAAGCCGGGGTTGAAATTCACTGAGATCGTCACGGAATAATCGGATCGCGGCGGCGAGGCCGTAGAGACCGGCGATTCCAGCCGGTGACTCACCTGTCCAGCCGCCTGCCCACACCCTACAGGAGCAGCAATGATCAAACCTCACGGAGCGGAGACGCTCAATCCGCGCATTGTAGGCGACGTAGGCGACGCCGACCGCGCCGGCCTGGAAGCGGAGGCGGCTGACCTTCCCTCGGTGGTCGTCGCCTCCGGCGCCGCGGCCTCCGCGGTGATGCTGGCCTCCGGCTACTTCACCCCCTGCGACGGCTTCATGGACCTCGAGACCGCCCTGTCGGTCGCCGCGGACATGCGGTTCCCGGAAAGCAGGCTGCTGTGGCCGGTTCCCGTCGTCAACATCCTGCCCGCGAGCGAGCTGCCGCGCGGGCTGCAGCCTGGGGGCCGGCTTGCCCTGCGCGACCCCAACGTCGACGGCCATCCGCTCCTCGCCGTGCAGGAGGTGTCGGAGATCAGCGAGCTGTCCGGCGAAGACCGGGCCGCGATGATCGAGCACGTCTTCCGCACTTCCGATCCCGCCCATCCCGGGGTCGCCTCCTTCACGGCGATGGGGGACACCCTGGTCGCCGGGCCGGTCGAGGTCCTCAACTACTCCTATTTCGCCGACGACTTCCCCGGCACCTTCCGCACCGCAGGCCAGATCCGCGCCGGGTTCGAGGAACGGGGCTGGGAGAAGGTGGTAGCCTTCCAGACGCGCAACCCCATGCACCGGGCGCACGAGGAGCTGTGCCGCATGGCCCTGGAAGCGGCCGGCGCCGACGGCCTGCTGATCCACATGCTGCTCGGCAGGCTCAAGCCGGGGGACATTCCGGCGGACGTGAGAGACGCGGCGATCCGCAAGATGGTGGAGCTCTACTTCCCCCCCAACTCGGCGATGGTCAGCGGCTA
This sequence comes from Candidatus Latescibacterota bacterium, assembly GCA_965223905.1. GTDB lineage: Bacteria > Latescibacterota > UBA2968 > UBA8231 > UBA8231 > CBDCXV01. The sequence continues at coordinate 127,696 of CBDCXV010000009.1, forward strand.
CGGCTTCGACATGCTGTACGCCGGCCCACGAGAGGCGGTGCTGCACGCCATCTTCCGCCAGAACGCCGGCTGCAGCCACCTGATCGTCGGCCGCGACCACGCCGGGGTCGGCGACTACTACGGCGCCTTCGACGCCCAGACCGTCTTCGACGACATCCCCGAAGACGGTCTGGAGATCGAGATTTTCCGGGGGGACCACACGGTCTGGTGCAACGAGTGCGGCGCCGTCGTCATGATGAGGGACTGCCCCCACGAGTCCGACGCCTACCTCATGCTGTCGGGCACGAAGGTCAGGGATATGCTGGCCGCGGGGGAGGCGCTGCCGCCCGAGTTCGCCCGCCCCGAGGTGGCCGCGATCCTGGCCGACTACTACCAGCGGGAGCAGACCGGCTGAGAGCCGTCCGCGGCGGAAGCGGCTACGGCCTCTTCACGGCGCTGTCCCGGCGCTCGTGCATGTTCTTCTCCATCGCCTCCGGGTAGCGGTCGGGCAGGTGGGAGACCGCGTCGAGCCTGGCTTTCGCCCCGGCGTCGAGAGACCAGCCGGAGGCCCGCACGTTGTCGGCGAACTGCTCGAGGGTGCGCGCCCCGGCGATGACGGAGGTGACGGCCGGCTGCTCGAGGACCCAGCGCAGCGCCGCCTGTGAGGGCGTCCTGCCGACCTCGGCGGCGACATCGAGCAGGCACTGCAGCGACTCGTCGGCGTTGGCGGCGAAGAAGTCCTCCGGATAGGCCCAGCCCTCCTCGGACCGGGTGCCCCGCAGGGTGCGCTCCCCCGGGCGGTACTTCCCCGACAGAAACCCGCCTCCCAGCGGGCTCCAGACCACCACCCCGAGCCCCTTGTGCAGGCAGAGCGGAATCAGCTCCTGCTCGATGTCGCGGACCACGAGGCTGTACTGGGGCTGGAAGCAGTCAAAGCGGGCCCAGCCGTTGGCGTCGCTGATCCAGAGAGCTTCACACAGGCGCCAGGCCTGGTAGTTGCTGCAGGCGGTGTAGCGGACCTTGCCCTGGTGCACGAGATCGTCGAGGGTGCGCAGCATCTCTTCGAGGGGGGTCTGCGTGTCGACGTGGTGGATGTAGTAGAGATCGACGTAGTCCATGCGCAGGCGGCGCAGGCTCGCTTCGACAGCCTGCATGATGTGTAGCCGCGACATCCCCGAATCGTTGGGGCCGCTTCCCATCGGGTTGAAGAACTTGGTCGCCACCACGGCGTCGTCGCGGCGCCCCTCGAGGGCCTTGCCGAGCAGCACCTCCGATTCCCCCTCCCCGTAGGAGTTGGCGGTGTCGAAGAAGTTGACCCCGGCGTCGATGGCGGCGTCGACGATCCGCCTCGACTCCCCCTCGCCGGTGCCGTGCCCGAAGGTCATGGTGCCGAGGCAGATCTCCGACACCTTCAGGCCGGTGCGCCCCATTCTCCTGTATTCCATCGCCGAGTCTCCTTTGGGGTTGCTTCCCTGATTGTCAGCCGCGGTACCGGGCCTCGTCCCCAGGTTCCGAGGCGATGTCCGCGAGGTCGACGCCGAGGGTGCGCCCGCACTCCTCCAGCTCGGCCCAGGTAGGCTGCGGAATCTCGATGCCGGCGCGCAGGCGCTCGCCGCGGCTGCGGTGCTCGTAGTCTCCGGGCACGATCACCTCGTCGAAGCCGGGGGCCGGCGACGTCGCCTTGACGCGGTCGAGGAAAGCCCGCGCCGCCTCCCGGTAGGGGGCCAGCGGCGTCAGGCCGTCGACGTTCATCACCAGCATGACGTGGCCGACGATGCGCCCGTCGCCCGCCTCGTGATCTCCCGACAGCCCGCACAGCAGCCCCACGAGCAGCGACAGGGCGTATCCCTTGTGGCCGCCGAAGCCGAGCAGGTTTCCGCCGTCGAAGTAGGCTTCCGGGTCGACGCTTGGATTCCCGTCCCGGTCGACGATGCAGCCGGAAGGCAGGGGCAGGCCGCGGCTGCGGGCGAGCAGGGCCTTGCTGATGGCGATCCCGCTGGTGGCGTAGTCGAGAACGAAGGGAGGGCCGTCCGCGGTGGGAATCCCCGCGGCGATCGGGTTGGTCCCCAAAGCCCCTTCCGCGCCCCCGTAGGGAAGCGTGCACGATCCGCTGCCGCCGTAGAGGACGATGCCGATGAACCCCTCCCGGGCCGCCATCTCCGCGTACTCCCCGAGGCGCCCCATGTGCTGGATGCGGCGGAAGCTGGCGCGGCAGATCTCGTTTTCCGCGGCCTTCTCGAGCAGCCTACTCATGCCCCAGTGGGCGGCGTAGTGCCCGTGCCCATCGCGGCCGTCGATGACGAGACTGGCCGCCGTCTCCCTGACGACCACCGGCTCGGCCGCGGCATCGAGCTGTGCGTCCGCAATCGATTTCAGGTACCTCGGCAGGTGGAGGACCCCGTGGGAATCGTGGCCGGCGAGGTTGGAGTTCACGAGCACCTCGGCGACTACGTCGGCGATGTGCCTCGGCGTGGCCGCGGACATCAGCAGACGGCGGATGAGGGCGTGAAGCCTTGGCGCCGACAGTCTTTTCGAGGGGGACATTCGCTGCGCTCCACCAAGTGTGAAGGCGATAATCTCTTCCCGCGGGGTGCCGTTGCCAAATCATGCCGGCAGGTGGGAAGACCTGGCAGGGGGGGATGCAGATGGCCGGTGAGAACCAGCCCGATCACCTTCCACATGGTTTCAACCGCTGCCGTGGAAATAGCTCAGGAGCCTCCAAAAATTGACGGGCAGTTTTCCTAGATTTCCCTTAGGTGTATAGGACCATGTCTTTCCATTTGAATACAAACAAGACCTGCGAGCTGCACGTTCACCTCGGGGGCTGTTTCTACGCCGAGGATCTGATCCGCTTCGGCGGCGATGTCTACCAGGAGGTCGACTGGTCCGGCTTCTGCGACGGGTACGAGCAGGCCTACGGCGAGCGGCCCGACGCCCCCCGGCTGTATCGCGAAGCCCTGTCGGGATCCCGTAGCGGCGCAGACGCCTTTCGCCGTCATTTCGTGTACACTCCGGCGGACGGCCCGGACTTTCACCGATTCCTCGCCAAGTTCCAGTTCTTCATATGTCTCGCGCGGCACTTCGCAGCGATCGGCAGAGAGAGCGAGCTGTTCGCCGCGGCCATCGAGCGCCATCGTTCCGAAGGCCTGGAATACGTCGAATACCGGGCAATGGACAACCGCGGTGTCGGCAACCCGGAGGGCTTCCTCTCCTTTCACCGGGGCAACGCCGAGATCATCCGCCTGGCTTCGGACCGCGGGTTCACCGCCCGCTACGTGATCTCGCTGCCGCGCTGGGAGCCGATGGAAGCCTATGCGCTGGTGCAGCGGCTCCTCGACGGATCTCCCGAGTTGATCGAAACAGTGGTCGGCCTCGACTTCTGCCACGTCGAGGAGGGGTTCCCGCCGAAGCTCGTCCGTCCCCTGTTCGACCAGGTGGCTGCCGACAACAGGGAACGTCCCGGGCGCGCCCTCGAGATCGTTTACCACGTCGGGGAGTCGTTCTACGACAAGTCGCTGGAGAGCGCCGTGCGCTGGTGCCACGAGGCCGCGGAACTGGGGGCCCGCCGGCTCGGCCACTGCCTGGCCCTCGGCCTCGATCCGGTGATCGCGGTCGGCCGCAGGGCGAGTGCCCACGAGGAGGAGCTGGTTTCGGAGCGCCTCGACCAGATCGGCTACGACCTCGCCCACGCCGTGGCCTTGCGCAGGTACGGCGTCGGCGTCGACCTGCCGGCCCTGGAAAGGGAGAGGTCGGAGCTGCGTCGAAAGGAGGCGGGCGACCTGGTATCGCGACCCTACGACGAGGGCCGGCTGGCCGATATCAGGAAGCGGCAGAGGTTTGCCCTCGACGCCGTGGCGAAGTCGGGCGCGGTGATCGAAACCTGCCCGACCTCCAACCTCTGTATCGGGGGGGTGCCCGATCCCGCGGCCCATCCGGTGCGGCGGTTTCTCGAGTCCGAGGTGAACCTCGTTGTTGCCGCCGACGACCCGGGGATCTTCGATTCGCCCCTGGCCGCCGAGGTCGACTGGGTGTTGCGCCACTCGGAAATGGACGAGGCCGGGCTCGCGGCGCGCCTCGGGGACCCGAGGCGGTTCAGGCTGGGCCGGATGCGCCCGGGGTCGACAGGTTGATCGCGCCGCCGGCGATTCTCCGCAGAGTATCGGTGAACAGCAGGTGCTCCCGTTTCAGGACGCGCGCCGCCAGGGTTTCCGGGGTGTCCCCGGGGAGCACCGGGACCCTGGCCTGGGCGAGGACGGGGCCGTGGTCGTAGAGCTCGTCGACCAGGTGCACGGTGGCGCCGCTCTCGGTGTCCCCGGAAGCGAGCACCGCCTCGTGCACTGCCCTGCCGTAGAACCCGCGCCCCCCGTATCTCGGCAGTAGCGCGGGGTGGATGTTGAGGACGCGGCCCTCGAAGGCCCGCAGCGTGCGCGGCCCGAGCAGCTTCATGTACCCGGCCAGGCAGAGAATCCCGGCGCCGCAGTTGCTCAGCACCGAGGCGACGGCGGCGTCGAGTGCGTCCGGGTCGGGGTGGGTGCGGCTGCTCAGGTGAAACGCGGGGATCCCCTGGCGGCGTGCCCGCTCCAGCGCCTGCGAGCGAGAGTTGTTGCCGACCACCGCCACCGGCTCCGCAGGAAGGCGCCCGTCCCTGCAGGCGTCGACGATCGCCTGCATGTTGGTGCCGCTGCCTGAGGCCAGGAATCCGAGCTTCATGCGCGCTATTGCAGAGGCGACTCGCGCTCCGTCCGGTCAGAGTATCTCGAGCACCTGCTGAGGCGGCCGCCCCAGGCGGGCGCGGTCCCCGGCGACGACTATCGGGCGCTCGATCAGGATCGGGTGGGCGGCCATCGCCCCGACCAGCGCCTCGCGGTTGTCGAGCTTGCCGGCGAGGCCGAGGTTCTCGTACTCCTTCTCTTTCGAGCGCAGCAGGTCCGCGGGCTCGATCTCCAGGAGGCGGAGCAGGCGGTCGAGGGTCTCCTGGTCGGGGGGCGATTTCAGGTACTCGACGACCGTCGGCTCGAGGCCGCGCTGGCGCAGCAGCCCCAGCGTCTCGCGGCTCTTGCTGCATTGCGGGTTGTGGTAGATGGTGACGTCCGGCATGTTCCCTCGCGGTGCTATTGAAGTTTGACAGGCGAAGCGGTTTGCGGTAATAAACCGCGTCCCTGACTCAAATGATTCTGTCGAAAGGTCGATCCATGTCATTCAAATTCGTGCTTCTACCCCCTTCCGGCGACTTCCGCATGGCCGCCAGAATCGAGACGGCCGTTCCCGAAGCGAACGTCGTCGTCTGCGAGGACCGCGCCCAGGCGCTCGAGGAGCTGGCCGATGCGCCGGCGGCGTTCGGAACCCTGGATCCCGAGCTGCTGGCCGCAACTCATGGCCTGAAGTGGCTGGCGGCGCCGGCTGCCGGCCCCAACCCGAGCTTCTACTTTCCCGAGCTGGTCGCCAGCGACGTCGTAGTCACCAACATGCGCGGCATCTACTCCGACCACATAGGCGTCCACATCATGGCTTTCGTGCTGGCGTTCGCCCGCCACCTGCACGTCTACCTGCCGGCGCAGCAGCGGGGTGAATGGGGTCCCGGTGGAGAAGGGGGTACGTCCATTCACCTGCCCGGCGCCACCGCGGTCATCATCGGGGTCGGCGGCATCGGTTCCGAAGCGGCCCGCCACTGCGCCCACTTCGGCATGCACGTGGTCGGCATCGATCCGCGAGTTCCGTCCGCGCCCGAGGGGGTCCAGGAGCTGTACACCCCGGAGGTGCTCGACGAGCAGCTCGGCCGCGGGGATTTCGTCATCATGACGGCACCGCAGACGCCGCAGATGGAGCGGCTCATCGACGGGAAGCGGCTCGCGCACATGAAGACGAGCGGCATTCTCATCAACATAGGACGGGGTTCGAACGTCGTCCTCGACGACCTCGCAGACGCCCTCTACGAGGGGAGGATAGGAGGGGCGGCGCTGGACGTCTTCGAGATCGAGCCGCTGCCGCCGGGCCACAGGCTGTGGAAGGCGCCGAATTTCCTGATGACTCCGCACACCGCGGGGTCCGGGCCCTACCTGGAGGAGCGCCGCCTCCAGCTGCAGGTCGAGAACTGCCGCCGCTTCGCCCGCGGCGAGGAGCTGGCCAACGTCGTCGACAAGGCGAACTGGTTCTGAGATCTGCCCCGGCTGACGGCAGCATGCCTCACCGGGGTGGTCCGCATTGGAGAGACGAGGAGGCCGCGACGGGGCCGCGAGGAAGATCCGCGGCGAGCCGGGGATCGGCTGACCGAATCACGCGGCCTGGTGGCGAGCGAAGGCAACGCTTGGGAGACGGGATTGAGGGAAGAATCGCACAGATGAACGGGGTTGGATTGAACCGCGGTTTTTTCCTCGAGATGCAGCCGCGGCCGAATTCACGCGGAATTGCGCGCGGGCACCAGGGGGCAGGTACCGTCAGGATGATCAGGGGAGGCGCAGGGAGGAGCCTTTCACCGGCAGGCTTCCGATTATCAGCAGCCAGCCGTGCGCCTTCGGTTTCTTGACCGACCACTCCTTGATCTCGCCGCCGAGCTTCTTCTCGGCCCTCTCGCATACCTCGTCGAACGGAGGCCTCCCCGGGTCGGCGATGATCACCTGCTGCACCCCGGCCTTCAACGCCTTGCGAATCACCTTGTAGAGCGGGTCGATCAGCTCGTCCCAGAAGCAGATCTCGACGCCGATCATCAGGTCGTACCCTTCCATCTGCTTTTTGGTGAGGTTCTCGAAGCGCGATCTCCGGTGCGACAGGTCGACGCCGTTGATCTCGGCGTGGAGGTGCATGTAGGGGAAGACGTTGGGATCGGCGTCGACGCCGGTGACGCTGGCGCCGAACTCCCTGGCGCAGAAGATGCCGGCCAGCCCCCAGCCGCAGCCTAGCTCCATCACCTTCGCCTGCTGCGGCAGGCCCTGGCGCTGCAGGTAGTCCATAACCAGGAAGCTGGTCTTCCAGAACCGGTCCCCGTGGATTTCCGGCTCGTTCTCCTTGCCCAGGGCCCGCACCCGGGGGTGGGATTTCTTGAGGATCGTGAGACCGAAGGCGGACCGCTCCGTGCTCTTGGCCGCCTTCTTCTTCTTGCCCATGGGAAAACAGGGGGGATGGATTAGATTAAACGATTTGCCGCTATTGCCTGGAACGCCTGTCGCAGGCCGCAGAAACTACGAAACCATCCCCTTCCTGCAAGAAAGCGGCTGCCCCCCCGAACAAGGCGTTCAAGGGCCAGACCGTTGATCAACTACCTTGTCGAGCGCTGGCGCGCCGACGGCGGCTACCGCGAGTTCCTCGTCATAGCGTTTCCGCTGGTTCTCAGCACCGCGGCCTGGAGTGTCCAGCACTTCGTCGACCGCATGTTCCTGACCTGGTACTCGACGGAGGCCATGGCTGCCGCGCTGCCCGGCGGTATGACGAACTTCGTCTTCGCCAGCTTTTTCATCGGCATCGCGTCGTACGTCAACACCTTCGTCGCCCAGTACAACGGCGCCGGACGGCGCCGGCGCGTCGGTCCGGCGCTCTGGCAGGGCGGGTACCTCGCCCTCATCAGCGCTGTCGCGGCCTGCATCCTCATCCTCCTGGCCCAACCGATCTTCGACCTCATCGGCCACGAGCCGTCGATCCGCGAACGGGAGGTGACCTACTTCAGCATCCTCTGTTTCGGGCATCCGCCGCTGATCCTGTCGACCGCCCTGTCCTGTTTCTACAGCGGCCGCGGCAGGACCTGGATGGTGTTCAACGTCAACGTCGCCGCGACCGCGGTTAACATCGTTCTCGACTACGGCCTGATCTTCGGCAAGTGGGGCCTGCCGGCCTGGGGGATTCGCGGCGCCGCCTGGGCGACCAATCTCGCCGAGGTGTTCGCCGCCCTGGTTTTCTGCGCACTGCTGTTGCAGTCGAGGTACCGGCGCGAGTTCGCTACCCTTTCCGGCTGGCGTTTCGACCGCGAGCTGTTCGGCCGCCTGCTGCGGTTCGGCGGCCCCAACGGCGTCAACTTCATGTTCGACATGATGTCGTTCTCGCTCTTCATCCTCATCGTGGGCCGCGCCGGGATTCTCGAGCTCACCGCGACGAACCTCGCCTTCAACATCAATGCCCTGGCTTTCATGCCTCTCATCGGCGCCGGCATCGCCGTGTCGACGATGGTGGGACAGCGGCTCGGACAGAACCGGCCGGAAGCCGCGGCCTATGCAACCTGGTCCGGCCTTCACCTCGCCCAGCTGTACATGGGAAGCATGGCGCTCGCCTATTTCCTGGTCCCGCAGTGGTTCCTGATGCCGTACGGCCTCGGGGCGTCCGGCGAGGACTTCGAGGCCGCCAGGGAGATGGCGCTTCTGCTGCTCAACATCGTCGCCCTGTACTGCCTTTTCGACGCCGGCTACATAATTTTCACCGCGGCTCTCAAAGGGGCCGGCGACACCCGCTTCATCCTGTTCGCCGCTCTCGCCGCGGGCTGGTTCGTCATGCTCATACCGGCGTACGCGGCGCACGCCCTTTTCGATGCCAACCTGTACGTCCTGTGGGGCTTCCTGTGCGCCTACATCATCACCGCGTCGGGCATCTTCTACTGGCGCTTCCGGCAGGGAAAGTGGATGCAGATGCGGGTCATCGAGGAGGAGCCGCTTACCGGGGCGGCAGGAGGATGAGCCATGGCTGACCTGGTCTGGGGCATCGACCTCGGGGGAACGAAGATCGAGGGCGTGGTGCTGCCCTCCCGCGACTCGGCCGAGCCGCTGTGCCGCCTGCGCGTGGCGACCGGGGCCGAGGGGGGCTACTCCCAGGTGCGCCGCCGCATCTGCGAGCTGGTCGAGGCGATGAAGTCGGAGGTCGGCGAGGCCCCCCGGGCCCTGGGCATCGGAACGCCTGGGGTCCTCGATCCGGAAACCGGGCGGATCAAGAACAGCAACACCACCTGCCTGATCGGCGAGCCGCTGCGCGCCGACCTGGAAAAGGAACTCAGCCTCGATGTCGTCCTCGCCAACGACGCCAACTGCTTTGCCCTCGCCGAGGCGAACCTTGGAGCCGGCAGGGGGGCGGAGACGGTTTTCGGCGTCATCATGGGGACCGGTGTCGGCGGAGGCGTCGTGGTCGACGGCCGCGTCCTCTACGGCTGCCAGGGAATCGCCGGGGAGTGGGGGCACAACCTCCTCGACGCCTCCGGGCAGGACTGCTACTGCGGCCGCCGCGGCTGTGTCGAGACCTTCCTGTCGGGGCCGCACCTCGAGCGCTTCTACGAGCAGGCGGCCGGGCGCCGCCGCACCCTGGCCGAAATCGTCGATCTCCATCGGATGAACTCGGACCGGAACGCCTCGGCCACGGTCGAGCGCCTGCTCGATTACTTCGGCAGGGCGCTGGCGGTGGTCGTCAACCTCCTCGACCCCCACGCCGTCGTTCTGGGGGGAGGCGTCAGCAACGTCGATCTGCTCTACAGCGAGGGTCCCGGCCGGCTGGCGCAGTGGATGTTCAACGACCGCTGCGAGACGCGGATTGTCCGCAACCAGCTCGGGGACAGCGCCGGGGTTTTCGGCGCCGCCATGCTGGTTGCCTGACTTCCCCGGCTCACTGCTGCCGCCGCCGCTTCCACTCCTCGAACTCGGCGAGGGTCTGCTCGTCCGGGGGGTAGTTGCCGACGATGCTCGCCCCGGAGCGGATGCGCTCGAGAATGAAATCCTCTCTCTCTTCCATCTCCCCCGCTGCCAAGGCCACGGTGTCGGCGAGATGCCGCGGGATGACGACCACTCCCTCGCTGTCCCCGACGACGATGTCGCCGGGAAACACGGCGACGCCGCCGCAGGCGATCGGCACCTGGATCTCGCTGGGATGGTGAACGGTCTTGTTGCTGTGGGCGTTCATCGCCGCGGCGAACGCGGGGATGCCGATTTCGGCGATCGCCGGGGAATCCCTGTAGGCGCCGTCGGTGACGATGCCGGCCCCGCCCCTGGCGTGGATCCGCGTCGCCAGGATGTTGCCCATGGTACCTGCCGAGGTCTCGCCGCGGGCGTCGATGACGAACACCTCGCCGGCCGCCAGCTGCTCTATGCCGACGCGCTGCGGGTCGGTCAGGTTGTCGACCTCGCCGGAGTCGAGATCTTCCCGCGCCGGGATGTAGCGCAGCGTGTACGCCGGCCCGGCCATTTTCATATTGGGCAGTGGTTCGACTCCCTGCATGTAGGTGTTGCCGAGGCCGTGCGCTTTCAGCACAGAGGTCAGGGTGGCGGTGCTCGGAAGCTGGAGCTTGTCGAGGGTTTGCCGGGATACGGTGGTCATGGAAAGGTCCGTGGGTTGCGGATGAGCGGTGGTGGATGGCCGTACAGTAATCCTCTGCCGCGGATCGTCAAACGCGCCGGAGGAGAGCCTGGACCATGCCCCTCGCGGTAGAACCGGAGCGCCCTGTGCTGGCGCTGTGCGCGGTCATGGCCCGGCGCCCGCTTCTCGACGGCGTCGCCGCGGACCTCGAGAAGGAGGTCGGTCCCCTCGGCCCCCGGGGTCCCGTCTACCGGTTCGACTACACCAGCTACTACGAGAGGGAAATGGGCGGGGAGCTCTGCAAGCAGATCCTCGCCTTTGCGGACCTGGTGCCTCCCCACCGACTGGCGCAGCTGAAGGAGCGCACCATGGAGATAGAGCGCCGCCTGGCGGTGGAAGACGGCAGCGGAGGCCGGCGTCGGTGCGCCAACATCGATCCCGGGCTTCTGTCGGAGGGCTCCCTGGTGCTGGCGACCGCCAAGTACGGCCGCCATCGCATCGCCGTCGCACCTGGACTGTACGCCGAGATCACCCTGCTATTCGAGCGCGGACGCTACCGCGGGCAGCCGTGGACGTACGCCGATTACAGGAGCGAGGAGATGCAGGCTTTCCTGCTCCTGCTGCGGCGGGACCTGCTGGAGCGGAGGCGGCGCGAGAGCCGCTAGCCCCTGTGCGCGGAGATCAAGCGTACGGCGAGGGCGGACCAACTGCGTCCTTTCGCCGATGCGACCGCTCGCAAGGTGTCTGAGCGAGTCGTATCGGGGGTATACGGCGAGCGAAGCACCGAGGTAAGCCGGGATTGAGGGGAATCGCACAGATGAACTGGCTTGGGTTGATCCGCGATTACCCTTCGAGATGCAGCGGCGGCTGGATTCACGGGGGATTGCGCGCGCAATCCCCAGCCTGCCCCGTTAATCCGAGTTCCGAACAGGAGCCCTGGGCGAGCCGTAAGGGAGTGACGGTGAGCTGAGAAACGCCCGGAGACCGGACGCCGCGGTCGGATACCGGATAATCAGCCGCCCGCAGACGACTAGCGCTCGTCCAGCGGCACGAACGGCCTCGGCTCCTCCCCGGTGTATATGTGTCCGGGGCGGATCAGGCGGTTGTTCTCGTGCTGCTCGATGACGTGGGCGGCCCAGCCGGCGATGCGGCTGGCGACGAAGATCGGCGTGAACAGGGGAATCGGAATCCCCATCATGTAGTAGGTGTAGCCGCAGGGGAAATCGACGTTGGGGTGAATCCCCTTCTCGCGGATCATCGTGGTCTCGACTGTTTCCCCCATCTCGACCCACTTCGATTCTCCGGTCGCCGCGGAGATTGCGCGCGCCACCTGCTTCATCGAGGGGACGCGCGAGTCCCCCGACTTGTACTCGCGGTGGCCGAAGCCCATGATCTTCTTCTTCTCAGCGAGGGCATCGAGCACCCACTGCTCCGCTTTCGAAGGGTCGCCGATCTCGAGCAGCATTGCCATGGCCTGCTCGTTGGCGCCGCCGTGCAGGGCTCCGGCGAGGGCGCCGATCCCGCTGGTCACGGCGGCGTGCAGATCGCTCAAGGTCGAAGCGGTCACCCGCGCTGCGAAAGCCGAGGCGTTGTACCCGTGCTCGGCGTAGAGGATCAGCGATACGTCCATCGCCGAGGTTTCGTGCCCGGCCGGGGCGCTGCCCCTCAGCATGTACAGCAGATTCTCCGCGTGCCCGAAGGTATCGTCCGGGGCCACCGGATCCTCCCCCCGGCCCAGGCGGTAGCCCGCGGCGATCAGGGTGGGGGTCTTGGCGATGATCCGCGCCGCCTTGCGGATGTTGGCCTCGCGGCTGTTGTCTCCGGCGTCGGGGTCGTGCAGTGCCAGTGCCGAGACGCCGGTGCGCAGCAGGGTCATCGGGTGGGCGTCCGGCGGCGCCTGCGCCAGGATCTCCGCGACCTGCCCGGGGACAGTGCGTTCGGCGGCCAGGGCGGCGCTGAAGCGGTGGAGCTGTTCCGCGGTCGGCAGGTCTCCGTGGAGCAGCAGGTAGGCGACCTCCTCGTAGCTCGCCCCTTCCGTCAGGGCGACGAGGTCGTATCCGCGGATGATCAGGCGGTTGCGCTCCACGTCGATCCGGGAGATCGCGGATTCGCCGCCGATCACCCCCTCGAGACCGGGACTGTAGGCTGGCTTTTCAGACATCGATCAGCGTTCCTCCGATTGTTTGTCCGGGTACGCCCCGGCCAGCGCGGCGTCCGTTTCCCGGTACTCGTCGTAGCGCAGCAGGTCGTAGAGCTCCCCGCGCGTCTGCATGCGATCCTTGAGGGCTCTCGGCGTCCCCCGCTCCATCAGCTCGGTGAGCACCCCTTCGACCGCTTTCATCATGACGCGGAAAGCCGTCATCGGGAAGATCACCATGCGATAGCCGAGGTCGCTGAACTGCTGCGCGGTGAGGTCGGGCGTTTTCCCGAACTCGGTCATGTTGGCCAGGAGGGGCGCCTGCACGAGCTCGGCGTAGCGCCCGAATTCATCCTCCGTTTCGAGGGCCTCGATGAAGACCGCGTCGGCCCCGGACTCGAGGTAGCGCAGCCCTCGCTCGACCGCGGCGTCGAACCCCTCGACGGCGCGCGCGTCGCAGCGGGCGATCAGGGTGAAATCCGGGTTCTCCCGCGCCGCCGCGGCGGCGGCGAGCTTGCGCTGCATCTCCTCCGTGGAGATCAGGGTCTTGCCCTCGAGATGGCCGCAGCGCTTGGGGGCCTGCTGGTCCTCGAGGTGGACGCCGGCGAGGCCTGCGCGCTCGAAGGCCTGGACGGCCCGCATTACCTGCAGGGCCTCTCCGAACCCGGTGTCGGCGTCGCAGATCGCCGGAACCTCGACCGCCTGGGCGATGTACGCGGCTTCGCGAACCACCTCCTCCATGCCCAGCAGCCCGATGTCGGGGTAGCCCGCGGTGCCGTTGATAAGCCCCGCTCCGGAGATGTAGAGCGCCTCGAACCCGGTGCGCTCGGCGAGCATGGCCACGGGCGCGTTGAACACTCCCGGCATGACGACGGTCTTTCCAGCGATGGCGCCGCGGAACGCCGCGCACTTCCGAGCCGGTGATGTGCGGGGCTTCAGAAGCAAGGGCAGGCGCTCTGCGGAGGAGTTTGACGCCGCCGGAGCTCCGCGAAATGGGGCATCCGGCCGCGGTGGGCGAGGTCCATCAGGCAGCGCTCGGGAAGCGGCTTCACCGTCCGGCCCCCAGACCGCCGCCTGCAATCGTGGCGTCGCGGTCGGCCCCGACCGAAATCAGCGACACCGGGGCGCCGGTGAGCTCGCTGATGCGCCCGACGTAGCGGCGCGCCTCCTCGGGAAGCTCCTCGATCCTGCGGGCATCGGTGGTCGGCGTGCACCACCCGGGCAGTTCCTCGTAGATCGGGGTGCAGCGCTCGAGCACGCGGGAATCCATCGGGAACTCCTCGACCGTCTCCCCTTCGAGCCGGTACCCCGTGCACAGCTTCAGCCGGTCGACCGTGTCGAGGATGTCGAGCCGGGTAATTGCCAGGCTCGTCAGGCCGTTGACGAGGCGTGCCCGCCGCAGGATCGTCGCGTCGAACCAGCCGCAGCGCCGCGGCCGGCCGGTGGTCGCGCCGTATTCACGGCCGAGCTCGCGAATGCGGTCCCCCTCTTTTCCGAGCAGCTCCGTCGGGAAGGGACCGTTGCCGACCCGGGTCGTGTACGCCTTGGTGACTCCGATAACCTCGTCTATGCGCGTCGGCCCGATGCCGGTGCCGGTGCAGGCGCCTCCCGCGGTCGTGTTCGACGAGGTGACGAACGGGTAGGTGCCGTGGTCGATGTCGAGGAGGGTGCCCTGGGCCCCCTCGAACAGCACCGTCCTGCCGTCGTCGAGCATGTTGTTGAGCAGCACCGACGTATCGGTCACGAAGGGGCGCAGGCGCTCGGCGCTGGCCAGGCAGGCATCGACGATGGCGGCTTCGTCGAGAGGCTCCAGCCCGTAGATGCGGGTGAGGATCCGGTTCTTGGCACTGACCGTGCCGGTCAGCTTCTCGCGCAGGGGTCCGGCGTCGAGCAGGTCGATCACCCTGAGGCCGTGGACCCTTTCGACCTTGTCGCGGTAGGCGGGGCCGATGCCGCGCAGGGTCGTGCCGAGTTTTTCGTTTCCACGGCTCTCCTCCCCGGCCTTTTCGAGCACCTTGTGATACGACATCACGAGATGGGCGGTGGCGCTGATGAACAGGCGCCCGTCGACGGAGATGCCGCGCCCGGCCAGCTCGTCGAGCTCCTGCAGCAGCGCCTCGGGGTCGAGCACCACCCCGTTGCCGATGACGCAGGTCTTGCCGGGGTGCAGGATTCCGGCGGGAATGACGTGAAAGATGAAGACATCGTCCCCCACCTTGACTGTGTGCCCGGCGTTGGCGCCCCCCTGGTAGCGCACCACGCAGTCCGCTTCGTCGGTCAGATAGTCGACGACCTTGGCCTTTCCCTCGTCCCCCCACTGGGCGCCGAGAACCACTTTGGTCGGCATGGCCGCTCCCCTACCTGCCTCTCACAGGCTGACCCGGGTCGCCCACTTGACCTGGTCGCTGGCCAGCAGCTCGTCGAGCACGGCGTCCGGTATCCTGCTGTCGACGTTGAGGATGGTCAGGGCGCGCCCGCCGACCTGCTGCCGGCCGCAGGACATCTGCGCGATGTTGACCCCATGGGACCCCATGATGGTGCCGACGCGCCCGATGACACCGGGGATGTCCTCGTTGATGTAGAAAAGCATGTTTCCTTCCGGGACGGCGTCGAAGTGGTAGTCGTCGAGGCGCACGATGCGCGGGTCGCTCTTGCCGAAAATCGTCCCTGACAGCACCCGTTCGCTGCCGGCGTGGTAGACGACTGTGATCATGCTGGCGAAGTCCTCCGGCTCGCTGCTCTTCAGCTCGTCGACCGAGAGGCCTCGTTCCTGGGCGAAGATCGGGGCGTTGACGAAGTTGACGATCTCGTCGGAAATCGTCTCCATGAGGCCCTTGAGGACCGCCGCGGTGATCGGCGAGGTCGGGTGGTTGGTGACTTCGCCGTGATACTCCACGGTGATCCGCTCCAGCTGTCCGGTTCCGAGCTGCGCCTGAATCCGCCCCATGCGCTCGGCGAGATCTAGGTAGGGTTGCAGCGTCCGGTACACCTCCGGCTCGACATCGGGAAGGTTGACGGCGTTGCGGACCGGCATGTCGGTCAACGTCTCGCCGACCTGTTCCGCTACCTGCAGCGCCACGCTCGCCTGTGCTTCCTCGGTAGAGGCCCCGATATGGGGGGTGCAGACGACGGAATCGTGGAAAACCAGCTCGTTCTCCTCGCCGGGGGGTTCCTGCTCGAGCACGTCGAGGGCGGCCCCGGCGACCTTGCCGGAGTTCAGGCCCTCGAGCAGGGCCTCTTCGTCGACGATGCCGCCGCGAGCGCAGTTGATGATGCGCACGCCATCCTTGCAGGAAGCGATCTGTTCCCGGGAAAGGTAGTGCCGCGTCTGGTCGGTCAGATGAAGGTGGATGCTGATGAAATCCGACTCTGCGTAGAGCTGTTCGAGGGGTACCAGCTGGGCGCCGTGCGAAAGGGCGGCCTCGGCCGAGACGTAGGGATCGTGCCCGAGAACGCGCATGTGAAAGGCACCGGCCCGATGCGCCACCTCGCGGCCGACCTTGCCGAGACCGACGATGCCGAGGGTCTTTCCGGCGAGCTCGACCCCGGTGAAGCGGGTGCGTTCCCAACGGCCGGTGCGTACCGATGCCGACGCCCCGGGAATCTGCCGTGCAAGCGCCAGGAGCAGCCCGAAGCAGTGCTCGGCGGTAGAGGTCGAGTTGCCCCCGGGGGTGTTCATCACCACGATCCCGCGGCGGCTCGCCGCGGCGACGTCGATGTTGTCGACCCCGGCGCCGGCGCGGCCGATCACCCGCAGACGATTGCCCGCGCCAATCACCTCCTCGGTGACCTTGGTGCTCGAACGCACGATCAGCCCCTCGTAGTCGCCGATCGCTTCGAGGAGCCCTGCGGGCGTCAGGTCGGTGCGCACCTCGACCGAAATCCCCGGAAAGCGCGCCAGCAGATCGACGCAGCCGGGATCCATGGGGTCGCTGATTAGGACTTTCATCACCAAGTCTCGACGGGCGTGCTTTCGCGCTCCTCCAGGGTATCGAGAATCCATTTCCAGATGTCGTCGCGGCCTTCTCCGCTGACGGCCGAAAACGATACGAACGACGCGCCGGCGAGCTTTCCCCCGTCGGCGACCTGTTGCAGCTGCCGGTTGTGTTGGCTGCGCGACAGCTTGTCCACCTTGGCGAAGGCGACCAGACAGGGAATGCGACGGCTGCTCAGCCAGTCGGCCATCAGCAGATCCAGCTCTCCCGGTCCGCGCCGTATGTCGATCAGCTGGACCACCGCCTTCAGCACCTCCCGCGTGTTCAGGTAGGAGTCCGTCAACCGCCCCAACTGGCTCCTCAGCGTCCTCCCCCCCTGAACGTACCCGTACCCCGGAAGATCGACGAGGTAGAACCGGCGATTTACGAGGTAGTAGTTGAGCTGCCGGGTTTTTCCGGGGGTGGAGCTCGTCTGCGCCAGTTTCCGGCGCTGGAGGAGCCGGTTGATCAGCGAGGATTTGCCGACGTTGGAGCGGCCGGAGAAGGCGATGTCCGGGAGCCCGTCCGAAGGTGTATCGGCCGCATCGGCGGCCCCGATGACGAACTCCGCGCTCTGGATCTGCATAGCCTGTGGGGCCGGGTCCCGGTCATGCCCGCTGGCGCATTATTTCGTTTTCGTCGTCGATGTTTTCGACCCCTTTCAGGATCATCTCGGACGTCACGACGAGCTCTCCGACGTTGTCGCGGGAGGGGGTGTCGTACATGATATCCATCATCGACTGCTCGAGCACCGAGCGCAAACCGCGAGCCCCGGTACTCTTCCTGACCGTCAGGTCCACGACCGTATGCAGCGCCTCTTCGGTAAAATCGAGGGTGACCCCGTCGATCTCGAACAGCCTGCATACCTGCCTGACGATGGCGTTCTTCGGTTCCGTCAGGATCCGGAACAGGTCTTCCTCGGTGAGCGGGTCCATGGTGGTAACCACCGGGACGCGTCCCACGTACTCCGGAATCAGCCCGTACGCCAGCAGGTCCTCGGGCTGGACCTCGCTCAGCACCGCCATCGGATCGGTATCGTGGGTTTCCGAATCGTCCGCGGCGCCGAATCCGAGGGTGCGGCGTCCCACGCGATGGGAGATGATCTTCTCCAGCCCCTCGAAGGCGCCTCCGCAAATGAAGAGGATGTTGCCGGTGTTGATCTGGATCATCGACTGCTCTGGATGCTTGCGCCCTCCCTTCGGCGGGATGTTGGCGACCGTGCCTTCGAGGATTTTCAGGAGGGCCTGCTGCACTCCTTCCCCCGATACGTCGCGGCTCACCGCAGGGGTGGCGGACTTGCGCGCGATCTTGTCGACCTCGTCGAGGTAGACGATCCCCTTCTCGGCGCGCGCGACGTCGTAGTCGGCGGCCTGCAGCAGTCCGACGAGGATGTTCTCGACGTCTTCGCCGACGTACCCGGCTTCGGTCAGGATGGTGGCGTCGGCTATGGAGAACGGCACCTGAAGCACCTTCGCCAGGGTCTGGGCCAGCAATGTTTTCCCGGTACCGGTGGGCCCGACGAGAATGATGTTGCTCTTCTCGAGCTCGACCTCGTCGAGGGAGACGTTGGACCGGATGCGCTTGTAGTGGTTGTACACAGCCACCGAAAGGATCTTCTTGGCCCGGTCCTGCCCGATGACGTAGTCGTCGAGAAACGATTTGATGTCGAGCGGTTTGGGCAGGGCTCCGGTTTCCCAAGGCGTCTGCTTCCTGTTTTCCGCCAGCACCTCGTTGCAGAGCTTCACGCACTCGTTGCAGATGTGCACGGACGGACCGGTAATGATCTTTTCGACCTGGGAGGCTCCGCGGGCGCAGAAGGAGCATTTCGGGTCGGTCTTGGAAGGAGGACGGCGTTTCACTCTGTTTCAGCTGTTTGAACGGGGTGTCAGCCGGCCGCTTCTGCAGACTGGGCGATTCCGGTTGGTTGGATGATCTCGTCGATGAGTCCGTACTCGAGCGCTTCGTCGGGGCTCATGTAGAAGTCCCGTTCCGTGTCCCTGCGTATCGTCCCGAGATCCTTGCCGGTGCAGTCGGCGAGAATGTCGTTGATCTGCTCGCGAATCTCGATAATCTCGCGAGCGTGGATCTCCATGTCGGAGGCCTGGCCGCCGATGCCCCCCATCGGCTGATGGAGTAGAATGCGCGCATTGGGCAGGCTCTGGCGCTTCCCCCTGGCGCCGCCGGCCAGGAGCACGGCCGACATGCTCGAGGCCTGGCCCATGCAGATCGTGGCGATGTCGGGCTGGACGTACTGCATGGTGTCGAATACCGCCATCCCCGCGGTCACCGATCCACCCGGGCTGTTGATGTACAGCGAGATGTCCCGCTTGGGATCTTCGGAAGCGAGAAACAGCATCTGGGCGATGGCGAGGTTGGCGATCCCGTCCCCTATCGGCGTACCGATGAAGATGATGCGCTCCTTGAGCAGGCGGGAGTAGATGTCATACGAGCGTTCGCCTCTGCCCGTCTGCTCTATCACCATGGGTATCAGGGACACTATATCGACTCCTCGCGTATTTCGGCGCGTTCGCCAAGGTACTCGAATATCTTTTCGTTCTCCAACTCCCGCCTGACATCGTCGGCTCGGGGGGATCTTTTCAGGTCGGCCGCCTTAAATCCGAGCTGTTGCGCCCGTTCTTCGAAGAAATCGGCGGTCTCTTCCTCGGTGACCTCGAGGTTCAGCTTCTTTCTCAACCCATCCAGCAGCAGTGAAGTCTTCAGGTTCCTGATAATGGCGGTCCGCTCCTCGCCTGTAATCTCGGGATGTTCTTCATGTTCATCGTGATGTTCGTGTTCGGCCTCCCGTTCCTCCTTCATTCTCTCGATATAGCTCTCTACCAGACGGTCCGGCAGGTCGAACGGGTTGCCCCTGATGAGGCCGTCGATCAGATCGCTCCTCTCCTTTCGCCGCGCCAGGGAATTCCAGGTTTCCTGAAGCTGCCCGCGCAGGTACTCGCGCAGCGCCTCGAGACTGTCGAACCGGTCCCCGAGGTCCTTGGCTAACTCGTCGTCCAGCTCGGGAAGGGTGCGCTCCCGGACCTCCCTGGCGGTTACGTTGAAAGACCGCTTCTGTCCGGCGAGATCCTGATTGGGCAGATCCTCCCGGTAGGAGAAGTCGACGCGCCGTTCTTCGCCGGCGCGGATCCCGATGAGAGCCTCTTCGAACTGCGGGCTCGGGGCGTCGTCGGAGCCGATGAGGAAATACCGCTCCTCGTAGCGGTCGCCGACCAGGGCCACTCCCTCCTCGGTGACCCCCTGCAGGTCGGCAATGAGCACGTCCCCCTTTTCGAGAGACCGCTCCACCGACATCTCGGTGGCGTTACGCTGCCGCAGCTTGTCGAGCTCGCCGTTGACCTCCTCGTCGCCGACCCCGTGGGTCATCCTGGAAACCGCGAGCCCTTCGTAGTTCTCGACATCGATCTGCGGCCAGATGTCCATGGTGGCCTTGAAAGTGAGAGGCTTTCCGGGCTCGTGTTGATCCATGGAGATCGTCGGGGTGCTGGCCGGCACGATGTCGGCCGCCTGTGCGGCCTCGTGCACCAGGTCCGGAAGCAGGCGGGTGACCACGTCGTGGCGAATCGATGCGCCGTATCGCGACTCGATGACGCGCATAGGCACCTTGCCTTTGCGAAACCCGGGGATTTCGAGCCTTTTGCGGTACTTGCGGACGGCGGTGGCCACTTCCGAGTCGATGCGTTCGGCCGGGACCTCGACCTCAAGCTCGCGTTCCCACTGCCCTTTTTCGATTACGTTGGTTCTGACTTCCGACAAGGGGGACCTTGAAGTTTATGTGGATTTAGTTAAAAAAACCGGTTCCGTGGATGGTTCGGCAAAGATGAATGAGGGGCAGCGGCGCGACTTTGGTTTGGGCCGCGCAGTTCGTGGGGTGGAGTGTTTTCCGTGCGGAAGGGGGGACTCGAACCCCCAAGCCCGTTAGGGCACCAGATCCTAAATCTGGCGCGTCTGCCAGTTCCGCCACTCCCGCTTGCGACCTGCTGTTTTTTGCCTCCAACTAAAATTACCAACGCCCCGAGCGGAACGTTGGTAATTGGTTGAATTCGGAAATATAGGTTTGGGCCTCTAGGGGGTCAAGATAAGGAGGGCTGGCTCGAGCCCGGATCCGGGTGCCTCCAGCTGGCGGTTCGGTGGGCGATTTCAGCGCCGAGGCTGTCCATGGCAACGCGGTCCTGTTCCATGGAATCCCGTTCCCGAAGGGTGACCGTTCCGTCTTCGAGGGTCTGCGAATCGACGGTCAGGCAGAACGGGGTGCCGACTTCGTCCATGCGGCGATAGCGGCGCCCGATAGCCCCCCCCTCGTCGTAGAAAACGCGAAACTCGGAACGCAGGTCTTCGACGATCCGGCGCGCCACGTCCGGCATGCCGTCCCGCTTTACCAGGGGCAGGACGGCTGCCTTGATCGGGGCGATTTTCGGGTGGAAGCGCATCACCACACGTCTGTCGCCCCTGACCTCCTCTTCGCTGTAGGCGTTGACCAGGCACATCATAGCGGAACGGGTGGCGCCGACCGCGGTTTCCACCACCGCCGGCAATACCTTCTCGCGCGATTCCTCGTTGAAGTAGCGCAGGGCCTTTCCCGAGAACTCCTCGTGCCGGCCGAGGTCGAACTGCCCTCGGTTGTGGACCCCTTCGATTTCCCCCCACCCGAATGGAAACTCGTACTGGATGTCGAATGCCGCACTGGCGTAATGGGCGAGCTCGGCGCCGACATGTTCATGCCAGCGCATTCGCGCCTCCGGGATCCCGAGCTCGACGAACCACTTCCAGCGCTGCTCCTTCCAGTACTCGAACCATACGTCCTCGGTTCCCGGCTGGACGAAGTACTGCATCTCCATCTGCTCGAATTCCCGCACGCGGAACAAGAAATTCCTGGTGTTGATCTCGTTGCGAAACGACTTGCCGATCTGGGCGATGCCGAAAGGCAGTTTCTGGCGCATTGCGGTCTGCACGTTGAGGAAGTTGACGAAGATCCCCTGCGCGGTTTCCGGCCGCAGGTAGGTGACGGAGGCATCGTCCTCAACGGGGCCGACGTGGGTCTTGAACATCAGGTTGAAATGGCGCGGCTCGGAGAGCTCGTTTCCCCTCGGGCTTCTCAGGCCGAGCTCGGCGAGCTTCGCCGACATCTCCTCGAAGCTCCAGCCGGTGGGGTCGACGCCGTTCTCCTCGAGAACGTGATCGAGACGGAAACGCTCGTGGGTTTTCTTGTCTTCGACGAGAGGGTCGTGAAAACCGTCGACGTGCCCGGAAGCCTCCCATACCCGCGGGTGCATCAGAATGCTGGCGTCTATACCCTCGACGTCCTCGCGATAGGTCATCGCCCGCCACCACGATTCCTTGACGTTGCGCAGCAGCTCGGCGCCGAGCGGACCGTAGTCCCAGCAGCCGTTGAGGCCGCCGTAGATCTCGGAGCTCTGAAAAATGAACCCTTTGCGTTTGCACAGGGACACGATCTTTTCCATTACCTGTTCCATACCTGCCGATTCCTCAATGCAAGAATTCGAGGGCCTTCAGGCGGCCGCCCGCGCCCCCGTGGTACTCGAGAAAACCGCCGAGCATCGCGCGTATCTCCCCGCATCCGGGAGGCTCCGGCGGAATCGCTTCTTTACGATACATGCGGATGTTCTGCAGGCGCGCGAGAAAGCCGAGGCTGTCTCCGGCGACGCGGTGACCGCCGCTGCGGGAGTAGCGCGCCCGTGCAGTTTCATGCGTATCGCCGTCTATTGCTCCTCCCGCGAGGTAGCCGTCATCCTCCGGGACGGCCTCGGCGCGGTGGCAGTCGCCGCACAGGCCGCCGCCGAGTCCGGCGCTGAAGTAGGGTGCTTCGCAACCGGAGAGCGCGGCGTTGCAGGAAACGCAGCCGCTGAGCTCGGGCCGGTACCCCAACGCCTCGGCGAGGCGCAGCTGAAAGTACCAGAACAGCGACTCGATCTGTTCCGGCTCCACCTCCTCGAGAGCGGCAAGTACACCGGTCAGACATCTGTAGAGCCGCAGATTCGGCTCCTGCTCGATGGTGATGCGGTCGACCGACTCGCATGCTGCGCTGGCGAATGACAGACGCCGGTAATCGCGCAGCAGGGCGGGGAACGACTGCAGGACGTCGCATTCGCTCAGGATCTGCAGTTCGCGATCCTCCCGCATGTAGCAGACGGCCTGCATTTCCGTCATCACCTCGAGGGCAGCGCCGAACTTGCTCTTCGGGCGGCGGGCCCCTTTCGCGGTAACCTTCAGCTTGCCGAACTCCTCGGAGTAGAGGGTCACCAACTTGCTCGTCTCTCCCATGCGCCGGGTGCGGACGACGACGGCCCGTGTCTTGACGATCTGCCTTCCCACTCTCTATTCGGCCTTTCCAGTCTCTTCCGGGATGCGGTAGACCTCTTCTCCCGGTTTCTTCATACCGTATTCCTCGCGCGCCACTTTTTCGAGATATCCGATGTCGCTCCGCAACAGTTCCAGCTGGGTGCGCAGACTGTCGTTCTGGGCGCGCAGCGCGTTGACCTCATTCCTGAGTAGCTGCAGCTCGGTGCGCCGCGCCTCCACCTGCAGGTAGCCGCTCTCTCCCGCGACCAGTATGTACACGCCGCCAGCGAAGAGGGCGAGAAACAAAAGCTGTTTCCACCTGCGGTGGGATCGCGCCGCCAGCTTGTCGTTGCCGCGGTTCATACAAGTCGCTTAGAAAAGCACGAGATCGTCCCGGTGAATCACCTCGATGGCGGGCCGTCCCAGCACCGCTTCCACGTCGGCGGAGCTCTTTCCCAGTACGCGGGCGATCTCCGCGGAGTCGTATCGAGTCAGCCCGCGCGCGACCTCCGCTTTGCCGCGGTTCTCGACCCGGATGACGTCGCCCGGCTTGAACTCGCCGCTGCAGCCGATTACGCCGGCGACCAGCAGGCTCTTGCCCAGATCGCGGATGGCGCGCTCGGCCCCCCTGTCGATGGCGACGCTCCCCTTGCAGGGTGAGGCGAATCCGATCCAGCGCTTGCGGCTGCGGAGGCGCTTGCGCGAGGGAAGGAACAGCGTGCCGAGTTTCCGCCCCGCGAGGATCTCCGGCAGGCGGTGCTTGCGGGCGTGGGCGATCACCGTCATCTCTCCGCACCTCATCAACAGACGCGCGGCGCGGATCTTGGTATGCATTCCGCCGCGGCCGAGATGGTTGCTCGAGGTGCCGACAACGGTCTCGATGTCGGTATCCTCCTCCACCTCGGCGATAACCTCTCCGCAAGGACCTTCGCGCCCGTAGGAAGGGAACAGCCCCTCGACGTCGGAGAGAATCACGAGCAGCTCGGCGTGGACGAGGTTGGCGACATACGCCGCCAAGGAGTCGTTTTCACCGATCGTCAGCTTGAGCTCGGCGACGGCGACGCTGTCGTTTTCGTTTATCACCGGAACGGCGCCGAAGGAGAAAAGGGAACGGAAAGTATTGCGAAGGTTGAGGTAGCGACGGCGGTCGTCGAGGATGTCCTCGGCAGTGAGAAGCACCTGGCCGACGGCGATGCCGTGGCGCTTGAAAGCCGCCTCGTAGCGGTTCATCAGCAAGCTCTGTCCGATGGCCGCAGCTGCCTGCAGATCGGCGATGGGGCCCGGCCTCTCTCCCAGGCCGAGGCGGCCCATTCCGGCGGCCACCGCGCCGGAAGAGACGATCGCGACCTCCAATCCCTGCCGGTGAAGCGCGGCGACGTCGCCGGCCAGTTGGTTGATGACCTTGCCGTCGAGATGGCTGGAACTGCCCCGGGTAAGGCTGCTGCTGCCGATCTTGACGACCAGGCGTTTGACCCGCCGCAGGCGCTCGCGGCCTGTTGCCGGTGCCGCGGCTTTCTGTTCCTCGAGAGATTCGACGTCAGTCACTGGCAGTCAGGGACCTGGGGGCCGCGTACCAGGACGCCCCGCTCATCGAGAAAGCTCTTTACTTCGGGAATGCTGTACTCTTCGTAGTGGAAGATAGAAGCGGCGAGGGCGGCAGACGCCCTGCCCTCGGTCAGCACCTCGTAGATATGCGCGCAGTTGCCGCAACCTCCCGAGGCGACGATGGGGACGTCGACGCGCCCGGCGACGGTGCGGTTCAGCTCGAGGTCGTACCCTTCGCGCGTTCCGTCTGCGTCGATGCTGTTGAGCACGAGCTCTCCGGCGCCGCGGTCGACGAGTTCCTTCACCCAGTCGACGGCATCTAGCCCGGTCGCTTTGCGCCCCCCGTTGACGTAGATCTCCCAGGTGGGCTGATCGCCTCCGGAGGTGCGCAGGGCGTCGATGGCCCCGACGATGCACTGACTGCCGAAGCTCTCGGCGCTCTCGTTGATGATGTCGGGGTTCTCAACCGCGGCGGAGTTGATCGATACCTTGTCGGCCCCCGACTTGAGGATCTCTCGTACATCCGCGAAGGTGCGGATACCGCCGCCGACGGTGAGCGGGATGAAAACCTGCTCGGAAACCTGCTGCACCAGGTCCATCACGATGGCGCGGCCGTCAGCCGACGCCGTGATATCGTAAAAGACCAGTTCGTCGGCGCCTTCGGCGTCGTAGCGCGTCGCCAGCTCGACGGGATCGCCGGCGTCCCGGTCGGCGGAAAACTTAACCCCGCGAACGTTGCGGCCGTCCTTTACGTCGAGGCAGGGTATGATCCGCTTGGCCAGCATCGGTCAGTTGGCGGCTGCGAAGTTGCGCAGCAGCCTCAACCCGACATGCTGGCTTTTTTCGGGATGGAACTGCACCCCCCACATGTTTTCGCGAGCGGCTATGGAGGTATAGTCCAACCCGTAGTCCGTCGTCGCCAGGCAGTCGCTCGATTCTTCGCAGTCGACGTAGTACGAATGGACGAAATAGAAAAAGCTGCCTTCGGCAACGCCGTCGAGCAGGTCGTCTTCTTTTTTAATGGCGATCTGGTTCCAGCCGATTTGCGGCACTCGTTCACCGCTCGGAAATCGCACCACGCGTCCGGGCAGCATGGACAGCCCGCGATGCCTGCCGCGTTCCTCGCTCTCGGCGAACATAAGCTGCAGTCCGACGCAGATACCGAGAAACGGTTTTCCCGCTTCCACCTCGCGCAGCAGGAAATCATCCCAACCGCGCTCGCGCAGGTTGCGCATGGCATCTCCGAATGCGGCGTCTCCGGGCAACACGAGGTGGCTGGCGTCGCGCGCTTCGACCGGCTGTTCGACGATGGCGGCATCGAACCCGAGGTACTCGAAAGCCTTCTGCACACTGCGCAGGTTGCCCATTCCGTAGTCGATGACGGCGATCATCGACCCAGCTCCCGGGAACGAGCCGTGGCGGCCTGCACCGCGCTGACCAGGGCGTCTGCCAGTCCCTTGTCGCGGAGCGCCTGCAGTCCGGCGACCGTTGTGCCGTTCGGTGAGGTGACTCGAGCTCTCAGGTCGGCAGGTTTCTCTCCTGTCTCGAGGACTGTATGAGCCGCTCCGAGAACTGTCTGGGCGGCAAGGGTAGTGGCGACGTCACCTGGAAGGCCTACCGAAACCCCTCCCTCAACGAGTGCTTCTATAATTGAATACACGTATGCGGGGCCGCTGCCGGACAACCCGGTTACCGCGTCCATCTGATGCTCCTCGACGACGACGGTAGTTCCAACCTGGTCGAACAGTTCCTTGGCGAGCAGCAGCTGTCCTGTTCCGGCGTGTGCTCCGGGGCAGATAGCAGTTGCTGCGACTCCGGCAAAAGCCAGCAGTTGGGGCATGGAGCGAACGACGGCGACGTTCCCTTCCAACCGCGCTTCGATGGCGGCCGTGGTTACTCCCGCCATGATGGAGATCAACAACTGCGCCGGGGTGATCGAGGGGGAAAGCCGGTCGATCAAACCGGGAGCGATCTGAGGCTTTACAGCCAACAGAATGATATGCTTGTCGGCAATGGCCGCTTCCGGATCGGAGGTGGTTTCCATTCCCAGTTCAGCCAGCGGCGCCAGCGCCGTCTCATCGATGTCGCAGACCGTAATGTTTTTGGCAGGGAGGCGCTCATGCGACACGATTCCTCGTAGCAGGGCGGCACCCATATTTCCGGCGCCGACTGAAGCGATTTGGCACTGTTCGATCATATCAGAGGGCGGAACAGACTGGAAGGCGGGATGTACAGTAGGAGGTCCACTCTGGAAAGGTGGCGGTTTATGATAGACTGCACATTGCGGCCTGTCAATTTTCGGCCCGGTGAGAGATGCCTCAGCAAGGTTATCACAACGAATTGCCGCGATTGGGGAAATGTTGCTCACCAACCCTGTTTCCCAGTCGCGAATGGCACAATTTCTGCTTGACGAATTAGTTTCAGCAATGGTACATTTTCCTTAATGTACCATTGGGCAAAGGTTAGGCAATTCGAAGGAGTTGGCATATGCGCCGGACACCGAGGGAGGAGGTGATCCAGTGAAGTCCGGCGGTCCTGTCACCCTGATAGCTTGGATGGGTTCTCGATTGAGCGGGACCAAGCGCCTGCCGCACACGTAAAGGAGAAAGAGAATGGCCAAGAAAAAGGCCGCCAAGAAGAAGGCCGTCAAGGAAGCAGTAAAGAAGAAGGCCGCCCCAAAAGCCAAGGTCGCCAAGAAAAAGGCCGTCAAGGAAGCAGTAAAGAAGAAGGCCGCCCCAAAAGCCAAGGTCGCCAAGAAAAAGGCCGTCAAGAAAGCGGCATCCAAGAAAAAGGCGGCAAAAAAAAAAGGCGGTAAGAAGAAAGTGAAACGCCAACCAAACTCCGCTTTCATGAAGCCAATGCAGCCGGATGAGGCACTTGGTGCCGTTGTCGGCAACAAACCGTTGCCCCGGACGCAGGTGCAGAAGAAGCTGTGGGCTTACATCCGTAAGCACGGGTTGCAGGATGCGAAGAACAGGCGCATGATCAACGCCGACGACAAGCTCAGGGCTGTCTTCGGCGGCCAGGATCAGGTGAACATGTTCGACATGACCAGGCTGGTCAACGAACGCCTTAGCTAGACAACGGTCTGGCAGTCGTCTGCTACTGCCTGAAATGAAAAGGGGCTCTCTTCCGGGAGAGCCCCTTTTCTCATGTACTCGCAGGGCGGATTGTTGCCAGTTGGAGATCTGCTTCTATATTCGGATCTCGTCTGCAATGTCGCAGCCGCCACACCATCTCAACACAACAGCATGAAAGCATTGATCGCCCTCGAAGACGGCACTGTTTTCGAGGGCAACGCCGTCGCCGCCGAGGGCGAGGTTCTCGGCGAAATGGTGTTCAACACCAGCATGACCGGCTACCAGGAGATCCTCACCGATCCTTCCTATGCCGGCCAGATCGTCGCCATGACCTATCCGCATATCGGCAACTACGGTGTAAACCCTGGCGACGCGGAATCGGAACGTCCCCAAGTAAAGGGATTCGTGATGCGCGATTGCTGCCGGCGTCCAAGCAACTACGCGGCAACCCAGAGTTTGATCGAATACCTCGTCGAACACGACGTCATCGCTATCGAGGGAATCGATACACGTGAACTCACTCGCCGCGTGCGCATACACGGCGTCATGAACGCCGCCATCTCCACCGTCGATCCGGATCCCGAGGATCTCCTTCGGAAAGCTCGCGAGTGGGAGGGTTTGGAGGGGGTCGACCTCGTTCGCGAGGTCTCCTGCAAATCGCAGTACGTCGTCCCTCCCGAGGGGACCGTCCGTCACCGGGTCGTCGCCTACGATTTCGGCATCAAGCGCAACATCATCAAGAAGCTGACGGAGCAGGGGTGCGAGGTCACCGTGTTACCTGCGGCGACGCCTTGCAGCGAGGCGCTTGCACTCGATCCCGACGGCATCTTCCTGTCGAACGGGCCGGGGGATCCGCGCGCCGTCGACTACGCCATCAGGACCACCCGGGATCTGGCCGAATCGGGAAAGCCGATCTTCGGCATCTGTCTCGGCCACGAGATCCTGGGGCTGGCTTTCGGCGCGGAGATCTTCCATTTGAAGTTCGGGCACCGCGGCGCCAACCAGCCGATCAAGGAGTACGACACGGGGCGCATCCTGATCACTTCCGAGAACCACGGCTGGGGCATCAGTCCCGAGAACCTTCCCGAATGTCTGGAGATCACCCGCCAGAACCTCAACGACGGTTGCGTCGAAGGCCTGCGTCACCGCGAGCTGCCGGTTTTTTCGATCCAGTGTCACCCGGAAGCATCGCCGGGCCCGCATGACAGCTACCATCTCTTCGGCTATTTCGCCGAGCTGATGCGGAAGAACGCGGCTTGAAGCGCAGCGCGCGGATTGCCGTGCGCCGGTTCTGTAGAGAGGAACGCGGGTACGTCCGCGGGCCAGCCAACCGCCGGACGTTCAGGTGGAGACGCCCAGACGCCCGCGCGTGATCTGAAAATCCGAGTTGCCGCGGAGCGACAGCTTCGGTGAGGAGGTCCTGGCAGCTACCGCGACCAGGCATTCGAGGAGCGCCCGCGCGACAATCCCGGGGCCCTTGGACTCATCGATCGACAGGTCGAGATCATCCGCAAAGTCCGCTTTGACCGCGTCGCTGCCGCTCACCTGGACCACCGGCACCAGCGGGTGCGTCTGCATCGGGTGCTCGCCGGCGTGAGCGAGGACGACCTCCACTCCGGTCGCTCCAAGCCCGGTCAGGGTCTCGACCCAGTGGTCCGAGGGGGTTTCCATGCAGTAGAAACCGGGCCGGGAAAAGCGCTCCCCATGCCCGAGATTGGGGGGCAGCGAGTCGGTACCCAACCCGGCGATGAAAGCCGGGTTCGCTCCCAGGCCCGAATTTTCCACGATGACGACGGTGCCGCCCGCCCCGGCGATCCACCGGCACAGCTGTAAAAAGGCGGCGGCCGTGCTGTCGCCGAGCGGTCCAGAGCAGATCATTCCCAGACGCAAGCATTCCAGTCCTACCTCCGCGTAGCGGGGCTCCTCCATAGCCTCGATCCGGTCCGAGAACCACGACTCGACCCCGTTCATGACCGACTCGATGCCGCCGTCCATCTGCACGCTTGCCCAGCCGAACTCCGCTTCGGAGCGGCCCATCTTCTTCAGCTGTTCGCGGAAGTAGTCGTTGTGCGTCTTTTCGCACCCGTGCTCCATCAGCAGTCCGACGCTTACCAGCGGGTGGGAGAGGTAGCCGACGAGGGTACGGGCGTAGATCCCCTCGGTGTCGTAGCCGGTGACGCCGCATCCTTCGGTATGCACGAGACTGACGAACCGCGTGATCCCCTTTTCGGCCCCGACGGCGCGCGCGTTGAGCCGCTCAGCCGTCAGCCTCGCTATCTGGCCGGCGCAGAGACTGGTGGGCAGCACCAGGCCGACGCGATCGGTTGCGGCTGATCCCTCTCTGGCGACTGCGGCCTTGAAACGGATCTCCGGCGCCGCCTCGGTAGCGATGGGGTGCGGTCGACCACTGGGGACCGGGGCCGCCAGGAGAGTCTCGAGGTTCGACTTGTCCCGCTGCGGCCAGTTGCGCCAGATGGAGACCTGCGAGTGTCCGGCCTGCTCGCCGCGCGACCGCTGCCCGGAGGCGACGGCCCGGGTGCGCTCGAAGAGATCGGCGGCGAGCTCCTCCATCGGGGTGCCTTCCTGGTACGCACCGGCGTCGACGTCCATGTCGTCCGCCAGCAGCCGGAAGCGCCGGGAGGTGGTGACGATCTTGATCGTCGGCACGAACGGGAAATTCGTGATCGAGCCGTTGCCGGTGACGAAGAAGATGAGGTTGCAACCTGCCGCGACCTGACCGGCGATGCTCTCCAGGTCGTTGCCGGGACTGTCCATGAAGTAGTACCCCGGCTCGCGCATCGGCTCGGAGTAGTCGATGGCGTGGTCGAGACGCACGTCCGGGTCCCTTTTTCTCGCCGCCCCGATCGACTTGAGCACGATGTTGTAGAGACCGCGGAACTTGTTGCCCCCGGAAGGATTCCCTTCAGCTGTGGACCCGTGCCAGGCGACGCGCTCCTTGAAGCGCTCGACCATGTGCAGGAACCGCTGCGCAGTTTCCAGATCGCGCACGTTCTGTAGCAGGTACGGCTCGGCGCCGATCAGTTCGTCCGTTTCCGCCAGATTGGCCGCGCCGCCGTGGCGGATCAGCTCCCGCGCCACCCGCGCCGCCAGCGGGTTTCCCGAGATGCCTGAAAAGGCGTCGGAGCCGCCGCACTGAAGCGCCAGCTTCAGCCCCGACAGCGGTTGTTCGGTGCGCTCGTTCCGGTTCAGCGGCTCGAGCCATCCCCTCACCACCCTCTCACCCTCGGCGAGAGCGTCGTCGAAACTGCCGGAGATCGACAGGAAGCGGTGGGGCATGTCGTCGATGGCGTAGCCGCCGGCCCGCAGGTGCTCCCGCAACTGCGCGTTCGAGACCGATTCGCTGCCGTAGTCGACGGCGAGCAGGGCGCCGATGTTGGGGTGAACGGCGAACCCGGCCAGGGTGCGCAGCAGCAGCTCCTTGTTGTTGGGCGTGCCGCGGCCGCCTCCCTCGGTATGGGCGATCGCCACCACCCCGTCGAGGTTGGCGCCTGCGGCCTCCTGCAGGCGCGCGGCGAGCAGGCGGGCGTAGCTGGCGGTCCGGGAGGTCGTTCCCAGGATGACGGCGTAGTTCCGGGTGCCGGCGCCCCGCCGTCCCCGCGCGTACCCCGAAAAGGTGCCCGGCTGCTCGTGGAGGGAAACCTGCCGCCCCGGCCGGAAGCGGTCCCTGTCGAGCTCGTAGGGCCGGATGCGATCCTCGAAGTTCGGAGCCGGCGGCAGTTCGAAGTCGATCCTGCGGCCGTTCAGCGCTTCCAGCATCCCCGGGTTGCAGACGTACGAGCCGGGCTGGATGTCGGCGGTCGCGACGCCGAAGGGAAGGCACCACGACAGCAGCTCGGCTCCCCGGGCGACAGGCTCCACTGCGAAGCGGTGGCCCTCCATCACCGTGTAGTCGAGCTCGAAGCGCGCGGTTCCCCGGAGGATGGCCGTACCCTGCTCGAGCCGGCGCGAGGCGATGGCGACGTTGTCCCCGGCGGCCGGCAGGCGGCCGGCGTCGTCAAAACTGATTTCAGTCATGGCAGCTGCAGGAGGCGTGTGTGTTCAGAATAGCTCGAAGTTCCCTGCGTCGACCCTCTTCGACTGGTGGGCAAGCACCGCATCCATCAGCTCGATCGCCATTCGCGACTCCAGAGTCACGCTGGCGCGCACTCCCACGCATGGATCGTGCCTGCCCTTCTGCAGCTCGAAGTCGGTTTCGCTCAGATCCTTGCGCACCGATTGCTGCGGCGGGCGAATGGTGGACGTCGGTTTGAAGGAGACCCGGCAGACCAGGGGCATGCCGGTGGTGACGCCGCCGATGATGCCGCCGTGATGGTTGCTCTGATAGCCGGAGCGTCGGATCGGGTCGTTGTTTTCGCTGCCCCGTCGCGGCACGACCTCGATTCCCGAGCCGACCTCGCACGCCTGCACGGCGTGCAGCCCGCCGAGCGTTCCCATGAGCCTGACCTTGAGGCTGTCGTAGAGCGGTTCTCCCGCCAGCGGCGGCACGTTGACGGCGACGACCTCGATCGCCGCCCCGATCGAGTCGCCCTGCCTGCGGGTTCCGGCAATCAGGTCCGCGGCGGCGCCTGCGAACTCGGCGTCCAGGGTCCGGATCTCCGGCTCTTCCAGTGCCGCCTCCAGCTCCTCGAGCTCTGCCGCGGGCACCCGGCCGTCGTCCCCGGTGGAAAGCTCATGCACGTGGTCGGCCAGCCACCGCCCGGACCGCAGCTCGCCGACCTGGCAAATCGACGACAGGAAGGCGGTCCCGAACCGGTCCCTCAGGTACAGGCGGGCGACGGAGCCGCCGAAGACGTCGGATATGGTCGAGCGGAAACTGGAGCGTCCACCCCCGCGTGGGTCCGCGAAACCCCGGGACTTGTGATGCTTGACGAGGTCGGTGTGGCCGGGGCGCACGTCCCCGGTGGGGCCGAGGAACTGCTCGTAGTCCGCGGTGCGCTTCGCCGCCGACAGGACGACCGCGGCGATCGGCTCCCCGGTGGCGAGGCCTTCCTCGTACCCCGGTGCGGAAACCTCCTCATCTCCAACGGCAGCGGCGATTCGCGAGCCGGACAGGAGGAGGTCGTGATCCTCCGAGTATACCCCGGACAGGATCACCACCTTGTCCCCCTCCCGCCTGGGGGTGCCCAGCTTGTTCGAGCCGGGCCTGCGCCTGTCGAGGTAGTGCTGGATCTCCGCCCGCGAGATTCTCAGTCCGGGGGGGCAGCCGAAGACGATGGTGGTGATGGCCGGACCGTGCGATTCCCCGGCTCCGGCCACGGCGAACAGGGAGCCGCCGAGGATTTCCATTTTGTCGCGCTGTCTCTTGTGCGGTGATGCCGGCGATGGGGGTAAGGGTCGTTTCGAATGTACGCCCTACGATACCGGGGAGCACTTCGCGCGGCAACCTCCGATTGCATGCTGTCCCGGCTTCCTGGAGCGGGGCCGGAGGAAAATTGCAGGATGAATTCGCCCAGCTGGTTGTTTGGCGCCGCGGCGATCCCGTCTCAGTCGGACGGGCCGCCGAGCAGCCTCTCGATATTGGCGCGCGCCACCGCGAGGTCGTGGCGCGCCCGCACCCGGCTTGTGCGCGCCTGGGTGAAGTTGACCTGGGCGTCGAGCAGCTCGAGCAGCGTACCCTGGCCCACCTCGTAGCTCTCTTTGGCCAGCTTGAGGTCTTCTCCGGCGACCGCGAGGGTGCCCTCGCTGATTTCGAGAATCTTGTCGAGCCGCACGAGCTCGAGATGGGCGGTTTCGACGGCGAGCGCCACCTCCCGCCGCTGCTGCTCGAGGTTGAGGCGGGCGTTCTCCAGGCCGATGCGGGAGCGCTGGATGCCGGCGCTGCGCAGGCCCCCGTCGAAGAGGTTGTAGGTCACCGACACGCCGGCGTTGATGCGGTAGTTCTGGTCGAAATCCTGGTACACGCGATCGAACACCTCGTTGTTGCGGCCGTAGGAAAGGCTGCCGCTGAGACGAGGGTGCCAGGCGGACTTTGCCGACGAAAGGTCGTGCTCCGCGGCGAGGTGGGCGTATTCCAATTGCCGGATGGCCTGATTGGAGCTCTCGGCCGCCCGCAGCAGTTCGTCGAGCGGCAGCTCGGCGAGGGGAAAGGGAGTGTTCTCGACGGGAGCGGCCTGCAGGGGCTCGGAGATCCCCCTCCCCATGAAATGGTTGAGGCTGGCGCGGGCCAGAACCACCCCCTGCTCGGCGTTGATCAGGTCCGCCTCGGCATTGCCTACGGCCACCTTCAGGCGCAGCACGTCGGCTCTCACGCCCGCTCCTACCTCGAGTCGCATGGCGGACCCCTCGAGCTGCTTCTCGCTGAGCTTGAGGGCCTCGCGCTGGACTTCGAGGAGATCCTGTGCCTTGAGCAGGGCGAAGTAGCGCTGTCTCACGCCGAAGATCGTCTCCGCCCGCTGCGCCTCGAGCGCCGTCTCGGACAGGTTCAGCGCCTGGCGCGCGGCGTTGTGGGCGTGGCGCCGGCTGCCGCCGTCGTACAGGGTCTGGTTGACCGATGCGTTCAGGGAGAACGAGTTGCGGTCGATGGCCGGAATCTGCGTCGTCTCCTCGCGGAAGATGCGCTGGCCGGTCTCGGGATCGAACCGGTCCGTCGGGTTTTCCTGGATGCGGACGGACGGTCCCGTGCGCGAGCGGGAAAAGTTCAGGACCGAGGCGTTGATGCTGGGCAGCCTGCCGGCCCTGGCGGACTTGACGTCCATCTCGGAGCGGCGGACCGCCTGGGCCGCGAGGCGCATCTGGTTGTTCTGCTCCAGGGCCTGCCGGATGCACTCGTCGAGGGTCAGGGTTCCGGCTTTTGCCGCGGATGCCGCGGCGGCCAGCAGGGTGAATAGGGCGATGCTGCGTATCATGGGGTTCCCCTGGTTACTGGCTGGATCAAAGACGCCGGACCGCCCCAGGCCGGGATGGCCAGGGCGAAGGTAATTCCAAGGAATTCGCGGCAGGGTGACACTACCTGCTCCCGGCGGTGTGGACGACCCGGCGGAACCAAAGCGCCAGGTCGTCGAGGAGGGAGTACAGGGTAGGGGCCAACACGAGGGTCAGCACGGTGGAGCAGATGAGGCCGCTGACGACGACGAGGCCGACCGGACCCCAGCGCCTGGCGAACCCTTCCGAGGTTCCGTAGACCATGGGCAGAACCAGCGGCATCAGGTTGAGAACGGTCGTGGTGGCCGTCATCAGGATCGGACGCAGGCGGTTCTGCCCACCGCGCAGGATCGCCTCGGTACGGGCCATACCTTCCCTGCGGTAGTGGTTTATGTGATCGATGAGCACGATCCCGTTGTTGACGACGATGCCGACCAGGATCAGCAGTCCGAGGTAGCCGTTGTTGTCCAGCGGCACGTCGAGCAGGTAGAGGCCGGCCGAGACGCCGATGAGGGAGAAGGGAATGGCCAGCATGATCGTGAAGGGGTGGATCAGCGACTCGAACAGCGAGGCCATGATCAGGTAGATGAGCAGCAGCGCGAACAGCAGCGTGAAGATGTTGCCCTCGGTGTCCTGCTGCATCCAGCGCGCCCCCCTCCCCAGGTCCCACGAATACCCTGCCGGCAGGGAGAAACCGGCCATCATGCTGCGCACCGGTTCCATCAGGCCGAACGCCTGCATGCGGGTCTCGGTGTTGGCGAAGATGTTCATGGTGTGCTCGCGGTCTTCGCGCACCAGGTTCTTCGGGCCTTCGGCGACCTTGAAGTCGGCTACGGCCGCCAGCTGGATGCGCGTTTCGTCGCGGCCTTCGAAACTGCTGTTCTTGAGCTGCTCGAGGTCGACCCGGTCCTCCTCCTCGAGCTGCAGCACGAGGTCTATCTCGCGGTCCTCCGCCTTGAAGGTCGAGGTTCGCCGCGTCCCCAGCGCCGTGGATATGGTGGTGGCGACGTCGCGCGGCGACAGCCCGTACTCGAGCGCCTGCTCGCGGTCGACGGCGACCCTGATCTCTTCCTCGCCGTCCTCGAGGCTGGTGTCGACGTCCTTGACCCCGGGCAGCTGCTCGAGGCCGGCCTCGATGTCTTCGGCGAGCAGGGCCAGCACGTCCTGGTCGCGACCCTTGAGCTGTACCTCGACACCCAGCATGTTCCCCTGCCAGCTGCGCTGCCGCCCCATCTTCCAGGTCACCCCGACCGTCTCCGGCAGCAGCTCCTTTATCGCCTCGCCCGCCTCGATGGACGTCAGGCTGCCCTCGTCGGCATCGACCAGACGCGCCGTAATCCTGCCGCGGCGCTGGCCGAAACTGGTGTTCAGCGACTCGATGTCGAGCTCCCCGGCGCGCCCCAGCAGGCGCTGCTCGATGTCGTGGAACATCGTTTTGACTTCGTCGAGCGAGTAGTTGCGGTCGATCTCGACGGAGATGTCGACACGGCGCTCCGGGGTCCAGGGAGTTCCCCGCTGCTCCAGCTGCATGAACAGGTAGATCCCGGTCGCCATCAGCAGGGCGGAGGCCAGCAGGGTCGCGAGGCGGTGCGCCAGGGTCCAGCGCAGCAGGCCGATATAGGCGCTGCGCATGCCGCGGCGGCGGCACTGCCAGGCAGCGGCGGCGGTAACCGCGCCGGCGGCCGCCAGACCGGCCGCGGTCGTCCACTGCATGCCGGCGAGGCCCCCGGCGACGCGGCTTCCGGTGCGGCCGGCCCAGTCAACCAGGCCAACCCAGGTGAGCTCGTGGAACCCCATGGCGGCCAGCGCCAGCAGGGCGACGAGCACCAGGGCTTTCAGCACGCGGTCGAAGCGATCGTAGCGGTGTCTGAAAAGGCGGGAGCTGGCCAGCGGAATGAGAGACAGCGAGACCACCGTCGACACGGCTACGGCCAGGCAGATCGCCAGCCCGGCGTCCCTCATCCAGGTCGTCATGCGGCTGCTCGACAGGAAGAAAAAGGGTATGAATACGACCATCGTGGTCAGCGACGAGGCGATGACCGCCATGCCGATCTCGCGCGCTCCGGACAGCGCCGCCTCGGCCGGCTCCGCCCCTTCCTCCTGGCGCCGGCGGAAGATGCTCTCCAGGGTCACCACGGCCGGGTCGACGAGCATGCCGACCGCCAGCATGAGGCCGGTCATGGTCACCATGTTCAGGGTCACCGTCGATCCGAAGAACTCGCGGGCGGCGAAGAGCCCGGTGAACACGCACAGGACCGACACCGGTATGGCGACCGATATCACCAGGGTGCTGCGGATATTGCGCAGAAACAGGAAGATGATGCCGATCGCCAGGACCGCGCCGAGCAGGGCCGAGTCGGTGAGCTTGTCCACTTCCCGCAGCACCTGCTCGGAACGGTCGCGGACGATCTCGATTTCCAGGTCCCCGCCGTACGACTGCTCGATCTCCTCCAGGGTCGACCTCACGTCGGCGGCCATGTCGACGAGGTTGGCGGAGGAGGACTTGTACACCTCGACGGTGACGGCGTCGGCGCCGTTGAGGCGCTCGTAGCGCTTTTTCTCGGGGTAGTCGTAGTTGACCGGGCCGACGTCTCCGAGCCTCAGGGCGGTGCCGGCCAGCGGCAGCTCGCCGATCTCGTCGGCGCGGGCGAACTCGCCGAGGGCCCGCACCTGGTAGCGCTGGTCGCCGTCCAGCACCCGTCCGAGAGAGACGTTGACGTTGTTCTCCCTGACCTGCCAGGCGAGGTAGGGCAGCGACACGTCGTGGTCCTGCAGCCGCTGCTGGTCGAGCTCGACGATCAGCTGCTTTTCCTCGACACCCTCGACGGTGACGTTGGCGACCCCGTCGAGGCGCAGCAGCTGAGGTTCGATGACCTTGCGGTAGATGTCGAAGAGGCGGTCCCCCTGTCCCCGCCAGGCGACGTTGGCGTAAAGCGACGGGCGCTCGTCGCTCTGCCAGCGGCGGATGCGGACCCTCTGCAGATCGGCGGGAAGATTCCCCCGGATCGCCTCGATCCGCTCGCGCACCTCCATGGTGGCGATGTCCATGTCGGTGCCTGCCTTGAACTCGACGCGCACCGACGAATTGGAGGAGGAGGAGGTGGCGCTGATGCGGTCGATGTTGCCGAGCAGGGCCAGCGACTCCTCCAGGGGCCGGGTGATATCCCGCTCCACTTCCTCCGGGGAGGAGGACGGGTAGGAGACGTTGACGTTCACCCCCAGCGACGAAATGCTCGGGAACGACTCCAACGGCAGCCGCGTGAGGGAGATGACCCCGAGGACGATCATGCTCAGGGTCGCCATCACCATGGTGATCGGCCGCGCGACGGCGAAATCAGCGAGTTTCATCTTCGCTCCTTCTGCGGAGCGTCCCGCCTGCGGGCGGCTGGAGGCTTCGCAGCCGACAGGGTCACGGGGACCGGTCCACCAGCGTGTACACCACCGGGATGACGATCAGGGTCAGCACCGTCGACACCAGCAGCCCGCCGATCACGGTGATCGCCATCGGCGCCCGGATTTCGGCCCCCTCGCCGAGCCCCAGCGCCATCGGCAGCAGCGCCAGGATCGTCGTCGACGTCGTCATCAGGATCGGGCGAAACCGCAGCTCCCCGGCGCGCAGCACCGCCTCCGTTTTTGCCATGCCCTCTCTCCGACGGAGCTGATTGATGTAGTCGATCAGCACAATGGCATTGTTGACGACGATGCCGGCCAGCATGATCAGTCCGATGAGCACGACGACGCTGATCGCGGTGCCCGTGAGCATGAGCGCCGCGGCGCTGCCGACCATTCCCAGCGGGATCGTGAACATGATGACGAACGGGTGCAGGAGCGACTCGAACTGCGACGCCATGACGAGGTAGACGAGGAACACCGCCAGCAGCAGGGCGAACTTCATGCTGTCGAACGAGCGCACCATCTCCTCGTTCTGGCCGCCGACGTTGATGTCGAAGCCCTCGGGCAGGCTCATCCCGGCGCCGACCGCCTCGATCTCGGCGACGGCGCTGCCGAGGTCGAGACCGCTGAGGTTGGCGGTCACCACCGCCACGCGCTCCTGGTCGATACGGCGGATTTCGGCAGGGCCTTCGACTATGACGACGTCGGCCACGGCCTCGAGAGCTACCGGAACAGCGTAGGAGGCGGGGCTGACCACCATGCCCTTGAGGTCGGCGAGGCTGCGGCGCTCCGACTCCACCGAGCGCACGCGCACGTCGATCCTGCGGTCCTGCCGCGTCAGCTCGGTCGACACCTCCCCCTGCAGCTTGTTGCGCAGCAGGTCGCCGATGTCCTGAATCGTCGTGCCCAGCTCGGCGACCCGGTAGCGGTCGAAGATCACCTGGATTTCCGGCTGCCCCCCCTCGACGCTCGACTTTACGTCGACGAGGCCGGGGATCTGCCGCATCCGCTGCGCCAGGTCGTCGGCGATCAGCTGCAGGGTCTCGAGGTTGAATCCGGACACCTCGACCTCGACCGGCGTGCGGAAGGAGAAATAGGACGGCCGCGAAAACTTGTGCTCGAGGTCGGGAACTTCCCCGACGAGATCGCGGACCTTCTCCATCACCTTCCCTTCGGTTTCGCGGCTGCGGTCGCCGGCCTCGAGGCGCACCAAAAGCTGCGCCATGTTCTCCTTCTTCTCGTCCGCGTAGCCGCCCGTCTCGCCGGTCGCTCCTACCATGCTGAAGGCGGTCTCGACCTCGGCGAACTCTTCGATGCGGCCGTCGAGGTTGGCGACCTGGGCGGCGGTCCTCTCCAGCGGGGTTCCGGCTGGCAGCTCGATATCGACGAGGAACTCCCCCTGGCTCATCTCGGGGATCAGCTCCAGTCCGAGGTCGCGGGCGCGGAGCAGGAGCAGGGCCGGCAGGGCGGCGAAGACCATGAGCACGGCGGCGCGATGGGCGAGGGCCCACTGCAGCAGGCGCGGGTAGGCGGCAGAGAGGGCGCCGTAGGACTTGCTGAACAGGCGCTCGAACGGGTAGATCAGCAGGCCGGCCACCCGTCCGATGGCCGCGAAGAATTCCCGCAGCAGGCCCAGCAGCAGGGCCGGACCGCGCACCAGGGAGCCCCCTTCCCCCGCTTCCTCCGGCGCCAGCGGGCGCAGGGCGAGGGAGGCCAGCATCGGGATGAGCATGAGGGCCACGAACAGGGAGGCGACGAGTGAGTAGGTCACCGCGAGCGCCTGATCGCGAAACAGCTGGCCCGCCACCCCTTCGACGAACACGATCGGCACGAACACGCAGACCGTGGTCAGGGTCGCGGCGATGACCGCCTTGCCCACCTCGCCGGTGCCCTGGCGGGCTGCCTCGACGATGGACAGCCCCAGCTCTTCCCGGTGCCGCCGGATGTTCTCGAGCACGACGATGGAGCTGTCCACGAGCATCCCCACCCCCAGCGCCAGGCCGCCCAGCGACATGATGTTGAGGCTGACGTCCGACACGAACATCAGGAAGAAAGTCGCCACCACCGAGATCGGGATGGAGAGCGAGATGATGACGGTGCTCTTGAGATGTCTGAGGAACAGGTATAGGAGGATGACGGCGAGGATGCCGCCGTAAATTGCCGTCTTGAGCACCCCGTCGACCGCCTGCCGGATGAAGGTCGCCTGGTCGACGACTACCTCCATCTTTCCGTCGGCCAGGAGGTCCGCGTAGTCGGCGCGCACCTGGTCGAGCTGCCCGGCCACGGTGTCATGCACCCGGACGGTGTTGGCGTCCCCTTCCTTGTAGACGGCGATCTCCACCCCTTCCCTGCCGTTGATGCGGGTGATGACGTCGCGCTCGCGATGGCCGCGAAACACGCGCCCGACGTCGTTCAGCCTGATCGCCGCCCCGGCGGGGCGGGCGATCACTATCTCGCCGATCTCGTCCCAGCTCTGGAACTCGTTCAGGGTGCGCACCAGGAACTCCGCCTCCCCGTCCTTCAGCAGCCCCCCGGTGAGGTTGACGTTCTCCGCCGCCAGCCGCGCCGTGACCTGGTCGATGGGAATGCCGAGGTGCGCCAGCCGCGCCGATTCGACCTCGACGTGGATCTCCTCTTCGAGCCCCCCCTCGACGCGCACCGCGGCCACCCCTTCGAGGCTTTCGAGGTCCAGGCGGATTCGCTCCTCGGCGATCCGCCTCAGTTCCATGAGATTGGCGCCGCCGTAGAGGGCGATGCGCATTATCGGGTCGAGCGAGGGGTCGAAGCGCAGGAGAATCGGTTTGTTGGCGCCGACAGGCCGTTCCCCCATGTCGAGCTTCTCGCGCAGGTCGAGGGAGGCGAAGTCCATGTCGGTGCCCCAGGCGAACTCGACGATGACGTCCGACAGTCCGGGCCGCGATATCGAGCTGACCCGGATGACGTTGCTCACGACCCCGACCAGGCCCTCGATCGGTTCCGAGATCAGGCGCTCGATTTCGTGGGGCGAGGTCCCGGGGTACTCGGTGCGGATCGTAATCGTCGGGTAGGTGATATCCGGCAGCAGGTTGACCGCCAGGCGCGAGAAACCGACCCCACCGAAGGCGACCACCGCCACCATCAGCATGGCGACGGTCACCCGGCGACGGATGGAGAAATCTACGAGTCTCATTGCCCCTTGGCGCCGCCGGCGGCGGCTGTGGAGTCGGCTCCCGTTCTCCCGGCCATCCTCGACTTGAAACGCTGCCAGGACGCGACCGCCTCGGCCTCGCTGAGACCGCGGCGCTCCTGCACGCGGGCGACGAAGGCGGCTGAATCCGGCATCTCCCCGTCGCGGCCGAAGCGGCCTCCTCCGGAACGGCCGCCGCCGCCGAAGCCGGGAGGCCGTCCCCCGGGAGGCCCACCGGAGGATTCTGCGCTCTTCACCGCCGCTGCAGCCATCTGCGCCGCCTCGCTGCCGACGGTGCGCACCGCGGAGCCGTCCTTGAGCCCCTGCTGGCCGATGGTGATGACCTCCTCACCCTCCGCGAGCCCGGAGACCACCTCGACGAGATCCCCGCTGACGTACCCCAGCTCGACGCCGTGGCGCCGGGCGCGTCCCTCTTCGACCACGAAGACATCCTCCTCGTCGGTTTCCAGCACCAGCGCCTTCTTGGGGATGACCAGGGTTCCCGCGTGCACGTCGGTGATCAGGCGCACGGTTGCGAACATGCCGGGTTTGAGCCCCGTGCCTTCGGATACCTCGAGGGTGACCTTTACGGTGCCGCTCTGCGGATCGATGCCGGGGTTGATCATCCTCACCTCGGCGGCGAACCGTTCCCCCTCAATGCCGGAGGCCGTGATCTCGGCGTGCTGGCCGACCTGCACCTGGCGCACGCGCTTTTCGGGGATGCGGATGCGCGCCAGCAACGGCTCGAGATCGGCCACGGCGAACACCTCCTCGCTGGCGCGCACGAGATCGCCGACCTCGATGTTGCGCAGCATCAACATGCCCGGGATCGGCGCGCGGATGTCGGCGTATGCGAGGTTGAGACGCGACTCCTTGAGCGCGACCTCCGCGTTGGCCAGCTGATTTCGGGCGCTCTCGTACTCCTCCTCGCTGACCAGCTGGCGTTCGAACAGTGCCTGGCGGCGGCTGTGCGAGGCGCGCGCCTGCCCCAGGGCCACTTCGTCCTGTTCCACCCGCAGGCTCAACTCCTCCTTGTCGAGGCGGGCGAGCAGCTCCCCCTCGCGGACGCGGTCCCCCTCTTCGACGAGCAGCTCCTCGACGGTTCCCTGGGTGCGCGCCACCACCGTCACCCAGCGCTCCGCTTCGAGGCGCGCGTGCGTCTCGATGTAGCTGGAAATGTCGCCGCGGGTTACCGCCTCGGTCTTTAC
The DNA here is from genome assembly GCA_965223905.1 of Candidatus Latescibacterota bacterium. Taxonomy (GTDB): domain Bacteria; phylum Latescibacterota; class UBA2968; order UBA8231; family UBA8231; genus CBDCXV01. The sequence goes on from CBDCXV010000009.1 coordinate 169,629, forward strand.
CGGGATCGCCCCTTCCTCACCGGGGGAGCCGCCCCACTGGCCGCGGCCGCCGCGGCCGCCGGGCGATGGGCCCTCCTCCTCGCCGCCGCAGGCGCTCAGAAGGGCGCCGAGGGCAGCAGTGGCGGCGATTCGCACTGCGTGAACTGAGACCATGTTCGCTGGTTCACCTTTCCGTTTGGCAAAATGACATCCTCAATTGGACCACCGCAGGGCTGATCCTGTTTAATCCTTTCCGTATTTCGGGTTCGACAGGGAAATCCCGCTCAGGGGGCAGGCGCACGATTCCCGGGGAGGATCGCCAGCGCCTGTTGCGGCGCGGGCGAGTCGTTGGGGGTAGAGTTTTTGGAGCGGAGACCCCGGGGCTCAGTCAATCGGAGCAGGACACTGGTTCCGGGAACCACCCGGGGCGCGCGATTATCCGCCCTTGTCGGAAAGCTTGTAGCTGCTCGCCGTGTAGGTGAGGGTCTGCCCCGCCTTCATCTCCTGCACCCTGGTGTTCGACGACAGGAATTCCACCGCCCTGGAGAGCGTCTCGATGTCGGCGGGCTGGCCCATCGCATCGCCGTAGTGGCAGGGAATGACCACGTCCGGGTTGACGAAGCTGGCGGCGCGAGCCGCCTGGCGGATGTCCATCGTGTACTTGCCGCCGACCGGAAAGATGGCGACCTGCGGTCCGTACATCTGGCCGATCAGCTGCATGTCGCCGAACAGGCATGTATCGGAGGAGTCGTAGATCGAAATGCCGTTGTCGAAAGCGAGCACGAAACCGCTGACGGCGCTGTCGGGCCGGAAGTAGTCGTTGCCTGTAGGCGGCCCCTTGACCAGGTGCGGCGCCATCGACAGCGAGTGATGCGCCTGCACCATCGTGATCGACACGTCCTTGACCTTCACGGTTCCGCCCGGGTTCATCGTCAGGGCGCGGCTCTCCATCTCGAGGCCGTGCGCCTCGGCTACCTGGCACATCTCGTAGTTGCCGACGAACTTCGCGTTCGTTCGCCTGCAGATCTCGAACGAGTCGCCGACGTGGTCCATGTGGCCGTGGGTGGCTATGACGATGTCGGCCTTGCGCACCTGCGACAGCTTGATCTTTGCCATCGGGTTGTCGTCGAGCCAGGCGTCGAAGTAGATGGTCGTGCCTTTGTCCGACTCGAACTTGAACGAGGCGTGACCGAGGAAGGTGATCTTTACGGATGCCATGTGTTCCTCCGGGGATTTGAGAAGGTGACGGTTCCATCGCAGCCCCCGAACCGGACTGCGGGGCGCGGCCAGCGGTGCGGAACTGCGCCTGAAGTGCCAATCCTCTATTCGGCGCTCACCGCGGTGGCGCTGACCGAGACCATCAGCATGCTCCCGCCCTTGCCGACCACTTCGTAGTCGAGGTCGATCCCGAGCACGGCGTTCCCTCCCTGACGGTGCGCCGCCTCGGCCATCTCTTCCAGGGCGATCTCGCGGGCCTTCTGCAGCTCCTTCTCGTAGGCCGAGGAGCGCCCGCCCACGATGTCGCGGATGCCGGCAAAGAAATCCCGGAAGATGTTGGCGCCGACGATCGCCTCGCCGGTGACGATGCCGTGGTAGCGGCGGATGGTCTTGCCCTCGATGCTCGAAGTGGTGGTCATAATCACGACCGCGCCTCATTCCGATGGAGTGGTACTGCCGCGGCCGGTGTGGTCCGCGTACGGTGAAGTCGGCGAGGTATTAAGACTTTTCGCAGCCTGCGGGTCAAGCAGGCCCTGGACTTCCAGCTTCCTGAGATTTCGCCCCTATTGCGACTCCCGCTGCCTGGTCGTCGAAGCGGCGAGACCGTCGACCTTGAGCACCTCTCCGGTCTTGCGGTCGACCTGTCCGAACTCGAGGACCCCGGTGGGGCAGGACTCGACGCAGGCGCTGCAGCGCACGCACTCGGGATCGGCCATCGGCAGACCCTTGTTGGCGAAGTTCATGACGTCGATGCCCTGGTGGCAGACCGAGGTGCAGACGTTGCAGGAGATGCACTTCTTCTTGTCGGCGAGAATGCGGAAGCGGCTGAAGCGGGCGTAGATGTGCATCAGCGCCGCCAGGGGGCATGCGAAGCGGCACCAGACGCGGCCGCTGAACCAGAAGTAGGCCCCGTACCCCACGATGCCGGCCAGCAGCAGATCGACCGCCCACTTGTAGTTCAGCTGTATGCCGAACGGTTTCCAGCCGTACAGCAGCCCGGCGTAGAAGGCGGCGAGGCTGCTGCCCAAACCGGTGTCGGGCCAGATCCAGCTGATGACCCGGGTCGCCAGCAGGAGGAAGCAGATCAGCAGGATCGCCTGGCCCAGCATGTTCGCCCTGTTCCAGGCGGCCCCGTGCGGCATCTTGTGGCGGTGGGTGTCGCCGAGGGTTTCGGCCATGGCGCCGCAGGAGCAGATCCAGCCGCAGTACGCACCCTTCCCCCAGAAAAAGATGATCAGCGGGATGAGGACGAAGGTCTGGACGAGACTGATGCCCAGCCACCACCAGAGCGGCTGCGAGGTGAACACGTTCCAGATGAACAGGGGCCAGGCGAGAACGAAACCGAAGGCGCGCCAGTACTCGCGGCCGTGGCCGTAGTCGACGGCGGGAAACAGGGCGTCGGCGAAGCTCTTTCCGAAGCCGCCGTCGAACCAGCCGTTGTACCCGAGCCAGGGGAGCAGGAGGTAGGGCAGCAGGAACAGCGGCACCACCTGGACCGCGGCGAGCGTCCAGGTCTGCACCTTGACGTACGGGGTGCGCCGGCGGCGGATGCGCCGGATTCCAAACAGGACGACGAGGGCGGAGTAGAGCAGGCTGTAGTAGAAGCCGGGTTCGCCGAGATTTCGGTTGAGGGTTCCGAGGATGGTCGCCGGGTCCGCGGCCATGGCGCCGAGGGCCCCGCCGGCCTGGCTGAGCAGGGAGGGTACGTTGAAGGGAAACCAGGCGTTCCCCTGGAACCAGCCGGTCAGCGAGCCGCCGGCCTTCCAGTTGTAGACGAAGGCGCACAGGGCGGTGAACAGTGCCAGGCCGGCCCAGTTGCGCGGCCGCAGTTCGCCGCGGATCGACACCCCGGAACGGCGGAAGAACTCCAGCGGGGCCTCGCGGCCGATCATCGCGAAGACCGCGTCGTTGGGGATGCGGACCTCCTGCCGGTCGGCATCCTCGAGGAGGACCTCGTTCTCCTCGATCCCCTTGAGGTTCGACGCCATCATCGTGCGGATCGAGCCGGCGCGGCGCCCGCCTTCGAGGAAGGCGCCGCTGCTCGTCGTCACCCTCTCGGAGGTCGGGGTGTCGACGGCGACCTCGGCCATCGGGTCGGCGGACAACATCTCGAGCTTCTCGATGTTTTCCGGCTTTGGCCGGGCGAACTCCGGCTTGCGGTAGGAGAGGGTGACCCGCCCGCCGGCGAGGGCGACGGCGATCGCGGTTTCGAGGGCGCTGTCGCCGCCGCCGACGACGAGGACGTCGCTGTCGCCGTAATCCTTGGGGTCGTGCAGGCGATTGGAGACCTTGTCGAGCTCCTCCCCAGTTACTCCGAGCTTGCGGAAGTTCCCCGAGCGCCCGATGGCGACGATCACCCGGCGGGCGCGCAGCGTGTCGCGCCCGGGAACGATCAGCTCGAACTGCCCTCCGCCGCTGCGCACCTGCTCGACGCGCGCCATCGTCGGGACGATACCGTTCTCCAGGGTCTGGCCCTTGAGCTCGGCTACCAGCGGCTCCTTGACTTCGGCGGTGAACTGCAGCTCGCCCGCAGGCACCATTTCGGTCGGGTAGGTGAAGATCGGCTTGCCGCGCGGGAAGTTGACGACGGTGGAGAACGGCTCGGTCGCCTCGAACAGCTCGAAGCGCAGACCGGCTTCCCGGGCGGCGAGGGCCGCGGCCATGCCGCTGACCCCGGCGCCGACGATGGCGACGTCGAGGATGTCGCCGTCCCCCCCGGACTGGCGCTCCTGCTGAAAGCGCTGATCGTCGCGGATGTGCTCGACCGCCCTGGCGCCGCTGTCGGAGGAGAATTTGAGCAGCGGAATGCCGGTGAGGTCGCCGACGATGTAGAGCCCGGGGACGTTGCTGCGGTAGTTCCCGTCGACTTCGGGCAGCTTTTCGACCACCCCGGCGGGCCAGCGGGTGTGCAGCCACTTCGCGTAGGATCCAAGAGTTCGCATCTCGATCACCTCACCAGGGTCATTACCCGGGTCTCGCTGACCCCTTCGCTCTCGACCAGGAGACGGCAGAGGTAGCTGCCGCTCGCCACCTTGCCACCGTCTTCGTCGCGGGCGTCCCAGCGGTAGATGTAGCGCCCCGCGTCCTGGAAGCCGCTGGCGAGGCTGCGGACCTGCTGGCCGGCGGCGTTGAAGATGGTCAGGTCCACACTGGCGCCGCGCGGAAGGCCGTACTGAATGTGGGTGCCCGGGTTGAAGGGGTTGGGGTAGTTCTGGGCCAGGGTGATCGCCCTGGGCAGGGAGACGTCGAGCTCTACGGCGGTGTCGGGCTCCGGCAGCTCTTCGACGATCCCCTCACCCTGCCAGACCGGGGCCCCGTTCCAGAAGGTGTCCCAGGCGAACCACATCGAGTTGTACGCCGGGATCTGCTCGAGCCGGGTCCCCTTGAGCTCGCCGGAGACCGCCTCCCCCAGCATGTTCCAGCGGCTGCCGGTCTCGACGTCGACGAACTCGACCGGCAGGTCGCCCAGCGGCTCGGCGAAGACGAAGGACAGCGACCTGCCGCCGACCTTCCTGCTGTAGGGAATGGCGGTGCGCGAGGCGCGGTCGAAGACGACGAGCAGGCTGTCGCCGCCGACTTCGTCGTTGATGACCACCCCGTCCGGGATGTCCTTGAAGGGGTACGACTTGGCCTCGCCGTTGCGGGATACGCCGAGCACGGTCTCCTTCGCCAGGATGCGGCCGTCGAGATCCGGGGTGGCCGTGGTCATCGGGAAGAAGATGTAGCGGTGATCCTCGCGGTAGCTGTCGTAGGGGTAGATCTGGTACTGGCCCTCCCGCTGGTAGCGGCTGCGTTGGCGGCTGTCGTAGCGGTCCAGACCGGTTCCCGCCAGGGCGACCTCGGTGTCGGGGTTCATCTTCTTCCACATCGACCAGGTGGTCTCGACGATCGGCAGCAGCTCGAGCTTCTCCCCCAGGTAGCGGCCGCTGATCCCGGTGTAGATCATCTGCGGATACAGGGTCAGGCCGTCGCGGCGGTCGTACATCACAAGGTTGCTGTTGATCAGCTGCCCCGAGACGCCGAACTCGATCTGCGCCAAGTCGTCGCCGGTGGCGTCGAAGTTGAGGGCCGTGCCGGTGAGCGGACAGAGCGTCACCGAGATGAACTGGCCGCCGATCTCGTCGTTGATGATCTCGTGCCACCACCCCAGGTTCTCCGGGTAGGCCTTGGCGACGCCGTGCCTGAAGATTCCCATGACGAGGTCGTCCTCGCGCACGTACTCCGCATCCTCGGGCCTGCCGAACTCCGGGTTGGTCAGCGCCGGGATGCCGTCCTTGGCGGGGCCGCCGCTGAACAGGTGCTCCGTCAGCCCGGTGACGTCGTCCTGCAGGTACTCTCCGCCTGAGGCGGGCAGCGCCGCAAGGGCGAAGATGGCCGCCGCCGCAAGGCTCTTGTTCATGGTTCTCGTCCTCCGTTGCAGCCGCAGCGCCTACAGGTCGACGACCCGCAGCCGCTGTGCCAGCTTGTCTCCCAGAAGATCGGACTTGCTCTCGAGTTTCAAAACGCCGCGCGGGCAGACGTGAGCGCACATCCCGCAGCCGACGCACGAGGCCCGCTTGACGTCCTGGTTGTTGCGGGCATAGGCGCGCACGTCGATCCCCATCTCGCAGTAGGCGCTGCAGTTGCCGCACGAGATGCACATGTCCGGTTTCACGCTGATGCGGAAGCGCCCGAACTTCTGGATCAGGCCGAGCAGCGCCGCCATCGGGAAGAAGAAGCGGCACCAGACCCGGGTTCCCAGCAGCGGGTAGAGCGCCACGGCGAACACCCCCGACAGCAGCGCCCCGACGATGAGCCCGTACATCTCCTGAATCTTGAAGGCCACCGCGGCGAAGCCTGGGTGGTTCTGGCCGATGCCCCAGTTGATGAAGACGACCGCGGTGGTGCCGAGGGCGAGAAGCAGCACCGTGTGGATGGAGATCTGCTCGAACTTCCACGCCCGCGTCGACTTGTCGGAGAGGTGGCGCCAGGAGTCGCCGGCGGTCTCGGCAAGGCCGCCGCAGCCGCAGATCCACGAGCAGTAGAAGCGCTTGCCGAAGATGAAGGCCAGCGCCGGGAACAGGATCAGCGAACCGATGAAGCTGTAGAGGGCGATCAGCACCGGGTACTCGAGGATCGTGCTCGGGTAGAAGTAATCGGTCTTCAGCGGCCACAGGTAGGAGAAGAAAAAATCCTTCTTCCCGAACAGGGCCATCGCGAAAGGCAGGCAGAAGGCGAGCACGATCTGCACCGCCACCACGACAAGGGTCCTGACGCGCTGGTAGCGGCTGTTGCCGTGACGGCCCAGGAAGAAGGCGCCGCCGGCGATCATGGCGAGCGAGTAGATGGCGCCGTAGAGCCACCACTTGTTGCCCAGACCCAGGGCCGCGGCGAGCGGGTCGAACCAGTCGGTGAAATAGGTCGCCAGGTAGAAGGCGAGGATGGCGGCCCCGAGGATCCAGGCGCTCGCCCCGCGCCGCCGCCATGCTTCCCGGTAGGTGCTCATCAGTCCGTGTTGGTACATCATCTGCTCGCGCTCTCCTCGGAAATATTCCCTTATGTGACTGTCGCCTGCGCGGTGTCGAAGACCGGCGGGGGCGTCAGCTCCGGGTCGAACAGGGCCTCCCGCAAGTGGGACAACACGTAGCGCAGGTCGCGGCGCTCCTCGATCCAGCGCACCAGGAAGGTGTGGTCCCAGCGGCGGCCCAGCATGTTGAAGCCGACGACGCGGTCGTTCTGCAGGACGATCCGCGTGGTGCTGCGCACCGGTCCGGTCTCCTCGTGGAACCAGTTCCTCTCCCCCTCGAGGTTGAAGTTGACCAGCCCGGCGGTGGTGTACTCGACATCCATGAACTTCGCCGAATTGTAGAACGTCCCGCGCTCGTAGGTGGCGGAGTCTCCCAGCATGGCGGCGCCGGCCACCCGGCCCTGGGCGCGCGAGGTGTACCACAGCTGCTCCGGCCTGCGGCTGCCGTCGAACCAGGCGACCGCGGCGCAGTCGCCGGCGGCGAACACGCCGGGGGCCGAGGTCGCAAGCCCCCCGTCGACGACGATGCCCCAAGAGCGATCGTCGAGCTCGATACCCGAGTCATCGAGCCACCCGGTGTTGGGAACCACCCCGATGGTGATGACGGCGATATCGCACTCGATCCCGGGACCGTCGTCCCAGGTGTCGTCGGGAAAGGCGTTCGGCCGGTGCCCCGGATCGGCGACCTTGGTGCGCATTCCCGCTACCGCGCCCGCGGCGTCGCCGACGAACTCGTCGACCACGGTGTTGAGGTGCACGTGCAGGCCGTTCTCCTCCATCACCCGCGCGATCCAGGCGGCCTCGCGGCCGTCGATGGCCAGCGGCCAGTACCAGTCCTCCATGATCAGGAAATGGGTGTCGACCCCGGCATGGGCGAGGATCTCTGCCGCCTCGATGCCGACCAGTCCGCCCCCTACGACCGCGGCGCTCCGGGCAGGGCGCCCCCGTTTTTCCGCGACCGCGGCGCGCGGGCTGTAAGGGGAGTCGGAGGTGGTGGCCTCCAGATGGTGGTCCGGGCGCGGCGGCCTGCCGGCGCCGGGGCCGCCGTGGGCCTCGCGTTCGAGCCACTCGAGGTCCTGCATGGTGACGAAGTGGCCGATCCCGTCGAGGCCGGAGCCGGGCCAGGGGCCCGGGCGCGGCCGCGAGCCGCAGGCGATCAGCAGGCGGTCGTAGGGAAGCGGCTCCAGGCCTCCGGCGAGCTGCACCTGCCTGGTCTCGACGTCGACGCCGGTGGCGCGCGCCCTCACCCGCCCGAAACCGAGGCGCTCGTACAGGTCGCGCTCGTAGGTCTCGATGTCGCGGTGCGACAGCTGTCCGCAGAAGACGTACATCAGCGCCGTGCGGGAGAAGGGGTGGTCGGACTCTTCCGACACGATGCAGATCTCCCAGTCCGGCTCGCGCTGACGAATCGCCAGCGCCGCCTCCATGCCGGCGACTCCGTTTCCTATAATGACGGCTCTCATTGCGGTATGCGGTTTACCAGTTGGATGACCGAAGCGCTCCTCGGTTTCAAGGTGCCGCCGCACTTGGCTGCAACGGCCTGTTGCTCCCCCTTCGCCGCCGCCATCGTCACGGCCGGCGCAAGGGGGTGAATCTCGTCACGGAACAGGCTGGAATCCAGGTTGCCGAGGGCGTCGCTCCAGCGGCCTGAAGCTTGTGGAACCCGGAGTCAATGCGGATAATCCAATATGGTACATCGTATCGGATGACATGAGCGAACTGGTTCACATCGAAACAGCTGCCGCCAGACCGGCGCCCCGCCCGCGGGTCACGAAGTCGAATCGCGACCTGCTGGCCGGCGACTGGCCGCGCTTCTCCGACGTGCTCGACGAGCACGCCTTCCTCCTCGAGCGCCGCCGGCTCACCACCCTGCAGGTCAACGTCGGCAAGCTCTGCAACCAGACCTGCCGCCACTGTCACGTCGAAGCCGGCCCCACGCGCACGGAACAGATGACCCGCCGGACCGCGGAGCGGGTCGTCGAGCTGATGGACCTGCCCGGCGCCGGTGATCTCGACCTCGTCGACATCACCGGCGGGGCGCCGGAGCTCAGCCCGCAGTTCCGCTTCCTCGCCGGGGAAGGGCGCGCCCGCGGCCTCCGCGTCATCGACCGCTGCAACCTCACCGTGCTCTTCGAGCCGGGCCAGGAGGACACCGCCGGCTTCCTGCGCGACCACCGGGTCGAAGTCGTCGCCTCCCTGCCCTGCTACTCCAGCGAAAACGTAACCCGGCAGCGGGGGGAAGGGGTGTTCGCCAAGAGCATCGAGGCGCTGCAGTTGCTCAATTCCCTCGGCTACGGGCAGGAGGGTACCGGTCTCGTCCTCGACCTCGTGTACAACCCGGTTGGGGCCTTCCTGCCGCCGGACCAGGAGGAGCTGCAGAGCGACTACAAGGAGCGCCTGCTCGCCGACTTCGGCATCCTCTTCAACCGGCTCTACACGATCACCAACATGCCGGTGAAGCGCTTCCTGTACGATCTCAAGCACAGCCACGGGCTCGAGGAGTACATGACCCTCCTGGTCAACAGCTTCAACCTGCAGGCCGCGGAAAACGTCATGTGCCGCGACCTGGTCTCCATCGGTTGGGAGGGGACCGTCTACGACTGCGATTTCAACCAGATGCTCGAGATGCCGGTCCCGGGTCCGCACCGCAGCATCTGGGACCTCGACTCCCTCGACGAGTTCAACCGCGGCACCATCGCCGTCGCCGACCACTGCTTCGGCTGCACTGCCGGGGCCGGCAGCAGCTGCAGCGGCTCCCTGGACTGAGCACTACCCCCGGTCACCGGCAGTCTTCCTGGAATCGCGGCATCTTTCGACGGGCGCCGCAACCAGATAGGCGCGACTCTGTCGGAAACCGGTCCATACCGCCGTCGCGGGTGGCGCCACATTGCCCGCGGTCCGGCATGGGGTCGCATGCAATTCCGGCGCATCCGGCCGCCGCATCCCTTCCTCGACGTCACTTTCGCTCGCCGTGATACCCCGGTGCGGACTCGCTCAAGCGCCCTGCGAGCCGCGGGAACAGGCTGGACGTAGCAGGCGCGAAGGCTATCCCCCGCCTTCCCCCACGATCAGGGGCAGCGTCCGGGAGATTTCCGCCGGCGGGAGACAGCGGCTGTCGTCACAGGCCTGGTACTGCAGCAGCAGCCGCAGCTCTCCTGTGGCTGCTGCTGCAGTTCCGGCGTCGACCGTCCCCGTAAGCGCGGTTCCGCTGTCGTACACCGACAGGGTTTCTCCTAGGGCTTCGAGAAAGAGCGGCCGCCCCGCGGGGTAGCCGACCGCGGACAGGCGTACCGGAAGGTCGGAGTTGGCGATCAGCGAGGTCGGTATCAGCCAGTCGTGGGAGGCGGGGTTCGAGTTGACGTGCCAGCCGCCGGCCAGGCGCAGCACGAGCCGGAACTCAGCGCTGCCGCCGGGTGTCAACCGCAGTTCTTCCGGCGAGGTCTCCAGCGCCAGGATTTCCGGTTGGAGCGGGGCGCCTGGGCCGACGTCGCCGCGTGCCGGGAGCCCATGACGGGGTGAGCCCGGGCCCCCCGGGTCGCCCGCCAGGTAGTCGGCCGCGGCGGATGCCAGGTGGGTATGGGCCGCTGGACTGGCCGCCGCGGCTCCCCCGAAGCGGCGGAGGATCCCGGCGGCCAGCTCCCAGTAGGACGAGTCCCCGGTTGCCCGGGCCAGGTGCAGCAGGGAGATCGCCGCCACGGCGTTCGGCGACGGCAGCGCCGAGTCGGTGCCGATGGTGCTGCGCGCGATCAGGTCGGCTCCCCCCTCCGAAAAGAAGAAGCCGCCGCTGTCCGGGTCGCGGAAGCGGTCGATCATTTCGTCGCAGATTCCCCGCGCCTCGACCAGCCACTGCTCCTCCCCGGTCGCCCGGTGGAGCGCCAGCAGGCCTTCGGCGAGGAAGGCGTAATCTTCGAGAAAGGCTCGTTGTTTCGCCGCCTCGTTGCGGTAGACCCTCTTGAGCTCACTCGACTTCGAGCGCATCCGTTCGAGCACGAAGCGCGCCGCTTTTCCGGCGCGAAGCCCATACCCGGGGTCTTTGAAGGCCGCCGCGGCTTCCGCATAAGCAGCGATCATCATGCCGTTCCATGAGGCGATGATCTTGTCGTCGAGGAGCGGGTACTCGCGCTCGTTCCGGGCCTGGCGCAGGGAGGTGCGCAGGGGGTCGGCGCGGGCGGCCAGTTGGGCCTCGGACCACCCTCTTTCCGCGGCGGTGCGGCCGGCGTCGTTGCCGCGGAACACCACCCCTTCACCTCCTTCCGGCATCGGCGCGAGCTGGTAGATCTCGAAGAAAAGGCGCTCCTGTTCCGGCCCCAGAAGTTCGCGAATCCCCGCCTCGGTCCAGGTGTAGTATTTCCCCTCGACGGCATCGGTCTCGGCGTCGAGGGCGGAGTAGAAGGCGCCCTCCGGGGAGGTCATTTCCCTGTCGAGGAAGCGGAATATGTCATCCGCCACGAGGCGCCAGCGTTGGTCCCCGGTAAGAACGAAGGCGCGGGTGTAGAGGCGGGCGAGCTGCGCCTGGTTGTAGAGCATCTTCTCGAAATGGGGGACGCGCCAGCGCGCGTCGGTGGCGTAGCGGTGGAAGCCGCCGCCGACCTGATCGTAGATGCCCCCGTCCGCCATCGCCCGCAGCGTGTGGTCGACGACGGAGATGGCGTTTTTGCGGCGCTCCGCCACCCAGGGATGCAGCAGGAATTCGAGGTCGATCGCCGGCGGAAACTTTGGGGCGCCGCCGAAGCCCCCATGGGTGCCGTCGTAGCGGTCGAGGATCGCGTCGGCCGCGGCGAGGACGAGGGTGGTGTCCGGATCCCGGGGAGGAGCCGAGCCCGCGGACAGGTGGCCCCGGATCGCCGCGGCGACCTCGCCCGCGGTTGCGTCGACCCGTTCCCTGCTGTTGAGCCAGTGGTGGCGGAGGTTGCCCAGCAGGGTCGGAAAGCCGGGGCGGCCGTAGCGGTCCTCCGGCGGGAAGTAAGTGCCGGCGTAAAAAGGCTCCAGCTCGGGCGTCAGGAACACGGAGTTGGGCCACCCGCCGTGGCGTGTCATCATCTGGGTGGCCGACATGTAGATCCGGTCGATGTCGGGGCGCTCCTCGCGGTCGACCTTGACGTTGACGAACCACTGGTTCATCAGGGCGGCGATCTCCGGGTCGGCGAACACCTCCCGCTCCATCACGTGGCACCAGTAACAGGTGCTGTACCCGACCGAGAGAAAGATCGGCAGGTCCTCCTGCCGCGCCCGCGCGAAGGCCTCCTCCCCCCAGGGATACCAGTCGACCGGGTTGTGGGCGTGCAGCAGCAGGTAGGGGCTGGTCTCCCCGGCGAGGCGGTTGGAATACGGAAGGTCCGAGGGGTCCGAGGGGTCCGAGGGGGCATTTTTTGCCGCCGAACTGCCCGGGGTCAGGCAGAGCAGGGTGGATGCCAGGCAGGCTGCGGGGAAAACCCCCGGTAGTCGGAGCAGTCTCAAGAAGCGGTTCCGGTCATGTGGATGAGGCAATCGATGTTTGATCGGTGAAGGTGTTCGATGAGGAGCTGTGCCTGTAGCCGGAATGTGCGCGGCAGTGAGCCTGCTCTCTTTAAGGGACACAAGCTCGGCAGAAATCATCCGGTTTCATCGGCTCAGAAAAAGATGTTGGTGTCGAACCTGCATGGGGCAGCCGGCCGCGGCAGAGGCCGTAAAGGCTGCCCCGGCAGCTTGTTCCCGACCTGCCGAGCAGCTAAGATAGCTCCCTTCCCCTCGCAAATCACTTCGCAACTCTACAACCGCAAGGAACATTCATGGCCATATCCAAGCACGGACTCAGGCATCGACCCACCGTAATGGGAAGGCGGGGCATGGTCTCCTCCGCCAACCCCCTCGGCTCGCTGGCCGGGCTGCGCATCCTCATGCAGGGCGGCAACGCCGTCGACGCCGCGGTGGCGACCGCGGCCGCCCTGAACGTGGCCGAGCCCTACATGTCGGGGATCGGCGGCGTCGGGTACATGCACATCTACAGCGCCCGCGACCAGGAGCACAAGGTGCTCGACTACATAGGGCTGACTCCCGCGGCCGCGGACCTTTCCCTGTTCGACGCGGAGAAAAAGGGGAGCGGGCCGCTGTCCCCCATCGTGCCCGGCGCCTGCGGAGGCTGGCTCGAGGCCCTGCGCAAGTACGGGACCATGGACCCCGAGACGGTGTTCGCCCCGGCGATCGAGCACGCCGAGCAGGGGATCGCCCTGACGGTCAGCAACAACTTCTTCTTCGAGGCCTGCGAGCCGACCCTGTCGAAGTATCCCTCCTCGGCTTCCAACTACCTGGTGAATCGCCGCGCCCCACTGCCCGGCGATATACTCGTACAGAAGGATCTCGCCGAGACCTTCCGCGCCGTCTGCCGCTCCGGACCGGAGGTGTTCTACACAGGGAAACTCGGGGAGATGACGGCCGCCTTCCTCGCCGAGGTCGGCGGGCTGATCACCAGGGAGGACCTCGCCGGCTTCGAGCCGGTCTGGCTCGACCCGGTCTGCATCGACTACCGCGGCTACAGGATCTGGGCGCCGCCACCCCCCTGCCAGGCGGTGCAGTATCTAGAAACCCTCAACATCATGGAGGGGTACGACGTCGCCGCCATGGGGCACAACACCGCGGAGACCCTCCATACCTTCCTCGAAGCGGTCAAGCTGTCGATAGCCGACCGCGCCGAGTACGCCGCCATCGGGAATCCACCGACCTCGGGCCTGTTGTCGAAGGAGTTCGCGGCGAAGCGCAGGGAGCTGGTCGGCGACCGGGCGCAGCCGTGCGGCGGCGACCTCTACACCGCCGAGAAGATGGAGAACGAGGTGGTCGCAGGAGACCCGTACCCCTACGTCCTCAACGAGTGCACGACCCATTTCGACACCGTGGACGCCGACGGCAACGCCGTCGCCTGTACGCAGAGCCTGGGGAGCGGTTTCGGCTCGGCGATGGTGGTGCCGGGCACCGGGGTGGCGCTCAACAATTTCATGAACTGGTTCGACCTCGAGCCGCAAAGCCCGAACGCCATCGGCCCGTTGAAGAAGAACGAGATGTGCATGTCGCCGATTCAGGTCTGGGACGACGGCGGCCTGCGCCTGCTGATCGGCACCCCGGGAAGCCACGGGATCCTGCAGACGACGCCGCAGATGATCATGAACGTCCTCGACCACGACATGAACCCGCAGGCGGCGATCGAGGCGCCGCGCGCCAGGACCAGCAGGGGTTTCAAGATCGGCGCCGAGGACCGCATCGGCGCAGAGGTCTTCGCCCGGCTCGAGGAGCGCGGGCACGTGATCGAACGTCTCGGAGACTGGACCCCCGGCGTGGGAGGCGGGCAGGGGATCATGATCGACCCCGAAAGCGGTTCCTTCACCGGCGGGGCCGACCCCAGGCGGGACGGCTATGCGCTAGGGTGGTGAGCGGCTCCCCCATCGGCTTCGTTGCCCAGTGCCTCGCAGGCAGCGGCGAACTCGGCGGAGGTACTGGTGTAGCCGATGACGTGCTCGAAGTTGCGGAACACGATCTTGCGCAGCCATCCGCCCTCCTCGAGGCGGTCGTCCACCGTGTCGGAGTACTCCCCCGAGTGGGTGCAGTCCCGCAGCATGATCACCCGGTAGTTGTGCTCGACCGCTCCGGCGGTGGTCTGGTAGAGGCATGCCCGCTGGCTGAACCCCACCGCGATCAACGTCTTGATGTCGCGGCAGCGCAGGTGGTAGTCGGTGTGGGTCTCGTGGAACCCCGACCATTCCCGCTTGGGAAAATCCGGCTCGTGCGCCAGCGGCCGGATCGAGGGTGAGTAGTCGGGCTTTACGGGGGTCCGGGCCGGGGCCGGCCGCTCTGCGGCCCCGGGAATGCCCCAGCGCGTTCCGTGCAGCTCGCGCTTGATGCTGCCCGGCTCGTCGACGAGCGAGAAGTCGTTGTGAATGTAGAAGACGTGCATGCCGGCCTTGCGCGCCGCGGCCAGGGCCGGCGCGATCCCCTCCTCCACGTGCGGATTCCCGGAGCCGCAGTCGCTGTCGACGACCATGAACGCGGTGCGTTCCACCTCGAGCTCGAGGGTGGCGTAGCGATGCCCTTCCTCCCCGTACCGCTGTCCGTTGTAGTTGCCCGCCGGGCCGAACCAGCGCACCGGCAGTTTCAGCAGGGTCATCGGGCTCCTATCCGAACCAGGAGGGTTTCGGTGTCGCCGGCGGCCAGTAGCCGTCGGGGTCTTCGTCCCACTCGCGGCCGCACATCCGCGAGATGACCACCCACTCCGCGGCGGTGAGGTGGCCGTGGTTGTGGAAAAGGAAGCGCTTCAGTCCGGCGGTTTCCGAGGCGGTGAGTATGCGCTGCAGGTCGCCTGCCGTCATCGGGTCGCCGGAGTGCGGCATGCGCCCGGTGTCGACCCAGGGCATGATTTTGGCGGGATCCCCCACCGCAGCGATGGCGCGCCGCGTTTCCCGCTGCACCACTTCGTCGAAGAAAGCCTGGGGAAATCCGAGCTCCAGGTCGGCGAGGCGCTCCACCTCGGGCAGCTCGATCCCCATCCAGGCGCGCAGGACGGTCCAGCAGTCGTCCTCCGTCAGGCCCGGGTTCCATTCGGCGATCTGTTTCACCCAGCGCGCGATCGTCCCGTACATGCCGTCGAAGCCGCGATGCCAGAAGTAGTGCTTCACCAGCAGGATATCGACGATCTCGTCCCAGGCGTGGAAGTCGAGGGCGGTCATTCCCGAGAACATCGCCGAGCGCGGACCGTTTCCGAGCAGCAGCTTGCGCGGCATTCCGTCGAGCTCGCCGCGGAACGCCCGTCCCTCGCGAAGGCCGTCATCGCGGCGCCAGCGCAGCCAGTAGAGGGGGTCCTCGTCGATGTCGAACAGGTTCATCGCCGACAGGACCCCGCCCTCGGCGTAGTAGCGGACCTGGGACGGGGTGAAGCTGTGGAAACGCCGGTGCAGGTGCTCGCGGCCCCGCTCCAGGCGTCCGGCATCGTAGCCGCGTGCCTCTGCCGCCTCCTTCTGCGACTCGTTCAGCTCGCGAAACACGGCGTTGCCGTGGTGGTAGACGAGCTCGTACGCCGATTCCGTCCAGCCGTCCATGATGCCGCCGTCCGCTTCGGGAAAGGCAGCGAACACATCCTCCCATAGCCCGGCCTGCAGCTGTGTGCGGTAGGGATCCTCGGCCAGCGGCAGGGCGGTCGCCTCCGCGGTCCCGAAGCCGGGGCAGAAGATCATCAGGCTCCAGCCGCGGCGCTTGGCGTCTTCCAGCATCGCGTGCAGGAGGCGTTCCTTGGCCGGGTTGCAGGGGACGTCGCGACGCGCGACCTCGAGGCCGCGCGCGCGGTACGGGTCGAGGCTGCTCTCGAAGGCCGGGACCGTGAAGTTCCCGTCGTCGGCGGCGAACAGCAGGCGCCCGAAGACCATGCCGCGGATGCCGCCGGCCTCCCAGGCGTCGAAAATGCGCTCGTAGTCGTCCATCACCACTTCCAGCGGCTGGCCGATCCGGATCCATGGTATCAGTGCCATAACGGCTGCTCCCGTTGTCTCAAGTTCCGACAGGCCAAAGAAAAAAGCCGCTCCATCTGGAGAAGCGGCTTCCTGTGCCAGAGCCCGGCGGGGTCAGTTGCCCGGCTCTCCGGCTGTCTTGTATTCCAACTCGTTCCAGATCTCTTCATCATCCGCGATGGGGGGATCGTCGACCTCCTCGTTGCCGATATCGGTGGTATCGGTCGCGTCCCCCGCGCCGTGCCAGCCGTGGCGAATCCGTTTCAGTTCCAGCCGTTGCTCGACCGTCAGCAGGGCCTCGAAGGCCTTGCGGTGTTCCTCCAGCAGGCCGACGGCGTCGACGAGACCGGATGCCTCCCCGGCGGCGTAGCGGGCGCGCTGCCGCTGCAGGAGGTCGAGCCAGCGGCGCTGCTGCTCCTCCGTGAGCTCGAGGGCGTCGACGAGGTGACCCGGCTTCAGCCTGCCGGGGGGAGCGGCGAGCATGCGCTCCTCGATGAACTCGCGGCCCCGCGCCAAAAACAGGCGCTGATCCTCCGACAGAATCCGGTCCCGCTCCGCGGTGTGTGCGCGCAGGGCACGGCGTACTCGCTCCCGGCCCTCTCCTGGCGTCAGCATCCCTTCCTCGACCTGCCGTCTCACGGACTTCACTTCCCGCTCCAGGGCAGCCCGCAGGTCCCGCAGGCTGGTTTCCTGGCTCTCCGTCAGGTTGAGCGCGTTCCGCACCCGCTGGCGGAAGCGCTCCGGGTCGAATCCCTCCCCGCCATCCTCTCCAGGTTGCGGACGGGCGGGCCCGGAACCGGCCAGCAGCAGTGCGATCAGTACGAGTGTCATTATCCGGAGCCTGGATCGCCACGAACCAGCAGGCGGCCTTTTCCGCCCCGAGTCGGGCGGTCCCGCCGCCGGACGGTTCATGGCAGTGCCGTCGCTGAATATACGCAGGGAGAGGGGAACTTGAACGAGTTCCGGCGAGCACTGAAATTCTGGCCCCAGGTTTCCCCAATGACTGAACACCTCCCCGCGCTGGCGCGCCTCTGTTTTCGCGTTCCCCCAGAGCGCATGTCCGAGTTCGAGAGCGCCTTCGAGAGCAGGCTGCTGCCGCGACTGCAGGACCGCGGTCTCACCCCGGCAGCCGATCTCGGCCGCCCCACGGTTCCCGGGGTCTTTCACCGGCTGTTCCCCCTCGAGGAGACAGGGCAGATAACACGGGTCCGCGGCGATCTCGAGGCGGACGCGGACTGGGCGGCGGCGCTCGATGAAATCGGGGGAGATCTCGGCGCGACGATTTCCTGCACCTTCCACAGCTATCGCGCCGCCGGCGTGCAGGGGCGCCGCGTCGATGTCGACGAATCGACCGAGGGCGGCTGGACGACCTACACCACCGCCAACCTCGTTTCCGGCGACCTCGTCACCTGCATTCTGCGCGACAGCCGGCAGCGGTTCTGGTTTACGACCGCCCACGCCGGCACCACCATGTTCGACGGAAACCAGTGGCACGACTTCGAACCGGAGACGGGACTGCCTGTCGACCGCTGCTGGGCGCTGTTCGAAGACAGCGAGGGAGGGATCTGGTTCGGTTCTCACCGCAGCGGGGTGACCCGGTTCCACGGCGACAGCTGGATGTCGTTCACGCAGGAAGACGGCTTGCCCAGCAACAGCGTGATTTCCGGATACCAGGACGGACAGGGGAGGCTCTGGTTCGGATCGGACGTGTCGGAAGCGGGAGAGGGCCTCGCCTGCCTGAAAGGGGATTCCTGGACCCTCATAACCGTCGCCGACGGCCTCGCCGACAATCGCGTCAAGTGGATCACCCAGGACCGCGACAACCGCCACTGGATCGGGACAGCCGGAGGGGTTTCGGTCTACGACGGATCGGGGTGGCGGACCTACGACACCGGGGACGGGCTCCCCGGAAACTGGGTCGAAACGATTCTGCAGGATCGCGAAGGAGACATGTGGGTCGCCACGGACCGCGGCCTCGCCCATTTCGACGGCGTCGAGTGGACGGGGTACACGGCCCAGGACGGGCTCCCCGGGAGCTGGGTGACCGCGGCCTTCCAGGACAGCCGCGACATTCTCTGGTTCGGGACCTTGAACGCCGGCGTCTGCTGTTTCGACGGGGAGACCTTCCAGACACTCAATCACGAAGACGGCCTTTCCGGGGATGCCGTCTGGTGGATCTACGAGGACGAGATGGGGGACCTCTGGTTCGCGACCGACGGCGGGGTGTCGCGCTACCGCCCGCCGGAGCCGGATCCTCCGGCGGTGAAGCTGAATGCGGTTACCGCCGACAGGCGCTACGAGCAGTTCGACGACCTGGTCCTTCCGGCGTCGGCCGACCTCGTCGCCTTCGAGTTCGACGGGGAGAGCCCGCACACCCGTCACAGCGGCCTGGTGTACCGGCACCGGCTCGTCGGCTGCGACGACGAATGGCGCACCACGTACCGGCGCCGCGCCGAATACAGCTATATAGAGCCGGGCACCTACAAGTTCCAGGTGCAGGTTGTAGACCAACTCCTCGACTACTCTCCCATCCTCGAGACCGAGTTCACGGTGCAGGACCTGCAGGGGGACCGCATCGGCGAACTCGAAGAAAGCGTGGCCGAGCTGTCGCGCCGGCTCGAGGAGGCGAACCGCCGGCTGCGGGACGCCGGTCTTCCCCAGGCATAAAAAAACCGGGCGCGCCGCTGCGACGCGCCCGGGATACCTCGGGAACCGGCGGGTAAGGCCGGTTCCGTCCAGGTGATCGACCACCTGGTGAATCCGAAGGTCAGGTGGTCGACCTCCTTATGGGTATACTACTCACAGACCACCTCCTTTCTATTCGGCTCCGGGCCTTCGGCGTTTACCGGTGCCTTGAACCCGTGCTCATTCATATCGGCCGGCGCAGCGCTATCGGTTTTGAACAACCGGCCATCTGGCGGGATGCCAGAAACGGAAACGGCCCTCGTTTCCGTTGCCTTTGGCAAATATAAACAGGGCGGAAAAACAGAGTCAACCGCTTTTACCGGTCCGGCCCCAGCGCTGCATATCCCATAACTCCAAGTCCTGCAATCGCTACCGGTTCAGCGCATCCAGTGCCGTCGAGAGCCCGAACGCGAGCTGCCGGCCGGCGGGGAAGTTTCTCCCCCCCAGACTCTGGCGCACCGCCAGCTCGAGGACCGCGTTGCCGGGAAGCGACAGGGTCAGCGCCGGCGCCAGGTAGGTGATGCGCTTGATCTGCGTCCTGCTGGGAAAGCCGAAGTCCGTCCCCGTTCGGCCGCGCAACATCTGCAGCTTGAGGGCCAGCCCGATCCTGTCCCCGACGTCCCCTCCCGCTTCGAGGTCGATCATCCACTCGTCCCCCGGGTCGCGGAGGATCTCCTTGTTTTCGGTGCGCACCCGGTAGCCGACGTCGGCGTTCGCGTACAGCGGCAGCGGCCAGAAGGAACGGCCGGCCTGCAGGATGAAGTCGAAGTCCCACTGGCCTTCGCCGACCGGTATCAGGCCGTCCTCGTTGCGGAACTCCCCCGTCGGCATCTTCACTGCCGTCTTCACAGTGACGACCGCCAGGGTTTGCAACGCCCGCCACTTCGCCAGCAGGCGCAGGTCGCTGAAGCCGCTGTCCCCCACCGGATCGATGTGGGTGTCGTCGTCGAACTGCTGGTCGAACCAGGGCACCTCCAGGCCGAGATCGAGGCGGTCGCTGGCCCCGAAAAAAACCTCGGCGAACATCGCCCTCGAGGCGTACTCCCCGTTGAAGCGATACGGCCGCCGGCTCCCGGCCTCGTGCATCCGGCCCGTGAACTCCGGGGCGTTGATGTACCACTCCCGGGCGTGCTGCCGGAACCAGGTGACCTTGCCCCAGACGCTGCCGGCCGGAAGCGTCCAGGCGCCGGCTCCGGCCGCGTCGGGAACGAGAATCCCCGCGACGGCGCACAACGTCACTGCCCACTGCTTCCGAAGCATCGACTCGCGACCTTTCCTGGTTTCGTTTCCGCTACCCACCCTCTTGAAAAAGCGGATTCGCCATTGCGTCCCCGAGGAATTTCCGCGGCCGGCGCTCGAGCCAAATTGCCCGACCTCGCCGGCACAGCGACTTTTTCATTGCGGCCCGGCGGCACCCGGGAAAAAACATACCTCCTTTTCCATGCACCTGCTGACCCTCGGACTCAACCACGAAACCGCCCCCGTAGAGACGCGCGAGCAGCTCGCTTTTTCCCCTGCGGACCAGACCCAGGTGATGCAGCGTCTCGTCGGCGACTACGGCATCGAGGAGGCCGCGGTGCTGTGCACCTGCAACCGCTCCGAGATTTACGCGGTAAGCGGCGATCTCCACGGGCTCGACGGGGTGCGCCGGTACCTGTCGAGCGAGCACGACGTCGACCTCGCCGAGCTCTCCCCCTGTCTCTACGAGTTCGCCGACGCCGACGCCGCCATGCACCTGTTCCGGGTCGCCTGCGGCATCGACTCCCTGGTCACCGGGGAATCGCAGATACTCGGACAGGTGCGCGAGGCCCTGGAGCGGGCGCAGCAGACGCGAACGGCGCGGCGGTTCATCAACGAGGTGTTTCAGCGCGCCCTGAGGGCGGGGAAGCGGGCGCGGAGCGAAACCGACATCGGGAGCGGCCGCCTGTCGGTCAGCAGCGCCGCGGTCGAGCTCGCGGGGCAGATCTTCGACCGCCTCGAGGGCCGTTCGGCGTTGCTCCTCGGGGCCGGCGAGATGATAGAGCTCACGGCCCGTTATCTAGTCGACAGCGGCATCGAGCGGTTCCTGGTCGCCAACAGGACCTTCGAGCGGGCCCGGGAGCTGGCGCGCCGCTTCGGCGGCGAGGCGGTGCCATTCGCCGACTTCGGCGAGCGCCTCGAGCAGGTCGACATCGTCATTTCCTCGACCGCGGCTCCCGGTTTCGTCATCTCGCCGGAGATGATCGACGAGGCGATGCACCGCCGGCGCGGGCGTCCGCTTTTCATGATCGATATCGCCGTGCCCCGCGACGTCGACCCGGCAGTGCGCGACGTCGACAACCTCTTCCTGTTCGACATCGACGACCTCGAGGAGGTCGTCAGGGCCAACCGCCGCGAGCGCGAGCAGGAGATCTTCCAGGTGCAGGAGGTCATCGACAGCGAGCACCGCGAGTTCGTGCACTGGCTCAACGCCCTGGAAACCGGCCCCCTGGTCAAGTCGCTGCGGCGCCACGCCGACGACCTGCGCCGACAGGAGCTCGACCGCTGGATGGCCAAGCTCTCCCACCTGTCCGACGAGGATCGCGAAACCGTGGAGGCGGCCCTGCGCGGTTACGCCAACAAGCTGCTTCATCATCCCATGGTGGAGATCCGCAACCTCGCCGGCGAGGAGGACGGGTACGTCCGTCTCGAGACCGTGCGGCGCCTGTTCGGGCTCGACCGCATGGAGGGGGAGGATCCCGGCGGAGGGAAGGACCCGTGACCGCGGCCTGCCTCCTCTTTCTCGGGGTGTCGCTCTGTTGCTACCTGGCCGCGGCCTTCCTGTATCACGTCCGGCTGTTCTTCAACAAGCCGCACCTGGACCGCTGGGGGCGAAATGGGTTGCTGCTGGGGGTGGCCGTCCACGCCGCGGGGGTGATCCTCCACCTGCTCCTGTCGGGGCAGCCCCCCTTTTCCAGCATGCTGCTGGTGGTTTCGCTGCTGATCATCCCCTTCGTGGGAGCCGGCCTGGCCGTCGAGGAGTTCACGCGCGTTCGCCATCTCGGCCTGCTGCTGGCCCCGCTGGCCTTTCTCGGCCTGCTCTACCCGCTGCTGATGCCGGTGCAGTTCGACGAGGCCGAGTCGATGCTCCTGCGCTTCCCCTGGCTCGGCGTTCACGTCCTCGTCACCCTGCTGGGGAACGCTGGCTTCGCCCTCGCCTTCTGCACCGCGGCGATCTATCTCATTCAGTCCCGGCAGCTGAAGAGGGGCCGCCTCAATCGCTATCTGCCGGCCCTGGACACCGCAGGACGGATCACCGACTACGCGGTCGGATACGGCTTCTTCCTGTTTTCGGCAGGGCTGGCGATGGGCCTGGTCTGGCTGCTCGGGGCGCCGGGGGAATTCCTCGGGCGGGGGGACCCGAAGATCCTGATGGCCGTGCCGACCTGGCTCGCGTACGCCGCCTACCTGTACCTGCGCGGCGTCCGCGGCGAGTACGGGAGCCGCCTGAAATGGCTGGTGATCGCCGGGTTTCTGTTCGTCGTCGCCAATCTGCTCGGCGTGCGCCACGACTTCGCGGTGAACGCGACCCTGTAACGGTTCCCGGGGCCGGTACCTGGCCCCGAAATACCGTGGATCTCCGATATTTCGCAGGAGGGTATTTTTTCGCGGCCTCCCCCGGATTGCAGGGACACTTGGGAGTTTTCTTAGTAACATGCTGTTTTTCAACGGTTTGTATCACCATAACAACGATGGGCAAGGGCGCTGGCACACCGGTTGCAATACCCGGGGCAGTCAACCCAGCGATTCGGAGAATCGCAAACCAAAGGAGACGCACCATGAACGCTCGTTACTTCGCATCCGGAATCGCCCTCTTCGTCGTCAGCGTCACCTGGGTGTTCGGCGCTTTCCACTACGTCGCCAGCATCACGGCATAGCGGCAGCGTCCAGGAGGAAACCGCAAAGCGCCCGGTTCCTGGAGAAAGGTCTCAGGCACCGGGCGCTTTTTTGCGCTCGCCAACGGGTCAGATCGGGTTCCGTCTTCGCTCTCGTGCTTGACAACCGCCATTCTCCAAGGGGGCCCTCAATACCGTCCTCGACAGGTTGAGGAAGGCCGCCCGTGCAGTTTCCCTGCGCGCCGATCTACTATCGGACCGGGCGGCTGGCGTGTTGTCGGAGGTGGAAGAAGCGTGGGTGAACGCGAAGCCGCAGAGGGTGCGACCTTATTCAAACGGTGGGCGACCGGCGATCCTTTCCGGCACGGCGTACCCTTCGTTACAAGCTCCTCTCGATCGCCGCTGCAATCTCGTCCGTATCGTTAACTCCAATCCCGGACAGGCGCTTCAAAATCAGGCCCTGGGAGTCGACGAGGAAGTAGGAAGGCAAGGCTCTCACGCTGTATGCCCTGGCTACCTCCGAGCCCCAGCCTTCGGCGCGAACGTGCACGCCTTCGATCTCGTGCTTTTCAATCGCCTTTCGCCGGGCCGCATCGTCCTCGTCCAGCGACAGGTTGAGAAAGACGACCGGCTGGGCGGCCGTCCTTTCCTTGATCTTGCGGAGATGGGGCAGGTCGCTGATACAGGGCCCGCACCAGCTCGCCCAGAAATCGAGCAGGATCACCTTGCCCTTGAACTGGCTCAGCCACACCGGCTCCCCGTCGAGATCGTGGAGGGTGAATTCCGGAGCCGGTTGCCCGGGTTGCAGCTTGAGGGCGTCGTTAAGGGCGGCCTGGACCGCCTCGGTGTATTCCGGGTAGGGGTTGATCTCCTCGAAGTCCTCCCATTTACGGAGGGCCAAGGCAAACGCTTCGCTTCCCTGCCTGAATCCCTCGATCAGCTCTCCGGCCAGAAACCAGTAGAGCACCCGCCCTTCCAGTTTATGCTTGGCGAGATCGTACCTGTTTGAAAAACTCCATGTCCGGACTACCTGCCCGGAAGTATAGATCGAGTCGAGTTGGGCCTGCACTGCTTCCGACAAACCCAGGACAGACAGATCGATCGTCGCGGACAACCGGAGCGGTTGGCGGTTTTCGTACATCGAGTCGAGCTGGGCACGAGCCGGTTCTGACAGCCAGGGTAGATTGAGTTTCTCGGATAGCCTGGGCTCTTTGGTCAGGGAATCCATCGGTATTTCCAGTGGGGTGTAGAAGGCCAGGTTTCCGCCCGTGGTATCCACCCTGGGTTCTTCAATCCCAGTTGAAGTGGTGAAACTGTAGGATCTGGACTTTTGGTAGAGGGAATCGAGCTGGGCCTGGGCGGTCTCCGAAAGACCAAACACGGATAAATCGAACTGCTGGGAGAGCTTGGGATGCCTTTTCTTTTCGTACATCGAGTCGAGCCGGGCCTGGGCAGATTGCAACAAACCAACCGCTGACAGATCGATCATTTTCGACAGCCTGGGCCGTCGACCGTCCTTATCGAACAGGGAGTCGAGCTGGGCCCGGGTCTTCTCCGACAACTTTAAATCCGATAGATCGAATATTTCGGAGAACCTGGGCGCCCTGGGTGGTACGGGTATCTTGTCCAACTCCCCGTGATCTCTGGGCGGGCGGCCGATAGCTCCCTTTGACCGCCTGGGTGGTCTGTCCAGCTCTTCCAACTCCCAGTCCAAGGTCCGCACCAGAAAGGTGTGATAGTCCATCGTGTCAATTGCCTTCTCATCGACCAGGGGGATTTCCTGGAGAAAGTCGAAGTGCTCTGGGGGGATATCCCTGTTCTCGTGGCCGTTGGCAAAGAGGTACTCCGTCGGGTAGGAAATCATGCGCATGGCCCAATCGTAGTTGAAGTCGGCCGTCGCATAGTCGATGAAACCCGGAGACAGCGAGTATTTCTCGCGCCCCTCGGACAGGAACTCGAGCTGCTCCCGACGCCGCTGGTCTACCTGTCGCTTGAAGTCCTCGACCTCCAGATCCTCGTAGTCTAGGCGAAAATGGAGGAAGCGCGGAATCCACTCGGAAATGAAGCGGCTGTTGTCGGCGTTGGGACCGCTGAACGAGTAGGAGGGGCCGAAATAGCCGGTGTCGATCGTGATGTGCAGACTGTCCTGGGGCTCGACGAAGAAGACGAGGGGATTGCTCTCGAAGAGGAAGGACCCTATCCAGCGAACCCATTTCCATCCGGGTTGGCCGCTGTCGAAATACCCCATGACCAGAGTGCCCCGGCTGACGGGCAGCTCAAAAGCGAAGCGGTTCAGGCTGTCGAGAGCGACGCGCTCTTCGGAGCTGCCCAGGCCGGACGGCGGCCTGAAGCTGAAGGCGACTTCCCGCGAGGCCGGGTTGCGGACTTCCCCGGTGATGATCGCGACTGATGGCTTGCTCTGGGCGCCTTCCGCTGCCAGGCAGGTGCTCGACGCAATCAGTGCGGCAACTAGCAAACTGCAGAATCGGTGGGCCATGGGGAGTTCTCCGGACCAGATCAGGTCGATGCGACGGGGAGTAGCTTACTGGCGGGCACCAGGAAGGGGCTGAGGCCTTCGTTACCGCGGGGTTCTTCTATTCCCTTCTATAAACCGGCTGGATCGAAAGCAGCTGAAAAAGAAGCTGCCCCCCGGCGGCCCAGTGGTGGTGAAGGTCGTTTTGCAGGGAGGCCGGGCAACCGGCCGGGATGGTGGTCAGCACATGCGGGAGCCCGAATCTGCTGCGCCGCGGCTCTCAGGGTCCGTACTTTTCGACAGGCTCCCCACTTTATGGCCGCTACTTCCGGTTACGGCGTCCTGCTTGTCGGATACGAAGCCAGCAGACACCACAGACAAAAGACATGAAGCGCAAGCCAGGTTGCTGAAGTGATTCATAATGGCGCGGCGGTCCAGTGTCAGCAGTATAGGGCATTGTCAAGGGGTTCTCTTCAGTCGTTCTGCAGGGCCTTGAAGACGACCAGGTGGTTTTTCATGACCGCACAGATGTGATCGGCCACAGGAATCAAGGTGCTGTGCATGGACACCCGGTAGGGAACAGGGGCAGGCGGTGATTCAAGAGGAGCAAGAGGTCCGGATAGTTCGGCAAGGTCGCCCAGATCTCCTACCTCAACCCTAAGGTTCATCAGGGTCAGCGGTCGCACCAAAGGGTTACGTGAATCTCCGAACCCGTCTCCAAGGTGCAGGGTTTCCCGCGGTAACAAGGCGCCGTACCGGGCGACGTCATAGGCCGTGATCCTGTCCTGTGACAGGGAGTAGACAAAGTCCCCGTACAGGGTCAGTTCAAAGGCGGAAGATTCCCCAGGGATAGATTCCCCAGGAAAAAAATCAATCTCCTCCGGTCGCCGCGGATCGCCAATGTCGAGCACGGCCAGCTCCCGGGGCCAGTAGCGCTGGACGTACGCCCTGTCGCCGATCAGAGAAATGGGCCCCAATGCCTCCGGCACGGCAATTCGAAAAAAGTACTGCCAGTCTCCAGTCCGCCGGTGGTGCTTCATGAGGAACAGGTGCGGCCCTATCTTTTCCAGGTGCGAGGCAATTTCGGCTGGCATTTGAGACAGCTGGAGATGGAATTCTTCGATCAGCTCTTCATACTGCCTGGAGCGTCCGAAGCGCCGCAGGGGAGTCCGGCTCAGCTCTTTCATACCGGCGGGGTCGGTCAGATCGAGGACGACGAAGTCGTGGCCCAAGGTCAGAAAGGCGTGCATGCCGGCAAAGCGTATTTCCCAGTAGTTGTTCCAGACATGATTGATTCGCTCTTCGATCCGCAGCACGTGGACGGGTTGGGGCAGACCTCCTTCCCGCACGTCGAAGCTGTGCAGCTCCAGGAACTCGCTGTTGAGCATGCCGGCGTACAGAAACCCCTCCCGGACGGCCCACCCCACTAGTTCCGGAGTGTGCTTCAGCCAGGGGGTAGGGCCCGCCTCGATGGGATAGAGGAAGCGCTGCGCTTGCAGTTGGGGGAGCTCGGGCAGGCTGATGTCGAATACCGCCACCCCCACGCTGTCCTGCACTTCGGCCGATCCCCAGGCGTAGGCCTTGGAGCCTGACAGGGCGAGCCGCCAGAGCCGCCAGCCTGCGATTTCCGCCCGTCCGATCTCTCTCGGTGCCCGCCAGTCCGCCACGTCTACGACGCTCACTCCATTCTCCAGCAGCACAACCGCCAACCTGTCTTTCAGCGCAAGGTCTGCGATTTTTATTTCATAGGGCACCCGAACCACCGGCTCGACAGGGTCTTCCGTGGGAGGAGAGTGCATCGTGGGAGGAGAGTGCATTTTTCCGACCGTGATGACGCCGAAACTCACCAGGACGAGCGAACTCATAACCCAGTGGAACAGCCTGTTCACCGGCGCCCGCAAACCCTTGCGAACCCACAGGAGCACACCAGCGGCCAGCATGAGGGCACCCACCGTCCTGGCCAACAGCAGCGATGGGTCGAAGGCCTGGCGCAGGATCCCCGCCTTCCAGTCCAGATCAGTTTCGAAAACCAGCGTGATATAGTACCAAGCTGCATCAGAAAGGAGTTGTGCTGAGATTCCCAGAAAAAAGAAGCCGGCCCAGGCCACCATCAGGCCTGTCACCGCTGCCTTGAGAGGCGAGTCGCTCAGGGTCGACGCCAGAAACACCGCGGCGTACACAGCCATGTAGAGAAAAAACCAGAGCAGCAGTATGCGGCCGTACCCGACATCCGTCAGGATCTCTTCCTGATATGGAGGCCGGAAGGCTCCCGGGTCCCAGAAAAAGCCCCAGAGGAAGTTCGTATTTCCCCATTCCGGCATTCCGAGGTACACCCCGGCCCAGTACGCGGCCAGTACCGCCAGCAGCCCTGCCGCCCCGACCGCGAACTTCGCTGCCAGCAGCCGTCCAGGAGACAGCGGCCGGCTCAACAGAAAGGACAACGTCCCCCGGCTTCGCTCCCCGGCCACCAGGTCCGTGCCCATCAGCACCGCACCGAAAACTCCTGCCAGATGGCAAACTGTTTTTATCGAGAAGTCCGGATCGATATGGCCCAACCCGAGGAGCAGAGCCACGCAGGAGCCGGCGCCGATCTTGAAGGCCGCTTCCCGCCCTTCCTTCCACAGCAGAGCTCGTACCGGATTCATACCCCTCCTCCTCCGGCGGCGTGAACGTATGCCACGAAAGCATCCTCGAGCCCCAGGTCTTCCACCCCGGCGATGCGCCCGCTCTGCGCCTCGATCAGGGCGGCCTGTTCCCCGCCGTACCCCACCACCGTCAACAGCCGCTGCGCCCCGGTTCCCTGCACCTCCCGCAATCCGGGGATTCCGGTCAGTGGACCGGCGCCATCCGGCATGCGCACCGCCACCCGCTTGACCGACTGCTTCACGTCGTCCACCGGCCCTTCCGCCACCAGGCGGCCCTGCTCGATGATGGCGACCCGGTCGGCGACCCGCTCCACCTCGTGCACGAGGTGCGACGACAGGAAGACGGTGCGCCCCTCCTCCTGGATGAGCCCGATGATGCTCTCGAGGAAATCGCGCCGGACCACCACGTCGAGCCCGGAGGCCGGCTCGTCGAGGATCAGCAGGCGCGGCTCGTGCCCCAGGGCCAGGGCGAGGGCGAGCTGGGCGTTCATGCCGCGGGAGAGGTGCTTGACCTTCTGCTCCGGGTCCAGGCCGAAGCGCTCGATGAGCTCCTCGACTTTGCCGGTATTCCAGGTGGCGTAAAACTGGCCGGTGAACCAGGCCAGCTCGCGCACCTTCATCCACCCGTACATGACCGGGTTCTCCGCCACGTAGCCCACCTGCCGGCGCAGCGACAGCGAGTCCTGCGCCGGGTCGAGCCCGAGCACTTCCACCTGCCCGGCCGTGGGGGTGAGCAGGTTCATCAGGATCCGGATGGTCGTGGTCTTGCCGGCCCCGTTGCGCCCGAGGAACCCGCAGACCGCGCCTGTGGGCACCTTCAGGTCGAGGTCCTCCACGGCGGCGCGCTTGCCGAAGCGGTGAGTCAGACCTGCCATGGCGATCGCCGTATCAGTCATCGGTTCGCATCCTTCCTGTCGATCCTTTTTTTCCGAACTTGTTTAGGCGCTCCCGGAATACCTCGCGCATCTCCGCCGGGCTCAGCCCCAACTCGACGGCCTCGACCAGGGCCTTGTCGAGCAGTCGCCGCACGATTTCGAACCTCTCCTCCCGGCTCATGGTCACGGCCTTTTCGGCCACGTAGGTGCCCATGCCCCGCTTCTTGTAGATCAGCCCCCCTCGCTCCAGTTCGAGATACGCCCGCACCACGGTATTGGGATTGATCAGGTACTGCCCAGACAGGGCGCGCACCGAGGGGAGCTCGTCATGCGCTCGGTGCACCCCGGTGGCGATCTGGTACTTGATCTGCTCGATGATCTGCAGATAGATGGGAACCCCGCTGGCCGGGTCTATGCGAAGGTGTAGGATGCTGAGGCTCCTGTGTCAGCCCGTTGATATGGTTGCTCTGCTGACGAGGTTGTCAGGTTCGGCTGCAGCCCGGATGGGCTTCTTCAACGGGCGGTCACAATTCAGGCAGGCCATCGCGAGGGGGGGGGGGAACCCCTTGCCGTCTTCGCTGCTGCGTGCGGCGGATGCTGCCGGTTTACCGGAAGGATGACCAAAGTATCACTGTATCATTAAACCGATACAGTGATACTGTACGGATCAACCTGCGTTCAGGCAAGCACTAATTCCCGACGAAACCAGGTGGCCGCGATTTCAAACGAGCTCGATGTATGAGGAAGTGGTTCAACCCAGTGAGGACAAGAGTGTTCGGTTCCGTCAATTCCATCCCGTTTCTGATGGTCCTGCTGTTCTGGTTGGGACGAAGCCGGGACAGCGAAAGGTTGATATCCAATACACGGCTCGCCTCAACCTGGGATGCATGTTGGGGGATACAGGACGCGACCAGGCGCATGGGGCCAGAACGAAAACGCAGCAGTATTTCAGGTTCATGAAACACGTTTGCAAATCCGGTAAAAGAAACTCCAGGATATCCATCCTTTCTGTTTGCTTTCACTTCTGTTTCGACCCGCAGGATTCCCGTACGACCAGGCGGGACTTGAAGGTCACTTGCCGAGCGGTATCCTGGCCCTGCAGTTGTTCCATCATCAGGTCCATTGCGGCCGTGGCGACCTCCTCGTACGGGATTGCCAGTGTAGTCAGGGCCGGGGTCAAATAAGCCGCCACGTTCAGATCGCCGTTGCCCACGACAGCCACATCCTCAGGTACGCGAATTCCTGACTCCTGCAGCCCTCGGCAAACACCTATGGCGGTATAATCGCAGTGACAGACGAGGGCGGTGAACCGGCCGCCGATTACCTTTCCCCGGCGATACCCCCCATCCATACGGACTTCCCCTGAAGACAGGAACTCAGGTGCCAGACCGGACTTCCCCAATGCCGCGGGGTACCCTTTGGCCTCGTCCGAAACGACAGTGGCCTCATCCCGGTCAGGCTCTCCCGGTCCGATATACCCGATGCGGTTGTGACCCAGGTTGACCAGATGTTCCGTGGCCTCGCGAAAAGCGGATTCATTGTCGAGCGCGACGCCGATCAGGTTTGGAGTCGGGTGGACAAGGGTCACTACCGGGACTCGATCCATTACCGCGTTCAAAATGCGATCAGACCCTTCCGAGCCGCCTTGCGGGTAGATCAGGAGTCCGTCTATGCCCCGGGAGATCAACTCCTTGATCTGCATGGCCTGGTCGTCATGTGGAGCCCTGGACACCAGGGGAGAGGAAAGACCAAGCAGGACCTGATAACTGTGCTCCCCGGCCGCCCTCAGCAGTCGGGCGGTCAGATTTCCCAATGTCTCCAGGGAAGCATCGTGGGTCAGCAGCCCCAGCGTACCGGTCTTTCGCGTGACGATCGCCCGCGCCATCAAGTTGGGGCTGTAGTCCATCTCCGCGGCCAGTTTTTGCACGCGTTTGCGAGTCTTTTCGTTTACCAATGATGACGCATTCCGGGACAGCGCTCGCGATACGGTTGAATGGGAAATACCCAACCGCTTTGCAATGTCCTTGATGGTAACTTGCTTTTTTTTCATTGGCGGAATCTATCCCAAGTATAGGGAAAACAAAATTTGGTCACAGCAAAAGAAATATTTTTGATTGGGATTTTTTCTGGGTTTTCCGGGAAGTGTCCGGCATTCCCTTTTTAGGTTTTCCCATACGGTTTCTTGCGGGCAGTCGCGTCGGAGTGTTAGCCTTTCGGAGTTTGTGTGGGCGAAACTACTCAAAGGGGGTACCCGTTTACTTCCGTGGTGGGAATAAAGGTTGTGAAAACCGGTCACGTTTCCTTCACTTTTTCGGGCAACACACCTTTGCCGAGGGTCGATGGCGTTTACCGGATCAGCAGCCATCCATCGCAAATCCGCTCCAAAGGCAGGCCGAGACATGTCCGAAACAGAAAGGGAACGACAGGAAAACGAGGCGCGTAGAGCCCGGATCTCAAGGCTGAGCGAATCCAGTCTGCGCACCGCCGTAAGCCTCGACCTCGTTACTGTCCTGAAAGAGGTCGTGGACAACGCACGGCTGCTGACGAAGGCCCGCTACGGCGCCCTTGCCGTCTTCGACGCCGCGGGGCATTTACAGCGGTTCATCACTTCCGGCATCACCCCGAAGAGCGCCAGAGGATAGCAGGGGAGGGGCCCTTGGGGCTGGGGCTGTTCGGTTACGTGAACAGGAGAAGGGAACCGCTGCGCCTGGCAAATCTTCACGAGCATCCCGAGTCGGTCGGCTTTCCCGAAAACCACCCGCCGATGAAGACCTTTCTCGGAATCCCGATCCTGCATCCGGGCGAGAACTTCGGCAACCTCTATCTCACCGAGAAGGACGCCGGACAGGAGTTTACGCAGGAGGACGAAGAGATCCTGGTGATGTTCGCGTCCCACGCGGCAGTCGTCATCGCCAACGCACGCAGGTACAGCCACAGGTCTTCCAGGGGGGTGATGTCCTGCATGACGGCGCCATCAAGGGCTCAACGGCCATGGCCCTGGGAGGCCCATCTCAACCCGATCCCGCCGAGAGGCGCCAGCTTTTCCAGATCATCGACGGTCAGGCGGACCTTCTGCGCGGCCTGATCAACGACCTTCTCGACATGACACAGGTCGAGTCCGGATCGCTGTCGTTCACGTCCGAGCCCGTGGACGTGACGGCCCTCGTCGACCACGCGAGGACCACGTTCATGCGGGGTGGCGCGGCAAACAGCATCGAGGTCGATCTGCCCCGGGCAAGGGACGCGAATCACCTTCACCATTCCCGTGTGGCAGACAGGTCAGAGGTCCGTGGGTCCGCCCACCTGTCTGGAGGGGTGAGGGGGAGGGAGGGAGCGCACACTCGGGCATTCGAAGACGACCCGCTACTGCCGCGGGACGATACGCCCCAACCCTATCGGTTGGGAGACCTGACGATCGACTACGACGAACGCGCCGTGACCGTGGCGGGCCGTCCGGTGCAGATGACCCCGACAGAGTACAAGCTGCTCTGCGAGCTTTCCATCAACGCCGGGCGGGTGGTGGAACACCGTCAACTGCTGGACCGGGTCTGGGGTTCGGAGTACTCCGGCGATACGCGAATTGTACGGGTTTTTGTGAAAGAAATTCGGAGAAAGCTGGGCGACGATGCCCGCAACCCGACGTACATCTTCACCCTGTCTCGCGTCGGCTACCGCATGGCAAGACCAACGTAGCACACGCGTTCCGGCTCGGAATTACGCAAAGGCATCCGAGAGAGTTGGGTCCGACCCGACCCCCGAAAGCCGTCAGATCGCCTGGAGGCTGCTGGACCGGTTGACCTGTACTCGGGAAACAGGGCAGCCAGGCAGGGTTGCCGAGTCCGGGAATACCGGCTCCCGGCCGGCGACAGCTGTGCGGCGCCACCAAAAAAAAACAGCGGGCCGGATTCGGGATCCGGCCCGCTGTTTTCAACGAACTCTATACGTAAGAAAAAGTGTCGTGGGCAGCCCTACAGGCTGTAGCTGTACTTCACGTACCAGAAGGCCCCGCCGAAGCCGAAGGGGCTGAACTGGCTGTACCTGTTGCCGATGGTCGCTGCGGCGTTCGGATTCTTCTCCGGATAGGTGTTGAGAATGTTCTGCGCGCCAACCGCTATGGAGGAGGCGTGGTCATTGAACGAGACACTGGTCTCGAGGTCGAACAGCGCCTTGCCGCCATAGGTCTGATCGTCTTCAGAGTCGTACCAGGAGCCGAAGTAGCTGGCGCGCGCCAGCACGTCCCAGCGGCTGGCCAGGGACTGGGTCAGGGTCAGGTTCCCGCGCTGCTTGGGGAGGTTCTCCTCCAGTTCCTGGAGCCGAAGATCGTCGAGGACCTCCGGGTTGTAGGCGGTGACCTCGGAGCTCGTGTAGTTGTAGGCGAGGCTGGCCATGCCCGAACCCACCGGCGCCGAGAGCACGAGGTCGATCCCGTTGGTGGCGGAGTCGAAGTCGTTGGTGAAGAAGCGGAACTCCTGCAGGCCGGCGGCGCTGGTTATGCCCTCTGCGATTAGCTGGTCTCTCTGTTCGTCGGTAAGCGAGAAGTCCTGCGAGACCGTCAGCCGGTCGTTCACCTTGATGTTGAAGTAGTCGATGGTCGCGCTGACGACGCCCAGGTCGAAAACGAGTCCGGCGGAGAGGTTGACGGATTTTTCCGAGTCGAGGGGCTTGCCACCCTTCAGCTCGGCGGCGCGGCTGGTGGAGGGAACGGTTCCGTTGTTGACCAGGTCGTTCTTCTCGAAGTTGAACTCGGTCGTGATGTTGAAGGCATTCTGCTGGCCCGGGGTCGGCGCCCTGAAACCGGTGCTGTAGCTGCCGCGCACCTTGATGTCTTCGGTGATCCCGAAGTTGGTGGCCAGCTTGTAGTTGGCGGTGGTGCCGAAATCGTCAAAGGTCTCGTTGCGCAGGGCCAGGGCGAGCAACCACCGGTCCATGGGCATGAAGTCCCCTTCGACGTAGACGGCCGTGTTGGACCGGTCCCATATCCCGGCGGCCACCTTGCTGAAACCGGAGAACCCGTTGGTGGCTGGTTGAAATCCCTGGCTGGCCAAAGGCTGGCCGATGATGTACGACTCGATCTGCCCCTCGACGATCTCGAAGGTTTCTGTTCGACGTTCGAGGCCTGCCGCGAGGAAGAGCTGCTCGTTCACCGGGTAGGTGAAGTCGAGGTTCATGTTGACGTCCGACTGGATATAGGTACCGGGATCGAAATAGGTCGGCGTATCGGGCCCCAGCGAGGCATTGACGGTATTGAAGATGAAATAGTCCGCCTCGTGACGTCCGTACGATACGCTGAAGTCCCAGCCCAGCCTCTCTGCCTCGAGACCTTCGAGGCCGAGAAGGAGGGATTCATCGGTGGTGAAGGCGCCGAACCGGGGCGTGAAGCCGCCGGGAAACAATTTCAGGAAAGAGAAGCAGTTGGGATCGTCGCGGACCTGCAGCCAGGCCTCCTGATCCGGCTTGTTGTCGATTATGGGCACCTCGGCGCACTCGCTGCCCTGACCGAGGCCGTCCAGATCGCCGACCAGCAGGGAGGGTACTTCCTCGCCGTTTCTTTCTACCACGGGCCCCTTGAAGACGCCGCTGCGGGTGTGGGGATTGCGGAAATAGAACCCCCCTTCCGTCTCCTTGCTGGCATAGTTGGCGTGACCGTAGAAATCGAGGCGATCGCCGAGGTCGGCGCCGTAGTTGGCGAAGAACTTGATGTCGTCCCTGACGAAGGGCTGGCCCCAGATCTGGGCCGGATTCGCCACCTCGAGATTGCCCGCGGCGATCAGGCCCAAGGCGTCGGTGCGCTGCACCGAGCGGATGGTCTCGCCCGAGTTGCCGTACTCCAGGCTGAGGTTGGCCCAGGCGCTCTCGTTCCCCAGGCCGATGTTGCCGGCTACCATGAACAGCTCCCCGTCGCCGAGGAACTTGCCGTCCCCGTCCTGGAAACTGCCGGTCTTGGTTTGGATGGAGATCCCTTCGTAGGCGTCTTTCAGCTGAAAGTTCATCACCCCGGCGATGGCGTCGGAGCCGTACTGGGCCGAGGCGCCGTCGCGCAGGACTTCCACCCGCTTGAGGGCGATCGAGGGGATGACGGACAGGTCGGGACCCTGGGCGCCGTCGGCGACGCCGTTGCCCAGCCAGTGAATGACCGCGGCGCGGTGGCGGCGCTTGCCGTTGACGAGCACCAGCGCGTGGTCGGGCGCCAGGCCCCGGAGGTTGGGGGGCCGGACCACGGTTCCCGCGTCGCTGATCGGCTGGGTGTTGACGTTGTAGGAAGGCACGATGTTCCTCAGCAGGTCGGCGAGGTCCGAGCCGCCCTGCTTGACGAACTCCTCGCTGCTGACCACGTCGATTGGCACCGCCGACTCCGTTACCGTGCGCGACTGCGCCCGCGAGCCGGTGACCACCAATTCTTCGAGCACTATCTCTTCTTCGAACTCGACTACCTCCTCTTCCTCCTGCATCATCTCTTCTTCCTGCGACTCCCCTTCGGCTGCTTCCTGTGCCAGGACCGCGGGGGCGGCACCCATGAGAAGCAGTGCTAAACCGCCGAAGGCGAGAGCGAGCGTTTTGAGCCTGCGCGTGCGTTTCATCAGAAAATCCTCCCGTTTTGGTGGGGTGCGATGGGTTCCTTGTTTTCCAAAAGAAGCAACTTCATGCAAGGCCCGCTTCACCCGGGGTCCCAGGTTTCGCGGGGCCTGCCCGTCGCTGCATTTGCCTTTCGTTGCCGCACGTATCGGTTCGGTTTCATGCCGAGCCCCGTGCTAAAATACCTCCAAAAGGAAGCGCGTGTACCAGAAAGCGCCGTTGTAGTCCCAGGGCGTGCTCTCCGGGCGCAGGTTCCCCTGGCCCTCGGTTTCGGAAAGGTCCTCGGGGTCGTCCGGGTCTCCGGGGACGACATCTGGCACCGTGCCGAGGATATTCTGCGCTCCCGCGCTCAGCCGGTAGCGCTCGCCGAAGGCATATGCGACTTCGGCGTCGACGATAACGGCCCCGTCGAAGGAGTCGAGGTCGCCGCAGCTGTTGTCCTGGAAGCGGCAGGCCTTCCAGGCGCTGAAGTAGCTGGGCCGCAGCACGGCGTTCCAGGGGCCCAGCTGATGGCTGCCGGTGAGAACCATGCGGTGCTCGGGGTTCATCTCCTCCAACTCCACTTCGCGGCGGGGAGTCATCAGACTGAAATCGACAGGCTCGTCCAGGGACTTGCCGAGGAATTCGCCGATCGTCCGTTTCTCCGAAAAGTCCTCCAGGCTGGTTCTGGTCCAGTTCCAGGCGAAATCGACGTGCGACAGGGAGCGGCTTTCCCAGACCTTCGTCCACGACAGCACAAGGTCGACACCGCGGGTGCGGGTGTCGAAGTCGTTGGAGAAGAACTTTACCTCCTGGAGAACGCTGACGCCCTGGAGCGCTTCTTCTTCCCGGATGATTCCGGCGATCTGGTCGGTGATCTGGATGTTCCCGGTCAGGGCGATGCGGTCCTCGATGGCGATGTCGAAGTAGTCGAGGGTGAGGTCGAAATCGTCGGCCAGTTCCACGGCGGTGCCGACCGAGAAGCCCACGGACTTTTCTTCGGTCAGTTCCTCTCCGCCCAGGGCCGCGGCAATGGGATGAGTGGGCGGCACCTGCCCCTGCTCGGTCAGACCCCCCGTGCCGGAGAAACCGGTGGTGACGGCGCGGAGGTTCGCCTGCCCGGGCGACGGGGCGCGGAACCCGGTGCTGACCGTCGAGCGCAGGTTGACCCGGTCGGTCGCCCGCCACAGGGCGGAGAGCTTGCCGTTGAGGGTGTTGCCGAAGTCGGCGTAGAAATCCTCGTAGCGCACCGCCGTTCCCACCTGCAGCTGCGGCACCAGGTCCGCCTGCATGTCGAGGTAGAAGGCATAGTTGGGGCGGTCCCACTTGCCGGCGTTTCTGGGGTCGAGCCCCTGGTAGCCGTTGGAACCGCTGCTGAAGCCCTGGGCCGCAAAGGGGCCCACTATGTAGGAGGCTTCGTCTCCGGCCACGGACTCGAAGGTCTCCTGCCGCCATTCCGCACCCCAGGCGAGGCCGAGCGGCGAGGCCAGGGCGCCCACCTCCACGGCGTGGGAGAAGTCGAGGTTGGCCGCGACCTCGGTCTGGATGTAGTCGCGCGGGCGGAAGGAGGTCGGCGTATCCGGCCCGAGGGAGGCGTTGATGGTGTTGAAGATGAAGAACTCGATGTTGCTGCGGGCGGCGCTGACGCTGGCATCCCACATGAGGCCGCCGGCGCGTTCGCCGCGCAGGCCGGCCACCAGGCTCAGGTCGCGGATATCGGCTCCGAAGCGGGGCGTGAAGCCGCCTGGGAAGCGTTCGTTGAACAGGAAGAGATCTCCCCGGTATTCGTCGACGAAGGCCTCGATCTCGTTGAAGCTGGAGTCCAGGGAGGGCACTTCCACGTCAGCCGGGTCGATGCCGTCGTCGGGATCGAGATCGGCCACGGCCCGTTCCGAGCCGAAGCGGAAGACGCTGCCGCGCGCCGAGGAGGTGCCCGGGGCGCGGAAGAAAAAGCCCCCTTCGGCGCGGCGCTTGGCCCAGCCTCCGAAGCCGTAGGCCTCGGCCCCGTTGCCGAGGTCGACGCCGGCGTTGAAGAAGGTGTTGAGGACGCCGTCGAGGTCTGGGCTGCCCCAGATCTGCGCCGGATCTTCGACGGGATACCCCCTCGACTTCAGGGTCTCGGCATTGGCGCGCTGGCCGCTGCGGATGGTCGGATCGCTCTGGCGGTACTCGAGGCTGAAGTTGAAGAAGCCGTTCCGGGTCAGCGGCAGGCCGACGTTGGCAGCGGTCTGTGCCAGGCGGCCGTCCCCCTCGAAGTACTGGCCCCCCCGCGTTTCCACCAGCACCCCTTCCGAAGCCTCGCGCAATCTCAGGTTGAGGACCCCGGCGATGGCGTCGGAGCCGTACTGGGCCGCGGCCCCGTCCCTTAGAAGCTCCATCTGCGCGATGGCGATGGCGGGGATTACGCTCAGATCCGGACCCTGGGAACCTGTATTGAGCGAGCTTCCCAGCAGGGCGATGACGCCGGAGCGATGGCGCCGTTTGCCGTTGACGAGAACCAGCAGGTTGTCCGGCGGCAGGCCCCGCAGGGTGGCGGGTCGCACCAGGGTCGCCTCGTCGTCGATGCCGTGGCGCTGGATGTTGTAGGACGGGGTCAGGGTGCGCAGGATGTCGTCCATGTCGACGGCGGCCTGGGTGCGCAGCTCTTCGGAGTTGAGAACGTCTACCGGAGCGGCCGACTCCCTCTCGGAGCGCGGCGCGTGCCGCGACCCGACGATTATCGACTCCTCCATTATATAGATGTCGTCCGTGTAGGCCCCGCCCTTGGCGGAATCTTCCCCTTCTTCCTCGGCGGCCGACTCCTTTTCCCCAACAGGCGTCCCTTGCGCTGCCTCTTGGGACCAGGCCGCCTTCCCGGCGAGAAGGGTGCTGGCGAGGAAGAGTGCCAGGAAAGCCGTCCCGTGCAGGCGTATCAGGTAGACCGGAGAGGATGTCGAATCCGCATCCGTTCTCAGCATGGTCAAACTGTCCGGATTGTCGATGTGGAATAAAATCGGCAGGCAGGTCGGCTTGTCAGATCACGGCTCCGAACCTTTTACAGCGAGGGTCGATGGGGGCACCTTCCGCGCCGGGTGGAGCCCCCTGGCGCATTTCCGGACCAAGGCGTTGGGGAAATGCGAGGGGCTGCTTCTGCCAATATAGAGAAGGTCCGTACGAGAGAGGAATTATTTTCGTTCCGGCCTGGCACAGCGCGCCGCTGCCGCGGCCAGCTCGCCGGGGGAGCACGGCTTTTTCCGCCTTTTGGATGAATCGGCAGGTACCGGGGGGCGCCCGATGCCTGGAGGCGTGGAGCCTGCGGCATCGGGCGCTTCTTCGGGTTTCCCCGGAATCCACGGGGGTCTCAGCGCAGCAGCATCATGCGCCGGTGCACGGCCCAGCCCCCTGTCTGGAGGCTGTACACATACACCCCGCTTGCCACCGCTCGTCCATACTGGTCGCGACCGTCCCATGAGATACGGTGTTCGCCGGCCCCGGGAGCGTCGGCGTGCAGCACGCGCACGAGCTGGCCGGAGAGGTTGTAGATATGCAGGCGGATCTCCTCGCCCGCCAGTGAGGCCGGCACCTGGAAGGGAATCACGGTGGAGGCGTTGAACGGGTTGGGCGCGTTCTGCTGCAGGACCGGCCGGCCGGGTTGCTCCGGACGGACGTCCCAGGCCCGCTCTTCCAGCACCACCAGCATGGCCTCGCCCAACAAGGCGAAGTCCGCCAGCTCGGTCGGTTGGCTCGGCAGGCCTTCGTACAGCTCCTTCGGCATTCCCGGCCGGTAGGCGACGTCGACCCACACCTCGTCCTCGAGGACGAAGTCGTGGCCGAGCCAGTAGGCCTTCGGGCGGGTATCGTTGACCGCAGTGGCAAACACACCATCCTGCTCCCCGTCATCCCGCGGTTGGGGATTGACCTCCACGCCCTCGTCCGGGGCGAACAGGGAGGTGCGCCGCGTCACCAGCCGGTAGTCCAGGCCGAGTGCCAGGATGTCGTCGAGCAGCTCCTGCTGCGACCCGAAACGGGCGATCTGCTCCTCGAGAGCCTGCACCTTCTGGTGGGCCCAGAGCCGCGGAATCAGATCCCCCGAGTCATCGGCCCGGGTGAACTCCAGCGGGAAGTCCAGGGATACGGTCTCCTCCCCCACCTGGCCGGTCACGCTCATGGTGAATTCCCCGCCCTCGCGGTAGCGGCCGACCTGGAACAGCTCCCGGCCGGCAGCCAGGGCCTCCACTCCGCGCGGGTGCACGTCGTGGATCTCCACGTTACCGAAGGACAGCTCCTCGAGCAGCAAAACAGGGAATGTGAAGGACTCGAAAAGGTCGCGAAGGGCCGTCCCGATATCTCCCTCATCCGAGAGGAAGTACGCCTCTCCCCGGTGATCCTCGGCGAGGCCGGCGAGAAAACCCTGGTCGACGTCGCCCCCGACGCCGATGGTGAACAGGCGGGCCCGGCCGTCCGACCACTGGCCCACCAGGTCGCTCAGGGGCTCCAGATCGATCTCCCCGAGGTTCGGCAGGCCGTCGGTCAGAAAGATGACGTGGTTGATCCGCCCCGACGGAAACGCCTGCTGCATGGCGCGGCCCAGTCCAGCCTCGAAATTGCTTACCCCCAGAGCATCCTGGCGGTTGATGAAGGCTGTGGCCGCATTCTTGTTGGCCTCATCGGCCGGCACCGGGGCGGCGGCATAGGAGTCGGCCCGGTGGCTGAAGACGACGATGTTGAACAGGTCCGCTTCTTCCAGCCCCGCGATCGCCGCAGCAAGGGCACCTTTCACCGCCTCGAGCTTGCCCCGCTGCATGCTCGAGGAGATGTCGATGACGAAGGTCAAGCTGCGCGGCAGAGGATCGCCTGCCGTCAACTCGGGCAGGGGGGGCAGCCACAGGGCGTAGTACCCCATGGCCTCGTCCCCTTCCGGCGCGAAGCTGAGCACCGTCGGCTTGAGCAGGTCCCCGGTCTGACGGATGGTCAGGGTGAAGTCCTCCCGGGGGGCAATCTGCTCGTCGCCGAAGAAGACGTTGGCGCGGTAGTCGTCCGGACGGTCGACCTCGGTGAGCCGGGGAAGCCCCGAGGTCGTCACCTCGATGGGGTGCTGGCTGTTCACCCGTGCCCGCAGCACGAACAGCTCCATCTGCAGGGCCTGGTCGGTCTCGGGCGCGAGCGGGAAGGTGTAGTCGAGACGGCCGTTGCGGGCTTCGAGAAGCTGCATGTACTCGAACTCGACCCGGCGGCTGCCGCTGGCAGGAAAGGGGAAGATGCTCAGGCGAAACTGGTTCGGGGTAATCTGCTCGATCAGGGCCGGGTCGACGCGGCGGCGCACGATGTCGTCGTAGATCTGGCGCGCCTCCTCCTTTTCCAGGATGAGACCCTGGATGCGCTTGTCTCCGATCCACAGCACCAGGTCGGTGATGATGGCCCCGTCGGGCAAGGTGAACTCGTAGATCCCCTCGACCTCCCAATCGGCGTGGTTGGTGAAGATCTGGTCGGTGCGGGTGCGGGCGATGCGCTCGTCGATCTGCACGTCGACGGTGGCCGAGGTCAGCTCGAGGTGCTGGCGGCCATCGTCCCCGACGCCGGTGTACACGTAGCCGATGCCGAGGGCGGGAAGAGGGGCCAGCAGGGCCAGGAGGAGCATGAGTCGCGTTTTCATGGCGGGGGTCCTTTCGCAGGTGACGGACGGATGCGGGCGGTTTAGTAGCCGACGCTGACGCCCCTCGCCTTAAGGGCGGGGATCTGTTCGTTGAGTGCATTGTCGCTGAGGGGGTTTCTTCCCAATTGTACCTTGTCGCCGTCACCCAAGCCGGTATTGGCGACGAGGGAACCGATATCCGAAATCTCGTTATCCCACAGATTCAATTCGTGCAACCTGGTCAGACCGACAAGTGGGCTTACATCCGCGATCTTATTGCCCGAGAGGAACAGCCGGGACAATTGGGTCAAGGC
Source organism: Candidatus Latescibacterota bacterium (assembly GCA_965223905.1). GTDB lineage: Bacteria > Latescibacterota > UBA2968 > UBA8231 > UBA8231 > CBDCXV01. Next base: position 210,805 of record CBDCXV010000009.1, read on the forward strand.
GGCCAGCGGTCTCGCATCAGTGATCGTGTTGTCGCTCAATCCCAGCCAATTCAGGTTGGTCAGGGCCGCCAGCGGTCTCGCATCAGTGATCTCGTTGCGCGACAGGTCCAGCCGTTTCAAGCGGGTCAAACCTGCCAGCGGACTCGCATCGGAGATTTGATTCTTCCTTAACTCTAGGTATCCCATCTTGGTCAGAACGGCCAGTGGTCTGACATCCGCAACCTCGTTATAACTCAATACCTTTGACTCCAGGTTGGTCAAGGCGGCCAACGGACTCACATCGGAAATGCTATTGGCCTGCAGGCGCAGGTTTTGCAGATCTGCCAGAGGAGTCAGGGCAACCAGAACATCGATCTGATTGTCATCCAGATACACCCACTCCAGATTCGTCAGAGAGCCCAGTGAGCGCACATCCGCGATCTGATTTTCCCTCAAGTCCAGAGCCGTCAGGTTGATCAGGGCGGCCAGCGGACTCACATCGGAGATTGAATTGTTCCTCAACTCCAGGCTTGTCAGCTTGGTCAGTACCGCTAGAGGGCTCACGTCCGAAACCTGGTTGTTGTTCAGGAGCAGTTTTCGCAGGTTCGTCAGAGCGGCCAAGGGGCTTACGTCTTCGATATGGTTGGAATGCAACTGCAACCACTCCAAGGCGGCAAAGTGCTCAAGACCTTCCAAGCTATGGATGTTGTCGCCAGCCGCTTGGAACTGAGTCATGGAAGCGACTGCCTGCCGGGTAATGCGGCCCTGCGGACGTCGCAAGGCCTGCCGTACCGCTGTCTCCAGCGCCTTGGATGCGAACAGTGTCGTCTGAAAAATCACCTCATCCCGTAGAAGCATGCTGCTGCTCTCATTTACCAGCACAGTAAAGAACGGGGGGTCTGCAGCCGACGAAGTCACAGGCTGATGCGTCTTCTGCAGGTGCGTCACCAGCGTCTCTATTGCCTCCACGCGGTCCAGATCGACAACAGTGGCGCGGTCATCAAGTTTGACAATGACCCGCCCGGTCTGATCTTGCCACCGTTCCCGCAGAAAGGCATCTACTGCTTCCCAGCCGATCAGCCGGCTTGACTCCTCCAGCAACGCTTCGACTCTCAGATCGATCCGCCAGTCGATGGAAACCAGGCCCTCCGGCAGGTCGGCGGGTTCGCTGGATTCCAACGCGAGGGGCAGGGAGTCGCCTCCGGGGCGGATCCACAGCAGGGTTTCCTGCCGCTGACCGGACGGATCGACGCAGCGAACGGCCGCCAGGCTGTCGGGCCGGCCCTGGTACTCGACTTGGATGTCGGCCAGCGCCTGTCCCGCTTCACCCACCAAGTCCACCCACAGGCCGCGGGGAAACTCTGGAGACTCGATCATCACTCGGCCGGCGGCATCGCTCACCGCCTGCGCCCGGCCCGTGCTGTCGGTTCCGGCGGCATAAGGGAACTCGCTCTGAGCCGTTGCTGCGGGAATCCCGAGCGCTGCGAGCGCCGGAAGAACTGCGGATCGAAGGATTGGCAGGTGCATCAGAAGGTCACCACCGATAAATTCCGGTTTGGAAATAAGGTTCGATCCGTTGAGGGCCTGTTCGCTGATGGGGTGTCGGGAAATTCGGGGAGTGTATGGGGGGTTAATTGCCGACGCGCGATGGGTATTCCGGTATTCCTACCGCCATTCTGTGAGTATTGTGCCAGAAAATACTGTTTCGGAAGTCCCTTACCAAAGGCTTCAAATCAAACCGGCAACATTCTCCCGTAATGTGGCAGTATTCCGGCAACGAATTTTAAACGGGCGCCTGATCGGTGGCTCTTTGGGAAATCGTTTCCAAGACCTCCGGACCCCGGTCCAAAAGCCACAGGGGAAGCCGGCTATTCCCCGATAACCCTGGGGTTATGCTGGTTTCCGCACAGCAGCTGCGTCTCCAGTTCCGAGGGATTTTCGATTCTCGCGAGCTGGCTCCGCATGTCCTCCTGCGGAATGAACCAGGGCATCAGGTACATCCCCAGCAGGCAGGACCTGGCCCTGGCGGTGCGGTTGGGCCGCGACGTGTGCCACCAGGCCCCGTGTGCCACCACCGCGGTGCCGCGGGTTCCTATCAGCATTTCCCCGTCCTCCCGCCAGCGGTCGGTCGGCGGTTCGGGCGGATGCCCCTTTCGATGCGAGCCGGGCACGACACCGGTGGCCCCGTTCTCCTCGGTGAAGTCGTCGAGGAGCCACACCGTCTGCGCCGCGAAGTTCCCCGCTGGCCAGGGCGGTTGCAGCGACCAGTACGGATAGTCCGCGTGCCACCCGATTCCCTCGTGGCCGGGGTAGATGGTGTTCGCCGTCCAGGAGGAGCAGATGATGTCGTCGCCGAGGTACCGTTTCCAGATCGACACGATCAGCGGGTGGCACATCAGGTCGAGGAAAACCGAGTGCTTGTAGGCGATGCCGCCGACGCGCTGGTGCATGCCGGCGCGCGCCGCGTCGTCGATCTCCGCCTCGAGAAACCCCTCGAGAACGGTGCGCGCCGCGTCCGCTTCTTCAGGGGAGATTGCGTTCGGAAGGATGCCGTGTACCACCATGAACCCGGTCTCGCGCGCGGCCCCGGGTGATCCTATTCTTGCGGTGACTCAAAGGCAGGAGCAGATCGATGGCCGGTATGACGACAGAAGAAAGGTTCCAGTTCGACCTGCAGGGATACCTGGTGGTTCGGGGCGTGTTGACCTCCGAGGAGGTCGCCGAGCTCAACGAGCTGGCCGACGAGGCCTGGCCCGGAGAACACGACGGGACCGGCCTGCGCCGCACTTCCAATGTCTCGCAGTGGGGCCCGCGGTTTCGCGACCTGATCGACCATCCCGGCATCGTTCCCTACCTGGTCGAGCTGATGGGGCCGAAGTTCCGCATCGACCACGACTACAGCATGTTCATGCGCCGCGGCACCTCGCGCAGCCGCCTGCACGGCGGGCCGTCGCCGCAGTGCTACGAGGGGGATCACTGGTACCGGTTCTATCCCGACGGCACGATCCGCAACGGCCTGACAGTCTTCACCTACAACCTGACCGACTACAACCCCGGGGACGGCGGCTTCGCCTGCGTGCCGGGCAGCCACAAAACCAACCTGCGCGCGGCCATGCCGGAGGAGGTGCTCCGCTTCGAGCGTCCGGCCCATTACGTCAGGCAGCCCGCGGTGAAGGCGGGGGACGTGATCATCTTCACCGAGGCGCTGGTGCACGGCACCTTTCCCTGGGACGCCGACCACGAGCGCCGGGCCCTGCTCTACAAGTACAGCCCCGGGCATTCCTCCTGGAGCGGCACCTACTACGACCCCGCGGACTATCCAGGCGCCACCGAGCAGCAGATCCGCATCATGGCGCCCCCTTCGGTCGGCCAGCGGCCCGACTCGCTGCAGGCATAACAGCCCACGGCGGAGCGGGTTCCACGCGGCCGGCATCGGGGCCTGAACTGTCCTTGCAGGCCTCCCGATTCTGCCGATCTCACCGGCGGCCACCGGTCGCACCTTCAGGCCCGGTCTTTCAACCCCGGTCAACGGGAATTGTTACCTGCCCCGGGGTTGGAACCTCGGAGCGATCTTAGCGGCCTCCCAAGCCTTCACCGCTCGATGGTGTAGCGGGCCACCGCGTCTTCGTTCAGCTCGATACCCAACCCGGGCCCTTCCGGAACCGCGGCGAAACCGCCTTCAACGGCCACCGGCGAGCCGGCCAGCTCCGTCATCATCGGGCTCAGCCTGTCGGCGCTGGCCTCCCCCCATTCCCGGCGGGTGATCGGGTACTCGCACAGGAATCCCTGCGGCATCGCCGCCACGAGGTGAATGCTGGCGGCGAAATTGATCGCCGTTCCCCAGTTGTGGGGCACCACCGGGATGTTCGCCAGCCGCGCCATCTCGGCGATCCGCCGTCCCTCGGTCAGCCCTCCCACCCACGACAGGTCGGGCTGCAGCAGGTCGACGGCGCGCCGTTCGATCAGGTCCCTGAAGGCGAACGCCGTCAGGTCGGACTCCCCCGCGGCGATGCGGACCCTGGTGCGGGCGGTGAGCTCGGCCATGTTCCCCGCGTCGTCGGCGCTCGACAGGGGCTCCTCCCACCAGTAGATGCCGGCTCCCGAGTCCTCGATCATGCGTGCGGTCTGCAGGGCCTCGGCGAGGCTCTCGGGGCGGCCGAGGTCAAGCATGAGGTCGACCTCCTCGCCGGCCAGGGCGCGCAGCTCCCGCAGGATGGCGACGTCCCGCGCGGGCTTGCGGCCGAAGTCGGACCAGCCGTAGAACTTGAGCGCCCGGTACCCCTGGCGGACGTACTCCCCGGTATCGGCGAAGGCCTGGTCCGGGGCGTCGCCGTCGACCCAGATGCTGCTGACATATACCTTGACGCGCTCCCGGAACCGGCCCCCCAGCAGATCGCACAGGGGGATGTTCAGCGAGCGCGCCGCGGCGTCGTGGACGGCCATGTCGATGCCGCTGACGGCGTGGATCATCATCCCGCGGCGGTCGTAGAGGCGGCGGCAGGCGTCGTACATCCGCTCCCAGACGACGCTGGTCGCCAGCACTTTCTGGCCGACGACCTCCTGCGCCAGCCGCCGGTCGATCAGCTCACTTGCAGCGAACACGCCGCCGCCGAAGCGGTCGGGGACGAAGCACTCCCCGAGGCCTTCCACACCCTCGTCGGTGCGCACCCGAACAAGCACCCAGCCTCCGTGGGGATACTCGTACGACTTCAGAACTCGAGCGGTGACTTCCGCAATCCTCGGCATGTGATCCTCCGGTTTCTTCGATTGACAGCGACCGGGCCTCCCGCCACCTTCACCGCTCCACGGTCCGTTGATGCCCCGGCAAGGTCGAAACCGCGCGTAGGAAAAAGGCGGCCGGCCCGGGGTCGGGGGTCCCCTGCAGGGAGCGGGACGCTGAATCCGGAACGCTTTTCCGTGCGTTCCCAACAGATACCGAAGGGTTCGCGGAGGCAAGGGGAACGCAGCCGGATCTGTTTTCAACGGGCGTCCCAAAGCAATATGGAGGCTGCCGTGCCGGAAAGAACCGTCAGTGATGAAGTCGGGTCGAAGCTGCTGTTCGAAAACGATCGCGTGCGCGTCTGGGATCTGCGCATCGATCCGGGCGAGAGCACCGGTCTTCACCGCCACACCAAAGACTACCTGTACGTCGTTATCGGCGGCGGCAGCCTGAAAGGGCCGGGCGGCGAACCGAAGGAGATGGCGGACGGCGAGGTGGTCTTCCGGGAAATCCCCGGCGAGGAGATCCACGAGGCGATCAACGCCGGCGACCGGCCCTGGCGGAATATCATAGTCGAACTGAAGGACTGACCGGGGCGCGCGCTGCCGCGGTTGCTTCGGCCTGCGCCCTTCTTCACACACATCCCTTCGTTTTCTCCCCGGCAATCCGGGCGGGCAAAGGCAGGTTCGGCCGGCTCTCCCGGTCCCTATTCCTCAAGCAAAGTGATATGTCTGTGGCAACCTGTCCCAAACGCCTTCTGATACCCTTCCTCCTCGCCGCCGCGGCGCTTGCCGCAGAGGCCCAGCAGATCGAGCGCGGCCACGCCCTCGGCATCCACTCCGAGGTCAAGTACGGCCCCGACTTCCGGCACTTCGACTACGCGAACCCCGAGGCCCCCAAAGGGGGGGAGCTGCGGCTGGCGGTCGTCGGCACCTTCGACAACCTCAACCCGTTCATCCTCAAGGGGATAGCGGCCCAGGGCACGCGCATGATCTACAGCCGCCTGTGCACGAAGTCACTCGACGAGCCGCTCAGCGAGTACGGGCAGCTCGCCGAGGTCATCGAGTGCCCCGCCGACCGCTCCTGGGTCACCTTCCACCTGCGGCCGGAGGCGCGCTGGCACGACGGGGTCCCGGTCACCCCGGCGGACGTCATCTTCACCTTCGAGACGCTGATCACCAGGGGCACGCCGTTCTACCGCAGCTTCTACGCCGACGTCGACACGGTGGAGCAGCTCGGCGAACACGCCGTGAGATTCCGCTTCGCACCCGGAACCAGCAACCGGGAGCTGCCCCTCATCCTCGGGCAGCTGCGCATCCTTCCGGAGCATTACTGGCAGGGGCGCGACTTCGCCGGGACGACCCTGGAGCCGCCGCTCGGCAGCGGGCCGTACCGGATCGCCGCGGTCGATCCCGGCCGCTCGATCACCTACGAGCGCGTCGCCGGCAACTGGGACGAGGAGCTTCCGGTGCAGCGCGGGCACCACAACTTCGGCAGGATTCGCTACGAGTACTACCGCGACGAGACGGTGGCGGTCGAGGCCTTCAAGGCGGGGGAATACGACCTGCGTTTCGCCGCCAGCGCCGGGGAGTGGGCCACGGGCTACGACGTCGAGCCGGTGAAGCGGGGGCTGCTGGTTCGCGAGGCGATCCCCCACGAAATGATCCGCGGCATGAGCGGGTTCGTGTTCAACACCCGCCGCGAAAAATTCGCCGATCCCAGGGTGCGCGAGGCCCTGGCCTACGCCTTCGATTTCGAGTGGACGAACGCCACCCTGTTTTTCGACCTCTACCACCGGACGCGCAGTTACTTCGAGAACTCCGAGCTCGCCGCGACCGGCCTGCCGGAGGGGGAAGAGCTGAAGATCCTCAGCGGTTTTCGCGGCCGCGTGCCCGAAACGCTGTTCAGCGAGCCGTACCTCCCGCCCTCGACGGAAGGGGGCGGCCAACTGCGGGCCAACCTGCGCACCGCCCGCGGCCTGCTCGCCGAAGCGGGGTGGCAGGTCGGGGAGGAGGGACTGACGCACCTCGAGTCGGGTGAGGTCATGGAGATCGAGTTCCTGCTCGTGCGCCCACTCTACGAGCGCGTCGTCGCCCCGATGCAGAAGAACCTCGAGCGCCTCGGCATCGACTCCCGCATCCGCACCGTCGACGCGGCGCAGTACTGGAACCGGCTGCAGCAGTTCGACTACGACGTTATCGCGCGCTCGTGGAACCAGTACCTGAGCCCGGGCAACGAGCAGCGCAACTACTGGACGACGGCCTCGGCCGCGGCCCCCGGCAGCCGCAACTACCCCGGCATCAGGGATCCGGTGGTCGACGAGCTGGTCGAGCGCGTCATCTCCGCCCAGGACCGGGGGACGCAGGTGGCCACCGCCCGCGCCCTCGACCGCGTGCTGCTGTGGGGGCATTACGTGATCCCCCACTGGCACAGCCGCGAGCACCGCGTCATCTACTGGGACAAGTTCGGCCGCCCCGGGGTGCTGCCGAGAAACGACCTCGCCCCGGTCCGCACCTGGTGGGTCGACCCGGTCAAAGAGGCGCGGCTGCGGGAGCGCCGCTGACCGGCCTTGCGGCGCAGTTTCGCAGCGAGGGGGAAAACCGCTATTTCGCGTTCGTTTCGAGGGTGGGAAGCCGGCGCAAAACCGAAGGGCCGGATTCCTCGAACATGCGCAAGGTCACCGGCCCAGGGCATCGGGAAACGCTTGCAGCCGGGAGATGAAACAGAGGCTCTCGCCGCCCGGGGGCCAGATTTGGCGATGGACGCATGCAGTCAGGGGGGCGGGGTTCGGTAGGCAGGGAACGGGCTGAGAACAGGTGGCAGGCAGACTCCCCCGACTCCGAGAGCAGACCCAAGGCGAAATGCCAGTGCTTCCTGGTGTGGTAAGGTAAAAGGAGATAGTCAAAGGTTTTAGCGCCGCGCTCCGTCAGCCCTCACCCTCACCGGAGTCGAGCGTCTCGACAGCGAACGCCGCGGCGATCAGCTCCTTCGTATAGCGCTGTTTCGGCGCCTCGAAGATCTCCCGCGCCGGCCCCTGCTCGACCACCTTGCCGTCCTTCATCACGATCAGCTCGGCGGCCAGGGCGCGGACCACCTTCAGGTCGTGGCTGATGAACAGGTAGGCGAGGCCCTTGCGCCGCTGCAGGTCGAGGAGCAGCTCGACGATCTGCGCCTGCACGGTGCGGTCGAGGGCGCTGGTCGGCTCGTCGAGAACCAAAAGCCGCGGCTCGAGCACCATGGCCCGGGCGATGGCGATCCGCTGCCGCTGCCCCCCGGAGAACTCGTGCGGGAAGCGGTCCATGCTCTCCGGGTCGAGGCCGACCTCCGACATCGCCCCGGCGACCCGCTGCCGCCGCTCCTCGCGGCGCTCGCCGATGCCGTGAATCAGCAGTCCCTCCTCGATGATCTGAAAGGCCGACAGCCGCGGGCTCAGCGAGGCGAAGGGGTCCTGGAAGACGATCTGCATCTGCCGTCGCAGCGGGCGCACCTCCTTCTGCCGCCAGCCCTGGATGTCGCGGCCCTCGAACTCGATGGCCCCGGCGCTCGACAGCAGGCGCAGCACCGCCTGAGCCAGGGTCGTCTTGCCCGAACCCGACTCCCCGACGACGCCGACGGTCTCGCCGGCGCGCAGGCGCAGGGACACCCCGTCGACGGCTTTCACGTGTCCCACGGTCCTGCGCAGCAGCCCGCGCCGGATCGGGAAGTGGACCTTGAGATCCCGGGTGCGCACGACCTCGGGGGCGTTCTCGTCGACCGGTGCCGGCTCCCCCCGGGGCTCGGCCGCCAGCAGCCGGCGGGTGTAGGGATGGCGCGGTCCGGTGAAGATCGCCTCGGTGGCCCCCTCCTCGACGATCTCGCCGTCCGTCATCGCGTAGACGCGGCCGGCGACGCGGCGGACGATCCCGAGGTCGTGGGTGATCAGCAGGATCGCCATGCCGGAGCGCCGTTGCAGGTCGCGCAGCAGCTCGAGGATCTGCGCCTGTATGGTGACGTCGAGGGCGGTCGTCGGCTCGTCGGCGATCAGCAGGTCCGGGTCGTTGGCCAGGGCCATGGCGATCATCACGCGCTGGCGCTGGCCCCCGGAAAGCTGGTGGGGCCAGGCGTCGAGGCGCTCCTCGTCCGGCAGGCCGACGAGGCGCAGCAGCTCCAGGGTGCGTTCCCGGGCCTCCTGGCGGCTCACCCCCCGGTGGAGCATCAGGCTTTCGCTGACCTGCCGCTCGATCGAGTGCAGCGGGTTAAGCGACGTCATCGGCTCCTGGAAGATCATCGCCGCGCGTCCGCCGCGCAGGGCCCGCAGGCGCTCGGGAGGGGCCCCGACCAGCTCTTCCCCGGCGAAGCGGATGCTGCCGTGCGGGTGGCTTGCCCGCGGGTAGGGAAGCAGCTGCATCACCGACAGCGCGGTCACCGACTTGCCTGAGCCCGATTCCCCGACCAGGGCGACGGTTTCCCCCTTTTCGACGCGGAGGGTGGCGTCCCGCACGGCGTGCACCGGCCCCCCTTCGAGGTGGAAGTCGACGCCGAGGCGGTCGATGGCCAGCAGGCTCACGAGCTTTCTCCCGGAAGGCCGGTCTCAGCCGCGGCGAAGGTCTTGCGCGGATCGAAGGCGTCGCGCACCGCCTCTCCGATGAAGACGAGAAGCGACAGCATGACGGCCAGCGAGAAGAAGGCGGCGAAGCCGAGCCAGGGGGCCTGCAGGTTGCGTTTCCCCTGGTTGAGTAGCTCCCCCAGCGACGGCGACCCGGGAGGCAGGCCGAAGCCGAGGAAGTCGAGGGAGGTCAGCACCGTGACCGAGCCGGTGAGGATGAAGGGCAGAAACGTCAGCGTCGAGACCATGGCGTTCGGCAGCACGTGCCGCCACATGATGCGCCGGTCGCTCTGCCCGAGGGCCCGGGCGGCCTTGACGAAGTCGAAGTTGCGGGCCCGCAGGAACTCGGCGCGGACGACCCCGACCAGCCCCATCCAGCGGAACAGCAGAAGCAGCCCCAGCAGCCACCAGAAGTTCGGCTCGACCACGCTCGCCAGGATGATCAGCAGGTAGAGCAACGGAAGCCCCTGCCAGATCTCGATGAAGCGCTGGAAGACCAGGTCGACCCAGCCGCCGAAGTACCCCTGTACGGCGCCGGCGGCGATGCCGGCCGCGGCGCTGAAGAGGGTCAGCAGGAGGCCGAACAGCACGGAAATCCGGTACCCGTAGATCAGGCGCGCGGCGACGTCGCGCGCCTGATCGTCGGTGCCGAGCCAGTTGCCGCCGTCCGGAGGGGAAGGGGCAGGCTGCGCGAGGCCGTAGTTGACGGTGTCGTAGCTGAAGGGAATGGGGGGCCACAGGATCCAGCCCCGCTCCTCGATGAGCCCGGCGACGAACGGGTCGCGGTATTCCGCCTCGGTCTCGAAGTCGCCGCCGAAGGCGGTCTCGGGGTAGGTGGCCAGGACGGGGAAGTACCAGGAGCCGTCGAACCTCACCAGGAGGGGGCGGTCGTTGGCGATGAACTCGGCCGGCAGGCTGAGGGCGAACAGGAACCAGAAGACCCGGTTGCTCCAGAAGCCGCGGCGGTTGCGGCGGAAGTTGGCGAGCCGGCGCTGATTGAGCCGCGACAGCCGCATCCCGAGGAAGCGCGCTTCCGCTTCGGCGGGCGGCGATGCTGTGGTTCCGGCGCTCACAGCTCGCGGCTCTCGAAGTCGATGCGCCGGTCGACGAGGGTGTAGGTCAGGTCCCCCACCAGCTGCATCACCAGTCCGAGGAGGGTGAAGAAGTAGAGGGTCGCGAACATCACCGGGTAGTCGCGCCCGATCGCCGCTTCGTAGCCGAGAAGCCCGAGGCCGTCGAGGGAGAAGATGATCTCAGTCAGCAGCGCCCCGGTGAAGAAGATGTCGACGAAGGCGCTCGGAAAACCGGCGATGACGATGAGCATGGCGTTGCGGAAGACGTGGCCGTAGAGGACGCGGCCCTCGCTCAGCCCCTTGGCGCGGGCGGTGACCACGTACTGCTTGTTGACCTCGTCGAGGAAGGAGTTCTTGGTCAGCAGCGTCAGTCCGGCGAAGCCGCCGATCACCATGGCGCAGACCGGCAGCGCCAGGTGCCAGAAATAGTCGGCGATCTTGTTCAGGAAGCCGAGCTCCTCCCAGTTGGAGGAGACCAGCCCGCGCAGGGGAAACCAGTCGAGGTAGTGGCCGCCGGCGAACAGCACGATCAGCAGGATGGCGAACAGGAAGCTCGGAATCGCGTAGCCGACGATGACCACCGCGGAAGTCCAGACGTCGAACCGCGTCCCGTCCCTGACTGCCTTGGCGATTCCGAGGGGGATGGAGATGCAGTAGACGAGCAGGGTCGTCCACAGCCCCAGCGAGATCGACACCGGCATCTTTTCCCGGACGAGGTCGACGACGCGCCGGTCGCGGTAGAAGCTCTCGCCGAAGTCGAAGGAGACGTACTGCACGACCATCTGCCGGAAGCGCTCGTGGGCCGGCTTGTCGAAGCCGTACATGCGTTCCAGCTCGGCGATCAGGTCGGGGTCGAGGCCCTGGGCGCCGCGGTACTTGCCGGCCGCTTCCCCGGCGCCGAGGGCGTCGAGCGTCTCCCCTTCGCCGGCGCCGCTCACCCGCGCCGTGGCATCCGGCGCGTGCCCCTGGATGAGGGCGATCGCCTGCTCCACCGGCCCGCCGGGGGCTGCCTGGATGACGAGGAAGTTGACGAACATGACGCCGAACAGGGTCGGCACCATGAGCATCAGCCGCCGCAGGATGTAGGCGGTCATTCGGTGGGCTGTCCCATCAGTCGCCTTGGGTGCCGGCGCTCCGGCCGCGGAATTCCGGCACTCTGTTTCCGGGGAAGGGACACTACTCGGTCTTCTGCAGCCGAGACGCTTTCTCCGCGTCGTACCACCAGGTCAGCGGCAGCACGAACAGGTCTCCGGTGTACGGGGCGGTCTTTGCGGGCCGCCCGAACTTGTCCCAGCGCAGGGTGCGGAAGGCGTTGATGTGCCAGTGGGGGATGACGTAGTGCCCCCACAGCAGCACCCGGTCGAGGGCCCGGGTCAGGGCGATCAGCTCGGCCCGGTCCGGGGCGGCGATCAGCCGGTCGACCAGCTCGTCGACCACCGGGTCGGCGATGCCGGCGAGGTTGCCGCTGCCGGGCTTTGCGGCCGCGGCCGTCGTCCAGTAGTTGCGCTGCTCGTTGCCCGGGCTCAGGCTCTGGGCCCGCACCGTGGTGACGATGTCGAAGTCGAACTCCTGGACCCGGTTCTGGTACTGGGCGTCGTCGACGGTGCGGATCCGCGCCGCGATCCCGAGGCGCTCGAGGTTGCCGATCACCGGGGCGACGATCCGCTCCCAGCTCGGGCTGCCCAACAGGAACTCGATCTCCATCGCCTTCCCGGTCTCCGCGTGCGCCAGGGTGCCGTCGGCGACGCTCCAGCCGGCCTCCTTCAGAAGCCGCGTCGCTTGGCGCAGGTTGCCGCGGATCTGCCCCGAGCCGTCCGTTTTCGGCGGATCGTAGGCCTCGCCGAACACCTCGTCCGGGATCCTGCCGCGGTACTCCTCGAGGATCTCCAGCTCGCGGCCCGACGGCGTTCCCGAGGAGGCGAGCTCGGAGTTCGAGAAGAAGCTTTTCGTGCGGGTGTACTGGCCGTAGAACAGGTTGGCGTTGGTCCATTCGAAGTCGAAAGCGTGCCCCAGGGCCTGGCGCACCTTGGGGTCGGCGAACTTCGCCCGCCTGGTGTTGAACCAGAAGGCCTGCATGCCGGTCGGCCTCTGGTGGGGGATCAGCTCCTTTATCAGCCGGCCCTCGCGGACCGCGTCGACGTCGTACGCGGTCGCCCAGTCCTTGGAGGTGTTCTCCGAGCGGTAGTCGAACTCCCCCGCCTTCAACGCCTCGAGGGCCACCGTCTGGTCGCGGTAGAAGTCGAAGTGTACCCGTTCGAAGTTGAAGCGCCCCTTGTTGACCGGCAGGTCGCGGCCCCAGTACTCCTCGATCCGCTCGTAGGTGATGAAACACCCCGCCTCGATCGCGGCGATCCGGTAGGGCCCGCTGCCCGGGGGCGGATCGAGGGTCGTCTCCTCGAAGTCGCGGCCTTCCCAGTAATGTTTCGGCAGCACCGGGAACTGCCCGGCGATCATGGGAAGCTCCCGGTTGAGTTCGCCGCCGAAGCTCATCTTCACCCGGCGCGGGCCTATCTTTTCGGCGCTCTCGATGTTCTCGTAGTAGGCGCGCCATCCCGGGTGCCCCTTGGTCTGTAGAACCTGCAGCGAGTAGACGACGTCTTCCGCGGTGACCGGTTTGCCGTCGTGCCAGCGGGCTTCCTCGCGCAGGTCGAAGATCACCCAGCGCCCTTCGGCGTCGATCTCGATGCTCGCGGCGAGGCGGCCGTACTGCGAGAACGCCTCGTCCTCGGCGCGTTCGAACAGCGGCTCGTAGAGGAGCGGGCTCATCCTCGGCGGGGAGATCCCCTTGAGTACGAACGGATTGAGGCTGTCGAAGGTGCCGATGGTTCCGAGCCGGATCTCCCCTCCCTTCGGAGCCTGGGGGTTCACGTACTCGAAGTGGGTGAAACCGGGACCGTACTTGAGGTCGCCGTGCAGGGCGACGCCGTGGCCGGTGTAGTTCTCAGCGGTCAGAGGGATAGCAGCGGCCAGCGTCCCGAGAACGGCTGTCAGTAATTTCATCTTCATCGTCGGTTTCTGTGCTGAGTGGGTGATGCGCCTACACCGGCATCTGGCGGCGCGTGTGTCTCCTGCCGATGGTGGCGGTCTCTTCGGAGGTGCTGATGATCCGCACCCCCTCGTCGATCGCCTCCCTGATGTTTTCCTCGCCGGCGCCGTCGAGAAAGGCGAGGCCGTTGGCGTCGCAGGCCGCCTTCACCCGGTCGCGTATTTCCAGCATCTCGCCGGAAAACGGCTGGCTGCGGATTATCTCACCGTGCGACCAGTGGTTGTCTCCCGGCCCCCATTCGGCAAATGCGATCCCCGGCACCTCGAGCGTCTCTTCGACGTTCTCCACCGCCCTCCGGTTCTCGATCTTGAGGCCGAGCACCAGCTCCCCTTCCGGGTTGAGAGGCCAGAAATCGGCGAGGCGGAGGTACTCGTCCACCGGCACGCCCCAGATCGCCGCGGCCGAGCCCTGTCCGCCGTTGCCGCGCCGCCCCTGGCGGACCCGGTCCCGGGCCACCGTCTGGAAGGAGTAGCGGCACTCCTCGACGAGGGCGGCGACCGCGCCGGGGGATTCGGCGTGGCAGAGCAGGATCCCGTGAACGCCGCGGTCGAGCACCTGCTCAAACACCCAGGCGTTGGCGCGCACCACCGCCTCGCTCGATCCGTCCGGGGGAAGATCGGCGATCACCGCCGGCGTCGGATGGCCGCTACGCGCCGGGCCCGCCGCCTTCAGGCCTTTCATGAAACTGTCGAGCCCGGGCAGGTCGAAGGTGCCGTGCTCCATGCTGACGTTGATGTAGTCGGCGTGGGTGCCGGCCATCTCCAGGCCGGCCTCGTAGCTGACGGCGCTGAAGCCGGTGTAGTAGACCGGCTGGTCCTGCTCCAGCAGCTCGATGACGCGGTTGATCCGCTTCGGCATGTTCAGCTCCTCGTATGGGACGGTGGTTGACGTAGGGCGGAAGCGGCCGCGGCGTCAACCTGGATGGCCCGCAGGGGCCGGCTTAGATTCCCGCCTCTTCCCAACGAAACCAGCGAGACATCCATGAAAATCCTCGTGAATGCCGATCTCATCGACGTCGACTGCGCCCTCCTCGACAAGGTGCGCGCCGCAGCCGGCGACTTCGAAGTGATCGTGACCACGGACGCCGACCGCATCGAGCAGGTGATCCCCGACGTCGAAGTCGTGCTTGGCGGAATCGGCCCCGGTCTCCTCCCCAAGGCCCCGAATCTGCGCTGGGTTCAGAGCCCGGCCGCCGGCGTCGACGCCGCTCTCTATCCCGAGTTCGCAGACAGCGAGGTGCTGCTGACCAGCGCCAAGGGGTTCGTCGGCGTGCACCTGGCCGAGCACGCCATGGGCCTGCTCCTCGCCGTGACCCGCGGCATCGGCTGGGCGGTGCGCGCCCTCGACTGGGAGGTGAAGTGGCCGATCCGCAACAGCTCCCTTGAGCTGTGGGGCCTGACCATGGGGATCGTCGGCCTCGGCGGAACCGGGCGCGAGCTGGCCAAAAGGGCGCGCGCCTTCGAAATGCGCGTGATCGCCGTCGACCCCGAAGCGGTCGACCTTCCCGGGGAGGTGGAGGCCTGCTGGAGAATGGACCGCTTCCACGACCTCCTCGAGCAGTCTGACGTCGTCGCCATCTGCGCCCCCCTGACGCCGGAGACCGCGGGCTTGTTCGACAGGGACGCCTTTCAACGGATGCGGCGCGGCGCCATCCTGGTGAACGTGACACGCGGCGGGATCATGGATGGTCCGGCGCTGATCGAGGCGTTGGAGCAGGGGTGGATCGGCGGCGCCGGGCTGGACGTCACCCCCGAAGAGCCATTGCCGCAGGACAACCCGCTGTGGCGGATGAAGAACGTCGTCATCACCCCGCATACCGCCGGGGCTTCCCCCAACCGCGACCGGCGTGCCGTAGAGCAGTTCTGCGAGAACCTGCGGCGCTACATCGCCGGGGAACGGCCGCTGATCGGCGAAATCGACAAGAGCAAGGGGTACTGAAGAGAACCATGATCGGTACCGTCGCCATCTCGAGCCCTGGGGAGATGGGCCACGCCGTCGCCAAGGTCCTTGTCGACCGCGGCCTGCCGGTGATCGCCTGCTTGGAGGGCCGCAGCGAACGCTCGCGCGAGCGCGCCGCCGCGGCCGGCATCGAGGCGGTTCCCACCCTCGCCGAGGTCGCGCGGCGGGCCGGCATCTTCCTGTCCATCCTGCCGCCGGCGCACGCCCACGAGATGGCGCGGCAGGTCGCCGCCACCGGCGAGCCGATCACCTACGTCGACTGCAACGCCGTCTCCCCGGAGACTGCGGTCGCCATCGGTGCCACCGCCGCGGCGGCCGGGCTCCCGTTCGTCGACGCCGGTATCGTCGGCCCCCCTCCCCTGAAGGAAGGAGTCACCCGTTTCTACGCCTCCGGGGCGGTAGTCAACGAGTTCGCGGCGCTATCGCGGTACGGCCTCGACATCCGCGTGGTAGGGGACCGGATCGGCCAGGCCTCGGGCCTGAAGATGTGCTACGCCGCGCAGACGAAGGGACGCTACGCGATCTTCATCGAGTCCCTGGTGGCGGCCCATCGCCTCGGCTGTTTCGAGCTGCTCGTCGAAGAGCTCAAGTCGAGCCAGGCGGCGACCTGGGCCGACACCGGGAAGGCGGTCCCGAACATCCCTCCGAAAGCGGGCCGCTGGATCGCCGAGATGGAGGAGATCGCCGCCACCTTCTCAGGGGCCGGCATGACCGAACGGATCTTCCTCGGCGTCGCCGACATGTACCGCGCCGTCGACGGAGCCGGTCCGGACGACCTCGACGGACTCGAGATCGAGAAGCTGATCGCGCGCCTCGCCCGCGACATGCAATGAGAGTGGGGGCAAGGGAGGGGCGGCTGGAGTGCAGGCGGACGAACCGCCGGCCACCGCATCTGCGAAGTCAGTGAAGAGCAAGTGCCTGAACGCTTCGAATCCAGCGTTGGATCGGCTGTCAGAAGGGAGAAACGGTGAAGGTGAGAACAGGGTTCCTTTACAAGAGACACCTTTTCAGCTCAAACCGGAGCATGCGCGGATCAAGCTGTCGATCTCCCGATAGCACTTGTCGAAAGAATCGGCGTCCCGCGCCAGTTGCATATCGAACTGCTGTGCCATGGCCGGCTGGTCAGTAGTCTCCGCGTAAGGCTGGTGGGGAGGCATGTGCCGGCTGAGCCATTCCTTGGCGCCCCGGATCTCCTCGGGATCAGGTGGGGGTTCGAGATCGTCCGGTAGCCGGCAAACACCCCGCAATGACCTGGCTGCGGCGATGAACCAGGCCTCGAACTCCTTGCTTGCCAAAACGACAGAAACAATGAGGTCATTCCTCGCCATCTGACCTCGAAGCAGTAGGGCTGGTCCATCTTCCGCAGGGCAAGCATCGTCTGTGTCCGAGTCCAGCAGAATCAGAATGGCGCCATCGGGAGCAACGGAGCGTCCGGCGAATTCCACCTGACGCTCAAGCTCACCCGTTCGCACCAGACGCGACGCAGGCACTCGCAGTACTGGATTAATGCTGACATAGAGTGAGGGATCGACTTCTGCCGCAATTCGCCGCACAAGGATCGGAACAGCTTCTCTCTCCCCGTGACCGTCGACGATGAGAGCAATTTTAACGGGCGTCCGGCCTGTCACCGAAGAGCCGTAGTTGCTGCGCGGGAGCGCGATCGATGCTTTCCAGATCGGGAACAAGCTGACCTTGACTGAGCAGTTCCCCGGCAGTGTAGAGGCGATCCCGCAAGGCTCCCCCTCCGATATCGTCGAGCGGACCGATTTTGGTCTCCCCGTTCACACTCGTGACGGCCAGAATGAATTCGGGGCCGATCGCCTTGTCGTCGAGGAGCTCCGGGCTGTGGCTGGTCACTGCTACCTGCGTACTGCTCGATGCCATCCTGAGTCCGTCGCGTAGAACGCTTGCCGCACCAGGGTGCACCGCGGCTTCAGGCTCTTCGAGCCCCACGAAGGGGACGCGAGACTTACCATGCGCAGAGGACTGGAAGAGGGCCGTCAGCACCCCCAGAGCCCGGAGGGTGCCGTCGGACATGCTCTCGGCTGGAAAGCGCCAGCCAGCCTTGTTGCTCCCGACCTGCTGTCGAAATTCCAGGGTTTCCTTTTTGCCGACGCTTTTGGGGGTTACGTCGAAGACACCGTCGACGACTTTTTCGAGGAACTCCTTGACCTGCTCCCGCCCATCGCGGCTTTCTCGGGCCATGAGGCGCAGAACGCTGGCAAGGTTGCTTCCGTCCCGGCGCAATACCTCACCCGTGTCAGGTTGTTGAAGGTCCCGGATCGCCTCGGGATTCAGGTTGTAGAAGCCCATGTGTGAAAGGGAATCGTAGAGGGGCCAAAACGCGGGGAGTCCTGCGGCATTGACCAGGTAAAGGCGGTCCTTGCTCGCTGGCGGCATCGTGGAACCATCGGCCTCGACAACTGAACCCGACTCAACCCGATAGCTGTTGGAAAAACCAGGACCGGGAGGGTGAATGCGGCACTCCTCTTCCTGGACCTCGAACGCACCTTCCTTGCGAGCTCCTACTCGAAATGCAAAGAAGCCCGTGTTTCCCTGGGGTAACCGGAACTCCATTCGGATTCCGAAATGCGTAGGGTGGCCCGAAGAGCGACGGCGCACCTCGTTGATACCGCCTCGGTCGCGAAGGGCGTGGTCGAGGGAGGCGGTCAGGGATTCCGAGACGAGCCGGAGGGCGTCGAGGAAGTTGCTCTTTCCCGCTCCGTTCGGCCCGACCAGGAAGGTCAATGGACCGAGGCGCACCTGGCAGGCGGCGATACTCTTGTAGTTGCGCAGGACAACGCGGCTGATGTAAACGGAATCAGGCATCGTCGCCCCGCATGACCTTGTAGTACCGCTGGTCGAAGGCCAAGCTGCCGGGTGTCGGCCAGAATGGAAAATGTGGGGATCGCCCGAGATCATTCGGGGGTCCTCATCTTCGGAAGGGGTATCGGCGTACTCCCGTCCCCGTCAAATTATAGGATGCGACCCAGTCCCCAACGGACGCAACCGACACGGCAAAACGGTGGAATGAGCAGCTGAGCAGCTGTTTTTTGCTGTTCACGTGGGGAACCGCCGCCCCCCTACCCCCGGATCACCACCTCCCTGCCACTGCGGGACGACTCCATGCAGGCCGTCATCACCGCCACCAGGTGGCGGGCGTAGTCGGCGGTAACCGGGGGCTCGGTTCCCGCATCGACCGCGGCGACGAACTCCTCGAGCTGCCGCGTCGTCATGTCGTGGGTCCCGGGTACCTCGACCTTCTCCCAGCCCCCGCTCCCGTCCCTGCCGAGGTAGAGGTCGTCGTTGTTCGACTCGATTCCGTTGCGCAGCTGAATCATCCCCCCGGTGCACACGAACTCGGTGCTGAAGCGCCGTCCGCCGGTCTTCCACCACACGTGGATCAGCGTCGAGTACACGCCGTTCACGTACTGCAGCAGGGCCATGGCCACGTCGTCCGCGGAGAACTCGAAGAAGCGGCTGTCGACCAGCGCCTTGACCGAGACGACGCGGCTGCCCGTCCACCAGCAGGAGCGGTCGATCAGGTGGATGCCGTTCTGGTACCACAGTCCGCCGTGGGTCGCCTTGTCGAGGTACCAGGGCTGCCTGTTCGGGACGAACGGCCGGTAGCCCTCGTCGCAGAGACAGACGAGGTCGCCGAGGGCGCGCTCCTTCAGGAGTTCCTTCACGGCCATGTTCGCCGGATGGAAGCGGTGCATATGGCCGACGGAGAGCTGTTTCCCGGCCCTTTGCGCGGCGGAGATCATGGCGTCGCACTGCTCGACGCTGACCGCCATCGGCTTTTCGACGAGGACGTCCTTGCCGGCCTCCAAGGCGGCGACCGCGGCTTGGCAATGCAGGCCGTGCGGCAGGCAGACGATGGCGATGTCGACGTCGCCGCGGGCGAGCAGGTCTCCGTAGTCGGCATACCCCCGGCAACCGTGCGCATTGCAGGCCCCCGCCAGGCGTCCCGCGTCGGTGTCGGCGGCCGCCACCAACCGCGTCGATTCGAGCTCCGTCGCCGCCCGCATGTGGGCCTGGGCTATGCTGCCCGCCCCGATGATCCCGATTCCGTGCATTCCGATCCTCCCGTTGGAGTTGTCACCGGCCGGTTGCCAACGTAACCCCGCACGCTTCCGCCCTTCAAGCGTTCGGGCCGGGGCAAGTTCCTTTCCAGCTGCACCGTTCGGGTTGCCGGCCCTCGAGGGCGGTTGCCCCGCCCAGGCGGCAAGGCGACTTTCCCGGGCGCTCTTCAGGGACAACGTCGATGCCGGTGCATCCCGGCGCGACGGAACCTGCGGTGCGTCCGGTTCGGGGGCCGCCTCCCTGAATCCGGCCTGCGCCAACCTAATCCCCGCGCCGGGAGCGCGGCGACCTCGTTCACCCCCATGCAGGCAGGTCGAACATGAGCCAACCAACTTCGCAATCCCCACTCGGCGGCCAGGTCGCCGTCGTCACCGGTGCCGCCCAGGGCCTCGGCCTGGCAACCAGTCAACGCCTCGCCGCCGAAGGGGCTCACGTGATCCTCGCCGACCTGCAGCTCGACAGGGCGGAAACCGAAGCGGCGCAGCTGCGCTCCTGCGGCCTCGCCGCCAGCGGCGCCGAGCTCGACGTCGGCGACAGCGCCGCGGTCGACGCCTTCTTCTCCGAGGTGCGCTCGCGGCACGGCCGCGTCGACATCCTCGCCAACAGCGCCGGCGTCGGGCAGGACGTCTGCCCGGTCAGCGAGCTCGGCGACGAAGAGTGGGACCGCGTCCTCCGGGTCACCCTGACCGGCACCTTCCACTGCTGCCGCGCCGCCGCCCGCATCATGGAGGAGCAGGAGTCGGGCAGCATCGTCAACTTCGCCTCGATCAACGGCCAGAACCCGGCCGCCCTGGTCAGCGCCTACAACGTCGCCAAGGCGGGGGTCATCAGCCTCACCCGGACCCTGGCGGTCGAGCTGGCCGCCTACGGGGTGCGCGTCAACGCGGTCGCTCCCGGGCCGGTGTACACCGCCTTCAACGAGCGCAACATGGCGATGCGCAGCGGCAGCCTGGGAATCTCCGAGGAGGAGATGATCGAGCGGGTGCGCCAGGCGATCCCGCTGGGGCGCTGGGGAGAGCCGGAGGACATCGCCCAGGCGGTGGCCTACCTCTGCAGCCCCGACGCCGGCTGGATGACGGGTGAGGTCCTGCGCGTCAGCGGCGGTCTCGAAGGGGTGTCGGCGGCGCCCCCGAAAAGGGAGAAGGGGTGAGTGCCGAACCGTCCGGAGCCGGGGAATCTTCCGGATCGCGGGAACCGGCGCCGAGGTTCCATTCGCGGAGCCATCTCCGGTGTTCCGGGGGGAGAAACCTGTCTCGCGGGGCTGCCTGGGCTCGCCGTGCATCCCCCGGGGAGCTGCGGCGACGCCATGACCCGGCAGCTCCGCAGCTGCGGGCCCGGGTGTCGCGAGAGCACCCGACGGGCCCTGAATGTCACAGGGTGAACCTGCTCGCAGGCCCGTGAACGAACCTCCGCCGGCTTCCGCCCGCGGTTTTCTCCTGCACGTCTTTCACCGCACCCAGGGGCCGGCCACCGTCATCTTCGGAGTGGGCCGGCTCGAGTCCGGCGAGACCTTCGCCTTCGCCGACCACCGCGATCCGCCCGCCTTCTTCGTGCGCGCCGGGGATGCCGCGGCTGCCCGCGTCTGCGCCGGCAGCGACGATGCGGTCGAGCCCTGCGACTGGACGACGATGGACGGCGAGCCGGTGGTGCGCGTGCGCAGCCGCCGTCTCAACGGCCTGCGTCAGGTCGCCCGGCGTCTTCGCCGGGAGGAAGTCCGCACCTACGAGGCCGACGTAGGCCTGGGGCGCCGCTACCTCGCCGACCGCGGCATCGCCGGCCCGGTGGAGATCTCGGGGCCGTGGCGGCCCGGCACCGGGGTCGACCGCGTGTACGTAGACCCGGAGCTGCGGCCGGGGGACTGGGTGCCGGAGCTCTCCGTGCTCGCCCTCGACATCGAGACCACCCCGGACGCCTCCGAAGTCCTGGCCGCCTCGCTGGTCGGCAGCGGAACGGCCGGCGGCGTGGAAGAGGTCCATATCGCCGGCGCCCCGGCCGCGGGAGATCCCGGCTACCTTCGCTGCCACCACGGGGAGCGCGCCCTGCTGACTGCACTGGGCGACCGCATCCGCGAGCTCGACCCGGACGTGCTGACCGGGTGGAACCTCGTCGATTTCGACCTCACGGTGCTGCAGCGGCGCTTCCGCGCCCTGGCGCTCCCGTTCAACCTCGGGCGCAGCAGCGACTCCTCGTGGTACCAGGAGGGGGAGATCTGGGGCGGCAGCCGCATGGTCGTCCACGGCCGCCAGGTCCTCGACGCCCTGCACCTGGTGCGGGGGACGCTGCAGCGCTTCGACGACTACCGCCTCGAAACCGTGGCGCGCCAGGTCCTGGGGCGGGGCAAGCGGTTCGCGGGGGGCAGCGACGCCGGCGAGAGCATGCCGGAGGTCATCCTGCGGGCGTACCGCGAGGACCGGACCGCTTTCTGCGACTACTGCCTCGAGGACTCGCGGCTCGTGCGCGACATCCTCGAAGCGGAGGGGCTTATCGAGCTCACCCTGCGGCGCAGCGTCCTGACCGGGCTGCCGCTGGAGCGGGCCTGGGGCTCGGTGGCGGCGTTCGACTTCCTCTACATCAGCGAGCTGCACAGGCGCGGCAAGGTCGCCCCGACCAACGGCGTCGACCGCGCCGGTCTCGGGGGGGCTCCCGGCGGCCTGGTGATGCCGGCCTCCGCCGGCCTCTACCGCAACGTCTTCGTCTTCGATTTCAAGAGCCTGTACCCGACGATCATCCGCACCTTCAACATCGATCCGCTAGCCCACGTCGAGGCGCGCATCCGCGAAGGGGTCGCGGACGACGAGGTCATCACCGCTCCCAACGGGGCGCGCTTCGCGCGCGAGACGGGAATACTGCCGCGGTTGCTCGAGCGCTTCTTCGAGAGCCGCGACCGCGCCAAGGCCGCCGGAGACGAGCTGGCGTCGTTCGCCTACAAGATGGTGATGAACTCCTTCTACGGAGTGCTGGCGACCGAGTCCTGCCGGTTCGCCGAAGGGCAGCTCGCCGGCGCCATCACCGGGTTCGGGCATTACTTCCTGCGCTGGACCCGGGACCTGCTGCAGGAGAACGGCTGCCGCGTCCTCTACGGCGACACCGACTCCGTCTTCGTCGACGCGGGCCTACCGGAAGACATCGACCCTGCCGAGGGGATCGCGCGCGGCCGCGAGCTGTGCGCCTGGATCAACGGCCGTCTATCCGAGCATATCGAGGCGAAGCACGGGGTGCGGTCGGTCCTCGACCTGGAGTTCGAGAAGCTCTACCTGCGCTTCTTCCTGCCGCCGGTCCGCGACGGCGGCGACCGCGGCCGCGCCAAGGGGTACGCCGGGCTGCGGGCCGGGACCTCGGGGGCCGAAGAGGTCGAGATCGTCGGCATGGAAGCGGTGCGCCGCGACTGGACCGACCTGGCGCGCAACCTGCAGCGCCGGCTGCTGGCGCTGCTGTTCGGCGACGCCCCGGGGGAGCAGATCGAGGCGGAGGTAGGGGAGTGGATACGCTCCGCCCGGGCCGGGGAGCGGGACGGCGAGCTCGTCTACCCCAAGGCGCTGCGCAAACCGGTCGAGAGGTATACCAGCACGAGCCCGCCGCACGTGACCGCGGCCCGCATGCTGCCGAACCCTTCCGGGCTGATCGAGTACGTGATGACCGGTGACGGGCCGCAGCCGCTGGGGCGGGTCAGGGCGCCGCTGGACTACGAGCATTACGTCGAGAAGCAGATCGCCCCGATCGCGCGCACCATCGGACAGGTGTGCGACCTCGACGTCGAGGCCGCGGTCACCGGCACGCCGGACCTGTTCCGGTCGCTGAGGTAGCGGTTCCTGCCGCTAGGCGATCATCGTCTCGGCGAGGGCGAAGCAGACCGAGGAGTGCGGCCGGCCGAGGTTTTTCGTCCAGCCTTCGCGCAGATACGGCTCTCCGGGAATTTGCCTGCCGTCGAGCTCGACGCTCCCGGCCGAAGCGAAAACGAGGATTGTGAAGACGATCTTCGGATGCAGGGTGGGCGGGCCGACGTAAGGGGCGGCGAGCCCGCTCCAGACGGCGCGGATCTCCCGGTCTCCGGCGGAGATCCTCCAGGCGGGCCGGCCGCGGGCGTCTCCTTCCTAGCGGAACTCCGCGGCGACCACCGGCAAATCGGCGAAGGGGCCTTCGATGCGGTACATCGTCGTGCGGATGAACTGCTCGAAAGCGGGGGAGTCGGTGCAGGCGGCCTGGAACCCGGCTTCCCCCTCGATGCGGACGTAGGCCGCGGTTCCCGGGCCCGCGGGACTGAAGCGGCCGCGGTAGATGCTGACCATGGCGCTGTCCCGGCGGCTGCCGGGAAGGCGCAGGTAGTTGAGCCAGTGCTCGCCGCTGAACAGAAGCTCGTCCCGGCCGATCTCCGGGTTTCCCGGGGATGCGCCGCTCATTGCGTCCCCGGTCAGAACTTCAGGACCACCTTGACCGCCTCTTCTTCCTCGGGGCGGAGGAAGGCGGTCTCGAACCCCTGCTGGATCTGCTCGAAGGGGAGCACGTGCGTCAGAATCGGGCTGACGTCGAGGCGCCCCTCGGTGATCCACTGGAGGGCGACGGTGTAGTCCATCTGTGGGTTGGGCCCCACCGAGGCGATGAGGCGAGTCTCGTTGACGAACC
Source organism: Candidatus Latescibacterota bacterium (assembly GCA_965223905.1). Taxonomy (GTDB): domain Bacteria; phylum Latescibacterota; class UBA2968; order UBA8231; family UBA8231; genus CBDCXV01. The sequence goes on from CBDCXV010000009.1 coordinate 234,873, forward strand.
AGTTGCGGAACTCGAGCGGTATGATCCCCACGTGGTTGTCCTTGTCCGGGACCCCGAAGCTGACCAGGGTGCCGCCCCGCTTCAGCAGGCCGGCGGCGAGATTGAGGGTCTCGGCGGCCCCCACCGCTTCGACGGCGCAGTCCGCCATCTCTGCGCCGGTCAGCTCGGTGACCGCGGCGCGCACGTCCTCCGCCGCGGGGTCGATCACATGGGTCGCCCCCATCTTTCTGGCCACAGCCAGCCGGTGGCGGTTGGGGTCCACGGCGACGATGCGGCGGGCTCCGAGGTTGCGCAGGCAGGCGTTGAACAGCTGCCCCACCGGGCCCTGGCCGATGACGACGATGTCCTTGTTGATGAGATTGCCGAGCTTGTAGAAACAGTGGATGACGGTGCCGAGCAGCTGGCTCATCAGGATGACTTCCAGCCGGCCCTCGGCCGGCAGCCGCACCACCCCTTCATCCCGGGCGAGCACGTACTCCTGGAACAGGCCGCGGTCGAAATGGGAAAGCAGCACCCGCTCCCCCTCGGCGTAGCGCCCCGACGGGCAGGCCTCGACGATCCCCATGCCCTCGTGCCCGGTATCGCCCGGCTCCAGCGGGTAGGAGGGGTACCCGCCCCAGAAAGACGGCCTGTCGGTTCCGCAGATGGCGACCCGCTCCAGACGGACCAGCATGTTGCCGTTCGATACCTCGGGCTTGTCGACCTCGATCAGCTTCCAGGTGCGTGGTTGCACCAGTTGTGCCGCGCGCAATGATGCTCTCCCATTCGACGGGTAGGTTACTGAAAAGACGAAATCTTGACTTCGGCTGCCGGTCTTCTACGCGGCCGGCCTTACTTGCCGGACTATTTCCCTGCCGCGTTCGCGTTTCAGAAGGGCGATGTCGTACTGGCTCTGAAGATCGAGCCAGAACGAGGGCTATTGCCGAAATAGTGACCGAGTCGCAACGCCGTGTCGGCGGTTATCGAACGCCGGCCATTGATGATGTCCGTGATCCGCCCGGAAGGGACACCGAGGTTCAACGCGAGCCGGTTCGCGCTCAGATCGCGAGCCTTCAGCTCACGCAGCAGAAAACGGCCGGGATGTGCGATTGGTGACATGGCTATCCCCTGTGGTGGTAGTCGACGATCTCCACCTCGTGCGCGTCACCACTTCGAAACTCGAAGCAGATCCGCCAACGGTCGTTGACGGTCATGGCCCATTGTCCTTTGCGGTCACCCTTTACCTTGGGCAGACCCACACTTGCCAAGGGGCTGATGTCCCTGAGGGAGGAGGCGACGTTCAGGGCGTAGCAGCAGGTCGACAGCTGCATCGAAGTCAAGGCCCCGAAATCGGTTCGGTCTCTCACCTTCCCATACTTTTCGCGTAGCGGAAGTACGCCATGACCGTATCACGGCAAAAAACATACTACGCGTAACGGAAATTTCAATTGTTGATAGGACTTACCCCGCCGCCGTCCACAACTGCCCCGCTCCCATGGTCCGCCATACCGGTATCGGCGAGCCCGCCCGATTCTTGACGATTCCCCGTCCGGCGCTACATTCACCGCGGCGTCACCTCCGGCCGCTGCATCGCAATGCAGCACCATTCCCCCCACCCCTCGAGAACAGCATGGTCACAATCTCGGAAACCGCCCTGAAGAAGATCGTCGAGCTGATGGAGAAGAGCGAAAATCCGGTCAAGGGGCTGCGCATCGCCGCCAAGGCCGTGTCCCCCCTGAAGGTCGATTTCCGCATGGCCTTTCTCGGCGAGGAGTACGAGGGCGGCGACGAGGTGTTCGGCTTCGACGGCTTCGATCTCTACGTCGATGCCGAGAGCCTCCCGCACGTGCAGGAGGCGACGATAGATTACGTCGATGGCCTGATGGGCAGCGGCTTCAAGATCGACACGCCAACGAAAAAGCCCGAACTGTCCGGGGCCTTGGCCGACAAGGTCCAGACCGTGATCGAGCAGCAGATCAACCCCGCGGTGGCCTCGCACGGGGGCTTCGTCTCCCTGGTCGACGTCAAGGACAAGGTCGTCTACCTCGAGATGGGAGGCGGCTGCCAGGGCTGCGGCATGGCCAACGTCACCCTGCGGCAGGGGATCGATGTGATGATCAGGAAAGCGGTTCCCGAGGTGGAGGAGATCCGCGACGTCACCGAGCACGCCGGCGGCGAGAACCCCTATTATTGATCCTGTCCAGTGCTCCCCGACTCGAGCCCGCTTGCGCCGGGAAGCACTCCTCGCGGCGTGATCCTGCGACTCTGAAATCATTTCAGGCAGTCCTCCTTTACCGAACCCCGGTAGCGAGCGGAGGCCGGCCTCCAACCCGAAGGAGATGCCTCATGCGACAAGCAGTGCTGTTGGCGCTCGCGGTACTGGCGGTGGGATGCGGTGTAAGCGATCAGGACAAGAAGGCCCTCGCCCGCGAGGTTCGCGACCTGATCCGCAGCATCGATGCGGAGACGCGGGGATTCGGCTCGGAACAGCAAGTGGTAGAGGGATTCCTCGAGCGGCGCCAAAAGGAGTTCGACGAACTGAAGGCTTCCCTGGAGAAAACCCTGGGGGGCGACAAGGCGGAGAACTTCGACCGCTTCTATCTGCAGGGGCTGCTCGACGAGCTCGAGAAAAAGGGGGACGACCTCGGCTTCGAGCAGGCCAAGCGCCAGACGCTCAAACGCCTCGAGCAGCTCAAGAGCCGCATCGAGAAGCTGTGAGGCACCGGCTGCCGGGGTCTTGCGAATTGGCCCCGGCGCGATAGTGCCGCCGGTTCGCCGCGGCCAGTCCTTGTTGGATCCACCTCCCGTTCAGATCGACCTCCACGCGACATGCTGACTCCCGAAGAGGCGCAACAGATCGTCCTGGGGCACGTCCGCCCCCTCGGGGTCGAACGCGTCCCCCTGCTCGAGGCGCTCGGGCGCCTGCTCGCCGCGGACGTCCACGCGACCTACGACAGTCCCCCCCTCGACAACTCGGCCATGGACGGGTACGCGGTCCGCTACGAGGACGTGAAGAAAGCGTCCGCCGAGGCCCCGGCCGTCCTCGAGGTGATCGAGGACATACCGGCCGGCCGCATCGGCAGCAGGACAGTGGCTCCCGGCCAGGCGAGCCGCATCATGACCGGAGCCCCCATTCCCGCCGGCGCCGACACCGTCATCCGGGTGGAGGACACGCGCGCCGCCGGCGACCGCGTCGAGATCTTGGAAGGGGACGAGCCGGCGGCCAATATCCGGCGCCGCGGCGAGGACATGAAGCTGGGGGAGAAGCTGATCGCGGCAGGGACCGAGCTGGGGCCGGGGGAGCTCGGGGTGCTCGCCACCGTGCAGCGGACCTTCGTGCCCGTTCACCGGCGCCCGAGGCTCGCCATCCTCTCGACAGGGGACGAGCTCGTCGAGATCGACGAGCCCCTCGAGCCGGGCAAGATCGTCAACAGCAACACCGCCACCCTGGCGGCCATGGCCCGCGCCCACGGGGCCGAACCGGTGATGCTGCCGGTCGCGCCCGACGACGAGGACCGCATCCGGGAAGCGGTCGAGACCGCCCTCGGCAGCGATTTCATTCTCTCCTCCGGGGGGGTGTCGGTCGGGGAGTACGACTTCGTCAAGAAGGTGCTCACGGATATGGGGGCCGAGGAGATCCTGTGGCGGGTGGCGATGAAGCCGGGCAAGCCGCTGTACTTCTGCCTGCTCAAAGGCAAACCGTATTTCGGCCTTCCCGGAAACCCGGTTTCAGGATGCATGTCCTTCCTGCAGTTCGTGCGCCCGGCCGTGCGCAAGGCTTCCGGGTACCCCCCGGAACAGCAGCTGCTGCCGACGGCGACGGCGCGCATGGAGAACGGCGAGGAGAACGACGGCGACCGCCGCCAGTACCTGCGCGCGCAGCTGCGCTGGGAGAACGGCCGGCTCGGGGCGCGCACCGGCCACCGCGGCCAGGGCTCGCACATCCTCACCAGCATGCTAGGGGCCAACGGCGTCGTCGTCCTCGAGCCGGGCCAGAGGGTCGGCGCCGGCGACGAAGTGACGGTCCAGGTCATCGGCAAGCTGTTGTAGCGGCTCCGCCCGCCGCTGTCCCCAAGGGACACCGCCACTTTTTGCCAACCTGCCCTGTCTGCGGATATTATGCCCGCACCCAGCAGACAGGAGAGTCTCGATGTCCGACATATATCCCCCGAGTCCGTCGTTTCAGGAACAGGCCCACTTCAGGAGCCTCGAAGAGTACCAGCAGGAGTACGAGCGCTCGATAGCCGATCCCGAGGCCTGGTGGGCGGAAAAGGCCGGCACCTTCCACTGGTTCGAGAAGTGGCACACCGTACGCTCGCACAACTACGACCTCGACCAGGGCCCCATCTCGATCCGCTGGTTCGACGGCGGCCGGACCAGCATCGTCTACAACTGTCTCGACCGGCACCTCGAGTCCCGCGGCGACCAGGTCGCCATCATCTGGGAGGGGAACGAGCCGGGCGAGGACGGCACCCTGACCTACCGCGAGCTGCACGAGCAGGTCTGCAGGTTCGCCAACGTCCTCAAGTCCCGGGGCGTGAAGCGGGGGGACCGCGTCTCCATCTACCTGCCGATGGTGCCGGAGCTCGCCGTCGCCATGCTCGCCTGCGCCCGCATCGGCGCCGTCCACTCCATCGTCTTCGGCGGCTTCTCCGCGGACTCGCTGTCCGACCGCATCGTCGATTCCACCTGCACCACCGTCGTCACCTGCAACGGCACCCATCGCGGCGACAAGCCGATCCTGATGAAGCCGGTCGCCGACGCCGCCATGGCCTCGGCGGAACAGGAGATGGGCCTGCCGGTCGAGACCTGCATCGTCGTGCAGCGGGTCGCCGGCGACCCCGGGTTCGACGTCGAGATGAAGGAGGGCCGCGACTTCTGGTGGCACGACCTGATGGCCACCGCGTCGGCCGACTGCCCCTGCGAGGAGATGGAGGCCGAGGATCCGCTGTTCATCCTCTACACCTCCGGCTCCACCGGAAAACCGAAGGGGGTGCAGCACAACGTCGGCGGCTACATGGTCTACACCGGGGTCACCCACCAGTACGTCTTCGACTACCGCGACGGCGACATCTACTGCTGCGCCGCGGACATCGGCTGGGTGACCGGGCACTCGTACATCATCTACGGCCCGCTCGCCAACGGGGCCACCACCGTGATGTTCGAGAGCATCCCCAACTACCCGGACCCTGGCCGCTACTGGCAGCTGATCGAGAAGTGGAAGGTCAACCAGTTCTACACCGCCCCGACGGCGATCCGCGCCATCGCCGCGGCCGGCGAGGAGTACCCGGCCCGCTACGACATGCCGAGCCTGCGGCTGCTCGGCACCGTGGGGGAGCCGATCAACCCGGAAGCCTGGCGCTGGTACTACCGGAACGCGGGCAAGGAGCGCTGCCCCATCGTCGACACCTGGTGGCAGACCGAGACCGGCGGCATCCTGATCTCCCCCTTGCCCGGGGCCATCCCGCAGAAGCCGGGCTCGGCGACGCTCCCCTTCTTCGGCATCGAGCCGGCGGTCCTCGAGCCGGAGAGCGGCAGGGAGATCGACGGCAACGGGGTCTCGGGAGTGCTGGCGATGAAGGCGCCCTGGCCGGGACAGATGCGCACCGTGTACGGCGACCACAAGCGCTTCGAGGAGACCTATTTCCAGCAGTACAAGGGCTACTACTTCACCGGCGACGGCTGCCGCCGCGACGAGGACGGCTACTACTGGATCACCGGGCGCGTCGACGACGTCATCAACGTCTCCGGCCACCGCATGGGCACCGCCGAGGTCGAGAGCGCCCTGGTGCTGCACGAAAATGTGGCCGAGGCCGCGGTCGTGGGGTTCCCGCACGAGGTCAAGGGGCAGGGGATCTACGCGTACGTCACCCTGAACGCCGGGGTCGAGTACGAGGACGACCTCAAGGACGAGCTGAAGAGGCAGGTGCGCACCGCCATCGGTCCGATCGCCGCTCCCGACGTCATCCACTGGGCTCCCGGCCTGCCGAAGACGCGGTCGGGCAAGATCATGCGCCGCATCCTGCGCAAGATCGCCGCCGACGAGATGGACGAGATCGGCGACACCAGCACCCTCGCCGACCCGGCGGTGGTCGACGACCTTATCGCGCGCCGCTGACGCATCCCCGATGGCGTTTTTTCCCGAGAGGCCCCCTGGCAGGGGGCCTTTCTGTTTGCGACCCGGATGATCTCCTTCGGCAGCGATATCACTGCGGACTTGGACGCCGAGCTGCTTCGCGCCGCAGCCGAAGACCTGGAGATGACCTGATGCTGCCGCTGTCCCAGGGACCGCTGGCGATCGCCGCGCTCCGGGAGGAAGAGACGCACCAGGCCTGCACCTGGGACCGCGGGGTGCGCAAGAAGCTGCCGGTCGACCGCGGCAGCACGGTCACCCTGGCCGAGGTGGCCGGCTGCGGGTACATCGCCCAGCTCTGGCTGACCTTCCCCGGCTGGTTCTGGCGCAACTGGGAGCCGCAGGCCCCGATCAGCGCGACCATCCTGAAAACCCTGCTGCTGCGCATTTACTGGGACGGGAGCGACCGTCCCGCGGTCGAGGTTCCGGTCGGCGACTTCTTCGGCTCCGGCCTGTGCGAGGTCGCCAACTTCACCTCCCGCTACATCGGCATGTCGAGCGGGGGATTCTACAGCCGCTTTCCCATGCCGTTCCGCAGCGGCTTCCGCATCGAGGTGGAGAACCGGGACGAGCATGTCGATACGCAGGTGTACGCCAACATCCTCTATCAGCTTACCGACCGGCTGCCCGGGGACCTCGCCTGGTTTCACGGCCACTTCCGAACCGGGGAGAACGAGGGGGCCGCCCCGCTGGTAGTTGCAGACGTCAGCGGGCGCGGCCATTTCGCCGGCTGCAGCCTGTCGATGCAGGCCCGGGACCGCAACTATCTCGGCTTTCTCGAGGCTCCCGAGCAGGTCTTCATCGACGACGACTGGGCGCGGCCGCGCATCGCCGGCACCGGGCTGGAGGATTACTTCATGGGGGGATGGTACTTCCGCGAAGGGGTGTTCGCCGGGGACCTGCACGGCCTGCCCGTGAAGGACGCCCTCAACTCGATGACGGCGATGTACCGCGTCCACGAGAGCGACGCCATCCACTTCCGGCGCCGTTTCCGCATCCAGTTCACCAATCCGTTTCCCGGCGAGGCCAAGCCGTTCCGCCATTCGTCGGCCGCCTTCCTGTACCTGGCGGACCCCCGCGGCCAGGGCCCGCCGGTGCCGGATGCCGAGCGGCTGCTGTGCTGGTACCGGGTGCGCGACCGCGACCACCAGAGCATCCCCTGATGCGGGATGGGGGCCAGACGGACTGCGCGGTTGCCTTGTCGCGGGGGGCGTTCTTCAGGAGTTCGGCGGCCGGGCGGAAGGGCGCAAGCTGCTCTACACCTCGACGAAGACGCGGCCGTCCCGGACGAACGCCGGGTAGGAGCGCACGCGCGCTCTGCCGGGATCGGTGAGGGAGCGGCCGCTGGCGAGCTCGAATTCCCAGCCGTGCCAGGGGCAGCGGACGATCTCTCCCTGGCGGCCGTAGCGGATCTCCTCGCCGGGCTTGCAGGGCAACGCCGTGCCGGTCAGCACCCCGTCCGACAGGCGGGCGCCGCGGTGGGAGCAGATGTCGCGCAGGGCGAAGACGCGCTCGCCGTCGCGCACGACCACGAGGGCGCGGCCGCCGACCTCGACCCGCTTCAGCGCCCCTGGCTGGAAGTCGCCGGCGGCGCCGACGTCAACCGCGGTGGAGGTCATAGAACCGCGAGGCGTTGGCGGCCATGATCCGCTTCCTCAGGGGGCCGGGGACGACCGCGGGAATGGCGCGGTCGGGGGGGTCGAAATCCCAGTGGGGGTAATCGGTGGCGAACATCAGGAAGTCGTCGCTGCCGATCATGTCCATCAGCTGCAGGAGGTGCTTCGGGTTCGCCGGCTCCTCCATCGGCTGCGTCGTCGCCCCGAAGTGCTCGACGATGTACTCGCTGGGCAGCTTCGTCAGCCAGGGGACCTCGTCGCGCAGGCCGCGGTAGTTCTTGTCGAGCCGCCACATCAGCCCCGGCAGCCAGGCGAATCCGCCCTCGACCAGGGCTATCCGCAGCGACGGGAACCTTTCGAAGGTCCCCTCGCAGACCAGGCTCAGCACCTGGGCCTCGAACGCCTGCGACATGGCGGTGTGGTCCTCGATGTAGTAGGAAGGCCAGCCGCAGGCGGTTATCGGATTTTCGCCGCCGCGGCCGCCGAAGTGGATACCCACCGGCAGGCCGGCGTCGCAGGCGGCCTCGAAGATCGGCAGGAACTCGCGCCGGCCGTAGGGGGCGTGGGAGCGCACCAGCAGCAGCACCTGCACGAAGCGCGGGTCCTCGGCGGCGCGGCGGATCTCCGCGGCCGCGGCCGGAGGGTCGCTGGTGTTGGCGACGATGGAGCCGCGCCAGCGCTCGTCCGCCTCGAGCCAGACCGCCGCGGTCCACTCGTTCACCGCCCGCGCCAGGGCGTTGGCGAAGTCGAGGTTGTGCACCGCGGCCATTCCGTAGAGCGGGTTGAGGATGGCGGCCTCGATCCCCCAGCAGTCGAGCAGCTGCTCGCGGGCGAAGGCCGGGTCGCTGCCGGGGGTGCCGCCGTCCGGCGGCCAGGCGTCCCGGCGCGAGGCGTGCTCGAACCCCTTCGGATAGGTGGGGCCCGGGGGAGCCTTGAATCCCGACTGCTCGATGTAGGCTTTCCAGCGCGCCGACAGGTACGGGAAAAGTTCGGCGATCGATCCGGGGTAGTTGTGAACGTCGCAGTCGACCAGCGACAGCGAGGCTCCGTTGCCGCCTATCGCGGCTGCGGCGGGGGCGGTTTCAGTCATTTCCGGTACCGTTTCCGTGAAGGCGCTCGTAGTTGCCGCCGTAAAAAATCAGGGGTTCGCCGCGGCGCGATGCCGCGGCCAGCAGCTCGCCGACGAACATGTCGTGATCGCCGCCGGACAGCACCTCGACGACCCTGCAATCGGCGAAGGCGAGGGCGTCGTCGAGGATCGGGGAGCCGGTCTCTTTCACCGTGCAGCTGAGGTCGGAAAAATTCTTGGGGCCCTTCTTCGCGAACCGCCGCGACAGGGACTCGTGCTCCTGCTTGAGCACGTTGACGGCGAAGCACCCGCTCTCGAGCAGGGCGCCGTGCATGTGGGCGGTCCTGTCCACCGAGACGACGAGGAGGGGCGGGTCGAGGGAGAGCGACATCACGGCGTTGGCGGTCATGCCGCACATCTCGTCCCCGCTCCGGGTGGTCACCACGGTCACCCCGGTGGCGAAACGGCCCATCACCTGCCGCTGCAGCTCTGAGTCGACAGCCATCATCTGCTCCCGTTACGGAGTCGTCTGTGCGAACAGGGGCCGAAACATCGATGGTTCGCCGCGTCCGTCAAGCATCCAACCGGCTCAGTTCCCCGAGCGCATCTGCCGGCTCTGCTTCGAAACCGTCTCGAGCTGCTCCTCGTTCCACTCCTCCTGCTGCTGCATCGCGTAGAGCGAGGTGTAGCCACCCGACCAGTCGGGCGGAACCAGGCAGGGGCGTCCGTCGTGGTGCGCCCACAACGCCGGCCTGCCGCGCACGATCTGTCCTTCGTAGCGGCTCGGCAGCGGGTTGGCGGTATAGGTGAAGGCATCGGCGGAGGAGTAGACGTTGAGCAGCAGCGGCCGGCCCTGGTCGGACAGGTTCGGCCTAGAGCCGTGGATGACGCGGCAGTTGTGGATGGTGACCGACCCGGCCTGCCCGGTGAGGTACTCGACCCCCTCCGTGTCGATGCCGGCGGCGTCCTCCTCGCTCAGGCAGCCGACCCAGTTGCCGTTGGAGTACTGGTTGTAGAGCCGGCCGTTGTGGCTGCCCCCAATCGCCCCGAGCGGCCCCTGGTCGTCGCCGACGTCGTGCAGGTAGGTGCCGATCGTCAGGGGGCTGTAGTTGGTGTGCGGCCAGTAGGTGATGTCCTGGTGCCACTTCACCTCCTCGCCGCCGCGCGCCCATTTGAAGTTGAGCTTCGAGTGGTGAAACTTGACGTCGGGGCCGACGAGGTCGGCGGCGATGTCGGCGATGATCGACTGCGAGGCGAACTCCCAGTAGGCCGGGTGGTGCTCGACCGGGCTGGTCAGGCGCCGCAGGCGCGGGTCCCCGGCGGTGTGCCCCGGCTCCAGGTCGAAGATGGCGTCGGACTGTTCGAGGGAGCGGCTGCGGTCGACCATCTCGCCGGTAACGGCGATGAGCCGCTCGACCCATTCGTCCGGGACGACGCGCTCGACGAGCAGGTAGCCTTTGTCGAAGTAGAAGCGGCGCTGCTGGTCGCTGAGTACAACAGGCGGGTGCGAGAGGATCTCTTCAGGAGTCATGGTCGTTCTCCGGTTGTGGGGTGCCCGGCAGGGTGACCGAGGTGCGGCTACCAGGGCGGCCGGGGGATCTTCAACTGGCTTTCATGGGGCCGGATCCGCAAGGCATCAAAGGGACCTCGTCCGGTCCGGCTCAGGGGACGTACTCGTGCAGATCGTGGATCCACTTGTGCCCCCCGCCCGGAAGCGCGTAGGCCCCTCCCATGGCGAACAGCCTGTCGCCGGCGGTGCAGGCGTCGAGCCAGGCCTTGCCGGCCGGCATCGGCTCGGCGACGGTCCAGGAATCGCGGGCGAAGTCGTAGATCTCGTTGGACGACGTGTACCTGGGATCGCGGCCCCCGAAGGTGTACATGCTGCCGTCGAGGAGGGCGACCCCCTGGGACTCGCGCCCGGTCGGCTGCGGGGCGAGCGGCTCCCACTTCCCCACCGCGGGGTCGAGAACGTACAGCTCGTCGCGAAACTGATTGTCCGGGTCCTTGTCGGTGCAGCCCCCGAAGACAAAGATCCTGCCCTCATGAGCCGCCACCCCCGGACCCTGCAGCGGCCGCGGCAGGGAGGGGCCGTCCGACCATTCGGCCGCCTGCGGGTCGTAGACCTCGACGCGGTCGACGATGCGCTGGTCCCGGGGGTCCATGGTGTTGCCCCCGATCACCCAGATCTTCCCTTCGCAGGCGACGACAGCGACGCCGGCGCGGTGCCCCCTCGGCATCGGCTCGAGGATCTGCCACTGCTGGGTGCGGACGTCGAGAACTTCGAGGCAGTCGCGCGAGATGAAGTGGTAGTCGAGGCCGGTGCGGATGCGCATTTCCGACGTCTGTATCGTCTTGCCCCCGGCGACGTAGATCCTGCCGTCGAGCAGGTCGGCGCCGAGCCAGCCGCGGGCGGTGGGAATCGGCGGCCCCTGTATCCAGACGTCGTTTCCGACGTCGTACACCTCGACCACGTGCAGGGTGAGGTCGTCGGCGCCGGAGATCGCGTAGATCGATCCGTTTACGGCGACGGACTGCAGGTCGTGCCGCGGCGTCGGCATCGACCGTCGTTCAAGCCACTGTCCCATTGGTTCGTCCTCGGTAGGTGATTGTTTGCCGGCCCTGTTGCCATGACCGCCAGGCGGCGATGCTGCGAGCCTGGGTTGCGGGAAGCTTCTGCAGACACGGCCTGCCGATAGTCTGAGACGGTAGGCGGTCGGCAGCAATAAACTGTTCCGCCGACAGGGCCTCTGGCAAGTTGGATTTTCCGGGGACGGACGGCTTTGAGCGGGGTCCTCAAACGAACTGTTGCCTGCCATGCCGGGAACAACCAAGCTCCGGCGAAGCAGGCGAAAGCCTTCGGGTGCCCGTCCCGTCAACTACCCTTACATGTGCGACAGCACCCTGCCGTTCTCCACCGTCAGCGCGTAGATGACCCCCCACCCTCCTCCGGTCAGCACCTCTCCGAGAATCAGCCCGAGGAAGAACGGCTTGAGCGTCCGGAACAGCTTGCCGCCGCCGACGTGGAGGATGATCGCCTTGAGGATCCAGGCGATCAGCGCCGAAAACCAGATGGAGCTGGTCAGCCAGCCGAAGGCGATGGTGAAGCCGATCGGGTGCAGGGGCCACCAGTGCCAGCGGTGCTGTCCCCACATCAGCAGGAACTCGAAGGCCCCGCCGATCCCCCTGAACAGCCAGCCGCGCATGTTGGCCTCCGGCATGGCGGTCGAGGTCGGGCCGATGTAGGGCCAGCCGTGGCCCCCGGCCCATTTCAGGGGGTTGAGGTTGATGGCGCCGTAGCTGTAAGAGAGCTCGAGGGTCGTGTAGAGGGACGCCAACAGGCTGGCGACCAGGGCGATGATCAGGCCCCAGAAGAGGCGGGTTTTCGAGCCCTTCACCGACTCGGCGAGCTTGAGGCCGTTGGAGGCGGCGACCATCGGCGAGGTGCGCGATTCCCCCTGCCAGATGAAGGTGTAGGTGAGCGCCACCAGGCCCTTGGTTCCGAGCATCGAGGTGCCGAAACCGGAGATGATGAAGTAGGCCGGCACGATCGGGCTGCGCGCCGTGGGAACCCCCGCGGTGGCGACGACGCGCGCCACCAGGGCGAAGAAGATCACGCTGACGATGAGAAGCACCGGGACATACACCGCCGGCACCCCGGAGCGCCACAGCCAGATGCCTACCGCGGTGAAGCTGACGAGAAAGCCGATGACCGCGGTGCGGTAGCGCAGCAGCTCCTCGCTGTCGTCGATCCCCTTGCGCGGGCTCCAGGCGGAGCGCATCACGTCCCTGAGGTGGACGCGGGCGCTCCCACAAGCCGAAGAGGATGAAGACGATCACCGCCCCGGTCTGCTGGTGCACCAGGTCGGCGGCGGGAGGGTACGACTCGTAGGCGCTCAGGCGCTCGGTGCTGGCGATGCCGAGGACGTTGAAAATCCCCTCCTGGATCTTGTAGAAGACGAAGAAGAACCAGACGCTGAAGGTGAGGTCGAGACTGGCGAGGTAGAAGAAGCCGACATAGGCGAAGACGACCCTCATCGGCAGGTGCACGGTGCCCCGGAACATCGGGAAGCCGATGCTCAGGTTCGGGTCGGGCAGGAAGGGGAAGTAGAAGTTGAGCCCCTTCATGCTCAGGTACAGGAAGGGAAGGGAGAACCCCACCCACATGATCGGGTTGCGGAACAGGGGAGCCACCTTCGACACGCCCCCCTCTTCGCCGGCGAGCATCCCCTGCGGCAGCTGCATCATCGGGTAGGCGAGGCGCTCGTGGGTCGACCACTGGCGGTGCAGGATGCCGCTGAGGCAGATCAGCATGAACCCCATCGCCACCACCAGCCCGAGCCACCAGGCCATCGGCTCGACCCACGCCTCCCACGGGATCGGAGTGCCCCTGGGCAGGCCCTCGTAGTACCCCTTGATGGCCTCGAGGTCCTGGGGCACGATCCACTGCGGGATGTAGTCGTAGAACAGCTCTTCGAAGCGGTTTTCGGGGGTGGCGTAGTAGAACGGGTAGACGATGGTCCCGATCAGGAAGAACATCAGCCCCCAGGTCGGCACCGTGACCGCCATCAACAGCATGCAGTAGATGAGAATGAGGTCGGGTTTGGACAGCGCCAGCCGGCGACCGAGAAAGGCGACGACGATGTTGGCGAAGACGGCACAGGCGAAGAAGAGCAGGGCCCCGGGCGAGGAGGGGTTGAAGCCGATCCAGTGGTACTGGAAGACGGTGACGTACGGGGCGACGACCCCGATCGCCAGGCACAAGAGAGTGCCGATACCGAGTCCCTTCAGACTGAAGGCGGATTTGCTCACGTCGTCGATTTTCGCCGGTGAATGCGGATGGGATGGCGGGGGGTTCGGGCATCCGATAGTGGACCGTTCCGCTCAATCGTGCAATTTCGCTGCCTTGCTTGCTTGCGCGCGCAGGCACCGGGCCGAAGCGGCCTGATGCACCGGCGGCGGCACACTCCCTGGAGCTTCCGAAATGCCCGGAATTCTGTTCAACAGCGACGGCGGCAGCGGCGCCCTGTTCGCCTTCGAGCCGCCGATCACCCACGGCCAGCTCTGCCGCGTCGTCGACTCGCTGCAAGGCACCCAGGTCGGCGTCTTCATCCAGTGCGTTTCCTACGGCTCCTTCGTCGTTCACGGCACCCGGGTCGGCGAGGTCTACGGCCTGGACATGGGCGACGACGAGTTCGAGAACGAGAACTTCCGGCGCTGGGCCGCAAACATGAAGGGGTTGCTGGACTCCGGGGAAGATCCGCTGGCGATCTGGGCAGGCCGCACCCACGAGCTGGGCATGCGCTTCTTCGCCGGCCTGCGCATGAACGACATCCACAAGGACTGGGTCGAGCGCTGGCCGTCGCTGCGCAGCCGCTGGGAGCGGGAGCGTCCCCACGTCGCCATCGGCCGCGACGTCCCGCCCGGGTACAGGAGCCGGAACGCGCGCCCGGGGCAGCCTTCGGACGGCTTCACCTGTGTTTTCGACTTCGCCGTCGACGAGGTGCGCGAGCACAAGCTGGCGCTGGTCGGGGAGTTGTGCGCCGGCTACGACATCGACGGCCTGGAGATGGATTTCCTCAGCCACCCGATCTACTTCAAGGCGGGGCGCGAGCGGGAGGGAGCCCCCCTGCTGACCAACTTCATGCGCCGGGCGCGGGCCCTGGCGGACAAGGCGGCCGCGGACAAGGGGGCTGAACGCCCGACGGGCGGTCCGGGAGAATCGGGCGAATCCCGGGACAGCCTGACTTCGCCAGGCAACCGCAAGCTGACCCTGGTGGCGCGGGTGCCCGCGAGCGTCGAGGCCTGCGAGGCGATCGGCATCGACGTGGTCACCTGGATCGAGGAGGGGCTCGTGGACGCCGTCGTGCCGGCGATCCGGGGCTACCTCGACATGAGCCGCGACATCCGCGGCCTCGTGGAGATCGCGGCCGCCGGTCCCTGCGAGATCTACGGAGGGCTGTCGGATCTGTATGTGCGCCACTACCGGGGGCCCAACGCCCCGCGGGCATCCGTCGAGATGCTGCGGGCGGCGGCGCAGCTGCACTGGCGCGCCGAGGCATCGGGGAATCCACCTGTTCAACTACGACTGCCACGCCACCGGTTTTCAGCACCACAACACCGAGGAGGAGGTCGGCCTCGAGGAGGTGCCGCTGTTCAGTCCGCCGGAGTTCCAGGCGCTGACCGAGATCGGCGACAGCGGCCTGGTCGAGTTCCGCGATAAGCAGTACCTCGTCACCCACGACATGGAGCACCGCACCCCGGACGAAGGGAGGGGAGGGCGCCGCTTCCGGTGGCGCTGGAAGCGGCAGGCGATGCGGTCGAGATCGGGCTGAGGATCGCCGACGACGTCAGCGGCGCACGGCAGCGAGGAAGGGAGGTGGAGGTGACGCTGCGCATCGGGCTGGCCGGGTTCCGCGCCGGGGGGGACCGGCTGCGGGTGGAGTTGAACGGCGTCCCCCTGGAGACGCGGGCCGTCGATTCGCAGGTCGTCTGCGAAGATCCGCCGGTGAGGGAGGGGGCCAACCGGCTGCGCATCCTGCTTGAGGAACGGTACCCCGGGGCGGATGGGGCGCTGCGTGTCGAAGGGGTGGAGGTGCTGGTCTCCTATCGCGGGGCCGACTGAAGGAGGAAGTGCATATCTGTCGGGGTTATTGTCGCTTGAAGGAAAAGCCCGGGGGTCTTCCCGCCTGCGGCCGGCCCTATGGGTGCAGCTCCAGCTCGCGGGCGGTTGCGTATGTGAGCTGTGCCAGCTCGGCCGCCGATTCCCCCTGTCGGGGGGTGATCACCTCGAAGGTCCACAGGCCCCGGTAGCAGACGTCCCGCAGCGCCTGGCGAATCGCCGGCCAGTCGAGATCCCCCTGTTGCGGGGCCCAGTGGTTGTCCTGCGGGTCCTCACCGTCGACGTCCTGCAGATGGGTGCCCCACAGGCGCTCGCCCGCAGCCCTGATTTCGCCGGCCGGGTCGTTGCCCACAGTCCAGGCGTGGCCGGTGTCGACGACCAGTCCCACCGCCTCCTCCGGGTAGTCGCCGACGAGGCCGCGCAGCCCGGCCATGTTCAGGAAGGGGTAGTGGCAGTGGTAGGGCAGGTTCTCCAGCAGCATCCGCACCCCCGACTCGAGCGCCACCGGCACCAGGTCGTCGAGGGAGCGCCGCGCCGCGTCCGACATGATCCCGGTCAGCTCCGGCCGTTCGGGATCCTCGACGAATCTCGGATTCGGCACCGGGTGGATGACCATGCCGGCGGCGCCGATGGCCCCCGACAGGCGCAGGAACTCGCCTAGCAGCGCCGCCTTCTCCCGCCGCCAGTCCTCCTCGGGGGCGGCGAGCACGTTGCGCATCATCGGCGCGTGCACGGTGCCGGCGCGCAGGCCGGACCCCTCGATCCGCGCTTGCAGCTGCTCGAGTTCCCTGCCGGTGAGAACCCGTTCGGGGTCTCCCTCCAGCGAGGAGATCTCGACGTGGGAATACCCTGCCGCGGCGATCTCTTCGAGAGCCTTCGCGAGCGGCTGGTCCTTGAATCCTGCGGTAGCGTAGCTGATCTGCATCGGTCCGGTCCTCCATTGGAATAGGTTACATGACGAGAACAGGTGCTCGATCTCGGCGAGGGCGACGTCCAGCTCCCGCCGGTCCGCGTCGTCGAGCGCCGCGGCGCCGGGCTGGCGCATCAGCCCGGTCTGCAACAGCCCCCGCCTGACCAGCACCTCTTTTGACGAAGGGGAGCCCGAGGTTGAAGGTGAGGTGGATGAAGGGGGCGACCTGGTTGTAGATCGCCCGCGCCCCGGTCCTGTCCCCTGCCTGGAAGGCGTTCCAGATTTTCACGTGGACGTCGACGATCTCCACGGAGGGCATGAAGCCGTGCGCGCCGCGCTCGAGCTCGGAGGGCATCCAGCGGCACCAGCCGCCCCCGATCACGCCCCAGCAGCCGGGCAGGTCGGCCTCGAGAAGGCCGCTGATGTGGTGGGCGCTCGGCTCCATCTCCTCCTTGATGTAGCGCACGTGCTCGACCTCGGTGAGCAGACGCTGTCTCTCCCCGTCGGACAGGAACTGGAACTCGCTGCCCAGCACCGGGTAGACGAGGCCGTGGGCGCCCGCCTCGATGCAGAAGGCGACCTGCCGCGCCATGCTCTCCATGTCCGGCTCGCCGTCTGCAGCCAACGCCGTCTGCACCACCGGTAGAATCCCGCGAATTCGCTCCTCGCCCATGTTCGGCCCTCCGGCCGGCACCGCTGCGCCGGCTCCTGTCTGTCAATGGAAATGCGCCTGCCGCAGGCGCGGGATCGCCCGCCCTGCCATCGTCCGTCGCGGACCCGGGCGCGGTTCCACAACAAAGCACCCCTGGATCGCGGCCACAAGCCGCGGCCATTCCCTTGCCGCCGGCCCCCCCGGGCCCGTTTATCCTTCGCCTCGCGTCCAAGTTCACCGCTTGCCCAACTATTCAGACTCCGAGATGAAACCTGCACGCCGAATCCTCGGCCGCATCGCCGCCGGCCGGCTGACCACCGGGGTGCTCGTCACCGAGCAGCTGTTCCCGCAGATGGTCGACTACTTCAAGACCGTCGGCCTCGACTACATGATCGTCGACTGCGAGCACGGCGCTTTCGACGACGGACTCGTGGCCGACGTATGCAGCCTGGGACGCATGGCGGACTTCGCCGTGCTCCTGCGGCCGATCGACTGCGACTACTCGACCATCCGCCGCGCCATCGACCGGGGGCCGTGCGGTTTTCTGCTTCCCTCGGTGGATTCGGCCGCCGACCTCGACCGCGTGCGCGAGGCCATCTACATGCCGCCGCGCGGTCTGCGCAGGCCGGGGGGCCTGGGCAACTACTGGGTGTCCGACTACTCGGCCGAAACCTGGAGGGCCGAGGTGGAGGAGGACTTCATCGTGCTGCCGCAGATCGAAACGGTGAAGGGCCTGGAGAACGCCGGGGAAATCGCCGCCCACGAGCTCACCACGGCGATCGCCATCGGGCCCTACGACCTGTCCCATTCCATCGGCGTCAACGCGCAGATGGACCACCCGGAGTTCCTGCGGGCGGTGGCGCGCATCCGCGAGGCGGGCGAGAAGGCCGGCAAGACCATGTGGGAGATCGGCGATGCCAGCCTCGTCGCCCGCGGCTGCCGCTTCATCTGCCTCGGCGAGGCGATGGCCCATCTCAGGGGATCGCTGTCGCAGGGAATCGAGAAAGCGAGAGAGGAGGCCGGAGGATGAGCAGGTTCGCCGACTACGAGAGGGAATTCTTCGCCAGCCAGCTCGACTCCTTCCTTCCGGACCGCGTCTTCGACGCGCACACCCACCTGTGGCGCAAGGAGTTCGTCGAGTGGTCGGTCCCCGGCGGGCCCGACGACGTCGGCTACCCCGAGCACTGCGAGTTGATGCAGGACCTGCACCCCGGCCGCCATACCGCGGGCCTGTTCCTGCCCTCGGTAGCCCTCGGCGGCGACGGCAGCTTCCGGCGGCAGAACGGGTGGGTCGCCCAAGCCGTCGCCGCGGCCCCGGACTGCCGCGGCATGTTCTTCGTCAGACCGGAGGACGACCCGGAGTGGGTGCGCCAGGAGGTGAAACGGCTTGGATTGCACGGCCTCAAGTGCTACCACACGATGGCCTCGGTGAAGCCGACCTGGGAGGCGGAGATCCCCGACTACCTGCCGGAGCGGCTGGTGAAGGTCGCCGGCGAGGAGGGCTGGGCGATCACCCTGCACATGGTGAAGTCGCGGGCCGCGGCCGATCCCGGCAACATTCACTGGATCCGCCGTTACTGCGAGACCTACCCGAACATGCGGCTGATCCTCGCCCACTCGGCGCGCGGGTTCCAGCCGGCGCACAACCTCGAGGGCCTGCCGCAGCTGGCCGGCCTCGACAACCTCTACTGCGACACCAGCGTCAACTGCGAGCCGATGGCCCACCAGGCGATCATCCGCTTCCTCGGGCACGACAAGCTGATGTACGGGACCGACCTGCCGGTCTGCCACGGACGCGGCCGGTCGGTGGGGGTCGCCGACACCTTCCTCTGGCTCGGAGAGGAGCAGCCGGTCTGGGAGGAGAAGCACCAGACCATCCAGCCGCTGGCCATCGGCCTGGAGCACCTGCGCTCGATCAAGTGGGCCTGCTGGGGGGAGCGCCTCGGGGACGCCGCGGTCGAGGACATCTTCTGGAACAACGCGGCGCGGCTGTTCGGCATCGAGGACTGACGGGGAGGCCGCAGGAGGTGAGGACCCAATGGCCCTGAAGAAATCCCAGCTCTACTCGTCGCTCTGGCAGAGCTGCGACGAGCTGCGCGGCGGCATGGACGCCTCGCAGTACAAGGACTACGTCCTGACGCTGCTGTTCATGAAGTACGTCTCGGACAAGTACGCCGGCAGCCCCGACGCGCTTATCGAAGTTCCCGAAGGCGGCGGCTTCGCCGACATGGTAAGGCTC
Organism: Candidatus Latescibacterota bacterium; assembly: GCA_965223905.1. GTDB lineage: Bacteria > Latescibacterota > UBA2968 > UBA8231 > UBA8231 > CBDCXV01. The sequence continues at coordinate 254,090 of CBDCXV010000009.1, forward strand.
AAGGGCGACAAGGAGATCGGCGACAAGATCAACACGATCATCGGTGAGCTCGCCGAGGCCAACGACCTCAAGGGAGTCATCGACCAGGCCGACTTCAACGACGAGAGCAAGCTCGGCGCCGGCAAGGAGATGCAGGACCGGCTCTCCAAGCTGGTCGCCATATTCGAGGGCCTCGACTTCCGCGCCAACCGCGCCGAGGGGGACGACCTGCTCGGCGACGCCTACGAGTACCTGATGCGGCACTTCGCCACCGAGTCGGGCAAGAGCAAGGGGCAGTTCTACACCCCGGCCGAAGTCTCGCGCATCATGGCCAAGGTGGTCGGCATCGGCCCGGATACCCGGCAGGACCAGACCATTTACGACCCGACCTGCGGCTCGGGCTCGCTTCTGCTCAAGGCTGCGGACGAGTCGCCGAGGGGCATCACCGTGTACGGCCAGGAGATGGACAACGCAACCTGGGCCCTGGCCATGATGAACATGATCCTGCACGGCCATGAAACCGCCGAACTCTGGCGCGGCAACACCCTGGCCTCCCCGTACTTCAAGCACCCGAAGGGAAGCCTCAAGACCTTCGACTTTGCCGTCGCCAATCCGCCCTTTTCGGCCAAGGCCTGGTCCAGCGGCATCGATCCGGTCAACGACGAGTTCAGGCGTTTCGAGTACGGAATTCCTCCGGCGAAGAACGGGGACTACGCCTTCCTTTTGCATCTGATCACTTCGCTCAATAGCAGGGGAAAGGGCGCGATCATCCTGCCGCACGGCGTGCTGTTCCGCGGCAACAAGGAGGCAGCCATCCGCAGGAATCTCATCCTCCGGGGCCTCATCAAGGGGATCATCGGCCTGCCCGCCAACCTCTTCTACGGCACCGGCATCCCCGCCTGCATCCTGATCCTCGACAAGGAGAACGCCCACGCCCGCAGCGGCATCTTCATGATCGACGCGAGCAGGGGCTTTCTCAAGGACGGCAACAAGAACCGCCTGCGCGCGCAGGACATTCACCTCATCGTCGACGTGTTCAACCGGCAGACCGAGGTGCCGCGTTATTCCCGCATGGTGCCGGTGGCCGAGATCGCCGATCCCGCCAACGACTACAACCTCAACCTTCCGCGCTACATCGATTCCAGCGAGCCCGAAGACCTCCACGACCTCGAGGCGCATCTGCAAGGCGGCATACCCGACCGCGACCTGGACGCGCTCGATACCTACTGGAACGTCTTCCCCTCGCTGCGCCAGGCGTTGTTTGCCGGCAACGGCAGGGCGGGCTACAGCGAGGCGCGGGTCGAGACGCCGCAACAGAAGGCGGCCATCCTCGGAAACCGGGAGTTCAAGTCGTACGAGGCGCGTGTCGCTGGTATCTTTGAGGCATGGCGTGAGGCGCACGAGCCGGTTCTCAAGGGACTGGAGGCGGGGGCCGATCCAAAGGAGGTCGTCGGCGGTTTGTCGGAAGATCTGCTGAAGAGATTTGCCGACTTGCCGCTGCTCGATCCATACGACGTGTACCAGCGGCTGATGGACTATTGGGAAGAGGAAATGCAGGACGACGTATATCTCATTGCCGCTGACGGCTGGACCGAGGCCGCCAGGCCGCGCGGCATCATCGAGGACAGGGAAAGGAAGATCAAGGAGACGGCGGATCTCACGATCAAGCGCAGGAAGTACAAGATGGACCTGATCCCTCCGGAGCTGATCGTCGCGCGCTACTTCGCCGATAAACAGGCCGCCATCGATGCGCTACAGGCAAGACAGGAAGCTGCCGCCCGCGAGCTGGAGGAGTTCGTTGAAGAGCACACTGGCGACGGCTTGCTGGAGGATGCGGTCAACGACAAGGGCAAGGTCACCAAGGGCGGCGTGACAGAGCGGCTCAAGGCTATCCGATACGAGCTGGAGAGCGACGAGGAACGCGATGCCCTCAAGCACTGTCGGACCTTGATTGAGGCTGACGCCGAGGCGGGCAAGGCTGTCAAAGAGGCCCAAGCCCGTTTGGATGAGCAGGTGCTGGCCCGCTATGGCGTGCTCACTGAAGTAGAGATCAAGACGCTGGCGGTCGAGGACAAGTGGTTTGCGAGCATCCGGGGCGCAATCGAGGGTGAGGTGCAGCGGCTGACCCAGCAGCTCGCCGGGCGCGTGAAGGAACTGGAAGAGCGCTACGCCCGTCCGCTGCCGGAGTTGGAGCGGGAGGTGGAGGTGTTCGGCGCGAGGGTCGAGGGGCACTTGAAGCGGATGGGGATTTCGTCGTGAGGGAGAGATTCGTCCCGTTGAGTTCCGTACCTTTAGAAGAAGTGTGGTATGATGACCGGTCGTTGGCTGGCAACCTGAAGTCGTTCACTTTGGAGGAACAGTAATGGTAGAGCAAATAACCGTGTCAGTTGATTCCGATGTAGCCAAACTCTACCGTTCGGCTTCTGACAATGAGCGTCGCAAACTGGATTTGCTTGTCAATTTGTGTTTGCGTGATGCGACAGAATCCGGGAAATCACTTGGGGACACGATGCTGGAAATCAGCCGCAACGCGCAACGGCGCGGTCTGACTCCGGAGATTTTGCAGTCCATCTTGGCCGACGAATGACCTGCTTCGTCTTCGATACAAACGTCATCATCAGTGCTTTACTCTTCAACGATTCCGTACCAGGGCGGGCGTTCCTCCAGGCTTTGAATCATGGAATGATTCTGGTTTCCGGGGCATTGTTGGCGTAGAGATTATAACGCCTGCCGAGTTCCTGAAATTGACCGCTTGACCCGCGCAAGGTGCCATCGCCGAGGCGTTATCGGATGTGGATGGATTGCTCTCGGCGTTGGAGGAGCTGATCGCCAAGAAGCGGGCCTGTAGATTGCGGAGCGGTGCGATGAAACGCGCGGAACTTCTCGAACTGATAGCAGGGGGCGAGAACTCCGGAGTGGAGTTCAAGCGGGATGATTTGCGTCCGGAGCAACTGGCGCGGGAGGTGGTGGCGCTCGCCAACTTGCAGGGGGGGCGCGTCCTGCTCGGCGTGGAGGACGACGGCACCGTCACCGGCATCCAGAGAGACGATCTCGAACAGTGGGTGATGGATTCCGTGTTCGGGCGGGTGGTGCATCCGATGATACTGCCGTTCTACGAGGAAGTTCCGGTAGACGATGTACGCCGCGTCGCGGTGGTCACGGTTACGCAAGGTGCCACCAAACCGTACGTCGTCCGGTATCGCGGCAGGGAAGACATCTACATACGGATCGGCAGCACCTCGCGACTGGCCTCGCGCGAGCAGCAGGCGCGGCTTTTCGCTGCCGGTGGGTTGATTCACACGGAGCTGTTGCCCGTTTCCGGCAGCGGCCTGTGCGATTTGAGCCGGGAACGGCTGGCGGACTACCTCACCGCAATCGTCGGTGACCGGGAAGTGCCCGAGATCGAGGAGGCGTGGAACGAGCGGCTTTGCGCGCTGGGTTTCATGGTTGAGCGGGAGGACGGCCCGCCCGCCTGTACGATCGCCGGGTTGATCCTGTTCGGCTATCGGCCGCGTCGCCTGTTGCGCCATGCCGGTATCCGTTGGATGTGCTTTGAGGGCCGGGAGAAGACCTACGATGCCCTTGACGATCAAGTGATTGAAGGGCCGCTTGTCGATCTTTGGCAGGCGCTGTCGGGAGGCCGCGAACTGGTGGAAAAAGGGCTGATTGAACGCCTTGCCGATGCAATGCGGCCGTTCGTATCCGAGGAGGCTGGCCAGGTAGGGGAGTCCATGCGCCGGGAACGACGCTGGCACTATCCGCTGGAAGCGCTGCGCGAAGGGGTTGTCAACGCCCTGACGCATCGGGACTGGACGCGGTATGAGGAGATTGAGGTGGTCCGTTATGCGGACCGGATAGAGATACTCAGCCCCGGTGCGCTGCAAAACGGCATGACGGTGGAAAAAATGGTCGCCGGCCAACGGGTTCCCCGCAATCTGCTCATCTCCGAGACGTTGCGGGACTACAGCTATTCCGATGCACGCGGCATGGGGGTGCGGAACAAGATCATTCCGCTGATGCGGGCGCACAACGGCGTTGACCCGGAGTTCGAGGCGACGGAGGATTTCTTGCGGTTGACGCTGCGACGAGGCTCGGGGCGAAGGTTGAGTGGGGCCTGAAGTGGATGGGGATTTCCTATGAGTCCAACGTTCGATTTGGGGAGTCGCCCTGCTGGTCCGGAGACGGAGAAATCTGCAACAGGGTCGCGGATTTCCAGCAGCTTTGAGATTCAACAAATGAACAACGATCTTGGCGACGGACGCCGTGCGCAATCGGAAGAGGTGCCTGTGGGTTACAAGCGGACAGAAGTGGGGGTGATTCCGGTAAAGTGGAACGTAAATAGAATCGACCAAAATACATCCATCAAGACTGGCTCGAAAAATACACAAGACAAGCAGGAGGACGGTGACTACCCGTTCTTTGTACGATCTCAGGAAGTCGAGCGCATCAGCTCCTATTCGTACGATGGCGAAGCCGTGTTGACAGCGGGTGATGGAGTCGGGACTGGAAAGGTGTTCCACTACATCCACGGTCGGTTCGACGTACACCAACGTGTTTACCGGATTACCGACTTCTCTGATCGGCTCAATGGCCGCTACTTCTTCTACCAGTTCAGCGCGGGATTCTACAATCGCATCATGTCCATGACAGCAAAGTCCTCTGTCGACTCCGTTCGGCTGGAGATGATCGCCGGCATGAAGATTCCAATGCCTCCCCTAGGCGAACAACGCGCCATCACCGAGGCGTTGTCGGATGTGGATAAGTTGCTCGCGGCGTTGGAGGCGCTGATCGCCAAGAAGCGGGCCGTCAAGCAGGCCGCCATGCAGCAACTCCTCACCGGCAAAACTCGCCTGCCGGGGTTCAGCGGGGCGTGGGAGACGAAGCGGCTTGAGCACATTGTCGATTGTCTCGATCATGTTCGCATACCTTTAAATGAAACTCAGCGAGCAGACATGCCGGGTCCCTATCCATATTGCGGTGCCAACGGGGTCCTTGATTACGTGAACGACTTCATTCTTGATGATGACGTGATTCTGATTGCTGAGGATGGTGGATACTTTGACGAATATGCCCATCGGCCAATAGCGTATCGTATGTCGGGAAAGATATGGGTGAACAACCATGCACATATCCTCAAAGCCAAGCGTGGTTATGGTCAGGGGTTCCTGTATTTCTCTCTGGTGCATAAGAATATACTCCCTTACTTGGCTAGCGGAACTCGTGCAAAACTCAACAAGTCTGAGATGTATAAAATTGAGATATACCTTCCACTCCATTATGCTGAACAAAAGGCAATCGCCGCCGTTCTCTCCGACATAGATGCCGAGATCGCCGCGCTGGAACGACGCCGAGACAAAGCTCGCGCCGTCAAACAGGGCATGATGCAGCAGCTTCTTACCGGCCGGGTACGACTGGTCAAAATAACTCGCACCACGGAAACCTCGGTATGCTGAACATCTTTGCCAAGTGTCTTCTGGTATCGACATCCTTGTCACCTGTGTTAGGTGCCGTGGCCATAAATCAGTTGGAGTGTGGTGAGCCATGGACTAACTGGATTTGGTGGATAGTAGTGGCGTTTTTTCTGGTGGCTCTATGTTGGGGACTGTTGAAATATGCTAAAAAAAATGCCCAGAAGCACTTACTTTATATCAAGGAATTTCAACGCAGGGATCATGAAATGCTCACGTTCCTGTTTATCTATCTGTTGCCCTTTGTCAGATCAAAGCACTCGACGTTTGCTAACGAGTGGATCATGAGTGTGTACATTCTGTCAATCATTATCCTAGCCATTGCTCATGCAGGTGCCTTTCATTTCAATCCAGTCATGCGTCTTCTATTTGGCTATCGATTTTATGCTGTAAAGGATTGTCATGGGGTATCCAATCTTCTCATTAGCAAGACGGACTTGCGGCGATCTGGAAAAGAAGTCCAAGTGGTGGGACTCGATTGGAACGTTTATCTATACATAGGAGAGTCAGATGCTTGAGAACTTCCATCTTGCGGCGATCATTACACAAGGTACCCAAATGCGCCTGCTACAGATTCCTCTGCATCAGGCGCTACAGGAGTATCTCGCGGAGAGCTGGCAAACTCAGCTACAGGAGTATCTCGCGGAGAGCCGGAAAACTCAGTATGACACATTTGTCGAAGATATACGTGAGGAAGATATACGTGAGATTGATTTCAACATCGGTTACAAATTGGATGAGGGCGAGTGCTTTCGCTTGTCTGACTACGAACTGCCTGCCTGGATAGCGGAGGAAAACAGCGAGACCATTCGGAATTTTGATGCGATCGGTACCAATGAGACGTTGATTGATTCCATTAAGGGCATGGTGGCATTCGCGCTAAACGACCAAGGAGAGGAGTTGATGCTGTTCCAGAACTTCACCCATTCTCAGGTGATCCGACCGGGCCTATCTCTGTTACTGCAACACCAGACTTACAAGACCATAGAACACCCAGGGCTGACGCTTGACAGGAAGCTGAGCGCCGTGTATTTGCCTACTGAAGGTAAGTTGCTGTTTCGTAGCTTCCGCACCGTCAATACCTTCCTACCGCTCGCGGACTTCTATAAAGAAGCATCGGAACAAGAGATTCGAGAAGTGCTGGGGCACGAACTGCTGGCACCACAAGACGCGGACGCCCTGGCGGTGGGAGCCAATCAATGGTTCCGTAAGCGGTTCGCTATGCTCAGGGATTCACGTGTGCTCGATCAGTATTCTGCGAGACAAATTCAGGAGCGTTCCAACGGATACGACGTTGAGATTCACATCTCACAAGACAAGATTGTCTTCCCAGCTGATAAGCCTACGGCGAAAAAAGTCCTGCAATTTCTCAACGAAGAGATATTTCGAGGCGCTATCACGGAAACGCTCTATGAGACCAATTCTAAACGCGAAGCCGATAAATGAACCGATGTGGGACCAGCGGTGGGGCAAGCTGTTTGCGCAACCCGAGTCGGAGGATTTGCTAAAGTGGCTGACCGATGAGACCTTGGCAGCCCACCGGGCAGGGAGAACTCAGCCCGTCAATATGGAAGAGTTGTAGATGTGGGCTCCTCCGCACAATCCCCGACTGGGGTGGTGTCCGGGACAAAACCGCCACCCTCAGCAGGGCATGATGCCGCAGCTTCTCACCGGCTGGATGGGGCTGCTCGAACCGGGGCTCTGACAGAGACGACGACATGAGTGAGAACCAGAACGTCGAATGGAAAGAGACGTGGCGGGACGAATACCTGAAGTGGATCTGCGGCTTCGCCAACGCGCAGGGCGGCGTCTTGGAAATCGGCAAGAACAACCGGGGTGAGGTGGTCGGCGTGAGGAACGTTCTCCGACTGCTCGAAGAGATTCCCAACAAGGCGCAGGCATTGCTCGGCGTCGTGGTGGACGTGAACCTGAGTCGGAAGACGGCGGGGAATACCTGGAAATCGCCGTTGATCCCTACCCGAATCCGATCAGCTACAAGGGCGAATTCCACTATCGAAGCGGCAGCACCAGGCAGGTTCTCAGGGGCGCGGCACTCAGCCGCTTCCTGTTGCAGAAATACGGCCGAACGTGGGACGATGTGCCCCTGCCGGGGGTCGGCCTCAAGGATCTGGACGGTCGCGTCTTCGATGGGTTTCGCCAGCGGGGTGCCGGCAGCGAACGCTTGCCGCAGGACATTCTGGACGAATCCGATGAAGAGGTGATCGAAAGGCTTCAGTTGCGAGAAGCCGGTTTCCTGAAACGCGCCGCGGTACTGCTCTTTCATCCGGCACCGGACCGGTTCGTGATGGAAGCCTATGTGAAGATCGGCTATTTCCGCGGTTCGGAGCTGCTGTATCAGGATGTTGTCGAAGGCGATCTGTTCACCCAGGTCGATCGGACGATGGACTTGCTGTACACGAAGTACACGAAAGCATTGATCTCCTACGACGGCGTTTACCGCGTGGAGACCTTCCCCGTGCCGCGCGAAGCCATGCGCGAAGCGGTGATCAACGCCATCATCCACCGCGACTACGCCAGCCCCACCACGATTCAGATTCGCGTGTACGACGACCGGATCGCGATCTGGAATGCGGTGCAGTTGCCGCCTGAATGGACCGCCGATCAGCTTGCCGGGGAACTTTCGTCGAAGCCGTACAACCCGCGAATCGCCTATGCCTTCTTCCGAGCTGGAATGATCGAAGCCTGGGGACGGGGCATCCGGCGGATCGTGGACATGTGCCGGGAGGCTGGCAACCCCACACCAGAGTGGAAGCTGGAATCGAGTGGCGATGGTTTGTGGTTGAGGTTCCCGTTCTCCGCCGCGTACCGGGCAGCCGATTCCCCAGCAAGCAGCGCCCCTGCCCCGAAAACTACCCGGAAAGCCGGGGTCTCTGGAGTTGAAGCCGGGGACCAGTCAGAGTCGCAGCCAGACTGGGGTCGGGTCGGCGGGGTGCAAGTCGAAGTGCAGGCCCAAGATAAAACTAGGGAGAAAACTAGGGAGAAAACGGAGGAAACCAGGGAGAAAACCAGGGAGAAAATCTTGAACCTGATTGCCGTTGACCCCTCAATCACCACGACGGAACTGGCGAACCGACTTGGGATCACGCGAAAGGGAATCCAGTGGCAGATCGGCAAGCTGAAGAAAATGGGCGTCTTGGAACGGATCGGGCCCGCCAAGGGCGGCCATTGGAAAATAGTGGAAACGGTGGATGAGTAACGTCGGCCAGAGGGAATTCCACGCGCAACAGCGGGTGGTCGAGTTCTTCCGGGACTCCCTTCGCTACGCCTATCTCGGCCGCTGGCAGGACCGAGATATCAACCGCAACGTCGAAAAAGGCCACCTCACCCGCTGGCTGAAACGCCAGGGTCACGGCGACGAGATCATCGAAAAGGCGCTGTACGAGCTGGACAAGGCCGCGGCCCTCGGAGGCAGCAAGACGCTCTACGAGGCCAACCGCGAAGTCTACGGCCTTCTGCGCTACGGTGTGAAGGTGCAGCCCGGCGTCGGCGAGCAGTTCGTCACGGTGTCGCTTATCGACTGGACGGATCCCCGCAATAACGACTTCGGCATTGCCCAGGAGGTGACCGTCTTCGGGGAGAACAACCGCCGCCCCGACCTCGTGCTCTACGTCAACGGCATCGCTTTGGGAGTGCTGGAGCTGAAGCGCTCCACGGTATCGGTTGCCGAGGGCATCCGCCAGAACCTCGACAGCCAGAAGAAGGAGTTCATCCAGCCGTTTTTCGCCACGGTGCAGTTCCTGATGGCGGGCAATGAAACCGAGGGGTTGCGCTACGCCGTCATCGGGACCCCGGAGAAGCACTGGCTGCGCTGGAAGGAAACCGAAGTCGACCCGGACGCCGGGGACAGCCCGCTGCTCCGGGAGCTGGGGCAGCTCTGCAAGAAAGAGCGGCTGCTGGAGATCATCCACGATTTTCTGGTCTTCGACTCCGGCGACAAGAAGATCTGCCGCCACAACCAGTACTTCGGCGTGAAGGCGGCGCAGGAGCGCGTGAAGCGGCGGGAGGGCGGTATCATCTGGCACACCCAGGGGAGCGGAAAGAGCCTGACCATGGTCTGGCTGGCCAAATGGATTCGCGAGCATGTCACCGACCCCCGGGTTCTTCTCATCACCGACCGCACCGAGCTGGACGAGCAGATCGAGGCGGTTTTCAAGGGGGTCAGCGAGGACATCCACCGCACAAGCAGCGGTGCCGATCTGGTGCGTGTGCTCAACAGCCCGGACGAGTGGCTGATCGGCTCGCTGATCCACAAGTTCGGCGCCTCCGAGGAGATCAGCGAAAAGGACATCGAGGCCTACGTCGACGAGATCGGGAAGAATCTGCCCAGGGGTTTCCACCCGAAGGGCGAGATCTTCGTCTTCGTGGACGAGTGCCACCGCACCCAGTCCGGCAAGCTCCACGAGGCCATGAAGGCGCTGCTGCCGGGGGCCATGCTGATCGGCTTCACCGGGACGCCGCTGCTCAAGGAGGACAAGAAGCGGAGCATCGAGACCTTCGGGACCTACATCCACACCTACAAGTACGACGAGGCGGTGAGCGACGGCGTGGTGCTGGACCTGCGCTACGAGGCGCGCGACATCGACCAGAGCATCGCCTCGCAGGACAGGATCGATCAGTGGTTCGACCTCAAGACCCGTGGGCTGACCGACGTGGCAAAGGCCCAGCTCAAGCAGCGTTGGGGCACGATGCGAAGAGTCCTGAGTTCGCGTGAACGGCTGGAGAAGATCGTGGCCGACATCCTGTTCGACATGGAGACTCGGGACCGCCTCGAGAGCGGCCGCGGCAACGCCTTGCTCGTATCCGACAGCATTTACTCGGCCTGCCGTTTTTTCGAGAGGTTTCAGGAGCACGGTCTGGCCGGCAGATGCGCCATCGTCACCTCGTACAGGCCGGCCACGAGGGACACCAAGGGAGAGGAGACCGGCGAGGGGCTCACCGAAAAGCTGCTGCAGTACGAAGCCTACCGGAAGATGCTCGCGGCGCACTTCAACGAGCCGGAAGAAAAGGCGATGCGCAAGGTCGAGACCTTCGAAAAGGAGGTGAAGAGGCGCTTCATCGACGAGCCGGGGCAGATGAAGCTCCTGATCGTCGTCGACAAGCTGCTGACCGGTTTCGACGCGCCTTCGGCGACCTATCTCTACATCGACAAGCACATGCAGGACCACGGCCTGTTTCAGGCCATCTGCCGTGTCAACCGCCTCGACGGGGAAGACAAGGAATACGGCTACATCATCGACTACAAGGACCTGTTCCGGTCGCTCGAGAAGTCAATCGAGGATTACACCGGCGAGGCATTCGAAGGCTATGACAAGGAGGACGTGGAGGGCCTGCTGAAGGACCGGCTGAAGCAGGGCCGGGAACGGTTGGAGGAGGCGCGGGAGGCGGTCAAGGGGCTGTGCGAGCCCGTCGAGCCCCCGCGCGACACCGCAGCCTATCTGCGCTTCTTCTGCGCGGCCGAAAGCGGTAACACCGAACAACTCAAGGAGAACGAACCCAAGAGAGTGGCGTTGTACAAGCTGGCCGCAGCTTTCCTGCGAGCCTATGCCAACCTGGCCAACGAGATGTGCGAGGCCGGCTATTCGGACGCCGAGGCGCGGGAGATCAAGGCCGAGGTGGACCACTACGAGAAGGTGCGCCAGGAGGTCAAGCTGGCCAGCGGCGACTACATCGACCTCAAGCTGTACGAGCCGGCCATGCGGCACCTGCTCGACACCTACATCCGGGCGGAGGAGAGCGAGAAGGTCTCCGCTTTCGACGACCTGACGCTGGTGCAGCTGATCGTCGAGCGTGGAGAAAAGGCGGTGGACGAGCTGCCCGAGGGTATCCGCAGGCACCCCGAGGCGGTTGCCGAGACGATCGAGAACAACGTCAGGCGGCTGATCATAGACGAGATGGAGGTCAATCCCAGGTACTACGAAAAGATGTCGGAACTGCTCGACGACCTGATCCGGCAGCGCCGGCAGGAGGCGATGGACTACAAGGCTTACCTGAAGAGGATCATCGAGCTGACCAGGAATGTCGGCAGGCCGGAGGCTGAGCAGTCCTATCCTGCGGCCATCAACACCGCCGCCCTGAGGTCGCTCTTCGACAACCTGGAGGAAGCGCATGCCTGGGCGTGGCGAGAAAAGGCATCGAAGGACTACGGCACCGGGACGGATGTTGATGCCAGGGAGGCGCTGGCGCTGGCCCTTGATAGCGCTATTCGCTTGGTGAAGAAGGCGGACTGGCGTGGAAACCGATTCAAGGAGCGGGAGGTCCGCATCGCCATCAGGTCGGAAGTCGACGGCGACGAGGCCTTTACGGAGAAGATATTCGAGCTCGTAAAGAACCAACGGGAGTACTGACGTGGAACGTCAGCAAATCGAAGTGCGCGGCATCTCCGTGGAGGTCGTCCGCAAGGATATCAAGAACCTCCATGTGGGGGTTTACCCCCCGGCGGGCCGGGTGCGGGTGGCTGCGCCGTTGCGTCTTGACGACGGCACCCTGCGGCTGGCGGTCATCTCACGCCTGGGATGGATTCGTCGGAGGCGGGCGGAGTTCGCGCAACAGGACCGCCAGTCCCAGCGGGAGATGGTGACCGGCGAGAGCCATTACTTCAGGGGCAGGCGCTACCGGCTCGACGTGATCGACCACGACGGCATGCCTCGCATTCGCCTGGTCAACAACACCAGAATGGAACTGCGCACACGTCCGGGCGATGACCGGGACGCCCGGGAGGCCGTGCTTCACCGGTGGTACCGCCGCCAGCTGCGAGGCGAATTGCCGCGGCTTCTGGACAAGTGGGAAAGGACGGTCGGCGTGACCGTGGACGAGGTGCGGATCAAGAGGATGAAAACCCGCTGGGGCTCCTGCAATGCCGATGCCCGGCGCATCTGGCTGAACCTCGAGCTGGCCAAGAAGCCGGCATCCTGCCTGGCGTACATCCTCGTGCATGAAATGGTCCACCTGATCGAGCGCAGTCACAACGACCGGTTCCGGGACCTGATGGATCAATTCATGCCTCAGTGGCATCTGCACAGGGACGAGCTCAATCGCGCCCCGCTCGCTCACGAAGACTGGTTATACTGAAAAAGAAGGCTCATCGGGGTTGGTATGGGCCCGGGCAGCCTGTGTGAGAACCCGGTAGGATTTTTCCCGTCGGGATTTCGTCGTATGGGAGGGGGTTCGTACCCCTGGGTTCAGTATCTTTTGGAAGAGTGGAAATAGCGGGTAAGGGACGAGAGGCAGCGCATACGTCAACAGCGTTTGCCCATCAGGACTTGGCAAGGAGGAAACCGATGACCCGACTTCTTCAGGAAGCTTTCGAGCGAGTCTCCAAACTTTCGCAGGAAGAACAGAACAGGTTTGCGCGGTTCATGCTGGTGGCGCTGGAGTCGGACCAGCGATGGGCCGCGTTGTTTGCGCGACCCGAATCGGAGGATTTACTGGAGCGACTTGCCGATGAGACCCTGGCAGCCCACCGAGCTGGACAGACCCGGCCCGTCAAAATAGAAGATTTGTAGGTGTGCGTTCGTTCGCACAGACCAGCTTCTGGGTTTCATACAGACGCCTCCCGGAACACGTTCGCCGGCAAGCTCGTGCATCCTGTCAGTTCTTCATATCAGATCCCCATCACCCGAGCCTGGATTTCAAGCGCGTGAGTCGACGGAGTCCAGTCTACTCCGTGAGGGTGAGCATTGACTATCGTGCCCCCGGCGTACTGGACGACGGCGATATTGTGTGGTTCTGGATTGGTCACCACCAGGAATACGACCGGCTACTCAAGCGGATGTAGGATGCTGTACGGGGCAATTGTGCCGCCACGCTGGAGCTCCCGCTGAAAAGACTCACGCCATCAAGCTGGGCATGATGCAGTAGCTTTCACCGGCTCGATGAGGCTGGCCCCACGGATTGCTTGCGCATTCCTCGGAGCCGGGATGAGCGAAGCTCGGGGACGGGATTTCGTGGAGAACCGGTAGATTTCCTCCTCCCCAGTTCTACCCCTGAACAAACCCACAAATCCCGCAAGAAAGGATCCAAATGGCCCTGGAGAAATTCACCATCTCGCGGGACGACGGCGTGTACGAGTGCTTCCCGCACCTGTGCCTGACCCGGAGCGGCCGCATCCTCCTGGCGTACCGGGAGAGCAACGGCCACGTCGCCAGCGAGTTCTGCCGCCTCGTGCTTCGCCACAGCGACGACGCCGGGCGCACCTGGTCCGAACGCTTCGTGCTCCGCGACGAGGCTTACGAGAACGGCGTCCTGACCAAGTGGAACTGCCCGAAGATCCAGCAGCTGCGCGACGGCCGCGTCCTGCTTCTGTGCGACGCCATCGACTTCCCCCCCGGAGAGTGGAACGCCACCGCGGGCAACGCCCGCATCGTGCTCTGGTTCAGCAACGACGACGGGGCGTCCTGGTCGGAGGGGTTCGCAACCAGCGTCAACGGCATCTGCCCCGACGTCGTCACCGAGCTGGCGGACGGCACCTGGCTGCTGGCGGCCAACACCTACGCCGACGGCATGCGGCGCGTCGTTCAGAACATCTCGGCGAGCGCCGACCAGGGGCGGACCTGGGGACCTCCGCGCGACATCTGCCCCGACCCGGACTACCGCCTCGCCGAGGCCAGCGTCATCGCCTGCCCGGACGGCGAGCTGGTCGTCTACCTGAGGGAGGAGTCGGGTAAGGGCCGGCCGCTGCAGAAGATGATTTCGAGGGACGGCGGCCGTTCCTGGGAAGGCCCGTTCGACACCCTCAACCCGGCCGCCCACGGCATGCCGGTCGCGGGTGTTACCCGGGACCGGCTGGTGCTGACCCTGGGCCGTTTCAGCCTGCGCTCGAGCTGGCGCGTCGACATGAGCGCGGAGACCGTGCGCCGGCGCCTGGAGACACGCACCATCGTCGTCCCCAACGTGCCCGAGAACGCCGCTTTCCGCAGCCGCCTGAAACCGGGGCCGGGCACCCGCATCGACGACGACGAGATCGTCATCGCGGGGGGGCGGGACTCCTCCTCACACCTTCGCCTTCCTCGAACCATTGGCCAGCGCCCTCGAAGCGGACCTCGACAGGCAGGACGGCCTGCTGCTCCCCCTGGACCACGACCGCAACAACATCAGCTGCGACAGCGGCTATACCGGCTGGGTCGAGTACGAGCGCGGCCGCTTCCTCGCCGCCAATTACATCAACGACGACGCCCCCATGGCCCAGATCCGGGGCTACCGCTTCGGAGTCGAGGATTTCTAAGGTGCCTTCGCGCCCAGGGTGGGGCGGGAAACCGCGTCAGGAGGGGATGCAGCCGCAGCCCGCGGGCAAGGCCCGGCAGGAACCGGCACCTTCCAGCCCGACAGGGAACCTGAAGCTCTACGCGACGGCCGCCGCACTGGGTCTGCTGGCCCTGCTGCTGTTCGTCCACCAGTACACGACCATGGCCCGGTTCGGCGTCTTTCCGCCGGGAATAACCTTTGGAACACCTTCCAATTTCCTGTCGGAGAGTTTTAAACACATAGGATTCAGCTCCCTGGACTACTCGCTTCTCGCCGCGATAGCCTGCCTGTTTCTGGCGCTGGTGATCGCGGAATTCCGCGGCGGCTGCTTTTCCGCCCTTCTCCGGGCGGCCTTCACCAGCGAATTCCGGACGATCACACTCCTGACAATCTGCGGTATCGTGGCCGTTCGATTTTACCTCGGCTCAGGTGAGTTCCCCTGGGGGGGGGATCAGCAGCAGCACATTTGTTTCGCGCACATGGCCTCGCGCTCGATATCCGAGGGGGAGCTGCCGATCTGGACCAACTACCTCGGCGCGGGCACTCCATACCTGCAGTTTTACGGCTTCCTGTTCTTCTATTTCGTAGCGCTGATTGACCAGCTCTGGAACGACGTGTTCACGTCGCTGAAAGTCGCGATGGGGGTTCTGCACGCTGCTTCCGGTGTGGCTATGTACCTGCTGGCGCGAACCCTGACGCGCTCGCGGAAGGCGGGCTTCATCGCCGGCCTGGCCTACGTGCTGAGCTTCTGGCATACCCAGCAGATCATCATCATGGGCCGCTTCCCGCTGTCGCTGTTCTACGCCCTGCTTCCCCTGCCCTTCTACTTCTTCGAGCGCATGTGGAGTCCTGGAATTACGAAGAATCGGGAAAGACTGGCGGACAGTCTGGCTGGCGGGATCTGCCTGGGAGCCCTGGTCCTGACCCATCCCGGTTACGGCTTCTGGGCGACCGTTCTGCTGGGGGTGTTCGTGGGCTTGCGGTTGTTGCTGAAGATTCCGTTCAGCGAGCGCCCTGGTCTGGTCGGATGGTCCGCGGTCCTCTTTGCTGGCGGCTTGATCTTCGGGGGGTACCTGACCCTGCCGATGTGGCTCGAGCGGGAGCATACCGCACTCTACCGGGGTATGCTGGATCTCTCGGGGATCCCCCTCCCGACGTGGCAGCAGGTGCTGTCCTGGTCGAACTACCGTTTCTGGGTGCTGCCGCCACCCGATCTGCACCTCAACTGGTACGGCGGATATCTCGGACTGTCGCTCGCAGGTGTCGTCGCCTCCGGCATGGCCACCGCTCTCGGCAGCCGCTCTCGAGAGCTGATCCTCCGGTCTTTGCCCGCCCTCTGCTGTCTGGCGTTGACGGTCCTCCTCGTATTCGGATACCGATGGTCGCCGTTTCAGTCCCTTCCCATCGTGAAGATGATGGGAGCCGGCCGCTACCTGCTGTTCACCGTCTTCTTTCTCGCCCTTGCCGCGGGCCCGGCGGTTCAAGCGCTGATGATCCTTCTGCGGCCCAGGCGCTGGAGGGTTCCGGCTTCGACGCTGATTTTGTTCGTCATTGTAATTGATTTGGGCCCGGCGACGTTTCAGCAGTCGTACTCGAGACATCCATCATACATCGATCCCGAAGTCGACGTTTGGGGGATCCCGTTGGAACTGTACAAGCCTCTGCGCGCTCGCGCAGACTCCATGGACCATATTGGAGAGCTGCCGGGTTACCGGGTGTTCTGGAGCAGCCCGGAGCACAGCTTTTTTCAAAAAGGTCAACTTTATTTCCATTCGAGGACGCCGATCCCAGAGGCGTTTCATCCGGGAAAGGTGAAAGCGGTCGCTACTTTCGTTGACCCGGTTGCTCGATACTTGTCGATAATGTTGGACCGGACTATAAGGGAGAAAATAGATCAGGAGGGCTATCCTGAAAGGTTTTTAAGTACCGATCGCCAAGTTGTCCGTTCTTCGCTCGCTATGCTGAATGTTAAATATCTCATCTTGTCTGATCCAGATGGACAAAGGACCCTAACTAACTTGGGAACTATAGGTCCGGTGCTAGTATCTCCCACAATTGTTCCCTTTCCCACACACGTCGAGACTGACTCGTTGGCTGTACGAATAGGCGAGTTCGTGAGATCTAAGGAAATTGACGTCGATATCAAGGAGTTGACGGAACTTTACCGGACCCGATTTCTGGTTTTGAGCATGGGAATGGACCCGCAGTCCCGGGTGCGTGAGCGGATCTACGTTCTCGATGGAGGTGGCCGGTGGCTGGGCACGAATCCGGAGGTCGAGGTCTTCGAGCACATGGTGCGCACACAGCGGGTCGACCTGAAGCTGCGGGTCAGCGAGGCCTGCTTCGCGCGCTTGGCCTACTCCTACTTCCCTTATCTGCGGGTCACCGTCGATGGCAGGGAGGTCGCCCCCATGCCCACCGCGGGGGGGTTCATGGCGGTGCATCTCGAGGCCGGCGAGCACGACCTGACCCTGGAGGCGGAGCTGTCGCCGCTGCGCCGGGGCCTTCTCGCGGTCAACCTGTTCTACCTGGGGGCAACGGCGTACATGTTCGCGAGCAACCGTCGGAGGAAGCGATGACCTTCATGCCTGTCCCGAGGCAGAAGTGCGTTTGATCCGGACCTGATCGGCAAACGCTTCTCAGTCGAGGATTTCAAAGTGCCTTCGCGCGCCAGGCGGAAGAAGAAACCGCCCAGGGAGGGGATGCAGCCCCGCCCGGATTCAGGGCAGGCGCGGCAGGAGCCGGTACCTGCCGTCCCGACGGAAACCCGGAAGCTCTACGCCGCAGCCGCCGCACTGGGGCTGCTGGCCCTGCTGCTGTTCGTCCACCAGTACACGACCATGGCGCGGTTCGGGGTCCTCCCGCCGGGCCAGCGGTTCCTGAGCTATTCAGATTTCCTGGTAATTGCCTTCGGGAAAATCCAGTTCGGTCCGCTGGACTACCTGCTGCTCGCCGCGATTGCCGGCCTCTTCCTTTCGCTGGTGATCGCCGAATATCGAGGCGGCCTCCTGAGCGCACTGCTGCGCAGGGTGTTCACCAGCGAAGGCTGGACGATCGGTCTGCTCGCAGCGGGTGGTCTCGTCGCGGTCCGGTTTTACCTCGGCGTCGGTGACTTCCCGTGGGGGGGAGATCAGCCGCAACACATCTGCTTCGCGCAGATGGCCTCCCGCTCGCTATCCGAGGGTGAGCTGCCGATCTGGACGAACTACCTCGGCGCGGGCACGCCGCACCTGCAGTTCTACGGCTTCCTGTTCTTCTATTTCGCAGGGCTGATCGACCAGCTCTGGAACGACGTGTTCACGTCGCTGAAGGTCGCGATGGCGGTTCTGCATGTCGCTTCCGGAGTGGCGATGTACCTGCTGGCCCGCACCCTGACGCGCTCGCGGAGAGCCGGCTTCATCGCCGCCCTGGCTTACGTGCTGAGCTTCTGGCATACCCAGCAGATCATCATCATGGGCCGCTTTCCCCTGTCCCTTTTCTACGCCCTGCTCCCCCTGCCGTTCTACTTCTTCGAGCGGCTGTCGAGTCCCCGCCTCGCGGAAAATCGGGTCAGGCTGGCGAGCAGTCTGGCGGGGGGGATCTGCCTCGGCGCCTTGGCCCTGACCCACCCGGGCTACGCTTTCTGGGCAACCGTCCTGCTGGGGGTGTACGTGGGATTGCGGCTGATGATCCTGCTGCGCGCGGATCGCAGCCGGACCGACCTGGTCTGGTGGTCCGCGCTCCTCTTCGCCGGAGGCTTGGTCTTCGGGGCGTACCTGATCCTGCCGATGTCGCTCGAGCGCGACTATACCGGGCTCTACCTCGGCATGATGGATTTCGCGAAGGTGCCGATCCCGACATGGCAGCACGTGCTGGCCTGGTCCAACTACCGCTTCTGGGTGCTTCCGCCGCCCGACCTCAAAGTCAACTGGTACGGCGGATATCTCGGACTGTCGCTGGTAATCGTCGTGGCCGGCGGAGTCGCGGCGGCCCTGCGCAGCCGCTCCCGCGAGCTGATCCTCCGGTCCCTTCCGGCGCTGTGCTGTCTGGGGTTGACGGCCCTCCTCGTCTTCGGGTACCTGTTGCCCCCGCTCCAGGCTCTTCCGGTGGTAAAGATGCTGGCCGCGGGCCGCTACCTGTTGTTCACCGTCTTCTTTCTGGCCCTTGCCGTCGGCCCGGCGTCGCAGGCGCTGATGATCCTTCTTCGGCGCAGGCGCCGGCGAGTCCCGGTGCCGACGCTGATACTGCTCGCCATGGCAATCGACCTCGGGCCGGCTACGTTCCAGCAGATGTACAATACACGGGATCCGGCACCCAACATGTTCCCGCAACTCCGCGCGCAGGCCGACTCCCTGAATGCGCAAGGGAAGCTGCCGAATCACCGGGTCCTCTGGAGCGGCTCCAGCCACAGCAAGTACTGGCTGAAAGGCAAGCTGTATTTCGAATCGCGGACCTCGAGCCCGGGTTCGTTTCATCCCGGGAGAGCGAGGGCGGTCGTCGACTTCGTGGAACCGATCGACCTCTACGTGTCGAAGCTGGTCGAGACGGGGTATTTCGCGATCGACAACAGCGGCAATACCGGCCTGCAGGAGGGGGTACCCGAAACGATTTTCGGCCGCAGCCACGGGGAGATCATCCTCGCCGGCCTGAGCATGATGGATGTCAGGTATCTCATTCTGTCAAATCTCGATGAACAGATGAGGATCAGCGACATGAGCGACTTCGGTACCCATGGCCCAGTGCTCGTATCTCCGAGGGTCGTGCCGTTTCCCGCCGAACAGCTCGACCAACTCATCGCCAGCGGCGAACCATTCGAGACCATGGACTCCAAGGGGGTCGACGCCGGTTTCACCCAGATGCTCATCGATTCCTACCACTCCCTTTTTCTGGCTGTTAACACCGGGGTCGATCTGAACAGCCGTGTGTGCGAGCGGATCTTCGTGCTCGACGCCGAGGGGCAAGAGCTGGGCACGAACCCGTCCCTCGAGGTTCTCGAGCACACGGTGCGCATGCAGCGAGTGGACCTGAAGCTGCGGGTCAGCGAGGCCTGCTTCGCGCGCCTGGCGTACTCCTGTTTCCCGCATCTGCGGGTAACCGTCGACGACCGCGAGGTCGTCCCCCTGCGCACCGCGGGCGGGTTCATGGCGGTGCATTTCGTGGCGGGGGAGCACGAGCTGACCCTGGAGGCGGAGCTGTCGCCGCTGCGGCGGGGCCTGCTCGCCGTCAACCTGCTCTACCTTGCGGCAACGGCGTACCTGTTCGCAAGCAGCCGTAGAAGGAAGCGATGACTTGGGTCAAGACACCAAGGGCAGAACAAACTCCCTCCTTTTCGGCAAAACGGTTCGGGGTCGATGGCTTTTCAATTGTGTGATGGAACACGGACCGGTTTGATGCTCAATCGAAAATCGCTTTTTGCAACCGCAGCCTTGGGGATGCTGGCAGTTCTGCTGTACGTCCATCAGTACACGACCATGGCGCGGTTCGGCGTCTTTCCACCTGCCCGACGCTACAGAACCGTTTCGAGTTTCCTGTTGCAGGTTTTCGAGCACATCGAATTCACACTGCTCGACTACGCCTTGCTCACGGGGATAGCCGGCCTCTTCCTGGCGTTGCTGATCTCCGAATTCCGGTACGGCTGCCTCACCGCCCTGCTGCGCGCTTTTTTCACCGGCGAACGCTTGACGATCGCCCTTCTCGCCATTGCCAGTCTCGTTGCGGTGAGGCATTACCTCGGCCTCGGCAACTTCTCCTGGGGAGGCGACCAGCCGCAGCACATATGCTTCGCGCACATGGCCTCCCGTTCGATTGCCGAGGGAGAGCTGCCGATCTGGACGAACTACCTCGGCGCGGGCACGCCGTACCTCCAGTTCTATGGCTTCCTGTTTTTCTACCTGACCGGGCTCGTCGATCAGCTCCTGAACGACATTTTCTCCTCGTTGAAAGCTGTGATGGCTGTTCTGCACGTAGCCTCGGGGTTGGCTATGTACCTGCTCGCGCGCACCGTGACCGGCTCGCGGAAGGCGGGTTTCATCGCCGGCCTGGCCTACGTGCTGAGCTTCTGGCATACCCAGCAGATCATTATCATGGGCCGCTTCCCGTTGTCGCTCTTCTGGGCCCTGCTGCCCCTGCCATTCTACTTCTTCGAGCGCCTGTCGAGCCCTTGTCTCGCCGGGAATCAGGCAAGACTGGCCAGCAGTCTGGCGGGGGGGATCTGTCTGGGGGCCTTGGCCCTGACTCACCCCGGCTACGGCTTCTGGGTGACCGTCCTGTTCGGGCTGTATGCCGGCTTGCGGTTGTGGCTGAATATCCCGGCCAGCGAACGCCCCGGTCTGGCGGGATGGTCTGCGGTCCTCTTTTCCGGCGGCCTGGTCTTCGGGGGGTTCCTGACTCTGCCGATGTGGCTGGAGCGCGAGTATACGGGGCTGCACAGCAGCCTGGTGAACCTCTCTTCGATTCCCGTCCCTACGTGGCGGCACGTGCTGGCGTGGTCGAACTACCGCTTCTGGGCCCTTCCGCTGCCCGACCTCGACTTCAATTGGTACGGCGGGTACCTCGGCCTGTCGCTGGTAATTGTCGTGGCGGGCGCAGCGGTTGTCGTACTGGGCAGCCGCTCCCGTGTGCTGATCCTCAGGTCTTTGCCCGCCGTCTGTTGTCTTGCGTTGACGGTCCTCCTCGTTTTCGGATACCGGTGGTCGCCGTTGCAGTCCCTTCCCATCGTGAAGATGATGGGAGCCGGCCGTTACCTGCTGTTCACGGTCTTCTTTCTCGCCCTTGCCGCGGGCCCGGCGGCCCAGGCGCTGATGGTCCTTCTCCGGCGCCGGCGCTGGAGGGTTCCCGTTTCGACCCTGATTCTGTGCGTCATCGCAGTCGACCTCGGGCCGACGACATTCCAACAGATGTACGTGACGCGAGATCAGCAAGCCATGTTTCCGCAACTCCGCGAGTACTCCAGCTCCTTCGATGCGCAAGGAAAGCTGCCGAATCACCGGTTCCTCTGGACCGGAACCGGGCACAGTGGCTGGCGGAAAGGGAAGCTGTATTTCGAATCGCGAACTCCGAGCCCGGACACCTTTCATCCGGGAAGGGTCAGAGCCGCATCCGATTTTTTATCGCCGTTCGCCGATTACTTTTCCGCGGTGTTGCACGAAATGCTCGGAGGGGGAACAAATGAGGAAGCTGACTTTCCTGGTACAGTCAGCGGCATCGACCATACGGAACTCGTCCGATCCGCGCTCTGCATGCTCGATATTAAATACCTCATGGTATCCGATTCTGATGGACAAACGGCCCTGAGTGACCTTGGGAATGAAGGTCCGGTACTCGTGTCTCCAACGATAATGGCCTTTCCCACTGAACGCCTCAATCGAATCGTCGCCTCAGGCGAACCAGCCGATTTCCTGAAAGCAGAGGGAGTAGACTCGACCTTTGCGGGAGTTCTCGTCGATTCGTACCCCACCCTGTTCCTTGTTGCGAACACCGGGGTAAACCCCATAACCCGGGTTTGCGAGCGGATCTTCGTGGTCGACGCCGAGGGCCGGGAGCTGGGCACGAACCCGGAGGTCGAAGTCCTCGAGCACACGGTGCGCATGCAGCGGGTCGACATGAAGCTGCGGGTCACCGAGGCCTGCTTCGCCCGCCTGGCATACTCCTTCTTCCCCCATCTGCGCGTCGCCGTCGACGGCCGCGAGGTCGCCCCTCTGCGCACCGCCGGCGGGTTCATGGCGGTGCATCTCGAGGCGGGTGAGCACGACGTGACCCTTGAGGCGGAGCTGTCGCCGCTGCGGCGCGTCCTGCTCGCCGTCAACCTGCTCTACCTGACGGCAACGGCGTACCTGTTCGTCGGCAACAGGCGAAGGAAGCGATGACCCTTCGGCACTGTCCAGGGGCACGGGGGAAAGTTGAATTCCGGTCAAGATCAGTGGCTGCTGATTTCGGGCCCCGGGATTCCCAGACTCGCGCTATCCACGGTAGTCCCGTCTGATGTTCAATCGCAAAGCGCTTCCGGCAACCGCCGCACTCGGGCTGCTGGCCCTTCTGCTGTCCATTCACCAGTACACCACCATGGCGCGGTTCGGGGTATTTCCACCCGGCTCAAGGGCAAAAAACTTCTCGGATTTTCTGACGAGGACCTTCGAAGGCATCGAGTTCGGTCCGCTGGACTACACGCTGCTCGCCGCCATAGCCAGCCTCTTCCTTGCTCTGCTGATCGCGGAACTTCGTGGCGGCTGCCTGAGCGCCATGCTGCGTGCGGTTTTTTCTGGTGAACGCGGGACGGTCATCCTGCTCGCTGCCGCCGGTTTTGTCGCCGTCCGTGCCTATCTCGGTCTGGGTGAATTTTCCTGGGGGGCGGATCAACCGCAGCACATAAGCTTCGCTCACATGGCCTCGCGCTCGATATCCGAGGGAGAGCTGCCCATCTGGACCAACTACCTGGGCACGGGCACGCCGTACCTGCAGTTCTACGGCTTCCTGTTCTTCTATCTTGTGGGGCTCGTCGATCAGCTTTGGCAGGACGTTTTCCTGTCGCTGAAAGTAGTGATGGCGGTCCTGCACGTTGCCTCGGGTGTGGCGATGTACTTGCTGGCGAGGACCGTGACGCGCTCGCGGAGCGCCGGCTTCCTCGCCGGACTGGCTTACGTGCTGAGCTTCTGGCATTACCAGCAGATCAGCATTATGGGCCGCTTCCCGCTGTCGCTTTTCTACGCCTTGCTGCCCCTGCCTTTCTACTTCTTCGAGCGCCTGTCGAGTCTCCGTCCCGCCGCGAATCGGGAGAGACTGGCGAGCGCTCTGGCGGGTGGCATCTGCTTAGGCGCCCTGGCCCTGACACATCCCGGCTACGGCTTCTGGGCTACCGTTCTGCTGGCAGTGTACATGGGCTTGCGCCTGTTGGCTATCCCTGGGCACCAACGCCGCGGCCTGATTTCGTGGTCCGTGTTCCTGTTCGCCGGAGGCCTGGTTTTCGGGGGGTACCTGACCCTGCCGATGTGGCTGGAACGCGAGCATACGGGGCTGCACAGCAGCTTGGTGAACCTCTCTTCGATTCCGGTCCCTACGTGGCGGCACGTACTGGCCTGGTCGAACTACCGTTTCTGGGTGCTACCCCCGCCCGACCTCGATGTCAACTGGTACGGCGGGTACGTCGGACTTTCCATCGCAACCGTGGTCGCCGCCGGGGCTGTCGCCACATTTCGCAGCCGCTCCCGGGCCCTGATCCTCCGGTCTTTGCCGGCCCTCTGCTGCCTCGGGATGACGGTCGTCCTCGTCTTCGGGTACCGGTGGGAGCCCCTTCAATCCCTGCCGGTTGTGAAGATGCTGAGCGCCGGACGCTACCTGCTGTTCACGATCTTTTTTCTCACCCTTGCCGTGGGCCCGGCGTCGCAGGGGCTGATGGTCCTTCTCCGGCGCCGGCATTGGCGGGTTCCCGCGTCGACGGTGATTCTGCTGGCGATAGCCATCGACCTCGGCCCCACGACGTTTCAGCAGCCGTACTGGATACCGCCTCCGGGCATCGATACCGAACGCGACATGTTCGGTCAATCCCTGGAGCTGTACAAGCCGCTGCGCGCCCAGGCCGACTCCCTGGACTTGCACGGGCAGTTGCCGGGTCATCGTTCGTTCTGGAGCAGCCAGGAGTATGGCTATTCCGTGAAAGGTCAACTGTACTTCCATTCGAGGACACCAATCCCCCAATCCTTTCATCCGGGAAAGGTCAGGGCTGCTGCCGATTTCGTATCGCCGTTCGCCCAATACTATTCCGCTGTGTTGGGCCGAATGCTCGAAGGGAGAACGGGTGAGACTCTGACTTTCCCGGAGACGGTCTTTGGCATCGACCATCACGAGGTCGCCCGGTCCGCGTTCAGCATGCTCGGAGTCAAATTCCTCATGGTTTCCAATTCCGACGGACAAACGGCTCTGAGTGACTTGGGGACTGAAGGTCCAGTGCTCGTGTCTCGGACGATTCTGCCGTTTCCTGGTGAAAAGCTTGCCCAAATCACTGCCAGCGGGGAGCCAAACGATTTCCTGAAAGCAGAAGGAGCAGATTCGGCCTTTGCAAAGGTCCTTGTCGATTCGTATTACACCCTGTTCCTGATAGCGAACACCAGGGTCAATCCGCAAACCCGGACGTGCGAGCGGATCTTCGTGCTCGACGCCGAGGGGCAGGAGCTCTGTACGAATCCGGCCGTCAAGCTCCTCGAGCACACCGTCCGCATGCAGCGGGTCGACCTGAAGCTGCGGGTCAGCGAGGCCTGCTTCGCGCGCCTGGCGTACTCCTGGTTCCCGCATCTGCGGGTAACCGTCGACGACCGCGAGGTCGTCCCCCTGCGCACCGCGGGCGGATTCATGGCGGTGCAACTCGAGGCCGGCGAGCACGACCTGGTCCTGGAGGCGGAGCTCTCGCCGCTGCGGCGGGGTCTGCTTGCCGTCAACCTGGCCTGCCTGGCGGCGACGGCGTACCTGTTCGCGAGCAACCGGCGCAGGAAGCAGTGACCCGGATAGCCGACAGAATGGCAGGTGAACCCGAAGCTCCAAAAGAGCCTCGAGTATCTCCACCGCCGCGGCTTCTGTAGCGTGCCGCCCTACCAGTCGTGGACCCGGTGGCCCTCCACCGGAAACCAGATGACGTCGACCACTCCCGAAAGCACCACCGCCGCCACGTAGCCGATCCCCATGCCGTAGAAGAACGGCTTGCCGGCGCGGTAGGCGCGCGCGCCGCCGTAGCGGAGCAGGAGGAGCTTGGCGACCCAGACGAGGAAGAGGCTGAACCAGTAGATGCTGGTTCCCGCGGTGTGCTGGAACGCCAGCCCCATCGGGTGCAGCGGAAACCAGTAGTAGCGGCCGCGCAGGAAAGCGAGCGCCGCGGCCTCGAAGAAGCCGGTGAGCCAGACGCCCCACTTGCCGGGATCGAACACGCGCGGGTTCTGGATCAGGTGGGTGGTCTGGTCGTAGATCATTCTGAAGGCCCCCATCAGGTGGGTCGTGCCGCCGTGCTCGTAGGCGGTTTCGAGGCTGGCCCAGACTGCGACCAGGAAGCCGGTGGGAAAGGCGACGAGCACCGCGGCGATCACGCGGCCCGGCTGCTCCCGCAGCGAGAAGATGCGGAAGTGGTGGGGCAGCGCCGGCCACGCCGGCAGCCGGATGTTTCCGAAGAAGGCGTTGCCGGTGAACATCTTGAAGGCCACCACCTGCTGCGTCGAGAGCCGCGACGACCCGATCAGGTCGGTGATCAGCGACTCCCCCTTGGCGTGGGCCCAGTTCGGCATCAGGTAGGGGAACCCGGTGGCCGCAATCAGCTTGACGACCACGAAGAAGGAGATCGCCATGGCGCCGAAGGCGATGACGGCCACCGGCAGGCTGGCCCCGAGGTGGATCCCCCAGGCGACGACGGCGGCTCCGGAAAGCACCAGGCCGGCCGAGGCCAGGCGGTAGCGCCGCACGTCCGCCCGGTCCCCCTCGCCAAAGCGCACCTGGCGCCACACCTCCTTCAGGTGCCGGCGCGCCAGCCAGACCGACCAGGCGGCGACGAAGACCATGGCGCCGTAGCTCTCCATCGACAGGATCTCCGCCCCCCGCATCTGCTGGCCCGACTCACCGACCTCGAAGCCGACGGCGTCGAGGCCCCCGAGCTTGACGACCGACAGCAGGTAGAACAGCACCAGGCTGCCGAGGATGTCCAAGGGGCACAGGTAGGTCACCGCGAGAACGAACGGCAGGACGCGGAAGCTCAGTCCCGGGAACGGCTGCGGCAGGGTTATGCCCATATGCCGCGTGTAGAGGATGAACTCCGGCAGGCCGAGGAAGAAGAAGGTGGCGACGTTGTAGAGCAGCGGCAGGAAGACGACGCCGAATCCGCCCCAGAAGAGCCGCGAGCGGAACAGGTCCGGCATGCGGCCGGCGCCGTCGAAGCCCCGGGTCATGTCGAGCGGCATCTGCGCCAGGGGAAAGCTCAGCTTCTCGGCCTCGACCCACTGGCGCTGGAAGAGGATCACGAGGCAGATGCCGAACAGGAGCATGGCCGCCGACGCCGCCAGCCACTGCAGGGTCACTCCGATCCAGCCGTCCCAGGGCAGCGGGGCCCCTTTGGGCAACCCCATCCAGAAGTTGCCGATCACCCGGGGAGTCGCTTCCGGCAGGGCGTGCCAGGGCAGGTAGGGCAGCAGCAGGTCGGCCCACTGGTTCTCGGGGGTGGCCATGTACCCGGGGGCGGCGACGATGGCGATCCAGTAGTCGCTCCAGCCCCACTGCGGCAGCGCCCCGACGATCCAGAGCATGCTGAAAACGGTCAGCAGCTCCCCCCGGGTCAGGGCCAGGCGCGGCCACAGGCGCTTGAGGAGGACGTTGGCGAACAGCCACATCACGAACGGCATCAGCGCCACCATCGGGAACTGCGAGCGCACGTAGCTGCCCGAGCCCGAGGTGTGCCCCACCATCAGGATGAGATAGGTGAACTGGCCGGCGATGGTCAGGGCGCCGGCGAGGATGCCGCGCAGGGTGATGCGCAGGCTGGCGCCCTCGTCCGCGGCGCGCGTGCGGGGCTCTTCAGTCACGGAACGGGTGTCGCAATCGAAGGTCCGGTTGCATAGATTGGCCAGCCTTCGCCGGGGCAGGGGTCGCAGGAGCGAGGAGTTCCGTTCCAATTCCGGCGGTCCCGAACGAGGATACTCAACCGGAGGATACATGCCGAAGAATACAGTACTCGAACCGGGGGTTCCCGCTGAGACCGGGCTTTCGGCCGAGCGCCTGGAGCGGGCCGCCGGCCTGCTGCAGGCGGCCCTGGAGGAAAGGGCGATTTCGGCTGCGTCGATCGCGGTCGCCAGGAGGGGAAGGCTGGTCCTTTCCCGGGGGTTCGGCCACCTGCAGCCGCGCGACGGCTCCCAGGAGGTGCAGCCGGATTCGATTTTCCTCCTCGCCTCGATCAGCAAGCCGGTGGCCGCCTGCAGCGTCATGCAGCTCGTCGACTGCGGCCTCGTCTCCCTCGACGACCCCGTCAACCTCCACATCCCCGAGTTCATCGGCTGGGAGCGGGCCAAGATACGCGTCTCCCACCTGCTGTCCCACGTCTCGGGGATGCCGGACATGCTCCCGGAGAACGTCCCCCTGCGGCGGGCGCACGCGCCGCTCAGCGCCTTCGTCGAAGGGGCGATCCGGACGCGGCTGCTCTACGAGCCCGGGACCTCGTTCCGCTACCAGAGCAAGGGGATCCTGCTGGCGGCCGAGATCGTCGAGCGCGTCACCGGCGAGCGCCTGCGCGACTTCCAGGAGCGCGAGCTGTTCGCGCCGCTGGGGATGAATCGGAGCGCCCTCGGGCTCGGCGGCTTCGCCATCCCCGACACCGTCTGGTGCGGCACCACAATGGATGAGGGCGACGAGGCGAAGAGCTGGGGGCAGAACAGCCCCTACTGGCGCGACCAGGGCCACCCCTGGGGCGGCATGCACAGCTCGGCGACCGACCTCGCGGCGCTGCTGCAGACCGTCCTCAACCGCGGCTCCTACGGCGATGCCGAGGTCTTCAGCGCGGCCGCCTGCGCGGCGATGACGGCGAACCGGAACCGCCACCTCGACGCCCCCTGGGGCCTCGGCTGGGCGCTGCGCGACTCCAAGGTCTGGAGCTTCTTCGGCGAGCTGGTGTCGGAGGGAACCTTCGGGCACGTCGGCGCCACCGGGACCGTGGCCTGGGCCGACCCCGAACGCGACCTGGTCTGCGTCGTGCTCACCAACCAGATGGTGGCCGGCGGCAGCCTGTTGAGGCGGGTGTCGAACGCCGTCGCCGCGGCGGTGGCCGACTGATGCCGGCGGCCATCCCCGAGTGCACCCTCGGGTCGACCGGAATAACCACCACGGCCCTGGGGATCGGCGGCTACATCGGCGGCCTGGAGCATCCCGGCGCCACCGCGGCCGAGCGCCGGGACGCCGGCGTCGCCGCGGTGCAGCGCGCCGCCGGGCTCGGCATCCGCTACTTCGACACCTCCCCGGCGTACGGGGCCGAAGGCGAGGCCCAGGAGCTGCTCGGCCTCGGGCTGCGCAGCCTGACCGAAGAGCAGCGGGCCGGGATCACCCTGTCGACGAAGGCCGGCACCCATCCCGAGCGCCACCACCGCTACGACCGCGACTCCATCCTGTGGTCGGTCGACGAGAGCTTGCGGCTGCTGTTCCGCGACCACATCGACGTTCTGCTGGTGCACGACCCGGCCGGCGACGAGCACATGGACCAGGCGCTCGCACCCGGGGGCGCGGTCGAAGCCCTCGAGGAGCTCAAGGAGCAGGGCGCCATCGGCGCCATCGGGTTGGGGGTGCAGAGCCACGCCCTGCAGCGGCGCGCCATCGACAGCAGCCGTTTCGACGTCATCCTGCCTTCCTACGACTACCACCTGACCCGCACCAGCGCCGCTCCCCTCCTGCGGGCCGCGGCCGCCAGGGGGATCGGCGTCATCAACGCCTCCCCCTACAACGGCGGCATTCTCGCCGGGCTGCCCCCGTCGGAATCGGCGAGGCGCCGCGGCGGCTCCCCCACCGACCTCGAGGCGGCGACCAGGGTTTGGGACTGGTGCCGCGAGCGCGAGGTCGATATCGGGGCCCTGGCGGTGCAGTTCAGTTTCCGCTGCCCCGATATCGACGCCACCCTCGTCGGTCCGCGCACCGCCGCCGAGGTGGAGGAGAACGTGCGTCACGCGACCGCGGAGATCTCCCCGGAAGTCTGGGAGGAGTTCGGGCGCTTTCAGCCGAGCCTTCCCGGCATGCAGTAGGCCCCCCGAACCATGAGAATCACCGGCCTCGACATCCACGAGGTCGCCGTCGACGAGCGCCAGAGCTGGGTCTTCGTGCAGGTGCACGCCGCCGGCGGTATCAGCGGCCTCGGGGAGCTGAACCCGTCGGCGCCGCGGCGGGCCTGCCTCGACGCGGTGCGGGGAATCGGGGAAGCGCTGCAGGGCCGCGACCCGCGGCAGATCGGCGAGATCTCAGCCAGCCTCGAGCCTGAGAAGCTCGACCGCCCCGGGGTGCACGCCTTCAGCGCCGTCGAGCAGGCCCTGTGGGACATTCTGGGCAAGAGCCTGGGGAAACCGGTTCACGCCCTCTTCGGGGAGCGCCTTCACCGGGAGATCCCGTTGTACGCCAACATCACCCGGGGCACCCGCGAGCTGACCCCGCAGGCGTTCGCGCGCAGCGCCGCCGGGGCCGCGGCCGACGGCTTCGCAGCGATGAAGCTGGCCCCGTTCGGAGGGGAGCTGATGAAGCGCGACCGGGCCGCGGCCCTCGCTAACGGCATCGAGTGCGCCCGCGCAGCGCGCGAAGCCATCGGCCCGGAGGCAGATCTGATGCTCGACTGCTACGGGATCTTCAGCGCCGGCGAGGCCCTGGAGATCGCCCGCAGGGTGGCCGACCTCGGCCTCTTCTGGCTCGAGGAGCCGGTGGCCGAGGACGATGTCGAGGGGTACCGCCGGGTAAAGGGGGAGACCGGCCTGCGGCTGGCCGGAGGGGAGCGCTTCATGTTCCGCCGGGGATTCCGCCCGGCCCTGGATGCGGCGCTTTTCGACGTGGCGATGCCGGACGCGACCGTAGTCGGCGGCGCCGGCGAGCTGTGGAAGGTGGCCGGCATGGCCGCGGACCGGGGAATCGCCACGGCTCCGCACGGACCGTTCGGGCCGGTGTTGACCGCGGTGCAGGCCCAGGTGATGGCGGCGCAGCCGTCGTTCCTGATCCTCGAGCACGCCTGGGGCCAGGTGCCGTGGCGGGAAGACCTGGTGCGGCCGCGCGAAAAGGTGTGGGATGGCCGGCTGCTGCTGCCCGGGGGGGCCGGTTACGGCATCGAGCTGGACCTCGAGGAGGTGTCGGCGCGCGCTCTGCGCGCCTAGCCGCGGCAGAGCTCGGTTCGGGCCGCGGGCACGGCATGGGTCGCACGGCGCGCCCGGGAGGCCTGAATGTCGCAGCGGATTTCCTGCCTGGTCTCTTCCGCCGCACGTCGAGGCCGGCATTGGTCGACTGGCGCGCCTGGTTGCGGCAGCAGATTGCCAGCTTCGTCGTTCAAGCCCAAGGGGCCCGCACCGGTCCCGCTTGTTGCCTCGCCCGGTCCCGGGCAAATTGCCCGGCCTTCCCGCCGGAGCGAGCTTCATCCCCGCTGCCGGCGAGTGCAGCGAATTTCGACTAGCAACCAGCAACAAGGGAGACGACATGAGAGTAGTAGCAGTCGGTTGCGAGTACTCCGGGGTGAGCACGCTGATAAACCGGATCTACGCCTGGGGCCGGGAGCGGGGGATCAATCACCATCTCGATGACCACTTCACCATCCCCGACGCCTCCCACCTCGACGAGGAGGAGCAGCGGGCCATGCTCGACATGCTGCCGGCGATCAAGGAGCGCTTCCAACGCTTCCAGATCGTCTATCACATCCGCCTGCTGTACCGCTACGAACACATCCTGATGGGGGGCTTCCACATCGAGGAGGCGGTCTACGGACCGCGCTACTACTACCCCGGGAAAAACGTCCACGTCCGCGAGTACGAGCCGGACATGCCGGATGACGTGATCCTCGTGCACCTGCACGCCCGCCCCGAGGTGATCCGCCGCCGCGGCGAGAGCGATCCCCACCCGCACCAGATGGTGCCGGCCTCCGACGTCGAGGAGGTGCTGGAGCAGTTCCGCAGCGAGGTCGCCCAGTCCTGGATTCGCCGCCGGTTCGACATCGACACCTCCGACCTGACCTCCGATGAGCTGCTCGAGCAGTTCCTCGAGCGCTCGATTCCCCAACTGAACCCCACCGACGCCCTCACCCGCCTCCAGACCCGGGAGAGCTGAAAATGAAGATCGTCGACATCGGAGCCGTCCTGCTTCAACCGACCCCGTGGGTGCTGGTGAAGGTGCGCACCGACGAGGGGATCACCGGCATCGGCGAGGCCTACCACGGAGCCGGCGTCCACCACATCGCCGTCGACGAGCGCCTCACCCGGCGCGCCCTCATCGGCCAGGACCCGCGCAACGTCGACAGGCTCTTCCGGGACATGAAGAGCTCGATGTCGGCATCGGGGTATTACCAGGGAGCGGTGATGAGCGCCATCAGCGGCATCGAGATGGCCCTGTGGGAAATCACCGGGCAGGCGCTCGGGGTGCCGATCTGGCAACTGCTCGGAGGGGCCTGGCGCGACTCCATCCGCATCTACAACGACTGCCACGCCGGGGAAGACGAGGAGGACCCCGCCTCCTGGGCGGCCAAGGCGAAAGCGGTGGAAGCGCGCGGCTTCGACGCCGTCAAGTTCGACATCGACCCGCGCCCCGACCGACGCGAACGCTACAACCGCACCATGAGCAACCGCGACATCGCCTTCCACGTCGAGGTGGTCACGGCGATCCGCGAGGCCCTTGATCCGAACACCGACCTGCTCATCGACGCCCACTGGGCCTACGCCCCTCACGACATCCTCAAGGTCGCCTACGCGTTCGAGGAGCTGGACCTGATGTGGCTGGAAGACCCGATTCCCGCGGAGAACGTCGCCGCCCTCAAGGAGGTGAAGGCGGCGACGCGCGTCCCGATCTGCACCGGCGAGAACCTGTACACCCGGCACGGGTTCCGCGAGCTAGTCGAGACCCAGGCGACCGACATCATCTCCCCCGACCTCGCCAAGGCGGGCGGCCTGTCCGAAGGTCGGCGCATCGCCGACCTGGCCGACATCTACTACATGCCGATCTCACCCCACAACATCTGCAGTCCGATCGGCACGATGGCGATGGCCCACGTCTGCGCCGCTTCCCCCAACTTCCAGCTTCTCGAGTTCCACCACCTCGACAACGAGGTCTGGAACAGCCTGACGGTGGAGCGCGACCTGATCGTCGACGGACACATCCCCCTGCCGCGCGCTCCCGGTCTCGGCGTCACCCTCGACGAGGAGACGGCGCGCCGCGCCGCGCGCGAGGACCTGGGGTTCTTCGATGAGGAGGGCGACGGGGGGTAGAGGGAGAGGCTGATGCCTTCGGATAAGTCCGGGCACGAAACGGGGGCAACGCCGCGAGACCAGAGCGCGGCCGGAAATGCGCGGGAAGTTCCCGGGCTGGCGGAGCCGCTGGGCCCGCACAGACCACGGCTCCGAACGGCGCGCCCATACAAGTGGCGTCGCCGGGCTAGTGGTTCACCGACGTAGTAATGCTGGATAGAGGAGGTGCAGCTTGATGCGCGCATCCTCGGTGGTGAATTGCCTTGTGCGCGCAGGTGTGAAAATCTTTACTCCGCAACGCTACATTGACGGACCACTAGCGGACCAGAAGGTGCCGGCGTGAGCTGCTGGTCCCGTCTTCACGTTAGAAGAGGTATACGCCGCTGGCGCGGTCCGGCCCCGGTCGCTGGCTAGTCCAAGGCGATTTTTTTTGAGATCCGGCCAGGGCGGCGGTTAGCGGACGAAAACGAGTCGCCGTGAGAGCTGCTGGTTCCCCGTCTTAAGCCGGTAGAGATAGACCCCGCTGGCGACCGCCCGCCCGCGGTCGTCGGCCCCGTCCCATGTGATTTCGTGCGATCCGGCTTCCTGGTATTCCGACACAAGGCGCCGCACCGGCCTGCCCAGCAGATCATAGAGGGTGAGCTTAACGGTGCCGGGATGTGGCAAGCGGTAGGCAATCACCGTGCGCCCGTTGAACGGGTTGGGGTAGTTCTGCTGCAGTGATACGCCTGCGGGGCGAACCTCTCCGGCTATCTCGGCAACCACGGTGGGAGGTTCCTGCAGGAGGGCGGCGACGTCGAGCTTGCCGTACCCCCAGTCGAGGTTGGGGGTCTGTCCGGTGAACTCGTCGGAAGCGGCGGTCCCGGTGAGGGCGCGCCAGACCTCGCGGTTGGTGGCCTGCGGAAAGCGCTCGAAGTAGAGGGCGACGGCGCCGGCAACCACCGGCGCGGAAGCGCTGGTTCCCGCTGCGGTCCGGTAGTTCGTAGAATCGCCGCTCCAGGCCGAGGTCAGCACCCCGGGAGCCACAAGGTCGGGCTTGAGCAGCCCATCCAGGGTAGGCCCGCGCGACGAAAACGGCAGCAGATCGCCGACCGCCAGATCCTCGTAGGTATCCGGGCGAAAATCCAGGTCGCGGTTGGCGAAGGCGCCGACCGAGATGACTTCCGAAGAGGTGCCGGGGGGTACAATCCCATAGCGGTTGTCGAAAGGCCTGAACTGCGGATCCTCGGGCGCTTGGCGAACACCTTGCGGCTGAGGGGTATGTGCCCAGACATGAAGCACGCCCCTTCCTCTTGCCGCCACGATCCAGTCGGCAGGTTCAGGCATCGAGTCCCAGATGAAAGTTGTCACCCCGGTGCGATTTCCTTCAGAGCCGGCGGTCATCCAGGCAATGTGCGCCCGAGCCTCGCCGCTTGCGGTCAAGAGTGAATCCACGGCGATGGGAATCGCGGAGGGATCGAATCTCTTTTTGTCGGCGAGCTGGCGCAGGGATCTCCAGACCATTTCATCCTCGGAGAGCCCGATACCCAGCCAAGCCTCTCCCGGGCCCTGGTGATAGGGATGGAGGAAAAGCTCGTTCAGCGGTTCCTCCTGCAAGCGGCTGGCTCGGTAAATGGTGTAGAATGCCTTCTCCGTCAGGTCGAAGCGGCAGTGTCCGCTCTCCCCCCCGTTGCCCGCAGATGCCACCATCGCCCGCCCCGGCGTCTCTCGCAAAAGCTGCTCCAAACCTTCCTGATCGGTACCGGACCCGGTTACAATGCTGGCATTTACCACGACCGGACAGCCCTTGCGCTCCGCCACCCCGAATATGTAACGGACGACATCCAACAGCGAAAACTGCTGACTGAAAGCGGAGACCACGACAATTTCCGCTCCGGGAGCCATCCCCTGGTAGCGGGGATCGGCGTTGCCGTTGCCGGCGGCGATGCCGGCGACGTAGGTCCCGTGACCGGCAACAACGCCGCCTGAGGTGTCGCGCGGCGGTCCGGGTCCCGCGCCGCGCAGCGCCGCTTCGATCTCGTCGCGCGTCCACTCCCGGCCGTAGTCGAATCCAGCCGGCGGGGAGCCGAGCTCGGAATTCATGTCCCAGATAGCGAGGATGCGGCTGCGCAGGCTGTCGGCAGGGTCGCGGAAGTCGGGGTGACGCCAGTCGATGCCGGAGTCGATGATGCCGACGATCACCCCCTTGCCGGTGGCCGTCACTCCGGACAGCATTTCCAGCAGGGTGCCGGTGGCTTTCCCGTCCTCG
This sequence comes from Candidatus Latescibacterota bacterium, assembly GCA_965223905.1. Classification (GTDB taxonomy): domain Bacteria; phylum Latescibacterota; class UBA2968; order UBA8231; family UBA8231; genus CBDCXV01. The sequence goes on from CBDCXV010000009.1 coordinate 288,943, forward strand.
GGGCCGGATACGGATTGGAAGGGCCGGCCGTTCAGGAATGGCGGGAAACCGGAGGATATGGGGATCTCGGCCGCGGCGAGAGGGACCTGCATGAGCAGGAACAGGAGGAGCACCCGGCTTGCCATCACCTTCCGGTTGCCCGCCGTCGCGGACCAGGATGGCCCTCCGCCATCGCTCTGTTCGACAGCAACCTCATAGCTCTACAGAACTATGACGCCTCTCTGGTGAAAGGGTTCGGCTGACGGACCAGAGGAGCCGGCGCGAACGGTGCTGATCCTGGCATTTAGCCTCGCTGGCGGCTGCGGCCCCCAAAAAGAAGAGGCCGGTCGCGCAGATTGACCGGCCCCTCGTTGATGCCATAGACACTATTCGCGAATCCGCCGACGGTTATTCATCGCCTGTAGCATCGAAGTTCCTTGGAAAGCCCGTCCCGGGCGCATACTCGCGGCACCGGGGATTCCCTCAAGGGCACCCCCAGGCAACGAGGATCCGCTTCGAGCTCATGGAACTGCGGGGCTCCGCGAAGCCTGCTCCTCTGTCCGGGCATCCCGCCCCAAGGGGGTACGGCCTGTCAGGCGAATTGGGCAGCCCACCAAAGCGGACCATGAGGCCACCGTTTGCAAACAGGCCACCGAGTTTGAATTCCCGGGAAATCCCCGACCTCTGCCAAGACTTGTCGAGATGGCGGTAACGGATCTCGCCGAAGAGAAGGACATTTCGGTCCTCCCGATGGGAGAACAAGAGTGGGAAGTTGGCGCGCAGCCCGAGGGAGAGAGGAAAGGCGGTTCTGCCGTCGAGATCTCTGGAGCGCAACCCCCCCGAGGGATTGAGGCGGCGCAATTGGCCGCTCACGTGGGCAAAGCCGGCTCCGGCGACCAGTTCGAGACTCATGCCGGCCTGGGAGAAGAGGAGGTGATGGCCGGTCAGCTCCAGCGCCGTGACGGAGTGCCGGGCGCCGGGGGTGAGGTCGCCGGACGGGGATTCGACCTCGAAGGCGACCAGCGACAGACCGGCGCGGCGGCTGTCCGAGAGGCGGTGCACGAAGCCGAATTCACCCAGGCGGAAGTCGCCCAGCCTCCGCGCCCACCCCGCGCTCGACCGCAGATGGAGACTGCGCGTCCAGTGAAACCATGTCCGGTGTTGCAGACGGCGCAGGTGGTGAAGCAGGATGCCTTCGGAGGGGCTTCGAGGCGGATAGCGAAGGGAGTGCGGCGTCGGGATCACGTCGGCCGGCAGGATCGACGGCCCTCCTTTCCCCGGAGCAGGGGTCTCACCTGTCTGGCACTCGACCGCATCCAGTACAGCACTACCCTTCTTCAGGAAGGGGACATCAAGCTTTTCGAAGAGGGTGCCGGCAGCTTCGAGTTGGGCAACTGCGAGCAACAGGGTGATGAAGAAGACCTGGGTCATGGCAACCCTCCTGCTTTTCCGGCAGTCTGTGGCCGGCGTATGAATTTGCATTCGCAATTGAAGTTACGTTTCCAACCGATCTGAACCCAAAACTTTACTTCGCCAAGGTCATTCGCCGCGCCGTTCGGGCATCCCCTGACTGCAGGGCGAGGAGGTAGGTCCCCGAGCCGAGACCGGTTTCGCGGTAGCGGAAAGTGTGTTGTCCGGCGGGCAGAAAATGCCGATCGAGGAGAAGGCCGACCCGCTGGCCGAGCAGGTTGTATACCGCCAGGGTCACCTCGCCGCCGGCAGGCAGGGCGAAGCTGAGGGTGGTGCCGGCGTTGAACGGGTTGGGGAAGTTCGGGTGCAGCTGAAACGCCTCGGGACGGGGGGCCGATGCATCCGCTACCGAAACGAGGGTGCGTTGCCCGGTGAGGGCGGCGATGATGTCGAGCTTGCCGTGGCCCCAATGGCGATTCGGCAGCTCGCCGAAGGTGCTGGTGAACCGGTCCCGCCGGGCGCTGGCGAACAGGGCTTCCCGGATCTCCCGGCTGGTGGCGGTGGGATGCTTCTCGAGGTACAGGGCGACGGCGCCGGCGACCACCGGGGCGGACAGGCTGGTGCCGGCGCCTATGGCGCGTCCGTCGATCCCGACGTGCGAGGTGGAGTAGGTGATTCCGGGCGCCGCGAGGTCCGGTTTGATCCGTTCGTCGATGGTCGGCCCCCTGCTCGAGAAAGGCAGCAGGTCGCCTAGCTCCAGGCCGATTGAAGGGACCTCCATGTTGGCGTAGGCGCCCACCGCGATCACCTCCTCGGATGTTCCAGGGGAGATGACCATGTAGTAATTATCGGCCGGGCGATACCCGGTTTCAGCGTCCAGATCTCGCCTGATTACGCCTTCTCCCAGCCAACTCCAGACGTGGATGGTGCCCCGGCCCCTGGCCATGAGGCGCCACAACACGGAGCTGTTGTCGCTCGCCCAGGAAAGCTTCTCTGCTTCGAGCAGGAACCGGAAACCGCCCCCGCTTGCCTCTAGAGGGGAGGCCGCCAGGCTCACGGTGCCCAGGGTGTCCCCACTCGCCGAGATCAGGGCGTCGCTGACGGCGAATTCCGTATCAATATCCATATCAAAGAGATCCGTAACGAAATCCCAATCACCGAGATCCGTGACCAAGTCCGACAGGCTGTACCAGGAAGTGCCGGCCAGCTGCGCACGATCTATCGGCTCTCCTTCCCCCCGCTCCGTGTCCAGGGCCAGGGCAAGAGAACTTTCTTCCACCTTGGGCCCGAGGACGATGCCCTCGAGTATCAGGCGATCGTCCCAGTTCAGCGCAAGGAAAAAAGAGTCGACGAGAGAAGAGTCGACGGAAACCGGTTTATAGAAGGTCCATAGCGAATCCCGTTGCAGGGGAAATCCACCCCAATGGCCGAGGAATTCTCCCCCGTTACCTGCGGCTGCGATATAGGCGCGGCCGGGGTCCGCACGGATCAGCTTCTCCAAGCCCTCTTCCTCCAAAGTGGGAAAGAGGCTCAGGGAGCCCGACCAGGAACTCTGGTTTACGACCGCCGGCATTCCCTTTTCCGCCGCCTTCCCGTAGATGTAGTCGGCTGCCTCAAGGTAGGAAGCTCCCCTGAGGCCATGGACCATGACGATGTCCGCCTCCGGGGCCATTCCGGCGTGACTTCCCGTTGCCGCTCCATTGCCTGCGGCGGTCCCGGCCACGTGGGTGCCGTGGCCGGATTCATCTCCCGCAGGCTGATCCGAACCGCCTTTCAGGGCGGCTTCGATCTGGTCCCGCGTCCACTCGGTGTCACTGATTCTCCCTGAGAGCAGCTCGTCCCGGTCAACAGGAACCCGGATGAACAGAATCCGGCTTTTGCCGGGATCATCGGGACCGCGGAAATCGAGATGACGGAAGTTGATCCCAGTGTCAAAGAAACCGATCACCACCCCCTTGCCGGTGTAAGGGCGGCTGAGGGGAGGGGCGCCCTGGTGCAAGGCGGCCGCGTCCGGCAGCTCGGGAGGGAGCTCGTCCGTAGAGAAGGAACCGCCGCTGGACTGAGGGAAGCGAAGGGTACCGGGTCGTGGCTGGGGTTTGAAGCGGACGGGATGAGGGAAGGATCGCCCGGCCAACTCTATGCGGGACACCCCGTCCTTCCGGGCAAGCCGAACCAAGCCTTCCGGAGGAATCAGGGCGGTGGCGATGTCGTCGATGACCGTGCGCACGCTGCCCCCGCATGCGGCGACCGCGGCTTGGAGCCGGTTGGGATCCGCCCGCAACACCACGTGAATCGGGGGTCGCGCAACAGGCTTGGCCGCTTCCCCGGAAGTGGCTTCCAGGGCTCGGTGCAGGGCGAGCTTCAGGCGGGGGCCCAGAACGGCGGCGTCACTGCCTGCTGCGAGCGTCGCCTCCGCCAGCAAGGCGCCGATCAGCAAGGCCCCTGTTCTACTGCACCTCGACGATGAGGGGAATGGCCCCATGCGAGCCACCAGAAATTTCCCCGGATTCTCTCTCAAGTTTCTTTGGTTAGTACTTTAGTACCTGGAGTTTTATACTCGCTTCATCGATACAGCGCAACTTCCACCGTCACTTTTGGAGAAAGGAATCTGTTTCCAGGGATGCTGCCTTGATGCCGCCCCAGGATGCAAGAGGGAGGGCATTGGCCAAAAGAATGGATAGCACCAATGTAAAAATTGGGTGTCGACAGGCCATGAATGCTTTTCAACTAAAATCAGGTTCCCGTTCGACCGGCAAAAAGCAGTCCTGTCTAACAATCTCCTCCTAACCTCCGGGCCGTACCGCGGAACCGCCCTCCATCGACGCGAACACCGCGTCGATCACCCGCATCTGCCCCAGGCTGTTCTGCGGCGGGATGCGGTAGGCGCCGCCCCGCTCCAGGCAGTCGCGCAGGTGCTGCAGTTGCAGGGCGAACTGGAAGACCGGGGCGAAGTCGAAGCGGGCGGAGCCGCCTGCGAACTCGGCGTCGATGGCGGTCGGCTGGTTCTCGTTGTTCCAGGCCTTGTCGGCGCGGAGCCGCCCCCCGGTCCCGTGGACCTCGACGTACTGCGTGGCGAAAAAGGTGAATCCGACGGCGATCTCCGCGGTTCCGCCGCCTGGAAACTCGAGCAGAATGGTGGTCTTCTCGTCGATCCCGGTGGGGCCGCGGCGGCAGACGGCGAACACGGTTTGCGGTTCGGCTCCGTAGATGAAGCGGGCGTGGTGGATGCAGTAGCAGGCGAGGTCGTAGACGGCGCCGCCGCCGCGCTCGGGATCCCAGCGCCAGTTGAGCTCCTTGCGAATCTGTTCGGCCGGGACGTTGGTGGCGAAGGTGCTTCGGACCGAGCGCACCTCGCCGACGGCGCCGGCGTCGACGAGCTCCTTGAGCTTCAGGTGCATCGGGTGGTGGCGGAACTTGAAGGCTTCGGCCAGGAGCACGCCGTGGGCCGCGGCGGCCTCGACCATGCGGGCGCACTCGGCCGCGGTGGAGGAGATCGGCTTCTCGACGAGGATGGCCCGCACCTTTCCCGACTCGGCCGCCCGGACGGCGACCTCGGCGTGGCTGTTGCCCCAGGTGCAGACCGACAGGGTGTCGAGGTCCTCCTGCTCGAGCATCTCCCCGAGATCGGTGTAGCGGCCGGCGACCTCGAACTGGTCCCCGAAGCGCTGCAGGGCCGCTTCGGAGACGTCGCACAGGGCGACGAGGTCGACCCCGCTCACCTGGCCCGCGGCGCGGGCGTGGGCGCCGGCGATGCCTCCCGCGCCGATGATCCCCATTCTTAAGGCCATCGCACCCACCTCCTTCAGTTTCCGGCGGCAATGTACGACAAGGGCCGGCGGGGCTGAATTCCCCGGGCATCCCGTCCGACCCGATCGGCGCGATCCGGCCGTCGAGAAGGATCCAGGACGGAATGCCGGTTTCCTTCGAACCTGATCGGGGCGCATCCGGCCGTCGAGAAGGATCGACCAGCGGCAGCCTGCGGGACATCCGGAGACAGGACGCTGTTTGTTGGCACCCCCAACGGGCGATTCTATATTGCCTGCCCGCTGACGAAGAGCCTGTCCAGGTTCCCATTCGATTAGCGGCCGGCCGCGGCCACCGCGATCAGGTCTCGCCTCGAAGCGGATACCTCGGACAGGCACCGGCATTTCGACAACTCTTGCGACAAGGGAGCTCAACGACATGGCACCGGCGATTACAACCCGGAAGGTCGGCTCGACGGAGGTCGCCGTCTCCGAGTTCGGGCTCGGCACCGCTCCTCTCGGGGACCTGTTCACGCCCCTGACCGAAGAGGAGGCGCAGGCGGTCCTGCAGGCGGCCTGGGACCGCGGCGTGCGCTACTACGACACCGCCCCGTTCTACGGCCACACCAAGAGCGAGCACCGGGTGGGCTGGTTCCTGCGCCAGCAGGAGCGCGGCGACTTCGTCCTCTCCACCAAGGTCGGCCGCATCTTCAAGGCGGTTCCGCCGGAGCGCTTCCGCCCGGAGTTCTGGAGCGCGCCGCTGCCGTTCGACCTCCACTTCGACTACAGCTACGACGGCATCATGCGCTCCTGGGAGGACAGCCTGCAGCGGATGGGCCTCGAGCGCGTAGACATGCTGCTTATCCACGATCTCGACATCTGGTTCAACCAGACCGAGCAGCGCGTCCACTACTGGCTGGGCCAGCTCTACACCAGCGGCTGGCGCGCCCTCGCCGAGCTCAAGGCGAGCGGCCGCATCGGGGCGATCGGCGCCGGCATCAACGAGAACGGCATGATCCGGCGGTTTCTCGAAACCGTCCCCCTCGACTTCTTCATCGTGGCGCTGCCGTACACCCTGCTCGACCAGGAGGTGCTCGACGAGGAGTTCCCGCTCTGCGAAAAGCACGGCGCCGGAGTCGTCATCGGCGCCCCGTTCGCCTCGGGCATCCTCGCGACCGGGCCGGTCGAGGGGGCCAGCTACAAGTACGCCCCGGCTACCCCGGAGATCCTCGACAAGACCCGTGCCATCGAGTCGGTCTGCGACTCCCACGGCGTGCCGCTGCGCGCCGCCGCCCTGCAGTTCCCCCTGGCCAATCCACTCGTCGCCGCGATCATTCCCGGGGCGATCCGCCCGGAGCACGTGACCTCCAACGTCGCCGACTACCGCCGCGACATACCCGCGGAGATGTGGGCGGAGCTGAAGTCCTCCGGTCTCATCCGCGAAGATGCCCCCACTCCCTGAAGCGCCCGCGGCCGCGGGGACGCCGCAGCTGCGGCAACAGCTCGAGTTCTACGGGACCAACGGCTACCTCGTCGTCCCCGGAGCCCTGGACAGGGAGGAGGTCGCCGCCCTCAACGCGGCCGTCGACGCCGATCTCGAGGCCAACCCCACCCTGTGGCAGAACCGCGGCAACGCCCGCCTCACCGTGCACGCGCTGATGGCGCACCCGGTCATGGACGGCACCATGAGGCCGGCCCGCCTGCTGCCCCTGCTCGAGGCGATCATGGGGGCGGAGCTGTGCGCCGAGGAGCACTCCGTCCGCATCCGCGTCCCCAACCCGGACGGCGAGCCGAACTGCCACTGGCACCGGGACGGGCAGCGCCCCGACGCCGGCGTCCCCTTCCGGACCCGCTACCTGTCGGTGGTCTTCTATCTGTCCGATGTCGACGCCACGACCCACACCTTCAGCGTCATCCCCGGGTCGGGGCAGGGGGAGGAGCTGCCGCCGGTGGAGGCGTACGACCTCGGGGCCGCCCATCACATCGAGGGACCCGCCGGCACCGCGGTGCTATTCAACACCGCGACCATCCACGCCGGCAACGTGCGCCGCACCGACCGCGAGCGCCGCACCATCCACATCTACTGCGGGCGCTCCAGCGACCGCCACCTCAGCAACTACACCATCTTTCCAGGGCGGCTGCTGTACGCGGAGGAGGAATCGTTGCGGCGCTACTACGGCCGCCCGAACGCGATCACCCGCCTGGTGCAGGACCATTTCGGAGGAGGGAAGGCATGAGACTGGAGAACCGGATTGCCATCGTCACCGGTGCCGCCGGCGGCATCGGGGCCGCGAGCGTGCGGCGCTTCGCGCAGGAAGGGGCGAAGGTGACCGCCGTAGACATCGACGGCGAGCGGCTCGAAAAGACGGTTGCCGAGGTGAACGCCGAGGTCCCCGGCTCGACCACGGCGCGCGCCGCCGACGTCGGCAAGGCGGCCGACGTCGAGGCCCTGGTCGCTTCGACGGTGGCGCAGCGCGGCCGCCTCGACGTCGTCTTCAGCAACGCCGGAATCATGAGGGACGGCTCGGTCGTCGACCTGCCGGAAAGCGATTGGGACCGGATGTTCTCCGTCAACGTCAAGGGCACCTTCCTGCTCGGCAAGTACGGCGTGCCCGCGATGCGGGAGGGCGGGGGCGGCGCCTTCGTGATCACCGCATCGGCCAACAGCTTCTACGCCGAGTCGGACATCGCCGGGTACTGCGCCACCAAGGGGGCGGTCATCCAGCTGACCCGCGCCATGGCGATCGACCACGGCCCCGAGAACATCCGCGTCAACTGCATCTGTCCCGGCTGGATCGAGACGCCGATGTCGCAGCCCTTCCTCGACGAGAACCCGGAGGGCCGCAAGTTCGCCGGCAAAATCGCTCCCCTCGGCCGCATCGGGCAGCCGGAAGAGGTCGCCGAGGTCGCGGTATTCCTCGCCAGCGACGAGGCGCGCTTCGTCACCGCTTCCGCCTTCAACTGCGACGGCGGCTGGACCGCGGGGATGACCAAGGCGCTTGCCCTCATATAGTGTCCTGTCCCATCCAACCCTTGCCCTTCTACCGCGGATCCGTCCCGGGGATTTCCCCGGCTCGCCGCAGGCCCCCGCTGCGACTCGCTCAGGCGCCATGCGGGCCGGGGCCTCGGCCGCGGAATCCGGAATCCCTGTCCGTGACAGGGCAGTAGTGCCGGAGGCGTCGCCATCCGTTTCTTCAGACCGAACCTGCCGCAGCTGGTGATGGAGCGGCCTTCGTTCGCCGGACTGCCGCCGGCCGAGGTCCCGGAAGGGTACTCGCTGCGGCACTTCCGCCCCGGCGACGAGGAGGGCTGGAACCGCCTGATGGACGCCGCCTTCGAGCGTCCCCCCGGCACCACCGATTTCGCCGAGTCGATGGCCGCCGATCCGATATACCTGCCGGAGCGCGTCAAGCTGGTGGTAAGCGCCGAGGGGCAGATCGCCGCCACCGCCTCGGCCTGGACTCACCCGCCTGTGGGCTCCCACCGGGGGATGCTGCACTGGGTCGGCACCGATCCCGGTCACGCGGGAAAGAAGCTGGGGACCGCGGTCTCCATCGCCGCCATGGAGCACTCGCGGGACGAGGGCCGCGCGGCCATGGCCCTGCTGACCGACGATTTCCGCACCGCGGCCCAGAAGACCTACCTGCGGCTGGGGTTCGAGCCCCGCTGCACCCACGAGAGCCACCCCGAACGCTGGAGGCGGATTCTGGCGGGGCTCTCGTGGCCGGAGAACTTCGAACAAATACTTCAAGGGCCGCTGGTGCGGCTCGACGACGAAGGGCAGGCAGGAGAAGGATGAGACGCGGATCCCGGATGGAGCCGGCGCGAAGGCGTTCGACATGACCCCACAACAAACCGCCCCTGGCAAAGGAGTGTCCTGTCCCGTCAATATCCCGGCCTTCGCTCGCCGTACGCCGTCACGAGGCGCTCAGTCGCCTGGCGAGCCGGGTGACTCGGCGGCAGGATTTTTTCAATCTGTTTCCCGGACAGGACGCTGAAAGGAGAAAAGCGAATTGACTGCTGAACTGGAGGACCGCGGGTCGCAGATCCGCGTGACGTCGCTGACGGCCTACCCGATGGACCCGAAGGCCTACGTCAAGATCGAGACCAGCATGGGAGTGACCGGCTGGGGGGAGATCAACAACATGGAGTCCGAGGTGGCCTGCGCCCTGGCGCGGTCGCTGTCGGAGATCGTCATCGGGGAGAACCCGACGCGGATGGAGCACCTGTGGCAGCGGATGTTCCGGGCGCACCGCAACATCCGCGGGGGAGGCCTGATGGTGCACACCATCTCGGGGATCGACATGGCGCTGTGGGACATCGCCGGCAAGCTGTACGGGGTGCCGGTCTACCGCCTCCTCGGGGGGCCGGTGCGCGACAAAATCTGGAAATACCCCAGCTCCAAGGCGATCAAGGTGGGGCCGCCCGGGTCCCAGTACCACGCCGGGACGCCGGCGGAGGTCGACGTCCTGGTGCGGACGGTGCGGGAGGCGCGGGCGAAGGTCGGCCACGACGGCGCCGTGATGTTCGACGCCCACAGCATGCTGCCGCCCCCGATCGTCAGGCAGTTCGCGGCGCAGCTCGAGCCGGACGACCTGCTGTTCCTCGAGGAGGCCTGGGTACCGGGCAACATCGAGGTGATGGCGAGGCTGCGGCAGTCGGTGCCGGTGCCGCTGGCGACCGGGGAGCGCGACCGCACCATCTGGGAGGTGCGCGAGATCCTCGAGGCGCAGGTGGTCGACATCCTGCAGCCGGACTGCGGCCACGGCGGCGGCATCAGCCAGATGCGCAAGGTAGCCGCCCTCGCCGAGGCCCACCACGTGCCGATCGCCCCGCACTGCACCATGTCCCACCTCGGTTTGACTGCGAGCCTGCAGGTGTCGGCCGCGGTGCCGCTGTTCCTGATCCACGAGGGCTACGAGGGGGTGCTGCCGGACGGCGTCGCCCGCAAGAACTGGGAGATGGACGAGGCGGGGTACGTGTCGCTTCCCGAGGGCCCCGGCCTCGGGGTGGAGGTCGACGAGGCGCAGGTCGTCGACCTGGCCTCGGACCGGTCGCGGAAGTTCCGCTGGCCCGACAACCGTCTGCGCGACGGCTCGGTCGCCGACTATTAAGAAGCTTCATCCTGCCCCGGCTTCATCCCTGACACGTTCTGGAGGTGCCGTATGAACCGCTTAGGCTTGAGACAGCTTCTGGTCCTGATATCGCTTGCAATCCTTTCAGGTTGTGTTGCAAAGGAGTTTCCGGTAAAGGGTGAACTATTAATTGAGACGACGGAATTTTTCGTGGGAGTCTCTGGTGTTGCAGTAGACCCTAGGGATCCAAGTATCATTTACGTCGGCGATCGCAGAGGCCGAATTGCCAAAAGTATAGACCGCGGAAAAACCTGGGACCCATTGATAGATGGAACTGTCAGGACACTATCCTATCCCACCCGCGGTAGCATTGAAACTCTCTGCGATTACCCGGATTGTGAGGTCAGAGACATTGTGGTTGACCCTCGATCTCCAAGTAGAATCTTTCTGACAAAGATAGGCAAAGCTTTTTTCAGTGAAGATGGGGGGTTGCAATGGTCAGAAGTCGGTCCAGCCAGTTCTGCGTTGTTCGTCAAAGAAATCCTGCGGTGGGGGGATAGGCTTCTTCTTTCCGCTACCGAAAGTTACCTGGAGAGACACCGTAGAGCACAGGGTTCACGAACCGATGACATAGGCGGCGGTTTGTACTTAAGCGAGGATAGTGGTGCTAGTTGGGTGAGGGCTCTGAATAAAGGGACGTGGGATATCTGTGTATCTACTTTGAATAACAATGTCGGATATGCCGCTGGCGGATATATTTTCAGAAGCGATGATGGTGGTCGGACTTGGATCGAAAAAGGACATCCACCTCTGGGAGAGAGCTCGATTTCGGCAGTTGAAATGAACCCAAAAGAGCCTGATATAGTGTACGCAGCCACTTGTGGTTCGCCTTCCAGCAAGTCTCAAGGCGTTTTTCGAAGCACAGATGGTGGGGATAGCTGGGTCGCTCAGGGTTTGCAAGGCCTGTGTATAAAGACATTAGCTGTCGATCCCCTTCATCCGAATATTTTGTATGCTGGCGGCGGGGAAAAAGGTCATCCGAGTGGAACATATCGAAGTGTTGATTCGGGTAAGAGCTGGACATCAATTCAAAAAAGGGGAGCGTCGATGGCATTATCCCTTGAGCCAGGCAATCCGGGAGTGGTCTATGAAGGGACCAATTTAGGATTATCCCGCTTTGTTTTCGCATTTCCAGATTGAGCAGGTAAAATGGTGAATATCATCACAGAGCAGAAATGATACATTCATTCAGTCATTCCCGTTCCGTCACGGATCGGTCGCGGACTGATGAGGAGCCTCCAACGTGCCGACTCCAGAACCCGACAGCCTGTTCCACCGCGACCTCAACCAGGAGTACCCGGTCATGGTCCGCGGCGAGGGGATCTACCTCGTCGACGACGGGGGCCGGCGCTACATGGACGGCACCTCCGGGGCCGGAAACGTCATCCTCGGCCACGGCAACAAGCGCATCGCCGCGGCCATGGCGGAGCAGGCCGGGACCCTGGCCTACTGCTTCTCCGCCTTCCACACCAACCGGCCGGCGCGCGAGCTGTCGCAGCGGATCGCCGCCCTGGCCCCGGGCGACCTCGACTGCGTCTACTTCGTCAGCGGCGGCTCGGAGGGGATCGAGACGGCGCTCAAGATCGCGCGCCAGTACCACCTGCAGCAGGGGAACAAGCAGAAGTACCGGGTGATCGGCCGCTGGCGCGGCTACCACGGCGCCACTCTCGGGGCGCTGTCGGCCACCGGCATGCCGGCGCTGCGCGAGCCGTTCTCCCCGTGGCTGCTGCCGTTCCACCACATCGCCCCCTGCTATCCGTACCGCTGTCCTTTCGCCGGCTGCGAAGGCCGCTGCAACTACAGCTGCGCCGGCGAGCTCGAGAAGGCGATCCTCCAGCTCGGCCCCGACAACGTCGCCGCCTTCGTCGGCGAGCCGGTGGTCCAGGGGGGCATCGCCGCCGGCGTCCCCCCGGAGGAGTACTACGGCATCGTGCGCGAGACCTGCGACAAGTACGGCGTGCTCTTCATCGCCGACGAGATCATCACCGGCTTCGGCCGCACCGGAAAGCCGTTCGCCATCGAGCACTGGGACGTGGTGCCGGACATGATCGTCTTCGGCAAAGCGGCGAGCGCCGGGTACTGCCCCCTGAGCGGGGTGATCATGCGCGCGAAGATCCGCGACAGTTTCCGCGGCAGCGGCGACAGGTTCGCCCACGTCTTCACCTACGTCGACAACCCGGTCGCCATGCGCGTCGGCCTGACGGTGCAGGACATTCTCGACGAGGAGCAGGTGATCGCCGGAGCCGCGGCGACCGGCGCCTACCTGCACGAGCAGGCGCGGCAGCGGCTCGAGCGCCACCCCATCGTCGGCGAAATCCGCGGCAAGGGGATGCTGCTGGGGATAGAGCTGGTCAGGGACCGCGGCACCCGCGAGCCGTTCCCGGCCTCGGAGAACGTCCACAAGCGGATGGTCAGGCTGATGTTCGAACGCGGACTGTCGGCGTCGGGAACGGGGGGCGCCGCCGACTGGAAGAACGGCGACGACGTGCGCTTCTATCCGCCGCTGATCACCACCCCTGCCCAGGTCGACGAGGCGCTCGGGATCGTCGACGAGGCGCTCGGCCAGATCGAGGGAGAGCTCGGTGTCGCAGGCTGAAACCCCGGGGGCGCGGCGGCTGGCCAGGATGCGGGAGTCCGGGTACGAGGCCGGGCGGTCGTACGGCGATTTCCTCGCGGAGCTGTTCGGCTACCTCGAGATCGACCCAAAGAAGTTCCGGCGCGCCGCCAGGAAGGTGGCCCCGCTGCTGACCGCTGAGGAGCTGCGCGGCCTCGTGCAGATCGGGCGGGACGTGCCGGCGACGCCGGGGGATTTCGAGGACCGCTTCGAGGAGGTATGCGCCGGCAGGTCGGCCGAGGAGCGCCGCGAGCTGATGCGGTTGTGGCTCCGCTACCTGTAGCCGGCGGCAGGCGAGGGAGGGATAGAGCTTGCTACCCCGTTTCCAGATGGGGCCGCACCTCCCGATCCAGACGGTCGGACAGTTCGTCCTCTGCTGTATCGAGCTCATAGTCCATCTGAATCCCCATCCAGAACTGGGACGACATGTTGAAGTAGCGTGCCAGTCGCAGGGCGGTATCGGCAGAAATGCCTCGTTTCCCCAGGACGATCTCGTTGATACGCCGGGGAGGCACGCCGATGGCGAGCGCCAGGCGGTTTTGGCTGAGGTTCATCGGCTCGAGGAACTCTTCCAGCAAAACTTCCCCGGGATGAACGGGGGCCAACTTCCGAGCAGGCATAATCTCTCCCTCAGTGGTAGTCCACGATCTCAAGGTACGCATGGCGCCTGCATGAGGTACGCATGGCGCCTGCATGCCGGCAGAAAACGCTGAGGCTCCCGCCCTCAGGACGTGATCAGGAAGGTCGCGAACATCGCGACCCAGACCCCTTCGAGAAAATGCCAGTAGGTGGCGCACCCGCGCACGGTGGGCAGGTGCTCCAGCCCGAGGCGGCCGAATGTCGCGCGCCAGGCGAGAGCGCCAAGCGGCACCAGGCCTCCGAGCACATGGGCGGCGTGGATGGCGATCAGGCAGAAGGTCACCCCCTCCATGCCGGGATGCGGGGTGCGCAGGGAGAGCTCGTGCTCGTGGAAGAGGCGCAGGATCGCGTGCGACTGCACCGCGACGAAGGCGATGCTGGCGAGGAAGGTGACCTTCACCCAGCGCCTCACCTCTTCGACGCGGCCCCGGCGCGCGTTCCAGGCCGCCCCCTCGACAGCCATTCCCGCGAGCAGCAGCAGCGCCGTCGACAGCCACATCGCCAGCGGCGGCGGCTTGCTGACCGGCGGGTACTCCGGGGGCCGCGACAGGTCGGTCAGGATGAACACCAGCAGGGAGCCGGCGAAGAAGAGGCCGAGCGATACCAGGAACAGGCGCAGCCCCATGCGGCGGAGGGAGCCGGCGTCCGGCAGCGGCGCCCTGGGCGCGGGTTCTCCGGGCCGCTGTCCCTCTTCGGGAAGCTCGGGGGATTGTTCAGGGGGACGTGCCAAGTGGGCTTTCGCGGGTGCGGATTGGTAGCGCCGATCCGGTATATTAAGGGAAAACCGCGGCAGGCAGACCGGTTTTGTTGAGAACTTCGAGGAGTTGGGGATATGAGCCGATGAACTCGGATCGGAAGATCATCATCATCGCCGGACCCAACGGCGCCGGAAAAACGACCTTCGCACGGGAGCATTTACCTCGCGAGGCGGAATGTCCCAACTTCGTCAACGCGGATTTGATCGCAACGGGCCTGTCCCCTTTTCAGCCGGAGGCCGCCTTTTTTCGGGCCGCCCGGTTGATGTTGGAGGAAATCGGCAACCATGTGCAGCAGCGTAGAAGTTTTGCCTTTGAAACCACCTTGTCCGGTCTTGGCTATGCCAGAATGATCCCGCGCTGGCGAAGCGACGGTTATACGGTGAAGCTGATATTTCTGGCGCTGGCAACGCCGGAAGAAGCGATCAAGCGGGTTGAATTGCGCGTCAGGCAAGGCGGCCACCATGTCCCGCCGGATGTCATTCGCCGGCGCTTTGCGACCGGTTTCAAGAACTTTAAGAATACGTACCGCCATATCGTCAATTATTGGCAGTGGTTCGACAACAGCGGCCTTATTCCCACATTGATTGATAAGGGAGAAAACCCGGTGACTGAACGAACCCGAGAAGTCCCTGCCTCGCAACATGGCGACAAGGAAACGCAGGATGTCCTTAACGCGCTACATCGTGCCGCCAGACGCGCACACAGGATCGCACACCAGCACCAGACCGGGGTGGTCGTTATGCGAGATGGCAAGGCCGTAGAAATTGAGCCGGATCCCGAGATGTACGAGGAGGAGTAGCATAAAGACGAAGAAGGCCAGAAAAAGCTTCGGCCTGAAATTGTCGTTCTTGAAATACTGGTATTGACTAAGGTAACTCAGGCAGGTATGAGTCTTCTGGTATGGTCCGGATTTAAGCGTATATGACCGAAGAGCAACTCCATAACCTCCTTGCCCTCGGCGAAGGTTCCACCACCGAGTTCAAACGCGGACTCCCCTCCAACTTGGGTAGGGAGATCTGCGCTTTCGCCAATGCTTCCGGGGGAGCGATCCTGCTCGGCGTTTCGGATGCGGGGGAGATCGTCGGTGTAGCCGACCACAACAGTCTGAAGTCGAGGGTGCAGAGCACCGCACGGTCCGCGGACCCGCCGATCTCGGTAGAAGTCGAGAGCTTCGGTGAGGTTCTGTCCGTGGTCGTGCCGCCGCAGGAACGCAAGCCCTACTCGTTCGGTGGGCGGTTCTTCATACGCGATGGGGCGAACAGTCAGCAGATGTCGAATGCGGAAGTGGAAAACCTGTTCTACGCGGTCGGGCGTCTTCATTTCGACAAGAAGCCATGCGAGGCTTTCTCCTTGGAAAACGACCTTGATGACCGGACCTGGGCGCGGTTCAGCGGACGCGCCAAGATCCCGGAGGCGATGGATAGGGTAGTGGCCCTCCGAAACCTCGGCCTGATCGACGCGCAAGACCGCATGACCCACGCCGGGGCATGGCTTCTGGCACGAGACATTCGGACGTTCACGACCAGTGCCCACGTGTCCTGTGCCCTCTTCATGGGTACCGAGAAGGTCAGGATTCTCGACCGGCGGGACTTCCACAGCGACATCCCGGCGATGATTGACGAGGTGGTGGCTTGGATTCTCACCAAAATCAATGTCGAATTCATCATCAGGCATGTGAGGCGGGAGGAACGGCCGGAATTGCCCGAAGAAGCCCTTCGCGAGGCGGTGGTGAATGCAGTTGCACACCGCGATTACCGCTCGACCGCGAACGTCCAGATTTACGTCTTCAAGGACCGGATCGAAATCGTCAGTCCGGGCGGGTTGCCCGAAGGGATGGGGGAAGCGGATCTGGGCACCAAGAGCGTGCCCCGCAATCCGCTGCTGTTCGGCATGTTGTACCGAATGGACGTGGTGGAGCAGATCGGTTCCGGCATTCGGCGCATTCGGGAGCTGTGTCGAGAGCACGGGGTGGCGGAGCCGGTGATCGAGGTGTCCGAGCACTGGGTTACCACTACTTTCAAGCGGCCACCGGCAGAAGTCGGGACCATGTCGGGAACAACTGGGGACCAGATCGCCAACTCCATATCTGACAGTACGTTACACTATCCTGGAACCCCCCCGGGGGATTCGACAGCCCAGGTCGGAACCAAGCAAGCACTAAGTAGGAACCAAGTTGGAATTCTCCGTAACTCCTTGAACGAGCAGGCAATTACGGAGTTGATGGTACTGGCGGGAAAAAAAGATCGCACCAAGTTCAGGAACCAAGTGCTCAGGCCCTTGCTGGAGGAGGGGTTGCTGGAGATGACCGTCCCCGACAAGCCCCGAAGCAGCAAGCAGAAGTACCGGGTGACGGCACGGGGCAGGGACCTGTTGGCGGAGTTGGACAGAAAGCCGGATTGACCCATTCCTGCACGGTGCTGGCGAAGAGGATCAGGATGAAGTTCCAGGAGCTGGGGCTATGAGGCGATGCACCCGGACCGGAATACCATCACCATCGCCGGACGACCTTTGCATGGGAGCATTACCCCGCGGAGCCGAATGTCACACTTTGGTTGTGGTTATGGAAAAAGGCAAGGTCGTAGAAATTGAGCCGGATCCCGAGATGTACTGCGAGCATCGGGAGAAATAGTGCAACAGGGCGTTGAACAATTGAACCAGGCGCCTCCATACCTGTTCACCCCGGAGATACTGTCCTTGGTGGAGCGGATCGGCGAGGGAATCGGGCGGGCCGAGGCTTCCGGCGTCGCGCAGGATCTGCGGCTGCGGCGTATCAACCGCATCCGAACGATACAGGGATCGCTGGCGATCGAGGGGAACACGCTGACCGAGGGGCAGATATCAACGCTGCTGGACGGCAAACCGGTTGCCGGACCCCTGCGGGAAATCCAGGAAGCTCAACGCCATCAAGGCGTACGACGTGTACGAGGCGTGGGATCCGGCAAAAGAGGCCGACCTCCTTGAGGCGCACCGCATCCTGATGGCCGGCCTGCTGGACAGGCCGGGGAGTTACCGCCGCGGCGGGGTGATGGTAGGAGGACCTGGAGGGGTCCATCACGTCGGCCCGCTGCCGGCACGGGTGCCGGAGCAGATGGCGAAGCTGCTGGGGTGGGTGGGGAGTGCGGGAGAGCATCCGCTGATTTCCAGTTCGGTCTTTCATTACGAGTTCGAGTTCATCCATCCCTTCGAGGACGGCAACGGCCGCATGGGGCGGCTGTGGCAGACGCTGATCCTGACGCACTGGCGGGACCTGTTCGCTCATCTTCCGGTGGAGAGCCTCGTGCACGCCCGCCAGAGCGACTACTATGCGGCTATCCGTGAGAGCTCGGCGGCCGGGGGAGAGCACGCCCTTCATCGTATTCATGCTGGAAATTATCCGGCTTGCCGTTACGGAGCAGACCTGAGCGGGGATGTGAACTTTGCCGGGAGCTCTGCTGGAGATTACCGTCCCGGACAGCAAGCTGAAGTACCGAGTGATGGCAAGGGACAGGGACCTGTTGGTGGAGTTGGACAGATGAGTACCCGTTATGAATGAAAGAACCCTCCTCAGCCTGATCACCCTCGGCGAAGGCTTCACAACGGAGTTCAAGCGCTCTTTCCCCTCCGACCTGGGCACCGAAATCTGCGCCTTCGCGAATTCCACGGGCGGCGTAATTCTGCTCGGCGTGACGAACGAAGGGGAGACCGTAGGCATTGGGAACCACAACAAGCTGAAATCGCAGGTCCAGTCTACCGCGCGTTCGGCGGAGCCACCGATTGCGGTCGAAGTGGAATCCGCCGGCGACGTGCTCTGCGTGACCGTGCCCGAACAGCACGGAAAGCCCTATTCCTTCGGCGGAAGGTTCTACATCCGCCAAGGCGCCAATTCTCAGCAAATGTCCCGCGACGAAATCCGGGAGTTCTTCTACAAGGAAGGACTCATTCGCTTCGACGAGACGCCTTGCCAGCGCTTCGATCTCCAGCGCGATCTGACGCCGGAAGCGTGGTCTCGATTCGCCGGGCGGACTCGCATTCCGGACGACATGGAACCCTTGACGGCGCTGGAAAACCTGCATCTTGTCGTTGATGGAAAGATGACCCACGCCGGAGCGTGGCTGCTGGCGGACGATATCACCCGGTACAGCTTGCAGGCAGGGGTGACCTGCGCCCTGCTGCGGGGGGTGACCAAGACGCACATTCTCGATCTCAAGAACTTCACCGGCGATCTCTACTCGATCTACGAGGATTGTGTGGCCTACGCACAGGCCAAGCTGAACACGGCGCTGATGCCGCACGTTCGCGGCAGGGATGAGCGTCTGGAGCTGCCCGAGGACGCGATTCGCGAAGCATTGGTGAACGCCATCGCGCACCGGGACTATCGATCTACCGCCAACGTACAGATGTACGTGTTCCACGACCGGTTGGAAATCGTGACGCCGGGCGGGTTGCCCGCAGGAATGCGCGAAGAGGATCTGGGCGTCAAGAGCGTGCCGCGGAACCGGTTGCTGTTCGGGATGTTTCACCGCATGGGGATGGTGGAGCAGATCGGCAGCGGAATCAGGCGCATTCGACAGGAGTGCCGCGACTACGGGGTGGCGGA
Source organism: Candidatus Latescibacterota bacterium (assembly GCA_965223905.1). GTDB lineage: Bacteria > Latescibacterota > UBA2968 > UBA8231 > UBA8231 > CBDCXV01. The sequence continues at coordinate 307,797 of CBDCXV010000009.1, forward strand.
ACCGGTGATCGAGGTATCCGAGCACTGGGTGACCATGACCTTTCAAAGGCCGTCCGCACAAATCGGTGAGCAAGTCACCGCGCATGTCAGGGCCCAAGTCCATGCAGGGCCAGAGTCAGGGCCAGAGTCAGGGCCAGAGTCAGGGCCAGAGTCACTGGAACTGCGCGTCCTGGCGCTACTGATCGAAGAACCTCTTTCGAGATCCGCCATAGCTGATGGTTTGGGACACCAATCCGTGTCGGCCGGCCTCAACAGAGTGATCCGCAACCTGGTGCGTGACAGGCGTATTGCGTACACGGTCCCGGACAAGCCGGGCAGCAGGCTTCAGAAGTACCGGATTACGCCAGCCGGGAGATCGGCGCTCGAAGAGTCAGCCAAGTGAGCCTCTCCCCCTGACAACACTCATGCCCCAACTCGAACATATCGACGCCATCGAGAAGCGCCTCTGGGAAGCGGCGGACACGCTGCGGGCAAACTCCCCTTACGCCAGCAACGAGTACTTCCTGCCGGTCATGGGCCTGGTGTTCCTGCGCCACGCCTACAGCCGCTACCTGGCGGTCAAGGACAAAGTCGAAGCCAGCCTGCCGACCCGGGGCGGCAGGAAACGGGCGCCGACCAGGGATGACTATTCCCGCCAGAGCGCCATCTTCCTGCGGCCCGAGGCCCAATTCGACAACCTGGTTGGCCTGCCGGACGGCGAGGACCGCGCCAAGGCCGTCATCGCGGCGATGGACTCCATCGAGGAGGATTACCACAGCCTGCGCGGCGCCCTTCCCAAGGCCGAGTACCAGGAGCTTGACAACGACGTTCTCGGCCAGCTCCTGCGCACGCTCAACCCCGACGAGCTGAAGCAGGTTTCGGGCGACGTCTTCGGACGCATCTACGAGTATTTCCTGACCAAGTTTGCGGATTTGAAAGCCCACGACGACGGTGAGTTCTTCACCCCCGTGTCGCTGGTCTCGCTGATCGCCCATGTGCTCGACCCCGACCGCGGCACCGTGCTCGACCCGGCCTGCGGTTCCGGCGGCATGTTCGTCCAAAGCGCCCGCACCGTGGAGGAGCACGGCAGCAGCCCTGCCGAGCGGCTTACCTTCCGCGGACTGGAAAAGAACGCCACCACCATCCGCATCGCCCGAATGAACCTCGCCGTCCACGGCCTCGAGGGGGACATCCGGCAGGCGATCACCTACTACGAGGATCCGCATCAAATGGTGGGAAAGGCCGACTACGTGATGGCCAATCCCCCCTTCAACGTCGACGAGATCGACGCCGACAAGGTCGAGACCGACCCGCGCCTGCCGTTCGGCCTGCCCGGAGTCAACAAGAAGGAGAAGGTCTCCAACGGGAACTACGTCTGGATCAGCTACTTCTACAGCTACCTGAACGAGAAGGGGCGGGGCGGCTTCGTCATGTCGTCGCAGGCCTCCAGCGCCGGCGGCGGCGAGGCGCAGGTGCGGCGGAAGCTGATCGAGTCCGGCGACGTCGACGTGATGATCGCGGTGCGCTCCAACTTCTTCTACACCCGCACCGTGCCCTGCGAGCTGTGGTTCCTCAATCGCGACAAGCCCGGGGAGCTCCGCGACAAGGTGCTGATGATCGACGCCCGCAATGTCTATCGGAAGGTCACCCGCAAGATCTACGACTTCACCCCCGAGCAGGAGCAGAACCTGCTGGCCATCGTCTGGCTCTACCGGGGCGAAACGGCGCGCTATCTCGACCTTGTCTCCCAGTACCTGTGGGACGTTGCCGAGAATGGAAGGGCCTGTTACGAAGGAGTGAGCGTAAACGGCAGGACCTGCCGGCCCCTGCCGGAGTTCATGGAAGCCGTCGCCGCGCTTCGGAAGGAGCTGACCCCGTTCCTGAAGACCCGGCCGAGGATCGGCCCGCACGCCGAAATCTTCGCCGAGCTGGCGCAGGAGCAGAAGCAGTTCGGAGGCATCCTCAGGAGGTTCCAGGCTCGGGCCGCCAAGGCGGAGGAACAGTGGGAGCGGACTCCCGGCAGCAGGGCCGGATTGAACAAGCTGGTAGAGCGGTTCGCACCCCTGGCTGAGAGCAGCCACGACCTTGCCGGGCAGGCCGACCAGCTCTACAAGATTGCCGCGCGTCTGATCGAGACCTGCGAGCAGGGGGAGGACGCGAAGGCGAGCGACGCCTGGAACGGCCGCGGCATTACCCGGGCCCGCAAGGCCGTCGACGATGCCCTCCGGCAGGCCATCGAGCAGCTCGAACAGGTGCGCTACTTGCACCGGCAGGCGCGCTGGCTCACGGAGCGTTTCCCCGAGGGCGAGTTGCGCGACGTGGAAGGGCTGGTCAAGCTGGTGGACCGTGCCGAGATCGAGGCCAACGACTGGAGTCTGACTCCGGGCCGCTACGTCGGGGTCGCTCCAGAGGAGGAGGACGAGGATTTTGATTTCAAGGAGGCTTTGCGGGAGGGTGTCTTAGCTGATTGTTACGGTTTCGGTGGTTGTTTTTAGGTTTTCTCGGTACTGCTGAAAGACCCGGTCAAGCGTTCCATTGTACAAGGCGCAGCGCAGGGCCAGAATGGCGTTGCTGTTTTCCTTATACCACCAAGCGCCCGACCGTTTCAGACGAACGTGGCCGATGAAGCGATGCGCCGATTCGATCGCCCCCGACCCGATCGGGTATCCGCCCTTGCGATGGCTGCCGAAATCGACCTGGTGCAGTCGCTTTTGCAGGTAGGTCAAGGCCGTGCCGATGGCCTCTCCGGCCTCTTCCGAGAGCGGCTGCATGCGCTGCAGACCCCAGACCACGCCGCTGCCCTCGCCGCAGAACAGGCGCGCCAGGGTCGCTTCCAGCCAATGGGCAGCACGCGCCGCATCGGCGCCGTATTGGGCCTCGGCCACCGCGTGCAGGTAGCTGCTGCAATGGTAGTAGTCGAGGATCTGACGGGCGCTCGGGAACAGCTCTTCCACCCACTTCCAGATCCACGGAGCGCCATCTCCGATGGCACACAAGCGCACCTGATCCTCCGGGATCAGCCCCGCCTCCTTGACCTGGCGCAAGGCCGCGCCGAAGGCCTGTTCGTTGCCCATCTGGTGCCAGGAGATCAGCTGCTCGATGCGCTCATCGTCTATCAGGTAGAAGCGAAAGCCCTTGGCTTCGTGGTATTCCCCCTGCCAACGCCTTCGCCGAGCCCGGCTCTTCTTGCGTCCGGGACGGGTGCCTTTGGCGGTCTGGGGACGACTGGGCACGTCGGCCGCGTCGATGGCCAACACCACGATCGGCCGCCACTTGCGACCGGCGGCGGCTTGCGCAATGCGATCCTGGATATCGGCCGCGTCCGGACACACCTGCAGCACGTCCAACGACCCGGTCTGTTGCAGCACCTCGTGAATCACACAATCGCTCATCGACGCGTCGGTGAGCTCGTCCAACAGTTCGGCGGCGCGCCGGTGGGGCATCTCCAGCCCCAGCTTGACCCCGGCCTGCTGCACGTCCCACTGCTTGCGCTGCGCCGACAGGCCCAGGGCCTCGTCCAGCGGATAGAACCCGTGGTGACAGCCAACGCAGTAGAAATAGGGACGCTCCAAGGTCACCGGCCCGAGCAGCGTCTCCACCGTGCGCGAGCGAGACGGGCGCGCTCGCAGCAGGCCTTTGCACTTGGGGCAGGCCGCCTCTTCCTGGGCCAGGAAATGGCCGTGGCGGCGTTCGACGAAGGCTTCCACCAAGGCCGCGGTGAGCCCGGAGCGCTCTTGAGACATCGCCGCGGTGATCTCCAGCAACGTCGGCGCACAAGATCCGCGCGCGCTCATTTGCGTCTCCACCCGATCCAGCCATTGGTCCAAGGCTTCATGCGCCCGGCTTCGAAAGCGGTCCTGACTCTGCCGCTCCTGAAAAACTTCCAGAGAGAGAATCGCACTCATCGCTCCCCTTCTTTCTGAAATCAGGGGAGCGCGCCGCAGGGGATGCGGAAAAAGAAAGCAACTTACTGTAAAATATACACATACGCACCTGAATTGCGCTATAACAATTACTTAAGACGCCCTTGCGGGAGATCCACCTTGAGCTGGAAGACCTCAATGCCGAGGCAGTGGTGCTGGCGGAGAAGATCAGGAAGAACTTCGAGGAGCTGGGGGTATGAAGAAGCGAACCAACCTGTGGTCAGGCGGTTCTGGGGAGATCTTCCCGGCAATGCCCACAATAATGACCAAGCCGTCATTTAAGGTTGCTTGCACAAATCCTTTGATTGTTTGATGATGGGCAATACCAGGTAGCCTTTGGGGAGTCGAGGAGGAATGAGTTGGCACGAAATCAGGCTTGGTGATGCAATCAAGGTGAAGCACGGTTTTGCATTCAAGAGTCAGTATTTCTCTGATACCGGGGAATTCGTTGTCCTAACTCCCGGCAACTTCAACGAAGCGGGTGGATTCCGTGTGCGAGCTGGTAAGGATCGATTCTATGTGGGGGATATTCCGGAGGGGTATGTGTTGAAGGAAGGAGACCTCATCGTCGCAATGACGGAACAGGGCCCTGGTCTTCTTGGAAGTTCTGCCTTGGTTCCGGAAAGTGGGAAATACCTCCACAACCAACGTCTGGGCTTAATCCAGAATACAAAAAGCAGGATCCTGGACAAAAACTTTCTCTACTACCTCTTCAACACCAGAGAAGTTCGTGGGCAAATCAGCGCTAGCGCAAGCGGTACGAAAGTTAGACATACGGCTCCGGAACGAATTTACCGGGTCAAGATTATTGTTCCAGGTATCAAGAAGCAGCGGCGAATCGTTTCTATCCTTTCCTCCTACGACGATTTGATCGAAATCAATCGGCGCCGGATTCAGCTGTTGAAGAAGGCGGCGCGGTTGCTCTACAAGGAGTGGTTTATCCACCTTCGCTTCCCCGGACATGAGTATGTCCAGGTCAAGGACGGGGTGCATAAGGGCTGGGAGAGGAAGAGTGCCCTTGATGTGATGGATGTCATGAGTGGGGGAACCCCTAAGGTGGGTGTGCCGGATTATTGGGGTGGTGAGATTCCCTTCTTTACGTCAAAGGATACCACAGATTACCCATACGTTTTCGGAACAGAAAGAACGATTACGGAAGAGGGGTTACGTAATTGTAACAGTAGGCTTTATCCAAAGGACACCATTTTTATTACCGCACGAGGAACAGTTGGAAAAATTAACCTCGCCCAGACAAATATGGCAATGAATCAATCATGCTATGCTCTGGTGGCCAAGCCACCGCTGGATCAGGAATTCCTGTACTTCGCACTAGAGGAAAACATCGACCAATTTCGTAGCCGTGCAGTAGGCGCGATTTTCGATGCGATCATACGAGACACTTTTAAGCTGATTCCATTTTTAGTTCCTGATAGTAGATCAATAAAAAGATTCGGAGGCGTCATATCGCCGACTTTAAAGCAAATCGACATCCTTTCTACTCAATTAAGGAAGCTAGTCAAAGCTCGATCTATCATCTTGCCACGGCTAATTTGTGGAAAGATGGAGACATGAAGCAGGGGTACCTTTTCATCCTTTTTGCCCGCTGAATAAATAATTGCCAATCCCTGTTCCGTGGTAGGGCTGCTCAAACAGTTTTCCACCCTAATAAAGAAATCTGGAAGAATATGAGTATCAAACACATTTTCATTTCACATGCTGCGGAGGATGGGGAAATTGCTACTGAGTTAGAAGAACATCTGCGTAATGCCGGCCATGAGACCAAGATCGACACCCAGGTACTTAGTCTTGGAGACAATGCCATTTCCTTTATGAATGATGGAATCGCGGATGCGGCTGCAGTCATTATTCTCTTCTCAGAGCATACCCCTAATGCGAAGTGGCAGAACCTCGAAATCGATGCCGCAGTTTGGAACCAAGTCGCTCAGTCTGGGGGGAGATGTATTGTCGTCCGCCTGGACGATACCCCGATACCACCTTTGCTTGGTCCAAAGGTGTATGGAATGCTAGAGAAAGGAGATCAAGAATCTCTAAGAAGGTTAGTGGAAGACATTTGCGGCGAACTATTTAGCGAACAGACAACCTCGTCGTTGGTTGCCGAGGCTTTCACACCCAACTCACAAAATCCCTTTCGACACCTTAGAGCCGAATTTTTCGAGAACCAGCCAGAGCTTCACGCAAAGACATTCGCGCTACCAGAGGCCATAAAAGTGGGAGCGCTCGAGGATATGAAACCGTGCATTCTAGAAGGATCGAGAGGAACGGGTAAATCGATGCTATTGCTGTCGTTAAGGGCGCGCAATTTTTTACAACGGAGTCCCAGTGAAAGAAGTGCCCCCCAACGCTTCGGTTTTTACTTGAAACTTACCCGCGGGGCGATCTGTAATGCAGGGGTCCGTTTCGAGGATGATCACCTAAATTCAACAATTAACACCGACGTTCTCGTAGACGTGGGTGCCCAAGAATTGTATCTACAGATAATGGAGAGTTTGTTATCCGAACTGGTATATTGCGTCGAACACAATTTGGTCAATCGCGACGGACTTGTTGAACGGAATTTCTGCGAAGCAGCCGACGAACTGCTGTTCGAATCTAAGGGAGAAAAGCCTATTTCCTTCGTCGAATTGCAAGTCAAACTCTCCGATATGCACAAACGGCTGGCTAATTTTATCCGCCGTAAGTTCATTTATGAGGAATCCGTCTCGGTACCGATAGCTACTCTGGACTTGGAACAACTGAAACGTATCATAGCTTTATTACGACACCACACCCCATCCCTTGAAGAGTCGATTTTTGTTGTATTGCTTGATGAGTATGAGAACCTTTTCCCATATCAGAGACGGATAGTAAATAGCCTGGTCAAACTAGGTCCTCCACATATTTCAATCAAAATTGCAAAGAAGCTTGCAAGCGGAGATATCCCAGGAACCACGACTGGGCAAGAATTACAAGAGATACACGACTATACGAGAGTACCATTGGTGTACAACCTTGAAGACACAGCGGAAAGAAAGGCCTACCATGAACTACTGCGCCACATCGTAACAAACATGGCTATGCTTGAAAGTTCCCTCTCCGTTGATGTGGATAAACTTCTCCCTCACTTTTGCGATTCCGAAGTCGATGAGTCCTTATGGATAGAAGAACTGGTTAGACTCCAAAAGATCAGCCTCGATGAATTTGAGAATTTGCCAACTAAGGAGCAGCGGGAAAAGAGAACCTACTATGGTGAAGCAGCGACGTATCGGGTCCTTCTTGGAAGGCGTGGCCGGCATGCTGAGAAGCGGTTTGCCGGGTTCAAAGAGCTCGCGCTTTTAGGATCTGGAGTTATCCGCTATTTTCAAGAATTTCTGAGTGTTGGCTACCATCTTACCTTCGGGGGCAATTCACCGCCCAAGGGAATTCTAACAATTCCACCAGACCAACAATCCAGGGCTGTCCATATCGTCTCTCAGCATAACCTTACGACGCTCAGCAAAAATGTAGAGCGTCACGGTGAGGAGCTGCGGTATTTCCTCCTGGACCTCGGTGATTGTTTAAGGCACAAATTGCTCAAGCACACAAGCGAACCGGAGGCTGCTCGACTGACGATAGAGGATCCTGAGATGTTGGAAAAAACCACCATGGAAACGTTGAAACATATCCTTGCGGTTGGGGAAGGAGAGGGGGTGTTTCAAACCAAGGAGGGGCTTCCTGCATTCAAGCCTAAGCACGGGTCCGATCCTCAACCCACAGAATTCAATATTTGTCGAGTTTATGCCCCTGTCCTCCAAATCAGCCCACGACTTCGCTGGAGAACGAACGTGAAGTGCAGGCACTTACAGCGTTTCCTTGAACCTGGAAAGGGGTGTCTTAGCTGATTGTTACGGTTTCGGTGGTTGTTTTTAGGTTTTCTCGGTACTGCTGAAAGACCCGGTCAAGCGTTCCATTGTACAAGGCGCAGCGCAGGGCCAGAATGGCGTTGCTGTTTTCCTTATACCACCAAGCGCCCGACCGTTTCAGACGAACGTGGCCGATGAAGCGATGCGCCGATTCGATCGCCCCCGACCCGATCGGGTATCCGCCCTTGCGATGGCTGCCGAAATCGACCTGGTGCAGTCGCTTTTGCAGGTAGGTCAAGGCCGTGCCGATGGCCTCTCCGGCCTCTTCCGAGAGCGGCTGCATGCGCTGCAGACCCCAGACCACGCCGCTGCCCTCGCCGCAGAACAGGCGCGCCAGGGTCGCTTCCAGCCAATGGGCAGCACGCGCCGCATCGGCGCCGTATTGGGCCTCGGCCACCGCGTGCAGGTAGCTGCTGCAATGGTAGTAGTCGAGGATCTGACGGGCGCTCGGGAACAGCTCTTCCACCCACTTCCAGATCCACGGAGCGCCATCTCCGATGGCACACAAGCGCACCTGATCCTCCGGGATCAGCCCCGCCTCCTTGACCTGGCGCAAGGCCGCGCCGAAGGCCTGTTCGTTGCCCATCTGGTGCCAGGAGATCAGCTGCTCGATGCGCTCATCGTCTATCAGGTAGAAGCGAAAGCCCTTGGCTTCGTGGTATTCCCCCTGCCAACGCCTTCGCCGAGCCCGGCTCTTCTTGCGTCCGGGACGGGTGCCTTTGGCGGTCTGGGGACGACTGGGCACGTCGGCCGCGTCGATGGCCAACACCACGATCGGCCGCCACTTGCGACCGGCGGCGGCTTGCGCAATGCGATCCTGGATATCGGCCGCGTCCGGACACACCTGCAGCACGTCCAACGACCCGGTCTGTTGCAGCACCTCGTGAATCACACAATCGCTCATCGACGCGTCGGTGAGCTCGTCCAACAGTTCGGCGGCGCGCCGGTGGGGCATCTCCAGCCCCAGCTTGACCCCGGCCTGCTGCACGTCCCACTGCTTGCGCTGCGCCGACAGGCCCAGGGCCTCGTCCAGCGGATAGAACCCGTGGTGACAGCCAACGCAGTAGAAATAGGGACGCTCCAAGGTCACCGGCCCGAGCAGCGTCTCCACCGTGCGCGAGCAAGACGGGCGCGCTCGCAGCAGGCCTTTGCACTTGGGGCAGGCCGCCTCTTCCTGGGCCAGGAAATGGCCGTGGCGGCGTTCGACGAAGGCTTCCACCAAGGCCGCGGTGAGCCCGGAGCGCTCTTGAGACATCGCCGCGGTGATCTCCAGCAACGTCGGCGCACAAGATCCGCGCGCGCTCATTTGCGTCTCCACCCGATCCAGCCATTGGTCCAAGGCTTCATGCGCCCGGCTTCGAAAGCGGTCCTGACTCTGCCGCTCCTGAAAAACTTCCAGAGAGAGAATCGCACTCATCGCTCCCCTTCTTTCTGAAATCAGGGGAGCGCGCCGCAGGGGATGCGGAAAAAGAAAGCAACTTACTGTAAAATATACACATACGCACCTGAATTGCGCTATAACAATTACTTAAGACGCCCCTGGAAAGAGGGCTCAAGCGATTCGAGAATTAAAGAACACTGTAGCGAAGCCCGCAAAAGACCCAGCCACACAAGAGAGTTTGGTCCTTCAACCGGGAAGACAAAAGTGAAACGGCTGCTAACCCAAGGAATTTTGCCTGATGGGGCAGTCCTAATTACATGTTCAAGCCACGAGGCCAGATGCAAAGGCCTACTTATTTCTACCCAGGGTTGGTTGCCGAGTGAAGTGAATCTCTTTCACTACGATGACGATAATCCCATCCGTGAAAAGAACCATAGCCATATGGAATCAGAGTTTCGGAAAATCGCTTCCCGGGTGACGACCCTTCAATTTACCGAAGCCGACGCAGTCAGTAGTTTGCGCGACAATATGGAAAATCTTCAGCACTCTATATACCGCTCCGACACCAAGGCTATCGTAATAGATATATCCGTTTTCACAAAAAGGCATTTGCTCATGATGTTGAGATGGCTTGATGACTATGATCTCTGGAATCCACTATATGTCGTGTATAGTGAACCAAGTGAATATTTGATTTCTGAGCACATTCCCCTCTCATTTGGACTCGCTTCCCTTCAACAAACTCCCGGTTTTTCCGCCTGTCCAGATCTCAGTAGACCCGTGCACCTAATAATGTTTTTGGGGTATGAAGGCGATAGGGCCATGGCGGTCTATGAACATATCCAACCAATGAAAACCACCTTGGCCGTTCCCCACCCCCCATATCGATCAGAATGGGCGGGAAGGACAGAGCAATTTAATAGAGATCTTCTGTCTTTGGTTGGAGAACAAGCCGTGCTCAAAATCGATGCACTCGATCCAGACGCCACAGACGAGACTCTCACAAATGTCCTGGGAAGTTCTGCAAGAGGCGATTTTGCGCGCATTGTCTCCCCCCTTGGAACCAAACCACAGACCCTCGGTGTCTATAACTACGTTAGGAAGGCAGAGGATCCACCAGCAATTGTTTATGCCAGTCCGCAGCGACACAATCACGCCTTTTATTCTAGAGGATTCGGTAAGACGGGTGTCTTAGCTGATTGTTACGGTTTCGGTGGTTGTTTTCAGGTTTTCTCGGTACTGCTGAAAGACCCGGTCAAGCGTTCCATTGTACAAGGCGCAGCGCAGGGCCAGAATGGCGTTGCTGTTTTCCTTATACCACCAAGCGCCCGACCGTTTCAGACGAACGTGGCCGATGAAGCGATGCGCCGATTCGATCGCCCCCGACCCGATCGGGTATCCGCCCTTGCGATGGCTGCCGAAATCGACCTGGTGCAGTCGCTTTTGCAGGTAGGTCAAGGCCGTGCCGATGGCCTCTCCGGCCTCTTCCGAGAGCGGCTGCATGCGCTGCAGACCCCAGACCACGCCGCTGCCCTCGCCGCAGAACAGGCGCGCCAGGGTCGCTTCCAGCCAATGGGCAGCACGCGCCGCATCGGCGCCGTATTGGGCCTCGGCCACCGCGTGCAGGTAGCTGCTGCAATGGTAGTAGTCGAGGATCTGACGGGCGCTCGGGAACAGCTCTTCCACCCACTTCCAGATCCACGGAGCGCCATCTCCGATGGCACACAAGCGCACCTGATCCTCCGGGATCAGCCCCGCCTCCTTGACCTGGCGCAAGGCCGCGCCGAAGGCCTGTTCGTTGCCCATCTGGTGCCAGGAGATCAGCTGCTCGATGCGCTCATCGTCTATCAGGTAGAAGCGAAAGCCCTTGGCTTCGTGGTATTCCCCCTGCCAACGCCTTCGCCGAGCCCGGCTCTTCTTGCGTCCGGGACGGGTGCCTTTGGCGGTCTGGGGACGACTGGGCACGTCGGCCGCGTCGATGGCCAACACCACGATCGGCCGCCACTTGCGACCGGCGGCGGCTTGCGCAATGCGATCCTGGATATCGGCCGCGTCCGGACACACCTGCAGCACGTCCAACGACCCGGTCTGTTGCAGCACCTCGTGAATCACACAATCGCTCATCGACGCGTCGGTGAGCTCGTCCAACAGTTCGGCGGCGCGCCGGTGGGGCATCTCCAGCCCCAGCTTGACCCCGGCCTGCTGCACGTCCCACTGCTTGCGCTGCGCCGACAGGCCCAGGGCCTCGTCCAGCGGATAGAACCCGTGGTGACAGCCAACGCAGTAGAAATAGGGACGCTCCAAGGTCACCGGCCCGAGCAGCGTCTCCACCGTGCGCGAGCGAGACGGGCGCGCTCGCAGCAGGCCTTTGCACTTGGGGCAGGCCGCCTCTTCCTGGGCCAGGAAATGGCCGTGGCGGCGTTCGACGAAGGCTTCCACCAAGGCCGCGGTGAGCCCGGAGCGCTCTTGAGACATCGCCGCGGTGATCTCCAGCAACGTCGGCGCACAAGATCCGCGCGCGCTCATTTGCGTCTCCACCCGATCCAGCCATTGGTCCAAGGCTTCATGCGCCCGGCTTCGAAAGCGGTCCTGACTCTGCCGCTCCTGAAAAACTTCCAGAGAGAGAATCGCACTCATCGCTCCCCTTCTTTCTGAAATCAGGGGAGCGCGCCGCAGGGGATGCGGAAAAAGAAAGCAACTTACTGTAAAATATACACATACGCACCTGAATTGCGCTATAACAATTACTTAAGACGCCCGGTAAGACCTGGGTGCTAAAGAAGGCCGAAGAAAAATGAAGTTGGCAACGAGACTAGATCGCTACCCGGGAAAAATGGTATCCAAACTGGCCCATCGCCTAGTTCATCTTTATGCCTCTGAAGCTGACTCCGTTATTGATCCCTTTTGCGGATCCGGCGCGATCCTCGTTGCGGCTAAGCAAGCTGGAATCTCCGTTTCCGGGATTGATCTTAATCCCATCTCAGAATTGTTCTGTCGCGTGAAGATCCAACGATTTGATCCTGCTCTTGCTTTAAAACTTACCAGAACGTGGATCGCGGAGGCACAGGGAACACGCCATCCATTACCGGTTGATTGGAATAGAAAGAACTACTGGTTTACGCCGGGTACACTCAACAAGTTCGAGCGATTGAGAGCCGCGTCTAAGAATATTCCGCTCAGAAATAGCCCCGAAGGTTGGGCTGTCCTCCTCAGCTTCACCCTTGCCGTTAGGCTTTGCTCCAGAGCTGACCAGCGCAGCCCAAAACCTTTTATCTCACGGCAAGCCCGAAGTTCAAGGTCTGGCCTGCACTTCGATCCGAATCGAGTCATCCTCGAACTGTTGGGGCAGCTTTCAGTACTCTATGGTGCCGATCAGCAAGAGGACACTCGGTTTCGTTTCGTTTGCGCCGATGTTTGCGGACCGGGTCGTCAGTTCCGTAGTTTAGGTAAACATTCACATGCTATCACCTCTCCACCCTACATAAATGCGCAAGATTATTTCCGGAATTTTAAGCTTGAACTGTACCTATTGGAAGGAATCCTGCCCTTAAAAGTGAGTAGCCTTCGAGAACGCTTCGTAGGGACGGAGCGTGGGCAGTTGTTGGAGAAAGTACCCCAGGCATCCATCGAGAGAGACTACGCATTGTTACCCGAACTAAGTGGTTTAAAAGCCAACTCCCCTCGGCTCTGCGCAGTTGTTCATCGATATCTTTACGATATGAGTAATGCCTTTGACGTGGTAAAAGAGACATTAGAGCACAATGCTTGCCTGGTGGTTGTATGCGGGGACAACCTCGTTGGAGGTCTTAGAATTTTGACTTGGAACGTTCTACACACGATTCTGGAAGAAAAGGGCTTCACGCTCTTCGATCGATTCAGCGATCCAATCAGCGATAGATTACTTGCTCCTAAACGGTTTGGTCATAAAGGGTTGATTAAGGAAGAAATCGTTTCTGCTTATCGTCTGATCTGAGCAGGGCATAACGGAGTTGACGGTGCTTTGGTGAAACAGGCCCTCACCAAGTTCAAGAACCAAAAACTCACGTCCTTGCTTGAAGTTGGGTTGCCTCGGATGAACATCCCCGACAAGCCCCGAACCAGGGAGGAGAAGTACCGTGTTACGGCAAGGGGCATGGATCTGTTGGCCGTATTGGACAGGAAGCAGAATTGCCCCGGCCCCCAATTGGAGCATAGCCCGTGTGGATCCATGACAGAGAGGTTGGCAGGGTCCTGATTGTAGACGATGAACCGGCAGCACGTAATGCCTACGGCTATCCCGTCGAGGAGTTGGGTTTGGAGCCGGTTAAGATCCAGGGACCTGTTGGGGGTCCAGATTCCTTTCTAGGCCGCGTGGAATCTTCCGATGCCGTAGTCTGCGACTATCGCCTTAAGAAGCACGATTACGCCGCCTGCGATGGGGATGTCCTTGTGGCGGAATGCTACAAGGCTGGCATACCGGCTACGCTCTGTACCACCTACACCGATGCCGGCGTTACAATCCGCCGCGACTGTCTGAGGTACATCCCGGCTTTCCTCAAAACCAACAGTTCGGAGCCTGACGCGCTCATTGGGGCTTGGGAAAAAGTAACCGTTCAGTCCCCCCTGCAGTAGTTTGAGCATATAAAGAAATACCTACGCGGGTTTTGGGGTTCGTCGGTATCTTCGGGAATCGGTTGTGTGTTGCAGATTTCCCTGGATACGGCGACCCCATGAAGAGACCCCCTGAGAGTGCGATTTCCGAAGGCGACTTGCGTCAGCGCATTGTCCAGCTCGAGCAAATCGTGGAACAACAGACGGCGCGGATCGCCGAGCTGGAGCGGGAATTGGCCCGCCGCGGTGCCCGGGCCGCCTCGTCGGAATCGGGCGCTTCCTCCTCGCCTCGCACCGACGCCTCCCGACGCCGATCCTCGGGGCGCTCGCCGGGCGGACAGCCCGGGCACGAAGGACACGGCCGCTCGTGGGTATCGGTGGAGCAGGTGGACGAACTGATCCCCGTCAAGCCGAGTACGTGCCACGGATGCGGGCACCTGTTGACGGGAGACGATCCCCATCCGCAGCGTCACCAGGCAGTCGTCATCCCGCCGGTGCGGGCCGAGGTCATCGAGTATCAGTTGCACACCCTGCGCTGCGGTCACTGCGACCGCCTGACCGAAGCCGGTTGGCCCGAGGGCGTATCGCGGCACACCTTCGGTCCCAGCGTGCAAGCCTGGGTCGGCCTGTTGGCCGGGGCCTACCGGCTGAGCAAGCGCAACATCCGGGCGCTGTTGTCCGACGCCTTCGGCCTGGAGGTGTCGCTGGGTACCGTCAGCCGGCTGGAACAGGAAGTGGCCACGGCCCTGGCGGGTGCGGTCGAGGAGGCGCGCGCCTTCGTTCGCCGACAGGGCATCGTCAACGTCGACGAGACCGGCTGGCGCCAGCGCCGCGCCAAGGCCTGGTTGTGGACCGCGGTGACGGACGGCGTCACCGTGTTCTCCATCCGCAAAAGACGTAACCGCGACGGGGTCGATGAGATGCTGGGTGCGGATAACCGGGCGGTGGTCGGCTGCGATCGCTATTCGGCCTACGCGCATCTGCCGCTGCGACGCCGGCAAGTCTGCTGGGCTCACCTGCGGCGCGCCTTCGAGGAGTTCGTGGCCCGGGGCGGAGAGGCCGAGCGCGTCGGTCAACACCTGTTGGACCGCAGCGAGCAGCTGTTTACCTGGTGGCATCAAGTCCGCGACGGTACCCTGTCCCGCGCCCGCTTCCAGGACTATATCGACGATTTGTGTCTGCGCTTTCGGTTTCATTTGTGCTATGGGCAGCAGTTCGCCGACGCCAAGACGGCGGCCACCTGCGCCAATCTCCTCGACCTCGGGCCGGCCCTGTGGACCTTCGCACGCCGGCCCGGCGTCGAGCCGACCAACAACGACGCCGAACGAGCCCTTCGCCATGGCGTGTTGTGGCGTCACACCAGCTTCGGCACCCACAGTGCCGAAGGCAGCCGTTTCGTAGAGCGCCTGCTCACGGTGCGCGATACCCTGCGCCAGCAGCAGCGCAACGTCCTCGACTATCTCAGGATGGCCTGTGACGCCGCCGTGTCTAAGCAGCCGGCGCCCTCGCTGCTGCCTTCAACCCACTCCCCCATTCGTTAATAGTCAACCTGCTACCATTCCGCCCCCGCCCCAACCTGCCAGGGGAACTGAACGGTTACCCGAGATGAGCGGCATATTCCTTCCCTCGAGGAGACCGTGGCGTTCGCTTGTTCGAGTTGAGGAGGTCGATCACGAGCGAGGATGTTTCTACGCGGTGGTGTCATCGTGGGATGTTCACAAGAAGATCAGGATCGACAATGACGGTGTCCCGGGTGAGATACTGAAACGGCTACAGCCGGGCAGACGATTCCATGCCGAAGTCAACACCGGCGCGGAGAGCCATGAGGATTTGTTCTTTGTATCCTGGGAACCCGATGACCACCTGGAGAAGGAGAACCCACAGACTTTCGCAGATCTGCTGCTCGCGATTTCCCAGGATGACGAAGAGTTCGAGCGCCTTCGGTTGCAGCCCCGGCCGGTCGATTTCTGATGTTTCCACGGCGCTTTATTTTTCGATTCAGCGCAGATAGGGCGATTCAAAAGTTCCGCACAAAGAAAAAGGGCGCAGGGGACTATCAGGAGATGGAAGTGGTGCGCGTATGAGCGCCAAGACCGTTGCCATACCGGATTGGAATCCTCGGGTATCCTGCCACCGATCAGTTCTGCGGACTCTGCGTCGAGGGACCGCTCTCCGTACCGTGCAAGGCTCGTGGATTTCGTATTGCGGTTCGGGGACACCGCACCTCGTCAAGACCTCGTGGAGGGGTTACTGAACTTCCGTGTTGCCCTGGCGCAAATTGGCCTTGTGAATGGTTTTCAATGGGTCGACGGCAGCTTCCTCGAAGACATCGAGACGATAGAAAGTCGTAACCCAGGCGATATCGACGTCGTCACTTTCTTCCATCTGGCCGGAGAAGAGACTCAGGAGACGCTGTTTACGGCAGCGTCCCGGATCTTCAGTCCTGAGGATACCAAACAAAATTATCGTGTCGATGCTTATTTCGTGCAGTTGAATGGCGCTACCGTGGAGCTGGTTGTCGATCAAGCCACATATTGGTACAGTCTCTGGTCTCATAGACGCAATGGTCAATGGAAAGGGTATCTCCAGATTGACCTTTCCCCATCTGAAGACCAGGAGGCCAGGGTCAACCTTGATGAAATGAGAAAACAAGGAGGCGACCCGTGAACATACGCGAGTACCACCAGCTCCAGGCGGAGCGGACCACCCTGGATGATTTGCTCGAGAGGCTACCTCCGGAAAATATGATCGAACGAACCGGTCTGGAATTCCGCAAAAAGGAGGTGGAGGAAGCACTCGCTTCCCAGCCGGAGCCGTCCAGAAACCCCACCCGGGTGTGTCTGACCTTTCGCGGAAAACCCATCGCAGGATCCCATGGGATTTTCGCGGATTTCGGGGCGGAGGCCGTTCAGGCATTTACGAATACGGTTGCCACCATGGGCGCCAGCCAACATGCACCGCTCGGGTCGCGTGGTGCGATACCCAACCGTGAGGAGTACCGCCTGCTGATAACCGGCACGGCATCAGGATCATTCGGTTTCGAATTGGAAGAGGCCGGGTACGACCTTTTTCCCGAATCCTCTCCGGTCGAGTCGGCAATTGTCCAGACAATGGAAATTCTTGAGGCTACGGTTGGAGCAGACGAAGTATTGGCGAATGCCGTTTCCGAAGCCGACCCGCGAGCGCTTGAGGCGCTGCGTGGGTTCCTGGGAACGA
The DNA here is from genome assembly GCA_965223905.1 of Candidatus Latescibacterota bacterium. GTDB lineage: Bacteria > Latescibacterota > UBA2968 > UBA8231 > UBA8231 > CBDCXV01. Next base: position 324,785 of record CBDCXV010000009.1, read on the forward strand.
TGGCGGATCAAGACGCGGTATGCACGGTTGAATTCAACGACGATGTTTTCCGGTTTGTGGACGTGGGCCAGGTCCGACGAAGCCAAGGCCGCCTGAGTCCGGAGAACATTCATGAAGAAGTGCGGGAAATCACAGGGCGTATTATTGGGGTATTGCCCTTCCGTCGTTCGTTCGAATTTCTGGAAGATGAAACAGGAGAATTGATCTCGGGCCGGATCGATCGCGCTATCGAAGATGCTGCGGAAATTAATCAGGTTCTCAACAGATCCTTGAAGATCCGCGTGGATTCCAAACAGGTAGGAACAGCAAGCCCTCGTTACGTCCTTTTGGAATACGACATATAACGGCACTTGATCCTTCGATCCCGGTCGGGTAGGAGAATGACCCCGATCCTCTATACCGAGGACACCCTCGTTCAGCAGACCACCGCCGATTACCTGGAGCAGCGGCTCGGCTGGGAGTCTATCTACGCCTACAACCGCGAGGACTTCGGCCCCACCAGCCTGCTCGGCCGTGGCTCGGACCGCGAGATGGTTCTGGAGCTGACCCTTCGTGGGAAACTTGCGGAGCTTAACCCCGGCCTGTCCGATTCCGCGTACGACGACGCCGTACGGCAGATCACCGCCGTTTCCGCTTCCCAGACCTTTGTCGCCACTAACCGTGAGAAGTACAAGCTGGTAAGGGACGGCGTGCAGGTCGCCTTTAACAACGATCAGGGCCAGCGGGAGTCGCGCCTCCTGCGCCTGTTCGACTTCGCCGAGCCGGCCAACAATCATTTCCTGTGCGTGCGCGAGCTGTGGGTGCAGGGGGATCTCTACCGCCGCCGCGCCGACATCGTCGGCTTCGTCAATGGCCTGCCCCTGCTGTTCATCGAGTGCAAGAACATCCACCGCGACCTCAAGGCCGCCTTCGAGGGGAACTACTCCGACTACCGCGACACCATTCCCCACCTCTTCCACCACAACGCAGTGGTGATGTTCGCCAACGGCGAGAAGGCGAAGATCGGCTCCATCACCAGCCGCTGGGAACACTTCCACGAGTGGAAGCGCCTGGCCGAGGAGGAGCCGGGTGTGGTCGACATGGAGACGCTGCTCAAGGGGGTCTGCGACAAGCGCAACTTCATGGACCTGGTGGAGAACTTCATCCTCTTCGACGATTCCTCGGGTGAGACGCGGAAGATCCTGGCTCGCAACCACCAGTTCCTCGGCGTCAACAGGGCGGTCGAAGCGGTGCGCGACCGCGAGAAGCGGCAGGGCCGGCTCGGTGTCTTCTGGCACACCCAGGGTGCCGGCAAGAGCTACTCGATGGTGATGTTCACCCGCAAGGTGCATCGCAAGGTGGGAAGGAATTTCACCTTCCTGGTGCTGACCGACCGGGAAGATCTCGACCGCCAGATCTACAAGACCTTCGCTGGCTGCGGCGTGGTGGATCACGACCGCGACCCCTGCCGGGCGGCAGACGGAAAGCACCTCGGCCGCTTGCTGGCCGAGCACAAGTCCCACGTCTTCTCGCTGATCCAGAAGTTCAACCTGGACCCGGGCGCCGGCTACACGATGCGCAGCGACATCGTCGTCATCACCGACGAGGCGCACCGCACCCAGTACGGGACGCTGGCGCTCAACATGCGCAACGCAATCCCCAACGCCAGTTACATCGGTTTTACCGGCACTCCGCTGTTCACCGACGATGAGATCACCCGGCGCGTTTTCGGCGAGTACGTGTCGACCTACGATTTCCAGCGCGCGGTGGAGGACGAGGCCACGGTGCGGCTCTACTACGACGCTCGCGGCGACAAGCTGGGCGTTGCCATCGGCGACCTGAACGAGCGCATCGCCGACAAGCTGGATGAGTTCGACATCGAGGACGTCGACGTGGAGCAGCGCCTGGAGCAAGACCTGAAGCGGGACTATCACGTCGTCACCGCGGGCAGGCGTCTCGACCAGGTAGCGCGGGACTTCGTGCAGCACTATTCCGCGGCCTGGGAGACCGGAAAGTCAATGCTGGTCTGTATCGACAAGATCACCTGTGTGCGCATGCATGCGCTGATCGAGCGCTATTGGAACGAGCGCATCGAGGAACTGGAGGAGGAGCAGAAGTTTACTGACGACGAACAGGAGGAGATTTATCTCCAGCGGCAGGTCGAGTGGATGCGGGAGACCCGAATCGCCGTGGTGGTGAGCGAAGAGCAGGGGGAGGTGGCGAAGTTCCGCAAGTGGGAGCTGGACATCACCCCGCACCGGAGGCTCATCAAGAATGGTATGGACCTGCCGGAGTCGATGCGCAGCAAGCCGCAGTTCCGCCGAAAGCAGCGGATGGCGGTCGACGAAGCCTTCAAGGCGGAGGAGCACCCGTTCCGCATCGCCATCGTCTGCGCCATGTGGCTGACCGGTTTCGACGTGCCCAGCCTCTCCACGCTCTACCTCGACAAACCGCTCAAGGCCCACACCCTGATGCAGGCCATCGCCCGCGCAAACCGGGTCAACGAGGGCAAGAACAACGGCCTGATCGTCGACTATTGCGGCATCCTCAGGCACCTGCGCAAGGCCCTGGCGACCTTTGCCGGTACCGCCGACGAAGGTGGAGGAGGAGGCGTCGGCGGAGAGATCGATCCTGTGCAACCGGGAAAGGAGCTGCTCGCCGGCCTCGCCGAAGCGATCGCCATGGTGCGCTCTTTCCTCGAAGAACGCCGTGCGCCGCTCGACGACGTCATCCGCAAGACCGGTTTCGAGCGCAACGCGGCCATCGTGGCCTGCAAGGAAGCGGCCAACGAGAACGACGAGACCCGCAAGCGCTTCGAGGTGATCTGCCGCGAGGTGTTCAGAAAGTTCAAGGCCTGCATCAACCTGGGGGGCGTTAACGCCTACCGGGGGGATCGCGACGCCATCGACGCCGTGTACCGGAGCCTTCAGCAGGACCGCGAGCAGGCCGACATCACCGACATCATCCGTGCCCTCCACGGAGTGGTGGACGAGGCTATCGACCTGCGGCAGGAAGGCGTTGGCGAGGGTCCCCGGGAGCCGTTGGACATCAGCCTGATCGACTTCGACCGGCTCAAGCGGGAGTTCGAGGGCAGTCCCGCCAAGCGGACGACAGTGCAGTCCCTCAAGGAGGCAGTGGAGGAGAGGCTCCGGCGCCTGCTGGCCTGCAACCCGCTGCGGACCGATTTCCAGAAGCATTTCGAGGAGATCGTCAAAGAGTACAACCGGGAGAAGGACCGGGTGACCATCGAGCATACCTTCGAGGCATTGCTCAACCTCGTGAAGGAGCTGGATGCGGAGGAAAAGCGGGCCTTCAATACGGGATTGAACGAGGAATCGCTGGCGATCTTCGACCTTCTGCAGAAACCGGATCTCGGGGCACGCGACATCAACCGCATCAAGATGGTCTCCATGGAGCTGCTGCGAACCTTGAAAGAGGGGAAGCTCCGCGTCGAACAGTGGCGCGAGAAGGAGGCGACCAGGGCTGCGGTCAAGGGCGAGATCCAGGACTTCCTGTGGAGCGACGTAACCGGGCTGCCGCCCGACACCTACACGGATGACGATGTGCAAGTGAGAGTGGATGACGTTTTCCGTCACGTATACCGGGCCTACCCGACGGTGCCCTCCCCTTACTACGTGAGCGACGCCGCGTGAACTTCCGCGGCCCGCAACAGGCCCCGGCCCGGGGTTGATTTTTCGCGGCTCGCGGCCAAAGTTCCCCACATGGCCGCGGGCGCGGACCGGCCGGCCGATACCGGCCCAGCAGCGCCGGGCTCAAAACGCGGACCGGGAAGCGCCCGCAACTCGTTCCGCCCAATCTGCAGGGGATTCCAATGACTGAAAAAGCGATGTTCGGAGCCGGCTGTTTCTGGGGGGTGGAAGCCGCCTTCCTCGAGGTTCCCGGGGTCGTCGACGTCGCCTCCGGCTATTCCGGTGGCCGCACCGACAACCCGACCTACCGGCAGGTGTGCAGCGATACCACCGGCCACGCCGAGGTGGTCGAGATCGACTTCGATCCCGAGAAGGTCTCCTACGAGCGGCTCGTCGAGCTCTTCTTCGACATCCACGATCCCACCACCCTCAACAGGCAGGGGCCGGACTTCGGCTCGCAGTACCGCTCCGCCATCTTCTACCACACCCCGGAGCAGCGGGACGCGGCGGAGCGGGTGAAGGAAGAGCGGGAGGCATCCGGTCGGCACGGCCGCCCCATCGTCACCGAGGTGACCGCGGCGGAGCCCTTCTACCGGGCCGAGGAGTACCACCAGCGCTACTTTCAGCGGCGCGGGATCGCCCACCATTAGAACAGCTGGACCAGCATTTCCCATGAGATCGGAGCGGCAGTGAACGACAGGGCGCTGTACGAACGCGCGACGCAGCTCATTCCCGGCGGCGTCAACAGCCCGGTGCGGGCCTTCAAGGCGGAGGGAAAGTGAACGACAATTCCAGGGCGCTGTACGCACGCGCGACGAAGCTGATCCCGGGCGGCGTCAACAGCCCGGTGCGGGCTTTCAAGGCGGTCGGTGGGGACCCCCTCTTCATCCGCGAGGCGGACGGCCCCTACGTCGTCGACGCCGACGGCAGGCGCTACATCGACTACGTCGGCTCCTGGGGGCCGATGATTCTCGGGCACCGCCCGCCGGCCGTCATCGAGGCGCTGGCAGGGGTGCTCGGGCGCGGCACCAGCTTCGGCGCCCCGACCGACATCGAGGTGGAGATGGCCGCCCTGATCGCCGAGGTGGTGCCGTCGGTGGAGAAGGTGCGCATGGTCAACTCCGGCACCGAGGCCTGCATGACCGCGGTCCGCCTTGCCCGGGGGTTCACCGGGCGCGACGTGGTGCTGAAGTTCAACGGCTGCTACCACGGCCACTCCGACAGCCTGCTGGTCGACGCCGGCAGCGGCGTCGCCACCTTCGGCATCGCCGGCAGCCCGGGAGTCCCGGCGGATATCGCCCGCCTCACCGCCAGCATCGAGTTCAACGACCTCGAACTTCTGAGGAAATCGATCGAAAACCTCGGGCCCGGCAACGTCGCCGCGGTGATCCTCGAGCCGGTGCCGGGAAACATGGGACTGGTGCTTCCGCATCCCGGCTTCCTGCAGAGGGTGCGCGAGCTGTGCAGCGAGCACGAAATCCTGCTGATCTTCGACGAGGTGATGACGGGGTTCCGCGTCGGACTGGGAGGGGCCCAGGAGCGCTTCGGCGTCATGCCCGACCTGTGCACTTTTCCAAGGTCATCGGGGGCGGACTGCCGGTCGGAGCCTTCGGGGGCAGGGCCGACATCATGGACGCGCTGGCACCGGCCGGTCCGGTGTACCAGGCCGGCACCCTGTCGGGGAATCCGCTCGCCATGACCGCGGGGCTGGCGACCTTGCGCTGCCTCCGCGACGAGGATCCCTACCCGGAGCTGGAGGAGCGCGGCGCGCAGTGGGTCGCCGGCATGAGGGAAGCGGCCGCCGCGGCCGGCGTCGAGGCCGTGGTCGATCACTGCGGCTCGATGGTCGGCCTGTTCTTTTCCGCCGGCCCGGTCGCCAACTACGCCGACGTCCAGCGCGCCGACACCGGGCTGTTCCAGCGCTACTTCCGCGGCATGCTGGAGGAGGGGATCTACATCGCCCCCTCCGCCTTCGAGGTCGGGTTCATTTCGACGACGCACTCCTCCGACCTGGTGGATGAAACCGTCGCCGCTGCCGGCCGCGTGCTGTCGAGGCTGTAGCCGGGATTCCTCCCGCGGCACGGGTGCCCCTTTAGTGCTTCGGAACATATCAACCGCTCGCCAGTCAAAGTCGGAATGGGTCAGCGCCGCGGCTTGTCCGTGAACAGGCTACAGGCGCGCGGAGACCGTTGAGGAGTTTCCTGGTTCTACTCAGTGGAAGACTGCCACGGAAGGAAAAGTCGATGGATCGTATTCAAAGAGGTCTTGCGGGGATTGCCGTCATCCTGGCGGCAGTTTTTTGCGGTTGTTCAGGTGACGCCGCCATCAATGCCGATGGAGACTCGGACAGCATCGCGGAAGGTGGAGGCGAACACGATCGCGATGGCGGGGAGAATGGAGGCGGGGAAGGGGAAGAGTCAGGGACGGAACTCGCCTTGAACGAGATCTACGACGAGGTCCGGAACGGTGTCCGACTGATTCTGGCCTACGACGCGGAAACCAATTCCTTCAACGGCACGGTGGACAACACCACCGACAGGACCTTGAAACGAGTCCGGGTTGAAGTTCACCTGTCGAACGGAAAGGAGCTCGGCCCGACAACTCCTGCTGATCTCGCCCCCGGAGAGAAACGAGACATCGAACTGGTGGCGACAGGCCGGGACTTCGATGGGTGGACGGCCCACCCCGACGTCGGAGGCGAAACATGATCGCGAGAAGGCACCCGGAAGCTGACGAGATCTTGGAGCAGTTCCTTCCCGGTCTCTTCCCGGCAGCGGATGGGATTCGTCGGCGTCAGGGCGGCATAAAGTCCTGTCCGTGCCGGGGGCGACGCGACCTGCGATTTGCCTGACTTGCGCCGCGGCAATACGTTTACAGACAGCTTTCAAGCTCACCTACCCAATCCTTCCGCGATTTCCAGCGTCACCTCTCGGCTCCAATTCGACCTGTTTTGGTGGTATCTCCCGAGGTCACGTCGCCGTTTATCCCGGGTCCACCGAAACAGGAGTCATCATGCCTCATCAGTTCGAAGAGCTCTCACTGAGCACACCCCTTCTCCGCGCCTTGACGGAGGAGGGGTATGAACAACCCACCCTCGTTCAGCGCGCGGCCATACCGGAAGTGCTGGACGGCAACGACGTTCTCGCCGCTGCCCAGACCGGCACCGGAAAAACCGCCGCCTTTACGCTGCCCATGCTCCAGCTGCTGCAGGCGCAGAAGAACGGCAACAGGCCGATCCGCGGCCTGATCCTGACGCCGACGCGGGAGCTGGCCCTTCAGGTTGCCGAGAGTCTGAGCAACTACGGCCGTCACCTGCCGCTGCGCGCAACGGTCCTGCTCGGCGGCGTCTCCGCGGGACCGCAGATCGCCGCCCTGCGCAAGAGACCGGACATCCTCGTCGCAACGCCGGGGCGGCTGCTCGATTTGTACCGGCAGCGCGAGGTCAAACTCGATGGCGTGGAAATTCTCGTCCTCGACGAGGCGGACCGCATGCTCGACATGGGTTTTTCCCCCGACGTCCGCCGCATCGTCTCGGCGACACCGCGAACGCGCCAGACGTTGCTTTTTTCGGCGACCCTGTCCGCGGACATCGCCGAGCTCTCCCGCGACTTGCTGCGCGATCCGTCCCGCATCGAAGTCACCCCGGCCGCTTCGGTTCCGGAGCAGATCGATCAGAAGGTTTTCTTCGTCGCGCAGGAGCATAAACGCAACCTGCTGACGGCGGTTCTCAAGGACGAGAAGACAAAACGGGCCCTGGTTTTTACACGCACGAAACACCGCGCCAACCGCCTGACCAGACAGCTGCGCAACGGGGGCATCGAAGTCGAGGTCATGCACTCGAACAAGGGACAAGGCGCCCGGCAGGCGGCGCTCAAGGCGTTCGATCTCGGCCGGGTCAAGGTCCTGGTCGCAACCGACATCGCCGCTCGCGGGATCGACGTTGACGCCATTTCGCACGTGATCAACTACGAGATGCCCATCGACCCCGAAAGTTATGTGCACCGCATCGGCCGCACGGCTCGCGCCGGGTGTATCGGGATGGCGATGTCGTTCTGCAACGCCGAAGAGGTCGGCCTGATCAAGGGTATCGAACGGCTTACCCGCTCCCGGCTGGTCGCGGAAAAGGACCACCCCTTTCACTCTGCCTCGATAGCTGCACTGCGGTCTGGTCAGGCGCCTGAACCGGCACGCACCGAACGGCCCGAACCGCGCCGGCAATTCGGGCGCAGCACCAGAAAAGCAACCCGCCGCCGCTAGGCGGTCCCCGGATGAACGGATGATGCACCGTTCCCACCTGCGCTGCATTTGACCGAACCGCTCCATGGGTTCCCTGCCGGTTGCACACGCGGCAGGTGTCTTCTTCTTCTCAATACTTAAACACTTAGTTAGGAAAGGACTGACTCGATGAAGAAATCCGCACCTGCACTGCTCGCTGCCCTCGCCGCCACCGCTTTTTCGGTATCCGCCGAGGAGGGTGGCGAGATGCCAGCCGAAGGGGAAGGCTCCATGCATCCCCCGCCCTACGTCGGCTCGCCGGATTTCGAGCGGCTGAAAGCGATAGCCGGCAGCTGGGTGGTGACCGAGGGCATGCCGAAGGGCGAAGGAGCCGAAGGCAAGGAGGGGATGATGGCCGCGGCCGAGTACCGCGTCGCCGCCAACGGCAGCGTCGTCGTCGAGCGCAACTTCCCGGACACGCCGAAGGAGATGATCTCCGTGTACCACGACCGCGGGGGCAAGCTGTCGATGACCCATTACTGCGCTATGGGCAACCAGCCGCAGATGAGCCTTGCCAGCTCCGAAGACGGGGTGCTGACCTTCGAGCTGGTTAAGGGCTCCCTAGAATCGGAAGAAATGCCGCACATGAACTCGGTGTCGATTGCCTTCGACGGGGGGGACGAGATGTCCCAGGCCTGGTCGATGTTCGATGGAAGCGGGCAGATGACGCACACCATGACCTTCCGCCGTGCCCAGTAGTTCGGTATAGGCATCCCGCCGCGGGCATGTGAGCGGAGGCATGACACGGCGTTTGTATTCCGCGGCGTAGATGGTACCTTTGCCGCCCATGATGTAGTTCTGTCTCGTTCCCCCGTACCATGAACATTCCAGAGCCGCTGACTCATGTCCAGAAGGCCGCCGAAGCCCTGAATGCAGGGAACTTCGGGGATGCCGTCGAACATGCCACGCAGGCATTGGCGTCAGATCCGACCGACGTGGTTGTCCGGCGTATCCTCGGCTCCGCCTACGTGTTCAGCGCCGCCAGATATACCGACCCACAGCAGCAGAGGAAATACATCGGGGTTGGGCTGAAGGAATTGGAAAAGGCCCTGACCGTTGCTCCCGGAAATCCCCAAACCCTGACGTCGCTGGCTTTCTGTCTGTCTTTTATCGGCGAGCGCGAGCAGGCAATCGGCTATTTCAAGGAGGTCATCCAGTCCACTCCACCCCGTCCGCAACCCTACGAAGGCATCGTGTCGCTGCTCATCGACCTGGAACGCATCGATGATGCGCAACCCTACGTAGCCGCCTACTTCGAGTGCTTCCGCCGGCCGCTGCCCGTTGCCGTCACCAGCTTCAAGTGCGGCGATCACGCTTTCGAGAGCGGGGGAATTTCCCTCGAACTCGGGGTGGAGCCGGAGGAGGGCCTCTACTCGTGTGACGCCGATGACATCCGCGTGTTCGGATTAGGCAAGACGCTGCAAGAGGCCATGGATGAGTGGCGCAAGGTCTTCAAGTTGACCTACGACGATTTTGTCGAGGGTGACGACCCGTTGTCGGAATCGGGCCGGCGGTACGCCGAGCAGTTGCGCTCGGCCGTGAAGGTCTCGACCGAATCCTGACATGCCGCCCCCGGTGTCCGTGCGCAAGGCCGTTCGATGCCTGCAGCGCAAGGGATTTCGGATCGACAACCGGGACCACCGCCGGTACGTGCACTATGACTCCGAGGGAAAGAAGACAGGGGCTTACGTTTACTTCTCACATGGGGGAACGGCATCCGGAGAGGTGGGCCCAAGTCTTCTCCAGCGGATGAAGCGGGAACTTCAGCTGGGTACGATCCAAGAGGTTCGGGCTTTGCTGACATGCACCATGGAGGAGGAGTTCCTGCACCGCCGCATCCCTTTCAGATCTTGAAACGAAAATTACCGTGAGACAGCTTCGAATCGTTGCGGGTGTTTCCTGTCATGCCTGAGCGTCCGAACATCGTCCTGATCACGACCGATCAGCAGCGCGGAGACTGCGTCAGCCGCGACCCGCAGGCGCCGGCCCCGCTGCAGACGCCGAACCTCGACTGGCTGGGGCGCTCGGGGGCGCACTTCCTGCACGCCTACGCCGAATGCCCGAGCTGCATCCCGGCGCGGCGCTCGCTGATGTCGGGGATGGCGCCGGCCGCCAACGGCATGGTCGGCTTCGAGGTCGCCGAGTGGAACCCGCCGCACACGCTGGCGGGGGAGCTGTCGAAAGGCGGCTACCAGACCGAGATGATCGGCAAGGCCCACCTCTTCCCGCTGCGCCGCCGCTTCGGCTTCGACCGCGTGCAGCTCGCCGACGCCACCAGGGGTCCGGAGAACGACTACGTCGACTGGCTGCGCGAGCGCCACGGACGCTTCGAGGTCGATCCCGGCATGGGGCACGGCGTCTCCTCCAACGGCTGGGTCGGGCGGCCCCACCACCTGCCCGAGGAGCAGATGCACACCTTCTGGGTCATCGACCGCGCCATGGAGTTCCTGAAGAAGCGGGACCCGTCGGCGCCGTTCTTCCTCAACCTTTCCTTCATCGATCCGCATCCGCCGCTGACGCCGCCGGCGTTCTATTACCACCGCTACATCGAGCGGGAGATCCCGGCGCCGGTTGTCGGGGACTGGGCTCCGCAGCTCGACGGGCCGCAGACCGGGCTCGACCCGAACGCCTGGGAGATCTGCCTCGACGAGCAGCAGATGCGCTGTTCGCGCGCCGCCTACTACGGCATGGTCAACTTCATCGACGACCAGATCGGGCGCCTCATCCAGTTCACCTCGGGCCTCGACGACTGCCTCGTCGTCTTCACCTCCGACCACGGCGAGATGCTTGGTGACCACAACCTCTTCCGCAAGACCTGGCCTTACGAGGCCTCGGCGCGGGTGCCGTTCATCGTGCGGGCCCCTGCCGCCTGGCAGCTGTCCGGCGGGATCGTCAGCTCATCCCCGGTCGGACTCCAGGACGTCATGCCGACCCTGCTCGACGCAGCGGGAGTGCAGATTCCCGGCAACTGCACCGGCCGCAGCCTGCTGCCGGTGATCCGGGGGGAGGAGACCTCGGTGCGCGAGGTCCTCCACGGGGAGCACGCCGGCTGCTACGACTACGGCCACGGCAACCATTTCCTCACCGACGGGGGCCACAAGTACGTCTGGTACTCGCAGAGCGGCCGCGAGCAGCTCTTCGATCTCGACGCCGACCCGCAGGAGGAGCGGGACCTGGCGCTGTTGGCAGACGGCGAGGGCCGGCTCGCCCCCTGGCGCGAGCGGCTCGTCGAGGTGCTGCGGGATCGGCCGGAGGGGTTCGTCGAGGGCGGGCGCCTGGTTGCCGGGCGGCCGCACCGGAACCTGATTCCGGGGTACGACCCGGGCGAGACGTACGATTTCCTGTGAGCCGGCCGCGGGGCGATCGAAGCAAAACGGATTGCGAGCTGGTTGAAGCCGAACCGGCCACCTGACAGGATGGAGATCGTATGAGAGCGGTAATGGTGATGTTCGACTCGCTGAACCGGCACATGCTGCCGCCCTACGGCTGCGACTGGACGCACGCGCCGAACTTCCGGCGGCTCGCGGAGCGCACCGTCACCTTCGACAACAGCTACATCTGCTCGATGCCCTGCATGCCGGCGCGCCGCGACCTGCATACCGGGCGGCCCAATTTCCTGCACCGGGCCTGGGGGCCGCTGGAGCCGTTCGACGACTCGGTCCCGCGCCTGCTGCGCGACAGCGGAATCTCCTCGCACCTGGTCAGCGACCACTACCACTACTGGGAAACCGGCGGCGCCACCTACCACACCCAGTACTCGACCTGGCAGTTCTTCCGCGGCCAGGAGGGCGACCCGTGGATGGGCCAGGCGGCCCCGGCTCCTTCCGGCCCGGCCGCGGGCCAGAACGCCTCGGAGAGCGGCTGGCACCGCCAGGACCGGGTCAACCGCGGCTTCATGCGCCGCGAGCAGGACCAGCCGCAGCCGCAGACCTTCGCCGCCGGCATCGACTTCATGCGCCGCAACCGCGGCGAGGACGACTGGTTTCTGCAGATCGAGACCTTCGACCCGCACGAGCCCTTCTTCACGCAGCGGCACTACCAGGACCTCTACCCCGACCTGATCCGGGACCGCGCGGCGCCGCTGTTCGACTGGCCGAAGTACGGCCCGGTGACCGAGCCGCGGGAGCTGGCCGACCAGTGCCGGGGGCGCTACGCGGCGCTGCTGAGCATGTGCGACGCCCGCCTCGGGGACGTGCTCGACGAGATGGACCGCCTCGAGATGTGGGAGGACACCATGCTCGTCGTCTGGACCGACCACGGGTTCCTGCTGGGGGAGCGGGACCTCTGGGCCAAGGGGCAGATGCCGTGGTACCGCGAGCACGCCAACACGCCGTTCTTCGTCTGGGACCCCCGTTGCCGAAAGAGCGGCGAGCGCCGCTCATCGCTGGTGCAGCCGTCCATCGACCTGGGGCCGACGCTGCTCGACCTGTTCGGCCTCGAACCCACCTCCGACATGCTCGGGCAGCCGCTGGCCGGCGTCGTCGACGGCGACCGACCGGTGCGGGAAGCCGCCCTCTTCGGGGTTCACGGCGGGCACGTCAACGTCACCGACGGCCGCTTCGTGTACATGCGCGCGTCCGCCACCGATGACAACAGCCCGCTCTTCAACTACACCCTGATGCCCGCCCACATGCGCGACATGTTCCCGGTGCAGGAGCTGGCCGCCGCGGAGCTGACGCCCCCCTTCTCCTTCACCAAGGGATGCCGGCCGATGCGCACCGCATGCCTGAAGCCGCCCCCGTCGATCAGCTTCGAGACGCTGCTGTTCGACCTCGAAAGCGACGAGTGGCAGCGGCGGCCACTCTCCGATGCCGGGGTGGAGGATCGCATGTCCGGCCTGATGCGGGGGTTGATGCGGGACTGCGACGCGCCGGGCGAGCAGTACGAACGCCTCGGACTGTAAGGACCCCCTTTTTCCGTGATCGACACTCTCGTCAGCTACATCGAGCGCCTGACGCGCAGCGACGCCTTCGAGATCGCCGCCGCCGTCGCCGTCCTCCTCGCCTGGTGGTTCGCCAGCAGGGTGCGGCGCGCGCTGCGCCTGCTCAACGGCGAGGACCCTTCCGGCCCGACGGAACCGCGGCCGCGCCGGCGCCTGCCCCTTTCCTGACTGCCGCGGGTTCCCCGAATGGAACAGGACCGGATTCGCGAGCGCTGCGAGGCGATGTCGGACCGCGAACTGCTCCTCGCCGCGACCCTGCGCCGCGGCGAGAACAGTCCCCGCTTTCGCGATGAGGCCCTGCGCCACCTCGAGCGCCGCGGCATCGACCTCGACGAGCTCACCGGCCGCGCCCGCGTGCGCGTCGACGACGGCGAGGCGCAGACGCTGCCGGCCGCCAGGGCGGTCGAGCTCCTCGGCCACGCCGAACCCTGGCAGACCCTTTCGTTCGTCAGCTGCGTCGGCAACAGCCTGCTGGTGCAGCGCGAGCCGCGGCAGTGGTGGTCCCATTTCTACGACGGGGACACCTATCGCGGCTCCTTCCGCTGCGAAAGCGGCGAGGAGGTCGCCGGGGTCCTGCGCCCGTTCCTGAACCTCGAACCCTGGGACGGCGGGGCCGGCGAGCTGCAACGGCTCGACGACTGGTCCCTCCTCATCGATTCCGACGCCGTCGATTTCATCGAGTCGATCGCCCTCGACCTCGACGACGCCGGCATCCCGTACACGGTGAGGACGCCGCTGTTCGCCGGTGGGGCCGGCGAGGAGGAGGGGGAGGTGTACGCCGTCCTGGTGCCGCGGCAGCATTTCGGCGAGGCCTTCGACGCCATCGATGAGGTGGAGGAGACCGTCGTCGACCTCTACGAGGAAGCGGAGGAGCTGGCGGCCCGGGGTAACCTCTCCGCCGAGCTCGAGGTGTACGACCAGCTCGTCGGGACCGACCCGGAGAACCATGCCGTGTTCTACAACCGAGGGCACATCCTCCTCGAGCTCGGGCGCTGGGAAGAGGCGGCCGCGGTCCTGATCGAGGCGGTCTCCCTCGGCATGCAGCGGGTCGACAAGTCGCTGCAGCCGGAAGAGAGGGGAGCCGCCGGGATCGGCGGCCTGGCCGGGCTGCTGGCGTTCCTGCTGCGGCGCGAGGTCGCCGTCCCGTCGGGTCCGGGCTATCCCGATTTCATCGACGACAGCGAGATGCTGCTGGAGCGGCTGCTGCAGAGGCTGCCCGAAAGCGTCGAGATACTGCATTGCCTCGCCTCCATCGCCCGCCTCAAGAACCGGCGGGAAGCGGCGGAAGCCCACTACCGGCGGGTGCTGGAGATAGATCCTGAGGACAAGGTCGCCTGGTTCAACCTCGGCTACATGCACTCCGAAAAGGGGGGCGACGCGACCTCGGGCTGAAGTTGCCGCACGCGGCAGCGGGCCGTACCGTTAGCGCCACGGAGGGACCTGAATGGCGGATATCGCACAATCGATCTGTTTCGGCTGCTTTGCCGGCGGCGAACTGTCGGGCGAGGAGGTTATCGCCGAGGCCGCCCGCATCGGCTATCGCTCCGTCGAGATGCTGCCCGAGGAGCTGTGGCCGCTGGTGCGCCGGCACGGCATGGAGATCGCCTCGGTGAGTGGCCACGCATCCCTGCCGGACGGGCTCAACAAGCGCGAGAACCACGACCGCATCGAGGCCGAGTTGCTTGCCAACATCGACACCGCCGCGGATAACGGGATCGCCGCCCTGATCTGCTTCTCCGGGAACCGCGAAGGAAAGTCGGAGGAGGAAGGTCTCGCCAACACCGTCGCCGGCCTGAAACGGGTCGCCGCCGCGGCCGAGAGGAAGGGGATCTCCCTGGTTCTCGAGCTGCTCAACAGCAAGGTCAACCACCCCGACTACCAGTGCGACAGCACCTCCTGGGGCGTCGAGGTCTGCCGGCGCGTCGGCTCCGACAGGGTCAGGCTGCTCTACGACATCTACCACATGCAGATCATGGAGGGGGACCTGATCCGGACGATTGCCGACAACATCGGCTTCATCGCCCACTTTCACACCGCCGGCAACCCGGGCCGCAACGACCTCGACGAAGAGCAGGAGATCTTCTATCCGCCGATCATGCAGGCCATCGCCGCCACCGGGTACGGGGGCTTCGTCGGCCACGAGTTCGTCCCGAAGGGGGCGGTCGCCGCGGCCATGCGCGCCGCCTTCGAGACCTGCAACGTATAGTGGGTCCCGGGTACCCTCTTCGATTGCAGGAGCCGGCCGCAGACCAGATGCAGTTTTTCGACAGGCAGCCGACCAAGTCCCGTCCGAGCCCGGTGCCGCCTCCTGCGAAGCGGGCGCCTCGACACTCCGAATCCAGCCAGTAACGTGCGGAGAGGACGGATTCCGCATTTCATCCCAGGAAAAACCGAGATGACCGATCCGACCCCGTTTCTCGATTCCACCGCCGTCGCCGACGACGGCCCCGAGCTGCGCCGGCGCATGCAGCGCGACGGCTACCTGTTCGTGCGCGGTCTGCTGCCCCCCGATGACCTCGAGCCTCTTAGGCTGAGGTTCCTCGAGATCACCCGCGACGCCGGCTGGGTGGCGCGCGACCAGCCGCTCGCCGAGGCGGTCGCCGACCTCGACGGCTTCTGCGTCGAGCCGCAGCCGGAGTACATGTCGATCTACGCCGAGATGTACAAGGTGCAGGAGTTCCACGCCCTCCAGCACCACCCCGCCATCCTCGGCCTGCTGGAGCGCATGTACGGCGAACCCGAAGGTGGGAACGGCAAGGAAGGGCCGGTGGTGATCCCGCATCCGCGCATCATAGGGCGCACCATGTTTCCTCAGCGCGAGGCCTACACTACCCCGGCTCACCAGGACTTCGTGCCGATTCAGGGCACCGCCGACACCTGGACCGCCTGGTTCCCCCTGCACGATCTGAAGCCGGAAATGGGCGGCCTTCAGGTCGCCGAAGGGTCGCATACATCCGGGGTGTACGAGTTTCGCCCCGCCCTCGGAGCGGGTGGATTGGAGATAGTCGACCCGCTCGAGGGACGCTGGCGCAGCAACCCCATGAACCAGGGGGACGTGCTGTTCTTCCACAGCCTGTGTGTGCACAAGGGGGTGGCCAACACCGGCCGCAACCTGCGGCAGTCGATCGACGCGCGCTACCAGCGGCTCCGCGACACCATCGAGGAGAAGAGCCTGGTGCCCCACGTCAGCCCGGTGACCTGGGAGGAGATCTACGCCGGCTGGCCGAACGAAGACTACCAGTACTACTGGAAGGAATGGGACCTGGATTTCACCGAATACGACTACAGCTACAACCAGGAGCGGGACCGGCTCGCCTTCGAGATGGCCGCAGCCGGCGACGGGCGCGCCCGCTCGGCCCTGCAGCGGATCGTCGCCCGCGACGCCGACCCGGAAAAGCGGCAGCGGGCCGAAGCGGCCCTGGTCTCTCTGGACGCCTCCTAGTCTCCACGGGCAGTTACCCGTCGAGATTACGAAGGAGGAACGGATATGAGCCCTGAAGCTGTCGCCATTGTTGGAGTTGGAGTCGCGTTGCTGGCGGTGCTGGTGCCGCTGCTGCTGTCGATAGGCCGGCGAATCGACCGTATTGAGGACCGCCTTCGGGAACTGGCCCGCGACCTGCGCGCCCTTGCCGAGCGCGTGGCCCGCATCGAAGGCGCCGTGTGCGGCCCCTGGCGGCCTCCCGAACCCGACCCGGCAGGAGAGAAGCCGGCATGAGCGGTTTCGGCCTTCGCGGGGGTGACGGCAGGCAGGAGCGAAACACATGAAACTCGAAGGCAAGGTGGTCCTGATAACGGGAGGGGGCTCCGGCGCCGGCGCCGGGATCGCCGAGGTATGCGCCCGCGAAGGAGCCCAGGTGGTGGTCACCGGGCGCACCGCCGGCAAGCTCGAGTCGGTCTGTGCCGGGATCGGCAGGGGCTGCGCCGGCTTCGCCGCCGACGTAATTGACCGCGCCCGCGTCGCCGAGCTCGTCGACTGGGTAATGTCGCGGTGGGGCCGGATCGACGTGCTCGTCAACAACGCCGGCGTCAACGTGACGGAGCGCAAGCTCGCGGAGATGACCCTCGAAAGCTGGGATTTCGTCCTCGACACCAACGCCACCGGTGCCTACAACCTCGTGCACGCGGTGCTGCCCCACATGCGCGCCCGCGGCGAGGGGCATATCGTCAGCATCTGCTCGACCGCCGGCACCTTCGCCAGCCCGATCGCCGGCATGGCCTACAGCGCCTCCAAGCACGCCATGGCGGTGATGACCAAGTTCATCGACCACGAGGAGGCCGCCAACGGGGTCAGGGCGACGGTCATCTCCCCCGGGGAGATCAACACCCCCATCCTCGACACCCGGCCGGTCAGGGTCAGCGACGAGCACAAGGCCCGCATCCTGCAGCCCGAGGACATCGGGGAGGCCGTCCTCTACGCGGTGACGCAGCCTCCCAACGTCTGCGTCACCGAGATGGTCATCAAGCCCCGCGGACAGGGTCTGATCTGACCCGGGCAACCGGATGAAACAGCTCCGCGGCAAGCCCCTGCGCGACTTTCTCCGCCGCACCCGCCGCCCCGGCATCGACCTGGTTTTCCTCCTTCAGGACATCGAGGACCCGGTGAACGTCGGGGCCGCCTTCCGTATCGCCGACGCCTGCGGGGTCGCCGAGATGATCCTCACCGGGATCAGCGCCCGCCCGCCGCACCCGCTGATCGCCAAGGTCGGCCGCGGCCGCGACCGAAGGGTCTCCTGGCGCTACGTCGAAACCGCGGTCGAGGCTATCGCCCCGTACCGCGACGACGGCTGGGACATCTGCGCTCTCGAGATCACCGCCGAGTCGGAGCCCTACTGCGAGGCCGGGTACCGCGACCGGGTGCTGCTGGTCGCCGGACACGAGGACCACGGGATCACCAACCGCACCCTGTCCGCCTGCGACCGCGCCGTCTACATCCCGATGTACGGAAAGGGATCCTCCCTCAACGTCGGCGTTTCCCTGGCGATCGCCGCCTCCCACATCCTGCACTCCCGCCGCTGAAGGCGGCCCCGGCGGAGACCGGCAGCGGGAGCCCGTGGCGTTGTCCGAGCCGTCGTGCACAACCTTTACAGATAGTCGGCAACATCGTTTACAGTTTTCCGCGAACGGCTTTTCCCAAGCGCCGGGATGGTGAGCTGTCGTTCACCCATGCGACCAAGGTGTGCGGGGGTCGAACCGTTGCCGGGGCGGCGCCGCCCGTCCTACCTTCCGGGAATTCCGCGCTTCCGAAGGCCTGCAATGACCTGCTTCGACCTCGATCCCGCGGCCCCGGCCGCCCCCCGCATGCACAAGCCCGGCGGCAGGGCCACCGGCTGCCTGACCGCAGCCGCTCCTGCCCGCCGATGACCGCGGACGAGGCCGGCTCGGCTCTCCCCAGCCATTCCCCCGAAACACCCGCACGGGCGTCGACCGACGGGCTCGAGCTGTTCCACCCGCTCGTGGCGCGCTGGTTTCGCGAGCGTCTCGGCTCGCCGACCGACGTCCAGCGGAAGTCCTGGCCGCGCATCGCCGCGGGCGAGCATCTCCTGATCACGGCTCCCACCGGAAGCGGCAAGACCCTGACCGCCTTCCTGTGGGCCCTCGACCGCCTGGTGAGCGGCGAGTGGCAGGCAGGGTCCACCCGCGTCCTCTACGTGTCGCCGCTCAAGGCGCTCAACAACGACATCCGCCGCAACCTCCTGCGCCCGCTGTGCGAGCTGCGCGAGACATTCGCCGCGGCCGCGGCTCCCTTCCCCGAGATCCGGGTGCAGACCCGCAGCGGCGACACCCCGCAGCCGGAGCGGCGCGCCATGCTGCGCCGGCCCCCCGAGATCCTGATCACCACCCCGGAGAGCCTCAACCTGCTGCTGAGCTCGCGGGGCGGGATCGGCCTGCTCGGAAACGTCGCCACCGTCATTCTCGACGAGGTGCACTCCGTGGTCGGCAACAAGCGGGGGGTGCACGCGATCACCGCGGTCGAGCGGCTCGTGCCGCTGTGCGGGGAGTTCCAGCGCATCGCCCTGTCGGCGACGGTGAGGCCGCTGCAGACGGTGGCCGGGTTCGTCGGCGGCCTGCGCGCCGAGGTCGAAGGGGAGGAGGGAGAGCCGCGGCTGCGCCCGCGTCCCGTCGGCATCGTCCAGTCTGCCGACGCCAAGCAGTACGACATCCGCGTCCGCTTTCCGCGCACCGCCGCCGACGAGCAGGGCGCGGACGCAGAATCGGTCTGGCCGCCGCTGGTCGAGGAGCTCTCCCGCATCATCGCCGGCAACCAGTCGACCTTGCTGTTCACCAACAACCGCCGCCTGTGCGAGAAGCTGACCCTGCTCGTCAACGATGGCGGCGAGCGGCCCCTCGCGTACGCCCACCACGGCTCCCTGTCGCGGGAGATCCGCGAAACCGTCGAGCGCAAGCTCAAGGACGGGGAGCTGCGGGCCATCGTCGCCACCGCCTCGCTCGAGCTGGGGATCGACATCGGCGCCCTCGACGAGGTCGTCCTCGTGCAGTCCCCCCACTCGATCGCCTCCGGGATTCAGCGCATCGGGCGCGCCGGCCACGACGTCGGCGAGGTCAGCCGCGGCACCCTCTACCCGACCTATTCCTCCGACTTCATAGAGTCCGCGGTGATGGCCGCGGGGGTTCTGAGCCAGGATATCGAGGAAGTGCGGCCGGTCGACGCCCCCCTCGACGTCCTGGCCCAGGTCGTCGTTTCGATGGTGGCCCTCGAGCCCCGGGACCTCGACGAGGTCTACGAGGTGGTGCGCTCCTCGTACCCGTACCGCGACCTCGGGCGGCGCCAGTTCGATCTCGTCGTCGACATGCTGGCCGGCCGCTACGCCCACACCCGCATACGGGAGCTGCAGCCGAAGCTCTCCGTCGACCGCCTCGACAACACCGCCGCCGCCCGCAGGGGGGCGGTTCAGGACCTCTACTTCTCGGGCGGAACCATCCCCGACCGCGGCTACTTCCACCTGCGCGTCGAGGAGTCCAACGCCCGCATCGGCGAGCTCGACGAGGAGTTCGTGTGGGAGTGCTCGGAGGGGCAGACCTTCACGATGGGCTCGCAGAGTTGGAGCATCCGGCGCATCACCCACAACGACGTGTTCGTGACCCCGTCGCCGCCGAAGGCCGGGGACCTGCCGTTTTGGAAGGCGGACGGCGGCGGCCGCGATTTCCACTTCTCCGAGCGCATCGGGCAGTTCCTCGAGATCGCCGACCGCTCCCTCGACGACCCGGGTTTCCCGCACAGGCTGCAGCGCGACCACGCCATGGACGAAATCGCGGCGGAGCAGCTGCTCGAGCTGTTGCGGCGGCAGAAGAAGGAGACCGGCTGTTCCCTGCCGCACCGCCGCCACGTCGTCGTCGAGTACGCCGGTGCCGCGCCCCTCGGCCACGAGGGCAACCAGGTGGTGCTCCACACCTTCTGGGGGGAGCGCGTCAACCGGCCGTTCGCCCTCGCTCTCGACGCGGCGTGGGAAGAGAGGTTCGGCCAGCGGCTGGAGATCTACCCGGCCAACGACTGCATCGCCATGATGCTGCCCGACGAGGTCGAAGCGGAGGAGCTGCTCTCCCTGGTGTCGCCGGCGCGGCTCGACGACCACCTGCGCCGGCGCCTGGAGAGCTCCGGCTACTTCGGGGCGCGTTTCCGGGAGTGCTGCGGCCGCGCCCTGCTTCTCAGCCGCAAGCGCATGAACCAGCGTTTGCCGCTGTGGCTGACGAGGCTGCGCTCCCAGAAGCTGCTCGACGCGGTGCGGCGCTTCGACGACTTCCCGGTCCTGATCGAGGCCTGGCGCTCCTGCCTCCAGGACGAGTTCGACATGCCGGCCCTGCACCAGCTGCTCACCGAGCTGGAGTCAGGGGGCATCTCCTGGTCCGCCGCCCACACCGGGCAGCCGAGCAGCTTCGCCCGGGCCATCTCATGGCGGCTGGTCGACAACTACATGTACCGGGGGGACGAGCCGGCTGCCACGGAGCCCTCGCGGCTGCGCGGAGATCTTCTGCGCGAAGTCGTATTCAGCGCCGATCTGCGCCCCGCGGTGCCGGCCGCGGTGGTGCGCGGCTTCGTCGAGAAACGGCAGCGCCTCGCTCCCGGGTACGCCCCCCGGAGCGCCCGCGAGCTCGTCGACTGGGTGGTGGAGCGCCTGCTGATACCGCAGGCGGAGTGGGAGGAGCTGCTCGCCGCCATCGACCGCGACAGGGGGGTCGACCCCGATGCCGGGGAAGCCGCCGCGGACCTGGTAGCCGCCGCGGGGGACCGCCTTGTGCGCGTCGCTGCCGGCGGCGCCGTGCTCATCGCCGCACGCGAGCAGCTGCCCTGGCTCGCCAGGGCCTGGAGCCGGCTGCCGGGAAGCGGCAGCGGCGTCGAGGTGCTCGCCGATGGCAGTTCCGCCGTCGTTCCGCAGGAAGCCGGCGGCGCCGATGGGGACGGGGACGCCCAAGGGGACGGCGGCCTGACCGGGCTGATCGGGCGCTGGCTTCAGTTCTACGGCCCCCTCTCTCCTTCGGAAATCGAGCGGATGCTCGGCATCGAACCGGCCCTGTTGCGGCAGGTGCTCGACGATCTCGTCGACTCCGAGGCCGCGGTTGGCGGCCTGCTGATCGCCGGAGCCGGGACCGAGACCTGGTGCGACGCCGAAAACCTCGAGATCCTGCTGCGCCTGGCCCGGGCGGACGCGGTGCCGGCGTTCCGGCCGCTGCCGCTTTCGCGGCTGCCGCTGTTTCTCGCCGTGTGGCAGGGGCTGACCGACGCCGAGGCGGACGCCGAGGCCCTGCCGCGGCGCCTCGAGCAGCTGCTGTGCTACGAAGCAGCGGCCGCGGCGTGGGAGGGCGAGTTCCTTCCCGCCCGCCTGCCCGGGTACTCGACCTCCTGGATCGACGCCTGCATGCAGGAGAGCTCCCTGCGCTGGGTCGGCCGCGGCAGCGAGAGGGTCGCCCTCTGTTTCGACGCCGACCTCGATCTGCTCCAGGGTCCGGCCGGCCCCGGTGCAGGGGAGGAGAGCGAAACGGCCGCGGCGGAGGCGGTGGCCGGGCTGTTTCCCGATCCGGCCGGGCGCTACGACTTCGCCACCCTGCAGCGGCTGACGGGGATCTCCGCGTCCGACCTGGCGGAGCGGCTCTGGTCCGGGGCCTGGGGGGGCCGGGTCACCAACGACAGCTTCAGCGCCCTGCGCAAGGGGATCGAGACGCGCTTCGAGGTCCCGGAAGTGCGGGCCGCGGCCGGGCGCCGCCCCGGGACCGGAGGGCGTGGGGCCTTTTCCCGCTGGAAGGGGTCGCTGCCGTTCGCCGGCAACTGGCATCTGCTGCCGGAAGCGGAGCCGGCCGCGGACCCCCTGGAAAGCGAGGAGCGCTGCAAGGAGCGCGTGCGCCTGCTGCTCGACCGCTACGGCCTGCTGTTCCGCGAGCTGCTGCAGCGGGAATCCGCCCCCTTCCGCTGGCCCGCCCTGTTCCGCTCGCTGCGCCTGATGGAGCTGTCGGGCGAGATCCTTTCCGGCTGCTTCTTCGAGGGCATCCCGGGGCCGCAGTTCATCTCGAACCGGGCCTTCCGCAGGCTGCAGCGGGATCTGCCGGAGAAGGAGGTCTTCTGGATCAACGCCACCGATCCGGCCTCCCTCTGCGGCCTGCCGCTGGAGGAGCTGCGCGTTTCCCCCCTCCCGAGACGGGTCGCCGGCACCCACCTCGTCTACCACGGCCCCGACCTCGTCGTCGTCTCCGCCCGCCGCGGCAGGGCGCTGACCTTCCGGGTGGATGCCGACTGCGAGGATCTGCTGCGCTATTTCGGCTTTCTCCACCATCTCCTGACGGCGCCGTTCCGCTCCTCGCGGCGCGTCGTGGTCGAAACCATCGACGGCAGTCCAGCGTCCGGAAGTCCCTACCTCGACGCCCTGCGCACCTGCTTCGAGGTCCTGCCCGACTACAACGAGGTCGTGATCATGAGCGGCAGGTAGCGGGAACGGCCGCTCGTGGGAGGCCGTTTCGGCAGGCAAAATTGCCGGGCCGCTCCGCCCGCGCTTTCGGTTGGATCGAGGGGGCCGGGAAATTACGTTATGGGCCCAGGGAGCAGCGCGGATTCCGCGCTTTTTCGAAAGGATCAGCAATGACCGACCTAGTGACGGCAGAGGATATTCTGGCAGGAAAGGGGGGGGACCTCCTCAGCGTCTCGGAGGACGCGACCATCGGGGAAGCGCTCGAGGTCATGGTCGGGGGCAAGGTGGGATCCATTCTGGTGAGGGAGGGCAGTCGCATCGTCGGCATCTACACGGAACGGGATCTCATGCGCAACGCCATCGACGCAGGTTTCGACCCGGGGAAGGCGCGCATCGGGGATCACATGAGCCGCGGCCTCAAGTTCGCCCCCTACACCGACACCGCCTACGAGCTGATGGACAAGTTCCTCGGCCTGCGGATCAGGCATCTCCTGATCGACAAGAACGACGAGTTCATCGGGCTGCTGTCGGTCGGAGACGTCATCAAGGCGGCCCTGCAGGCGCGCACCGACGAGCTGGAGGAGCTCGAGGCGATCGCCAAGTGGGAGTACTACGAGGAGTGGAAGCCCCGCCGCTGAGGCCGGGGCAGCACCATGCCGAGAATTGAGGTCATCCCGGTCGAGCGCGCGACCGGCGCGCTCAAGACCGAGTACGACAAGGCGATCGGCCGCGCCGGCCGGGTGTGGAACATCGTCGGCATCATGAGCTGCAATCCCGCGGTCCTGCGGGATTCGATCAAGCTCTACGGCAGCGTGATGCACGGACCGTCGAGGCTGACCCGCAGGCAGCGGGAGATGCTGGCCGTCGTCGTCTCGGCGCGCAATCACTGCGTCTACTGAACCCGCTCCCACGCCCACGATCTCCGGGAAGAGATCGCAGCGTCCGATGACATGAGCGCCGCCGAAGCGGACGCCTTCGTTCACGCGATTGCGCGCGACTGGCGAAGCGCCGGGCTCGGCACGCAGGATCGCGAGTTGTGCGGGTTCGCCGAGCGGCTCACCGACGATTCGGAGGGGGTGGACGTAGACGGCATCGCTGCCCTGCGCCGCTGCGGCCTCGACGACCGCGCCATCCACGATGCCACGCAGGTAGTGGCGTACTTCAACTACATCAACCGCGTCGCCTCCGCCCTCGGGGTGGAGCAGGAGACCTTCGCGCGCGCCTGGGAGCAGGCGGATGCCGGGAGCGGCTCGCAAGGAGAAGGGAAACCATGAGCTGGTCGGAAGTGGAGCTCGAGTCCTACCGGGACCGCGGCTACGCCCTGTGCCGCGGCCTTCTGTCTTCTGCTGAGGTGACGAATCTGCGGGAGGCGCTGCCGCGGCTGCTGAATGGCGAAGGCGACGGCATGCACCGCGAGCGGGAGCGCGGCGGTGCGGTGCGGCAGGTCTACCTCGCACACCGCCATGTCGGTGCGTTCTCCGAGGTTGTCCGCCACCCCGCGATTCTCGAACCGGTGAAACAGATCGTCGGCGGGGACGTGTACGTCTGGCACAGCAAGCTCAACGTCAAGGAGGCGTTCGAGGGCACCGTATGGCTGTGGCACCAGGACTACGGCTACTGGATGTGGGACGGCGTCGATCCCCGCCTGGTGTCGGCGATGGTCATCCTCGACAGGGCGACGGCGAACAACGGCTGCATGATGGTGGTCGCCGGCTCTCACAAGTGGGGCCGCCAGGAGCATTTCGCCGACGAGGAGACGACGAGCTACAAGCAGTGGTGCATCGATACCGAAACCCTCAAGACCAAGCTGCGCGAGGAGCGGATCGAGCAGATCACCGGCGAACCGGGAGACGTGCTGTTCTTCGACTGCAATCTCGTGCACGGCTCCGGGCACAACATGTCCCCCCTTCCGCGCAAGGTATTCATCATCGCCTACAACTCCGTCGACAACAGGCCGCGGCCGGTGGAGAACCCGCGCCCCGACTGGGTGGTGTCGCGCACGTACGACCCTGTTGGATAGGGCGGCGTCGAGAAAAGGGCAGGCCGATTCGAGGTGAGGCGGCCGCAGGGCAACCGGGAGATCCCGGAATGAGCCCTGTCCGGGCGCGGCAACCTGCGGTTTCTCCGTTCTCGAAATTCCCGATTCAGTTGATGAAAATGGGGGCACCGAAATGACGGCGTCGGGCGACTGGTCCCGGCTCGCTTCCTTCGACGTGGTGCGGCTCAACTCCGAGCTGTTCCCGGTGGGCGGCCTCGAGGCCGATCTCTACGAGCGCTTCGGGCTGCGGCCCCGGGAGGTCGAAGCCAACACCCCCGAGACGATCATTCCGCACGTAACCGAATGCGACGCCCTTTTCGCCGTGTCGGTCGCCCTTCCCCGCGAAGTGATCGACAGCCTGCGCAACTGCCGGCTGATATCCCGCCTCGGCACCGGCACCGACAAGATCGACGTCGCCCGCGCCACCGAGCGCGGCATCGTCGTCTCCAACGTCCCGGAGTTCGGGGTCGAGGACATGGCCGACCACACCATGGCGATGGTCCTGTCGCTGCAGCGGCGGCTGCCCTGGATGCACCGCCAGATGCTGCGGGGAGAATTTTTTGCCGCCCGCAGCGAGACCCTGACCATTCGGCGGCCGGGGGAGTGCGTGCTCGGCCTGGTCGGGTTCGGGGCCAGCGCCAGGGCGGTGGCGGCGCGGGCGCTGCCGTTCGGATTCCGCCTGCTGGCGACGCGCCGGAACATGCAGGCGCCGACGGACGAGGCGGGCCGGCTGCAGGTGCGGATGGTCGATCTTCCGACACTGCTGCGGGAGTCGGATTACGTGTCGCTCCATCTGCCGCTCGATGCCGGCTCCTACCACCTCCTCAACGAGGCGGCCATCGTCCTGATGAAGCCGGGGGCCTTCCTCGTAAACACCTCGCGGGGGGCGATCGTCGACGAGGAGGCGCTCGCCGCGGCCCTGCGTGAGGGCCGCCTGGCCGGGGCAGGGATCGACACCTTCGAGGGGATCGAAATTTTCACCCCTGACGAGCGCCCCCCCGACCACCCGCTCGTCGGGCTCGACAACGTCATCCTGAGCCCGCACGTCTCCGGTCTGTCGCGGGCAGCGGAGCGCACCTGCGCGAACAGCGGCGTGCGCAATCTCGTCTGCGTGCTGAGCGGCTGTCTTCCCCCCGCCGGCAACATCGTCAACCGGTCGGTGGTTCCCCGGGTGCCGCTGGCCCCGTACGATCCGGGCCTGTTCGACGATGTCTGGTGACTCCCGGGGATTCCCCCGGAATTCATCCACCAGGCATACTGTCGCCCGATCCCGCGCCTTGCGAACCGTGCGCATTTGAGCCCCCCTTCGAACGCTTGCCTGCTGCGCAGGCACCAGTGCGTTGACGCGCGGATTCCCTGGGGTTCACTCGCGAGGCATCACGACAAGCGGGGGCGCGCCGGTCGCCATATCCTACCCAATCCCCAATCCGCACCTTGCAGCCCGGGCGCTTCTGCGCATGCCTTGCTTGCGGCCGTTTCCGGGAAGGCATTCCGGCCCCCTGCCTTCTTGCCGCCATCCAGGCCGGGGGATAAGTTCACCCGCTCGCAAACAGGGGGCTGGGAACGCGCAGATGACCGCATCGCTTTTTGATCTCGAAGGGAAGGTGGCCGCCGTGTCGGGAGGGGCCCGGGGCCTGGGACGGGCCATGGCCCTCGCCCTGGCCGGCGCCGGCGCCGACGTCGTGATCGCCGACATCGACGCCGCGGCGGCTGCGGAAACCGCCGGCGAAATCGAGAGCCTGGGCCGCCGCGGCGCCGCGGTCGACTGCGACATCTCCCGACCCGAGCAGATCGACACCTGGTTCGAGCGGATCGACGCCTTCGGAGGGATAGACTTCCTCGGCAACGTCGCCGGCGCCGGCCTGCTCAAGGCCCCCGAGGAGCTGTCGCTCGGGGAGGTCCGGCAGGTGCTCGACGAGCTGGTCGCCTGCCGCTTCTACTGCTGCCAGCAGGCCGGGCGGCGCATGCTGGCAGCCGGCAGGGGCAGCATCGTCAACATCGGCTCGCTGGCGAGCGTCACGGCCCTCGGACGCGGGCACATCTCCTACAGCATGGCGATGGGGGGGGTGGTGCAGATGACGAGGGAGCTGAGCACGGAATGGGCGGCGCGGGGCGTGCGCGTCAACGCCATCCTGCCGGCCCAGGTGCTGAACCCCGGGCTCCAGGAGCGCATGGAAAAGGTACCGGAGCTCGAGGCCACCTATCTCGGCGGCATCCCCAGGGCCCGCTTCGGACACCCGGACGACATCCGCGGGCTGGCGGTGTTTCTCGCTTCGGACTCCTCCGCATGGATCACCGGGGCGCTGATCCCGATGGACGGGGGCAACCTGGCGATGAACGCCGGCGGCAGCTATCCCGGCGGCCCTCGGGTGAGCGGATAAGGCCGCGGCGCAACCGGACCAAGACTCTTGCAACTTTCGAAGAAAACCGCGCTGGGGCTCTACCGGCAGATGCTGGCGATCCGCCGCACCGAGGAGCAGCACGCGCGCTCCTACGCCGCCGGGCTCATCCTCGGCGCCTGCCACACCTACATCGGCGAGGAAGCGGTGGCGGCCGGCGTCTGCGCCCACCTGCGGGACGACGACGCCGTCTTCAGCACGCACCGCGGCCACGGACACGCCCTGGCCAAGGGGGTGCCGATCCGCGAGGTGATCGCCGAGCTGTTCGGCAAGGTCACCGGCTGTTCCCAGGGCCGCGGCGGCAGCATGCACCTGTTCTCCCCCGAGGTCGGCATGATGGGGACGAGCGGCATCGTCGGGCCCTGCATTCTGCAGGCCGCGGGCGCCGCCTACTCCTTCAAGCTGCTGGAGACCGACCGCGTCGGCGTCGCCTTCTTCGGGGACGGGGCCGTCAGCAACGGCGCCTTCCACGAGGGACTTACGATGGCGGCCAGGTGGGAGCTGCCTGCCCTGTTCGTGTGCGAGAACAACCTCTTCGCCACCGAGATCGCCTTCTCCACGGCGACGAGCAATCCCGAGGTCGCCAACCGCGCCGAGGGCTACGGGCTGCCCGGGGTCGCCCTCGACGGAAACGACGCCGCCGCGGTGTACGAAGCCGCCCGGGAAGCGGTGGCCCGCGCCCGCGGCGGCGGCGGCCCCACCCTGATCGAGTGCAAGACCTATCGCACCCGGCCTCACTCCGAGGGCATGAGGGACACCGGCTACCGCACCCAGGAAGAGATCGATTCATGGAAGACGCGCGACCCGATTCCGGCGCTGCGTGAAAGGATCCTGGCGGCGAACCTCGCCGCGAAGGCGGAGCTCGATGCCATCGACGCCGGCATCGAGGCGGAAGTGAAGGAAGCGGCGAAGTATGCCGAAGGGTCCCCCTGGCCCGACCCGGCCACCATCTACGACCACGTCTACAGCGGTACCCGCGATGCGTGAGCTCACCTACACGGAAGCGGCCCGCGAGGGCCTGAGCGAGGAGATGGCCGCCGACCCGACGGTCTTCGTGGTCGGCCAGGGGATCGGTCCTCGGGGCGGCAACTTCAACACCACCACCGGCCTGCACGAGATCTACGGCGACATGCGGCTGCGCGACACCGGGATCACCGAGCGCGGGTTCACCGGCCTGTGCACGGGCGCGGCGATGACCGGTTCGCGTCCGGTCGTCGACTACATGTTCCACGACTTCGCCCTCGACGCCCTCGGCGAGATCGTCAACCAGATCCCCAAGATCCAGTACATGAGCAGCGGCCGTCTGCGCATGCCGATCGTGCTGCGCGGCTGCATCGGCGTCGGCGGGGCCGCGGCGACCCATCACTCCGGCAGCTACTATCCGCTGTTCGCGCACCTGCCCGGCTTCCGGGTCTGCCTGCCGAGCACGCCCCACGACGTCAAGGGGCTGCTGAAGACGTCGATCCGCAGCGACGACCCGGTGATCTTCATGGAGCACAAGTCGCTGCTCAACACCCGCGGCCCGGTTCCCGAGGAGGAGTACACCATCCCCTTCGGCGAGGCGTCGATCCGCCGCCGGGGCGAGCACGCCACCGTCGTCGCCCTGACCACCATGGTGGGGCGCAGCCTCGAGGTCGCCGCCGGGCTCGAGGCCGAGGGGATCTCCCTCGAGGTCATCGACCCCCGCACCGTCGCCCCGCTCGACATCGACGCCGTGCTCGAGTCGGTGCACAAGACCGGACGGCTGCTGATCGCCGACGAGACCTGGGCCCCCTGCGGCATCGGGGCGGAGATCGCCGCGCAGGTGATCGACCGGAGCTTCGACGATCTCGACGCGCCGATCCGGCGCCTCAATGGAGCCCACACCAACATCCCCTACAGCGCCCCGCTCGAGGCGGCCGTCGTGCCGCAGAAGGGGGACATCCGCGACGCTGTCCGGGAGCTGGTCGCCGAGTAGGTAGGAGCAGCATTGCCGGTCGACGTCGTCATGCCCCGCCTCGGGTGGACCATGGAGGAGGGCACCCTGGTGGAGTGGACGAGGGAGGACGGCGACGCGGTCGCCTCGGGTGAGGTGATCATGCTCGTCGAGAGCGACAAGGCGGTCACCGAGGTAGAGTCGTTCGACGACGGCATCCTGCGCATTCCCCCTGACTCGCCGCCCCCTGGAACCACGGTGCCGATCGGCACCCTTCTCGCCTTCATCCTGCAGCCGGGTGAGGAGATGCCGGAGGGGCCGTCCGGGAGCGCCCCCGAAGCCGCGGCCTCGGAGCTGCCCGGACCGGTCCCGGCGGCTGCTCCGGAAACCGCGCTGGCAGCCCCCCCGGTTCCGGCGCAGGCACAGGCTCCGCGCCGCGGGCGCCGCGGTCCGGCGATCTCACCCCGCGCCCGCAGGGTCGCGGTCGAGTTCGGCATCGACTGGCAGCGTCTGCGCGGCAGCGGCCGCACCGGCCGCATTGTCGAACGCGACGTGCGCGCAGCAGCCGAAACTGCATCTGCCGTACCCGCGTCCTCGGCAGCCTCTCAAGCCGCAGAGGTGGATATGACGGCGTTCGCCAGCCACTGCGACCGGCTCGCGGAGCTGATGAAGCGGGCCCCTGCCGTGCCGGGAATGTTCGACCTGGTTCTGCGATCTGTTGGACAGGCCCTGGCAATGGTCCCGTCCCTGTCGGGGCCGGACGCCGACGTCCGCGTTCAGCGCGACGACTCCGCGGCGGTCCTGAAGCGGTTCTCGTCGCTCTCCGTTCTCGACATCGGCGGGGCCCTGGCTGGGGGAGAAACCGCTGTGTCCGGGACAGTCGCAGCTTCGCCGTTCAGCGTCGTTGCCCTCGAGGGTGTCGATGCCCTGGCTCCCGGGCTGCCCCCCGGGGCCGTTGCCGTGCTGGGGCTGGGTTCGGTGCGGGAGAGAGAGGGAGCCAGCGGGCGGAGGAAGTCGCTGAACCTGCAGTTGACCTACGACTACTCGGCGGTGACGGACGCCGAGGCGCAGCAGTTCATGGGGTCGTTGCGGTCGTACCTCGAAGATCCCTTCAACTGGCTCTCCTGGTGAACTGAGCCGGGGTGTTTCCCTGGAAATGAATGGCCGCGATCGCTCCCGGGCGGGATGAGATTCGCGGCAGAAGCGGCGCCGGGCGCTGCGGGGTGTTGCCGAGACAGGAGAACGGAATGAAGCTGGCGGGCAAGATTGCAGTTACGACCGGAGGTGCCACAGGCATCGGGGGGGCTACTGCGGAGCTGTGCGCGGCCGAGGGTGCCGTGTCGATCATCCTCGACTACAACCGGAACGAAGGCCGCGGCACCCTCGAGCGCATCGAGAAAGCCGGGGGCAGGGGCGAGTTCCACGAGGTGGACGTTCGCAGAGAAGAGCAGGTCGCCGCGGTGTTCGCGAAGATCGCCGCGGCCCACGGCCGGGTCGACGTGTTGATCTGCAGCGCCGGCGTTCTCACCGGTGCCCACCAGGGAATCACCGAGCTGGCCGAGGAGGACTGGGACACCACCATCGACACCAACCTGAAGGGGACCTACCTGACCGGCAAGCACGCGGCGCCGCTGCTCAGGGCCTCCCCGTCTTCGGTGCTGTTGCTGATCTCCTCGGGCGCGGGGGTGAGCGGCGGCAGCTCGTCGTACGCGTACGCGGCGAGCAAGGGGGGGATGCACGGGATGCAGCACAACTTCGGCAAGGAGCTGCCCGGCACCCGGGTCCACGTCGTCTGCCCCGGCAGTATCGCCACGCCGCTCAAGCTGAAGAACATCGGGCAGGCGGCGGAAAAGCGGGGGGAGGACCCCGAAGCCGCCAAGGAAGCGGCGAAGAAAACCCTGGGCGACCCGGTGGGGGTGGCCCGCGTGCTCGCTTTCCTCGCCTCGGAGGACGCCGACTACATCAGGGGCGATATCAGGACTCGGTAGTCCCGGGTCTGCGTGTGCGGCCGCCGATGCGTCCGGCCTGCAAGGAGACTGAGCGGGGTCGTACGAAGTGGGCGTGCGCCCGCATCATGCGCGTGCGCTTTGAGTCGGGGAGTGAGGGTGACGCGGGGAGCCTGCCGGGGCCGGCGGGGGCCGAATTTAACCGAGGTCGCGCGCGCAGATACTACGGCATGATCTGCTTGCTGAGGACGGCGCGCGTCGTCACCGGAAACTCCCCCGGTTCGCAGCACTGGCAGATCTGCACGTCCGCGGCGGCGCTCATCAGCATGTAGGCCTCCTCGAAGCTCAGGCCCATCCGTTTCCGCATCAGCAGGACCATCTCTTCCGCCGCCATTCTCGCCGCGGCCCCCAGGTCCTGGTGGTCGCCGGTCGTTATCCATGCGTCGTCCGTCTCGATCAGCGGACGGCGCAGCGGCTCTCCCTTGCGCAGCTCCACCCGGACCGTCACCTCGGCGCAGATCTCCAGGCCGATGAAGGTGATCTCGCCGTCTCCCATGGCCGCGTGGACGTCGCCGAGCGCAAGTCCCGCTCCCGGAACCGCGACCGGCAGATGGATGCGGCTGCCGGCAGCGGCGTGCTTGTTGTCCATGTTGCCGCCGTGGGGGCCGGCGAAGGCCGTGCGGATGCCCTCACCGGCGGGGGCTGTGCCGATCACTCCGATCATCGGGTGAGCGGGAAAGCGGATGTCGCCGAAACGGACGACTCCGTCCTTCACTTCGACGATGCGCGTAGCGTACTCCTCTGCGAGATGGGCGAGCAGTCCCTCCCCCTTCTTCACGGCGAGAAAGCCGCGGTCAGCCGGATCGATGGCTTCGACGTGAACGCACAGGCTGTCTCCGGGTTGGGCGCCGCGCACTTCAACGGGTCCTGTCGCCGGATTCGAGCCGTCGGGGTGAGGGCGGTCGAGCAGGTCGGCGTCGGTGCGGATCGTTCCGGTGCGGGCGTCGAAGGTCTCGAACAGGACGGTATCGCCGCTGTCGATCGTCGCGACAGGGGGCAGCTCCTTGTCGATACGGTACTGGATGTGGTCGCGGGTGACGCGGTGTATCATGCTGTCCTGGCTTGTCCGGGGGAAGGTGCTGTTGCGGGGGGCAAAGGGAGCGCGCGGACTCCGCGTCTACCCGGGATCCGGCATGGTTGAGGGGCTGGTCAGGCTCCGGGGAAGCAGTTGATCGGGAGGACCGGGAGGCGTCCTCAAATCTCCGTGGCTTCGTCGCTGCCGGTTCCTTCCAGGTCGGCCCTGATCCGCCCGAACTCCTCCTCCTTCTCCGACAGCTCGCGCTCACAGGCCCGGATGCGGTCGCACAGTTCCTGCACCGCGGAGTCCTCCGGCGCGGGGACCTGACCCGACTGCACGCGGCTGTACACCTCGTTCCCCAGTTCGGCCTTGAGCCGCGAAAGGCGGGTCTTGGCAGCGGCGATGTCGAGCCGGGCACGGCCGAGCAGGGTCAGCTCCTCGGCCTTGTTGACGGCCAACTCCGCTCCGTCATGGAGCCCTCTCTTGATGCTGTCCCACATTTTCTCCACGTCAGGCCTCCGTATTCAATGCCGCTGTCCTGTTGCCGCGGCGCCTCTCGGTCAGTGGTATTCCGCAATCAAAAAAAAACCGCCATCACCTTTCGATGTCGGCTTGCGGCATCGAATCGGCATCGGCGGTATGGAGGGCGGATTCTCCGCGAGCCGGCATCCGGAGGCAGCAGGTGCCTCCGAGCACTTTGTTCCCAAAGTTCCGGGCTCGAACCCGGCGACGGACTAGCGGGTGTCGTTGATCGAGTACGGCAGCAGGCCGAGGTAGCGCGCCCGCTTGATGGCCTGGACGATACGCGCCTGCTGCTTGCGGTTTGCACCGGTTCTCCGCGCTGCTTCGATCTTGCCGTTGGGACTCAGGAATCTGGAAAGGACGTCGAGCTTCTTGTAGTCTATGTCTTCCAGTTTGAGCTTGGCGGTGAACTCTTTGCGGCTGGATTTTCCGATTTTTCGAATCCCCTGAGAGAAGCGTTGAGCGGCTAAAACTACCGGGTGAGGGCGCCAAAGTCAATTCCCGATCGGGCTCCGGTGAACGACATTCGCATACATTCCGGCCTCGCGATTCCCGAGCGGGAACTGCGGTTCGTTTTCACCGCCAGCCCCGGTCCGGGAGGGCAGAACGTCAACCGCGTCAACACGCGGGCGGAGCTCCGCTTCGACGTGAAGGGGAGCCCATCCCTCGACGAGGTGCAGAGAGGCCGCATTCTCCGCGCCCTCGGTTCCCGGCTTTCCAGGGAAGGCATTCTGGCGGTTCGGTCTTCCCGCTTCCGGTCCCAGGGGCGCAACAGGGCCGATTGCATCGACCGCTTCGTCCGCCAGATCGCCGAAGCCCTGCGCCCGCCCCCGAAACCACGCAAGCGCACCCGGCCCAGCCCGGCCTCCCAGGCCCGTCGAATCCAGCAGAAGCGCAATCAGTCGCTGAAGAAGGCGCTGCGCCGGCGCCCTTCGACCGCGTAAACAGCCGCCCATCGCCTGGACGGCGTGTAGCGGTTTTCTGAAGCGCATTCGGATCCGGGTTCCTGAAGTTGTGCGCGGGTTGCCAGACGGCTTCGCCCGCGCCCGGGCGCCATCATCCCCTTCGGAACCGCTCGCGGCCGCCAGTGTCCTGCCGGGTTCCACCATCGTCGGCCTCACCCCCCACCCAGTCGGAAATCACACTTGCGAAGGTTTGATGCCATGTCGAACTTTGACGTTAACGTAAAAGTCATGAATTGAAATCGGCGGCGCGGGAACCAGGTATCCGGTGGCGCCGTCCATGAAGACTGTAACCGCCTTGCCGACAGTCAGGAGATAGGTCGATGCCTGGAACGAAAGAGCGGGACAAGGTCGAGAACCTCACCGAGATCTATTGGCGCGATATCAGGGACACCCAGCCGCTGAGCCGCCTGGACGAGTTCGACCTGTTCACTCGCATCAAGCAGGGGGATGAAGAGGCGAGGGAAAAGGTCATCACCGCCAATCTCAGGTTCGTCGTCAGCGTCGCGCGTGAATACAAGGAGTACGGGCTTTCGCTGCTCGAGCTGGTCTCCGAGGGCAACGTCGGTCTTCTCGAGGCGGTCAAGAGATTCGACGAGACTCGCGGGTTCAAGTTCATCACCTACGCCGTCTGGTGGATCCGCCAGGCGATCCTCAAGGCCCTCGCCGAACAGGGAAGGATCGCCCGCCCGCCGATGAGCCAGGTGAACGACCTGCAGAAACTCGAGAGAGAGGCGGGGGTGCTTTCCCAGCGCCTCGGCCGCGAGCCGACCGACACCGAGCTCCGCGAGCATGTCGACATCAGCTGGGAGCGAACTCGAAACGCCCGGCGGATATCGCAACAGGACCTCTCCTTCGACGCCCCGGTCTTCCCCGACGAGGACACGACCCTCCATGCCGTGATCGGGTCGGACCAGGAGGGTGCCGAGGATGTCCTCCACGAGCGCGAGATGAAAGGCAGGATCGCCGACTGCCTCGAGATCCTCGACGAGCGCGAGTACCGGATTGTCCGCGACTACTACGGGTTCGGCAGCCTGCCGCCGATGACCCTGGAGGAGATCGGCGGAACCCTGGGTGTCACGCGCGAACGCGTCCGGCAGCTGCGCAACCGCGCCCTGGAAAAGCTGCGCGACAGCTGCGGGGAAACCCTCGTCCAGCTCTCGGAAAACTAGGGGTCGCGTCCTCCCGAAAACCGGGAGTTGACTCGCATGGCGCAGCTTGG
The DNA here is from genome assembly GCA_965223905.1 of Candidatus Latescibacterota bacterium. Classification (GTDB taxonomy): domain Bacteria; phylum Latescibacterota; class UBA2968; order UBA8231; family UBA8231; genus CBDCXV01. Next base: position 359,627 of record CBDCXV010000009.1, read on the forward strand.
GGAACCCTCTTCCCCTCTGCGCATTGCGCCTTTTCCGCCCATTCGGCGCCAGCGCTCCTGCGGTGGGGCGCTCGGTCACCGATTATCCCATTTATTCCGGCACACCAGCCGGCGGTTCCCCGGACCGCCCGCCACCCGGCGATTTCTCCAGGCGCGGCAGCAGGGCTTCGAGCTGTTCTACCGGCTCGCGCAGGGTCTCGATGGCGCCGCGCCAGAAGGCCGGGGACTCCAGCTCGCAGGCGACCGTGGAGCGCGCCACCTCCTCGGCGGTAGCGCTTCCCGTCAGCCGCAGGAACTGCTCGTAGCGCGGCAGAAAGCCGGCTCCCTCCTCCCTGAAGCGGGCGAACAACCCCCGGCTGAGCAGGAATCCGTAGGTGTAGGGGAAGTTGTAGAAGGTCACTCCGGTGATGTAGAAGTGCAGCTTCGAGGCCCAGAACAGCGGGTCCTCCCCTCCCGGAATCAGCAGGTCGCCGAACAGCTCGCGCTGGGTCGAGACCATCAGTTCCTTCAGACGGCTGACCGCGACCTCACCCTCCGAGCGCTCCTCGTGAAAGCGCTTTTCGAACTCGTAGCGCACCGGGATGTCCATCAGGTAGATGGTCGCGTGAGCGGTCTCCAGGTCGAGGATGCGCGCCTTCTCCTCGTCTCCGATCCCCGGGTCGGCCAGCAGCCCCTCCGTCAGAATCATCTCGGCAAAGGTCGACGCCGATTCGGCGAGTGTCATCGGGTACTGGTGCGCCAACGGGCGCACTTCCCGCATCACGTGGCTGTGGAAGGCGTGGCCGGCCTCGTGCGCCAGTGTGCGCACGTCGTTGGCGCTGTCGTTGAAGGTCATGTAGATCCGCGATTCCCGCGTCAGCAGCGAGCCGGTGCAGAACGCCCCCGGCCGCTTGCCCGCCCGCGGCTCCCATTCGATCCACCCGGCGTCGATCAGGCCGCGGGTGAAGCGGCCGAGCTCGGGATAAGCGCTGGAGAAGGCCGAGGTGACCAGCTCCCCGGCCTCGGCCCAGGAAATTTCGGGTGACGTCCCGCTCTCCAGGGGCAGGGGCGCTTCGAGATCGTACCAGGCGACCCCGTCCGTGCCCATGGCCTCCGCCTTGAGCCGCAGGATGCGCCGCGGCAGCTCGGAGGCGTCGAAAATCGCCTCGAACATCGCGTCGAGGGTCTTGCGGGAGGTGGCCGTCTGAAACAGGGCGACGTCGAGAAAGTGGTCGATGCCGCGATTGCGGTTGAGCGTGAGGCGCGTCCCGGCGATGGCGTTGAGGGCCGCGGCGGCCACGTCCTCGGCTTCCTCCCAGGCGCGGTTGCCTCCTGCGAAGGCAGCCTGCCGCACCGCCCGGTCCGGGTGGCCGGTCAGGGCCCGCCGCTGGGACATCGGCAGGCGCTCGCTGCGGCCGTCCGGCCAGGCCATGTCGAACTCCAGCTTCCCCGACAGGGTGTCGTAGAGACGGCCCCAGGCGTGGATCCCGTCCACTGCGAGGTCTGAGGCAACCCGTTCTTCTCCGGGCGCCATGGTGCGCCGCCCCAGCTCGCGGACGCGGGTCAGGAAGTGGGCGCAACCGGCGAGCCCGGGGGCTTCGAGGAAGGCGGAGAACTCCGCTTCCCCGGCTTGCGCGAGGCCTCGCTTGAGCTCGACGTCCAGCTTTTCCGAGCGCGCCTCGATCAGGGCGAAGGCCGCTTCCTCTCCCTTGCAGGCCTCGTTGGCGGCGTCGGCCGCGGTCAGGCAGCCGAGGTAAGAGCCCAGGTGGGAAAGCCGGGCCAGCAGCTCCTCGGTGCGGACGAAGACAGCTACCCAGTCGCCGGTGTTGTCGTCCTGTCCGAGCGGGGCCAGGGAAGCGGCCTCCTGTTCGACGGCATCCAGGTCGCGCTCGAGCTCCTGCTTGAAGCGGCGCATCTCCGGCCCGTCGAAAGAGGGGAAGTAGCTGCTGAGATCCCAGTTCATTGGCAATGGCTGTGGTTGCGCCGGCCAGCGAGGGCCGGCTTGTGCGAGTCAGGTGCGGTGACGAGGTCGATGCGGGTCCTGCCGGCGACTACGCCCTGCGCCCGCTACAGGTTGACGGCCGTCGGCTAGTTCCGCAGCGGTTGGCAAACGGTATGGCGAGCAGCTCGCCGGGGCTCTGCAGGAAGTCGGCCCTCGGGGGGCCGGCGGGACGGGAGGGAGTTGCAGCCGGCGGAGGCTACAGGAATTTGCAGGACTTGACCTCGCGGGAGGAGAGGCGGATGCCCCCCGCCTTCAGGCCGCGAACCGGGTAGTCGGACACGGCGAAAGACTCGTTCAGCACACGCACCCGGGGCTTCGGCTTGAAGTCGACGGAGACGGTGGCGTCCGGCCTGGTGGTAAGGCGGAGCAGCTTGCAGCCTTCCGGGACCAGCTCGTACGAGCGGTTGAGGATGAACTTGTCGATGACGCAGCGCTTGATGCAGGGGCGGCCCTTCGGGTCGCGGTAAACGGCGTTGAAGACCGTGTCCTTTTCGACGAAGCCGCAGTGAAGCATCCCCTTGCCTACGAAGAGCTTGTCGGGAGCGTCGATCACCGAGTAGGAGCCGTCGGCGCGGATCACCAGGACGCGGTCGTACTGCGACACGTTGAACTGCGCCTGTCCATTCACCTCGTAGCCGAGATAGCCGCTCGCCTTGTCGTAGGCCAGCTTGAGGTCGCGCTTGGCCGCCTCGCGGACGTCGACCTTTTCCAGGGAGAGTATCTCGGTGCGGCGCGGAAACAGCGGGCGCTGCTTCTCGATCAGGTTTTCGAGAAAGGCGATCGCGTAGGGAACGATGTTTTCGAGGTGGTGGGCGACCTGCTTCAACCGCTCTTCGATCTCGTGCGATTCCTTTTTGGCGCGCTCGATGTCGTAGAGCGAGATGCGGCGGATGGGGATCCTGAGCAGGGTGTCGACGTCGTCGCGGGTAACCTCCCTGCCGATCTCTTCATGGTGGGGCTCCAGGCCGGACAGTACCGCATGCAGGACGGCGTCGGCGCTCTTCTTGTCCTCGATCTCCTGGTAGATCCGGTTTTCGATGAAGATCCGTTCGAGCGTCCGGGCGTGCAGCCTGTCCTCGAGCCGGCCTCGCTCCACCCCCAGCTCGGCCTTCAGGATGTCGACGAGCCGGTCGACGTTGTGCCGCAGGATCTCGCCGACGCCCATTTCCCGCGGTTTGTCGCCGTCGATCACCACCGGGTTGCAGGACAGGGACAGCTCGCAATCGGTGAAGGCGTAAAGCGCGTCGACCACCTCCTGGCCGTAGACGCCGCGCGGCAGCTTGATCTCGATCTCGACGTTCTCGGCGGTGTAGTCGTGAATGCTGGAGATCCTGACCTTGTTCTTGCGGGCGGCGTCCTCGATCGAGGCGATCAGCAGCTCCGTCGTCGTGCCGTAGGGGATCTCGGTGATGACGATCCGCTTGGGATCGGACAGGTCCATGCGCGCCCGCACCAGCACCTTGCCGGTGCCGTCGGCGTACTGCGACACGTCGGCCATGCCCGCCGTCCGGAAATCCGGGAGGAGCTCGAACTCCCCGTCCTTCATGTAGGCGACCTGCGCCTCGAGCAGCTCGATCAGGTTGTGCGGCAGGATGCGCGTCGCCATGCCGACGGCGATCCCTTCGGCTCCCTGCGCCAGCAGCACCGGTAACTTCGCCGGCAGGATCACCGGCTCCTTGTTGCGACCGTCGTACGAGTCGACGTACTCGGTGATATCGGGATCGAACAGGACCTCGGAGGCGAGAGGGGACAGGCGGCACTCGATGTAGCGGGCCGCGGAAGCCATGTCGCCGGTGTAGATGTTGCCGAAGTTCCCCTGCCGGTCGATGAACAGCTCCTTGTTCGCCAGCACGACGAGGGCCGAGTAGATCGAGGCGTCGCCGTGCGGGTGGTATCTCATCGTGTGGCCGACGACGTTGGCGACCTTGTGAAACTTGCCGTCGTCGAGCTCGAACAGGGCGTGCAGGATGCGCCGCTGCACCGGTTTGAGTCCGTCGTCGACGTGTGGGATGGCGCGGTACTTGATCGCGTACGAGGCGTACTCGACGAAGTTCTTCTCGTACAGGGTGTCTACGTAAGCCATCTCTGTTCAGTCGGGTTGACGGCCGCGGCCGCTTGAAGCCAGGTCGCGGAAGGCCTGCCGGTGCCGGCCGTCAGACGAGGTTCTCCATGATGTACTCGCGGCGCTCGGGGGTGTTCTTGCCCATGTAGAAGGACATGGTTCCCGGCACCTCGGCAATCGACCGGACGCTGACCTTCACCAGCCGCATGTCGCCGCCGATGAACTGCCCGAACTCCTTCGGCGAGATCTCGCCGAGCCCCTTGAACCGCGTCACCTCGGGCTGCTGCATGCCTTCGAGCGCCCGGTCCCGCTCCTTCTCGCTGTAGCAGTAAACGGTCTCCTTTTTGGACCGTACCCGGAACAGCGGCGTTTCGAGTATGTAGAGATGCCCGGCGATGACGAGCTCCTCGAAGAAATTGAGGAAGAACGTCATCAGCAGGTTGCGGATGTGGAAGCCGTCGACGTCGGCGTCGGTGGCGATCACGACGCGTTCGTAGCGCAGGTTCTCGATGCCGTCCTCGATACGGAGGGCCATCATCAGGTTGAACAGCTCTTCGTTCTTGTAGGTGGCGGCCTTGCCGCGGCCGAACATGTTCTGCGGTTTCCCCTTGAGGGTGAAGATCGCCTGCGTATTCGGGTCGCGCGCCGACACGATCGACCCGGCCGCGGACTGCCCTTCGGTCAGGAAGATCGTCGACTCCCCGCCGTGCCTGTGGCCGCGGTGGTACTTGCAGTCGCGCAGATTCGGATTCCTGATCTGGATTTTGCGGGCGGCGTCCTTGGCCTCCTTCTTAACGGCGTTCAGCTCCTTGCGCAGCTTCTCGTTATGAACGATGCGCCCTTCCAGGGTTTCGGCGGCGTCGCGGTTCTTGTGCAGGAAGTCGACGACTGCCCCCTTGACCTCGTTGACGACCCAGCCGCGCAGGTCGGTGTTGCCGAGCTTGTTCTTGGTCTGCGACTCGAACACCGGATCCCGCAGCTTGAGGGCGACCGCCCCGGCCAGTCCCTCGCGCACGTCGACGCCGCCGTAGTTCTTGCGGTAGAACTCGTTGACCCCCTTGAGAATCCCTTCGCGGAAGGCGCTCTGATGGGTGCCCCCGTCGCTGGTGAACTGGCCGTTGACGAAGGAGCGATAGGACTCGCCGTAGCCGTCTATGTGGGTGAAGGCGAACTCGAGCGCCTGCGACCGGAAATAGGCCGGGGGGTAGGTTTCCCCGTCTCCCACCTCGCGTTTCAGCAGGTCGAGAAGGCCTCCCTTCGACTCGAACTTCTCACCGTCGAGGAACAGCTGCAGGCCCCTGTTGAGGCAGGCGTAGTTCCACAGGCGCCGGGCGAGGAAATCGCGCTCGTACCTGTATTCTCCGAAGATCTCCTCGTCAGGGGTGAACTCGACCAGGGTGCCGGCCGGCTCGCCCGCGGCCTTGCCCTTCCTGGTGGAGCCCACCTGGGTACCGCGTTCGAACAGCGCCTCGGCGTATTTGCCGTCGCGGTAGCTGACGACGCGGAACGACCTCGAGAGGGCGTTGACGGCCTTGGTGCCGACACCGTTCAGGCCGACGCTGAACTGGAACACGTCGTCGTTGTACTTGGCGCCGGTGTTGATGACGGATACGCACTCGACCACCTTGCCGAGCGGAATGCCGCGCCCGTAGTCGCGCACCCGCACCGCTTCGACCGCGGTCCCGTCCTCGATTGCGATCTCGATCTTCTTTCCGAATCCCATGATGTGCTCGTCGACGGCGTTGTCGATCACCTCCTTGATCAGCACGTAGATGCCGTCGTCCGGGTCCGACCCGTTGCCGAGGCGCCCGATGTACATGCCGGTGCGCAGGCGGATGTGCTCGAGAGAGCTGAGGGTCTTGATCTTGCTCTCGTCGTACGCCGAGCCGGGATGTTGCTTGTCGTTCTTTCCGGAGCCGTTGGCGCCGGATTTGGAGAACGATATCTCGCTCTGAAGTGTCGTCGAAGTCATGGTTTGCTTTTTCATCTCACTCGACCCGGCCGGGAGACAGGCGGGCCAAGCGGCCGCGGAGAACGGATGGGTTGTCCCGCGGATTTTGCGTTGGACCGGGGATGGAGAAGCGGCGTCACCGGGGAGGCAGCCGACCGACGTTTGCCAAGATAATCACGCTTGCGGATCGGCGCACCGGGCGCTGCGGCAGGGAGAATTCGGGCTGGCTCTGCCGGGTCGTCTTCCCGTCGTCGGCGGATATGCATGCTCGGGGTCCCGATCCTTGGCCGGGAGCACATTCTCACGCCTTCAAACCGCTGCCGGCGGTCGGCCTCGCAACGATACCGGAACTCATTGTTTCGATAACGGCCGCGGGCGCGACCGTGTCAAGCAGAGGCGCCGCTCTACCGCCGTTTTCCCCGGTGCTCGCGGTGATGCGGCGGTCCGTGGTGCTCCACTCGTCCGGCGCCCCTTTCTTCCGGCCGGGGCCGGCCGCGGCGACGGCGCCCGCCGGCATGCGACAGGTCCGGCTCGCGCCCCCGCCAGGTCGGCTCGATGCCGTTGGCGTGGAGCAGGCTCTTAAGGTCCCTGAGGTCGCGATCGGTCACCAGGGTCATGGCGATCCCGGTGCGGCCCATGCGGCCGGTGCGGCCGGTGCGGTGGGTGTAGGTCTCGGCGGTCCTGGGGAAGTCGTAGTTGATCACGTGGCTCACGTGGGTGAAGTCGAGCCCGCGGCCGGCGACGTCGGTGGCGATCATGTACTTGATCTTGCGCTCGCGGAAGCGCGTGAACAGCGAGGTGCGGCGATCCTGGGTCAGGCCCCCGTGGATGATTTCGAGCGATTGCAGGCGCCGGCGCAGGTCGCGGTGCAGGTCGCTGGCCTTGTCGCGGGAGTTGCAGAAGATCAGCGCCTGCCGGATTCCGTCCTCGGTGAGGAAGCTCTCGAGGGCCTTCATGCGGTCGCGGCCGGTGTGCAGGAAATGGTGTTGCAGCGATTGCGGCGCCTGCTGCTCGCGGTTGAGCTGAACGCGGACCGGATCGCGTTGGAAGCGCTTGGCCAGGGAGTCGATCTCCGGGGGCATGGTCGCCGAGAACATCAGCGTCTGATGCTCCTGCAACAGGCAGGAGAGGATGAAGTCGACGTCCTCGATGAACCCCATCTTCAACATTTCGTCCGCCTCGTCGAGAACGACGGTGCGGACCTGCGTCAGGTCGAGCCGGGTGTTCCAGATGAAGTCGATGAGGCGGCCGGGCGTCGCCACCAGGATGTGGACCCCGTGCTTCAACTTGGACTTCTGGATACTCATGTCGAAGCCGCCGAAGACGGCGAAGCAGACGGCTCCGGTGTGCCCGGCGAGGGAGTCGAGCTCCTGCACGTACTGGAGTGCGAGCTCCCGCGTCGGGACGAGTATGAGGTACTGTATCGCCCCGGTTTCGGGATCGGCGGCGTTGACCATCGGCACGCCGCAGGCCGCGGTCTTTCCCGAGCCGGTCTCGGCCAGTCCCAGGAGGTCGCGCCCCTCGAGTATGTGGGGGATGGCTTCCTCCTGGATCGGGGTCATGTCGTCGTACCCCATTTCGGCGAGGGCCTCGAGGACTTCCGGCTTTAGATCTGTTTCAGTGAATTTCACGTAGGGTTGATACTCCTTGCAGGGTGATATGCGCGTCCGCACCGTGGCGACGGACTGTTTGGTGCTTTGGGTTCGAGGAGCTGGGAACTGCCGCCGGGGGCCGGCAATCAGCTGGCGTCTGCGGTGGGAGACTATAAAGGTAGGGACAGGGACCGAACCGGTAAAATCCGAGCGCGCGGATCACGCGGTCCGGCCTAGGTGAATCCGCTGCGGCTCGCCAGCGCCGGGCCCGTTCCGGGCCCGGCGCCCCCCCTCCGCGAAGATCGCCGCGGCGAGCCGCAATCGCCGGCATCGGCTGCTGTCCCGGAGAATCGGTCCTCCCGGCAGCCCACGGCCGCCCGGATTCGGGAGTCAGCCAGGCAACGTGCGCGCGGCTCAGATTCCTCCCAGCACCGACTGGGTCTGCTTTTCCACCTCGTCCCAGTCGAACTCGGCGCCCAGACCGGGGCCCTGCGGAACCGGAAGGTGGCCGTTCTCCACCGCGAGGGGATTGACGATCAGGGGCTCTCCCCCCTGTGACCCGGTCGCCGTGGTTTCGTAGAAGGTGCAGTTCCTGATGGCGCCGATGACGTGGGCGTGAACGAACCCGTGCATCACTCCGCGCGAGGTGATCTCGCAGTTCATGCCGAACGCTTCCGCGAGGCGGGCGATCATGAGCATGTCGGTGATGCCGCCGCGCCAGGGGACGCTGGCGCGCACGATGTCCACCGCCTGTTGGGCTACCAGCTGCGAGGTGGAGTAGATGGTTCCAGGCAGGTACTCGGTGGCGGCGATCGGGATGTCGAGGGCCGCGGCGAGCTTCTTGAGCCCCATGAGGTCGAAGTCCCTCAGCGGCTCCTCGAACCAGAAGTACTCCTCTTCCTGCAGGACGCGGCCGACGCGCAGGGCATCGCTGAACACGTACTGCTGCACGGCGTCGTGCATCAGGTGGAAATCAGGGCCGACGGCGCGCCGGGATTCCCGCGCCACCTCCATCATCATTTCCGGCGGATTGTCGCGGAAGTGGTCCTTGTAGCCGTAGAACCCCTCATCCCGGGCCTGCACCGCCTCGGCGACGAAGCGCTCCACCGTGTCGAAGTTGGGGCCCATCTTGTAGGCGGGGATCGAGTCGCGGAATCCGCCGATGAGCCGGTACACCGGCAGGCCGGTCGCCTTCCCGAGCAGGTCCCAGATGGCGACGTCGACGTGCCCGCGCACCGGTTGCGGCAGGTACTGGAAGCGGTCGCGGCGGCTCAGCTCCTCCCAGATGCGCTGGCGGTCGAACGGGTCCTGGCCGATCAGGTAGTCGCGGTAGGCCGACTGAATGTGCCGTGCGGTGTTCTCGTCCAGTCCGAGACAGCAGCCCTCGATGCCCTCGTCGGTGCCGATGCGCAGGAGCCCGATCGGCTGGTGGATGCGGATGTCGGTGATTTTCATTGCTTGCCTTCGCCTGGTTCGTCGGAGCGGTATCCGGAAACGGGAAATACCGGCTGCTGCAGGAGCCGAGTCAACATATGCCCGCGTGGATGCACATCCCCGACCTGATCGCACCAGGCACCCGGGCCGTTCGCCAATCTCCATCAGTGTGGCGGCACCAGAAGAACTCGAGCGGCATCCTCCTCGATGCGGGGGTTCACTATGCCGACATCATGGAGTACTTCCTCGGGGAGGCCGATTCGGCCTACGCGCAAACGCGCCTGCACGAGCCGACCCGCACAAACCCGGTAGCCGGCCGCACCGGCGTCAGCAGCGGCTCGCCGGGGGGCGTCTATGAACGCTGGCAGAAAGACATGCCCGGGGAGTTTGCGGCCACCGCGGACGACGCGGCCTACGCCACCATCCTCTTCAAGAGCGGCGCGGTCGCCCAGTACATCGAAGACTACGCGGCCCACGGCCAGAACCTGCGGCGGCGATCCATCCACGGCAGCCTGGGCTCGCTGGAGCTGCCGGGCGATCGCTCGGGAAACGGCCTCGCGCTTCACCTCGACGGCGCAGACCCCATGGACGACCACGATCTCCTCGACCTCGTGCCCGATCACCGCCTCGACGAGGCCACGGCCGCGCTCTTCGGCGGCGACCGCCTGTTCGAGTACCCCTTTCCCTTTCCCGAGACCGACCGCAAGCTGATCGCCGTCGAATTCCACGAGCTCGGCACCTGCATTCGACAGGGGCGACAGCCCGAAGTCGATGCTCGGCAAGGCGCTCGTTCCGTGGGCCTGTCCTACAGCCTGATGGAGTCGCAGGTGGCCGGCCGCGCGCGCTCCGTTGATGCCGTCTGCGACGACCGGATCAACGCCTACCAGGCCGAGATCAACGAGCACCTGGGGCTCTGAAACGATGGTTCTGAAGCGCACCTGGTTTCCCGTGGCCCAGGTTGGCCGATGCGGGGGAAAGGTCCGGCGAGGCGGTAGAGTTCCGTCCCTTGACCATACAAAGTGCCGGGTTACCCTGCCCACCGCCGCTTGTTGACCCCGCTGCAGGAGGCCGATTCCTTTAGGTCCAATGCGCATTCTGGAGCCTGACATGCACGAAGCTGCAAGAGACTGGTTGGCACAGTGCCGGAACAAGCTCCGCACCGAAGCGATTACCGCCGCGGATCTCGACCGTCTCGGCGACCTGCTCGCCGAACCCCGCCAGCAGGTCCTCTACCTCTACGGCAAATCGACCAATATGCGCTCGCCGCTGGCCAGCTGGGCCTTGTACGACCCTACCCAGCCGCAAACGCCGACCCTGCCCAGCGACGAACCACCCTACGAATCGGTGCTCGCGGCCATGGCCGATGGCTGGCGCGTGGTGCAGTTTCCCATCGCCAAGCTCTACGCGTACGAGGGTCAGGACAACGACTACCTCGGTTACGAGTTCGTGCTCGAGAAATTCGTTTAGGAGAAACGGATGTATTCAGTTGAACCGACGCTGAACGACGACGGCGTCATGGACTTCGTCGCTTCCGGTCTGGTCGTCCTCGAAGGGGTCATCGAAGAGAGCTTCAACCGCGGCTGCGACGACCTCGCCGCGGGCAACTGCGACGCCTTGATCGCTGCGGACGACTTCACCTGCCAGGTGCTCCTGCATCCCCAGGTCGCCGGGGTCGCGCGCTCGCTTCTGGGCGAGGACTTCCTGGTTCCTCGAGGCGGGCACCACCACTATTTCAAGGGGCCGCACCTCGGCCAGACCTGGCATTCGGACGGGCTTTCGGGCAGCGGCTACGATGTCGTCGAGCTCCAGTGCTACTACTACCCTCACAGCGTCGAGCTGGCCGACGGGCCGACCATGGTTCTGCCCGGATCGCATTGCCGCGCCGTCGACCGCGAGGCCATCGCCCACTACGGCGATATCCGCGGCCAGGTCTCGCTGACGGTGCCGGCCGGCACCGTGGCGATGACCTGCTATGGCATCTGGCACAAGGCCGGCCCCAAGACCAACGACCGCGCCCGCAGCATGCTAAAGTTTTCCTACCACCGGACGGCGGAACCCCGGAGAGACTGGCTCTTCGACACGCCGGAGATCCCCGCCTACCGCGATCGCCCGCGCCTGCCGTATGTCACCGAAGTCGAATCCTACCGCGACCGGGTGCGGCGCATCCGCACCTGGAACTGGCTCTGCGGCATGGACCAGGAGGTAGCGCTGCTGCACTGGGAAACGTCGAGGCGTGTCTCGGAACTGACAGGCGAAGGCACTCCAACGTCATAGGACCCTGGGCGCCGTTCCGGCCTGGTAGCCCAGGAGCGCGGCTGAACGTATCCATCTTCATCACCCCCCCCCCCCCCCCGCCGCCGCGTCTCCCTCCGCGTCATCGCCATCGGGGCCTTCGGATGCCTCGCCACCGCCGCGAGCCATTTGGCGTCCAGCCGGCCGGGGCGGTGCGAAAGTCCAGCAGCAGACCCTTTTGCCGAAGGCCATGCGCCGTTACCCGCCTCCCGAGGCCACCATATCGTCGTAGCGCTTTTGCATCTCTTCCGGTGATACCTCTTCGATGCTGTGACCGATGTTCCAACGATGGCCGAAGGGGTCGCGCAGGATTCCGGATCGTTCCCCGTAGAACTGATCGGTGGGGGCCATCTCGATGCTGGCGCCCGCTTTTGCCGCCCGCTCGACCACCGCGTCGGCGTCGTCGACATGTAGATGGATGGTGACCGGCGGCCGCCGACGGTGGGCGGCGCCTCGATGCCGTACTCGGGAAACTCGTCGGACAACATGAGGGTCGCGCCATCGAACTCCATCTCGGCGTGACCGATGCGACCGCCCGCCTCGGACAGGCGAAACTTCTCCCGCGCGCCGAACGCCCTGGCGTAGAAGTCGAGCGCCTCGGCGGCGTTCTGAACACACAGGTAGATGAACATCTCGTGGATGGCCATGCCGATACTCCCTTTCCTTTCAGGAATGTTCGAAAACGGTCTGTCGCATGCTCCAGGAAACCGGTTGCCGTCCGTCAAGTTGAGATCTGGCATGGAGCGCGTCCGCCAATGCGGCAAGTTCTGCCGGGCTGGTCGAAGCCTGCACTGCTGGATCCTCACAAAGGGGTTATGAAGGTCATCCCGAACATGGTGGCTGCATCCTTTGCCGCCAAGGTGTGCGGGGCGACGCGGTTTGAGCGGACACGGAGGCCGTTCAGCCCCCTGATCGCCGCCAGCCTCGGCCCGACGTAGAGCTCGCTTCCCCTGCTGCCGATGGCTTCTTCCACCAGGGCCAGGTACTCCGCGAACACCGGGTCGTCGGTGTGGATGGATTCCACCTCGTCCACCAGGATGACTCCCGTGGGGCAAATGCAGTCTTTCCAGGACTCGATGGCCCGGGCAGGATCCGGGAGGTGGGAGAGCAGCAGATGGCAGAAAACAAGGTCCGCGGGGTCGATTGGCGGAGGGCCTTCGGTCAGATCGTGCCGGAGGAACCGCAGCGTAGGCGCAGACTCGGCGGCCAGACGCAGGAAGTGCTCCGACCGGTCGACGCCAATAGTCAGGGCGGCGCCCGATGTCTGCTGCAGGAGCCGGGTGGTGTAACCGGGGCCGCACGCCCAGGTCCACCGCAACCTCGGGATCAGGGGACGCGGCATCCCCGATGAACCTCGTCATCTCGGGCTCGAAGAGCCGCGCGGCGACCTTCAGCCGCTCGGCCGCCTGGTCGGAGTCTCCTAATGCGTATGCCTCGTCGCTCATGGCGAGGCCGGTTACTTTGGCGGCAGGCTCAGCGCGTATGAAGCGCCGGTGGTCAAACTTTTGCCGGCGTATCGCAAAATGTGGTGCCGGGGAGGATGGTAGAAGCGGCCCACCTCCTCCAGGATTTCGCGTTTGCGCCGCATACATTCCCTTGCCGGGAGGGTCTTGTGCTGAATCTCCATCTCCAGCCGCAGCTGGCGCGGGGACAATCCGTCGTGGTAGCCCAAGACCTGAAGGACTCGATCCTGTACGCTGTTGAGAACCTTCAGCGGCCGGCGAAACGCGGTGGCGTAGAGTTCGAAATCCGCGGCCAGCACATAGCCGATTCTGCCGCCGGAGAACCGGCCTTTAAGCAGGTCGTGACGGGCGCGCAGGGTTTCGGCCAGGGCCCGGTCGTCCCCAAGGCAGCGGTGCATGAGCCGGGGGGGCGAGCCCGGCATGTCGCGAGCTACGGGAGTCACCGGCTGCAGTCTCCTCACAAGCTCGAGGTATTCCCTCTCGTCGCGGGCAGGCGATACCAGTCCGTGGCGCCTGAGGCGGTGGGCGAGGATGGATTCCTTTCTCATGGCCGGGGCTATTTGTCGGGGCGGGGCGCCGTACTCGGCCCTGGTGCTATAAACCGCGCGCTTCGGGATGTGCGGCTTTCAGGTTTTTGGCGGCCAGCCGTACGGTTTCGCTGACGCGTCTGGCGCGAGTTTCTTCGCGCTTCGCCGTCTTGATCCAGAGCAGGATGACTTTCTTCACCGCCTTGTTGAACGCTTCGAAGTTGCTTTTCGCTGGTTTGTTCCGGGCGAGCGCCTGTGCAAGATCTTCCGGGATAAAGAGCTTCTCGACGTCGTCGAGAAACGCCCATGAGCCGTCTTTCTTTGCCGCGTCGATTTTCGCCTGCCCGGCGGGCGGCATGAGGCCGGCTCTGGCAAGCCGCCTGACGCGTTTCTTGTTCGACTCCGACCATGTACTTCCGGGTTTCCTCGGTGCAACGAGCAGCATCGTGCGATCGTCGTCGAGTCGGTTGGTACGGGCATCCACCCAGCCGAAACAAAGCAACTCCTCGACCACGTGGTCGTACGGCAGGTATTGCTCGGTCACATGTTTTTTGTAAGTAACCAGCCAGAACGTGTCTGCGGTTTCGTGATTGGTCCGCAGCCATTTGCGCAGGGCAGCCCGCGATGCGAATTCAATCCTTGGGAAGTCTCGTAACTTGCTCATGCGCAATCTGGCTTGCCGCGTAGCCGTCGCATCGGCGGTCGCATCTCGCGAATACAGTCCGACTGCGGGCTACCGCTTCTCCGCGATGATCCCGAGCATCGGCGGCGCCGACAGGAACGCGCCGGGATCCTGCTCGCGCTCACGCCACTCGGCCTCGAACGCACGGCGTTCCGCTCCCGTCAGCAGCCCGGCTTCCACCAGCCTCGGCACGTAACCGAAGAAGAACCCCGCCGGCCACTGCCAAAACTCCGTCCCGGGTCGGGCGAAACGCAATATCGGGACGAGGTCGAGCACACGGCATCCGGCTCTTGCTAACAACCCCGGAAGCCGCTCGCCGACGTTGAGATCTCCTCCGGTGCGCCGCCAGCTCTCGTACACCGCCGCGAGCACGCGGTCGAATGCAGGGCTTCGCGGATACAGCTTCGTCGCGTGGTAGTTCAAGTAATCCCAGGCCACGAACCGGCCCCCCGGCCGCAGGCCCGACACCACCCTCTCGATGACCGGCGCCGGATCCGGGAGAAAGCAGAACAGCCAGCGCGCGAAGGCGCCGTCGAGGGAGCCGGGTTCGAACTGCAGGGCCTCAACCCGCTCCACGCGCGCCGCGAGCTGCGTGAGTCCGCGCCGCTTCGATTCCTGGACCAGCTTTTCGATGAAGCGTGGCGACTCGTCTACCGCGAGCACGTGTCCGCTGGCGCCGACCCGGTGCGCCAGCTCGAGAGCGGCGAACCCCGGACCGCAGCCGAGATCGAGCAAACGGTCGCCCGGGCCGAAACCGGCGCGGTCCCAGAGGTCGTGCGCTTCCTGCGACCACAGGCGATGCTGCGTCTCGAGCCGCCGCCCTTCCTCGGGATCTGTGCCGAGGAGATACGGATTTTCCGGGGAGGGGCCGGTGTCTGTCACTGTTTGAGGTCGGGGTGGTGGAACGGCGCGTCCCCCTTGATGGAGACGCGGAGGTTCGCTGCTGCGCTGACGCTCACGGCGATCGCCTCACTCCTTCGTCCCGCGGTTCCCGCCCAGCCAACATCGGGCGGGCGGAGGATCATCTGTCGCGGAAGCCTTTGCCGTCCAGGATCTTCCGGGCGTACTTCCCGACTCGTGCGGCGCGGGTCTTGGCTTGCCTGGCACCTGAGAAGTACAGGTTGTACTCCCGCTGGCGACCGGGGGTCAGCGACTCGAAGCAGCCTTCAACGCCGGGTCCTGGTCCAGGCGACTCTGGAGCTCCGCGACCAGGAGGAGCTCGGGGGCCGGGCCCACCTTCAGGCCCGCCTCCTCAACACCGATGGCCTCGTCGATGTATGCCTTGACGGTGTCGGCCAGCCGGGCAACGTCCTCGACCGAGGTGAACGGGATCCGGCGAGCTGACCGTGAGTTCGGCCGTTGCTCCTCGAGAACGCCTTCAGGATCATTCAACAGGGAACCCTTGAAGAACTGAGGGCAAGGAACTCCTTCATCTCCTGGAGGATGACGATGTTCCTGCCCTCATGGCTATAGCAGGGTTTGCGCCACTTGATCTCCTCGGTCAACCCACAGCTTAGCAGGATAGGCCGCAGCCGGGTCATCTCCTCCGGCCACTTCTCGGACCGTCTGATGCAGGCATCAACCTTGGGGTTCATGACCACTCCGATTTTCCGTGGACATCAGCGAATGCGCGGCCTGTGGTGGTCGCCTGAAAATCATCGTCCATCTGGTAATCGGCGATCTTCTGTCCCTGTGCGTCAAAGATGAAGGGTTTCTGGTGACTTGGGATTTCCTTTCTCTTACTTCAGAGGATCGTTCGGATATTCGCTGCTTATTTCCTTACCCCGCCCTTCGTCTTGGATTCATTTATTAGTTCTTCGACCCTCTCGAGGGGTGTGAAACCCACTAAGCCAGTGTGCTGCTTTATGTAGTCTCCGGTTTCCTTGCCTGCGCGATAGACTGGTCTACGAACTGTTGGGAAGTGAGTGATGATTCCTGCGATAATCCAGTCGTCTGTTCCAACGGGGAAGACGATAGCTCCGCCGGAGAAGCCTGCATTTATGTATGAGGAACTGTAGGTTCCCTTTTCTGTCGAGGCGAAGTTGGATATTGCAAGTGCTACGATTGGTATAGGTCTCCCTCCGACTTCAGGAACGTGGTCCGTTTCTGGTCCATGTTCTCCGTAGAATCCGGGGTAGCCTAGAGCGTATCCGATCTGTCCGTATATCACTCCATGTATTTTTCCGTGTCTTACTGGGATCTTCGATTCATCGAGCACCATGTCTGTTCTTAGGATTGCTATGTCGTCTGCCTTGCTGATTGCTACGGTTTCCCACGTGATCCCGTTCCACTTGTTGTTGAATCTCACCAAGGGGTTCATGCCGCAGGGCTCTACCACGTGAAGTGCCGTTACCAGATATTCGGCCCCGTCAAGACGAATTACCACTCCGCTTCCTGCCGGGATCACAGTTCCCTTCTGGTGGCATCCTAACCAGAGGATCGGGTTCAGTACGTTGGCGGTGGGCCATTTTGCCATGTTCGACTCACTATCTCTTAGTCATTTCCAGCCACCCGGGTGCTTTCTGGGACCAAAGTCTTTCCCGAACACGCAAGTAGGGCCGTGAGGGTTGCCAGGGCTGTCCATATGGGTGGCTTGAGCATCCAGAAGTCCTTTCCTTCCATCCCGTCTGAAGGGATTGCGAATCCGGCACTCTTGAATGTACCCGCGCCGTCCTCTAGAGTTCAACCGGCCGCTGTCAGTACGGTGGGCATCTTTCTGGAGGACCGTAAATTGGACAGGCAGGGTAAGCGAAGGGCTCGAGCCAGCGGGGACCGCGAAAATGTCCATTTGCCTCAGGAAGCTGCATCCATCGATCGGGGCTGAAGTCACCGGGGTCGATCTGGCCGGCCCCCTCGACGGGGCCACCGTGGAAGCCATCCAGAGCGCCTGGAGCCGGTACGGCGTGCTCCTCTTCCCGCAACAACCGATTACCGATGAGCAGCAGGTGGCCTTCAGCCGCCATTTCGGGTCGCTGGAGATCTTTCCCCAGGCGGCAAACCGTTCCCGGACAGTCCCGGAGATCTTTCGCGTCACCAATGTGGGCGATGACAACCGCATCCGGCCGGTCGACTCCCCCGGCGCCCGTTACAGCACGCTGATTTGCGTCTGGCACACCGACAGCAGTTACCGTCGAGTGCCCAGCAAGGGGGCGGTGCTTCATGCCATCGAGGTGGTCGGCAAAGGCGGCGACACCCTGTTTGCCAACATGTGCCACGCCTACCAGCAGATGCCGGGGGAGCTGAAAGAGAGGATTGCGGGGCTGAAGGCGCGCCACAGTTTTGAATACTCCCGCCAGCTGCGCCAGCTTCCTCCCATGGATCCGGCCGAGGCGGCCCAGGTGCCGCCGGTGGACCATCCCCTGGTCCGCCGGCACCGGGACGGGCGCCTCTCGCTCTACGTCAGCGCCACCTACATGGAGCGCATCCCGGGGCTGAACGAGGCCGACAGCAGGCGGCTCATCGACGAGCTGATGGCCTGGGCCACACAGGACCGGTTCGTCTACCGGCATCGCTGGCGTCGCCACGACGTCCTGATGTGGGACAACCGCTGGTGCATCCACGTGGTGACCCCTTTCGATCACGGGGCCGAACGCCGGGTGATGCATCGCACCACCCTCGCCGGCACCGAACCGGTGGAAGGGTGAGCGGGATACAGCCGTTGGCGCCCTGCTCGGTCGCGCGCCGCCAACAGGTCTTTTTTCTGGTGCTGCAACGACCGCTCGCGAGTGCAGTTCTCCAAAGCTGTCGAGGGTTTCGAGCGCGACGGTTTTGAGCTTGACTGAGTGGGTAGAGATCCGTACGGTCTGCGTATGACAGAACCTAGGCAACCGGTCGAGACCGCCCCCGCCATCGACGACGGATCCACGACGCGCGACGCCAAAGGCGAGTGGACCCCTCGGTTTCTGGGGAAAGCACAGCCTTTCGCTTGGCCGATCCAGCCCAAAAAGCTCCTCCAGTTTCTTCTCGGTTTCCCCGGTTTCCTTTGGCCGTTCGGCGCGGTCGCCTTCTACGGGCTCGCGGCTGTAACGTGGCACCATCTCCAGCCGGGGGCCGACCAGTTGAGCAACTTCAGCGAGCTGCGCGCCTCCTGGATCCTGCCGATGTTCGCCCGCAACGTCGCCTTGCTGGTGTTCGTCGCCGGCTCTCTGCACCTGATCCTCTACTTGCGCCGCGTCCAGGGGACCCGCTTCAAATACAATTCGCGGTGGCCCGGAACCAACAGCAAAGCGTTTCTGTTCAACGACCAGGTCAAGGACAACATCTTCTGGAGCGTCGTCAGCGGCGGTACGGTCTGGACTCTGTACGAAGTGCTCATGTTGTGGGCGTATGGCAACGGCTGGGCGCCTTACATTTCGTGGCAGGACAACCCCGTCTGGTTCTTCGCGCTGGCCGCGGTTCTTCCGTTCTGGCAGGACCTGCACTTCTACGTCATACACCGCATTTCGCACTGGAAACCGCTCTACAAGTGCTCCCACTACCTGCATCACCGCAACACGAACGTGGGGCCTTGGTCCGGCCTGTCGATGCACCCGATCGAGCACCTGCTCTATTTCACCCGCTGGATCATCCTGTTCCTGGTGCCGTCGCACCCGATCCACATGTTCTTCCTGATGCAGCGTCCGGCGCTCAACCCCGCCCTGGGTCACACTGGCTTCGACAGGATCGTCCTGAAAGAGGAGAGCGAGGGCATGTCCATCGACTCCTATTTCCACTACCTGCACCACCGCTACTTCGAGTGCAACTACGGCACCGTCACGGTGCCTTTTGACCGCTGGTTCGGATCGCTGCACGACGGCTCTCCAGAGTCGTACGAGCGCATGCGACGCAAGCAGCGGATCCCGGCTAAGACGGACCCAGAGGCGGGTAGCGCGTAAGGGAGCCCTTCTCCCGGGTCTGCTGCGACGACGCTGCGTCTGATCTTCTTCTCTGCCCTGGCCGAACCACCCACTTTTTTCTGCATACACCGTCCGATCGGTATGTTTCGCGCCGCGAATCGGATGGATGCCTCTACCAGCGCCGCTGATCCTGTCGGTGGCCGCTCAGCAGACCGCGGTCTTTCGGCGCGCCCAGCGAGCGCAATCACCAACGTCTTGATGTCCTGACGTTATAACGCTACGTTCATCGTTATGACGGATACTACGAAGAGAAGCACGGTGTATTTCGATCGATCGATTCACCGGGCGCTGCGGTTGAAGGCGGCTGAAACGGATCGGTCGATTTCTGATCTGGTCAACGACGCTGTGCGCCTGTCACTGGCGGAAGATGCAGAGGATCTGGCGGCATTCGAAGATCGTGCTGCGGAGACCGATCTCGCATTCGAGGATGTGTTGAAGTCTCTGAAGCGCAGTGGCAAGATATAACCTTCGGATCAAGCCCTCTGCGATCCGAGAAATTGAGGCGATCCCCCTGAAAAGGGTGCGTCAGCGGATCGTCCGGCGAATCCGCTCACTCGCCGATGACCCGCGCCCTACGGGTTGTGAGAAACTATCTGGCAAGGAGCGCTATCGGGTCCGGCAGGGTCAGTATCGCATCGTCTACTCGATCGAGGATCGAGAGCTTGTCATCTACGTCGTAAAGGCAGGTCACCGTTCGAGTGTCTACCGGTAACCGAAAAGCTCCTTCCCGCCGGGTGAGTCACCTCACCTTTTTTCGGCCGGCGATCGGATCGCCTGCTTCAGCAAACGGTCCTTGAAGTTCGTGAAGCCAGACAAGCCCACCGGAAACAGGGCCCTCAGCGGGGGCGACTCCGCGGCCGATGACGGACATACTTCATAGTACCGGATTCACTGAGGCCAGCACCGCCTGGGACCTCTCTCCAGGGGCGAAGCAAGGTGTCGACGTCGGTCCCGATGGCGCGATGCTGTCACCTCCCGAGGGTGAAACCGCCTCGCTGCGGGGCGGCGGCGTGCACGCCCGCAATGGCGACAGCATCGAGGTGCGTTTCCGCGTGCTGGAGGGAAGCGGCCGGCTGCGTTTCGGGTTCGACGCGGAGCTGCACGAGCATGCCCGTGTTGAAGTCTGTATGAAGACGGGAACGGTTTCGCTGTTCACGAGCGATTGGCGGCTCGAGCAGCCGGTTGCCGCGGTCCGAGGCGAGGTGCTAGCGGATCGATCGCACAACCTCCTCATCGAGAAGACGGAGGGCGCGGGCGCACTGATCAAGAACGCCCATGTGACCGTCTATCTGGACGGGGCGCGGATCATGCACCTCGAGAACCTGGACCTGCTGCCGGAAATGGGTGTGCTCGTGGAAGTGAGCGGGGCCCGGGTGCTCGTCGAGGAGTTCGTGCACCGGGGCCGGCCATCGGAGATACCGGAATACCTGCATCTGGGCGGCTGCCAGGTGCTCAACGTCGACAACATCGAAGAGAACCTCGGGTCTATTTGCCGCGGGCTGGAAATGGCTGCCGAGGCCGGCGTCGAGCTGCTGGTTACGCCGGAGATGTCCCTTACCGGACTGTATCCCACGAGTCCACGCACGCGGGAACCAGAGCCGGTAGCCGCGGCCGAAGCGCAGCTGCGGCAGTTCATTCGCGAGCTTCCGGACGCCCCGCACGTCATTGTCGGTCTGCCGGTCTGGGAAGCGGTGACAGAGCACGATCTGCCAGAGACGAGGTATATCGCCTCACGCGTGTACGATCCCGACGGCGAGGTTCTGTACACAGCGCGCAAAGTCCATTCAGCGGAACAGGAGATGTGGCACGGGTACCGGCTCAACGAGTTCGACATCCAGGGCGTCCCCGTTTCGCTCTACATCTGCCACGATCACCGCTATCCGGAGCTTCAGACCCTGCCGGTGTATGTTCGGGACTCGTCTCCTCCTGCATCCCTCGAACGGCGGTGTCGTCAGTGGCACCATCAGCGCGTTCGAGGCGAGCGCCAGGGCAGCGAGCAGACAGACACACGCCTTTCACATGCACGTGAACGCCGGCGGTGGCAGCTACATCGTCGGTCCGGAACGGGAGGCGGAGCTGCTGGCTGCGAGTGAGGAATCACGGAGCGACAACCCCGACAACCCGACAGTTGGAAAGCCGGCAGAGTGCTTCTTCCACGCCAACGTGCGCATCCACGACGCCTTCGGGTACTGGCCGACCCGCGCTTTCCGCGCCTCCGAGTCCATCGCGCGGGCGTACGCGGACCTGTACCGGGAGATTGGCGGCATGAGGCAGATACCGCCATGCTGACAAACAGCGACAAGGCGAAACCAATCGGGCGGCAGGAGGAGAGAACGGCACAGCTCGGTGGTTCAGCGATTGAAGGCGACCAACACTCGATGAAGCTCGCTCGTCCGTATTAACGAGGTGTTTCATTCCTGGAAGGCCACGGATCTCTCCGTTCGGCCTCTACATCCTACGCGGTTGGCAGCACCTCCGGGTTGACGCAGTACTCCGGAGCCTCCCCGTTCAGCACCTTCACCATGCTCGTCGCCATGGAGTGGTAGATCCGCGCCATGGCCACCTCGCTCGTAGCGACCGTGTGGGGCGAGAACAGACAGCGCTGGTCGCGGAACAGCCGGTGGCTCGTGTCGGGCGGCTCTTCCTCGAACACGTCGAGGCCCACGGCACTCAGCTGCCCGGACTCCAGACCGTCGGCGAGGACGTCGTAGCTCTCGACGACTCCACCACGTGCGGTGTTGATGAAGACGGCGCCCGGTTTCATGCGGGCCACGGCCGCTGCGTCAATCAGTCCTCGCGTGTCGTCGTTCAGCGGAACGTGCATCGATATGTAGTCACTGCGCGCCAGCAGCTCGTCGAGCGCCACGACGGTGACGCCGATTTCGCTCACACTTTCCTGCCCTACGACGGGATCGTACCCGAGTACCTCCATCTCGAAAGGCTGCAGAAGCCGGGCGAGCCGAGCCCCGATGCGGCCGAGACCGATGATGCCGAGGGTTCGGGTGGTCATATCGCCGGTGAGAAAGTGGAAACGCTCATGCCAGCGACCTTCGCGGACCATCGCGTCTGCCTGCGGCAGGCGCTTGACCAGGGACAGCAGGATGGCCAGCGCGCCCTCGGCCACGGCAAACCCGCCTACCGGCGCATACACGAGGGGAATCTCGCGGGCCGTCGCAGCTTCTACGTCGACGGTGTCGTAGCCGGCGCCGGGCCGCCCGATCACGCGCAGCTCGGGAGCGGCCTGTATGATCTCGGCGGAGATCGGGATCTCCATTCCCCTGCTGACGATGCCGATGGCGTCGCCCAGCGAGGAGACCAGGGTCTCCTCGTCGGAAGCGCTTTCTACGGGAGCGACTGTTTGCAAGACATCAATCGCCTCGGGACCGATGGCGCCGGTGGTCAGGATGCGTTTTCCTGAATAGTCGGTTCTGTTCATGTCAGCGCTGAGCCTCCTTTGTGGGAACTTGACGGGTCGGCTTTGGGTTACACATCGCGAAAGGCCCTTTCCAGGGCAGCGACATCCAGCTTCTTCATCTGCAGAAAGGCCGCGGTGGCGCGCTCGAACGCCGCTGCATCGCTACTGTTCCTCTCACTGAAGGGACCGAAAGCGTGCGGGATCAAGGTGCACCGCGCTCTTTCAGGAGCGCTGCCGCCCGGGTCGCGCCGCCGAACTCCGCCCAACCCAGGGGGGTACCGCCGTGCGTTCCGTCGACGACGGTGGCGTCGGCACCGCGGTCCAGCAGCAGCTTCACGCAGCCCACCGCGTCGTGTTGGGCCGCCAGGTGCATGGCGACCGCGCGCACGCCGTGTCCCTCGCCGCCCCAGTCGTGGCGCAGATCCGGATCGGCGCCGTGATCGAGAAGCCAGGCCGCGGCTTCCACCTTGTCGCTGTAGCAGGCCCACAGCAGCGGCGTGCCGCGGAACGGGTTGGCGTTGACCCTGGCGCCACGGGCTACGAGCTCGGCCATCCTGCCGCACTGGTTGTTCCGCGCCGCCCACGACAGGGCCTCGTCGACGACCTCCTGGCGCTCGAGCGTCCTGTTCCAGTCGGGGAAGAACACCGGGGCGTAGAAGCCCAGGCCTTCCCGCGCGGCAGGCGTCAGCTCGCTCCCCTTGAAGAACCTGCCGACGCCGGCGCCAAGGGCCGAGGCGGCGCGCAGGTTGTCCGGGTACACCGGCGTCAGCACCTCGCCCATGCAGGCCTTGGCATAGAACAAGGCGTACGACAGGGGAGAACCGCCCTCTTTTCCGTAAGCCTCGGCACCGACGGAGGCCCCGGCCCGCACCAGGCGGGCGCCGAGGTCGGTGTGGCCCGCCATGGCGGCGGTGTGCAGCGGCGTCCAACCGTCGTTGTCGGCCGCGGAAGGGTCGGTGCCTGCGGCCAGGATCATGTCCACGGCCGCGTGCTGCTGCCGGGTGCCGGGATCGAGAGGAATGGCGATGTCGCCGGTGGCCGCGCGGCAGGCCAGATCGAGCAGGCTGCGCCCGGCAGCATCGGCGGCGGCGGTTGCGGAAGGAGAATCGGCAAGGATGGCCGCGAGGGACTCGAGATCGCCCGCACGGGCGGCCGTTGCCGCCTCTGCGTCAGTGCGTCTTCAGCCACGCCGGTCTCCCCTGGTCGGGGGGCTTCCGCATCACCTCGGGAACTCCTTGCCAAAAAGGGGATGAAGCGCCGGGCACGAGCTCGAATGCTTCGAGTTCCACGTCCGGCAAAAGCGGAGCCGCGTTTAGTTCCGCCCTTGCCGAACTTCCCGCCAAAGCCTCACGGCCAGCGGGAAGTCGCCGTCCCTGAGAGCGACCAGAGCCAGCACCTTGAGGGAATCGCGGGATCGGTGGAGGGCGCAGGCGCGCTGAGCGCAGGCGCGGGCTCGCGTGCTGCAACCGCGTTCAAGCGCCGCACGTGCGGATCGCCGTTGGCGGTCTGCGGCCTGTTCGACCGCCAGCACCTGGCGCAAATCGGTCTGGCAGCGATGGCAGCAAAGGCCCCCCTGGTACCGGGCCCTGCAGGTCGGACAGCGTTCCACGCAGGCTATTCCAGATAGAAGAGAATCTCGTCGAGTTCCTGCCTGCAGGCAGCGACCTTTTCCGCCTGCCCTTCCCTCAGGGCATCGCGCAGATCCTCCATGAGATTGACGATCTCTTCGCGATCCTGGGCCGGGGCGGTATCGAGAGCTTTTTCAGCTCGTTCCAGGGTGTCCTTGACCTCATCGGGCGCCTCGACGCGGCCGACCTCCTCCACTGGTGTGGCTTCCTCTACCCCCCAGAGTGCCTCGACCCGCTTCCTGGATGCGCTGAGTTCTTCTTCAGTGGAACGCCCCATGGCGTCTTCCACTACACCGTGGATTTCCCGGCCGGTCGCCCGTTCGACTGCGTGAATTTCCAGGAGGCCGTCGAGATCCAGACTGTAGGTAAAGAGAATCCCCTGCTCCTGGGCGCCTTTCTGCTGGTTCAAGTCGCCAAAGTGGAAGGTGCCGATCTCCACGTTCTTCAAGGCGTCCGGATCTTCTCCTTGATAGACCTTGATCTCCACGCTTTCCTGATGTTCGTGCATGGTGAAGAATACTTCCGTCCGGGTAGCCGGGAGTCTGGCGTTGCGCCGGATGAGGGGAATGAACTGGTGAGCGTAAGGCATACCGTAGAGTTCCCCGACGGCACTGGTGCCGAAAGTATAGGGCGTGATATCGACGAGGACGGCCTGCACCTCCTGCCCCGTCTCGATCCCCGCCTGCACCGCAGCCCCCAGCGCCACGCACAAATCCGGGTCCACGCCGCCGTGCGGCTCCTGCCCGAGTCGCTCCGAAAGGAGTTGGACAATGCGCGGAATGCGGGTCGAACCTCCCACCAGCAGAATGCGGTCGAGCTGGCTCGGGCGCACATCGGCGTCGTTGAGCGCCGTAGTAACAGCCTGCATGGTGCGGGCCAGCGGTTCTTCCAGCGCGCGCTCAAAGTCGTCGCGGCTCAGTTCGCAGGAAAGATGCAGGGCCTCGCCGTTGACCGAAGCGACGTGGTCTTCCTCCACGCAGGCGTACGGCTGATGGGAGAGTTCGATTTTGGCTCTTTCCGCCGCCTGCCGCAGCCGCGCCTGCAAAAGCCGGTTCCCGCGGCTGTCCGCAAGGCCCAGTTCGGTTTCGATGTGGGTGTTGAGGCGCTCGAGGAGGACCTGATCGAAATCGTCGCCCCCCAGGTGGTTGTCCCCGGTGGAAGCCAAGACCTCAACCACCCCTGCTTCCATGCTCACCACCGAGACGTCGAAGGTGCCCCCGCCTAGATCGTACACGAGGATTTTGCGGTGTCCCTCGCTGCTGCTTTCGTAACTGAGCGCAGCGGCGGTAGGCTCGTTGATAATCCGCACCACCTCCAGGCCGGCGAGATCGCCGGCTTCCCGGGTGGCCTGCCGCTGGGCATCGGTGAAATAGGCCGGTACCGTGATGACGGCCTTGGACACGGGCCGGCCCAGAGCCGAGCTCGCCCGCTCTTTGAGCGCCTTGAGAATAAAGGCAGAAATCTCCTGCGGCCTGTATTCCTCCGCTCCCATCGGCACCTTGGTCTCGGAACCCATCAGGCGCTTGATGGAAAGCACCGTGCGCTCAGGGGCGACCGCGTACTGATTGCGGGCCTGGTGCCCGATGATGACCTGCCCCGTCTCATCGAGCCCCACACACGAAGGCAGAATCGCTTCATCCCCCTCCCGGACGATCCGGGGCGTCCCCCCGGAAATGACCGCCACTTCCGAGTTGGTCGTGCCCAGGTCAATACCGATAATCGGTTCCATGGAATCACTCCTTCAGGTCGAGACGGTTGACGGCTACCTCGGCCAGGCGCAGTACCTGGCCGTCTCGCGTAAAACCGCTGAGAAACTCCTCGACGACCACATTGTCGGCGAGTTGGGCGACCCGGCGCGTCTCCACCGACCGCATGGTGCGGGCATCGAAGGGATGCCCTACGGTCGGCAAGAGCTGGACGCCGAAACCACCCAGCATCCGGTCGAAGCGTCTGAGAGCCAATTCATAGCCTTGCACCACCCCGGCAATCCCCGGTGCGCGGCGCCGGAACAGCAGCGGCGGTCGACGCAGTTCGCCTGCCGCCGCCCGGCCTCGCACCAAAGCGTCGCGCACCTCGAAAAAAGGCCGCAGGCAGCGATCCTCGGCCGCCCTGGCGACGCGCTGCTCGAAGGATGCCAGGTCTTCTTCCCGGTGCTGCGCCCAGTCCGCGACCGTTTCGTATAGAGCGCCCGCCCTGGTCAACTCCCGGCCAACTCTGGCCTGCTCCCGGTTCTGCAGGCGGGTCTCCTGCCGCAGGGCGGCAATTTCTGCGAACAGGTCGCGCAGGTCGCACTCGGCGGTTTCCCCGGCATCCGCCGCTGGAGGGTCCCCGGTCCACTCCTCCAGCCACTGCCCGAAATCCGCCAGCGCCTGTTGCTTCCAGTCGTCGCCCGGCCTACCCATCGCTGCCGTTGCCTTTCACCGGCACCTTGCCCTCCGCAGCAAGGAGCGTTTTCAAGCCCGGTGTCCTGCCCCGGGCCGGCCGCGCCTGGACCAATGCCTTGAGAGCGAGTTCAAATTCGCCGTACCGGGCCATCCCGAAGATGGCGGTTTCCACTCGCGAGCGGTCGTCCTTCAAGGCGTCGTATGCGGCGGCAATTTGCTGGAAGCGCTGCGGGTTCCGGCCGGGTGGATGGGTGCGGACCAGCTGCAAATAGCGCTGGCGAATCTCTGCCTGGGAGGCGGTCGGAGAAAGCCCCAGGACCAGGTAATGAGCCAGCATGTCTCAGCTCCTCGACGAGGTCATTTCTTTTTACGGGCGAAGAGTAAAAAGAACACTTCCGGCGATAGCGAGTCGCTCAGATTCTCTGCCTCGCACTCGCGGGCGATCCGTTCCAGGTCTCGCCGCGTCTCAGGACTGGATCTGAAATCGCCGGCAAATTCCTTGAGTGCGGACAGGGGGGCTCCTCGCAGGTTGTTTTCATCGATGATGTCTTCCAGCTCGAACAGTTCTTCTTCTATACGGCTGCCGCCCGGATCCGGAAACGCCGGAGCCCCGGCCCCGTCGCTGAGCGGCCCGCCCGTCCCGCCGAGGAGGTCCAGCGGAAACCCACCCCCGAACAGGGCCAAGGGCAAGTCGAGCAGGTCAAAGCGGAACTCCTGCAGGGCCTTCCGCAAGGGGCCGTACACGTTGCCGGCGAGCCGCGCCGCAGCCGCCCGCAGCCGCGTCTGGTCGGCGGCATCGGCCGCGTCGAGGACTTCCATAAAGCGCCTCGAATCGTAGTCCTGGCCCTCCTGGTAGCGAATCACCGCCAGGTAGAACAGCAGCAGCCGGTCGCGTCGGGCCTTTTTGCCGCCCCGCAGGCGGCGGTCTATTTCGGCGCGGACCGGAGCGAGCTCGTCGCAGGCCATCAGGATATCGAAAAAGGCCAGCAGGACATCCCCTTCGAGGCGCTCCATGAGTGCCGGCCACCACTCGGCGAGGACCGGAGCCGTCTGCAGGCGTTCGTAGAGGATGTGGAAGTCAGCCGGCAAGGGGGCGACGAGCTCGAGTATTTCGTCGGGGCCGAGTTTGTCCAGGGCGGTTGATTGCCGGCGGAGCAACACCTTCAGGGCACTTGCCATTTCGGGCGCGACGTTTTTGACATGGCTGTTTTCCGCCAGGTCGTGGAGCAGCAGGGCCAACGTCCTGAGCCGGGCACCGGGCGGCAGGCACTCCAGGTGGGGAGCGACGATCTCGGCGGCGTCCCCGCCGGCGGATACAATCGCCAGAAGAAGACGCTTCACCCGCAAGACCAGAGCCAGCCGCGGACGCTCCAGGTTCCCGGCGCGCTGGAGGTCCCTGTCGGCCAACTCGAACCTTCCGCGCTTGCGGCTCTGATCGGCGGATTTGAGGAAGCCGATGGCCTGCATATCCAGAAGACGCTCGTCGTGGGGAGCCCGCCGCCGGCCCTCAGCCAGCGCTTTTTCGGCGCGCCGGTACGCATTCCTGGCATAGTGGAGGGCCGCCAGTTCCAGATGGGGGTCCGGATCGTCGGGGAAGCGGGCGGCCATATCGTCCAAGGTCTTTTCGAAGCTTGACCGGTACTCGGGGTGGCCCCGCAGCAGACCGAGGAGAAAGCGATAGCCGTCGCGGTTGCCGGGGTCTGCCGCGAGGCTGGCGGTCATCAACCGGGCCAACAACATCCCGGGATCTCCGAGCGGTTCGTTTATCAAGGCCGCGAGACACTCTACCGTTTCGGAAGGCAGGTGGTGGGGCTGAAGACCGACCTTGTCAGCGGTCCGGGCAAGGCCCTCCAGCACGCGGCCACGGGCCAGGGCCCGGTCAGGCGCATGGGGAAACACCATGGGTAGCTGGTTGAGATACAAAGCAGCCGGCGTGGGATCCCACATGTGGGGAACTATCTGCTGGAACAGCATGCCGATCTGGGCGATGGCACCAGGCACCCGTTCAGCCGGCAGGAGCCGGCTGGCCAGGCGGGGGAGGGAATCGATGGGCACTTTGTTCTGGGGAAGGGCCAGACCAACCACCTGCAGCAGGGCGATCCGGGCCTGGAGAGGCTCTTCGGGGTAAATGGCAGCGGCCAGGCCGGGAACAAGTCGTTCAATATCGCGCAGACGCCCTTTGTGGATCGCTTCGCCCAGTTGGTCGGCCAAGGCCGCGCTGCCCGTCCCCAGGGCTTGCTGAACGGCCGCCGACCCGCCCTCGCCTTCGCCGGTGCAATGACGTCTCCATTCGGCGACTGTGCGCGGCAGGGCAAAATCGGCCGGCAACAGGTCGAGAATCCGGAGCAACCCCTCGCTGTCGCCGTTGCCGAAACACACCATGGCCTTGCAAAACAGACGCCAGGCAGCAAACGGGGAGCGCCGGCTGATTCCTTGCAGCAGGCCGCCGGCCCGCTCCCAGTCCCCGGCGTCCATGGCTTCAAGGCTCTCCTGGACTGGCGCGGCGTCTCGCCGGAGGGGGTGATCCGCGGCGAGGACTTCGAGGCCCTGCCAGCACCGTTGGACCACGAGCAGATCCGCCAGCATCCGCTCGACCTGGAGAATGGGCGGCAATGGGGTCTGCAGATAGTCCGCATATTCCGCCAGTACTTCCGCCCCGTCTGCGTGGCGGAAGTACTGCACCAGGTCTTCTTCGGCCAGCTGCTGGAAGGAAATGGAGGTTCGGTACTGGGCAGCACCTGCCCGCATCGCACCGGCTTCCTTGGCCAGGCCCTTTTCCGCCAACTGACGGGCGCGTTGCATGCAGGCACAAAAAAGCAACAGCGGCAGTTCCTCCATCGCGGGATCGCCGTGCTGGGCCTGCCTGAGCAGGTCGAGGGCTCCGCGTCCATCCCCCTCTGTCAAAGCCTGCCGGGCCTGCGTCAACAGATGCCTGGGCGGAACGCGCCTTTGTTTCAGCCGTTTCCGCTTTCGATCTCTGCGGCTGTGCTTACCAGGCATTTTACCCCGTCCGCTCCGCCAGGTTGAGGCAGACGATTTCCTGTTCGTCGCGGAGGAAGAGATGGCCCCCCGCGAGTGTGGGCAGCGTCCAGCAGCGGCCCTTGAGAGCGGGAAAGCCGGCCTTTTCGACGAAGCCCGCGGGCGTGGCCTCGGCCAGGCCGAGATTGCCGCGTTCACCCAGGATGACGAGGTGGCCGTCGGCGGCGATCAAAGTGCCCTTGCCGTAGCCCCGGGTCTTCCACTTTTCCGCGCCGGTCCCGGCGTCGATGCACTTGAGGATCGAGTTGTCGAAACCGTAGAGGTGGCCCTGGTAGTAGATGGAGGTGGCGAAGTGATTTTTCATTTCCGTATTGCGCCAGATCTCCTTCACACTATAGCCGCGGTCTGTGGCGGAGACCTCCACCACGGTGCCGCCCGTGCCGTAGCCGGAGGAGACAAAGAAGCGGTCGGGTGGTATGAAAACCGGGGTGGCGGCGTTGACGTCGTGCCTGGTCGTCCAGGGGTGTTTCCACAGTACCTGGCCGTTTTGCGGCGCGACCGAGACCAGCCCGTAACCGGTGAAAAACACCGCCTGGGGCGTCTGGCCGATGGTGACAGCGATGGGAGAGGAGTAGCCCAGCTTGTCGCTGCCGGTGGTCCAGGCGACCTCGCCGCTGGTTTTGTCAAAGGCTATCAGCGAATGACCGCCACCGCCGGCTTCGATCAGGACCAGGTCTCCTGCGACCAGAGGCGACGGACAAAAGCCCCAGCGGGCCCTCTTGCTGCCGTATTCGCGCACCAGGTCGCGGCTCCATTTTTGAGAGCCGGTCCGACTGTCGAGGGCGTAGAGTTTGCCGTAGGCGCTGGAGACATAGACCGTCGTGTCGTCGACGGTGGGGGAGGCACGCGGACCGTCGCCGCCCTGCCGTTCCATCAGCATCCCGTCGGTGCGGGTGCGCCACAGCACTTCGCCGTTGCGGGCGTCGAGACAGACCGCGTATTCATCCCCGCCGTGGATGTACATCGTATAGATGCGATTGCCGGCTACGGACAACCCGGAAAAACCCTTCCCGCCTTGAACCCGCCAGGACTCATGTAACGACAGCTTGTCGCCGAACAGGCCGGTCTCCGACGAAATGCCGTTGCGGTCGGGGCCGAGCCATTGCGGCCAGCCCGCCGACTGCCAGCGCGACCAATCCTGGGCCAAGGTTGGAAAGGCGCATAAGAGGAGGGTCAGGGCAACTCCCAATATCTTCTTCATTGGACCGCTTCGTTGAGTTGCGGGTGGAGGTTAAAATTCGGTCGGGCGCGATGGACAGGAGTCGCGCGCTGATGTACAGGTAAAATAAGACACCTTTCCGGACTCTCTGCTCCTCGCGCATGGCCTTGACGGGACACAAAAAAACGCGGAGCAGACGAGCTGCCCCGCGTCGTGAAGGAAAACAGGAACCGGTGCTTACCCCCGGCCGCGCCAGCGTTTGCCGCCGCCGTAAAACGCCTCGTCCTTCATCTCCTCAAGCTTTTCGCGCTGTTCATCGGTCAAGATGCTTTCCAGGACCGTGCGGTGCTTTTGGCGCGTTTCGCGTATTTCTGTGCGTTGCTCTGTGCGCAGTTCCTTGACCTGTTCCTTCTGCTCGTCGGTCAGGTCCAGCCTTGAAAACGCGCCCAGGCCGCCGCGCCCCGCGTGGTGCCGACCCTTACCGCCGCGCCGGTCGAAAAACTTGCCGCGCTTGCCGCGCATTTCTTTCAGGGTCTCCTGCTGCTCCTCGGTCAAAATGTTCATTACCGCTTCGCGCTGCTCCTCGCCCATGGCGGCCATGGTCTCGCGCTGCTCGCGCATGGATTCGCGCTGCTCCTTGCGCAACGCCTGCAGCTGTTCCTTCTGCTCGTCGGTCAGGTCGAGACGCTCCAGCATCCACGGCATGGGCTGCCTGTGCCCACGCATCTTTCCTCCGTGTCCGGCTACAGCCACGGTGCCCAGAGCACCGAGTGCCAGCGCGATGCCGGCTGCGATGATCCATTTCTTTTTCACTTTCTTTCTCCGCGTCAAGCGTTAATTGGGTTTTCCGCCCTGGTCGGCGGCTCGTGAGAGATGGCCATTTCTCTTCTCCACGCCCCATTAGACCACCGATTGATGCAATTCATTCCATTGCGGCTTCATTTTTTTGGCGCTGCCGATTGCGGCTGACCCGGCCACGCCCTTGGTGGACTCTCAACGAGGGATCCTAGCCAGACTGCCGCAGGCGGCACGAGTACCAGGTCGGTTCACCAGGTACTCGTCGCCTTCAGAGCGCGACTCAGCGCCTCGACTGCCGTCCCCTGTAGCTTGTGCCGCCTCGCGGGCAAACCTCGGCGAATCGCTGTCGCCGCCGGCGATCCGTTCCAGCGCGTCCGCCTGTGCCTTCAGGGCCGCGTTGCCCTCCTCGACGGCGCCGGCCACCTCGCGAGAGATCACGCCAGCGGCCCACTCGCAGAACTTCACCGCGGCGGCGCGAGCCTTCGCCCACTCACCCGCCCGGCCCTGGAGCCCGTCCTTCGCCCCGCCCGACTGCTCGACTTCCTCCGCCCACGCCGACAGCCCGCTCGTACCGTGCCGCAGGTCTTCAGCCCTGGCCGGCATCTCCGACCCCGAACTCTCGCCCGACAGCAAGGCCACCGCCCACGCGAGAGCCTGGCCCGCGATCCGGACGTCGTCGACGGCTTTGGAGGGCTCTGAGAACGTGTATAAAGACAGCCACCCGACCGGATCGCACTCGCCGACCTCGCGGTGGTGCACACGGTAGGTTCCGGATCCCGAACGGTCGACGACCAGGTACTCGCCGCTGTCGTGATCGACACCGCTGACGGGACCCCACATCCAGCCCATGTGGGCATCCCGCTGCGCGCGGGTCATCGGCTGCCACATCAGGGCCGGGACTCCGCGGGCCACCGAGGCGGCGACAGCCTCGTAAGCCGCGGACAGTGCAGCTGCCCGCTCCGCCGCGGAAGGTCTTGGTCTGTCGGGGTGCATCGCTGTCTGGTCGACGCTGCTCACGTCGAGTCCGACGCTGCGGAGGGCGCGGTCGTGGTGATACCACTCGAGGCTGCCGTACGTCCACACTTCCGCGCTTCGGAGTCCCCACGTCGACTCGAAGGCGTGGCCGCACATACCCGCCAGGACGGAAGGCTCCCAGGGCCGGGACGTGTGGCGCAGGCAGGTGCCCAATGCCTGGATCAGGCCATGCGGCGTCATGGCCTCGGCCATCTGCACGTCGCGGACTTCGACCACTCCCGATGCGCTAATCTCGCTCTCCTCATTTGGCTGCTCGTGATGCACCATCCCGACTGGGTCCGGGGACGCTGCTCGTAGAGACTGGAGGCCAGCGCGGCCCGGATCAGCGCGCACCCTCGTCTCCGGCCGGGTCGAGGGGTTTGCTCACGACGTCAGCGTTCTGA
Organism: Candidatus Latescibacterota bacterium; assembly: GCA_965223905.1. Taxonomy (GTDB): domain Bacteria; phylum Latescibacterota; class UBA2968; order UBA8231; family UBA8231; genus CBDCXV01. The sequence goes on from CBDCXV010000009.1 coordinate 392,347, forward strand.
CGAAATGGTCGAGGAAGCGCGGCGCATCTACGGCCACGCACACGTCGGCGTTGGGCTCGGCATCGCCCGCCCGGGCGGGAACCGTGGCGCCGTTGAGGCGCTCGGACCTCGTCTCCACCTCGATCCGCATGGGCCGCGTCTCGCAGAAGGTGGGATCGAACACCATGGCGACGGCCAGCGGATCGTGCAGGAGCGGCCGGGGCTCCGGATCGTCACCGCCCCAGAGCTGGATGAGCTCGAAGCACAGCCGGTTGATCGGGCGGTCGACCGCGCCGATCGCGCGTACCTGGTCGCTGCTCATGCGGCATTGCTCGGTCACGTCCAGGCCGACCATCGTGATCGGCACGCCGGTCCCGAACACGATGCGCGCCGCTTCCGGGTCGCACAGCGCGTTCCACTCCGGGAGGACGCGATGGGTGCACCCGCCCATGAGGCAGATCCTGGCCTTGTCGGCCATGCGGGGTTCCAGCGTGAAGGCGCACGCGATGTTCGTCAGCGGGCCGATCGGCACCAGGGTGACGTCGCCGTCGCCGCTCATGACCGTGTCGACGATGAAGTCGACGGCGCGCGTGTCCGCGGGCCGCGTCGAGGCCGGATACCGTTCGATCGCCTGCATCTGGTGCGGCCGATGCGCGGCGATCGCTGCCCGGCCTTCGGCGACCGGGTCGAGCAGGGGCTTCCCCAGGCCGGCGTAGACCCCGACGTCGCTCCGCCCCAGCGCCTCCAGCAGGCAGCAGGCAAGTTCGGCCCGGCGGACCGTATCGCGGAACACGGTGGTGACGCCGAGCAGCTCGATCTCCCCGCACATGAGCGCATACGCCAGCGCCAGCGCGTCGTCGATGTCGTCCCCGATGTCGGTGTCCAGGATGATCTTGTGCAATGCGTGCTCCTCTCCGGTGGGGCAAACGACCAAGGATGGATCTATTTATTAGGTAAATAAGGGCCGGGCCGGCAAACCGACCCCGGTCAAAATAGATCGGATCGAAAGCCGCAGACCCGCATCGCGTCCCCCCTTTGCAGGATCGCCTCCGGCGTGGCCGGCGCGTCGAGGGGCGGCACGGCGCGGGACGCGCCCCTGCGCATTCCTAAAACATATTTGACGTACAACTATTTCGTCGTACGTTTTTTCTAAAACAATTCTGCTTTACAACCGAAGTGATGTGAAAATGGAAACCACCCCCGAATTCTACACCGGCGCTCCCGTCGACCCGGTGGACCTGCGATCCCGCGACACGTTTCTGGCGGAGCTGTGGCAGGCGCTGCGCACCGGGCATGTGGTCCTCACGGCCCCTCGGCGAACCGGCAAGACCAGCGTCATGGATTACCTGCGCGACCACCCCGAGAGCGGGTTCTCTGTGGTGTCCATCAGCGTTCAGGACCTGACCCATCCCGCCGACTTCTTCCAGGTGCTGCTCGATGGATTCCACGATGCGCATCCGGATTTCGTGCGCGACCGGCTTGCCGCAGGTTGGGAACTCGTCAGCGGCGTGGTCGGAAAGGTCGACGAAATCGGTGTCGGCGGCTTCAAGCTTGGGCTGCGCGAGAGCGACCCCGACTGGCGCACGAACTGGCGCCAGCACGGCGACACGTTTCTCGCCCATGCCCGCAAAACCGATGCCCGGATTTTGTTCATCATCGACGAGTTTCCCGACATGTTGCTCAGCCTGTCCCGGGAAGATGAAGGGTTGCCGCGCGAGTTCCTCGCCTGGTTTCGCACCCAGCGACAGAATCCGGCGCCGGCAAGGGATTCGATCCGCTGGCTGATCGGCGGTTCGGTCAATCTGGCCGGCACCCTCGACGCCCTCGGGCTGGTCGACCTCATCAACGACCTCGAAGACGTTTCCCTGCCGCCCCTCACCGATGGCGACATCGAAGCCTTCGTAAAGGAGATGCTGAGCGGCCGGGGCGTCCCCTTCGACGACGACGTTCCGCAACGGCTCATCGCTCGCCTGGGCAGTCCCATCCCCTTCTTCATGCAGATGGCGACCCAGAATCTCTACCGGTTGTGGAAACGCGAGCAACGCAGGATCGCCGCGGCGGATGTCGATGCCGTCTTCGACGCGATGGTCGTCGGTTCCGCCGCACGCACCCGACTGCAGCACTTCCATTCGAGGATCAACCAGTACTATGCGGATCCGAAACGCTCGCTCGCCCATGCCTTGCTGGGACAGATCAGCGTGAGTGAATCAGGGCTGAGGCGCGCAACTCTGTTGCAGGAGACGGAACGCCTGCTGACAGAACTCGGCGTCACCCTCCCGGCGCATGAACGCAGGCGGATTTTCAACCAGCTGCTGCTCGACCTGGAGAACGATTTCTACATCGTCGAGGTCGAGGAGCCGTTCTACGACTTTGCCAGCGGCGTCCTGAAATCGTGGTGGAGGAAATACCATGCCTGAACCCGCCCTCCCATCCAACATCGGTCTGTACCGATCCGGGGTGACCAGCCCGGAGCGCCTGCGCCGCACCAGCGTCGCGCGCCAACACCTCCTCGACAACGCCATCGAATCCCTGCGGGGTTCGGTGGACAGGAAGTCGAAGAACCACCTGCTGTTCATCGGTCCGCGCGGGATCGGCAAGACCCACCTGCTCTCGTGCATCGAAGACGCCGTTCAGTCGGACGAAACCCTGAGCGCATGTGTCGTAATCGTCAGGTTCCCGGAAGAATCGAACCGGACGCTGTCCTTCGCCGATTTCCTGATCGGCATGTGCGAAATATTGAAGGAGGTCCTCGAAGACGAACCGCTGTGGACGAAGTTGTTCGCCGCAGTGCAGACCGAAGAAGAGGACGCCAGGGTTGCCGACAGGCTGGTGCCCGCGATCCGCGAAGAGAATCGCAGGCGTGGCCGAACCCTGCTGGTCATGCTAGAAAACCTGGGCGAGATCCTGGACCGGCAAATTCGGGACAAGAACCACGTCGCCGCTCTTCGCAAGTTATTCATGGGCGACAACGGCTGCCTGCTGCTGGCCACCGCGCCGCTGCATTTCGACGGGATCACCGACGTGGGCAAGCCGTTCTACGACTTCTTCGACGTTCAGATCCTGGAGAACCTGAGCTTCGAGGAAACGGTCGAGGTCATCCGCCTGAACCTCGAATGGGAGGGCCGCGAGGACATTCTCGAAACGCTGGACGAAATGCGCCCGCGACTGCAAGCGCTCTATCGCATGACGGGGGGAAACCCGCGGTTGACGATGATGCTCTACGAGCTGATCGCCCACGAGTCGGTCATTAGCGTGCAGGATCAGTTCCTTCAGCTGCTCGACCGGATCTCGCCGTTCTATCAGGGACGATCGAACGATCTGCCGCCCGGCCAGCGCGCCTTGCTGGAATGTCTGGCGAGCATGCGAGACCAGGAGAAGACTCCGGCCGCCATTGCCGCGCGAATGCGCATGAGCCAGCAGGAGACGTCGTCGCTTCTCAAGCGCCTCACCAGTGCCCACTACCTGCGCGCAGACCGGCACCCGCAAGACCGGCGTTCGCGCCTCTACACGATTCGCGAGGGATTCTTCGATATCTGGCTCGCGATGAATCTCTCCCGCGGCGCACGCAGGCGCATGCCGTTCCTGCTCGACTTCTTCAGTCTCTTCTACCCGAGCATCGCTGCCCGCGACGAAAAGCGCGGCCAGTTGCGCGCGAAGCTTCTCGAAGAGGGCAGCGCCGACGCGGGACAGGCCCTCGACTACCTGAGTGAAGTCGGCGACGAAGGGGAGCGAGCGGCCGCAAAGTTCGACATGGCCCGAATCTATGCCCGCCGTGGAGATGTCGATCAGACCGTGAGCTTCGTGCGGGAAGCCGCCCCCCTGGCCGGAGACGGGGTGAGCCGGTCGATTGTCCGCATTGCCGACACCACTCCGTCCGCTCCCGACTATCTCTCCGAAATCGGGGAGATGATCGAGTGCTGGGAGCTGCACCGTAGCGGGGAGTTCGAGGAGTTTGCCTACCGGCTCGCGGAGATGGGGGAAGGACTGACCCTGCGCACGTTCTCCGAGGTCAGACTGGCTTTTCTGCGAGATACCCTGGAAAGCGTGGGCGATTCCGAGGAGCGAATCGCGCAGCGCCTGAGGATTGCGAAGGTGCTGATGGATCTCGCTCGCTGGAAGGAGAGCGAGGAGCAGCAGCGCCGTGCGCTTGCCGAGGCGACGGCACTCGCAGATTCCGAGCTTGTCGCAAGGTCGTCGAACGAGCTGGTGCAACTGCTACAACGCACCAACCGACTCGGAGAGGCCGAGCCGCTGATGCGCCGTGCGTTGGAGATCCTCCTAGCCGCCTACGGCGAGCAGCACCCGGACGTGGCAACTTGCTTGAGCAACCTGGCGTCTCTGCTGCATGACACCAACCGGCCCGGGGAGGCCGAGCCGCTGGTGCGGCGTGCGCTGGAGATCGCGGAGGCCTCCCTCGGCGAGCAGCATTCGACCGTGGCGATCTACTTGAACAATCTGGCGATTCTGTTGAAGGACACCAACCGGATCGAGGAAGCCGAACCGCTGATGAGGCGTGCGCTGGAGATCGACGAGGCCGCCCTCGGGGAGCAGCACCCAACCGCGGGGACTCGCTTGAACAACCTGGCGACTCTGCTGCAGGTCGCCAACCGGCCCGAGGAAGCCGAGCCGCTGATGCGGCGTGCGCTGGAGATCGCCGAGTCCGCCTTCGGGGAACAGCATCCGGCCGTGGCGACTTGCTTTAACAACCTGGCGACTCTGCTGCATGATACCGGCCGGATCGAGGAAGCCGAATCGCTGATGCGGCGTGCGTTGGAGATCGCCGAGATGGCCTTCGGCGAGCAGCACACAAACGTAGCGACACACATGTACAACTTGGCGGTGCTGCTACTGCCTACTCACCGGATCGAGGAAGCCGAACCGCTGATGGGGCGATCTCGGGAAATCCTGGACACCTTTCGTCGCCAGACCGGGCACGAGCACCCGCAGTTCCAATGGGTGAACGAGAGCTACCAGGCCCTTCAGCGGGCCATGGGGTCGGATGAGCCGGATTGATTGCGGCGTAGCTTCGCCTCGAGTCAACGAGGCACTGAAAAAGGACCACCCGTACGGCCGGCGCCGGAGATGGGTTGGGAGGCAGGTCAGGCGGCCAACTGCGGCTGCGCCGCCACTCAGAGCGCCTCAGCCTGAGGCTGCCAACTACCGAAGGATCGTGAGTTTCCGGGCGAGGATGTCTTCGGAAGTGGTGAGGCGGAAGAGGTAATTGCCACTCGCCAAGGGGCGGCCCCGGTTGTCGCGCCCATTCCAGGCGACATGGTAGAAGCCAGGAGATTGGACTTCGTCTACCAGCGTGCGTATCCGTTGGCCCAAGAGGCTGTAGATCGCGATCTGCACCGGTCCGCCCTCTGAGAGGGAATAAGTGATCCGAGTGCCTTCATTGAAGGGATTCGGATAATTGGGCGCTAGATCGGTGACCAATGGCGAGACATCCAGACCTTCGATAGCTGTCGCGCACATAGGAACGTTGGTCATACTACTGATCCTCGAGAGTTCCGCAGGCAAGCACTCCTCGATACCCTGGCCGCCGAAATAGAAGTCTCGCAATTTCGTGAGTTGTGCAAACTCCAACGGAATGGAGCCCGTCAGTTTATTGCCAGATAGACCCAGGGTCTCCAGTATGACCGATCTGCAACCGCTCGAGTTTGGTAAGCTGCCCTAGCTCGGGAGGTATGGAGCCCGTCAGTCGGGCTCCGCGCAAATTCAGTTCCCGAAGTGCCGTCAATTCCCCAAGCTCCGGGGGGATCTCCCCCGTCAGAATCCCCATACGGTTCCGGGACGTCCGAACCAGCCGCATTCCGGTTACCTGCGAGTCATTGACAATGATTCCTTGCCAGGACTCGATGGGTTTGTCCCCTGTCCAGTCCAGGCGGTAGTCACCACCCAAGGCATCCCGCAACGCCAGGAGCGTCTTGCAGTCCCTTACCAGATCCGGGTGTTCCTCCGGATTCTTTACAGCAAGCCCGTTCTCGCACGGATTGGCGTATTCCGGGCAGATAGGACCGTCGAAAAAGCGGACCAACCCTGCAGGAATACACCCCACCACCACATCGGGATCAACTCTGATCCTGGAGAGGTTGCCGAGTTGACCCAACTCCCGGGGAAGAGGACCAACGATGGAATTGCCGCTGAGGAGCAGCAGCCTCAGCTTCGACAACTTTCCCAACTCTGAAGGAATCTGCCCGGTCAAGGCATTGTTCTCGAGGTCCAGTATCTCGAGCCCGCCAAGTTTCCCCATCTCGGTTGGAATCGATCCACTAAGTTGATTGTCATTGAGCGCCAAATGTCTCAATTCTGGCAATCGACCCAACTCCGCAGGGATGGATTCGGCCAATTCGTTTTCTCCGAGCCACAATGTCTCAAGACGCTCAAGTTGTCCGAACTCCGGAGGGATGGGACCCGTCAACTGGTTGCGGCGTAGGTCCAGGTGACGGAGGTTGGATAGCGCGCCTATTTCGGGGGGGATCAAGCCGGTCAAACCAGCAGTACTCAATTGCAGTACTCTCAGGTTCTTTGCCCTGCCAATCTCAGGTGGTATTGGCCCCATCCAGTCATTGTCGCCGTAGCGGTTACCAAGCCCCAGTGCTTCGAGACTGCTCAGGTTGGTGAAGAGCTCGGGCGGTATCGGGCCCCTCAGGTTGTTGTTATTGAGGAACAACCACTTCAACTCCCGCAGGTTGAAGAGCTCGGCGGGTATGGGGCCCACCAGACTGTTCCCGCTGAGGTCCAGACGTACAAGATGTGTCAAATTCACCAGCTCATGCGGGATCGGACCCTCTACAAGGTTGTGCTCAGTAAGTACCAGTTCTGTGAGCGCTGTCAGTTTCCCCAACTCCGAGCGCTGTCAGTTTCCCCAACTCCGATGGTAGTGTACCCTGCATAGAAAAAACCGTGCCCTCGGAGAAGTGAAAGAAATGCAGTCTTGCGACTCGGGAGTTGTCAATAAAGACGCCATGCCAATCGGTTATGGGGATGTCCCCTGTCCACGTGCCATCCTCCCAGTGAACTCGAAGAAAGAGCTGATCCCGTACAGCCAACAGAGCCTCGCAGTCCTCCACCAAGGCGGGGTGGTTCTGTGGTTCCGGGATGACGATGCCGTTGGTACAGGGGGATGACTCTGCGGAACTTGGAGTTGTGGAGCCTATGATAGCCAAGACCGCAAGAGCAAAGGACTGCCTCCGCATTGGGACCCCTTCTACGGATCAATCTCAAAACGACCTCTCCGAGCCGCCAAGAGCACGGCCGGAATGTGGACCAATCACCTCCGGGGTAGAAGGTAGAAGGATAAGAAAGAGCACCTTGGGCGGCAAAAAGGCAGGTAAGGAGACGAGATTTAAGGAACTTATACTGGATGGTAACGGAGGGATGGGCCTTAGCTTTTTGCTTGGCTCCATTTTCCTCTCATGTATTTCATGATCACAGCATCCAGAAGCCGGTGATACGAATCTTGTCCAGCTCCAGCCAGGACTGGTCTGGAAAACGGCTCGTGGTCTCACGGTATTGAGCGAAGATTCCCCACCGGATGAAGCATCCAAGGCGCTTGTGAGGCGACCAGGCTATGCCCGATCCCACGGTAATGTTCGGGGCACCCCTGTCGCTAGATGATATGGCCCCGTTATCGTTCTTGATCTCTCTGATTACGAACCCGTCATAGGGGTAATCCACTTCGTATAGAACGAGTCCGGGTTCCAGGAAAGTGAACCACGATGTCTCTTTTGTCCGATGGTGAAAGGCTTTCACCGTGAGCCGAACGTCAAGGTCCAGAGTCCAAGTGTCCCAATCAGCCACATGGGTAAAGACGTTGGTCCCCAAGGTGAGCCCATAGGTGAACCGAGGACCGATCCTCCACAGGGAACTGGCGTCTGCATCTCTGAGACTGACCCCTACGGCCCAGCGAGATTGTCCATGCTGAGGCAGGGCAGCCTCAGCATGGACAGCGAACAGTATGAAAAAAGCTACCAGAAGTGTCATAGGACACTCCTTTCTCCCGGATTTACCCTCCCGATTGGTATTCAGGGATTCAGGGAACCCACCCTGATCTTGGCCGAATTGCTGCCCTCCCCATCCAGGCTGATCCCCACCTGGAGTACGACGCCTCGATTGTACACGGTGACAGCGATTCCCCTTTCCTCGAGAATGCTGGAGAAACCGGCGAACCGCGCTTCGAGACCGCTGTGTCCGAGCTCCTGTATGGGGCATACGGCGCGTTGGACCGCGATCCCGCGCTTCTCTGCCTCGGCAAGAATAGCCTTTGCATTGGACTGGCCGCCGAGGTACTCGCTGGCACCCACGTAGAACTGCGTGGGCAGCGCATTATCGCTCCCGGCATTGGGATCCGCCGTGTTGAGCACGAGAACGGGGATACCCTCCGCGTGCGCGCGCTCGACGCTCTCCCGGATCGTTTCCGGATCCGGGCAGGTAATTCCGATGCCATTGACCTTGTTTGCGATGGCATCGTCGAGGAAATCGGGCATATCCTCGATTGAAAAGGTGGGATTGCTCAGGCATTGCACGTCGACATCGTAGCGTTCGGCCGCGTCTTCCATGCCCTTGATCACCACGTTCCAGAACGGATTTCCCGGCCCGCCATGCGTGACGAAAGCGAACTTGTAGCGTTCCTGGGCGACTGCGGGGTGCAGACAAGTGAATACAAGAAAAAGCGCGGGAATACAGCGAATAATCATTGGGAACTCCTGTCTCGAAATGATGGCTTCAGAGGGGGACGGAATGTCTCCCTTCAGGCGCTCTCGGGTCAAGATGCTGACCAACGGCGACCAGGGTTCGGGCCGACCACCGAGTCCCCGCCGGTCCGGGCCCGCGACTTGTAAGGGCGAACGGTATTACCGTACACTCAGAGCATGTTTATCCGCACTGTTCACCACCGAGGACCGCCAATGGCTACCGACGGCATCAAAGTGAACATGACCCCTTCTCATCCAGGTGATTTCATTCGTACGGAGATCATCGAGGAGTTGGATCTGAACGTGACAAGGGCAGCCGAGATTCTGGGGGTTCGGCGGGCAACGCTTTCGGATTTACTGAACGGCCACGCTGTGCTGTCGCCTGAGATGGCACTGCGTATCGAGAAAGCCTTCGGCGTGGGTATGGACATGCTACTGAGGATGCAGGCCTGGTATGAGGCCTCGCAGATGCGCGCTCGTGAAAGCGAGATCAGCGTCCAGCGTTATGAACCTGCCTGACCGACATCGCTCCGGGCCATCGTGAGGTTTACGGAAGACCCCGGCAACAGAGGGAGATATGCGCGTAACCAGGCCGGAACCCGGCCGTTTTGAAGCAAGGAGCAAAGGCAATTGAAAGCCCGACCTGACCTCGTCCCCGAGACCGAGCGGGACCATCTGGAAGTCATTCAGCTCACGGATGAGTCGATTCCCTCATCGCATGTCTATATGGAGGCGCAGATCTTCACGCCCGATTCGCAGCGGCTGATCCTCCACCGCTCAGCGCACCCTCACGGCTCTGATCCGCAGGACCCCGAGCATCAGTTTCTGATTTGCAACCTGGCAGACAATTGCAGCCTGGCGCCGATCACCGCCGAGCCTGGAACGACGGGGCCGTCTATCTCACCAGATGGCGACTACCTGTACTACTTCGTCGATGAAACAGAGCCAGGAACAGACGGACGACTGACGCTGAAGCGGGTCGGGCTGGATGGGTTTGAACGCGAGATCGTCTACGTCCTGGATCACGCGATTCCGGGGACCGGTTTCAGGCTGAGCCGGCCGTATCCGCTTTCGACGATTTCATCCGATGGCGGGCGCATCGCCATCTCGGGATTCCTCGGGGACGGCAACACCGCCGGGGCGCCCTGGGGTCTGCTCGTCTTCGAGATCGAAGAGCCATCCGTGCGGTTGGTCGTGCACGGTCCCACCTGGTGCAACCTGCATCCGCAGTACACGCGTCAGACGGATCCCGCGGCTTCCCACGACATCATGATCCAGGAAAATCACGGGAATACCGTTTCAGCCGATGGCAGGCTGGAAAAGCTCGTCAGCGGGCTTGGCGCGGACATCCATCTGATCCGGGACGATGGCACGGATCTGCGCGACTTCCCCTGGGGCCGGGACGGGAACGAGTTCTGTCAGGGGCATCAGTGCTGGCAGGGGAGAAGCGACATTGCCATCACCAGCACCTCGACGCGCGAACCGGACGAAAGACAGCTCATCTCGGGCAGGGCGACCGCGCACGTCGGCGATGAAGGCATCAACACGCCGGGCGGCTGGCGCAACGATCTGTCCCGCTCCTTTGCCGGGCCCGATTTCTGGCATTTTGCAACGGACATGGACGGGACCCGTCTGATAACAGATGCGGGTCCGAAAGACGGGGGCGGCGCGGTCTGGCTGTTCGACCTTCCCGAGGAAGAGGAAGGTGCGCTCGCCAATGCGCGGAAGGTCGCAAACCCCGGATCGTCCTGGCAGAAGGACACCCACATCCATCCTTTCCTCTCGCCGGATGGAGGTTGGGGCTTCTTCAATTCCGATGAAAGTGGCGTGTTGCAGGCCTATATGGTGCGCGGCTGGGAAGTGACGTGAGAGAGTGGCATTGATAACCGGCTGTTCTGCGGCTGTCAGCAGGTGTCCAGCAGTTTGCGGAGCGCGGCCTTTTCACGGGCATCGACGCTGAGTTTGTACTTCGTCTTCACCCGGATGATGGTTCGTGCGAACCAGCATTTATTCCGTCTGGGTGACCAGCCGGCCGCATCCTTGTTGTATTTCCTTCGATTGACGCTCGGCAGGGCCAGAACCAGGTTGTCCAGGTCCTGGGCAAACTGTTCGCGTCGAGCATAGGAAGCGCCGCACATACCAGAATCGTGGGCTTCGGACAGGGCCACTACGTGCTCGATGTGGCTTTCGTTCAGGCTGGAGAACCGGTACCCGGTATAGCGGGAAACCCTTCCGTCCCGTTTTGCAATCAGGGGTTCAACAGATTGCGGGTAGTAGTAGTCGGACCGATCGTAGGAACTGCACCGGTATTCCGGCCTCACTGTCAGGGTGTTCAGCTTCCTGGTATCTGAGCAGGAATACCAGGCATAGACCAACAACAGCAACACCAAGGCACATACCCAACGATTCATCGCTTTTTGTACAAGAAGCCGAGCTGGTGATTCATCCTTTGCTTGAGTCTCCGCAGGACCTTCAGGTCAATTTCCGGATGGTCCAAGGTGGGTACATCGACTCCTTGTCTAACTGTGTATCCCGTCCAGTTCGGGCAAGAGTTTAACGCTCTCTTGTTCGTTGGGGTCCGTCCGGGCGATCACGGCAGTGCAGGTTTCGGTCTTGCTGGGATTGTAGGGAAGGTGAGGGATGCCGGCGGGGATGTAAATGAAGTCGCCGCTGTCGATGTCTGCATGTTCTTCCAGCCGCTCGCCATACCACATTCCAGCCTGGCCGCTGATGACATAAACAGCTGTCTCGTGGTTTTCGTGCAGGTGTGCCCTGGCTCGTTCTTCAGGAGGCATGTTCAGCAGGTGCATGCAAATCCCCTGCGAGCCGGTGTTCTCGGCGGCGATCCCCGCAATATAGGAGAGTGCCTGTTTGCCTTCGTAGGATTCCCGGCTGCGTATCACTTTGCAGGATGGGCTGGAGTGCTCTGACATTGGTTTCCTCCGTGGATTTTGCAGATCAAAGACACCAGTCCGTCGAACAGGTACTTCTGTGCCCGGCCGAGTTCCTCGTAGCTGGGGGTCTTCTGCCTCTCGGGATTGGCGATTTAGAAGGAGTTTTGTGCCCGCGCCGCCACCGTGTTGAAAATGGCGCGGTGGTCCAAGTCCGTCTTCACAATGGCCAAGTGCGTCCGAACTGCTTCGAGAGATAGGGAGTCACCATCATTCGGGTTCTTCTCTCTGTGACTCGGGCCTTAAAGTCCTGAATCGCTGGGTGCGGTGGTACTCCAGTGGGGAAATGTGGCGGTCATCAACCAATCGCAAGCGCATCCCCTTGTGCACCCCGAGGGCAGCCGCATCGGATCCGGACAAGGCTGGGGAGATGAGGATCTTCCCATTGTCGGCAAAGCTGATCATGCCCACCTCGAACAGCGCGTCCATGTGGACAGCCAGCAGCAGTCCGTTGAACAGGTTGGTCCGGTCCTGGATGGATGCCTTCCGCCAGGGGATGATGTGGGCGGCGCGTACCAGGTCCGGGTCTGTCACCCCCGTCACTGCACAGCTTCCCCAGTGGTCGATGAGTGCATCTCTGAACCGGCCTTGGCCTATGCGAGCCTTCACCACCGCGTCGCGCTCCGTCGGTCCGAGCTCTTCGTAGTCCCGCACGTCAGGAAGCGCCCCATCCTCCTCCATCTGTCGCCCGATGATCCAGGCAAAGGAGTGGGCGTCAAGGGCCGTGACTTCACAGTTCAGTTGTTCCGACAGCAGGGCTTGGAGTTCCAGCAGGATGGCGTTGAACTCCTGGTAGTTCACCCAGGAGCACTTGCCCCTCGCCGAGAAGTCGATGCCGAGGCGGGGGAGAGACCGTTCGAAGGTCTTGGGGGCGATGGGCAGGAACCGTGTTCGGTCCTTCAGGAACATCAGGTAGGCAAGGAGGGGATAGTTCTTCCCGACAATCTCAACGAGATCCTCGAAAGCTTTCCGTGTGTCGCGGTCCCGGTAAAGCCTGAACAGGCAGGCTTCCACTTGGCTGCGTGCCTCGTCGGAACCAAGGGCAACGTAGAAAAGTTGGTGTGCACGTTTATTCTCACCGCGGCGGCGGTCCCACTGCACAAGGTTGTTGACGGGAATCTCGATTGCGCTGATAACGGCCTTCAGGATCTGGCCGGTACCGACAGAGGAAGTTTCCCAGTTTCCGAAGTTCAGTGCCTCGTTGCCGACCATGCTGACCTCGAGCTTGTAGCCTTCCTCCCGACGGATATAGGGGTTGGAGGCAAACGATTCGAAATGCATCCCGCACTTGCGCTCGACGAACTTGAGAAAGGCGTCCAGGTGCTTCTCGAACAGGTAGGGGTCGATTGAGTGATTGCTGGCGCTCAACGTAGTCATGGTCACTGCCCCTCGTATTGACTTCGACACTTGTATATGAAACTTCGTGGCTTTCCATCCCCAGGGAACGGATTCCGTGGGTCCGGGTCAAGGAGGGGGTTGCCATGCAGAAACCGCCGCCTGACCCCAAGCCCAGCAGGGGTGAATGTTAGCCGCGTGACGGGATCAGCGTCCGTTTCCCTACCTTCTTGGTGGTATCATTTCTGCCTCTTCATTTAATAGCACGCAGGGCCAAGAAACGCTGACCTCGCATCCGGGGTTGGCCGTTCCCAATCGGAGAGCAGGTCCTTGAAGCTCGAAGAACTTCAGCCCGACGCTGCCGTGCGCGGCATTCTCCCGAACGGCGCGGTCGAGGTCGTAAGCGTGCAGTGGCACGGCTCCGAGGCGCTGACCCTGATCTACCGCCCGCCCTCGGGCGGAATCGCCGAGGAGATCCTCTACCGCCACGACGAGGCGCGCCTCGAAGTCGTCGAGCAGGGGCGCCCCTGGAGCTTCGACGGCGACGGCTCCGCGTACCGCCTGGTATCCGAGGCGCGCCGCATTCGCCTCGCCCACCTGTTCGATCCCGTCCTCGCGGTGCACACCTCTTTGGTGGAGCCGCTGCCCCACCAGATCACCGCCGTGTACGAGGCCATGCTGCCGCGCCAGCCGCTGCGCTTCCTGCTCGCCGACGATCCCGGCGCCGGCAAGACGATCATGGCCGGGCTGCTCATCATCCTGACCAACGACAAGCTCGAGGCGGCGCGCACCGGCAACTGGTTCCTCGAAACCGATCTCGCCATCGCCCGGTTGGACAAGCTGGCTCGCAACGAGGATATCCACGCGAAGCTCGGGGCCCCGGATTGTCGTTACGACCTGGTGATCTGCGACGAGGCGCACAAGATGTCGGCGTCGTTCTTCGGCGGCGAGATCAGGTATACCAAGCGCTACCAGCTCGGGCGGCTGCTGTCCGGCCTGACCCGCCACTTCCTGCTGATGACGGCGACCCCGCACAACGGCAAGGAAGAGGACTTCCAACTCTTCCTCGCCCTGCTCGACGGCGACCGTTTCGAAGGCCGCTTCCGCGACGGGGTTCACCAGGTCGACGTCTCCGACCTGATGCGCCGCATGGTGAAGGAGAACCTGCTCAAGTTCGACGGCCGGCCCCTGTTCCCCGAACGCATCGCCTATTCCGTTCCCTACAAGCTGACCGACCCGGAAGCCCACCTGTACAAGGAGGTTACCGAGTACGTGCGCGGCGAGTTCAACCGTGCCGAGGCCCTGCAGAACGACCGGCGCGCCGGCACCGTCGGTTTCGCCCTCACCATCCTGCAGCGGCGGCTCGCTTCCTCGCCGGAGGCGATCTACCAGTCGCTGCGGCGGCGGCGCGAACGCCTGGAGAGCCGCCAGCGGGAGCTGACCCTTCTGCAGCGGGGTGCAACGACACCGCAGGCCCTCACCGACACCGGCCCGGCCTTCGACACGGAGGATGCCGAGGACCTCGACGAAGCCCCGTACGAAGAGGTCGAGGCCGCCGAGGCCGAGGTGCTGGACCAGGCGACCGCGGCGAGCACCATCGCCGAGCTGCAGGCCGAGATCGCCTCCCTGAAGCATCTCGAAGGACTGGCAGCGGAAATCCGTCGAGGCGGCAGCGACACCAAGTGGCGGGAGCTCTCCAACCTGTTGGGGGAAATCTTCACGCCCGCGGGCATCGGGGGCGGAACCAGCGATAAAGCCAGGCCGCCCGGCAGCGGCGACATCCCGCCCCCCGTTGCCTCCCCTCACCAGAAGCTGGTCCTGTTCACCGAGCACCGGGACACTCTCACCTACCTCGAGAAGCGCATCGAAACCCTGCTGGGCCGGCCGGACGCCATCGTCGTCATCCACGGCGGCATGGGCCGCGAGGACCGCCGCAAAGCCCAGGAAGCGTTCCTGCACGACCCGGAGGTGCAGGTGCTGCTCGCCACCGACGCAGCCGGGGAGGGCATCAACCTGCAGCGCGCCCACCTGATGGTGAATTACGACCTGCCCTGGAACCCGAACCGCATCGAGCAGCGCTTCGGCCGCATCCACCGCATCGGTCAGACCGAGGTCTGCCACCTGTGGAACCTGGTGGCGGAAGAGACCCGCGAGGGGGATGTGTACCGAACTCTGCTCGACAAGCTGGAGCAGGCCCGCTTCGCCCTCGGCGGCCAGGTCTTCGACGTGCTCGGCAAGCTGCAGTTCGAAGGCCGCCCGCTGCGCCAACTGCTGATCGAGGCGATCCGTTACGGCGACCGGCCGGAGGTGCGCGCACGCCTGGAGCAGGCGGTGAGCGCAGCGGTGGACCGCCCGCATCTGGAGAGCCTGATCGAGGAGCAGGCGCTGGCCCACGACGCCATGGACTCGACCCGGGTGGCCCGCGTGCGCGAAGAAATGGAGCGCGCCGAGGCCCGCCGACTGCAACCGCACTACATCGAGTCGTTCTTCCTCGAAGCCTTCCGGCGGCTCGGGGGAGCCGCCCGCCGCCGCGAGTCGGGACGCTACGAGGTCACCCACGTCCCTGCCCCGGTGCGCCACCGCGACCGCCAGATCGGCCTCGGAGAACCGGTGCTGCGGCGGTACGAGCGCATCGCCTTCGACAAGCAGTTCCTCACCCCGCAGGCCAAGGTGCCGGCCGCCTTCGTCTGCCCGGGACACCCGTTGCTCGACGCCGTGCTCGACCTCACCCTGGAACGGCAGGGCGATCTCCTGAAAAGAGGGACGGTGCTCGTCGACGACCGCGACCCCGGCCTCGAGACCAGGGTGCTGTTCACCCTGGAGCACTCGATCCGCGACGGCAGCTCCCTGCCCGGCGGCGAGGCCCGCGTCATTTCCCGGCGCATGCTGTACGTTGAAGTCGACGCCGGGGGAAAGACGCGGCACCTCCACAACGCCCCGTACCTCGACTACCGGCCCCTCGCCGACGATGAACCGGCAGCGGACGAGATCCTCGCCCGCCCCGGGTGCGCCTGGATCACCCGCGACCTGGAGCAGCAGGCGCGCGGCGAGGCGATTGCCCACATCGTGCCGGAGCATGTCACCGAAGTGCGCGACCGGCGCCTGGCATCGGTTGGAAAGACCCGCGCCGCGGTCAAGGAACGGCTGACCAAGGAGATCACTTACTGGGACCACCGTGCCGAGCAGCTCAGGCTGGAGGAGCAGGCGGGAAAGGCGGGGGCACGGCTCAACTCAGGTGAGGCACGCCGTCGCGCCGACGATCTTCAGGACCGCCTGCACCGGCGCATGGCGCAACTCGACCGGGAAGAGCAGATCTCGGCCTTGCCGCCGGCCGTCATCGGCGGAGTCGTGATTGTGCCTGCAGGGCTTGTCGCGGCAATGAGCGGACGCCCGGCGCCGCGACAGTCACCGGACACCCAGGCATCTGCCGCGCGGGCGCGGGCGGCCGTCATGGAGGTGGAGGGCGGTCTGGGGTTCGAGCCGGTGGATCGCGAGTTCGAGAAGCTCGGCTACGATATCGAGAGCCGGGTGCCCGGCACCGGACGGCTGCGCTTCATCGAGGTAAAGGGACGGGCGGCCGGGGAAGACAGCGTCACGGTGACGAAGAATGAGATCCTGACCGCCTTCAACAAGCCGGACGACTTCATCCTCGCCATCGTCGAGTTCCTGGAGGACGGGAAGCACCGGGTGCACTACCTGCGTCAGCCCTTCCAGCGGGAGCCGGATTTCGGGGTGACGAGCGTGAACTACAAGCTGGACGAGCTGATTGCCCGGGCGGAGCCGCCGGGGTGACGGTAACCGTCGATACCCTTTCCAGCATCGAATTCACGCCTTTTGGACCCGGCTCGCCGGGTCCAGCTCCCCTCACCGCACCGGTTGCTAGCGAGTAAGCATTTACCTATACTGAAGGCATAACCTAGGGAGAGAATAATGGCGGGGACGAAACGTATCGTACGGGAGGCACCCAAAAGGGGCACGGTAAAGATATCCACAATTAAAAAGGCAGTTGCCAGTGTCAAGAAAAATAGGACGCAAGGTAGGAAGTCTACTCGCAAATCTAGATAAGCGTGATGGATATTGAGCACAATGCTGGGAACGTGTTCATCAATTGTCCGTTTGACAATGATTATTTGATACTCAGGAATGCTCTTCTATTTGCCATATTTGACTGCGGCTTCATCCCGCGATGTACTCTGGAGGAAGATGACAGCGGTAACGTGCGTTTTAACAAAATCCAGAAAATTATATCGGAGTGTCGGTTTGGCGTCCACGATATATCACGCACCGAACTAGACCAAGAGACACAAACTCCACGTTTCAATATGCCCTTCGAATTGGGGGTATTCCTAGGCGCAAAGCTCTTTGGGAACAGGCAACAGAAAGGAAAGGTTTGTCTGGTTCTGGATCGCGAGGAATACCGATACCAAACCTTTATATCAGACATTGCCGGGCATGATATTCGTTCCCATGAAAACAAGCCTGAAATCGTCATAAGACATATACGAAACTGGTTAAACAACGCTTCGGGTAGAAAGACCATCCCGGGGGGGCAGGAGATTATTCGCAGGTGGAAGCGATTCGAGGCAGATTTGCCAGCTATGTGTAAGCAATCTGCCATTGAGGTTGATGAATTGACCTACAACGATCAGACTAACTTCATTTCCGAATGGCTGAGTGTAGAATAGTCATCCATATCACGTCTTTCGCTCGCGACACCAAGATGTTCATCCAAGGTGAAAAGGGTTCCGTCCCTTCCATCCTTCAGATAGCTACGGCCTTTTCCGGTCCTCCGTCTACCAAGTCCTTGTAGCTCAGCCGGCGTGTCCCTTCGCGGCTTGGAGGAACGCATCGGAAACCGCGTAACGGCGCAGGCGATCGGCAAGTACGAGCGCGACGAATCCATGCCGAGCTCAGGAATCCTCATTGCGCTGGCCGATGCCCTTTCGGTCCCGGTGGACTACTTGGTCGGTAACTAGGAAATGGCTCTGGAAGCCGTCGAGTTCCGTAGAAAAAAGATCACGAGCAAGCGTGAAGAGGCGCAGGTCGAGGCAAAGGTCCTGCACTTGCTGGAGCGCTACCTCATGGTCGAGGAGTTTCTCGGACTGACCAGCGTCAACTGGGACAAGCCCCGGGGAGCCCCCTAGGCGCACGAGCTTGGACATCTGGTCCTGGAAGTAACCGCAAAAGTAGATGCCGAAAGGGCCGCCTTCCGTTTCGCCAGAGCATTCCTGATACCCGCCGAGGCCTTGTGGGCCTCCATGGGCAAGCACCGCACGTCCATCGGCTGGGGCGAACTCTTCGACCTCAAACGGCTGTTCGGGGTGAGCGTCCAGGCACTCACCTATCGGTGCAAGGATCTTGGAATTTTCAGAGAAACCCTGTACCGGCGGCTGTTCAAGGACATCTCGCAATTGGGCTGGCGCACTCCGCCCTACCAGGAGCCCTTCGCCATGGAGCAGGAGATTCCCCGACGTTTCGAGCGCCTGTGCTTCCGTGCTCTGGCCGAGGGAGCAGTCTCCGAGGCCAAGGCTGCGGAGCTGCTGGAAATCTCGGCTCACGAACTGAACCAGCGCATGGAAGAGCCCCCGGACCTGGAAGAGTCGCCAGACCTGGAGTATGCGGGCAATGAAGGTGCTGGTTTCGGACACCTCCGTCCTGATTGACCGGAGCAAGGAGAGGACAACATCCACCGCAAGAAGCTCATCGAAGTCGCCCTGCCCCTCGACGCCTTCAACGCCGCGTCGGCGCGGGAGAAGTCGATCCGGCCCCGAGCACCCTGCATCTGTGGTGGCCGCGGCGCGGTCGGTGATCTTCGCGCAGATGGTGGACGATCCCTCGGACTGCCCCGAGGAGTTCCCCACCGAGGCGGCCCAGAAGCAGGAGCGCGGGCGGCTGTTCCGCCTCATCGAGGAGCTGGTCCGCTGGGAGAACACGACCAACCAGGAGCTGCTGGAACAGGCGCGGGCGGAGATCCGCAGGAGCTGGCGCCGCACCTGCGCGGACAATGCCGGGCATCCGCGCTCCGCCAAGCTGTTTGACCCGGACAGGCTGCCGGCCTTCCACGATCCCTTCGCGGGCGGAGGCGCCCTGCCGCTGGAAGCGTAGCGCCTGGGGCTGGAGGCCCATGCCAGCGATCTCAACCTGGGGGCGGTGCTCATCAACAAGGTGATGATCGAGATCCCGCCGAAGTTCGCCGGCAGGCCGCCGGTCAACCCGGAAGCCCGGCCCGGCGGGTCGTCGGCCAAGGCGTCGCTGATCGAGCGCGGCTGGACCGGCGCGCAGGGGCTCGCCGAGGGCGTGCGCTACTACGGGCAGTGGATGCGCGACGAGGCGGAGCGGCGCATCGGGCATCTGTATCCGCCGGTGGAGGTCACCGCGGAGATGGTGCGGGAGCGGCCCGACCTCAAGCAGTACCAGGGCCGCAAGCTGACGGTGATCGCCTGGCTGTGGGCGCGCACGGTGAAGAGCCCGAACCCGGCCTTCGCCGACATGGAGGTGCCGCTGGCCTCGACCTTCATGCTGTCGACGAAGCGGGGCAAGGAGGCGTATGTCGAGCCGGTGATCGAGGGGCGCGGGTACCGGTTCGCGGTGAAGGTGCCATGAGCGCGACCGGCAACCCCGTTCTCACCATCGGCCATTCCAACCACGCCCAGGAATTCCTCATCGGGCTCCTTCGCCGGCACCATGTCACTGCCTTGGCGGATGTCCGCTCGGCGCCCTACAGCCGCTTCAATCCCCAATTCAACCGCGACGCTCTGGCTGCCGGTCTCAAGAAACATGGGATCGAGTATGTGTATCTCGGTCATGGGTTGGGCGGCCGCTCCGATGACCCTTCCTGCTACGAGAACGGGCGCGTCCGCTACGACCGTGTCGCCAGCACGGAGTCGTTCCGGCAGGGCCTCGGTCGCGTAGTTCACGGCGCAGCCGATAACCGCATCGTGCTCCTGTGTGCGGAGCGGGAACCGCTCGAATGTCACCGGACCCTCCTCGTCGCCAGGGCACTTGACGAGCGGGGTATCGAGGTCGCTCATATCCACGCCGATGGCGGACTGGAGTCTCATGGCGAGGCGATGGATCGTCTGCTCGACCGCTTCAACCTGCGTTCCGGCGACGATCTCTTCCGTGCGACTCAACCGCGGGAAAAGCTGGTTGCCGAGGCCGTTGAGCTTCAGGCAAAGCAGGTTGCCTTCGTGGACAAGAACCTGGCCTCAACTTTCGAGAAGTCTCCATGAACCTCTCTACCATCGGCTTCACCAGGAAACCGGCCCGCCGTTTCTTCGAGCTGCTGCGCCAGTCGGGCGCCAGGCGCGTCGTCGACGTGCGGCTCAACAACGGGTCGCAGCTCGCCGGTTTCACCAAGAAGGATGACCTCCCCTACTTTCTCGATAAGCTTTGCGGCATGGAGTACGTTCACCTTCCCGCGCTGGCCCCCACTAAGGAAATCCTCGACGACTACAAGAAGCGGAACGGCGATTGGGCGACTTACGAAGACCGCTTCCTCGCCCTCATGCGCGAGCGGCGGATCGAGGAGACGATCCCCAGGGAGATCGTCGCGGACGGTTGCCTCCTGTGCAGCGAGGACAAGCCCCACTACTGCCACCGGCGGCTCGTTGCCGAGTACCTGAACCAGCATTGGGGCGGCATTGAGATCTCCCATCTCGGATAGAAGCCTGGCATGAATAAACCGGCCGTTGAAACTTTCATACCGACCATGGTGGACCGCATCGTGGAGGGCTTCCAGCCTGCACGGATCGTCCTCTTCGGCTCTCATGCACGGGGCACGGCTACCGAATGGAGTGATGTGGACCTGCTCGTGATTCTGCCCAACGTGTCCGACAAGCGGGACACGGCAATCGAGATCCGCCGGACCTTGGGGGATCTGCCGGTCTGCAAGGACATAGTGGTAGCGACTCCGGAGGAAGTCACCCGCCGGGGCCACCTTGCCGGCACCGTGTTGCGTTCGGCACTTGGTGAAGGACGGGTCGTTTACGAACGACCCTGAAACCGTAGACGAAGCTCGCCGCTGGCTTCGTTTCACAAGTGGATGGGCCACTCAGCTCAACATTCGCAGACTGGCTTCGGCAATTATTCAAGTGATGGAATGACCTATGCAAATAACGCAGATCGAAATCAAGAATTACCGCTCCTTCCACCACGCCGTGTTCGGAAATCTCCCCCAGATGACCGCGGTCGTGGGGGCCAACGGCTCGGGAAAGTCCACGCTGTTCGACGTATTCTCCTTCCTCAAGGACGCACTGTCTCAGAACGTCGCCACGGCCGTGGCAAGACGTGGTGGATTCCGCGAACTCGTCAGCCGGGGGAAGACAGGGCCAATAGAAATCACGATCAAATTCCGCGAGAGGGAAGGGCCGCTAGCCACCTATCTCTTGCAGGTTGCCGAGGACCAAGGACGCGTAGTGGTGGACCGCGAGATTCTGCGATACCGGAGGGGCAGCCATGGCAAGCCCTGGCACTTTGTGGATTTCTCGAAGGGCAAGGGAAATGCAATTACGAATGAGTCGGTTTATGGTGAGGAAGGAGCCGTCGAGGCGCGTGAGGAATACGAGCTTGACGACCCGAGCATTCTGGCGATCAAGGGCCTGGGTCAGTTCCGCGAATTCCGGTCCGTTTCGGAGTTTCGCGGGCTCATTGAGAACTGGCATGTCTCGGATTTCCACATTGCCGACGCCCGGCCCAGCAGCGAGGCCGGGTATGCGGAGCATCTGTCCAGCCGTGGCGATAATGTCGCCCAGGTAGCCCACTATCTCTACGAGAACCACCGCGACCGCTTCGACGAGGTGCTGGAGGTTATGAGCCGCCGCGTTCCCGGGGTAAGCGGAGTTGAAGCTCGACCGACAGAGGACGGGCGGCTTGTCTTGCGTTTTCAAGACGGCAGCTTCAAGGACCCGTTCATTGCCCGTTACGTTTCCGACGGCACGATAAAAATGTTCGCCTATCTCGTGTTGCTGTATGACCCGAAGCCCCATCCCCTGCTTGCGGTCGAAGAACCCGAAAACCAGCTATACCCCCAATTGCTGACAGAGTTGGCCGAGGAGTTCCGGGACTACGCCCGAAGCGGCGGCCAGGTGTTCGTTTCGACACACTCCCCCGACTTCCTTAACGGGTTGAAACTGGATGAAATCTTTTGGCTGCTGAAGAAAGACGGCTTCACGACCGTGCACCGGGCGTCCGGCAGCGATCTGCTTAGAAGGCTTGTCGCAGAGGGAGACTTGCCGGGAGCCCTCTGGAAGCAGGGGCTTTTCGAGGGAGTTGGCCTCGGGTGAATCGAATCGTGTTCCTGTTGGAAGAAGACTCGATGAAGACCCTGCTGGACGGGCTGCTGCCGAGGCTGTTTCCGGAACTCCAATTCCTGTGCGTGCCACACGAGGGCAAACAGGACTTGGAGAAAAGCATCCCGCGCAAGTTGAAGGCTTGGCGTGAGCCGGGCGTGCGTTTCGTTGTGTTGCGGGATCTTGACAGTGCGGATTGCATGGAAGTGAAGGAAAACCTTGTCCAGCTGTGCCGGAGATCCAGGCGGCGTGACGTTCTTGTCCGCTTGGTTTGTCAGGAGCTGGAGTCATGGTACGTCGGAGACCCGGATGCCCTTGTGCTGGCGTACCCCCAATCCCGGCAGAGGACGATACGCGAACTGGGCAGGCGCCGATTCCGAAATCCGGATTCGGTCGTCCGGCCTTCCGATGCCATTCCCATGCTGATCCCCGAATTCCAGAAACGGTCCGGTGCCAGACGTATGGCGGAGTTCTTATCGAGAAACAACCGCTCTCGCAGCTTTCAGGTCTTCGCCGAAGGAATCGAAGGTTTGTGGGCCTCCATGCAAACCGCGAAAGGATAGGCAACGATGGCAATCACGAACCACGAGCGCGTCGGCACGGCGATGGAGTTGCTCCGCCAGGGACTTGCCCCGTTCGTCGAACGCGAGCTGAACGACAAGGTCAAGAGGAACGCCGTCGACATGGACGTTCTTCGCCGCTTCGAGATCGACAAGCCGTACCGCGAGTGGGACGCGGCTGCCCTCCTCCGGCTGATGGGGGGATAACTGGAGGGACGTCTTCAGCGACACCCTCGGCTACACAGAGCGCAGCCTGGTTTCCGAGCTGCGTGAATGGCGCAACAAGTGGGCGCACCAGGAGCGCTTCTCCAGCGACGATGCCGACCGCGCCCTTGACTCCGCGGAGCGTCTTCTCACCGCCGTTTCCCGCCTGACCCTCAGCCCACTTGTGGCCATAGTCCTGGCCCTTGCGGCCGGTTGGCGGGTTCCGCGGACCGCCGTCCAGCCTGGTTCGACACCGGCCCCCCTGCCCCGGTTGCCGCTGTTCCCCTCGGGTTTTTCTGCCTGTCGGCGGGCTGCGGATGCGGGCCCTCCGCGCCGAGATTCGACCGCACGGGCCCATTTCCTGCCGTTGCCCTTTGTGTCGCAAATTGAGACAGGCGTCGCATATCGCGACACATGGCCCTCACTGCCGTGCCCTGGGTTTTATAACCCGTTTATAAACAGTTGTTTGAACAGGTGAACCCCCTTCAGGAAACCCCTGGGGCAGGCGCAGGAATGTTTCAAAATGCGACACTCGACCCCTTTTTCCCCCGGCTTCTCTCCAATGCTTCAACTCGTTTATCTGCAAGTAGTTAGCTCCATTTCTTCGCAGATGGCACAGTCTTTGCACGCTCATACAGGATCCAAACGCGCAGGCCCCCCGGTGCGTTCCTGCCGGGGCTTCGGCAATCCCGGTCCTGCATGCGGCCGACCTTGCGACTGGAGAACCCCATCGATACGCCCCGCACCCTGGCGGCCCGGCGCTCCCCGGCCTTTTTCCCGGGTGCCGGCGGTTTCGGATGGCTGCTGGCGGTGCTCGGCTGCCTCACGGGACCGGGGTCAGGCGCCGGGGCCGCCGCTGGCGCCGAGCCGCTGCTGGAGGGTCGGGTGCTTCTGTCTTCGGGCGCCCCGGCGGCCGGGGCGCGGGTGCGGCTGTTCGCCGAGCTGGGGCGTTCGCTGGGCGCCACCGCGGATGAGAGCGGCTACTTCGCCTTTCCCCTGAAGGCACTGCGCAAGGCCGCGCCCCTTCCGGCGCGCCTGCGCCTGGGTCAGAACTACCCCAACCCGTTCAATCCCTCGACGATCATCCCGTATCAGCTGCCGGCCCCGGCGCGGGTGCGCCTGGAGGTGTTCAACATCCTGGGGCAGCGGGTGGCGACCCTGGTGGACGGGGAGCGGCCGGCCGGTTTTCACACGGCGATCTGGGACGCGACCGACGCTTCGGGGCGGGGGGTGGGCTCGGGGGTGTATCTGTACCGGCTTCTTGGGGGCGGGGAGCGTCTGACGCGGTCGATGGTGCTGCTGGACGGCCCGGTGGTTGCGGCGGGTGGAGGGGGTTCGGGCGGGGCGTGGGCTTCGGCCCGCGGCGAGGGGCCGTTCTACGGGCTGACGGTCTGGGGACCGGGGCTGGTCCCCTATGTCGACCCGGCCTTCCGGGTGGGGGCCGGTCCGGTCGAGATCCAGGTTCAGCCGCTGTCATCCCTTCCTCGCGGCAAGGTGGCCGCCGGGGGCCTGCTGGGGGACGTCAACCGGGACGGCCGGGTCGATCTCGCCGACGCCCTGCTCATCGCCTCCTACAGCGAGGATCCGACCCTGTCCCTTGCCAACGGCGACCTCACCCTGGGAGACGTCAACGGGGACGGGCAGGTCGACCTGGCCGACGCCCGGCTCATCGAGGCCTACCACGCCGATCCGTCCGACCCGTCGCTTCCGGAAGGGATCGGCGCTCCAGTGGGGACCGGTACCCAGGCGCTGATGCTCTACTGGACGGACGCGGACGGCGACCGCATTCAGCGCTCCCGCCTGGACGGCTCCGGGGTGGAGGACGTGGTCGACAGCGGCCTGATCAACCCGCGCGGCCTGGCCGTGGATCAGGCGGCCGGCAAGCTCTACTGGACCGACTACGGCAGCGACCGCATCCAGCGGTCCAACCTCGACGGCTCCGAAGTGGAGGACCTGTCCACTGTTTTGGTATTTCATACCATTTCCTACCCAACCGTAAAGTTTCTGTAATCGACTGTATTTAAATCGTTTACGGCTTATACGTAGTTTCCTGACGTTTCATAAGATCCCTTGACATGGCGGTAATTTTGTGATAACGTGGGACATAACTCACGGACGCCAACAAGGAAGAACATCGACCCATGCAACGTCCCAAAATGCTCTCGGCAACCTTCGTGCGAAACGTGAACCGGTCCGGCCGCTACGGCGACGGGCGCGGCGGCTTCGGGCTCTCGCTGCTGGTCAAGCCTAGGGAGGACAACGGGCGGCTGTCCAAGACGTGGAGCCAGCGGCTGCGAATCGACGGGGAGCTGACCAACGTCGGGCTCGGGCCGTATCCGCTAGTGACGCTCAAGGAGGCGCGGGACAAGGCGCTGACCAATCGCCGCGCCGTCGAGCAGGGCTCAGACCCCCGAGCCCAACGCGCCGCCTCCCGCGTTCCCACCTTCGCCGCCGCCGCCGAGGCCGTCATCCGGATTCACGCCGAGACCTGGAAGAACGGGGGCCGGTCGGAGGACAACTGGCGCAAGAGTCTCGGCGAGTACGCCATGCCGAAGCTCGGGCGCAAGCCGGTGGACAAGATCACCACGTCGGACGTGCTGGCCGTCATCACGCCGATCTGGTCGTCGCGGCGGGAGACGGCCAAGCGGGTGCGCCAGCGCATCTCGGCGGTGATGAAGTGGGCGGTTGCCGAGGGCCACCGCGAGGACAACCCGGCCGGCGACGCCATCCAGGCGGCCTTGCCGAAGAACGAGACGGTGAAGGTCCACTACAAAGCCTTGCCGCACGGCGAGGTAGGCGCGGCGCTGCGCACGATGCGGGGCGTCGACACCTGGCCGCTGAAGAAGCTGGCTCTCGAGTTCCTGGTGCTCACGGCGACGCGCTCTAATGAAGTCCGGGGGGCGCGCTGGGACGAAATCGACGGGGAGGCGTGGACGATCCCGGCCGAGCGCATAAAAAAGGGCCGGGAGCACCGGGTGCCGCTGGCTCGGCGAGCCCTGGCGGTGCTGGAGGAGGCGCGCACCTACGACGACGGCTCGGGGCTGGTGTTCCCCAGCTCGCGCGGCGGCAAGCAGTCGGACGGGTCGCTGTCGCAGTTCGTCAAGCAGCTGGGCATTGCCGCGGTGCCGCACGGGTTCCGGAGCAGCTTCCGCGATTGGGCCGCCGAGTGCTCGGCCGCGCCCCGGGAGGTCTGCGAGCTGGCCCTGGCCCACGTCAACGACGACCGGACCGAAGCGGCCTACCGGAGAAGCGACCTGTTCGATCTGCGCCGCAAGTTGATGGAGGATTGGGAGGCGTATCTGGACGTGTGATCCTTCATGCGTTTCCGGGGGAAACATCGGTTTTCCCCCTTTTTTAGCCGCGCTGGCGCTTGGCTGAAAAATTTATTTCCGGGGTGCACCGGTGGTGCATGGGTGAACCCCAAATTGCGGCAAAATGCAACACCTTCCTCTCCTGAACCTCTAAGAAAACAGTTGTACATGAACACTATCATGCACACCTTCAAATTCGGGATTTTTCTCTTGCCCAATCGCCAAACGACCGCTCCTTTTCACTCGGTAGCACAAGCCGTAAAGGCGTTTCAGAAAAGTGGAGGAAAGGAGCATTGTTATGGACATCCTTCGTCTTCCGGTTGTGGTCAAAAAAACCGGTCTCAGCCGCACGACGATCTGGCGCATGATGAAGCGGGGCGAGTTCCCCCAGCCGGTCGATCTCGGATCTCGCGCCAGAGGCTGGGTGAGTTCGGAAATCACGGAGTGGATCGAAAACCGAATCGCGGCCCGCGACCGGAAAAAAGGGACCAATGGACAACCCGCCCGTCGTCCTGAGTGAACTGCCGCGGTCGCTGACCGTTTCGGACACGGTGCGTGGGCTCATGGACGCCAGCGTCTCTGAGAACACGCGCCGTGCCTACCGATCCGCCCTGAACAAATTCGGCGACTGGCTCTCCGGGGCTCCGGTCACCGACGAGGCCATCGCCGACTACCTTGCGGGTCTGCACGAGGCCGGCAAATCGCCGCAGACCTGCGCCCAAGTCGTTGCCGCGCTCAAGTTCGCGGCCAAGCTGCACGGGATGACCCCGCCCATCGGCCCGGTGACCAACCGGGTCCTTACCGGGATCCGGCGCTCAGGCCGGGGCCGAGGGCGCGGGCAAGTCCAGGGCGTGAGCTTCTCGCAATCCGACGCGGCGGCATCCTTCGCCGTGACCGGCGGCTCCCTGGCCGATTCGCGCGATGCGGCGATCCTCGCCGTCGCCTCCGACGGCATGCTCAGGGCCAGCGAGGTGGCCGCGCTTCAGGTCGACGACATCACCTGCCAACCCGATGGCAGTGGCACCGTGACCATCCGGTCGAGCAAGACCGACCAGGAAGGACGCGGAGCCGAGCTGTACCTGGGGGCGATCACCGTGGGCAGGATCAAGGCATGGCTGGAGAAAGCCGGCATCCGGGAGGGGCCGTTGTTCCGCCGCGTCTTTTTGAAGGGCAGCCGCGTCGGCGACCGGAAAATGAACGTGTCCAGCGTCCGGGAGATCATCAAGAAACGATGCGCCGCCATCGGCATCGTGGGGCAGGTCTCGGGCCACTCGCTGCGCGTGGGCGGGGCGCAGTCCCTGGCCGCCGGCGGGGCTTCCTTGCCGGAAATGCAGACCGCCGGGCGTTGGGAATCGCCGCAGATGCCCGGCCACTACGCTCGGGGTCAGCTGGCGGCCAAGGGAGCCGTGGCGCGGATCAAGTATTCACAGGGCGGACCATGAAATGGCATCGGCCCGGATTCCTTTTAGCCTTTATACCCCCGGGGAAATTTCCGCCCGCGCCAACAGTGGAGAAAAGAAATGCGTTTCGAGATTTACCAGGACGATGAGCTCGCTACCCAATCAAACCCCGTCACCGGAGCCCTACAGGCGCTCGAAATTGTGCTCGACGGCGTGCTCGGATTAGAGGAGTTGCAGGGGAAATGACCCGCACCCAGTGCGAGGTGTGCAAGGCCATCTCCTCCGCTGTTGCCGACTTGGGCTCACCTATCCCCGCAGCGAGCGCCGAGCTTGATGTAGACGAGGAGGCCCTGAGCAGTGCCTGCACCGTTCACCGGAACAGGGTTGCCGCCGCCATCGCTGCCGGCAAGAACGTGATCGATTTGGCCGGGGAGCGTGGGAAGTGCCGAGGTGAAACTCCAAGCCAATCTGTACCAGGCTGCCGGGGACGAGGCCGCGGACAGGTCCGGGGCGTGACTTGGGCACAGGCCGACGCGGCGGTATCCTTCGCCGAGATGGGCGGGTCTCTGACCGATGCGCGCGATGCGCGATCATCGCCGTCGCCTCCGACGCCTTGCTCAGGGCCAGCGAGGTGGCCGCGCTCAGGTCGACGACACCACCTGCGAACCCGAAGGCACGGGCCTTGTCACCATCCGGTCGAGCAAGAACGACCAGGAAGGGCGCGGATCGGTTCAGTTTTTGGGGGCTCCCACCGTGGACAGGATCAAGGCATGGCTGGAGGGAGCCGGCATTCGGGAGGGACCGTTGTTTCGCCGCGTCTTTCTGAAAAACAGCCGCGTCGGCGACCGGAAAATGAACGTGGACAGCGTCCGGAAGATCATCAAGAAGCGGTGCGCCGCCATCGGCATCGTGGGGAAGGTCTCGGCCCACTCGCTGCGCGTGGGCGGGGCGCAGTCCCTGGCCGCCGGCGGGGCTTCGTTGCCGGAAATGCAGACCGCCGGGCGGTGGGAATCGCCGCAGATGCCCGGCCACTACGCTCGGGGTCAGCTTGCCGCCAAGGGAGCCGTCGCGCGGATCAAGTACGGCGCGGGACCATGAAAAATGGCCGTTTCAGGGGAGGGGTTGCGTTTACGTTCTCTTTGACATGCAAGCCTCCGTGGAGCAGATTCCGTTATACGGCGGGGGATTCAAAGGGTAGCTCAGCTGGTTAGAGCACCGGGTTGAGGTCCCGGAGGTCGTGGGTTCGAGTCCCACCCCTCCCCCCGGTTTTTTCCCGTTCAGAGGTTGCCTCCCATATTCCCGAGTAATTCCCGAAATGAGAAAATGATCTCCTAAGGCAGGGCTCTCAGAAAAAAATGGCTACCAATCCCGCGGAGTAGAGAAAAATCTGAAACTAAACCGAGGAGGAGGTTTGACAATGAAAACAGCTTGGAAAGCAGTACGAATTATGCTGACTGTAGTTGGGGGAGCACTGCTGGAGGCAGATTCGCCGGTGGAGGAAATATTCTCCACCGGCGACATCCCGCCAAAACCCGGGTTTCTGAAGTAGTCAGACTCCGATGCTGGGCCTATCCTCTGTGCCCCGTACATAACCCTGAAGACTCACACCCCCCTTCGCCTAAAAAAAACGGGCAGCCGCGTGATCGAGGAAGATCAACGACTGCCCGCCCCCGCCCCCGCAGCAGCTGGCTATTACCCCTCCTGACGCAGTTCCTCCCGCAGTTCCCCCAGATACGGGAACCGCTTTTCCTCGAGCTCGGCGGCCAGCTCCTGATTCTCGGCCCATTCGGGCGGCAGGACGGCGACCTGAGCGCCGACCAACCGGGTGTCCGCCGTCGCTTTTGCCGTCGGCCATGAGCTGGCGGGACAGGCATGAATCGCCTTGCCTTTCTTCGTAGCCTGAACCACCACGGCCAGGTGCCATCTGCCCCCTTCCGGGTGCTTCACCCCGACGACGTGGCCCTTGCGGACGACCAGTTCGGTGCCGTCGACCAGGGGCACGTGCGGGATCTCCACGAGGGTTTTCCGTACGCGCCGGAGGTAGGACTTTGAACGATCGTTGGCGTTTTTCCCCTGGCGTATCCCTGAGCAGGTGCCCGAGCAGGTTTTGGTGTGTGGCCGCGCTCTGAGCCGGGCGGGTGGAATGTTCTTTCTGCATACCGTGCACTTCTTCATGTGCTCCTGTTCTCTTCCTGGTATCCTCCCGACCTTCCGTCGCCCCCTTATCCCAGCAGGGCGGAAAGGAAGCGGAGGAAGCGGTTGAGGATGCGGCCGCCCACCGATTCGGGTGGGTGGCGCTCGGTCCACTGCGCTTTGAGCCGCTCGTTTTCCTGGCGGCGTCGGTCGGCGGCTTCCTGGTCGAGAGCGGCGGCGGTCTCCAAGTCCCGTGGCGTAAGGGGGGTCCGTTCTTCCTCCATCAGGTCATCGCCTCCGGTTTCAGGGTCCAGGGTGTTCCTTCCCGGTCCCTACAAATTATCCGCCTTTCGGCCGGTCTCAAGGTCCCGGCCCGCTCGCGGCAGCAAGCTGGCGGGGGGATCCGGTGACTTGGTGGAGCTGCGCTCGCAGCTTCCGGTTCTCCTCCCGCAGGGCGCACACGCGCTCTCCCAGGGCCTGAACCGCGTCCCAGGGCCAGGGGGGATGCCGCTGCCCTGCCGGTCGGGGACATACCGCTTCTGCTCGTGCTTGGTATCCTCCCGATTGCGAGCCCGGCACTTGGGACACCGGGCTGTAGGATTCCGCCGACCGCCCGAAGGCGGCCGGCCCCCTCTCCGTTACTCAGGCGTCGGGTTTGCGTCGTGCTGGCGCTTGAGCCGGTCGCCTTCGTCGTTGTCGTAGCGTGCGCAGCCCTCGCCGTCGACGAACTCCCGCAGATCGTTGCGGCGGATGGCGTGGGCCAGCTCGCGCACCGCCTCGGCGGACCGATCGTTGGGCCAGTAGGTCTGGTTGACCCACCGCTCGATCTCGCCGGCGATCTGGCCGCGCTCGTGCGTCGGGTCTGCCGGGACGGCCGGGTCGGCCACCGAGCCGGGCAAGGGGGTCAGCGCCTCCCAGGCGGCGTCGCTGTCGTTCACGTCGGTATCCTTGCGCCACACCGACCCGTCGTCGCAGAAGGCGATGACGTGGCTGACGATGCCCGGGCCTGCGTTGGATACGGTTTTCAAGACCGTCCTGCCTTCCGGGGCGGTCCCGAAGTATTTGCCGATGAGCCCGGTGAGGGTTTCGTCGCCGAGGCCGATGTCGCCGGCCACGGCGATGGCTTGATCGGGCGTGGGTATCTTCTGGCGGATGCCGCGCGGCCCGCGCTGGACGCACAGGTGTCCGGCGATGTCGTGCAACGCCACCACCAGTTCCCCGTTCCGGTTCCTGCCAAACAGTTCCATGTGTCGAATCCTCCAAAAGCCCCCAAGGGGCGTTGTGGAGGCCGTAGCGAAGGGCCACGGCCTCCGTCCGGGTCGGGTCTACTCCTCGACGCTCCCAGGCCGAGCCGTGAAGCCCGGCGGCGTCCATTTGCGGATGCGGTCCTTGGCGTTCTCCGCCAGGGTGACCTCGCCGTCCGGGTTGCGGAAGATGGCTTGGGCGTGCTCGGCCAGTTCCTTCTTCTTGTAGCTCTTGAAGCCATCGGCCCATTCGCTGTCGCCGGCTGAGGCCATCGCCGCGAGGATGGCCTTCTTGGGGATGCGGGACCAGAACACGTCCGCCGACAGCCGGGCGTCGGCCAGCGGCGGCCCGAGCCGCTCGATGGCGGCTTCCAGCTCGACGGCCCCGGTCTCGATGCTCAACTGATTGGTGACCATTGCCGCGACGCAGAAGGCCAGCAGGTCCTGCTTGTCGTTCTCGCTGATCTCGCAAAACGCCTGCCAGCACTGCCCCACCATGCGCTCCGGATCGGTGCCCAACCACGGCTCGTGGCGCTTTTTCAGCTCCTCGGCGATCTCCTGAAACCGCGCCTCGCCGGGGTTGTTCTCGGCGAACCCGGCGTCCTGGTAGCGGTCGACCGGGTGCGTCGCGGTGACGGTCGCGGAAAACTCCAGCGCCTTGCGCCCGTAGCCGAGGTTGTCCCCCCCCAGCATCTGCCGGCCAAGCTGGAACACCAGCAGATCCACCGCGACCAGAGGCCGCTGGGCCAGTTCCGCCTTGACCATTGAGGTCCGGATGTGCTTCAAGTCGTCGGCCAGCGCCTGCGACACCCCGGCGTCCTTGCGGGCGTCGGCTTCCGGGTTGGACGCTGAGGGGGCCTTCGTCCGCGGCTTCACGGTGCCGTTGCCGCCGTGGCCGTTGCTGCCCGTTTCGACCACCGCCTGGGCGGCCGCCGCGTCGTCGGGACGGATCAGGCCGCTTTCCGCCCGCACCGCGCCGCCGTTGGCCAGGTAGACGCACACGCCGGAAGCGGCCTTCTGCTCGGGCGTGAAGGCGGTCCGCTGCTCGACGGCGCCGGTGATCTCGTTGTGCTGCCGTTCCAGCCGGTCGTATTCGTCCTCGTCCCATTCGTCGCCGCCGTCGTCCTCGTTGTCGTCGTACGCCTCGTGCAAGGTGCCCATCTTCTCCTCGATGGCTTCCAGCTTGGCGGCTTCCTCCTCGGTCGGCTCCGGCTCGGGGGCGTGAAAGCGGCCGTAGCCGGCCAGCGCGGTGTAGTCGTACTCGAGGAGCACGTCGGCCCACTTCCAGCCCTCCTTTTTCAACTCCCCGGCGAGCTTGTTCAGCTTCTCGATCGCCAGCGAGCGCAGCAGTTGCGGGTCGTCGACGTAGACCCCGGCCTCGTCCCTTTCGGCGAACAGGTCGCGGGTGACGGTGCCGCCTGCGGCCTCGTACTCGGCGATGCCGACGAACTGCGCCGCCGCCGAACCGCCGTTCAGCTTGTCGTCGAGAAGCGTCGAGCGGATCGAGCGCGGGTTGACGTGATAGTGGCCCTCTACCGCCTTGAAACACGTCAACTGCGCCTCGGGGTCTGCCGACACGGTGAAGGCCATCAGGGCCTCCAGCGTCAGCTTCTCGTCGCGGTAGGCTTGCAGCAGCTCGGGGTGGACGCCGGCCAGCCGCAGCCGCTTCTCGACGGTCACGGGCGTCACCCCGAAGCGGGCGGCGATGGCCTCGACGGTGTGGCCGGCCTCGTGCAGCTCGCGGAAGGCTTCCACCTGGTCGGCGGGGTGCATGTCCGCCCTGACTACGTTCTCGGCAAGGCTGATCTCGGCGACCTCCTCCTCCTCCCCCATGATGAGACAGGGGACGGTGTAGGTGTCGCCGTCGATCTTGCCCTTGCCGGCCAGCCGCTGCAGGGCCTGAAAGCGCCGGCCCCCCGCGACCACGCCGTACGAGTCGTCGGCCTGAGAATCCCCGGTGAGCAGCACCTGCAGGTTCTGGCGGACGCCGTGCGCGTCGATGGACGCTTCCAGCTGATCGTCCTCCTCCTTGGTCGCCGGCGTCGTGCGGACGTTGGATTCGCTCAGATACAGCTTCCTGAACGGGATTGCTTCGATGTGGGATACGGTCATGGTTCGGTTTCTTCCTCTTAAGAGTCGGTAAGGGGGTAAAGCGGGAGGCCCCGAGCCGGCGACCTCCCGCCCTGAAAAGGTTTCAGCCTGTGGGGTGGTCGCGCTCCAGATGCTGAATAGCCCGCGCCTCGATCTCGACAATCGAGTGCGGGTGGTCGGCCTCGTCGCGCCACGAGTGCGACGCCAGCCTGCCGGTGACGAACACCGGCGAGCCTTTGGTCAAGCAGTCGGCGCCGCGCTCGGCCTCGCTGTTGCGGACGATGACGTTGAAGTAGTGCGCCTCGTCCTGCCACTCGCCTTCGAGATCGCGGTACGAGCGGTTGACGCACATCCGGAAGGACAGCCGCGACTGCCCGCTCTCGGTGATGCGATACTCGGGGTCCATGTGCAGCCTGCCGGCGATGCACACCTGATTGATGGCGGGCATGGGCAGGGCCGGACGCGGCTCCTGTCGGGTTTCCTGTGTCATGGGGTTTCTCCATTGGTGAAGGGGGAGGAAGCCCACAGGCGAGCCTGTGCGCCCCCTCCTGAGTGAGATTAGCCGGCAGCCCGGTATTTGGCCGGCAGCCGCCTGAAATCGCCGGGCCGATGGGTCACGTATTCGGCCCCGGCCTGTGCGGCCTGCCGGTAGACGTCGGCGATACTCGGCCCGGCCCCGTGCTCGCGGCGACCCAAACGCCACTTGTAATGGCGGTTGCGGCCCGCGAAGCCCTCGACGGCGGGGTTGGGGTCGACCTCGGTGATCTGCGCGACGGACAGGTAGACCTCCGCCGCATCGAGCAGCATATCCCGCACCTGCCTGTCGATGGGCCGCTTGGCGAAGTCCGTCACCCGGTACAGGTCCAGCGGGAAGCTCAACGGGGCCGGGTCATGGCACACAAGCCCGTTGCGCTGTTCGTCGAAGCGGGCGATCCACACCCGCGCCTCGGCGGGAAGCAGCCCGACCAGCAGGTTGCTGTTCTCGATGAATTGCCCGTTGTCGTAGGCGACCAGATGAACGCCGCCCGTATCGCAGAACAGGCCGGTGGCCCGGTTCGTCGCCAGCGCCGCAGGGCAGGAGCGGCACTTGGCGATCTGCCCGTGCTTGATGTCGGCGTCCCGGATCTCGACGGTGACCTCCAGCGCGGGGTTCAGGTTGTTGTCCATTTGCGTTGGTTCTCCTCAATGGGGGTGAAGGAAGGCAGGGGGGACCGCAGGCCGGCCCCGGCCCCCCCTTAATCCTTCATGCGCGGCGAGCCTTCCGGCGCTGGCCGGGGGTGGCGATCCCGTAGCGCCGGCAGAGACGGCCGAAGCTCGACGGGGCGATCCCGAGCGCGGCGGCCGCGTCGCGGGTGCGGTGATACATCCGCGCGGCCCGCTCGATGCGCTCGGGGGTGTAGGCGGTCTGGCTGCTCATACGATCCCTGTCTCCTTCAACGACACGAAGTCGGACCGTGCGATGATGATGTGATCGAGGACCTCGATGCCCATGATGAGCCCGGCTTCGCGCAGCCGGTGCGTCAGGTCGATGTCGTCCTTGCTCGGCGACACGTCCCCGGAGGGGTGGTTGTGGGCGAGGATGACCGACGCGGCGCACTTGGCCACGCCGACCCGGAACACTTCGCGGGGGTGGACGATGGACGCGCTCAGGGAACCAATCGAGACGACCTCCTTGTGGATCACCTGATTGCGAGCGTTGAGGTAGAGGCAGACGAAGAACTCTTTGGGCTCGTCCTTGATGTCGGCCAGCATCGGGATCGTCTCGGTGGGGGTGCTGATTACCGGCAGGATGCCGATGCCGCGATCCAGCGCCCGGCGGGCGATCTCGACGGCGGCCAGCAGGCAGGCCGCGCGGCGCTCGGTGACGCCGCGCAGGCCGGCGAGCTTGTCCACGGGCAGGTTGACCAGCTCGCCGAAGTCGAAACGCTCGACGATGGACCGTGCGTCCTCCTCGGACGCGCCCAAGGCGACGGTCAGCAGCTCGGAATCGCGCATGGACTCGGCACCGTCCGAAATGAGCCGTTCCCGGCACGTAGGAGCCGCCAGAGGGCCGTCGTACACCGGGCCGGTCTCTGACACCCTGTCGGCCCCGTGCGCCGGACGGGCGCAGGTGACGCGGTCTGCGGGGGTGTGCATCTTCATGGCTATCCATTCTCCTTGACAGAGGGTGATGGTGTGTTGTGGGAGGGGGGGACGTTGTGCGCGTCCTCCCCTCCCTTTTTGGTGCCTACTCCAACAGCCGGCAGGCGATGCGCTCCAAGACTTCGCGGACCGCTTTCGTCGGCTCGGCGTTGATGATCTCCTGCAACTCGGCGGCGACTGCGGCCCGGACCTCGCGGGAAACCTCGCCGCGCACTTCATCGCGGATCCGCTGCCTGTGCCGGGTGGCCTCGGCGATGCGCTCCCGCTCCTCGACGATGCCCAGCGCCCGCCGCACCTGTGCTTTCCAGTGCTCGGCGTTGAGGGTGTGCAGCCCGTTCTCGTACTGCGCCCGCGCCGCATGGCGGAAGCGCCGGAAGTCGAACGGTACCCAGTTGGCGAAGTCGGCAGCCGCCGCCTTCAGGATGGCCTCGGCGTCCATGCCGTGCTCGGGGTGCAACTGAACCTCCAGCCGCTTGTCGAGAGGACGGGCGTCCAGTTCCAGCGCCACCCGCTCCAGCACGTCGAAGCGGCCCGCCCGGTCATAGGCGTCGATGGCGTCCTGAATCCAACGCTTGCACTGCACGTCGTCGGCCATCTTCACGGCGGTATCAAACTCGATGTCCTCCAGGTCGCCGCCGGTGCGGATCTCGGCAGCCCGCCGCAGCTTGACCTTGCCCCCGTCGAAGCGGAAGAAGTAGGCCGGCAGAATCCACGGTTTCGCCTCGACCGTCAGGGCGATGCACGCCATCTGATCGCCGGCCAGCTTGGCGGTGCAGTGCAGCTTGACGAGGGTGTCATACGACCGCTGCACGGCATCGCCTTGCCGGTTGTCGGCCCCGGCCCCGTTGCCGTTGGGATGCTTCATCGGTTTTCCTTTCCGGTTTCTTGAGCGCGGCAGGATTGCCGCGCCCTCGTCAGCCCGTCGATTCGGGGACCGTTAAAGGCTGCCGGTGCCCGAGAGGGGAAAGGCACCGGCAGCCCCTTCACGCGGGCCAGCCGCGCGGTTTCTTCTTCCCGGCGTTGCCCTCGATCCACGCCTTCATCCCTTCCCAATGCGGGGTGCGGCTGTCTGTCAGGAACTCGGCCACACCCTCCGCCTTGGTCCGGTTGGTGCTGGCAAAGCAGAGTCGTTCTTCGGCGTCGAGGACGCGCCACGTCCGACTGCCGCGAGTCTTGACCGCGAGGTAAGTCCATCAGCTGGCAGCCTTCGCGCCTACCGGCTCGCCGCAGGCGTGATGCAGCTTGGGGTAGATGGAGGCGCCGCACCGGGGGCAGTCCTTGGTGGCAGGGTCCAGCTTGCCGCCGTGAGAGCCGACAGCCTCCATCCCGGTCAACTCCTCCAACAGCGGCACCGCCACGTTGTACCGCTCGATCCTCATGGCGATGGCCAGCGCCGTCAGTTGCCCGCCGCCGATCCCGAGCAGGGCCAGCACGATGGGCGCCTCGCAATCCTCCTCGGCCCATCCCGGACCGTGATAGAAGCAGGTGAGCAACTCAGCCGGCAGACGGTCCTGAACCTCGGCGGACAGCCGCAAGCCGCCGTGTGAGGCCGTAGCGACGAGATCGACACCGGCGGCGAGGGTTTCGACGTGCTCGATCCGGCCCCACGGGGAGTGTCCGGGTTTACGCATGGGTTCTTATCTCCGGTTTGCGGTTTCTTGAGAGCGGCTCGTCCGCTCCCTCGTTAGCCCGTTGATTCGGGGACCGTCCAAGCGCCGGTGCCTGTCAAGCACCGGCGCTTGGGTATCAGTGCGAGACGTGCAGGCCCGCCTCGGCCATGCCCTCGATCAGGTGCTCGATCGCGGACGCGGGAACGTCCACGGAGCCGAGAAACGGCGAGTCCTCGGCGTGCTCCTCGATCCACTGCCGGCCCTCGTCGGTGAGCACGTCGACGCGGTAGAACGACCCCGAGTCTCGCACCACCAGCACGTCCGGCGACTGCGCCACCATGCGCACCTCGGGCAGAACCTCGAAGCGAGGATCGCCGTTGTGGTCAAAGGAGGTCGCCCGCGCGACCTCGACGAGTACGGTCTGCATTTGCTTGTTCTCCCTTATCAGGTAGTTGCCACGATGCCGCAGCGCCGGCAGCGGTGGCGGTAGACGCGGTCAGGCACGGAGACGGCGATCCAGTCGCCGCCGTCCCGGCACAGGCACGACCACACCCAACCGGGACAGGTAGCCCGCTTGCGCTCCATCGCATCGAGGGAGCGCCGCAGGGTGACGTGTGGACGGGTGTCAGCCATCAGCCGATAACCCGGTGCCAACGCAGGCGGAAGAAGAACCGCCGCATGTAGGTGTTGAATCCGGCGGGAGTAGGTCGCGCAGCTATCGGCCCGGTGAGAGCCACAGCCCGCTGATAGGCAAGCAGGTTGAATGCGTTAGCCATTGCGACCGCACATGTGGACCGCGAGACGGGCAGCGGCCTCCTCGTAAGCGACGCGGGACAGGCTGTTGGTGTGGCCGCCCGCATCTTGCCAAGCGCACCACGCGGCATGTTCGGCCGCCACGGCCGCGCGGTAGCGAGCGACCGCAGAACGGATCTGGACGCGATACAGCGCCTTCCATGCGTCGATCCGGTACCGCTCCGCGTGCAGGCCGGCAACGGTCAGCCGAGGCATACGCGGGTGGAAGGACATAGGCACGCGCCGGACCGCCGCCCGCCCGGAGCGGAAGCGCAGATCGAGCTTTTCGTGATAGTCCGAGTCGGGGCGGCGATCCGCCGGCGGCTCAGTCTTGAAGGTCAGTGGCATTGATTGGCCTCTTGTATGTGAAGGGAAACGAACAAGGCCGGAACCGATGACGTACACCGGTCCCGGCCCGCTCTCAGTTCAACGCTCGCTGTACCACGAGCCCCACGTCTCGCCGACACGCTCCGCATTGTCGCGGCAGTTGTCGGTCAGCTCAGTGGCAGCACGACGGGCCACAGGCTCAGAACGCCACGCCTGCTCGACAGCCCAACAGACATCACACCATCCCGCTTCATTGTGTTCAAGCGCCGAGCGACACGCGATCTGCCCCTCGACAATGCCGATCTGCAGGTAGTAGTCGCTCTCGTGATGAGAGCCTTGCAGGTGGTTGTGGACAGCCCGCTCAAGCCATTCGACGGCGCAGCGGTGATCGGCGAAGCGGTGACCGTCAGAGTCGACAGGCCCCGCCTTGGCAGCCCACAGCTCGCTGTCGCCGTCAAGCTCGATGATGCCGCGCACGGTGTTATCGCGCCGCACCACTTTGCGTAAGGAGCGAGCCCGCAACGCGAGCGCGAGAGCCGCGGCGACCACTACATCAGGTTCGGTAGCGGTCAGGGCGCGGTAATCGTCGGCGAACACGGCGCCGGACTGCACCAGCTGGGCCACGCGACGCGCAGCAGCTCGCCGTTTGATCTGACGAACCACCACGGCCGCATCGCACATGGTAATCAGGCTCAGCGTCCCCACGAGGACACCGCCCGTTCTCTCTCCTTGGCAGACCATGCGTCGAGCGCAGGGCCATACGTGAGGATCGCGGCAATCAACACCATGCCGGCGAAGAGGATGGCGGACATGCCCACCACCCTGAACGCCGAATGCCACACGCGCCGAGTAGTGCATCGGTTCATTGTGCTTTCCCTCCGGTTGAGGTTGGGGTTGCATCGGTGTTTGAGTGTAGCCATACCGGGATAATACAGTTTTAATCTACGTAGAGCAAGCCCTTTCCTCGCGCCGGTAGTTGCGTTCAGGTCGTTTCAGGTAAGCCCGTCCGGTTTCTTAATCGAAAACGACAGGCGAACATCGCCCGGACACACGCCGCCCGCCTCGCCGGCCCGGTTCGGCCTCGACCTCGCCGCACGGCCCCATCAGGCCCGATCCGGCCCCGATTCGGGACCGCTGGACGCACCGCCAGTGCGTCCAGCGAAGCAGGGATTCAGGAGGGGGAAGCGGCCATTTTCCGGCTCCGGCCCGGAATCCGGCACGGGAGGGGAGCCGGCGAGGGTGGAGCCTTACGCAATCCCCTGAAACTGTATGGTATCTTAGGGTATGGGTGAACGTATGTTCACCCAATCAGAGAACACCCGATATTTATGTTTAACGCGGGTTCTCAACTATAATGAACCGACAGGGGAGCTATAGAAACAGATTAAGCGAAATGCGGACATAGATCCTATCTTCCACAAGAAGAGCGGGGGCCGGCCTTGGGAACCGGCTCGAACAGGCGCTTCCCCGGCTCCGATACCCCCGGTTCTAATTAAGATCCTAATGAAGGAACACGGACCCACAGGTCCACACCCCGAAGCATGGGTGAACGTGCGTTCACCTCTTTTTTGGTTCGTATAACTCGAGGGCGAGCGGACGTAGTCGGCGAAGGATTATAGTCAACGACACCGCCAAAAAGGCTTGGCTAAACTGGCCATTGCAGAAAAGGCTGGTACGCTTAAAAAAAAGGACGGGCCCCCCAAGAGGGAGCCCGTCTTTCACCCAACAGCACAAGGACCGGCGCTGCGTCAACAGCGATCCGGTCCACATCCATGATTGGAGGCCAAACATGAACGATTTGAAGGTAGTTCCCGAATGAAACACCGGGCAAGAGCGGTGGTACCAGGCCAGCAGGTATGACAAATACGATCTCCGCGGCCGGATTCCTTCACCGCGTCGGGATGATCCCCTTAATCAGGAAATCTGGGCGGCCATGGCTTCTCCCGACGCTGGACAGGGTCGTCCCGAAAAACCGAACCGGCAATGGACGCAGCTCTTATGGGCTGCCGTCCGACGGTCCGTTTCCTGCTCCAATGCGCCGAATGAAGGATGGAGACACCCGACCTGAAAATTTTTTTTAACGGGATTTAGCCAGGAAAACAGGTTGCATTTGAAACTATAGCCTTTCAAGTCGTTTCAGGACTCGGAAAACCTGGCTGTTTCCCCGCTAAGAGCGTGTTGACTACCAAGGAAAACCACGGTTGCATAGGAGGTGTTAAGGTGACTTGACAAACCGTTCACCCTTTAAGTCATGGAGCGAAACAGGAATGCCCCGGAAACCGTATTCCTTCACCGAGCAGGTCTGGTCCCGAGTCTCCCCGAAGCTGCTTCGGAGAGTGTATCAGGCGATAGAGAAAAACGAGTCCGTCGACTCGCTGGCCGCCTGGATTCGCCTGGCCATCGTCGAGAAGCTCCACCGCGACGAGCTGATGCAGGTTTGAGGACTTCCTGTTGAGCAGAACCGACGACATAGACTGGCCCGCCTCGATGCCGGAGGTAGCCGAACGGCTGCTTGGAAAACCGACGTCGATCCAGAACGGCGGCCATGAATGGCGGTATCGCCGAAAGGGTTCGCTGGCGGTGCATGTAGGCGGTGACCGGGCAGGCCGTTGGAAGGACCACGAAAGCGGGGATGCCGGCGGCGTGCTGGACCTGATCGAAAGGGAGCGCGGTTGCGATCACGCCGCGGCCATGAAGTGGCTGGAAGGCGAAGGGCTGATACCGGCCAAGTCAGACCGACGTCGACGTCGAACCGGGGCGGCCCCGACGGGGCCGCCCGCCAAAGCCGCTCAGAAGCCGGGTGAGCGCCTGTTTGCGGACTCCACCTCGACCCTGCCCGCACCGACGAAGACCGTCAGAAGATTGCCTACGCAGGCTGGATATGGAATGCGGGGGTTCCCGCCGACGACACCCCCGGACGCATCTATGCGTCGATGACGCGGTGGGTCTGGCCCGGCGTCGAGGTGACCGAATCTCCGAATCTGCCCGAAGCCGTGCGCTGGTTGTCCCGGGGAGCCGCAGAAGCCCGCGATCCCGAAACCGGCAGGCCCCTGCTGTGGCTGCCCCCAGGCGCCGCCGGCGCCCTGCTGTTCGCGTTCACCGACGCGGCCGGCCACGTCGTCGCCGTGCACTTCGAGGCCCTGACCGCGGCCGGAGAGCTTGTTCCCTATACCGACCGCGACGGCCAGCGACATAAGCGATACGAGCGGACTCGAGGGCGCAAGGACGACGGGTACATGCAACTGTCTCCTCGAAGACCCCATGAGCCTCTGCTTGTCCTGGTCGAGGGCCCTATGGACGCATTGGTGGCAACCTGGTTACAGCCCGGCGCTGTGGTGTGGTGCTGTGGGGGCCGCCTGAAGTTTCCAGCCGACCTGCCCGACGGCGGCTACGCCGTGCGCATCGAAGCAGACGGCGATGACCCCGGACGGACGGCAGCGGCCGAAGTGCGCGATGCCCTGGAGCTCGAGGGCGTATCAGTGGAGGTGAATTGGCGGACCAAGGGAGACCTGGCAGAGGAATGGCCAGACACGCTGCACTACGAGCGTATTGAGCGTGCGGCCCTTCTGGAGATCGACGGGGAACTGACCCGGGAAGAAGCCGAAGCCGCCGCCGCCCAAGCCTGGCCGACAAGCCGGCTGTGGGAATTATGGATGAAGCCCAGGAGCGAATGAAAGAAGCCCAACAAAACGGAGAGGTTCCCACGACCGCCAAGCCTTGGCAGGACGAAGCCCGCGAATTCTTCAATGAGTGGGAAACGCGACGAAATGATCGCAACGCAGCTCCGCGGAGTTTGGAGCGGCTGCGCAGCTTGGCTTTCCCCCCTGAAAAACCCGCCCCGAGTGACGAACTATCGGACGTCGAAATCCTGGATGCAGCCCACAAGGCATGGAAGGAAAACCCCGACGACCCGGCAGTTATTCGCAACCTGCTCAAACCGCCGCTGCTTCAACCGATGACCAAATGGCAAAACGCCACAGATCCGCCCCCCATTATGTGGCACGACCACCCGGATGACCGTTATGCCCACAGCGTAGTGTCAGAGGGGGAAGTCGGCATCCTGAGCAGTGCCGGCGGAACCGGCAAGTCCTACCTGTCCCTGGCGTGGGCTCATGCGGCCTGCGCGGCCTATGCGCAAAGGGAAGAATTTGGAACCGCCTGCGGTATGCGAGTAGCTGCCGGCCCGGTTGCCGTGATCAGCTACGAGGATACTCCGGAACGCATTGCGGTGCGCCTGAAGGCCATAGGCGGCGGCCCGATTCCGGGCGCCCTGCATGTGTGGGAGTATCCGAACCCCTTGTGGCACGCCGAGGCCGAACAGGGAGGCGGCAGTTTCCCGGCAAAGCAGTGGGGTGACTTGTGGGACCAGATCCGTCAGATCAAGGCAAAGCTGCTGATAATTGACCCGGCATCGGCCGCACTCGCCGACGTGTCTACCTCAGAAACCGGTCCAGTACGCGCCTTCCTGCGCGAGTTGGCCAAAGAAGCAAAACGGGCCGGATGCGGTGTTCTGATCGTAGGCCACAATACCAAAGCGGCCCGCATAGCCATAGCACAAGGCGACCTGGAGACGGGGGCCGCAGACCCGATAGCCGGTTCGTCGGTGTGGTATGACGGTGCCCGCGGGGTGCTCCTGTTGGCGCGCGACCGGCTATCCAAGCCCGATCGCGTATTGGTTTCGG
This sequence comes from Candidatus Latescibacterota bacterium, assembly GCA_965223905.1. Taxonomy (GTDB): domain Bacteria; phylum Latescibacterota; class UBA2968; order UBA8231; family UBA8231; genus CBDCXV01. The sequence goes on from CBDCXV010000009.1 coordinate 435,094, forward strand.
TCAAGTCCAACTACGGTGGCATGGGCTGGGGAGCCCGCCTGAAGGAACGGTTCAACGACGAGAAGAAGTTCGCCGGCCTGGAACTGGCAACTCGTATGGACTCCGAGGCAGTGGAGGGATGGTGCGAGGACGTGAGAAAAAAGAAGAAACCCAACAGACCGAAACCGTCCCCAGAGGACAATTCTGACCCCAATCCGAAACCGGAGAGGGTTACTGCCGCATGAAATCCAAACAGCGGAAGGTAGCTCGCGGGCAAAACGAAAACGCTCTACAAGCTGCCCTGGACTTCCCGGAAGAGGCAAGGGAAAAAGCCTTGCGTCCTGCGCAGCTGGCGAAGTGGAGCGCACTGGACCCCCAGGGTTTTCCCGATGCCATCGCTTTGGTGGCGTCCCTTCGCCAGCTAGGCGATTGGCAAGCCCGGCTGCACGACTGGTGGGAACTGATGCGGTTTCCGGCGGAAGCCGAGCCTCCCTCTGGTCCTGGCCCGGTTCACGAAATCAATGGAAGGAAATTCGACTTGGAGTTCAGGGAGAGGGTGTACGTCCTCCCCCGCGAGGCCCTAGCGGATTTGTCCCGCGAAGACCCTGACCGAGCGGAACGATGGAAAACGACAGTGGAAAAGATTTCCAAAACCACCATCGAGGAGCCGATCCACGACGAGCCGGATTGGGAAAAGGTCCTTCCTCAACCGCTTACCGAGGAAGATGGGGCGGATCTGGCCGAAACCCTTATGCGCCTCGAGACCCGATTTCGCGGGTTCATGTTGAAGAAGTTTCCCTGGCATCCCTTGCCCCCTGTGAATCCGAAAGGGGTCGCTGCGTGGACCTCCTTGGCCGAAAAAATGCGAAAGGCCCCCGTCAACGCAGATGGCTTGTCAATGCTTGCCCAGGTGAGCCAAAAGGGAGAATTCGAACAGAGGCATAAAGTCCTGTGCAAATCCCTGGCGCCGGTGCGCACCGTGCGTCCTGTGGAAAAATCGGTTCTCCCCAACAAAACCCGATTTCCGGCACTTGGGTTTTCGCAGCAACCCGACTGCCAACTGTACCTGCCTGGATTGGATCCGGTTCCGAATCGGCTGCCTGTGCCCTGTATCCCCCTGATCCTTTTTGATGAAAACCCGGCATGTCAAGAGCTCTACCACGGCAGCGGTGTTCCGCTTCCTTTGCGGCTTTTCGTTGAGGTATTGCTGGCGTTCGGGGCTCGCCAGACGGAGACCCCCCAACCACTGCTATGCACCTTGCGCCAGCTGGTTGATGGCCTATGGCCGAAGGGTTGGCGGCGGCGCCAGGATTGGCCCAGGCTGAAACGCAGCTTGGATCTCCTGACCGTGTCCGGCGTCGAGTGGAATAATGAGAAAAAGGGTGGTATTTGGCGACCCATCACCGTGCGGAACGTGCCCCGCGACGGGGCGGCTTTGGATGACATAATACGGTTCGAGATTCTACTGCCACCCAATAGCCATCAAGGTCCCCTGGTGGATCGTAGCGTTACGCGGATACTCGGCTTGGGCTCGGCCCCGGCGTATCGGCTTTACCTGGCCGTCTGCTATCTGTGGGACCAGCGTGCCACGTACCGAGGTCGGTTGATCGATTCAACCAAACCGAAGGTTCTCCGCAACCAGGAAGGCCATCTGGTAAATGCTCATAACGAACCGATTGTTTCCCAAGGCCGTTTCACCAAAAACGCCACTCACAAGCGCGCCGTGAGGACGGGGGGGCGCGAACGAAATGAGGAGGGCATCAGCCGGGGGTACCCGGCTCTGACTGATCAGGATGTGGAAGCGATGGCCTATCCTGCCGGAAGCAGGGAAAAGCTGACGAGGCAAGCCCAAAGCAACCGCCGGGTTCGTGCTCGCCAAGCCGTTCACAGGATAGTGAAAGTGGGCGGCGCAATTCTTGAAGAGCTACCCGACAACACGGTGCGGTTTCTGCCACCGCGCAGTCACAAGGCTGCCCACGATGCCCGCGCCAGGGCCGCATGAATCAGGGAAAAAATGTCCACCTACTATGCGTACCCAATCAGCCCAAAGGACCTTTTTTGGGACCTGAAATCAGGATTTCCTCAGGATTGACTTGGAAAAACACGAGAAGGATGTGTTTCCAGCCAATTTTGGGGGAGGTACGCATAGTAGGTGGACATCGTACGCATAGTAGGTGGACATGTGCTCTCCTGACGAAGGCCGATCCCCATATACCCCAGTACCCCCAGTACCTGGGGGTGCTGGGGGAAGGAAACGGCGCGCTTTGAAACGCGCGCCGTTCCTTCCCCAGAGCCTCGTTGCCGGCCGCCGCCCGAAAAATCGCCTTCCGGCCACCCGGAAAGCAGCCGTAGGCGAGACGGGGCGTTGGACCCTATCTTTGATATGCTTGAGAGGGTGAGATTTGGAAAAATCTGGGGAAAAAACGATGAGCCTCACTTCGGAGCAGGCGGCGGTGGATCGGGATCTGCACGATTTTCCTGTCCGGGAGGTTGAGTATTCAGAACTCTTCTCAGACGCCGAATTAGGTGTTCACCGAGTCGAAGACGTGATTCTTCTAGAACATGCAGCGCGAACTCTTGAAGGACCGATTCGTGAACTCGAACGCCGTGAAACTCGTATGTTAAGGGATCTTCGGTATATCCTCGGGTCTCAGGTCGATCCAAAATCTTCTTTTGAGAATGCCACAGAACAACAACGTCTGTTTGTCTGTCAGCAATTGGAACCAGTAGCGGACCTATTACGTAGTCGCCACACCCTGGAAACTTTGCTCCCACTTCTGAGGATCTGTACCCAGTCAATACAGCATGCCCTTCATCGAAAGCGTTCTTTACTTGGTCTGTTATTGGAGGAGAAGGAGGGGTCCTCCAATATTCCTCCATCCTAATTCTCTGGGTTGGCCTCTCCAGCGCCACAACAGTCTGCAATCTCTGAATTAGGTGTTCACCGAGTGGAAGACGTGATTTTTCTAGAACATGCAGCGCGAATTGTTGAAGGCCCAATTCGCAAACTTGAGCACCGTGAAACTCGGAGGGGTTGGCATGTTCTTGTCCCAGTTTGATTGGCGCAGCCTTCCATTGGGAGTGCCACAGAACAACAGCAGCACGGTTGTCAGCAAATGGAATCAGTAGCGGGCCTTTTGCGTGGCGGCTACACCCTGGGAACACCTCTTCCACTTCTGATAATCTGTACCTGGGCAATACAACATGCCCTTCTTCGAAGGCGTACACTGCTTGCTCTGTTAGTGGACGAAGAAGGGCATCTCCCCATTTCATGGGTAAATTTTCTTTCAGGTTGACCTAACGCGGTTAGTGGAAAAAGAGGAGGTGCTCTTGCTGCAACCAGGGTTCTTCACCCGCTTATTTCCGGAAAAGAAGCCCCCAAAAGAAACGTAGAGGGACGGTATGGGGCAACCTTTCCATTTAGGAAAGCAAACCCCCTCATCCACCCATGCCCTCCCCTGATCCGCGTTGGATCGGCTCGTCGCTCCAGAACTTTCAGCAGAACCCACGCCGGCAGCCCGCCACCAGAACGGGAACGACGACCCCGAGAATCGGTCCCAGTAAGCCCCCGATGGCCCCCACCATGCGGCGGCCATCCCCAGAACCGCGTAGCCGAAAACCAGAAGCGGCCAGCGGCGGTGTCCCGAATCGTCGCAGTCGATCCCCGACCTGAGCGCCACGAGCCCCGATTCGTCCTCGATTCACTTCCCCCCGTCACGCCGGCGACGAGCCGATTGAACGCGGTTGCGGGGCTTCCAGGGTCGCCCGGCGGCCTTGTCAGCCGGCGCTGAGCGTCGTTCCCCTGAAACAATCTGGACCGCTACGGGCATGAAAAACCCCGTTTGCATCCGAATCGCCACCCGATTAGAATTGGTGCTGCCACATATCAACGAGAAACCCGATGTGCCGGGTTTTTCGCTGAATACAACAGCCAGAAATTCCCGGCATAGGGGTAGCTCCCCGGTGCTTGGCGAATAGGCGGAACCACATCGTTCTCGTTGATGGTGGCAGGGCCCGGCAACCCTTTTTTAACAGCCGGGCTTCCTCTCATCCTTTCAGGAGGACGACCCATGCGCTGTGATCTCGCACCCCCCCCCTTCCGCACCACCGGCTGAACCCGCTCAACAGCTAGACGAGAGACCGGTCCCCTCCGGGATCCTTTCTCGCACGTCCCTACAAAATGGAAACGGCTCCAAAAGCCTGGATGTACGTGAGCCTGTTCGGTGCCTTTATCGGCTTCGCGATAGGCACTTTTTCCGAATGGGTGGATGAGTGGATGCACAAGCTCCGAATGCTCACCGCGGCCCTGGGCGGCGCCCTCGGCGCCCTGGCCTACTTCCTGATCTGGGTCCCGTGGACCCTCGACGAAGTCTGCGGCCTTCACCCGCTCGGCTTGTTCCTGGCAGCCTTGATCGGGGGGCTTATCGGCTGGGTTCACGGGCCGAAAAAGACCGATGAAGAACGACGAAAGGAATCCGTAGAAGCCCACCGGGAGGCGCTGCGGAGAGACGGGCTGATGTAATGGGGCAAGCCGAAGCCGATCAGAGACGGAAAGAAAACCAAGCCCGCCGGCAGATGCTGCCGCTAGCGTGGGAATTGAAGCACCAGTGGACGCAGGCCCGCCCGAAGATGGTGGAGGAGATGAGGGCGGGGGGGGTCTTGTTCCAGTTATTGGAACAGGCCGGGAACCGGGGAGCGGCGATGTACGACCGCCTGAGGGACAAGCAGGGGCTGAGCCACGAACAGGCGATGGAGCTGGTCTACGACGACCTTCAGAAGCTGCCGGAGGAGAACCAGAAGGAACTGGGGGGGCCGGTGCTCCCCTACAGCTAAAACGGCTACTAACCGGAAGCCTCTCCAAATTTGCAAGGGCTTGGTGAGGCGGGGGCCGCGCCCGCCCGGCGGCATCTTCCCCACCACTTCCCCAAGGAGAGGGAGGGAAGAATTGACCACGAAAAAACGGGGCATCGAGCCGTACGAGCACACAGACAAGACCCGCGCGAACAACCCGGACGTCGGCCTGGTTACCCCGTCGACGGATCCGGACGCGGACGCGAAGACCTACGCCCACGACCCCCACCTGGACCCACAGCTGTCCTGGGCCGGCAAGGCGGAGAACACCTCGTTCGAGGTGCCCACTGTCTCCCTGCACGTGCACGAGCGCATCGAGCCGCGCACCATCATCGAAGCCGTGCGCAAGGGCAACGGCCGCCCGGAAGATCAACTCTCGTTCTTCTCCCGGCCGGAGGAGAACCGCCCGCTCCGCGAGGCCATCGACTTCTACCGCCACCGACGCAACTGGAGCAACCGCCTGGTCGCCGGCGACAGCCTCCTGGTGATGAACAGCCTGCTGGAGAAGGAGGGCCTGGGCGGACAGGTACAGATGGTCTACATCGACCCGCCCTACGGCATCAACTACGGCTCGAACTTCCAGCCCTTCGTCAACAAACAGGACGTGCCCTCCAGCGACAAGGACGAGGATTTGACCACCGAACCGGAGCAGATCCGCGCCTTCCGGGATACCTGGGAGCTGGGCATCCACTCCTATCTCTCCTGCCTGCGGGACCGCCTGTTGCTGGCCCGGGAGCTGCTGACGGAAAGCGGCAGCTGCTTCGTGCAGATCGGCGACGAGAACGTGCACCTGATGGGCGCCGCGATGGACGAAATCTTCGGCAAAAAAAATCGCGTAGCGACCATCACGTACTTGACGACCGGGGGCAGCTCCGCCAAGACGTTGCCGGAGGTTGCCGACTATTTGCTCTGGTACGCGAAAGACAAGGACCAGGTGAAGTTTCGGCAGCTGTACGAACCGATCACACGGAGAGAAACTATCGATTTTTTCAGTTCGTATGCGGGCATCGAGTTGCCAGACGGTCAGAGCCGCAAACCGACGCCGGAAGAGCGTTTTGATCCAGACAAGCACCTGCCGGACGGGACGCGGATTTATCGACGCATGAACCTCGCTTCCCGGGGTGCTTCGACTACAGGCCGTTCGGATCCTTACGAATATGAGGGCCGAGTCTTTGATGTAAGTTCCGGGGAAAATCTTCAGTGGAGAGTTTCCCCGGAGGGACTAGACCGCCTTGCGGAGGCCACCGAGAACCAACACACTTAAAAAGGGAATTATATACAATACAATCTTACCCACGGCCCCGGCGTAGGGGGGGGGCCGTGGCTATCGCTTGCGCCCGGATTCCTTCAGATACCGCCAGTCCTTCTTTGGCGGATTCCGCATTATGGCGCGCGGGACGTTCTCCGGGGTGTCCGGGATAGGCTCCGGTACCGGATGCTCGGCAGGCGGCCTACGGGACGCTTGTCGGGCTGTTTGTCCTGCTTCTGCTTCCCTTGTTCTCTTTTCATATCAAGGCCATCAGGTAAACGGGCTTGCCCGTATATTCCCGCTTTGTCACTGAAGGGCCTTCACCTCTCCATACAATCTCCGCAGATGATCGTCGGACATGTCGATTATCGGCTCGTACATAAATGAGTTCACATGTATATTCTCTGGTGTCATCAAAGCGACACGATCAAGTGTAGCGATCACCTCCAGTTCTTGGGGAAACCTCCTCTTGAATTCGTCCGTCATTCCGCGTGCCTGATTGGCCTCCAAAGTTGCCACCCATGCCGGATTGCCAATACGACCAGTCATAAATCGCTCTGCACTCAACCTTATCGCGATGGCCAGTACAATCTTGTTTTCCAAGTTCATCCCGGCGCTTGCTACCAGGCAAGCTTCGGCCTCCTCTGTCAACAACTCCCACAGCAATTTACCGGGCTTCTTTGAGCCTCCCGTTTCCTGACATATTGCGATATATATGTCATCCAATTGCCCAACCGTAATCGTCTCGGATCCTGGCTTCCAATGCAGCATAGATGTAAGGCTATCATAGTTGGGGTCTTGCTCACCCGTCGTCATCTCAACGAGATTGCGCAGGAAGGGGATAGAGGCGATCTTTTTCTTCGGATCGTCAAAGAAATGAAGTTTCCAGTCGCGAGCAAAGATATTCCGGATACCCGCCGCCCTGGCGAGTGTTATTCCATTTTTGTGTCTCGACGCCATCAGGCAATTTGGGTAACCCACAAATCGGCTCTCTATAGTTCGAAGAAAGTCGAAGTTGTGTGTCATAACAAGCAGCTTGAACAGCCCGTCTTCGCTAATGTCTTTAAGGTACTGAATAATCGCGTATTTATTTCGGTAGTCGAAAGAGTCCGCAAGGTCATCTACGACGATCAACGTCTCTTGTCGGTTCTTCTTGCGTGTCTCGATCTCGAATATGACATTCAGTACGTATAGTGCCTTTCGCTCGCCAGTGCTTAACGATTGCAATAGGTCGTTGCGCCTCAGGTCAGCGCTATCGGCTCCGTCGACATACGTGAACCCGAGGTCGATGATCGAGGTCTGTCCAAGCATCACTTCGGTTTTATTTTTCGCATCGAGCTTAAACGGCACAAAGAAACGGTCGTTGAATATTTCAATGACATTTTCCCACTGCGTTCTCTGAGTGCGGGCGATGTCCTCGATGTCTTTCCGGCGTTGGCGCGCAGCGTCATACTTGGTCATCCAATCGGCATATAACGCCTCGTGTGTTTTGAGGTACGACTTTAATATCTCCTGCTTCAGGTTCGCAGGATTGTTCAGCCGCGAAAGTATCGTGGCATCGTCTCGGACATACTTGTAGAAGTGTCTTAGTTCAGCGTTTCGTGTCAGTTGGCCAGCAACGTCGTCGAATTTTCGGCGGAGGGCGGGGTCTGCAAAGATGTCGTCCTTTTCTTTGGAAATTATCTTTTCGAGCTCCTGTCTATCGGCGATCTCCCGGTTGCCTGTCGCTGCGTTTAGGCTCACGGTGTGCTTGGCAGCAAAGAAGCCGTTGTCAGCGAGGCTCTTCGCAATTTTTCCGGCGTTATAGTAGTCGAACATCCCCTTCTTGAAGTACGTTGATGCAGAGAGGAGCTCGTTGTATCTTTGGGCATACTCCTCAATTGCGTTTTTTAGGTTTTTTGTATCCAAGCCCTTTAAAACCTTATCATTAAATATTTTGTCGTATTCGATTTCGGAGAACGGGGCGTCCGGCTGATCCTCGACCTCGCGCTTGACACGGATCAAGGCGGCGTCGAACTCCAATGCGGTGGGCATGATGGCGGAGGATATTTCGGCTGCCATGTCTTGCTTTGATCGGGACTGGTTTCGGACGGCGGTCAATAGCGTCTCTTTAGCCGATTCGGTCGCACGGAGTAGGTCGTCGTATTCCTTCTTCAACGCGGCATTCAAGAGCAAGGTGGATGTTTGCTCGGTGACGCCGAGGCCCTCGTCGTAGGGGAGTACTACCAGTACAAGGGCACCCTCGATTTCGCGATTTCGCTCGTCGGTGATTTTCCTCGACGTGGTTCGCTTCGGGAAGATCCGGTCTCCGGATGGCTTTCGTTGGGCTGCATCTTCAAATGTCTTGGCCAACGAGGATTTCATAGCCCCGTTTGGCGCGTAAAGGGCGTAGGCTGGTGCGGTGGAGTAGTCTAAGTCCGTCTGAAGGCTCTTTATCCCGTAGCAATTCTTCAGGTCGATCTTGACGCGGTTCATGTGAAGCACTCCATTGGGCCGGATTCCGAAAAAAATCTTGAGGAAGAAAGAAAAGGGGGCTCGCACTTTGCGGCGGCCTTCTTTTCAATATACGAAACTTCGAGTGCGGCCGTTATGCTCCGGCGGCACTCCGTGGGGAACATTTCGACCCGGAAAAACGCCAAGAACCGGGCAATCAGAAAAAGTAGCCAGGCCTGGGGGACGGGGACTTGTTCGAAGTTCGGCCGCGGTAGGCTCGCCCTACTTCAGGCAATCAGGTCTTCGTACCGCAGCCGCCGTCCGTCCATCCGGGCGGCGGCCCGGTTCATCTGAATGATGGTGTCCTTTTCCCGGGGTCTATCCGGGTTTTTCAACGGCGAAACCTGAGAACATGACAAGGCCATAGGTCGTTCCCTATGCTTGGTGTATCCCCATCAAGCACTCCCCAGGAAAGGGAGGCGACCTATGACCGCTATAAGTTCGTCTCCAAGATGTTCCAATTCAAGGGGTTTCGCGCTGTCGACGTGTGGTTCGAAGGACGCGGGGAAGAAGCGGCCGTCGTGGTTGCGGTGCAGCCCACAAGAATGGGTGCCGCTGTCCCCGGTGTGGGCGCCGGGGCAAGATCGTACCGGTCATGGAGCCCCGGCGCTGGCGCGACGTCCGGGTTTGCGGCCGTACCCTCTGGTTGCACCACGCCCCTCGAGAGATCCGCTGTCCGACCCACGGCCGGCACGTCGAGGAGGTTCCCTGGTCGGCCCCTTCGGCCCGGGTCAGCTACCGCTTCGAATATCTGGTGCTGAAGTACTGCCAGTGGATGCCGCAGGTGGTGGCCGTGCTCCTGCTGGGTCTGGCCCCATCGACGCTGTCCGATCAGTTTTGCACCGTGCGTGTCGACGAAAGCCGTGGTCGGCGCAACTGGAAAAAGGATGCGTCGGCCAAGGAGGCGGTGTATGCGAATCGTCGGCGTATACGGGGAGAGCGAGGAAAGAGGCTTCAACGGCTTCGCGCCGAGTATGTGGAACGCAGTTTCGCTCATACGTACGAAACCGGGGGGCATGCGACGCACTCATCTACGCGGCCACACCAACATCTACAAGCGTCTGTATTCATGGCGGCGCCTTCAATCTCGGGCTGGTGATGCGCAAGCTCATCGGAAGGGGAACGCCAAGAGGGCTTCATGGATTGATATCGGCTTTCGGGGTCTTTGGCGCTCGCATAAACAGTATTTTTAGCCGAATTGTCGGCTATTTGCGGTTGTTGGGTGGTCCATTTCGAGCCGCCTCTGTGTAGGGGAATGTTTAGCCTGAGTACCCATATATCAAGGGAAGGAAACCATAACATTCGGCACACCTCCGGTTTCTGGAATTTCCCGGATATTCAACGGCTTGCTAGGCTGTTCCCCATCAGTCCGGTTGCTACACGGTTTTGAGTTTTTTCTCTAAATATGATCGTAATTTGTTAATGGGTATAATTTCTATAGGTTGATTCTCTATAGCTTGGGAAGGAAAGCCAATTAAATATTTAGTCACAATTAACCCTTCATCGGCAGTTCCATCTTTGATAAGTTTCATCAAGATCTCGCGAACTTTGCGCAAATAATGGGCTGGTGGTTGATTTCTCCATACTTTAGCCTCTACAGCTATTTTTTTGGGTCCTACAACTGCCATAAAGTCCGTTCGGAAGCCGGTCCCTATGGTCTCTGTTGCATATTCGATATTCAGTTTTTCAAGTATATCTGCAATTTCTTTTTCAAGAGCAAACCCCTCATTAATACTTGACATCTTAGAAGGTTCATCACTTGTGTCGCGACTTTTCCTTATTGCAAGTAGACTGGTAATAATACCTAAGCTTGCAATAAAAACTCCTGCCATGGAAGCCAGGATATTTTCGTCGATGGGTTCAAGTTGTCCTAATGTCTTGTAAAAGAAGACACTTACGGCACCTAACCCCGAAGTGGTTACTGCCATTACTTTGATTATGTGTTCTCTATGATCTTTAGAAACAAACTCTATCTCACTTGATTTTTTCTTATTACCATTTTCTGCTTGATTCAGTTCATTGAAGACATGGTCTAGACGTTTTTCTAATTCGATCCTTTGAGGAGACGCAATGAGATCGTTATCAAAAACTGCAGCATAAAGTTGATTTAAAACCTGATCTTCTGAAAGGAGATTTAAAGAACTGACTTGGAATTCTCTCGCTTTTCCTTCTAAGATTCGTGATATATCCACTAGACAGGGTTGGTAATCTTCTAAGACCATTCGCCGCAGTATCGCTCTATGGACTGATGTGTTAGCAGCCTTTTCGCGCTCTTTTCTGGCACCTATAGTTTGACGATAGCCTAATAGGAATAAAGCAATAGAGACGAAAATACCTATTGCCGTTTGCGTATATCCATCCATAGCTGGTTTCCAGTTTCGGCTAACGTTTTCCGGCTTGCGAACCCGCAGAGCCGGCGGGCAAGGGACTTCATCAATTCCGCGTGGGGAATCTGGCGGAAGTAGTCCGACCGATCCGCGTCCACCACCTCCCGGTGGCCCGTGTTCAGCAGCCGATGCACGCGCCGTACGGCATCCAGCGCGCTGCGGCCCGGTCGATAAAGAACATCACCTGCGATCCTGTCTCCGAATCGAACCTCCTATCCCAACACCTCAACTACTTCCGCAATCACCGCCACCCCTTCATTGCCCTCTTCGACGACGATTTCCGCGAATTTCGGATTGATGGGCCGCAGCCGGATCGAACCCCCAAGCTCCCCATCATTTCGCACCCCCTGCTCAACCCGCTCATATCGCTTCACCGTGTAGCTGCCCCCGTGCTCCGGGTCGGTCGCATCCCGAAGTTGCGCCAGCACGTTCCGCCCCTGCCTGCTACCTCCGGGATCACGACGGAACAGGCACCATGTCCCGTCCGGGATCTCCGGCTCCATCGAACGCCCCACGACCTTCCCCACGAACATCCCTTGGGATAATCCCCGCGTCGTTTCCAACTCCGCCCAGCCATCCGGATCCGGCACCTGTCCTTCGCTGAAGCCTCCGGCAGCTGCTCGAAGACTGTAAATGGGAACGCACGTGCGAAACATTTCGTCCTCTGAGGGTTCATCTATGCGCCGGAATGGCCCTTCGATTATCTCTGTTTCAACCGGCTCAGCAATCTCCGGCCCCTCTGCCACCATATCCTCGGCCCGGGCCGCAAACCACTGATCCGCATCCTCACTGATCCGGTCAAGGGCGTCCCGCCCGATCAGGTTCCGTGCCAGCCGTTTGAAATGCTTCAGCATCGCCTGTGAATCGTCCAGGTCGGCTACCGTGATCTCCAGAACCTCGTGCCCCTGGCTCCGCAACTCACCACGGATCGCACGGTCCCGGTCCTGAGTTTCGGGGTTGCCATGGATGTGCTCAGATAGCCCGTCCAGATAGATGAAAATCTTTCGCTCTTCCTCATCCGGATCTTCGTAAGTCACATCCGGGGTGGTTGAATCGAGCGGCCTAGGCAGTAATCGTTGCTCCTGCCAGTGGCCATCCGGGAGGCCCGCAGCTAGAATCATTCGTCGCAGTTTCTCCTCGGCGACGTTTACCGGCTGGTCCTCCGAACCACCCCCACCGCCCAGAGGCAGCACGGCGGGGATCTCGTGCTCGACGTCGAGCCCGTCTCCCCACTCCTCGATGCGATCGAGAATGAGCTGCCGGTTCAGGTGTTCGTGGTAGAACGCATTGCGATACCGCTGCAGGCAGTCTATGCAGCTCCTCGCGCACTGCCCAGGGCATTCGGCCGCGACGCGCTTGGCCTCGGCCACGATTTCCTCAAAGCGCAGGCAAAGCTGCCACAATAGTCCCGACCCGCCCGGCATGGGATCGTAAAGCATGGCGTCGACCTCGTCGCTGCCGATCTTGCCCACTACAAGCACTTGCAGATCCTCGTGCTCCATATCCAGGACCTCTGCGGCTGCGAACCGCAACCCTTCTGCAATGGAGAATGCCTCCTCCTTCGAGGCGCAGTCGGGCAATTTCAGGACATCCGCCGTGAGGTCGGCGTGGAACGCTGTCGCTGACGGGCGCCTTCCGCACCATTCCAGATGCTTCTCCTCGAAGTCTTGGCGCTGGGGCTGCGACGACATTGGCGACACGCTCTGCCCGCAAACTCGGCAGACGGGATATCCGAACTCGCCCCGTGACCCGATGACGTTGCTGGCCCCCACATTGACGAGTGTCAGCCGCACGGCCCTACGCACATGCAGCGGCCGGGTCCCCCAGCGGAACGCCTGGCCTCCGTTGTGCTGCTCCAGCTCGCGTCCGTAGATCGCCACCCCCATCTGGAAGCGATTCTCTTCCTCGTCCGTGATACGAGAGCTGTGGACCAGTGTCACATCGCAGATGGGGATACTCGTGATCCGGCTGGTCGTGGTGTCGCCGCTCACATCCCCTCGGGACTCCAAGACGGCCTGCGACTCCGGGCTAACCTCATAGGTGATCGCGTCGCGCCGGCCTTCACCCACGTCAAGGGCATAGCGCCGGGGCACGAACTGCTGCCCGTTGGCGTAGATTCGGTTCCCGGGTACGTACTCCCGCAGGGCCACTCCGGGAGGGCGTGGCAGATCGAAGTCATAGATGCCACGGACCCAGCGAGGCACTTCTGCAAATCCAATCACGGTTCCCGTCTCGAGACCGTAACCGGGCAGGAAGCCCTCCGCCGCCAGGACCCCGTAGGTAAAGACATCGTCGATCCCCTCGGCCTGCTGCCGTTCACGCAGATCGACCGCCTTCATCCGCCGGACGAGACGGTCGCAGCGGCGGTAGAATGACTGCTGCTCGTCGTCGAGGGCCCCGACCTTGCGGCGGTGGTCCTCGAGCATGGCCATCTGGTCCAAGGCCCACCTCAGCCGCCGCCGCAGCCGGGCGATCACCGCTTCGAGCTCACCCGTCATGCCAAGGACATATGCCGCAAGTCGTTCTCCTGAAACGACCTGTTCATCGGCCACCGGCCAGCCCTGCTGAAACGCTCTTGATACGGCGTTTTCGATGTGGTCCTGGTGCTTCGTGATCACCGTGTGCAGGACGCTTACGTCGAGCGGCTTGCCGCGTACTTCTCCGGCGGCATTGAAGAGGTAGTCCCGGATCAGTGACGGAAAGGCCGTCTTGAGGGCAGGCTGGATCTCCTCCCGGTCTGTGTCGCTCAGCCCGCTGCTCGGCCTGGCCAGGTGGTGCAGCACCGTCACGACCTGGGCGTGGACGTGTTTGGCAACCATCAACTCGTTGGCCATGTTGAAAGCAGGTGGATCGATCCGCCCCCCGAGCATCTTCAGCGGTTCGGAGAAGTAAGCCCGGTCATGGCTGACATTTCGGCAGTAGGTCAGGTTCACGGCCATCCGGTGCCGCCGTCCGGCGCGGCCTGCGCGCTGCCAGTAGTTGGCCGCCACGGGCGGCACATTCCTCATCAGTACGGCATCCAAGGCGCCGATGTCGACCCCAAGCTCCAACGTCTGCGTGCACGCCAGCGTGTTGACAACCTCGCTGTCTCCCTTGAAGAGCTCCTCGATCTCCTCCCGCTCGCGGTGTGGCACCATGGCCGTGTGCTCGCGGGGGCGCAGCAAGATGTAGTCCTGATCGAGAAGCTGCAGGTCGTAGCTTTCCGGATCCTCCGCCACGTACTCCACGGTTCCGTCGCACCGCCAAGCCATGCACTTGTCCAGCGGAGGCCGTCGCACAGTGCGGCGTCGGCAGGTCATGCAGCGATATACGCCACTGTTGGGGGAAAGCATGAGTCTGTCAGCATCGAGCTGAAAGGTGCCGGGGCAATTGGGGAGGGCTCTGCCGTAGCTGCCCATCAGCGTCTGCGGCACGAGGAGGCGAGTGTCCTCCGTCAGGTAAGCCCACAACTCCTTGAGGAATTCTTCCATATCATCCCCATCGACACCCCACTTCCGGGCGATGTCCATGACCGTCGTCCGGTGACCCGTGCTGGACAGCCACTGGACAATCCGTCCCCGGTCGTCGGAGGGATCGCGGGTCAGCTTCAGTCCCCTGGGCACACCGCTCATGTCCGGAAGGTAGCCTCTCTCGATTTCTCGCATCCCAGCCTGCCAGTACTTGCTGAAGATGTGACCCGTGCGATCCAGCAGGACAGGCCGGCGTCTCTCCAAGTCCAGTAAGCCGCGGACGCCTTTGTTCAAGGTCTCCGCCGGAATCCCAATGCGGCCAGACCATTTGGTGACAAAGTCGTTCCGGGAATCGACCCCGAGGTAGTCTATTCGCATGCGGCCCCAAGGCTCTAGACCAATCTGCTGGCGAGCAGAGGCGGTGATCTCACGGAGGACGAGGATTCGCAGCAGGTACTGGCGTTCTTCCCGGTGGACCACGCCTCCGGCCTCCTTCGGGGCAACCGCCCATACCTCCGGCAACAAGGTCTGCGAAAGGGCGTCGTCTTCCTCCATCATGGCGTCCAATCTGTGGGTCAGGTCTCCGACAGACAGGCTGGTCGCAAGGCTTCTGGTCATCAGTGACCTCAGGCGGAACCGCCGGGCATGGTCGCGCATCCAGCCAGCTTGGAAGGCTGCGTCCTGTCTGTTATCGGCGAAGACCAGGAGCCGCTTCCGCTCGGCATGGTGGATCATGTCCTGGGCGAGCACGTGCACGTCGGCCACGTTGGTGGCCCGAACCGGCCGGACCGGCTCGCGGAAACTGCCCAAACGTTGTCGGCCCGTGGCCCCGCAGCAGACACACCGGGTGAGGTGACCCGGCCGTTTCTTCCGCTGGGGAATGGCGAGCAGGGGAATCTGGGGTCCGCCCTGACCGCAGGCTAGGCAACGAACGTGCGTGTCGGCGTGGGCGGCACCGCAGTACCGGCATAGATACAATTTGGCGAACCGGTGATTCTCTTCATCCTCTTCATCATCGGATTCGCTTATCAAGTGGTCGATCAGTAGCAGCCGCCGGCCTCCGCGCACCTGGTCAAGGGGCTCCCAGTAGATGGCGTCACCACTTGCGATGCCGCCACCGGGCATGCGGGCCTCGTACTCGAATCCGCCCAGGCTGTGCTCGAAATAGTGCTGACCGCAGGTCGTGCAGGTGCTGACGCGGAATCGAAGCCCGTCACCATTATCCTCTTCAATTTCCTCTGCCGATAGGTGGAGAACCGGCTCGTCGCTCCCCTCGGCGAAGGTCACGACGGCAGCCGTTACCCCACGGAGGAACCCGTGCACGACAGGCCGCACCAAGGGCCGACTGTCCTTGCGGGCAGCCGCCCCCAGAGTCAGCCAAAGCACAAGTTCCTCCTCTCGGACTTCACGCCCAAGAGCTTCGGCAAGCTCTTCGAGGAGATCTCCAAGTGCCCTCGGTGTCTCGAGAAGCAAGGCTACCTGGTACAGCAACTCATTTTCGGAGAGGTGCGCGTGCAAGACCTCCTCCCAGGCACCGTCTCCGAAAGAAGTCTCGGTCAGTTTGCCCCAGACCTGCTGGAGGGCCTCTCCAGGTTCATCGGCGTCAACAGCCGCCAGCACCTCACTCAGGCGTTCTGCCGGCTCGCTCAAGGGCGACGGAATCTGCCGGTCTTCCGCCCAGGTGTCCTCCTCGTAGACCTCCTGAACCGTTGCCACGGAGTCCCGGTCCACCCCAAAGAACCGGCTGGCAAAATCACGAGCCCCATCCGGATCGTCCTCGTCCACGATCGTGGCTGAAGTGGCTACGCATGTCGTCTGGTCCGCATCCCGGTCACAGAAAGCCCGGAGACGCCGAACCAAACAGGCTGCCTCCGCACCCCCCGCGCCAGAAAAGGTGTGCGCCTCATCGAAAATCAGGTAGTCGAGGCGCGCCCCGTCGAACAACTCGACATCGCTCTGGCGAGTCAGAAGCAGCTCAAGCTGCTTCACATTCGTAAGCAAGAGGCGTGGCTGCTTGCCCGCTGTCCGCATCACTTCCCGGCTGCACACCTCTTCCGGGGGATGGATCGCAGCACCCTCTCCCCGCTGACGAGCCTCCTTCAAAGCAGCCTGATAGTCTGCCCTCGAGGAGCCGGATTTCAACCGACGTCCGGTCATGTCGGCCTCGTGCTCGGGCGTCTTGCCGATATACATTCCGAAGGGGATCCCCGTTCCCGCCAACAGCTCCCGCAGTCGGCCGAGCTGGTCCTCGGCCAGAGCGTTCATCGGGTAGACGATGACCGCGCAGATCCCCGATGGCGCCTTCTGATCGCGAAGCTCGAGACAACGGCTGATGATGGGGTAGAGGAAACACTCGCTCTTCCCGGAACCCGTCCCCGTCGAGATCAGGGTCGGATAGCCCTCCACAATAGACCGGATGGCAGCTTCCTGATGTCCGTAAAGCGTCGGATAGGGAACGAGCTGCCGCATGTGGCCATGGAGAACCCCCTCTCCCGTTAGCGTCGCGATCGAGGCACCCGGGATGAAAGCTCGGGAAAGGCTTACGTAAGGACCTTTGAGTAGAGGGGTCTGACGGGTGGTATCCAGGGACAGGAGATCCCGCATCTGCCGATGCAGCCCCTCATCGGCGAAAGGGTAGGCAGTCAGCTGGTAACGGAGAAAACTCTGCACAACCCTTTCGGTGTAGGAAAGAGGATTCAGGGCCATATGTTATCTTGTCTCTTGTCTTTGAAAGAAGGTCGGGATCGCAAACTCGACGTTCGTTCGTTGTTTTTCACTGGAAGTTTCCATTCTCCCCCAGAAGGTTGCGTGCGTGCAGTTCACACTCCATCCAGGACACGTCCAGATCTTCTGCAGATTGCCAGTCATAGAACTTTTTTCCAAGACGACTCCTCACGTGCAGGGGATTCGACTTGGAAGGATCTAAATTCAGCCCCAGATCCGAGAGGTCTAATGTCTCCGGCAGCTCCCAATTCAGATCTTCTCCATACATAAGCGCTGCAATAGCCAAGACAGACTGACGGAGTTCCGGTTCATCTGACTGACCAGTGCGCCAGAGCCCCTTGCTGCGTAGCTGTCTTCTGGTTTGGCTGTTGCGGTATTTTTCAGTGGGCCACTCACATTGATCCAAGATATGGCACATATCCACTTCATCGAGACCGTAGAGCCGGGCAACAGCGGCATCCAGAGCAGACAGCCTGCGAAGGCGTTCATACCTGGAGATTGCCCACTGGCGCCGCCACCCTTTCTCATTCCTGAAGCCGAGCCATACTGGGGCGTGAGCAATGCTGCAACACGACAGACCAAGCACGGATAAAGCCAAGTCCCGTTCAACAAAATGACAGGAGCTACGGCGTGGAAGCGGGTTCTGCTCAAACAGGTGGTAATCGAGATGGAGACCGACCAACCGATTCCTCGTCACGAAGTCGAACACGAAGGAGTTCATGCATGCGGCAAGGACCAGAGAAAGAACCTCATCCTCACACCAGAAGATGGCAGCCGTATCTCCCGTGGGGTATCGCCAGATGGGAGTGGCGATGGATGACCGTGCATTTGTTGCTGAGCCGACGCGCATGTGTGACACCTTTAGACCGTCGAAATACCTTTCTCGGCCTTTTAGCGTTGCCACGCCTACAAGAAACTGGGGCTCAACCTGCTTGGCGTCCCAGGAAATATCGCGCCACACTGCGCCTCGTCCCTTCCCGCTCACCCAAGCCTTCTGGCTGTAGTCGAACTGCCCAATCATCCGCCCTTCGTACAGGGGCAGCGCCACATCCTCCACTCGCTCCTCGTCGATCCACTGGTTCCCATCCCGGGACAGGATGATGCCCTCACAGATCTCTACCCGCTTGGCCCCCGGGGGTGCCGGGGAGGTCGGCGTCCTCGGCTTCCACTCTCCTTTCAGCCAGCGGTTATACTCGTCCGGCTGGTAGCCCTTTTCCTCCCAGTGGGGGCGCGGGAGGAACAGGCCGGAGTCGCTCGTCATGTCGAATTCTCTAGCGTACTCAATTTGCCAGCCTCCTGGCCCATCGTCACCCAGCAGGACCGAGTTGGCATAAATCTTCTCGAGAATCTCCAGATCGCGGGACGACTGGATCTCCAGGATTGACGAAGACTTCGGAGAGAACTGTTCTACTTGCCGACGCTCATACGGTGTCACGTGCGCCTCGGCGGTCTCCCAGTCATCGAGTCGCCGGCGCATGAAAGCCGTCCTAATAGCCTCCGTTCGGCCAGACTTCTCGATAATGACCGGATTGAACTTGAAGCGGCTGTCGATGTCGAAGACCTTGTCGCGGTTCTCGAACCCGAACAGCCACTCCCACCGACACTTATCGAGGAAAAGTGACCTCAGTGGCTCTGTCCCGTGGTCTGAATAGAGCCCCGAGGGCACGATGCAACCCATGCGCCCCCCTTTCCGCAGCAGGGCATGACCCCGTTCCAGAAACAACTTGAACAAATTGACGTCTGCCGAACCCTGGTAACGATACGCGTGCTCGGTATCTGCGTACCCCTTTGACTTTGCCCTGGAAGCACGCCATTCGGCGTGCATTTCGGCGTTCTTTTTGCCACGTGTCGGGGAGAAGCGGTGGGTAGAAGTGTCAGCAGTGGCCGGATCGCCGAAGGGGAATGCGGCATACTTGAAATAATTCGAATGGCTGCGGATGTCGGCTTGGTAGTCGAGCCAACGGGTTTCCAAGGTCTCATCCGCAAAATACTCGGTCTGCTTGCGCAGCGCTTCCTGCTTGCCATAGCTCCGGTAAAGCGGATCGACGTTGGAGAAGAATTCCTTCGAGTTGGGCTTGGCCACTTCCCACGGGGGATTCCCAAGGATAGCGTCGAAGCCGCTGTTACTCGTGCAGAAGACATCCGGGAACTCCAGCTCCCAGTGAAAGAAGCGTTGTTTGGCTGCAACCCGCTCTGCAATGATTCTAGCCCTGTCCTCAGGATGACCGAAGCTCGAGGGCGGTGGGGCGGCATCCAGGGAGTTAGGTGGCCAGTACCAAGAGGCACACCAAAGGTCGAAGGCTTCTTTCAAGGAGCGCCAGCCCGGGGCTCCGAGGAACTCCAGGCGATAGCGACGGGTCTGCTCACTTGCGTTGTGCACGGGCATGGAGTGAAGATCTTCGAGGACCTCCACCATTTCGTCGTGTACTCGGGCTGGCTCATCGGCGTACTGCTCACCGAGCTGCCACTGGCCCGTCATGCTCGCCAGGAAGTCAGGGACTAAGGTTTCCTTGAAAAATGCCTTTAGGACCTTGCCACGTAGGTTCTTCCCAAAGTGCACGCCGTTACTGTGTGTCTTGTCGCCACCCTCGCGGTTTTTCCAAGCCATGGCCGGGTAGTGCAGGAACTGGTCGAACCAGGCACCTACCAGTGAGTTTCCGCATTTGATCTTGTGGTCGAGGAAAGAAAAGGGCAGCTCCCGGTCCATCGTTTCAAGCCACAGCGCCAAGCGGCACAACTCCACGGCCAAGGGGTCCAGATCGACTCCGTAGATACAGTGCTCGACCACGTAGCGCCTCAGGATCGCCTTCATCCGAGGCTCGAAATCACCCTCACCCGGGGGACTTGGCAGTCGAAGACCCTGCAGCGACTCCTCATCGGCGGCCGCCTCTTCGAGTCCCAATAGCTGGTCAACCGGACGGCGCCAGTCACCGTCCAGCCGATCGTGCTCATGCAGGGCATCGTAGAGAGCCTCGGTCAGAAACCTGACGGCTGCGACAAGGAAAGAGCCCGAACCACAGCTCGGATCGCACACCTTCAGTTCGAGGATCTCCTCGGGTTTTCTGGCGGTCCACTGCTCAGGGGGCGCATCCTCATTTGGCCTGTGATCAACCAAGGGCGGCATGTATGCCAGCGGGCGCAGGGTGCGATGGACCGTTGGAACAGCCAGTTGCGGCCGTGTGTAGAAGGTGCCGGAACCTTTCCGGGTGCCGCCCCAGCGCACCAGGAACCATTCCCCCGGCTGCACGACCCGTTTGGTCAGTTGCCGGGCCTTCGATTCCAGCTGTCTCTCAAAGGCAAGCTGCTTCTCAGGTGTCTGCCTTCCCCCGGGCTTCCGGACGAGCCCCGAGGCCAGAGCCGCCCGGCGGGCCCAGGTCAGAGCCCTTTGCCGAGATGCCTCCCCCACCGAAGCCTGCTCCTCGCTGATATCCAGGTCGTCCTCATCACTCGGTTCGGCCTCTTGATCCGCAGACTCCCCGTCTTCCTCACCTGAGTCCTCGGTTTCCTCTTCCGTCAACACCTCCTCCGGTATCTCCTCGTCTCCCAGGGTACGGGATTCCTTCATCGCCTCGAAGAGCTGTCGAATCTGGCGATCCTCCATAGCCTCCAGACCCGACAAGGGCAGGGCAGGCTCATTGCCCACAGCAAGGAAGAGGACCGGGTCGTCCTCCGGCGCGGTACGCAACTCGTAGTCCAGGAGACCTTCGTAGAGTACTCCGATGTACTCGGTGGACAGCCCGGCGAAATCGACGGGCACCATCGTGCGCGTTGTCGCCCGCCCCTGCCGAACCCGTACCTGCGTACGCATCAGTAGTTCCAGCATTTCGAAAACAATTCCGTCGGGCATCAGCTGCAACTGGGGATCGAAGCAGGCATTCTCGAACACGGACAGTGCCCTGTTGACCGGGTCGGGGTCAGCCGGTTTCCCCGGTGCGAACAATTCACCCCCATATGCCGGCACCCCCAGGGACGGATGGTCGGCCCCTTTGTGGATAACACGGAACAGGCCTAGGACCCGCGGCCAAGCGCCGAAGCGGTGACTCAGGCGAGAGTGGCCTCGAACGGCTACCTGCTGCAGGGCCTCGAAGAGACCCTGGAGACCATAGCTGTTCTCGTACGTAGGCTCGGAGCGGGGCAGAAGCTCCCGTGTCTCTGCAAACAGGATGACGACCAGCCGCATTACGACCCGAACGGCAGCACGGTAGATGTCTGCGCTGTCAATGTCGTTCGCGTTCTTCGACAGGGCAGGTCCGTGGGCGCGCACTAATGCTTCGACCGCCTCGCGCACGCGCTCCCCCATCAACGCCGACAGCTCCGACTGCCCCTTGCGGCTGTCCTGGACAGCCGTAACCAACGGCACTGGTTGATCCTTTTCCGCGCTGGCCAACAGCGCGGGCTGCAGGAGCGTCCGCAAAGCTTGCAACTGGGGGCCGGGCTCACCCTGCTCGAACCAGAGCTCCGTGTCCCACTCGCACGCCGCCTCGAAGTCGAGGCCGGCATACAGCAGCCGCCACTGTCGTCCGTTTGTCACCAGGGCCAAGGGCCGATGCGCCTTGCGGAGCCACTGGATGCAGTCACTTATGACCTTTCTTCCGCGTCCCAATCCCAGAATGGCCGAGTTGTCGAAGAAGACGGGCAACGCGCCGCCCCGGTGCGCCGTCCATACATGTCTAGGCTTCAGCCCTTCACCAGTTACGAGGGGTTCCGTCCATTCCGGCAGCACCGCCGACCCCCTTGCCCAGATGCCATCACCTCCCTCGAACCCACACAGCTTTTCCAACACCCAGGAAACGAACTGGCCCGCCTCCACGTCGCCGGACTCCCTCCTGTTTAACTCCCGGCGTAGCTGATCGAAGCGGTACCTGGGCAGATCCGGTGCCGCATAGTCGTTACTGATCCAGTTGACCACATCCGGAGACAGGAGCAGTCCGAAGTGCCGGAGACTTTCCCACCAGGTGCGTGTGGATGTCGCGTTCATGCCGGACCTCCCGGCAGAATGATTTCCACCGTGATGGGAAGGACCTGAGCTTCCCCTCGCATCGTGTACCGTCTTGGGATCAGCTCTCCTGTGATGTGCCTTCGTTCCCGGACCAGTTGCTCCCTCACTTCCTCGTAGTGTCGCTTCCTGCGCTTGACCTCTTCCTCCCGGTTTGCGATATCCTGCTCCAGGTCCTCGAGCCGTCGCTCGGCATCGAACAGCTCTCCCTGAGCCCGCCGTACCTGCAGTTGCTCAATTTCCCGATCGAGTCGCGCCAAGGTGCTGCTTTCGATCATTGCCGAGACTTCCCCCTGCCGGCTTTGGTAGCGCCGGTTCTCATCATCGAGGGCCTGAGTGCGGTCTTGCTCCAGCTGAGCATTGAGTTGCTGTGCAAGCTCCGCAGCACCCTCCTGAATCCAAGCTCTGATGTCTTCGCTGACCTCCAGCCACAACTCGCGGGCAAGCTCGACATCGCCATGTTGTGGGGGTCCGTAAGTTGATCGCAGCTGGAGGGCTGGAAGGTGTTCCAAGGGTGTGTCGAGGCGGCCCTGACGGACCGGAAACCGCACCGTCCTGACCCAGTGATGAAAGGTTTCTCGCAGCTCGTTGATTGCCAGGTGCTCGACTGTGAGGTGTAGCAGTGCGTCTGCCTCCGGTACGGGGCCCCGGAATACGCCCCAGCGAGAAGAGGCCAATTCGATCCCGCCAGGAAACCGTTGTCGAGTCAGCGAGGAAAGGGCTTTCTGCAACATCGGGTGGGATAGGTGCATCAAAACGGTGTCCCGCCGCGGACGGAACACTGGCAGGCCGTTGGCAGCATGCACGAACACCCCGGGGTCGAACGCCAAGCCCCGCAGTGGTCCAATTCGCCCGCCCTTGGCCGGTAGCCGGATCGTGTCGTCGATTACGGATGTCCAACTTGGTGGCTGAGGTTCGACTATCGCTGAGCGGCCCAGTTGATCCGGCCCGCTGATGCGAGGGCCGCCCGTCCCCAGAGCCATGGCGCTGTCCAACGTTGCCCTCAGGCTTATCGGTTCAAGGTCCAACTCACCCGCGATAACGGCCAAGTCGGCCTCAGGATCCACTCCTTCGCCCTCGTCGTTCATGTCCACTCGCTGGTCTCGCGGGATTTCGGTTCGCCTCCGTACCACCTCGACGCGAACATCCAACTCACGCTGCACCTTATCGAGCGACTCCCCCTCGATCAGTCTCCGGAAAGTGATCTCGTCGAACACTTCACCCGTCGTCCCCAGGTCTTCCCGGATCGAGTCCACCTTGCGCACTACGAGATCCAGAAAGACCAGATCCTCATCCTCGCCGCTGACAAAGTGCCAGACCGTTACGTCCCGGGCCTGTCCGTGGCGGTCGAGGCGGCCGTTTCGCTGTTCGAGGCGGGCAGGATTCCAAGGAATGTCGTAGTGAAGCAAATAGCGCGCGGTTTCCTGGAGGTTCAAACCCTCGGAGGCCGCATCGGTCGCCAGGAGAATGCGCACCGGATCGTCAGGGTCGTTAAAGGCTGCCTTGATCTCCTCTCGTTCGTCGTCGTCCATGCCACCGAAGAGCCGCAGGACCCGTTCGTCCGAATCCAGATCATTCCGGAGTCGAATCAGGAGATAGTCGAGGGTGGTCTTGTACTCCGTGAACACAACCAAGCGCTCGTCGTTGCGCCATTCCCCGTCTATTCGAAGTTGCTCTTCGATCAGCACAAGCAAGGCGTCGTAGCGGGAATCCTCTCCAGGGATGGTACTTCTTGGATCTTCGGCCTTGGAAAACCCGAGTCCTTCGACGGCTGCCTGCACGGCTGCCATCTCGACACTCAGTTGCGAAGCCATGGGACGCATCCACGCCCCGATCGTGGACGCGGCCGTCTGTTGCCGGCTCTCAGCTTCTCGGTCGTCGACGGTTTCCTCCGCTACGACCTTTCGAGCGGCCAGGACCTCCCCCTCTCCCACTTCTTCGTCCTCAGCAAGGCCCGCCTGCAGCCTCAACCAACTCTCCGAGAACGCCATCGGGCATGACAACAGACGCTTCCCGAAGACCTCGATGGCGAATGTCCCGGCAAGCCGACGTCGTTTCGATTCCCTAAACACCAAGTCTCGCACCTTCAAGCGCAGCGCGGAGAAGGCGCTTGCGAGCTGCTTCTCATGGCGTCCCAGCTGGACCAGGAGCGCTTGAGGCGGCAGGCGCTCGCAGAACCGCTTGGGATCGCTGCGTTCATTGATCTCCCTCTTGAGCCGGCGGACCAACACTTCCTGAACCCGTGCACGTTCAGCGGGGCCCAACTCGTCGTTCTGGCTGAACCGTACTGGATCCAGCATCTCCAGTAGCCCGGTAAATGACCGCGTATGTCCGTTGTGAGGTGTCGCCGTCAGGAAGAGACGGTGCTCGAACATGGGCGCAACCTGGCGAAGCATGGCACACAGTTCGCTCTCTTCCCCGAATGGAGAAGGCGTCAGGTTGTGAACTTCATCGACGATCAGCAGATCCCAGGGCAGGCGAGCGGCCTCGGGTTCATGCTGACTCGCAGATCGGAACTGCTCGAGGATATCCGGTTGTTTGAGGTAATGGTAACTGCAGATAATCCGGGAATGGCTGCGCCACGGATTGGCGTCCATTCCCATCCGGCGCCGCATTTGGGTGGTTGCGTCCCGATCAACGACATCGAACTGTAACGCGAACTTCTCCCACATCTCATCCCGCCACTGCAGCCGCAGGGACGCCGGAGCCATAATCAGAACACGGCGGATCTGCCGCCGCAGTAACAGCTCGCTGAGAATCAGCCCCGCCTCGATCGTTTTGCCGAGGCCTACGTCGTCGGCAATCAGCAAGGACACGCGGGGCATCCGAAGAGCCTTCAGCAATGGCATAAGCTGGTAGTCCTCGATCTGGACAGCTCCGTGGAACGGCGAGGATACCGGCAGGCGCACCATTGGCCCCGAACCGTCCGGGTCGATGAACGGGCTGCGCGCCGACCACCGACACGCCCGGACGAGGGCCAGGAGATCCTCCGCCTTCATCGGTTCCGAGGACAACGGATCCGGCAGGGCCGCGGGCCGCTGAAGCTGGGCGAATGGCTCCCGTTCCCAGAGAATGGTCTCCTCCATGGGGTGGTCGCCGTCATTGTATTCCAGGTCAACTATATGGAGCCGGCCATCAAGCCCATCGTGAGGACGCACGCCGCTAACTACGCCTCGGCGGTTCCGGACAGTGGCGATCATACCGACACGGGGGACCTGAGCAGTAGTGTTGGAAGTTGGATTACGCAAGGCCATTTTTCGCCCCCTATGTTCGCCGTAGGCCAAGGATTCGGCAAGAAGGAAAACTCCGATGCTGGCGCTCTACTACCTGTTTTCGGAATCCCTGCGCGCGAGCTCACCGGCATGGACGAGGTGCTGGCGGAGGTGGGCGTAGGGATCCCGTTGGAGATGCGGCGGCGCCTGGTGCTGGTCGGCAACCGCATTTCACCGAGAAACCCGGCCACAAAGGCGGACGGCACGGTGCTGCGCACCATGTGGGGATCGCTCACAGCAGGTCGAGTTTTCCGCGGAGTGCCGCACCTCCGACTACGAGCGCCGCATCCGGACCGCCTACCCGATTCATCCCGAGATCATCTTCGACCGGTGGCGCGCACCGTCTATCTCGGCTCCGCGCCGACTACCGCGGCGGCGCACCGCGGCATCGACGACTCCCGGGTCAAGCTCGGCTGCGTCATGCCGGGAGAATCCCCCGCGGTCTTCGGCGACGCCCTGCGCAGGCCCGCGGAGGCGACCTACCTCTACCAGGACGGCCCGAGGCAGTGGTACGCCACCCAGCCGACGGTCACCAAGCTTGCCGAGGACCGGGCCGAGCAACTGGCCGGCAACCCTGATGTGGTCGCCAGGGAGTTGGAGGAGCGGCTGAAGAAGGACCTGCGCAGCACCGGAGACTTCGATTCGCATCCACACCCTGCCCCGCTCGGGAGCGGACGTGCCGGACGACCTCGACGCGCGGCTGGTGGTGCTCTCCGCAGAGCATCCCTGTTCGCGGGACCCTGACAATGCGGCGGAGACGGCGGCCCGGGAAATCCTGGAGTCGCGCGGCAGTACGCCGAGGCTGTTCCGCAACACCCTGGTCTTCCTGCGCAGTGGACAGGGTGCGGTACCTGGACCTCGACGAAAGCCCTGCGCCGGTACCTGGCCTGGGTGTCGATCCTCGACGAGAAGGAGGAGCTTAACCTCGACCCGCATCAGGCCCGGCAGGCGGAAACGCAGCAAAAAGCAGCCGACGATACGGTGACCGCGCGGCTGCCGGAGGCGTACCAGTGGCTGCTGGTTCCGGGGCAGGAGAGACCGGATGCCGCGGTCTCCTGGCAGGCCATCCGTCTGACCGCGGCCGGTGCCTTGGCGGAACGGGCAGGCAGGCGGCTGCGCAACGAGGAATTGCTGGTAGCCGGACTCGGGGCGGCCATCCTGCGCAAGCACCTCGACGAGGTGCCCTTATGGCGCGGGGGGGATCACGTGGCGGTGCGGCAGCTCGTCGAGGATTTCGGCCGCTACCTGTACCTGCCCCGCCTTCGCGGCCCGGAGGTCCTCACTCGCGCCGTCCAGGACGGGGTAGCCCTGCTGACCTGGGAGTCGGATTCCTTCGCCCTTGCCGAGAGCCACGACGAGGCCGTTGAACGCTACCGCGGTTTGCAGGCGGGACAGTCGGTCGGAGTCTCCCCCGAAAGTCCGGCCCTGCTGGTCAAACCGGACGTTGCCCGCCGACAGCTCGACGCGGAGGTGCCTCCCACGCCGGCGCCGGTTCCCGGGGGTCAGGAGGGGCCGCCACCTGGTCCGGACGGGACTGAGCCGCCCCCGCCGCCACCTGAGAAGAAGCCGCGGAGGTTTCACGGCGCCGTTACTCTCGACGCTACGCGGGTGGGCCGGGACGCCGGCCAGATCGCCGACGAGGTGATCTCCCATCTCTCCGGCCTTGTCGGGGCCGAGGTACGGGTCACCCTGGAGATCGATGCCGAGATCCCGGACGGAGCCCCGGAAAACGTCGTGCGAACGGTCACCGAAAACAGCCGCACCCTGAAGTTCGCCAGCCACGGGTTCGAGGAGTCCTGATACCGGGCCAAGAGAGCGACAGGGCTGGTCGCCACGACGCTCAAGGTCAAGGTTTTACCAAGGACGAAGCATCTCGCCTCTATGATGAATGGGGTGCGGAGCATTATGATGACCACACTGTCGACATAGGTATCGTTTTTCTGACTCCTCCTGAGACCTTTCCTTCCTCAGGAGGTCCTCGTCGGTGTGGCTGTCAATCGCCTCGCGGAGCCATCGCAGCAGGTCCGGTTTCGGTAGTGCCTCCGCCTCTACGGTGGTCTACGTTGTTGGATTTGCTGGAAGGAAAGAATCCACTTGCTTGGAGGTGACGGCAATCCGTTTCACCTCTACATCACCTTTTCCTCGAGCGGCAAATTCTTTGGCAACGGCATTGGGAGAGTTCCGCCTTGTCAAGACAAAATCGCCGACGTAAAGAAGAATCCACGGTTTGCTGTCAAGGCCAAGGGACGCAGCGTTTCGGAGGGCCTCGGTTACCGACCAGGGCAACGAGAGACGGCTCGCATTCGATACCTCCCACAGTTCCAAGCGGTTTTCCAAGCAAAGGGTCTCGATGATTCCGGCCAGAGGTCGCGATTCGACCCACACCTGCAAATGCTCGGGCTGCGTGGAACGCAGATTGCGCCGGTAGTTCTCGGCGTTGAGGTAGTCATGTGCCTCGTTCCAGCCCAACGTCTGTCGGAATCGCGGACCGTCCACGACGGCGTCGTACCCAATTTGCCCATCTCGTTGCAGCTGTATCAGGTAGCGCTCAAGGTTCTGGTACTCGAAGGAGGTGTTTTCAAAATCCAGTTCGGGCCTCGACACCAGGGCGTAATGCACTTGACGAACCGTCATCGGTCCGTGCTCGGCCATCAGGTGCTCGATGGCAACGCGAACCTCCTCGATCTCGGTAGGGGTGCGCCGTTTTCGTGGCATCAGAAACTCCGTGAGAAGGCGGGGAAGAATCAGCCTGGGGAGCCGGCGTTTTCCGCCAGCTCGCGGTGGGGATGGCACGGTGCTCTCTTTACCCCCCCCCCCTTGGGAATTGTCGTAGCCTGACAGACGTCGAGTTGGAAACCGCCGTCCGCCCTGAAGCTCAGGCGATCCGCAGGTTTTCTACTCAGCCTTTCCCAGGCGATAGCCAACGCGAGACTCGTTGAAGAGGTAGGTGGGGTTTTTCGCGTCGTCGCCCAGCTTGCGGCGGAGGGTTTTCACGGCGGAGCGCACCGGCCGCTGGTCGGCGGAGTTCATCGAGCCCCAAACCCGTTGAAGCAGATACTCGTAGGTGGCTACCCTGTCGGCGTTGAGGGAAAGCTCCACCAGCAGCCGGTACTCGATGTCGGTCAACCGCACCGGCCGTCCCGGCCACGGTCACCTGTCGTTCGGCGTAGTTGATGGTCAAATCTCCCAGCACACAGGGTTCCGTCGGCTCGGCCCCACCGGGTGCCGCCCGACGGCGCAGGACCGTCCGGACCCTGGCCGCCAGCTCCGTCGGCGAGAAGGGCTTGACCACGTAATCG
This sequence comes from Candidatus Latescibacterota bacterium, assembly GCA_965223905.1. GTDB lineage: Bacteria > Latescibacterota > UBA2968 > UBA8231 > UBA8231 > CBDCXV01. The sequence continues at coordinate 463,793 of CBDCXV010000009.1, forward strand.
TCGGCCCCCGCGTCGAGGGCCTGGGCAATCACCTTGTCCTGTCCGTAGGCGGAAAGGAAGATGACCGGCACGTCGGCGTTCTCGAAGATGCCCTGCATCAGCTCGATTCCGTCGACCCCCGGCAGCACGAGGTCCAGCAACACCAGGTGGGGATCGTGCTCCTCCATGAGGCGGGACACCTCCTCCGGGTCGCTGGTTGCGATGGGCGCGTAACCTGCCTTCGAGAGGGCGTCGCGAACCGTCCGCAGCGTCTGCGGGTCGTCGTCCACCATCAGGATGCGCGTCCGCTCCTTCCCGCTCTGCCCGCGGCGGGCGGAGGTCGGAACCGATCCGGCCGGAGCGACGGACCCGGCCACCTCGACCGTGGGAATGGTGAAGGTGAAGCGGGTCCCCTGGCCGGAGCCGCCGCTCTCGGCCCAGATGCGGCCCCCGTGGGCCTCCACGATCCCCTTGCAGATGGCCAGGCCCAGGCCCGACCCGCCGATCTCCCGCGCCCCGTCCTCCCCGTCGAGGCGGGGGAACTTCCGGAACAGGTGGGGCAGCCGCTCGGTTGACACTCCCCGGCCCCGGTCGGTAACGGAGACCGCCACGTGGACCCCCTCCCTCACGGCGGATACCAGGATGGGTGCCGTCTCGGGCGAGTGCCGGGCGGCGTTGAACAGCAAGTTGCCCAGGACCTGGACGAGGCGCCGCCGGTCCGCCATCAGCTGGGGAAGGTCGGGGGCCAGTTCGATCCGCATGTTGGTTCCGGCCCCGCTGTTCAGGAAGGTGTTGCGGGCCTGTTCCACCAGGCCGGCCACTGACGTCGGTTCGGGGTCGACCCGCAAGGTGCCCGTCTCGATGCGGGCCACGTCCAGCAGGTCTTTTATCAGGCCGCTCATGTGGTCGGCCTGATGGTTGATGATGCGGAAGAACTGGACCATCTCGGCGGCGCTCATGGCGGAGGGGTCGCCCAGCACCGTGGCGACGGAACCCTTGATGGAGGTCAGCGGGGCGCGCAGCTCGTGGCTGACCATGCTCAGGAACTCGGCCCGCAGCCGTTCCGGCTCCTCCAGCGGGGTCAGGTCCTGCAGGGTCACGACGAAGGACTCGACTGCCCCCTCCTCCGAGTGAATGGGCGTGGCGTTGACCAGCGTGGTGACGCTCCGTCCGTCGGGGACCTGGATGACGATCTCCTCGGCCCGCACCGTCTCGCCCGTGCTCATCGCCTGGGCCAGGGAGACCTCTTCCAGGGAGACCTCCCGCCCGTCGCCGCGCCGGAGGGTCAGAATTTCGAGGAGTTGCTCGGGCGATTGGTCCGGCGTCCGCAGGCCCTCGACGATCCTTGTCGCCTCCCGGTTGAACGACACCGGCACTCCCGTCCTGGCGTCGAAGACCGCCACGCCCACCGGGGAGGTGTTGATCAGGGTCTCCAGGTCGGTTCTGGCCCGCTGTTCGTCCCTGTATCTGCGGGCGTTGGCTATGACCAGGGCCGCCTGCGACGCGAACAGGACCAGGGTCTCCTCGTCTTCAGGGGTGAACTCCTCGCCGCTTTCCTTCTCGGCCACGAAGATGTTGCCGGCCCGCTCGCCCCGGTGGAGGATCGGCGCCGCCAGAAAGGAGACGACGGGACCCACCGGCAGGGGCGGTCGCAGCTCCGGCAGGCCCATCGACCGGATGTGGCCGAGCAGGTCCGGGAGCCGCAGGGGTGCCGTAATGCGGCCGAGGTACTCGAAGAGCCGCATCCCCTCGGGCAGGTCCCAGAGCTGACCAGCCTCCCCGGCCGTCATCCCGGACGAGAGGAAGTCCTGTAGACGACCCGAATCGTCGAGGAGCGTAATCACCCCGTAGCGGGCTCCCGTCAGCGACCGGGCCGAGTCCAGGGCCCCATTCAGCACCGAGTTGAAGTCGAGGCTCTCGTTGATGCGCAGGCTGGCCTCGCTCAGGCGCGACAGGCGCTCCCGCAGGGCCGCATTCTCTCGTTCAAGTTCCATAGGTTGGCTCCATGTTCCTCTTCTGGTTGGGCGCCCGCCGCCCCTGGGGTTTCCCGTGGTTGGAAAGGCGGCCGGGGGCAAAGCCTTCCAACCGCATCGGCCCGGCCGTTTCCAGTGTGCTGGCCGGGGAAATTTCTACTACCCTGGAAAAAATTCCACCAAAATATCACAAAAACGGGCCGAAAACCCACTTTTATTTCACAGCATGGCAGTACATTCAAATTTCGGAATGAATTCCCTCGCCCTGCACGTTCAGGTCCCTCAGGCCAAGCCTATCCCAATCAGTTTCAATCCGTCGTCCTTGATAGGGATATCATCATGCAGATCGCCGGAGGGCGCCCTGTTCCCACGGCCTTGAATACGAGGGTTTTGATAGGACGGCGTAAACGAGATTAGGACTGGCACCTTACCCAAGGGTAGTGGTCTACTGGACGCTCTAAGGAAACCAATGCGCTTACTATGTAGCTCTTTAAACGCTTGTGCCATAGTTCATACTTCTCCTTGCGCGCTGTTGACACTGCCCGGCTCCACAGGGGAGCCATAAACTCTCACGCAGGAGAAGGCGGGATGCCAATTCCTTGGCCTGCAGTAATCAAAGCTGGAGAAAGCGCAATCGTCCTGATCGGAAAGTTGTTGGGTCGATCTCAAAAATCCGCTCAAAAAGACGCACTAATAATAGCACTAATAGCAAGTATACCAGTAATTGCTAAGGAATTAATCCCTGAATTAGTAAAGGCCGTAAGGGATCTTCTAAAACGAAAACACCCTGCATATCATGATATTAATGCAGATGTATGTCATGCCTATGATGATTGCACAATAGGCTCAAAAATCAAACCTGAACATCGTCAGACAGGGACTGGAGATAAAGAGTTGTGTGCTGAATGCAGAGATAGGATATTGGGGGCATAACTGACAATGTCAGAATCAGAATGCACTAAACTTCAGCCTGAACCGGAGACGGCTGCCCGGATTCTTGCTGCTGTTCTTTTAGTTCTTTCAAAAACAAATCATAAATGCGCCTTAACTGTATTCCAGGCAGCAAAGCGCTTTCACCCGTCTCAGGATCTATCTCCAGAACTCTGTTCCATTCTGCATCTTTCGCGGGATCTTGTAAAGGCTCTACGTGGGAATGGTGGGAGCTTGGGTCCTGAACGACTGTGGAAACAGATTGAGGATCTTTCTTCTTCATAATAATCTCATATTTGGAAAGAGGAAAAGAAGCAGAAATGAACTTACCAATTAAGGATGTGGAAAAAGCTATCCCCTCATAGAAAGTTGATGAGATGAAATACTTGATTCTCTCGTAAAAACCGCCCTCTCGCAGCCCCGGTAATCAGGGATTCTTGGTATATTTGGTGTATACTAATCCGTCACATACTTCCTCTTTACCCTCTGGTTGCATAAAAGTGGGCTATTTCCCCTGCTGCTTGAGCACATAGTCACTTGCGGCGCCTCTGGGAATTGGGTATCGATGATATCGACCAAAACATTATCGACCCCATTCCTGGAGGACACCGCAAGTGAAGTACAGCAAACAAGCGGTTTTTGCCCGTTTTTACAAACTCCCCCGACTTCGTTTCGAAGATCAACAACTTACTTCCTTTGCCGGAGCGATCGTCTTTTTTCTGCTGTTTCAGCGGCTTAACCTGAAAGCCCGATTGAAGCACTGCTTCCGCCCCGCTAAACGCTCGGCGATCTTCGGCCCCCATGTCGTTGTGTTGCTGCTCGTGGTGCATCTCCTATTAGGTTTCCGGCGGTTGCGAGACGTGGACTACTACCGGGACGATCCGGTGGTGCAGCGCTTGTTGGGATTGCGTCGGCTACCGGACGTGTCCACCATCAGTCGCACCCTGGCGTCCCTGAGCCCCTCGAATGTGGCCCACGTGCGCCAGCTGTCCTCGACCCTGGTGATACATGCGCTCCAGCGTGAGCAGTTGCCTCGTCTGACCCTCGACTTCGACGGGTCGGTGGTATCCACGCGCGCTCATGCCGAAGGTACCGCCGTCGGCTATAACCCCAAAAGGAAGGGGGCCCGCAGTTACTACAACCTGTTTTGCACCGTGGCCCAAACCGGGCAATTTCTCGATGTCCTGCACCGTCCCGGCAATGTCCATGACAGCAAGGGGGCTCATGAGTTCATGATGGACACCTTCGACCGGGTCGGCGCCCTGGGTACCCACCCCGTGCTCGAGGCCCGTCTGGACAGCGCCTTCTTCAGCCAACACACCCTCACCCTCCTGGATTTGTATGGCGCCGAGTACACCCTCAGCGTGCCCTTCGAACGCTTCCCCGAGCTCAAGCACAAGGTCGAGTCACGAAAACGCTGGCGCTATCTGGACAAGGAACGGTCCTATTTCGAAAGTGCGTGGAAACCGGCAAGCTGGGCGGCCTCGTATCGGTTTGTCTTCGTGCGCCGCAGGGTCAAACGACAGACCAAGCAACCGTTGCAGCTGGATCTGTTTCAACCTCGACAATTCGACCATGACTACCGGGTCGTGGTGACCAACAAAACGACCTCGGCAGGTAACGTCGTCCTCTTTAACGGGGGGCGCGGCGCTCAGGAAGGGGTCTTCGGGGAGGCCAAGCAACAGGCCGGGCTGGACCTGATCCCCACCCGGCGCTTGCTCGCCAACCAGATGGTCACCTTGTGCGCCATGATGGCGCACCATCTGGGACGCGAAATGCAGATGATCGCCCATTCGTCAGCAACCTATTCGCGCGCCAAACGGCCCGCTGCGTGGACCTTCCAGACCCTGGACACCTTGCGTCATCGTTTCATCCAACGCGCCGGCCGGCTGACTCAGCCCAAGGGCGAGTTGACCCTGACGATGAATTCAAACCCGCAAGCTAAAGAGGATCTGTGGCATTTCCTCGAAATGCTAAAAAATGCGGCCTGATATAAACGGCCACCATCAGACAGGTTTATGCAACGTTAGGGTTTACTGGATGGGGCTGATGTTTCGCAAGAAGGAATCGCAACGCACCCTGTTCGAGAGCCGCAACCTGGTGCCTGCGGCCAAGCAGCGGCGCCTGCAGGCGAGCTGGGCGGAGACCTTTCGCACGCGCGCCTTGCCGCTGATCGATGAAGCGCAGTTTGCGTCCTTGTATTGCGACGACAACGGTCGTCCCAACCAGCCGGTGGCGACGGTCTTGGGCGTGCTTCTGCTCAAGGAGATGTTCGCTCTGACCGACGCCGAGGCGCTGGAGCAGCTGGAGTTCAGCCTGTTGTGGCAGCACGCCCTGGAGCTGACCCCGGACGAGGCCCACCTGGCGCAGAAGACGAGGACTAACAACGTCCTGACGCTGCACAACTTTCGCGCGCGCTTGCTGACCCATGATCGCGGCCGGGCGGCCTTCGAGGCGACCACGGATCGCATTCTCCAGACGTTGGGTACGAAGGTCACCCGGCAGCGTCTGGACTCCACCCACGTGCTCAGCAACATCGCGGTGTTGTCGCGTCTGGGGCTGTTGTGTGAGACCCTCCGTCACTTTCTGAAAACCCTGGCCGCGGAGCATCCGCGCCTGTACGGGCGGGTGCCGAAGCGCCTGCGCCTTCGCTACCTGAAGGAGGACGGCAGCGCCACGGCCTACCAGGACGCGCCCTCCGGCACGGGCAAGAGGCGGCTGCCGGTGTGCACGCGCGACCTGTATCGTCTCCATCAGCTGTTTGCGGGCACCGCGGCGGAGGGCTTGGCGTCCTGGGCGCTGCTGCAGCGCCTGCTGTGGGAGCAGTGTGAGGTGATCGCGGACAAGCAACGCCCCTCGACCGAGGACGACGACGCCGGCGAAGGCGGCGTGCCGGTGGCGCTGAAGGCGCCTGAGCACGTCGGCAGCGACTCGCTGCAAAGCCCCTATGATGCCGAGGCCACCTACAACGGCCGCAAGGGCAAAGGGTACGAGGTGCAGATCGCCGAGACCTGCGTCGAGGCCGACGACGACAAGACCGACGACGACAAGACCGACACCGTGAACAGGATCACCCACGTAGCGGTGACCGATGCCTGCGCCAGTGACGAGCACGCGACGATGCCGGTGCTGGAGGCCCTCGAAGAGCGCGGGCAGCGACCCGACGAGCTGGTCGCCGACACCGCCTTCGGCTCCGGCGACAATGCCATCCACGCCGAACGCCTGGGCACCGAGTTGGTCAGCCCGGTCAAAGGCCGGCAGGTGGACGTCGAGGTGCGCCCCGATACGGTGACCCGGGCCGACTTCCTCGTCGATGCCCGTCTCCGGGATCCGGCCATCTGCCCGGCCGGACACCTGGCCATGGCCAGCGGCGCCTTCCGGGAGCGCTATCGCATTCGCGCCGGCATCGAGGCCACGGTCTCGGAGCTGAAACGAAGACACGGACTGGGCGCCCTGCGCGTGCGCGGGCGTTGGCGCGTGGAGCTGGCCGTCTACCTCAAAGCGCTGGCCTGCAATATCAAGAGAATGGTGCGGGCGCTTACGCCCAAACCCGAAGTCATAGCTCCGGCGATGGGCTGAAAAAGGGAACGGAGGTCCCTTTCGGCGCCGGAAAAGGCCTTATAAGCCCGATTCGAGGCCATCGGACGATAGAGCGCTGAAGCAGCTTAAATAGCGGCGCATTCTCGATTCTTTTTCATGTGGGTAAAACTGAAGTTTCAAGAAAAATCTCTGTCTTGAAAACGGGGTTGTTACGAGGGAGTCAAGAGTCGTTTCCCAGATGCTTTGATTGCGAATATAAAAAGATGAAATCATTTTTCCTGGCTACGCTTCTCCTCGCTTCGCTCGCTTTTGCTGATCAGTCCCTGGTGGGCACTTGGGAACATGAGAGCGGACAGAGTACTCTGACAATACGGGATGACGGAACCATAACCCTGGTGACCAGTATCGATGCCGGGGAAATCCTGATCCCCACAGAATTGGGATTCAGGGACAACCCCGATGTAGAGGAAACCCTGGCGGATCTGATCGAGGGCAGGAGCTTCCAGGTATCTCTTGCAGGAACATGGAGAGTGCGAGGGAGCAGGCTTTTGACGGTCTATCAGACTGCGGATGTATCAGGGTGGAGGGAACTCGTTGACGACATTATGGAGGTCGCAGGTCCGGCTATCGAGGCCCGGCATGAGGGGTCCACCGAAGAGAAGAGAGACTTCGCTGTGTCCGGTTACAGAGGGCTGCTGGCTTCTCTGTTCTCGGTTGATGATACTTTTTTGCTCGGAGAAGAAACCTTCGCATCCTGGAGCATCCAGGACGGCCTTCTTACCCTTGGTGGCAAGGTCTACAAGATGGTGGTTCCTACATCCGTTAAGTCGGTATCTTGGGGAGAACTTAAGAGACGATAGTGCGGAGCGGACAAGGGTTCATCCTCGGATCGACAGAGACAAATGGGCCTACTATACAACAGATACGATCAAAAAAGGAGAACATGCATGACATTAACCGCAGAGACATTGGCCCTGACTCAGGCGTTGCCTCAAGGGGTCAAGGATTTCCTCATCGGGCGAAGCTCTTTCCATCGACAGCACCCCCAGATCGTATCCCTCAGGAGCACCTCGCCCCGCAGTTCCGGAATCTCCCAGGCACACCGATCCGGACTGAGACCTCCAGCGACACCGGCTTGCAAACCCCGAGGGATCAGCCAGGGGAGGTCTCGATGCCCTCATCCCCCCTCCTCGATCACCCGCAATGGCTTTCCGTCCATACGTAACCAGAGAAGAATGGGAGGAATTCAAGAAAGAGTCGGAAGAAGCCATTTACGGCTTGATCGGCAATCTCCAAGCCTTGTGGTATTGCTGGGCAATATCCCTCGACCTGGAGCCCGACGACTACAAACCCATGATGAATGCACTGGACGAGGCCATAAGCGATCCAGACCAAGCTATGGATGTTGACCACCCTGTCTCCGTCGAGGCTTTCACGGAAATCCTGAAAGATGTGAAAAAGGGTATCCGCAAGAGCAAAAAAGCCTTAGAGGCTATGGACGACGACGAACCGGGATTCTTCGGAAAACTGTTTGGGTAAGAAAATCGGAACTCGGGTCCACCCTTACCGGCCTCCTTACATGACAGCAGAACACCGCCGGTTTTCCGGAATGTCCCGGATTTTCCACGGCCTGTTAATCCTGGCAGCAGCCGTACCCGGCTGGTCGGCCCCGGCTCCACCGGATTGGATCCTGATCGACCCCAGCGACGAGCCCGGGTTCTGGGTGGTGACCTGGCCTTCGGTTGCCGACGCCGACGGCTACCAGATTTACCTGCAGATCGGGGCCGCCGACGTCGAGGGGGACCAGGCCCCCGAGCCGGTCCTGGCCCGGTGGGGCTACGTCGAACAACAGGACGGGGTGATCCGGGTCAAGATCGCCGGCCTGTCTCAGGAGACGTTCTCCTTCGGGGTGGCCACCGTCAAGGACGGGGTCGAATCGGAAATCACCTGGCCGGCACAGCCTTCTTCGGCACTCGCGCCACCGGATTCGGTTTGGGTCGAAGAATACGGAGAAGGTATTGTAGTTCTTGCCTGGACTGCCGTGCCGGGAGCCGATGGGTACAGGATTTACGGAGAGGTCTTAGTGACCGTTGCATTGAATGCTCAAGGGGAAATCGTACTCCTTGAAAGCCCAGAAGTAGTTTGGGTGTCGTGGGGCTATGTGGACCAGCAGGATTCGGAAATAATCCGGGCTACCATTCCGATCCTGGATGAGGGGCCGCCCGCGCTTGCCGTAGCCGCAGAAAAGGACGGGGTGAAATCAGAAATCGCCTGGCCGCCGGCACATCCGGACTTCAACCGGGATGGCCAGGTGAACCTCCTCGATTTCTTCCTGCTCGCCGACGCCTTCGGGAGCACCCTCCGGGGATTCGACCTCGACCGGGACGGCCGGGTCGACCTGGACGACTATTTCCTGTTCGCCAATGCCTTTCAGACCGGCCACTGGCAACCGGAGAACGCAACGCCCGAGCGAAGCGCCGCAACCGAGACGGTGTACATGAATGGCCGAATCCATACCCAGGACCAGGATCTGCCCTGGGCCGAGTCGCTAGTCACCAGAGGCGACCGAATCGTCCTCGTGGGCTCTGACGAGGACGCCCTGCGGTATGCCGCTCCGGACGCCAGGTTTGTAGACCTGCAGGGCCGATTCGTGATGCCGGGGATAATCGACGCACACACCCACCCCGGCTTGATCAGCATCTGGGCCGACCTGTCGGGACTGGATGAACCCGTTGGAGAGAACGAAGAGCCCGCCACACCCGACAGGATGCCGTCCAGGCCGCGGGAGGCGACGCTGGCCTGGGTGCAGCAGTACGCCGACGATCACCCGTTCACTCTCATGATCACCCAGGCGGCGTGGGACGTCGCCGCCTACCTGCCTGACGGCCCCCACAGAAGAGACCTGGATGAGATTTCCAGCGTAAGACCCATTCTGTTGTACGACAACTCGGGGCACAGCTTCTGGGTCAATTCCGCCATGCTCCGGATCCTGGGCATCGACAGGAACACCCCGGATCTCAGCGAGAACCTGTCGCATTTCGTGCGCGACGAGACCGGAGAGCCCACCGGCTGGCTCAAGGAGTTCGTCCTGACGCCCTACATGGGTGACCGGCTGGTGCCGGATGCCGACAAACTGAAGGAACGGATGCTGAAGTACTTGAACTACATGTCGAGCAAGGGCGTCACGACCTTGTGGGACGCCGGCAACTTCAACATGGACGACGCGGTGTACCAGGTCGCCCATGATATCGCGAGAGAAGGCGATCTGCCGTTGCGTTGGGAAGGGTCGTACCACATATGGGCGCCGGATCAAATCGACCTGGCAGCCGAATCCCTGCTCCGGCTGCGGGCAAGATACAGCCACGGCAAACTGCAGTTCAACACCGTCAAGATCCACTACGATGGCATGCAGGACATTCTGACCGCCGGCATGCTGGAGCCCTACGTCACAGACCCCGACAACTACGGCGGCGTGCTGTTCACGCCGCAACGATTGAGCCGCTTCATGCAGGAGCTGGACGGCCACGGCATCGATGTGCACCTGCATGCCGCCGGCGACCGTGCGACCCGGAATATTCTCGACGCCGTCGAGCAGGCGCGGGCCGCGCTGGGACGGCCTTTGGGAATCGAGGTCACGCTGAGTCACCTGTTCTCGGTCGCCGACAGTGATATCGAACGCTTTCCCGAGTTGAACGTACACGCCAATTTCACGCCGCACTGGTTCGGCGGAACGGTGTTCGGGGACGCCAGAGAGATCAACGTCGGTCCGGAACGGGCCGGCCGCTCTCAGCTCGTCGGGCATTTCGTGCGGCGACAGGCCAGTGTGTCGCTCTCCAGCGACGCCGTCCACAACCCGCGGCGGGTGAACCCCTTCATCGGCATCGAAATGAGTATTACCCGAAGGGCGATAGACAAGGCTGACGCCGCCGCCCTGCCGCCGTTCGATGCCGGAATCTCATTGGAGCAGGCGCTGGCCGCCTATACCGTCAACGGCGCTGCGCAACTGGGATTGGAAGAAGAAATCGGCGCCATAAAGGCCGGCTTGCTGGCGGACTTCATCGTCCTGCCACAGAATCCGTTCGCAACCGACGTGGAGACCATCCACGCCATCGAGCCCAGCGCCACAATTGTGGCCGGTGAGCTGCGAAGCGGTAGCCTGTAAGCGGCTGACCAGGCGACGACCGGACGATTCGCATGTTGCTGAATCGCTCCGCGAGGATCTCGTCGGCCGCCTGCTCGAACGCCGGATAATCCTCATCGGAGATTCCGTCCAGATCCGCGGAGATACGGGCAAGGGCGCGGGCAACATCGGTCATGCCCTCGAGGAAGTCCCGGCCGTCGACGGACATGTCCACCTCGGTCAGGTCGGCGAAAAGACTGTCCCCATCGACCCGGTAGGCGCCGGTCCCGTGAGCGGTGAACTGGGAGGAACCGCGTCTCCGGCCTCGGCCAGGAGTCATCCGATGCGCAATGACCGGTCGAGTTGGAAACCGCCGTCCGCCCCGAAGCTCAGGCGATCCGCAGGTTTCTACTCAGCCCTTCCCAGGCGATAGCCGACGCGAGACTCGTTGAAGAGATAGGCCGGTTTTTTCGCGTTGTCGCCCAGCTTGCGTCGGATGCTATTTACGGTCGAGCGCAACGACCGCCGGTCGGAGGAGGACTCCAAGCCCCAAACGCGGTGGAGCAGAAACCTCGTAGGTCACTGGCGTGCCGAGATGGACCGAAAGCTCCACCAGCAGTCGGTACTCGATGTCGGTCAACCGCACCCGCCGTCCGGCCAGGGTCACCCGTCGTTTCCCGTAGTCTAGGATGAAACATCATGTTCGGCTTTCCCTTCACCTGCCGTAGCGGATGCGAGCTACGGCCCCACGAGCAGCAAACTGGCCCCGCGCATAGTGACCTGGCATCGCCGGTGACCGCCAGCGGCCGGCTGTCTGCATTTCGGCAAGCGAAGCACCGCCGGCAGCGAGCGACTCAGCGCCGCCGACGCGGAGCGAGTGACCCGAAACCGACCCCCTTACGCCAGCGGCCGTGCATCGGCGTTTAATGATCTGTCGGACGCTTAGGGTGCTTAGTTCCTTCTCGCCGCCGACATTTCCGCCTCGATGGAGGCGGCGAAACAGAGGCCCACAGGTAATCTTGGCCGCTTCCAGCCACGCCTTGACCCTGGCCACGGTAGGGGGGCCCAGATAGAGCACGACTCCGATCCCTTCCTGGTCCGTCTTGGAGTGGCGGATGGTAACGCGGCCGCCATCCGGTTCGAAAGCGAGATCGTCGACCTGGAGGGCTACCAACTCGGAGACGCGCAGCAAGCCGTCCGACATGACCGAGATGATCGCCGCATCGCGCAGCCCTTGGAGGGACCCTTCGCCAGCGGCGATAGCCGCGGCGGTTTCGGCTTGCGTGAAGTTCACGCCGGTCGCCTGCCCTCGTCCTCTTCCTCGCCCCTGGCGGCGGATCCCGGCAAGAACCCGGTTGGTTCGGGGACCTACCGGCGGTGGAATGTCCTGCAGCTTGGCCCGGAACTTGAGCGCAGCGACTACTTGGGAGCACGTCGCCGGCGACTTCTCGGCATCGTACAGGGCGGCGAGGTAGTTGGCAACGACGGTATCGGTGACGGGATTGTCGCCGATCGCTTTGTCGAACCTCGCCAGCGCGGCCGTATAAGCCCGCTTGGTGTTGGCGGAAATGCTGGCCTGGACGAGCTCGAGGGCCTGACTTGAGACAGTGAGCGACGGCGCTTGTTTGACGGCGACTGGTGCGGCGTGGGTGCTCATTTAATGTGCCGATAAGCTGTCCTCTAGGAGGACCTGAGGTGTACTCCGTCAACTGACAAAAAAAATGGGGTGAAATAAGGTGCATTTCATGCTTCCTGGACCGGGGTTATTTCCCGTACCGAGTACCGGTGCGGGATGGTGGCATTCCCCAGCGCTTAGTGAAAGCGACCCAAGTTATTAACTCGAAAGGTAACCGTTCAGTTCCCTGGAAGATTGGGGCCGAAAAGGCATGGTCTCGAACCGCCGCCAGCGGTTTTCGCAGAGGTGCCAGTCAACCTTGCTGTCGACGGTATCCAGCGCCCCGAAATCCAACTTGTGGCGAAGTAGCGCCCCCCCGGGCGGGAGTGCGCGAGCGTATAGTTAAACGCGACCTGATGGTTTTAAAATGCTAAAAAATGGTTTTTATAAGATGGGTTAAACAAACTATTTACCAATTCATTGTCAACATAGGGTCAAAAATATTGTCACCATAGGGTCAAAAATCCTGACGTATATGTCAAGTGCTTTTTTTCGCCCGAGCGACAAGCCGACCCGACGGAAAGCAGTCTGAGCGACGCAAGTTGTTTCCAATTTTCGCCCTCACGATCTCGCTGACGAGAACGGCGCCTTAAACGACGGTTTCCTTCCCCCCGGCCATACGGTAAACGTCGGATCGGCCCTCGATTGATCCCGCCCCGGGGCGCCCGTGGAATCGCCCCCCACCGTCGCCGCCATCCACCCCCGGCGGTGCTCGCCCGCATCGGCCGCGACCTGGTGAAAAACGGAGAGTCCCTCCACGTCTTGGAGGTGGTCAACGGCCGCCTCGTGCTGCCGCCCGCCGAATGGGACGTGGTAGGTGCCTGGCCGATCCTGGCGTGCTACCAGGTCGACATGCCCCAACCCGGCCTCGACCGACAGGCGCCCCGGCCCACCGTGGCGGCCGGCTGGTATTGGTTCTCCTGACCTGGGAATCGGACTCGGGGCGATCCCCCTGAAGAGGGCGACCGCCGCCCGGGGGCAACCTTATCAGGCGAACTGGCCTCGCGCCCAGAGGCCCCCACCTCAGCAGCGAAGTCACTGGCCAGGGCGACGGTAAAGCGGCCAAAACCCGGTTCCTGCGTCAGCTCCGGAAGGTTTCCAGCCTGACCATTCTGTGGTATCTCCGCGACCCTTCCGGGGTCCACGGCGTACCGCAACGCCTCTGCGCCCATCCGCCCGATCCCCTGGTTTCCCAGCGCACCGCCGCCTGGGCGACCCTGCTGGCCGTTTGCGGCGTTCCCGAGGCCGTCGACACCCGCGACGGCTGGCGCCCACTTCGTCCACGCCCCCCCCGGTTGCCTCGTCGCCTGGAGGTCGAACGGCAGGCCAAGGTCGGGCCCGAGATCCGGGTCGACCTCTCCGAACTGGCCCGCGCCGACCTGGCGACCCGGGCCCCGCGCCTTCGGCAGCTTCATCGACGCCAGGGTGCCCGAGGCCGACGCCCGCCAGTTATGGGACCTGCCCACCCCCGGAATTGACCCCCGGAAAATGGCCTATTTGGCCACATGCGGCCCGGTTCCTTCCAAGTCCCCCGGGTCGGAAATGGACGCCTCCAGGGGCCCGGATTACTAGCGATATCCCATCATATCGCAAGTAAGCCTTAGCAACACAAAACCGGAAAAAACCGCGTGAAAACGCACAAAATCCATCAAGGGGGGAGATCCCGATGAAATCCAGCTACGCACCGTTCCCATACAGATGGGCAGGAATGCTCGTTTTTCTAGCCATGTTCTTTGTCCCCGGGGGTGCCCAAGCGCAGCCTGCCGCTCCTACCGTGACGGTGACATCCGAGGTGGGGGCGTTGAAGGTGTCGTGGGAAGCCGTTTCGACGGCCGTTAGATACACGGTGCAGTGGAAGTCTGGGGATGATGAGGAGTACAGCGAGACCGAGCGCCAAGCCAGGGTGACCGGTACGGCGCATACCATTCCGAACCTGAAGGCGGACACCGAATACGAAATGCAGGTAACCGCTTGGGACCAAAATGGCGACTATGCCATGTCCCCCTCCGTCGCTGGCACGCCGAAGCCGGGCAAGGTGACGGGCGTGAAGGTGACTCCCGGGGTAGGGGGGACCAGCACGAGCCTCACGGTATTGTGGAGTGCGGTCACGGGGGCCACTAGCTACAAAGTGCAGTGGAAGTCGGGGATGGAGGAGTACAACACCTCCGATCGCCAAGGCACCGAGACCGGTATGAGTCATGGGATTGATGGACTGGTTGCGGGCACCCGGTACACGGTGCAGGTGACCGCCACGAACGATGGCGGCGACGCGGGCGACGGCGGCGACGGCCCGGCCTCCGATGAGGCCATGGGCACGCCCAAGCCGGGCCGGGTGGGGGACGTGACGGTGACGTCCGAGGAGGGGGCGCTCAAGCTGGCGTGGGCCAAGATCACGGGGGCCACCAGCTACAAAGTCCAGTGGAAGTCCGGGGGGGAGCGGTACCACACGAGCCGCCAAGCCACGGAGACCGCGTCCGGTAAGGATAATGAAGAAATAACGCTAACCCTGAGGGCCGGCACCCAGTACACGGTGCGGGTGATCGCCACGAACGCGGGCGGGGACGGGCAGGCCTCCGACGATGCCATGGACACGCCGAAGCCGGGCAAAGTGCAGAACGTGAGGGCAATGGCTGGGGCGACCCCGCAGCAGCTCACGGTATCGTGGAACGCCGTCACGGGGGCCAGTAGCTACAAAGTGGAGTGGAAGTCGGGGTCGGAGGAATACGACGACGCCCGCCAAGTCACTGCGTCCGGTACGAGTACGACGCTTGGGGATGAGACGCCGGGAACCGACACGCCTCTGGCCGGCATCCCGCACACGGTTCGGGTGATCGCCACGAACCCGGGTGGCGACGGGCAGGTCTCCGACGATGCCACGGGCACGCCGAAGCCGGGCCAGGTGCCGACCCCGACGCCGAGCTCCGACCAAAGGAAGCAGGTCACGGTATCGTGGACCGAGGTCCCGGGGGCTACGATGTACACCGTGCAGTGGAAGTCGTCGTCGCAGCAGTACGACGCCAGCCGCCAAGCCACAACAACCGATTTTTCTCATGTGATCTACAATCTGCCGGCAGGCAGTTACATGGTTCGAGTTTTCGCCTCAAACGCGAGTGGCGACGGCCTGTCCTCCCTCGACGCCACAGGCACGTCGGTCGCTGCGGGTGAGAACCAGGTGACGGGGGTGCGGGTGACTTCGGGCGTGGGGCAGCTCTCGGTGGAGTGGAACCAGGTCGCGGGGGCCACAAAATACACAGTGAGTTTGACGGAAGGTGGGAATACGGAGACATACGAGAGAACTCGTACGCGTACGGTGATTCCGGGTTTGATGAGCGGAACCGAGTATACGGTGACGGTGACGGCTGACGTGACCGACGCTGAAAATGAACCGGCCTCAGAGTCGGTCACAGGCACACCCCAGCCGGGCAAGGCGCAGAACGTGAAGGTGGTTCCTCACGACACCAATCCGCAGCAGCTCACGGTAACGTGGGACGCGGTCACGGGGATCTCCTCCTCAGCGGGATACAAAGTGCAGTGGAAGTCGGGGTCGCAGCAGTACGACAAAAGCCGCCAAGTCTCGGTGGACCAAGCTTCGGAGCCGACGACAACGATTGGGGATAATACGCCATCAACGGACACGCCTCTGGACGGTATCCCGCACAGGGTGCGGGTGATCGCCACGAACGCCGGCGGCGACGGCCCGCCCTCAACCGAAGCCACAGGCAGGCCGAAGCCGGGCACGGTGGGGGCCGCAGATGGGGCAGACGATGATGTGACGGTGACTCCCGAGGTCGGTGCGCTTGCTGTCAAGTGGGGCGTGGTCACCGGGGCCAGTAACTACAAGGTGCAGTGGACGGATGCAATAAGCCCATCTGAGTCCGATTACAACGAGACCAACCAAGCCACGGCGACCGGTACGAGTCATACGATTAGGAGCCTTGGGGCGGGCACCTTATACACGGTGCGGGTGACCGCCACGAACGCCAGCGGCGACGGCACGGCATCAGCCGGAGCCACCGGCACCCCGAAGCCGGACAAGGTTCAGAACGTGCAGGTGGTGGTTCCCGCCGCCCCGCAGCAGCTCACGGTATCGTGGAACGAGGTCTCGGGGGTCTCTCCCTCAGATGGGTACATAGTGCAGTGGAAGTCGGGGTCCCAGGAGTGGGACGAAGACGGAATGGCGAACCGCCGAGTCCTGGTGACGGGTTTGAATACTACGCTTGGGGATGAGACGCCGGCAACGGACACGCCACTGGCCGGCATCCCGCACACGGTGCGGGTGACCGCCACGAACGCGGGCGGCGCCGGCGACCCCTCGGTGCAACGCACAGGCACGCCGAAGCCGGGCCAGGTGGGGGCAGCAGATGGGACAGACGATGATGTGGTGGTGACTTCCGAGGTCGGTGCGCTCATGGTCAAGTGGGGCTTGGTCACGGGGGCCACAGGGTACAGAGTGGAGTGGAAGTCGGGGACGCAGAATTACACCGCCAGCCGCCGAGCCACGCCGACCGGTACGAGTCATACGATTCCGAATCTGGACGCGGACACCGAGTACACGGTGCGGGTGACCGCCAGGAACGGGAGCGGCGACGGCACGGCCTCCGCTGGGGTCATGGGCACCCCGAAGCCGGGCCAGGTGACGGGCGTGGAGGCGACTCCCGGCGTGGGAGCCCTCACGGTAACGTGGACCGCAGTTGCGGGGGCCTCAGGGGGATACAAAGTGCAGTGGAAGTCGGGGTCGGAGGATTACAACACGTCCGACCGCCAAGATGAGGTCCCCGGACAGAGCACCGAGACCCATCCGATTTCGAGCCTGACGGCGGGCACCCGGTACACGGTTCGGGTGATCGCCACGAACGATGGCGGCAGCGACCCCGGCGACGGCGGCGACGGCCCGGCCTCCGCTGGGGCCATGGGCACGCCGAAGCCGGGCCGGGTGACGGGTGAGAGGGTGACGCCGGGCCCGGAGCAGCTTGAGGTATCGTGGACCACGGTCACGGGGGCCACTAGCTACAAGGTGCGGTGGAAGTCGGGGGAGGAGGAGTACTCCGCCAGCCGCCAAGCCACTGCGACCGTTTCGCCCCATGTGATTCGGAACCTGACGGGAGAAACCGAATACACGGTGCAGGTGATCGCTACGGTGGCTTCGGTCGACGGCGATCCCTCCACCGACGCCACCGGCACGCCGGATGTTGCCCCGGCGAACGTGGTGACGGGCGTCCGGGTGACGGATGAGGGGGACGAGCAGCTCACGGTGCAGTGGAAGCGTAAACGGGGGGCAACGGCCTACACGGTGCAGTGGAAGTCAGGGAGTGAGAGTTACGGCGACGGAACGGAGACGCCGCTCCGCCAGACCACGGGGATCGGCAGGACGACGCATGTGATTCAGGGCCTGACGGGAGGAACCGAATACACGGTGCGGGTGAAGGTTGCCGGGGCCACCGACCCAGCTGACGATGACTTTGCGGAGGCCACGGGCACACCGACGGCGGCTACACCCGCCCGGGTGACGGAGGTGAAGGTGACTTCCGACGCGACTCAGCTCACGGTATCGTGGAAAGAGGTCCCCGGGGCTACCTACAAGATACAGTGGAAAGCGGGCTTTCAGCAGTACGCCGAAACTCGCGAAGGCGAGAAGAGTCCCGGTACAACGTCACATACAATTAATGTTGCTGATGATGGTCTGAAACCGGGCACCCTGTACATGGTGCGGGTGCAGGCGATCGAGTCTGATGCCAAGCCCCCAGGGGGACCGTGGTCGAGCGAAGTCACCGGCATGCTGAAGCCGGCCCAGGTGACGTTTGGAGCGAACCAAGGCGTGACTTCCGGCTCGGAGAAGCTCACGGTATCGTGGATCGCGGTCCCGGGGGCCGCTAGCTACAAGGTGCAGTGGAGGACGGCGAGTCAGTTGACTTACTCTTCTATTCAACAAGCCACCGTGACCGGTACGGAACATACGATTGGGAATCTGGAGGCGGGCATCAAGCACACGGTGCAGGTGACCGCTATGAACGCCGGCGGCGACGGAGCGCCTTCAGTTGATACGGGAACAAGTGCCATGGGTACCCCGCAACCGGGCAAGGTGACGGGCGTAACGGTGACCCCCGGGGTGGGGGAAACCTCCACGAGCCTCACCGTGATGTGGGACCCGGTCACGGGGGTCTCCACCAGTGCTGGCTACAAAGTGCAGTGGAAGTCGGGCTCGGAGGAGTACGACGAGACCGCCCGCCAAGGTGCGCCGAGCGGCACGAGTCATTCGATCCCGAGTCTGGATGCGAACACCCAGTACACGGTGCGGGTGATCGCCACGAACACGGGCGGCGACGGCCCGGCCTCCGATGAGGTCCCGGGCAGGCCGAAGCCGGGCGAGGTGACGGGCGTGACGGTGGATCCCGGCGCGGGGCAGCTCGCGGTGAAGTGGGCGGAGGTCACCGGGGCTACGGGATACACGGTGCAGTGGAAGTCGGGGGCGGAGGATTACGCGTCCAGCCGCCGAGCCAGGACGGACGGTTTGAGGTATGTGATTCAGAATCTGACGAGCACGGAGTACACGGTGCGGGTGTTCGCCTCGAACGCGAGCGGCGACGGACCGGTTTCCGCCGAAGCAAGAGGTACGCCGTCGTCGGTCTTGGAAGGCCAGGTGACGAACCTGCAGGTGATCTCCGGGGTGGGGCAGCTCACGGTATCGTGGAGAGCGGTCCCCCAGGCTACCGAATACACCGTGGAGTGGAGGGAGGAGCCGGGGACTTTCGCGACGGAGGACATGGCTGAGGTGACCGGTACGAGGTATACGATTGAGGATCTGAAGGGAGGCACCGAGTATGCGGTGATGGTGACCGCCATGCTGCCCGACGTGCTGTCCCCACCCGGGTCGGACGAGGCTTTCGGAACGCCGAGTTTGGACCAGGTGGCGAACGTGCGGGTGACCTCCGACGATGTGGAGCTTCTCACGGTATCGTGGGACGCGGTCCCGGGAGCCGACGGATACAAAGTGCAGTGGAAGTCGGGATCGGAGCAGTACTCGGAAAGCCGCCAAGCCACGCCGGACGACGCTACGGGGTATACGATTACCAATCTGATGGGAGGCACCCAGTACACGGTGCGGGTGATCGCCGCGAAGGGAGCTTTGGAAGGACCGCCCTCGGACGAACACACCGCCACGGCGGGGGCCGATCCGGACCAGGTAGCGAACGTGCAGGTGACTCCCGGCCGGACGCAGCTAGCGGTGAGGTGGGACCCGGTCTCGGGAGCCGACGGATACAAAGTGCAGTGGAGGTCGGGATCGCAGCAGTACGCGGCCAACCGCCAAATGGACGTGGGAACCGGTACGAGGTATACGATCACGGGGTTGGTGGCAGACACCGAGTACGCGGTGCAGGTGATTGCTGTCGTGAACGGGATCGACGGATCGCCCTCAGGGGAGGTTGCGGGCACGCCGACGAGTACGCCTACAACACCAACTACGCCGACAACACCAACTACGCCGACAACACCAACTACGCCTACAACACCAACTACGCCGACAACACCAACTACGCCGACAACACCAACTACGCCGACAACACCAACTACACCCACGCCGCAGCCGCCTGCGGCCAATGTACCGTCCATGGTCAGGCATGTAACCGTGATGGCGAGGGAAGGCGGGCTTCAGGTCCGGTGGCTCTCGCTGGCCAAAGCCGGCTACCGGGGTCCGTTGAGCGGCTACAAGGTGCAGTGGAAGTCGGGGTCGGAGGCGTACGCCCCGGCCCGCGAAGATACTGTTATCGGCCGGCTCACCTGGGTGAACCATATCATTGGGAACCTGGCCGAGAAGGAGTACACGGTGCGGGTGATGGCCTACAACGAGCACGGCGACGGCCCGCCCTCCGACGAGCTTGTCGGTACGCCCAAGGAGGCCAAGCCGTCCAACCGGATCGCCGGGGTCCTGAAGGGAGACGCCCGCGGCGCAAATGGGCAGCAGCCGCGCGGCGACATGTCCCAGCGGTCGAGTCTGGGTCTGGACCCGGCCGGGCATCTGGACGCGGGCCAGGAAGTGACCCTGACCGTGTCGGTGGCCACCGTCGCTTCGTATGTATTGGAAGTGACCGGAGGCCGGGGGGTGACCCTGAGCGGGACCGGCGTCACCGACGAGGGTTCAGGCCGGGCCCGGCTGGATGCGGAGTCCTGGTCGAACCAACAGCAGCGCACCGTGGTTCTGAAAGACACGGTGGCGGTGGACACCTTGTCCGTGGCGCTTCTGGATACGGACGGGGATCAGGTGGCCGCGCTGGAGCCGAAGATCGTCTACAACCCGGAGGTGCGTGACGGCCTTCGGGTCACCGGCCTGCCGGACACCTTGACGGTGAACCGCCAGTATTGGGGTGAAGTGACGCTTCTGGACCGCTACGGCAACGTCCGCGTCCGCGACGACGACCGCGAGGTGGTGCTTTCGGCCAACCAGGCAGGCGTCAGTTCGGCGCCGGCGAGCCTGGAAGCCGGCACCGGGCGGTTCTGGGTGCGCAGCGATTCGCTGTTGACCGAGGAGCTGGTTCTGACCTTCCGGGATGGCGCGGTGAGCCAGTCGGAGACGGTAATCGTGCGGCCTCTGGATGCGCCGGATCAGCTGGTTGCCGCCGATTATCCCGGCGACGAGGGTGGATTCATCGAGCTGACGTGGGATCTGTCCTTGGATCATTCGATCCTGGATGGCTACCGCATTTTCCGTACGCCGATCAACGGCGAGCCGATGGAGTGGGGCCGGGTGGCGGCCGATCTGGAAGCTGAGGAGGGCCGCGCCGTGGTGGCGACGCTGGACACGGTCACCACCGCCTGGGGGATTGCCGCCGAGCTCGAGCTCGAAATGGAGCCGACTTCGGGAGGAGGGGATACCCCGGTGACGCCCCCGCCGCCCAACGATCCCGAAGAGCCCCCGACCGTTGGGCGATCGTCGAGTATTACCCTGTCGTCGGGTATCGTTCTCGCCACGCCGGAGCCGCCCATGATGGAGGAGGAAGATCCCGACATGGAGGAGGATCCCGAAATGGACCCGAAGAAGGTTCGGCGATCCTCGGTTACGAGGTCGGGTTCGGTGCGCGCCGTCGACAACGTCGCGCCGTCGGCGGTTCGTCGGTTCCGTGCGGTCGACGCGCCCGACGACGACGGGGGCCGCATTCTCCTGACCTGGGAAGGCTCGTTGTCGGACAGCCTGGTGAACCGCCGGGTCGAAGGAGCGATTGGTCCGACGGTCTCCGACATGAGCCGGGGGGTTGCGGGGTATCGCATCTACCGCCAGCCAGCCGACGGGGCGTTTGCGCTTCTGGACACGGTCGGACGGAGCGCAACCTCCTATGTCGATACGACGGCCCTCAACGGGGAGCGCTTCACCTACACGGTGGCCGCCTTCGACGAGGACAACGAAACCACCTCCGAAGAACAATCGGCTATGGCCATCCGTAACCGGGAGGTGGATGTCACCGGCAAGTACGTCTTCGGTCTGTTCGGAGCCGACCGGACAGTCGGGTTCGACGACTTCTTCCACTTCGCCGATAACTACGGGTTCACGGCGACGGATGCCGAGTGGGACCCGGCCTTCGATCTGGCCTCGAACCAGTCGATCGGTTGGGAATCACTGGCGGTGTTTGCCCAGAACTTCGGTCGTCAGACGGCCTCGACCGGGAAGGTGATCCCGCTGCGAGCCGGCCGCAACGAGCAGACGCGGCTGGATTTCTACGGGGGTGTCCCGATGCCTAAGGTCGGGGAGGAGTTCGTCCTGACCCTGCACCTGAGCGACTTCGGTCTGCTCAAGGGCTACGGTTTCCAGCTCGAGTTCAACGGCGAGGAGCTGGAGGTCGTCCGCGCCGTGGCAGCCGACAACGGCCTCGGCGAGGGCCCCTTGGCCTTACCGCAGGTCCTGGGCGCAGCCGACGGGAAACGGGCCATTGTCGCCTACGGGGATGCCGTCTCGGAAGGCACGGTGGCCGTGGATGTGGTTTTCCGCGCTCTCAGGGAGTTCGAAACCGGCTTCATCAGGGTCACCGAAGGCCAGGTCCGCGACGGTACCTTTGCCGTCAACGCCTTGGCCTTGCCGGCCCCGGTGGAGATGGAGACGCTGCCGGAGGTGTACGCTCTGGGGTTCAACTACCCGAACCCCTTCAACCCGGAGACCACGATCAAATACGCGCTTCCTCAGGCGTCGGACGTGGAGTTGGTGGTTTACAATTCGCTCGGCCAGAAGGTGCGAACCCTGGTGGCCGAGCATCAGGGCGTAGGTCGCTACGCCTTCACGTGGGACGCGACCAACGACCGTGGCCACGCGGTGTCTTCAGGGATCTACCTGTACCGCCTGCGGGCGGGAGAGTTCGCGCAGGTCAGAAAGATGCTGTTGCTGAAGTAGAAGTGTGGGTACGGATACAGAGGGGGTTGGGAAGGGAGACCATTCGTCGTCTCCCTCCCAACCCTTCTTTCTTTCCAGAAAAATCCGGGAGATGGGATGTGATTGGGGATGATCCGCAAACCCTTTAAACCTGGCTTTTTGGGGTGGCCTCCATCGCCAGGCCAAGGGGGAGAAAGAGCATCGGCATCCCATCTCCTAAATGAATATGTAAAACCAATGAACAATGGCTGAGAACAGAAGATATACCGACGCAGGTCCCACTATCCCGGGCAGTTGAGTGCCGCCGTGACCGAAGCCACGAAAGAAGCCGTCGAGGAGGTCGCCGACCGGGCGGGTTGGTCGCTGGCCGAGACGGTCCGGGAGTGTATCGACGTGGGCCTTCCCGTGGTTCAGAAGCGGTTGACCACCCCAGATGACAGCGAGGTTCCTTCCGGCTCCTGAGATCACGGGGTAGGTCGGTCTTTTTTGGGAACTGCCTGAAGTGGGCAGTTCCCCTTTTTTATTTCCTGATGTCATCGTCTCCCTTTCGCTCGTCGCGCTGCTTTTTTGGCCTGCGCTGAGGATCAGAACCCAGGGCACGAATCGTCGCCAATATTTGAAAACGAGTCTCCCTCGAAATCGATCTTGGGCCGCCGCGAAACGTCGGTTGAGGGCCCAAAACCCTGGGGGGGGATTTAAAGAGGTTCGACGGCAAAATTGAGTGGCAATACTATCGGAACTGGGAGACGACGATGCGGCCCCGTCAAAGAAGCTCTTTGAAACCGCACGAACCGTAGCAACCCAACCTTAAACTCCCGTCTGGACAGCGCGACCCAAAAAATCCCCCGCGAGTGATAACTGCTGGTATAACGGCTCTCGGGTTATTTTTCAAGTTACGAATTAACAGCAACTTACAACATTACAACTGCGGAGGACCTGGTGACCACCGGTCTGCGCATCCCCTTGGGGCTGGCCCTGGACACGGTCGCGGGCAAGCTCTACTGGACCGACAATGGCACGGACAAGATCCAGCGCGCCAATCTCGACGGCTCCGAAGTGGAAGACCTCGTCACCGGCCTGCAGACGCCGTTGAGCCTGGCTCTCGACACGGCCGCGGGCAAGCTCTACTGGACCGACAGCGGCGCCGACAAGATCCAGCGGTCCAACCTGGACGGCTCCGAGGTGGAGGAGCTGGTGACCGAGGGCCTGGAAAGTCCCCGGGGCCTGGCCCTGGACGCGGCCGGGGGCAAGCTCTACTGGAGCGACAACGGCACCGACCGGATCCAGCGCGCCAACCTCGACGGCTCCGAGGTGGAAGAGCTGGTGAGGGAGGGTCTGCAAAGTCCCCGGGGCCTGGCCCTCGACGTGGAGGCCGGCAAGCTCTACTGGAGCGACAGCGGCACCGGCAGGATCCAGCGGGCCAATCTCGACGGCACGGAAATCGAAGACCTGGTGACCGAAGGCCTGCTGAGTCCGCGGGGCCTGGCCCTGGTCCGGACCGTTGCCCCCGGCAACCAGGCCCCGGTCCTGGCGCCTATAGCGGACCGGACCACGGCGGCCGGCGACACTCTGACCCTGGCGGCGGCCGCCAGCGACCCGGACGGCGACGCCCTGACCTACGCGGCTTCATCGAGCGACGAGGCGGTAGCCAGGGTCGAGGTGACCGATTCCCTGCTGACGGTCTACGCGCTGTCCGCGGGCGGGGCCACGATCACCGCGACCGTCCGCGACCCGGAGGGCCTGGAGGCGGTGCAGCGCTTCGCCGTGCTCGTCGTCGGGGCCGGAAGCCTCGGGGCCGTCAACCGGCTCTACTGGACGGACGCGGGCAGCGACCGCATTCAGCGGGCCCACCTGGACGGCTCCGGGGTCGAGGACGTCGTCGACAGCGGCCTGGTCAATCCGCGCGGCCTGGCCGTGGACTCAGCGGCCGGCAAGCTCTACTGGACCGACTACGGCAGCGACCGCATCCAGCGGGCTAATCTCGACGGCTCCGAAGTCGAGGACCTGGTGACCGCCGGCCTGCAGATCCCCCTGGCCCTGGCCCTCGACGCGGCAGGCGGCAAGCTCTACTGGACCGACAACGGCACCGACCGGATTCAACGGTCCAACCTCGACGGAACCGAAATCGAGGATCTCGTCACCGGCCTGCGGACCCCGTTGGGGCTGGCCCTCGATCCGGCCGGCGGCAAGCTCTACTGGACCGACAGCGGCGCCGACCGCATCCAGCGCGCTGAGCTCGACGGCAGCGAAATCGAAGACCTGGTGACCGAGGGCCTGCAGATACCCCGGGGGCTGGCCCTGGACTCAGCGGCCGGCAAGCTCTACTGGGCCGACAGCGGCACCGACCGCATCCAGCGGGCGAATCTCGACGGCTCCGAGGTCGAGGACCTCGTGACCACCGGCCTGGGCACCCCCCGGGGCCTGGCCCTCGACGTTTCTGCGGGCAAGCTCTACTGGGCCGACAGCAGCACCGACAAGATTCAGCGCGCCAACCTCGATGGCAGCGACATCGAAGACCTGGTGACCGAGGGCTTGCTGAGTCCCCGGGGCCTGGCCCTTGCCCGGACTTTGTCCACGGACAACCAGGCCCCTGCCCTGGAGCCGCTGGCGGACCGCACCGCGGCGATCGGCGACTCGCTGACCCTCGCGCTTGCCGGCAGCGACCCGGACGGAGACGCCCTGACCTACACCGCTTCCTCCGGCGACGAAGCGGTGGCCACGGCGGAAGCCGCCGACTCCCTGGTGACTCTACGGCTGCTGGCCGTCGGCGAGACCGCCGTCACCGTGACCGCCCGCGACCCGGGGGGCCTGCAGGCAACCCGAACCTTCACCGTCACCGTGCAGGCTTCCAACGAGCCCCCGCTCGCCGTGCCCTGGCTCTACTGGACCGACGCGCGCACCGACCGCATCCAGCGCGCTGAGCTCGACGGCAGCGACATCCGCACCCTGATCACCGGGCTCATGCAGCCCCGGGACCTCGCCCTCGACCGGGACGGCGGCCGCATGTACTGGACCGACAGCGGCGCCGACAAGATCCAGCGCGCCCACCTCGACGGCTCAAAGGTCGAAGACCTGGTGACCGAGGGGTTGAAGGAGCCGTTCGGGATCGCCCTCGATCTGGGCGGCGGCAAGATCTACTGGAGCGACTGGGGGACCGACCGCATCCAGCGATCCAACCTCGACGGCTCCGAAATCGAAGACCTCGTCGCCACCGGTCTGAACGAACCCTACGGCCTGGCCCTCGACCTAGGGGAGGGCAAGATCTACTGGACCGACTGGGGGGCGGACAAAATCCAACGGGCAAACCTCGACGGCTCCGAAGTCGAAGACCTGGTCACCGGCCTCAACCAGCCCCGGGGGATCGCTCTCGATCTGGAAGACGGCCGCATGTACTGGCCCGACTGGGGCACGGACAAGATCCAGCGCGCGAATCTCGACGGCTCCGAGGTGGAAGACTTGGTTACCGAGGGCCTGCGGACCTCCCAGGCGATCGCCCTCGATCTTTCCGGCGGCAAGATGTACTGGACCGACTACGGCACCGACAAGATCCAGCGCGCCAACCTGAACGGCTCCGATGTGGAAGATCTGGTCACCTCCGGCCTGAAGGAGCCGTACGGCTTGACCCTGGGCGCCGGCCTGCCGGCGCAGATCCTCAAGGTGGAGGGGGAACCAGCGACCCTGAACCTGTCCGGCCGCTTCCGCGACCCGGAGGGGAGTACCCTGACCCTTACCGCCACTTCCAGCGACGGGGCGGTCGCCGCCGCGAGTCTGGCCGACTCGGTGCTGACCATCGCCCCGGTAACCCCCGGACAGGTGACCATCGCGGTCACCGCCCGCGACGAGGGGGGCCGGGCCGCCACCCTGCCGGTGGCCGTGACCGTGTACCCGGCCAACCGCCCCCCGGTGGCCAAAGCCCTGGCCGACCGCAAGATCCGCATCGACCGCCCGGACCGGGTCGAGCTGACCACCGCCTTCACCGACCCGGACGAAGGAGACGTGCTGACCTACACGGCCGCGTCGAGCAACGAGGCGGTGGCCACCGCGGCCGTCGAGGGGACCGGGATGGGCATCGCCCCCAAGAGCATCGGGCAGACCCGGATCTCGGTGACCGCCCGCGACCCCGAAGGCCTGGAAGCGGCCCTGAGCTTCGGAGTCACCGTGGAGCCCAAACCGCCCCCAGGCCGCCCAGGCCCCCGCCCGGCTCGAGCAGTGATAATGGTGGTGGCCCGGTAACCCCTCCGCGGCCTCCACCACCACCTCCACCTCCGCCGGGTCCCAATCGGGCTCCGGCCTTCAACGACGGACCGAGCACCTCCCGCAGCGTGGCGGAGAACACGGCAGGAGGACAAGACATCCAGCACCCCATCAGCGCCACCGATGAAGACCGGGACCGACTGACCTACCGGTTGAGCGGAGACGATGCCGATTCTTTCACGCTGAACACAAGCAACGGTCAGCTTCGCACCCGGTCAGGCGTCACCTACGACTACGAGGATAAAGACCGCTACTCCGTGACGGTGGAGGCAGACGACCGTCGTGGCGGCGCCGCCTCCATTGACGTGACCATCTATGTGGCCGACGTCGACGAGCCCCCCGAGGCGCCGGCCCGGCCCCGGGTCGAGCCGGGCGACTCGAAGAGCCTGACCGTGACCTGGACCGAGCCGGCCAACACCGGCCCCGGCGTTGACGGCTACGACGTGCAGTACCGCAAGAGCGGCTCCTTCCTCCCCTGGCCGCACAGCGGCTCCGGCACGAGCACAACCATCACGGACCTGGACCTGAACACCCGCTACGAGGTGCAGGTGCGTGCGACCAACGACGAAGGCACGGGTGCCTGGTCGTCCTCGGGTTTCGGGACGACCAGCGCCAACCAGCGGCCGGTCTTCGACGAGGGGGGCAGCGCCACCCGCAGCCTGGCGGAGAACACCCCGCCCGATCGGGACATCGGCACCCCGCTAAGAGCGGCCGATCCCGAGGGCGGCGCGGTGACCTACAGCCTCTCCGGACGGGACGCGAGCTCGTTCACCATCGATCCAAACAACGGCCAGCTGCGCACACAGACCGGCGTTGAGTACAACTACGAGGCGCGAAATCGCTATTCGGTGACGGTGGAAGCGCAGGACGAGCAGGGGGGCCGCGCCACCATCGCGGTGACGATTGACATAACCGATGACGACAACGAACGGCCGCAAAGACCCGACCGGCCCTCGGTGACGGCCTCGACGCTGACGAGTCTGACCCTGCGGTGGACCGAGCCGAGCAATACCGGGCCGCCCATCACCGATTACAATGTGCAATACCGCGAAGGCAGCAGCGGCGCCTTCACTGCGGCGGCACATGATGGCATACGCACGACGACGACGATTGCGAACCTGGAGTCGGACACCTCGTATGAGATTCAGGTGCAGGCGATCAGTGACGAAGGCACGAGCCCGTGGTCGCCATCGGGGAATGGACGGACCGTCGCCAACCAGGCCCCCACGTTCAACGAAGGTCCGAGCGCCACGCGCAGGTTGGCGGAGAACACGACCGGCGCCCACAACATCGGCAACCCGATAACCGCCACCGACCGCGACGGAGGGACGCTGACGTATAGCCTGGAAGGCACGGACCGGGCCTCCTTCACTCTCGATGTCAACCAGCTTCAGACCCAATCGGGCGAGACCTACGACTACGAGGAGAAGCCCAGCTACGTCGTGATCGTGCGCGTAGAGGACGGTCAGGGCGGCAGCAATACCATCGAGGTGACCATCAACCTGATAGACGAACAGGAACCGCCCGGGGACCCGGCAGCACCCAGCGTCATACCGGCCTCATCAACCAGCCTGACCGTGACCTGGGACGAGCCGGCCAACACCGGTCCCGACATCGACGACTACGACGTGCAATACCGCGAAGGGGGCGGCGGCGGCTTTACCCCCTGGACACACAATAGCGCGGAACGCACCGCGACCATCACCGGTCGGAGCCCGGGCACGAGCTATGAGGTGCAGGTGAAGGCGCACAACGACGAAGGGGCCAGCGACTGGTCGCCGTCGGGCACGGGAAGCACCGGCGCCAATGAGCCCCCGGTCTTCACCGACGGGTCGAGCGCCACGCGCGCCCTCGACGAGAACACCACGGGCGTGCAGGACGTCGGCGATCCGGTAAGTGCCACCGACCCGGAGAATACTACGCTGACCTATAGCCTCGAAGGCACGGATGCGGATGCCTTCACCATCAACTCGCGCAGCGGGCAACTTCGGACCAAATCGGACCAGACCTACGATCACGAGACGACGCCCCGCTATGTTGTGAGTGTGAAAGCAACCGACGGGCATAGCGGCGAAGGCGCCATCCTCGTGTTGATAAACCTGAACGACGTCAACGAGCCGCCGGCGTTCACCAGCGACGCAACCTTCGAGACGGTAGAAAATGGCACGAGGGTCGGCGAAGTGGTCGCCCGCGATGAGGATAGTGCCGACGGTATCACGAGTTACACCATCACCGGCGGTGTTGACCGGGACCTGCTCGAGATCGACAGCGGAGGCGCGTTGACCTTCAAGAACGCCCCCGACTTCGAGGATCCCGCGGACAACGGCAGAAACAACCAGTACAGCGTCGCGGTCACGGCCACCGGCGGCGCGGGAGGCCGCGCCCTGACCGCACAGCAGACAATCACCGTCACCGTCACCGACGTGAACGAACCGCCCGTCTTCACCAGCGACGATGCCTTCAAGGTCGATGAAAACGAGCAGTCCGTCGGCCGGGTGACCGCCCAGGACGCCGACAGGAACGACGGCATCACCGGCTACGAGGTCACCGGCGGAGCCGACGGGAGCCGGTTCGAAATCGCCGGCACGAACCAGTTGCGCTTCAAGGACGCCCCCGACTTCGAAAGGCCGGCGGATGCGGGGGGCAACAACGAATACATCGTGGAGGTCACGGCGACCGGCGGCGCCGGGACCCGGGAGATGACGGGAACGCAGACGATCACCGTCACCGTGGAGGACGTCGACGAACCGCCGGGGAAGCCCGATCCGCCCACGGTGAGCGACGAGACCGAGAGCAGCCTCACCGCGACCTGGACCGAGCCAGCCAACACCGGGCCCGACATCACCAATTACCATGTACAATACCGCGACAGCGGCGCGTTCACCGATTGGCCGGACACCGGCCCGTCCCTGACCCGCACGATCACGGGCTTGAGTTCGGGCAGCACCTACCAGGTCCGGATACAGGCGGAGAACGACGAAGGGAAGGGCGCGTGGTCCAATTCGGTCAATGGGGC
This sequence comes from Candidatus Latescibacterota bacterium, assembly GCA_965223905.1. GTDB lineage: Bacteria > Latescibacterota > UBA2968 > UBA8231 > UBA8231 > CBDCXV01. Next base: position 493,631 of record CBDCXV010000009.1, read on the forward strand.
CACGCTCCGGACCGGTGGCATTTGCGGCCGCACCGAGCAGGTGCGCGACGAGATCGTGGCGCAAGCCCCCGTAAGCAATTGCGGCGATGTGACCGCGGACCACCTGGCCGAAATTACCTCCCTCGATTTGAGATTCAGGGACATCTCAGCACTACAGGCGGGCGATTTTTTCGGGCTGACCGCCTTGCAAGAGCTCAACCTGGGTAACAACGACCTTGAGACGCTGCCGGCGGGCGCGTTCTCTGAGCTGACCGCCTTGCAAAAGCTCCACCTGTTTAACAACGACTTTGAGACGCTGCCGGCGGACGTGTTCTCCGGGCTGAGCGCCTTGCAAGAGCTCAACCTGCATACCAATGACCTCAGCAGTCTGCCGACGGGCCTGTTCTCCGGGCTGACCGCCTTGCAAGAGCTCAACCTGCATACCAATGACCTCAGCAGTCTGCCGGCGGGTGTGTTCTCCGGGCTGACCGCCCTGCAACAGCTCAACCTGAATTTCAATGATCTCGGCAGTCTGCCGGCGGGCCTGTTCTCCGGGCTGACCGCCCTGCAACAGCTCAACCTGTGGGACAACGACCTCGGCAGTCTGCCGGTAGGTGTATTCTCAGGGCTATCGTCGCTTGAATTTCTTGACCTGAGTGGTAACCAGATCAGCAGCTTGACTGTGGGTGTGTTCTCACAGCTGACCGCCCTGACAAGACTCATCCTGAGTGGCAACGAAATCGAGACGCTGCCATCGGGTGTGTTCTCACAGCTGACCGCGATTGAAGAGCTCCACCTGACTAGCAACGGCTTTGAGACGCTGCCTGCGGACCTGTTCTCGGGGCTGACGGAACTGAGGACACTCCACCTTTCATTCACCTACCTCGAGACGCTGCCTGCGGACCTGTTCTCGGGGCTGACGGAACTGACCCATCTCGACCTTTCCAACAACAAACTTGAGACGCTGCCATCCGGTGTGTTCTCCGGACTGGCCGCACTGACAATACTCTACCTGAATGACAATGCAGTCAGTCCCCTCCCCATCACTGTTTCGCTGGAACCGGCTGGGACAGACCAGTTCAAAGCCACGGCGCACACGGGCGCGCCTTTTGAAATGGTCCTGCCGGTGCGGGTTGCCAACGGCTCCATCGCCAGCGGCGAACAGACCATCGCCATTGCCGCGGGCACCCTGGAAAGCGAGCCTCTCGCCGTCTCCCGCCCGCCGGGCGCGGGCGCGGCCGTCACCGCGGATATCAAGCGGTTGCCGCCACTGCCCTTAGACCATCTCGGCTACGAACTCGTCAAATCCGCCGACCTGCCGCTGGAAGTGATCGCCGTCCAACCGGTGACGATCTATCCGACGTCGCTGTCCGTACCGGAAGACGGCAGCAACACCTATTCGATCGTGCTGAACGTGCAACCAACCGCAGACGTGACCGTCGGGGTGACGGTGCCGTCGGGGTCGAATATCTCGGCGAACCCGCTGCAACTGACCTTCACGGCAAGCAATTACGACGAGCCGCAAGCAGTAACAGTAACCGCCGGCATGGACGATAACACAGTCGATGACATGGTCACGGTGAGCCACACGGTCAGCGGCAGCGGGGACTATCAGGGCGTCACCGCAGACGACGTGCAGGTCACTGTTCTGGAGATGCCCGACAATGCCAATGCCCCGCCGGTTTTCACCAGTGAATCCACCTTCGAGGTTGACGAAAACGAAACCATGGCCGGCACGGTAATCGCCACGGATGCCGACGTCAGGGACTACGTCACCGGCTATGCGATTACCGGCGGCGACGATCAGGCGCATTTCTCGATCACCCGCGGGGGGACATTGACCTTCGATGGGAATGAGGGCGCCGACCATGATCGCCCAATGGACACGGGCGAGGACAATTCATATTCCCTCACGGTCGAAGCGACCAGCGGCACGGGCGACCGGGTGCGGACGGCGACACAGACAATTACCGTCGAGGTTGTGAACGTCGTGGAACCGCCGGGCAGGCCGCCAGCCCCCCTGCTGACGACCCGGCTCGAGGAGGAAAAATATATCGTCGAGGTGCGCCCGGGCGGCACGCCGGCGAATACCGGGCCTGACATCGGCGGCTACGAAATACAGTTTCGCGCCAGGGAAAGCTCCCCTCTCTTTGAGAACTCGATCTTGTTGATTGTATCCGACGAGGGTGATTGGGAGACAGATATCCCCGGCTTGATCAATGGTACAACCTACGAAGTGAGAATTCAGGCGTTGAGCGGCGAAGGCTTGAGCGAGTGGTCGCCGGTATCCGAGATAACCATCCCCAACGAGGCCCCGGTTGTCGATGGCGCCATTGACGCGGTGACCGGCACGGTAGGCGGGGCCGTCGAAATCGCGTATGCGCTTTCTGTGTTTTCCGATCCCGATGGTCCCGATCTCATCCTGCAGTACACGGCCACGTCGAGCGACGAGACCGTCGCGACCGTAGAGATGATCGGTTTTGCCGTCAGGATCACGCCGGTGGCCGCCGGCACTGCGACGATTACGGTAACCGCGCGCGATCCCCACGGCGGGACCGCCGCCGCCACCTTCGACGCGACCATACAGGCAACCACCCTATTGGCGCCCACCCTGAGCATCAGCGGAGATGACTTTACCATCGGATTCACAGATGACTTCGCGGCCAGCGAGACCCGCGCCTACGAGGTCAGAATCCGGCACAAGACGCCTGTCGGACCGTGGGCCACAGGGTGCTTTACCGCCACGAACGAGGGTCAGGATATTTCCATATCCGAGACCCTCTCAGAGCCTGATTTTTTCGAGCCGGGCACCACCTACCAAGCGGATTACGGGTACATCGGGGCGGATTGCAACGGCAGCGCGACCAGCCGCTCCGGGACCGTCGAGGCGACGACCACCGGAACCCCTTCTTTTGACATCGACCTCGTTTTCGTCGGCGCGATTTCCTCAAAACACCGGTCGGCGGCAGAAGCGGCGGCGACCCGTTGGGAGCGCATCATCACGCACAGCATTCCCTACCATCCCGTTACGGAAGAAGAGCGCGATTACGTGGAGGAATTTTTCCCAACGGCCACCATCCCCGACAAAATCGATGATCTGCTGATTTTCGTGGAAATCGGTGACAACGTGGGATTGGGTGTTGGTACTCTGGCTGACGCCCGGACGATCATCCTACGCGACCCGTCCTTCTTGCCCTGCATAGCGCGACTGAGGCTCAACGGGGACAACCTGCCCAGTCTCTCAGACGAGCTGTTGGCGGATGTCATGGAGCACGAGATGGGACACACTCTGGGTTTTGCCTCCTGGCTGTGGCGAGGGCACAACCTGCTGCATGACCCTTCCCTCAACAACCCCGTCTTTCCCGCGCCCGACACGCACTTCTCAGGTCCGCTGGCGATTGCAGCCTTCAATGCCAGCGGCGGGGCGGCCTACACAGGCGCGAAGGTGCCGGTGGAAAACAACGGGATACCGGGCGCAGCTGACAGTCACTGGCGTGAGAACGTGCTCGACGACGAACTCATGACAACCCGTTTCAACCGTTTGTTACCGCACAACCCGCTCAGCGCGATCACCATTCAGGCGATGGCCGATATAGGCTACCGCGTCGACATCACCCAGGCCGAGTCGTACAAGGGGCCCTTTGTCACACCCTTTGCGGCGTCTGCGCCAGTCGTCCGGGCGGCCGAGGAGGACTCGGTTCCGCTCACCTGCATTGTAGAAGGCCCCACCGCCATGCCCGACAAGCCTGCGACCATCATCCTTGAAGTGAAGCGCACCGTCGAGAGCGAATAAGCCGCCTGATCCTCGGCCCACTCGTGGCACTGGCGGCCCCGGCCTTCCGGTCGGATGCCGAGCCCCGAGCCGCCACGAGAGGTGGTCTCGAAGCCGCGCCCGCAAACGGCCATCTGCACCCCGGCGCGACTCCGGAGTCGGGATGGCCGGCCCCCTGATCAGCGAGCTCGCCGACGCAGAAAACCTTGGGCTTCAGGGCGCGGCCGATGGCATTCAGCCTTCAAGCCATCCCGGCAGGCCTGGAACGCTAGCTCCGCTCGCCGTCCGGCTTCGAAGGAGGACAGGTTGCTCGTGTCGTGTAGCAGTTTCTCGACTCGACGTTGATCTCCCATCGTCAGCCCGTGACGGGATCAGCGTCCGTTTCCCTACCTTCTTGGTGGCAATCATTTCTGCCCCCTTCATTTAATAGCACGCAGGGCCAATAATAGCACGCAGGGCCAAGAAAACGCTGACCTCGCATCCGGGGTTGGCCGTTCCCAATCGGAGAGCAGGTCCTTGAAGCTCGAAGAGAACTTCAGCCCGACGCTGCCGTGCGCGGCATTCTCTCGAACGGCACGGTCGAGGTCGTAAGCGTGCAGTGGCACGGCTCCGAAGCGCTGACGCTGATCTACCGCCCGCCCTCGGGCGGGATCGCCGAGGAGATTCTCTACCGCCACGACGAGGCCCGCATCGAAGTCGTCGAGCAGGGGCGACCCTGGAGCTTCGACGGCGACGGCTCCGCGTACCGACTCGTATCCGAGGCGCGCCGCATTCGCCTCGCCCACCTGTTCGATCCCGTCCTCGCGGTGCACACCTCCCTGGTGGAGCCGCTGCCGCACCAGATCACCGCCGTGTACGAGGCCATGCTGCCTCGGCAGCCGCTGCGCTTCCTGCTCGCCGACGATCCCGGCGCCGGCAAGACGATCATGGCCGGGCTGCTCATCAAGGAGCTGATCGCGCGCGGCGACCTCGAGCGCTGCCTGGTGGTCTGCCCGGGAAGCCTGGTCGAGCAATGGCAGGACGAGCTCTACCGCCGCTTCGATCTCCCCTTCGACCTCCTGACCAACGACAAGCTGGAGGCGGCGCGCACCGGCAACTGGTTTCTCGAAACCGATCTCGCCATCGCGCGGCTGGACAAGCTGGCCCGCAACGAGGATATCCACGCCAAGCTCGGTGCCCCGGACTGCCGCTACGACCTGGTGATCTGCGACGAGGCGCACAAGATGTCGGCGTCGTTCTTCGGGGGAGAAATCAGGTACACCAAGCGCTACCAGCTCGGGCGGCTGCTGTCCGGCCTGACGCGCCACTTCCTGCTGATGACGGCGACCCCGCACAACGGCAAGGAGGAGGACTTCCAGCTCTTCCTCGCCCTGCTCGACGGCGACCGCTTCGAGGGCCGCTTCCGCGACGGCGTCCACCAGGTCGACGTCTCCGACCTGATGCGCCGCATGGTGAAGGAGAACCTGCTCAAGTTCGACGGGCGGCCCCTGTTCCCCGAACGCATCGCCTATTCCGTTCCCTACAAGCTGACCGACCCGGAAGCCCACCTGTACAGGGAGGTTACCGAGTACGTGCGCGGCGAGTTCAACCGCGCCGAGGCCCTGCAGAACGACCGGCGTGCCGGCACCGTCGGTTTCGCCCTCACCATCCTGCAGCGGCGCCTCGCTTCCTCGCCGGAGGCGATCTACCACTCGCTGCGGCGGCGGCGCGAGCGCCTGGAGAGCCGCCAGCGGGAGCTGACCCTTCTGCAACGGGGCGCGACGACACCGCAGGGCCTCACAGACACCGGCCCGGCCTTTGATAGAGAGGACGTCGAGGATCTCGACGATGCCCCGCACGAAGAGGTCGAGGCCGCCGAGGCGGAAGTGCTGGACCAGGCGACCGCGGCGAGCACCATCGCCGAGCTCCAGGCCGAGATCGCCTCCCTGAAGCATCTCGAAGGACTGGCCGCGGAGATTCGTCGAAGCGGCAGCGACACCAAGTGGCGGGAGCTCTCCAACCTGTTGGGGGAAATCTTCACTCCCGCGGGCATCGGGGGCGGAACCAGCGATAAAGCCAGGCCGCCCGGCAGCGGCGACATCCCGCCCCCCGTTGCCTCCCCTCACCAGAAGCTGGTCCTGTTCACCGAGCACCGGGACACTCTCACCTACCTCGAAAGACGCATCGGAACCCTGCTGGGCCGGCCCGACGCCATCGTCGTCATTCACGGCGGCATGGGCCGCGAGGACCGCCGCAAAGCCCAGGAAGCGTTCCTGCACGACCCGCAGGTGCAGGTGCTGCTCGCCACCGACGCGGCCGGGGAGGGCATCAACCTGCAGCGCGCCCACCTGATGGTGAACTACGACCTGCCCTGGAACCCGAACCGCATCGAGCAGCGCTTCGGCCGCATCCACCGCATCGGTCAGACCGAGGTCTGCCACCTGTGGAACCTAGTGGCGGAAGAGACCCGCGAGGGGGATGTGTACCGCACCTTGCTCGACAAGCTGGAGAATGCCCGCTTCGCCCTCGGCGGCCAGGTCTTCGACGTGCTCGGCAAGCTGCAGTTCGAGGGCCGCCCGCTGCGCCAACTGCTGATCGAGGCGATCCGCTACGGCGACCGGCCGGAAGTGCGGGCACGCCTGGAGCAGGCGGTGAGCGCAGCGGTGGACCGCCCGCACCTGGAGAGCCTGATCGAGGAGCAGGCGCTGGCCCACGATGCCATGGATTCGACCCGGGTAGCCCGCGTGCGCGAAGAGATGGAGCGCGCCGAGGCCCGCCGACTGCAACCGCACTACATCGAGTCGTTCTTCCTCGAAGCCTTCCGGCGCCTCGGCGGAGCCGCCCGCCGCCGCGAGTCGGGCCGCTACGAGGTCACCCACGTCCCTGCCCCGGTGCGCCACCGCGACCGCCAGATCGGCGTCGGAGAACCGGTGCTGCGGCGGTACGAGCGCATCGCTTTCGACAAACAGTTCCTCACCCCGCAAGGCAAGGCGCCGGCCGCTTTCGTCTGCCCGGGACACCCGTTGCTCGACGCCGTGCTCGACCTCACCCTGGAACGGCAGGGCGATCTCCTGAAAAGGGGGACGGTGCTCGTCGACGACCGCGACCCCGGCACCGAGACCCGGGTGCTGTTCACCCTGGAACACTCCATCCGCGACGGCAGCTCCCTGCCGGGGGGCGAGGCCCGCGTCATTTCCCGGCGCATGCTGTACGTTGAAGTCGACGCCGCGGGAAAGACCCGCCACCTCCACAACGCCCCGTACCTCGACTACCGGCCGCTCACCGACGATGAACCGGTGGCGGACGAGATCCTCGCCCGCCCCGAGTGCGCCTGGATCACCCGCGACCTGGAGCAGCAGGCGCGCGGCGAAGCAATCGCTCACATCGTGCCGGAGCATGTCTCCGAGGTGCGCGACCGGCGCCTGGCATCGGTTGGGAAGACCCGCGCCGCGGTCAAGGAACGGCTGACCAAGGAGATCACCTACTGGGACCACCGTGCCGAGCAGCTCAGGCTGGAGGAGCAGGCGGGAAAGGCGGGGGCACGGCTCAACTCAGGTGAGGCACGCCGTCGCGCCGACGATCTTCAGGACCGCCTGCACCGGCGCACGGCGCAACTCGACGGAGAAGAGCAGATCTCGGCCTTGCCCCCGGCCGTCATCGGCGGAGTCGTGATTGTGCCTGCAGGGCTTGTCGCGGCAATGAGCGGACGCCCGGCGCCGCGACAGTCACCGGACACCCAGGCATCTGCCGCGCGGGCGCGGGCGGCCGTCATGGAGGTGGAGCGCGATCTGGGATTCGAACCTGTGGATCGCGAGTTCGAGAAGCTCGGCTACGACATCGAGAGCCTGGTGCCCGGAACCGGAAGGCTGCGCTTCATCGAGGTAAAGGGACGGGCGACCGGGGAAGACAGCGTCACGGTGACGAAGAATGAGATCCTGACGGCATTCAACAAGCCGGACGACTTCATCCTCGCCATCGTCGAGTTCCTGGAGGATGGACGGCACCGGGTGCACTACCTGCGCCAGCCCTTCCAGCGGGAGCCGGACTTCGGGGTGACGAGCGTGAATTACAAGCTGGAGGAGCTGATTGCTCGGGCGGAGCCGCCGGGGTGACGGTCTCGATGGTTGCAGAGTGGTCCGTAAATTTGGGGAGATCGGATCTTTCCCCTAACCGCGAAATCCGGATCGGCCTTGTCTCCATCCTCCCTGCCCGGGGCAACCGGGCTGATAACGCGATAATATTGGGCGGAACATTCGGGCCCGCATGAAAAGGAAACCTCATGCCACTCATTGACAGGCAACTTCGCGAGATATGGGATGCGTTGCGGGCAGAAGGTGCCCAGCGCCGCGATTCCCTGCGCGTGACTCGCATCAAACACCTCCGCGGCATCCGGGATCTTCGAGTACCGTTTCCCTACCCCGTCTGCGTGTTGGCAGGTCCCAACGGCTGCGGCAAGTCCACCGTGCTGTTCGCCTGCGCGTGCGCTTATCAGGATCCCGACCGGGGGCCGCGAGACTTTGCCCCCAGCAGCCTCTTCCCCAACTTCGCTCACGGACGACAGGGGGAACTTTCCGACACAGTCGAGGGAACCGAACTGGAGTTCGACTATGTCCAGGATGGCGGGAGCTACGCCATGGCCTGGAAAAGGGGACGTTCCTTCAGATGGGGTCGCAGCTTCCTGGGCCGAAAAGGTGGAAGACAACCGCAACGGGCACTATACCTTCGCACTCTCGCGAATCTCACCAATCCGTCGGAGGTGCGCGGCCTTCTGCAACTTGCTCGAAAGCGGTTTCAGACGGAAGAACTTACGCCTGACCTGCTGATCTTCGCCCATCGCATCCTGCCCCGCCGCTACCGCAAGCTCTCGGTCATCAGCGCGCAAACCCGTGACCTGTTGTTTGCCGAAGTCGAAGGGCATGACCCAACCAGCTACTCCGAGTTTCACATGTCCTCCGGAGAACGCGCCGTTCTCCGCATCTCCAAGGACATTTCCCGCCTGCCGGGGGCGCTCGTTCTCATCGACGAGGTGGAAGCCGGGTTGCATCCGTATACGCAACAGCAGGCCATGCTCGAGCTGCAGCGCATCGCGCTGCGGCAAAAGCTTCAGATCGTGGTCGCCTCTCACAGCCCCGTGGTCCTGGACAGCGTCCCGCCCGAAGCCCGGATATTCCTCGACCGGGATCCGACCTCGGAAGTCCGAGTCATGCCCGCGTACCGGGACATCTTCCAGAAGGCGCTTTACGGGCAGTCCCGCGATCAGCTCTCCTTTCTCTGCGAAGACGCAGTCGCCGAGGCCATCGTTCGCGGCGTTCTCGACGTGCTCAACTCCGAAATGGGACTGCGCCATGACGACTTCGTCGTCGGCAGAAACACCGGGCGCGACGAGTTTCCAGGCCACATCCGCACCTTGGGCAAGTTCGGCAAGTTGAGGGACTTCCTCATGGTGCTGGACGGCGACTCGCGAGATCTCGAGGACAAGATCAAAGGGGTTACCGGGGATTACGGACACAACGCCCTGCCGTTGTTTCTTCCGGGGGACGGGTCGCCGGAGCAGTGGGTATGGGAGATCCTTGGCCGGCAGACGCAGGAATACGGCAACGCACTCGGCTTGTCCGCTCCAGATCTGGAAAGAAGAATGCGTGAAATCGAGCAGCTGTTCGAAGGCTCGGTACGGCAGGTGGACATGGGGAAGTCGACCTTGCGGACATTCGCGGACGAACTGGACCGGGCCGCGGAGGACGTGGCGCGAATCGCAGGCCGGACTGAGGCCGAAGCGAAGCGCGGAGACATGGCGCGGTTCCGGGTGGAGCTGCAGGAGCAGATCAACGCCTGGAGGCAGGAAAGCTGACGGTGAATCGAAAAAGCTGCGTGGCCAAAGTGATGAATGCGAGACAAAACCGGAAGCCCGCTCGCCTGATCAATGATCGCGGTAACGGAGACCGACAATGAGTAATTCAGCTACACAAACCCCGCCAGAACTCGAAGTATCGAATTTCGGACCGATCGTCGAGGCAAAGATCGATCTGCGTCCCCTGACGGTGTTTGTCGGACCGAGCAACACGGGCAAGTCCTATCTTGCGATCCTGATCTACGCGCTGCATCGATTTTTTAGCGGTTTCAAGGAAAACAGGTTCTCCTTGAGTCCCCATTTCTCTAAAGAAATGCTTGACGCTTTTGACAAATGGGCCCAAAAGACTGTGGGCAAAAGGGAAATGAAATCTCACATTGCCTTACCTGATGAATTAACAGGGGTTATTCGTTCCATATTGACAGCCGAGAGCCCCCAACTCGGAAACGAAATCAGCAGGTGCTTCGGTATCGAAATCAGCAGGCTGGTACGCAAAGGAAACAAGGACACTGCTGTTGTTTTCCGAATAAAAAATCCGGACGATTCAACGCCTTTCGAGCTCAGATCGACTTTCTCAACAATGGGAGGGAATGTATTCCAAACAAAAATCCCAGAAGAGATGTCCATCCAGGTCGACGAGGGACAAAATCGTTGGTGGATGAAACGTCTTCACTTACCGGAGTTTACTCCCGACAGAGAGGCAGAGTTGGATCTGTTGATCAGGGAACTGTTAGGGCTATATACGGGTTTTTCAACGTGGTATTTATAGCGTTTCCCCAATGAGATTTTTAGGGTTTCATACTGTACGGAATCGGGCCGGAATCTGCGCAGGGATATCGAGGTCTCCGACGCACAGGTAAATCAGGTCGGCAAAGGCATCCAGAGTTTTAAATCCACTGGCTCGATTCTTGACCATGCGGATAATGCGATTGAGCCCTTCGGCGGCGGCGTTGGTCAGGTGCGTGTCGACGAAGGCGGTGATGCCGGCCGCCTGCTTGCGCACCGTGTTGACGAACTTGCGCAGGGGCTGCAGGCGGCTGCGCAGGGCCGCCGTCGTCCACTTCTTGAGGAAGCGTTCGGCGGCCCAGCGCGCCTTGTAGCGCCAGAAGTGCTCGAACTCGTCCTTCAGGCGCCAGGCGCGGTAGATGCGGCGGTTGGCCTTCTCCAGGGTTTGGAGCGTGCGCCGATCCTTTCGCGAGCGCTGGGCGGAGTGATGCAGCAGCACCCAGCGCAGGCCCTTGAGCAGCTTGCGGTCCTCGCCACAGGCTTGCCGCCACTGCTCCTTGCGCACCTCGTCGACGGCTTCGTTGAGGGCCTTGACGACGTGGAATCGGTCCAGGACCAACTCGGCGTTGGGACCATGCTGCCGGATGGCGCCGATGAAGGTCTCGCTCAGGTCGCAGCAGGCCCAGCGGATGCGGTCCTTCTGGAAGGCGCTGAGATGGTCCCGGAAAAACGCGTCGATGGTCTTCCGTGCCTTGCCCTTGCCGACCCAGACGACACGGGAGCGTTCCAGGTCGTAGACCAGGGTAGCGTATTTATGGCCCTTGGCGTAGGAGATCTCGTCGATGCCGAGGGTCTTCAGCCGGCGGATGCGGTGCCCCGTACGCCGGCGCTCGATGAGCCGGTGCAGCTGGTCGGACAGGGTCGACGGGGCCAGACCCAGCAGGCGCGCGGCGGCGGCCTGCGTCATCCACTGGCAGTACCTCAGCAGCAGGTATTCGAAGCGGTAGCTGACCTGGGCCGAGGGCGCCGCCCAGGGCACCTCCTCGACGCGACGGCCGTGGGTCGGGCAGCGGATCTCCCGAGGGGCGTGGTGCAACCAGAGGGTACGGCCGCAAACGCGGACGTCGCGCCAGCGGCGGAACTCCATGACCTGTACGATCTTGCCGCGGCGCCCACACTCGGGACACCGGCACCCGTTCCTTTGGGGCTTCACCGCGACCACGACGGCCGCTTCTTCCCCGTGTCCTTCGAACCACACGCCCACCGCGCGAAATCCCTTGAATTGGAACAGCTTGGAGACGAACTTCATAGCGGTCATAGGTCGCCTTCCCTTCCCTTTCTTGGGGAGTGCTTGATGGGGATACACCAAGCATAGGGAACGACCTATGGCCTTGTCATGTACTCAGATGGACAGCAAGGGCTCAGGTACTTTCCGTACTTACGTTTCGGCGTTGAAAAACCCGGATAGACCCACTGTTAGCAGTCCTGATGCCTGAACTCGCCGGTCCTCTGAATCTTCCCGCGTTCTATCTTCCAGCTAGCCGCACCGGTGTGATGCACGCGCACAGCGTGGTCGTCAGCGCCATGATCGGAAGCGCGCCGATGACAGGTCTGCGGCCAGCAGCGGCCACCCCAATGCTTTCGGGTGTTTTGGCGGATTTCCTGCAACAGTTGATCGAAATCGACCGTCCGCGGATTGAAATTGGAAGGGTCGGTTCGAGGTGGAGCCGTCCGCCGTTTGCCCAGCACGGCGGGTTACTCGCTGGGAGGATCGAAGAAGCTATTCTCGGGGGGTCGGTGCGCGTCGATAGATCCGAGACGATCGGCTATCCGCATTTCACCTACCAGCCAACGGGATGGAGAAAACCCCTGCCCCTGATGAACGCATCGTCGATGGTCTCGGAACTCGCGCCGGTAGTGCTGTACCTGCGCCACGTCGTTCAATCCGGCGAGACCTTGGTTATAGAGGAGCCGGAGTCGCACCTGCATCCGGCCATGCAGGTCGAGTTCACCCGCCAGCTTGCGGCGCTCGTTAAAGCCGGGGTCAGGGTGATCGTCACCACCCACAGCGAGTGGGTGCTGGAGGAACTCGCCAACATTGTGCGGCGCTCCGAACTTCCCGCCGCCCGCCGCAAGGAAATCCCCCGGGGCGAATCCGCGCTTCGTTCCGACCAGGTGGGGGCATGGCTGTTCGAACCGAAGCGCCGCCCCAAGGGTTCGATTGTAAGGGAAATCCGGCTCGACGATTCCGGGCTCTACCCAACTGAATTCGACGAGGTCGCGCGGATCCTCCACAACGACTGGGCCGACATTTCAAGTTGGATCGGAGATGCCGAATGACGGGGTTGGTGGAGACGGTTCGAGGGAAAGTCGAGAACACCTGTGTCAGGAGCGGACGCCTGCGAAGGGAAGGATGCACGGTTTCCTTGCAAGGTGCTCCGCAACTGAGACTGGTCATCGATTTCGACAAACCCGGCTCTCCACTTGAGCGCCAGCAGACACGCTGCGACTACCTGTTCGTCGCCGAAGTCCCCGCCAAGTCTGGTTGGCTTGCGCCGCTGGAGTTGAAGCGCGGGAAATTGGACGCCAGCGAAGTCGTCGGACAGCTCAAAGCAGGTGCCCGCGCCGCGGAACAGCTTGTGCCGGACACGATGCCGGTCAACTTTCGCCCCATTGCAGCCTTCGGCGGCGGCATTACCAAGGCGGAACGGAACGCATTGAGGGACAAACGAAACAAAGTACGGTTCCATGATGCCGCCGAGCCCGTCCGATTGATCAAATGCCGCGAGAAACTGATTCAGGGGCTCCTACCGTGACGCGGCGGTAGGCCAGCTTTACGGCAGGCTCTCCGAGGATCGCGTCCGTGAGTTTCTTTCCGTTCGCGATTTGGCTGCTGACGACCTCGAAGTACTCCGTTGCGTCGTCGATAACGCCAAGTTGTATTTCAGCAGACCCGTGGACTTTGACCGTGCTTGGCAGGAAGAACTGGGCGATGAAGAATAATGTGGGTTTGATTTCTCCCTCCTTATCCTTGGAGTTTGCTGCCTAGCCCCTCACAGCCGGAGAGCGATATCTTGATCGGACAGAGGCTCAAGCTCTCACGTACCGCAGCCGGCGTGTCCCTTCGCGGCCTGGAGGAACGCATCGGAAACCGCGTAACGGCGCAGGCGATCGGCAAGTACGAGCGCGACGAATCCATGCCGAGCTCAGGAATCCTCATTGCGCTGGCCGATGCCCTTTCGGTCCCGGTGGACTACTTGGTCGGTGACCAGGAAATGGTTCTGGAGGCGGTCGAGTTCCGAAAAAAGAAGATCACGGGCAAGCGTGAGGAGGCGCAGGTCGAGGCAAAGGTCCTGCATCTGCTGGAGCGCTACCTCATGGTCGAGGAGTTTCTCGGGCTGACCAGCATCAACTGGGACAAGCCCCGGGAAGCCCCCTACCCTATCGTCAGCGACCCCGGGGAGGCCGATCGGGCCGCTCACAGCCTCCGCTTGTACTGGGGCCTGGGACTCGACCCTATCCCCAATCTGGTTGAGCTGATGGAAGAGCACGGTATCAAGGTGCTTTCATGTCCCCTCGGGAAGATCGACGGGCTTACGGCCCGGGTGCGCCGCGCCGGCAGCATCCCGGTTCCCGTTCTCGTTGTGAACGACAGCGACTGGGGAGAGCGGCAGCGGTTGACGATGGCGCACGAGCTTGGACATCTGGTCCTGGAAGTAGCCCCAAAGGTAGATGCCGAAAGGGCCGCCTTCCGGTTCGCCGGAGCATTCCCGATGCCCGCCGAGGCCCTGTGGGCGGCCATGGGCAAGCGCCGCAGTTCCATCGGCTGGGAGGAACTCTTTGACCTCAAGCAGCTATTCGGCGTGAGCGTTCAGGCACTCACCTATCGGTGCAAGGATCTTGGAATCTTCAGCGAAACCTTGTACCGGCGGCTGTTCAAGGACATCTCGCAATTAGGCTGGCGCACGCCTCCCTACCGGGAGCCCCTCGCCATGAAGAGGGAGGAGCCCCGACGTTTCGAGCGCCTGTGCTTCCGTGCTCTGGCCGAAGGCGCGGTCTCCGAAGCCAAGGCTGCGGAGCTGCTAGAAATTTCGGCCCACGAACTGAACCAGCGCATGGAAGAGCCGCCGGCCATGGAAGAGTCGCCAGACCTGGAGTATGCGGGCCATGAAGGTGCTGGTCTCGGACACCTTCCGTCCTGATTGACCTGAGCAAGGAGAGGAAACATCAACCGCAAAAAGCTCATCGAGGTCGCCCTGCCTCTCGACGCCATCAACGCCGCGTCGGCGCGAGAGAAGTCGATCCGGCACGGGCACCCGAGCACCCTGCATCTCTGGTGGGCGCGCCGGCCCCTGGCCGCGGCGCGGGCGGTGATCTTCGCGCAGATGGTGGACGATCCCTCGGCCTGCCCCGAGGAGTTCCCCACCGAGGCGGACCAGAAGCAGGAGCGGGAGCGGTTGTTCCGCCTCATCGAGGAGCTGGTCCGCTGGGAGAACACCACCAACGAGGAGCTGCTGGAACAGGCGCGGGCGGAGATCCGCCGGAGCTGGGGCCGCACCTGCGCCGAAAATGCCGGGCATCCGCGCGCCGCCGAGCTGTTCGACCCGGACCGGCTGCCGGCCTTCCACGACCCCTTCGCGGGCGGCGGCGCTTTGCCGCTGGAGGCGCAGCGCCTGGGGCTGGAGGCCCATGCCAGCGACCTCAACCCGGTGGCGGTGCTCATCAACAAGGCGATGATCGAGATCCCGCCGAAGTTCGCCGGCAGGCCGCCGGTCAACCCGGAGGCCCGGCCCGGCGGGTCGTCGGCCCAAGCGTCGCTGATCGAACGCGGCTGGACCGGCGCCCAGGGGCTCGCCGAGGACGTGCGCTACTACGGGCAGTGGATGCGCGACGAG
Source organism: Candidatus Latescibacterota bacterium (assembly GCA_965223905.1). Lineage (GTDB taxonomy): Bacteria > Latescibacterota > UBA2968 > UBA8231 > UBA8231 > CBDCXV01. The sequence continues at coordinate 508,830 of CBDCXV010000009.1, forward strand.
GCGGAGCGGCGCATCGGGCATCTGTATCCGCCGGTCGAGGTCACCGCCGAGATGGTGCGGGAGCGGCCCGACCTCAAGCAGTACCAGGGCCGCAAGCTGACGGTGATTGCCTGGCTGTGGGCGCGCACGGTGAAGAGCCCGAACCCGGCCTTCGCCGACGTCGACGTGCCGCTGGTCTCGACCTTCATGCTGTCGACGAAGCGGGGCAAGGAGGCTTATGTCGAGCCGGTGATCGAGGGGCGCGGGTACCGGTTCGCAGTGAAGGTGGGGAAGCCGCAGGATGCCGAGGCTGCCAAAGCGGGGTCCAAGTCTGGAGGAAGTGGCAAGCCATTTCTCTGCCTCCTCTCGAGTACCCCCATGCCGTTTGAATACTTGCGGTCGGAGGCAAAATCCGGGCGGATGGGTGCCCGTTTGATGGCCATTGTCGCCGAAGGAGACCGAGGGCGCGTGTATCTGACGCCAACGGCGGAGCACGAGGCCATGGCAGAAGAGGCAGAACCGCAATGGACACCTGATACGAATTTACCGGAGCGGGCGCTGGGCTTTCGAGTTCAGGAATACGGCATGATTATGTGGCGCGACCTTTTCACTCCCCGCCAACTCGTCGCCCTGACCACCTTCTCCGACTTGGTGGCGGAAGCAATGGAACGGGTCAAGCAGGATGCCGTCGCCGATGCTTCCGTGGACCACTCCCTGCGTAACCGGGGCGGGACACGGCCTGCCAAGTCCCGCTCAGAAGCGGATGCAGTGGAAGGCCGCGAGCCTAATGCAGCCGATATTCCCGAAAACGGTCAGCTCCCCCAGAATGGAGATGCCGGATTTCGGGTCTATCCGGGTTTTTCAACGCCGAAACGTAAGTACGGAAAGTACCTGAGCCCTTGCTGTCCATCTGAGTACATGACAAGGCCATAGGTCGTTCCCTATGCTTGGTGTATCCCCATCAAGCACTCCCCAAGAAAGGGAAGGGAAGGCGACCTATGACCGCTATGAAGTTCGTCTCCAAGCTGTTCCAATTCAAGGGATTTCGCGCGGTGGGCGTGTGGTTCGAAGGACACGGGGAAGAAGCGGCCGTCGTGGTCGCGGTGAAGCCCCAAAGGAACGGGTGCCGGTGTCCCGAGTGTGGGCGCCGCGGCAAGATCGTACAGGTCATGGAGTTCCGCCGCTGGCGCGACGTCCGCGTTTGCGGCCGTACCCTCTGGTTGCACCACGCCCCTCGGGAGATCCGCTGCCCGACCCACGGCCGTCGCGTCGAGGAGGTGCCCTGGGCGGCGCCCTCGGCCCAGGTCAGCTACCGCTTCGAATACCTGCTGCTGAGGTACTGCCAGTGGATGACGCAGGCCGCCGCCGCGCGCCTGCTGGGTCTGGCCCCGTCGACCCTGTCCGACCAGCTGCACCGGCTCATCGAGCGCCGGCGTACGGGGCACCGCATCCGCCGGCTGAAGACCCTCGGCATCGACGAGATCTCCTACGCCAAGGGCCATAAATACGCTACCCTGGTCTACGACCTGGAACGCTCCCGTGTCGTCTGGGTCGGCAAGGGCAAGGCACGGAAGACCATCGACGCGTTTTTCCGGGACCATCTCAGCGCCTTCCAGAAGGACCGCATCCGCTGGGCCTGCTGCGACCTGAGCGAGACCTTCATCGGCGCCATCCGGCAGCATGGTCCCAACGCCGAGTTGGTCCTGGACCGATTCCACGTCGTCAAGGCCCTCAACGAAGCCGTCGACGAGGTGCGCAAGGAGCAGTGGCGGCAAGCCTGTGGCGAGGACCGCAAGCTGCTCAAGGGCCTGCGCTGGGTGCTGCTGCATCACTCCGCCCAGCGCTCGCGAAAGGATCGGCGCACGCTCCAAACCCTGGAGAAGGCCAACCGCCGCATCTACCGCGCCTGGCGCCTGAAGGACGAGTTCGAGCACTTCTGGCGCTACAAGGCGCGCTGGGCCGCCGAACGCTTCCTCAAGAAGTGGACGACGGCGGCCCTGCGCAGCCGCCTGCAGCCCCTGCGCAAGTTCGTCAACACGGTGCGCAAGCAGGCGGCCGGCATCACCGCCTTCGTCGACACGCACCTGACCAACGCCGCCGCCGAAGGGCTCAATCGCATTATCCGCATGGTCAAGAATCGAGCCAGTGGATTTAAAACTCTGGATGCCTTTGCCGACCTGATTTACCTGTGCGTCGGAGACCTCGATATCCCTGCGCAGATTCCGGCCCGATTCCGTACAGTATGAAACCCTAAAAATCTCATTGGGGAAACGCTATAAATACCACGTTGAAAAACCCGTATATAGCCCGGATTTCCTGACGACGACATCGGCCTCAATGAGGAGGGCTGCGGAGCCACCGCGTATGCCGAGGCAGTGGGGGTGTATCTGACGTTTGCATTGTCGAAGCTCGCCGACAGGGGATCGACAATCTGTACTTGGTTTACCGAGCGTGATTCCACGCGGAACACTTTCGCCCGCCAGAGCATCCCGATGACTTGGGATTTTGCTGAACTCAACATGCTGCTCGGTGGAACTGGCAGTTTCCTCGGTGCGGTCCAATGGACCGCCGAGAGCATTGATGGAGTCGCCGCCGGATGCGGCTCATCATTCGGTGCAGGCACCCAAAGCGATGCGGCCCATCAGTCGTTGAGCACCAACAAGATCATCTCAACCGACCCGCCCTACTATGACAACATCGGCTACGCCGATTTATCGGATTTTTTCTACGTCTGGCTGCGCCGCTCGTTGAGGTCAACTTTTCCCGATCTCTTCGCCACAATGGCCGTACCAAAGGCGGAGGAATTGGTCGCCACACCATACCGGCATGGGAACAAGGAAGGAGCGGAAGCATTTTTCCTGGCGGGTATGACCGAGGCGATGCGCCGCCTTGCGGAGCAGGGGCATCCCGGTTTCCCAGTCTCCATCTACTACGCATTCAAACAGTCCGAGACCAAGGGTGACACCGGGATTTCCAGTACCGGCTGGGAGACTTTCCTGGCAGCGGTGATCCAGTCAGGCTTCGCCGTCACCGGCACTTGGCCGATGCGCACCGAGCTCGGTAACCGCATGATTGGCATGGGCACCAACGCCCTCGCCTCCAGCATCGTCTTGGTCTGCCGCAAACGCCCGAAAGACGCACCCCTGGCCACCCGCCGCGAGTTCGTCGCCGCCCTGAAGGCCGAGCTTCCCGCGGCCCTCGCCCACCTGCAATCCGGCAACATCGCCCCGGTTGATCTCGCCCAGGCCGCCATCGGCCCCGGCATGGCGGTCTACACCCGCTACGCCAAGGTGCTCGACGCCCAGGGCAACCCCGTGTCCGTGCGCGACGCCCTGGCTCTGATCAACCATACCCTCGACGAGGTCCTGGCCGAGCAGGAAGGGGAATTCGACGCCGACACGCGCTGGGCCCTGGCCTGGTTCGAGCAGCAGGGCTTCACCGCCGGCGAGTACGGCGTGGCCGAGACCCTGTCCACTGCCAAGAACACCAGCGTCGCGGGGATGGTGGAGGCGGGCATACTGGAGTCGAGGGCCGGCAAGGTGCGGCTGCTCCGCCCCGAAGAGCTGCCCGAGGACTGGGATCCGGCCGCCGACCGCCGGCTTCCCGTCTGGGAGGTCGTCCACCACCTCGTGCGCGTTCTGGAATCCCACGGCGAGACAGGGGCAGCCCGCCTCGTCAGGCAACTCGGCGGCGTCGCCGAAACCGCCCGCGAGCTCGCCTACCGCCTGTACACGGTGGCGGAGCGCAAGAACCGCGCCGCGGAAGCGCTGTCCTACAACGCCCTGGTCCAGAGCTGGCCGGAGATCGCGCGCCTGGCGCGGCAGGAAGCGCCGGACGAGCAGGGCGGACTGTTCGGAGAAGATGATCCGGCAGGTGGAACATGAGCGCGGTCCATGGATCGTGGTGCAATGCGGTTACCTGGCGGACCAAGTGCCGTTACTGCAGAGAACAAATCTTCTTCTTTCACTGCGACTGCGGATCGGGGGTTTTCTTCGACGAATTGGGGCCTCCTTGGCCTATCCATGACTGCGACACATCCTGGGCGCGTAACCTGAACCGTTAGAAAGACGATTCCGGCGGGCTCAACGTTGAAATCGCACCGGGAATCACGGTCCGGCGGGCACCGGAGGGATCGATAGACCACGGGGTTGTATCGAGAGCCGTACGCCAAGAAAGGCGGCCCGATCCCATACAGGCGGTAAAACCGGAAGGCCCTGAGGATATCACTGTAATCGGAATACTCAGGGAACTGCAGGTTGAAGTCGATGTGGCACCATCACTGAGGCTGCCGGAGACTTCGATGGCATCTGGATTTCTGGGAAAACTGGCGACCGGGAGATGGGGGAAGGTCACCATACACGCCCAGTCACCAGACGAGGATGTGCTCAACAGTTACACCGTCTGGGTGCGAAGCGAAGCTTTATCAGAGGTGGGGAATTCCCGGGGCCTAACGGTCGAAGCCAAAATTTCCTCTCAATTCATCCCTATAGTTGGGAATGTCTGGGTAGGCAGTTTCTACGAGGTGCTTTGATGAACCAATTCAGAGGAGGATGGCTCATTTCTTCGTCATGCCAGTCTCCTACGCCCAACCAGCTATCCGAAACAGGTTGACGGTGCCCTGACACACCCATGAATGCCCGACCAGACATCAGCGGCCGAGACATCGTGTTGGGACAAGGCTTGGCACCGATTCCGGAACGCCTACTCCTCGCCCACGCGCGAGGTGAGGTTCTCTTCATTGCAGGTGCCGGCGTTTCACAGTCCGCAGAATTGCCAGACTTTCGCAAGCTGGTCGTCAAGGTGTACGAAGAGCTGGATTTAGGGATGCATTCCGTTATTTCCAGAATCTCCTTCCTGAATGACAGCCCAAATCCAGATCTATCGAACTTGCAGAATTGGCAAAAGGCCGAGGTACGGCGTTTCAAGAAAGGGGAATACGATGTCGTCCTGGGCATGCTTGAGCGGAGACTGGAAGGTCAAGAGAAGTCCCAGAGTCAGGTCAGGAGGATCGTCAGAGAAACACTTCGCCCGACTGGCCTGAAGCCAGCCCCAATTCATGGAAATTTGATGCGTCTTGCCGACCGCGGTGCCGCGGTAGCAATCATCACGACGAATTTCGACCTGCTCTTTGAAGACGCGGCGAGTAAAATGAGATCCCCGGTCCAGACGTACGCACTTGGAGGCATACCGAGACCCAGACCGCCATCGAATCCAGAATTCAATGGCGTGCTGCACATCCATGGTGCCTTGGACCGAAATCCCAATAGGACTTCTGAGCTGATCATTTCCGATCAGGACTTCGGCGAGTTCTATCTGCGCAGGCGGATTGTTCCCGATCTGATTTACGACGCCGCACGCTTGTATAACCTGGTACTCGTGGGTTACAGCGCCAACGACCCACCAATGAGGTACCTGCTGAACGCTGTCGCTGCGGATGTAGCGCGCTTCCCCGACCTTAAGGAACGATTCGTATTTGTAGGACTGAGGAAAGACGATCCCGTAGAACTGGACGACTGGAGGGCTCGAGGGATTACACCGATTCGTTACGAAGTTAAAGATAATGACCACTCCCATCTTCAGCATACACTGGCTCGATGGGCGGGATTTTCCGCAATAAATGGCAACAGAACCCTAGTCGATCGCGAGCTGAAAAAAATGGTGAGGGTCAGAAGGGCGGAGGCTAGCGACGAAGAGCGGGATTTATTCGACCACTTGATCCGACGCAGTGAGACAAACGAACGAATTCGTTTGTCCAAGCTTGCCTCCAGGCACAAAGCGGATTTGGGATGGCTCGACGGCATCGTAGCCGTGTCGTCGGAGGAAAGCGGGAAGGGCAACCGATGAGACTGCTCCAGCTAAGTCTCAATGCCAGAGATCAAGGGACGGTGGGTTCTACAGCCGCATTTCTCGAGAGTCGTCTCGAGGAAAAAGGAACTATCGAGTGGGCATTACGTCTTGGTTCAAACGACATCGTAAAGCGCATTGCAACGCTGTGGTTGCTAAACCGAAAGGAAGGAATAGCCCTCCGGGAACCTTGGCGATCAGCATGGCGAATAATTGAGGAAAGCTGGAATCACCCGACCGTCCGGTATGATTTAAGACGGAATGAATACATAGTAAAGGATCGATTATCCTCTGGAGAGAGGTCCGATTCTCTCGTCTCCGCAATCGTCGATCTCGTTGCGCCGAGGTTAGTTCTCAAATCCTACGGTACCCGGGAACGTGAACTCTATAAAATCCCAAAGCGCCCGAGAACGTTCCACCATCTTTTTCGTTCAAGTTTGAGTTGCGGGAAAACGATCGATCCGAGTTTTCTTGGATTGGACCGGTTGATGGATGGTGAATTCATCCTTTCTCTTGCCAACGCTCTAGACGCCGCTGTTGTGCGTGGACTGAACCTTGCACGCGGCATAGGCTGGGCCCATACACACCTCCACTTGCGTCGTGTATATCACGTATCGGAACCTGAACGTAGCGAAGAAACATATGAGCCAGATGAATTCAACCAGGATATCGCACCGCCGGTGAAGCTTCTTTACGCAGTTGCTTCCCAGCTCATAGAAGTCGACAGCTCCGCAGCTCAGGGTTTTGTCAGTCGATGGAACCGAAAAGACTCCCCGATTCATTTGCGGCTTTGGGCCGCAATGTCCCGTGATCCACGGGTAACGTCTGCAAAAGCGGTAGGTGACTTTCTCCTACGCTTGAATTACCGGCTATTTTGGGACGTGCATCACCATCCTGAAATAACCGAACTTCGCGCCCGGCGCTTTTCCGAGTTGGGCGATTCTACACAAAAAAGGGTCACCAAAAGAATACGGAGGGGTCCACCCCGCCGGTTCTGGCCTGAAAATGAAAATGCGGACTCTGACCGCGTTGATGAGGCTCGTCTATATTGGATTGTTCGCGAACTTAAACGGATTGAAGTCGCCGGAGGAACATTGCCACAAGCGGACCGGGTTTGGCTTGAAACGAACATTGTCCGGTTCTCCGGTTTAGCTGAAATGAACCGGATCGATGAGGGATTTCTGGATTTACCGAAGGGGGAATCGTTGCCCGCAGACCCAGTCCTTTCACTGGATACCTGTAAAGATATTGATCGGTTAAGGACACTGGATCAGGCATTCACACCTCCCCGTAGTGGATGGGTTGATGATCCGGGGGAGCTGTCATGGGACTGGCTCAGGGAAAAAGGCAACGCTCTGAAGGTCTTGAAGGATTTTGAAGCAAGCCCCAGTGGCGGAGCGGAATTCCCGAAGGTCTGGGAACGCTTTGGGTGGGCACACTCGCCTCCAGAGGACCAACAGCAGGAAACCAATGAGAGGGATTTACCCTCTGAGGCATGTAGGGTTTTGGAACTACTTCAGAAGTTGCCTGAAGAGACCCTATCAAAAGCTATTGATGGCATTACCCACTGGCTTAGTGCTTGGCAAAAATACGTTGTAGACTTGCCCAACTGGTCTGCTGTCTGGTACCGTGTCTGGCCGTTAGCCGTTGCGAAAACAAACGGAATCCAGCCACTGAACGGAGACTCTACCTCTCACACCGAAGTAAGCCTCCATCTCGACAGAGACTGGGATCACGATATCCTAAACACCTCCGCAGGCAAGCTCGTTGGGGTTTTTCTTACAGGCTGCCCTGACCTTGTAATCGATTCCAAACCATTTGATTGCTCCAGCGAATTGCACAAGATGAGGGCTCAGGTTGTCAACATTTCCGGACGGGCGCGATTAATCGCGAAGCTTCGTATGATCTTGGACTTGGAATATTTCCTGAAAGCCGACCAAGAATGGACGGAAAATCATCTTATTGAGCCCCTTCGTGCAGACGAGGACGAGGCATTGGTGCTCTGGAGTGCCATCGGTGGGCGGAGGCGATTTCGAGGAGTATTGGAAATAATAGAAAGCGACATGGTTGAACGATCTACGGATGCCCGACTTGATCGCGAGACCCGCCGTTCACTTGCATTCAGCCTTGTGGTCGAGTCCCTGCATGCCCTTCGCGAAAGGCGGGAACCAGCAGTCCCGTATGACCAGATCCAGCAAATGATACGGTCCTTGGAAGCCGAAGTTCGTACATACTGCGCAGAAACGATAACCCGTTTCGTGAATGATCTTTCGGAACCAAGCGACCAGGAACCCGACCCTCCGTCACGAGAAGATCTATTCCTATCCGCTGCAAAGCCCTTTTTGGTACAGGTCTGGCCACAAGAGCGTTCCTTGGCGTCACCCGGGGTCAGCGCTGGGCTGTCCAGATTACCCGCGGCGGCTCGCGGCGAATTTGCGGAAGCAGTTAACGCGGTCGAACGCTTTCTCATACCCTTCGATTGCTGGTCAATGCTCGAATATGGACTGTATGGCAACGACGACGACGAAATGCCAAAGCTCTCAATGATTGAAGATGAAGCCAGGGCAGAGGCACTACTGGGCCTTCTGGATCGGACGGTGGGGACGGCTGAAGACTCGGTAATCCCTCTTGATCTGGGAGATGCACTTGATCAGATACGTGGAGTCGCCCCAAATCTTCCTCAAGCCTCGGAATACCGTCGCCTGGAGACAGCCGCTCGCCGGGCAGTATAGCAAGGCCCGTACCAGAAAGGCGGAGTAGTCGAGGCAACGCCCGAAAGAGAATGAATGAACCTGCCTTACCCCACAACTACTCTCGAATCTCTGATGGCGGATCTCGAGTCCGAGTCCGTCGAGCGCAAGGAGTCGCTGCAAGGGGATGCCCCGACCCCGATTCGTCAAGCCGTCTGCGCATTTGCCAACGACTTGGCCGACCACCGGACGCCGGGGATAGTCTTCGTGGGCGTGCGCGATGACGGAACCCCGACCGGTCTCCATATCACCGATGAACTGCTACTCCAACTCGCCGATATCAAGACCGACGGCAACATCGTGCCGCCGCCCACGTTGTCGGTCGACAAGCACGTCCTTTCGGGCAAGGCGGTGGCCGTTGTCTCTGTTAAACCTTCGGATTCTCCTCCGGTGCGCTTTCGGGGGCAAGTCTGGATTCGCGTTGGGCCCCGGCGTGGTATCGCGAGTGCCCAGGATGAGAGGATCCTGAACGAGAAGAGACGGCATCGCGATCCTCATTTCGATGCTCACCCCGTTTCCACCGCCAGCCTCAACGACCTGGACCTGCGTCGTTTCGACGAGGAGTACCTGCCTTCAGCCTTTGATCGCGCGATCCTTGCCGTCAACGACCGCAGCACCGAAGAGCGTCTCGCCGCCACCAAGATGATCGCCTCGGTCGATGATCCCGCGCCGACGGTAACGGGCCTCCTCGTCCTGGGAACGCGGCCCCGGGAATTCCTCCCAGGCGCCTATGTGCAGTTTCTCCGCATTGCCGGGAAGGAGTGGGGTGACCCGGTTGAGGACGAGGTCCGTTGCGACGGACCGATTGCCCATCTGGTAGCACGTCTGGATGACAAGCTCCTCGCTCACAACCACATGGCCGTGGACTTCACCTCCGCCCCCGTGGAAACACGCCAGCCGACCTACCCTATCGCGGCCTTGCAGCAGCTTGTGCGCAACGCGGTCATGCACCGCACCTACGAGGGAACCAACAGTCCTGTCCGGGTGTACTGGTTCGATGACCGCATCGAAATCTCAAGCCCGGGGGGCCCCTTTGGCATCGTTACAGTGGAATCGTTCGGGCAACCTGGTGTCGTGGATTACCGCAACCCCAATCTGGCGGAGGCCATGCGTGTCCTCGGCCTCGTACAACGATACGGCTTCGGCATTCCCACGGCGCGGCGGGAATTGAAGGAAAACGGGCAGCCGGAGCCGGCGTTCGAGGTCCAACCCAACTGGGTCCAATGCACGGTGAAGGCGAGGCTATGAGCATCCCTGTCCTGACTTTCTTCAACATCAAAAGAGGCGTTTGGAAGACGGCGCTGATCTATCACGTTGCTTCCATGCTGTCCAAGCTGGATCGTCCGGTGCTCGCCGCCGATCTCGACCCCCAGGCCAATCTGACGGCCGCTTTTCTGCAGGAAGGAGAACTGGAGAAACTGTGGGAACCATCCCCTGATGACACAATTGGGAAAACCATCTTCCAGTGCATCGAGCCGCTGAACGATGCAGGCGATATCCGGGAGCCTTGCCTTCATCGGATCGACGATTACCTGCACCTCCTTCCTGGCGATCTCGCGCTCTCCGGTTTTGAGGACCTGCTTTCCGCAGAATGGCCCAACTGCCTAGGGAGCCAGAACCTCTACCGTCCCTTCCGGGTCATCACCTCGTTGTGGCAGGTGTTGCAGCAGGGGGCCCGCCAATGCGACGCCGATCTAATCTTCGTCGACGTCGGCCCCAGTTTGGGGGCCATCAACCGGTCTGCTTTGATCGCCGCGGATTTTGTCGTCGTACCGCTGGGAGCAGACCTTTTTTCGCAGCAGGGTCTGCGCAACCTCGGCCCGGCGCTCAGGCGCTGGCGGGCCGATTGGGCAAGGCGGCGCGATAGCTGGGGCGAGCCGGCCTTCGACCTGCCGGCTGGAAACATGCACCCCATAGGTTACCTGGTTCAGCAGCACGGCGTGCGCCTGAGCCGCCCCATCCAGGCTAATGACCGCTGGGTGAAACGACGCCGGAGGAGTACGCGCGCAGCGTCCTGGGGACCGGACAAACGCCGCAATCGCTCACCTTGGAGACCGACGGCAACCGGATCGCTACGGTAAAGCACTTCCGCAGCCTGATCCCGCTTGGACGGGAGGCCCGCAAACCTATCTTCGACCTGACCGTGGCCGACGGTGCCATCGGCAGCCACGCGGTGGCCGCCAGCGATGCTTTCCATGACTTCAAGGAAATCACAGAGGAAATCCTGCGGCGCATAAGGGCCGACTGAGCCGGAGATCACAAGAAAAAAGGAACGACACCATGAATGAGGAAAACCGAGACGACCGACTGCATCTTCCTAGCCTGTCAATTACCGGGTTCCGGGGGATTGATGCGCTCACCGTTGAGCGGTTGGGACGCGTGACGTTGCTGGCGGGGAGGAACAGCGTAGGCAAAACGACTGTGCTGGATGCGGTCCGGGCCTACGGGGCCCGGGGTCACCTTGATGTGTTGTCCAAGATGCTGGAAAGCAGTGAAGAGGTGGCTACACGTGTTAACGAGAGAGGTCAAGAGACGGTTGGCCCATATTGGGAGGCGATCTTCTACGGACGGGATGCTTCCGATGGGGCCACCTTATCGATAGGCCCAAACAACGATCAGAATCGGCTTGAAATTGAAGCCGTCCGCCCAACAACGCTCCTTGCTGCTTGGCAAATCAGGTCACGTGGAATTCCGACACGCAGTCTCAAATTTGTATTTCAAGGAGAGGAACTAGGAGAAACTGGACTATTCTGCCCTTACGCTTTGAGTACAAAAGTCTCCAGGAGCCGTCGCGTATACCAATCATCAGGATGGACTTTTGGAAAAGTCCCCGCCGAAATTACGTGCGAGTCCATAGGACCTGGTCTGTTGAACAACAACGAGATCCTTGAACGCTGGAATGTAATCGCATTAACTGACGATGAGGACCGGGTGGTGAATGCTTTGCAGCCCATCCTCGGCGGCGAAGTGAGTCGCATTGCGATCATCGGAGATGAAAAATACGATTCACGAGCAGTGGCGAAGCTCCAGGGGCAGGAGTTTCCAGTACCCCTCAGAAGCTTTGGTGACGGCGCCCAGCGTTTGTTCGGCGTCGCTTTGGCCATTGTCAACAGCAGGGACGGATTTCTGCTCATCGACGAAGCGGAAAACGGCATTCACCACTCCGTGCAGCGCGATTTCTGGCGCATGGTGTTGCTGGGAGCTCAAGATAACAACGTGCAGGTCATTGCGACGACGCACAGCTACGACTGTGTGCGCGGCTTTGCACAAGCGATGACCGAGTGCGAAGGGATCGAAGGGGCGCTCGTCCGCATTGAACGCGAGGACGGACACCTGCGCGCGGTCGAGTATTCAGAGCGCAACCTCAAGGCCATTGCCAAGCAACCCACTCCTGTTGAGGTGAGGTAGATGTATGCCTGGTAAGGACCGCGTTCTTCTCGTCGAGGGGCCGGATGACGAGCACGTCGTCCGGCATCTTTCCATTCGCCACGAAGGGATGCCCCAATTCTGCATTCTGCAGAAGGAAGGAATAGAAAATCTGCTCGATTTCATGGGCTTGGAGATTCTGGAACCCGGCCGCAGGGCCGTCGGTATCCTCGTGGACGCCAACGAGGATCTTACCGCTCGGTGGAGTGCTGTCGCCAACAGGCTTCGAGAGGAACATATCGAGGTGCCTGACGGTCCCGAGACAGGCGGCAGCATTGTGGACGGCTCTCCACGAATTGGCATCTGGTTGATGCCGGATAATTCTTCGCCAGGGGAGCTCGAGGATTTCGTCTCGGAAATGATCCCCGCCGACGATCCAGTTTGGCCGTTAGCCCAGGACTACATCGACGGAATACCGAGGGAAGACCGGAAGTTTACCGAGAAAAAGATTCAGCGGGCAAAGCTCCATGCCTGGCTGTCAACCAGGGAGGATCCCAGACCGATGGGTGTCGCCATCCGCACGGGGGATTTGAGGGTGGATGGAAAACTCAGCACAACATTCGCGGACTGGCTGCGGAAGCTGTTCAATTGAATTGGTTTGGTACCAGTACCACATCATGAGTTCTGCTGAACTGAATCTTGCCCGCCGACTCCGGCTCGGAGATGACTCGCCTCTGGAGGTCATGCGCGTCCTGCTGTCCGGTAGCCTCGTCACCAGCCCGGACCGAAACGAACTGGCCGACCAGCTCGCCGCCTTTGCCAACTCACGTGGGGGAACCCTCGTCATGGGAGTGGACGACGCCACCCACGAGGTTCTGGGCATCCCATTGGATTCCCTGGATGCGGTGGAGACCTGGGCCCGTGAAATCTGCAACGATTCCGTGAAACCCGCGCTCGACGTCGACATCCTGAAGCTCGAATTGCCGGACACTTCCGGAACACTCGTTCCGGTCGTCCGCATCGAGGTCCCCCGCGGCCTGTTCGTTCACGAGAGTCCGGGCGGATACTTCCACAGGACGGTCAGGTCGAAGCGAGAAATGGCACCCGATGTGCTGGCCCGGCTCTTCCACGAACGCAGCCAAGGCGGTATGATCCGCTTCGACGAATCGCCGGTGCCCCGCACCGGGCCGGGCGATCTCGACTATTCCCTTACTCGCCGGTTCCTGCGGGAGGATTCTCAGGAGAGCGTCAACGAGGCGGCGGCACGAAAGCTCCGCCTCGTGGCCGATGACCAGGACGACGTCGCGCGACTCACGCTCGCCGGCGTTCTGCTGGGTACGCCCGAGCCGCAAAAGTGGCTACCCCACGCCTGCATACAGGCGGTCAGCTATGCGGGTGAGCGCACCGATGCCGACTATCAGACCGACGCCCGGGACATAGGGGAATCGCTCGACGAGCAGGTTGCGGAAGCCCTGTACTTTGTGCGGCGGAACATGCTGGTGCGGGCGACCAAGACGACGGCCCGGGTCGAGTGCCCGCAGTTCAGCGAACGGGCCGTTTTCGAGGCCCTGGTGAATGCCGTGGCTCACCGCGACTACTCCGTGGCAGGTTCCCGGATTCGTCTGCATCTCTTCGGAGACCGCCTCGAGCTCTACGTCCCCGGTGCCCTGGCGAATACCCTCTCGCCGGACAGTCTGCACCTGCGGCAGGCCAGCCGGAATGAACTCATCGCCTCCCTTTTGGGTCGCTGTCCTGCGCCCGGCGGTTTCGGCCGGACGCATTTGATGGACCGCCGCGGCGATGGCGTGCGGATTATCCGGGAAGAGTGCAGGCAGCTTTCGGGCCGCCTTCCTCAATACAACCTGGTTGACGACATCGAGTTGCGGTTGGTGATCCGGGCGGCATGAAGCTCTCTACCATCGGCTTCACCAGGAAACCTGCCCGCCGATTTTTCGAACTACTCCGTCAGTCGGGCGCAAAGCGTGTCGTCGACGTGCGGCTCAACAACGGGTCGCAGCTCGCCGGTTTCACCAAGAAGGATGACCTCCCCTACTTTCTCGATAAGCTTTGCGGCATGGAGTATGTCCACCTTCCCGCGCTGGCCCCGACGAAGGAGATCCTCGACGACTTCAAGAAGCGGAAGGGCGACTGGAAGACCTACGAGGACCGCTTCCTCGCCCTGATGCGGGAGCGGCGGATCGAGGAGACGGTCCCCAGGGAGATCGTCGCGGACGGCTGCCTGCTGTGCAGCGAGGACAAGCCCCACCACTGCCACCGGCGTCTCGTTGCCGAGTACCTGAACGAGCATTGGGGGGGGCGTCGAGATCTCCCACCTCGGATAGAGGCATGGCATGATACCCGCCTCGGAAACATTCATACCGATCATGGTTGAGCGCATCGTGGAGGGCTTCGCGCCTTACCGCGTAGTCCTTTTCGGCTCGCACTTGCGGGGCGCGACCCACAAGTGGAGCGACGTCGACTTGCTGGTGGTGTTGCCGAACGGTACCGATCAGCACCATGCCGCCGTCGAAATCCACCGGGCCTTGGGCGATCTGCCGGTGGCCAAGGACATCGTCGTGACCACGCCGGAGGAAATCAGCCGTCGCGGTCACGTCATCGGTGGTGTGCTGTACGCGGCACTGCGGGAGGGGGAAACCATCTATGAACGACCCTGAGCGCCTCCGTGAAGGGCGTCGCTGGCTTCGTTTCGCGAGGGAGGATCTCGATGTGGCGAAGGAGTTGCTTGGCGGGCGACGAATCCGACACGCCTGCTTTTGCGCCCAGCAAGCGGCCGAAAAGGCGCTAAAGGCGGCGCTCCTGCTTGAGGGACTCGAGATCCCCTACATACACGATTTGAATGCCGTGCGGAACCGGTTACCTGATTCGTGGTCCGTGCGGAGCGAACATCCCGATCTTGCTGAACTCACGGTATGGGCAGCTGAATCTCGGTACCCCGGGGATTGGCAGGAGGCCACAGCGGTCGATGCCGAACGGGCGGTGTCGCAGGCCGGAGGGGTCTACGACTCAATAGCGGCCGAGTTCGAGCAGCGCACAAACGCTGAATAAGTCATTAAAGGCCCCACCCCAACGGAAAAGAGAACCAGCATATGGCAATCACGAACCACGAGCGCGTCGGCACGGCGATGGAGTTGCTCCGTCAGGGACTGGCCCCGTTCGTCGAACGCGAGCTGAACGACAAGGTCAAGAGGAACGCCGTCGACATGGACGTTCTTCGCCGCTTCGAGATCGACAAGCCGTACCGCGAGTGGGACGCCGCTGCCCTCCTCCGGCTGATGGGGGATAACTGGAGGGACGTCTTCAGCGACACCTTCGGCTACACAGAGCGCAGCCTGGTTTCCGAGCTGCGTGAATGGCGCAACAAGTGGGCGCACCAGGAGCGCTTCTCCAGCGACGATGCCGACCGCGCCCTTGACTCCGCGGAGCGTCTTCTCACCGCGGTTTCCGCTCCCCAGTCGGCCGAAGCCGCAAAGATGAAGTTGGAGCTGCGCCGGCGGGTGTTCGACGAGCAGGTGCGTGGGGAGCAGCGCCGGGGCATAGGCGGGCTTGTCGAAGCCGTGGGCGACGGCGGGCTCAAGCCCTGGCGCGAGGTGGTGACTCCTCACGCCGACGTGGCAAGCGGCCGCTACCAGCAGGCGGAGTTCGCCGCGGACCTGGGGCAGGTGCATCTGGGCGAGGGCACGGACGAGTACCGCGACCCCGGGGAGTTCTTCCGGCGGACCTTCCTAACCGAAAGCCTGAAGCGGTTGCTGGCCGGCGGTATCCAGCGCCTCGCCGGCCAAGGCGGCGACCCGGTGGTTCAACTGCAGACCAACTTCGGGGGCGGCAAGACCCACTCGATGCTGGCGCTCTACCACCTGTTCTCCGGGATCCCAGCGCGGGAGCTCACCGGCATGGACGAGGTGCTGGCGGAGGCGGGGGTCGAAATTCCCCGGGAAGTGCGGCGCGTGGTGCTGGTCGGCACCCGCATTTCCCCGGGAAATCCGGTGACCAAAGCGGACGGCACGGTGGTTCGCACCCTGTGGGGGGAGCTCGCCTGGCAGCTCGGCGGCAAGGAGGCGTTCGAGCGGGTGCGCGCCGACGACGAGCGGGCGACCAGTCCCGGGGACGTGCTGCGGGAACTGCTGAACGAGTACGGGCCCTGCCTGGTGCTGATCGA
This sequence comes from Candidatus Latescibacterota bacterium, assembly GCA_965223905.1. Classification (GTDB taxonomy): domain Bacteria; phylum Latescibacterota; class UBA2968; order UBA8231; family UBA8231; genus CBDCXV01. The sequence goes on from CBDCXV010000009.1 coordinate 524,946, forward strand.
CGAGTGGGTCTCCTACGCGCGCCAGCTTCACGACGACCCCGATCTGCCGGCGGGCAGCTTCGAGACTCAGTTCACCTTCGCCCAGGCCCTGACCGAGTCGGTGAAGCTCACGGGCAACTGCCTGCTGGTGATTTCGCTGCCGGCTTCCAACACCTCGACTCCCGATTCTCCCCATACCGAGGCGGACGACGCCGAGGTCGGGGGTGTTCGCGGGCGCGGCGCCCTGGACCGGCTACGCAACGTGCTGGGCCGGATCGACTCGCCGTGGAGGCCGGCCAGTGCCGAGGAGAGCTTCGAGATTGTGCGCCGGCGGTTGTTCGAGCCTCTCGCCGGACCGGACCCCTTCACGCAGCGCGACGTCACCGCCCGCGCCTTCTCCGAACTGTATCGCTTACAACAGGTCGAGTTCCCCGCGGAGTGCCGCACCGCCGACTACGAGCGCCGCATCCAGACGGCTTACCCGATTCATCCCGAGATCTTCGACCGACTCTACACGGACTGGTCCGCCCTCGCCAAGTTTCAGCGCACCCGAGGGGTGCTGCGCCTGATGGCCGCGGTGATCCACAGCCTGTGGGAGCGGGGGGACCGCAACCCGCTGCTGCTGCCCTCCACCCTTCCCATCGACGACGACCGCGTGCGCAACGAGCTGACCCGCTATCTCTCCGACAACTGGAACCCCGTCATCGACAAGGACGTCGACGGCCCGGGCTCGCTGCCGGTCGCCATCGACGGGAGGGCGCCCAACCTCGGCAAGCTCTCCGCCACGCGGCGGGTGGCGCGCACCGTCTACCTCGGCTCCGCCCCCACTACCGCAGCGGCGCACCGGGGCATCGACGACTCCCGGGTCAAGCTCGGCTGCGTCATGCCGGGAGAATCCCCGGCGGTGTTCGGCGACGCCCTGCGCAGGCTGGCCGCGGAGGCGACCTATCTCTACCAGGACGGCCCCAGGCAGTGGTACGCCACCCAGCCGACGGTCACCAAGCTGGCCGAGGACCGGGCCGAGCAACTGGCCGGCAACCCCGACGCGGTCGCCAGGGAGCTGGAGGAGCGGCTGAAGAAGGACCTGCGCAGCACCGGGGACTTCGACCGCATCCACACCCTGCCCCGCTCGGGGGCGGACGTGCCGGACGACCTCGACGCGCGGCTGGTGGTGCTCTCCGCGGAGCATCCCTGTTCGCGGGATCCGGACAATGCGGCGGAGGTCACCGCCCGGGAAATCCTCGAGTCGCGCGGCAGTACACCGAGACTGTTCCGCAACACCCTGGTCTTCCTGGCGGTGGACAAGGTGCGGTACCAGGACCTCGACGAAGCCCTGCGCCGGTACTTGGCCTGGGTGTCGATCCTCGACGAGAGGGAGGAACTCAACCTCGACCCCCACCAAGCCCGACAGGCGGAAACGCAGCTGAAGGCGGCTGACGACACGGTGACCGCGCGGCTGCCGGAGGCTTACCAGTGGCTGCTGGTTCCCGGGCAGGAAAGGCCGGATGCCGAGGTCTCCTGGGAAGCCATTCGTCTGACTGCGTCAGGGGCATTGGCGGAACGGGCAGGCAAGCGGCTGCGCAACGAGGAACTGCTGGTAGCCGGGCTCGGGGCGACCATCCTGCGCAAGCACCTCGACGAGGTGCCCTTATGGCGCGGGGGGGATCACGTGGCGGTGCGGCAGCTCGTCGAGGATTTCGGCCGGTATTTGTACCTGCCACGCCTGCGCAACACCGAGGTTCTCACGCGCGCCGTCCAGGACGGGGTCGCTTTGCTGACCTGGGAGTCGGATTCATTCGCCCTTGCCGAGAGCCAAGACGAGGCCGTTGGACGCTACCGCGGTCTGCAGGCGGGACAGGCGGTCGGAATTTCCCCCGAAAGCCCGGCCCTGCTGGTCAAGCCGAAGGTGGCCCGCCGGCAGCTCGACGCGGAGGTGCCGCCCACGCCGGCGCCGGCTCCCGAGGGTCAGGAGGAGGTACCACCTGGTACGGATGGGACTGAGCCGCCCCCGCCGCCGCCCGAGAAGAAGGCGCGACGGTTTCACGGGGCCGTGACGCTGGACGCCACCCGGGTAGGCCGAGACGCCGGCCAGATCGCCGACGAGGTGATATCCCATCTTTCCGGCCTGGTCGGATCGGAGGTTACGGTCACCCTGGAGATCGATGCCGAGATCCCGGAGGGGGCCCCGGAGAACGTCGTGCGCACGGTCACCGAGAACAGCCGCACCCTGAAGTTCGCCAGCCACGGGTTCGAGGAGTCGTGACAAGGCCCGACACCGCTGGTAGCACGAAGGGAGAGACAGCTCTACATATGAAATCGCGGTCTCCTCGCAGGTGGGAAAAAGGCCGAGGATGGGGAAGCCATGCAAATCCCGTGGCAGCGTTGGGCGCATTGATTGAGAGCCAAAAAGGTGCTTTATCTATACTCTTGTATCATGGATCCGTGGTCTCAGCCCAGCCAAGCGATACGCTCCCTGCTCCCACGCTTTTTGCTAACCTCGACGGTTGTCGTTCAAAGGGCCGGGTTAGAAGTTGCGTCGGTTGGGCCCATCAAGGAGGAAGGCTTTGGACTTGCTAGGGAACATGTACATCGAACGAGTGCAGGTAGACGAAGGCTTTCTCGACGGTCTGGACCTGCGGCTGGCCCGAGGGCTCACTGTGATTATCGGCGCCCGCGGAGCGGGGAAGACCTCACTTGTGGAACTCGTCCGGTTCTGTCTCGATGTAGGAAGCTTCACCGATGAGGCTGGTCAGCGAGGGTACCAGCAGGCGCTGTCCGTTCTCGAAGGTGGGCAAGTTACGGTGACCCTGAGCGATGGGCACGAGCGCACCACATTCGTAAGGTCAGCGTCTGACTCGTTGCCGCGGTCGACTTCAAGGCCGCCTGATGTGACGATCCTTGCGCAAGGAGAAATCGAGGCTGTCGGCGCCCAAAGGGGTGGGCGCCTGCATCTTGTTGACCGGCTTGTTCCGGAGCGACGAGACTTTCACCGAAAAGCCGAGCACCTGAGAACCCAGATTAAGTCCATCACAGTCGAGATCCGAGATCTGCTGATCGAAGTAGACGACATGGAAGGAGCCGTTGGTGAGGAACGGAACGTTCCAGAGGAGCTAGCGAAAGCTCTGGAGCTAGAGGCTTCAGCCCTCAAATCCGTAGAGGCGACGGAAGCGGATAGAAAGCAGCTTGCCTCCTTGCAGCAAGCATCCGCGCAAACGAAGGTGCAGCAGGGGGTGTTTGAACGCGCTTTGGAAGAACTGGAATCACTGGATGCTGACCTAGTGGGGATTTCTAAACGTCCGATTCTAGCGGAGAGTTGGCCTGATTCAGCAGGTGGGCAGGATATGCTTTCACCGCTGCGTGAAAAGGTCGTCAGTGCTCTTGACCATTTAGATAAGGCGAGGCTGGTAGTTGCTGCAAGTATCCAGGACATACAGTCGCATATAGAGGATGGCATTGAGAAGACAATCAGGACAGACCAAGCATCTCGCGAGATTCGGAAACGATTGGACCAGTTAGAGGAAGGTATAGGTGCGATCACCCGGAGGGTGGAGGAACTTCGCGAGAAGTCGGGTCAGCTCTCGGCGCTTAGCCAGCGATTGGTCGAGAAGCGTGCGCATGCGGTCTCCCAGTCAGGACACCGAAACGAGCTATACCGTGCTCTAGATCGTCTGCGTCAGGAACGCTTCGACAGCCGATTAAAGGTCGCAAAGTCCCTCACAGACGAGCTTGGACCTGACATTCGGGTCAGGGCTACCCGATCAGAGCAGACAAGACCCTATGCTGAAGCCATTATCGGTGGGCTTCGAGGAAGCGGCCTGCACTACAACGCGCTTAGTCCGCAACTCGCTGCTACCATGTCTCCACTGGAACTAGCCCAAGCTGTCGAAACAAGGGACCCCGAACCAATTGCAGAAGCAGCAGAAATACCGAGAGGTCGGGCGATGGCTATCATTCAGGCTCTAAAAGAAAGTGATTTGGCAAGCATCGTAGCGGCGCCGATTGACGACGGTATCGCACTTGAACTTCTAGACGGGTCCATATACAAGAATAGTGAGAATGTTTCAATCGGACAGCGCTGCACAACAGTTTTGCCGGTGCTCTTGGGCCAGCATGGAGGAATCCTCATGGTTGATCAACCAGAGGATCATTTGGACAATTCCTTCATCACTACTACGGTAGTAACTGCACTTAAAAAACGAGATCCAGGAGACCAGTTGATCTTTGCTTCACACAATGCCAATATTCCAGTATTGGGCAATGCAGATTCGATTGTAGTGCTCGACTCTGACGGAAAACGCGGTTTCGTAAAGCATACCGGCCCCCTTGAGGACAAGGAGAGCGTGCGAGCAATTACGGATGTCATGGAGGGAGGTGCCAAGGCGTTCGCGCGGCGGGCAGAATTTTACGGTGGTGATTTCGGTAGAGACTAAGGCCGGTGGATAGGCGCGAAGCACTTGAGCTATTGTCCTCAGAAAGCGCTTTCGACAGATTGCGCGCTGCACGCATTTTGCGCCATCTTGCTGTCTCATCCTCAGATAGAGCCCTCATTGAAGCCGCTCACCGGACCGAATCGGATGCGTGGGTACGTTCTGCTCTCTCGAGGATCACAAGCCACGATCCGAAAGCACCCTCGGGGAAAAGTCCAGAAGAGCAAGTCGTAGAGGATGGAACACTGCTTGCCCATGACATTCGAGCACAGACCACCCAAGAGTTAACGGCGATGGTTGCCCATGAACTCGACCCACTCCTCGGGACGCTTCGTATGTGTTGTATGAAGGAGATATCCAGTTTCGAGGAGAGTGAGACTAAGCGATCCATTGCTGGCCTCGAGTCCTTTCTTAAGGCCCTGCGAGGGCTCTACAAAGCATCCGGAGTACCCTCGGTCAGCGACTTTAGCCTTAACGACGTTGTGTTTGATTCAATCGAAACGGTTCTAGAAGAGCGACGGCAAAATGCAGCGGAAGAGATAAAGGTGGAAGCGGCGCGAAAGGATTATGTGGGGACACTAGGAGATCCCGATCTAGTCCGTCTTGCCCTCGTCAACATTCTTCGTAACGCCTTAGAAGCGAGCGACTCAACATCGGGAGGACAGGGACTTCCCGTGGTAGTCAACTGGGGTTTCACTGAAAGAGACGCTTGGGTATCGGTCTTGGACGAAGGGGTTGGCCTTCCACCGGGGGCATCTGGCATGGTAAAACCCGGTGTAACGAACAAGGACAAAGGTGCTCATTCTGGCATGGGTCTGCCCGTGTGCATCAGGGCACTAAAAGGGCTGAATGGTGCGTTGGCTCTTCGACCACGCGAGGGTGGTGGAGTGGTCGCGGAGATGCGTTGGAAGGGAGATGAAGGGAAAAATGCGGGTGCTTCTAATTGAGGACGAGGAGGCCACAATCCGACAGATCCGCGCCCGCTTGCAAACCGAATGCCAAGCTAATGTCAAACTCGCACGAAGCAGGGACACTGCTATCGAGATTTTGAAAGGGAACGAGGATTTCGACTTGATCGTCTGTGACTTGAGAATCCCGACACGAGACGGATCGTTGGACGTAGACCAGGAACACGGCCTCCGGGTGCATGATGTAGCTCGTACAGAGCATCCCGGCACCTTCACGATCTTTTTCAGCGGATTTGTAGAGCTTGAAAATGTAGGTGCAAGACTGTCTGCCGGCCCGTCTCTGGACGTCTTCGCCACAGGAGAAGAATGGCCGCTTGTAGACGCCCTCCTTAAATCGAAACAACCGGAGTTTCTTCAGTGGGCTACCAAATTGAGTATGAGACTCAGGGAGGTAAATCAAATCAATATCCTTCAACCCAATATTTGCCTCACTAACGAATTCGCGTGGAGGACCTTACGCATCTATGCGAAACGATTGAATGGAACAGAGATTGTTTCTGAGAGCCTGGGCGGTCTGTCAGGCGCGAAGGTACTTCGAGTCGAGATTTTGGACGGGTCACAAGCCTCTGTAGGATTGGTAGTTGCGAAGGTGGATCTACTCGTACGAATTGAGGACGAGCTTGTTCGCTATCGTAGGCATGTGGCACCGGTTCTGCGGGTCGGAACATTTGCTCCGCTAGCGGGCGAAGTCCTCCACGGATGTGGTCGGTTCGGAGCAGCCTTCTACAGCCTCGCTGCGAATGGATACAACGACCTTTTCTACCTGTCCATCACTGATGACGCTGCTTCTCAGAAGGCGGTGTCTCTACTCCGCAAATCTCATCGTCAGTGGCGAGGCAATACTGGTAGCTCGAACGTATCCGTCGGCACCGTAAGGTCTTCTTGCATATCCGATGAACAGCTTGCTCCGTGGAGGGACGACCTTAGTCCAGACCGCGTTGAGGAGGCAGAGGCAATCACGATCTCCATGAAGCAATCTATCCAACACGGAGATCTGCACGGCCTCAACGTGCTTGTCGATAGCGAAGGAGGACCTCTAATTATCGACTACGGCAACTTTGCCCGGCACCCAGTGGCACTCGATCCAGTGACACTTGAAATGAGCTTCGTATTTCACGCCGAACATCCTGAGCTTCATGGATGGCCGTCTATTGAGCAGGCGTCACGCTGGTTTGATCTAGCCGAATACGTTCGCGGTTCGCATCTCAAGGAGGTAGTCGGTGCTTGCCGCCAGTGGGCAGAATCCGATACCTCCCGACCGGAGTTGGCGGCAATCGTATACGCTCATGCAGTACGGCAGCTGAAATATGAAGATACCAATAAAAGTCTTGCCCTTGCCATTGCTAAAGCCGCCATGGCAGAGCTGATTGGCGAGTAGTTAGCTTCCTCACTCCGAACAGGTTTATTCGCGTTCAAACCCTCTTGGTCGAATAAGACAAGCTTTTCCGAGGAAACTACTCCAAATAACTATAGGACATAATGTATGCGTATCCTTGAAATCGTGTTGCAAGCCGAAGGTATGGCTCAGTTCGTGGGCCACCGTCGTAAAGCTCGCACTTCCCCCTATAGAAATAAAGGCACGATTTTTAACTCTCGGCCATGGCGCTGAGCGCACCTCAAGATTAGGCAGCACCCTGAGGATGGTTTGCATGTCCCTCGACAGAGCATCGTAGTACTGGTGGACCATCCTGCATCCAGAAAAAAACGTGTATCCTGCAGGGTCAAAATGGAGATCTCAGGGGAAGATCGGAACAAGAAGGACAGGACAGCAAATACCAAAATGAATCACCCTTTTCTCTGCCTGTCCGGCGGTCAAAGAATGGGTTCCATCCCTCCTTTCTGTTGCCGGCAAGTGGGAGCATTGACAGGGGTCCGGCTGGCGGTAATTTATCCTACGCGACCGAATCTTCATCCGAGTAAGGATTGATCACACCCTCGTTGTATTAGAGAACTGTAACTGGGGCACTCAACCACTTATCTTTTTCAGGTTTTGTTAATCAATAGTTGAACGCTTAGGTGACAAGATGGCTAGGAAGCCACCGCCAGGACGATGCGTACATTGTAGAGCTGAGGTCAAGCACCTGACTTGGGATCATGTGTTCCCCAAGGGGTGGTATCCGGGGAACACGCCTCCGAACATGGAGAAGTGGAAAATTCCAGCGTGTAGTCCGTGCAACTCGAGGTATGGGTGCATTGAAGACGACCTCGGAATCGTCATTCCCCTTTGTCTCGGACCCGACGCACCGAACGCCACAGGATTGTACCAGAAGGCCCTACGTGCTATCGATCCATCCCATGGGCGAAATCACAGAGACAGAGTGAATAGGAGGAAGAAACGACAGAAGCTCTTTCGGAGTTTGCTCAAGGGTCACGAGATTCCCAACGCTGTGTACCCAGGATTTGAGGAGAGATGGAACAGGGCTAAGTCGGATCAGGTTGGCCTTCCTGTTCCGGTAGATCACCTGAAGCAATTGGTCGTGAAAATAGTAAAAGGCATTACGTACATAGAGGATCGGATCTACCTAAATGAGCACACACAGATTGAGCACCATGTAGTAAAGCCAAGCATAGCCGCCCCACTCGAGAAAGCCGTGAGGGTGCACGGCGAAATACACTCTCGAGAACCTGGAATAGAAGTCGTCCGCGCCGTTACACCGGACGATGGCGTCTCTGCCCTATACAAGATCACAATCTGGGGGAGGCTAGTAATGTACGCGACGGTGAAAAAAGGCCTTCAACCGGACGCTCCAGTGGACTCATCACAAGCTTCCTGCCTCTAAGGCCTTTCCACGAATTCACGGGACTACTACGGCGGCGCTCTTCGGTCGGCAACACCTCAACTTTTGACTCGTTAATTTCGTCGCGGGCTCGTGCCCTTGACTGCACAGACCGCAGGCTGCCGGTACTGTGCCGATGTCGCCCATTCGGTGCCAGTACTGCAAGACGTTGATCACCAGAGCTGCCGAAGAATGAAGCGCCTGGATTTTGGGAATGCTTCCAGTTTGCGGCTTTAGTTCATTGCCGTGGCCTGCTTTCAAAGCGACCAGCGCTTCCTCAGACAACGGCTCGAACAGATTGTCCTTGATGTTGATGGTGTAGTTCGGATTTCCTTCGGCACTACTGCGGCCCTGTAAGGCTAGCCCATGGCGGTGCGCCCATTGCAGCTGCTTCGAAAGAATGTACTTGCGGCCGTTCATACTCATGGTCAGCTCTAAGTTCGAGGCAAACTATCCCTGCCGGTAGGAAAAATAAGGGTACCTATTTGGACTCTCGGTCAGGCGCTGAGAGCACCGCAAAGGTCAGGCAGCCTCCCTGACGATCGTTTGGAGGTCCTTCGACCGAACTCGGAATACGGTTTTGTATTTTGTCGGCCTCCGTATCAGGATCTATCCGGGCATGTGGGGTCGTTGAGAGCACACCCACCCCTACGGCCAACCCCGGGGTCCGGCCCCGGCCCCGGTTTTTTCTGCCGGCACTGACCCGTGCTCGATTTTCGGCCGCCATGACCAAGCCTGAGCGACATCTTAGGGCCGCTTGTATCTTCATTGACAGATAACCCAATTCCAGACCCCTGGCCCCCCAGGAGACAACCCAATCGTGTCATCCGTCCGCGTTCGCATAGCCCCCTCGCCGACCGGAGCCCCCCACGTCGGCACCGCCTACATCTCCCTGTTCAACATGGCCTTCGCCCGCCGCCACGGCGGCGAGCTGGTGCTGCGCATAGAGGACACCGACCGGTCGCGGTCCTCCGGCGAGCACGAGCGGCGCCTGATGGAGGCGCTGCGCTGGGCCGGCATCGAGTGGCAGGAGGGCCCCGACCTCGGCGGGCGGCACGGTCCCTACCGGCAGAGCGAACGGATCGAGATCTACTCGGGGTACGCGAAGCAGCTCGTCGACCAGGGCTTCGCCTACTATTCCTTCACGACCCCCGAAGAGCTGGCCGCCTGGCGGAAGCGCAAGGACTCGGGCAAGCCGGCCCCGTACGAGGCGGAGCGTGAGCAGTCGACCGAAGCGGCGCGGAACAGCGCTCGTTATTGAGGCCACACGGGTCGTTGAATCAATCCCTGCGCAAGGAGAGCCTGGTTTTGGAACAATTCTCACTGGAGCACCCCGCGGGAAACAGCTCTCTGCTACTCAATGGCGAGTGGCAGTTCAGCGAGGGAACAGACGGGTCGCCACCGGCTGACAGTGACTGGCAGCGGGTGCGGGTGCCGCATCGATCGAGGGAATTCGAAAACGATCCGCCGGTATCAGGTTGGTATCGCACAACGCTGCGTGTGCCGGAGCAGTGGGATCTTCACGACAGTGACCCGGTGTTCGATCTGGCGCGGGTAAGGCATTACGGGCGGGTCTATCTGGGGGATCGGGTGGTGGGCGAGCATTTCGGTATGCGGACGCTGTGGCGGGTCGAGCTGCGTGGACTGGTGGAGGCGGGCGGCGAGTATGATCTGATGATTTACACGCACAACTCGTCGGGCTCTTATGCCCATCCCGACCTCGACGAGGTCAGCGAAAGGGTGGCGATCGCGCTCGATACCTTCACGTGGCAGACGGGTTCCAGCACCATCGGGGTCGAGGGGGATGTGTGGCTGCGACTGGAGCCGCGGCTGCTCATCGAGGATCTCTACGTGATGACGTCGGTGCGAGAGAAAACGCTCACAGTCGCCGTCACGGTGCGCAATAAGAATTCGGCGGGTGCCTCGGCCGTTCTGGATCTGGTGGTGACGCGGGACGGAGGAGTCGAGCTCGAGCTGCCGACGCAAGAGGTCGGGCTCGAAGCCGGGGAAAAGCAGGTCGTGCGGGTGGCCGTGCCGTGGGAGGATCCCGTGCTCTGGGGGAGTCCGCCTTACGGGCAGCCGGTGCTGTATTTCCTGCAGGCGGCGTTGCGCCATGCCGACGAGGCGACGCCGATGCACACGCGGGTCGAGCGCTTCGGTTTCAGGGAGGTGTGGGCGGAAGGGGAGCGACTGCTGCTGAATGGGCAACAGCTCATGCTGTGGGGTGATCACTCGCTCCCCTATGTGCACGAGCGGCAGTGGATGACGCGGAAACTGCTGGATCTGGCTGACGGTAACATGAGTGTCGTCGAGAACCATCGCATCGATCCGCCGCCGGTGCTCTACGATGTGGCTGACGAGCTGGGTGTCTTCGTGGTGTCGTCCAACTTCTGCGTGGCCACGGGTCAGGTGAACGAAGAGTTGGAGGGGGCGGAGCTGGATCTTGTGCTCGAGAACAACCTGGCGATCTGCGAGACCTGGATCCGGCGCGACCGCAATCATCCGAGCATTCTGTTTTGGGACGTGACTGACTCGCGGGAACCGAGGTTCGGAATCCCTCTGCTGCGGCGGGCGCAGGAGCTGGATGACACCCGCATGAGGGAGGTCACGTACGACGTCACCAGTCACTCACCCGAACTGGTCGAACTGGTCGATACCTACCGGTTGTTCAGCGACAAGGAGCATATCGAGGAGGCGATCCATTTTATCCGCACGAACCCGGAGATGCCGGTAAAGCCGATCCGCGTCGGTGAGGCGGGCATTTTCGGGCGGCCGACGTGGGACTATGACGAGGCGCCGCCCATGCAGGAGGGGGAGGACTGGCCCGAGTTTCTGGAGAGTATGCCCGAACGGAAGATTCACGGCCTGCAGACTTTCTACCTGATCGACCAGGATGGCAAAGGCTTCTATAATGAGAACACGGGCAATCTGTCAGCGCCCGTGCATCCTCAGATCACCTGGCCGTCGCAATCGGGACTTGACGCGCGCATCGATCCGTTTGGCGAGGGGACACAGGAGGCCTGGGGAAAGGCGGCGCTGTACCTCAACTGGTGTGATCCCGAGGAGCCGCTGTCACGCCGCACGTCCACATGGGAGTGGTCGCGTGAGATGTTCCGCGGGGTTACGGGCAGGGATGTAGGACCGCTGGCGGAGACGCGGGTGCCCGAGGTGATCGTGCATGTGTCACGAGGTGGTGAGCCGGTGGCTGGGGCCCAGGTTTTTGTTAAGGCGCTGGAGGGACAGGGTGTAGTGCCGTTCGGGATTCGGGGGGACGGGGCGGGTGCGAGTTGGTTCGTGTTGCCGGAGGCTGGGAGGTATGCTTTTGCGTGTGATGGGGGGCGGGTGGAGGTGTTGGCTCAGCGGCAGCCGATTCGCACCTCTCCGGGTTATGAGCATATCCAGCATGTGCAGATGGAATTGGGTGATTGAGAAGTGCTTGCACAGGGTTCGTCAATATCCCCGCTCTCTAAAAAAACCGTCAACCAAAGCGTTATTCTCGCTGCCGCCTACCCGATAGCCGCCCAAGAAGAAATAAGGGACCGCGCCGCGCCGGCACATTTCGCCGGCATACTGTGCTGTCAGCAGATGCTGGATGACCTTGTTGAGAATGCCAGTGACCGGACAGGTGTCCTCGGAAAGCTGAGCACCCACTGGCGCACCGGCACCCGGGGCAGCACATCGTCGACCCGGCGCGCCGCCGTATCGGCCATGCGCCGGCTGCAGCAGGGGGGGCAGGAGTGGCCAATGACAACAGCTCCGCAACTCTCCTCGCCATCTCCGCAAAGTACATCACTTCCTCCGGTGACAGCGCCCGCCCGAGCACATCGCGTTCCCGGTAGGACACCCATTTCTTGAGCACCTGGTAGCCGCCGAGCTTGTAGCCCCAGATCGCAGCGGGGACGTTGCGCCAGAAAGCGCGGTCGTTCAGATAGACGTCCAGAGTTCTTGCGCCGAGGGTGGTTATTGAATTACCGAGCGCGGCGCGTTCCTCCGGGGTGTACTCGCGTTCGACGATGCGGCCCTGTCCCGGCATCACCGCTTCGCCGGTTCCGTAGTGGCCCCACCCTGCTGTATTCGCGAAGTCGTCGCCGGTCATGTTGCGACCGTCGGTGGTGGAGGGCACAGCTATGGCGGCGACCTCCGGGCGCAATGCGCCTTGGGTAACGCTGGGAACCGGCGTGTCGGGATCGAGCAAGGGTGCCAGTTCGCGGCCCCGTGCCGCTGATGCAGCGAGTGCCTCTGGTGCGCCGTCAGCTTCGCCATCGGGCCAGCCCGGCAGCGGGATTCGTGGCCATTCCATGCGGAGCGCCCCGGCGTTGGCTTTGCGGTAAGCGGGATCGTGGAGGGTGGCGAGGACGTGGTGGAAGAGGTCTTCTAAATGGCTATATACGGGTTTTTCAACGTGGTATTTATAGCGTTTCCCCAATGAGATTTTTAGGGTTTCATACTGTACGGAATCGGGCCGGAATCTGCGCAGGGATATCGAGGTCTCCGACGCACAGGTAAATCAGGTCGGCAAAGGCATCCAGAGTTTTAAATCCACTGGCTCGATTCTTGACCATGCGGATAATGCGATTGAGCCCTTCGGCGGCGGCGTTGGTCAGGTGCGTGTCGACGAAGGCGGTGATGCCGGCCGCCTGCTTGCGCACCGTGTTGACGAACTTGCGCAGGGGCTGCAGGCGGCTGCGCAGGGCCGCCGTCGTCCACTTCTTGAGGAAGCGTTCGGCGGCCCAGCGCGCCTTGTAGCGCCAGAAGTGCTCGAACTCGTCCTTCAGGCGCCAGGCGCGGTAGATGCGGCGGTTGGCCTTCTCCAGGGTTTGGAGCGTGCGCCGATCCTTTCGCGAGCGCTGGGCGGAGTGATGCAGCAGCACCCAGCGCAGGCCCTTGAGCAGCTTGCGGTCCTCGCCACAGGCTTGCCGCCACTGCTCCTTGCGCACCTCGTCGACGGCTTCGTTGAGGGCCTTGACGACGTGGAATCGGTCCAGGACCAACTCGGCGTTGGGACCATGCTGCCGGATGGCGCCGATGAAGGTCTCGCTCAGGTCGCAGCAGGCCCAGCGGATGCGGTCCTTCTGGAAGGCGCTGAGATGGTCCCGGAAAAACGCGTCGATGGTCTTCCGTGCCTTGCCCTTGCCGACCCAGACGACACGGGAGCGTTCCAGGTCGTAGACCAGGGTAGCGTATTTATGGCCCTTGGCGTAGGAGATCTCGTCGATGCCGAGGGTCTTCAGCCGGCGGATGCGGTGCCCCGTACGCCGGCGCTCGATGAGCCGGTGCAGCTGGTCGGACAGGGTCGACGGGGCCAGACCCAGCAGGCGCGCGGCGGCGGCCTGCGTCATCCACTGGCAGTACCTCAGCAGCAGGTATTCGAAGCGGTAGCTGACCTGGGCCGAGGGCGCCGCCCAGGGCACCTCCTCGACGCGACGGCCGTGGGTCGGGCAGCGGATCTCCCGAGGGGCGTGGTGCAACCAGAGGGTACGGCCGCAAACGCGGACGTCGCGCCAGCGGCGGAACTCCATGACCTGTACGATCTTGCCGCGGCGCCCACACTCGGGACACCGGCACCCGTTCCTTTGGGGCTTCACCGCGACCACGACGGCCGCTTCTTCCCCGTGTCCTTCGAACCACACGCCCACCGCGCGAAATCCCTTGAATTGGAACAGCTTGGAGACGAACTTCATAGCGGTCATAGGTCGCCTTCCCTTCCCTTTCTTGGGGAGTGCTTGATGGGGATACACCAAGCATAGGGAACGACCTATGGCCTTGTCATGTACTCAGATGGACAGCAAGGGCTCAGGTACTTTCCGTACTTACGTTTCGGCGTTGAAAAACCCGGATAGACCCTTCTAAATCCGCGCCGATACGGTGGAGATAGCGTTGGGCGACCCCGGACAAATTGGGGCGGCGTTGTATTTCGTTGCCGCTGATTCCGAGGCCCCCGTCACGGAGGTAGGCGGGGAACATGTTAGCACCGCGCTCAATCAGCGGAAGGAGCGCCCAGGGGCTAGAGTCACCCAACAAGGGCCAGCAAGTGGGTCAGGGGTCATGGGCTCGGTGGAGCCGCATCGGCCTGACGGCGAGGTGGGCCTGATCGAAGGTCTGGACGTTCCTGACGCCTCGGCGGCGGCAGCTGGCGGGAAACGCTCCCCACGCTAGCGGCGCTGACGAGGACCGCATGGCCGTGGCTGGAGAGGGGGGTGGTATGTCAAATGCTAAGGCTACTTCAGGTCCTGTTCCCTACGGGGAATGGAAAAAACCCCCGGACTTACCACGATAGAAAAGCTTGGTGGGACAGCGAATTCGGGCTAAGGAAGCGGTAGAGAAACGTTGCGTTTCCTTAGGGACTGTGCCATCTCTTTGGAGACATTCTCTTTACTGATGAAATTTGAGGTCACGGATTGTCCGATTGCCTGGGCAACCTCCTTGTCATTGAAGCGTTTTATTCGTGCTTGGGTCTTGATGGCGCCAGCAAATCGGGCAATCTTGGCAATAGGGCAATAGATAGTTCAACAAGATCTATATGCCACTGGTTGACGCCAGGGTCCGGCGTATCTCCTTCCTTGCTGGCTGCCCGTATGTCGCAATCCTCAAGGATGCTATCTGGAATTACGGCTAGATCTATGTGAGCCAAGTGATCTCGAGTTAGTGCCAATGCCGCGACTACTCTCTCCATTTGTCGAGCGGGACGATCCAGAATGTAGACTGACAGTTTATTGTTCGCGGGATACAGGCACTTCACGACATCGGCTTGAGTGTCTCCCTGTTCAAGCCACTCCATGTCATCCCAATGTCGTTTCTGACTTAGCTTCCTGAGGACGACTGCCACGGATACTCCAACTCCAGCGAGCCGACTAGGTCAGTGAGGTCCTCACGTAGTTCCGGCACACCCTCGCTCTCAATAGCCTGCCTAAGGAGTCCTATAGCAGCACTTCTTTCGAGGTAAGCCAAGCCCAAGGCGGCAGCATCTCGGACCAGTGGAGACCCATTACAAAGCCCGAGGGATAGCAAATTAACAACGGTTTCGCGTAAAGGCCTTGCTTCTCGGCGCGAGACCCACTCCAGCATTTCTGACATTACCTCTGGAGAGGCACCGCCTTTAATTAACCGTAGCCTCAGATAATCAAGTACGTCGACCGGGTGGGTCTGAAAAATCTGCTGGAGGCCGGTTGAGAAGCGGCTCTCCACCCCAGCCTCGAATTGTTCATCATGGGCGGCCGAGAATAAGCGATCTAAATTGGATACTATAAAATCAGGTGCTAAGACGCCGAGGAAGTCATGACTCCTTTGGTTGTCTGAGGCGCCAGCAGCGGGGGAATGCAACACGTCTTTCAGGTTGGCAATTTCGACTATAGTCCATAAAGAATCATCTAGAAGCTCGGGAGGCAGTCGAACAGTCGCCGTTTGTGGTTGCAGGAAGTAATTGTGATAGTCGGCTGAACCAAAAAGGTGTTCCGTGGCAGCCTGCGACTGGACGACATGGCGTGTCGAATTGACTCCTGGCTGCCTGTCAAAGAGGGGCAAGTAAGTGCCCTTGCGCTCGGATCCGAAGTAGTATTTTACCATGGCCTTCTGGGAGTGATCGGTACGCGGCGCGGAGGAAAACAGCCTTTCTATTCTAGTCCAACTATCAGGCGAATCATCGTGGTCAATCCCATACCTAGGCTGCGTCTCAGTGTTGGCAGGGCAGTCTAGAGACGCGGGACTAGTGAGATCCTCAAATGACAAGACACCGCTGTTCATGCAACGTCCCCCTTGGCAGCAATTTCGTTTCCCAAGTCAACGAGCTCTTCAAAAATGCCTGCTAAGTCATCGATTCTTTGCGTGGGCTGCGGAGCAGTATTGACGTCTAATTCTAAGCGACAGACATTTCCGGTGACTGTAGACTCCACTCGTTCAGAGCCTTGCACCTCTACTCGTATTTCCAGAATACTCGCAATTGACCATGTTGACAGGCGATTGAGTTCTACGCCCTCTATTGTGCGAGAATGGCGGCGTCGGTTAACTCGGTATAGAAGATCGTGCATATCCATGTCGATCTTGAGTGCGGGAAGCAACTCGGTGAGAATCTTGTTCCCCTCAGCTGGATCCTGACTCAACCTCCAGTCTATCCGATTAGGGTTTGCTTGAACGCTCAACCTTCCGGTCAAATGGGGGCCCTCTTCCTGCATTGAGCGCTCACGCGGCCTGTGATTTACTGCTTCTGGTGGTGTGCCCACCAATTGCTCCCAGAAGCTCGCTGTTTGCGCTAAGGGTTCGAGAGTGAACGCGGAGAGCCTAAGGCTTTCCGTTTGCCAGTCATTCAGACTCTGTATGGGCATTAGTGGATTCCTCCATAAATGGGGCTGTATCGGTCCCATTCCTCAGGAGGGGTTTAAGAAGTAGTGCACGAATGATCTCTATTGATGAAGCTCAAACCGGTGCTGCTACCCTATGAGGTGGAGAAATTGGAAGATAGGAGGGGGTGACTCTACTGCAAGTCTGGGGCCCAAGCCTCCTGGGCATTGAGGAGGGAGCACCCTTTCTTGGCGCCCGAAGGGAGGAATGTGGGGCAAATTTCCGGCAGGGTCCTCACCAGAGACCTTGGCCTGCGAATTCGACTTGGCTTGGGTTTACCGTCATCCTGGGCTCCAGCAGCCACTAGGCTTACGGCGGCGTGGAATGGGTCGAATGCCGGGAAGTGATTCAGGTGGTGGAGGTGTACCAGCGGGTCATGCTGGATGGCCGTTGCGCGAGGTGACCCGACCGATGTATGGGGCGCGTCTCTCATGCCATTGCCCACCCGTGCTCGATTCTCGACCGCAATGACCTGGCCTGAAGCGACATCTTTCAACCGCTTGTATCTTCATTGACAGATACAATCCATTCCAGACCTCAACCCCCCCCGGAGACAACTGAATCGTGCCATTCCTTCGCGTTCGCATAGCCCCCTCGCCGACCGGAGCCCCCCACGTCGGCACCGCCTACATCTCCCTGTTCAACATGGCCTTTGCCCGCCGGCACGGCGGCGAGCTGGTGCTGCGCATAGAGGACACCGACCGGGCGCGGTCCTCCGACGAGCACGAGCGGCGCCTGATGGAGGCGCTGCGCTGGGCCGGCATCGAGTGGCAGGAGGGCCCCGACCTCGGCGGGCCTCACGGTCCCTACCGGCAGAGCGAACGGATCGAGATCTACTCGGGGTACGCGAAGCAGCTCGTAGACCAGGGCCGCGCCTACTACTCCTTCACGACCCCCGAAGAGTTGGCCGCCTTGCGGAAGCGCAAGGACTCGGGCGAGCCGGCCCCGTACGAGGCGGAGCGCGAGCAATCGACCGAGGCGGCGCGGAAGCGGATCGACGCGGGGACTGCGCACGTGATCCGCATGAAAACCCCGCGCGAGGGATCGGTAACGGTCACCGACACGTTGCGCGGGGAGATCCCGTTCGACCTGGCGGGCCTCGACGACCAGGTGCTGCTGAAGTCGGACGGGTTCCCCACCTATCATCTCGCGGTCGTCGTCGACGATCACCTGATGGAGATCAGCCACGTCATCCGCGGCGAGGAGTGGATTCCGTCGACGCCGAAACACCTGCTGCTCTACGACTGGCTGGGCTGGGACCCTCCGGAGCACACCCATCTGCCGCTGTTGCTCAACCCGGACCGCTCCAAGATGTCGAAGCGGCGGAACCCGACCTCCATCGACTTCTACCGCCGCGCCGGGTACCTGCCGGAGGCGCTGCTCAACTACCTGGCGCTGATGGCCTACCCGCCGGGGGAGGGGGGCGAGGAGAAATTCCCGCTGTTCGAGCTGGTCGACCGTTTCGATCTCGGGCGGATCAACCTCGGCGGCTCGGTGTTCGACCTCGAGAAGCTGAGCTGGCTCAACGGCCGCTACATCCGCGAGGACCTCACCGCCGGGGAGCTGCTGGATCGCCTGAAGGAATGGGCCCTGAACGACCGTTTCATCGGCCAGATGATCCCCCTGATGCAGCCGCGCATGCAGACCCTCGGCGCATCTGCACGACATTGCGCGGCCAATTCAATCATCGGTTCAGTTCCTTGGATTCGGCGGCATCCGGTGTTCGAGCATGGAGAAACATGGCAGGATTCTCCCAGACAAATGGCAATTTGTCCCCATGGTACCACGGCTTACGGAAATGTACAAACCGGAATCCTTAACAGAGCACTAGTTGGAGGAAGCGGGGTTCGGGAAGAACACACCAGTATACAATGGAAGGGGAAGGAAACGAAACGAGGGCGGGGAAGGCTCTAACGAAAAGGTGTTGCAATCGGTGCCGTTGGCGTCCAAATTAGAAAGGTACGATTGAAAGGAAGGTGGATATGAACTTTGAGGTGAAAATCGAGAATTTTGGTCCAATCCAAAAGGCAAGGATCCAGGTTGGCCGGTTTACGGTATTCGCCGGACCGAACAATACAGGTAAAACGTTTGTGTCGAAGATGCTTTATTCGATTCTTAGTGCTATAAACGCGAATCATGTGCAAGTTTTTTTTGGCATGATGACAGACATCATTGAATCAGATTTGCGACATTACGAAAGGACCGGTTTGGCAGTAGAAGAACGTCACCTGCTCGAAATTAGAAAAGCACTTGAAAAAATCGATTCTGTTTTAAGGGAGACGTTTCCTAGCCATCCGGTCAAAAAAGAATCTGATTGGCTAAGAGAAATACAACCCGAACTGAAAACAGAAATTGAGAAAATAGAGAGCCATTTTCAAATTCTTAGAAATAATGTCAAAACAAAAAGGCAATTCCCGGTCTTTGAAGCCTCTAGTGATCTATTGAGAAGTCTTTTAGGAGAAGTAGATTCGGTAGTTGGTATTGGGGAAAGGTTCAAATTTATCCAGAACGTGCAAGGGAATTTCCAAACTTCCGATCTTTCAGAGCTTAAAGGAGGAGCGGATTTCTCTTTGCGTTTCAGTGTCGAAGGGGTAGGGGAATTACGGGAAGAAGAGAATCGTTTAAATTTCACTTTTTCTCGACAAATCGCACAGAGTTTGCAGCCGTTTTCGGAAGCTTTCTATTTAGAATCTCCGATCTATTGGAAACTAAAAAGTGCTTTAGAATCGATCAAGCTCGATTCTCGTTCCTTTTTTAGAACTTTAAACGGAGTTCCGGACTATTTCTACGACATGGTAGTTGCCCTCAGAAGAGAGCGGACGGAACATCCTTTACATCCATTTGCCGGGATATATGAAAATCTGAATACCGCAATTAACGGACGGATTTCTTTAAATGAAGCCGGAAATCTAGAATTTCAACAAAATAAAAAGCCAATTTCCCTCTCCCTCACATCAGGAGGGGTCGCAAATATGGGAATTCTTGCCCTGTTGGTTGAGCGAGGGGCCTTGGACCGAGGGTCCTTCCTTTTTATTGATGAACCAGAATCGAATCTCCATCCAGCATGGCAAGTTGAAATGGCGAAATTCCTATTTGAACTCGCCCGTCAGGGAATCAATGTGGTGGTTTCCACCCATAGCATGACGTTCCTCAAGTGGATTGAGGTACAAGTAAAGGGAAAGCCAGAAGACCGAGAGCTCGTTAAGTTGAATAAATTTCCACCAGATGCACAATGGAACCATGACATGGACGCGGTGATGACAGAAGTCAAACAGTCCTTGACCAAGCCCTTTTCTGACCTCTACATAGAGGGGTTATAGAATGATGCCCTTATCTCAATTTGTCGAGCCAATAGGGTCTGCTGGTGGCTTCAACGCTTTTCGGATGGACAGTACAGTTAGTGGGTCTGACATGCGTCGGGCAGCCGGACTGGGAACATGCGAGTGTTGTGACTATGTTACCGTCAGCCAAGACAAAGAAAGTATTGTTTTTATTGAAGAGACTGACTTAGATAGCACGATTGTTGAATTCAAACAGAAATTCAATTACTTAAATGACCAAGACCAAGTAGATATGCTCTACGACGAAGTTCTTAAAGAACATCGGCTTAAACTTTACGGGTCAATGTTGATTTTGTGTCGGCTATCCAGTTCACGAGAAGACGTAAAAGCCCTTTTTCCAGTTGATAAGTTCCAATTTTGGCTCGTAACGACCAGGGTTCAGGCCGATTCTGCTCTACTTATGGACTACCTAAATGAGAGATTGAAAGGGTTTTTAAAAAGTTCTTTACTCAAAGAAACGATGAGTGTTGTTCAAATTATACCCTCTAAAAGACTATTTGAGAAGCTGTCTACTCATGCACAACAAATCACTTAAACAGTTTTCCAATTTGGAAGCGCTTTACGACGTGGACAGTGATGGTAATTCCCTGACACCCGCCCCCTGCCCGGGGTAGTTGTTCCAGGCTGCGTTTTTTTCCACTGCTTTCCCCTTGTCTCGGGGCTTGGTTGTGAGCCCTTTCTTGAACGCCTGCAGCGGGGTCATGCCCTTCATGCTGCCGCCCTGATGCGGCCGTTTCTCGTTGTACTGGACCAGGTATGCATCCAGGTCCTTTTGCATGTGGTCCAGCGATTATACCACGATGTTAGGCCCCTTTTTTTGGACTCTCGGCCAAGGCGCTGAGCGCATGGCAAGGGTCAGGCAGGTCCCCCCTGAGGGACTTTCGTGAGAGCTCGCAGGGCGGTTTTGTTTTCTGTTGGCCCTTATCAGGATCAATCCGGGGTCCTGAGGGATCGTTGAGGGCACACACATCCGTCGGGCCGGTGCCGGAGGCGGGTCGAGAAGGCAGGTCAGGCGGTGAACTGGAACCGCGGCTCCGGCGGGGCCTTCGCCGGGGCCAATGCCGGGGGCCGGGCCGCGGACCCGGTGCTCTCTGCCGGCGCCGTCCCGTGCTTGTTCCTCTACCGCAGTGACCTGGCCTGAAGCGACATCTTCGAACCGCTTGTATCTTCCTGACACATAAAACCCATTCCAGACCCCTGACCCCCAGGAGACAACCGAATCGTGCCATCCGTCCGCCTTCGCATAGCCCCTTCGCCGACCGGAGCCCCCCACGTGGGCACCGCCTACATCTCCCTGTTCAACATGGCCTTCGCCCGCCGCTGCGGGGGCAAGCTGGTGCTGCGCATAGAGGA
This sequence comes from Candidatus Latescibacterota bacterium, assembly GCA_965223905.1. Lineage (GTDB taxonomy): Bacteria > Latescibacterota > UBA2968 > UBA8231 > UBA8231 > CBDCXV01. The sequence continues at coordinate 546,125 of CBDCXV010000009.1, forward strand.
CACCGACCGGGCGCGGTCCTCCGACGAGCACGAGCGGCGCCTGATGGAGGCGCTGCGCTGGGCCGGCATCGAGTGGCAGGAGGGCCCCGACCTCGGCGGGCCTCACGGTCCCTACCGGCAGAGCGAACGGATCGAGGTCTACTCGGGGTACGCGAAGCAGCTCGTCGACCAGGGCCGCGCTTACTATTCCTTCACGACCCCTGAGGAGCTGGCCGCCTGGCGGAAGCGCAAGGACTCGGGCGAGCCGGCCCCGTACGAGGCGGAGCGCGAGCAATCGACCGAGGCGGCGCGGAAGCGGATCGACGCGGGGACTGCGCACGTGATCCGCATGAAAACCCCGCGCGAGGGATCGGTAACGGTCACCGACACGTTGCGCGGGGAGATCCCGTTCGACCTGGCGGGCCTCGACGACCAGGTGCTGCTGAAGTCGGACGGGTTCCCCACCTATCATCTCGCGGTCGTCGTCGACGATCACCTGATGGAGATCAGCCACGTCATCCGCGGCGAGGAGTGGATTCCGTCGACGCCGAAACACCTGCTGCTCTACGACTGGCTGGGCTGGGACCCTCCGGAGCACACCCATCTGCCGCTGCTGCTCAACCCGGACCGCTCCAAGATGTCGAAGCGGCGCAACCCGACCTCCATCGACTTCTACCGCCGCGCCGGGTACCTGCCGGAGGCGCTGCTCAACTACCTGGCGCTGATGGCCTACCCGCCGGGGGAGGGGGGCGAGGAGAAATTCCCGCTGTTCGAGCTGGTCGACCGTTTCGATCTCGGGCGGATCAACCTCGGCGGCTCGGTGTTCGACCTCGAGAAGCTGAGCTGGCTCAACGGCCGCTACATCCGCGAGGACCTCACCGCCGGGGAGCTGCTGGATCGCCTGAAGGAATGGGCCCTGAACGACGGTTTCATCGGCCAGATGATCCCCCTGATGCAGCCGCGCATGCAGACCCTCGGGGATTTCATGCCGGCCTGCTCCTTCTTCTTTGCCCGCGAGGTGGAGCCGGCGGCGGAGGATCTCGTTCCCAAAAAGCGGCAGCCCGCGGAGGCGGCGCAGATGCTGCTGACCGCGGTCTGGGCGCTTCAGGAGGTCTCGCCCTGGAATGTCTCCGGGGTCGAGGCGGCGGTTCATGGGGTGAGCTCGTTCTGGGAGTGGCCGGTGCGCGAGGTGACCCGGCCGATGTTCGCGGCGCTCATGGGACGGCCGGTCGGGCCCCCGCTGTACGAGTCGATCGTCCTGCTCGACATCGACCTGACGCGGGCGCGGCTGCAGGCCGCGGTGGGAGTGCTCGGGGGGGTCTCCAGGAAAAAGGAGCGGGCCCTGGAGAAGGAGTGGTCTTCCCGGGGTGGGAGCTAGCCTCAGAGGCCCGGAGCCAAGGGCACGGTGTTATGTGTGTGTGCCCTGGGGAATTGGCAATAGGGGAATCGGAATTACCGAATCCTTAGTTCCAAGCGGCGGCCAAGTGCGTCCATCACCTTCCGCAGCGTGGAAAGTTTGATGTCCTCGGCGTGGTTCTCCAAGCGAGAAATAGCCGTTTTCTTCGTGCCAATCCGGTCCGCCAACTGCTCTTGGGTAAGACCGGCCGCTTCGCGGGCTTGCTTAAGCAAGAATACCTATCTCGAAATCGCGATAGCCTGTCTCAAACCCCGCCGCGAACTCGGCGTCCGCCTGCTTTCTAGCAGAGATATACCGCTCAACATCGCTCATAACGCTCCTCTCCTGCGTGCCAAATATTCCTGCCGATACCGCGAACCGCGTTCACTTCGAGTTGGACGCCCTCGTGCTGCTGAATTCGGCTGATGACCTCGAAAAGGTTGCGGGCGTGCGGATTGCCGGACGGTCCGAGCCGGCTGTAGAACCGGTTACTTCCTGCCGGAGATCCTGGCCCAGGCGTCGCGCAGGGTCACGGTGCGGTTGAACACCAGCCGCCCGTCGCGCGAGTCCGGGTCGACGCAGAAATACCCTAACCTCTCGAACTGAAAGCCGGTTCCCGGGCTGGTCCCGGCGACGGATGGCTCGAGGCGGCAGCCGTCGAGCACCTGCAGCGAGTCGGAATTCAGGTTGTCCAGCCAGTCCCCGCCCGGCGGCGCCGCGGTGGGATCCTCGGTCCTGAACAGGCGGTCGTAGAGGCGCACCTCGGCGCCGACCGCGTGTTCCGCCGAGACCCAGTGCAGGGTCGCCTTGACCTTGCGCCCGTCCGGGGAACCGCCGCCGCGGGTGGCCGGGTCGTAGGTGCAGCGCAGCTCCGTTATCTCGCCGCCTTCCTTGACCGCTTCCCTGCAGGTGATGTAGTAGGCGTAGCGCAGCCGCACCTCCCGCCCCGGGGCGAGGCGGAAGAACTTCCTCGGCGGGTCCTCCATGAAGTCGTCGCGCTCGATGTAGAGCTCCCGCGAGAACGGCACCATGCGGGTTCCGGCCGACTCGTCCTCGGGGTTGTTGACCGCCTCGAGATCCTCGCTCTCCCCTTCCGGGTAGTTCTCGATCACCACCTTGAGCGGGTTCAGCACTCCCATCACCCGCGGGGCCACCTTGTTGAGATGGTCGCGGACGCAGTGCTCGAGCAGCGCCACCTCGACATTGTTGACCCGCTTGGCGATTCCGACCTCCTGCCAGAAACGGCGTATCGCCTCGGGCGGAAAACCGCGCCGCCGCAGGCCGCACAGCGTCGGCATGCGCGGGTCGTCCCAGCCGCCGACATGGGCGTTCCCGACCAGCTCGGAGAGCAGGCGCTTGGAGGTGATGGTGAAGGTGACGTTGCCGCGGGCGAACTCGATCTGCCGCGACGGGAAGATCCCGAGCGCCTCGATGAACCAGTCGTACAGGGGGCGGTGGTTTTCGTAGTCGAGGTCGCACAGCGAGTGGGTGACGCGCTCTATCGAGTCGCTCTGCCCGTGGGCCCAGTCGTACATCGGGTAGATGCACCAGGCGTCGCCGGTGCGCTGGTGAGGGACGTGGCGGATGCGGTACATCACCGGGTCCCGCAGGTTGAGGTTGGGCGACGCCATGTCGATGCGGGCGCGCAGCACCTTCTCGCCGTCGGCGAACTCGCCGGCGCGCATGCGTGACAGCAGATCGCGGTTTTCCTCGACCGTGCGGTTGCGCCAGGGGCTTTCCGAGCCGGGCTCGGTCAGGGTGCCGCGCGATTTGCGGATCTGCTCGCCGCTCTGATCGTCGACGTAGGCCAGGCCCTTGGGCACCAGGTCGAGGGCCATCTCGTAAAGCTGCTCGAAGTAGTCGGAGGCGTAGTACTCGTGCTCGCCCCAGTCGAACCCCAGCCAGCGCAGGTCTTCCTTGATGGCGTCGACGAACTCCTGCTCCTCCCGGGTGGGGTTGGTGTCGTCGAAGCGCAGGTGGCAGCGCCCCCCGAAATCGGCCGCCACCCCGAAGTCGATGGCCGCGGCCTTGGCGTGGCCTATGTGCAGGTAGCCGTTGGGCTCGGGCGGGAAGCGGGTCACCACTTCGCCGTCGTAGCGGCCGTTGCGCAGGTCCTCGACGACCTCGGCGCGGATGAAGTCCCGGGCGCGGGGGTCGTCTCCTCCGTTCGGGTGGGGTGTGGAGTCGGTCATGGGATCGGAACCGTGCCGGCGGACTAGCGGATCAGCCAGGGGCTGTCCGGCGGGCGGAACTCATCCTTGGGGGGAAGGAACTGGCGCAGGTGCCGGCAGCCGTAGGCGAACCCCTCGAGGCCGGGCATGCCGCGGTCCTCGTTCTCGCAGCAGAGGACGTAGTCGTACCCCGACTCTACCAGGGCGTTGGTGATCTTGGCCCAGTCGAGATCGCCGCGGCCCGGCACGCGGTACTGCCACCACCAGTTGCCGATGACGCCCTGGCGGTAGAGCATGCGCGGGCTCACCTCGCAGTCCTTGACGTCGGCGAAGTACCACTTGCCGGCGTACTCGCGGATGACGTCCTCGGCCGGCAGGATCATCATCCAGACCCAGTGCGAGGGATCGCACGAAAGGCCGAGGTAGTCGGAGGGCACCGCGTCGAGGATGCGGTCCCACATCTCCGGGTTGCAGCCGATGTTGCCCATGCGCACGGCCACGTCGAGGGCGATCCTGACCCCGGTTTCCTCGGCTTCCCGTGCGATCGGCGTGAACATCTCACGGTAGCGTTCGACGAGCTCGTCGCAGCGGTCGGTCGGGTTGCCCGGGGGGGAGGAGTACATGCCGTAGAAGACGCCGTTCCTGACCGGGGCGCCGCTGCCGGTGATCACCACGGGGCACTCGAGCGCCGCGGCCGAGCGCAAGGCCTTCTTCAGGCGCAGCGACTGCTGCTCGCGCACCTCGGCGTCGTCGTCGAGGAGGTTGCAGTGGGCGGCGATGCAGGAGAGGTAGAGATCGCGGTTGGAGAAGGTCTCCCGCACCTCGGCGGGTCCTTCCGTGAGGATTCGGTCGGAATCGAGCACGCCGTTGTCGGTCAGGCGGACGCAGTCGAAATCGTGCGCCCTGGCCCAGGCGGCGCACTCTCCGAGGCTCCAGCCGCCGGCTCCCGCGGTGGTGTAGAAACTGATGTCCATAGAGGTTCGGGATTTCCCTGAAGAGCGGCGGAGCTTGAGCCCGTTCGGCGCCGGGCCCTAGATTGGAACTCGCTCTCACCGCGAATGAACGAACGAACAGAAATAAGAAAGGCCACGGCATGGCTCTCATCAACGAACACTACCTGAAGCTCACCGCCGGATACCTGTTCCCGGAGATCGCGCGCCGCACCGGCGCCTTCCAGGAGAAGCATCCCGGCGCCGACGTCATCCGCATGGGGATCGGCGACGTGGTCAAGGGGATTCCCCGGGTCGTCGCCGAGGCGATGAAGGAAGCGGTCGAGGAGATGGCGCACGACGAGTCGTTCCAAGGCTACCCCCCGGGCGAGGGGTACGACTTCCTGATCGAGGCGATCGTCGAGCACGAGTACGCCTCGCGCGGGGTCGAGGTCGCCGCCGACGAGGTGATCGTGTCGGACGGGTCCAAGTGCGATTCCGCCAACATCCAGGAGATCTTCGCCATCGACAACACCGTCGCCCTCACCGACCCGGTCTACCCGGTCTACTGCGACAGCAACGTCATGGCCGGCCGCACCGGAGACGCCGGGGACGACGGCCGCTATGCCGGCCTGGTTTACCTGCCGTGCACGGCGGAATCCGGGTTTCTGCCGCCGCTTCCCGACGGCCACGCCGACCTCGTCTATCTCTGCTCGCCGAACAACCCGACGGGGGCGGTGATGCCGCGCGAGGTGCTGGGCGAGTGGGTCGAGTACGCCCGCGCCAAGAGCGCCGTCCTCTTCTTCGACGCCGCCTACGAGGGGTACATCTCCGATCCCGGGATTCCGCACTCCATCTACGAGATCGACGGGGCCCGCGAGGTCGCCGTCGAAATGCGCTCGTTCTCGAAGAGCGCCGGTTTCACCGGCCTGCGCTGCGCCTTCACGGTCGTTCCGAAAGAGCTGCGAGCCTTCTCCGCCTCGGGAGAGGGCCACTCCCTGCACGCCGCCTGGGTGCGCCGGCACAACACCAAGTTCAACGGCGTTTCCTACCCGGTACAGCGGGGGGCTGCGGCTTCCTACTCGCCGGAGGGCCGCGGCGCCACCGCGGAGATGATCTCCTTCTACATGGAGAACGCGCGGCATATGAAGGAGCGCCTGTCCGCCTGCGGCTACGTGGTGTACGGCGGCGAAAACGCCCCCTACCTGTGGATCGCCACCCCGGAGGGCATCGACAGCTGGGGCTTCTTCGATATCCTGCTCGAAGAGGCCCACGTCGTCGGCACTCCGGGCTCCGGGTTCGGGGCCGCCGGAGAAGGGTACCTGCGCCTGTCCGCCTTCCAGCACCGCGAAGCGGTCGAAGAGGCCCTGGCTCGCATCGCCGCTCTCTGAATTCCCGGAGCGGATCGTTCCAGACCTCGCAACGCAGGAATCCCGCCTTCCAGTCCCTCTGGCCATACTCTCCGACCGGGCAGCCGGGTAACGGCGGTGAAATTGTGTCCGGGGGGTTGACAGTTCCGTGTCGAAATCGTTACACTATCACACATTCAGAAATAAACAATTATTGCATAGTTATTAACTAATTTCGGCCGGGGAAACCCGGGAAAGTCCATTTGAAATGCAACATCCTCGACAAACCCGAAAGACGAAGAGATCGATGAACGGAAAGGCGAGATCGAGAACTTTCTCGGCGACCGAGAGAGATTTTGAGATGCTCGAAGCGGTGGCTCGCTATCACGGCTCAAGCAAGAGTGCGGCGATCGCGGGACTGATCAGAAAGGAGTTCTGGCGCGTATTTCCGCACGGAACCGAGGAGATCACCCCTGACCCGGGAGCCAAGGTGGAATCATGAGCGAAGTCGAAACGACCGGCGTCGCCGGACACTACCACTATACCGACCTGCCGCACGAGGAGCTCGTCTCCCAGATCGACCGCCTGCGTCAGGAGAAGAATGCCGTAATCCTCGCCCACAACTACCAGGTGCCGGAGGTTCAGGATATCGCCGACTTCACCGGCGATTCCCTCGGACTGTCGGTGGAAGCCAGCCGCACCGACGCGGACCTGATAGTGTTCTGCGGCGTTCACTTCATGGCGGAATCCGCCAAGATCCTGAGCCCGGGCAAGACCGTCCTGCTGCCGCATCTCGGGGCCGGCTGCGCCCTGTCCGACTCGATCACCCCGGAGAGCCTCGACGAGTGGAAGGAGATGTACCCCGGGTACACGGTGGTCACCTACGTCAACTCCTCGGCGGAAGTGAAAGCGGAGTCGGACATCTGCTGCACCTCGGCGAACGCCGTCTCCGTCGTCCGCAGCCTCGACAGCGACAAGGTGCTGTTCACCCCCGATCGCAACCTCGGCCGCTGGGTGGCCGAGCAGGTCCCGGAGAAGGAGGTGGCGATCTACGACGGCGTCTGCCCGACCCACGACGTGCTGCGCCAGGCGAGTGTCGATCGCACCCGGGGGGAGTACCCGGAAGCGGTCATCATCGCCCATCCGGAATGCCGCGAGGACGTGGTGGCCTCCGCGCACGAGGTCTGCTCGACGACCGGCATGCTCGACGCCGTGGGGCGCTACCCGGAAGCGGAGACTTTCATCATCGCCACCGAGAGCGGCCTCATCCACCAACTGAAGAAACGCTACCCCGGCAAGGAGTTCGTGCCCGCGGACGGCTGTATCGGCTGCCGCCTGCACTGTCCGTACATGAAGGTCACCGGCCTCCAGGACGTGTATTTTTCGCTTGCCGACGAGCGCTACGAGATCCAGCTGGACGACGACGTTATCGAGGGGGCGCGGCGCTCCCTCGAACGGATGATGGCGGTGCCGAGAGACAACTGACCGGGTGATGCATGGGCGGCCAGGCTGACGGCCGCGTTGTTCGAACTCGAGCCCAATAAGTCAGCCGCCCCTTTTCCCGGGCGCCCTACCCCACGCCGCCGGCTTCGGCGGTGTTTCCGTCCTTACACCAGCGAGGATTCAAAAACATGAAAGCAGGATCGGGTGATTTCGTGTACGAGTACGTCGAGGGCTGGCCGCAGGTGCCGGCCGACATCGAGCTCGGATGGGTGGCTGCGGTTGCCGTGGATGCCGACGACAGGGTTTTCGTCTACAGCCGCAGCGAGGTGCCGATGGTGCTGTTCGACCGGGAGGGCAACTTCCTCGACGGCTGGCGCGACGGCATTCTCGACGCCGAGGCGGCTCACGGGCTGAATTTCGACGCCGGCGGGAACCTCTGGTGCACGGAGTACGCCAGCCACTGCGTCCGCAAGATGTCCCCGTCCGGAGAGGAGCTTCTGACCATCGGCACACCCGGGAAACCCGGTGCGGAAGGGGACCCGTTCCGGCGCCCGACCGACGTCGCTTTCGACTCGCAGGGGTTTCTCTACATATCGGACGGCTACGACAACGCCCGGGTGCACAAGTACTCGGCCGCCGGCGAGCTGCTCAAATCCTGGGGGGAGCCGGGCAGCGGTCCGGGGCAGTTCGACATCTCCCACTGCGTCCGCGTCGACCGCGACGACCGCGTCATGGTCTGCGACCGCTCCAACGACCGCATCCAGATTTTCGACACCGAGGGTAACTACCTCGAGGAGTGGGGGGACCTCAGCGAGCCGGACACGATCCACATCGACAACGACGGCATCGTCTACGTCGCCGAGCTCAACCAGCGCGTCAGCATCTACAACCTGCAGGGCGAGCTTCTGTGCCGCTGGGGCCGGGGGGAGCGCACCGATACCCCGGGAGAGTTCAAGGGCTGTCCCCACGGCATCTGGACCGACTCGCGGGGCGACCTCTACATCAGCGAGGTGCAGACCGACGGCAGGGTGCAGAAGTTCGTGCGCCAGTGAGGGGGCAGGGGCGCGGCGGCGAAAACCGCGCCGACTCCGATCAAACGATTGATATGCCGCTTACCCCAGGTAGGCTTGGGGTTCGTTGTCCGGTTCCCTGGCTTTGAGGTTCCTGTCCTTGGTCCAGATGTGCACCCGCCACTCCGGTCCCCGATACCTGTCGCGCTTGAGTCTGCGGGCTTCGTCAATCAAGGTGCTGTCGCTCAAATCGATCCCTTCGTGTACGTGATTTTCGGCAAAGCTCACAACCAGTTCCTTGAAGACGTCGAGCTGTTTTGAAGGGACAACGGTCCACGGCGTTCCTTCGTCGATGCTGGATAGCACGGCATCTCGCACCTGCGAGGCCAATGACGCCCGAAGGTTGCCGTCACGGATATCAGAGATGTGCTCAGCCAACTCGTAAACGGACGGTATGGTGACATACAGCCGTGCTCCCTTCCTGGCGGCGCGGGCGGCGCGGTTGCGTATCTCGACAACTGCTTCTTCAGTAGAGCAACCTGGAACAGCGAATAGTTCCAGCAGGTAGCTTGTATCGATCACGTACACCGGCAACGAGTTCACGGTAGAGCCTCGACCCAGTCCAGCATCTCTTGACGACGCCGTTTCTCGAACTTCGGTGCCAGATATTGCTCGATGACCCGGCGCGACACGAGATCGCCCAATTGTCCGCGCTCGAGAAGCTCATCAGATCTCGGGAGACTGGCTAATTCGACGAGATCGGCGGCTTCCTTGGTCTCGCTCCAAGTACAAAGAACGACCCCTTTAATCTGCTCAGCCGTCAAATTATTCATAGTAGCTGGATTATGCGTTGTGACTAGTACGCTAAGGCTGCGTTTCTTAGTGGCTTCCTCTATCGCCGAGGTCAGAACTCCAACTCGACTTGGATGAATTCCATTATCAAATTCTTCCACAATAACACGTGAACCTTTTTCTACAGTCTCCATGGCTGTCAGGATGGCTAGCGTTCGCAATGTGCCGTCCGACAATGATCGAGCATCCACGGTGTAACCTGTTTTTTCACGAAGTCCGAAGATTACGTCGCCAAGATTCGTTGTCGTGAATATGAACTCTTCAAATGGCTCGTCCGGAAGCTGGCTTATTTGAGCCAGCAACCGGGCTAACGATCCTTGCTGGGTTTCGTCTCCAACGGAAAGCGAGTAGAGCACTGCCGACAGGTTTGCGCCGTCCTTGGAGAGGACACTGTTGCCAATTCGCTCGTACCCGTGCATTAATTTTGGATTCGGATCGAAGACGAATGAAGCTTGCAAGTGGTGCATTATTATTTGCACCAACTGAACGCACTCCTTCATGTTGCGATTTTTCTTTGCAATTTCTCGATACTGAGACAGAACGGAACGCTCCGATGAAGCCGCTGTTTGAGGTTTTTTGCCACCACGGGCGAAGTTGTCGTATCTAACCGCTATGTCGCGCGACGCCGATCCTGGAACCGTGGGAAGCGTTTCGTAGATTATCCGGTTCTCTAATTGCAATGTCTCCTTCAGTATCTGAGGACGCGGTTTAGTGCAAATGTCTAATATGTAGAAGACTGGTTGTAACTCACCTTCAAACCTTGCGTTAGCACTGAACCCTAGCGTGAAGGTGTCTCGGCCAGTTCGGCCACAAGCTTGAAGCCCTCCTCGAATCTGAATACCTGTAGCCGCACGACCGATGTCGGAAATCTCATAGAGAGGCTGGCCCCGGGCAACGAAGGAAAGAAGCTCGATTGCTTCGATGACGTTGGTCTTCCCCGATCCATTGGGTCCGATCAAGAGCGTGAACGGTTGCAGTAGTTCGATTCCCACATCTTCGAATCCTTTGAAATCTGTCAGGTAGTGCATAAGTCAACCTTTGGATGAGGTTGGAACACAAGCCTCGGGAGAGTATTTGTGCTACCGGTTTGTAACTACAGGTAGGAGTTGATGATGTTCTCCAGCATCTCCTCGCGGCCGCTCCGTTTCTCCGGCTCCCCCTTCTGCAGGATATAGCTCTCCAGTTCGGCGAAGTCCGTCTTTCCGGCGGAGATCTTCCAGCCGATGCCGGACCGGTACGACTTGTAGCGCTCCTTGATGAAGTCGCCGACGACCCCGTCCTCGATGATCCTGTGGGCGATCTTCAGGCCCCGGGCGAAGCTGTCCATGCCCCCGATGTGGGCGTGGAACAGGTCTACGGGATCGAAGGAACCGCGCCGCACCTTGGCGTCGAAGTTGATCCCTCCCGGGCGGATGCCCCCGTACTTCAGGATCACCATCATCGCGTAGGTCGTGCCGTAGAGATCGGTGGGGAACTGGTCGGTGTCCCACCCGAGGAGGAGGTCGCCGCGGTTGGCGTCGATGCTGCCGAGCATGCGGTCGGCAGCGGCCACGGTGAGGTCGTGCTCGAAGGTGTGCCCCGCAAGGGTCGCGTGGTTGGCCTCGAGGTTCAGCTTGAAGCGGTCCTGAAGCCCGTACTTGCGCAGGAAGCCGAGGACTGTGGCGGCGTCGTAGTCGTACTGGTGCTTGGTCGGCTCCTTGGGCTTGGGTTCGACCAGGAGGGTGCCGCGAAAGCCGATCTCCTTCTTGTAGTCGGCGGCCATCTCGAGGAAGCGCGCCATGTTGTCCTGCTCGCGGGCCATGTCGGTGTTGAGGAGGCTGGAGTAGCCTTCGCGTCCTCCCCAGAAGACGTAGTTGGCGCCGCCGAGCTCCCTGGTGAGCTCCATCGCCTTTTTCACCTGCGCCGCGGCGTAGGCGAAGACGTGGGCGTCGGGGTTGGTCGCCGCCCCGTGGGTGAAGCGCGGGTGCGAGAACATGTTCGAGGTGCCCCACAGCAGCTTCACCCCTGTGTCCCGCTGCAGCTTTTTGGCCAGGGCGCCGATGCGGTCGAGTCTCTCGTTGGTCTCGGCGAGGGTGTCCGCTTCGGGAGCGATGTCGCGGTCGTGCCAGGCGTAGAACGGCGCCCCGAGCTTGGTGAACATCTCGAACGCCGCCCGCATCGTGTCCTCCGCCCGCTGCATCGGGTCGGAGGCCTCGTCCCAGGGGCGGTCGTAGACCGGACCGCCGAACGGGTCGGCGCCCGTCCCTTTGAAGGTGTGCCAGAAGACGACGGAGAACCGCAGGTGTTCGGCCATCGTCTTCTTGCCGACCTGCTCCTCCGGGTCGTACTGCTTGAAGGCCAGCGGGTTCTTCGAGTCGGGGCCTTCGTAGCGAATCTGCGGAATCCCCTTGAAATACTCTTTCATTTATATGGTCTCCCTGGTGGAGGTGTGCTCGGTTGCCCTCGGGCGAGGCGGATTTAGTGTAAGGCGGATGAATCAACCGGGCGAGGGCGGCCGCTTTCCCGGGCCGACTGGAGTTCCGGCTGGGGCGGGGCCTGCTGCTGGGAGGTGCGCGGCCAGCGGTGGCGGCCGTTGGCGGACAGGGGATTAGGTCGCCGGTGGCTCACTCCGGCGTCACGTAGGCGGCCGAGATTCCGCCATCCACCGTGAACGAGGTGCCGGTGACGAAAGAGGACTCGTCCGAGGCGAGGAAGACCACCGCGTCGGCGATCTCTTCGGCTTCGCCGAATCTCCCCATCGGAATGTGAACCAGGCGCCGCTGCCGTTTCTCCTCGGTGTCGAGGTACTTCATCAGCAATTCGGTTCGCAGCGGGCCCGGGCACAGGGCGTTGACGCGGATGTTGTCGCGGGCGTGAACGACCGCGAGCTCGCGGCTCAGGGCAAGGACGCCCCCCTTGCTCGCGGTGTAGGCAATCTGCGGCGTGGCCGCGCCCAGCAGGGCGACGAAGGAGGCGGTGTTGATAACCGACCCGCCGCCCGCTCGCTGCAGCGCCGGGATGCCGTACTTGCAGCCCAGGAAAACGCCCTTGAGGTTGACGTTCATCGTCTGCTCCCAGACCGCCTCGTCGGTGTCGACGGCGCCGGCGTCCTCCAGGTGGGAGATTCCCGCGTTGTTGAACAGGATGTCGAGGCGCCCGAAGGCATCCTCGGCCGCGGCGATCATCCGCCGGCAGTCCCCTGCCTCGGAAACGTCGGCCCGTGCGAAGAATGTGCGTCCTCCGGTCTGGTCCGCGATCATGGCTGCGGTTTCGGCGCCGGCGCCATCGTCGATGTCGACGGCGGCCACGGCCGCCCCTTCACGCGCGAGGCGCAGCGCGGTCTGGCGGCCGATACCGCTGCCAGCCCCGGTGATCAGTGCCGATTTCCCGGCCAGTCTCATGCGAAAATACCCGCTTCTCCTTCTGCGATTTCCAGGACGGCAAACTTTAGCCCCCGGGATTGGGGGGCGCAAGCAGTTTACTCGACTCGAAGCCCGGATGAAATTTTGCCTGAGAAATTTCACGACCCAGTCCGAAAACCATAGGCGGGAGCGAGCTCATGGATAAAGACACAGCCTTCGAAATGGCCACCTCGAACATCCGCTACGGCCGCGGGGTCACCGCGGAGGTCGGAATGGACCTGGTCGACATGGGGGTCGGAAATGTGATGGTGGTCACCGATCCGGTGCTCGCTTCCCTGCCCCCCGTCGCTACCCTCCTGGCCGCCCTCGACGACAGCGGGGTGCGCTTTCAGCTGTTCGACCGCGTGCACGTAGAGCCGACCGACCGCTCGTTCAAGGAGGCGATCGACTTCGCTTCCGGCGGCGGCTTCGACGGTTTCGTCGCCGTCGGCGGCGGTTCGACCATCGACACGGCGAAGGCGGCCAACCTCTACGACTCCCATCCGGCCGACTTCCTCGACTACGTCAACGCCCCGATCGGCAAGGGACTTCCGGTCCCGGGGCCCTTGAAACCGCTGATCGCGATCCCGACGACGGCCGGAACCGGCAGCGAGACGACCGGGGTCGCGATTTTCGACTTCACCGAGATGAAGGCGAAGACCGGCATCGCTCATCGCCGGCTGAAACCGGCGCTGGCGATCGTCGATCCGGAAAACACCCGCACCCTGCCCCCGGCGGTGGCCGCGGCGACCGGCCTTGACGTGCTCAGCCACGCTCTCGAATCGTACACCGCGATCCCGTTCGACCGGCGCCCGCGGCCGTCGCGGCCGGTATTGCGGCCCTCCTACCAGGGAGCGAACCCGATCAGCGACATTTGGGCCTTGGAGTCGCTGGCGATGGTCGCCGAGTTCCTCCCCCGGGCGGTCAGCGACCCCGGGGATGAAGAGGCGCGCGGGCAGATGCTGCTCGCCGCCTCGTATGCCGGCATGGGTTTCGGCAATGCCGGCGTCCACCTTCCGCACGGGATGTCGTACCCCGTTGCCGGCATGGTCCGCGACTATGTGCCGCCGGGATACGAGACCGGCCATCCTCTCGTGCCGCACGGGGTCGCGGTGATCGTCAACGCCCCGGCGGTGTTTCGCTTTACGGCGGGCTCCAGCCCGCAGCGGCATCTCGAAGCGGCAGCCGTGCTGGGGGCGGATACCGCCGGAGCCGGGGCCGCGGAGGAGGCAGGTGACCTGCTGGCCGACTGCATCGTCGGCTTTATGCGGCGGCTCGACATGCCCAACGGCCTGCGGGCACTCGGGTACGACGCCGGCGACATCCCGGCCCTTGTGGAGGGGACCCTGCCCCAGCACCGGGTCACCAAGCTTTCGCCGAGACCTGCGGGGGAAAAGGAGCTGCGGCAGCTGTTCGAAGAGGCGCTGGAGTACTGGTAGAAGCGGAGTGCCGAGCCGCCCCGGGGAGGACCACAGGGATGCGCGTCCGGGGCCTTCTTTTTTGGAATTCGCGGGAGGCCGGGATTTTCCGGGCGGGCCCAGGTTTGCGGGCCGGAGGTGACGAGCTCCGCCACTGGGTGAAACCGAGCGGCCGATCCGATCCGGTGCAGGGCGGGAAGGTGATTTCCGGCCTGGATATTCCTGGGCAGGTCAGGCTCTCGGGCCGGAGGTGACCAGATCCGCCCACCGGGTGAAAACCGAGCGGCCGATCCGTTGCAGGGGCGGCAGGTGGTTTCCGGTCGCGGCGCGGATCTCTTCGCCATCGAGCTGTGCGTCGCGGAGTTCCCCGGCGAACACCTCCGTCCACTCGGCAATGGAGCTCGCCGACAATTCCATGTGGAACAGGATGCCGTAGGCGCCGCGGCCATGGGCGTAAGCCTGGTTCTCGGTGATTTCGGACGATGCCAGCCGCACCGCCCCCCGCGGCAGCTCGAACTGATCTCCGTGCCAGTGCAGGGGTGTAAAGCGACTGCCGTGCCCGGCGCGGACCGGAGACCAGACGGGGTCGCCGGCCGCGGCTTCGTCGAGAGTCACCTCGTACCAGCCGATCTCCTTTTTCGGGCCGGGGTAGACCTTCGCACCCAGCACCGCGGCGAGCAGCTGGCTCCCCAGGCAGACCCCCAGGACCGGGCGCTCCTCTTTCAGGGCGCCCTCGATCAGTCGCATCTCGTCGCGCAGGTGCGGGTAGCTCTCCTGTTCGTACACCCCCATCGGCCCGCCCATGACGATGAGCCCGGCGGCGCCTTCCATTTCCAGGGGAACCGGTTCATCATCGAAAACCCTGACATGCCTCGGCCTGAGACCGCTGCCGGCAAGTACTTCCTCGATGATTCCCAGGGTTTCGCAGTGCACGTGTTGAATGGCTATGACGTCGGTCACTGAACGGCTCCTTCCGGGGAGAGGACGACCGGCTCGCGCTCGAGACGGATGCCGAACCGGTCCTCCACCTGTTGTTGAATCGCGGCGGCCAGCTTCAGTACGTCGGCGCTGCCGCCGCCTCGGTTGACCAGGGCCAGGGCGTGGTTCTCGGAGACGGCCGCCCCGCCCAGCCGTTGGCCCTTGCGGAACCCGGCGCGCTCGACGAGCCAGGCCGCAGGAACCTTGTGCCCGCCAGGGTCGGGAAAGACCGGGATCGACACCTGCTGCTCATTGGGTCCGGCGGGGCAACGGCGGCGCAGATCGGATAGCTCCGTTTCGCCGAGCACCGGGTTGATAAAGAACGAGCCGACGGAGCGGGCATTGGGATCGCCGGGATCGAGCACCATCGACTTGCTTCGCCGCAGCTCGAGCACCGCCGCCCTCACCGCGGACGAGGCAGGCTCCCCGGGCTCGAGATCGTCGAGGCCGCCGCGGCGGGCGATGAAGTCGCTCAATTCCCGGTAGCGCAGCTCCGGCAGGACTCCTTCCTCGAGGCGAAAGACCACCTCCGTGATGACGTAGCGGTCGCGGTCCTCGCTCTTGAAGCGGCTGTTCCGGTAGCGGAAACCACACTCCCGGTTGGCGAATTCCACCTGTCGCAGGGTGCGGCGGTCGATGGCGCGCACCGCGGCGATGGTGCCGGCGACCTCCTGGCCGTAGGCGCCGACGTTCTGCATCGGCGCCGCCCCTGTCATTCCCGGGATTCCCGAGAGGCACTCGACCCCGGAAAGATTGCGAGCGATGCAGCGGCGGACGAGATCGTCCCAGTCTTCTCCCGCAAGGGCGCTCACCTCGACTTTGCCGCCGCCGCCCTCGAAGCGCACGCCCGACAGCTCGAGCTTGAGAACGAGCCCGCGGTAGCCGCTGTCGTCGAAGATGGTGTTGCTGCCGCCGCCGAGGACCTGCACCGGCAGCCGTCGCCCGGCCGCCCAGTCGAGTGCGGTCCTGATTTCGTCTGCTGTTCTGCACCGGGCCAGGTAGCGCGCCGGACCGCCGAGACGCATGGTGGTCATCGGCGACAGATCGACCTGCTCTTCGATGATTCCGGGTGTGTTCATGGGTAGATCGAAGAAACCGCGGCCCTTCGGGGCCGACAAGGGCGGAAGCGTGAAACCGGGTGGACATGGGGATAGTAAAGCATTTGTTTTCAACAGCTTGTGGTGGTGTCCAGTCTGGAAATAGGTGGCAAAGATTTCGGCCGCGAGCCGGGACCCCGGGTAGTCAAAGTCGAAGCGATTCAGGAATCCAGATAGATCCGAAACACCGATGCAGACTTCCATCTCCCCAGAGCTGAAGAACGATCCCGGCGTTCAGGTTTCCGAAGAGGCGTTGCGCACCTGCGTGCACTGCGGGTTCTGCAACGCCACCTGTCCCACCTATCTCCTGACCGGAAACGAGCTCGAGGGGCCGCGCGGCCGCATCTACCTGATCAAGAGCATGCTCGAAGGCAGGATCGCCCCGACGGACAGCACCGTCGAGCATATCGACAACTGCCTCGCCTGCCTGGCGTGCGAGACTACCTGTCCAAGCGGCGTGGTCTATTCCCACCTCCTCGAAGATGCGCGGCCGCGGCTGGAGAGACTTCACCGGAGGAAGTGGGTCGACCGCCTGCTGCGGGCTGCGCTGACCCGGCTGCTGCCCCGGCCCGGGCGATTCCGGTGGGCGCTTCGGGCTGCCATCCTCGGCAGGAGGGCGGCTTTCCTGCTGCCGAGGCGTTTTCGGCACCTGGCGGCGATGGCCCCGCGCTCGTTGCCGGCCCCTTCCCGCCTGGCGACTCCGGGGGTGAAGCCCGCCTCGGGTGCGCGCATGCGGGCAGCCCTTCTCACCGGCTGCGCCCAGCAGGTGCTCGGCCCGCAGATCAACGACGCGACGATTCGGCTGCTCACCCGCCGCGGCGTCGAAGTCGTGGTGCCGGAAGCGATGGGTTGCTGCGGCGCCCTGACCTACCACATCGGCGAACGCCGGCACAGCCTGCGGATGATGCGGCGCAACATCGAGGCCTGGTACCGCGAGCTGCGGGGAGCCGGGCTCGACGCCATCGTGCTAAACACCTCAGGCTGCGGGACCGCGGTTCGGGAGTACGCCCATATCTTCCGCAACGACCCGGAGTGGGCGGAGAAAGCCGCGGCCGTCACCCCGCTGGTGCGCGACGTTTCCGAGGTGGTCAGCGAGATCGGGCTGGGGGAGGTCGCCGAGCTGCCGCGGCTCCGCGTCGCCTATCACGACGCCTGCTCGCTGCAGCACGGCCAGAAGATCGTCGCGCCTCCGCGCGAACTGCTGAGCGCCGCCGGTTTCGAGGTGGTCGAGGTTCCCGAGGCTCACATCTGCTGCGGCAGCGCCGGCACCTACAACCTGCTGCGCCCGGAGTTGGCGAATCAGCTGCGCGAGCGCAAGGGCGCAAATATCCGGAGCATCGAACCGGAGCTGGTCGCCGCGGGGAATATCGGCTGCATCGAACAGATCGCGTCCGCGGTCGACGTCCCGGTGGTGCACACGGTGGAGCTGCTGGACTGGGCTACGGGAGGACCGAAGCCCGCGGCGATGGGCGCCGCTACAGGACCATCTCGACGCGGCTGAGGCTCTTCTTGTCGAGATCGTTGAGGTTGGAGATCTCGAAGCGGTTGCCGTCGACGTCGATCATCAGCAAGCGGAAATCCCCCAGCCACTGGGCGTTCTCGGCGACATTCTGAACCACGAACTCGCGCCTGCCCCGGTTGGTATCCACGTCCCAGTACGAGGTCCCGAACTCGTGGCGCACCGAGTGCACGCGCTCGATCAGCGAGGTGAGGTAGCGGCGGTCGAGCTCCTCCTCGACAATGCGCCGGGTCTCGTCGTTCAGCTGGCCGAGGTCGTCGATCATGCAGACCTCCTCCTCCTTTGCGTCGAGGAAGGAGATGTAGCTGTCGGGATGCGTCAGCGGCGCCGCGCGGACGACCTTGATCCCGATATAGGAGCGGTCCTCTTCGATGGTCAGGCGCAGCTGCCACGGGGGCTCGCGAAAGAGGCGTACCCTGTCGACATCGACGCGCTCCGGGTGGGTCACCGCGATCGGAGTTACCGCTTGCCCCGGTTGCGGGTTGCCGTTGGCGCCTGTCATCTTTTTGTCGTTCACCTGCCCCTCCTCCTCAGCCGCTGACGGCCATTATTGCGGTGGTTTCCTGCTGCGTCCTGACGAGGTTGTAGAAGAACCCTTTGCGCTCCATCAACTCGGTGTGGGTGCCCATCTCGACTACCTTGCCGTCGTCGAGCACCACCAGCCGGTCTGCGCTGCGCAGCGTCGACAGGCGGTGGGCAATGGCAAAGGTGGTGCGGCCCTCGACCAGGCGGGCGATCGCCTCCTGGATCTTCCCCTCGGTCTGCGAGTCGAGGGATGAGGTGGCTTCGTCGAGAATGAGGATGCGCGGATCGTGCAGGATGGCGCGCGCAATGGCGATGCGCTGCTTTTCGCCCCCGGAGAGCTTGTCCCCCTGCTCTCCGACCACCATGTCGTAGCCGTCCGGCTTGGCGATGATGAACTCGTGGGCGTTGGCGGCGCGCGAGGCCCGCAGTATCTCGGCGAACGTCGCCCCCGGCTTGCCGTAACCGATGTTCTCGGCGATGGGGCCGTTGAACAGGAACGACTGCTGCGCCACCAGGCCGATCTGGCCTCGCAGGTCCTCGAGTTTCATGTCGCGAATATCGACGCCGTCGATCATCAGTGAGCCGCGGGTTCCGTCGTAAAAGCGGCAGATCATGTTGATGAGGGTGCTCTTGCCGGCTCCCGACTTTCCGACCAGGCCGATCATCTCACCCGGCTCGACGTCGAAATCGATGTTTTTCAGCACCCGCTTGCCGGCGTCGTACCCGAACGACAGGCCGTCGAACCGGACGCGCCCTTTCAGCGACGGCATCGGTAGCGCGTCGGGATCGCCGAACGGCTCGGTGCGGGCGTCGATGACCTCGAAAATGCGCTCGGCGCCGGCGTAGGCGCGCATCATGAAGCCGTAGAAATCGCCGAACCACTTCAGCGGCTGGTAGAGCATCCATAGGTAGGTGATGAAGGCGATCAACTCGCCCAGCGCCATCGTGCCTCCGAGAATCTGGCGGCCTCCGAAGTACCAGACGAAGAACACCCCGAAGCTCATGAAGAAGTTGGTGATCATGAAGAACACCACCCAGACCCGTTCCGCGGAAACCGTGACGGCGCGCAAGTCGTCGTTGCGGCGGTCGAAGCGCTGGCCTTCGCGGCGCTCCTGCGCAAAAGCCTTGACCACCCTGATGCCGCGAATCGACTCGTTCAGGTGGGAGGACAGGCGGCCCCACTGTGCCGACCAGCGCTGCCAGTACGACTCCATCCGTTTCCAGATCAGGCTGCTGCCGATGACGATCGGCGGAACCGGGAGCAGCACCCACAGGGTCAGCTCCCAGTTCTTGTAGAACAGGAGCCCGAGGATCCCGATCACCATGAGGGCGTTGTTGAGGATATAGGGGAGGTCGAACAGCAGGTATTCCTCGACGAGGTCCGCATCGTTCGACATTCGCGAGATCAGGGTGCCGACCTTGCGCTTGTCGTAAAACTTCAGCGGCAGGTATTGCAAAGCCCGGTAGAGATCGGCGCGCAGCTCCTCGATGGCGCGAAACCCGACCCAGGATCCGAGCCACCGGCGGGTCACCCAGGTAACCCAGCCCATGATGTTGACGGCGAGCAGACCGGCTACCAGCCATCCCAGCAGACCCACGTTGGCTCTGGGGGTCAGGACGTCGTCGATGATGCGCTCGGTGATCAGGGGAGGCAGGACGTCGAAAACCGCCTCGGCGACTAGTACGAGGAACAACAGGACCAGCCTGGTCTTGTAGACCATCATGTAGCGGATCAGCCGCCGCAGGGTCGCCAGCTTCTTCACGCACGCCGGACAGACGCCGTCCTTTTCCGGAAGCACGCGGCCGCAGCGCACGCAGCGGGTGCGTTCGACCGTCGCCGGCAGGGTGACGGTCCTGCCTTCGACCAGCTGCTGAATCCCCTCGGCCACCTCGCCGAACCGGGTCGCCAGGGAGTTGGAGTAGTAGAGGCATTCCGGCTCCCCCTCCTTGCGCTCCACCTCCAGGCGCCCGCCCCCCACCAGGGCTTCGGCGCGGGCGGTTCGAACCGCTTCCATCGGTATCTGCACGGCCCCGTCCCTGCCGTCCGCACCCAGGAAGACGACGCGCCTGTCGGTTACCACCAGCCAGCTTTCCTCGTACTGGTCGCGGCCCGACATGTCGGTTGCGACCTGGATGAGGACATGCTCCTCCGGGGAGGTGAATCTCCGCAGGTTGCGGTCGATCTCCTCTGGAAGGGTCTCGACGAATGGGTTGGCCGTCTTTGTCGTAGCGGTGGTCACGGCAGTCAAACGGGAAGGGCGATGATTTTCGAGGTCTCTTTCTGAAGTTCCACGAGGTCGCGGAAGGCACCTTTTTCCGCCATCAGTTCCCCGTGCGAGCCGATCTGGACGATGCGGCCGTCGTCGAGGACGATGAGGCGGTCGGCATTGCGCAACGTCGACAGTCTATGGGCGATGGCGAAGGTCGTTCTCCCCTCGACCATGCGCCCGAGCGCGTCCTGAATCTGCTTCTCCGTGTCGACGTCGACGGAGGAGGTCGCCTCGTCTAGGATGAGTATGCGCGGGTTGTGCAACATCGCCCGCGCTATGGCTACGCGCTGCTTTTCACCGCCCGAGAGGTTGTTGCCCTGCTCCCCGACCTGGGTTTCGTACCCGTCCGGTTTGGCCATGATGAAGTTGTGGGCGTTGGCGAGCCGCGCGGCGTGCATGATCTCCTCGAAATTCGCGTCGGGGTTGCCGTAGCCGATGTTCTCCCCGATGGTGCCGCTGAACAGCACAGGCTCCTGCAGAACGATGCCGATCTGCCGGCGCAGGTCGCGCAGGTTGATTTTGCGAATGTCGACACCGTCGACCTCGATGGCGCCGTGGTCGACGTCGTAGAAACGGGCGATGAGGTTGATCGTCGTAGTCTTGCCGACTCCCGACTTGCCCACCAGTCCGATCATCTCGCCCGGCTCGATGTCGGCGCTGACTCCGTGGAGCACAGGCTTGCTCTTGTCGTAGCCGAAGGTCACCTCCTTGAAGGTCACGCGGCCCTCGATCTTCCTCATGCGCACCGCTTTCGGATCGTGGTACGACTCCGGTTCGGTGTCGATGACCTCGAATACCCGTTCCGCCCCGGCAAAGGCGCTCGTCATCCAGGAGTTGACCTGCCCGAACCATTCGAGCGGGCCGTAGACCATCCACATGAACGAGTAGAAGGCCAACAGGGTACCGAGCGTCATTTCGTTCGACAGCACCTGTTTGCCGCCGAAGAGCCATACGATCAGCACCCCGAATCCGGTCAGGAAGGTGATCGTCGCGTGGAACACCGTGCGGTTGACGGCGGTCTTGATGCCGATTTCCGTCGCCCTGCGGTTGACCTTGTGGAAGCTCCTGCGCTCCCGCTCCTCCTGGGCGAACGCCTTGACGACGCGAATTCCGGCGAGGGTTTCCGCGGTGCGATCGGTGAGGGACGACCAGACCGCGCTGTACTGGGTGAAGAGCCGGCGCATGCGCTGCCAGAACGCCGCGCCCCACAGCAGCAACGGCGGCACCGGCAGAAGGGTATAGAGCGTAAGCTCCCAGCTCATCCACAGAAGAAAACCGAGAATGCCGAGCATCATCATCGCATTGGTGACGAGGTACGGCAGTCCGTCCACGAGGAATTCCTGCAGCCGGCCCGAGTCGCGCGTCACCCGCGCCATCAGCGCACCGACACGGCGCTTGTCGTAGAACTGCAGCGACAGCATCTCGAGCCTGCGGTAGAGTTGGCTGCGGATGTCCGCTGTTGCCTGGGCGCCAAGCCAGGCTACGATCCAGCCGTGAACCCATTCGGCGGCCCAGCTGCCAATGCGGATTCCGACAAGGGCGAGCACGAGAATGCCGAGAAGGGCAAGGCGCTCGTCGACCGGGGCCGGATCGCCGTCGACAGGAACCAGCACCTCGTCGACGATGCGCTTGGCGATCAGGGGCGGGGCGAGCTCCGCCCCGGTCGTCACTACCGAAGCCAGGGTCAGGGCCGCGGCCCGGACCTTGTAGGGAGCCATGTAGGCGGCGATGCGCTTGGTCGTCGACCACTTTTTCACACAGGCCGGACAGAGGCCGTTCTTCTCGGGCAACAGGAGCCCGCACCGGGGGCAGCGGGTGCGCTCCAGCTCGGGGTTGATCAGGAACGGCTCCCCCTTGCGCAGCTGCTCGAGGCCCCGGGCCACCTCGGAAAACTTGGCCGCTTCGGTGCCGGTGTAGGGAACGACCACGGTGGGCTCGCCGAAGCGCTCGATTTCCAACCTCCCTCCCCCCACGAGCGGTTCGGTCTGCGCGGCGCGCATCCTCTCGACAGGTACGTCGATCGCGCTGCCCTCCGCGGGAAGGATGACGGCGCGGTGGTCGGTGATCACCACCCAGGTGTCGGCGTAGCCGCCGTCGGCGCCGATGTCGGCTCGCACTTGCACAAGGA
The DNA here is from genome assembly GCA_965223905.1 of Candidatus Latescibacterota bacterium. Taxonomy (GTDB): domain Bacteria; phylum Latescibacterota; class UBA2968; order UBA8231; family UBA8231; genus CBDCXV01. The sequence goes on from CBDCXV010000009.1 coordinate 568,569, forward strand.
TCTGTTCGCCCGCGGGCAGGCAGGCGTCCAGCCTGGCAGCTGTGGACCGGTCTGCCTGCTCAATCAGAAGAGGGGTGTCGCTGTCGTTCAAGGTCGAAACCATCCGCGGAGAGATCGTTGCACCCTATTTAATGTATAGGTTTCAGAGTGTCGTTGACGGTCCCGTGCGCCTTTGCGGAACAGCTGTCTGACATTGGCGCGCAGGTCGCCCCGGAAGCCGAGGTGACGGTCTGATTGGGGTGATCCGGTCAGGGACTGCCTCCGCCAGCGGGGCTGGCACGAGGCCGGCGATCCCCGATGGAGTAGGGGTCTGCTCTGCCACCGGGCAACAAGGTCTGACCGTAAATGGTCACCGGTAGTCTACTTGCCGGGACAGCTGGATTTTCTTCGCCGGCGCTGGCGGGCGAATGGGGTCTCGATGCCGTACTGGCGGCATAGACGACCGAAAGTACCGCCCGCGATACCGAGCGCTCTGCAGGCATCCTGGTTGCTCGCGTAAACACGGGCGGCTCTTTCGATCCACTCTCTGGGTATTTTCTGCATCTCTTCTTCTCCAAAAATGCTGTTTTGTTGCAGTGCGACTGCTGCGTTGGTGCGTTGCAGATTTCGTGCCTGGCAAAAAAAACGGCTGCGATCTCTGAACCGATCCTTCCAGAGACCTGCAGCCGGCAAAAAAAAACCGTAGGGATGTGATCCCTACGGTATGAGAAGCGCTTCGTGTGTCTGCTTTCTCAACCTCCGGGATCCTCACCAGCTGCAGGGCTGGTTTCGAACTTGGAGACCATGGCGTTGTCGATCAGATGAACCCGATCAGTTCGCGGTATCACCGTAACGGTTTGGCATTTTACAGGTCCGCCAAAGCCGGCCTTGGGATTTCGCTCCACTCTGGAGTGATCCGCGCTGACTTCCCGGCGCCCGGTCGGGAACCCCTTGCCCATCCAGTCGACTTTCATCACCGATCGACATCCGGGGAATCCGAACGCGTCCTGCACGGCAAGGCCGGGTGCCGCGGCCATCATCGGCGCCCGGGATTTGGCGCACGCGAACCCGGACGTTTCCACCATCTCACATGTGGGCAACAGGAAAGCGCCCGCTCCGGACCGGTTACCCGGACCGAGCCGAGCCGCCGGGGCGAATTCGCCCTTCTTCTTCCTGCCGATGTGTGGAATCATCTCTTCATCCGGTTTCAGGTTGTCTGTTTCCATAGTGGCATTCTCAATGCTCCCTACCGTGCGCTCAAGGCGGTTAGTAACTCATTCCTCCCTGATCAATGTAAAACTTACCCGGTGGTTTTTTACAATGTCAAGTAGAAAAAGCGGATCCATGTTGAGAAGCGAGTGCGTTTTCAGTTCGGCTGTCGTCCTCTATATTCCGCTTTACCATGACGCTTTCGCCACCTCTCGAGGACCAGTCTGGAATGTCGCAAGCCGAGTTGGAAAAGCAGCGCGGCGACGGGGCGCAGGACAGCCTCTCTCTTCACAACGAGAAGCTGGAGGATCTGCTGCGCGAAAACGACTTCGAATCGATGTCCGCCGAGTCGATCCTCACCTGGGTGAGCTCGGCGTTCTCACCCGGCCGCGCCGTACTGAGCACCAGCTTTCAGTACACGGGAGTGGCGATGATCCACATGCTGCGGCAGCTCGACCTGGAGATCCGTATCGCCACCGTCGACACCTTGCGGTTGCACCCTGAGACCTACGCCTACATCCGCGAGCTGGAGCAGCACTACGGCATCGAGATCGAGGTGCAGCGGCCCGATCCGGAGCAGGTTCGCAGCATGGTGGATCGGTTCGGCGAGTACCTGTTCTTCGATTCGAAAGCGCGGCAGGAATACTGCTGTCAGGTGCGCAAGCTCAGGCCCCATGACGAGCTCCTGAAGACGGTCGATTGCTGGATATCCGGAGTGCGCCGCGACCAGTCAGCGGTTCGCGAAAGGAACACGCCGAAGGCGACGACGGTTGCCGAGTACGGCTCGCGGAGGCAGATCTTCAAGCTCAACCCGATGAGCGACTGGACCGAAGAACGCGTGCGCGAATACGTGGCGGAAAACCGGGTCCCCGTCCACCCGCTCTACGCGAAGGGGTACCGCAGCATCGGATGCATCATCTGCTCGACCCCGACGTTGCCGGGAGAGGATCAGCGCGCCGGGCGCTGGCGCTGGTTCAACGGCAACGAGACCATCGGCGAAGAGGAGTTGAAAGAATGCGGTCTGCACGTGCCGATGTACAACATTTGACACCGGTCTCTCCCATCATTCCGGGATGGCCGCAACCGCTTCCTTGAACTTCGCTCCCCGCTCAGCGTAACTCGCGAACATTCCGAAGCTCGCACAGGCCGGAGACAGAAGCACGACATCCCCGGCCACGGCACGCTGTTGCGCCATGGCCACCGCCTCGACGAGTCCCGGGCAGCCGGGCTCGATGTGTCCCGTATAACCGCAAGCGCGGACGGCATCGCCGAGCCGTCGTTCCTCCTCACTCGCCAACAGAATCAACGCTTTCAGGCCGCGGTCTGCGATCTTCCTGGCCAGGCCGGTAAAATCAGCTCCTTTGGAGGATCCCCCGGCGATCAGCAGCATCGGTTGGTCGAGGGAAGCGATCGCCGCCAGGGTCGCCTCCGGAGTCGTTGCCAGGGAATCATTGTAGTAGGCGACGCCGTTGCGCGTGGCGACGTGCTCCAGGCGGTGCTCCAGGCCGGAAAAGGATCGCAGGCGCGGTGTCAGCCGGCCGGCGGGGGCGCCGACGGCTACCCCGGCCGCCGCGGCTGCAAGCGCGTTGGCGACATTGTGCCGTCCCAGGAGTTTCAGATCGGAAGCGTCGCAAAGGAGCGTCGCTTCGGCGTCGAACGGGCGAGCCCAAAGCTGCCCATCATCGAGGAAAGCACCGGCTTCGACCGGGCGATTGATGCTGAACTCCATGGGACGGGCCGGTGAATCCAGCGCGAAGCGGGAGGCTGTTTCGCAGTCGGCATCGACGATGAGGGTGTCGGCGGCCGACTGGTACCGGCAGATGGATTTCTTTGCTTCCACGTACTCGTCGCGGCCGGTGTGGTAGTCGAGGTGGTCGGGGGTCACGTTCAGCACGACCGACACAGGCGGGCTGCGGTCGAGATCCTGAAGTTGGAAGCTGGAGAGCTCCAGAATCACGAGGTCCGCCACGGAGACATCGTCTAGAAAATCCATTGGTGGTGTGCCTATGTTGCCCCCGAGCCAGACCTGTCCGTACGGGCCGTCGCGAAGTATCTCGAAGAGCAGGGAGCAGGTGGTTCCTTTCCCCTTGGTGCCGGTGATGCCGACGATTGGCGCCGGACAGCGCTCGAAAAACAGGCGCGTCTGGCTGTGGAGCGACGTTCCCGCTTGCCGTGCCCGCACCAGGGCCGGGTTGAGAGCGCTGATCCCGGGGGTGCGGAAGAGGAGGTCGAATTCGTCGAGCTTTTTCAGGTAGTCGGGACCGAGGTGCCAGCTCCGGGTGATGTGATGCCATTCCGCAGCTTCGGGTAGCTCGTCACCGGTCCTGGCGTCACAGACGGAGAACTCGATCCCGCGACCCGCCAGGTAGCGGCCGACGCTGCGATTCTCCATGCCCAGTCCGAGAAGCGCGATCCGCTTCCCTTCAAGCTCTTTCATCTGTCATCCCCGACAACGCACGCCGAAAGTGGAAGTGGCTCAAGGCCATCCGGGGGCAGCGTGGCTTTCATCTTGGCAGCTCTCGACCAAGAAGCCGTAAATCTTCTTTTGCCCGGGTTTGCGAAATCGGATATAATCACGCGCATTCGATGCAGGACAGCCTTCCCCGTCTCGGATTCCCACGTCCCACCGCGAAATCCCCCACTGCCCGACGCATGAAATTGATCGTGCAGATCCCCTGCCTCAACGAAGAGGCGACCCTGCCGGCGACTATCGCCGACATTCCCCGGGAGATCGACGGCATAGACGAGGTGGAGATTCTCGTCATCGACGACGGCTCCACCGACCGAACAGCCGAGGTTGCACGCGAGTGCGGGGCGGATCACATCGTGCAGTTTCCGAAAAACCGCGGGCTGGGGCACGCTTTCAAGTCCGGTTTCGACAGCTGTCTGAAACTGGGAGCCGACATCATCATCAATACCGACGGCGACAACCAGTACTACGGCGGGGATGTCTGCGAGCTCGTACGGCCGATACTCACTGGCGACGCTGAAGTAGTCATCGGTGACCGGCGCACTATAGGCATCGCCCACTTCGGCTTCACAAAGCGCTGGCTGCAGAGGTTCGGCAGCCATGTGATCAGCCGTCTGGCACGCCTTCGCGTTCCAGACGTTGCCAGCGGTTTTCGCGCCTACAGCCGCGCTGCCGCACTGCAGCTGACGACATTCACCGATTTCGACCACACTGCGGAACACGTGGTCGAGTGGGGGCAAACCCGCATGCCGGTGGTCAGCGTGCCGATCCGGACCAACCCCAAGGCGCGCGAATCCCGGCTGTTCTCCAATGTAGGCGAGTTCGTCATGAAGTCGGCGATGATCAGCCTGCGCACGTACGCGCGCTACAAGGCCCTGAAAATCTTCGCTGCATTCGGATTCGGTACCTTTTTCATCGGATTTCTTCTCGGACTGCGGTTCCTCTACTTCCTGCTGTTCACGGACGAGGGAACCCTGCATGTGCAGTCGCTGATTCTCTCCGCGGTGCTGCTGCTGGCCGGCTTTCAGATGTTTCTGACGGGTGTCGTCGCCGATCTCATCGCGACCAACAGGGCCATGCTCGAGGATGCGTTGACCCGAATCAAACGGCTGGAGTTGAAGAAGAAGCGGGAGTAAGTATCCCGGGCGGGGCGGAGTAGACGGCCTTCCGGCTGCCGTCGCGGGGATGCGGGAAGCCGAGTTTCATGGCATGCAAGTGATACCCCCCGTCTCCCGGCAGGGGTGGACGCTTTCCGGCGCCCGGTTCCCTCGGCAAACCGCCGGGACCGAAGAATGTCTCCCCGACCAGCGGAAATCCAGCCGCGGCCATATGTATTCTGATCTGGTGCGGGCGGCCTGTCGGGATCGCCAATTCCACAAGAGCGGTTCGTTCCCCCCCCTCACGGCGGAGTTCCATTACGCGAACCTGCGTCAGCGACTCCTTGCCCTCCGCCCGGGCGGCAAAAACTTCCCCGAGCGGGGCGTACCGTACGGGCCCGATCGCCACGTCCACTGAAAACTCGTCTCGCGAAGGGTGGCCGCGTACCAGGGCACGGTAGGTTTTCTGGAGACGACCAAGACGGAAATCGAGCGCCAGCTCTCTCTTTGACAAAGCGGTTCGAGCGAACAGAACCAGCCCCGACGTTCCACGTCCGATGCGGTGTACGGGTGCGACTCCATCTCCGAACCGGGTTCGCAGCAACCAGAGCAAGGTGTTTTCGAGGAAATCGCCTCCTGGCATCACCTGCAATCCAGCCGGCTTCGAGACCACAACCAGATCCTCGTCTTCGCAAACCAGCGTGAAAGAGCGAGGAGAGGCGGGTTCCCGCCATGGCGGCCGGTGGTAGGACAACACTCGGCCCTTCTGCAGCTTCGCATCGCAATGGGTCCGGCGTTCATCGAGCCGAATCGCCCCCGATTCGATGCGGGCTCGCCATTGCGCGCGATTCGAGTGGGTGTATCGCCGGGTGTAGAAATCGAGCACGGACCGGCCGGCTTCCGGGCCCGCTATGCGGTCGTGATACACCCATCCACGGTTGAGGTGACTGGTGCAGCTTTCGGGGGACGACGGTGTTTTTGTCATCAAGTTGTCGAAATCTTATAATTATTCGTTGTTGTAAATAATTATTACCAACGGACTGATCGAAAGTGGCGAAACCAGCAATTTATATCGACGGACAGGAAGGCTCTACCGGTCTGCGCATCCGCGAGCTGCTCGGGAGGCGCGACGACATCGATCTGCGGTTGATTCCCGAGTCGGAACGAAAGGAGACCGATATCCGTTCCAGTTTCCTCCGCGCTGCAGATTTGGCCATCCTCTGCCTTCCCGACGAGGCGGCTTCCGAGGCAATCGACCTGGTCTCAGGCGCCGACACGCGCATCATCGACACCAGTACTGCTCGGAGAACGCACTGCGACTGGGTGTATGGGTTGCCCGAGATGGAACAGGCTCAGCGTGAGGCGATTCACACCGCCGATAGGGTCGCTAACCCCGGATGCTATCCCGTGGGGTTCATTCTCGCAGTGCGTCCGCTCATCAAAGCGGGTATTCTCCCTGCCGGGGTTCCGCTGACCGTCAACGCGGTGTCCGGCTACTCGGGGGGCGGACGACGGATGATCGAAGCCTACCAGGGTGCCCCTGCTTCACAAACGGCAGCTGGTGATGCCCCGTTGCCGTTGGCCTTGTACAATCTCGACGGCCCCCACAAACATGTCGCGGAAATGCAGGAATTCAGTCTCACCATGCATCCCCCAATTTTCGTCCCTTCCGTCGACCACACCTATTCCGGGATGCTGGTCTGCACGCCGATTCCCGCGCCCAACCTCGCCGCGGATGTCTCGGCGGAGTCGATTTGCTCAGTATGGAACGAACGCTACGCCTGCGAGCCGTTCGTGCGCGTTATTTCGCCACGCGAGGCCTCTGCGGCGTTGAGAGACGGGCGTTTCCTCGATCTGGGCGAAACCAACCGTACCAACCGCGTCGATCTGTTCGCGTTCGGCGACGACCGAGGGGTCGTGCTGATCGGACGCCAAGACAACCTCGGCAAAGGGGCTTCAGGCAATGCCGTTCAGTGTATGAATCTGATGTTGGGATTCGAAGAATCGAAAGGTCTGACCTCATAGGACAGGTGCACAGTCGCTGATGGCGGCAAGCATCTCGCCGCGATCGACGAATTTCTCGCGCGGCTTGTGGACTTTCCTCCCCCTGGCTATTTCTGCGGCGTCGATTTTCTTCCAGCCCTCGTAGTCTACGACCTGCACCCCGCGGGCTTGGAGCAACTGCAACAGGGTGCAGTTGTCCGCTATTTCGCACAGGGGCAGCCTCGGGAGGTCCGCAAGTAAATTCCGCACTGTTTCCTGGCTGTCGGGTTTATTGGTGCCGATGACGCCGGTTGGCCCCCGTTTGATCCAGCCTACAGCGTAGAGTCCGGCAATAGTCTCATCCCCGTCCCGGATGCGGCCGCCGTCGTTGGGGATTGTGCCATTCTCGGCGTCAAACGGCACACCCGAAATCGGAACTCCACGGTAGCCGACGCTGCGGAACAAGGCCCCACAGGCGAGTTCCTCGGTCTTACCAGTGCCACGTGGTTTCTGGTTTCCCGCCTCTCCGATGAGCTCGTTGCGCTCGAGAATTACGCTTTCCACTTTGCCGTTGCCGCACAGACGCTTGGGACTCTTCAGAAAATGGATCGCGAAGCGCCGCGCCTTGTGTGACGGCCCCACCCGGGAAAGGAGCTCGAGAGCTTCCAGATTCCGTCGGCGCTGGCTGTCGCTCAGTTCGGATTCGCTTTCTCGGCCGAGATCCCTGAGATCGGCGGGATCGACAACGGGGTGGCAGTCGGCGAGCTCGCCGAACTCGCGGATTTCGGCAGGGGTAAAGGCGGCCTGGACGGGGCCCCGTCTGCCGATCATGTGGACTTTCCTGATCTTGCTTTCGGCCAGTACTTCCAGGGCCTGGTGAGTGATGTCCGTATTCCTGAGTTCGGCGACGGTTTTACAGAGGATGCGGCATACGTCGGTTGCCACGTTCCCCTGACCGATCACAACGGCCACTTCGGTTTGCAGATCGAAGATGCGGTCCTGGAATTCGGGGTGGCCGTTGTACCAGGCTACGAACTCCGTGGCAGTGTAGCTGCCGGGCAGATTTTCACCTTCGATACCGAGATACCTGTCGGTTTCGGCTCCACAGGCGATGATTACTGCGTCGTGGAAGGTGCGAAGTTCGGCGACCGTCAGATCTTCGGACACCGTGACGTTGCCGAAGAACGAGAAGCGCTCGTGGGCAGCCGTCTTCTCGTACACCCTGATAACGTTCTTGATCTTGGCGTGGTCGGGGGCTACGCCATAGCGAACCAGGCCAAAAGGAGCCGGAAGTCGGTCGTACATCGCGACATCGATGACCGGGTCTGAATCGAAAAGCGCCTGTGCGGCGTAGAACCCGCTCGGGCCGCTGCCAATGACAGCTACTCGCAGGGGTCGTTCTGTTGTACCTGGGACCGTCACGATTCCATCCGATCAGCGATTTAATACTGAATCTGGTTACAAACCATTGCCCCTTCAATACTGACGGGACATGTTTGATTCACACCATCGACTAGAGAGGATCCCTACAGTGCCCACACCGGATCGGAGCTCGTCCGGAGATACCATTGCTCTCACGGACGCACACTGTCACCTCGAGGAGTTCGACGATGTAGCCGGCCTCGTGGAGGAAGCAGCGAATTGCGGTGTGGTGCGAATGGTTGCGGTTGGCCAGAACCGGGAAACGATGAAAGCCGCACTGGATCGAGCCTCGGAATATCCCGGAACCATCCTGCCCGCTTTGGGAATCCACCCGGTTTTCGTCACCCGGCAATCGCGTGAGGAAACCGAAGGTGACTTCGATTTCCTGTCCCAAAACCTGTCCGGGGCGGTTGCGATCGGGGAAGTGGGCCTCGACTACAAGTGGGCGGAGTCGGACCAGCAGAAGCTGCATCAACAGGAACTGCTCGAGCGCCAGTTCGCGCTCGCCGTCGAGGGAGAAAAGCCGGTCAATCTGCACTCTCGGCGGTGCCCGCGGGAAGTCATGGAGCGAGCCATCGCATTTCACCGGGACAGCGACCTCAACGCGCAGTTGCACTGGTTTACCCATTCGAAAAAACTTGTCCATATCTGCAATGACGAGGGGATTTTCATCTCAGTCGGCCCCGCAATCATACATGAGGAACGGTCGCAGGCGGTGGCCGCCGAAATCGCGACCGACCTCATCCTGCTTGAGACTGACGCACCTGTCCCA
>CBDCXV010000009.1:582500-932505 GCA_965223905.1 Candidatus Latescibacterota bacterium
ATAGGTGGGAGGCTTTGAAGTTGGGGCGCCAGCCTCAATGGAGCCAATCTTGAAATACCATCCTTGCTTTGTTAAAGCTCTAACCTAGGTCCTTGGATCGGGATCGGAGACAGTGCCAGGTGGGTAGTTTGACTGGGGCGGTCGCCTCCCAAAGTGTAACGGAGGCGCCCAATGGTTCCCTCAGCGCGGTCGGTAATCGCGCGTAGAGTGCAAAGGCATACAGGGAGCTTGACTGCGAGACATACAGGTCGAGCAGGTGCGAAAGCAGGGCTTAGTGATCCGACGGTTGCGTGTGGAAGCGCCGAAGCTCAACGGATAAAAGGTACTCCGGGGATAACAGGCTTATAGTGCCCAAGCGCCCATAGCGACGGCACTGTTTGGCACCTCGATGTCGGCTCAGCGCATCCTGGGGCTGGAGAAGGTCCCAAGGGTTTGGCTGTTCGTCAATTAAAGCGCTACGCGAGCTGGGTTCAGAACGTCGTGAGACAGTTCGGTCCCTATCCGCCGTGGGCGTAGGATATTTGAGAAGAGCTGTCCCTAGTACGAGAGGACCGGGATGGACGAACCTCTGGTTTACCAGTTGTTCCGCCAGGAGCATCGCTGGGTAGCTACGTTCGGAAGGGATAAACGCTGAAGGCATCTAAGCGTCAAGCCTACTTCAAGACTATATATCCCGTGGGGGTTAACCCACCTGAAGGCCCCTCGCAGACTACGAGGTTGATAGGTTGCAGGTGAAAGCGCAGTAATGCGTGAAGCCGAGCAATACTAATTGGCCGTGTGGCTTGGCTTTTTTTTCACCTGATTGGTGGAAAATCGCCTATAAGGCGATCCTACTTGGTCGCAGAGAGCCGTAGTGTCTCGATGTGGATCCGTATTCGGAGAATCACCCACTACGATTTTCGTGCGGGTGTTGCGCTGGGAAGCTCATCGTTCAAAATTTCACCGCCATGTTTAATTTTCCGGTGGCTATAGCGGAGGGGCCACACCTCTTCCCATTCCGAACAGAGCAGTTAAGCCCTCCTGCGCCGATGGTACTGCTGGGGACACTTGGTGGGAGAGTAGGTCGCTGCCGGGATTTTTTGACGAAGCCCATTCATTCACTAATGGATGGGCTTTTTCTTGTTCGGAGAAAGTTGGAGATACTACGAGTCAATCGCATAAGTTTCCCTATTTTCAGTAAATCAGGGTAATTTTCGGCCATTTCGAGGAAAATTTCGAACCAAAGGCGAAAATCTGGATAGCGGGAATATCGCTTCATTGAGTTGGCGCGGTGAAAATACCACGGTTTGAAGCCGGCAAAATGGGTCGCAAACAGTACCGAAGGATGTGGGTAGCCGTTCATCCCATTGAAACGAGCGTCGATATTCGTCCACTGACCCGACCAACGCATAGTAAGGTACTGCATGTCCGGCCAGTCGAAGACGTCCCCTACGAGCTTCCGAATTTTCGGCTGTTGGACATCCCGAAGTATTTCTTCGTATTCGTGGAATGAAGGTTCCAGGACAAACAAGGCACCATTCATACCCATGTTGGATGGATCCCTGGCGACACGATCTGTGATTTCTGATGGAACAAGAGATCCGTGGGGACAGATTTCATCGTATTGTCGATGCCATTCCCATTTTCCGGTTTCCAGCATCTCATTGGTTATTTCGTACCTTCCCGCCTCGTTACTTTGGACTACATGAGACTTGGCTTCGTTGAGCACACCTGCTGGAGCCGGTAGTGAGAACAGGTGATCACAATGTCTGAGGGGAAGAAGATCAGCGTCGATGACCGCGATTTTTTTGAAGTCCAATCCAAGATCTCCGTCTGTTCCTAGTCTGAGCGAGTGTATCCGAGTAAAAAAATAGGGCCGGTCCTGACGCTGTTGTCGTCGTCTATGGGGAACGTAAATGGGCTCCACTTCTGGGACGTGATCGAAAAGGAATTCAAGGGCTGCACGGCCTGTCGCAGATACTCCATCCGTGACCAAACAAACCAAGCGAGCCTGCGTTGACTGTTTTCTCAAGCCGAACCCGACCACTAACGCACCGGGGAGATAGTTGTCATTTAGCATGAGAAATGTCACGTAGGCAAATTTGGGATGGCCATTTTGATCCCTCATTTGTTGTGGACGATCGCTGAAATCCATGCTCGTTTCCTGGCGGGTTGAGACTGCTTGACACTCTCTCTCGCTCGGTTAGTTTATCGCTGCAAATAGAAGGCTCGAATTGTTCAGGTCAAACCATGCACTATGGATCCTCGACTCTGAATTTTGGCAGGAGTGATCTACAATGGCGCACAGCACAAATAACCTCAGGAATGTGGCCCTCGTTGGCCATAGCGGATCCGGAAAGACTTCGCTCGCCGAGGCGGTTTTGTTCGTCTCTGGTAAGCTCAACCGAATGGGACGCATTCAGGAAGGATCGACAGTTTGTGACTACGACTCGGAAGAGATCGAACGCCAGATTTCTCTGAGGACTTCGATGGTGACGACAGAATGGGATGGCGCACATCTCAACCTGTTGGACAGCCCTGGCTACGCCGACTTCGCCTCGGAAGTCAAATCGGCTCTGAGGGTTTCCGACGGTTGCTTGGTGGTGGTTGAGTCAGTTACGGGCGTCGATGTCGGCACTGAAAGAAGCTGGCGATATGCCGAAGAATCGGGTCTGCCACGGCTGATATTCATCAATAAAATGGACCGCCCCGACATCGACCTCGACCAAGTTCTCCAGCAGATCAAAGACCGCTTCGGTCGACAGGCGGTGCCGTTACAACATCCCGTTAATCACGGCGAAAGTTTCAGCCAGTTGCTCGATGCCGTACGTATGAAGCTGGTAACCTACAAGGACGGGAAAACCGAAGAATCCGAGTTGGGTGAGCTCGAATCGACGGCGCAGCAACTACACGAACAGCTCGTCGAAGCGGTTGCCGAGACCGACGAGGAGCTGATGGAGAAATACTTCACCGAGGGTGACCTCAGCGCGGAGGAGTTGGCTGAGGGAATACATACGGCCGTGCTTCGCGGTGAGCTGTTTCCGGTAATATTCGGTGACGCCTTCAATGCTGTCGGTATCGACGCCGCATTGAGCGCAATCGTTGGATACCTCCCGTCCGCGGCGGAATCTCCCGGTATTGAGAAGGGATTGGAGGGATCGTCCGATTCCCCCCTCGCGGCTTATGTGTTCAAAACCCTCGCCGAACAGCACGTCGGCGAGCTGAATCTCGTACGTCTCTATTCCGGCGGCTTCAAGCCAGGTGACGAGGTGGTAAATTCATCGCGGAAAGCCAACGAACGGGTCGGCCAGATTTTCGAGTTGAATGGGCACGAACGGGCGGAAGTCGAGAATGCGATCGCTGGTGACATTGTAGCACTTGTTAAACTGAAGAATACCCACACGGGGGATACCCTGTGCCAGAAGTCGAATGATGTCACCCTGACTGGCGTCGAGTTTCCCGATCCCTTGATTCGTGTCGCCATTTCTCCCGAAGAGAAGGGCAGCGAAGAGCGCATAGCGACAGGTTTGGCACAGCTTCGTCAAGAAGATCCGAGTTTCATATTTCGCTACGACAACGAGATTCGTCAGTCGTTGCTACAGGCGCAGGGAGACCTGCATCTCGAGACAATACTCAAAAGATTGAGGGAAAGGTTTGGAGTTGCCGTCGTCACCGAACCGCCGAGAATACCCTACCGGGAGACGATCCGGGGAAATTCAGAGGGACACTTTCGACACAAGAAGCAGACCGGAGGTCGCGGCCAGTTCGGCGAGGTCTTTCTCCGTATTGCCCCGAAAATGCGCGGTGAGGGGTTCGAGTTCATCAATTCGGTGGTCGGGGGTAACATTCCCAGCAACTTCATTCCCGCCGTTGAGAAAGGATTGCAGGAGACAATGGTCGAAGGACCGCTGTCAGGGTCTGCCGTAGTCGATATAGCCGTTGATGTTTACGATGGAAAACACCATCCGGTGGACTCCGATGAGGTTTCTTTCAAAATCGCCTCATCGATGGCATTCAAAGATGCCTTCTTCAAAGCCAAGCCAGTTCTGCTCGAGCCGATCTACCGACTGACCATCACCGTGCCAGAGGAGTTCATGGGTGACGTGATGGGCGACCTGACCTCGCGTCGAGGAAGGATCATCGGAACCGACGCAGACGGGCATTATCAGGTCATTTCTGCTGACGCCCCGCTTGCTGAAATCGACCGTTACGCCACAACCCTGCGTTCGATGACGCAAGGCAAGGGGATCCACACCCAGCAACTGGATCGCTACGAAAACGTACCTGGTGACGTTCAGTCCAGAGTCGTAGCGGAAGCGAAGGAGCGACAGGCAGCGTAGCGAAACAGGTGAGGCCGGTCATAAGGCGGCAGTACAAGCGGAGTCCACCCCATGCCGCAAGAAGCCCCTATCTTCGCACCATTTGAGTTGGAAAAACCGACGTTGCGGGGGCATCGCTTTCCCCATAGATTCGAAAAACTCCCGTCATAGCCAAGGAGTCGAGCACGGCTTTTCCACGGCTCTGGCCATTCCGATGTTCGCCCGTCCGACGTTTGACGACCGCATAGAACTCGGATCCCTCTTCATGTCTGGCCACTCCAAGTGGAGCACCATAAAGCGCAAGAAGGGCGCCAACGACGCCAAGCGCGGCAAACTGTTTACGAAACTGATCAAGGAGATCACCGTCTCAGCGCGCGACGGCGGGGACGAAGAGAACAATCCGAGGCTGCGGGTCGCGGTGCAGAACGCCAAGGGCGCCAACATGCCTCAGGCTACCATCGACCGCGCAATTCGGAGAGGTACTGGCGAGGAGCCTGGTGCGGTCTACGAGGTAGCATTGTACGAAGGATACGGTCCTGCAGGTGTCGCCGTCATGGTAGACACGCTATCCGACAACAGGAACCGGACCGTTGCAGAAGTGCGTCACGTCTTCACCAAGCACGGCGGAAACCTCGCTGAGAAGGGGGCCGTGGCGTGGATGTTTACCCAGAAAGGCCACATCGAAATCAGCTCGGAAAAGACCACCGAGGAGGAATTGATGCTGGCCGTAATGGATGCAGGGGCAGAGGATATTCAGGATTCGGAGGAGGTGTTCGAAGTCCTTTGTTCCATCGACGCATTCGAAGCCTTGAAGCAATCACTCGAGTCGGAGGGCATCTTATTCTCACAAGCGTCGTTAGCATGGATACCCCAGAACATCCTGGAAGTCGCGGGGGAGAATGCGGAGAAAATCATCCGCCTGCTTGAAGACCTCGAAGATCTCGACGATGTACAGCGCGTTTTTTCCAACTTCGATATCGAGGAAGACGAGATGCAGAAGCTGTTGTCATGAGGGAACGAACCCCTCCTCCACACGCTAATTCCTTGCTTTTTCTTTTCTGCCAGAACGTGTCTCTATTCGCCGCCGGTTCCGTCTCCGCGGTCGGATTTTCCATCTCTTCTGACAGGACACTTGGTCCGTTTTGATCATCCTGGGCATCGACCCCAGTAGTACAAGCACCGGGTACGGTTTGGTCGACTACTCGCCGCGGCTCTGCACACTAATCAGTCTCGGCTGCATTCGCCCACATGCCAAGGCCAGCTTCGAGGACCGGCTCGTTGCCATGTTCGATCGCATCAGTTCGGTTATCGACGAGGTTTCACCGGCCGAGGTCGCCATGGAAAGCAGCTTCTACGGAAAAGATCCCGACGCTGCCGGCAAACTGGGTCAGGTGCATGGTGTGCTGAGTCTGGCGGTACGCAAGGCGGGAATAGGTGTCGTGAAATACACTCCGGCGGAAGTAAAGAAAGCGGTTGTTGGAAATGGCCAGGCAAAAAAAGAGCAGGTCCAGTTCATGGTTGCCAAGCTTCTCCGACTATCCAAGATGCCGAGCCCACTCGATGCCTCCGACGCCCTCGCCGTTGCGTTGTGCCATGGCCACAAGCGGGGCCCACTGTTCGACCCTCCCCAGTCGCAGCGCAAGCCGGAGGTCGAAACTCTCCTGAAACGGGTTTCGATGAGGTAGGAATGATCGAGAGAGTCAAAGGCGTACTCGTCGAATGCGCGCCAACACACGTCGTCGTCGGCGTCGGCGGGATTGGATATGGCCTTTCGATTTCTCTCAACACTTTCGAGCAATTGCCGGATTTGGGAAGCGAAGTCAGTCTGTTGACTCACACTTATGTGCGGGAAGACAGGCTGCAACTTTTCGGCTTCTCTAGTGCCGAAGAGAGAGAGATGTTCCAGCTTTTGATCGGCGTCGCAGGGATCGGTCCGAATTCCGCGCAGATGATTCTGTCGGGTATGTCCGTTGAAGAGCTCAAATCTGCGATTTTAGAAGAGAGGCCTTCCGACCTGACGCGGGTGCGCGGTATCGGCCGCAAGACCGCCGACCGCGTCGTGGTTGATCTAAGGGACAAGATCGACCATGTCTCGAAGCGAGCTCTCGACACTGAAGACGAGTCGGTATCCTCGCGTTGGAACGTAAAGACCGAAGAAGCGGTCCTTGCCTTGGCTGCCCTCGGTATCGCCACCACCGCGGCACGCAAGGCGGTTGCGAGCGCGATGGAGAGAACCGGGGTCGACACCACTCTTCAGGAGTTGATCAAGCAGGCATTGAACGAGCGCTGATCGCAGATGGCAGAAATAAATCCGAATCCGATCGATCCGGTTATCCAACAGGATGACATCGAGACTGACCTGACGTTGAGGCCGAAAACCTTGGCCGAGATGCTGGGGCAGGGAAAGGTGAAGGAACAGCTGCGTATCGCAATTCAGGCCGCCCTACAACGGGACGAGGCGATGGACCACGTGCTCCTTTACGGTCCTCCCGGGCTCGGAAAGACGACGCTGGCACAAGTGATCGCCAACGAACTCGGTGTTCAAATCCACAAGACTTCCGGACCGCTTCTCGAACGTCCTGCCGACCTTACCGGCATGCTCACCAATCTCGGCTCCCGAGACGTTCTTTTCATCGACGAGGTACACCGCGTGAATCGCACGGTGGAGGAGTACCTCTACTCGGCGATGGAGGACTTCCATATCGACATCATGATCGACCAGGGTCCTCGCGCCCGCTCCGTGACCCTGCCGCTCGAACGGTTTACACTGATAGGCGCAACGACGCGACAGGGTCTGTTGACCGCCCCGATGCTGGCGCGCTTTGGAATCACGGAAACTCTCGATTACTACACTGTTAAGGAGCTGGCCGAAATTATCCGCAGGGACGCCCTTCTTCTAGACTCCGAGATTGCCCCGGAGGGTGCCGGGGAGATCGCGCGGCGTTCTCGCGGCACCCCGCGAATTGCCAAGCGTTTGTTCAGAAGAGCGCGCGACTACGCGCTGGTGGAGGGCAACGGAAAAATCGATGTCGATATCGCGAAAAAGTCCCTGGAGATCCTGAAAGTCGACACCCTCGGGCTTCAAGAGGCGGATATTAAGCTGCTGCAGGCGATCATCGACAAATTCGGGGGTGGTCCGGTCGGGATAAACAACCTCGCGGCCGTTATCGGCGAGGAGGATGAGACCATCACCGAGGTGTACGAACCATATCTCCTCAAAGAGGGATTTCTCAAACGCACGCCGAAAGGCCGCGTGGCGATGGTGCGGGCGTACGAACATCTGGGGAGAGTGCCGGCAGCGCCTGATGCGGGCGCCGACGACCAGATGACCCTCCTGTAGCGCGCTGTAGCGCGCGGGAAACTGACCCCCCAACTCCACGCGATGCTGGTTCTGGCGTTCGACACGGCAACCCCGGTCGCCAGCGTGGCGTTGCTCGACGAGGAGCGGGTTATCGCGAGCCGATATTTCGACGTCGGCAACCAGCACTCCCGACGACTCTTCGTCGAGATGTCGCAACTGTTCGAAATTTCGGACCGACACTGGGGGGAGCTCGCGGCCGTGGCGACCACTACCGGCCCGGGGTCGTTCACCGGGCTGCGCATCGGTCTGAGCGCCGCCAAGGGAATCTGCCTGGCCCGCGGCATACCCCTGGTCGGCATCCCCACCCTGGAAGCGCTTGCGGGACGCCTGCCATATGCACGCCTGCCGGTCTGGGCCCTGCTCGATGCTCGTCGAGGCCAGGTGTACGCAGCCCACTACGAAACGGCAAGCGGGTACCCGGAGGCCCTGACCGAACCGAGGGCGCTCGCTCCCGAGATCCTGATGAAGGAACTGGCCGGGACCGAGGTTCTGTTTACCGGGAGGGGAGCGAGCGCCTACCGCGCTCTCCTTTCCGGCCTTGAAGGGGCTCATTTCGCCCCGGGCCAGATCGACAACCCAGACGCCGTAACGGTCGGCTGGTTGGGGCGGGGGAAGCTGGCTCGCGGCGAGGTCCTCGACACCAATGCCGCGGAACCGGAGTACCTGCGAACCCCCATGTTTGTCCCTGCTCGCCCGCGACCCGACTCCGGGGAACCCAGTGCCTGAGCTTCGACTGGAAGAGTTCGACACCGGCTCGGTCGGCCAGCTGCACGGCGTCTTGGCGATCGAAAGACAATCCTTTCGCAATCCGTGGACGGTTGCTGAATTTCAGTTCCTCGCCGAAGACGGGCGCGCGCTGAACGTCGGCTTGTGGCGTGACCGGCACCTTGTCGGTTACGCCATCGGGTATGCCGAGGGGGCAGACTTCCACCTCGCCAGCTTGGCCGTCGAGCCAGCCTGGCGCCGACGAGGCCTTGCGACCCGGCTACTCGAAAGCATTCTCGAGAAAGCTTGGAACCGCGGTTGCACTACCTGTCGCTTGGAAGTTCGTCCTTCCAACAGGGCCGCCCAGGGGCTGTATAAAAAACTCGGGTTTGAGGCCGCAGGGGAGATCCCCCGGTTCTACACCTGCCCGGAAGAGGATGCCCTCCAGCTTCGGGGACGAATCCGGGATATCCGCGGCCGGGAAATTCACAGCGATGCTGAAAACACTTAGGTTACTCTGTCTGCGGCGATGGTCGTTCCGACGCCGCCCGGGTTCACTCTCGGGATAACTGGAACTCAGGAGCGGGTATACCATGGCGGAAGTGGTCCTCAAGAACGTCCGCAAGGTTTTCGACAGGGAGGTCGTTGCGGTCGAAGACGCGAACATACGGATAAGCGACCGCGAGTTCGTCGTCTTGGTAGGACCCTCGGGCTGCGGCAAATCGACGATGCTGCGGATGGTTGCTGGCCTCGAGGAAATCACCGAAGGCGAGATCTACATCGACGGTCTGCTTGTCAACGACATTCCGCCGAAAGACCGGGACATCGCCATGGTTTTTCAGAACTACGCCCTTTATCCGCACATGACCGTCTACCAGAACATGGCCTTCGGCCTGAAGCTCCGTAAATATTCCAAGAAGGAGATCGAAGAAAGAGTCCGGGAGGCAGCCGATATCCTCGGAATCGAGGAGTTGCTCGAACGCAAGCCAAAGGCGCTTTCGGGCGGCCAGCGGCAGCGAGTGGCGGTCGGCCGCGCCATCGTGCGCAAGCCCAAAGTTTTCCTCTTCGACGAACCGCTGTCGAACCTCGATGCCAAACTGCGAGTTCAAATGCGCACCGAGATCAGCAAGCTTCACACGCGCCTTGAGGCCACCATGATCTACGTGACGCACGATCAAACCGAGGCGATGACGATGGGGGACCGTATAGCCGTGATGAAAGAGGGCCGCATTCACCAGGTAGACACCCCGCTCCATCTCTACGACCATCCTGTCAATCAGTTCGTAGGCGGTTTCATTGGGAGCCCCTCGATGAATTTCATCGAGGGCAGGCTGGTGGCCAACGGACTCGGCCTCGTCTTTGACGAGGGCAACTTCCAGATTTCGCTTCCTGCGGAGTACAGCGACGGTCTTGGCGACCATCGCGGCAGGGAGGTAATCCTCGGTATCCGTCCCGAAGACATACACGACCCATACACGATCGGAACCGGAAAACAGACGGATGAGATTTCGGCGCGCGTGGAGGTCGTCGAACCGATGGGCAGCGAAGTGTTCCTGTATGTCACTACCGGGAAGTCCTCCTTCGTAGCCCGTGTCGATCCGCTTCATATTCCAACCGTTGACCAGCAGGTGCCCCTGGCGGTCGAAGTCGATCGGGTCCACTTCTTCGATCGCGACAGCGAGGCCAGCCTCCTGATGAATTGAGGAGGCCGCCCACCAGGCCTTGTCACTCCAACGCATCACCGGCCAGCCCCGCGCCAAGGCGCAGATAGCAGCCTGGTTAACTGCTGGGCGGCTGCCCCACACGGTTTTGATCACGGGCCGGGAGGGGGTTGGAAAAAGGGAGCTGGCGTTCGAACTGGCGCGCGCCATCAACTGCCGGAGCGCCACGGATGCCTGCGGTGAGTGCCCTTCCTGTCTCAAGACCGCTTCCCTGTCCCACAGGGACTTGCACGTGCTGATGCCGCTGCCGACCGGCTCGAACCGCAGCGACGAGGTGATGATGGCCGCAATGCGGGAAGCGGCGCTCGAATATCTGGAACAGCATACGAGCCTCAAGCACAGTAACTCAAACATCCCAAGGGACTACGTCAGGCTGCTTCACCGCGAGATGTCCTACGCTCCGGCGGAGGGGCGCCGGCGTATCGGGATTATCTTCGAAGCGGATTGCATGCTGCCTTCGGGAGCCAATTCCCTTCTCAAGATTCTCGAGGAACCTCCGCGCCACTCGGTATTCATACTGGTGTCTTCGGCGCCGCACCTTCTGCTGCGGACCGTGGTGTCTCGCTGCCAGCGACTCGACCTGCGTCCGCTGAGCACGGCCGAGTTGGCCAAGCGCCTGAGGGAGCGGGGCGTCGACTCGTACCGCGCCGAGCTGGCGGCGCGTATCGGCGCCGGGAGTGTCCGACGCGCCGACGCCGTTATAGATCACGCCGCAGAATTCCAGGAGCGGCGCAATCGGGTGGAGCGCTTCCTGCAGGCGGGATTTCAACAGGAGGACGGCGCCTATTGGGCTGCACTCGAAGAGCTGGGAGCGCGCGCCGACCGCGGACAGCTCGACAGCTTCCTCGAGATCTGCGGAGTTTACCTGAGAGACCTGTTCCTGATGGGGCAGGGCAGAGCCGAGAACGTCACCAACGCCGACCGTATCCCGTGGCTGCAACGACAGCTACGGACGCTGAACCTCCCGGCACTGGAGGTGAGCGCCGAACGGCTCGACCGCTCATACGCCGATCTCCACGGCAATATCAACGTACAGCTGCTGCTCGCCGATTTCTGGCAGAGCCTGCGGCGGTGCGCCCGCGCTTCCCGGTAATAGTGCCTGCTCCCGCCATCCTCCTTGAATTCGGTCGCAGTTCCATCACTGCGCGAGGGGTTGCACTTGCTCTGTGTGTTCCAACCATTACCATGGTTCACGCCACTCGCGGACCGTGGGCATCACTTTCGGCAGGTAGGCGGACCAACGTTCGTGAGCACTGTCGATGAATCGACGCGCGGCAAGGAGGCGATACGGCCAACATTTCCTCGTCGACGCCAGCGCCGCAAGGCGGATCGTCGAACTGGTGCAGCCCCGGGAGGGGGACCTAGTGCTGGAGGTGGGACCCGGGACCGGAGCACTGACACGGGGCCTCGTCAGGCGCTTCGACCGCGTCGTCGCCGTGGAAATAGATCGCGACCTTGCCGCCCGGCTCTCCCGGTTGGCAGGCGAGGGTTTTGTCCTCGTTACCGAGGATGTTCTTGAGATCGACTTCGTCGATCTGCTGTTGAAGGAAGGTCGCCGCAAGCTGTGCGTCGTGGGAAACCTGCCGTACAACATATCCGCGCCGTTCCTGTTCAAACTGCGGGAAAACGCGCGTCTGGTATCCTCGGCGGTGCTTACGCTGCAGCGCGAGGTCGGCCAGCGGCTTGCCGCAAATCCCGGATCGAAGACATACGGAGCGCTAACCGTGATGCTGCACCTTTGGTGCCGCTCACGCACCGTTCTGCAGCTGCCACCGCAGGCGTTCAGGCCCCGCCCACAAGTACAGTCCTGCGTGCTGCAGCTGGAATTCAGCGACCGTCCTCGCCTGGAATTGTTCAGCGAAGCGATGTTCGAGGGACTGGTGCGGGCTGCGTTCGGCCAGCGGCGCAAGATGCTGCGTAACGCCCTGCAACCATGGTGGGCTTCGCTTGCGGCCAGCGGCGAAACCTCCTTGGCGGAAGTCGCCGAGAACGCCGGCATCGACCTCAGTCTGCGCGCCGAAGCGCTGACTCCTACGGACTTCGCCGCCTTCAGCAACGCCATCAAGCAATGTGTCGACACCGAGGCCGGCGGCGATGCACAGGATTTGCCGGCCGCCACGCCCGCCACCGGATGACGTTGTTTCGACATCGGATGTACGGGGTTCTTCTCGCCTTTTTTCTGTGGCTGTCACCTGCCATTTGCGCCGGGGCCGAGACCTACAGCCTGTCGTTCAGCTCGGCCAGCGGGCGCATGAGTTGGAACCCCACTTTTCCAGGGTGGTCCTACTCGGCCCCAGTCGCTTTTTCCGCGGCCGGCGATTCGACTTCGATGCTGCGCCTGAACGCTTCGGCGTCGCTGAGGGCGAGCGTCTTCCCCCGTGACGGGCGTCAGAACCTGCAGGAAAACGGAAGGGTCGGCACCACTGTGAGCTACCCCATTCTTGGGCCAAAGGCGACGATAAGCGTCAGCGGCTCGATTTCGAGCCGCAGCGCCGCCCTGGTCAAGCAGAAGACGAGAAGCCAGTCGATCGGATTCGGCTTCGGGTATCAACCGCTGATAAAGTCAGACGGGGCTTTCCGCTCGATGCGGGTGAATCTGAGACCCGGGTTCATCACGGCCGGCAAGGCGAGCCGCGCCAATCCCGACAGTACGATAGAGGAGCGAGGGCTGCAGTACAACGCTTCCCTCAACATGTCGCCCGGCTGGGATATTGCGGACAAAAAGCTCAGCACCTCGTTCGGTCTCACCAAGCAGGACAACACCCTGAAGAGCAACAAGAACAAGAACGAGAGCATGAGATTCAGCACGAGGTACACCTTTCCGAAGGGCGTCAGGGCGAATTTATCGGCCGGGGAGAGTCGCTCTCAGCGAGGGTTGACGCGAAGGGTCATCCTCGAAGAAAAAGAGGGAGATTTCGTTTCCAGGGATATCACGGAGCAGGCCGAGCTGTCGGAGACACGGAGCCGGAATTTTTCGACGACCCTCAAGGCAGAGGTCATGGGCTTCGACTTTTCTGCAGGACAGAGATGGCGCAGGTCGAAGAACACCAACACGGCCAATGCCGACGAGGATTTGCCCAATCCCTATTTCGCCAAGGACCGCGAGAGCGAAAGGTGGGAGTACGACGTGAGCGCCAAAGGTGAGTTGCCAGGCAATCTCGTCGGCAGCACGTCAGTGAAGTACAAGACCAGCGACGAGCGTCGCCTTCCGGTTACGCGGAGCAGCGGACTCGTCTCCCGCGACGTCACCGGCGACCGCGACGACCGCCATCTGTTTCTTCGCGGCTTGCTCGACTGGCAGCCCAGCGAGGATCACGGCATGACTTTGTCCGGGTCGTCGCGGGTGATCCGCAGCGACAACCCGGGTGAACCGGAACAGGACCGGGACACCTTCAACAACAGCGCCAGCCTGCGCTACCGCGGCCGTTTCGACAGCGGCCTCAATCTCAGCGCAAACATCGCCTCGAGCGCCACACATCGCGTCAACCTGCACTCGAGACGCTCCAGCCAGAACCAGCGCTCCCGCAACCTGAGTTTCAAGGTCAGCCCGAGCTATGAACGCCTGGAAGCCAGGATCAGCCACACCTTTCAAATATCGGCGCGGCGGACTATCTTCGACTTCGACCGGCAGATCAACCGCAGCGTCCTCGCACGTCGTAGCATTATCAGCCGCTCGTGGTCGATGGCCCATACCCTGGCGCGCTCCATAATCGACAACCTTTCGCTCAACGTAACCTACAGATACAGGGCCGACGACAGGGGTATTCTGCTCGTCGAAAACTCTTCCCAGATCATCGAAGAGGACAACGCCGCTCACAGGGTGAGGGTCAGTACACGGTACAAGCCGAGCTCGGCGATGTCGATCGGGACGACCTACGGATATGTCCTGGACCGGAAGTGGCAGTACTTATACACGTCGAGCGGGAAAGAGCGGGATTTGCGGCGCCGAAATCCACACCGATCCTTTGCCATAAACGCCGAGTTCAATCCCCGCCCCGAAACCAGGATGTCGGCGAGGTTCAGTCGCGCGCGGCAGCTGAGCGGCACCTTTGACAGCCTTTCCGTTTTGATCAGTCGCCGCGTTTGAGGCGCCGACTCGAAACCGTTGGAGCTCGTAAAATGCCGGCAATGCCGAAATCCGAGTGCATATGGATGAACGGCGAGTGGGTCCCCTGGGACGATGCCAACATCCACGTCCTCTCTCATGTCGTGCATTACGGATCCAGTGTATTCGAGGGAATCCGCTGTTACGCGACCCGAAGGGGTGCGGCCGTATTTCGCCTGCAGGACCACGTCGATCGCCTCTACGACTCCGCCAAGATCTACCGCATGGAGATACCATACACGCGCGAGGAGTTCTGGGAGGCGATTCTGGAAACTATTCGACGGAACAGGCTCGACGCCTGCTACATCAGGCCCATCGTCTACCGCGGCTACGGCTCGCTCGGAGTCGATCCCTTCACCTGTCCCGTAGACTCCGTGATCGCGGTCTGGGAGTGGGGAGAGTACCTGGGGGAGGAGGCCCTGGCCAAGGGGGTTTCGGTCTGCACCTCCTCTTGGAGCCGCATGGGGCCGAACACCTTTCCCTTTCTCGCCAAGGCGGGCGGCAACTACCTGAACTCGCAGCTGGTGCGCATGGAGGCGAACGCGAACGGCTACGACGAGGGTATCGTGCTCGGCCCCGACGGCCTGGTCAGCGAGGGCAGCGGAGAGAACATCTTCGCCGTCCGCAACGGCCGCATCTACACGCCGGCCTCCAGCTACTCGATCCTTCCGGGGATCACCAGGCACACGGCGATCGCCATGGCGCGAGACCTCGGGATGCAGGTGGAGGAACGGGGGATACCGCGGGAATTCCTGTACATCGCCGACGAGCTGTTTTTTACCGGAACGGCGGCGGAGATCTCGCCCATACGGGCGGTGGACAAAGTGGAAATCGGTGACGGTCGATGCGGCCCGATTACGAAAAAGCTGCAGGATCTGTTTTTCCAGATTGTCAACGCCAGGACCGAGGACCGCCACCAGTGGCTGACATTCCTGTAGAAAGAGGGCGGTGAAAAGCCGCGCGAATCCGGCGGTGTTCCCTCTTTTCACGGCGGCGCTGATCGTCTCCCCCGAGGTCTTCGGAGACGAGTGGGAGGAGGTGCAACGGATCCTCGCAGGCACCCGGGATATCGTCGTCCTCGACGGTGTGGAGACGGCTCCGGTGCGCTACACGGGCACGGCGGCACCGGAGTACGGGGACTGGCTGGTGCGCCATTTTCTGTCGGATCCGGAAAGCTTCAACCCGTACACCTCGAGCGATGCCGGCGCCTCCAGCGTGCGGGACTACATCTTCGAATCGCTGCTGTTGGCAGGGCGGGAACCGCCTTACGCACTCGAAGGACTGATCGCGGAAAGGTACCCCGAAGTCGGCGGCGATCACCTGAAGTACACCTTCGATATCCGCGAGGGGGTCCATTTTTCCGACGGAAAACCGCTGACAGTCGCCGATGTCCTCTTCAGCATGAAGGTGATTCAGCATCCCGAGGTGCTGGCGCCCCATCTGCGAAACTACTACGCCTCGGTCAGCGACGTTCGTGTCGAGGGAGAATCTCGCATCTCCTTCTTCTGCAAGGAGCCGTATTTCCGCAACGACCTGATGCTGGGGAGTTTCAGCATCATCCCGAAGCACTTCTACGATTACGATGGCCTTCTCGATCAGGTCTCCATCAGCAGCCTGATAGACGGAACCTGGGAGCAGGGTGAGTACGCCGGGGAGGCGCGGGCGTTTGCCCGGGGCTTCAACCGGGACTTCAACCGCGCGGTGCTCGGGTCCGGGCCCTACCTCGTAGAGGACTTCGAGCGCGACGTCGTCACCCAGCAGAAGGTCGTTCTCACGCGCAACCGGAACTACTGGGCCCGGGACAAGGGAATCGTTCCGGTATCCGGGTATGTCGACAAAATCGTCTTCAATGTCATCAACAACACCGATGCAGCTTTTATAGAGCTGACCAACGGCAACCTCGACATGTACGGTCTGCGGCCCCTGGAGTTCAAAGAAAAGAGCTGGACTCCGGGGTTCCGCCAGCGGTTCCTGAAGGTCATCCAGTACGGAGGCGGCTTCACCTATATCGGGTGGAACAACGCTCACCCCCTGTTTCGCGACAGACGGGTGCGCCAGGCAATGAGCTTGCTAACCGACCGCCAAAGCATGATCGACAACCTGCTGTTCGGCCTGGGTGAGCCTGTGGCAGGACCCATCCACAAGTTTCGCCCCGAGTACAATCACGACCTCGAGCTCTACCCGTACGATCCCGAGCGCGCACTCGATTTTCTGGAGGAGGCCGGCTGGGAGGATGCGGATGACGACGGCATCCTCGACAAGGTGATCGACGCCGAGAGGGTGCCGTTCGAATTCGAATTCCTGGTCAACTCGGGTAACCAGATTCGCAAGGACATCGCCCTGATCATGCAAAGCGAGCTGCAGGATATCGGCATCGACTGCCAGGTTCGCGAGCTCGACTGGTCGATTTTCCTGCAACGTGTCCGCAGCCGCGATTTCGCCGCGATGACGCTGGGGTGGACGGGGTACGTGCGCTTTCCACCTGACGGGTACCAGGTCTGGCACTCCTCCCAGGTCGATAGCGGCTCCAACTATATCGGATTCATCAACGCCGAAGTGGATGACATACTCGAGTCCTACCGGCGCGAGTTCGACCCCGCAAGGCGCATAGCGCTGTATCACCGCTTCCAGGAGATCCTGCATGAAGAACAGCCGTATACGTTTCTGTGGAAGGGAAGGAACGCACTGGCGTACAGCCGCCGTTACCAGGGCGTCAACTGGTACCCGGGAGGGGACCGCTCGAGTATCGCCGAGAACTCGCTGGAGTGGTGGGTGCGCGCCGAGGACCGCCAGTATTGAGATGACGGATACCCGGGGAACCGCAAGGAATCGGCGAAGGGCGGCGTTGGCCCTGCTGTGTCTCGCCGCGGGGATCGCGCTCGGCTGCCAGGGATCGGCCCTCACGGGGGCGAAACTGTACCTGAAGCAGGGGGATCCGGAGAAGGCGAAAGAGCAACTGATGCTGGCTCTCGAAAGCGAGCCGGAGCACCCGGAGGTTCATTTCCTGCTGGGACGGATCTACGGCGAGCAGGGGGAATACGCGACGATGTCCGAGTCGTTCGACCGGTCGCTCGAACTATCGGAGGACTTCCGCCCTCAAATAGAACAGCTCCGTCGCCAGTATTGGACGCGCTTGTATAACGGGGGGGTCGAGCGCGCTACCGCTGAGTTCCCGGATTTCAGCGCGGCCGCGGCATCGTTCAAGCTGGCGACGACAGTCGACCCGGAACCCCTCGACGCCTGGCGCAATCTCGCCTACTCGCACTACCGCCTGCGCGATCTGGACGGCGCCATACAGGCTTACGAGTTCGTGGCCGCCAGGGCCCCGGAGGACAGTTCGACCTTCCACAGCCTCGGGATGCTCTATCTCGAGAAGGGGGATCTCAGGCTCCGCGGAGCGCACCTTCGAGCAGCTGCTCGAGTCCAATCCCCGGCACCTGGGAGCCCTGAACAGCCTGGCTTCCGTCTACATGGACAACGAGCGATACGGCGACGCCGAGGCCGCTTTCGGAAGGGCGCTCGAGGCGGCTCCCGATGTCTGGCAGACGCACTTCAACCTCGGCAATCTCTACTGGAAACAGGATCGCTTCGACGGCGCCCGCGACGCCTATCTCCGGGCACTGGAGCTGAATCCGGACGACATCGATACCCGCTTCAACCTCGCCGTCACCTACCTCGCTCTCGAGAGTACGGACGAGGCCCTGCCCCATCTCGAGGAGCTGTCGCGGCGGACCCCCGACAACGCCACCGTCTGGCGCGAGCTCGGTCGTGTCTATGCCCTCCAGGAGCGCATCGAAGAAAGCGAAGCCGCCTACGACACCGCCGCAGCCCTCGAAGAGTGACCTGAGAAGCGGTCCATTCCCCGACCCCGTGGCACTGCCAGCGGCGCGGCGATGATCGGGAAATGATCCAGTACACGATTCAGCGTCTTCTGCTGGCGATCCCGACACTCGTTGGGATCACCGTCATTTCGTTCCTGATCATGCACCTCGCCCCGGGAGACCCGGTGGACCTCTTCCTGGGGGGGGCTGCCAGCGGAGAGGGGCTGTCCACCGACCAGCGGGACCAATTGGAGCGAACCCGCGCCGACCTTCGCCGGCAACTGGGACTCGACCGTCCGTTGTACGAACAGTACGCCCGCTGGATGTCGCGCCTTGTGCTCTCCGTCGAGACCGTCGAAACGGGGGAATACGACGGCGCCGGGATCCTGCTCTACGAGGGTTCGGGGGTGCGGCTCGCAACCCTGGATTTCGGCCGTTCCTTCAAGGATCAGCAGCCGGTCATAGAGCACATAGCCACCCGCCTGCCGATCACCGTCGAGATCGGCGTCATCAGTCTCGTCGTCGCCTACCTCATCGGGGTCCCGCTCGGAGTTCTGTTGGCTTCCAGGCAGGACAGCACGCTCGATCGCGCCCTCACCGCCGGCACCTTCATGCTGTGGTCGATGCCGTCGTTCTGGGTCGGGATGCTGTTCATCATGTTTCTCTGCAACGAGGAGTTCCTGCACTGGTTTCCGGCATCCGGTATCGTCTCGCTCGAGGCATCCGGAGAGTGGGGGTTCTGGCGGATCCTGAAAGATCACGCCCACCACATGGTGCTTCCGGTGCTGGCCTCGTCGTACGCCAGCTTTGCCGGTATCTCGCGCTACATGCGAACAAGCATGCTCGAGAACATCCGCCTCGACTATGTGCGCACGGCGCGGGCCAAGGGATTGGCGGAGCGCTTGGTGCTCCTGCGCCACGTCCTCCGCAACTCGCTCATTCCGATCGTGACCTTGATGGCCGGGCTGCTTCCCGGGCTGATCGCCGGATCGGTGTTCATCGAGACGATCTTCACGATTCCCGGGCTGGGTTTCCTCGGGTTCCAGTCCGTCATCGTACGCGACTACCCGATGGTCATGGCGATTCTCACCATCGGATCGGCGCTGTCGCTGTTCGGCATTCTAGCCGCCGACGTGCTTCTGAAGGCGATCGACCCGCGCATCGATTTCTCCCGGGTGCCAGGGTAGGTCCAGGGTGGGAACTCCGCGACAGACAGCAGAAGGCGCCCGTGCCGACCAATCATTCTCCAACGCGGCCAGCCTGTCCTACAGCCGTTTCGTCATCCGGCAGTTCGCCAGGAACCGGGTGGCGGTATGGGCATCATTCGGCATCGCCGCCCTGGCGCTGGTAGCGGTCGCCGCCGATCTGATTGCCGGAAACAAGCCGTATTACATGAAGTACCGCGGAGAGACGTATTTCCCCGCCTTTCGCCAGTACGCCGTTCACGCCGGACTGATGGAATGGCCGCCGGAGCTGAGGCGCAGGCGCAACCTGAAGAGGTTGAAGGTC
The DNA here is from genome assembly GCA_965223905.1 of Candidatus Latescibacterota bacterium. Classification (GTDB taxonomy): domain Bacteria; phylum Latescibacterota; class UBA2968; order UBA8231; family UBA8231; genus CBDCXV01. The sequence goes on from CBDCXV010000009.1 coordinate 602,021, forward strand.
GAAGCCGCCCTGTTTCCGCCGATTCCGTACGGCCCGGGGGAGATCCGGCTCGGGGAGAAATACCAGGAGCCGGGAACCGAGCACTGGCTCGGAACCGATCGTCTGGGGCGAGACGTGCTGTCCGGGTTGATTCACGGGTGCCGCTATGCCCTGGTCATCGGCCTGGTGTCCGTAGGCATCTCGTTGATCGTCGGGGTTGTGCTCGGCGCCTTGGCCGGGTACTTCGGGGGATGGCTCGATCTGCTGTTGTCCCGGTTCTTCGAACTCTGGGCGGCCATTCCGGCGATATTCCTGATCATTGCAGTCGCCGCCTTCTTCCCGCCCAACCTGTTCTTCATCATGGTCATCATCGGACTGATGAACTGGGTGCCGATCGCCCGCCTGACCCGCTCGCAGTTCCTACAGGTGCGCAGCTTCGACTACGTCGCCGCGGCGAGATCGCTGGGTTGCTCGAGCCGCCGCATCATGGTACGGCATATCCTGCCCAATGCGATCGCACCGGTCCTGATACCGGCCGCCTTCGGCATTGCGGGTGCCATCCTCGCCGAATCGGGGCTCAGTTTTCTCGGCATCGGGGTCCCGGCGGAGGCGATCACCTGGGGGTCCATTCTCGCCGGAGCCCGCAGCAATGCCTCCGCCTGGTGGCTGGTGGTGGTGCCGGGAATGGCGATTTTCGCGACGGTGACGATGTACAACCTGCTAGGCGACGGCCTGCGGGACGCCCTCGATCCGAAGATGCGCGGGGACTGATTCCGGCAAAGGGGGCTGGCGGCGGCCGGTCCGGCCTGATATCCAGAATCTGTCCCGGATGCAGGTGGAAGATCCACCAGGGGTGGAAGCGGCCTACAGAAAGTCCGGGATGATCTCGTTTTCCAGCATCTGCTCGAGCGTCTGCCGCCGGCGCAGAAGATGCAGACCGCCGGATTTGTCGAGCAGGACCTCGGGAGCTTCCGGGAAGGAATTGTAGTTCTTGGCCGCCATGCCGGAGCAGTAGGCGCCGCTGCCGCCGATGACGACGGCGTCGCCGATGTGGGCCTCGGTAAACGGACGCGGCTGCAGGCCCTCGGGATTTCCCGTTTCCGGGGTCAGGACATCGCCGCTTTCGCAGCAGTGGCCGACCACCAGGTACTGCGCGCGCGCCCTCGGCTCCTCCGAGGCCGGGACAACGGCGATCGGGTGCTGGGCTCCGTACATGCTGGGCCGCAGCACTTCCGTCATTCCGGAGTCGACCTTGATGAACGAGTACCCCTCCTTGCCGGTATTCACGACATCGACGACGGAGCAGACGATCGCCCCGGCGTTGGCTGTGAAATAGGTACCCGGCTCGATCTCGAGATGCAGCCGTCTGCCGGAATTGGCGGCAAAACGTCGGAACTCTTCCGCCACCGGCTCGCCGGCCACCGCCAGATCTGTGGAGACCTCGCCGGGGACGCGGCCCACCTTGAAGCCTCCGCCGAGGTTGACGGTGGCTACCTCGGGCAGCAGGGCGGCGATACCGAGGGTCATCCGGGCGCAGCGCTGCCAGACCTCAGGATCGCTGCCGGACCCGATGTGTGAGTGGAGCAGACTTATGCGCAGGCGGTGGTCGCGCTGCAGGGCCTCGACCTGGTCGAGGTGTGCGTGCCAGATGCCGAAACTGGCGGAAGGGCCGCCGACGTTGGTGCGGTTGCTGTTGCCCGAACCGAGTCCCGGGTTGAAACGCACCCCGAGTTCGCCGCCGGGAAAGCGGCTCCCGAAACATGCGAGCTGGTGCAGGGAACAGGCGTTGAAGCGGATTCCCATGGAGACCAAGTCATCGAAATCGTCGGGCAGTTGCTGCGCGGTCAGAAGAATCTGCTCAGGCTCCACGCCCGCCTCGAGAGCGCGGCGGACCTCCCATCCGCTGCTGGCGTCGATCTGCAGTCCGGCCCGGTTCAGCACCCGGATGACCCCGGCATTCGGGCAGGCTTTCATCGCGTAGCGCACCGTAAGGCCGAAAGCGTTGGGAAACTCGAGCGCCGCCCGGGCCTGGGATTCGAGGGCGTTCTGGTCGTAGACGAACACCGGGGTGCCGAAACGGCCGCGGATGTTGCGAACCTGCTCCTCATCGAGAAACGAACCGGTCGTCGGGGAACTGTTCATGAGTGTCGTATCTTACTATTTTTATTGAACGTTGGTTCCTTTTTGGGCATCGTTCGAGTATCGTCCAGGGCTTCGACTCCGTCAAGACATGGCCGTCCACATTCTCGGGATTTCCGCCTTCTACCACGACAGCGCCGCATGCCTGGTGCGCGACGGCGAGATCATCGCCGCGGCCCAGGAAGAACGTTTTTCGCGGGTGAAGCACGACCCCGATTTCCCCTCGCAGGCGGTTCGCTACTGTCTCCGCGAAGGCGGGATCGGGGCGGCAGATCTCGAATGCGTCGGTTTTTACGACAAGCCGCTCCTGACCTTCGAGCGCCTGCTCGAAACCCATCTCAGCACGGCGCCGCTGGGCATCCGGCTGTTCTGGAAGTCGATGCAGGTGTGGCTCAAGAAGAAGCTCTGGATCCCGCAGCTGATTCAAAAGGAACTAGGCCGCGACGTTCCCGTCCTGTTCGGCTACCACCACGAGTCGCACGCGGCCAGCGCCTTCTATCCCTCCCCCTTTGACGAGGCCGCCATCATCACCCTCGACGGAGTGGGTGAGTGGACGACGACGAGCTACGGCTTCGGGCGCGGCGCCGAGGTGCACTCGCTGGCCGAGATGAACTTCCCGCATTCGCTGGGACTTCTCTACAGCGCCCTGACCTATTTCGCCGGCTTCAAGCCGAACTCGGGAGAGTACAAGCTCATGGGGTTGGCCCCCTACGGTGAGCCTAAGTACGCCGGGCGTCTCCTCGACCAGGTGATCGACCTCGCACCCGACGGTTCGTTCCGCCTCGACATGAAGTTCTTCAACTTCCTGTCCGGCCTTACCATGACCTCGCCTGCGATGGCCGACCTCCTCGACGGTCCCCCCAGGCCCGCGGAGAGCCTGATCACCCAACGGGAAATGGATATCGCCCGCTCCTGCCAGGTGGTGACCGAGGAGGTGATGCTGCGAATGGCCCGGCAGGCGCACGCCGAGACCGGCATGTCGAAGCTCTGTCTGGCGGGCGGTGTGGCATTGAATTGCGTCGGCAACGGTCGCATCCTGCGCGAGGGACCATTCGGCGACATCTGGGTCCAGCCTGCCGCCGGGGATGCCGGGGGAGCGCTTGGCGTAGCACTGTCGATATGGCATCGCCACCTCGGCAACGGGCGCACCGCGGACGGCGCACGCGATAGCATGAAGGGAGCCCACCTTGGCCCGGCTTACGGGGACGAGGAGATCGCCGACTATCTCGAACGCGTCGAGGCCCCGGCCCGGCGCCGGTCCGCGGAGGAGCTTTCTGCGGAGGTCGCCGAGCTCCTCGACGAAGGCATGGTGATCGGCTGGTTCTGCGGCCGCATGGAGTTCGGGCCACGGGCCCTCGGGGCCAGAAGCATCCTCGGGGATCCGCGCTCACCAAGCATGCAGTCCCGGATGAATCTCAAGATCAAGTACCGCGAGAGCTTTCGGCCCTTCGCTCCGAGCGTGCTGCGCGAGCACGTCGCCGACTACTTCGAACTCGATGCCGACTCACCCTACATGCTGATAGTCGCGCCGGTGCGGGAAGATCGGCGCCTCCCGATAACGGAAGAACAGCGCCAACTCTTCGGAATCGAGCGGCTGAAGGTCCCGCGTTCCGAGATCCCGGCAGTCACCCATGTCGACTACTCGGCGCGCATACAGACGGTGTCGCGCGAGGACAATCCCCCCTATTACGACCTCATCCGGGCTTTTTTCAGCCGTACAGGCTGCCCTCTGGTAGTAAACACTTCGTTCAATGTTCGCGGCGAGCCGATAGTCAATACCCCGGAAGAGGCCTACCGCTGTTTCATGCGCACCGAGATGGACTACCTGGTACTCGGCAGCTTCCTCATCGACAAGCGGGAGCAGCCGGCCTGGGAAGAGGAGCAGTCCTGGCAGCAGGAGTTCGCACCGGACTGATGCCGGCCACGAACGGGGGCCCAGCCGCGAAGGGGAAGCATTCCTTCTGGAGGATTCCGGCGCCTGCCCCGGGGCAGCTGCGCAGCTTTGGATTACTGATGGGGGCCGCCAGCGCCTGTGCAGGAGGGGGACTGTGGTTCCTTCAGTCACTGCCGGAGGCGCTGTGGGCCGGAGGCCTGGCCGTCTGGCTGCTGGCATGCGCCCTGTTCTGGCAAGGGCCGCTACGGCCTCTCTACCTCGTCTGGATGACGCTGGCAAAAGTCCTGGGGTTCGTCAACTCCCACCTGCTTCTTGCCCTGGTTTTCTACTCGATTTTCACCGCGATCGGGCTGATCATGCGCCTGGTGCGCTACGATCCCCTGCAGAAAGCCGGTTCCGAGGAGATGGAGCATGGCCCGATCGACAGCGGCGAAGGCGAGAGGTCCTACTGGTTGAAGCGGGAGAATCCACTGCACTCCCGCGACCATTTCCAGCGTCAGTTCTGAACGCGCGAGCAGTCGTAACTGTTTCTCCAGCTTGGCTCTACGCGGGCATTGGAGGGCTGCGCGCCACCCTCGACGCTGTTGAAACCATGCGCCGGTCCGATTATATTAACTCCCCTTTGGAAGCCTTCTTCCCCAGCCCCCTCAGCGGCTGTACCAGGGCAAGGGGGCAGTCGAACGATGACGTCGGAAGCAGCTGATAAGGACGGGCTCGATCGGCATTGGATGAGGGAGGCCGTCGAGTTGGCCGAGAGGGCGGCGGGTGCTGCGGAAGTTCCGGTCGGAGCCGTGCTCGTCAGCGGCGACAGGATAATCGGGCGGGGCTCCAACCGCGTAGAATCGACTCGCGATCCGACGGCACATGCCGAGATGATCGCAATCCGCCAGGCGGTTTCCGCCGTCGGTTCTCGACACCTTGACGATACTGTGTTGTATGTAACCCTGGAGCCCTGCGCCATGTGTGCCGGGGCTCTGGTCCTGGCACGCGTGTCGCGGCTGGTTTTCGGAGTTTGCGACCCGAAAGCCGGCGCCTGTGGAAGTGTCAGGGATGTCGTCCGGGATCCCCGCATGAACCACACATGCGAGGTGCGCGGGGGCGTGTTGCAGGCGGAATGCAGCGCCATTCTCAGGTGCTTTTTCCGGCAGCTGAGGAAGGGGTGAAGGCAGGGATTGATTTTGGAGAGGTGCCTGAGTGGACGAAAGGGGCGGTCTCGAAAACCGTTGTGGCCGTCAGGTCACCGTGGGTTCGAATCCCACCCTCTCCGGAGATTGTATCAAACAGAGTACCGGCTGTCGCCCGACAGCGGCAGGCAGTCGGGTCGTCGTCAAGCCGAAGCGTCGGAGAGGTGACCGAGTGGCCGAAGGTGCACGACTGGAAATCGTGTGTAGCGCAAAACGCTACCGTGGGTTCGAATCCCACTCTCTCCGCCAGCATGGAGGGGTGCGTGGGGCAGTAGCTCAGTAGGGAGAGCGCCAGGTTCGCAATCTGGAGGTCGTGGGTTCGATTCCCATCTGCTCCACCAATTTCTTTGCCGCATTCCGTATTTCGTCCCGCCCGTTTCTCGTCTGTCGGCGGGGCATTGAGCATCAGGTCGTGCTAGATGGGGAGTTAGCGGTGCCCTGTGACCCGCAATCCGCTACAGCGGGATCGAAGTCCCATCCGAGGCCCCAGCGTCTCACAATCGTCCGATGAGAAGTGGCGTCGAAAGCCAGATTCCGCGCAACGGAAGGTTTCCAAACTCCGTCAGGACCGGAAGGTAGCAGCGGTAGGAACGCCATTGCGTGTGCCGCGGAGCCGTCTGGCTGGAGCCAACTGGCATCGGCCGAAACGGAGGCCGGGTTCGAAGATGGGTGCACGACCTTTTTTTAACCCGAAGAATCGCGACCCGAAATGACGTACCAGGTTACCGCCCGGAAATGGCGGCCCCAGACCTTTGCCGAGGTGGTCGGCCAAGAGCACATCACGGCGACGCTGACCAATGCCCTCGACACCGGGCGGATCGCCCACTGCTACCTGTTTTGCGGTCCTCGCGGGGTCGGCAAGACCACCACGGCCCGGATTCTCGCCAAGGCACTCAACTGCGGCAACCGCCGCGGAGCCGATCCCTGCCAGGAGTGCCCTGCCTGCATCAGCATCACCGACGGAACCAGCATGGACGTGCTGGAGATCGACGGGGCCTCCAACAACAGCGTCGACGATGTCCGCGAGTTACGCGAGATCGTCCGCTACGTTCCCACCGCCGGCTCACACAAGATCTACATCATCGACGAAGTACACATGCTGTCCACGGCGGCCTTCAACGCCCTCCTGAAGACACTCGAAGAGCCCCCGAAGCGGGTCGTGTTCGTCTTCGCGACCACCGAGGTTCAGGATGTGCCCGACACGATTATTTCCCGTTGCCAGCGTTTCAATTTCCGCCGCATTCCAGCCGGGCGCATAGCAGAGCACCTGCGGATGATCGCCGAGGCAGACGGCATCTCCGCGGATCAGGAAGCCCTCTACCTGCTGGCCCAACGCGCCGACGGGGCGCTCCGGGACGCCGAGAGCCTTATGGATCAAGTCGCCTCGTTCGAACGCAACAGCGTGACCCCGGGGGGCGTCAGGCAGGTACTGGGGCTGGTCGACCGCAGTGCCTATTTCGAACTCTCCGACGCCGTAGTCAACGGCGACGGCGGTCGCGTTCTCGACGCGATAGCGACGGCAGCGGAGGAGGGGACCGATCTCGAGGAGTTCATCAAGGGATTCAGCGAACACGTCGGGCAATGGCTGTCGATTCGGGTGCAAGGCAGCGCGGACAGGCTCGAGATCGCCGATGTCGAGAAGGCCCGCTTCGAGCAGCTCGCTCCTCGTCTCCCGGAAGAGGACATTCTGCGCATCCTCAAGGCGCTGCTGGACCTCGAGGCGGAACTTCGGCGTTCGGTCCAACCTCGCTTTCGAGTCGAAATGACGCTGGTCCGCTTGTCCCGCATGGGCCGCAGCATGGAAGTCGGAGAGTTGCTGCGCAAGGTTCGGGATATGGCCGGAGACGAGGGCCGGCCAGCTGCAACCGGGATGAACCGGACCGCCGAGGCCTCGAGGGATGAGACACAGCCCAGGCGCCAGGTCCCTCCGGAAGCGGCTGAGGCCGCGCCTGAGTCAGGAGGGACAGCGGAAGCCGCGGTCGAAGCCCCGGCGCCGAGCCTGGAGGCGATCCGCGCCTGCTGGGTCCAGGTTGTAGCCAGTCTCAAGCAGGAACAGCCCGGCACGGCCACCTCCCTTGCGGAGGCGCGGCTGGACAGGCTCGAAGGCTCGACCCTGCAGCTGCTGTTTCCCCCTGAAGCCGGCTTCCAGAAAGGCCGGGTCGACAAGAACCGCGCTGCGGTGGAGAAAGCTTTGTCGGCGAAGACAGGACAGCCTCTGCGCATTCGCTGCGAGTTGGGCGAGCAACCGGAAGCGGCTGTCGAGAAAGCCGAAGAAACTCCGGCGGATCACCCGAAGATACGCGCGGTCCTCGACGCTTTCGACGGGGAGTTGGTGTAGGGTCTGGAGACGGTATGGGACCTGAGGCATTGGAAGAGATGATTTCGGCATTCGCCCGTCTTCCCGGGATAGGACGCAAGACCGCTCAGCGGCTGGCCTTTCATCTCATCAAGAGGCCGCCGCGGGAGGCGGAGACCCTGGCGACGGCAATCGTCAACGGGCGCAGCGGCATTCAGTACTGCGAAAAATGCTATAATTTCACTGACAAAGGGGAGATCGCCTGCGCGATCTGCCGGGATGGGACCCGCGACCCGGGGATCATCTGCGTAGTCGAGGAGGCGAGTCATGTGCTCGTCCTGGAGCGCAGCCGCCTGTTCACCGGTATATATCACGTTCTCGGAGGGGCCCTGTCGCCGCTCGACGGCATCGGGCCGGGTGATTTGCGCATCGACGAACTGGTGTCCCGGGTAAGCACGCAGCAGGTAACGGAGGTGATTCTCGCCAACAATGCCAGCGCCGAGGGGGAGGCGACGGCAGAGTACATCCAGCGCAAGCTCGGGCAGCTCACCGTGGTCTCCAGGCTGGCGCGCGGGTTGCCGGTCGGGTCGGATCTGGATCTCGCCGACAAGGTCACGCTGGCACACGCCCTTCAGGGGCGGCGCACCTTCTGACTGAAATCCGTGCCATCGCGGACAGATTTGCTCATGGCAATTCGAGAGATTGCAAACGTCCCGAACCTGCTGACGATCTCCAGGATCTTCCTGACGCCGCTGTTCCTGGCGATGCTGTTTGCGGACACCTGGTACTGGCGAAGCATGGCCTGCGTCGTGTTCGCTCTGGCCTCGGTCACGGATTTCTACGACGGCCGCATGGCGAGGTCCAACAACCGGGTGACCGATTTCGGCCGCTTCATGGATCCACTGGCTGACAAGATCCTGGTTACGTCGGCACTGATCGCCCTGGTGCTGGGCCGCATCGTTCACTACTGGCTCGTTCTTCCGATTGTAGTGCGAGACATCATCATCACGGGGATGCGCCTCTACGGGGTCTACCACGGGCGTCAGATGGAGACCTCCAGGCTGGCCAAGTGGAAGACCTTCGCGCAACTGCTGGCTGTCGTCATCATCCTGTTCGCGATCGGCCTTCAGGAAGTCTTCGGCCGCTTCGAGTGGGACCACCTGCTGCCGCTCGAGGAATCGCTGGTCCCCACCCTGTCGAACGGCCTGATGGCAGCGGTTCTCCTGCTTACGCTGGCCTCCGGCTTTCACTATTTTATCAGAATTGGGTACTCGGTTCGCTCTTGAGACGCGGCGAGTCCAGTCCCCGGACGAGACCAGGTCGCGGTCTCGTCCGAGCGATTGCCACCCTTCTCTACTCCGGCCATGCGCCGGTCGCTCCGGGAACCGCTGGGAGCGCGGTGACGGCGGTCGGCTACTACTTCCTCTGTCCTTCCCTGACGGCCGTACAATGGATACTCCTCCTGGTGGGGAGCTTGGCGGTGGCGGTATACACCGCCGGCGTCATGGCCCGCGACTGGGGACCGGACCCCGGCCCGGTGGTCATCGACGAGTTCGTCGGCTATCTCGTCTCCGTGGCGTTCCTGCCGCACAGCATCTGGATCGCGGTCGCGGGATTCTTCCTCTTCAGGGCTCTTGATATAGTAAAACCTCCCCCGGCACGCCGTCTAGAGCGGCTGCCCGGAGGCTGGGGGATCGTGCTGGACGACGTGGCGGCCGGGGTCTACTGCCAGTTGATCCTGTGGGCCGCAGTCATCGCCGGCGGCTGGCCCGAAGCACCGGAGATCGTCCAGGAAGCGGGGCACGCGTTATTGGAAACGCTTGGGGAATGACGTTCGAGCCATGGCGAAAGAGAACGACAACAGTCAGGACAAGAAGGCCGGGGATCGGGAAAACGCACTCGATCTCGCTCTCTCCCAGATCGAAAAGCAGCACGGCAAGGGGGCCGTCATGCGACTTGGGGAGCGAGGTGGTCGCGTAGATGTGGAAGCGATACCGAGCGGGTCCCTGGCCCTCGACCGGGCGCTCGGGATCGGGGGGTTTCCCAAAGGCCGCATCGTCGAGATCTACGGGCCCGAGGGATCGGGCAAGACGATGGTCTCCCTGCACGTCGTACGGGAGGCGCAGAGAGAGGGTGGGACGGCCGCTTTCATCGACGCCGAGCACGCCCTCGACGTCGGCTTCGCGCGCCGCATCGGCGTCGATGTCGACGGGCTCATCATCTCCCAGCCCGACAGCGGCGAGCAGGCGCTCGAAATAGTCGATACCCTGGTGCGTAGCGGGGCCTTCGATATCATCGTCCTCGACTCGGTTGCGGCGCTCGTTCCCCAGGCCGAGCTCGACGGCGAAATGGGGGATTCGCACATGGGGCTGCAGGCGCGTCTGATGTCCCAGGCGCTGCGCAAGCTGGCCCCATCGATCAATCGCTCGCAGACCTGCGTGGTATTCATCAACCAGTTGCGCATGAAAATCGGAGTCATGTTCGGCAACCCGGAGACGACCACAGGCGGCAGGGCACTCGGTTTCTACGCCTCGCTCCGCCTGGACATCCGGCGCGTCGCCCAGATCAAGGACGGCGACGAAGCCGTCGGAAGCCGCACACGCGTCAAGGTGGTGAAGAACAAGCTGGCGCCCCCCTACCGGCAGGCGGAGTTCGACCTCTTCTTTCAGGGCGACCAGATCGGCATGTCGCGCGAGGGGGACATCGTCGACATCGGTGTCGACTGCGGGCTGATCCAAAAGAGCGGCACGTGGTTTTCCTACAACGGAGAACGTCTCGGCCAGGGTCGCGAGAATGCCAAGGGGTTTCTCGCCGATAATGAAGAACTCGCCGCCGCCCTCGAGTCCCGGCTGCGGACGGAGCTGGGACTCGGCAACGGTTCGCCGCCGAACGCCGAATCAGGGGAGTGACGTGGTGCCGTCGCAGCACGACAGCATGTGCCAGGCCAGGGAGGCGGCGCTACGCTACCTGGGAAACCAGGACCGCACCGAGCACCAGGTTCGGCGAAAACTGGGCGAGAGAGGTTTCGAGAAGACCGTGATCGAGTCGACCCTTGCCGATCTCGGACGTGCCCGTCTTCTCGACGACCGCGCCTTCGCGCGCCGCTGGATCGAAAGCAGGATGGCGAACCGGCCGGCGGGGGAATCGCGCTTCGAGCGGGATCTGCAAAGCAGGGGGGTAGCCCCCGATGTCATTGCCGAGGTGCTCGCCGAGTTCGATACCGTCGGGTCGGAAGGGGCTGCGTTGCAGGTGCTCCGCCTGCACCGGTGGAGATACGCGGGGTTGGCGGAAGAGAAGGCCAGACGGCGCATGTGGGGATTGCTGAGCCGGCGGGGGTTCGACGCGGATACCAGCCAGCGCGCCGTCGAAAAGATGCTGGCCGAGACGGCCGGCGAGAGCGTGGCAACAGTGGAGCAAATGCAGTGAAGTCGGGGGAATTTCGCGAGACATTTCTGAGCTTTTTCGAAGAACGCGGGCATCGGCGTGTGCCGAGCGCCTCGATCGTGCCTGGAGACGACCCTACGCTCCTGTTCACGAACGCGGGTATGAACCAGTTCAAGGACGTGTTCCTCGGGCACGGGAAGCGGGACTACAGCCGCGCGGTCGACACCCAGAAGTGCATCCGGGTCTCGGGCAAACACAACGATCTGGAGGAAGTAGGGGTCAGTCCCTGGCACCACACGTTTTTCGAGATGCTGGGCAACTGGTCGTTCGGCGACTACTTCAAGGAGGAGGCCATCACCTGGGGATGGGAGCTGGTGACCGAACGCCTCGGCCTGGAGAAGGAGCGACTCTGGGCGACGGTCTTCGAGGGCAGCGAGGCGGAGCAGCTGCAACCTGATGATGAGGCGGAGAGCTTGTGGGTCAAGTGCACGGACCTACCCGCGCACCGCGTCGTGCGTCTCGGCAGCAAAGATAACTTCTGGGAAATGGGGGAGACAGGCCCCTGCGGCCCCTGCTCGGAGATCCACTACTTCCTCGGGGACGACCTCGATGGGCAGAGCGCCGAGCTGCTGCGACGGGACAGCGGCGATTTTGTCGAGATCTGGAACCTCGTGTTCATCCAGTTCAACCGCGAGCCCTCCGGCAGTCTGCAGCCCTTGCCGGCTAGGCACGTCGATACCGGAATGGGTTTCGAACGGATGTGCAGCCTGCTTCAGTGCCGGGAAAGCAACTACGACACCGATGTTTTCCAGCCGCTGATCGCACGGATCGCCGATCTCATCGGAAAGCATCCCGGAGAAGGAAACCTGGTGCCGATGCGGGTGATCGCAGATCACGTCCGCACCCTGACGGTGGCGATTTCCGACGGCGTCCTGCCCTCGAACGACGGCCGCGGGTACGTCATGCGGCGCCTGCTGCGCCGCGCCGCGCGCTTCGGCCGCAAGCTCGATCAGCACGAGCCTTTCATCCACAGGCTGACCTCCACCGTCGTCGACCAGATGGGCGCCGTTTTCCCGGAGATCGCGCAGAAGTGTGATCACGCAGCCCGGGTCATCCGCTCGGAGGAGGAGAGCTTCGGCGCAACCCTGGACCGCGGCCTCGACATCTTCGAAAAGCTGAGCGCGAAGGGGGAGCTGACAGGGGCCGACGCCTTCATGCTGCACGACACCTACGGTTTCCCGCTCGACCTGACCGAGCTAATGGCCAGGGAACGCGGCCTTGGCGTCGACACCGAGGAATTCGAGCGCGAGCTCGAGGTGCAGCGAGCCCGCGCCCGGCGCGCCACCAGGAACCAGTTCACCGCTGACGAGAGCGTGGGGGAACTCATTGCCGGCGAGCACTCGCAATTCGTCGGCTACACCGAGCTGTCGTCAGCCGCAGAGGTAGTGAATGCCGAGGTCGATGGCGACGGCGGCGTAAGGCTGTTTCTCGATCGCACCCCTTTCTACGCCGAGGCGGGAGGTCAGACCGGCGACCGCGGTGTCATAGCAGGATCCGGTTTTGCTGTCGATGTCGAGAATACGGTCAGCGCCCGCGGGGGAATCATGCACGTCGGCAGTCTGCGCAGCGGAAGCGAGCCTCCCGGTGGGGTGGTCAGCGCCGAGGTCGACGTCGACTCCCGCGCCGCGGTTGCCCGTAACCACACCGCTACCCACCTCCTGAACGAGGCGCTGCGTCGAATTTTGGGGGATCACGTGTCGCAAATGGGCTCGCTGGTCGCCCCCGGCCGCCTGCGTTTCGACTTTTCCCATTTCGCCGCGGTGGAGCCCCAACAGATTCGCGATGTCGAAGCGCTCGTCAACGAGCAGATTCGCGCCGACAGCGTGATCCTCGCCTTCGAGGAAGATCTCGACACCGCCAGGAAGATGGGGGCCCAGGCGCTGTTCGGAGAGAAATACGACAGCCGCGTCCGCGTAGTGCGGATCGGGGAATTCAGCCTCGAACTCTGTGGCGGTACCCACGCCGAAACCACCGGCCGGATCGGCTCCTTCGCCCTGGTTTCCGAGGGGGGTATCGCCGCCGGGACGCGCCGGGTGGAGGCGATCAGCGGCGATGTCGCCGTGCAGGATGCCCGGCGGCACCGCGACCTCGCCGGAGATCTGTCGCAGCTGCTCAACGCCGCTGCCGACGACCTTGCCAACCAGGTCTGCGAGCTGATGCAGCGCAACAAGGAGCTGGAGCGACGGTTGGAGGAGAGCAGGCACCGAGCCGCGGGAGACGAAGCGGTCCGGCTGGTGGAGCAGGCTGAGCTCGTCGAGGGTGTTCGGGTGGTCGCCGGCCGCGTCGAAACCGAAGATGCCGGGTCGATGCGCAACATGGCCGACGGGCTGCGCGACAACCTAGGCTCCGGCGTCGGCGTACTCGGCGCCGTCTTCAAGGGCAAGGCTTCGTTCATTGCCGTGGTAACCGACGACCTCATCGCCTCCAGGCGATTGCACGCAGGGGATATCGTGCGTGGGGTCGCCGAGTTGGCCGGGGGGTCGGGCGGCGGCAAGCCGCACATGGCCCAGGCGGGTGGCCGGGAGCCGGAGAAGGTGAACGAGGCGCTGGCTGCGGTTCCCGGTATCCTGCACCGGATTCTGCAAAGGTAGACGGAGAGTGGAACGGACTGCGCCATACGATCCTGATTCTGTCCCGGGACGGCGGCCTTGGAACGAGTGTGACGGACAGCAGCAAGCCACCGCCCTGGAATACCTCCTCTCGGTGCGCGATTCCCGGGGAGCCGGGTACCTGCCTCTTCTCGATCCGGACCGGCTGTCGCTCGACGAACTGGAGGCAAGGGCGGAGGCGTGCGCAGAAGTGGGTGCCGACGCGATTCTCGTCGGCACGAGCCTGATGCTGTCGACGAGCCGGAATGCCGCCCTCTTCGAGCGCTTGAAGCAGTCTGTCGACATTCCCGTCATCAGCTTTCCCGGGGATGCCAGCCAGGTCGTGTCCACCGCGGATGCCCTGCTTTTTCTCGCAATGATCAGCGGCCGTAATCCCGAACTGCTCATCGGCCAGCACGTGCGCGCCGCGCCGCTGCTGAAGGAGTACGGCATCGAGGTCATCCCCACGGGGTACATGCTGATTGAATCCGGGACCCTGACCTCGGCGGAGTACATGAGTTCGACGCGGCCGATTCCCAGGGCGAAGAGGGACATCGCCATGGCGCATGCTCTCGCCGCGGAATATCTCGGCATGAAGCTGATCTACATGGACACCGGCAGTGGCGCCGGCGATTCGGTTTCCGGGCAGCTCATTACCGCGGTGGTCGACTACATCTCCCTACCCGTGATCGTTGGCGGCGGTATCCGGGATGCGGAGACGGTGCGGGAAAAGGTCGACGCCGGGGCGAGCTTCGTCGTGACCGGGACCGCGGTCGAAGCCGATCCTTCGCGGCTTCGCGAGCTGAGCGACGCCGTGCATTTCAAAGGTTGAGCGAGATGCAGCAAGCGAGTCCGCAGCCGTGGTAGCCAGAGAAGCGGTCATAGCGAACCGGCTCGGGATTCACGCCCGCCCGGCAACCCTTCTGGTAAAGGAAGCGGCGAGCTTCGAAGCGGACATCTTCCTGTCGAAGGGGAGCATCCGGCGCATCAACGGCAAGAGCATAATGGGAGTGATGATGCTGGCCGCGGAACAGGGCGCGACAGTGCTGGTCGAAGCCGAGGGCCCCGACGAAGAGGGGGCGGCCGCAGCGATTGCCGGGCTTCTGGCGAGCAGTTTCGAAGAGGCGGCGTGAGCGACCAAATTCACATACTGCGGGGTATTCCGGCATCACCCGGTATCGGGATCGGGAAAGCCTTTCTCTACCGGGCCGAGTCTCCCCCCGTGGTGCGTCGCCGGGTGGCACCACACCTTGCCGACAGTGAAACGGATCGTTTCCTCAACGCCCTGCAGATGGCTGCCGACGAGGTACGACGCACCAGGCACCTCGTGGAGATCGAGCACGGGGACGACCTCGCCCAGATCTTCGATGCCCAGCTGGCGATGCTGGAAGACGAGCAGGTCAAGGACCGAACCGTGGAGATCATCCGCGGAGAACACCTCGCCGCGGAGCCGGCTTTCGTTCAGAACATGCGATCCCTGCAGGCGGCATTCGAGGATTCCGACAACGAGTACCTGCGTGCCCGGGCCGCGGATGTCCGCGACATCGAGCACCAGGTTTTGATGCGCCTCCTCGGTGGCGGCCTTCACGGACTGCACTCGTTGCGCTCGAACACGATCGTCGTCGCCCGCGACCTGCTGCCTTCCGAATCGGTGCGCCTGGGCCGCAAGCTGGTCAAGGGTCTTGTTCTCGACCAGGGTGGAGCGACATACCACGCCGTCATCATCGCGCGCTCGCTCGGCCTGCCTTCGGTAGTGGGCACGGAGGTCGCTTCCCGTTCCATCCGCTCCGGGGATCCGCTCGTCGTCGACGGCGACGAAGGCAGCGTGCACGTTTTTCCGGGGGCGGAGAGGTTGCGCTATTTCCAGTCGGAGCTGCGCCGGCAGCACCGGCGGGAGCGCGATCTGCGAGCCCGCCGCGATCTTCCTGCGAGGACGCGGGACGGGACGGAGATCGCCCTCATGGCCAACGTCGACCTGCAGCAGGAGGTCGAGGTCGCCCTCGAGAACGGCGCCGCCGGGGTCGGCATGTTTCGCACCGAGTTCCTCTACATGGACCACCGCCCGCCAACGGAGGAGGAGCAGTTGGACATCTATCGCGGCGCGGTGGAAGCAATGGCGCCGCGCCCGGTCGTCATCCGCACCTTCGACCTGGGCGGGGACAAGCTCTCCAGCTCGCTGGGGCCGGTTTCGGAACGCAACCCGTTCCTCGGGTGGCGCGGGATTCGTCTCTGTCTCGACAATCCGGAGTTCTTCAAGGTGCAACTGCGGGCACTCCTGCGCGCCGCGGCCGGGGCCGACCTGCGCATCCTGATTCCGATGGTCACCACCCTGAACGAGTTGCGGCAGACGAAGAACCTGATCCGCGAGGCTGCACGGGAGCTGCGGGAACGGCGGCTGGAGCACTCGGCCGACTGCAAGGTCGGGATCATGGTCGAGGTGCCATCGACGGCAATCACCATAGACAGGTTCGTTCCGGAGGTCGACTTCCTGAGCCTCGGAACCAACGATCTGGTGCAGTACACCCTCGCGGTCGATCGCACGACCCCGAAAGTAGCGGATCTTTACGATCACTATGATCCAGCGGTCTTGAGGCTCATCAAGGATGTCGCGGACAGCGGCCGGCGCAACGGCGTGACGACAAGCATTTGCGGCGAGATGGCCGGGGATCCGCTGGCGGCCGTTCTCCTCCTCGGTTTGGGGGTCGAGACATTGAGTGTCAGTCCGGGGCTGATACCGGAGCTCAAGGAAGCGGTGCGGTCGATCGCGATCGCCCGGGCGCGGGAAATCGCCGCCCACTGCCTCACCCTGGAATCCGGAGCTGCAGTGCGCACCTGTCTCGAGGAAGCCTTTTCCCAAAGTGCCGCGCCGCGGCGAAAGCGACCGCGATTTCAGGGGCGAGGAGGATGAACTTCAAAAGCGCGTCTGCGAGATTGCGAAAGGAAGAAGCGTGAGCAGATCCCTGTTTACCTCGGAATCGGTTTCGGAGGGGCACCCGGACAAGGTGGCCGACCAGATCTCCGACGCCATCCTCGATGCCATGCTTGAGCAGGACCCCTCCTCGCGGGTGGCCTGCGAGACGCTGGTCACGACGGGGCAGGTGGTCATAGCGGGAGAAGTGACCACCCGAGCCCAGGTCCACATCCAGGGACTGGTGCGCAAGACCATCCGGGAGATCGGCTACGACGACCCCGAGTACGGGTTCGACTACCGCTCCTGCGGCATCTCGCTCGCCCTCGACCGGCAGTCTCCCGACATCTCCCAGGGTGTGGACGAAGAACAGGGGCTGCACGCGGAGATGGGTGCCGGCGACCAGGGGATGATGTTCGGATTCGCCTGTCGCGAGACTTCGCAACTGATGCCGCTTCCTATCATGCTTGCGCACCAGCTGCTGCAACACCTGAGACGGCTGCGCAGACGCTCGGTGCTTCCCTACCTGAGACCGGACGCGAAATCGCAGGTGACCGTCGAGTACGTCGACGGCAGACCGAGCCGCGTCGACACCGTGGTGATATCGACTCAGCACGGCCCGAAGGCATCCCACCAGCGCATTCGACGCGACATGATCGCGCAGGTGATAAGGAAGGTGATTCCGGCGAGGCTTCTCGACCGGGACACGGTCTTTCACGTCAACCCGACCGGACGCTTCGTCGTCGGAGGTCCGCACGGCGACTGCGGGCTGACCGGTCGCAAGATCATCGTCGATACCTACGGCGGCATGTGCCCGCACGGAGGGGGAGCCTTTTCGGGCAAGGACCCGACCAAGGTCGACCGCAGTGCCCATTACATGGCGCGCTACATCGCCAAGAACGTCGTCGCCTCCCGTCTCGCCGACCGCTGCCAGCTGCAGCTGGCCTACGCCATCGGCGTCTCCGATCCGGTTTCCATCCACGTCGATACCTTCGGTTCGGGGCGCCGTCCCGACAGCGAGATCGCCGACCTCGTGCGCGAGGTCTTCGCCCTGACGCCGAAGGGCATTATCGAGCACCTGCGCCTGAGGCGTCCGATATATCGGAAGACCGCCGCCTACGGCCACTTCGGCCGGACCGGACCGGGCTTCGCCTGGGAAAAAACCGACCGCGCCGGCGACCTGAAACGGCTGGCCAAACTGTAAGCGGCCGGCCTTTCGACGAGCGCGATCGCCGCCCGCGCCTCGAAGGAGTGTGATCATGCCGGAGAAAGCCCGCGAGCGAGTCCGGCGGCTGGCCCGGCCTTTCGGGAGAGCACTGGCTCCGCACTTCTTCTGTTTCCTGCTGGCCCTCCCCGGTTGCACGGTAAAGAGGCCCCAGGTTCCGATACTCGATTTAACGGTGAGCATCTCGGTCGCCGACGATACGACGACGATTCGCGACGTCGCCAAGCGCACGGAGTTTCTGCGGATCGACTCCGACGACCGCCTGGCTCTCGATTTCAGCAGCGAGTTCGACGGGGGTGCCCAAGTCGGAGACAGCCTGCAGGTGACCCCGGAGCAGGGCACCTTCCGCACCCGGCTCGGGCCGATCTCGATCCCAGGTCAGGGAATTCCCGTTACCGATATCTCCCTGAGCAGCCTGCTGGGAAAAGAGATCCCGGAAACCGACTCGGCGGTACCGCTTGCGGGAGCCGATTTCGAAACCGAGGTCCGGTTCACACTCGAAGACGCGACCTCGCTGACAATCGAGGAGGGCGGCCTCGACCTGTCCATCCACAGCAAGCTGCCGATGCCGGTCGCAATGAAGCTGGTCCTGGTCGACGCCGGCAAAGGGGGCGTCGCCGTGGAGGAGGTCGACTTGGGAAGCATCGCTCCCGGCGGCTCCGCTACCGCCTCTTTCGACTTGAGCGGAAAGAGGATTTCGGGCTCCTTGGTGTTCCGCGTCTCCGGGGCCACGGATGAAGCCGAGGTGCAGATCCAGGGGGAGCCCGCCCTGGAGATTTCGGGCGTTCTGCGCGACCTGACAGTGAGCGAGGTCACCGGGCTGATTCCGCAACAGGTTTTGGCCGGCACCCATTTCCTGGAGATTGCCGACGACCGCATCCGCGCTACCCGGGCCCAGATCAGGGAGGGAGCTATCGCTCTCGAGGTCGGGAACGTCACCTCAGTCCCCTTGTCGGTTACTCTGACACTCGACGACCTGCGCGCGTCCACCGGGGAGATCCGCACCTTCACCGTCGACAAGCTCCTTCCCGGCGAGGAAAAGCAGGTTCTCTTCGACCTCGCCGGCAACGAGTTCGCTCCCCTGGATCCGCTTTCGATCCGGCTTTCCTGGGAGGCCAGGACGCTGGCGACGGAGACCGAGGCGACCCTGCGGTCCGACGACGGGTTGCAGGTAGAGGCACGTCCCGGAACAATCCTGTTCAACCGTCTGGAGGGGACTCTCGACAGGGTGGAGCTGCCAATGAATACGGTCACCGATACCATCGACTTTCCGAACGGCCTGAATCAAGTCGCGCTGAGCTCCACCTCGCTCGCCGTCTTCGTGACCTCGGCAGCCGCGTACAGCAGCGAGGTGAATCTGTCGATCACCGGCACCAACCGGTGGGGGGAAAGCAGCACCCTGTTGGATTCAGAGGTTCTGCCACCAGGAAATCCGGACGCCCCGGTCAGCATCGCGATCGAACGGGACTCCGAGGACCTGATCAGCTTCATGAACCTGCTGCCCACCGAAATCACCATCGTCCCGGAGGTCTTCCTCGGCGACGGCGCCAGCGCCGGTGAAATCGAGGCCGATGACTGGGTCAGGCTCGACAGCCTCGTGTTCGATGTTCCGGGGCGCTTCCGGATCACCGGCGATACACGGATCGAGCCGGATCCCGTGCACCGCGAGTTCTCGGACGACGAATGGCGGCGGCGCATTCGCTCCAACCTCAAGAGCGCCTCGGTCACAACGAAGATCGAGAGCCACATTCCCCTGGGATTGACGGTCAGCGTCCAGGTCGGCAGGACCGCGGAAGAGGTGTACAGGAATCCTGTGCTGACCATACCGACCGACGGAACCGGCTTCGGCGTCGCCTCGGCTCTCGTCGACGACCAGGGCCGGGTCGTCGCAACGACGCGGTCCGAGAAGGTCGTGGAGCTCACGGCAGAGGACGTTCTGGTCTTCCTGGAGGAGGGAGGAGTCTACTCCGGAGTGCTCGTGCAGATCGAGAGCACGGACGGCGACATCGAGCTGTTCGGCAGCGATTTCTTCACCGTGCAGGCGGGGGCGCGGATCTTCATCGAGCTGAACGAGAGCCTGGTGGAGTAACCGGGGCCGGCGAGAGATGACCGGGAAACCGAAGGCCGGCATGCTTTCCATCCACTGGCGGGAAACAGCCACCGCGATGGTGCTGACGCTTGCCCTTGAAGGTTCCCTGTTCGCTCTCAGCGACACCGAACCTCGGGCGCTGGCGCTTGGGCAGGCGTACACCGCTTTGGCGCGAGGGCCGGAAGCGGTCTTCTGGAATCCCGCCAACCTCGCCCTGGGCGGGGAGCCGAAATTAAAATGGGAGCTGTTTGGCGCCGGTCTGACCCTGATAACGGAAAACAACAGCTTCTCCGTCCGCACCTACAACGAAAACTTCACCGACGACACTCACAGGATCGGGAGAGCCGAAAAGGAGAAGCTGCTCGGGGATATCCCCGCGGACGGGATGAGGTTCAACGCCGACCTGGTGCCGTTCCTTTCCGCCGGTCTGCCGGTAAACGGGGGCATCTCCTTTCCGCTGAGGAATGGAATTCAGGCCGCGGTCACCACGAACGTCGCCTTCGGGATGGAGGGGGAAATGCCGAAGGATATGTTCGAGCTGATGCTGTTCGGCAACGAATTCGACCGCCCCTACGAAATCGCCAGGTGGGACGGGTCATCCTGGCTTGTCGGGGGGGTGAACTTTGCGGGGGCGAAACCCTGGATGCCCGACAGGTTGGCTTCGCACCTGCGCGAATTCACCGTTGGGGGGACCCTGAAGATCTCAGGAGGGGCCTACGGCGAAATCACCCGGTCGGATGGCGGCATGATCTCACGCATCCAGGGAACCGACCTGGAGGGGTTTGCGCTCGTCCGGCGCAGCGGCGGCCTCGGCTTCGGGGTGGACTTCGGGGTGGCCGGCGTCACCACGGACGGCAGGACCACCTTCAGCGTCGGCATGCTGAACCTTGTGGATTTCATCAGCTGGAGCATCCGATCGCGACAGGACTCGGTGTATGCAAAGGCGACCAGGCTGCGGGTGACCCGCTTTCTCGAGCCGGACCAGGTGCGGATGAGGGACGTGCTCGAGAACGAGGACATCGACGGCGACGGCGATCCCGATTTTCGCGAGAAGCTCAGCGAGGACGGCTTCTCGCGCTCGCTGCCGGCGATGCTGCGCGCGGGTATCGCACACTGGCCGATGCCCCACATGACGGTGGTCGGCAACTACGACCAGGCCTTGAGCTCCGGGTTCGGGATATCCCCCGTTCCCAAGATCTCGACCGGGGCGGAGTACCGCCTTGTGCCGTGGTTTCCGACGCGAATCGGTTTTTCGATCGGGGGACGCAGCAGCAGCACGGGTGTCGGTTTCGCCTTCGGGCCGTTCAACGTCGGGCACGCGCAGCTCGAGTTTTTCGATCTCGCGCTGGTGACTCGCGGGGGATTGCTGCCGGGCTTTTCGAAAGGCTCCGCCATGTCGGTCATGTTCTTCCGCTTCAATTTTATTAATGCCTGAACGACTCCCCCTTTCACCCACGGCCGGTAAGTGTCTCCGAATCACCATACTCTTCTGACCGCGAGGCGATGATGAGGTTCGTAACCATCAAGGATCTCCGTTCCAGAACCGCAGCCATACGCAAGGATCTGGCTGCCGACGAAGAGATCGTAGTGACTGCAAACGGCCGGCCCGTCGCCCTGCTCACCGCGGTGGACGGCGACAACCTCGAGCAGGAGCTTCTGGCCCATCGCCGGTCGCGCGCGCGGGCGGCCCTCGATCGAACGCGCAATCAGGCCTCTGCGGCTGGAACATCGGACATGCCGATGAGCAAGGTGGAGGAGGTCGTGGCGACGGCCCGCAAGGGCGTGGAACGGAAATAGTGCCCCTCCGCGCCAGCCAGTTCCCTTAAAGGCTCCGCGCCGGATTTTGTCGATCCATTCCTGAGGCAGGACGAGTTGCGGGCCTTCTTTGACACCAACGTCGTCATCTCCGGTCTCCTGTCCTCCACGGGCACATGTGGCAGGTTGCTCGACCTGGTCCTGGAATCAGCGGTCGTACTGTGTTTGGGCTCTCGAATTCTCACTGAGTACCGGGAAGTCGCCCGGCGCCCCGAGTTGGGGATCGATGCCATCGATGCCAACCGGGTGCTGGATTTCCTGGAGACAAGCTCCATCCCGGTCATCGCCCTGCCCCTGCAGGAGGTGCTTCCCGACTCGGATGATCTGCCGTGGCTCGAGGTCGCTGCTGCAGAAGGTGTACCACTGGTGACCGGGAATATCCGGCACTATCCCAAACGCTCGAGGTGCGGAGTGACGGTCTTGAGTC
Source organism: Candidatus Latescibacterota bacterium (assembly GCA_965223905.1). Taxonomy (GTDB): domain Bacteria; phylum Latescibacterota; class UBA2968; order UBA8231; family UBA8231; genus CBDCXV01. The sequence goes on from CBDCXV010000009.1 coordinate 624,009, forward strand.
CCCGTCAGTTCCTCGACCGTCTACGTGGCGAGGCGTGAAGCTTCTCCGTTTTCGCCCAGCCGCGCCGCGATCCGGGTGAACTGCTCAAGCGCCGCCTCGAGGTCGTCGGCGATCTCCGCGGCGATGACGTCGGGCGCCGGCAGCGAGTCGGTGTCGGTCAGGCTCTCGTCCTTGATCCAGAACAGGTCGAGGCTCAGCTTGTCGCGCTTCTGCAGGTCCTCGTAGTCGTAGCAGCGCCAGCGGCCGGCCGGGTTGTCCTCGCTCCAGGTCTCCGCGCGCTCGTACATGCGGCCCGGCTTGTAGCATTCGACGAACTCGTCGAAGTCCTCGCGCCGGATCGGCTTCTGCTTCAGCGTGAAGTGCATGTTGGTGCGCAGGTCGTAGACCCACAGCCGGTCGGTCTAGGCCTCGGCCCGGCCCTCCTTCTTGTCGAAGAAGATCACGTTGGCCTTGACGCCCGGCGAGTACCAGATGCCGGGCGGCAGCCGCAGCAGGGTGTGGACGCGGCACTTCTCCAGCAGGTTGCGGCGCACCCTTTCTCCCGCTCCGCCCTCGAAGAGCACGTTGTCCGGCAGCACCACGCCGGCGCGGCCGTCGATCTTCAGCAGGCTGTAGATGTGCTGCACGAAGTTGAGCTGCTTGTTGCTGGTGGAGGTCCAGAAGTCCTCGCGGACGACGACCGGATCCTCCTTCTCCGTGTCGCCTTCCTCGTTCACGAAGAGCAGGCTCTGCTTCTTGCCGAAGGGCGGATTGGCGAGGACCATCGAGTACTCGCCGCCCCACGGGGCCGAGAGGCTGTCGTGGCCGGTGTGCACGACCACCTCCTCGCCGCCGATGCCGTGTAGGTAGAGGTTCATGGCGCACATGCGGCCGACCTTGGGCGAGATCTCCATGCCCTCCACCAGATCGGTCTGGAGAGCCCGCTTCTCGTCGCGGTCGAGGCCGCTCTCGTACCGGTCCAAGACGTACTGGTAGGCGTTGCACAGGAAGCCGCCGGTGCCCGCCGCCGGATCGCAGATACGGTCCCCGGGCGCCGGCTGCATGACCTCGCACATGGCCTGGATGACCGGGCGCGGCGTGAAATACTGGCCCGCACCGCGCGAGGACTCCTGGGCCGAACGGGAGAGCAGCTCCTCGTAGATCGTGCCCTTCACATCCACCGGCAGGGACAGCCAGTCCACCTGATCGAGGAGGTTGGCGATGAGCTGCTTCAGGCGAGCCGGGTTACGGATCTCGCAGCGCGCGCCCCTGAAGATGACCCCAAGCATTCCGCGCTCGGCCCCCAGCGTCTCCAGGCTCTTTCGGTACTGATCTTCAAGCGCCGCGCCGTCGAGCGGCAGCAGCGCCTTCCAGCCGAACTCCGGAGGAACGAGCGTTTCGCGCTCGTAGGGCGGCTCGGTGAGCTGGTCCGCCATCTTGAGGAAGAGCAGCAGGGTCAGCTGCTCGACGTACTCGAAGCAGGAGAGCCCGTCGTCCCGCAAGACGCCGGCGTAGTTCCAGGCCCGCTTGCCGATTTGCGATGCGTCCATTGCTCAGACCGTGATGGCCAATGGATGCCCGATGAGCTGCCGGTCCGTGGTGAGGAGCCTGAGGTCCTCTTCCTGGGCCTGAGCAGGAGTAGCTCGTCGAAGGGGTCTCTGTGGGAGAGAGGGGTCTGCAGCTCGCAGGCGGCGTGACGCTCGGTCATCGGCACAAAGGTTATGTCCAGTCCTTCGAGCGCGGCGACCACCTCGGCGGGGTCGAAGGGGCTCTTGCGCTCGCCGGACGCTCGACGAGCGTGGTACTTCAGCCGCATTTCCCAGATCGAAACGGCGCTCACGTAGAGACGGGGAACCCGTTCATCGAGGATTCGTTGCACGGTTTCCGAGAACTGTCCGGGCGCCGCCATGAACCCGTAGAGGTAGAACGTGTCGAGAAGAATGCCCACGGCAATCCCGCCTATTCCTCACCCTCGAGACCGAGCACTCGACGGCTGAAGGCCGCGTCCTCGAAGTCCGCCTTCCAGGCGGCCACCTCTTCCGGCGAGGCGTCCTTGATCCCGAGGCGGCGACGGTTTGCGTTCAGCCGGTCCCAGTCAAATCCGCGGCGCTGCTTTCGTTCACAGCGCACGAGTTGAACGGCCGGCTCGCCGTTCCTGGTAATCACCACTCGTTCGCCGTTCTCGGCCGCGGTGACCAACTCGGCGAGGCGGGTCTCCGCCTCATGCAGGGCCAGTTCCATGGGTCCATGCTCCTGAATGTGTGATATCGATGCTGAGCCTCCTGCCTATTCCTCTTCCTCGAGTCCGAGCACTTCGCGGCTGAAGGCGGGAGCGTCGAATTCCTTGGGCCACCTCTCTTCGTCCCCCTTGATTCCGAGACGACGGCGGTCGGCGTCCAGTTTCTCGAAGTCGATGCCGCCGCGCTTCTCGTTGCAGCGCACGAGCTCGACGGCTGGCTCGCCGTTCGTGGTAATGACGACCCGCTCGCCGTTCTGAGCAGCGGTAACCAGATCCTTGAGACGGGCCTCCGCTTCCTGTAAAGTCAGCTCCATGGTCTATTCTCCTGATGAGATCAGCCAGTGTCGAGGGTATCTGCCATCTCGCGACCCTTGGTAAGGGACGTGTCCAAGAGGATTTCCACCGGTAGCTCCCTGCCTATTCCATGATCTCAAGCCCTAGCACGCGGCGGCTGAGGGCGGAGTCGCGAAAGGCCGCCATCATCGCCTCCACTTCTCCCGGCGGGGCGTCCTTGATCCCGAGACGGCGACGGTTGGCGTTCAGGCGGTCCCAGTCCAGACCGCCGCGCTGCTTTCGTTCACAGCGCACGAGTCGGACGCTTGGCTCCCCCTTGGTGATGACAACTCGCTGGCCGTTCTCAGCTGCGGTGACGAGTTCGCAGAGGCGGCCTCCGCTTCTTGCAGGGTCAGCTCCATGGTTGGTGCTCCTCATGTTGCGATGTCCGGGGGCGGCGCCGCGTCTTGCCGCCGGCCCTTGCAGATCGCCCGGCCGTGGCCGCCTTCTCTTCGCGTGCTTCCCGCTCGGCGGCGATGCGCTCCAGAAGCTTGGAGGCCGGCTCGTCATGTGGATGCTGGGGTACGAGCCGGCCGCTGAAGGCGTGCTTGAGGATGGCCTGGCGAAGGTTTTTGGCGCCCTCCAGCTTGGTCCCGATGTCGGCTTCGAGACGCTCGAGGATAGAGAGTTGGTCGTCGAGGATGTCTGTGATAGCTGCCTGCTCTCGTAGCGGAGGAAGCGGGACCAAGGTTGACTCCCTCGTAACAACCCCGTTTTCAAGACAGAGATTTTTTCTTGAAACTTAGTTTCACCAACATGAAAAAGAATCGGGAATGCGCCGCAATTCAAGCTGCTTCAGCGCTCTATCGTCCGATGGCCTCGAATCGGGCTTATACGGCCTTTTTCCGGCACCGAAAGGGGCCTCCGTTCCCTTTTTCAGCCCATCGCCGGAGCTATGGCTTCGGGTTTGGGCGTAAGCGCCCGCACCATTCTCTTGATATTGCAGGCCAGCGCTTTCAGGTAGACGGCCAACTCCACGCGCCAGCGTCCGCGCACGCGCAGGGCGCCCAGTCCGTGTCTTCGTTTCAGTTCCGAGACCGTGGCCTCGATGCCGGCGCGAATGCGATAGCGCTCCTTGAAGGCGCCGCTGGCCAGGGCGCGGCGGCGGCGTTCGAGGTTGGCCGCCCTCAGGTCCACGGGTACGGCGTAGCCGTCCCGGGTCCTGTTCAGTTTCACCGGACAGACGGCAAGCAGGGCGCAGCTCTCACAGGCCTCGCGCTCGAAGGTCAGGGCCACATGATGGGACTTGCCCTCACACGGCGTTTGCTCTCTGGCCAAGTGTCCGGCCGGGCAGATGGCCGGATCCCGGAGACGGGCATCGACGAGGAAATCGGCCCGGGTCACCGTTTCGGGCCGCTCCTCGACGTCGACCTGCGGGCCTTTGACCGGGCTGACCAACTCGGTGCCCAGGCGCTCGGCGGCCACGGCATTGTCGCCGGAGCCGAAGGCGGTGTCGGCGACCAGCTCGTCGGGTCGCTGCCCGCGCTCTTCGAGGGCCTCCAGCACCGGCATCGTCGCGTGCTCGTCACTGGCGCAGGCATCGGTCACCGCTACGTGGGTGATCATGTTCACGGTGTCAGTCTTGTCGTCGTCGGCCTTGTCATCGTCGGCCTCGACGCAGGTCTCGGCGATCTGCACCTCATACCCTTTGCCCTTGCGGCCGTTGTAGGTGGCCTCGGCATCATGAGGGCTTTGCAGCGAGTCGCTGCCGACGTGCTCAGGCGCCTTCAGCGCCACCGGCACGCCGCCTTCGCCGGCGTCGTCCTCCTCCTCCGAGGAGTGCTGCTTGTCCGCGATCACCTCACACTGCTCCCACAGCAGGCGCTGCAGCAGCGCGTAGGATGCCAGGCCCTCGGCCGCCGTGCCCGCACACAGCTGATGGAGACGATACAGGTCGCGGGCGCACACCGGCAGCCGCCTCTTGCCCGTGCCGGAGGGCGCGTCCTGGTAGGCCGTGGCGCTGCCGTCCTTCTTCAGGTAGCGAAGGCGCAGGCGCTTCGGCACCCGCCCGTACAGGCGCGGATGCTGCGACGCCAGGGTTTTCAGAAAATGACGGATCGTCTCACAGAAAAGGCCCAGGCGCGTCAACACCTCGATGTTGCTGATCACGTGGGTGGAGTCCAGACGCTGTCGAGTGACCTTCGTACCCAACGCTTGGAGAATGCCATCCGTGGTCGCCTCGAACGCCTGCCGGCCGCCGTCATGGGCCAGCAAGCGGGCGCGGAAGTTGTGCAGCGTCAGGACGTTGTTAGTCCTCGTCTTCTGCGCCAGGTGGGCCTCGTCCGGAGTCAGCTCCAGGGCGTGCTGCCACAACAGGCTGAACTCCAGCTGCTCCAGCGCCTCGGCGTCGGTCAGAGCAAACATCTCCTTGAGCAGAAGAACGCCCAAGACCGTCGCCACCGGTTGGTTGGGACGACCGTTGTCGTCGCAATACAAGGGCGCGAACTGTTCTTCGTCGATCAGCGGCAAGGCGTGCGCGCGAAAGGTCTCGGCCCAGGTCGCCTGCAGGCGCCGCTGCTTGGCCGGAGGCACCAGGTTGCGACTCTCGAACAGGGTGCGTTGCGAATCCTTCGTACGAAACATCAGCCCCATCCACTAGAGAGGAAGTGTGTGACGGATTGGTATACACCAATATACCAAGAACCCCTGATTATCAGGGCTGTGAAGGGGGGGTTTTTACGAGAGAATCAATTTTGAAAGCGACGATGCACCGTTTTGTAGTTCGGATAGCACTGCGGCAGCATGTGCCATTGGGCACCGGTATTGAGAATCCAAAGGACGGCTTCAAGAACCTCACGTGTGGCAACTGGTTTGCGGCCCGGATGGCTTTTGGGACGATGTTCTTCAGAAAAGTGATGACGGATTCGCCCCCATTGCTTGTCGGTCAAAGTAACCATATAAATAATGATACATTATCATCAATCAGACCTCAAGATTAAATTTTGTGATTTTGAGATAGGTTCAGGCTGTTCACTCGGTTGATGACCAAATCTCCGACCTGAAGTGCGAAGGTTCCCACATCACCTTGCTCGGCCGCTACTTGCTTCAGTTCATTGCGATGTCTAACCCAGTTGTTCTGATAGTCTTCAATCCTCAGGATCTCGATTCCTTCACCATACTTTTCGCTTGGCAGATAGAGCCCATTCTGTGGTCCATATACGGAGAGGATATCTATGTTGGTCCAGCACCACCCCTCCGGCAGGCGGGAGGCGGTGTCGGGGGCTACCGGTTCCTTGTACTTGGCCTTCCAGTTCTTCGGCGGCGTCTTCCCTCTCTCACGGAACTTGCCAATCTGGTCCTTCTCCCAGCGCCGGCGGCGTTCCACGAGGATCCGTTTCAGGAGTTGGGCGCCCGGCTCGGCCTCTGGATTGCGGCGTCGCCAGTCAGCGGTGAGCGACCCTTCAACCGCGGCCTTCAGCACTGAGGCGCGATAGAGCTTCAGCCTTTCGCGCGCCCGCTCCAGCGCCGCGACGCCGGCGTCGAGATCGGAGAACAGTTCGTCGAGCGTCTCAGCAATACGGCATTGCTCCGAAAAGGGAGCGACTACTATTGGAACCGTCGACGAGAGCGGCTCTGCCGCCAGACTTGCCTGGTTTACATGATTTGCACAACGGTGTAGGAAATACCCTGACAACCACAGAAAATGCAGCTGGCGAGCAATAAACGATGGGGCAAACCCACTCTCCAAGGAGATTCTGGTCATGTGGTTGGAGTAGGCAAGACGTCCGTCTATGGATACAGAGGTCGTCTTGCCAATGAGTTTGGGGCTGTTCGTATTGTTGAACAGCACATCGCCCTTACGTAGCTCCCGGGGAATGTCGCCCGCAACGAATCTCAACACCTTGCGATCAAGCCGTCCCGCCTGATCTATATTCATTGGGCGGAGGTGAGGTATCCCTTCTCCCCTCTGGTTGTGTTCGCCAGAAGGGAATCCAGCCGAGACGCTGCGCGCTATCCGCTCGACACTAGTGAGAGCCCACCCCGGAACCATGTGTGACTCCGCCAAGGGATAGTGATCGAATACTAGCTTCTCGACCATGACCCCAGCGCATCCACTGAGCCAGCACTCCGATCCCTCGAAGCCATAATCAAGGGGAAAATGTTCGTTAGAGTGTTCACCAGTTCACCGGCTGAAAGATCCACGGATTTCGTGATCATCAAGCGGTTTCCCACGGAAGAATCGCTATTGACAGCTAGTTTGCTAACGGACACTTAGAGATCTTGGAACACTGCCGTATGGGTGCGACCACTGCCCTGCGAGTACATATTTCTCTCATAGCTCCTCGGAATGGTGTAGGCAAGCAGCATTCTGATGGGAATCCTTGCACGCCGAAAAAGGTCAAATCCTAGTGCCTGGACCTTGGTTCCAAGCGCCGCAAGATATACGCTATCGCATCCTTGGTCGAGTATCGCAGCAACCTGCTGAGTCAACACTTCGAAGGCATCCTGCAAGTCGGCGGTCGGAGCAGACACAACACGGAATTGACCATCATAGGTTGCCCTGTGAATGATACTCTCGTTAACCCGACGACTGTGATCTTCCATGCTCTTTGCGAGGCCCGGCTCTCCAAGAACAACAACCGCCAACTCTGGTTCTAGTTCCTGAACAATTCGCTCTAGTCTGAGACGCTCATGCCCAAGAAAGGCGACCAACCCAATACGGCTAGAGCGATGCCTTCTAGGCTGGTAGGGAACATACACGGTCTTTCTCACTCCATAGCTCAATTGCCGACCAAACGCAGTTGCATAGGCTAGGGGCTCCGTATAGCAAATGCGGATAGCGTTTACCTTGAGCTCGCTGTGCAGATACTGAAGGAGAAGCAGAAGATGTAGCTTGGTGAAGCACGTTATGTCTACAGTCACGTTAGTCAAATTGAATCGCAAGCCGGCCTCGCGGAGAAAGGTTGACAGGCCTCGGACGGTACTATATGGATCGGCGAAATTACAAGGGAGGATATCCACCGTTCTAGCCCGGGCGTCACTCAACATGTGTCGGATCGTCTGAAGGTGATATCGACCCATCGCGGTATCCAGTGTATCCTCGTAGTTGAATACGACCGCGTGGTTAAAAGAACCTGGCTTCACAAGCTCCGTGGCTCGCAGAGATCTAGGCTCGAAGCTACTAGCGACGAGAAAGACCTCAGATGCGCCCTCCATCTGAGATGCAATTCCTTCCACTGGGATTAGCCTTGGGAAGGGTCCGCTAAAACAATCCCGTCCGATCATGGCGAAAGAAACCTTGAAATGCTGTCTGCCAACTCATCGTGGGTATTCCACTGGGCATAGGCATCCAGCGGCACCGAGGAGAACACTTCCTCATTCGCAAGTGGGGCTCTCTCAGTGCGCATCACACGCCACGGTGAGCGCTTACCTGCGAATAACCCAAGCCTGAAGCATTGCAATAAGTCGGGGAGATCGCGTCCTGTAGTATCACAATAACCCCAACACGCCATCGGGGCGGTGCGCGAGCTGAAGGAGCAGATCGAAGAGACCCGCCGCGGAATCGAGGAGGCGGAACGCCGGCAGGATCTCAACGAGGCCGCCCAGCTCAAGTACGGCCGCCTCCCGGATCTGAGCGCCGCCTCGAAGAGGCCGAGGACCGCGACAACGACAGCGCTGCGGGCAGACTGCTGCGCGAGGAGGTAACCGAAGCCGAGGTCGCCGAGATCGTGTCGCGGTGGACGGGGGTTCCCGTCACCCGGCTGGTGGAGGGAGAGCGCGAGAAGCTGCTGCGCCTCGACGAAATCCTGCATCGGCGCGTCGTGGGACAGGACGAGGCAGTGCGGCTAGTTGCCGATGCCGTCATCCGCGCCCGGGCCGGAATCAAGGACCCCGGACGCCCGATCGGGTCGTTCATTTTTCTCGGACCGACCGGCGTCGGCAAGACCGAGCTGGCCAGGACCCTGGCCGAAGCGCTGTTCGGCAGCGAGGAAAGCGTAGTCCGCATCGACATGTCGGAGTACATGGAGAAGCACGCGGTATCCCGTCTGATCGGGGCGCCTCCCGGTTACGTCGGCTACGAGGAGGGGGGGCAGCTGACCGAGGCCGTCAGGCGGAAGCCGTATTCCGTCATCCTGTTCGACGAGATCGAGAAGGCCCATCACGACGTCTTCAACGCACTGCTGCAGGTGCTCGACGACGGCACGTCTGACCGATTCACAGGGGCGTACCGTCGATTTCAGGAACACGGTCGTCATCATGACCTCAAACATCGGCTCCCCTCACCTGATGGAGGGCGCGGCAGGAGGCGGCGAAATCCCCCAGGAGGTTCAGGAAATGGTGATGCGGGAGATGCAGGCTCACTTCCGGCCCGAGTTCATCAATCGCGTCGACGACGTCGTGATCTTCAAGCCGCTGTCGCTGCCCGAGATCAAGCGGATCGTCGCCTTGATGACGGAAGAGCTGCGCGGCCGCCTGTCGGGGCGCCGCATCGAGATCGAGATCACCGAAACGGCGTCGGAGGCGATAGCGAGACAGGGGTTCGACCCGGTGTTCGGGGCGCGGCCGCTGAAGCGGTTCATTCAGCACGAGCTGGAGAGCCGCATCGCGCGCGCCCTGGTGGCCGGCGACATCGGGGAGGGTGCCTGTATTCGGGTCGATCTCGAGGATGGTGAGCTGACCGTCCACAGCGGCGGCAAGGTGCATCCGCGCGCGGCATGACCGTTTCTTTGGGAACCGATCGGGCTCGCTTTAGTCTTGTATTGCTCGAAAAGACAACAACGAAACAGAATGGAGAGAAAGTGGAAATGAAAGGGACAGGAAACGGGAGGGCCCTCAAGATCGTCCTGGTCGCTGCAGTCTTCAGCTGCACGGGGACAGCCGGCGCCGGGCAAAACCTGGCGGAGCTGCAAAAGTGGAGCGATGGCTTCGCGGAGGTCGTCGCGCAGGTGAAGCCGGGGGTCGTCGCGATCTCGACCGAATCGAAGTCACGTGGTGAAGTTCCCAACTATCGCGGCACCCCCTTCGAGTTCTTCTTCCGGGGGCCACCACGGGAAATGCCGCGCCAGGGGCAGGGGTCAGGCGTGATCGTCAGCCACGAGGGGGAGTATTTCATTCTGACTAACTACCACGTGATCCGCGGCGCAGACGAGATCACCGTCGAGCTGACCGACGAGCGCCACTTTCCCTGCCGAGGTGATCGGCACCGATTCCCTCAGCGACCTCGCCGCCCTGCGCATCGACGCCAGCAGACCTTCCCTCGGTATCCTGGGGTAGTTCCGCCGATCTCAAGGTCGGGGAGTGGGTGCTGGCGATCGGCAACCCGTTCGCCCTCGAGCACACCGTGACCCAGGGGATTATCAGCGCCCTGGGACGGGCGCGTTTCGGTGAGGAATACGGCTCCTTCATTCAAACGTCCGCGGCGATCAACCCGGGGAACAGCGGCGGTCCCCTGGTCAACCTGAAGGGGGAGCTGGTCGGCATAAACACCGCCATCGTCACCCGCAGCGGCGGGGATCAGGGAATCGGGTTCGCCATTCCCGTCGACCTCGCCCGCGACGTGCTGTCGCAGCTGATCGAACACCGGAGAAGTGAGGCGCGGGCTGTTGGGGATAGGACATCCGCAGACATCGATGCGTTGATGGCGGAAGCCATGGGTATGGAGAGCACCCGCGGGGTACTGGTAACGCCGGAGTCAGGGAAGACAGCGGCGCCGAAGAGGCAGGTCTTCAGGTGGATGACGTGATCGTCGCCGTCGACGGGGATCCGGTGCGCAACAGCACCGAGCTTAGGAGCCGCATCGGTACGACTTTTCCCGGAACCAAGGTCGAGGTCGAGTTTCTGCGCGACGGCGAACGCAAGAGGGTAACCGTCAAGCTCGGGGAAGTGACGCAGGAGGCGCTCGCCGTGGGGCGGTCGGGCGGGGATGAAGTTTCAACCAACTCCCTCGGGATAAAACTCCGCAATCCCAGCCCTGAGCTGACGCAGCTTTTCGGCTACGACGAGGGTGAGGGGGGCGTCTTCATCATCGGGGTCAGGCGCGGGAGCGAGGCGGCCCGCCGCGGACTTCGTCGAGGCGACCTGATCGTCGAGGTCAACCGCCAGCCGGTGGCATCGGTGCAGGAGTATCGCGAAATCGTCGAGGAGCTCGAGTCCGGGGCTGCGGTCCTTTTTCGCGTTCGCCGCGGAAAGACAAACCGCCTGGTAGCCTTGCGCCTTCCGTAGTCGACCCGCCACCTTCCTTCCACGTCCCCTCGCCAGGCGGTGGGACCGCCAACTTCAAACCCCTCGCGGAAGATGATGGAAGGCCGTCCCATCTGGGACAGCGGCAACTCCGGCGGGCTGTACCTGCGGACGTCGATCACGACCTCCTCTGCCGAAAGAGTCGCTCTGAACTGCGCCAGCACCGGCCCCTTCGAGCTGAGCATCGACGGGGAGCTGGTCGCATGCCGCCGGGGGGGAGCGCTGACCGAGCGCCCCCTTCTGCACCGCATATCCCTGCAGTTGAGGCGTCCGGGTCGCCACACCCTCACCGTGCGCGCGGCCAACCTGCCCGCGGTAGAGGCGCCGTGGTTCGCCTGTTCCGCTTCTGCGGTTTTACCCACGGCAGGGGACGGCACTTGGAGCGTCCGGGCCATCTCCCTCCCCCTGAAGCAACTGGGGGTCGACGAATTCCACGATGCCAGGGAGGATCCCGAAGAGGACAACGGCAGCGATGCCGGGGACGGCTGGGAGCCCGCGGTCGAGGTAGCAGCGGCCATTGCGGCCGACGTCTGGGAGCCTGGCGGCATCGTGGAAGAACCGCAGGAGGCCGTGGCCGTAGCTGCCGCGGGTGAGTGGAGCGGCGACTCTCCGGAGCCGGAGCGGCTGCAGCCGCTGGCGGACTGCAAGTGCGTCCACCCCCAGGGCCTTCTCTTCGGCGGCGTCGCCCGCACCATCATCAGGACCGCCCCGTACAAAGCGGTCGTCATCCAGCTCGATTTCGGGCGCATCCTCACCGGATGTCCGGAGGTGCGCCTGGAGGCGGAAGCGAGCGGCGGCATTGTCGACCTTTTCTTCGGGTACGTCCCCGGACGCACGCACGCCCAGGTTCGCTACGTAGCCCGGGCAGGCAGGCAGGGCTGGCGCGCCTTGCAGGAACAGGCGGGCCGTTACCTGACCGTACGTCTCAGCCGGTTTGGGGAGAACTGCCACCTCGAAAAGGTGTCCGTGGTCACCCGTCGCGACCCCGGTCCGGGGGCGACTGCGGCCATGGAACAGGACGGGACGGCGGCTCCGCACCTGGTCGGACGGCGAACACTCGAATCGGTGCGGCAGGAAATTTATTGCCTGCGGCTCCCGCCCCGGCCGTACGACTGGTTGGCGATGCTGACCGCCTTCGCCACCGATTTCTACCTCACAGGCAACACCGCTACTGCGCGAACGGTGCTGAGAACCGCTGCCGGCCGCCAAGACAACGGGGACCTGCATTCAGATTGGACGGGATTTCCGCTTTTTGTCGAGGCGTATCACTTGTTCAGCGGTGACGGCGAGACCGTGTCTGCCCGGCTGTCCGATCTGCTTCCACCTGCAGGTGCGACACCGTCCCTTTCCTTCGGTGAGCTGCCGACCGCGGAGGCGGCCCTCGCCGCGGCCAGCGCCGCCGCCGCAGGGCGCGTATGCCGGCGCCTAGGCAATTCCCGGGCGGCGGCGGTCTGCAAGGCGGAAGCGAGGCGCTGGCGGGAACTGGTTCAGTCGCGCTGGCGCGAGCAGGAGGGGATGTTCCCGGAGACGGCTGCAGAAGCGGGACGGTTTGGCCAGTGGACCAACGCCCTTGCCTTGTACGGTTCACTGGCGAAGGCGGATCAGAAGGGGCGTATCGCCGCTGCCATCGGGGATCCGTCCCTGTCCCCGGCGTCAGGACTGACACAGTCCTGGTTTCTCTGCGAAGGCTTGTGGCGCGCGGGAGCCGAACAGGCTGCCCTGGATTACGCGGAGATGTACTGGGGGCGCATGGCCGCAAGACCGGGGGAGACTTGGGCTGACCGGGCGCCGCGTCCCTCGGCGCCGTACGAACCCGGGCCGGAGTACACGGTCGGCACCCACCTGCTCGGGGTGCAGCCGGTCGAACCCGGGTTCGCCGTTGCCCGCATCCGGCCTCCCCGCAGCGTCGCCACCCGTGCCTCCGGTTCGGTACCGACCCCGGCCGGGGCCATCGCCGTCGCCTGGAAAAGAGAAGAGGAGGACCTCGCGCTCGAGACGGAGCTGCCCGCCAGTATCGAGGCCCGCCTCGTCCTTCATCGCGGCGGCCGGAAGATGCCCACCATTCTGGTCAACGGGATCACCGTCTGGCGAAACGAGAAGATGTACCCCAACCCGTTCGTGCAGCGGATAGTCGCCGAAGAGGAGGATATCGTGATTGCCCTGACACAGGAGGGGCGCTTCCGGGTCGAGGTGGTCTGACCCGCGTCATGCCCCTCCATTACGTCGAAGGAGAACCACCGGCGCAAGGTGCTCCCCTGCTGGTGCTTCTGCACGGATATGGCAGCGACGAGGAGGACTTGATGGGTCTGGCGCCGGCCCTGGACCCCCGCTTCCACGTCGTCAGCCCCCGCGCTCCCATGCGGCTCGCCGAGGGTGGCTTTGCCTGGTTCCCCCTGGCGATGACCGAGGGTGGCCTGGAGGTCTCGTTCCAAGAGGCAGAGGCGGCACGCGGCGAGGTGTGCGAGCTGCTCGCCGGACTTCAGCAACAGTACGACGCCTCCGGGCGCACGCTGTTGCTGGGTTTCAGCCAGGGAGCCGGGATGGCGCTCTACAGCGGCTTCCGGATCCCCGGACCATTGCCGGAATCGCCTTCCTGAGCGGCCTGTGCCTCCCGGAGATGGTGCCCGAAGGGGCCGCCTCGAACTCATTGAACGACATGCCTGTCTTCATGTCCCACGGCCGGTTCGATCCCCTGATCCCGATCGCCAGGGGCAGGGAATCTCGCGATATGCTGGCCGGCCTGCCTCTGCGGATCATCTTCAACGAGTACGCCATGGGCCACGAGATAAATTCGGGATGCCTGCGGGATCTGCAGGAATGGCTGCGGCACAGGGCTGATGATCTGGTGCGTCCCGTGGAGTGAATCGCAGCTCCACCATGCAACTTGACGCTGATTTTACCGCAGGGCGGTGCGGGGCTGTTCCCCCTCGCCAGGGAGCAGGCCCCAACGGGCCCCGTGCTCCGGTCAGGCCCCCAGGCCCTCGAGGTTGGCTGTGAAACAGGTGCCGACCAAGATCCGGTGCCTTATGTACGCGAGCGCGCCATGCAAGGAAACGCCTCCGAGGGATCGACAGGGCTCTCCGAGCCGGCGCTGCAATTCCCGCCGCTTCAGATCCAGCCGCTGCTTTCCCTGCGCACCAGGGAAGCCATGGCGTCGAGCCAGCGGGGATGACTGTTGAGACAGGGCACGAGGTGCAGGTGGCCGCCGCCGGCAGCGCGGAAGATCTCCTCCCCCTCGCGGCCGAGCTCGTCCAGGGTCTCCAGGCAGTCGGCGGTGAATCCCGGGGCCACGACCCCCAGGCGTCCGCCGCCCTGGCGCCCTAGCTGCGCCAGCACATCCTCGGTGTAGGGCTGAAGCCACTCCTCCCTGCCGAAACGGGACTGGAACCCGAGGTGCCAGCGTTCGCGGCTCAGGCCGAGGGCCTCGGCGAGCAGGCCGGCGGTCGCCTCGCAATGGCGGCGATAGGGATCCCCTTCCTCGACGTAGCGTCCGGGAATGCCGTGGAAGGTGATGAGGAAGCGCTCCGGAGGATCCTCCAGGCGGGAGAGGGAATCTTCGACGGCGGACCCGAGACTGTCGATGTAGCCGCAGTCGTCGAAATATGGCGGAACGAAGCGCAGCGCCGGCATGGTGCGCCTGCGGTCGAACAGGAACGCTCCGCAGCGTCCGAAAGCAGCTCTGGTGACGGCGTCGTAAACCGATCCTGTGGTCGACGCCGAGAACTGGGGGAACATCGGCAATACCACGATCCGGTCGATCTCCTCCGCTTCCATCTGCCTCAAGGCGCGCTCGATGCTCGGCTCGCCGTAGCGCATCCCCAGAACGACCCGGTAGCGCTCTCCGAGACGCTGCTGCAGTCCTTTCTCCTGGGCGCGGGAATGAAGCAGAAGCGGAGAGCCCCGGTCGGTCCAGACGTTTTTATAGAGCGCCGCGGACCGCGCCGGCCGCCGCGGGAGGACGAGCAGGTACAGGACCGGCAGCCACTTCCACCGCGGCAGGTCGATGACGCGAGGGTCGGACAGGAACTGCTTCAGGTACGGCCTCAAGGCGGTTGCGCTCGGCGCGGTCGGAGTGCCCAGCTGGGCGAGGAGAACGCCGATCGGGGGGGAAGCGCTACCCATGGGGAAACTGCTCGGCAAGGTGGGAAACACAGCGTTGATCCACTCGGTGCGGTGGGGTACTTTGCGCCCGGCGGCCTGGAAGAGCGCTGCCGAGGGCAGCCGTTGGCCGGGCATTTTCCGCAATCAAGCAAAACAAGGAGCACTGACAACCATGCGCTGCATTTTCGTCGGCATCGAGTACGCGGGCAAATCGACGCTCATCAATCTGCTCAAGGATTACTATGCGAAGCGCCGGCAGCCCGTCCACATGGACGATCACTTCACCATTCCCGATTCGACTCTCAGTCCTGCATCCCGCGAGCAGATGGTGAACTTTCCCGACGACGTCAAGGAGCGCATGCAGCGGATGCAGATCCAGTACCACGTCGAGGTGATCCGCAACTACGCGCACGTGCTGATCAGCGGCTGGCACATGGAAGAGAGCATCTACTCGGAGTTTTACGGCAACGACCCCGGCAGTCCCTATTATCCCAATTTCTGGCACGCCAACAAGCGCACCCACGAGGCCCTGGTTCACGAAGCCCGCGTCCCGGACATCGTTCTGGTCCACGTGACCGCCAGCGACGACGCCATACGGGAGCGCATGGCCTCCGATCCCCATGAGTACGAGATCATCAGGGAGGCGGACATCGGCGCCTTGAAACGCCGCTTCGAAGAGGAGTGCGACCAGTCCCTGCTGGCCAGGAGGGGCAGGATCGACCTCGATACCACGGACAGGACACCCCGGCAGTCCCTCGACGAGCTGCTGCTGAAATCCGAGCCGATGATCACCCCGGGAGAGCTCGCAATCCGGACCATGGCGGTTCCCGACGGCGACTACGAGGTCGTTTACGAGAACGGCGTGCGCAAAACCGTTCCGGTGGTCGGCGATAGTTGATACGATCGGCCACGGTCGCGCCCCTCGCCGTCCTGGGCTGCCTTTGCGTCGCTGCGGAGGCTGCCCCCCTCGACAGCCTGAAAGCGGACGCTCGGCGGCTGCTTGCCCCCCCCAACTCCATCTGATCTTCGCCGGCGTAGCGGCCGGCGGCCTCGTTACTCGCCTCGACCACAAGCTGGCATGGGAACTGCCCGGAGATGGCTTCGCCTCGGCAGCGCTCGATCTGGCCGATTTATACGGCTCCACCGGGAAAACCATCGCCGCCGGCGCTGTACTGTGGACCCTTGCCAAGTGGCGGGGTTGGGGCGGATTGAAAACCCAGTCTGAAGAGGGGTTGCGCAGCATCGCCGCGGCCGCCCTCGTCGTCGGCCCCCTGAAGCTTGCCATCCGCCGGAGCCGTCCCGACGGCAGCGGCAGGCTTTCGTTTCCGTCCGGTCACACAGCCACGGCCTTTGCCCTCTCCACGGTGCTCGCCCGCGGCCACGGCCCGCGCATCGGATTGCCGGCGTACGCCTTGGCGGCGTTGGTGCCGGCGGCGCGGATCGGCGGAAAAAAACACCACTTTTCCGACGCAGTCGCAGGCGCATGCATCGGCACTGCAGCCGGCTTGGCGGTCGGGCTCGCCGGTAGCGATCCGGCTCTGCAGGCTCGGATCAATCCTACGGGAGGGCAGGTAAGCTGGAGGTTCTGACTCCGGGGCCGGCGTTTAGCCCAGATCATATCATGGCGGGTCCGGCTCCTAAACCGAAGGCAACTCAGGGTTTGCAGAAGTTCGCGGGGGAGCCAGGCAGTACAGGGCGCATGCCCCTCAGCCTGACTTTCAGGACTGTGGCAGGATCCTTCCCCCCGGCCTGCCACAAGGGGGCCGTTTTCTGATGATTTCACTGCCGATCGTAGTGGCCGAGAATCGCGATTGTCAGTATGATTGTACGTACTCTGTTCAGTATGATTTTACGTATTCTTTCTGAACGCAGGCCGTATCAGGCATGTCTCAACCGGATGGTAGACATGAATGCCTTGCCTCCGAAGCTCGACCTCTCACTTCTCCCTCCAGAAAGAGAACTCCATGATGAACACGATTGTTGCCGCATTTCTTGAAATCGCTCGGAAGGCAAGATCATCGATCTGCTATCCCAATTTTTTCGCTGCAGAGCATGCCATACCATCCGCGACGGAAAGGCGCCGAAAAATGCTAGTTGACAATAAAACAAATCGCGTGACACCGCTTCGCGTCCGTGGCGGATGCGCGGCCATCGTCTCCTTGATGGCCCTGCTCGGCACCGCTTCCTCCTGGGCTCAAACTGGCTTGAGTCCGTCATTCGGGGATGGGGACATTCCCGACCAAGTCTGGATCGCAGACTCGGCGATCGAGCCTGTGCCGCTGCCCGAGGCTTCGGGAGGGGACGGCGAGTTGGAATATACAGTGTCTCCAGAGCTTCCGGAGGGCTTGGTGTTTGAGGAAGTCACGAGGACTCTGTCGGGTACACCGACGACCCCCCAAGCCGAAGCCGAGTACGCATTGTTTGCTACCGACGCCGACGGCGATGCGGCCACCCTCTTCTTTTTTATTGAGGTAATCGAAGATTTAATGCCGAGCTTCGCCGAAGAAGTAGGGGATCAGATTTGGACGAAAAACCAGGAGATCGAGCCGTTAGTGCTGCCGATGGCGGAGGGCGGCAACCGCGAGTTGGAATATACGCTGGAGGGAGAGCTGCCCGAGGGGCTGGAATTCGATGCGGTCACCCGGACGATTTCTGGAACCCCTGCGGTTTCCCAGGCCCCAACCGAGTACACTTGGACAGCCACCGACGCTGACGGAGACGCGGTTGAAATACGCTTCTTTGTTTTCGGGTCGGTTTCGGAGGATCTGGTGCCGAACTTCGCCGAAGGTATCGCAGATCAGATCTACGTCGAAGGTTCGCCGATTGAGCCTCTGTCGTTGCCAGTGGCCACGGGTGGCACCGGCGAGTTGGAATATACGCTGGAGGGAGAGCTGCCCGAGGGGCTGGAATTCGATGCAGTCACCCGGACGATTTCCGGCATCCCTGCTGGCCTCCAGGCCCCAGCCGAGTACACATGGACAGCCACCGACGCCAACGGCGACGCGGTGGATCTGGTTTTCTCCCTGATGGTGGAAGAAGACGTAAATCCCGAGTTCACCGAAGAGGTGCAGAATCAGACCTGGATCCAGGACTCGGAGATTGCGGTGCTGGATTTGCCGGGTGCGGAGGGGGGTAACGGGCCCTATGTCTATTCGATATCTCCTGAGCTTCCGACAGGGCTGACCTTTTGGGCGGGCGACCAGACGATTTTGGGCACGCCCACGGTGGCCCAGGAACGGACCATCTATGTGTACCGGGCGGTTGACGCCGACGGGGACGCGGTGGAACTGACTTTCTCACTGGCGGTGCTTGAGGACCTTTTGCCGAGCTTCGCCGAAGGTGTGGGGGGGCAGATCTGGACGGAAGATTCCGCGGTGGAGACGCTGGTTCTGCCAGAAGGTTCGGGCGGAAACGGCGAGTTGACCTACGAGCTCTCTCCGGAATTGGCACGGGGATTGGCTTTCGATACGGAGACGCGGACGATTTCGGGAACGCCGGTGGTACCCAAGGAACGGACCCGCTACGTGTACCGGGCGGTTGACGTCGACGGCGACGCCGCGGAGTTGACCTTCTCGGTGATGGTGCTGAAGGACCTGATGCCGAGTTTCGGCGAAGCGGTGCAGAACCAGACCTGGATCCAGGACTCGGAGATTGCGGCGTTTGATTTACCGGGTGCGGAAGGGGGTAACGGGGCCATTTCCTATTCGATAACTCCCGAACTTCCGGCGGGCCTGGTCTTTCAGGCGGGCGACCAGACGGTTTTTGGAACGCCGACGGAGGCCCAGGAACGGACACTCTATGTGTACGGGGCGGTTGACGCCGACGGCGACGCTGTGGAACTGACCTTCTCGCTGGCGGTGTTGGAAGACCTGATGCCGAGCTTCGCCGAGAGCGTGGAGGCTCAGACCTGGACGGAAGATTCGCTGGTCGAGCCGCTGGAGTTGCCCGCTGCGGAAGGGGGAAACGGCCCCCTGTCTTACTCGCTGTCTCCGGAGCTTCCGGCTGAGATGGCATTCAATGCGAAGACGCGGACGATTTCAGGGAGGCCGACGGATCCCCATGCCGAAACCGAGTACACATTGACGGCCACCGACGCCGACGGCGACCCGGTGGGTTTGGTCTATTCGGTGACGGTGATAGAGGACCTGATGCCGAGTTTCTCCGAAACGGTGATGAATCAGACCTGGACGCAGGATTCGGCGGTTGAGCTGGTGGTGCCGGAAGCTTCCGGGGGCAACGGCGCGTCGAGGTACACGGTGACCCCCGAGTTGCCGACAGGGGTGACATTTGACGAGGGCACCCGGACGATATCGGGCACTCCGTCGACGCCGCAGGATCTGACGCGCTACGTGTTTCGGGCGATTGACGAGGACGGAGACGTGGCCGGATTTGCGATCTGGCTGAAGGTGCTGGAAGACCTGATGCCGGAATTCCCGGCGAGTGCGGAGGATCAGGTCTGGACGCAGGATTCGCCGGTTACGCTGGAGCTTCCGGCGGCTGAGGGGGGCAACGGCGCCCTGGTCTACACGCTGTCTCCGGAGCTTCCGGACGGGTTGATGTTCGAGGGGCCGCGTCAGCGGATCCGGGGCACGCCGACGACACCCCAGGCCGAGACCGAATACACGTTGACGGCGACGGATGAGGACGGCGACCCGGTGGATCTGACTTTCTCGCTGACGGTAATAGAGGATCTGATGCCGAGCTTCGCCGAAGGGGTGAGGAATCAGACCTGGACGCAGGGTTCGGAGATCGAGCCGATAGTGCTGCCGGAAGCTTCCGGAGGCAACGGCGCGTTGAGGTATACCCTGCTCCCTGAGTTGCCGGAAGGGGTGACGTTGGACGAGGGGTCGCGGACGATATCGGGCACCCCTACGAGCCCGCAGGATCTGACGCGCTACGTGTATCGGGCGATCGACGAGGACGGAGACGTGGTGGGGTTCGCTTTTTCCCTGAAGGTGCTGGAAGACCTGATGCCGGGTTTTTCGGCGAGCGCGGAGGATCAGGTCTGGACGCAGGATTCGTCGATTGGGACGCTGGAGCTTCCGGTGGCGGAAGGGGGCAACGGCGCCTTGGTCTACACGCTGTCTCCAGAGCTTCCGGAGGGCCTGACGTTCGAGGGGCCGCGTCAGAGGATCCGGGGCACGCCGACGACACCCCAGGCCGAGACCGAATACACATTGACGGCGACGGATGAGGACGGCGACGCGGCGGACCTGACCTTCTCGCTGACGGTGATAGAGGACCTGATGGCGAGTTTCGCGGAAGGGGTGCGTAATCAGACCTGGACGCAGGATTCGGAGATCGAGCCGAAAGTGATGCCGGAGGCATCGGGGGGGAACGGGGCGTTGAGGTATACGCTGCTCCCTGAGTTGCCGGCGGGGGTTTCGCTGGACGAGGGATCGCGGACGATATCGGGCACCCCGACGGCGCCGCAGGATCTGACGCGCTACGTGTATCGGGCGATTGACGAGGACGGGGACGTGGTGGGGTTTGCGTTTTCTGTGAAAGTGATAGAGGACCTGATGCCGGGTTTTTCGGCGAGCGTGGAAGACCAGGTCTGGACGCAGGATTCGTCGATCGGGACGCTGGAGCTTCCGGTGGCGGAAGGAGGCAACGGCGCCCTGGCTTACACCCTGTCACCGGATCTGCCGGAGGGTCTGACGTTCGAGGGTTCGAGGCAGAGGATCCGGGGGACGCCGACGGTGCCGATGGATCAGACGACCTTCACTTACACTGCTACGGATGCGGACGGCGACGCGGCGGAGCTGACCTTCTCGCTGACGGTGCTGGAAGACTTGATGCCGAGTTTCGCGGAAGGGGTGCGGGATCAGACCTGGACGCAGGATTCGGAGATCGAGCCGATTGTGCTGCCGGAGGCATCGGGGGGCAATGGCGCTTTGAGGTACACATTGGAGCCTGAGTTGCCGGCAGGAGTGACCCTGGACGAGGGATCGCGGACGATATCGGGCACCCCGACGACGCCGCAGGATCTGACGCGCTACGTGTATCGGGCGATTGACGAGGATGGGGACGTGGTGGGGTTTGCGTTTTCCGTGAAAGTGATAGAGGACCTGATGCCGGGTTTTTCGGCGAGCGTGGAGGACCGGGTCTGGACGCAGGATTCGTCGAGTGGGACGCTGGAGCTTCCGGTGGCGGAAGGAGGCAACGGCGCCTTGGCTTACACGCTGTCACCGGAGCTACCGGACGGTCTGATGTTCGAGGGTCCTCGTCAGCGGATCCGGGGGACGCCGACGGTGCCGATGGATCAGACGACCTTTACCTACACGGCTACGGATGAGGACGGCGACGCGGTGGAGCTGACCTTCGCGCTGACGGTGATCGAGGACCTGATGCCGGGCTTCGCCGAAGGGGTGAGGGATCAGACCTGGACGCAAAACTCGGAGATCGAGCCGAAAGTGCTTCCGGAGGCATCGGGCGGCAACGGGGAGTTGAGGTACACCTTGACCCCCGAGTTGCCGGAAGGGGTGACGTTGGACGAGGGATCGCGGACGATATCTGGTACTCCGGCGAGCCCGCAGGATCTGACGCGCTACGTGTATCGGGCGATTGACGAGGACGGAGACGTGGTGGGGTTTGCGTTTTCAGTGAAGGTGCTGGAAGACCTGATGCCGGGTTTTTCGGCGAGCGTGGAGGATCAGGTCTGGACGCAGGATTCGTCGATCGGGACGCTGGAGCTTCCGGTTGCGGAAGGGGGCAACGGCGTTCTGGTGTATACACTGTCTCCGGAGCTACCGGACGGTCTGATGTTCGAGGGTCCTCGTCAGCGGATCCGGGGGACGCCGACGGTGCCGATGGATCAGACGACCTTTACCTACACGGCTACGGATGAGGACGGCGACGCGGTGGAGCTGACCTTCGCGCTGACGGTGATCGAGGACCTGATGCCGGGCTTCGCCGAAGGGGTGAGGGATCAGACCTGGACGCAGAACTCGGAGATCGAGCCGATAGTGCTGCCGCAGGCTTCGGGCGGCAACGGGGAGTTGAGGTACACGTTGACGCCTGAGTTGCCGGCAGGGGTATCGCTGGACGAGGGGTCGCGGACGATATCAGGTACCCCGACGACGCCGCACGAGCGGACCCGCTACGTGTATCGGGCGATTGACGAGGATGGCGACGTCGCCGGGGTT
Source organism: Candidatus Latescibacterota bacterium (assembly GCA_965223905.1). Lineage (GTDB taxonomy): Bacteria > Latescibacterota > UBA2968 > UBA8231 > UBA8231 > CBDCXV01. Next base: position 645,990 of record CBDCXV010000009.1, read on the forward strand.
GCCTTCTCGCTGGCGGTTGCGGAGGACCTGACTCCGGAGTTCACCGAAAGCGTGGAGGACCGGAATTACATCACCGATGTGGCGATTGCCGCGTGGGTGCTGCCGAAGGCCACAAGCGGAAACGGCGCCTTGGTGTACACGCTGACGCCTGATTTGCCGGTTGGGCTGTCGTTCGACCCGCCGTCGCGGAAGATAACGGGCACCCCGACCGTGGCCCAGGAGCGCACGGAATACACCTATACCGCCACTGATGCCGACGGGGACACAGGTTCGTTGACCTTCGGGCTGACCATAACCCTGGCGAAGCCGACGGCGCTGAATCTACTGCCTTCTCTCGAGCTGCTGGCAGGCGGAAATGCGGTCAGTGTCGATGTAGACGGGCTGTTCAGCGGTCAGGAACTGGTCTACCAGTTCGAGTCGAGCGACACCGAGGTCGCCTCCGTGGAGTCCGACGGGGCCTCTGCCGAGGTGACACCGAACCGTGAAGGTTTTACCAGGGTCACGGTAACGGCGACCAATTCGAGCGGTTCGGCGGATATCAAGTTTTCCGTCACTGTAAGTACCGCCCCGGAAGAGCGCGCCGTGCTCAATGACGTCCTCGCCGGTCTGGCTCGGGCACGGCTGAGCAGTCTGACTGGGGTGATCGGCCGCCGCTTCGAGGCCGGAGCGGCGTCATCCATGAGCTCTTCCCAGGCCTCCAGGTACGAGGCTCGCCGCGGGGCTCAGTGGTTCGACAATCTGGACGCGGCCCTGGATGGCTCCGGCGATTTTGGCAGCTTTGGCGGTCCCGGGGATTCCCACCGGAAGCCGACCTCCAAACTGTGGGGCCGAACCTTTGCGGTGGCGCTCAACAGCGGAGAGGGTGGAAACAGCGGCGAGTGGACCGGGGCCATGAGTGACCAGTCCATGTCCGAGCCGTCATCCAAGATGCGCTGGAGCCTGTGGGGTGCCGGCGATCAGCAGGCCTTCAGTGGCGGCGAGTCCAACTCGTACGAGGGCGATCTGCGCTCGGTGTACCTGGGCCTGGATGGCGAATTCGGAAAGAGCTGGCTGGGCGGCAGTCGCTGGCTGACCGGTGTCTCGGTGGCCAGCAGCAGCGGAGAGGCGGAGTACGATTTCACCGATTCCGACATGAGTGGCAGCGGTATCTTCACGACGAGTCTGACGAGCGTCTATCCGTACATGCGAGGTGCGCTGGCTTCCGGTCTGGAGCTGTGGTCCATCGCCGGGGTAGGTTCGGGTGAAGTAACAAACGAACGCGCCCATCTGGGCGGCACGACGGACGAGGGAGACCTCACCATGGGGCTGCTGATGTTGGGTATGCGCAAACCATTGACTGGCATGGAGACTCGACTGACCCTGTTGGGAGATGCTGCGCAGGAGTGGCTTTCCGCCAACGGCACCGGTTCCCTGTCCTATAATCCGGTGTCGTCGGTGCAGCGCGCCCGAATGGGCGTGGAGCTGGCGCGTCGTATGGCGGGCGGTCTGGAGCCGTTCGGCGAGCTGAGCGGCCGTTACGACGGCGGTGACGGGGACGCAGGATCCGGCGTCGAGGTGGCGGCCGGTTCGCGCTACCGCAGCGCCCGCCTCGACATTGAGGCGCGGGGCCGCATGCTGGCCATGCACTCGGCTTCGGGCTACAAGGAAACCGGCTTCGGAGCGCGCATCCGGGTGCGGTCGCACGCGGATGGCACCGGGATGTCGATGTCGCTGTCGCCGCGCTGGGGCAGGGCCGAAGGAAGCGGCTCCTTGTGGAGGGATCAGGCCCTTCAACTGAGGAACGGGGCAGCTGGCGCTTCCAGGCTTCGAGCTCCGACGCTTGGTGGCGGTATCGGTTATGGCCTCGCTGCAGCGCGGGGTGTAATGACCCCGGCGCTGGAGATGGACCGCAACGAATATGGCCGTACGCGGCTGCGGCTGGCGCTGGGTTACACTCCAGCTCCGGCTTTGATGCGAGCCTTCGACATGCATGGTGCGATGCTGGACCTCGGCATCAGCCGGGCGGAAGGCCTCGGCTCCGATCCGGAGCACGAGATCCGCATGAGGGGCCGGCTGCGGTTATGAGCTGACCGGGCCTTTCAGTCGAATCGAAACCCGCGCGGAAGTGATTCCGCGCGGGTTTTTCAATCTGGTTCCCGATCCTCGGTGAACGCCTTCACTTGGCTCCACTCTTCCAGGAATGGGACCCATCGAGGACCCGTATGCAGCGGTGGGCCGGGTCTGAAATTTCCCCGGAGATACCTTGGTCGACATAACCTGAGGGCCAGGCAACATTGGGCCACCACCGGTTGCCAGTCACGCGTCCCAGCAAAGGAGGTTCCATTGATCGATCGGGAGCACACCCTGTCCCGGCCGCGGGCAGCCGGAATTCTCGCCTGCGGCCTGGTTTTCCTCGCAGTCGGCGTCGATGCCCGCAGCAGTCGGGTTGCCCAGATTCCCAACGGTGGCGAAAACGGCTGCGCCAACTGCCACGTTAACTCGTCCGGCGGGGGAGCCCGCAATTCTTTCGGGGAGATGATCGATATTGGCTTCCTTACCGAGGCTGGTCCTTCGGGTTCGGTCATCTGGGGTCCCGAGCTCGCCGGGCTCGACGCCGACGAAGACGGCTTCACCAACGGCGAAGAGCTCGGAGATCCGGAGGGGACCTGGATCTCCGGCGACGATCCCCCGGGAGACCCGGAAGCGGTAACCAATCCCGCGGATCCAGACAGCCACCCACCGGAACCGGAAGCGACTGCAGTCGCGGCGTCGACGTGGGGCCGGATCAAGGGCATCCTGCAACTGCGACGGTAAGTGTCGCCCGCCTCGAAGCGGTTGAAAAGCTGCCTGTTGCGAGGGGAGATGGCGACGGCCACCGCCCCGAAACGCCTTGACAGGCGAGATTCCGGCCGTGATTCTCCTGCCTTCCGGCAGGGCTGAAATAGCGGCGATTCAACGCTGCTTCAATCGGTCCCAGGTCGGTCCTCGCTGATGGTCCATTCCTTCTGCCAGCAACCGGAGAAACGCGGATGAGCAAGACAATCCTGCTGATAGGAGCATTCGACACCAAGGGAACGGACTACGATTTCGTCCGCTCCGAGATTACCGGACGGGGGCACTCCGTACTGACGGTGAACTGCGGCGTGCTCGGGAGCACCGATCTGTTCCCCGTCGATGTCGAGGCCTCCGAGGTCGCCAGTGCCGGGGGGGGCAGCCTCGTGGAGCTGCGCGCAAGCCAGGACCGCGGCGCGGCGATGAAGGTCATGACCGCAGGGGCCGGAGTCATCGCCGCAAGACTGCATGCGGAGGGCCGCTTCGACGGCGTCATCGGGTTGGGAGGGAGCGGCGGCAGCACGGTGGTCACCTCGGCAATGCGCGCCCTGCCGCTCGGTGTCCCCAAGCTCTGCGTCTCGACCGTGGCTTCGGGGGACACGTCGGCGTACGTCGGGCTCAAGGACGTAACCCTGATGCCGTCGGTCGTAGACGTCGCCGGGCTCAACCGCGTCTCGCGGATCATTTATGCGCGCGCCGCGGGAGCGATCTGCGGTATGGTCGAGGCGGAGCCGGAAACAGGAGGAGGCCGCGACAGGCCGGTGGTCGCCGCGTCGATGTTCGGCAACACCACCGAATGCGTCGAAGCGTGCGTCGAGGCGCTTTCCGACCACGGCTACGAGGTTCTGGTTTTCCACGCCACGGGAACCGGCGGGAAAACGATGGAAGCTCTCGTCGACGAGGGGCTCGTCGATGCCGTGCTCGACGTCACGACAACCGAATGGGCCGATACGGTATGCGGCGGGTTTTTCGACGCCGGTGAGGGTCGCCTGTCGGCCCCGGGCCGCCGCGGCATACCGCATCTGATCGTACCCGGATGTGTCGACATGGCCAACTTCCACGGCATCGAGACGGTGCCCCGACACTACCGGGATGCCGGCCGGACACTGTACGAGTGGAACCCATCGGTGACCTTGCTGCGCACGAATGTCGAGGAAAACCGGCGCATGGGGGCCGCCTTTGCAGAGAAGGCGAACCAGGCGCAGGGCCCGGTTGCCTTCCTGTTGCCATTGAAGGGAGTGTCGATTCTGGACGGAGAAGGGCAGCCGTTCTGTGATCGGGAGGCGGATTTCGCCATGTTCGAGGCGATCAGGTCCGGGCTCAGGGAGGACATCCCCGTTTACGAGATCGATTCAAACATCAACGACCCCGAATTCTCCGCTCGCGCCGTAGAGCTGATGCTCGAGTTGATATCGCGGAACCGGGATTGATACAGGGATTGATACAGGGAACAACGCCGAAACGTTATAAGAGGGCGTATTGCATCCTCCCCGATTTCCCGAAAGCGCCTGGAGACACCTTACCCGAGCTTTGGATTCTACTTGGCAGGCGGAATCTGGCAGCGCTCGGTTCGGGGTCATGGGACATTCCACGCTTCGCCACGTACTAATCATGTTGGGGACGGGGGGATGAAGGAGTCTTTGACTTCGGGAACACCGCCACGGGGATCAGGAAGTCCGGAGAGAATCCATGTCCAGAAAACTGACTTTCGTCCAGCCTGACGATGTCGAGACCCAGGTCTTCGACTGGGGCAGGCTATCCTGGCTGTCGGAGCCGAACGTCACCGCTGCCGAACGCTTCAGTGCCGGCGTCGTCAGGCTCGAGCCCGGCAAGGGGCACGAACGCCACAACCATCCGTACAGCGAGGAGATCCTCTACGTGATTTGCGGCACCGGCCTGCAGACGGTCGAGCTGCCCGAAGGCAAGGTGGAGGAAGAGATCGGCCCCGGAACCCTGGTCCACATCCCGACGGCGCTGTACCACTCGACCATCAACAGCGGCGAGGATACCTTGGAGATGATTGCCATCTACGCCCCCTTCGGGCCGGAGGCGGAGCTGCGCCGCCTGGATGGAGTGGCACTGGAACCCTCGCGGCGATTGCGACAGGAGTAAATGCAATGGCTTTCACGAGAGATAAAGTCCTGGCGCGCCTGCGAAAGCTGATCGATCAGGGGACGCCGATCCTCGGTGCGGGAGCCGGCACCGGAATCAGCGCCAAGTTCGAAGAGGCAGGCGGCGTCGACCTGATCATCATCTACAACTCCGGCCGCTTTCGCATGGCAGGCCGCGGTTCCCTAGCCGGCCTGATGCCGTACGGCGACGCCAACGCCATCGTCATGGATATGGCAGGAGAGGTGCTTACGATCGTCGAGGACACTCCGGTGCTTGCCGGGGTCTGCGGCACCGATCCGTTTCGTCGCATGGAGGTGTTCCTGAAACAGGTCGAGGAGGTCGGTTTCTCGGGGGTGCAGAATTTCCCGACGGTGGGGCTGTTCGACGGCATGATCCGCCGGAACCTCGAGGAGACCAACATGGGGTACGGTCTCGAGGTCGAGATGATCCGCCTGGCATCAGAGATGGGGATGCTGACCACGCCGTACGCCTTCGACCCCGGCGAGGGTGCACGGATGGCCGCGGCCGGGGCGGACATCGTCGTCGCTCACATGGGACTGACCACCAGTGGTTCGATCGGGGCCGAGACCTCGCTGAGCCTGGAGGAATCGGCAGAGCGGGTGCAGGCGATATGCGATGCCGCGCGGGAAGTGAATTCCGAGGTGATCGTCCTCTGCCACGGCGGACCGATCGCGATGCCGGCCGACGCCGAGTACGTCCTCAGCAACACCGACGGCGTCAACGGTTTCTACGGGGCCTCCAGCATGGAGCGGCTGCCGGTGGAAACCGCCATGGTCGAGCACATCCGCAAGTACAAGCAGATCGAATTCTGAGACCGCACCGGTCCGGTAACCGGGCAAAGCGATGCTGCCTCTCCGCAAGGTAGAGATCCGCCGGCTCTTCGAGCAGGCCGCTCGCGACTACCCACCCCGGTGCGAGATCTCCTTTCTGCTTCAGAACTTCGATGACCCCCGCAACGTCGGTTCGATGTTCCGCATCGCCGACGCGGTCGGGGCCAGCGAAATCGTCTGCACGGGAAAAACCCCCACCCCACCTCACGAAGAGATCGACCGCACCTCGAGGGGACACGACCGCCGCGTTCCCTGGCGCCGCATTCCGAGGATCGACGAGGCGACGAAGAAACTCAAGGCGGAGGGGCATCATCTGGTGGCTCTCGAGACGGCGCGGGAAACCTGTTGCTATCTCGACTATCCGTATGCCGAGCGCACCTGTCTGGTCCTCGGCAACGAAACTAAGGGAGTCCTGCCGGCGACCCTGGGGGACTGCGACGGCTCGGTTTTCGTCCCGATGTACGGAAAGGGGCCATCGATGAACGTCCACGTCGCCGCCGCCATCGTCGCCTACCAGGCGCGGATCGGATCCCGCTGATCAGCGGGCCGGACGAATCGGTTGGAGAGTGCTTGGGTTGACGGGCAGCTGCGAAGACCGGGTGAGGTTACAGCGGCATCCGGATTAGAAGAAGCACCCCAGGCCGGGGTTGATAGGTCATCCCGAGTACTGGTTCTCCAGGCGGCGGTACTCCTCGACCAGATCGTCGTAGACGGCCCGGGCAGCAGCGTCAGGCAGCAGCGTCGAACCAGGGACCGGTTTTGCAAACGGAGCGATTGTTCCCGGCCAGCTGCGCTCCGTCCCCACCTGCTTGAAGTGACCGTGAGCGGCGCGCAGCGCCGCCCCGAGAGCGGCGGAGTTGGTCGTCCGGAAGCGATGCACGGGGGCTCCGTGCACGTTGGAGAAGATGCGCAGGATTTCGGTGTTTGCCGATGCCCCTCCGGTCACCGAAAGCGAACGTACCGGCACCTTCATCCACTCGCAGTGAATCCGCGAGGATAGGGCCTGCGCCTCGATTACCGCCCTGACGTTTGCGTCGGCATCGGCGGGGTCGAGTCCCTTGCGAACCACCCCTGGCACGGTGACGCGGGGAACGATCTCGGAGTCGAAGTAGGGAAGCATGAAGGCGCCTCCGTTCCCCGCTCCGGTGCGCCGCAGGGCGGCGGTGAACATCTCCCAGTCGAGGCCGTGCTCGTCCCTGACGGCCTCCCTTGCCAGGCTGCCGTTCATGAAACAGACGAGGGCCATGTAGTTGCGCCCGTCGGGAGATGCGAAGACCGCCCCCTCTCCCGAAGTGGAAACCCGCGGTTCCCCCATGCAGGCAAACAGCGTGTCCGAGGTGCCGAGACTCAGCGCCACCTGCCCCGGCTCGACCAGCCCCAGGCCGATCAGACTGCTGGGGTTGTCCCCCGAAAAAGGCAGCACCTGGCATCCGGGAGCGAAGCCGTAGCGGCCGGCGAACCGGGGACTGATGGCGCCGGCAGGGCGGTCGGAGGGGGCGACTGGCAGGAGCTTGGCAGACAACCCGGGTGCGGTCGCGGCCATCGCCTCGGGGCTCCACCTGCGCGTTCGGATCTCCATGAGGTTGGTGCCGCTGCCGTCGCCGGGATCGACTCCGATCAGCCGTCCCGCAAGGAGACTGGCGATGAACGAGCTGACCAGGCAGACCGTTGCGGTTGCCCTGTAGCCTTCGGGGTCGGTCTGGAAGAACTTGCGAATCTGGGGGCCGCTGAAGCGCTCGAATGCGGCGTTGCCGGTCAGCTCCAGGAGCCATTCCCGGCCTCCCACGCCAGCCTCGATCTCCCGGCACTGAGCCGCGGTCGACGAGTCCATCCAGATAGGTGCGGTGGCGCGCGAGAAGATGCCGGAAAGCGCCTCGGCAGGGGTTTCCCCGGGGCCGAGCCGCGCCAGGGCGGAGCCGGCGGCTGCGTTCAGGTAGACGGTGCCGTGTTGTTGGCCGCAGCCGGAGACCGCGGCTATGGAAGCGAGATCGCACCTGTCTCTCAGCCTTTCGAGCAGGAGGTCGAGGGCCTCGACCCACATCAGGGGAGGGGCGTGCACTTCTCCCGGAGCGAGCTCGAGAGCCCCGTTCTCGACCCCGTAGCGGTCGCCGAAGTGCTCGTCGAACAGAACGGATTCCTCGGCCACGATGGCTTCCGTCGCGAAGTCGATGACCAGTCCGGTCATCGATTGGGTGCTGGCGTCGATGCCGAGAAACTTGCTCATGAAAATGGCCTTGGTTAGGTTGACTCGCCCCCCCGAAAACGTCCAGCAGCGAATACTCGCACAGATCAGGCTGCATGCCAAGCCTCAGAGAGACCGATCCGGATGTCGCCGGCATCCTCGACGCCGAGAACCGCCGCCAGCATCAGAAAATCCGCCTGATTCCGTCGGAGAACTACAGCAGCCGCGCGGTGCTCCAGGCGACCGGCTCAATCCTGGCCAACAAGTACTCCGAAGGGTACGCCGGGGACCGCTACTACGAGGGGCAGCAGCAGATAGACCGCCTCGAGGAGCTGTGCGTGCAGCGGGCGAAGGAGCTGTTTGGAGCAGGGCACGTCAACGTCCAGCCGTACTCGGGATCCCCGGCGAACCAGGCGGTCTACGTCGCCTTCGCAGAGCCGGGGGACAAGGTCATGGGCATGTCGCTGGCCCATGGCGGCCACCTGACTCACGGGGCCGAGGTCAGCGTCTCGGGCAGGTTTTACGAACCGGTGTCGTACGGCGTAGACCCGCGGAGTGGGCGGCTCGATTTCGGTGAAATCGCCGACCTGGCGCAGCGCCACCGGCCGAAGCTCCTCTTCTGCGGCGCCACCGCCTATCCGCGCGTCATTGACTTCGAGCGCTTCGCCGAGATCGGACGCAATGCCGGCGCTATCGTGGTTGCCGACATCGCCCACATTTCCGGCCTCGTCGCCGCCGGCGTCCACCCCAGCCCGGTGCCGCACGTCGACATCGTGACGACGACGACCCACAAGACCCTGCGGGGTCCGAGGGGGGGCATGATCATGTGCCGCGCCGAATACGCGGAAGCGGTGGACAAGGCGGTGTTTCCCGGGTTGCAGGGCGGTCCGCACAACCACGTGACCGCGGCGATCGCGGTGGCGTTGAGGGAAGCGGCGTCCGGGGCATTTAAGGAGTACGCGGCCCGGATCGTCAGCAATGCCAGGACCCTTGCGGCATCGCTGAGCGCGCGCGGCTTCGACCTGGTGTCCGGGGGAACCGACAATCACCTGCTGCTGATAGACGTGTCAAACAAGGGGCTCACCGGCCACCAGATGGCCAAGGCCCTCGACGCAGCGGGCATCGTCTGCAATCGCAACTTGGTTCCGGGAGATCCGCGGCCGGCGCGCCGGCCCAGCGGCATCCGCATCGGCACGCCTGCGATCACCAGCCGGGGCTTCGGTGACGAGGAAATGTTTCAGCTGGCGGACTGGATGGAGCAGGTGGCGGCCGCCAGGGCTGGCGGCACCCTCGACCTGGAGGGACGCCGGGCGCTATACAGGGAGATTGCCGGGCAGGTGAGGGAACTGTGCGACCGCTTCCCGGCCCCCGGTCTGGACTACCCGGCGGGCGGAGCGGGTGAGAACCGCGGTTGCACGGATACCCAGGGAAGTGCGGATCCCAGGAGGCGGCACAGTCGATGAGCAACGTGCGAGGAAACGTGTACTCCCGGCTCGGAGTGCGCACCATCATCAATGCCGCGGGTCCGTCGACGCGCCTCAGTGGTTCGATCATGCCTCCGGAAGTGGCGGCGGCGATGAGCGAGGCATCGCAGTTCTGCGTAGATATCGCCGAGCTGCAGGGGAGGGCCTGCGAGAGGATCGCCGAGATCACCGGGGCGGAGGCGGGCTACGTGACCAGCGGCGCCGCCGCGGGGCTGCTGCTCGGAACCGCCGCCTGCGTCACCGGTCTCGACCCGGACAGGATGAACCGGCTTCCCGACACAACCGGCATGCGCAACGAAGTGATCATGGCGCGCAGCCATCGCAACTTCTACGACCACGCGATTCGCACGGCCGGAATCCGGTTGGTGGAGGTGGGCATTTCCGACCGCTTCAGCGGCGCCGGGGTCCGGGACGCCGAACCCTGGGAAATCCAGGCGGCTATCAACGACCAGACCGCGGCGATCTGCTACGTAGCGTACAGCCATACGCAACCGCCACTGCCCGAGGTCGCCGCTGTCGCGCGCGCCGCAGGGGTCCCGGTCATCGTCGACGCCGCCGGTCAGCTGCCGCCGGCGGGTAACCTGAAGCGCTTCATCGTCGAGGGGGCGGACCTCGTGGCTTTCAGCGGCGGCAAGGCGATACGCGGTCCGCAGAGTTCTGGCATACTGTGCGGACGACGCGACCTCATCCAGGCCGCGGCCCTGCAGCACCTCGATCTCGATATCTACTGGGAGCAGTGGAATCCCCCGGCGGTCCTTATCGACAAGGAGCGCCTGCCCGGCGCGCCGCATCACGGCATCGGACGTCCCTGCAAGGTGGGCAAGGAGGAGATCGTCGGACTGCTGACGGCGTTGGAGCTGTTCGTCGAGGAGGATGGGGTGGCGCGCCGGAGGCGCTGGTTAGACCTGATGCAATCGCTGCAGGAATCGCTCGCCGGCCTGCGGTGGAGCGAAGCGCTGCTGGTCGACGATCCGAAGCGCTCGGAGATCCCGGTGGTACACCTGAAACTGGACGAAGCCGGCCTGGGAAAGACGGCGATGCAGGTCGTCTGCGAGCTGCAGGACGGGGCCCCGGCCATTCACGCCAACCCATCGCATGTGCGCGACGGCATCGTCGCCTTCGGGCCGCTCTGCCTGAAGGAGGAGGAGTTGGGCCAGATCACCGCCCAGCTGGCCCGGATAATCGGCTAGCCACCCCCGGCGAGGCCGGGAATCAGGGCCCCCGCAAGGGCTGCGTTTACCCGGCCCCGTATTTTGCCAGCACCTCCCGCCACGTCCCCTGAGCCTTCATCACCAGCTCTATTACCTCCCTGATCGCCCCGCTGCCCCCCGGCGTGGTCGTTACGTAGTCGGCCCGTTCCTTGACCTCCGGACGGGCGTTGGCCACGGCGACGCCGAGGCCCACCCTGTCGATGAGAGGAATGTCGGGAAGGTCGTCTCCGAGGTAGGCGACCTCCGCGTCACCCACACCGGCGGCGGCGCAGATCTCCTCGTAGGGAGGTATTTTCTCCAGGAATCCCTGGCGGATGTAGGTGATGCCGAGCATCTGCGCGCGATGGGTAACCCCCGGGGAGTCGCGCCCGCTGATCAGACCGCTGGACAGTCCCGACGCGTGCGCCCAGCGCAGCGCCATGCCGTCCTGCGCGTGCGACTGCTTGACCTCGACCATGCCTCCGTCCGGTCCGGGAACGTAGAACAGGTTCCCGTCGGTCCAGACCCCGTCGACGTCCATGAGCAGCAGGCGGATTCCGGCTGCCTTTCGTTCCGCGTCGTTCATGTCGCCGGTCCGCCGGGGCTCAGGCCCGGAGCGGGACTGCTTCGCTCTGCGACTCGATGGCAGCGAGAAGCTTGTCGAACGGCTCGACGAACAGCTGCACCGCGTCCACCTGGAGTTGGTCGGTCACCTCCCTCATCGAGATACCCAGTTCCTCGATCCGGTCCATGATTCGCCGCGCCTCGTCGAGGTTCTCTTCCAGGGAATGCCGCACCTCCCCGTGGTCCCTGAATGCCTTCAGCGTCGCCTCGGGCATGGTGTTCACCGTCTCCGCTCCGATCAGCTCCTCGACGTACATCACGTCGCGATATTCGGGATTCTTGGTGCTGGTGCTTGCCCACAGCAACCGCTGCGGCCTGGCCCCCTGCGCCGCCAGGGTGCGCCAGCGCCCTTCGGCGAACAGCTCGCCGTACCGGCGGTACGCCAGCTTGGCGTTGGCGACCGCGGCCTTGCCCAGCAGGCTGCGCAGCTCCTCCCCTTCGGAGGCGGACGCTCCTTCCATGCGCTTCTCGATGAGCCCATCGACCATGGTGTCGATGCGGCTGACGAAGAAGCTCGCGACGCTTGCCACCGCGCCCGGGTCGCCGCCGCGGCTAATGAGCTTTTCCAGGCCGGCCATGTAGGCCTCGACGACCTCGACGTAGTTCCGGCGCGAGAACAGCAGGGTGATGTTGATGTTCAGTCCTTCACCGATCAGGTGCTCGACAGCCGGCACTCCCTCGGGGGTACCCGGGACTTTTATCATCAGGTTGGGGCGACCCACCGCGGTGGCCAGCCTGAGGGCTTCGTCGATGGAGGCCTGTGTGTCCCTGGCCAGGTGTGGCGAAACCTCGAGAGATATGAAACCGTCCCTGCCTCCGGTCTCTTCAAATACGGGCAGCAGCAAGTCGGCTCCCCACTGGATATCCTCGACAGCGATCGTCTCGTAGATCTCCACCGGCGACCGGCCCGACCCCGCCAGGTGTCCCAGGGCTCCTTTGTAGTCACTCGATCCCGCGATGGCTTTCTCGAAGATGGCCGGGTTCGAGGTCACTCCGCGCACGCCGTCAGCGGCGATCAACCGCTGCAGCTCGCCGGAAGTGATCATGCCGCGGCTGATGGTGTCGTACCAGACGCTCTGGCCGCGACTTTGGAGGTCCAGCAGTGGGTTCGACATTTCGACTTTCTCCGGGTCCCCGTCAGGGCGCGGCCCCGGGCGACCGGGGCCGCGAACGAGGGGGACGTGTGTTGTTCGGGTTCGAAAATATCCCGCTTGCAGCCCTCCCTCGCAAACGCCTGAGGACCCCTGCGGCAGTCCTTGCAGGAGCGGATTTCCCGCTCCGCAATCAGGCGCCAAGCCGGGCCGCCAGCATCCGGGTCGAGCATGGAACGCTTCTTGCCCGGCCCGCCGAAGTCGATGTATACTTACCACAAACAACAACATATGAATATTTGACTCGGCAGTTTCTCGCGATTCGCGCGGCGGTATGGCGACTATAATCGACGGCAAGAGGCGCATTCCCTTCATGCGGGGAATGCTCGTGCATCACCTGATTCAGCTCGGCTTCGATTACGATCAGGCTTATGAGCTGGCGGATGATGTGCGCGCCGCCCTGCGCGAGAAAACGGATGTCGACAAGAAGGAGATCACCCGCGTCATCCGGCAGCTGCTCGCCACCCATCACAAGGACCAGCTGGTTGGCGACCTCGTTTTCTGGGAACCGCGGCCCATGAACGTTACCGTCGGCAGCAGGCCCTTCTCCAGGGAAATGTTGTCCAACTCGATCCAGGCTTCCGGCCTGCCGGCGGACCAGTCGTTCGAAATCGCCTGGGACATCGAGACCCAGCTGATAGACAGCCGGCGCGGTAACATACCGGACGGGGAATTGCAGGTGCTCGTCGCCGGCCTGCTCGGGGAACGGCACGGCGTGGACTATGCGCAGCGCTACCAGGTCTGGCGGGCGTGGGGAGACCTCGACAAGCCGCTGGTTCTCATCGGGGGGGCGAGCGGGGTCGGCAAGACATCGCTGGCGATCGACCTTGCCCACCTGCTGAACATACCCCGCGTGGTGGCCACCGACGATATCCGGCAGATCATGCGTCTGACACTGGCGCCCGAGTTCATGCCGGCGATTCACACCTCCTCCTATTCAGCGTGGTCCTCCCTTCGGGATTCAGGCACATCCGATGCCGTCATCGAGGGATATAACGAACAGGCCCGGGTCGTCGCCGTCGGCGTTCAGGCCATCCTCGCCCGTTTGCACCGAGGAGAACAGCAGCGTCATCATCGACGGCGTGCACGTCCTATCCCCGTACATAGATCTCTCCCCGACCCGGGACGCGGTGTTCGTGGCTCCTCTCTGCCTGGCCGTGAGCGACCGCGCTTCCTACGCAGCGCGTTTCGCCAAGCGCGCTCGCGAAGCCCCCAAACGGCGGCCCAATCGATACCTCGACAACCTCGATCAAATCATGCACATCCAGGAATACCTCGTCGGCCGCTACGTGCAGGAGGACATTCCGGTGATCGACGCCGATGCGGTCGAGGATGAGACGAGCGCCGCGGTCATGGTAGTGGTAGAGCGGCTGCAGGAGCAGGAGGAGGTGCGCGCAAGGTTGGCGGTAAACGGGAAAAACGGCAAACCCGTGGGCAAGAAGAAGAAGAGGCGCAGGCAAAACGCAGACCGGTCGTCAAGGCCGCAACATGGGAAAGTGAGGGCGTAAAATGCTTGGAAGGAAAGAGAACGGCACCGCTAACGGAAGCGGACAACCCCTCAACACGATCATCGGCAACGGCACCCTGTTCGAGGGCACCATGAAGGTTGACAACAGCGTCCGCATCGACGGCATCTTCAAGGGTGAGCTATCCTGTTCCGGAGCCCTGACCATCAGCCAGTCGGGGGAAGCGTACGCCCAGATCGAAGGGGTGGACATCTACATAAACGGCATAGTCAGGGGTACCGTGCGCGCCGAAAAGGTCCGCCTCGACAGCCAGGCGCGCTTCATCGGCGATGTCCATACCAGCTCCCTGTCGGTCTCCGAAGGAGCCGTCTTCCACGGCAACAGCGTCATGGAGACGGCCGGCGAAGTCGAAGAGCCGGAAAACCTGGAGTCCGCAAAGCTGCTGCCGATGGAGGGGTAGTATCCCGGCGGCCGGCTGCCATCCCCAGAGCACGCCGGCCAGACGATCCGTCCGCAAGGGAGAATCCGCAGCTCCCGCGGTCGTTGATCGCCTCAACCTACCTGCGCATCAGGTAGAACCTGAGGTCGGGATATAACCGGATCGCAGGAGCGGGCAGGTGGATCCAGTTGAGTTGGGATTTCAGCGGCTTCCACCAGGCAGCATCACCAGGCATAAATCGGGCATCGAAGTCGAAGGCGATCAGGACCTCCGGTCGCCCGTCGGGAAGATCTTCGTACTCCCGAAAAGGCCCCTTGCTTTTGACGTTGCTCCCGTGGAGACCGATGGCGCTGTATCCCAGCGCCAGTCCGAGAAAATCAGGCCAGATGCGAGCCCCCCGTTCCGGAAGAAGCTGCTCGAGGGCCACTGTCATCCAGAACGTCATGCCCTGGTAGTCGTCGATCAGGTGATCGGTGTGAGGCCGCTCCTCTCGCGAGCGCTGGACGCGCTCCCGATAGAGGGGGGACGGCCAGTAGCTGAATTTGAAGCCGAAGGCGCGGCTCGGTGGACAGGTGGCGTAAACCAGCGGCACCGCCGCTCCCAGGGTGTTGAAGAAGAAATCCGGAATGCTGAACCCCCAGTGCACGAAATAGGCGTCGCGCATTTCGATTTCGAACAGCGCCCCCCAGCTCGTGAGGGTCCCCAGGGAGGTTGCCGACATGGTGCCGAACCCCGCCCATGAATAAGCACTCGAGAACAGGCTCGAGAGAAACAGGCCGCCCATGAAGTGGCCGCCCTTGTCGAGGTTCAGGTAGGTATCTCCCGACCAGTCGTTGATCCAGCGGATCGAGTTGCGCTTTTCCCCCTGGTACCAGGCGCGGTCGAAATAGCGGAACCCGAGATAATGGATGGCGGCCCCGGCACCGCACAGGGCGAGCAACCGTTCGAGGCGGACGCGACGGTTTTCCGCCGGTTCGTACTCCTGGCCCGCAATATGGGACGCCTTCGCATCGCTGGTGTCAGCCTCGGTTGCAGCGGGGCAGGTGGCGGCGACGGCCAGGAACAGGGCCGGAGAACAACGCAAACAGGCCGCCAGCTTGTATCGCAATCGTCGGAACCGCTTTACCTTACAGGTGTTCAAGTTGTTGTAGTTTATGTATTAAGGGGCAACGGCAATCGAAAACGCCGCCGACAGACGGGCCGCAGGGTAGATGGCTGGCAGCGAGGGCATCAGCTCCCCAGGTTCCCGGCAGCGCGACCGGGGGCCGGGGAGCGGCGCACCGGTTCCAAGGCGCCGGCGCCCCGGCAGCAGGAGCGGCGCACCGTCGCCGGTTGGAGCCCAAGAGGCCACGCCGGGCTCTCGAGCGCGCCGGTGGCTCTCGAAGATCGTCTCTTCATGGGGGCCGTCACCGACCTTCCGCATTTTCCTCTTCCTCGGCGGCATCCTCTCCATCATGGCGTTTTTACTCTACAATGAGTACGTCATCGACCAGCTGAGGCGGCAGGAGAGAAACAGGGTTGCCCTCTACGCCAACCTCTACGGTCTGGCCTCGTCCCACCATCTGCACGAGGATGTCTCGGAACAGATCTGGAACACCGTAATCTTCAACCCAGAGATCGACTTCCCCATAATAGTCACAGACCACCGGGGAGAGGTCGTGCTTGTAAAAGGTGACGGCCTCCCCGCGGCGGGCGACACGTCCGCAGCGGCCGCGGCGCGCCTGCGGCGGATCGTCGAGCAGATGGACGCACGGTATAAACCGGTGCGTTTTTTCGAGTCTCCCCTGGCTCGCGGCTTGGTCTACTTCGACGGCAGCAATCTCGTTCTCACCGATCTGTCAGGCCGGATAGTCACCTGGGCGCGCAAGGATCTTCCCGCCGGCGGTGATTCCACAGAGGTAGCTGCTGCGGAGGCGGCCGCGATGCTGCGGGTCCTTCGTGCTACGGTGACTCCGGATTCGCTGGCTGTCCCCGCAGACGGACGCAGCACTCTGTACCTGGACGAGAACCGCTTCCTCGTCATCGATGCTTCCGGAAAGGCAGCGGTCTGGGGCGGCAGCCGCCTGCCCGCCGATCGCTCTTCCGCTGCCCTGGAGGAGGTACAGCGCGCCGCCGCGGCATGGCCAGCCGGGTCCCCGCCGGTTTCGTTCCGCATACGCACGGAAAAGTTCATCCACTTCGGTCAGTCCGACATGATCGGGCAGATATCTTTCGCCCCCCTGGTCTCACTGGCAGTCCTGGCGATCTTCAGCCTTGTCGGCTACATCGGTTTCCGCAACATCCGCCGCAGCGAACAGCGCTCGATATGGGTCGGCATGGCGAAGGAGACGGCGCATCAGCTCGGCACCCCCCTGTCGTCGCTGGCGGGGTGGCTGGAGTTGATGGCGGGAGGCCGTGGGGAGATGCGGGAGCAAAGGGATGGCATCGTTCAGGAGATGCAGAAGGACATGCGGCGGCTGAACCAGATCGCATCCCGTTTCAGCCAGATCGGCTCCGTGCCGGAGCTGCGCCCTTCCGACCTCGGCTCGGTGCTCTCGGAAACCATCGGTTATTTCCGCGGACGCGGCCCCCAGTTCGGGCGCCATGTCTTCGAAGTCGACCTCGGCGATCTGCCGCCGGTTCCACTGAACGCGGAGCTGATGGGCTGGGCATTCGAGAATCTGTTCAAGAATGCCATGGATGCCATCGGGGGGAACGACGGAACCATCGCCGTGCGCGCCCGCCTGCGCGACCCGGACACCGTGAGCATCACTGTCCGCGACAACGGGCGCGGCATCGATGCCGACAGCATCGCCCGTGTTTTCGAACCGGGATTCAGCACCCGCAAGCGGGGTTGGGGACTGGGGTTGGCATTCGTGAAACGAATCGTGGAGGAGTACCACGGAGGCCGCATCCAGATCGCCCACAGCGCCGCGGGCTGGGGGACGACCTTCGAGATAGAGCTGCCGGTCCGGGGTGAGGGCACTTGCGCCGACGAACCGCGGTCAAGGGGAAAATGATGGAGTCGAATCGGCGCAAGGTGTTGTGGGCTGACGACGAGATCGACATGCTCCGCTCACACTGCCTGTTCCTCAACGAGCGCGGCTACGAGGTAACCCCGGTCAGCAACGGCGAGGACGCGATAGCACTGATGCGCCGCGAGCATTTCGACATCGTGCTGCTCGACGAAATGATGCCCGGGCTCGACGGCCTCGCTACCGTCGAGGAAGTGAAAAACCAGGATCCCAACGTCCCTGTGATCATGATAACCAAAAACGAGGAAGAGCACCTGATGGACGAGGCCATCGGCCGCCGCCTCGACGACTACCTGACCAAGCCGGTCAACCCGAGCCAGATCTTCATGGCCTGCCGGAAAATCCTCGACTCCAGGCAGATTCGCCAGAGCCAGGCCGGTCCGGCGTACGTGTCGCAGGCCAACCAGATCCGCGAATGGCTTTCGGGAGCCCAGACGTGGCACACTTGGATCGACATCCACCGTCTGCTGTGCGAGTGGGACATCGAGATCTCGCGGATCGGCGACCGCGGACTGATGCGGATGATTGAGGACCAGCGACGCGAGTGCAACCAGGAGTTCGCCCGTTTTGTCGAGCGGGAATACCCGACCTGGGTGAGGAGCGAGGAGGACTCGCCGCCGCTGTCGGTCGATGTCGTATCCGAGAACGTCGCGCCGCATCTGCAAGCCGGGAAACAGGTCTTCTTCATCGTCATCGATTGCCTGCGGCTCGATCACTGGATGACGGTGGAACCGCTGATTTCGGAGTTTTTCAACGTGCGGCGGTCGCACTACTACTCGATCCTCCCCACGGCGACGCCCTACGCCCGCAACGCCCTGTTCAGCGGCCTCTTTCCAAGCGAAATAGCGTCGAAATACGAAGAGCTGTGGTCGGCGGGAAACGACGACGAACAGAGCCTGAACCGCCACGAGCACCGCTTTCTTGACGACCTGATCGCTGCCGCGGGGATCGAACTCGCCGGGCCCACGCGCTACACCAAGATCCTCGAGGCGGGAGAGGGGCGGGATACGGCGCGCAGGGTGGATTCGATGGCGAATTCCCCGCTGGTAGCGCTGGTCTACAACTTTCTCGACATGCTGGTCCACGGCCGTTCCAACTCCGAGCTCCTGCGGGAGATAGCCCCTGAGGAGAGTGCCTTCCGCTCCCTGGTGCAGTCGTGGTTCGAGCACTCCTCGCTGTTCGAGCTGCTGAAGAAGGTTGCGCGTATGGATGCCGTCGTCGTCCTGACGACGGATCACGGAGCCGTGCGCGGCAGGCGTGCGACCATGGTCCACGCCGACCGTCAGACATCCCCGAGCCTGCGCTACAAAAAGGGGCGGAACCTGCGCTGCGATTCGAAGGACGCCCTGCTGATTGCGGAACCGCTCGCGTACGGACTCCCCAACGCCGGGTTGGGGGGCAACTACCTGATCGCAAAGGAAGATTTCTACTTCGTGTATCCCAGGAAATTCAATGAGTATCAGCGCCACTACAAAGACAGCTTCCAGCACGGCGGCATCTCCTTGGAGGAGATGATCCTGCCAGTGGTCACCCTGGAGCCGCGATGACGAGGGAAGCCTTCGTGGAGGTACCTTCCTCCTGGCCGGATCCGGATTTCACCGGTGGTGCGGCAACGACCCATTCGGCCGCGGAGACGCGGGCTCTGGGGGCTCGTTTCGCCGCTCTGCTGGGTCCCGGAGAGCTGGTCGCCCTCACAGGAGAGCTGGGGGCCGGCAAGACCTGCTTCATACAGGGCATCTGCGCCGGACTCGGGGTCTCAGAGACCGTTAACAGCCCGACATTCGTCCTGATAAACCAGTACTCCGGACTTCGCAAGGACATTGCGATTTCCATCTATCACTTCGATTTTTACCGCCTCTCGGGTGCCGGCGAGCTCGACAGCTTCGGGGCGGAAGAATTCTTCGACGGAGACGGCATATGCCTGGTAGAGTGGGCGGAGCGGGCTGCGGAGCGGCTGCCGCCGCGGCGCTGGCAGGTCGAAATGGAGTACGTCGGGGCCGGGTCGCGGTCGTTGCGCTTCTGCAAGCTCGGCATCGGCACAAGCTGACTACGGAGAGAGCCAGATTGCCGCACCTGCCAGGAAATCCGACCAGCATGATCTTCACCGTGTTGTTGCTCTGCGCGAGCGCCTGGGCGCAAGAGGCGGAGCCGGTACGGCTGGTCGACAGCCCGACCGCCGGACTGACCTCCAAGGGGCGCTTCGGCGTGGACCTGCGGCTGTTCTCGAACGGCGGTGTAATCGGCGAGGTGAACGCCGGGATCCTGAAGCGCATTGCGATCGGCCTTTCCTTCGGCGGCACGGAGATCATCGGCGACGACGCGGTTTCCTGGTATCCCCGAGTAGAGGCCGCGGCTCGCTATCGCGTGATCGAGGAGAGTTCGGCAATGCCGGGGGTAGCCATCGGATACGAAACCCAGGGGTACGGGGCCTACGAAGAGAACCGCTACCAGATAAAATCGAAGGGACTGTTCGCGGCGTTCAGCAAGAACTACTCCTCCGCCGTGGGCCAGTTCGGCCTTCATGCCGGAATCAACCTGACCCGCGAAGACGAGGACGACGGGGATCTGTCCGGGTGGCTGGGCGTCGACAAGAGCATCGGCAGGCAGCTGTCGATCGTCGGCGAGTACGACCTGGCCATCAACGACAACGGAGATGACTCGCTGGGATCGGGAAAGGGCTACCTCAACGTCGGCGCATACTGGTCTGCGGTACCGAACATCGGTATCGGCATTCTGCTGAAAAACGTTCTCAGAAATCGGGACGCGCCGGAATCCGGAGTCCCGGTAATTTATCGGCAACTATCGGCGGATCCCGATATCAGCAGAGAGATATCCATCCGCTATACCGAGGAGTTCTGAAAATGCTGACATCCCGGGCGATTATGGCATTGACTTCGTTGGTGCTGGCGATTCCGGCGTTCCCCCAGGAGGAGCGCGCTGTGGACCACTTCGCCGGGGTAGGGGTGCGGGCGATGGGGATGGGGGGAGCCTACGCAGGAGTAGCGGATGATTTCACCGCAACTTTTTGGAATCCGGCCGGACTGGTGCAGGTGCAGGGCCGGGAAGTCCATGTCGCCTTCCTGCGCAACGGGGTCACCAACGACTCTGAGCTGAAAGGCACCGGTTCGAGTTCCGAGCTCAGCAACACGCGCTTCGGTTCGCTCGGGTTCGTCTATCCCTACCCGGTGTACAGGGGCAATCTCGTGTTCGCCGCCGGCTTCAATCGCGTCAAGGATTTCGACTGGAGCCTGCGGGAGCAGGCTTTCATTAACAGTCTGTCGCATGACAACCACTTCAGCCATGAAGGGGAGCTCGCCATGACCACGGTGGCGGCCGCGGTTGACGTCTCCCCTTCGATCTCCCTCGGGGTCGCCGCCAGCCTGATTTCCGGGGAGGACGAGGCGGTCAACGAATACGAAGCGCTGGATGACGAGGACCACTTTCTCGAAAGGCGGTTCACGGCGAGAGAGGTCTTTGTCGACGACTACCAGACGACCTACCAGGTCACCCTGGGCGCCATGGTCCGGTCGCCGGTGGTGCGGTTCGGGGCGACGGTCGGGACCGGACCGACGCACAAAGTCCGCTACACCTTCAAGGCACCTCCTAACGAAGGCTGGAATTCGATCGAATACGACGACGGCTCGGTGGTGGAAACCCCGAACGATCAGATAAGGGATTCCTACGAGATCTCGTTGCCGCTCGAGTTCGGGGTGGGCGCGTCGCTGCGTCCCGTTCCCGGGCTGCTGCTCGCCGCCGGTGTCCACGTGGCCGAGTGGACGCAGACCGAGTATCGCGGCAAGGACGAAAGCGAAGTACGGGCAAACACCTCCTTCGAGTCTCAGTACCGGGACGGGACCCGCTACCACTTCGGGGTTGAGTGGCAGGTGCCGGTGGTGGCGCTCGACCTGCGCGCGGGGTACTACACCGACCCGCTTCCCTTCATCGGTCCGCGCGATCCGAATCTGGAGGAGGACGACGAGACGAATCCCCGCATAACAGCCAAGCGGGACCGCGCCTTCCTGACCTTTGGCGCCGGCCTGGAAATGGAGGAGGCCGTTGAAGTGAATCTCGCCTGGAACCACGGAACCTTCGAACGGTTGGAGCGTCCCTTGCAGGAGGAGGTCACTGTCGACCGGGTCTTCATAGGGTTGTCATATCACTTCTGACCTCGGCGCGAGGCTTGGATCGAATCGATACCGGGTGTATATTGAAGAGAAGGCTGCATGTGAAGGGTCGGGCCGCGGGTGCCAAAAAAAGACACAACAAGCTGAAAAACAGGAGGTTGTGTTCATCATGAACAAAGACAAAGGAATCGTGGTCGTCGCTCTGGTCGTCGTCGCCTTGTCGTTGGGCGGATGTTACACGGTGCTGAAATCGCCGTACGCCGCCGATGATGCCAGGGAGGATGCCCGCTACGCCCGCTGGGAAGAGGAGAACCTCAGGGACAAATACGCACCTACCATCGGGCGTTTCGACGACGGCGACCGATGGGATAGCCCGTACGACTATGGCCGCCAGGGTTTCCCGGTCTTCGGGTATCACTCCCAGTACGGCGCCTACGGTATGGGGGCCTATGGCAGCCCCTACGGTGGGTATGGCGGCTACGGGGTGCCTTACGGCTACGGCAACGATCCGTACTACAACAACGGCTACGGTCCCTACGGCTACGGCTATGATCCATATTACGGGGACCCCAACGGGGTCTACGTACCTCCAGGATACGCGCTGGTGACCACGTCGGAGCTCGAGCAGGAGCAGCTGAGGGATATCCAGGTCCTCACCAATACCACCCAGGATCACCTGCCGACGATCGATGAAGAGGCCGTGCGGCTGCAGAGGATCGAAACCGACAAGGAGAACTGGCAGCGTCGCAACACTCCCCGCGCTACCAGAACCGCACCGACGACCAAGCGGGAGACAACCTCAACATCCTCCACCCCGGCCGCCAAGCAGGCGACGGAAAAATCTTCGGGCGAGTCGAATGCCGGGAGCAGGCGGGGCCGCCGTTAGCTTCAGGTTCAGCTAGCGAAAATCGCACGACAAGAAGGCGGATGACCCGTTTCGGGCCATCCGCCTTCTTTTGTGTCCTTTGAGGCGCCTGCGGTCAGTTCGGCTCACTCTCCCGAGAGGTCAAAATGCCGGCCCTCCAGCGTCGGCGGAGGTGCCACGCGCACCAGGAACTGCCTCAGCGGCCTCGCCAGGGCGGACAGCAACTGGCGCTCCCCGCCGTCCCCGCCCCCCAGCAGGTTGACCTGCATCGGCTGCCAGTTGCTGCTGCGCTGGCGTTGCTGGGTCCAGGACCTCCCGGTCCTCAGGTTGATAAGCGAAAGTTCCAGGTCGACGGAGATGTTCATTCCCGGCGTGTGAACCATTCCGTAAGGGCTCGGCGATACTGGCGTCATCTGCGCCTGGAAGCCTTCGAGGACGACGTAGATCACCGCGTCGATCTCCAGCTCATCTCGCAGGGCGGTGCGATTCTCCTCGGCGGCAAGCCAGGTGGAGTCGAAGAATACCTCCTTGAAATGCCAGCGGATCTCGTCCTGGGTGATCACGCTGCTCTCCGGGAGGTTGCGGCCGAGCGACTTGGAGGTCGCATCGGTCAGGCGGCCCATCACCTTCTCTATGTCCACGCCCCGAACCGCCTCGATGGTTGTCCCGGACAGGACGCCGATAGTCTCCACGCCCTCGAGCAGTGGGGAGAGCTCCGGGTCGGGCAGGGCCGGCGCCCGGAATTCGACCTGCTTGAACGAGCCCCCGCCGGAGCGGCCGGCGCAACCGGCCAGACCAACGGCGAACGCGGCGCCTATCAGAGCGACACTAAAAGCTTTTGCCAAAGCTGAAGTGCATGCGCCAGTCGGAGAAGTCCTTCATATCCGTCTGGCGGGCGAACTCGAAGTTCATGGGAGCGAGGAAGTAGACGAGCAGGCCGAACCCCACTCCGGCGCGCAGCTTGCGCGGCTCTCCCTCTTCTTCGCGAGGGGCATCCGGCGGCATCAGCGGCCACGGGTCGAGCGTGTCTCCGTCGTTCCAGGTTCCGCCGAGATCGAAAAAGAAGCTGCCGTCGACCGCGGGGATGGCGAAAGTTCCGGGCCAGCCGAAGGTAATGTTGCGTATGAAGGGAACGCGGACCTCGCTGTTGACCAGGAGGACGCGGCTCCCGGTGAACTGGGAGAACGGGTACCCCCGCAGCGGTCCGACGTTGAGGTTGTAGCCCGGAAAGAAGGGCAGGACCCAGGAAGGTCCGCCGAGATTGTAGGTAAGCCCGTCCCTTCCCAGCGAGCCGACGCCGACGCCGCGCAATCCCAACACCGACCACCTGCCCAGGCGGATATAGTGGCGGTAGTCCGCTTCGATATGGGAGAATGAGCGGTCGCCGCCGGTGAGAACCAGGGTGCGCCCGACCGAGAGGTAGTACTTGCGGCCCGACGTCGGCCCGAGCAGGCCGTTGTTGAGGGAATCGTGGATGTAGGCGGTTTTGAACAGGTGGGTGCTGAAGCTCTCGATAGTCTCCGTATCCGGCCAAACCAGCTCCCGCCGCTCGTCGACGAAGGAGTAGCTCAACTCGACGCGGCGGTATATGTCGAGGGGATAGGTCGCGTCGGTCAACAGCCCCCCCTGACGGCTTCGTACCAATCCGCGTACCAGGCGGCCGCGAAAGAAGAACAGGCGGTTCTCGGGGTCGTTGAAATACTGATTCCAGTTGAAGATGGTGGCGCTGTATGTCGGGCGGCGTCCAAAGTAGCTGTAGCCGACGGCAAAGGTGAAGTCGTTGTTGATCTCCCGCGAGCCGATGTAGTCGGTGAACATCACCAGCGAGTGGTTGCCGAGGAGGTCGCTCATACTCAACTGGGCGATGCCGGACAGGAAGCCGTTAAAATACCCCATCTGAAAAGAAACGCCGTCGAACTCCAGCCTGGGTGTATAGCGCCGGCGCGGCAGTTCATCCAGGGCGAGGGTCCCATCCCCGGAGAGACTGGAATCGAGCTGAATACCAACGGAGGCCGGAGCCGGTGAGACCGCCTCCTCCGGGGAGTCGGGGGTTTCGGGAATCCCGGCAACGACGTCCAGCGGCTGAGAAACCTCCGCAAGCTTGACCGCCTTCCCCTGACCGGAGGCCGCCTGCTCCAGGAGAGGGGGAGCCGCATCGGCGAGGCCGTCCAGCGGCGCATCACGAAGGACCGCCGCCAACGTGGACGTGTCCGCGGCTGCGGGGGCCTCGGGCGACGCAGCCTGAGGGGAGGCGGCAACAGCCCGGCCCGGCCCGGATACCCGGGCAGCGAACTGGGCATTCCTGCTCTTGATTTCCGGCCAGCTCGGCATGTCGAGTCGGTACAATTCCTGGCGGCCGTGATAATAGGTTCCCAGCACGATCTGCTTGCCGTCGGGGGACAGCGCCGGCGACATGACGCCGCTGATGGTGCGCGTTATGCGGAACTCCCTCCCCGTCTCGAGGTGATAGACGAAGAGGTCGTTTATGCGCTCGCGCGTCGAGACGAAAAGCATCTTGTTGCCCTCGGGCAGCCACTGGGGCCACAAGTCGTCGGTCGGGCTGGAAATCAGGCCCCGAGTGCGGCCGGTCGTGACGTCGTACTCGCGGATGTCGAACTGGCCGTTGCGCTTGGCGCTGAACGCGATCCTGGCGCCATCCGGGGACCATGCCGGGTAATCTTCGCGGGTCGGAGTGCCTGTTACCTGGGTCAGCTGGCGGGTGTCGACGTCTACGAAATAGATGTCGCTCTGGCCGTACCCCGTGCCGACGAACGCCAAGCGCCGGCTTTCGGGAGCCCAATCGAGGCCCCGGATGACCTCGAGGTCTTCGAAGACGATGGTTCCGGTTACTTCCTTGTTGTAGAGGTCCCACAGAAGCAGCAGGTCCTTGGGCCCTTTCTTGGCGACGAAGGCGATGGTGCGGCCGTCGGGAGCCCAGGCGACCGAGCCCTGACCGAAAGTCAGGTCGTCGAAGATCGCCGTGCGCATCCCGGCGGTGACGCGCTGTACCACGGTGCCGTTGCGCAGCCTGATGATGTCGACGTGCTGCTCGACGCCGTCGGTAGAGAGCACGGCGAGCATATCGCCACTGAGCGACCAGCGCGGTGCCGCGTAGAGCGAATGGATGTCGTCATCCTGCACGATCCGAGTGGCGAACTCCGAGACGTAGTCGCGGTTTTGAAGCAGCGGCCAGTACTTCTTGCGCATGTGCGCCTGCCAGCGCTCGTCGAGGGTCTTCATGTCGACGTCGAGCAGCCTTTCGAGGAGCTTGTCGGTGTCCGTCCGGCTGTCCCAGACGCGCAGGATGCGGCTGATCTTCTCCGGGCCGTAGTTCGCCGCCATGTACTCCATAAGGCTGTGGCCCTGCTTGTAAGCGAGGAACGTATTCGGCAGGTAGTCCCAGGAGGAGTCCATGACCTCCAGGGGAATCAGCTCGTCGGTGAGGACGGCGTCGCGCAGCACCATTTCGTCGATGGTGCCCATTCCGGCCTCCCCTTCGGCGAACTGCGCCATCCCCTCCATGATCCACGTGGGTGGGCGGGCGATCGGGTTGGTGATCCGTTTGACGGGTCCGCGGTTGACGATGTCGTACTGGAAGATGTGCATCAGCTCGTGCACGAGTACGTTGCGGAAATTGTCGAGGTCGCCGTCGAAGGGGATGACCATGCGGTAGCGCAGCGGCTCGGCGAAGCCGGCCACCCCTGGGGGAAGGAAGGCCTGGATGATGTTGGTCTGCTGGAACTCGTAGTGCGACTTGAAGATGACGATCGGCGGTTTCGTCGACAGCTCGTGGCGCATCAGGGCGCTGATGTGATCGTAGGCCTCCTCGAGAAAGAGGATGGCGCGGTCGGCGAGATCCTCGAACTCCGGCTCGTAGAGCAGCCGCAGGTGCTCACTTTCGACCTCGTGCCAGTCGAAGTCCTTGTAGCGCACCTTGTTCTTGCCGAACCCCTGGCGCAATTGGGAGGACACGACGTCCTGGGCGGCCACCTCGCCCACGCCCAGGAGGAGACTCACCAAGAGTGCTCCGAGGGGGCCGATGTTTTGAATGCCGGGTTTCAAAACTTTCACCTGCTTTCCGGTTCACTTCCGGGAATTTGCCCGTCCGGGTCGCCACTCTCGCCAGCGTCGTCGCCGGACCCGACGGGGGCATCGGGAGCATCCAGTCCGAGATCCTCCAGCTCCGTTGCCAGCGAATCGACCTGTTCCCCGTCTTTCAGAATCTCTCTCGACTTGCGTCCCTGCAGCCGCCGCAGGTTGGTCCTGTACGCCTCTCGCCTGGGATTGAGAGCCCGTGCCCGCTGATAGGCCAGCTCGGCTTTCTCCCGCTCTCCAAGGCGCTCGTACACGACGCCGAGATTGTTGGACAGGCTCGCCGATACGCTGTCCGCGGCGAGCGCCTTCTCGAGGTGGAACCGCGCTTCCTTCCACATTCCGTTCTCGATGCACCAGAGCGCGTATTCGTTTACTCGCTCGACGTTCTCCTTCTGTCTGCGGCCGCGCGCGGCGTGAAGCGATTTCAGCTCGCGATCCCGCTCCGGGCCCCAGTGGCCGGAGATCTCACTTCCCCCTGTGGCACCCCCGGGACCGCGACTTGGCGGTTCCTCCGCAGTTGAGGCGGGTCCGTCCATCCCGGCTGCGAAGGCCGGTTCCGTTGCCGCAGGATTCACCGGTAGCGAGTCTCCGGAACTGGCAACGGCGCTCGTAGCACCACCGCCGTCCACGGGAGAACCTGGGGCGACTCCACGGGCCGTATCTTCTTGGACAATCTCACCTTGCGGCCGGTTCCCCGGGTTCTCCCACCAAGGTTTCTCGGCATCGGGGCGGCGCTTGACCACCTCGAAACAGCCGCTCCAAACCAGGCATGCCCCGACAACCAGCGCGGCGCAAGGGGGCAGGGCGAGGCGCGTGCCCGGCCGGCAAGCGTCGATTCTTCCCGATTCTGAAGCGACCTTGCAAAAATTGGTTGCCATGGGCTGTCTGCAATGCCGGAGACGGCGGGCTGAAATCCGCCTTCGGAACGGGGACGGGTATGCGACCGCACTGCTCTCCGATTCGGCCCGGAGTTCCAGCCGGCCCCGGTGCCGGCAAGTACGGTGCGACTACTGGTCGCTCTGCTGCACTTGCCGGCAGTTTTTCCAGCCGCGCTTCAAGGGGGCAGCGAAATCGACTTCGAGAATATAAGCAGTGACCTGCAGGACCCCATATGATCCGCATGAAAGTCGCTCCTGCGGGGGGGGATCGACGCAAAGCCCAAGGCTCGCAATGGAGGCCGGAGGATGGATCCAGAGGTGAAGACGGTTCATTCGCAAGGGACCGCAGTTCAGAAGGGGATCAACAGGCTCCGCGGATATTCGCGATTTGCCTGCCGCGGCGGCCTGTCTGGGCAGCGGGGAAGTTATCTGGGCTCTGCCCGTTTCATTCGCCATCCGCGGTGGCATACCACCGGAAAGAAGGAAGCCGTCCGCGCAGGATTGGGACCGCGGCGAGTAGGAGGTAGAAGGGGGCGAACTCGACCCACTTGACCCACGCCTGCTCTTCCCAGACGCCCAGTTCGACGTAGCGTTCCAGTACCTCGTAGGAAAAAACCACCAGCCCCGAGAGGCAGAGCCAGGCGGGACTGGGGAAAAACGGCAGGAAGGGGAGAATCCAGAGCAGGTACCAGGGGTGCAGAGTCGGGGAGAACAGAATGAAGACGGCCAGAACCGCGAAAAGCACACGCAGCGGATTGGCGATGAGCACGGGAGCCGCAACGCAGGCGAACGCGACCCCACCGGCGCAGATCAGGCGGGCGGCTGCATGGGCCCCATCGGTCTCGACCCCGGCAAGCTGCAACCCTTCGAATACGACAGGGAAAACCGAGTCGTTGAAGCGCCATCTCGCCGCGTACGCCGACAGGCCGTCGAAAAGACCGGTACC
Source organism: Candidatus Latescibacterota bacterium (assembly GCA_965223905.1). Lineage (GTDB taxonomy): Bacteria > Latescibacterota > UBA2968 > UBA8231 > UBA8231 > CBDCXV01. The sequence continues at coordinate 674,222 of CBDCXV010000009.1, forward strand.
TGCACCGGCGTAGGGAGCGTACCCGGCCAGGACCCCGAGAGGCAGAAGCAGAAACGGCAGGCGGCCCCCGGGGCGGAGCCAGGCGCGCAGGTCCTTCCCATCATGCTTCCCGAACTCGCGCCAGAAGAGCGGTGCCGCCAGCAGCGGGAACAGCTTGCCGAGCACGGCCGCAGCCAGCGTCAGGGCCGCGGCGGCCCGGCGGCCGTCCAGCATCAGGGCGGCGGCCGCCATCAGCAGCGCACTGCCGAGGGCGTCGATATGGCCGCTGCCGGCGATCTCGAGCACGGCGAGCGGGTTCCAGAGGTAGAGGAGGACCCATCTGGGGTCGCGCCCGATGCGCCGCAGCAGGAGGATCAGGGTTGCGGCCAGCAGCGCCTCGCAGCAGAGAAGGGCGATCTTCATCGCCGGCACGGTATGGCTGGCCGCGGAAACACCGAGAAAGAACAGCTGCGCCAGGGGCGGGTAGATCGTCGGCACGCTCTTGTGGTTGATGTGGGGGTAGTGGGCGTCTCGCAGCCCCTCCACGGCGGCATCCCCGGGGGCGTGCAGATAGGGATTGATTGCGGCGAGCTGGACGCGGCCGTCCCACAGGTAGCGGTAGATGTCGTCCGACAGACTGGGAGCCGCCGGCAGCAGGGTGAGGCGGAAAACCGCGGCGCCGATCAGGATTGCGGCCAGTGAGCCGCGCTGCCGCGCAACTGATGCCGCCCCCAGGAGATAACCGGCGAAGGCGATGGCGAACAGCATCCAGAACCGGGGCACGACAGGGCGCAGGTCTCCCTGTGCGGCGAGAACCAGCCAGGCTCCCTCGACAACGGCGGTGCCTATCCAGAGCGGGCCCTCTCTTCTCGAGCGCTGCAGCAGGGCGCGCATTTGTGCGGGGGAAATCAGTGGGTCAGCCGGCGGGCGCCCGCGTAGCGGCTGCCGAAATATGGCTGGTTGAGACTGTCGATCACACCGCCCCGGCTCAGGCTGGCGTGGATGAAGCGGTCATCCCCGACGTAGATGCCGACATGCGAAATGCCCGGGCCGGAGGCGGCAATGCGAAAAAAGAGGAGGTCTCCCGGCCGCAGGTCGTCACGGCTGTTGATCGGGGCGCCGACGACGAACATCTGCTTCGAGGTTCTGGGGAGCTCGATTCCGTAAGCCTCGCGCACGATGGCCCGAGCCATGGCGGAGCAATCCATCCCCCTGCGGGTCGTTCCTCCCCATTTGTAGGGTATTCCGAGGTACCCGTTAGTCACCTGGAGCAACCGCCGGGGACTGCTGTTGCGCAGGGCGCGCTGGCGGGCCCGCAGCTCCTCCACGACCGCACGGCCACCGGTGGGCTCGCTCGTGTAGCGCGGTGCCGGTGCGCAGGCGGCCAGCAGGGAGAGCAGCGCGAAGACCGGCAACAGACGGCGTGCAATCACGCCTGCCTCCGCAACAGCTCCAAGACCCTCTCCATATCCTCCGACAGCGGCGAGGAAAAGCCCGCGGTCTTTCCGGTGGAAGGGTGTTCGAAAACGAGCCTGCTCGCATGCAGGCCCTGGCGCCCGATCAGCTCGAGCGCCTGCCGCGCGAGGGAGCGGTGCTCCGCGGCGATTCCGCGCAGTCGGGAGCGTCCCCCGTAGACGGGATCGCCGAAAACGGGATGACCCGCGTGCTGCATGTGGACGCGAATCTGGTGGGTTCTGCCGGTTTCCAGCTCGACGCGGATCAGGCTCAGGAACGCGAACCGTTCACAGGTCCGGAAATGGGTGACTGCGCGGCGTCCCTTGTCGCGAACCGCCATCTTCACCCGGTCGCGGGGGTTGCGGGCGATGGCGGCTTCGATCCGCCCGGCGCCCGGATCTCCCCAGACGACGGCGGTGTAGACACGGCTGAGGGTCCGCGCCTCGAGCTGGGCGGCGAGGTGGCGGTGGGCGCGGTCGTTCTTTGCGACGACCATCAGGCCGGTGGTGTCGCGGTCGAGACGGTGGACGATGCCGGGCCGCAGGGCCCCGTTGATGCCGGAAAGATCCTGGCAGCGGTGGAGGAGGGCGTTTACCAGCGTTCCCGTCCGGCATCCGGGAGCCGGGTGAACGGTCATCCCGGCGGCCTTGTCGACAACCAGAAGATCCTCGTCTTCGTACGGGACCGAGAGGGGGATCTCCTCTGGAAGAAGGTCGAGCCTGCCGGGGGCGGGGATCGTCATGTCGACGCGGTCTCCGGCCTTGACCCTGTAGCTGGCGCGCCGCGGTTCCCCCCCGACGCGAACGACTCCTTCGTCGATCAGCGTCTGAATACGGCTGCGCGAAAGGGAGCCGCAACGTTCGGCGAGGAAGCGGTCAAGACGCTCTCCTTCCTCCTCGTCGGTAATGACAACTCGAACCTGGGCGCCGGGGTGGGACATGCGCAGCGGAGTTTGCAGCGTCCCGACGGGAGAACCGTGCGGGGGGTGAAGTGGGTGGCGTCAGCTCCCGGAGACGCGCTCGGACTCCGCGACGCCCGGCTCGCCCTCACCCGGCCGCGGCTCGGGATCCTTTCGACGGCTGTAGCCGATGGCGAGGATGACGATGCCGACGGTCACGAACGAGTCGGCGACGTTGAAGACCGGCCAGCGCCAGTCCGGCCCGATGCCGAAGTCGAAGAAGTCTATCACCTCCCCCAGGCGAATGCGGTCGATGATGTTGCCGAGCGCCCCGCCGAGAACCATGGTCACCGCCGCCCGCAACAGCCTTGAATCGGAGGGCAGGGTGCGGAACAGGTAGGCGAGAATGACGAGAGCCACTACCGACACGAAAGTGTGGATCTCGGGGCCGCCGAAGCTGAGACCGAAGGCGGCGCCGCGGTTGTGGATGTAGGTCAGGCGAAAGAAACCGCCGAGAATCTCTATCGAGTCGTTCCGCGCCATCGCGGTGGCGACCAGGAGCTTGGTCGCCTGGTCGAGCGCAAGAATCAGGGGAATGAGAAGGAGGGGGAGGGAAAGCCGCTGCCACGGGGATCTTCCGTCGCCGCCCGGGTTACCAGCCGCTGACCTTGTCATCCTTCGATTTGCAGGCGATGCACTGCGTTGCCGTCGGCACCGCCTCCAGCCTGGCGCGGCCGATCTCGCCGCCACAGACGCGGCAGACGCCGAAGGTTCCGTCCTCGATCCGCTGCAGGGCCTCGTCGAGGTAATCGATGTAGTTCCCCTCGCGCTGGGCGAGCAGCAGGTTCTTCTCCCGCTCCATGGCGTCGGTGCCGCGGTCGGCCATGTGCAGGGAGTACGCGGAGCGGTCTTCCGACGACTCCTGGGCGTCGTCGCTGCGAGAGACTCTTTCCAACTCTTCGAGGTCGGCATTCGCCTGAACCCGTTTTTCGGTCAGCAGGTTTTTGAAATACCCCAGATCTACGGCATCCATCGGTTTTCAGCTTTCTGTGGTGATCATCTGAAAGTCTCGAAGGCTCAGGCGCGGTCGATGGCGAAGGTGACGGTCTCGCCGTCGATGTCGCTCTCCTTGCGAAGCAGGACCTCTCCGGGAAGTTCGTCAAGCCGAATCTCGGTTGCCAACGTCTCGGCGGCAATGTAGTTGCGGTGGTGCCGGGAGGCGGACACAACCGGACGGGAACCCGCGATCCACAGGCGGATTCGATCCGAAACCTCGAGCCCGGCAGTCTTGCGCAGGTTCTGCACGCGGTTCACCACTTCGCGCGCCGTCCCCTCACGGATCAGCTCTTTGTCGAGATTTACGTCGAGGCCGACGCACAGGTTGCCGTCGACGGCGACCACCACCCCTTCTTTCTCGCGGCGCGTCAGCTGCACGTCATCGGAGCCGATGGTACCTCCGGCGACGGGCATGCGTTCCCCCGTTTCCAGGCGCGCCACCTCGGCGCGTGTCAGCTTCTCGATGAAAGCCGCAACCTCCTTCACGCGCTTGCCGAAACGGGGTCCGAGCGCCCGGTAGTTGGCCTTGCAGGAAACCTCGCTGATCTCCGCCTCGTCCTCGACGAAAACGACCTCCTTGACGTTGAGCTCGTCGGCGACGAGGTCGGCGAGGTCGGCGAGCTTTTCGGCACCGCTTTCGTCAGGGGGTAGCAGCAGCACGCGGCCGAGGGGCTGGCGGATTCTGATTTCGTGCCTGCTGCGCAAGGAGCGTCCCAGGGTCACCGCCCGCGCTGCCAGCGCCATCTGCTGCTCGAGCCCGGAATCGCGCATCTCCTCGTCTGCTTCGGGCATGTCGCACAGGTGTACGCTCAGGGGGGCCTCGGGGTCCCACGAGCGCACCAGGTTTTGGTAGATCTTCTCGGTCGCGAAGGGCAGCACCGGCGCCAGGCTTTTTACGAAGGTCACCAGCACGCGGTAAAGAGTCGCGTACGCCGACGCCTTGTCGTCGTCGTCCTCCGATTTCCAGAAGCGGCGGCGGCTGCGGCGGATGTACCAGTTGGTGAGCTTCTCGACGAAGGCGACCATGGCCGGCACCGTCCGGTAGAGCCGGTAGGCTTCCATCTCGGCGTTGATGTCGTGGACGAGGGTCTGCAGCTCCGAGAGGATCCAGCGGTCGAGCAGGTTTGCCGCCCCGGGGTCGCGCGGTTCGGCCGGCGACCAGCGGTCGACACCGGCGTAGGTGACGAAGAAGCTGTAGGCGTTCCACAGCGGGATGATGACGTCGCGCAGACTCTGCCTGATGCCGGTTTCGGTGAGGCGCATCTCCTCGGCCTTCAGGGCCGGAGAGTTCAACAAGTAGAGGCGCAGCGCGTCGGCCCCGTAGAGGTCGAGCATCTCCGTCGGCTCGGGGTAGTTCTTCAGCCGCTTGCTCATCTTGCGACCGTCTTCGGCGAGCAGCATGCCCGTGACGATGCAGTTGCGGTACGCTGGCTTGTCGAACAGGGCCGCGGCGAGGATAGTCAGGGTGTAGAACCACCCCCGCGTCTGATCGAGGGACTCGGTGATGAAGTCGGCTGGGAAATTCTGCTCGAAGTACTCCCGGTTTTCGAACGGATAGTGGTTCTGCGCGTACGGCATCGACCCGGATTCGAACCAGCAGTCGAGAACCGCGGGGACTCTCTTCAGCACCCCGTTGCCCGACGGCGCCGGGATCTCGATGCCGTCGACGAACTGCTTGTGCAGGTCGGTGACCGTCCGTCCGCTGAGCCGTTCGAGCTCCTCGACGCTGCCGACGCAGACGGCCTCACCTGTTTCGTCGTTGCGCCAGACCGGCAGGGGCGTTCCCCAGTAGCGGTCGCGGCTGATGCACCAGTCGCGGGCTCCCTGCAGCCACTTTCCGAAGCGCCCGCCTCGGATGTGCTCCGGGATCCACCAGATCTGCTCGTTGGCTCCCAGCATCGAATCCTTGATGCCCTCGACCCCGACGAACCAGCTCGAAATGGCCCGGTAGATCAGGGGGGATTCACAGCGCCAGCAGAACGGATACGAGTGCACCAGGGAGCTTTCGCTGAACAACTGGCCCCGGCGCCGCAGCAGGCGGATGATGTCGGTGTCGGCGTCCTTGACGAAGCGGTCTGCGTAGTCGGGGATGGCGCCGGTAAAGCGGCAGTCCTCGTCGATCGGGCAGACCGCGGGCAGTCCCTCCCGGAGGCCGAGCTGATAGTCGTCCTCGCCGAAACCAGGTGCGATGTGGACGATGCCGGTGCCGTCGTCGGTCGACACGAAGTCCGCGGCGACGACGCGGAAAGCGCCCTCGTTCGCGAGCCCTGCGAAACAGTCGAACAGCGGCTCGTAGCGGAGGCCGAGCAGAGCTTCCGCAGGCTGCTCCTCGACCGCGGCGATCTCGTCCTCGCGCTGACGCAAGACCGGATCGAGCCGCTCGCGGGCCAGGATCAGCCGTTCGCCGTCGCGCAGCTGCACGCGGACGTACTCGCAGTCCGTGGCGATCGCCAGGGCCATGTTGGCGGGAAGCGTCCACGGCGTCGTGGTCCAGGCGAGGATCGAGGTGTTTTCCGCCTCCTTCACCCGGAAGCGGATCGTGATCGAAGGGTCCTGGGTATCGCGGTACCCCTGGTTGACCTCGAAGTTCGACAACGCCGTGGCGCAGCGCGGGCAGTAGGCCAACGACTTGTAGCCCTCGTAGACGAGGCCGAGGTCCCAGAGGCGCTTGAACACCCACCAGACCGACTCCATGAACTCCGGGTCCATGGTGAGGTACTGGTTGTCCCAGTCGACCCAGCGCCCGACGCGGCGGACCAGCTGCTCCCACTCGGCCGTGTAGCGAAGCACGAGCGAGCGGCAGTAGTCGTTGAAGTGCGGCACCCCGTACTCGAGGATGTCCTTGCGCGATCGGAGGCCGAGCTGTTGTTCCGCCTCGTTCTCCACCGGCAGGCCGTGGCAGTCCCAACCGAAGCGGCGCTCGACCCGGTATCCGCGCATCGTCCAGTAGCGGGCCACCACGTCCTTGACGATGGAAACCAACAGGTGCCCGTAGTGGGGCAGGCCGCTCGCGAATGGCGGGCCGTCGTAGAAAATGAAAGGGTTGGCCTCCGGTCTCGACTGCACGGACAGCTCGTAGGCGGAGGTCTGCTCCCACAGCTCCAGGGTTTTCCGCTCCTGGGCCGGGAAGTCGACCTGGGAGGGCACCGGATCGAAGATTGGGGGCGGACTCTGTTTGCGGGCGGATTCCACCATGGCGCTGGTTGCCGGTCTGTCGCCGGCCGCTTGGTTTACTCTGCGTGCCGGGAGCTGAAGGTCGGCTCGCTGTATTCGGTCCCTACAGATGGATGCTGCGCAGAAACCAGATGACGATCTGCAGCAGCAGGATCAGGAACAGAGGGGTGAAATCCAGTCCGGTCGACCACAGGACATTCGGCACGTAAGGGCGCAACCTGGCGAGCGCAGGCTCGGTCACGGCGCGCAGAAACCGGACGATCGGGTTGTAAGGGTCGGGATTTATCCAGGAGATCACCACCGCGACGATCACCACATACATGTAACCAGTCAACAACGAGACGATGATCCCGATGACCCCCATCAGGAAATAACTGTGATCGAACAAAGGAAACTCCTAATAACTGTGATCGAACAAAGGAAACTCCTATGGTGACGAACGCGGTCCGAAAATCGCCGTCCCTACCCGCACCATGCTGGCCCCCTCTTCGATGGCGATTTCGAAATCGCCGCTCATGCCCATGGACAGGACGGAGGAATCGACGCCTTCGAAAGCGGCCTTGGCAAGGTCCTCGGACAGGGAGCGCACGCGCCCGAAACAGGAGCGCAGGCGAGTCTCGTCCGAGGTGAACTCGGCGATCGTCATCAGGCCGAGAACCCGCAAGTGGGACATCCCGGCGACCTGCTCCGCCAGGGGCAGGGTCTCCTCCGGGGGGACTCCTCCTTGCCCGGCCGCCCCGGAGCTGTTGACCTGAAGCAGCACATCGAGTGAGCGCCCCGCCTGGACGGCGCGCCGTTGCAGGGTGGCCGCCAGGCGGGGGCTGTCCACAGATTGCACGACGTCGAAGAGTTCCACGGCCCTGCCCGCCTTGTTCGACTGCAGGAGGCCAACCAGGTGCCAGGTGGCGGCGGATTGCACGCGCCGCCGCTTCGATTCCGCTTCTTGGACGCGGTTTTCGCCCAGGTGGGTCACCCCCGCGGCGATCGCCGCCTCGATCTCGTCGGCCGACCGGGATTTGCTGACGGCTACCAGCGTTACGGCGTCCGGCTGCCTTCCGGAGCGGGCCGCCGCGCGCGCGATTCGCTCCTCGACGGCCTGCAGTTTGCGGGCAATCTCATTCACGAAGGGCTGTTTCGTCGAAAAAACCGCAAACACCTGAATGTACGGCTGCCTCCCTCGGCGGCACAATTTGAACGCGGCCGGTCCCGGGGGAGCCCGGTCCGTCGAAGCCGGATTTCAGCTCTACGCTGGTTGTCTGCTTCTCCGAGAAAGCGCAGGGCCTCGGCGGCCGAAGCGTTTCAGCGAGCAGCGCTCTCGGTAGATTCGGCCGCGGCTCCCAAGGGGAGTTCGGCTGGCTTTTCCGGCTCGAAGAAGACCAAATCTTCGGGTGGCATGAACAGCCGCGCGAGCGCCGGCAGCAGGACCGCGTACAGCAGCAGGTCGGCTACCGCGATCTGGCGTACCAGCTGGGAAAGGGGGGGCGCAAACAGGGCAGCCACGCCTTCGGGCCGGCAGGCGATCTCGTACAGCAGGGCTCCCGCCGGCAACAGCAGCAGGCCGTGGCGACGGGAAAAAACGTCGGGGGCCAGTGGCAGCGGGTGCCAGGCCGAGGGTGCGAGAACGCGCGCCGCGACGACCACGAGAAGCTGCAGGACCAGAAGCTCGTACAGACCCGGAGCCGGGGAGGTCACCAGCTGGACAGGATCGAGGGAGGCGCCGGCGAGGGCAAAGAAAACCAGCCCCGCCGGGGAGCGGCCCGGTTCCAGCATCTGCCGCAGGCGGCCGGATCCGTCCATGGCAGCGAGAACGACCCCGGCGCCCAGCCCGGCGATCAGGGCAAACAGGTAAGCGTCTCGGACGAGAAGAGCCAGCAGCAGAAAGCCGGCGCCAAGCCCGACAACCGACGCCGTCGGAGTACCCAGAAGCCGGAGCCGCCACAGCAGCAGGGCAAGGGCGGGGCCGAGTGCCGCCGAGGTCCACAGCCGCAACAGGACTGGCCCGGCGCCGCTGGCGAACGAATCCCGCTGTGCCGCGACAAGCAGGACGGCACTCAGCAGTGTCAGGCTGAACCCGGCGCCGAGGGCAGCGGCCAGCACCGGTTCGTTTTTCCGGGTCAGCGTCGAAACGACGATCGGTCCCCAGAAGGTCGCCAGGGCTCCGAGGGCCAATGCGAATTCAACGGAGAGCCCGGCGAGCAGGATCGCCCCGCCCCCGAAAACGGCGGCCGTCCCCGCGGTCGACAGGAAGATCGCCAGAGGAAGGGGAGGTCGGCGCCGTTCCCAGCGCAGGTCCAGGCCGAGGCCGACCAAGCAACCCAGCCACAACGCCGCCACAGCGTAGACGAGATCGACGCTGCCGGAGGCAGCCGGCAGAACCACCCGCATCCCCCCTTGTCCGAGGATCAGTCCGGCGGCCATCCAGCCGACGACGTCGGGGACGGAGATGCTGCGGACCATCTGTTGAGCGACGAAGGCGAGCGCCAGGAGCAACCCGATAGACCACGCAGAGTCGATACCCGGTCGCGGCTCCGGCGTCACCATCGCCATGAAGAGCAGCAGGCAGCATACCGCCCAGCGGGAGTTATGGGGTAATTGCGAAGGAATTCCCAGGGAGGACCTCGCCCTTCGCAGTCCTCCGACTCCGACCTTTTTCATCCGCAGGGCCTTGGCAGGTGCGAAGGAATTCCCAGGGAGGACCTCGCCCTTCGCAGTCCTCCGACTCCGACCTTTTTCATCCGCAGGGCCTTGGCAGGCAGGTATACGCTCCGCGCATCCGGCGGGGAGCCAGCCTACCTGCCGCCGCGCTGCTGCCGCCGCGCCCGCTCCTGTCGCCGCTGCGAACGTTCGTGTCCGGCCAGCAGCACGGGGCTGGCGACGAACACGGAGGAGTAGGTCCCCACCAGGATACCCACGGCGAGGGTGAGGGTGAAGTCGCGAATCACCTCCCCGCCCCAGATCATCAGCACCGCGACGGCGATCAGGGTCGTCAGCGACGTTATCACGGTGCGGCTCAGGCACTCGTTGATGCTGATGTTGAGGGTATCTGCGAACCCCCCGGTTTGGAGGCCGCTACGCAGGTTTTCGCGGATGCGGTCGAATACGACGATGGTGTCGTTCAGGGAATAGCCGACGATGGCGAGGATCGCCGCGACCACCGCAAGCGTGATCTCGATGTCGAGAATCGAGAGCAGGCCGAGGGTTATGAGGACGTCGTGAGCGAGGGCGGCGACCGCGGCGATACCGAACAGGAACTGCTTGAAGCGCCATGCCATGTAGACGAGGATCAGCGCCAGCGACACGATCACTGCGCGGAGCGCGGCGCCGGTCAGCTCTTCGCCGATCTTGGGACCTACTTTCTCCTGGCGTCGCACCCAGTCTGCACCTTCGGCGATGTTGGCGCCCAGGCCCGACCTGAGCACCTGCTTGATTCCGTCGGCGACATCGGTGCCTACCTCCGATTCGGTGACGCGAATCAGTATGTTCTCCGGCGCCCCGAACTGCTTGATCTCGCTCGAGCTGTAGTCGCGCGTGCCGTCCCCGACCGGGACCGAGCCGAGATTGGACCGGATTTCCTCGACCGGAACCGCGGGTTCGAAATGCAGCTCGAGCAGGGTGCCCCCTGCAAAATCGATGCCGGGAGTCAGCTTGTTGACCGCGGCAACGGAGACCAGGCCGAGGGCGAGCACCGCGGCGGAAACGAGCATGGCGGTTTTTCGGAAGTGGATGAAGGGAATGCTCAGGTTCGCGAGCACCCCGACCGGGCCGATGCTCAAAGACTCGACCCGCTCCCTCGCGGTGTACAGCTCGAAAAGGCTGCGAGTGACGATGAGGGCGGTGAACAGACTCGAGGCGATCCCGACGCACAGGGTGAGGGCGAAGCCGCGGATGGGACCGGTGCCGAACTCGTAGAGCACGATGCCGACGATGAAGGTGGTCAGGTTTGCGTCGATGATGGCGGAGAGCGCGTTGCCGTAGCCGCTGTCGATCGCGGATCGCACCGTCTTGCCGGAGCGCAGTTCCTCGCGGATGCGTTCGAAGATCAGGACGTTGGCGTCGACCGCCATTCCTATGGTCAGGATGATTCCGGCGATTCCCGGCAGGGTCAGCGTGGCATCGAAACCGGCGAGAACCGCGAACACGAAGAGGATGTTCAAGGCCAGGGCGACGTTGGCGACGAGGCCGGCGAAGCGGTAGTAGAGGAGCATGAATACCGCGACGATGGCCATGCTGATCACCGCGGCCACCCGCCCCTGGGCAATCGAATCCCTTCCGAGAGAGGGGCCCACGGTCCGGTCCTCGATTACTTCGACCTTGGCCGGCAGGGCTCCGGCGCGCAGCACGATGGCGAGGTCCTTGGCTTCTTCCTCGTTGCTGAGACCGGTGATTTCCGCGCGCCCGGTCATGATCTTGGTCTGCAACACGGGCGCCATGTAGACGGCGCCGTCGAGGACGATGGCGAGCCGCTCCCCGATGTGGGCGCCTGTGATCTGACGGAAAAGGCGGACGCCGTCGTCCGTCGTCGACAAGCCGACGACCGGCTGCCCCAGGTTCTCGATCTGTTGGCTGATCTGGACCTGGGCATCCTCGATCATGTTGCCGGTCATCTCCGGTTTCTTGCGCACGAGAAACAGTTTGTGGAACCGCTGCCCCGGGACCCCCTCGGACTTGCTGCTGAACAGGAACTCGACGTCCTCTGGAATGAGGGCTTCGGCGCGGGGGTCTTCGAGGTGGGCCTTGACCGCGGGGACGTCCTCGACCCGGATGACGACGTCGTCGCCAAGGCCCTGCAGGAGGGACGACAGTTCTCGGACCTCGGAAGCTGTCTCCTCCGGCTCCTCGAACAGTCCCTCGGCATCCCCGGTCCCGGTTTCGAACAGGCTCACCGGCTCATCCCCGCCTGCCGAGTCCGCAATGGCCGCCGCCTCCCCTTCGACTTCCGGTTCAGCGTCCCTCGCCGCGGCCGCGCTGTCTTCGCTGCCCGCGGCAAGCAGGCCGCTTATGCGCTGCAGCAGGCGGTTGCGGTCCTCGACCGGCTCGACGAGCTGGAACTCGAGCAGGGCGGTCTGTCCGATCAGGTTCTTGGCGCGCTCGACATCCTGCAGGCCCGGAAGCTCGACGATGATGCGGTTGACTCCCTGGCGCTGAATGGTCGGCTCTGCGACCCCGAACTGATCGACGCGATTGCGGATGACCTCCTGCGCCCGCGCCACCGCATCCTGGGCCTCGTCGCCCGTCATCTCCTCTATATCCACTTCCATCACGAGGTGAATTCCCCCCTGCAGGTCGAGCCCGAGTGTGATGGCGCGTCCGTGGAGGTCGAAGTACTCGCCGGGGGAATTGAGCTTCATCGTCTCTCGTTCCGCGCTCGACATCCCGTAGAAGTCGAGCGACGGATACAGGTAGAAAGCGGCGACGGCGATCAACGCCAGACTCAGGAGAACCTTCCAGTTCTTTCTCATCTTCTCACGTATCCCATAGTTGCTTGTCCGCGAAATTGCCGGGACACTACTCCAGCGGATTCAGCGGAAGTTTCATTTCCTCAAGGCGGCCGTCGAGGCCGGACGATACCCGGTGGAGAGCCGCCCCGTCCTCGATGTAGAAAATCACCGCCTCGACCCTGGGGAGCGTCTCGACGAACTCGATACCGTCCACCGGTCCCATCACGAAGGCCGCGGTCGCCAGGATATCGGCGTCGAGGGCCGTTTCCGTCCATACCGAGGCGCTGATCGCCCTTGCGGCGGGATACCCGGTGGCCGGGTCGAGCAGGTGGTGGTAGCGTCTGCCCTCGAACTCGAACGCCTGCTCGTAGTCTCCCGAAGTCGCAAGGGCCGGAAGTCCCACCTCCTCAGCTACCAGGAAGCGCTCGCGCTCCCTGGGATGCAGCAGGCCCAACCGCCAGTCGCTGCCGTCCGGCTTGTCCCCCCAGTAGCGGATGTCGCCGCCGGCCTCGACGAGCCCCGCCTCGACACCGGCCTCGCGCAGCGCCTCGACGGCGCGGTCGACGGCGTATCCCTTGGCCGATCCGCCGAGGTCGACGCGCATCTCCGGCGCCGCCAAGGCGATCCCGGAGGGGCCGACCTGCAACCGGCGGAAGTCGACCAGGGCACGCGCCGAGTCGACCCGTGCCGAATCCGGCGGGACCGCGGCTTCGGGAAAGTTCCACAGCACCGTCAAAGGCCCGACGGTGGGGTCGTATGCCCCGCCGGTTCGGCGCGACCAGTAGAGACCCCGTTCCACCACGAACCGCAATCCGGGCGCCTGGTCGTCGAGGCCGACACTGCCGGCGCTGTTGAGGCGACCGACGGCGCTGTTCGTCCGGTACCGGCTCAGCGACGAGTCGATGGCGTCGATCTCCCCTGCTGCCAGGGTGAAAAGCTCACCGGCTTCCTTCTCCGCGGCGTACATCGAGATGCGCACGACCGTGCCCATGGCGACGTGGTGCTTCTCCACGGGAGGCGCGACTTCCGCGGGCGGCAGCAGTAGAAACAGGAGAAGCAGTCCCGCGCCGCCCAGAAGGATGCGCGCCCTCAAAACTCAATTTTCGCGTTCGACCACGAGGCGCGCGGCAGTTTCGAGGATTGCCAGCGGCACCGAGGGCTCCAGGCCTTTCAGGCACTCCCGCGCCATGCCGGCGTAACGGCGGGCCTCCTCTGCGGCCGAACCGATCCCGCCCTGCGTTTCGACGAAATGCACGACTTCCTCCCAGTCGGATTCCGCCTGATCCTCGCGCCGGAGAATCCCCTCGATCCGCTGGCCCTCGCCGTCGCGGGCGGCGGCGAGGGCGCGAATCAGCGGCAGAGTGATCTTGCCCTCCCGCAGATCGGAGCCGACCGGCTTGCCCATGGTGTCGGCGTCTCCGGTGAAATCGAGCATGTCGTCGGCGATCTGGAAGGCGAGCCCGAGGTACTCGCCGTACTTGCCAAGGGCCTCCGCCGTCCGCGCAGGCGCCCCGGCGATCAGGGGACCGATCTTGCAGGAGGCTGAGATCAGCGAGGCGGTCTTGTCCCCCACCATGGCGAAATAGGAGGACTCCCTCGTATCGCGCTGCAACGAGATCTGGGACTCGTGGATCTCTCCCTGAATGAGACGTTCCGTTGCCCCGGAAACCGCGGCCAGGGCATCGCGGTTGCCGAGGTCGACGAGCAGGGAGAGCGCCCGGGCGAACAGAAAGTCGCCGATCATCACCGCGGTGTGGTCGTTCCACTTGGAGTTGACCGACGGCTTGCCCCGCCGCGTCTCGGCGCGGTCGACGACATCGTCGTGGATCATGGTGGCGGCGTGGATCATCTCGACCGCGACTCCGGCGTCGATGACGCGATCGTCCCACGAGCCGGTCGCCTTGGTGCAGACCACGGCGAGAGCCGGCCGCAGCCTCTTCCCCTTGAGGGTGGCCATGTAGCGGGCCACCTGATTCACCATTTCGACATCCGACCGCAACATCTCGTCGAGGCGGCGCTCGAAGATGTCGATCTCTTTCTGGATGGGGCCGAGCAGCTGGTCCATGTGGGGTCGGGAATGCCGGGAAACGGGGGCCGGCAATCGGCGCCGGCATCGCGAAAACAGCGTCTAAATTGCGGATAATTTGGTAATTAAAAGAAAGACAGATAGGTGGAGTGTCAAAAGGGCGCGTGCGGCCGTCCTCCGCCCTCGGCCCGGTGTCACAGGTCGGGGTACATGCGCCCGCGGTTGAGGATCGAGCGGGGATCGAGGGCTTTCTTCAGCGCCCTGTTGGCCGCCATCAGCGGCGGCGGAAGGGGTGTGAACGCCAGGCTGTTGTCGTCCTGGGGGCCGGTGGAGAACCGCCACGCCCCGCCGCCGCAGTCGAGAGCGCTGGCGTGCAGGGCGGCCCGGTCGCAGCCGGCACGCATCAAGGCCCACACGGTGGCGCCGGCCTGGTCGAGGCCGCAGCGCACCAATCCCTGCGGCCGCAGCCGTTCGACCAGGGAAACCGCTGCGCTCGGGGGAACCGAAAAGCGCCACAGTTCCTCGCCGGCCCCCGGTTGCATTGCCGCGAGCTCGCGGATATCCCGCCAAGTCCGACGGGACTGGCCGGCATCCAGTATCCCGGCGGCGCTTCCGGCCTCCCGCGCCAGTGTTTCGGCCTGCTCCACCACCGCTTCCTCCAGTCCCTCGACGCGGGCGAAGGTGCGGTTGTCCGTACCGCCTGCCGGGAACCAGGCCAGACCGCTGATTTCGCAGGGAAGACGGGCCCACGAAATCAGTTTTTCGGCCGCCGCGCCGACGCCGAGCCCTTCGATGAGTACGGTGCGCTCGCTCTGCGGCCGCGGCCACAACTTCAGGCAGATCTCGGTCAGCACCCCGAGAGTCCCGAAGGATCCTGTAAGGGCGCGGGGCAGGTCGTAGCCGGTGACGTTCTTGACCACCTTGCCGCCGGCGCGCACGAGCTCCCCCCGGCCCTCGACAAACTCGATCCCGAGGACGAAATCGCGGGCGGCCCCGGCCTTGAAACGCCGCGGTCCGGAAAGGCCGCAGGCGATCGTGCCGCCGAGGGTTGCCGAGGGGGACCAGTGCGGCGGCTCGAAGGCAAGGTGCTGGCCGCGCTCGGCGAGGAGCTGCTCCAGCGCGGCCAGTCTCATTCCGGGACGCGCGACGACTATCAGCTCGTCCGGCTCGTAGCTGACGAGGCCGTCCAGCCCGGACAGCTCCAGCCGGTCCCCCTGCAGTCCGCCGCGGCCGAGAAAGGAGCGCGTGCCGTTGCCGGCGACCACCAGGCTGCGCCCGCGGTCGGCAGCCTGGTGCACCGTCTCGGCCAGCTCGCCCGGGTCGCCGGGCAGTGGTGTCTGTGCGCGAGTCGCCTGGGTCATCGCTCAGAAACGCTCGAGCCCGGGAAAGGAGAGTTTCCCCCCTTGCACGTGCATGCGCCCTTCCGCGCAGCGCCGGAGCACGGGATACACCTTTCCCGGATTCAACAGGTTGCGGGGATCGAACGCCGCCTTGACGCGCTCCTGGGCGTCGAGGTCGGCGTCCCCGAACATGCAGGGCATGAGGTCCCGCTTCTCGATGCCGACGCCGTGCTCTCCCGTCAGCACGCCCCCGGCGGCGACGCAGAGCTTGAGGATCTCGGCGCCGAACTCCTCGGCTGTCTCCAGCTGCCCGGGCTGGTTGCCGTCGTAGAGGACGAGCGGATGCAGGTTGCCGTCCCCGGCGTGAAAGACGTTGGCAACGGCGAGACCGTACGATTCGGAAAGCTCCTGGATGCGGCTCAGGACCTCCGGCAGGCGCCCCCTCGGAATGGTGCCGTCCATGCAGTAGTAATCCGGAGTGATCCTTCCCATCGCGGGAAACGCCGCCTTGCGGCCTGCCCACAGCTGCAGCCGCTCCGCCTCGTTCGCCGATTTCTTCATCTGTCCCGCCCCTGCGGCCAGCAGCAGCTCTTCGAGCCGCGGAAACTGGGCCTCGACCTCGGCGCGGGGACCGTCGAGCTCCACGAGCAGCAGCGACTCGACCCCGCGCGGGTACCCGCACCCGAGAAAGTCCTCGACCGCTTCGATCGCCAGCCGGTCCATGATCTCCATGCCCGCGGGAACCATCCCGGCGGCAATGATGTCGGCGACCGCGCGCCCGGCGGCCTGCACGCTGTCGAAGACCGCCATGAGGGCGCGCGCCGTCTCCGGCTTCGGCAGGATGCGCAGGGTCGCCTCGGTGATGAGGCCGAGGAGGCCCTCCGACCCCGTCATCAGGGCCAGCAGGTCGTAGCCGTTGCACTCCAGTCCCTTGCCGCCGATCTCGACGACCTCGCCGTCCGCCAGCACGATCTGCAGTCCGAGGACGTTGTTGGTCGTCGTGCCGTACTTGAGGCAGTGCACGCCGCCGGAGTTCTCGGCGATGTTGCCCCCGATGGTGCAGGCGAGCTGGCTCGAAGGATCCGGGGCGTAGTAGAACCCCCGGTGCTGGACCGCATGGGTTACCCCGAGGTTGGTGACCCCCGGCTCGACGGTGACTGTGCGGTTGTCGTAGTCGATGTCGAGGATGCGGTTCATCGCCGCCATGCTGACGACGACGCCGTCCTGCAGCGGCAGGGCGCCTCCGGACAGCCCGGTTCCCGCCCCCCAGGGAACGATCGGGATGCCGAGGTCGCAGCAGGTTTTCATCAGGCCGGACACCTGTTCCGTCGAGCGGGGCAGGACGACCGCCATGGGAACCTGGCGGTACGCCGACAGGGCGTCGCATTCGTACGCCACCAGGTCCTCCTGTCGGTGGACGACCTGGCTTTCGTCGAGGAGCCGTCGGAGTCTGCGCACCAACTCGTCGCGGCGCTGCAGGCGGGCGGGATCGGGTTGTGGAAGCTGCATGGGGAAACCCCCTGGTTCAGCCGGAGCCGTCGAGTCCGAGCTCTTCGGAGTAGGCGAACAGGGCGGGGGTGCCGCCGGTGTGCACGAACACCAGGGTGTGTTCGCGGGACCACCAGCCGCGTCCGATGTGGGCGATCAGCCCGGCCATGGTCTTTCCGGTGTACGAGGGGTCGAGGAGAAGCCCCTCGGCGCGGGCGACCTGTCTGATGGCGTCGCGGGCTTCTTCGGTGACGACGCCGTAGTCCGGTCCGACGAACTCGGCGTAGCTCTCGAACTCGGCCGGCTCGAACTCGAGGTCGAGGTCGAGAATGCGCGCCTGCTCTGCGGCCAGGGCGGCCATGCGCCGCGCCGCCTCGGCGTCGTCGCGCGGGGCGGAACTGATTCCGACGATGCGCAGGCCGAGTCCCAGCGCCTTGCTGGCGACCACCATGCCGGTATGGGTGTGGGCGCCGGAGCATACGTAGATGGCGTCGGGCCGGACCTCCCTGCTCTGCAGCTGCTCCCACAGCTCGAGGAAGCCGTCGACGTAGGCGATGCCGCGGTATGTGTAGCCGTCCGTGCTGGTGTTGAAGGGACGGTTGCCCGAGGCGCGCAGCTCTTCCATGCGCGCCGCGATCGCCGCGGTCTGGGAGTCCGGCGGTTCCAGGAAAACCTCGGCCCCGAAGAGACGCGAAAGCAGCAGATTGCCCTGGCTGTGGGCATGGGCGTCCCGGCGGCCGACGACGACGGAACGCATTCCGAGCCTGGCGGCGACGGCGGCGGTCTGGCGCGACTGGTTCGACTGCGCCGCGGCCCCGTGGAGCAGCACGTCGCAGCCCTGCTCCACCGCCTGCGCCAGCGAGTACTCGAACTCCCTGATCTTGTTCCCCCCCATGGCCAGGCCGGTGAGGTCCTCCCGCTTGACGAACAGGCGGGGCCCAAGCTCGGCGCTCAGCCGCGGCAACGGCTCGAGCGGGGTAGGGAGAACCGCGAGGTTCAAGCGGGGCAGGCGCCCCAGGCGCTCGCGGATTTCTGTCGCCGTGAAGATCATGGGGATCGGTCCCAGGCTGCGAGGAAGGGGTTAGAAGATAGGTTCGGGCCGGGCAGGGAGCCACCGCCGCCCGCCCGCACGACAGCAGATAAGTTCAATGCAGCAAACAAGTTGTCGAATTCAGGAGGCGTCCTTAGTTTTAACGGATGTAACATTTCCCGCCGTTAGCTTTACAGTTCGGCCCCTTCTCGCTGCCTTCCTCCCCCCGCGAGACCCAGGTGCCGCGCTGATACCGACTCCCCGGCGATATGGACCTGGTAGAGCCGATTCCGCCCGAACTCGAGGGACACCTGCGCCGGAAGCTGCGGCCCGGCGAGCTGCTGATGGTGTTGCTGTCGTCGGACATCTCGCAGAAGGGACGCTTCGACGAGTCCTGGCTGGCGATGACGGACGAGCGCCTTATGGTGCTGCGCTCGAACGGCGGCGGCATGGAAGAGCTGGAGGAGATTCCGCTCGCCGACATCGAGAAGGTTCGCACCAGGAGCTACGTCGGCAACGGCACTCTGGTCGTCGACCTGCCGGGGGGCAGCCGCGAGATCGTGCGTTTCTCCCAGGGAGCGTTCTACAAGTTCTCGGCGGTTCCCCAGGTCGTCGAAGCCGCCCTCGTGCATCCGGCCGCTGAGGAAGCCGCCAGCGACGCCCCTCTCATGCGCCGCGTCGAGTACTGCCGGACCTGCGGCCGCGCCCTGCGTTCGGGCTCGACGGTATGTCCGAACTGCATCCGCAAGACGGAGACCTTCTGGCGGCTGCTCTCCTACATTCGCCCGTACAAACTGATCGCCGCCGCCGGTTTCCTGCTGACCGTAACCGTCACCGCCATCACTCTGCTGCCGCCGTTGCTGAACGAGAAGTTGATAGACGACGTCCTCACCCCTGTCATCTACGAGTACACCAGCCTCGAGGAAAGCGGCGCCTCGCTCGAGCACTGGAGCCCTCCCGCGGAAGCGGTGACCCTGCTGTCCTGGATCGTCCTCGGCCTGCTGGGAATCCACCTCGGCCGTACCCTTCTCAACAGCCTGCGCAGCTACAGCCTCGGCTGGCTCGGGCAGCGCGTGGTGTACGACCTGCAGACGGAGATCTTCGAGTACCTGCAGTTCATGTCGCTGAGCTTTTACAGCCGCATGAGCACCGGCCGGGTGATGAACCGCGTCACCGGGGACACCGACCGCATGCGCCAGTTCATCACGCGCGGCTTTCAGGACATGGTGATCTCCGGCCTCACCGTCGTCGGGATCGGCGCCGTACTGCTCTACAAGAACTGGCAGCTGGCCCTGCTCGCCTTGGTGCCGACCTCGATGATCGCCGTGGGGACGATCTTCTACACCCGGCGCGTGCACTGGGTCTACCACACGATCTGGCGGCGTGTCGCCACGCTCAACGCCCACCTCGCCGACACCATCCCCGGCGTCAAGGTGGTCAAGGCGTTCGCCCAGGAAGACAGGGAGCGCAGGCGCTTCGACCGGCGCAACGACCAGCTCGTCGAAGCGCGCATGGCGTCGGTCAGGATGCGCTCCCTTTTCCTGCCCGGCATCGCCTTCTTCACATCGGTGGGATCGGTGGTTCTCTGGTGGTTCGGCGGCCATCGCGTCCTCAACGCGACGCTGACTCTCGGGGAGCTGCAGGCGTTCATCTCCTACATGATGATGTTCTACACCCCGGTGGGGACCCTCTGCACCCTTTCCGACGACCTCGAGTCGGCCGCCACCTCGGCGGAACGGGTATTCGAGATCCTCGACATCGAACCGGATATCGTCGATGCCCCCGGCGCCATCGATCCGGGGGTCATCGCGGGCGGCGTCGAGTTTCGCGACGTCAGCTTCACCTACGACGGCTTCGCGCGCATCCTCGACCGCGTCTCCTTCGCAGCCGAGCCCGGAGAGATGATCGGCATCGTGGGACCGAGCGGTGCCGGCAAATCGACGCTGGTGAACCTCGTCTCCCGGTTCTACGACGCCACCGACGGCGCCGTCCTCATCGACGGTATCCCGGTCACCGAGCTGAAGCAGCAGAAGCTGCGTGCCCAGGTCGGCGTCGTCCTGCAGGAGCCGCTGCTGTTCCAGGGCACCATCGCCGACAACATCGCCTACGGCCGCCCGCAAGCGGAGCCCGAGGAGGTGATCGCCGCGGCGAGAGCGGCGAACGCCCACCAGTTCATCATGAATTTTCCCGACGGCTACAACACCGAGGTGGGGGAGCGCGGGGGGCGGCTGTCGGGGGGCGAGCGCCAGCGGATCTCCATCGCCCGGGCCCTGATCGGCGACCCGCGCATCCTGATCCTCGACGAGGCGACCAGCTCGGTGGACACCGAAACGGAGTACGAGATCCAGGAGGCGCTGGAGAGACTGATCGCCGACCGCACCACCTTTGCGATCGCCCACCGCCTGTCGACCCTAAAGAATGCCGACCGCCTGCTTGTGCTGGAGCGCGGCAGGGTCGCCGAGGTCGGCACCCACGCCGAGTTGCTCGAGCGCGAGGAAGGGGTATACCGGCGCCTCGTCGAAATGCAGTCGGAGCTCGCCAGGGTGCGGGCACTGTAGGAGGATGGAATGACCGGACGGAAAACGGACGGCGGAATGCTGGACGAGAGAGAGGTGAAGCTGGTGGGCAACGCCGCGGGTCAGCTCTGCCTGTCGGCCGCGGGAGAATCGTTCGCCGAGGTCAGCGTGCGGCGCGCCTTTCCACTGGAATTCCCTTTCCGCTACATCTCGTTCCTCGACGGCGAGGGGACGGAAATCGGGATGATCGGCGATCTCGAGTTGCTGGAGCTGGCCAGCCGGGAGTTGCTGAGAGAGGCGCTGCACCGCACCTATTTCCTCCCGGTTGTCGAGGGGATCCCCCATATCCGGGAGGAGTACGGGGTCATCCAGGCCGACCTGGAAACCTCCAGCGGCCCGCGGCGGATCGAGGTCCGCGGCTACCGGCGGAACGTCCGGCCCCTGTCGCGCGGCCGCGCCCTCATCGAGGACGTCGACGGCAACCGCTACGAGCTGCGCGACCGGTCGCGGCTGCCGAAACGGACCCGCGAGATACTTGGTCTGTAGATGAACCTCCGGCCCGCGGCCGGCGTCTGAGGTTCTTCCTGGAAGGGCAGGCCCCGACTCAACCCGCGTCGCCGAAGAAGCGGCGCATCTTCTCCATGCCGATGTGCACCGTTTCCGCGGGGTCCCGCTCCCACCACTCGCGGTTGAACAGCTCGAGCGAGACGTACCCCGCGTAGCCGCTGGCGACGGCCTGCCGTTCGATTTCCCGCAGCCGCCCGGCGCCGTCTCCGGGCATGACGCGGTCGGCGTCCCCCTGCTGCGGCAGCGGCGGCGCCGGGGGGACGTCGTTCCAGTGCCAGATGGCGACGCGGTCCCCCGGGACTTGGGCGATCTCCGCCACCGAGCCGCCACCGCGCAGGATATGGAAGGGGTCCATCACCACCCGGGCTTCGGGATGGTCGGCGCCGCGGGCGATCTCCCAGGCCTGGGAGATGGTGTGGACCGAGCCTGCGAACCCGAGGAACTCCATCGCCGGCCATACCCCGAACCCGCTTCCGAGCTCGATCAGCTCTCGGTACTGCTCAGCGGCCCCGTCGAGGTCGCACCGTTCCAGCGGCGGCGAGGCGACGATGCGCCGGGAACCGATGGCCGCGGCCTGCTCCATGCGCCTCCCTGCTTCGGTCAGGGCCGCGGCGTGCTCCTTTCCGCGGGAGCCGAGCCAGCCGTGCACGGCGATGACCCCGGGGACCTCGAGGCCGCGGTCCTCCAGCGCCCTGCGAATATCTGCGAGCGCACCTCCGGCCTGCAGGCAGGCGTCGATATCGTCGCTCCACAGCTCGAGGGCGCGGAAGCCGGCCTCGGAAGCCAGGCGAATCTTGTCGAGCAGGGGAACGGGCTGGATCGTGCTGCTGTTGAGGCAGTACTGGAAACGCGGCATGTGGGATCTCCGGCGGATGAAACCGACTTCGAGCTGTCAGGCGACGTGCAGGTAGTCGCGGCCCTCGGCAAGGGCCATGCGCTGCAGCTCGCGGCCAATCTCGGCCCGGGCACCCCGCGAGGCAACCGCGGACAGCAGCATCGGGTTGCGGCAGCGGCGCCAGCGTTCGGCGAACTCCGCGGCCGAGACGATGGCGACCCGGCGCAGGGTGCGGCCGATCCTTGCAGGGTCGATGTCGATGAAAGCGGCGGGGGTGCATCCTCCCCTGGCCAGGTGCTTCGACAGGCGCCTCCCGGTCTTTCCCGCGCCCCAGACGAAGACGGCGTCGCGCCCCCGCAGCGGACCGGCGAGCAGGTAGTGGGCTTTTGCCCGGAGGAAGTTCTCCACCGAATAACGGCTGTCGGTGCGGGTCAGTCGGCCCGGGTGCTCGCGCCAGCGCAGCAGCACCTCGGGGACCTTGGCGAAGCGCACCCCCGCGGCGGCGAGCCGCAGCCACAGATCGTAGTCCTCGGCCCAGCCGCGGTCCTCGTATCCCCCGGCCTCCTCCAGGACGTTCCGGCGAACGCAGGCGCTCGGATGGGTGATCGGGCTTTCGACGAAGATCTCCCTGACGATCTCCTCGTGGGTCCGAAGCCGGTTCTGCCACCCGAGGTACACGCGCATGCCCTCGCCGACCTGCGCCCGGG
Organism: Candidatus Latescibacterota bacterium; assembly: GCA_965223905.1. Lineage (GTDB taxonomy): Bacteria > Latescibacterota > UBA2968 > UBA8231 > UBA8231 > CBDCXV01. Next base: position 696,731 of record CBDCXV010000009.1, read on the forward strand.
GGAACCCCTCGACGAGACAGCCGACGACCCCGAGCCCGGGGTCGCGTTCCAGCATTTCCACCTGCCTCTCCAGGCGTTCCGGGAGGGAGTGGTCGTCGGCATCCATGCGGGCGACACAGGGAGCGCGGCAGTGCCTCAGGCCGGCGTTGAGTGCGGCGATCAGGCCGGCGCGGCCCAGGGTCACGGGGCGGATGCGAGGGTCGCTGGCAGCAGCCTCCCGCAAGATGCGGCTGCTGCCGTCCCCGGAGCCGTCGTCGACGGCGACGACCTCGAGATCGCGCAGGGTCTGCCCGCAGATGCTCCGCAGGGCTTCGGCAAGGGTCTCCTCGGCGTTGTATACCGGCAGCAGGACGGAAACCCTGGGCAGGGACATGGTTGGTTTTCCGGTCATGGAAGGCCAGGCATCAGGGGGCCAGGGAGACTATTGCCCGTGAGGTTGGGCCGGGAAGGCGACGAGAGCGGCAGACCGGGATCAAGCGGGAAATCGCAGGGATGATCCGGTCGATTCATCCCCATGGGTCCCCATTGAATGCGCCGCCAACCCCTATATTGAAAAGCCCGGAACGAGCGTTGGAAAGCCGGCTGAATGAGCGAGGCCCTGCGTGATCCACCTGAAATCCGCCAGCGAAATCGAGAAGATACGCGCCAGCTGCCGAATCGCCGCGGAGGCGATGATGCAGGTCGGGGAGACGATCGCTCCCGGCGTCACCACCGCCAGGCTCGACGCCGTAGCCGACTCCTACATCCGCAGCCAGGGGGCCGTAGCCAGCGCCAAGGGGTACCGCGGCTACCCGGCCAGTATCTGCGTTTCCATCAACGAGGTCATCGTTCACGGGATTCCCGGCCGGCGCCGGCTCGCCGAGGGGGATATCGTCGCCGTCGACATCGCGGTCAAAAAGAACGGCTTCCACGGCGACATGAACGTCTCCTTTGCGGTCGGCGAAACCACCGGCGAGGCGCGCGACCTGCTGGCGGCGACCCGGGAAGGAATGGAGATCGGCCTGCGCGCCTGCGTTGCCGGCAACAGGCTGGGGGACGTCGGCCACGCGATACAGGAGTTCGTCGAAGGCAGGGGGTACTCGATCGTGCGCGAATACTGCGGCCACGGCATCGGGCGGGAGTTCCACGAGGAGCCGCAGTTGCTGCATTTCGGCACCCCGGACACCGGGCGGCGGCTGCAGCCCGGCGTCGTATTCACAGTGGAGCCGATGGTGAACGTCGGCGGGCCGGAGGTGCGCCTCCTCGACGACGACTGGACCGCCGTTACCAGCGACGGCAGCCTCTCCGCCCAGTTCGAGCACACCGTTGCGGTGACCGCGGACGGTCCCGACGTGCTGTCGCGATTCGACGGCCTGCCGTTCTGAGCGGCGTTTGCCGAATCCCGGGCAGCTCCTAGATTTTGTAAATCCGTAACGGAATGCCCGGGCCCTTCTGCCGCGTTCACCCCGGGCGAAGGCCCCGCCGGGCGGCAGGGGCGATACCGACCGGGTCCCGGGGCGGCACACAAGAGAAAAGGAAAGCGATATGGCGCAGAATTTACGGTCCCGCAACGAAGAGGAAGCGACCGATTTTTCGACCATCGATTCGGGGAGCACCCGCGAGCTGGAAGTCGAGGATATCTGCTGCATCACCGGCGAGGAGGTGCCGGCCAGCTTCTGCCGGTTTCCCGATTACCGGCGGGGAACGATGATGGTGATGTCGAAGAAGCACGCGATCGAGCACCTGCGAAAAGGGACCACTATCGAGAAGTTCAAGGAGGTCCTGGTCGAACGCCACGGAGAAGAGGTCCTCGCGGACTACTGAACCGAGGCTTTTCGGGAATGGCACCCCGGTGCCTTCCTCCGGCGCGACCGGCCACGGCTGCGCTTCCCGCCTTCCCACCTGATTCGCCGCCGCCCCCGGCGGTTTCAGACCCTGTCCAGCAACATCTGAATCTCCTCCCCCAGCGCCGAGAAGGGGGAGAGGCGCCCCGATCTGTCACGCGGAACGCCGCGGTGCACGGCTCGGGTCTCCCCGTCCTGGTCGATGACGACCGTCAGGGGAATGGCGACCATCGGGGAGGAGTCGTAGTTGCGCATCCAGCGCATTTCGGCGTCGTAGTAGATCGGGTAGTTGATTCCGTACTCCGCCATGAAGCGGCGCAGCTTGACATCGATCTGTTCAGGGGTGCCGTGTTCGCTCACCGCGATACCGACGATGGCGACGTCGTCGCCGGGGAAACCCTGGCGCAGCTTGACGAGGTCCGGGATTTCGATGCGGCAGGGCCCGCACCAGGTCGCCCAGAAATTGATGACGAGGACCTTGCCCTTGTGGGCTTCGGGCCTGAAGTCTGCGGCGTCCCCGACGGAGCCGGTCTCGTTGGCAGGGGCCTGCTCGGAGGTGTCGGCGTCGCTGCAGCCCAATACGCCCAGGAGGGCGGCCAGAAGGGGCGGGAGGAGGTGGTTCAGGTTGATTCGACGTGCTGGTCGCTGCATGGAAGCGAATATAGAGGCGGCCAATAGGGTCGGCCACTGTCTGAGGGGCGGCAATCGGAGGGCAAGTCAATCCCCTGTGGGGGAAGTCAATGACCTCAGGCGGATCCGGGAATCCTGCTGGGCGCAGGCCGCCGTACCGATGGCACGGCGGTGGAAAGCGCCACCTGGGGCCGCATCAAGGCCAGCCTCTCTGAATAAGCCAGCCTGGCAACCCTCAGGCGCCCGGGGCAGCCCCCTTGGCGTTCGGCGCTTCCGTGAGCCAGGGCTTCTCCGGCTCGATCAGCGTTCCCACCGCCTTCAGCAGCTCGTCCGACGGATCGACCCGCAGCGACCGCGAGCGCACCACCGCGTCCTTGCCCCCCCCGTTCCTCAGGTGAATGAGCAGCTCACAGTTCCCGGTGTGCTGGTCGACCAGCCGGCGCAGGCGCTGCAGCAGGTCCGAGCTGCTTTCGTCGTCGAGCTTGAGGACGAAGTTCACCGCCTTCGTCAGTTTCTGCCGCGCCTCGCCGAGGGGGATCAGCGACTCGGCCTGGAGGCCGATGTTGCCGTTGCGGCGCGACACGCGGCCTTCGGCGAGGACCGCCTGTCCCTGCTCGATCAGGGAGCGGAACCGGGTGTAGGCGTCGGAGAAGAAGACGGCGTCGGTCTTGCCGCCCTGGTCCTCGATGGTGGCGAAGGCGATGCTCTGGCCGCGGCGGTCCGTCGAGGTGCTGACGCGGGTGATGAGGCCTCCGATGCGCACGGAAGCGCCGTCCGCGTAGCGTTCGAGCTCCCCGATCGGGGTGGCGAAATAACGAAGGTCCCCGGCGTGCTGGTTGAGCGGGTGGCTGGAGACGTAGAACCCCAGCAGCTCCCGCTCCCGTTCGAGGCGTTCCGACTGGCTCCACGGCGCGGTTTCCGGCAGCGACGGTTTGTCGACCTGTGCCACCACCTCTTCGGCCTCGTCGAAGAGACTTCGCTGGCCGCGCAGCCTCTGCTCGTTGGCGATCTGGGCGTTCCTCAGCACCAGGTCCAGGCCCTCCAGCATCCGGGCGCGGTGCGTTCCCGGGCGGTCGACGGCGCCGGCGGCGATCAGGCTCTCGATCACCCGCCTGTTGACCGCCTTGAGGTCGAGGCGCTGACAGAGATCGAACAGGTCTGCGAAGGCCCCCCCGTCGGCCCGAGCCTCGACGATCGCCTGCGCCGCCCCTTCGCCGACGTTCTTGACCGCGGCGAGACCGAAGCGGATACCCTCCGGGGTCGGTGTGAAGTTGACGGCGCTCTTGTCGACGTCGGGGGCCAGCACCGGCAGGTCCATGTTACGGCACTCCTCCAGCAGCACGGTCAGCCGATCGGTGTTGGTGCGGTCCGTGGTCAGGCTGGCGGCCATGTACTCCCTCGGATGGTGGGCCTTGAGGTAGGCGTTCTTGCAGGCCACCTCGGAATAGCAGGCCGAGTGCGACTTGTTGAACCCGTACCCGGAAAACACCTCGATATCGTCCCACACCTTCCCGGCGACCTTCTGCGGCACGCCGTTGCCCTGCGCCCCTTCGAGGAAGTCGTGGCGGTATTTCTCCATGACGTCGGCGAGCTTCTTGCCCATCGCCTTGCGGATGCCGTCGGCCTGGCCGAGGGTGAAGCCGGCCATGTCGCGGGCGATGCGCTGCACCTGCTCCTGGTAGGTGATGACCCCGTAGGTCTCCTCGAGGATCGGCTCGAGCAGCGCGTGGTCGTACTCGACCGCCTGCTTCCCCTGCTTGCGGGCGATGAAGTCCGGGATGCGCTGCATCGGTCCGGGGCGGTAGAGCGCGTTCATGGCGATCACGTCCTCGATCTTGTCCGGCTTGAGCTGCACGAGGTACTCGCGCATGCCGGCGCTCTCGAACTGGAACACCCCGATGGTGTCTCCCCTGCTGAACAGGTCGAAGGTCTCCGCGTCGTCCCAGGGGATCGCCGAGAGGTCGAAGCCGGGCTGGTGCAGGCGGATCAGGCGCACCGCCTCGTCCATCAGCGACAGCTCCTTGAGTCCGAGGATGTCCATCTTGAGGAGGCCGACGGACATGCAGGTCTCGCCGTCGAACTGGGTGGTGACGGTGCCGTCCTTGGGAGCGCGGTAGAGGGGCACGAAATCGGTCAGCTCCGAGGGGGCGATGATGACGGCGCAGGCGTGGACGGAGGCGTGGCGAGCCATGCCCTCGAGCTTGCGGGAATACTCGATCAGCCTGCCCTCCTCGCCCGGCGCCCCGGCGAGCTGCTGCAGCTCCGGGACCCGTTCGATGGCGCTGTCGAGGGTGATCTTGAGCTCGTTCGGGATCAGCTTGGCGATGCCGTCGACCTCCCCGAAGGGCATACCGAGAACGCGGCCGACGTCGCGCACCACCGCCTTGGCCCCCATCGTTCCGAAGGTGATCACCTGAGAGACGTTGGCCTCGCCGTACTTCTCGACGATGTAGCGGACGACCCTGTCGCGGCCCGTATCGGCGAAGTCGATGTCGATGTCGGGCGGTTCGATGCGCTCGGGATTGAGGAAGCGCTCGAACAGCAGGCCGAACTTCATCGGATCGGTGTCGGTGATCTCCAGGCAGTAGGAGACCAGGGAGCCGGAGGCGGAGCCGCGGCCGGGGCCGACGGAGATCCCGCTCCTGCGGGCGAAATTGACGATGTCCCAGACGATGAGGAAGTAGCCGGCGAACCCCTCCTTGGTCAGCAGGTCGAGCTCGTAGTCGAGCCGTTTCTCCAGGCCGGGATCGGGTTTGCCGTAGCGTTTCTCGAGCCCTTCCCGGGCGAGCCGGGTCAGGTAATCCCCGCTGCTCTCGTATCCTTCGGGAATCGGGAAGTCCGGCATGTGGGATTCCCCGAAATCGAGCTCGAGGTCGCATTTGTCGGCGATCTCGACCGTCTTCTCCAGGGCGTCCGGCAGGTCGTTGAACAGCTCCTGCATCTGCGCTGGGCTTTTCATGAACAGCCCGTCGGCGTAGCAGAGGCGGTTGTCGTCGTCGACGGTCTTGCCGGTCTGGATGCAGATCAGGGCGTCGTGGGCATCGTGGTCGTCGGCGCGGAGGAAGTGGAAGTCGTTGGTCGCGACCAGGGGCACCCCCAGCTTCCGGTGCAGCTCGAGCAGGCCCTCGTTGACCTTGGCCTCGGCGGGGATGCCATGGCGCTGGATCTCGAGGTAGTAGTCGTCACCGAAGTGGTCGGCGAACCAGCGCGCCGACTTTTCGGCCGCGGCGAGGCCATCGTTCTGCAGCAGGTGCGGGATCTCGCCGCTGACGCAGCCGGAAAGGCAGATCAGGCCTTCGCAATGTCCGGCGAGCAGCTCCCGGTCGATGCGCGGGAAGTAGTAGAAGCCCTCGAGATACGCTTTCGATACCAGCTTGACGAGGTTGCGGTAGCCGCTGCGGTTCCTGGCGAGGAGGACGAGGTGGTTGGAGGCGTGGCTCAGCCCTTTCGCCGCCTTGCGGTCGTGGCGGCTGCCGAGGGCGACGTACACCTCGCAGCCGATGATCGGCTTGACGCCGATCTCCCGGCAGGCCCGGTAATGCTCGATGGCGCCGAACAGGTTGCCGTGGTCGGTGACCGCCAGCGCCGGCATCTCCAGCTCGGCGGCCAGGGCGGCCATGTCGCCGATGCGGCAGCCGCCGTCGAGAAGGCTGTACTCGCTGTGGCCGTGAAGGTGGACGAATTCAGCTTGGGCCATGAAGAAACTACCTCCGGACGGGGAGCCGCGGTGAGAGAAGGCCGGCGGACAAGGAACCCGGCACCAGCTGCCGGACCGCCGGGGAAACCGGAAGAACCGGAGAGGGAATCGCAACGGCGGTCGCGGAAAGGGAGGGCTGCTGCCGGTCCTGGGGGCGCCTGGAGGGAAACCGCGGAAACGCGGAATCCTGCGCCTGCAAGGCCTTCGAGGCGCTAACGTATCAAGGCCCTTCCGGTGCGTCAATCAGGCCGTTTCCCCAAGCGGGGAATCGCCCTGACCGGGGTGCCCAAAACCGGTTCCTGGCCGTATCATCTATAAATGGTTCTGAACGTATCCCTCTGATAATTTTGCCGCCGAGGGCCGTCTGGGGCTCCCGCCCAGCCCCTGGCCCGGACAACGATTGGCAAACCCTTGAAGCCCGTACTCGTCGCCGGGACGCGACCCAATTTCGTCAAGATCGCGCCCCTGGCAGCGGCCCTGCGCCGCTACCCGCAAGAATTCACTCCCGTCGTCGTGCACACGGGCCAGCACTACGACTACAACATGTCCGAGGTTTTCTTCAGCGACCTCGAGATGCCGCGGCCGGACCATTTCCTGCAGGCGCGGACCGGCTCCGGGGCCTCGCGGGTAGCGGACATCATCGCCAGGTTCGACCAGGTCCTGCAACGGGAACAACCGGATCTCGTGATCGTCGTAGGTGACGTCGCCGGCACCCTGGCATGCGCCATGGCGGCCGCGGTCAGCGACATCCCGCTCGCCCACGTCGAGGCGGGGCTGCGCTGCGGAGACCGGCGCCTGCCGGAGGAGATCCACCGCGTGGCGACTGACGCCGCCGCGGACCTGCACTACACCTACTCCGAGGATGCCGACGCCAACCTGCTCGCCGAGAACGTTCCGGCGCGCTGCATTCACCGGGTCGGCAACCTGATGATCGACACCCTGCGCAGGCTGCAGCCCAGGGCGGCGCAGTCGAGCATCCTTTCCGACCTGGGGGTTGCCCCGGGGGAGTACGGGGTGGTCACCCTGCACCGCCAGGCCAACGTCGACGCGGCCGCCCCCCTGGAAGGGATCCTGGGCGCCCTGGTCGAGATCCAGCGGCGTCTCCCCCTGGTGTTTCCCGTGCATCCGCGCACCCGCAACAACCTGCGCCGCTTCGGTCTCGAGGGACTGGTCGCCGCAGCCGGGAACCTGCGTCTCGTCGAGCCGCTCGGTTATCTCGACATGCTGCACCTGCTCTCATCCTCCGCCATCGCCCTGGTGGACTCTGGCGGCATTCAGGAGGAGACCACCGTGCTCGGCGTCCCCTGCCTGACCCTCAGGGAATCGACCGAGAGGCCGATCACCCTCACCCAGGGAACCAACAGGCTGACGGGAATCGCAACCGGGCGTATCGTCGAGGAGGCGGGGCGGGTCCTCGACGGCGAGGCCCCGCAAGGGAGCATACCCGACCTCTGGGACGGTCGCAGCGCCGAGCGCCTGGTCGCGCACCTGCGGCGGCCGCTCGAGCGCAGATGACGCCGGCGACGGAAAGCGAACGGAGCGCCGAATGAGAGTGCTGATAACGGGAGGGGCCGGTTTCATCGGCTCCCATCTTTGCGACCTCTTCCTGGCGGAAGGCTGCGAGGTGATCTGCATGGACAACCTGCTGACCGGCAGGCTGGAGAACATCGCCGGGCATTTCGACGATCCCAGGTTTCGCTTCGCCCGCTACGACGTGACCGAGTACCTCGACGTCGACGGGGACCTCGACTACATCCTGCATTTCGCCAGCCCGGCCAGTCCCGCCGACTTCGAGGAACTGGGGATCCGCATCCTCAAGGTCGGCGCCCTCGGGACCCACAAGACCCTCGGCCTGGCGCGGGCCAAGGGGGCGAGGTTCCTTCTGGCCTCGACCTCAGAGGTCTACGGCGACCCCCTCGTCCACCCGCAGAGCGAGGAGTACCGGGGCAACGTGAACTGCATCGGCATCCGCGGCGTCTACGACGAGGCCAAGCGCTTCGCCGAGTCGATGGCGATGGCCTACAACCGCACTCACGGCATCGACGTGCGCATAGTGAGGATCTTCAACACCTACGGAGAGCGCATGCGCAGGAACGACGGCCGCGCCGTCCCCAACTTCATATCCCAGGCCCTGGCCGGGGAAGACGTCACCGTGTACGGCGACGGCAGCCAGACGCGCAGCATCCAGCACGTCAGCGACCTCGTAGCCGGGATTCGCGCCCTGATGCGGTCGGACGTGACCACACCGGTCAACATCGGCAACCCCGCGGAGATGACGATGCGCCAGCTCGCCGGGAAGATCATCGAGCTGGCCGCTAGCGGCAGCCGCATCGCTTACCGGCCCCTGCCCGAGGACGACCCGAAAATCCGCCTGCCGGACATTACCAAGGCGCGCAGCCTGTTGAACTGGGAGCCGAAGGTCGCCCCGGACGAGGGGCTGCGGCGCACCATAGAGTGGTTTCGAAAGGAGCACTCGTGAGCACTGTCGGTGGACCTTGTTTACTCCCCGGATGCGCGCCGGAGGAGAGTCTGCGAAAGGGCAGGCGCGACCGGTCCGCCAAGGTGTGCGAAGTCGCGGGGAACCGCGGCGCCCGCTTCATGAGGAAGCGCGGCGGGCAGTTGCTGCTCCCGCTGTGTCTCGCCCTGGCAGTCTGCGGCTGCGCCTCGGCCCCGCCGGTGAAGACACAGGGACACGGGCTCGTATTGCCCCCTCTGTGGCACGGGCAGGACGGGTCCGGTTCCGGCCCGGTGGACGAGCTCTGGTGGCGGCGCTACGACCCGGCGCTCAGCCGGCTGCTCTCCGAAGCGCTGCAGCACAACCACAGTCTCGAGGCCGCGGCTTCCCGGGTAGCGGCCGCGGCTGCGCAGGGGCGCATCGCCGGCGCCCCGCAATGGCCGCAACTGGGGGCCACAGGCACCGGGTCGCGGCGGCGGCAGAACTTCGCGGGCTTTCCGCTGCCGACAGGCGGCAGGGAGGTGCTGGCGACGACCACCAACAGTTTCGGCGTCTCCCTCAACGTCAGCTGGGAGGTCGACCTGTGGGGCCGGCTGCGGGCGGGCCAGGCCGCGGCGCTCGCCGAGGTTTTGGCGAGCCGGGCCGACCTGGCGGGTGCGCGCCTGTCGCTGATCGCGCAGACCGCGCGCGCCTACTGGGCGGCGACCGAAGCCCTGAAACAGGTGGACCTGGCGGCCGCGGCGGCAGCCGACGCGCGGCTGTCGACCGGGCAGGTCGAGGAGCGCTACCGGCGCGGCCTGCGCTCCGCCCTGGACCTGCGCCTGGCGCGGTCGAGCGAGGCGGCGGCCGAGGCCGTGCTGAGCCAGCGCCGGCACCGGCTCGATCTGCTCAAGCGGCAACTGGAGATACTCCTGGGCCGGTACCCGGCCGCCGAGATCGAGACCGGGGCGGAGCTGCCGGAGGTCGCAGATCCGATACCCCCCGGCCTGCCGGCGGATCTGCTGGCGCGGAGGCCGGACCTGGTGGCCGCGGAGCGTCGTCTCGCCGCCGCGGACGCTCGCCTCAGCGAGGCCCGCCGGGCGCTGTACCCGCGCATCAGCCTGACCGGCTCCGGCGGCCGGTCCAGCGCCGAGTTGAGGGACCTTCTCAACGGGGACTTCGGCGTCTGGAGTCTCCTGGGAAACCTGACCCAGCCGCTGCTCCAGGGCGGCCGCCTGCGCGCCGGGGTAGACCTGGCGGAGGCCAACAGGGAGCAGGCAGTGGCGGGATTCGCCCAGCAGGTGCTGCTCGCCTGCGGCGAGGTGGAGAGCGCCCTCGGGGCAGACGCCTACCTCGCTGAGCAGGAGACGGCGCTGCAGCGCGCCGCGGAGGAGGCGGCGGCGGCCCGGAGACTGGCGCGGGAGCGCTACGACCGGGGCCTGGCCGACCTGATCGCCCTGCTCGAAGCCCAGCGCCGCGCCTACGACGCCGAGAGTCAGCTCGCCTCGGTGCGGCGGCAGCGCCTGGACAACCGCACCGATCTGCATCTCGCCCTCGGAGGGGATATCAGCGCCGCGGCCGTGTCCGAAATTCCAAGCGAGTCGAACTAAGTGGAACAGACTGGACCGATGTCGAAAAAACCCACCGGATCGCGCCTGTGGCGGATCCTGATCCCGATCGCAATCGTCGCCGCCGGCGCCGGGGTGTACGCCGGGATGGTCGCCATGAAAACCCCCCCGCCCCGCCGCCCGCGCGCCCACATGGGCCCGTTGGTGGAAACCATCTCCGCGCCGGCGCAGTCGCTGCGCGTGACCGTGAAGGGGCACGGGACCGTGCGCCCCGCCGAGGAGATCGACCTGGTTCCGCAGGTCGCCGGGACCGTCGTGTGGAAATCGCCGCGGTTCGAATCGGGCGGCTTCTTCAAGCGCGGCGAGCTGCTGCTGCAGATCGATCCCAGGGAGTACCGACTCGCCGTCGAGGTCGCCCAGGCCGAGGTTGCGCAGAGCCAGTACGCCCTCGAGGTGGCGCGGGGAGAGGCCGGTGTCGCCCGCCAGGAATGGGAGCTGATCCAGGGACCCGAGGGGGATTCGAACCCGCTGGCCCTGCACGTTCCCCAGCTGCGAGCCGCCGAGGCGAGGCTGCAGGCCGCCAGGGCGCGCGCCGAAGAGGCGCGCCTGCGGCTCGAGCGCACCGAGCTGTACGCGCCGTTCGACGGGCGGGTCGGAGAAACCCGGCTAGACCGCGGGCAGTTTGCGTTCGCGGGGCAATCCCTGGCCCGCATCCACGCCACCGGGGCGGTCGAGATCGTAGTGCCGGTAGCGGACGAGGATCTCGCCTGGATCGAGCTGCCAGTTGTCGATGGCAACGGCAGCGGGAACCGGGGCGATCGGGCAGGGGTGGTGACCGCCATCGGCGAGGGCCGTGAGGACGCCGCCGAACCGGTCTTCCCGGGCGCCGCAATCAGCGGCCGCTACGCCGGCCGCGAGCGCCGCTGGCAGGGGGTGGTGCGCCGCATCGAAGGGGAGCTCGACCCGCGCAGCCGCCTGGCGAACCTGGTGGTCGAGGTCGCCGACCCCTATGCCGATCCGGAGGCGCCGCTGGTCGTGGGGGCGTTCGTCGACGTAGAGATCGCCGGCCGCTCCGTCGACGGGGTGCGAACGCTTCCGCGCTACGCCCTGCGCGATGACGGCAGCATCTGGGTAGCGGCCGCGGACGGTACCTTGCGGGTGCGTCCGGCCGGCGTCGTCCACCGGCGCGGGGAAGAGGTGCTCGTCTACGCCGACCTCGAGCCCGGGGAGGAGGTCGTGGTCTCGGCGCTGCAGGGGGTCACCGACGGCATGCGCATCCGCGTCGCCGGGGAGGAACCGCGATGAGGGCCCCCGTCACCTGGATGGCCCGCAACCACGTCGCCGCCAACCTGCTGATGTGTTTTCTCCTGCTTTCCGGGTTTCTCGGCATTGCGGGGATGCGCAAGGAGACCTTCCCCGAGTTCTCGTTCGACCAGATCCAGATACAGGTTCCCTACCTCGGCGCCAGTCCGGAAGAGGTGGAGGACGGGGTCTGCCGCCGGGTCGAGGAGCGCCTCGCCGGCCTTTCGGGAATCCGGCGCGTCCAGTCGACGGCCTCGGAGGGCATGGGAATCATCACCGCAGAGCTCGAGCAGGGGGAGGATTCCAGCCGCATCCTCGACGACATCAAGGCCGCCGTCGACCGCATCGAGACCTTCCCCGTGGAAACCGAGAAGCCGGTGGTCAAGGAGTCGGTGCGGCGCAACCAGGTGATCGACGTGGTCGTTTACGGGGATGTGCCCGAGAAGACCCTGAAGGTCGTCGCCGAAAGGGTCCGCGACGATCTGCGCGCGACGCCCGGCATTTCCCAGGTCGAGCTCTCGGGGGTGCGCGTCGACGAGATCTCGATCGAAGTGCCCGAACGCACCCTGCGAGAGCACCGCCTGACCTTCAGCGAGATCTCCGGCGCCGTGCGGCGCGCCAGCCTCGACATGCCGGGGGGGAGCGTGCGCAGCGAGGACGGCGAGATCCTGGTGCGCACCAAGGGGTTGAAATACCGGGGCAGCGAGTACGCCGACATCCCCGTGCTGTCGCGGGCGGACGGCACGGAGCTGAGACTCGGGGACATAGCGACGATCGTCGACGGCTTCGAGGACGGCGACCTGATCTCCCGCTTCAACGGCCAGCCCGCGGCCGTGGTCCAGGTGTTCCGGACCGGCGAGCAGAGCGCCCTGGAAATTTCGGAATTCGTGAAGGAATACATCGCGGAGCAGCAGGGACACCTGCCCGCGGGGGTGGGCATCGGCTACGCCAGGGACGACGCCCGCCTGCTGCTCAGCCGCCTCGACCTGCTTCTGCGCAACGCGCAGCTCGGACTGGTGCTGGTGTTCATCTGCCTCAGCCTGTTTCTCGACCTGCGGCTCGCCTTCTGGGTGATGATGGGCATCCCGATCTCGCTGCTGGGCAGCTTTCTGCTGATGCAGCCCTTCGACCTGTCGATCAACATGCTGTCGCTGTTCGCCTTCATCGTCTCCCTCGGAATCGTCGTCGACGACGCCATCGTCGTCGGCGAGAACATCTTCGCCCACCGGGAGCGCGGCAAGGATTTCGTCACGGCCGCGGTCGACGGCACCCTGGAGGTCGGCAAACCAGTCGTCTTCGCGATCTTCACCAGCGTCGCCGCCTTCGCGCCCCTGGCGTTCGTCGCCGGCATGATGGGCAAGTTCATTGGGATCATTCCCATCATCGTCGTGTCCATGCTCCTGGTCTCCCTGGTCGAGGCGCTGATGATACTGCCGGCCCATCTCAGCGGCAACGGCGACGGGCCGCTGCAGCGCGTCTGGACGCGTCTGTTCCGCACCCCGCTGGGCTGGCACCGCGCCCTGCGACGCTTGGTGGACCGCAATCTCCGGCGCCTCATCGACGGCCCCTACACCCGGACGGTGCGGGCCGCGGTCGCCCGCCCGGCCACCGCAATCGCCGTCGGCCTGGCCCTGATGCTGGGAACCGCGGGAATGGTCACCGGCGGGCACATCAAGTTCACCTTCATGCCGCAAATCGATTCCGACTGGCTCATAGTTTCCCTGGCGATGCCCCAGGGCACCACCGCGGCGCAGACGGAAGCGGTGGTGAGCCGGATAGAGAAGGCTACCCTGGAAGTCCGCGACGAGTACGACGAGGCCAACCCGGGGGAGCTCTCGGTTTTCAAGCATGTCTTCACCGTCGTCGGCGACCAGCCGATGGGACGGAGATCGCAGATTGCGGCGCTGGGGCCCGGCGGCGGGCAGGGCCATCTGGCCGAGATCACCATCGAGCTCCTGCCTTCGGAGCAACGCGAGGTCGGCAGCACCGAGATAGCCGCCCGCCTGCGCGAACGGGTGGGTGAGATCCCGGGGGCGGAATCGCTGCGGTTTACGGCCTCGATATTCTCCGCCGGCAACCCCGTCGAGGTGCAGCTGTCGTCGGAGGACTTCGATCAGCTGTTGCAGGCGGTGGAGCGTCTCAAGGAGGAAGTGGCGAGCTACCCGGGCACCGGCGACATCGAAGACAGCTTTCAGGAAGGCAAGCAGGAGATGAAGCTCTCCCTTAAACCGGCCGCGCGGACCCTCGGCATCACCCTGGCCGACCTGGCGCGGCAGGTGCGACAGGGGTTTTACGGCGACCAGGCCCTGCGCGTGCAGCGGGGCAACGACGATGTCCGGGTCATGATCCGCTACCCCGCCGCGGAGCGCCGCACCCTGAACGACATCGAGAGCATGCGCATCCGCACCCCGGCCGGCGCCGAGGTGCCGTTCTCGGAGGTGGCCGAATCCTCGATCGGCTACGGGTACGCCGTCATCCGGCGGATAGAGGGGGAGCGGGTGGTCACCGTCACCGCAGACGTCGAAGAGTCGATCGCCAACGCCGAGGAGATCAACCGCGACCTCGAAACGAGGTTCCTGCCGGACCTGCTGGAGGACTACCCCGGCCTGCGCTACAGCTACGCCGGTGAGCAACGGGAGCGCGCCGACTCCTTCTCCAGCCTGGGACGCGGCTTCGTAGTCGCCATGTTCGCCATCTATGCCCTGCTGGCCGTCCCGTTCCGCTCCTACATACAGCCCCTGGTGATCATGAGCGCGATACCATTCGGGATGATGGGGGCGGTGTGGGGACATGTGCTGATGGGGCTCGACCTCGGGCTGCTCAGCGTATTCGGCATCGTCGCGCTCTCGGGAGTGGTCGTCAACGACTCCCTCATCCTGCTGAGCTTCTACAACCAGCTGCGCGACCAGGGGGTCGAGCGGGACCAGGCCCTGGTGGAGGCGGGACGCCAGCGCTTCCGGCCGATCCTGCTTACGTCGCTGACGACCTTCCTGGCGCTGCTGCCGATGATTCTCGAGAAGAGCGTGCAGGCGCAGTTCCTGATTCCGATGGCGGTCAGCCTCGCCTTCGGGATCCTGTTCGCCACCGGGATCATCCTCGTCGGCGTTCCCGCCTCGATGAAGGTAGTGGCCGTGCTGCAGGAGCTCGCAGCCTCCTGGCGCGTTCCGGAAACCCCCCGGGCGGCACCGGTTCAGGCGGCCCGCAGCGCGCCTTGACACTCCAAGAGCCCCGGCTATCTTTGCCGGTCGCTTCAGACGAAAATCCACGAAAAAGGGACCGGCGGCGTCCCGGCGCCGGTTGTCTTCCATAAAGGAGCAGGGCTTTGAAGAACTTCGAATACACGGCTCCGCAAACCCTGAGAGAAGCAGTCCGACTGCTGGCGGAGAAAGGGTCGGACGCGCGCGTCCTGGCGGGGGGAACCGACCTGATCGTGCAGATGCGGATCAACCGGCATCGCCCCGACCGCGTCGTCGACGTCAAGAACATCCGCGAGGTCAACGAGCTGGCCGTCCGGCCGCGCAAGGGCCTGGTCATCGGCGCCGCGGTTCCCTGCCATCGCATCTACGACGACAGCGAGATCTGCGAGCGCTACCCGGGCCTCGTCGACGCCGCGGCGATCATCGGGGGCATCCAGATCCAGGGCCGCGCCACCTTCGGGGGCAACCTCTGCAACTCCTCGCCGAGCGCCGACACCACTCCGATCCTGATCGCCCACGGAGCCACCGCGGAAATTACCGGCCCCGAGGGCAAGCGCCGCGTCGCGGTCGAGGATTTCTGCACCGGCCCGGGAACCAACGTCCTGGGGGACGGCGAACTGCTGGTCTCCCTGGTGGTGCCGCTCAACCGCAGGAACAGCGGCTCCCACTACCTGCGCTTCATCCCGCGAAACGAGATGGACATCGCCGTCGTCGGCGCCGGGGCCTGCGTCGAGCTGGGCAGGCGCGGCAAGGTTTTCAAGAGTGCACGCATTGCCCTCGGAGCGGTAGCACCTACCCCTCTTTACGCCCGGGAGGCGAGCGAGAGTCTCGCCGGGAAGCCGGTGAGCGAGGAGACGATCGCCGAGGCGGCCGAGGCGGCCCAGGGGATCGCCCGGCCGATTTCCGACATGCGCGGTCCTGCGGATTATCGCACCCACCTCGTCGGGGTCCTGGTCAAGCGGGCCCTCAACGGCGCCGTTGCCCGCGCCCGAGGCCAGTTCGTCGCCAACGCCGTCCAGGAAGCGGCGGGATAGGCTGCGAGAGGCCTATCCCGCAGGAGTTTCGCAAGGCGAAACTCCTGCTCTTAGGGATGTCAGCGGAAGACAGTGATTCGAGATCGGACCAATAGTTCAGAAAGGGTAAGTTGAGATCATGAGCGACAAGATTCACCTCAGCTGTAAGTTGAACGGGGAGGCCACCGATTTTCTGTGCGAGGCGCGGCAGAGCCTGCTCGAGGTGCTGCGCGAGGAGCTGGGATTCACCGGCACAAAGGAGGGCTGCAACGACGGCAACTGCGGCGCCTGCAGCGTGCTGGTCGACGGCGTGCTGGTCGACTCCTGCCTGGTGCTCGCCGTCGAGGCCGACGGCAAGGAGATCGCCACGGTCGAGGGCTTGGCGACGCCGGAGGGACTGCATCCCCTGCAGCAGAAGTTCCTCGAGCACGCCAGCCTGCAGTGCGGCATCTGCACCCCGGGTTTCCTCGTCGCCAGCAAGGCGCTGCTCGACAGGAATCCCGATCCCAGCGAACACGATGTCCGCCACTGGCTGGCAGGGAACCTCTGCCGCTGCACCGGGTACGACAAGATCGTGCGCGCCGTTCTCGACGCCGCCGAGGAAGTGCGCGGCGCCTGAACGGCGGCCAATCAGGAACCAACCTGCTTTTCAGAAACACGGAGGATGATAGATGGCATCGTCCCACGGTGAGATTCGCGACTACGGCAACAAGGAGTACAAGGTCATCGGCACCCGGCCGATACGGCACGACGGCACCGACAAGGTGACGGGGCGCGCGGTGTACGGAGGGGACGTACAGCTCTCCGGCATGCTCTACGGGCAGGTGCTGCGCTCGCCACACGGGCACGCCCGCATCAAGTCGATCGACACCAGCAGGGCCGAGGCGCTGGAGGGGGTGCGCGCGGTGGTCACCGGACTGGGGGACCTGCCCCCGACCGAAGGGGACGAGATCGTCGACCTCGGCGAGGGGCCGGCCAAGCTGAAATACATGCGCGACAACGTCCTGGCAACCGACAAGGTGCTCTACCGCGGCCATGCGGTCGCCGGGGTCGCCGCGGTCAACCCGCACATCGCCGAGGAAGCGCTCGGCCTCATCGACGTCGAATACGAGGTGCTGCCGTCGTACACCGAGGTCCTCGAGGCGATGAAGGAGGATTCCGTGCTCCTGCACGAGGACCTGACCACGCAGGAGTTCGGCGAGGACACCGGCAGGAAGAGCAACATCGCCTCCCACAACCAGGACAAGCTCGGTGCCGTCGCCGAAGGTTTCGCCCGGGCGGACGTGGTGGCCGAGTACGAGGTCAACACCGCCACCGTGCACCAGGGGTACATCGAACCGCACAACGGCACCGCTTCCTGGAGCCAGGACGGCAACCTGACGGTCTGGACCAGCACCCAGGGCTCCTTCACCGCACGCGGTCAGCTCGGGGCCGTGCTCGACGTCCCGGTGCAGAAGGTCAAGGTCGTGCCGCAGGAGATCGGCGGCGGTTTCGGCGGCAAGATTCCGGTCTATCTCGAGCCGGTGGCGGCGCTGCTTTCGCGCAAGACCGGACAGCCCGTCAAGATCATCATGACCCGGGCCGACTGCTTCGAAGGCACCGGTCCGACGCCGGGATCGTTCGTGCGCGTCAAGATGGGGGCCGACAGGAACGGCAGGCTGACCGCGGCCGAGGCCTGGATCGCCTTCGAGGCCGGGGGGTATCCCGGCTCGCCGGTGTTCGCCGCGGCGATGTGCGTCTTTTCATGCTACGCTATTCCCAACTGTCTCGTCGACAGTTTCGACGTGGTGACCAACAAGCCCCGCAGCTTCGCCTACCGCGCACCGGGATCGACCCACGTCGCCTTCGCCACCGAGAAGGTGATGGACGATCTCGCCGCCCAGCTCGGGAAGGATCCGGTGGAGTTCCGGTTGCAGAACGTCGCCGTCGAGGGGACGCGGCGCTCCGACGGCGTCGTCTACCCGCGCATAGGCGCCAGGGAGTGCCTGGAGGTGGTGCGCGACCACGACCACTACAAGGCCGCGCTGGAAGGACCGAACCGGGGCCGCGGGGTGGCGCTGGGCTACTGGTTCAACATCGGCTTCAAGTCCGCGGTGACGGCTTCCGTGAACGACGACGGCACCGTAAACCTCGTCGAGGGCTCAACCGACATCGGCGGCACCCGCACCAGCATCGCCATGCAGTTCGCCGAGACCCTCGGGCTGGCAGCCGAAGAGATCAACCCGGCGGTGGTCGACACCAACTCGATCGGCTTCACCGACGTTACCGGGGGCAGCCGGGTTACCTACGCCACCGGCTGGGCCGCCCATGACGCCGCCATCGACGTCCGCAACCAGATGATCGAGCGGGCCGCGGCCCTGTGGGAGGTGGATGCGGCCGATGTCGAGTACGAGGACGGCTTCTACCGCACCAGGGACGGCGCCAGGAAGCTGACCTTCAAGGAGCTTGCCGGTAGACTGGGCGAAACCGGAGGCCCGGTGATCGGCAAGGCCTCGGTCGATCCGAACGCCGGCGTCGGCGGCTCGTTTTCAGCCAACATCGTCGACGTCGAGGTCGACCCGGAGACCGGCAAGGTCACCATCCTTCGCTTCACGGCGATTCAGGATGCCGGCAAGGCGATTCACCCCAGTTACGTCGAGGGCCAGATGCAGGGCGGGTCGGTTCAGGGTATCGGCTGGGCTCTCAACGAAGAG
Organism: Candidatus Latescibacterota bacterium; assembly: GCA_965223905.1. Lineage (GTDB taxonomy): Bacteria > Latescibacterota > UBA2968 > UBA8231 > UBA8231 > CBDCXV01. The sequence goes on from CBDCXV010000009.1 coordinate 715,088, forward strand.
TACTTCTACGCCGACGGGGTCATGGAGAATTCGACCTTCCTCGACTACCGCATTCCGACCACCCTCGACCTGCCGATGATCGACACCGTCATCGTCGAGGTTCCCAACCCCGGCCACCCGTTCGGGGTCCGCGGCGTCGGCGAGGCGAACATCGCTCCGCCGCCGGCCGCGATCGCGTCGGCGATCGCCGACGCCACCGGGGTGCGGCTCTGCGACCTCCCGATGCGTCCCGACCGCATCGCCGCGGCGATCGCGGAGAAACGGGAGGCGGATTCGCTGGCCGCCGGATAGCCCCCCGGGGCGCCCGGCAGCGGCACCTCTCTCTCATGCCGACCGTGTGGATCCCACCCCTCTGGAGAGACAAGCTCACCGGGGGGCAGGAGACGGTGGAAGTGTCCGGCGGCACCGTGCGTGAAATCGTCGCCGAGCTCGAGGCCCGGTTTCCCGGGATTCGCGAGCGCCTCGTCGACGAGGAGGAAGACCGGATTCGCCGCAATATCGCCGTCGCCGTCGACGGGGAGGTGTCGCGGGAGGGAATGCGCAGGAAGGTGCCCGAGGGCGGCGAGGTGCACTTCCTGCCGGCGATGAGCGGCGGCAGGTAGTTTCCCCGAAAAGGGGCGGTCTTGCCTTCCTCTCTTCTGGCAGCCTCCCGGCTGCTGCAGGCGGAGAGGCGCAGAAAGGTTGCCGACCCTCGCCGAAAACCTGCTGATTCGCGCCTCGGTCTGGACGCCGGCTCCCAGGCTCTTCCCTTCACCTGACTGCCAGGATCCCTTCCTCGGCAGCCGGTTACCCTGTGAGAGTGATGAAGAGAAGCACGACGGTGGTCACCTCGCCGATGACCGCCATGGTTTGCGTGAAGATCGTCCAGTAGTCGCGCACCGGTTTTTCCAAGATCCAGATGCGGTCTCCAGGCTCGACTCGCCGCACGTCCTTGGCCCACTTGGGCTGTCCGGTGCTCGCCTTGATGACGCGCACCTTTCCCGAGGCCCGCCATCCGTACCCGTCCGCGCTCTCGATGTAGTCCCACACCGAATAGTCGGGGTTGTAGACGACGGCACCGGGACTCGTCGCAGCCCCGCTGACTATCACCATCTGCTGCAGGCGCGGCACCGCGATGATGTCTCCGGGCAGCAGCTCGATGTCCTGGGATTCGTCCCCCGCCTCGAGAGCGACGAAATCGACGACCATCTCACCCGGCCTCTCGCGGCTTTTCATGATGAAGTACTGATTCTCGTCTTCCGTCCTGTCGGCCGGGGGGATGAAACGGATGCGCTCGAACTCGGGATCCCCGGCGACCTCCTCCCGCAGCCTGACCACTCGCGCTTCGGACAGGGAGGCCTCGCGCGTGAACCCGCCTGCGAGGGCGAGGGCCTCACTCAACGAGGTGCCGTCTTTGTCGACGACATGGGAACCGGGCAGCTCGACCTCCCCGACGATCTGGATTGTGCTGCGGTCGTGGTACCCGGTCAGCTTCCTCAGGACGATCCAGTCGCCGGCCTGCAGCGGCAGGTCGGCCTCTTCCCGTCCCTGGAGAATCGCCTCGACATCGATTCTGCGCGTGTACTGAGTCTTGCCGTCCTCGCGATACCGGAAAAGATAGGCGTTGGCCGGATCGTAGTACGGGGCCGCACCGAGAGCGAGGGTAAGGAGGTCGCTGATGCGGTCCCCCTCGACGAATTCGAAGAATCCGGGTCGCTGAACCGACTCCCGGGCGGCGATGGTGCCGATCTGCCCCGGCACTATCACGATATCGCCGTCTTCGATGAACGGGTTGTACCGCGACAGCCCGGTCGCCTCGTACAGGCTCAGATCGGCGCGGTGCGATTCCAGCGCCTCGAGCGCCTTGGTGTCTCCGCGCTGAGCACGCGCGCTCAGCTCCGCAGCGGTGGCGGAATCGAGCGCGGCGGTCTTGACCACGCGGATGTTGCGGCGCGAGGCGGATCCGGTCAATCCACCCGCCACGTTGATCAATTCGCTGACCCGCATTACTCCGCTGGCCTTGTGGAGCCCCGGCCCTGCGACCATGCCGACGACGGCAACCGGGAAGCGCCGGAGCTTGCTGAGCTCGACGTGGATCGTGCCTACCCGCACGGTGGCCTGGAAGGTGTCGACAATCGCCCGGTGAACCTCCCGCAGCCGCCGTCCGCCAACGCGGATGGGGCCGATCTTCGGGAGGAACAGGCCCCCCTCGGAAAGCACCGGACTTATGAACGGTTCCTCCGTGCCGGTGACGTAGATCAAAAACTCGTCGCCCGGCCCCACGAGGTAGGTGCCGCTCTCCAGCACCTCGCGAAAGGCATCCATGCCTATCAGCGCCGCGGGATCCGCGGGCTGGGGCTGGCGCAACTCGATAATCATCCCCCCTTCCGACGACTCCTGCGCGCCGGCGGAGGGGAGCAGGCCGAGCAGGAATGCCCCGGCGGCGAGCAGGGAAACGGTCCGCCTCATGGCTGTGTCTCCGGCCATGACCGCGAGTTTTCGTATGCGGTGACTTTCATGTTGCCGTCCTCTCCTTTTTCGGCGTAAAGGCGGAATCGATCGGCGGCGTAGCTGCCGAACACGCCGGTTCCACCATCGACGTGAAAGATCGGACCGGTGTCGCTGTCGGCGCCCGAAATTCCGTTCAGTACGGTCCGGAAGTAGTCGACGTAGTTCCTGTCCGCGGCATGCAGCGCGACCTCGTATTCCCCCTCGAAACGGACGCCGAACCACCAGAAGTCGCTGCGCGTCGAATCGGCGGGAATCCAGTAGTCGAAGACGCGGTTCTGGTAGAGCTCCCGGCGCTTACGGCGCCACTTCCGGCCCTCGCTCCAGTCCGCGCGGTCGATCTCGTCCCAGTCCTCCTGCTCCCGGTCCCGCAGCCAACGGATCCCGCTGCCGTCGCCGCGCACCATGGAGATGTTTCCCCCGAGGAAATCTCTCAGCCTGCGGATCTCGCTGTCCAGCGCCGCCAGCGAATCGGCATCGACCTGCCCGTCGAGGCGTTCGCGCAGGGCGACCAGCGAGTCGAGGTCCGCGGTCAGCGGCTCGGCGGTGACCGGCAGGGATCTCACCTCCAGCGCCTCGATGACGATGATGTACCCCGCGGCCGTCGGACTGGGTTCCCAGGAAAACTCTCCGGGGTGGTTGAGGTCGCCGAAGCGGTCTCCGAACCCCTGCAGGTAGGTGATCGTATCCCCCAAAGACCCGGACAACCTCGCTTGCCACGGGACGGTCGTTTGCGCCCGCAGCAGGCGTTCCTCGTGCCGCACCTCCAGGCGATAGGTCTCTCCCTCGACGACCGGCAGCAATTCGGCGGCCACGGCGTAAGTGCCGGGTGAATCTGTCCTCTCCTCGAGAACGACCCTTCCCTCGTCGTTGCCGATGGCGACCTCGGCTCCGCTGACGATCTCCTCGCGGCCCTCCCAGAAGCGCTCGGGCGGCAGGGTCTGGCGCAGCAGGACCTCGACGTCGCTGCCCGGAGTCAGGAACGACTCGACGTACAACACCTGCTGCGGATCGTCGATGCCCCCGGGATTGCTGCAGCCGGCCGCGGCGGCAAGGCATGCGAGTGCGGTCAGGATCGGCAAGGTACGGCGTTTCATCAGAACTTGAAATCGATGCCGATGCTGGGCAGCACGGGGAGCATCGGGATCTCCCGGCGCTTCCCCGCCTGGCGCTTGTGAGCGCTGCCTTCGCTCCAGTAGTAGTTGAAGACGTTCCTGTGGTTCGTCAGGTTGATGACCTGGAGAATGGCCGTCATCCCCCAGGAGGTAAACTCGAAACCGCGGGCAATCGACACGTCGAGGCGTTGATACGAGGGCAGTCGCGAACCGTTCAGCGGCCCCTTCTCCTCGAACACCCAGCGGCGCTCCGTCGGCAGGGTGAGCTCTCCGCGGCCGAACACCTGCGTGTAAGGCTGGCCCGAGGCGTAGGCGGCGCGGGTGTTGAGGCTCCACCTTTCCCGGAAACGCAGCGAGTGGATGAGGTTGAGGTTGGCGCGGCGGTCGAACTTGGAGCGGAAGGCTTGCTCGCGTCCGGCGCCGTCGAGATTGAGGCCGCCGATGGTCCGTTCGGTCACCCCGAGGGAGAGGGACAGCCATCCCAGGTGGCGGCCGGAGCGCTTGCGCAGCAGCAGGTCGAGCCCGAAGGCCTCGCCGTCGCCGCGGCGCAGGATGTCGCCGATCTCGCTCGACTCCTGTTCGTCGTAGTTGATCTCGTAGAGGCCGCCGTAATCCTTGTAATAGAGCTCGCCGTCGATATCGATACCGAACCGGCGCGTCTCCAGGCCGGCGACGAAGTGGGTGGAGCTGCCGGGTGAGGCGGTCGAGTCCGCCAGCACCCAGATGTTCGACAACAGGGAAATCCCCTGAAACTCCCGGGTCAGGCGGAAGATGTACTGGTGGTAGCGCCCGACAGCGGCCTTCAGCGAGGTCTCGGGTCCGAGGCGGTAGCGGCCGGCAAGGCGAGGGGACCAGCCGGAGTACCCCCCGTTCGAGAAGTAGCTGAAGCGCAGGCCCGGCTGCAGGGTCAGGCGCTCGCCGGCAGTCCAGTTGTCCTGGACGTAGGCCGAGTGGTGGTACCCGGTGACGTCGATATCGTACCAGAGCTGGTCGGACTCGCCGAAGAGGTACTCCGTCGATTGCCGTTTGCCGAGAATCCCCAGCTCGAGCTTGTGCGCCTGCGACGGGAAGTAGTTGATGTCCCCCTTGAACGACAGGTCGGTGAGCCGGTTCGACTCGCGCAGGCTGACGTCTTCGAAGTGGAACAGGGTGGAGGCCTTGAAGCGGCTTCCCGTGACCAGGAAGTTGCCGAAAAGGGAGCTGTCGAACACGTGCGTCCACCGCGAGCTGATCGTGCGGTTGCCCCACTCGAGATCGAAGTCGAACTCGTCGAAGCGGTACTGCAGGTTGTCCTGCCCGGTGTAGCCGGCCAGGGTGAACTGGTCGTCGTGCGACAGCACCTGGTGGGTCTTGCCCTGCAGGTCGTAGAAGCGGTAGCCGAAGGCCTGCAGGTCGAAGGCGTTGCGGACGGCGGCGATGAGGGGCTCGAGATGGGTGCGGCGCCCGGAAATCAGCCACGAGCCGCGGCCGGCCGGGCCCTGAAGCGTCAGGCGCGAGTTGAGCAGGTCGGCGCCCCCCCCGGACCTCGAACCGCTCCTTGTTGCCCTCGTCGGTGATGACGTTGAGCACCGACGAGAGGCGGCCGCCGTACTTGGCGGGGTAGCCGCCGCGCAGCAGCTCCGTGCTCTTGGCGGCGTCGACGGGAAAGGTGCTGAAGAGCCCGAACATGTGGGAGGCGTTGTGGACCTCTGAGCCGTCGAGGAGCACGAGGTTCTGATCCGGGGTGCCGCCGCGAACGTAGAGGCCGACCGAGAAGTCGGAGAGGCTGGCCACCCCGGGCAGGGTCTGGATGGTGCGGATCGGATCGGCCGAAAGCGCCGCGGGCGCCATCTTCAGCTCGCGGACCTGCAGCGTCGTCCGGCTCGGGGAGATGTCGAAGCTCTCGACCTTTTGCCGCTCCGCCTCCACTACCGTCGCCTCGACCTCGATGGCCCTTTGCTCCATGCGGACCTCGACGACGACGTCGCGGTCCGCGAGCTCGAGCTCCCGCGTTTCGGTTTTGTAGCCGATGATGGAGGCGACGAGGGTGTAGCGTCCCGGGGGGACGCCGGCGATGGCGTAGTACCCGCTCTCGTTGGAAATGCTGCCCCAGTTGAGGCCTTCGAGGTAGACCGTGGCGAACGGCAGGCTTTCGCCGTCACTGGCGTCGCGCACGAAGCCGCTGATGTCGGCCGCTTCCGCGGTTCCCGTCCCTGCGGCGAAGGCAGCCTGAACCAGGGTAGCGGCGAGGGGGGCGCTGAACGCGCGCAGGAACCTCCGCAAGGATCAGCGCTCGCCCGTCGACCCGAAGCCGCCGCCACCACGCCCGGAGGCGTCCAGTTGGCCGGTCTCGGTCAATTCCGCCCGGGTCACCGGCGCGAACACGATTTGCGCGATCCTGTCGCCCGGCTCGATCACCTGCGCTTCGCCCGAATGATTGATCAGGATCACCCCTACCTCGCCGCGGTAGTCGGCGTCGATGGTGCCCGGGGCGTTGAGCACCGACAACCCGCGCTCGAGGGCGAGGCCGCTGCGCGGGCGCACCTGGCCCTCGAAGCCGGCCGGGATTTCCAGACGCAGGCCGGTGGGAACGAGGGCGCGCTGTCCGGGGGCCAGGCGGAGGGGCGCGTCAAGGTGGGCGCGCAGATCCATGCCGGCGCTGCCGGCGGTTTCGTAAGCCGGCAGGGGGTTGCCGGTCTGGCGCAGGACGCGGACTGAAAGCGGGGAACTCACGTGGCCCCGCGGAGGGCCGCCTCCGGCACCCGTCTCATCGCCAGGGCGCCGCCGCATCGAGGCTGCCGGCGGCCGCCTGCAGGATGCGCGGCGGCGAGGAGACGGTCGCGGCCGAGCCGGTGCAGCAGCCGCGGTTCAACGGTTTGCATACTGCTTCTCGTAGTAGGCCCGGTACTCTTCCCCGGACTTGATCCGCCGCCACCAGGCCTCGTTGCGGACGTACCAGTCCACGGTGGCGCTCATGGAGGCGGCCAGGTCGCGCCGCGGCTTCCAGCCCAGGGCGGCGATCTTGGAGGAGTCGAGGGCGTAGCGGTGGTCGTGCCCGCTGCGGTCCCTGACGAACTCGATGAGCGATTCCGGCTTGCCGAGCTGCTCGAGAATCCCGTGCGCGACCTCCAGGCCGTTCGACTCGTTCTCCCCCCCGACGTTGTAGACCTCGCCCACCTGCCCTTCGTGAAGCACCAGGGCGATCGCTTCGCAGTGATCCTCGACATGGAGGTGATCGCGCACCTGCCTGCCGTCGCCGTAGACCGGCAGCGGCCGGTCGTCGATGGCGTTGGTGATGTAGAGCGGGACCCGCTTCTCCGGGTACTGGCAGGGGCCGATGTTGTTCGACGCCCGGGTGATCACCGCGGGAAGGCCGTGGTTGACGTGGTAGGCGCGCACCAGGATGTCGGCGGCCGCCTTGCTGGCCGAGTAGGGATTGCGCGGGTCGATGGGGGACTCTTCGGTCCAGGCTCCCTCCTCGAGGCTGCCGTAGACCTCGTCGGTGCTGACCTGGAGATAGCGCTCGACCCCGTAGCGGTTGGCCGCTTCGAGCAGCACCGCGGTCCCGTAGACGTTGGTGCGCACGAACTCGGCGCCGCCGAGCAGGGAGCGGTCGACGTGGCTCTCGGCGGCGAAGTGGACGACGGCGTCCGCCTCTTCCACGAGAGGGTCGACGACCTGCGGATCGCAGACGTCTCCGCGCACGAACCGGTAGCGCGGATCTCCCTCGACATCGGCGAGGTTCTCCGGGTTACCGGCGTAGGTCAGCTTGTCGAGGTTGGTCACCGTGCAGGCGGGGTACCGTGCGAGCAGGTAGCGCACGAAATTGCTGCCGATGAAGCCGCAGCCCCCGGTGACGAGTATTGTCTTCATCGCCTCAGGTTCGCAGCGGCACGAAGCGGACCGGAGAGGCCCAGGTCCGGCTCTTCTCCCGCTTCGCCGGGGGTCCGGGGACGGCGCCCGACGCTGACGTACTCGAAGCCGAGCTCGCCCATGCGCCGCGGCTCGTAGACGTTGCGGCAGTCGAGGAACTTCGCCGTGCGCAAGGCCTCCCGAAGGCGCGGCAGGTCGATGTTGCGGAACTCGTTCCACTCGGTCAGCAGGACGATGGCGTCGCACCCCTCGGCAGCGGAATAGGGGTCTTCGAAACAGTGGATCTCGGGAAATTGCGCCTGCGCGCGTTCGTTGGCGGCCGGGTCGCAGGCGCGCACCGCGGCTCCTCCCGCCAGCAGCGCCGCGATCATGTCGAGGGAAGGGGCTTCGCGGATGTCGTCGGTGTCCGGCTTGAACGACAGCCCGAGGAGGCAGACCGACTTGCCCTGGAAAGGGCCGATGAGGTCGGCCAGCTTGGAGATCATGCGCCGCCGCTGCAGCGTGTTGCTGCCGTCGATCGACTCGATGAGCGGGGCCTCGACCCCTCCCTTGCGTGCGGTGGCGGCCAACCCGGTGACGTCCTTGGGAAAACAGCTGCCGCCGTAGCCGGCGCCGGCGTTGAGGTAGCGGTGCCCGATGCGCTCGTCGAACCCCATGCCCCGGGCCACCGATGAGACGTCGGCGCCGTAGGCCTCGCAGATGCTGGCGATTTCGTTGATGAAGGAGATCTTGGCGGCGAGCAGGGCGTTCGACGCGTACTTGATCATCTCCGCCGACTCGACATCCGTCAGCACCATCGGGATGTCCCGCTCGTACAGCGGGTTGTACACGTCGAGGATCGCCTCCATGGCGCGGCGGCTCGTCGCCCCGATCACCAGCCGGTCCGGGTGCAGGAAGTCGTCGATCGCCGAACCCTCGCGCAGGAACTCGGGATTGGACACGACGTCGAAGTCCTGGTCCGGCCGCACCCTGCGGATCACCTCGCCGACATCGACCCCGGTGCCGACCGGAACCGTCGACTTGTTGACGATGATCTTGTAGTCCTCCATGAAGGTGCCGATGGTCTCGGCCGCGGCGGTGACGTAGGAGATGTCGACGTCCCCGGTAGGGAGGGGCGGCGTGCCGACGCAGATGAAGATGAGCTCCGATGTCTTGACGGCGAAGGCGACCTCGGTCGAGAAGGTCAGGCGGCCGCGGCTGACGTTGCGGGAGACCAGCTCGTCCAGTCCCGGTTCGTATATGGGCGATTCCCCCGCCTTGAGCCGGGAGATCCGCTCCTCGTCGATGTCGACGCAGACCACGGCGTTGCCGAAGTCGGCGAGACAGGAGCCGGTGACGAGGCCGACGTAGCCCGTCCCCATTACGCAGACGCGTCTCAATGATTTCCGCTCCGGTTGTTCTTCAGGGTAGGTCGTATCTGGCGGGACGGCGCCGCCGAAGAGCCCCTCATCACCCTTCGAGCCGCGCCGCAGAAGACAAGCATCTATTTGTTAAAGAAAGAGTTAGCAGATCATTTACCTTAGGTGCCGCGATCGCGGATGTCAAACCGCCGCGGGCAGTTTCCCTCACCTTCCGGAGGCCCCGGGGGCCGGGCTTGTTGCAGGTCAATCGTCGTCCTCGCGTTCCGACAGCAGGTCGCCGCGCTGCAGGCGCTCGGCGTTTTCCGTCGACCAGAGGATCCCCTTCATCAGCTTTTGCGCCGTGATGTAGCGGGTGGCGGCGAGCATGTGCATCCGCTTCTCCTCCCCGTCGCCGCTCAGGTCGAAGTGGCGGAAGGCGACTTCGAGGACCTGGAACATGTGCAGCTCGGCGTCCTCGCGCAGGAGGACGTGGGCCAGGGTCCGGCGCAGGCGGGTGAGGTCGTGCCCCTCCTCGAGATACTGGTTCACAAGCACCTCGGCCTCGAAAACCTTCTGGAAGTCGGCGAACTCCTGCAGCCGCTCGAGCATGGCTTCGGGGCCGTCGAAGGCTTCGGCCAGGCGCTGTCCGGGGCGCGGCAGGCGGGCGGCCGGCATGTTGAGCCAGCGCAGGTAGGTCAGGAAGACGGCGCCGTGGAAGAGACCGCGCAGCAGCTCCCTGCCTGGGGCGAGGTGGAAGGCGCGGTAGAGGCCGTGGGCATAGGAGTAGATGTTGGCGACGTCGTGCCAGTCCCCCTCGTTCTTGAGGTGGAAGCGGGCGACGCGGATGGCCCCGGCGTAGGCCATGGCGCGGCACAGGTCGCGCGGATCGACGCCGGCACGGAGGCGCGCTTCGATCTCGGCGAGGATCGGCTCGAAGTCGTCGCCGAGCATGACCTGGGCGAAGGCGGAGATGTCGAGCGGGGCTTCGTTCTCCCGGTTCTCCTTCCAGATGTCGTCGAGGCGGGTGAAGATCTCCTCGAGGACGGGGACGCTGTCCGACCAGCGCGAGGTCTCTTCGTGGCGCGTGCGCCCGACCAGGTCGACGACGATGGGACGCAGGATTTCGTGGGCCCCTTCCCATTCCACGTAGTCGAGGGCCTCGAACATCTTGTTGGCGAAGTCGAGGGCGTGGCCGTCCCCGGTGAAGTAGAAATCGGTGGCGGTGGTGAAGACCAGGTCGGCGAGCACCTCGGCCGGGTAGCCCCTGTCGTGCAGGGTGAGGAGGATGCGCTCGGCCGGCCCGCGGTCGCGCTGGTCGATGTAGCGGCGGAACCAGCGGCGCATGGTGTCGAGATCGGGGTCCCGGCTGGCGGGCGGAAAGGGGGAACGCTGCCGCCGCGAGCTCCCCGAGGTGCGGCTGGCGATCTGGCTGAGGCCGTGGACGAGAAAGAGGTTCCGGTCCCCGGGGTCGATGTCCTCCCACAGGTTGGCCGCCAGGGTCAGGATGGTCACCCCGGAGGACCAGCCCTCGCTGGTTTTGTGAGTTCCGAAGTAGAGCCCCTGCTGGATGATCTCGCGCGGCGGAGCCCCGGCCTGGCGCAGGGCGGTCACCGCCTTGGCGATGAGGAAGGAGCTGCGGTCCTTGAGGCCCTGTTCCAGCCCCCTCTTGCCCCTTTCGATGAGGCGCCGCGCCGCGGCCTCGCGTTCGTCCGCGGCCAGGCCGACGTAGAGACAGCCGTCCCGGCGCTCCTCGACCGGGAAGGTCTTGAGGTCGTCCCCCGAGGTGAGGAAGCAGCCGCCGGTGTTCAGGTCGAACTCCCAGTGGTGCCAGTGGCAGATGAGAACGCCGTCGCGGATGCTGCCCTTGGACATCGGGTAGCCCATGTGGGGGCAGCGGTTGTCGACGGCGTGGAAGCCGTCCTCGTAGCGGAAGAGGGCGAGGTGGGTGCCGTTGACGCTGAAGGGGCGGCTTTCCCCTTCGGCGATGTCGGCGGCGGCGCACAACCGGTGGTACATCAGAGGGGCGGCAGGGGAAGAATCGCTCGGGCGGGTCGCCTGACTCATGGTCAGCCTCCTCGGCGTGAGGGTGGGCCGGGTTGGGGGGGAATACGGGTTCGGTTGCTCCCCGGCGGGAACAGTACGCAAGTAACGTTTTGCGCTCCCGTTTGCAAGGGGCCGGGCTCCCGGGAAACCCTCCGCGGTTCGGATGGAGGGGGTTGGCCGGGAGCTGCCCTGACTTCCGTCTTGATCCATCCCGGGTGCGGCCCTTATTTGCCCCACTTACCGGCTTCCCAATAGAACACCCCGGAACCGCCGGCGTTCCCGGACCTCCTTCGACAGGCAGTATCCCCCATGAACGCTTCCTCCAAGGACCTGATCATCGGCGTTGCCGCATGCGCCCTCATCGTTTTCATCTTCGCCAGCATCGAGCTGATCGAGCTCTTCTTCGACTTCACGCGCCAGTACGAGGAATGGAACCTCGATGAAGCGATTGCCGCGGTGCCCGCCCTGGCGCTGGTGAGCGCCTGGTTCGCCGGGCGGCGTTGGCGCGAGATCCGCCGTCTGAACGGGGAGCTGGAAGAGACGGTGGCGCAGCTCGAGGAGGCGATCGCGCAGCGCCGCGCCATGGAAGACCAACTCGGGGAAGCGTACAAGATGGCGGCCATGGGCGCGCTTACAGGCGGGCTCGCCCACGAGTTCAACAACGTGCTGCAGCCGATCGTCACCCTCGCCCAGTTGAGCCTCGACCGCGACGGGACGGAAGAGCAGAAGACCCGGATCCGACATATCCTCAAGGCGGCCGAGCACGGCTGCGAGATCGTCAAGGGGACCCTGGCCTTCCCCGCCGGCGGAACCCAGGAAACGCACGACATGGTCCCGGCCGAGGATGTCGCAGGCTTCGTCGAGCAGGCAAGGGGCCGTCTCGGCAAGGTCGAGATCGACGCCCGGATCGCCGCCGACTCCGGAGCCATCCGCGTCAACAGGGCGGAGTTCAACCAGGTGATGACCAACCTGGTCAGGAACGCCGCCGAAGCGATGGACCACAGGGGCAAGGTCGAGATCGGCCTCGGGTCCCGCACCCTCGATGCAGAGGCGGCGCGCGCGAAGGGCCTGGCAGCCGGCAGGTACGTCCGCGTGACCGTGGCCGACAACGGCCCGGGCATGGTCTCCGAGGTGAGGGACCAGATCTTCGATCCCTTCTTCACCACCAAGGAGGCGGGAGAAGGCACGGGACTGGGTCTCGCCATCGTCTACAGCTTGGTGCAGGGATGGAACGGCAGGATCTCCGTGTACTCGTCCCCCGGGAACGGGGCGGCGTTCGAAATACTGATCCCGAGGCTGGAACGGGGGGCCTGAACGATGGCGGCCATACTGCTCGCCGACGACGACGCGGGAGTGCTTTTCGCGCTGGGGATGCTGTTGCGGGAGGCAGGCCACGAGGTGCTCGAGGCCGACCGCTGCCAAGCGGTCTTGGAGACCGTTACAAGCAGAAGGCCGGATCTCGCCGTGACCGACGTCAACATGCGGGACATGAGCGGGGTCGAGCTGATCGAGCAGCTGCGCAAGGCCCGTCCCGGAGTCCCGATAATCGCCATGACAGGCGGCGGCATGCACCAGACACCGGAGCTGGCCGCGACTCTCGCCGGGAATGCCGGGGCCGACAGGGTGCTGCAGAAGCCGTTCGGCAACGACGCCCTGCTGGCCGAGGTCGCGGCGCTGCTTCCCGATTCCGGAGTTTCCTCCCGGGGCCGGAACTCGTGAACCGTATGCACGTCGGGTACGCGGCTGTCTACCTGCCGCCTGCAAGGAGCCGAATCACCTGACCTCGTTCAGCATGCAGGCTGACGATTAATGCATGAAACACTTACACAATGCCACACCGGAAACCATCCGGACAGAAGGGGAGAAAGCCTGAGATGAAGAAAAATGACCTGATCGACATTGCGCAGGCCCTGGTCCCGCCCGGCAGGGGAATCCTGGCGGCCGACGAAAGCTCCGGCACGATCGCGAAGCGGTTTGCGAGCATCGGAACCGAGTCGACGGAGGAGAACCGGCGCTCGTACCGGGAGCTCCTGTTCACCACGCCCGGCATGGAGGAGTTCATCAGCGGGGTCATACTGTACGACGAGACCATCAGGCAGGCGGCCGGGGACGGCACGCCGCTGCCGCAGGTGCTTTCGGCAAAGGGAGTGATTCCCGGGATCAAGGCGGACACGGGGTTGAAGGACCTGCCAGGTTTCCCGGGCGAGCAGACAACCGAGGGGCTCGACGGCCTTCAGGACCGGCTGGCCGAGTACCGCGAGCTGGGAGCGCGGTTCGCCAAGTGGCGGGCGGTGACCGCCGTCGGCGACGGGCTCCCCACCTCCGGCTGCATCGAGGCCAACGCCCAGGGGCTGGCGCGCTACGCGGCGATATCGCAGGCGGCCGGGCTGGTGCCGATCGTCGAGCCCGAGGTGCTGATGGACGGCGCCCACGACCTGCGGGCCTGCGAGGAGGCGACCGCGGCCACCCTGGCCTGCGTCTACGAGCAACTGTACAGCCAGCGCGTCGAGCTCGAGGGCACCCTGCTGAAACCGAACATGGTGCTTTCGGGCAAGGACTGCCCGGAGCAGGCTTCGGTCGAGGAGGTCGCCGAGGCGACGCTCCGCTGCTTCCGCCGCCACGTGCCCGCGGCGGTCCCGGGCATCGTGTTTCTCTCGGGGGGCCAGGGCCCGGAGCAGGCGACAGCCCACCTCAACGCCATGAACGCTCTCGGCGGGGCGCCCTGGCAGCTGAGCTTCTCCTACGGCCGCGCCCTGCAGGAGACGGCGTTGAAGGCCTGGAAGGGAAATGCCGCCAACATCGAAGCGGCGAAGCGGGCCTTCTACCTGCGCGCCAGGCTCAACGGTGCCGCCCGCAGCGGGGAGTACACCCTGGCGATGGAGAGGGAAGCCGCCTGACTCACGGCGGCCGGGGGCGCGACCTTCCCGGAGAACCAGCTACGGGAAGGCAGCAGGGAACCGAAAGCTCCCGGAGGCTGTAGTATCAGCAGACTGTAGAGGCGCGGCCGCACAGAAGCGGTCGCGCCTTTTTCCTGCTCACACGGCGGCGGGGGACGAGGGGAGCACCTCAGGCATGGGTCGGGTCGCGCTTCTCCGGATCGATGTCGAGCTCGGAGATCGCGCGGCGCACCTCCTCTTGGCCGAGCGTTCCCTGGCGGTGCAGGTCGGCGATCGCGGCATAGGCGATCGTCTCGGCGTCGACCTCGAAGAAACGGCGCAGCGACGCGCGCGACTCGCTGCGGCCGAAGCCGTCGGTGCCCAGGGCGACCGGCGGCCGCGGGAACCAGCGCGCGATCGAGTTCGGCAGCGCCTTGATGTAGTCGGAGGCGATGACGAAGCTGCCGCTTTCCCCCTCGAGACATTCGCCGATCCAGGATTTCGGGGAGGCGCCTTCCCGCTGTCGCAGGCCGACCCGTTCGCAGGCGCCGCCGTCCTCGTGCAGCTGGCGGAAGCTGGTGATCGACCAGACGCTGGCGCCGACGTCGAAGCGCTCGGCGAGGATCTCCCGCGCCCGCAGCGCCTCGTTGAGGATGCTGCCGCTGGCGAACAGGTGGGCACGCCTTTCGAGTCCTTCCGGCGCTTCCCGCAACCGGTACATCCCCCTGAGGATCCCCTCCTCCGCCCCCGGCGGCATGGCCGGCATCGGGTAGTCCTCGTTCTGGACGGTCAGGTAGTAGACGAGGTCCTCGCCGCGGCCGTACATGCGCTCGATCCCTTCCCGCAGGATGACGGCGAGTTCGTAGCCGAAGGCGGGGTCGTAGGCGACCACGTGGGGATAGCTGTAGGAGAGCAGGTGGCTGTGCCCGTCCTGGTGCTGCAGCCCTTCCCCGTTGAGGGTCGTGCGCCCCGAGGTGGCGCCGATGAGGAAGCCGCGCGCCCGCTGGTCGCCGGCGGCGAAGACGAGATCGCCGACGCGCTGGAACCCGAAGATCGAGTAGAAGACGAAGAACGGCAGGGTGTGAATACCGTGGCTGGAATAGGCGGTCCCCGCGGCGATGAAGGAGGACAGGGCTCCGGCCTCGGTGATCCCCTCTTCGATCAGCTGCCCGTCCCGGGCCTCGCGGTAATAGGTGAGGGTCTCGCTGTCGACCGGCTCGTACAGCTGTCCGATATGCGAGTAGATCCCGTACTGCCGGAACAGCGCCTCCATGCCGAAGGTGCGCGCCTCGTCGGCGACGATCGGCACGATCAGCGGCCCGAGCTGCTTGTGCCGCATCAGCTTCGCCAGGATGCGCACGAACATCATGGTCGACGACGCGCGGCGCTCTCCGGTGCCGGGAAGGAATTCGTCGAACAGGTCGCGGTGCTGCGTCTCCTCCGGCGGCGGCCCTGCCGGGCGGCTCGGCACGAACCCCCCGAGGGCCCGGCGGCGGTCGACGAGGTACTGGCTCTCCGGGGTCTCGGCTGCGGGCCGGTAGTAGGACAGCTGCTCGACCTCCTCGTCGGAGAGGGGAATGGCGAAGCGGGTGCGGATTTCCCGCAGGGCCCCGGTGTCGAGCTTCTTCTGCTGGTGCGCCCCCATGCGCCCTTCCCCGGCTTCCCCCATTCCGTACCCCTTGATCGTCTTGGCGAGCACCACCGACGGGGCGCCGCGGAACTCCAGGGCGGCGCGGTAGGCGGCGTACACCTTCTCGGGGTCGTGGCCGCCGCGGCGGATGGTGCGGATGTGCTCGTCGGTCAGGTGCCGGGAGAGCTTCATCAGGCTTTCGTCGACTCCGAAGAAGTGGTTGCGCTGGTAGTTGCCGTCGGAGACGCTGTACTTCTGGTACTGGCCGTCGACGAGCTCCCCCATGCGCCGCGCCAGCAGCCCCCGCTCGTCCATGGCCAGCAGCGGGTCCCAGTCGCTCCCCCAGATCACCTTGATGACGTTCCAGCCGGCGCCGCAGAAGACCGTCTCCAGCTCCTGGATGATCTTGCCGTTGCCGCGCACCGGGCCGTCGAGCCGCTGCAGGTTGCAGTTGACGACGAAGACGAGGTTGTCGAGCTGCTCGCGCGCCGCCAGGGAGATGGCCCCGAGGGATTCCGGCTCGTCCATCTCGCCGTCGCCGATGAAGGCCCAGACCTTGGCGTCGGAGGGCTGCTTGAGGCCGCGGTCCTCGAGATAGCGGTTGAAGCGGGCCTGGTAGATCGCCATGATCGGGCACAGCCCCATCGACGCCGTGGGGAACTGCCAGAAATCGGGCATCAGCCTTGGGTGCGGGTAGGAGGACAGTCCCCCTTCCGGCCTGAGCTCGTGGCGGTAGTTGTCGAGCTGCTCTTCGCTCAGCCGCCCCTCGAGGAAGGCGCGCGCGTAGATCCCCGGGGCCGTATGCGCCTGCCAGAAGACGTGATCCCCCTCGAAACCGCGGTCGCGGCCGCGCATGAAGTGGTTGAGCGCCACCTCGTACAGGGCCGCAACCGAGGCGTAGGTCGCGATATGGCCGCCGATCGTCGGGTCGGCGCGGTTGGCGCGCACCACCATAATCATGGCGTTCCAGCGGATGATGTTGCGGATGCGCCGCTCGAGGTCGTGGCTGCCCGGATAGGGGGGCTGCGCGCCGGGGGGAATGGTGTTGACGTAGGGCGTGCTGGCGGCGAACGGCAGCGACACCCCGCGCTCACGGGCGTGGTCGCGCAGGCGCTCCAGCAGCTCGCGGACGCGCTCCGGCCCCGAGTGCTCGAGCACGTAGTCGAGGGACTCGAGCCACTCCCCGGTCTCGAGGGACTCGAGCAGCTCCTCGTCGGTCCGCGGCATGCCGGTCATGGCTTGTGCTCCTCGGCGCAAGAAATTGCGCTTGATAAGGGCGTCGAGGCGCCCGGCTCGCAAGGCGCGCGACCGACGTGGGTTGGGGTACCCACCGAGGGAGCGCAACGTAGCGAGTCGGGATGCATCGGCGGCCTTATGGGGAAGAAATTGCGCCGGGGGAGCACTTAGTTCACGACGTTCTCGGGCTCGCCGGCGAGGTACGCCTTGACGTTGTCGACCAGGGTGTTGAGGAGCCGCGAGCGCGCCGACCGCGTCGCCCAGGCGATGTGCGGCGTCACGAAGCAGTTTCTGGCGCTGAACAGGGGATTGTCGCGCGGCGGCGGCTCCACCGGGACGACGTCGAGCCCGGCCCCGGCGATGCGGCCGGCGTTGAGAGCGTCGGCGAGCGCCTGGTCGTCGACGAGGGGGCCGCGGCTGGTGTTGATGAGCAGGGCCGATTCCTTCATCAGGTCGATGCGCCCGGCGTCGACGAGGTTCTCCGTTTCCGGGGTCAGGGGGCAGTGCAGGCTGATGACGTCGCTGCGCCGGAACAGGTCGTCGACCTCGGTGAACTCGACACCGGGAAAATCCGCAGGGTCGAGGAAGGCGTCGTGGGCGAGCAGCTCCATGCCGAGGGCGCGGCCGATGTTCCCGGTGCGCTGGCCGATGCGGCCGTAGCCGACGATCCCCAGGGTCAACCCGTCGAGCTCGCGCAGCGGGAAGTCCCAGTAACAGAAGTCGCGGCATTCGCTCCAGCGGCCCTCCTGGACGGTGCCGGCGTGGTGGGCGACCCGCTGGGTCAGATTGAGGACGTGAGCGAAGACCATCTGCGCCACCGAGGCGGTGCCGTAGGTCGGGATGTTGGTCACCGGGATGTCCCGCTCCCGCGTCGCCTCGATGTCGACGACGTTGAACCCGGTCGCCTGCACCCCGATGTATTTCAGGTCGGGAAGCCGGCCGATCACCTCGCGCGAGAGCTCCACCTTGTTGGTCATGACGACCTCCGCCCCCCGGGCCCGTTCCACCGCCTGCTCGTTGAGGGAATGGTCGTAGACCGTGAGCTCGCCGAGGGCCTCCAGTCCCTCCCAGCTGAGATCGCCGGGATTGAGGGTGTATCCGTCGAGTACGACAATCTTCATCAATCGCGTCTCCTGTCGCCCCGTGAGGGGATAGGCTTTCCGTTCGCTGCGGGGCCGCGGATAACGGGCGGCGTGGTCAGGACAGGATAAACGGATTTAGCGGGGGAGCGGGCAAGGGAAAGCGTGCGCCTGCCTTTGTCATTTGTGCTGATGGCGGTGTCACGTCGAGAGCACGAGGAACCGGCGTGGATTCTTCACGCGGCATTTCCCGGACGGGAGGTGCGACCTTTGGAGCGCCGACAAGCTCTTCCGATAGTTCAGCCGCTGAACTCAGTTGGGCCGGGAGCCCACGGTTTTGGAGTCTGGGACTATCAGGCGACTGGGCAAACCAGCAGTTTAAGGTGGAGCTTGGCGATTCGTATCGGAGGCCGTCCTTGGGAACCGATTTCAGCGGTACGCCCTCGGCAAACGGTCCGGTTCGGACCCCTCAGACCGGGTCGCATGGACGATCGACAGCCAACCATCACCGACGCTTTGGGAAAAGCGCTCGCCGGAAATTGTAAAATTCGGATTAGCCTTCATTGATCGGAGGGGAGCGGTAGCCATACAACAGACCCGAATGCATCTCACGGACAAATGGCTCTTCAGGTCCCGGGACTGGAACGACGATTGCCGGCGGCTGGCGGCGCAGGTCTCCCGGCTGGGGATCTGTCTCCTGGGCGCCGGGATGGTTGGATGGGCAGAGCCGGCGGCGGCGCAGGATGGCGGGGCCGTCGAGCTGTGCCGGAACGGCGTCGTCGTGCCTGAGCCGCAGGACTATCCAGGCCTCGTGGCTGATTGTGCAGCGCTGCTGGGCGCGTTGAACCAGTGGGAAGATTCCGGTTTGAACTGGAGCGCGGAAAGACCGATCCGTCGATGGGAGGGTGTCTTTTTGTCGCAAGACCCCCTCCCTAGTTATTTGCGTTCCACCTCAAGCGAATTGCGGGTCACCTTGCTGCGCCTGAATTCCAACTACTTGGAGGTGCTCCCCCCTGAAATAGGCCAACTGGCAAAGCTTGAGTATCTGGATTTTTCCCGGAATGAACTCAAGACCATTCCACCTGAAATAGGTCAACTTATCCAACTGAAGAGCTTGGACCTGCGTTCCAACAACTTGGAGATGCTCCCTCCTGAAATAGGTCAACTCATCCAACTGAAGGAATTGAAACTGCATCTCAACAACTTGGAGGAGCTCCCCCCTGAAATAGGTCAACTGTCAAAGCTTGAGTATCTGACACTCTGGGCGAATGAACTCAAGACGATCCCACCTGAAATAGGTCAACTCACGCAACTGGAGACCCTGGTCCTGTCTGCCAACTACTTGGAGGAGCTCCCCCCTGAAATAGGCCAACTGGCAAAGCTTGAGTATCTGTCACTCTCGGGGAATGAATTCGAGACGATCCCTTCCGAGTTAAGCCAACTTGGAAACTTGAGGACACTCTATATCGGCTTTTGTCGACTGAGGGGAGCGATCTTGCCTGATTTGGGCAATCTCGACCAGTTGGAGTGGCTTTTCTTGGCGGGCAACTTTTTGTCGGGGGCGATTCCCCCTGAGTTGGGTCAATTGGCCTTGTTAGAGATCTTGGACCTCTCCGAAAACGATCTGACGGGAGAGATTCCACATGACTTGGGTCGCATGGCTGCCTTGGAAAGGTTGGACCTCTCCCGCAATGCCTTGAGTGGACCGATTCCGCCCGAGTTGGGTCAATTGGCCACGTTAGAGATCTTGAATCTCTCCGAAAACCATCTGACGGGGCAGATTCCGCCTGACTTGGGTCGCATGGCTGACTTGAGGGGTTTGGAACTCTCCGGCAATGACTTGAGTGGACCGATTCCGCTCGAGTTGGGTCAATTGGGGTGGCTCCGGATTCTGGACCTTTCCCACAACCGATTGAGCGGGCCCTTTCCGCCTGAGTTGGCTCAATTGGCTCGGCTCGACAGTCTGGACCTTTCCCACAACCGGTTGAGCGGGTCCCTTGGCCCCGGACTGGTCAAGCTGTTTCGTCAGAATCCGGTTGTTGTGGACTTCACCGGCAACGGAATGATCTGCGTGGCGGAGTCGCCATTTGCCTTTGGCGACGTACCCCCCTGTGACCCCCCGCCCCCGCCGGAGGGAAGGATATACTGGACGGACCTGGGCTCGGGGGACATCCGGCGGGCCGACCTGGATGGGGGCTCCAATATCCAGATCGTGATCGATGGAGGCGGGAGCCCGGAAGGGATCGCCCTGGACCCCGCCGCAGGCAAGATGTATTGGACGAAATGGAACGGAGCCGTCGGCAAGATCCAACGGAGTGATTTGGACGGCTCGAATCCCGAAACCATCGTCGTTACGGGGCGATGGCATCCAAGGGGGATTGCCCTGGATCTCGATGCAGACAAGGTCTACTACACGGTCTCCAGTCGCTACTTGGCCCGTGAAGCCGGAGTGGTGGTCGATGTGTACTTGTCCGGCGGGGTCAGGCGCGCGAACCTGGACGGCTCCTCGCCGGAGGACCTCGTGTGGGAGGAATGGCTTGAAGGCCTGGAGGTGGACATCGCCCTGAACGTCAGCGCAGGAACCATGTTCTGGACGGACGGGGAATCCATCAGGCGAGCCAACCTGGACGGCACCGGCAACAGCCCATGCCTGCGCATAAACAGCGTTGACGGCATTAACACCGTTGACATCGTCCTGGACGTACCCGGAGGCAGGATCTACTGGTCGGACAGCCAGGGCATCCACCGGGCGGACCTGGACTGCTCGAAAAGAGAGACTCTCGTCACCTTTGACGGGCAACCAGTGCCGAGGAGTCTCGCTCTGGACCTGAAGGGCGGCAGGATGTACTGGACGGACGCCCAAGTGATCTACCGGGCGGACTTGGACGGCTCCCATGCCGCCCCCTTGTTCACCGGGGCAGAATATCCCGGAGGAATCGCCTTCGACCCGGTCGGCGACAGGATGTACTGGACGGAACCGGGAACGGAGAGAATCCGGCGGGTCGATCGGGATGGAACCCATGCCGAGACCCTGATCGCAGAGGTAAGAAGGGCTCCTGTCAGCCTCGCCCTGGACCTGGCCGGAAACAGGATGTACTGGACGGACCGGGGAACGAACAGGATCCACCGGGCGGATCTCGATGGCGATAATATCGAGGATCTCGCCGGTGGATTGACAGCCCCTGGGGGGATTGCCCTGGACGCGCCCGGGGGAAAGATGTACTGGACGAACCGGGACACGAGTGTGATTCACCGGGCGGACCTGGACGGGGGCAACGTGGAAAACCTCGCCATCCCAACCGATCCGGATGGAATGGCAGGGATCGCCCTGGACTTGGCGGCCGGCAGGATGTACTGGATGGATTGGCGTTTCGAAAATTGGGAGGATATGACGTACAGCATCGGACGAGCCGGGCTGGCCGGTACAAGTGCTGAAGTCCTTTTGCACTACAGCTTTTACACCGATGGCTTTTTCCCGGGGCGCGGCGTGGGCGGTATAGCCCTGGACCTTGTTGGTGGCAAGATGTACTCGGTAATCCGGCGCTGGGTCTATCGGGGCAATCACGAGAATCCGGAATTCCCCGGCAGCCTCCACCGCTCCAACTTGGACGGCAGCGACCTGGAGTCCCTCGGCATCCCCGTGGGGTCGGATGCCATCGCCGTGGATGGGGTCGAAGGCAGGCTGTACTGGTCGCAGGGGGGTTCAATCCACTTGTCCGACCTGCAGGGCAACGAGGCAACCCTCATCACGGGATTGGGCGGGGTAGGGAGCATCGCCCTGGCGGTTTCCCGACCCGAGACCTCAGTCTCGACCTTTCTTCCCGAATCCGGCCTTCCCGCCCTCAGCGCCCTGGCGCCCAACTATCCCAATCCCTTCAACGCCGGCACCCGGCTCGTCTACCGCCTGGCCGACGCCGGACCGGTGCGGCTGGAGGTCTACAACGTCCTGGGCCAGCGGGTGCGGACGCTGGTGGACGAGACCCAGAAGGCCGGCTCCTACCGGGTCCACTGGGACGCGCGCGATCAGGGGGGCACGCCGGCCGCGGCCGGCGTCTATGTGACCCGCCTGCAGTACCCGGGCGGGGAGCAGACGCGGCGGCTGCTTCTGCTCAAGTAGCCTTGACGAAGGTTGCCACCTGGAGGGGGTCAGGCCCTGCTTCTCAGAAGTAGAGCTTGGTCTCGAGGTAGTAGAAGTCGGGATAGGTTCCGAACTCGCTGCGGAACCTGAGGTCTTCCGCAGTGCCCCCAACCGGCCGCCGGCCGCGCGCGATCACCGCCCCCGTGACCACCTCGACTTCGTCCGCGGCCGCCCAGACGAGGCCGGGCTGCGCCAACCATGAGCCGTCCCCGATTCCCCACAACAGGGCGAGGGAGCCGCTGACCAGGGGGTGAATCCGGCCGCTGGCGAGCCCGCCGAGAAGGTGGCGGCTCACGTGCCGGAGACGGCCTTCGGCGACCAGGACGAACCGTTCCTTCAGGTCGCCGCGCGCGGCCCCGTTGTAGAAGTACTCCGCCTGAAGCTGCAGGTCGCGGACGGCGAAACCTCGGCCGACGCCGGCGACCGCGGCGAGGTGGTCGCCAACCGCTGAACCGCCCGAAGCCCCGGCCCCGGTCCCGTCCTGCGCGGCGAACCAGGCCGCTTCCCCGCGCAGCTGCAGGTCCCCCAGTTCACCCGTCACGGCTCCTCCGAGCTGATACCCCCCGAGAATCTTTCCTCCCTGCGCGGCGAGGTCCCAGCCGCGGGCGTTTCCATAGGCGCGCGCCACCAGGGCGCTGCGGTACCAGGCGTCCTCCCCCCCAGGCTGGGCTCCGGACTGCGCCCGCCCCGGCACCGCGACCAGGGTGGCGCCCGAGAAGTCGCCGAGGGGGAGATCGACGCGCAGGGCGTCGACGCCGGGCTTGTAGTCGCGGTCGAACTGGGTGGAGCCGAACGGCAGGAAGATATCGAGGGGGTTCCAGAACCAGGCCTTGCCGAAGGTGATCGCCTGACGCCCGGCGGTGATGTCGGCGCGCTCCAGGGCGATCCTGAGATGGGCGCGGTCGACGTGCGCCGAGGCCCTGACGTCGCCGGCGTCCCCCCACTCCCAGCGCGCGCCGGCAAGTCGGTAGGGATCCTCGGCGCCGCCGGCCCCCAGCAGGTTCACCGCGTCGCCGGCGGCGCTCGCTAAGGTGGTCAGCGCCAGGTTCTGAACGACGTGCGCCTCCCAGCGCAGGCGCGGGCCCGGGCGGCCTGAGGCGATGAAGCGCAGGGAAAGGTCGGTGCGGCCGTCGGCGCCGTTGTTTCGGCCCCAGAGCAGCTCCTGGTCGTAGTTGCGCGCCGCCACGCTGGTGGTCCGCAGGTTGGCGTCGATGTCCGCCGCGGCGATGCTGGCCGCCGCCAGCCCCGAGAGCGCAGCGCCGAGGCAGGCGGCGGAAACCGGCCTCATTCGGCGGGGCGGCTCCCCGGCGCCGTATCGCCGGTGATGCGGCCGTCCGTGAGGGTCAGCAGGCGCCGGGCGCGCTCGAGGACGTGACTGTCGTGGGAGGAGAACAGGAAGGTCGTGCCCCGCTCTTCGTTCAGCTGCGCCATCAGGTCCATCAGCGACGAGGCGGTCGTCTGGTCGACGTTGGCGGTCGGCTCGTCGGCCAGCACCAGCGCCGGTTCCGAGGCGATGGCCCGGGCGATGGCGACGCGCTGCTGCTGCCCGCCGGAGAGCTCGCGTGGAAAGCGGTGCTCCATGCCGGCGAGACCGACCTGCGCCAGCAGCTCCATCACCCTCTCGCGCCGCTCCCGCAGCCGCACCCCCTGCAGCATGAGGATGTACTCGGCGTTCTCGAAGGCGGTGAGAACGGGGAGGAGGTTGTAGGCCTGGAAGACGAAGCCGATGCGCCGCAGGCGCAGCTCGCTGAGCCGGCTCCCCGCAGCGGAGGTGATCTCCTCGCCGGCGACGAACACCCTGCCCTCGGTGGTTCGGTCGAGGCCGCTGGCGACGTTGAGCAGGGTGCTCTTGCCGGAGCCGGAGGGCCCGGCGACGGCGGTGAACTCCCCGGGATGGATCTCGAGGTCGATCCCGGCGAGGGCGCGGGTCGCGACCTCCCCTTCGCCGTACTCCTTGACGACCCCCTCGAGGCGGACGATGGCGGCGTTCATCGCTCAGGCCCGCAGCACGTCGGCGACGGCGATGCGCGAGATCTGCCGTCCCGGAATCAGGCTGAGAAATACAGTGGCGGCGAAGACCAGCAGCCACATCGAGACGAGGAGCTCGACGGTGACGTCGGCGTGGACCATGGTGTCGAGGGCGAATCCCGAGACGTCGATGTCATCGCCGTAGAAGCGCGAGATGTCGAGGCCTTCGGCCTGCATCCAGTAGCCGAGGCCCCCGCCGAGCAGGATCCCGAGGCTGCTGCCGAGAGCGCCGAGCAGGGCGGACTCGATCACCACCTGCAGGCGCAGCAGGGAGGCCGACACCCCGAGGGCGAGCTGCATCGCCAGCTCGCGGGTGCGCTCCAGCACCGACATCAGGATGGTGTTGAAGATCGTGAACAGGCTGAGGAAGACGACGATCCCCTGGAAGATCAGGTTGCTGCCGCGGTCGACGCGGACGTAGCTGGCGAGCTCGGGCATCACTTCTTCCCAGGTGCGCAGGGCAACCCCGCGGGGAACGAGCTCCCGCGCCGCGGCCATGACCGCAGGCCGCCGGCCGGGATCGGCGAGCAGGACGCCGACCTGGGTGGCGTCGTCGTCGCCGAGGCCGTAGAGCCGGCGCGCGAACTCCAGCGGGATCTGCACCAGGTAGGCGTCCACTTCGTCGGAGCCGACCTCGAAGGTCCCCTTGACCCTGAAGAGCTCCTCGACGATCTCGCCGGAAGCGTCGTTCGTGGCGATGACGAGCTTCCTGCCGGTCCGGACCTCGAGCCGCTTCGCCAGCCCGGAGCCGACGACGATCTTGCGCCCGTCCCCCTCTTCGAGGTAGGACCCGGCGACCATCCTGCCGGCGATCGGGGACGCCCCTGCCTCGATTGACGGCTCCACCCCCATTACGGACACACCTACCGCGCCGCTGCCCGACTTGGCGACCCCCTGGCCGAGGATGAGGGCCTTGGTGCCCAGGACGCCGTCGAGCCCCTCGAGCTGGTCGCGCAGGCCGGAGACGCCGCCGACGAAGAGATCGACCGCGGGGGCCTCGCGGTAGTGCGGGTGCTCGAGGGTGAAGTGACCGCCCTGCATGCGCGTGGCGTCGTCGATCAGCTGGTTGTAGACGCCGTCGGCGAAGGCGATGAAGAAGACCGCCAGGGCGAGGCCGAAGGCGATGGCGCTGAGCGTGATCCAGGTGCGCCGCCGGTTGCGCCAGATGCTGCGCCAGGAAATCCTGAAGATCACTGCGAGCTTGTCCATGTCAGATGGTACTGATTACCCGTTGCCGCCGATACGTCGCTGAAGGTGCGTCGTTCCGTTGCGCCGCTGCCCTCACTGATGGGTCATCGCCGCCACCGGGTCGAGGCGCGCCGCCTTGAGCGCGGGAAACAGCGCCGCCGCGACGCAGACCGCCGACATCGAGACGACCGCAGTCGCCACCCTCCCCGGATGCAGGGAGAACTGGTAGACCGCGGCGATCGGCATCCCCGACATGGTCAGCGATTCCCCCTGCCAGCGCGTCAGGTCGAGGCCGCCCGAGGCCTCGAAATAGAGGCTGACCCCGCTGCCGAGAACCGCCCCGATCAAGGAGGCGAACCCCGACAGCACCAGCGCCTCGACGAGGACGTCGCCGACGATGCGATGCGGCCGGGTGCCGAGGGCCTTGAGCATGCCGAACTCACGCACCCGGTCGTGGGTGGCCATGAACATCGTGTTGAGAACCCCCAAACCGGCGGCCAGCAGGAAGATGACGGAGAAGATCCCCATCGAGGCGCCGGAGACATTGAGCATGTCGGACAAGGTGGGCAGCAGCTCGCGCCAGGTTTCGGCCACCAGGGCCTGCCCCTCCTCTTCCCGGCCGGCGTACAGGGCCGCCACCTCCTCGGCGGCGGCGCCGTTGCCGAGCAGGGCGACCTCGTGGACGCGTCCGTCGGCGACGAAAAGGCGGTCGAAGTCGTCCCTGTGCATGAGGATGCCGCCGCGGTCGATCTCCTCGCCGACGCTTTGCAGGATGCCGGCGACCTGGAAGAGATCGTTGCCGAGGGAGCCGTCCGCGGCCTGCACCACGGCGACGATCTCCGAGCCGACGTCCGCCTGCAGACTGCGGGCGAGCCGGCGCCCGATCACCACCTCGGACTGCGCCGGCGCCGACAGGAAGCGGCCCCGCTGGAGCTTGCCGGCCATCTCGAAGGTGCTGCTCTCCGCGGCCGGATCGATGCCCCAGTAGCTGGCGCCCGCGGACTTGGCGCCGCACGAGACCAGGCCGAAGCCGAAGCTGCGGGCCGCGGCCCCGAAGCCGGCGGCGGCCGCCCTGTCGAGCAGGGCCTGCGGCTCGGAGAGGCTCTTGTATATCGAGCGGTCGGCGCGGTACCCCGGTGCGTGCAGCTGCACGTCGCCGACGTAGGTGTGCCGCGAGCTGTGCACCAGCTGCGCGATCATGCCGTCCATCATCGCGTAGGTGAAGATGAGCACGGCCGTGTTCAGGGCGACGGCGGCCACCGTCACCGCGGTCCGCCGCGGCTTGCGCATGATGTTGCGCCAGGCAATGGCCAGGGTTGCGTCAGGCAATTATTTCGGATTCTCCTCTCGGCAGAAATCCCCACAGCGTCCGGACCAAACCTGTCAGGCTTTGGGGAGCGAGAAAGCCACGGGATTTTACGTTGAATCCGGTGTCGATCAGTGGTTTTCCAAAAGGTTGAAAAACATCCGATGCTCCCATGGCCAGGGATCGCATTTATACGCTTACTCGCGCAGGCTGCGCAGGGAGAAGAGGTCCTCGGCGAGGGGAAGGTCGAACTCGATCTCCTCGTAGCGGACCTCGGTGTGCTCGTCCGGCTCGTCCGCGGGGGCGATGCGCATGCGTAGCGGAATCAGCCGATCCCCTACCTCGCGGTAGTCGCCGAAGCTCATTGTCCGGGCCGGCTCCATGTCCTCGTCGAAGTACTCGACCGCCACCGGCATCCCGTCGGCGCTGCGCATCCGGACCACCACCTTGCCCCAGACCACCGCCGCATCCGGTTTGGGGATGCAGACCACGGCGATCTCCCCGGAACCGGCCTCGCCGTACTCGAAGTTGTAATCGTCGGCCATGCGGCTCTCCTTGACGAGGTCGTCGTTGGTGAAGTGGCTGCCCATCCAGGAGCCGCCCATCATCGACGACGGGACCTTGATGACGCGGTTGACCTTGGGCAGGTAGTTCCACATCTGCCGGCCGGACTTCAGGGTGGTCGTCCCCTTCTCCTTGCGCGGCGACAGGATGCGGAACAGCGACTTCTCCCTGCCCTGGCTCCAGGCCTCGAGCTTCAGCTCCCGGGTCCAGTGTTCGGTGACCACCGTCATCGCCATGACCGCGCGCGAGGAGTCGCCGCGGTAGAGGTCGTCGAAGCGGTCGAGAACCTCCCGGGGGCTCAATTCGCCGGAAGCGCCGACGGCGACGGGAAGGGCGAGCAGGAGCAGCAGCGCTGCCGGGATGGTTTTCATGGCAGGTGGCCGGGTGTGGGAAGCCATTTCCGGATCTCAATATAGGAGGAGAGCAGGAGCGCAACCCGGCTTCGGGGCGGCATGCCCACAGCCACGTGTATCTTACCAGTTGCAGGCCGGGCCGGTAGCCAGGTGCGCCAGATGCTCCCCATCAACAAAGCGACAAAGCCGCAGCCCACGCTTGCAGACGAGGATGCAGGACATGGAAACTGGCCCAGGGCCGTCGAGAAGGCCGATCTGGGAAATCGAGGTACTCCGGGACCGCCCGACCTTCGTAGCCGCGGCCTTGGGTGGGGACGGTGCCGCAAGGGCTTTCGCGCGCAACGAGCGGGGCCGGGACTTCGTCGTCGGCGATATCCACGGGATGTTCTCCGCCCTCGAAAACTTCCTCGAGGAGCTGTCCTTCGACCCCGGCAGGGACCGGCTGTTTTCGGTGGGGGACCTGATCGACCGCGGCCCGGAATCCGACGCGGTTCTCCAGTGGCTGACCGGGCGCAGCTGGTTCCACGCCATCCGCGGCAACCACGACCAGTTCCTTCTCGACGCGGCCGCGGATCCCGCGGGGGAACGGGGCGAGGAGCATGACCTGTGGGTGAACTACAACGGCGGCGGGTGGTGGACCTCGGTCCCGGCCTCCGGGCGGCCTGCCTACGTGCAGGCGTTCTCTTCCCTGCCGTTTGCCGCGGAGGTGGATTGCGAGATTGGGCCTGTCGGGATCGTCCATGCCGATGTTCCGGAGGACCGCACCTGGGTGGAGTTTCTCTCCGCGCTCCGGGACGGAAGCCGCGAGGACAGCTATTGCGCGATATGGTCCCGGCGTCGCATGGAGCGCTTCGTCTACAGCGGCTCCGCCGAAAAGGCTCCTGCGGTAGAAGGGCGCGTGGCGTGCGTCATCTGCGGGCACGCCCGTGGACAGCGGGTAGTCAGGATCGCAAATCTGTGGATGATCGATACCGGGGCGGCCTACACCTGGGCGATGCCGAGCTCTCGCTTCACCATCGCCCGGATTCACCCCGGGCCGATACGGCTATTCGAGTATCCGACGTAGTCGTTTCGGCGCACCATTCGCCGTGGAACGCGCCCAAACACGAGGTTATCCGCCCATTTGCGCGATCCTTCGCGCCATCCAGGAGACATAGGCCGTACGGGTCATTTTGCGCCTCCGGGCCTCGGAGTCGATGAAGGAAGCCACCCCTTCGTCGAGGTTCAAATGGGCGCGCACGGTGCGGCCCGAGGGACGGATCAGGGGAATGGACACCAGCGCTTCTCCATCGAGGGGCTCGATGTCTTCGAGCGCGCTCGGGGCAGCCAGGGCCGCGCCGTCTTTTTCCGCTTCGATCGCACCATCCCGAAGCGCCTCTTCGGCATTCATCAGGGCCTCATCCATCGTCTTGCCCATGGCCGCGATGCCGGGAAGGTCCGGGAAGGTCACACCGTAGGCGCCTTTTTCGCCGTCGATCAGTGCAGGATATCGGATCATGGTCTCTCTTGTTTCCTTGGCCGCTTATTTGTCCACCCAACCGGCCTTCTTTGCAATGGAACGGGCCACTCCAGGCGACAGCTTGCTGTGTCTTGGCAAGGTGATTATGCCCTTGATGAGGGGATGCCGATAAATGTCATGTCCGCCACCGTGGCGCACCATATACCAACCTTCTTTCTCCAATTTCCTTTTGATCAGGCTGGTCCTGGTTTCCATCTTCGTGGTCCGATATGCGTACATATATGCACATTTCGGGAGCCAATGCCAATGTTGTCCATATAATCCACTTCAGGAGTTCGGGAGAATACCCTGCCGCCGCGGGACCAGCCCGTCCTCGAAGAGCGGGACGGCATTCGCTGATGTACATGCTGGATACCAACATCTGCATCTACGTCATCAACGAGCGCGACGAGGCCCTGCGCGAACGGTTCGAAGCACACGCGGCGGAGATCTGCATCTCCTCGATCACCTACGCGGAGCTTTGCTACGGGGTCGCCAATTCGGAACGCGTCGAGGAAAACAGGCGGATGCTGGAGGATTTTCGTCACGATCTGGCGATTCTTCCGTTCGGCGCCGATGCCGCGGCGCATTACGGCGAGATTCGCCAGGCGCTCAGGCAGCGCGGCAGGCCGATCGGTGCGAACGATCTCTTCATTGCGGCGCATGCCCGCAGTCTGGACGCGGCTCTGGTTACGAACGATCCGGGGGAGTTCGGGCGCGTGCCGAAACTGCGGGTGGAGAACTGGTCCCGGTCGTAACCCCCTGCCTCCGCCGAGGTGTGACTGGTCCGCGCGGACGGTCAGCACCGCCTGTCTTCACCGGGAATGATACCGCGCATGAACTGGTCGGACAGGGGCAACCGTGAAGGAGGTATCACCGTCCAGGGCCGCGACCGCAGGCGCTGGAGTGCCGGCATGCAGGAACCGCCCGGGTTGCGGAACGTCAGCGGTCCGGGTATGTTGCGACAAATCGGAACTGAAATGAGAATCGCCCGAGCCATCGCGCTGGCAGCGCTCGTCGCCGCCCTGCCGGCTTCCAGCTTCGCCCTGGAGGGGTACTGCCTCCACTGCGCGCAGGTGGAGACCGTCCCAGGCTGCCACCCGCAGCAGGCCGACGACCGGCCGCAGCTTCGGGCCGACTGCTTCTGCTGCGCCGCCCTGGCCTGCGCCGAGGATTCGCAGCCTTCCTCCGAGCCGGGCCACAGCTATCTGCCCGCGGCCAAGGCCCCGGCCGTTGCGCTCGCCGCCAAGGCTCCGGAACGCGCTCCCCGGGCGGCAACGCCGCGCCCCTCCGGAATTCGCCCCCCGCTGCATCCCGCCACAGTTCCCCTCTACGTCCTCCACGACGTCTACTTGATCTGATCCTCCTCCGCTCTCGTCGCGCCGCCGCGGCCGATGCAGAGCGCAACAAGTGAAGCGCAGGCCGGTCCTGCCCCGAAGGCCGGGCCGCGAGTCCTGCGCATTGCCGCGCGTACCGGTCTACCCGGCGCGCGGGCCGTTCGCCTTTTTCAGGAGGAGGAAGATGCACCGAAGAATCATTGCCGCCGCGGCGCTGGCGCTGGCCGCGTCCGCAGGCGCCGAACCACCCGAGCTCGACTTCGAGCGCCTGATCGAGGAGGCCCTGGCCGCGAATCCCGGGCTGAAGGCGCTCGAGCACCGGACAGCCGCGGCCGAGGCCAGGGTCCCGGCGGCCGGGGCGCTGCAGGACCCGTCGCTGCGGCTGGAGCTGAGCAACGTCCCTTTCAGTCCCCTCGACCTCGACGGCTCGCCGATGAGCGGCCGCCAGGTAACCCTGTCCCAGAAGCTCCCCTACCCGGGCAAACGCAAAGCCCGGGAACGCGCCGCCTCCCACGCCGCCGAGGCCGTTGCAGCCGCCCACCGGGAGCGCGAGCTGACCGTGGCCAACATGGTGAAGCAGGCCTATTACGAGCTCGCCTTCCTCGACCGGGCGATAGCCATCGCCGAGAGGAACCGGTCTCTGCTGAAGGATTTCGTCCGCATCGCGCAGAGCAAGTACTCGGTCGCCCGCGGCCCGCAGCAGGACGTGCTCAAGGCGCAGGTGTCGCTGTCGAGCCTGCGCGGCCGCCTGTTGATGCTGGAACGGCAACGGCGGCGGACTGGCGCCCGACTGAATGCGGTGCTGAACCGGCCCCCGGGCGAGCCAGTGGGCAGGACGCCCCCGATCGAGCCGACCCCTTTCGACATCGACGCGGGCCGGCTGCGGGAGATCGCCCAGGGGGAGCGGCCACTGCTGAACGGCCTGCGCGCTCGGCGAGACCGCTGGCGCGCCACCGAGGAGTTGGCGGTCCGGGAACGCCGCCCGGACTTCCAGGTCAGCGCCGCCTGGCGCCAGCGCGGCTTCAGGGAGGATCCGGTGGCGGGAAGCGACTTCTTCTCCGCCGGCGTAGTGCTGAACCTGCCGGTCTACCAGGGGCGCAGGCAGGACCGGGAGATCGCCGCGGCGCGGGCCGAGGTCAGGGCGGCCGAGGCGGAGCTCGAGGCGGAAAGCCGGGAGCTGGCGCTGCAGATCGAGCAGTTGCGGATCGACGCCGAGACCCACCTGCGGGAGATGGCGCTGTTCCGCGACGCGATCATCCCCCAGGCCGACCAGTCGCTGGCCGCGGCCATCGCCGGCTACCAGGTCGACGAGGTCGACTTCCTCACCCTGCTGGACAGCCAGGTAACCCTGCTGAATTTCGAGATCGACTACTACCGCCACCTGTCGCAATACGAGAAGACCCTGGCGCAGCTGGAGTCCGTCGTGGGCAGGAGGATCTTCTGATGCTCGCCGGCAAACCATTTCTCGCGAAGGGGCCGGTGCAGTACGGACTCGCTGGGCTGCACTTCCCCGGCGGGTGCCCAACCACTCACCGGTTGCCCGCCATGCGAGCCGGGCGCCCCGGCGCCCTGGTCGGGCGCGAGTACCTGCTGCTGCGAGCACTGAGGGAGCGAAGATCATGAAGAACACCACGTGGAAATACGGGATCGCCGTCGTCCTGTCGCTGGCCGCCGGGCTCGGTCTCGGCCTGTGGCTGGGGGGCGCATTCGAAATGCAGACGTACGCCCAACATGAGGAAGCCTCCGTGTACCGCTGTCCCATGCACCCGACCGTGGTCTCCGACGGTCCGGGCAGCTGCCCGGTCTGCGGCATGGACCTGGTGGCCGACGAGCCGGCCGGAGGCAGCGCATCCGGAGGCGAACGCGTCATCGCGTACTGGCGGGCGCCGATGGACCCGTCGTACACCTCCCCGGAGCCGGGAAAGTCGCCGATGGGAATGGACTTGGTGCCGGTGTACGAGGACGAGCTCCAGGCCGAGGGCACGGTGACCATCGATCCGGCGACGGTGCAGAACATCGGGGTGAAGACCGCGGCGGTGGAGCGCCGGATTCTGCACCGCACCCTGCGCACCGTCGGCCGCGTCGACTACGACGAGACGCGCATGACCGACGTCAACACCAAGATCGCCGGCTGGGTGGAGAAGCTGTTCGTCGACTACACCGGGCAGATGGTCGGGAAGGGAGAGCCGCTGCTGCAGATCTACAGCCCGGAGCTGGTGGCGGCCCAGGAGGAGTTCCTGACCGCCGTCGACTACAGCGAGCGCCTGCGGGCCGGCGCGGAGGGCGACGCCCTTGCGGGCGCGCGCGACCTGCGGTCGGCGTCGCTGCAGCGGCTGCGCTACTGGGACATCAGCGACCGGCAGATCGAGGCGCTGCGGGAGACGGGGAAGGTGCGGCGCACCATGACCGTGCACTCCCCGCAGCAGGGGACCGTGGTTCACAAGGGGGTGTTCGACGGCCAGCACATCGCCCGGGGGCAGCACCTCTACCGCATCGCCGAGCTGTCGCGGGTCTGGGTGTACGCCGACATCTACGAGTACGAGCTGCCGTGGGTGCGGGAGGGGCAGGAGGCCGAGGTCGAGCTCTCCTACCTGCCCGGGAAGACCTTCACCGGCAAGGTCACCTACGTCTATCCGTTTCTCGAGGCGAAGACCCGCACCGTGAAGGTGCGCATGGCCTTCCCCAACCCCGGACTCGAGCTGAAGCCGGGGATGTACGCCAACGTCACCATCCGCTCGCCGCTGCCGGCCGAGAGCGTCGTCGCGGTTCCGGTGCAGGCGGTGATCCACTCCGGGCCGCGCTACGTCGCCGTCGTCAGCCTCGGGGAGGGCCGCTTCCAGCCGCGCGACATCCGCGTCGGGGCCGAGGCCGGCGGCTTCTACGAGGTGCTCGAGGGCCTCCGCGAAGGGGAGCGGATCGTCACCTCGGCGCAGTTCCTGATCGACTCGGAGAGCAACCTGAAGGCCGCGGTCGGCTCCATGCGGGAGGGTTCGTCATGATAGGGCGCGTCATCGAAGCCTGCATCCGCAACAAGCTGTTGACCCTGCTGCTGACCCTGCTTGCGGCCGGCGCCGGGCTCTACGCCGTGGCCGACACCCCCCTCGACGCCATCCCCGACCTGTCGGACGTGCAGGTGATCATCTTCACCGAGTACCCGGGGCAGGCCCCCCAGGTGGTCGAGGACCAGGTGACCTTTCCGCTGAGCACGGCGATGCTGGCGGTGCCGTTCGCCAGGGCAGTGAGGGGGTACTCCTTCTTCGGGCTCTCCTTCGTCTACGTCATCTTCGAGGACGGCACCGACATGTACTGGGCGCGCAGCCGGGTGCTGGAATACCTCAATTACGCCGGCGACCGGCTGCCGTCCGGGGTGCGGCCGCGGCTGGGTCCGGACGCGACCGGGGTCGGCTGGGTGTACGAGTACGCCCTCGTCGACACCAGCGGCCGCCGCGACCTCGCGGAGCTGCGCTCGATCCAGGACTGGTACCTGCGCTACGAGCTGACCAGCGTGCCCGGGGTCGCCGAGGTGGCGAGCATCGGCGGCTTCGTCAAGCAGTACCAGGTGACCGTCGACCCCAACAAGCTGGTGGCCTACGGGATTCCCCTGCAGCAGGTCGGGGCCGCGATCCGGCGCAGCAACAACGATGTCGGCGGCCGCCTCATCGAGCTGGCGGAGACCGAGTTCATGGTGCGCGGGCTCGGGTACATCGAGTCGCTCGAGGACATCCGCAACGTGCCGGTGAGCGCCGGCCTCTCCGGGACCCCGGTGCGGGTGCGGGACGTCGCCACCGTGTCGGTCGGGCCGGAGCTGCGCCGCGGCCTGGCGGAGTGGAACGGCGAAGGGGAAGTCGCCGGGGGCATCGTGGTGATGCGCTACGGCGAGAACGCGCTGGAGGTGATCGACGCGGTCAAGGAGAAGCTCGCCGCGCTCGAGGCCGGGCTGCCGGAGGGGGTGGTGGTGGAGACCGCCTACGACCGCTCCGGCCTCATCCGCCGCGCCGTCGGCCACCTGCAAGAGAAGCTGATCGAGGAGTGCCTGGTGGTGGCCGCGGTATGCGCGCTCTTCCTCCTCCACTTCCGCAGCGCCTTCGCCGCGGTCTTCACCCTGCCCGTCGGCATCCTCGTCTCCTTCATCGTCATGTGGGGCCAGGGGATCAACGCCAACATCATGTCCCTCGGGGGGATCGCCATCGCCGTCGGCGCCATGGTCGACGCCGGCATCGTGCAGATCGAGAACGCCCACCGGCATCTCGAGCGCGACCGCGGCCGCAAGGGCCACTGGGAAATCATCGCCGACGCCTCCAAGGAGGTGGGGCCGGCCCTGTTCTACTCGCTGCTGATCGTCACCCTGTCCTTCCTGCCGGTGTTCACATTGGAGCAGCAGGAAGGGCGGCTGTTCAAGCCGCTGGCCTACACCAAGACCTACGCCATGGCGGCCGCGGCCATCCTGTCGATCACCGTGGTGCCGGTGCTGATCGGCTTCTGCCTGCGCGGCCGCATCGTGCGCGAAGAGCGCAACCCCCTCAACCGTTTCCTGGTCCGGGGGTACGTGCCGGTCCTCGGCTGGCTGCTGCGCCACAAGGCGGCCGTGCTGGCCGCCGCCGCGGCGGTGGTGTTCGTGTCGCTGTTTCCCTTCCGCAGCGCCGTCGCCGACCGTTTCGCCGACCGGCCCGGAAGCTTCGCGCACCAGGCGCTCCAGCGCCTGCAGCGGCTGTTTCCCCTCGAGATGATCGGATCGGAGTTCATGCCGCCGCTGTACGAGGGGGACCTGCTCTACATGCCGACGACCCTCCCGGGGGTGTCGGTCTCCAAGGCGCGGGAGCTGCTGCAGCAGACCGACCGGATCATCCGCAGCTTCCCCGAAGTGGAGAACGTTTTCGGCAAGGTCGGCCGCGCCGAGACCGCCACCGACCCGGCGCCGCTGTCGATGATCGAGACCACCATCACCCTGCGGCCGCAGGAGGAGTGGCGGCCGGGCATGACCCCGGAGAAGCTGGTCGAGGAGCTCGACGCCGCGGTCCGCTTTCCCGGCCTCACCAACTCCTGGACCATGCCGATCAAGACGCGCATCGATATGCTCTCGACCGGCATCAAGACCCCCGTCGGCATCAAGGTCGCGGGGGACGATCTCCAAACGCTCGAGGAGGTCGGCCGGCGGATCGAGCAGGTGATGCGCGAGATCCCCGGCACCGCCAGCGTTTACGCCGAGCGGGTCGCCGGAGGCAACTACATCGACTTCGAGATCGACCGCGAGGAGGCGGCCCGCTACGGGCTGACGGTCGGCGACGTGCAGGACGTGATCCTGTCGGCGATGGGGGGCGTCAACGTCACCTACACCGTCGAGGGGCGCGAGCGTTACCCGGTAAACCTCCGCTACGGGCGCGAGCTGCGCGACAACCTGCCGGCTCTCCAACGGGTGCTGGTGGCCACGCCGTCCGGGGCGCAGGTGCCGATGGCGCAGCTCGCCGACCTGCGCATCCGCAAGGGGCCGCCCGGCATCAAGAGCGAGAACGCGCGCCTCAACGCCTGGGTCTACGTCGACATCCGCGACGCCGACGTCGGTACCTATGTCGAGCGGGCGCGGCAGGTCGTCGGCGAGCAGGTCGACCTGCCGCCGGGAACCAGCCTGGTCTGGAGCGGCCAGTACGAATACATGGAGAGGGCGCAGCGGCGGCTGAGCATCGTCGTTCCGGTAACCCTTGCCATCATCTTCCTGCTCCTGTATCTCAACTTCCGCAGCGTCACCGAGAGCCTGATCGTCATGTTCACCCTGCCTTTCGCCCTGGTCGGGGGGATCTGGTTCATCTACCTGCTCGGCTACAACATGAGCGTCGCCGTCGGCGTCGGGTTCATCGCCCTCGCCGGGGTGAGCGCCGAGCTCGGAGTGGTCATGCTGACCTACCTCGACCAGGCGCTGGAGAGCCGCCGCAGGGACGGCCGGCTCGACAGCTCCGGCGATCTCGTTGCCGCGGTTATTGAGGGCGCATCGAGAAGGGTGCGGCCGATCTTCATGACCGTCGGCTCGACGGTCGGCGGCCTGCTGCCGATCATGTGGGCCTCGGGAACCGGGTCCCAGGTGATGAAGCGGATAGCGGCCCCGATGGTCGGGGGGCTGGCGACCGCCACCCTGCTCGTACTGCTGGTGCTGCCGGCCGTTTACGCTCTGTGGCGCGGCCTTGAGTTGCGCGCCGGCACGAAACCGACAACTGATACACACACCCACAAGGAAGGAGTCAGTGCATCATGAAACGCTTCGATTCGCCGCCATCCTCGCCCTCGCCCTGCCGGTCGCAGCGGCCGGCAGCCCATCCGGGGCGACCGAGGAGACCGCCGTCGATACGGCTTCCATGCAGGGAGAGATCGTCGACATCGCCTGCTACTTCCGCCACGACTCCAGCGGGCCGGAGCACACCAAGTGCGCCGTCTACTGCGCCAACCTCGGGATGCCCCTGGCCTTCCTCGAGGAGGAGACGGGCAACCTCTTCGTCGTGCTGCCCTCCGGGCACGCGGACCCGAAGGAAGTTGTGCTGCCGCACCTCGGCCAGGCTGTGAGCGTCGAGGGGATCCTGTGGTCCTCGGGAGGCCTGACCGGGATCGAGATCATGGAGATTCAACCTGCCGGGGAGGCCGGTGCCGACCCGGCGGAAGGGGAGATGGAGGGAGGGCACAGTGAACACTAAAGGGAAAGCCACCCTCGCCGTCGCAGCTGCGGCGGTTCTTCTGGCCGGAGGCGGCTACCTGTTGCATGACCAAAGCCAGCCTCCGGAGTTGCCGCCTGACGGACTCGCCCTCTACCGGACCCTGCTGGAGGAGATCCCCGAGGTGGTCAGCGAGGTGCCGTGCGCCTGTTGCAAACAGACCCTGGCCTGGTGCTACGAGGGAGGCTGTCCCCCTACCTGACGCCAGTGCAACGAAGAAGGCCGTGACGCCTTCGAATGGCACCATGAAGGAAGGGGGATCGAGGAGATCAAGGAGCTGATCCTGGCGAAGTACTTCGACCAGTAGTGGCCAGTCGTTATCATACCATGGTTGTCGGCTGGTTGGCGCTGTCGGCACCGGAGGCAGCCGATCACGGAGCGAGCGGCGAAGACCATTGATAGCAAAGAACGGATGAATTCCATACAGGCGGGGGAAGATACCGAGCTCGAACTGAAGGAGATCGTGTTCCGGGGAGATAGGATTTCCTTTGCCAGGGAGGAAGGACGGGCTGCGTCCAAACTCGCAGAAGTATTCGTCAGCATGGCCAACACGAAGGGGGGCGAGGTTGTGATGGGCGTGCCCAACAGCGATCGCATTCCAGTCGGAATCGACCACGAGATGCGCGATCTCCTGGAGCAATTCGTAGTCAACGTGGCGCTGAACAACTGCAAGCCTATGATCGTACCGGCGTTGAACTGGGAATACCTTCCCGGAGAAGACAGCGTGCCAAAGCTGTGTCTGATTGTTGAAATCCCCATGTCCAGATTCGATGTACACCAGACGAGCGACGGCCGCTTTCTTCAACGATTGGGAAGTCACCGGCAATCCATCCCTCCGGAACGACTGGCAGGCCTGCTGAGTGCTCGTCGCCTGACCAGCCCTGTAGAAGAAAGACCGGTTTTGGGCAGCAATCTGGATGATCTGAGCGAGGTTCGCTTGAACCAATATTTCCTCGATCGCTTCCCGGACTGGTCCAGGCCCGAGGACTGGGGCTCCACCCTCGTCGACCACAAACTCGCCGTCGAGCTGGACTCGGGTGTGACGCCGACGCACCTCGGAGTCTTGCTCTTTGCCGAACTACCAGAGCGGCATTTGAACGGCGCCTGCATCGATCTGGCCGCATATGCCCACGAGGAGCCCGACGGCAATACCGTGGACAGCAAGCGGATCGTCGGCCCCGTGCCCGATCAGATCGCCCAGGCGCTGTCGTACATCCGGCTTTCACCCCTGGTTCCGACGCTCTCCAGGAAGGACGGAGAGGGCCGCATGGACTATCCGAGGTACGTGGAAACGGCTCTACAGGAAGCGGTCGTCAACGCCGTCGTGCACCGGGATTACGAGATCGCGGGTTCGCAGATCATCATCCGCCTGTTTCCCGACCGGATCGAGTTCCAGAATCCCGGTGCCCTCTACAACACCCTGACCATCGAGAACCTGTACGCGGGCTGTCAGCCTGTCCGCCGAAATCAGCTTCTGGCGGGATTCATGCGCGATTACAAGAGCGCGCTTACCGGCCGCAGCTATATGGAAGCGAGAGGCGAGGGGATTCCTGAACCTGGTCAGGGACAGCCTGCGTCTGTCCGGGCGCCTCCCCAAGCTCGAACAGATCGGGGACGCGACCAAGCTGACGATCTACGCTGCGCGTCATGAGGAGTTGGTGAATGATACGGATTGACGACGCACTCCTGCGATGGATGGCAGGGCGAAACATCGGCGTAGGGGGCTCAGGTAGTGGGCACCGAAGCTCTTCGCGTTGGTGATGCGGTCTTCGCCAGGCGTGATCGCCAGGGCCGGCAGGCTGCCGAACGCTGGGAGCTTCGGGAAGTCCTGGCGGTCGACGGCAGGGGGGATGTGAGTCACACGTGCCCCACAGGCAACCCGTCCGCTGAAGAGCCTACGATGTGGAACACCCTGGAATCTCAGTGCATCACCAGCGTCAGGACCATACCGGCGACCCACCAGGGGATCGCCCGGAAACTGGCCGGCAAACTGGCGGGACGAACCGTGAACCAAAAGAATCTCTTTCGTCTCTACGAGCGATTCTTCGATATATCAGTTCCTTCGCTGGGTATCTCCATACTTGCCGACCTGGATCTGCTCGACAGCATGGACCTGGACTGCTACTTGACCGAGTAACAGCCTGGGGGCCTTCTCGGCCGGGTGACATCCAGATCTTAAGAGATCATGCCGCCAGCCGCATTCTCATCTCCTGCCAATAAAGAAGCCTTGAAAACTGACTGAATTAACGTAGATTCAGTCAGTTTTATGACTGAAATTTACATACCTCAGGCACAACTGACTCGGCTCGAGCGTTCGGTCGCACCGGGAAAGGTCGTCGTGGTGTACGGTCCGAGGCGGGTCGGGAAGACCACCTTGATCCGGCGCTACGTTCAGCAGCACGACCGGGACGCCCTCGTGGTGACCGGCGAGGACATCGCCGTGCGCGAGTACCTGGAAAGCCAGTCCCTTGCCAAACTGAGGGCATTCGTCGGCGGGCGGCGGACGCTGATTGTGGACGAGGCTCAGTACGTGCGCCAGATCGGCCTGAACCTCAAGCTTCTTGCGGATCACGTCGAAGGCCTCCACATCATCGCCACGGGTTCTTCCTCCTTCGATCTCGCCCGGCAGACTGGCGAGCCCCTGACGGGTCGGAAATACACGCTGCTGCTTCTGCCCCTGGCCCAGCTGGAGCTCCGGGAAGTGGAAGCAGCCCATGAAACCAAGGCCCGGCTCGAAATGCGGCTGATCTACGGGTCCTACCCGGAGGTCGTCCTCATGGAATCAAACGAGGACCGCGAGCTCTACATCAGGGAGTTGGTCGCTTCCTATCTGTTCAAGGACATCCTGCAGCTGGAGGGGGTCCGGCATACCGACAAGCTGCTGCGCCTGCTCCAGCTGCTGGCTTTCCAGATCGGCCGCGAGGTTTCGGTGTCCGAACTGGGGACCCGGCTCGGCATGAA
Organism: Candidatus Latescibacterota bacterium; assembly: GCA_965223905.1. Classification (GTDB taxonomy): domain Bacteria; phylum Latescibacterota; class UBA2968; order UBA8231; family UBA8231; genus CBDCXV01. Next base: position 754,814 of record CBDCXV010000009.1, read on the forward strand.
CAAGAACACGGTGGACCGCTATCTCGACCTGCTGGAGAAAGCCTACGTCATCTACAGCCGGGGCGGCTTCAGCCGCAATCTTCGCAAGGAGATCACCAAAAGCCGTCGCTACTACTTCTACGACAACGGGATCAGGAACGGACTGATCGGCAACTTCAACCCCCTGTCCCTCCGCGACGACGCCGGCGCCCTGTGGGAGAACTACATCATGGTCGAGCGGCTGAAGTACAACCTGTACACGGGGCGCCTGGCCGAGAGCCGTTTCTGGCGCACCTACGACCGGCAGGAGATCGACCTGGTCGAGGAGTGGGGCGGGCGGCTGCACGCGGCGGAAATGAAGTGGTCCTTCAAACCTGGCCGAGCCATCCGTGCGCCCGGCGGTTGGCGGCAGGCTTATCCCGACAGCTCGTTTGAGGTGGTTCACCCCGGGAACTACCTCGGTTTCATCGCCGGCTGAACTTGGGCGCGGAAAGGGTCAAGGCAAGGAAGAGTGTGCCCGAGGTGTTTGCCCGTAAGACCTCTCGGGACGCCCTAGAACACAAGACACCGACCCTGTCAGGCGACGCCCCTTACCCTATCTTCCCCCTCCATCCGACTCACACCGAGACATGCAGACGATACTAAAGTCTGGAACAGTACATCATGTGGCGCCTGTTCCGGTTCAGGCTCTAGAAATGGGTGAGTTGGTGAAGGCCAGGGGAGACGATTCAAACAAAGGGCGCCGTGACAAGAAATAGGGCGAAATGACCCCAAAGGGATAGCTGAGAGCGAAGAGTTGCCGTTGAGCCCTGAAGTTCCCATCCGCGAAGGACAGGTTCTGACCGGTCCGCCGTTCAACGCAACGACACTGGACCGTCTGCACGCGGCCTTGCTGCTCCAAGCCAGCGGCCACGCCAACGCGCTCCGAACGCTGATCGGCGCCGAGCAGGATCGAGACCCCGATTTTCTTCGACTCGCAAACGCTGTATCCGCGCGGCAGTCAGGAAAAGCGGCTCCTCGACGCCATGCTGCTTGCGGTTCCGAGATAGTCGACCACCCATGAACTACGGAGGGAAGATATGACGACCAGCGATGAACTTTTGAACCGCATAACAGCCCGTCCCGAAGTATTCGGCGGCAAGCCCATCGTGCGGGACATGCGGATATCTGTGGAGCTGATACTGAGCCTGATGAGCCAGGGAGCCACACAGGAGGAACTCCTGGACGACTACCCTGGGCTGGAATTGGAAGACATCCGCGCCTGCATCGCCTACGCACACACAGTGATAGCTGGCGACACTCTGGCGCCGGTCTCGGTTGGAGGACGATGAGATTCCTTACCGACCGATGCGCCGGGCGGAGGCTGGCAGAGTGGCTGCGCACCAAGGGACACGACGTCGTTGAAGCGGAGACCCTCGGCCCGGACCCCGGCGACAGGGCATTGCTAGAACGGGCGGGGTCAGAAGACCGGGTTCTGGTCACCGTCGACAAGGACTTCGGAGAACTGATCTACCTGCGCCGAGTTGTCCACGCCGGATTGATACTGCTGCCTGACGCTCGAGTGCCCCAGCGGATCGAACTGGTTGAAGCAGTCATCGACCATCACCATCAAGCGCTGAAAGAGCGGGCCGTGATAACGATACGCGGTGGGCGGGTTCGGATTTCACACCCGACGGCCTCAGGATGAAGCGCTGACCATTCAACGGGGCCTGCCCTTTGCGATCGTCCAACCGCCTCCTGTTCCCGTCCTCTTTGTGCGTCTGCCGGCTCGCAGGATCGGCTCTGCCCACGAGGTCTACCGGGGCCTCGACTATTCCAGCGAGATCATCAACGACGGCGTCATAGACGGCACTGTCTTCCTAGGCTTGGATCGCCGGTCGTTCCTGAGCACGGCCTGCGTTAAGCAGGCCGACATTCAGTCGGTCGTGAACGATGCGGAGGAACTTCAAGAATACAGGCAACGGGCGGCAGCCACTGCGGGCAAAGACGCCACCGCGGCGGCAGCGCTCACTGCGATTGAAGAATACCACCGGGACACCGTCGGCTCGAACCGGAGCAACAGCACCAAACCGCTCAGAACCGGGACCGTCCGTTTGGAGGACGCACGAGTTCGCCTCCAGGAGGCCAACGAGGCCCACGCGAATTATTACCAGGAGCGGTCAATAGTTGACAATTTTCCGCCTGATACAGAGGGGTGTGATGTCAACTTTAGGGTGCTCCCCGTGATACGTAGCCAAGCTAGGGGACCTGGAAGCACTTGAAGCGGAGGCGGGTAAAGCAGAGCGTGACCGGGAAATCGTCGAAGCCGCGATAAGGTCAAAGGCAGCGGATGAAGCGCAAAGGAAATTTTGACCGGGCACGCGAGTTGAGCGCCAGGCACCCCCATGATCCAGGGCCGGAACATGAACAGCAAGGAGAAAAGGTGCAGCAGATCAGGATAGCCCTCTACAGATGGAACAACCGGCCCGCGCCCGTCAACCTCACCGGGCCCAGCGCGGAGGAACTCCGTCGGCAACTAAACGACCTGCCGCCCATGCCAGGAGGAGACATCGAGCCGCATTCCACTGTCGTAGGCGCAAGGGACGGTTACAACCACGCCCGGCAAAGTCTGAGAGACCATCTTTGCTGGTAGACCAGCGGAGCCGGAAACCGTAGACACTGGTGGCCAGACCTCTGGGGATATCCGCGCCCTGATTCCAGAACTCAGCTTACCGTGATATCATTATGTAAACCAAAATTGAGCTTATGACCGTGATGAGTTGTCTGTTGTGGATCTCTCCAGCCTCGGACGTAATCGTAGCCGTTGCGGCGATAGTGACTGCCTGCATGGCAATCCGGGGATTACAGGTTTGGAAAAGACAAGTCAGGGGACAGTCTGAGTACGAATGTGCCCGAAGGCTTCTCGCCTCAATCCGTCAGGTGCAGTATTCCTTTGAATCCGCACGTTCACCTTTAGGGTTTACGTCCGAGGGGGAAGGCTTTTCGGGTATGTTCGATGATCGTATACGCATTATGGACGCGGCGTTTCGTGAGATGCGGACTCATGGAATAAATGCGGAAGTCCTTTGGGGGAGTGAGAAGATTCGGGGATTGCTCGACCCGATTGCCAAGTGCTGCATGAAGTGGAAAATGAGCGTAGGACGTTATTGTCAATTGGATGCGCAGTATTCGAAGCCCCACCTTCGCCGGGTCATGCCCCCGGAGGTCGTCCAAGAATATGATAGACTTGAAAAGGTTGTATATGGTGACAGACCAGACGATGTGTTCCACGGTGAATTGCTTGATGCCGTCTCTGAGGCGGAAGCCTTCCTACGACCCCGGATAGAGGTCAAGTAAGGCCCAGGATGGGCCATCGATTCAGCCGTCGCAAGGCAACCTGATCTTGTGGAAAACCCTGTGAAAAACAATAAAGGATTAGGTTTTCCGGTGGACGGTGGATAATCTCAAACTGAGACACTACCCGGCATTGAAGGGGTGACGGCTGCGACGCGACGGGGCGCTCATCCGTCGAGGCTGATCCGGTCCCCGTTCGACAGCAATCCCGCCTCGTAGACCTGCATGACCTCCAGGGCGAATTCAAGGCTTCCCGTGACCGCCGCCTCGCCGGCCAGTACCCGGTCGCAGAAGTAGCGCATCTCGTTGTAGATCCCCTGCGTGAACAGGGCCTTGTTCTCCAGCGTGGAGATGTTGTTCTGCGGCTCCCAGACGATGGCGCCGCTGTCGATGCCTTCGGGGAGATAGCTGGTGATTTGGGCGTACTGAAAGGGAATCCCTCTCTGCACCGTCACCCTGTGGTTGTTGTCTACGGTGACGCTGCAACCGTCGCCGAAGAAGCTGTAGCGTTCCAGCGGTTGAGCATCCAGCGGCTGCTGGCCGGACCCACCGCTGGACATGTGGAAGTTGCCCATGGCGCCGCTGGCAAAATCCAGCACGCAGACGCCGCCGCCCCGCTGACCGCGGTGTACGGTAACGGCGGACACCGCGCCGCCGACTCGCATCATCAGCGACAGGGGATGACATCCATTGGCGAGCCAGCCGTTGATTTCCCGCTCGCGCAGCACCTTTTCTGCGTCTTCCGGAACGTCCATCGAGTAGACGGCTAGCATGTTTCTCAGTGGGCCGTAGCCCTCCATGGCGAGCATTTCGATGACTTTGTCGGCGGCCGGCATGAAAGCCTTTTTGTACCCGACCACGGCCACCCTGTCCTTGCGGTGTCTGATCATCTCCTCCACCTCGCTGGCGCGCATGGCGGGCGGTTTCTCCATCCACACATGCAAGCCCGCGTCGAATGCCTGACAGGCCAGCTCCGGATGCAATTGCGGTGACACGCACAGGAACACGGCATCGAGGTCCTCGTTCCGATACATCTGCCGGGCGTTGTCGTAGCAGGCTGTCACCCCGTATTGGGAAGCGGTCGAACGCATCCGCTCCTCATCGACGTCGCAGATGGCGCGCAGCGTCACCGGCAGAAACGTCATCGTCGGCATGATGTTGCGGTAGGCGTGCGAGCCGACGCCGACCATTCCCACCCTCAGCTTGTTTTCAAACTCTCTCTGGTATGCCATCGATTACTCCGTCAGGCGATTTCCGGAATGGCGCGGCGGATGAAGTCCATGTCCCGCTGCACGATGTCGGCGTAGTCGTAGCCGGCTTTCTTGTCGCCGTGAGAGCCGTTCAGGCAGATCACCGGCGTTGCTCCGTCCGCGACCACCTGTCGAGTGATCTCCACGACCGGCCAGGAGGCATCCTCCAGGGACGTTCTCCAGCAAAGGTCCGTGCTCGAGTCGTTGTGCTGCCCGCCCTTCAAATGATAGTAGCGGACCAGATGTTTGATCGCCTGGTACACCTCGATCGAGGGAAAAGTCCCCAGCTCCCACAGATTCTGGACGTCCCAGGTGAAGGAGACCTTGCCGGTCCGGTCCAACTCCCGGAAGAAGCCGAGGATTTCGTTGGGATTGGCCAGGATGCATTGCCCGGTCTCGTTTTCTATCGTGGTGTGGAAGCCTGCTTCGTGCACTTGATCGATGGCCTCTGCGTACAGGGGAAGGGCCCAGGGATGCTCGGCCTTCAGATAGGCCACGCTGTCGCCCACCGTCGCTCTCCGGGTCGTCTGGGCCGCCAGGAGCCGGATCATTTCGGGTTGCAGGATCCGGGCAATTTCAATGGTGTGATCGACTTTCCCGAGGTGGTCCCGGCGGAATACCTCCTCGCCCAGCTCCACTTCGGGTTCGAAGAGCTGGGTCGAAAAGCAATGGACGAAGAGCCCGTGATGTTGAATCAAGTCTCGGGCTCGCAGGGCCTCCTCTTCGGTCAGGTCCACGATGCGCTTGCCGAAGACCCAGTCTTTCAGGTCCAGGAATTTCATCCCCCATTCCTGATGGCGTTCCAGCGCCTCGGAGAAGTCGCTCGATGCCATCGTGTTCAGTACGGTCAGGTCAACCATTTGATCCCCGGGGTGTCATCCATTCCACACGACAGGCGCAGACCCGTGGTGAATGCATAGTGGTGAATGCATGGAAGTATGCAGTGGCCTTTCAGGCTCCTGATATGCCGCGTGCGCTCAGCCGCAAAGCAGCGCAGCAACGGCGTTCCGGCTGGTGATGGCCACTTGGGCCAGCCGGAAAATGAAGCCGGACCCAAGGCCGGCGACCCGAGGTCAGGGCCGCCTCCGCCCGGAGAACGGCTCCGCCCTCGCCGCGGCGACGAAGCTGTCGAAGATCCCCCTGGTATCGTCCATCAGCTGCATCAGCTCCTGCTCCAGGGCGCGGCCGTCGGCGGCCCCCAGGGTCCGGGCCAGCCTTTCCAGCTCGGGGCCGCCGGGCAGGGCGGTGATCGGGCGGTTGCCCATCATGCGGAACCCCTTCTCCACCTCGCGGAAGCGGTCGTAGGCCGGCAGCAGGACCTGTCCGTCGTCGCGCCCGATCAGGCCGCTCTCGAGCAGTCGCACCAGCAGCGGCCGGGTGCCGCTCATCGCCAGCCCCGGTGTGGTTTTCCCCTGGGTGATCAGCAGGATCTGGGCGATGAGCTCGATGTCGGTGATGCCCCCTCGGCCCCGTTTGATGTCGGCGCTTCCCGGTGGCACCGATTCCTTCAGGCGGCCGTGGATGTCGACGAGGCGCTCGAAGCGGTCGCCGTCGACGGGGTCGCGGAAGAGAAAGCCCCTGATCGCCCGCTGCACCTTCCCGCACAGATCCGGATCGCCGGCCACCGGCCGGGAACGGGACAGGGCGAGCCGCTCCCAGTCGATGGCGCGATCCTTCAGGTAGCGCCGGTACCCGGCGAGATCGATGGCTATCGGCGCCCTTCTGCCCTCGGGCCGCAGGCGCGCGTCGACCTCGTAGGAGAGCTGCTTCAGGGTCTGCATGAAGACCTGGGCGAGCTCGCTGAAGAACTCGTTGTTGTCGACGGATCGGCCGGTCTGTCCGGCGGCGCCGTACACGAAGAAGAGGTCGAGGTCGGAGCCGAAGTTGAGCTCGCGGCCTCCGTATTTCCCTGCGGCGAAGCAGGCGAACCCGACCTCGGCGCCGCGCCGGGACCTCGGCCTTCCGCGCCGCAGGACGCAGCTGCGCCAGGCGTGGCGGAAGGCGATCCGCACCATGCTGTCGGCGAGGTCGGACAGCTGCAGGAAGGTGTCCTCCGGGGTCGACAGGCCGAGCAGGTCTTCGGCGCCGATGCGCAGCAGCTCGCGGTTGCGGTAGCGGGCGGCGGTTCCCAGGTCGAGAGCCCTGCCCTCAGGGGCTTCCCCGCCTGCGGACAGCACCGGGGTGACGAGGCGGTCGAGCAGCGCCGGATCGCGCACCACGAGGTCGGTCAGGTACTGGCTGGCGCCGCAAATGGCGATCAGCATCCTGCGGAACTCGGGGTTGCTCTCGAGGAGCTGCAGGAAGATGCCCGGGGCCCCGTAGGCGCTGATGACGCTGCGCAGCCGCACCAGGGAATGCAGCGGATCGGGCGAGGCCCCCAAAGCGGCCAGCACTCCCGGGATCGTGGTGCCGAAGTTGCGGCGCGCCAGCTCCGTCATCATCGGCTCGGAGCTCATCTCCGCCAGCATCTGGCGCGCTTCTTCAGGTGCATCGAAACCGAGGGCCCCGAGCCGCCCCTCGATGGCCGCGGGATCCGCGGTCAGCCAGTCGAGATCCTCCCCGTCCGCGGCCGGCTCGGCGAAAAAGACGTCGTCGTAGATCGCCCGCACGCGGGTCAGGTGGCCCTGGATATCGCCGTCGAGGGCGGCGGCGTCGTCGAGATCGAGGGCCGCGGCCAGACCGTTCCGGGCCGCCGGCGAGTCCGGGACCTCGTAGACCGCCCGGTCCGACTCGATCTGCAGGAGGTTCTCGAGCCGGCGAAAGAAGCGGTAGGCGGCGCGCAGGTCGCGGGCCTCGGACGCCGACAGGGTCGTGGCCGCCCGCAGTCTCGAAATCGCCTCGAGGGTGTTCGGCGCGCGCGCGCGCCGGTTGGCGCCCCCGCCGATCAGCTGCAGGCACTGGACGACGAACTCGATGTCGCGGATACCCCCGGGGCGCAGCTTGATGTTCTCGGGATTGCGCGACCTCTCGACCTTGGCCTCGATGCGCTGCTTGACGTGCCGGATCTCCCGCTGCGGCGCCTCCTCGAGGCGTCCGGGATAGACGAAGGAAGCCAGCATCTGCTGGAACTGCTTCCACAGGCGGACGGAGCCGCCCGCCCGCCGCGCCTTGATCAGCATCTGCCGTTCCCACAGCTCCCCCCGGGTCTCGTAGTGGACCCAGTAGCTGCGTATCGAGCGCACCAGGGGCCCGCGCAGGCCGTCGGGCCGCAGGCGCATGTCGACGCGGTAGAGGCTCCCCTCCCCGGTGACCCGGGTCAGCTCGCGGATCAGGGCCTCGCCGAGGCGGGTGAAGAACTCGTAGTTGTCGATCGGCTGTCTCCCCGCGGCCGCGGCCGCGCCCTCGCCGTCGTACACGAAGAGGAGGTCGACGTCGGAGCTGAAGTTGAGCTCTTCGCCGCCGTACTTGCCGAGGGCGACGACGCAGAAGCGGGCGCGCCGGCCGCGGCTGTCGCGGGGAACACCGTAGCGTTCCTCCAGCTGCCGGGTCAGGGTCTCGAGGACGGTCTCGAGAACGAAGTCGGCCAGCCAGGCCAGCTCGGCCCCGATGCGGGAGACATCCTTGAGGCCGAGGATTTCCGAGGCTCCCAGGCGCAGGAGCTCGCGCCGCTGCGCCCGCCGCAGTTGCTCGAGACCGGTTCCGTCCGGAGTACCGAGGTCGAAGTCGCGGTGCAGGGAAGCGCTCAGCCGCCTGCGGTCCAGGGAGCGGGTGAGAAACGGGGTTTCCTCGAGGAGCCAGTGGAGGTACTCGGGATCGCGGACCAGGATGTCGGTCAGCAGGGCGCTGTGCCCCAGGAGGGCGAGCAGGCGGTCGCAGAGGGGCCCGGAGTCGGCGAGGCGGCGGTAGAGGGCGGAGGGGGCCCCGCCGGCGTGGGCGAAGCGCTCGAAGTGGCGCAGCGCCTGGTCGGGACGGCCGCAGACCGAGGCGGAGACCAGCACCTCCGGGGGCGGCGCCGAGGATGGTTCTGCGGGGGTTGCGGGGGAACGGCGCCGCGGTTTCCGGGGCGAACTTGCAGGTTCCGCGGCCTCGCGGAGCCGGTCGAGGATGCGGCCGGCGAGCTCCGGATCGGTGAAGCCGAGCCGCGCCAGCGGGCCCGCGGCCGCGGCTCCCTTTCCAGCCATGGCCTTGCGGGCGAGTGCCAGCAGCGGCCCCCGGTCAGCTTCCCGCATGAGGAGTCGCTCAGATGGCGTTGTTTCCGGTTTCGCCGGTGCGGATGCGGATTACCTCGCTCAGCTCGGAGACGAGGATCTTGCCGTCGCCGACGTCGCCGGTGTGCGCCCCTTCGATAATAGCGTCCACGGCGCGCTCGAAATTGTCCTCCGAAACCGCCACTTCGATCTTGAGTTTCGGCAGGAAATCGACCTTGTATTCCGACCCGCGGTACACCTCGCTGTGCCCGCGCTGGCGCCCGAATCCCCGCACCTCGGTCACCGACATGCCGAGGATCCCGACCTCGGAAAGGGCCTCCTTCACGTCTTCGAGCTTGAACGGCTTGATGAAGGCTTCAAGTTTCTTCATGGGTCCACGGGCCGCATTCCTCTTTCGCCTGTCCCGGGCAAGGAGTTGGATATTGCGGCGGGATTGGGGTTAATTGCCTCGCGTGACACACAATGTAAGAAACCGGCTCGAACTGCCGGAAATCCGCGGCAACCAGGGGCCATGAACGGCGGCGGCGACGGCTTCTCCCGCGGACTCCTGTCGCGGCTGTTCATCGCCCAGAAAGAGCGGCCCGGCCACCTGGGGGAGATCGACCTCGAGGCGCTGACCCCGTTCGAGCGCGGGCTGCTGGTCATCGTCGGCCTGGTGACCCAGTTCATCGAGGCGCACCAGCTCGAAGCGGTCGATGTCGAGCAGCTCTCCCAGGAGAGGATCGTCCTGGAAGGGGACCAGCCCTGGCTGCAGGCCGCGGCCGGCGACCGGGTCGCCTCGCGCTCGGTGCTGCTGACCGGCGCCGAGAGCGGCAGGGTGTACGTCCACGGGCAGGCCCTGATTGTCGAGGAACGCCTGCCTCCCGGGCTGCGAGTCGCCCTCGCCACGCGGCATCTCGGCATCGGCCGCGCCCTGCGCCGGGAGCGGATCGAGCTTTTCGGCGACCTGCTCTGGTGCGGAATGGAGCGGGTCGATCTTCCGGGCCTGTGCCACGACAGGCCGGTCGTAAGCCGCACCTACCGGTTCGTCACCGCGGGAACGCCCTCGATGTTGATCACCGAGCGCTTCGCACCTCACGGAAACAGCTGAAGCAGGAGCCGTCATGACACGAGTGTCGCAAAGACTGAAACAGATTGCCGCCTGCGCCGCGGGAGCCTCGGCCCTGCTGGCGCTGCCCCGGTTGGCGGACCCGTCCCACGGAGAGGACTGGCCCCAGTGGCGGGGACCGAACCGGGACGGGATTTCCCCGGAGACAGGGATCCTGCGAGAGTGGCCGGCGGAAGGTCCCCCCGTGGTCTGGAGGGAGCCGGGAGGGGAGGGGTTCTCCGGCGTTTCGGTCGCCGGGGACCGCGCCTTCACCATGGTCGCCGCCGGCGAGGAGGAGTTCGCCCTGTGCCTGGAAGCGGCGACCGGGAAGCAGCTCTGGAAGCGCCGGCTCGACGTGAAGTTCACCGAAGGTAATGGGAACGGACCGCGCTCGACGCCGACCGTGGAAGGCGACAGGGTGTTCTTCCTGAGCTCGCAGGGAAAGCTGGTGGCGCTGAACGCCGGCAGCGGCGAAAACCTGTGGGCGTCGAACCTGCGCGAGGTTCTCGACAGCGGCCTCCCGCCCTGGGGATTCGCCGCCTCGCCGCTGATCGAGGAGGAGCTGCTGATCGTCCAGGGGGGCTCCGGAGGGTCCCATTGCATCGCCGCCTTCGACAAGGGGACGGGCGCGGTGGTCTGGACCTCCCTCGAGGACGGCGGCGACTACTCCTCGCCGATTGCGGTCACCGCGCGCGGGGCGAGGCAGGTGCTGTCGCTGACCGAGCACGCCCTGGTGTCGCTGGCGCCGGCCAGCGGGGCGCTCAACTGGCGCTACCCGTTCAAGGGGAACATCAACATCGCCACCCCCCTGATGGTGACGCAGGACCAGGTTTTCATCTCCGCGGCCTACGACAAGGGGGCCGCCCTCGTCGAGATGACCGGGGAGCCGGGCAGGCTCGGCGTCGAGGAGGTCTGGTTCCGCCGGGAGATGAAGAACTGGTTCAGCTCTTCGGTGCTGCACGACGGCCATCTCTACGGTTTCGACAACGCGATATTCAAGTGCATCTCCGCGACGACCGGGGAGAGGCGCTGGCGCCAGCGCGGCTTGAATCGCGGCTCGCTGATCCTCGCCGACGGACTCCTGATCGTCCTGGGTGAGGAGGGAAGGCTGGCCCTGGTCGAGGCGGCCCCCGACGCCTATCGCCCCAAGGCAGGGTTCCAGGTGGTGGAGGGGAAGTGCTGGACGGCCCCGTCGCTGGCGAACGGCCGGCTCTTCCTGCGCAACCAGGAGGAGATCGTCTGCCTCGACCTGTCGGCCGGCGGCTGAGGCTGGGTTGCCCCCGGTCGTGCGCAGCCGCCGCCGATGGAATCCCGCTTGATCGTCGAGCCTGGCAGGGATAGTCTCCCGCGCCCGGGAGCCCCGTGAAGGTCTACCAACCCCGATCCGACCGGCACCCGGAGGCAGGAACCATGACCCGAATCCAAGCGAATATCCCGTTCATCGAGGCGCCCGAATGGGCCCTGCTCGAGCGCAGCCTCATCGACCTGATGGACGACTCGGTCGTCCCCGTGATGGAGCGCTACGTGCGCGGCGACGGCTCGGTGATGTGGCCGACCCGGGAGGATTTCACCGGCATCGACGGCCTCGACGACGCCTACGAGAGCTTCCACAACTGGCCGCTCTTCTACCTGATGGGGGGAGGCGACCACCTGCTCGAGTACTCCCACCTCGCCTGGGAGGGGATCACCCGCCAGTTCAGCCGCTACGGCACCGGGCACGGACACCCGATGGTGGTCAAGGAATACGAGCAGGGGTACGACTGGATGCACCAGGGAGAGGGGTACGCCTTCTTCTACCACCTCTGCCTCGCGGACCCGGGGAACGAGCGCAACGCCGACAGGGCGAGGCGCTACGCCGGCTTCTACCTCAACGAGGATCCGGAGGCGCTCAACTACGACCCGGAAAAGAAGCTGATCAAATGCGCTCACAACGGCTCGATGGGGCCGGCGTTCCGCAACTTCGAGAAGCACTACACCGCCTACCGCTACGCCCAGTGGAAGCCGTGGCCCCTGCCGTTCCACGACCTGCCCGGCATCGACACGGTGGAGGACCTTCAGAATCCGGGCATGGAGGAGCTGATGGGGCGCACCCTCGTCGAGCGCATGGGGCGCGGCGACGTCGCCACCAACCTCGGCGCCACCACCCTGGTCGCCAACGCCTACCTGTTCGGCGGCGAGGCCAAGTACCGCGACTGGGTGGTGGAATACACGGAAAGCTGGATGGAGCGCACCCGGGAGAACGGCGGCATCATCCCCGACAACGTCGGCCTGTCGGGAAAGATCGGCGAGTACATCGACGGCAAGTGGTGGGGCGGCTACTACGGCTGGACCTGGCCGCACGGCTGGCACCTGATGGCCGACGCGGTGACCGCGGCGGCCGAGAACGCCGCGCTGCTCTGCCGCGATCCCGGCTACATGGAGTTCCCGCGCTCGCAGATCGACCTGCTGATGGAGAAGGGGGAGCGGCGCGGCCTCACCATGTACGCCCCCCATCACTATCACGACAAGGGATGGGACGGGTACTCGCCGATGCATCCGGCGCCGATGACGCACATCTGGCAGATGACGATGAGCGCCGCCGACGCGGAACGGCTCTTGCAGCAGCGCAACCACGAGTCGGAGGAATGGTGCCGGATCCGCTCGCACGGCTCCAAGCACGGCGCCGGCCACGAGGCCGCCTGGTTCTCCTGGCTCAACGGGGAGTACCCCGGGTTTCCGCTCGACATCCTGCGCCACAACCTCGCCCAGGTGCGCCAGCGGCTGGCGTTCATGCGCGACGACCGGAAGGACCCGGACACCTACGGCGACTGGTACCTGCAGGTGCGCAATCCCATCACCGTGGAAGGGCTGCTGCAGCTGACCATGGGCGGGCCCCTTTACCTGTACAACGGCGGACTGCAGGTGGCGCGGCTGCGCTACTTCGACTGCCACCGGCGCCGGCCCGGACTGCCGCGCGACGTCGCCGCCCTGGTCGAACGCCTCGAGGAGGACCGCGTCGTCGTGCAGCTGGTGAACCTCAGCGCCACCGAGGAGCGGGAGATGCTGGTGCAGGCCGGGGTCTTCGGCGAGCACCGCTTCACCAGCGCCTCGTATCAGCAGCGCCGTCTCCTCGGTGCCGAAGAGGCCGCGGCCAGCCAGACGCACGAGGCCCAGTTCCGGGAGGTGGTCGAGGGGCAGCTGGAGGAGCGGACGGACGAGGTGAACGACCGGCAGTTCACCGTCGGCCTCGCTCCCGGCGCCTGCATCCGTCTCGACCTGGGGATGGAGCGGTACGCCAGCGAGCCGTCGTACTCGCTGCCTTGGTAGCTGTCAGCAGGGAAGGGGATGCCCCCGACCATGGTGGGCTCGTTCGGACTAGTAGCTGGGATTGGAAGAGAAATTCAGCGGTGAGAGGGTAGTGGGCGAAGGAAGGGAGTTGAGGCAGGCACGGGTCTTCAGGCTTCGACATCGCTTTCGTTTGCGATGGCGTCTACTACCGGCGTAATCGTCTGGATAAGATCCCGCAGCACGTCAGCAATTTTTTCGGCGTAAGTTTCATCATCGAGCCTACCGCTCCCAACCTCTACCAAAATATCCTGGTCATTATAGACTTGCCATCCCTCGGGAAGTCTTATTTTGTTTAAAATGTCTTGAAAGACAAAACTTTCTTCCTCTCCAGCCTTCCTATTATGTCTGAATAAGACATTAACCGTAACTTTCTCATTATCCGGTTCACTTGGGGGATACAAATCGGCTTCATAGTAGGTTGCATAACCGCTGGATCTTTTCCAAGGTTCACGCGAGAAATGGAACCAATAGTAACGAAAGTCGCTATAGCTTCCGGCCCATCTGCTATGTCTTTCGGGCTGGAATTCCGGAGACAGGCCATCCATTGTCAGCTCCCCAACTTTTCGCAAAAAGTGCGTAACGTCGTCGTCGACGTTAGGATTCCTTCCACTATAATCCTGCGACCTGCTGCCAACTTTGACGACATCCATTCCGGGAACGGGGATAATTACAGATGCCTGTAAGTATAGCGTATCTGCTTTGACGTCCCTGTAGGGGATCAATTGAACGCAGGTTATCAGGTTTTCTCCAGGGGCTTTTTGATTTAGCCACAAGACTGCGGAGGCTACTTCCGGCGCGAATCTGTGGCTTACCAGAATGATGCGCTGATCGTGATTTAACGCATTGAGATTATCTTCTGCATTGAGGTGAGCCAGCAGGCGGCTCTCGGCTTCCGACTCTGGAATTTCCTTATAGTCAGCGCTCGTTTATCCGCTTGCCCGTAAATGCCTGAGCAGTTGCTGCCGTTTCATACGGCGATCTGCTCTTCCACAAAATCGGGACCTGCAGCCGATTTCGCCTCCTGGCGGTTGAATTCGAGGGCTTCTCGAAGGGTCACCCGCAAAGTCTCAACGAGTTCCTGGTGGGTGCGTTCCTGACAGTTCACTCCGGGGATCTCTTCAATCCAGCCGATCCACCAGTCCCCTTCATTCTTTATTACAGCGGTGTACTCTGCCATTCGTCTTCCTCCATTTCCTGATTGTCAGCCTGCCCGGGGTCCAGCCAAGCCGGGAGCGTACCCGTGGTTTTCCTCTCTCCCTCCAGATACGAAACCTCAACGATCGCGGGGCCTTGGGAATCCTTCCGAGAGGTGGAGGAGTCCCCGCCTTTCTTGGCCCAAGGAAGTATAAGGGGGGCGTTTCGAGTGACAAGGTGCGGGAGGTCCATGCTTAGGGGTGATGAGACAGGTGCCCATTGATCTCTTTGTCAGCGATGAAGGTTTCTTCGATTGTATGTGCGCCACCCACACCTTCCCCCGGAAAACCCCTGAAGGAAAAACATGCGCAACCACCCGTTGGACGGAATCGAACGCGAGAACATTGCCATCACCGACATCGACGTCATCCCCCTCTCCTACGTCGACCCGGCCGGCGACCTGTGGCACTGCGGCAACTACCAGGTCTGGAAGACCGACGGCGCCATCACCCGGATCTTCACGGATCAGGGGATCGTCGGCATCGGCGAGGGCTCCCCCTACGAGGGGCCGGAATACATCCGGGAGTACACCGAGCGGACGATCAAGCCGATGCTGCTCGGCAAGAACCCGTTCGATGTCGAGTTCCTCTGCAACCGCGGCAATTCCGACCGCCACAGCCGCGCCCCCTGGGCCGGGGTCGACTGCGCCTGCTGGGACATCATCGGCAAGGCCAGGGGGGTTCCGGTCAGGACGCTGCTGGCCACCGGGGACACGGGCGCCGTCGACGAGATCGGGATCTACGCCAGCGGCGGCGTCGAGCACGTCTGGCACGATGGCGGCGAGCAGTTCCTGATCGAGGAGGCGCTGAGATACAAGGAGCAGGGGTACGACGCCTTCAAGTTCCGCACCGGCACCGACTGGGAACGGAGCGGCATGACCTTCGACGCCTACGTCCCCATCCTGCGCCGCCTGCGCGAGGCCGTGGGGCCTGACTTCCGCCTGATGCACGAGGGGGTCGGCACCCTTCTCGGGTCCCTCGAGGCGGTGATCACCGAGTTCGCCCCGGTGCTGGAGGAGTTGGGCTTCTACTGGTTCGAGGAGGCGTTCGGCGGCACCAACAGCGAGCACATCGACCTCTTCGTCGAGCTCAACGAGGCGATGCCGACGGTGATGGTCTCGGGAGGGGAGCGCTTCCTCGAGCGCTTCGAGTCGCAGGTCTGGCTCGACCGCGGCGCCCTCGACATCATCCAGACCGACTGCAACGTCGCCGGCCTCACCGAGAACTGGTACATCGCGCGCATGGCCCATCTGCGCGGCAAGCTCGCCATCCCTCACAACTGGCACGGCGGCGGCGGCACCATGGCCAACGCCCACTACGTCGCCGCCATCCCCAACCGCGACTACTGCGAGCTGAACCAGACCCGCAACCCGCTGAAGGAGGAGATCTTCAAGGAGCCCCTGACCGTGGAGAACGGGGTCATGAAGCTGCCGGACAGGCCGGGCTTCGGGGTCGAGCTGATCGACGGCGTCGAGAAGAGATTCCCCTACGTACCGGGGTCGTACAGCAAGCCGAACGAGCGCCTCCCGGGATAGGGAAGGGGGATGGCCGGGGCAGCCGGTCGACATCGATCTGGGATTTGGGGAACCATCCTGGGTGTGGGCTGGGCTCTCAATGTCGAAATCCACCGCGACGAGAGACTCATCCCCCAAGGCGTGGAACTGCCGTCCCTCCGCCCCCGCTGCCCACGGATCTGGCCGGTTATTTCCGGCACGGTGGGGCGCAGTGCCGCGAGTCGTTACAACGGCGGCGTTCGATGCGACGCTGTTGTTGCCCGGTTCGCCGCCGGTCCTGCTTTTGCCCCTTGGTACTGAAAAACCCCCGCTGCCGCAGTGGCGTCGGGGGTTTGGCCCGTCCAGGTGGTTTGCCCGAGTGTGGGAGAGTCTGGGCGGTGGATTTCCCTGCTAGCCGGCTTTATGAGTCAGCAGCGTCACACCCTCAAGCCGAGCTGCCTTCTGATCGAAGGTGTGCAGCGGGTGGGCGCCCGCCCGGTCGGCTGCCGCCAGGATCATCAGGTCGGAAAAACCAGCGTCACCCGCCCGGTAGCGGGAGGCCGCACGGCCCACATCGTCGGCTGCCTCGATTACGAGACCCTCGGTCGCTACCAGTTCTTCCAATTTCGTCGCAATCTGGTCACGGGAAAAGCCGTAGGCCCGTTCCAGCACCCAGACAGTCTCGACGGTAACCTCGCGACAGACGTAGCCCGGACGGTCCACCGTGAGCGACTCCAGTAACGACCGGGCGGCCTCCGCCTGTTTGGCGTCGTCGCGTACCAGATAGCGGACGAGGACATTGGTATCGAGTCCGATCATTCCTCACACGCCCCGTCGGCTATGGCCTGCTCCATTTCCTCTACAGTGACGGTGGGGCCGTCATGCCGGAGCGCACCAAACAGCCGACTGATGGGAGGCACGGGTGGATTTCGCACCTCGTCGTCGGGAATTTTTCCGGTAGAACCGTATTTGAGCCTATCCATAACAGAATCGATTTGATCTTTTTCGTAAGAGAAAATTATTGTTTTTGAATCGTCGCCGAACATCCACTGCCGATAGTAAGACATTTCACCTTGTGTTTCGCCAGATGCAATCGCATCTGCGAATGCCAACGAAACCAAGTAGTCCAAGTCATGTTTTGTGTTTGCCAGGCCTTTCTCAAACGGACTATCTCGACGTTGGCGGTCACAGGACACTGCAAGAAGCGATTTACAGTAATGCCATATAACCCAACTTTCATCCACGTCATCAGGATTTTTGACAACGTCCTTCAGCGCTAACCGAATTATATCTGGATCGTTGACGATGTTGTAACAAATTTGCACGATTTCCTCATCATGGCCTGGTTTGTTTTTGATCTTTTTCGCCATTTTTTGATCCAATGGTTCACAGTCTGCGGTTGTCTGCAGTCGTTCAAGTATATCTTGACCCTCTCGTTTTTTATCTTCCTGTTCAATAATCGCTTTCAAATCGACAGGTTCCCACTCTGGATTATCTGCTATCATTTGCCGCATGCGTTTGGTTCTTTCATCATGCAAAGGACCGCCGTACGGACGGTTCTGTTCAATCTCGACCTTCAACATCTCGGACACATGGGCCCAAACCTCGATAGCGTCCGAACACGCCGTCAGCTTGCACTTTGATGCGGGCCATTGCGCGGAATTGGCAGTGCTGCAAAGCTCGTATGCTAAAGTGTCGATTAGCACGATACGACCGCCTTGTTCGCACATGTAACGAAACGGCGCACCATCCCTGTGCATGCCCTGAATGTAACTTTTGTCAATGATGATGCGTGGGTTCGTCGTGTGTTCGTTCATTGTCCTCTTTCCTTTTCACCAGTTTTCAGTTTTATCTGTGTCTATCCCTTCAGGTTTCGACCAAGCTCCGCACTCCGAGGGCGTCAAAGACCGCGACCGCACGGTCAGCGGCAACGCTTCTAATGTACCCGGTCTGCGCCGCCTGCGCGAGGCCGTCCGACGGCGCCCTTGACATCATCCAGACCGACTGCAACGTTACCGGCCTTATCGAAAACTGGTACATCGCTCGCATAGCCCATCAGCGCGGCAAGTTCGCCGCCATCCCCAACCACGACTACTGCGAGCTGAACCAGACCCCACAACCCGCTGAGGAAGGGTAGGGGGGCCGCTGGGAGTAACCCCTTTGGTTACGAAGCGGGCAGGTTTCGGTTTATTTTGCCCTGTGGTAGATGAACTACAAACGAAGCTATTCCAAGAAAGCATCGGGATGAGTAATGACTCCGTCGTAAGTGCTCGAATCGACAGGGATACCAAGGCTCGAGCTACAGAGGCGCTGCAGGCCATGGGCATGTCGGTGTCCGATGCGATCCGCCTGCTGTTGCTGCGAGTGGCGGATGAGAAACGGCTGCCATTCACCGTACAGGTTCCTGATGCAGAAACCGTCGAAGCGATGAAAGAGTTGGACGAGGGTAAAGGCAGGCGTTTCGGCAGCGCCGAGGAACTGTTCAAGACCTCGGCACTTGAGGTGACCCCGGTCCGATCCACGCGGTTCAAGCGCGACGTGAGAAGACCAGGCCCTGGCGGGAACCGCCCCGTGTCGGCACCGGGGGGTTACAGGTCGGTCACTTCCTCGGATCGCGGGGGTTGCTGATCGCGGACCGCGAAAATACCGGAATGTTCGTCCCTCCAATCCGCCGCACCGATGAGGCCAGCATTCCTACCTGCCCGCCGCCTCTTCAACGTATTCCTTCACGAGCAGCAGGTTTTCCATCGATCCCTCCAGCAACCGTTGCATAGGCGTCTGTTCGCCCAACGCCGCGTGCTGCTCACGGAGCCACTTGTTCTCGGTTTCCTCACTCAGGAACAACGCGGACAACGTCTTGCGGATGCGAAAGAGATGGGCGATCCGGTCCTTGGTGTCGCGTCCTTTGAGAGCGGTGCGTCCACTCAGCAAGTCCGACACATACGGCATTTCCGACCGTTCGTACCCGAGCAGCGGCACAGCGTCTTCAGGATCCAGTTGCCAGGTTTCCAGGAGTTTGTTGATGAACTGGGCGGGGCCAGTCAACGTTTCTTTCGATTCTTGCATCTGACCTGCTGACCCCCGGTGCCCCACCTCAGCTGCGCCCGCCGCAGGCGACGATCGTCTGTCCGGTGATGAAGCTCGATTCCTCGGAGAGCAGGAACTTGACCGCGGCGGCCATCTCTTCGGGTGCCGCCATGCGCCCGAGCGGGGTGGCCGCGATCAGCTGCTCGACCATGTCGGGGTTGGCCGACCGCCCCATCTCGGTGTCGGTCAGCCCGGGAGCGAGGCAGTTGACGCGGATGTTGTGGGGGGCGAGCGCCTCGGAGCAGTGGCGGGTGAAGGCGACCACGGCCGCTTTGGTCGTCGCGTACGGGATCATGTTCTTCTTCAGCAGCATCGCCGCCAGCGACGAGATGTTGACGATGCGTCCGTAGCCGCGGGCGATCATCGAGTCCTTGACCGCCCAGGTGGTCAGGAACGGTCCGTCGACGTTGACCTCGAACATCCTCTTCCAGTCCGAAAAGCCGACCTCCTCGTGCGGGGCGTTGTCGGCCATGCCGGCGTTGTTGACCAGCAGGTCGACAGGGCCGAGCCCGGACCCAACGGCCGCGACCATGCGCGCCACCTCCTCTTCCCGGGAGACGTCGGCCTGGACGATGATGCCCCTGGCGCCGGCGGCCTCTACCTGCTCCAGGGTTTCGCGTGCCGCAGCCTCGTTCCGCGCGTAATTGATCGCGACCGCGGCCCCGTGCTCGGCGAGCATGACGCAGACAGCCCTTCCGATGCCGCGCGAGCCCCCGGTCACCAGGGCGGTGCGGTTCGCAAACGGGAGGGCGGGGTTTTTCTCAGCCATACGCACCCTTGGCGTGCCGCCCGAGCATGCGCTGCAGCCGCGGCGAGGCCCCCTCCCAGACGTGCTCGGGCATGCGGTAGTCGATGAAGGGGTAGAACTTCTGGGAGACGAACCGCTTGCTGTAGGTCACCCCGGCCATCAGGCGGGTGCGGTCGGAAGTGTTGGGGGCGCCCCGGTGCCAGACCTGGTTGTTGAACATGTAGGCGTGGGTCCGGAGGGCGAGGAAGGAATGCGGGCCGTTGCCGTCGAAGCAGGGCCGGTCCTGCACCCCGGGCCGCCGCCCGGCGAAATGGCTCCCTGGGACGATCTGTGTGGGACCGTGCATCAGCTCCTCGACGTCGGTCAGCGGCGTGAAGACCTGCACCACGAAGCAGGGCAGCGGCACCTCTGGAGAGTGGCGGGGGATGTGCCGCGGCAGCGGGAAGTGGATGAGGTCGTCGAGGTGCCAGCCCCCCGGGCCGTCGGTCACAGCGCCGGGATCGGGCGGGGTGTACAGGGCGTTCTGGGACATGCAGTGGCAGTCCTCCCCGAGGATCGCCTCGGCGAGGCTGGCGAACGGCTCGCGGACGATGAGGTCGCGGAAGGCCGCGGAGTACTCGAACATGCGCATGAGACTGGTGCCGCGGATCTGATCCCGCTCCGGCTCGTGCATGGCCGCATCGTCCCACTTGCCCTGCATGTCCTCGCGCAACGCCTCGACCTCTTCCAGCTCCAGCACCGGGCCGAGGTCGCAGTACCCCTCCCGCTGGAACCGGGAGATCAGGCGTGCGGTCTCTTCGGTGGTGAACGGCTCACCGGGGAGAATGGCGCTGTCGGGCAGGCAGTTCATGGGAAGGGGAGTGGTTGCGGAAATATTACCGGATCGGCTGCGCCGCAGGGGGGAACGCGTTCCGGCGCGGGGCGGTCCCGGGGAAATGGCCGGCGCCGTTGCCCACTAGTGTCGCGTCCCACGGATAACTTGAAAAATCCGGCGCTGAGACGGGATGGATCGGCGCCGGAAATTGTAAGGGATTCCTGGGACGCGACACTAGGGTCAGTCGAGGCTGTAGAACCCGTAGCGGAGCGACCAGCGATCCGCCTGCCCCGGGGGGATCTTCAGGTCGATGAACGGCTCGGGGCACAGGGTAGTGGACGGGGACCAGTACTGCAGCTTCGACATCGGCCGGTCGCCGTCCATGCGCACGCCTGCCCCGGTCCTGCGGTTCTCGATGGCGAAACGGTGATCCTCGGCCCGGCCTGAAAACCATTCAACAGCGTCAGGATGAAGGCTCCCTCCGGGATCTCCTCGAGATAGGTCAGCTCCTTCCCCCTCACCTCGGCGAACCCCTTCAGATCCTGGTCGGGTAGCGGCGGGAACGGAAAGCGCACGACGAAATCCGGGCCGGTCGCCTGCCCGTCGATGACGAAGAAGTTGTGATTGTACACGTCCGTTTCGATGGCGAGGCGGCCGCTGTTTTCGAGGACGTGATCGATCACCAGTTCGGGGCTTCCGGGGGTGAGGGTCAGCCGCTTCGAGTACGCATACCCGTACCCGGAGCTGTCGTCCCTGACGGACTGGCCGAACTCGATCCAGTTGCCGCCCCGGGAGACCGTCCAGCCGCCGTGGTCGACGATGCGGTAGGTGTGGTTCCAGCGGAAATCCTCTTCATCCGGCTGCCGGCAGACCCCGACGCCGATGCGAACGAAGGATGCCCCGGGCTCTCCCGGCCGGTACCCGAGCGCTCCAAAGGAGTCGACCGGGCCGGTAATGCGGTCGTGCAGATAGGGGTCGTCCGACTCCTGCCACTCCCCGAAATACTCGTGCCCGTCATGGGTCAGGCTGTAGATGACGCCCGACCAGTCGAAGCGGGTGCCGCGGTAGTACCCGTTTTCGCTGTCGGGCAGGTAGATCCCGGCCGTGACCAGGTCGTTGGAGATGGAGGCTGTCGGGGCGGGGCCGGCCGAGGCCATGGACGCGGAGGTGGAGAGCGCGAGGAGCATCGGCAGCAACAGGTTCAGTGAAGGTAATTCTGGGAAAATCCGATTCACGAGTCAGCTGGTTCGGGAATTCAGGCGATGGAAGGAGAGCGGACCCTTAGTTGAATGCGGAAGTCGATCATCTCGCGGAGAGCGGCGCCCCCATTGGAATTGCGTTCTTCCCTCACTCGCAGGTCGAATTCTGTAACAGCCCTGGAAATTTCCTCCCACAACGGTTGCAGCCCGAGTCTCTCAATCTTGCTCTGGGCCCCATTGTAATATTTCTCCTCGACTATTTCGGGCATCGCACAGCTGTCGAGAAAAGGCTTGGAAATCCCCCGGGTAAACGTTTTGCGTCGAGCTTTACGGTCAGGTCGGTAAGACGTTCGCGAATGATGGAGCAATCCCCGATCTCCATGCCGAGCCATTTGCGATCGTGAACCTCGGCCTGTTGATAGGTACTGCCTCCCCCTCCGAAGGGATCAAGTACGACGTCCCCGGGCTCGCTCGACATCAGGATGGCGCGTCCGGGAATGACGGGTTTCAGTTCGTTGATCCCGGGCCGGACCTTGAACTTGCGGTGCCGGACCGGTGAGGTGTCGTCCCAGAAGTCGGTCAAGTTGAGCCCGTCCGGGTTAAGGGCTTTTCGGTGTCCACCGTAATCCTTGATGTCCTTGCCGCAGTGCCGGCATTGGGGTACCGGAACGCGCAGGCGATTGTAGACGCGAGGCTCGCCCTTGGTGAAATAGAGCAGTGCGTAGTGTGCCGGGTACAGCTTCTTCCCCCGGGGGTAGGTGCCCTTCATGCTCAGGGCGATCCAGTGCCGGAATTGCATGGAACGGTTATCCAGGTGGTGCGCGAGATGGAAAGCCCACCTGGGCAGAGAATAGATGAACAGCGCCCCGCCATCGACGAGTACGCGGCAACACTCTTCGATCCAGCGGCAACACCAGTCGAGATAATCATCATCCGTCCACGAGTCTGAAAAACCGTTGCCGTATTCCTTGTTGAGGTTGAATGGCGGATCGGCGAAAACCGTGTGAACCGACTCCGAGCATACCAAAGGCAGAACATCGAGACAGTCCGAGTTGAAGAGAACGCCTTTGGAAGTAACCAGGTAGGGCTGCGGGTGAGTATCGGTGTCGGTCAGCGTCGAGGAAACCATTGAGGAGTTTGCTTCAGGGAGAATTGATTGCGAAAAGTTCGGTACCTGAGGGTACCACATGTTGGATCACCTCGCCATGTGAATGCCATAGCGATGACACCGTAAATGATAATGAACAAACGTATACCATCATAGAGAGGGCATCGAACCTGGTCAATGGAGAAGGCGCCGCAATTGCCGCTTCGGTCCCTAAGCACCGGCGACGAACGGCTCGCGCTGAAACGACATCAGGAACTCGGGACCGCTTTCCGTCACGTGGCAGACGTCCCCGAGGGGGACGAACATCTTCCCCGACCCGGGCAGCGAGAAGGTCGAGTGCACGACCGCGGTGGTTCCTTCCTGCAGCGGGGTCTCGTTGCTCTCGTTGAGCACCGGGCTCTCGCTGTAGTCGAGCCCCATGCCGTGGCCGATGCGGCCGCCCTGGACCTCCCAGCCGCTCTCGGCCGCCTTCTCCCGCACCGCCCTGGCGACGCCGCCCACGGGAGCGCCCGGCCTCATCACCTCGAGGCCGGCGTCCTGGGCCTGGCGCGTCAGGGCGCAGATGCGGTCGAGCTCGGGGCACGGCTCGCCGAGGGAGCCGGTGCGCTGGCCGTGGCACCAGTACCCCTTGTAGACGACGTAGGAGCAGGCGGCCATCAGGTCGCCGGCTTCCAGCACCCGCATGTGGGGCTTGACCTCGAGCCTGACGTCGGACCAGTCCGGCGCCGGCCCGGAGGCGATCCAGTACTTGGCGACGTCGGCCCCCTGCCTGCGGATGACGCGCTCCATCTCCGCGACGACCTCGATGCCGCGCATCCCGGGGCGGGCGGTCTTCACCAGGGTTTCGAAGCCGAGGTCGCTGAGCGCCGCGGCCCGGCGCATCATCTTGACCTCGCCGGGGGACTTGGCGTAGCGCAGCTCGGCGACGATGTCCCGGGGGGCGGCGAACCGGGCGCCGAGCTCCCCGACCAGGGCCTGGTGGAACGGCTGCGGCATGTTGTCGATGCCGACGACGCCGACCTGCCGGTCGCCGAAACCGCTCCCGTCGAGGATCGCCAGGGTTTCGGCGGCAAAGCTCCGCGGGGCCCCCGGCTTGCGCGCGTCGACGGCCACGGCGTTGGGATCGACCGCGGTGACCAGGCGGACGTCGTCGAGGGGGGACACCTCCATGGCGAGGTCGCGCATGTAGGGCATGCCGGCGAACATCAGCGTCGCCTCCCCCACCCGCGGGACGACGACGGCGGAGTCGACGATGCGGTCGTGGTCCGCCCACCCCGACAGGTAGGCGACGTGGCCTGTCTGCCCCCACATGTGCTCCATCGCCGGGGAGTAGACGAACAGCGCCCCGAGGTCCTCTTCCTCCAGGAACTGCTGCACCTTGCCGATGCGTCCGGCAAGCGTTTCGCGGGAAACTGCCATGGTTTCCTCCCTCCCTTTCAATCCCTGCCTGACACGAGGCAGGGCAGATTCTGGTTACTTGCCCATTCTGCGTTGCGGGTGTGCCCGCCACCGGTCTCCCGGTGGCTCGCCGAACCTCTGCTGATGCCCGCCGCGGAAGGCTACACGCGGGCGAACTTCTGGACGCGCTGCCCCAGGTCGCCGTCCCCGATCTCGGCGACGTAGATGCTGCCCTCGGCGTCGACGCAGAGTCCGTGGGGCGATTCCATCACTCCCCCGGCGGAGCCGGAGAAGCGGCTGACGCACTCCCCCTCGGGGGTCCAGACGCCGGCGCGCCCGAAGCCGCCCTGCTCGACGACGTAGATCATGCCGTCCCCGGTTACCCAGACGTCGCCGGGCATCGACAGGTCCGTCCACTCCTCGATGAAGGCGCCGTCGGGATCGAAGACCTGGATGCGGTCGTTCTCGCGGTCGCAGACGAGCACGCGACCGTCGCGGTCGCAGCCGATGTTGTGGACGACGGCGAACTGCCCGGGGCCGGAGCCGGGCTCGCCCCAGGTGAGCAGGTGCTCTCCCTCCTTCGAGTACTTGTGCACGCAGCGGTTGGCGTAGCCGTCGGAGACGTAGATCGAGCCGTCGGGGCCGATGGCCACGCCGGTCGGCATGTTGAACTGCCGCCGGTAGTAGGTGACGCCGGCGACTCCCCGGGTGCCCCACTCCCGCTGCATCTCCCCGAGCAGGCTGTAGCGGCGCACGATGTGCTGCAGGGAATCGGTGAGGTAGACCTCGTCGTCCGGGCCGATGAAGATGCCGTGCGACTGGCTGATCAGGTGCGGCGAGACCCCGAAGTCGCCGTACCCCCAGGAGGTGACGAAGCGGCCCTCCCTGTCGAAGACGATGATCGGGTGAACCCCGCGGGTGAAGATGAAGATGCGTCCCTTCGAATCGACGGCGGCGTCCGAGACCTGCGCGGGCACCCAGCCTTCGGGGTACTTCGCCCAGCCGTCGACCAGCTCGTACCTGAAATCACCTTCTCCAAGCTCCATGCGAATCCTCCGTTTTATCAGCCGCTGAAAAATCCATCTGGGCTGCGGCAGGCCCTGACGGCCGCAGCGAGGTTGCGCTCCCTCCCCGAATCCCCTGCGGTGCGGCCCGGTAGCGCGCCTTGTCTTCGAGCCGCCATGACTCGGCCTGCCTGCAGAGCAACTTTAGCGACGGGCTGTGTTGGTGTGAAACTCCGCGTTCCCCTCACTCCCCGGCGGGACCGCGCCTTGTTGTATTCGACCCCGCCTGCAAGCGGCTTCACCGCGGACCTCTGAATCTGGGCGAATTTCTCGATGCGCCGCTCCCTGTCGCAGTCGCCGGCCTCGCCTCGCCTGCAAGTGCCGCTTCATCAACGGGCTCCCTGAAGCGCGGCGCGGTCCGTCCTCGATTGGTACGGATTCGTCCGGAGAACGGACTCCCACAGCGGAACATCCACGGCACATCACCGGCGAACCGGTTCACGACAGGGGCGGCACCAGTCATCCGGCCCCCTCGATAAAAGCCTCGTACAGCTCCTGCACCCCGGCCTCGAACGGGTCGCCGTCGTGGGCGACGACGCGGATGGCGAAATCGACGGCCTCGCCGCGGTTGACGAACGTCGCCCCCTTGCGGAACGGGTTGACCCGGATGCTGCCGTAGGTGGCCGCGTACCAGGCGGCGTTGCCGAGGGAAGGGTACTGAAATACCGCGATGCCGGCTGTGCGTCCCTGTGAGTCGGTGCCGTAGTAGTCGATCCAGCCGGCGTGCTGCCAGCCGACCTCTTCGCCGCGGCGGCCCTCGGAGTCGACGAGCTCGCCGCCCAGCGGTTCGCCTCGGCGGTCGACGACGCGCAGGTGATCGGCGACGCGGATCGTGAAGTACCCGTGCCGCGACGGTCCGATGCGGATGTCCCTGTCGGTCGGCCGCAGCTCGGAGCGGACGTCGATGAGGTTGGCGCCCTCCCCGGGGCGGACGCCGACGGTGCGCATCTCCTCGGCGACGACGCGGCGGTACTTCGGGCTGTACCCCTCCTCCGGGCCCTGCCACTGCGTGCGCAGGATGATCTCGAGGCGGTCCTCGCCGAGCTCCGTGCACTCGTTGTGGGCGGCGGCGACGATGCGGCCTTCGCCGCGGCCGCGCATGTCGGGGCCGTCGGTGTAGAAGCACATCCCCGGGTCCTCGAAGCGGCCGGCCGCGGAGGTCCGGCAGGTGAAGAAGTAGTCGTTGCCGACGGTGATCGACTGGTGAAAGGGGTGGTCCTCCGGGCGCTCGCTGGTGACGCCGACTCCCGACGGGGTGAGGACCGGGTAGACATAGCAGCGCCGCGCCGACTGGCAGACCCCGGTGACCGGCCTGCCCTTCCAGCCCACCCGCAGCAGGCGGACCGGTTCCTCCTCCGGGTCCGCGGGAAGGGCGATGGGGGCGCTGTCGATACCGAAGTGCTTCATCTCACCTGAACCAGTCGTAGTTGAGCCCGAGGCCGCGGTCCGGCAGCGGCAGATCGACGCGGTCCCGCCGGGCCGAGGAGAGCTTGAGGGCGATCTCGACCTCGAGCGCGGCCGCGGCGCGGCGGCCGGAGTTCAGGGGCTCGCGGCAGCGCCCCTCCAGGCAGTCGATCAGGGAGGCGAGACCGTACACGGCGTTGTATCCCGGGGCAAGCCGCGGCCCCGGCCACGGGACCTCGAGGCGGCGTTTGCCCGCGGCGGTCTCGACGTCCCGCCGGAGCCGCCAGCCCCCGTCGAGCAGCAGCTCTCCGGCGCTGCCGCTGACCCGCAGCAGGGGGGCTCCCTTGCGGAAGAAAACCACGTTGCCGGCCGCAGTCACCATCATCCCCTGGCCGGCGAACTCGTCGCTGCCGGACGGGCGCCTCTCCCCGTCGCCGCAGCCGCAGACCCAGGCCGGGTCGCCGTCGACGAACAGCGACCAGTGCTGTTTCTGCGCCATCGGCAGGGGCGCCTCCATCGACGCGACCTCGCCGAGGGTGCCGCCGCGTACGAGCTCCTTCGCCGTTCCGTAGGAGGGGTGGTTGACGGGGATGGCGCCGGCGCACAGGGGAACGCCGGCCGCGGCGCAGGCCCCGACCATGCGGTCGGCTTCCTCGAGGGTGTGCGCCATCGGCTTCTCGACGGCGATCGCCCTGACCCCGTACTCGACCGCCAGGCTGGCGAGGCCGGCGCGCCCCTTCGTGTTGGTGGCGATGGCGACGATGTCGAGCCGCTGCTCCCGCAGCATCTCCCTGGGGTCGGCGTAGACCGCGGCGGCGGCGCAGCGCTCGGAGAAAACCGCCCGCCGCTTGGGGTCGCGCTCGGCCGCGGCGACCAGCTCGACCTCGGAGCGGTCGCGCATGACCTCGGCCCAGCTGTGGGGGACCTGGGTTTCCCCGGGGCCGTCGTGGAAGTGGAAGCGGCGGTGGACGTCGAGCTCCGGGGTCGGCCTGTCGGTATCGTCGACGTCGTAGCGGGTCGGCGGCCGCCTACCGAGGTCGGAGAGCAGGCCCATCCACCCCAGTCCGATAACGCCTCCCCGGTATGCAGGCATGGCGGCTGCGGCTTCCTACTGACCAGTCCCACCCGGGCCGCAAGGGGCCTGAGTGTGGCGTACCCGGGGTGAGCGGCGAGTGAGGGCAAGGCCCCGAAACGGGATTGAAGGGCGGAAGAATGGCAAGATTTTGGTGAGTCAGGAGTTTTCCATCGGTCTTGACCGACCAGGTGGATGAAGGGCAGGGGTAGCGTGAGACCTCCAAAATAGATCAGGTGGCGGCGCGGCTGGCCGCGACGAAGGCGTCGACGTCGACCGGCACGCCCCCTTTGCGGGCCGATTCCCACGCCGCCAGCAGCGGCGCCAGGGTCTTGAGCCCGTCGCTGAAATCGCTGCGCAGCGCGCTCCCGCTGCCGCTGCGGATCGCCTCGATGAAGGTGCGGTCCAGCTCCCGCCAGGGCTGGAACTCCTCCGACATGTACACGGTCTCGCCGTTCATCTCGATGTGCGAGTACCCGCGGTGGATCGCCAGGTACCCGCCCTCGTAGTAGAACAGGAACCAGGCCTCGTTCGCCGGGGACGCCGGCGAGGTCTGGAGGAAGGTCATGGCCATGGTGGCGCCGTTGGAGAGGCGGAAGCTGCAGGGCGCCGACAGCGGCACCCGGTAGGGCCCGCGCTCGCAGAAGAAGGCCTGCGCCGCCTCGACGTCGAGGCCGCTGACGAAGCGGCAGTAGTCGATGGCGTGCGGCCCCCATCCCAGTGAGTTGGCGTGGCACTCGATGATCCTCTCCCAGCCCGGGGTCTCGGCGTCCGGGTCGAGCGGCGGCAGCCGGTCAATGCTCTGGAAGCGGACGTGGACGATCTCCTTGTCGGCGAGCAGCCGTTTTGCCTCTTGGAAGATCGGGCGGTAGCGCTCGCGGAAGCAGACGGTGCCGAGGAGGCGGTTGCGCTTCAGGGCGTCGTCGATGTCGAGGGCGGTCTTCATGTCGAGGGCCTGCGGCTTCTCGCAGAAGAGGTGGGCCCCCTTCCCGGCCGCGGCGATTTCGACCGCGGGCCGGGCCGCGGCCGGCACCAGCGACCACAGGGCGTCGAGGGATTCCTTCTCCACCATCTCGAGGCCGTCGGTGTAGGCGGCCGGGATGTCGAATTCCGAGGCCGCGGACCGGACCTTGTCGGCGTCGATGTCGCAGACGGCGACGACTTCCGCGGCGGGGATGGACTTCAGGTTGGGGAGATGTTGGGTGACCGCGTGTCCGCCGGCGCCGTACATGCCGACGCGCACCCGGTCCGAAGCAGCCATGATCGATCCTGTGTCGTTTGTATTGCGCCGGGGCTCGGGGGTGTCCCTCGGGTTAGGGCAGGGCCCAGGTTGGCCGGCACCGCTGGCAGAGCGACCTTACCGGGCAATATGCTGTGCAGACCAGGAGCGTACCAACCGCATAAGGACAGGCGCGGTCAAACAATTTAAGGGCGAGGAAAAATGAAGCTGAAGGAATCGCTGGAACTCGGGGGCCGCCACCTGCTCGGGTGGCTCGACCCGGAAAGGAACTGGCTGCCCACGGGAAGCTGGGCGATCACTCACGACCTCGGGCGCTGGTGGGACGCCATGCTGCGCCTCGAGGACGCCACCGGGTTCGAGATCCCCGGACACATCGAGGGGGGGAACCTGGCCAACCTGCACTGGCTCACCGACAACCCGGACGGGCTGCTCTGGGTCCCGCCCGGCCTCTACTGGCACCCGGTCAAGTTCGAGTTCCACAGCCTGCGCGAGGGGATCCTGACCTTTGCCGCCCTGGCGAAGTTCCGCGGCAGCGCCTGGGCCCGCCGGGCCGGCCGCCGCTATCTCGAAAGCATCCGCAACGGCCTGGCGCCGGACTTCTCCTGGGACGCCGGCAGGTTCGACTACGCCCGCTATTTCGACGAGGTCGAGCACCGGGACGCCGGGCACACCCCGTTCAACGAGAACCGGTTCCAGAAGACGGTGAGCCACGGCCGCTGCATCGAAGCCCTGGTCTGGTACTACCGCTGGACGGGAGACGACCTCGCCCTCGACCTCGCCGAGCGCCTGGCGCGATTCCACCTCGAATACGCGGTCGCCGAGGACGGCCGCATCCCGCGCTGCCTGATCGCCCCGGACAGCGCCCCGGGGGACCGCCAGTCCCACCTGTACACCCTGTGCGGGCTGTTGCTTTTCGGACTGATGACGCGCCAGTCGCGCTACGTCGACGCCGTGGTCCGAACTTACGAGGTCGGAGTGCCGGAGATCGTCAACGAGTGCGGGTGGGTCGCCCACGACCTCGGGGTTCTGCGCTTCCCCGACAGGACCGGGAATCCGCTCGCCAACACCGAGTCGACCGGGGCCGCGGCGCGCCTTGCCCTGTGGATGGCGATGCACACCGGCCGGGCGGAGTGCTACGACGACGTCGAGCGCCTGGTGCGGGCGCGGCTGTTTCCCGGGCAGACCACGGAGGCGGACCGGCGCGGAAATCCCGCCGTCGAGATAGCGGACAAGGCGATCGGGGGCTGGGGGGTGAACGACTACCCGCACGCCGGCAAGGGGTTCAACCCGAGCGGCACCGCGGAAGTCGTGCACACCTTCAGCGCCATCTACCGGAACGTCATCTCCCGACAGGAGGCGGGGCTGTTCGTCAACATGCATTTCGACTGCGAGGGGCCCGACGCCGAGGTCGCGGTGGCGCGCGACAGGGAGGCCGTGGTGACGATCACCCCCCGGGTGGAGGACCACCTCTTCGTGCGCGTTCCCGGGTGGGCGGACCGGGTGCGCCTGTCGGTCGACGGCGAACCGGTGGAGGCGGACATGACCGGGCCCTGGGCCTGCATCCCGCGGCAGAGGCTGAAGCGGGGAAGCCGGGTGGTGCTGCGCTACGGGCTGCCGGAGAGGCGCACCTCCGAAACCATGCCGGCCGGGGATACCTACGAGTTCGCCTGGAGAGGGGACGAGATCATAGGCGTGGCTCCGAACGACAAGCCGCTGCCGTTCTATCCGACGCTCGAGGTTCAGTAGACCGGAGAGGCGCCTGCCGCGGCGCTGCGGATCAGTGGGCGACCGAGCCGTCGGCGTGAAAGGAGCCGCCGATCTTCACCGGCTCGAACGGGATTTCCGCGCACGCCCTCTCGTCGATTTCGACGCCGATGCCGGGGCGTTCGCGGATCTCGCGGAATCCGCCTTCCTCGGCGAACGGCTCGTCGACCAGCTCCGCGGCGATCCCGAGGTGCCGCTGCGATTCCATGAAGGCGTAGTTGGGAATGGCCGCGGCGAGATGGGCGAAGGCGGCTCCGTTGACGGGGCTGCCCATCAGGTGGGGGAACAGCTGCACGAGGGCGGACTCGGCTATCGCGGCGATCTTCTTCACCTGCGTGAAGCCGCCGGCCAGCGACAGGTCGGCGCGGATGAAACTGGCGACCTTCCTGTCGATGAGCTCCTTGAACTGAAAGATGCCGTAGCTGCGCTCGCCGACCGCCAGCGGTATGTCGACGTGGGCGGCGACGTACTCGAGGGCATCCTCGCTTTCCGGCACCAGCGGGTCCTCGTAGAACTTCAGCCGGAACGGCCTCAGCTCGGCGGCGAGGGTGATGGCCTCGTCCGGCCTGAGGTTGCGGTGGATCTCCACCCCGAGGTCGACGCGGTCCCCGGCAGCCTCGCGCGCCGCCGCGACCATGGCGACGGCGTCGTCGACGACCTCGGCGGAGGTCCGCTGCTCGAAGCCGGGAAAGAAGGGACCGAGCCGCAGGGTGGTGTAGCCGGCGGCGACCGCCCGTCTCGCCGTCTCGCCGACTTCTTCAAGGGAGGAGCCCCCGACGCCGCCGAACACCGCGACCTTGTCGCGGCACCTGCCTCCGAGCAGCTGGTAGACCGGCAGCCCGGCCTCCTTTCCGAGGATGTCCCAGAGGGCGATGTCGATGGCGCTGAGGGCGGCGCTCAGCACCGGTCCGGTGAAATGGGCGCTGCGGGAGACCGTCTGGAAGTGGTGCTCGATCCGGCGCGGGTCCTTGCCGACGAAATACTCCCCCAGCTCCTCGATCGCCGCGGCGACGACCGGGTGGTGGGCCCACAGGCCGGCCTCGCCGTTGCCGACGAGGTCCTTGTCGGTGTACACGCGCACCAGCAGGCAGCGGCCGGTCAGGAAGCTCTTAATGCAGGTTATCTTCATTGTGGAACAGGGGCTTATGTCTCGGGGCGATCAGCGAGCGAGCCGATGGTACGGATCGATCCGGCGGGCGGCAAGGAAGCGGCCAAATCAGTGAGATGAAGAACACCCGGGAAAAGCGGCGAGCCGTTGCCGCTCTTCTGATCTCGGCAGTCTGCACGGACTGGCGTTGTGGCTGGTCCCCATGCCTGAGCAAGGGGAAGAGCGGGTGGTCCGGGTCCGGTTCCCAGTTCGTGTGAAACCCGAACGGTTCGAGTTGAGCCCCCCGGTTTCGGTTCCGCGTCAACTACTGGATCGCCTGCGTTCGGAAACGCGGCCGCCCGATCTCGAAACTGTGGCTTCCCGCGGCCGGTATCTCTCCGGAAAAAAGGAATGACAGATCAGACGGAGGTTTTTTAGCGGATCCAGCAGGCGGCCAGCTTCGAAGGCAAGACCGCAAGCAGCTTCATTCTCTCCAGTGCCTTGGCCCAGGCGGAGCAGGTACTCGTCCTCCGGTAGTGGAATCTTTCGCATGTCGACCTCCTTCGAGGAGTTCGAGGATCTTGAGATCTTCCGCCGCCTCGCCGAGCCAACCTGGAGAGGCTCTGCGCACAAGTCCACGCACGACGATACCGATTCACGTGGTTGACCCGCCGGGGCGGATCGTCCGCACCTTGGGCGACTGAAAAGCACTTGCGTGGCGCGTTGTCTTAAGGATCCTGCCGGGCTGGTCCTACTTTCGCCTGAGCCGGTCTCAATTCTCCAGCCCCGCCTCCTGCAAAAAAAGCGTTTGCCAACGGACATCCCCTGTCCTCCTCGCGCATATCTTCATCCCGTCCAATTGGGGTACAGCCCATCCGCATGGGTGACTTAACCCAGAGGAGCTGAGGGAATGAAAGCCGCAATCGGGTGTCTCATCGGGCTGATGGGACTGTGGAGCCATGCAGGGGCCGAGCCCCGGGTCGAGGACCGGGTTCCGCTACTCTCAGGCGCAACGGTTCCCGGCACGCACACGGCCCGCCGGGACGCCACCGATGCGGCGGCGCAGGCCGTGGGCGCCGGGGTGTATCTGTACCGCCTCAGCGGGGGCGAGGCGAAGATCACCCGGTCGATGCTGCTGATCGACGGACAGGCGGGGATTCCGTCGGGTGGGAGCGGGTCGAACGTCCTGGAAGGCTGCGCCGGATTCACGGGACCGATTTCCAAGGCTGCGTTTGACCTGCTTATCATGTTCAGGTTTCCCTTCACCTGCGGTAGCGGATGCGAGCTACCGCCCCACGAGCAGCAAGCTGTCCCCGCGCATAGTGACCTGGCATCGTCGGCGACCGCCAACGGCCGGCTGTCTGCATTTCGGCAAGCGAAGCACCGCCGGCAGCGAGCGACTCAGCGCCGCCGACGCGCAGCGAGTGACCGGAAACCCCCTTCACGCCAATGGCCGTGCATCGGCGTTTGATGATCTGTCGGACGCTTGCGGTGCTTAGTTCCTTCTCGCCCCCGACATTTCCGCCTCGATGGAGGCGGCGAAATAGCGGCCCGCAGGTAATCCTGGCCGCTTCCAGCCACGCCTTGACCCTGGCCACGGTAGGGGGACCCAGATAGAGCACGACTCCGATCCCTTCCTGGTCCGTCTTCGAGTGGCGGATGGTAACGCGGCCGCCATCAAGTTCGAAAGCGAGATCGTCGACCTGGAGAGCTACCAGCTCGGAGACGCGCAGCAAGCCGTCCGACATGACCGAAATGATCGCCGCGTCGCGCCGCCCCTGGATGGACCCTTCGCCAGCGGCGATAGCCGCGGCGGCCTCGGCTTGCGAGAAGTTCACGCCGCTCGCCTGACCTCGTCCTCTTCCTCGCCCCTGGCGCCGGATCCCGGCAAGAACCCGGTTGGTTCGGGGACCTACCGGCGGTGGAAGGTCCTGCAGCTTGGCCCGGAACTTGAGCGCAGCGACTACCTGGGAGCACGTCGCCGGCGACTTCTCGGCATCGTACAGGGCGGCGAGGTAGTTGGCAACGACGGTATCGGTGACGGGGTTGTCGCCGATCGCTTTGTCGAACCTCGCCAGCGCGGCCGTATAAGCCCGCTTGGTGTTGGCGGAAATGCTGGCCTGGACGAGCTCGAGGGCCCGACTTGAGACAGTGAGGGACGGCGCTTGTTTGACGGCGACTGGTGCGGTGTGGGTGCTCATTTCATGTGCCGATAAGATGTCCTCTAGGACGACCTGAGGTGTACTCCGTCAACTGACAGAAAAATGGGGTGAAATAAGGTGCATTTTCATGCTTCCTGGACCGGGGTTGTTTCCCGTACCGAGTACCGGTACGGGCTGGCATACCCCAGCGCTTAGTGAAAGCGATCCAAGCTATTTAACTCGAAAGGAAACCGTTCAGTTCCCTGGAAGATTGGGGCCGAAAAGGCTCGGTCTCGAACCGCCGCCAGCGGTTTCCGCAGAGGTGCCAGTCGACCTTGTTGTCGACGGTATCCAGCGCCTCGAAATCCAACTTGTGGCGAAGTAGCGCCCCCCCGGGCGGGAGTGCGCGACCTTATAATTTAACGCGACCATATTGTTATCAAATGTTATAAAATGATTCTTATAAGATCGGTTAAACAATCTATTTACCGAGTCCATTGTCCGCAAATGGTCGAAAATCTTCCCGGATATGTCAAGCACTTTTTTCGCCCAAACGACAGGCAGACCCAGGGAGAGCAGTCTGAGCGACGCAAGTTGTTTCCCATTTTCGCCCTCATGATCTTCAATTTCGGAACGGGGCCGGACACAGTCTGGCCGATTCGCTGACGAGAACGGCGCCTTAAACGACGGTTTCCTCCCCCCGGCCATACGGTAAACGTCGGATCGGCCCTCGATTGATCCCGCCTCGGGATTCGCCCCCGCCGTCGCCGATATCCACCCCCGGCGGTGCTCGCCCGCATCGGCCGCGACCTGGTGAGAAACGGAGAGTCCCTCCACATCCTGGAGGTGGTCGACGGCCGCCTCGTTCTGGTGTCCGCTGAATGGGACGTGGTAGGCGCCTGGCCAACCCTGGCATGCTACCAGGTCGACGTGCCCCAACCCGGCCTCGACCGACAGGGCCCCGGCCCACCTGCCGGCCGGCTGGTATTGGTTCTCCTGACCTGGGAATCGGACCCGGGGCGAACCCCCTGAAGAGGGCGACCGCCGCCCGGGAGCAACCATATCAGGCGAACTGGCCTCGCGCCTGAAGGCCCCCACCTCAGCAGCGAAGTCCTCGGCCAGGGCGGCCACTGGTGGGTAGGGCCCAACCTTTCGAGGGCGACGATAAAGCGGCCAAACCCGGTTCCTGCGTTAAGCCCGGAAGGCCCCCAGCCTGACCATTCTGTGGTATCTCCGCGACCCTTCCGGGGTCCACGGCGTACCGCAACGCCTCTGCGCCCATCCGCCCGATCCCCTGGTTTCCCAGCGCACCGCCGCCTGGGCGACCCTGCTGGCCGTTTGCGGCGTTCCCGAGGCCGTCGACACCCGCGACGGCTGGCGCCCACTTCGTCCACGCCCCCCCCGGTTGCCTCGTCGCCTGGAGGTCGAACGGCAGGCCAAGGTCGGGCCCGAGATCCGGGTCGACCTCTCCGAACTGGCCCGCGCCGACCTGGCGACCCGGGCCCCGCGCCTTCGGCAGCTTCATCGACGCCAGGGTGCCCGAGGCCGACGCCCGCCAGTTATGGGACCTGCCCACCCCCGGAATTGACCCCCGGGAAATGGCCTATTTGGCCACATGCGGCCCGGTTCCTTCCAAGTCCCCCGGGTCGGAAATGGACGCCTCCAGGGGCCCGGATTACTAGCGATATCCGATCATATCGCAGCTAATCCAAACAGCAACGAAAGCTTCGAAAAACGGCTTGAGATGCGAACTAAGCCATTCAAACCAAGAGGATGAGGGGAGCACCCATATAATGGATACCAGGCACGCGTTACACGAGGCAAGAAGATGGGGATGGGGAGGAATGCTCGTTTTGCTGACCATGTCGTTTCTCCCAAGGGGGATGCAAGCGCAGGAATCGTCGTTTGGTCCTCCAGAAGTGACGGTGAAATCTGGACCGGAGCAGCTCACGGTGGAGTGGGACGAGGTAGAGGGGGCCACCGGCTACAAGGTGCAGTGGAGGAATGCCTCCGATGAGGCGGATGCGGAAGATACTGAGTGGGATGCCAGCCGTCAGGCCATGGAACCCGGGACGAGTTCGAGTAATCTCATCCCGGGTCTGGACCCGGCCCTCACGTACGAGGTGCGGGTTTTCGCCAAAGACATGTACGGCGACTACAGCAATCCTTCGAATGATCCCGATGGTGACGGTACTCCTATAGATCCATCCACCACTGGCACGCCGGCACCGGGCAAGGTGACGGGCGTGACGGTGACCATTCCCATCGCCGCGGGACAGCTCACGGTGACCTGGGACAAGTTGGAGTTAGATAACCTCACTGGCTACAAGGTGCAGTGGAGGGATAAGGTGCAGTGGAGGGATCCGGATGAGGTAGCCTCTTGGGATGATTTCATGCCCGACGAGGACGGAGCGGACGGCGACAACCAAGAAACGCTGGACGCATCCCCACCCCCAACGACCTATTCGATTCCAGGTTTGTCGGCGGAGAACACGTACACGGTGCGGGTGATCGCCACCAACGAGCCTATTCCCGCCACCCCCAACGCCGACGAAAGCGACGGCGGCGACGGCACCCCCTCAGACGACGCCACAGGCAGGCCGAGGCCAGGCCAGGTGAACGGCCCGGATGAAGAGGCTACTACCGATCCTTTGATGGTAGAACCCGGTGAGGGGAAACTCACCGTGAAGTGGGAGTTGGTCACGGGGGCCGACGAATACAAAGTGCAGTGGAAGTCGGGGACGCAGGATTGGGACCCGATCAACCGCCAAGGCATGGAGGGCGAAGACGCAATCAGTCATGAGATTACGGGTCTGACGGCGGGCACCGAATACACGGTGCGGGTGTTCGCCATGAACACGAGCGGGCCCGGCATGCCATCAGAAAACGTCATGGGCACGCCGCAGCCGGGCCAGGTGACGGGGGTGATGGTGACCTCCGGCGTGGCGGAGCTTACGGTGCAGTGGACCGCGGTCTTGGGAACTGGAATTGGATACAAGGTGCAGTGGAAGTCGGGGGACGAGGAGTACGACGAAACGGGGAATACCCGCCAAGCAACGACGACCGCAACGAGCCATACGATTTCTCCTTCACCGGCTCTGACGGTGGGCACCGAGTACACGGTGCGGGTGATCGCCACACACGATCCGGCCGGAAATGCGGTAGAGGATATTTTTCCGGCCGACGGCACGCCTTCAGACGACGCCACAGGCACGCCGAAGCCGGGCTTGGTGCAGGGCTTGGTGCAGGTCACGCCCACCCTACCGGGGGAGATCACGGTAACTTGGGACCGGTTGGAGGGGGCAGATAGCTACACGGTGCAGTGGAAGTTGGCGACGGAGGTGAATTACGACGGGACCCGCCAAGAGGAGATCGGCCAGCCGGAAAGTGGTGATCTTTCGCATAGGATTACGGGGCTGGGGCGCACCGCGCACACGGTGCAGGTTTATGCCACAAACGATGGGGGGGATGGCGCGGCCACAGAAAAACCTGCAACCCCGGGAACCCCGGGGGACGACCAGGTGACGGGCGTGACGGTAACTCCCGGCTCGCAGCAGCTCACCGTGGAGTGGGTCCCGGTCACCGGGGCCACTGAATACAAGGTGCAGTGGTGGAAGGGAACCGCGGGATCATACGCAGATGCTCTTGAGGGGGACAAAGGCGATGCCTCGGGGATTCGTGGTGCGCGGTATACGATCAGGAGCCTGGATGAGGACACCGAGTACATGGTACAGGTGATTGCCGGGGAGGAGGGCGCACCCTCCCCAGTGACCGATCAGTGGACCAAGCCGGGCCAGGTGACGGGCGTGACGGTGCCCACTCCCACCACCGCGGGACAGCTCACGGTGACTTGGACGGCGGCTACCACTGCCGGGGTCATCGCCGCCGAGGGTGGCTACAAGGTGCAGTGGAGGACGGGGTCAGAGAATTGGGATCCCGGCCGCCAAGTCGACGTGGAAAATGGGAATGCGGAGGAAACGACGATTGGCGATGGCACGCCGACTGCGGATATGCCTCTGGGGGGAACCCTCTACCGGGTGCGGGTGATCGCCTACAATGATGGCGGCGACGGCGACCCCTCAGGCGAGGCCACAGGAACGCCGTTGGCGGCCCAAGTGGCAACCCCGACGGTGAATGCCGGCCCGGAGCAGCTTGAGGTGGAGTGGGACGAGGCAGATGGGGCCTATAGGTACAAGGTGCAGTGGGAGGTGGGTTCATCTTTCACACCTGGCTTTACACCCACCGAAGGCACCAACCAAAAAACAGTAGCCGGGACCGAGACCAGTTATACGATTCCGGGTCTGACGGGGGGAACCGAGTACGTGGTGCGGGTGATCGCCGAAAACGCGAGCGGCACGCCGGCCGCGGGGACCGCGAACGCGACAACAGGCACGCCGGAGCCGGGCATGGTGGGAACCCCGACGGTGACTCCCGGCCCGTTGCAACTGGCCGTGGAGTGGGACGCGGTCACGGGCGCCACCAGCTACAAGGTGCAGTGGAGGGATCCGGAAACTGATGACTCTTGGGATGCGTGGGATGCGGATGATTTCACACCCGATGGCACAAACGAAGCAACGGTGCAAGCACCCACAACGATCCATACGATTTCTCCTAGCCCGGCTCTGTCGGCGGCCATCACCTACACGGTGCGGGTGGTCCCCGTAAACGCGAGCGGGGATGGCGCACCCTCAGCCGACGCCACGGGCAGGCCGGCGCCGGGCCAGGTGACGCTCGTTGCTCAGGATCTAAACGCAGACCCCCCCGTGCGCCCTGTGAATCCCGGTGAGGAGCAGCTCACCGTGAATTGGGTCGATGTTATGGGGGAGGATGAATACAAAGTGCAATGGAAGTCGGGGACCGATGATTGGGACCCAAGCAACCGCCAAGGCATGGAGGACGAAGACGCAACCAGTTCTACGATTACGGGGCTGACGGCGGGCACCCCGTACACGGTGCGGGTGATTGCCGTAAACACGAGCGGGGACGGCACGCCCTCAGCCGAGGCCACAGAAACGCCGAAGCCGGGCCAGGTAGGAACCCCGACGGTGGTCTCAGGCGAGGGGAATCTTACGGTATCGTGGACCGCGGTTTCTGGAACTGGAATTGGCTACAAGGTGCAGTGGAGGGATGGGAGTACTGTTGCCACTTGGGATGGTTTCACACCCAGCGAGGGCACCAGCCAAGAAACGGTGACCGGAACGAGCCATACGATTCCGAGTCTGTCGGCGGGAACCGAGTACACGGTGCGGGTGATCGCCACACACGATTTGACCAACAACGACCCGATGACGGACGACGGCACGCCTTCAGAGGACGCCACAGGCACGCCGAAGCCGGGCCCGATAGGAACCGTGACGGCGACTCCGGGCGTCCGGTCTGCTGAGGTAAGCTGGCCCAGGGTCACCGGGGCAGATAAGTACATCCTGCAGTGGAAGTTGGCGACGGAGGTGAATTACGACGGGACCCGCCAAGAGGAGATCGACCAGTCGGAAATTGGTGGTCTTACGTATAGGATTCCAGAGCTGACGGCGGGCACCTCGTACACGGTGCAGGTTGCCCCCCAAAACGAGGGGGGGGGCAGAGGGGATTTTGGAGAATCATCCGCTTTCATCCCAACAGCGGGGACAAATAACCAGGTGGTGGGGGTGGAGGTGACTTCCGGCTCGGAAGAGCTCGAGGTGGAGTGGGACCGGGTCCCTGGAGCCACTGGATACAAGGTGCAGTGGAATAGTGATGGTAATTACGACGACTTAGATGATGCGGCTGATGATCCTGACGACAGAACGTCAGATGTGTCCGGGACCAGTTATACGATTACGGGTCTGACGGGGGGCACCCTCTACGCGGTTCAGGTGATTGCTACCGTGGCCGGGGAGCCTGGAGATCCCTCAGCCGCCGGGCCCACACGCACAGGCACCCCTGCGCCGGGTCAGGTGGAGAACGTGCAGGTGACCCTCGGCCAGGGGACCCTCGACGTATCGTGGGATGCGGCCCCGGGGGCCACTGGTGGATACACCGTGCAGTGGAGGGAGGATTCGCAGCTGTACAGCACCCGGTCAAGGATGAAAGAGGTCGCTGCAGGTGCAAATCCACCTACGATGACAACATTAACAGAGATGGACCTTCGGGGTCCTGGCCTTTTTATGCCTGCGGGTCAGAAGTACTGGGTGCAGGTTTACGCCAAACACACAGATGAAGGGGCTGGCCCACCCTCAGAAGAAGTCACCGGCACGCCGTTGCCGGGCGAGGTGACCCCGACGGTGACTCGCGGCCCGCAGCAGCTCGAGGTGACGTGGGACCTGGTCCCGGGGGCCACTGGATACACGGTGCAGTGGAAGTCGGGGAGCCAGGATTGGGACAACTTGGGTGATACGGATGACACCAGAACGGCGCGCTTGGGAAATGTGTCCAGTCATACGATTGAGAATCTGACGGCAGGCACTCAGTACACGGTGCAGGTTTTCGCTTCAAACGCTGGCGGGTTGGGGCCGGCCTCGGATCTACAAAGAGGCACCCCTGCGCCGGGCACGGTGACGGGCGTGTCGGTGACTTCCGGCTCGGGGGCGCTCACGGTATCGTGGACGGCCGTCCCGGGGGCGGCTGGATACAAAATCCAGTGGAAGTCGGGAGAGGAAACGTTCGAGGATGCGGCAACCGACAACCGCGAAGGCCGGAGAACGGGTCTGAGTTACACCATCGAAAACCTGTCGGCGGACACCGAGTATACGGTACAGGTGATCGCCACCTTGGAACTGAGCAATTCCAACGACCCGGAGACAGACGATAGCGCTCCCTCAGCCCCCCCCGCCACCGGCACGCCGTTGCCGGGCCAGGTGGCAAATGTGGATGTGGGGATCGGCGCGGGGAAGCTCCTGCTGTCGTGGGACGAGGTTACCGGGGCCGACGACTACACGGTGCAGTGGAAGTCGGAGGATGAAACGTTCCCGGATGCCGCAACCGACAACCGCGAAGCAACGGATATTTCGGGGACGAGGTATACGATTGAGGGCCTGACGGCGGGCACCGAGTACACGGTGCAGGTGATCGCCTCCAACGCGAGCGGCGACGGCGATCCCTCAGAAGAAGCAACAGGCACTCCGAACGAGCTCGCTGAGGGCCAGGTTGCGAACGTGGTGGTGACTCCCGGCGCCGGGGAGCTCATGGTATCGTGGGACCCGGTAGCAGGGGCCACCGGCTACACGGTGCAGTGGAAGTCGGAGACGGACGCGGATTACGATGCGACCAGCCGCCAAGCCTCCGGCTCGGATATTACCGGTACGAGTTATACGATTCAGGACCTGACGGCGGGCACCGAGTACACGGTGCGGGTGAGGGCTACCGTGAATGGGTCCGAGGGAGATTACTCGGACGAAGCCTTCGAAACGCCGTTGGAACGGCCGGCCCAGGTTGCGAACGTGGTGGTGACTGCCGGCCCGGAGCAGCTCATGGTATCGTGGGATGCGGCCCAGGCGGCCACCGGCTACAAGGTGCAGTGGAAGTCGGACCAGGAAACGTTCGAGGATGCCGCAACCGACAACCGCGAAGCCTCGGGTTCGGATATTACCGGTACGAGTTATACGATTGAGGATCTGACCGCGGGCACCCAGTACACGGTGCGGGTGATCGCTACGGGGGCCTTGGTCGGCGGTGCACCCTCAACCGGTGACCCCTCAACGGAAGTCCCAGGCACTCCGACGCCGGGAATGGTGGTGGACGTGACCGTGACTCCCGGCGCGGAGCGGCTCACGGTATCGTGGGGGGCGGCAGAAGGGGCTACTTTTTACGATGTGTTGTGGAGATCGGGATCGGAGCAATATAGCCCCCCTGACCGGTTAGCCAGGGTGACCAGCGGTACGAGTCATGTGATTCCGAATCTGACGGGAGGCACCGAGTACTATGTGTGGGTGTTTGCCTTGGCGGGTTCGCCCGAAGCCCCAGTGGCGGGGCCGCCGGTAGTGGAGGTGGCAGGCACGCCGTTGAGGCGGCCTACGGTTACGCCGCGGCCTGATCCACAGCCGCAGCCACCTCGACAGCCACAGCCGCCCACGCAGCCGCAGCCGCAGCCCCCGGCCGCCAAACCGCCTGCGGTTTTGACGCCGCCTATAGTGAACCATGTCAGCCTGAATGCGGTCGATGGCGGGCTTCAGGTCCGCTGGCTGTCGCTGGCCAAAGCCGGCTACAAGGGACCGGTGACCGGCTACAAGGTGCAGTGGAAATCCGGGTCGCAGTCGTATGCCTCGGCCCGCGAAGACACCGCTGCCGGCCCGCTCACGTGGATATTCCATACCATCCCGGACCTGAGTCACGAGACCGAATACACGGTGCAGGTGCTCGCTTTCAACGAGCACGGCGACGGCCCGGCTTCTCAGGAGCTCACCGGCACGCCCAAGGAGGACAAGCCGTCCACGCGGATCGCGGGGACCCTGAGAGGGGCTGTACGGGGTTCGAGTGGTCAGCAGCCGCGTGGCGACCGTGTCCAGCAGTCGAGTCTGGGTCTGGGCCCGACCGGGCATCTGGACGCCGGCCAGGAAGTGACGCTGACCGTGTCGGTTGCCGAGGTCGCCTCCTATGTCCTGGAAGTGACCGGAGGACGGGGGGTCACCTTGACCGGGGACGGCGTCACCGACGAGGGCGAAGGCCGGGCTCAGCTGGATGCGGAGTCCTGGTCTGACAGGCAGCAGCGCACCGTGGTGCTGAAAGACACGGCTGCGGTGGACACCTTGTCCGTGGCGCTTCTGGATACGGACGGCGAGCAGGTGGCCGCCCTGGGCCCCCGGATCGTCTACAACCCGGAGGTGCGTCACGGCATTCGGGTTACGGGCCTGCCGGACACCCTGGCGGTAAACCGGACCTATACGGGTGACGTAACCCTGCTGGACCAGTACGGCAACGTCCGCGTCGCCGACGACGACCGCGAGGTGGAGCTTTCGGCCAACCAGGCAGGCGTCATGTCGTCGCCGGCCGACCTGACCGCAGGTACCGGGGAGTTCTGGGTACGCAGCGATTCGCTGTTGACCCGGCCGCTGGTCCTGACCTTCCGTGATGGCGCGGTGAGCCAGTCGGAGACGGTCATCGTGCGGCCTCTGGATGCACCGGATGAGCTGGTGGCCGTTGATAATCCGGACGATGAGGGCGGATTCGTCCTGCTGACCTGGGATCTGTCGGTAGACCATTCGATTCTGGACGGCTACCACATATACCGTGCGCCAGCAGGTGGTGAACCGGTGGATTGGGGTCACGTAGCAGCTGACCCCGAAGCGACAGAGGGCCGCGTCGTGGTAGCCACGCTCGACACGGCCACCACGGCTTGGGGCATCGCCGCCGAACTGGAGCTCGACATGGAGCCGGATTCGGGAGAAGGCGAAACCCCGGTGACCCCGCCGCCCGACGATCCCCCGACCAATGGGAGATCGTCGAGTATTACCCTGTCGTCGGGTATCGTTTCCGCCACGCCGGAGGATGACGACATGGACGACGACATGGACGGTGACATGGACGGTGACATGGACGGCGGCATGGACGACGACATGGATCCGAAGAAGGTTCGGCGCTCCTCGGTTACGCGGTCGGGTTCGGTGCGCGCCGTCGACAATGTCGCCCCGTCGGCGGTTCGTGAGTTCCGTGCAATCGACGCTCCCGACGACGACGGGGGCCGCATTCTCCTGAGTTGGGAAGGCTCGCTGGCCGACACCTCGGTGACCCGGCGGGTCGCAGGGGCGATCGGTCCGGTGGTTTCGGACATGAGCCGCGGGGTTGCGGGCTATCGCATCTACCGCCAGCCGGCCGAAGGGGCGTTTGCGCTTTTGGACACGGTCGGGCGCAGCGCAACCTCCTTTGTCGATACGACGGCCGTCAACGGGGAACGGTTCACCTACACGGTGGCTGCCTTCGACGAGGACAACGAGACCCGCTCGGAGGAACGGTCGGCCATGGCCATCCGCAACAACGAGGTAGACGTCAACGGACAGGCCATCACGGGCCTGTTCGGTGCCGACCGCCAGGTCGGGTTCGACGACTACTTCC
The DNA here is from genome assembly GCA_965223905.1 of Candidatus Latescibacterota bacterium. Classification (GTDB taxonomy): domain Bacteria; phylum Latescibacterota; class UBA2968; order UBA8231; family UBA8231; genus CBDCXV01. The sequence goes on from CBDCXV010000009.1 coordinate 798,773, forward strand.
ACTTCGCCGACCACTACGGTTCGGCGGCATCGGATGTGGAGTGGGACCCCGCGTTCGATCTGGCCGCCAAGCAGTCGGTGGGCGAAGCCGGGCTCAACGTCTTCGCCGAGAACTTCGGTCGCCAGACCGCCTCGGCGGCCAAGGTGATCCCGTTGCGGCCTGGCCGAAACGAGCAGACGCGGCTGGATTTCTACGGCGGCGTCCCGCTGCCGCGGGTCGGCGAGGAGTTCGTGCTCACCGTGCACCTGAGCGACTTCGATCTGCTCAAGGGCTACGGCTTCCAGCTCGAGTTCAACGGCGAGGAGCTGGAGGTCGTTCGCGCCGTGGCCGTCGACAACGGCCTTGGCGAGGGCCCCCTGGCCTTGCCGCAGGTCCTGGGCGCAGGGGACGGGAAACGGGCCATTGTCGCCTACGGGGATGCCGTCTCGGAAGGCACGGTGGCCGTGGATCTGGTTTTCCGCGCTCTCCAGGAGTTCGAATCCGGCTTCATCAAGGTCACGGAAGGCCAGGTCCGCGACGGTGCCTTTGCCGTCAACACCCTGGCCTTGCCGGCCCCGGTGGAGATGGAGACGCTGCCGGAGGTGTACGCTCTGGGGTTCAACTACCCGAACCCCTTCAACCCGGAGACCACGATCAAATACGCGCTTCCTCAGGCGTCGGACGTGGAACTGGTGGTCTACAATTCGCTCGGCCAGAAGGTGCGCACCCTGGTGTCCGAACATCAGGGCGTAGGTCGCTACGCCTTCACGTGGGACGCGACCAACGACCGCGGTCACGCGGTGTCTTCGGGGATCTACCTGTACCGCCTGCAGGCGGGAGAGTTCGCGCAGGTCAGAAAGATGCTGTTGCTCAAGTAGAGTTGTTGGGTTTAGGGGGGAGGAGAGGCAGAGATGCTTCTCCTCCCCTTGGTATTTGGGAGCTGGGATGTCGAACGCTTCGGACCTTACTTGCGATTCGGGGTGGCCTCCAGTCGCCGGAAAGGGCAAAGACATCCCAGCTCCACTTTTTCCGGTGAGATCCGGGGTTTGGTTGTCGGCCCTTTTTGGAACGCCTGCAGTGGGTGCCATTCGTGTTACGGCCCTGATGCGGGCGTTTCTCGTTACTGGACCAGAATACCCATCCAGCGCCGGTAGCCGTAGCGATACACCCGCTCGGTAACCCGAAAAATCGATTCAGTCCTCGCCATCGGGCACAGGCAACCAAAGCCATAAAGGGATCCCGTTGCCGCTTGCGGGCCATCCATCCTGTGAGCGCCGCAGAGCTGCATGTGGGCTTTATGCGATCCTATCACTGCCCGGGTCTCCTTTTCCACGGAGTCTGTCGGGCAGTCGCTGCGGCCGAAGGTGCAGGTGAGCAGCGTTTCCCTCCGCCGGCCTCGGTCAGCAGCGGTCATTCTCTCCTGAGATTCAGACAGGCCGGGTCGACGGACGCATCTGCCGGCACTGTATCCACACTGTCATCTTCGTAGATTAGCGACCGTGGGCAGAGCAACCCGGGGTCCATGGGTCCCTTCTTCGCATCCGCAGATCATGCTCTCGGGGAGGCCGGCCAGAGGCTGTCTGCTGCAACCGGTATCCACTGGGAATCCCCCAGAGAGCTGGTTTTTCAACACCCCCGAGCGAGATGGCGGATCCCTTCTACAAAAAGAGCATCATCACCACCGGGGCTTCCTCCGGGTTGGGGGCCGCCCTCGCCCTGGAGCTGGCCCGCCGCGGGGCGAACCTGGCGCTGTTCTCCCCCGAGGCCGAGCAGCAGGAAGAGGTGGCCTCCCGCTGCCGGCAGCTGGGTGGGGAGGCGGTGGCCGTGATCGGCGACGTCACCAATCCGGAGGACTGCAAGCGGTTGGCCGACGAGTGCGCCGGCCGCTTCGGCGGCGTCGACTACCTCGTCGCCAACGCCGGCATCAGCATGTGGACCTCCTTCGAGGAGGTCGAGGACCTCGAGATCTTCCGCCGCCTCACCGAGGTCAACTACCTCGGCGCCGTCAACTGCATCTACCACGCCCTGCCCCATCTCAAGAACAGCCGCGGCATGATCGTGGCGATCACCTCCATCCAGGCGAAGATCGGCGTGCCCAAGCACACCGGGTACGTCGCTTCCAAGCATGCCCTGCAGGGGTTCTGCGAGGCGTTGCGCCTGGAGCTGAAAGACGCGGGGGTCGACATACTGACGGTGCTGCCCCACTGGATCTCCGGGACCGACCTGCGCAAGAGGGCGGTCGGCAGGGACGGCGGCATCCTCGGACGGGCGGCCCGCAAGCACAGCGGGGACGCGATCCCGGTCGACGAGGCCTGCCGCGCCATTGTCAGGGCGATGGAGAAGCGGCAGCGGGAGCTCGTCATGCCGGCCAAGCTGAAGGTCCTGCTCTGGCTGAGCCTGCTCAGCCCCCGGATCGCCGATGTCCTGATAGAGAGGGCGGTCGGCAGGCAGCGCTAGTGTCCTTTCCCTGGATGTTCCCTCATTTCGCTGCCGGCCCGTTTTGCTTCGAGGCGTATCCCGGGCTCGCCGTTGCGGCCGGTTGTAGAGCCCCGGGGAGCTCAGCTGCAACGCCAATCCACAGGAGAGACAGATGACCCCGAACCCGGAACCGAACAGACCCCTGTTCTCAAGTGGATTCACCCACACCGTGGGTCCCAGTCCCGCCATCGTCACCGGGGAGCCCGGCTCGTGGGACGACCGCGTCCTCGAAAGCGGCGACTGCATCAGGGTGGATGGCACCTGTTACTGGTACTACCACTCGTACTCGACCTGGGCGGACACCGATTACCAGATCTTCGTCGCCGCCGCGTCTGACCCGCTCGGCCCGTGGCGGAAGCACGGAGAGCTTCCGATCCTGACCCGGTCGGGCCGCCCCCACGAGAGCGGGCTCGTCGCCTGTCCCAAGGTCGTCAGGGACGGCGGGCGCTTCTGCATGGTGTACCTCTCCTGCGGGGAAAGCCCCTTCGGCTGGGGGTGGTCGGTCTCGCTCGCCCGTGCCGACAGCCCGCTGGGCCCGTGGATCAAGTACGAAGGGAACCCGATCATCGGCCACCAGCGCATGTGCTACCCGGCAGGGCTGGTCAAAGTGGAGGACAGGTGGTTCATGTTCGGCACCGAGCCCGATACCGTTCAGCTCGATTTCGGCCGCATGCACGTCGCCACCGCCGACCGCCTCGAGGGGCCCTGGCAAGTCGGGGAGGAGCCGGCGCTGATAGAGGGGGAGAAGGGTGCCTGGGACGAAGGCGGGTTCTCCGAGTTCGAGGTCCTCCATTTCAACGGCCTGTTCCACGCCTTTTACGGGGGCAGCGAGCTCGCCGAGGTCAGCGATCCCTCCCACCTCGGCAGCGGCCCCTACACGGAGGAGGCCGAGAAGGCGCGGCTGAGCGTGCGCGAGAGCATCGGCTACGCCTGGAGCGAGGACGGCTTCGTCTGGACCAAGTTCGAGGGCAACCCGGTCGTCCCCTACGCCAGCGTCCCCAACTGCGCCGCCATGGCCGAGGTCCACGCGATCATCGAGTACCCGCGCGTCTACTGCTACCACACGCTGCGCTACCTCGAGTGCCCCGAAGGGGAGAACCCGGAGTGGTTCGACCGCGGCTGGATCGAGCACCTGGGGATCCAGGTGCTGGAGGACCTGCCGTGAACCGGCGGCCCTGCGGAAAGAGCGGATTTCCGCGCGGTCTCCGGGTGGCTCCGGAATCGCCGAGCCTGTCTGGTCGCCCGCCCGTAGGGCTCGGACCCGCGGCAGGTGACCGGGTCTCGGTCCAAAGCGACTTTTTCGCGGACTGCCAGATAGAAAGGATTGCAAGAGCATGGACGAGCTATCGCTTCTGAACGACGACCAGTTGCGGCACTTCATCGTCAACGGCTACGTGATCGTGCGCCCCGGGCTGCCCGCCGGCCTGCACGAGAGGATCTACCGCGAGACCGGGACGGTGTTCGAAAAGGAGGGCAACCCGGGCAACAACCTCCTGCCGAGGGTCCCGGCGGTGCAGCAGATCCTCGACGCCCCCGAGGTCCGGGGGGCGCTGACCAGCATCCTCGGGGAGGGCTACTACTCGCAGCCCCACCGCCACTGCCACTTCAATCCGCCCGGCAGCAAGGGGCAGAACCTGCACCAGGACGGCAGCAGCCGGTGGTCCCACCACACGCGACGGATCCTGCTTTTCTACTACCCCCAGGATACCCCTGAGGAGCTGGGCCCGACCGCGATCGTGCCGGGAAGCCATTACTACGCCACCAGGGAAGGGGTGGCCGCCTCCGAGGAGCTGCCGCTGTGCGGCGCGGCCGGGACCGTGGCGATCGTCCACTACGACCTCTTCCACCGGGCCAGCCCCAACCGCAGCGACCGCAAGCGCTTCATGATGAAGTTCCTGTTCGCGCGCACCTTGGAGCCGCGGTCGCCGAGCTGGGGAAACCAGGGCTCCGGCTGGCCGGGTGACGGCAGCCCGCTGCCCCTCGACGCACCCGGCGTCCCGGACCGGAAGATGTACGAGCACGTCTGGGACTGGCACTGCGGCAGGACGGCCAACGGCGCCGCGGGCAACGGGCAGGCTTCCCCGGATTCGGCGGAGCGGGTGCCGGAGTTGCTGGCCGAGCTCGGTGGCGGCTGCGAGTCCGCCAGACTGCGGGCCGCCTACGCCTTGAAAGGAGCAGGCTCCGCCGCGGTCCCCGGGCTGACGCGGCTGCTGCGCGCCGATTCGCAGGAGCTGCGTCGCAACGCCTGCCACGCCCTGAGCGCCATCGGGGAGGCAGCCGTCGAGCCCCTGATCGACTCGCTGCAGCGGGGTGATGCAGCCGCGCACGAGCGCGCCGAGGCGGCCGAGACCCTGGGGGACATCGGCCTGGCGGCGCGGCCGGCCATACCGGCCCTGACGCGGCGGCTGCAGGACGAGTCGGCCGAGGTCCGCGCCCAGGCCGCCGAAGCGCTGGGAACGGTCGCCCAGTCGGAGCCGGCCGCGGCCCCGGCGCTGGCCACGGCCCTCGGCGACGAAGAGGACCTGGTGCGCCGCAACGCCGCCTTCGCCCTGATCCGGCTGGGGCCGCACGCGGAGCCGGCGATTCCGGCGCTGCGGGACGTGCTCTATGACAGGGACCGGTACGTGCGCGGCGACGCGGCACAGGCCCTGCTGCGGATAGGAACCCGGCAGGCTTGGGAGGCGGTGCTGCCTTTCCTCGAGACCTCGAGGTGGTGCCCCCTGACGACGAAGGAGAGCACCTACTAGGGCCGGGTGGTCCGGGCCCTCGCTGACATGCAGGTCCTAGTGAGATTCGCGGTGCCCCGCCGGCCCCTGTCTGCTCTCGACATCCTGCCGTCGTTGACGGTCCGTCCATCCCGCCGCGGTCCCATTGGAGTGAACCACTGGATGCTCAGGACAGCCATATCAGCGGTTCTGGTCATGGCCCTGACACTGCCGCCGCCGGCGTGCGCCCGGATTGAAAAGAGCGACCTCCACATCGGGCTGTTGCTCGATACCCAGCCCCGCGAAACCGATTCCGGAAGCGATCTGGACTTCCTCAGGGAGGAGATCCACAAGGTGCTGGGGGCCGGCAGGTCGGTTCACTTCCTCCCGGAGCACCTGCGTTTCGGCGCGGGGCGCGCGGACTACCTGTCCCTGGCACACGACCCTGCGGTCGATCTGATCATTGCCGCGGGGCCGGCAGGCGCCGCGATGCTGGCCGCGGAGGGCGATCTGCCAAAACCGACGATCGCCGTGGGGATACTGGACGTGGAACTGCAGCGGATGCCGCTGGTCGAGCCCGGCGTATCCGGGGTGCCCAATTTCACCTATGTCCTCGGTACCCACTCGATCCGGAAGGACCTCGAAGCGTTCCACCGCATCCATCCCTTTGCCCATCTGGCCGTCATCGTCAGTGAAAGCCTGAAAGGCAAGCTGGATTTCGAGGGTTTCTTGCAACCCCTTGCCGCCCCTTTCGGGGCCCGGGTGGAGCTGGTCTTCTGGGGGGCGGAAGCGCCCCTCCCGGCGCTGAGCGACGCGGTCGATGCGGTCTATCTGGCGATGGTTTTCGAGCGCCGGCCCGAGGAGGTCGCCCCGCTGGCAGCGGCCCTTTCCGAGCGCAGGCTGCCTTCCTTTGCCATGAGCCGGTCTTATGTGGATGCGGGGATGATGGGCTGTATCGGCGACGAGAACGGCCGGGACCAGATCGTCCGCAGCCTTGCCCTGATCGTCGAGGGAGTCGTCCTGGGGGAGGAGCCGGCGGAGATGTCCCTGCGGCGCAATCTCGACGAGCAATGGGTGCTGAATGCCGAAACGGTCCGGAGGATCGGTCTCGACCTCTCTTTTGAAACGCTGTTTTCCGCCCGCTTCCTCAAAGCGGACGAACCGGCCGGGGATCGGCGCTTGAGTTTGCGGGAGATCATCGCGGAGGGTTTGCGGAGCAACCTCGACCTGCGCATCGAGAAGGCCAACGTCGACCTGGCAGGCCAGGATATGCGCCGGGCCAGGTTCTCCCTCCTGCCCACAGTAGAGGCCTCGGCCACCCTGTTGCAGATCGACCCGGACGCCGCGGAACGCGCTTTCGGTCAACAGCCCGAGCGCACCGGCGCCGGCGCCGGCACCGTGCAGCAGGTACTGTTCTCCGAGCCGGTCCTGGCCAACCTCGAAATCCAGCGGTACCTCGCCGAGGCCGCCCGCCATCGAGCCGACCTGGTCGCCCTCGACGTGGTGCTGAACCTGGCGGCCGCCTACCTCGATATCCTGCTGGCCCGGACCGCGGGGCGGATTCAGGACGAGAACCTCGAAGCCTCGCGCCGCAACCTGAAGATCGCCCGCACCCGCCATGCCGTCGGCTATGCGGGCGTTGCCGACGTATTCCGCTGGGAAAGCGAAGTGGCCCGGGCAACCCAGGCCTCGATCGAGGCTTTCAACGCCCTGTACCTGGCCAAAGTGCAACTCAACCGATTGCTGAACCGGGCCGATATCGGCGAGGAGTTCGAAGTGGAGGATTCCCGGCTTTCCGACGATCTCTTCGGCGGCTTCGACCCGGCACGTATGGGGGATTTGATCGGCCGCGCAGGAGATGTGGAGATCCTGACCGACTTCCTCGTCGAGGAGGCCCTGAAGAACATGCCTTCGCTGAAACAGCTGGAAGCCAACATGAAAGCGGCCGAACGCCGGCAGCGGATGAACTACCGGCAATACTACCTGCCATCGGTGGCTTTGCGGGGGCAGGCCGACTACACCTTCTGGCGCGCCGGCAAGGGGATGCCGCCGGCCTCCGCGGCTCCCCTCGATGAAACCTGGAACCTCGCCCTTCACTTCACCTATCCCCTCTTCCAGGGCAACCAGCGCAAGGTTGCCGTCGACCAGACCGCGATCCAGCAGCGGCAGTTCCGACTCCGGGAAGAGAGCTTGCGCCAGCAGCTCTCCCAGGCCGTCCGGGTGCGCATGGCGAACCTGGTTTCCAGGAGCACCAACATACACTTTGCGAATGTGGCCGCTGCCAGCGCCCGCAAGAACTTCGAGCTGGTGCAGGATGCCTATGAAAAGGGCCAGCTGGGAATCGCCCAGCTGGTGGATGCGCAGCGAGCCGCCCTCTCCGCGCGCCAGGCGGAGGCCGGTGCGGTCTACGAGTACCTGGTCAGCTATCTGCAGCTGGAAAACAGCGTCGGGGGGTACACCATGTTCATGACTCCCGAGGAGCAGGATGCCTTTGTCGGGCGCCTGACCGCCTTCTTCTCCGAAAGAAAAAGGGCACCATGAAGCGAGGTAGGGTTCAAAGGGGGAATTCCGAAGCCGCGGGAGTTTGTGTCCTGGCGTTGGGTTTGTGGGTCGGGTGTGGGGGCGAGTCGCCGGTCCCGGAACCGGTCCGCCCGGTGAAGTACGCCGAGGTTCGCCCCGCAAGTGCCGTGCGGAGCCAGCGTTTTTCCGGCACCGCAAAAGCCGGCATCGAGGCCAAGCTCAGCTTCAGAACCGGAGGGCTCATCGAAGCGATCGACGTGAAGGCGGGCGACCGGGTCGAAACCGGCCAGCGCATGGCCGCCCTCGACAACCGGGATGCGGTTCTCGCCTACCAAAGGGCGAAGGCGGCGCTGGAGAACGCCCGGGTGCAGAAGGCCAATGCCCAGTCCAGTCTCACCCGTGTACGGCAGCTCTACCAGGCCGACAATGTATCCCTCGCCGAGTACGAACAGGCCAAGACCGGCTTTGCCGCGGCCACCTCCAGCTACGAGTCGGCCGGGAAGAGCCTGGATCTGCAGGAGCGCCAGCTGAGATACAACGAGATATACGCCCCTGTCGCCGGCATCGTCTCCGCGGTCCGCTACGAGGTCAACGAGGTGATCCAGGCCGGGGCGCCGCTGGTGGAGCTGAGCGCGGGCGAGGATATCGAAATGGAGGTGGGTGTGCCCGAGGGCTATATCGCCCTGATCGAGACCGGAGTGCCGGTGCGCGTGCGTTTCTCGGCCCTTCCCGGGGTGGATTTCGCCGCCCGGGTGCGCGAGATCCCCTACGCGCTCGACGCCTCCAGCACCTATCCCGTAAGAGTGCGTCTCGACGCCCCTTCCCCGTCCATCCGGCCCGGCATGGCCGGCGAGGTGGAGTTTCGCTTCGGCACCGGAGGGCCTTCGGATCCGCTCGTGGTACCGGTCAAGGCGGTGGGGGAAGACGCCCAGGGCAGGTATGTCTTTGTCATTGAGGGGGTCGACAACGGCCTGGGGACGATCCGCCGAAGGCCGGTCCGCATCGGCGGACTGGTGGCGGACGGTTTTGTCGTGGAAGAGGGGCTCGCCGAAGGGGAGCTGGTCGCGACTGCGGGCCTCGGATCCCTGATGAACGGGATGAAGGTGCGGCTCCTGGAAGAGTGAGCCGCCCCAGGCCTGAACCCGAGATACAATGAACCTCACCAGAATCGCACTGGACAACAGCCGCGTCACCATCGTGGCCCTGCTCGTCGTCGGGGTACTCGGTCTGGCCGGCTACCGGACGATGCCGCGCGACAGCATGCCCCCCTACACGGTCCGGGCCGCCTCGGTAGTGACCACCTTCCCCGGGGCCGGTCCCGAGCGCGTCGAGGCCCTGATCACCAGCAGGATCGAGGAAGTCGCGCAGGAGTTGCCCGAGCTGAAGAACGTCTCCAGCGAGTCGCGGACCGGCCTGTCGGTAGTGGCGGTAGAGCTCGAACAGGGAGTACCGCCGGACGAGCTCCAGGCCGTGTGGGATCGATTGCGGCGCAGGATGGAGGCCATTCGCCCGGATTTGCCGGAAGGCACCTACGGCCCCGAGGTCCTGGACGATGGCATCGGGGCGGTGTACGGCATCGTGATCGGCCTGACCGGAGATGGTTTCACCTTTGCCGAACTCGAGGCCTGCGCCAGGGAACTGCGGGACGACCTCATCAAGCTGCCGGGCGCCTCGGATGTGAGAACGGGCGGAATCCAGGAGGAGCGGATATACCTGCAGTTCAACGACGCCAGGATGGCGGAGCTGGGCCTCTCGGCCCAGAAGATCAAGAACGACATCGCCAGCACGAACATCGTTTTTGCCGGCGGCGAGGTCAGCCTGGAGGATGAACGCCTGGTGCTCGAACCGACCGGCAGCTACGCCGATCTCGAGGACCTGGGGAGGACGTTGATAGCGGTGGGCAAGGGGGGGAGGGTGTACCTCGGGGACATTACCCGCATCGCGCGGGAGTACGAGACACCCAGGCAGCGCCTGGTCAGGATCGACGGACAGCCGGGGCTGTCTCTCTCGGTGGCGCTCAGTGAAGGGGCGAACATCATCGAGCTGGGAAAGGAGGTAGACCGACTGGTAGCCCTCCACCGGGCGCGGGCTCCCCTGGGGATAACCTTCAGCAGGGTGGCCTCCCAGGATATCGAGGTGGAGAAATCGGTCGCCAACTTCACCAGCAACCTCCTGCAGGGCGTCGCCGTCGTGCTGGTTGCCATGCTGCTCTTCCTGGGGCTGCGCACCGGCCTGGTAGTGGCCAGCCTCATTCCCATGACCATTGTCGCGACCCTTTTCATCATGGGTGCTGCTCGATATCGGTCTCAACCAGGTGTCGCTGGCGGCGCTGATCATGGCGCTGGGCATGCTGGTGGACAATGCCATCGTGGTGTCGGAAGCGATCGTGGTGAAGATGGAAAGGGGCACCGAGGCCAGAGAGGCCGCCATCGAGTCGGCTCGCGAGCTGGCGGTGCCGCTCCTGGTCTCGTCGCTGACCACCTCGGCCGCCTTCCTTTCCTTCTTTCTGGCCCCGTCCATCATGGGCGAGATGATGGGTCCCCTGTTCAGCGTGATTTCCATAGCGCTGCTCTCATCCTGGCTGCTCTCCCTGACCATGGTCACGTTGCTGGCGGTGTTCTTCCTGCGGGTGAAACAGCAGGCCGCCCGGTCCGGGAGAAGCAACCTCATCGAGCGCTTGAACGGCTATTACGAAGAATTGCTGTTCAAGGCCCTTCAGCGCCCCTGGTCGTTTACGGCAATCATCGCCGGTTTGTTTGTAGTGTCGCTTCTGGGATTTGGTTTTTTGCCGTTCATCTTCTTTCCCGACAGCCAACGCAACCTGTTGACGTTGAACCTCAGTCTGCCATTGGGCACCAGGATCGAGACTACGACGGCCCGGGTGCAGATGCTCGAGTCGTATATCGCCGACAGTCTCCTGGTGAGCCCGCAACGACCGCGCGGGGGTAACCGACTGGGCGGCCTTCATCGGCGAGGGGCCCCCTTCCTACGATCTGGGTTACCAGCCGGGGGAGGGCAGTCCGGGTTCGGCCCACCTGTTGCTGAACACCAGTTCGGGCGAGGACAACCAGTGGATAATCGACCGCCTGGACGGCTTCAGCTTCCGCTCCTTTCCCGATGCCGAGGCAAGGGTTTCGAGGCTGTCCGGCGGTAGCGGAGGAAGTGACGTGGCCGTGCGGATAACAGGACCTGATCCCGACGGACTGTTCGCCATCGCCGAGCGCATCAAGCAACGGCTCAACGGAATGACCGGCACGAAGAACATCGGGGACGACTGGGGGCCGAAGATCAAGAAAGTCGTCGTCGACATCGACCCGTCCAGGACCCGGAAGGCCGGTCTGACCAACCAGGATATCGCCCTTTCGCTGCAGGCCGCGCTCGCCGGGTTCGATATGGGTGCCTTCCGCGAGGGCGACCAGAGCATACCCATCGTGCTGCGCCACGAGAGCAGCCAGGAGGTCGATGTGCGCCAGCTGGAGAGCCTGAACATTTTCGCCCAGGGATCGGGGAAAAACGTTCCGTTGGGACAGGTGGCGCAGGTTGTTCCGCAGTGGCAGCTGCCCAGGATCAAACGGCGCGACTTGAACCGCACCATGACGGTGACCTGCGACGCCGGGAGCGGATTCACCGCGAAGGATGTCACCGACGCCCTCGTCCCGTGGCTCGAGGAAGACAGCAGATCCTGGAAGCAGGGCTATCGCTACGAACTGGGCGGCGAGTCGGAGGAAAGCGGCGATGCCATGGGTGCCGTCATCTCGAAGCTGCCCCTGTCCGCCTTCATCATCCTGGGGCTGCTGATCCTCCAGTTCAACTCCATCCGCAAGACCTTCATCGTCCTGAGCACCATCCCTCTCGGCCTGATCGGGGTGGTCGCCGGGTTGCTGGTCTTCGGCTCGTTCTTCGGCTTTTTCGCCTTTCTCGGGTTGATCTCCCTGGCGGGCATCGTCATCAACAACGCCATCGTTCTCCTGGACCGCATACAAACCGAACAGGACCGGTCCGGGCGGGCGTCCGTCGATGCGATTGTCGCCGCGGCGCAGCAGCGTTTCCGCCCCATCCTGTTGACCACCTGCACGACGACCCTTGGGCTCGTTCCCCTATACTTCGGCGGCGGCCTGATGTGGGAGCCGATGGCGGTGGCCATCATGGTGGGCCTGCTCTTTGCTACAGTGATCACCTTGCTGTTCGTGCCGGTGCTGTACAAGATCCTCTTTGGCGTCAGAGACTGACCTGCCGTTTTCAATCTACAACGGAAAGATCGAGCCAAGGTGAGCCGGCCAGCTGCGGCGACCGGCACGAGTGGAAGCCTGACCCGGAGCGGCTGGCGCGGCGGTATGAGCGGTTCCGCACGCAGGTTTCGATGAACGCAGGGGCTTGGCCCCTCTATTGGCGTGGCCATCGTAGTGGGCTTGCTTCACCCACCGTGATTCACCATTCTGTCCGTTCCGGCCGTTCCGGTACTCAGCAAGATTCTCTTTGTCAACATTGAAAGTGAAACAGGTGATGAAAGGGGCTGATATGCTCGACAACATAATCGTCCGTCTCGTGGTTCACTATCTTGCCACATTCCTTTTTTTCGGGGGTCTTTGGGAGTTGCTTCCAGGGATCTTCCAGGAACAAGACATGGCAGAGAGAATTGGATCCGACCCTTTGTCATCCCGGCAGTTCGAGCAACCCGAGCCTGATGCGGGACTGAGCCAGATGTTTGTGCCAGTGTCGACGTCCCTGCTGTTTTCGTTTCTCTTCGCCCTGCCCGTGACCTGGGTGTATCGCTGGACCCGGCCCCGCAAGAAATACAGCCAGGCCTTTGCCCAGACCCTCCTCGTCGTGCCCATTGCGATTGCCCTCGTCGTGTTTCTCGTCAAGGACAGTGTCGCCCTCGCCTTCAGTCTCGCGGGCATTGTCGCCGCGGTTCGCTTTCGCACGTCGTTGAACGAACCCATGGATGCCACCTACATGTTCATCGTCATTGGCATCGGGTTGGCGGCCGGTATCCAGTACGGTTCAGTGGCGATCCTGGCATCGGTGGCTTTCAATACCGTTGCACTCGGCGTCTGGCGCATGAACTGGGGAGCAGAGCCTGCGGTCATGTCCGGGTTCAGGTTGGTGCGTTCGGCCAAGGAGGGGTCGACCGGTGTGAGCTTTGCCCAGGCGGGTAAAGACCGCCGTCAAGTGCAGGCTCCGCCACGAGGACGAGGTGCGAGCGGGGCAAAGGCGGGTAAAGACCCCAAACCGTACAATGCCAGGCTCAGGGTACACACGACGCAGATCAAGGGGGCGCAGGAGGCCGCTGTTGCGCTCCTGCCGACCTATGCCACGCGCTGGGAGCAGATTGGGATTGTAAAACATGAAGAGGGCGCTGCGATTGTCGAGTTTGACGTTCGGCTGAAGAAAAAAACGGATCCGGCCGCCTTCACCGCAGCGCTTGAAAAAAGCGCCGGGGGACATACCGACAAAGTGGAGTTGGAAAGGATTATGGATCATGGGCAGCCAGGGTAACAAACTCCTGATAGGGTTTCTGGTCTTCAGCGGTTTGTTTTTTGCGGTGGCAACGCTCGTGCGGAAAGACGCCGCGGTCGATTCCGACGTGGACGCTGCGGACAGTCTGGCATCTGCATCCACTTCAGGGACGGCGCGCGGGGACCATCTAACCCCGGCGAGTCGGCAGTTGCGGCTCGTGTCGACTGTGTGGTCGCCGTTCACCAACGCGCCAGGAGAGCCTCGGTTCGCCCTCGATCTGGTCGGCGAGGCTCTCCGACGCGCGGGGATCAGCGCCGAAACTGTCATCGTGGACGAGGCCAGGTTTACTTCCTCACTGCTGAGCGGCGAGTACGACGGAAGCGCCGCCGTGTGGAAGTACGCGGAGCGCGAACCGGTGCTGATTTACTCGCAGCCGTATCTCTGGAACCGGTTGATCCTCGTCGGGCGGCAGGGCAGCGACGTGTCGGCGACCTCGCTGGCCGACCTCGCCGGCAAGCGGATCGCCCTGGTCGCCGGGTACGTGTATGGCGAGGAAGTCGAGACGACGGACGGGCTGATCATCGTTGACTCGACCGGTGAAGAGGACAGCGTCGCAAAACTCCTCAACGGTGAGGTGGACTACACGCTGATGGACGATGTGGTCGTCCAGTACATCATCACCAACTACGGAGAAGAAGCTCAAACGCGGCTGGCGTTCGGCTCGACGCCTCTGCTCACACGCTCGCTTCACCTCGCCGTCCGCCGCTCGCTTCCGGACGCCGAGTCGATCATCTCGCGGTTCAATGCCGGGCTGCGCGGCATGATCGCCGACCGCACCTACCATCGCCTGTTCCACCTCGACTGGATTCAAGCGGACGTCGACGGCGACGGTAGCAGCGAGTACGTGCCTCGCGTCGATCAAACCGGCCCGCGCCCGCCGGAGCGTTCCTACGTGCTCTCGGCGACGGGCAGCCCGACCACGAAGCCCGGCACGACGCAGCGCTTCTACTTCGACGGGGTCATCTACGAAGGCTGGTCAAACGTGCCCGAGCAGTACAAGGCCCCGGTCAGCAAACCCGAGCGGCGCCGGCACGCGGTCAGAATCTTCACCTTCACGTGGTAGCGGGAGCGGGTCCACTGCGCTCGTGTGACGTGATCCCGTAGAAGGATCTCGGCCCGGTTCTCTTTGCCCGCAGCGAACTTAGTTGATTAAAGAAGCAAATATGCTCGACAACATAATCGTCCGTCTCGTGGTTCACTATCTTGCCACATTGCTTTTGTTCGGGGGCCTTTGGGTGTTGTTTCCAGGGGTCTTTCAACCTTGAGGGGGTATGGATTGTGAGCAGTCCGGGTAACAACTTCCTGACAGGGTTTTTTATCTTCAGTGTTTTGTTTTTTGTGGTGGCATTGCTCGTTCGGCATGACGCGGCGATCGATTCCGACGTGGACGTGCAGCATCATGGCACATCAGGCGGCGCACATGCGAAGGAGGACGCCGCGATCGCTTCCGGCGTGGACGCCGCGGCCAACGCCGCGGAAAGTTTGCCATCCACATCCGCTTCAGGCACGGTGCGCGGGGACCATCTCACCCTCGCGAGTTACGACCTCGAAAAACCGGCGCGGCATTTCAAGCTGCCGAAGCGGTTGCGGGAGGTTTCCGGATTGGCCATGCTCGCCGGGAACCGACTCCTCGCGCACGATGACGAAAGGGGCGTGGTAGTAGAGATCGGTTATCGCGATGGTTCGATTGTAAAGGCGTTCGCACTCGGCGCCGGGCGCGATCCGGTCGCCGACGACTTCGAAGGCATCGCCGCGGCTGAAGGTCACATATACCTTGTCTCGAGTTCAGGACGGTTGTACGAGTTTGGCGAAGGCGCCGACGGGGCAACCGTTCTCTACAAACTGTATGCAACCGGCATTGGACGAGATCACGAAATAGAGGGACTCGCCTACGACCCGGACCAACGAGTGCTGTTGCTTGTCAGCAAAAACCCCAGGAACCCCGGGCAGGCGGGCCTGATAGCGATATATCGCTGGTCCGTCGATACCAAACAGCTCGCCGAGGTTGGCCGTATCCTCCTGGAGGCCTCCGCGCTGGCGCGCCGCATCGGCAGCAAACGATTCCAACCTTCGGGCATCGAGCGGCACCCGGTATCGGGAAACTACTTTGTCGTGGCTGCCCGCCAGGGCGCCGTTGCCGAGATTACCCCACAGGGACAGGTCCTCGCCGTAGCGGAACTGGCGGCCCGCCGGCATCCGCAGGCCGAGGGCATTGCCTTTGCTTCCGACAATACCTTGGTCATAGCCGACGAAGGGGCGGGGAAGCGCGCGCGCCTGAGCTTCTACCCCGTTGCCAAGGGCCGCTAGCGGCGCGCAAAAGAGCGACAATCTGCCGGCGCATTGGATGGGCAGGATGTACAGTTGACAACCCCGAAAGCGAAGGAGTTCCATGATGACGCCTCCGAAGCGGCGCGCCATGTTTCTCTCGTTGGTGCTCGTTCTTTCCGTTCCGGCGGCATCGGCGTCCCAGGAAGACCCACCGGCTCCCGGGTCCATGATCCACCGGTCCATTCCTCCTCCGGGCGCGAGGACCCATGTCGTGATTCCGGGGGAGAGATTCCGGGTCTCGCCGTCCAACCGCTGGTTCTACGGCAGCAACTACCGCGACCTCTGGACTACGCCGATCGAGGTTGAGGTCCTTGACCTGGATCGGGTGGGAGGCGGCCTGACGCCGCTTCGCACCGGCGGCTTCGGACAGTCCATCTCGCTCCACTTCACCGGGCGGGATGGCCGCCGCTATACGGTCCGTTCGCTGGACAAGGACGCCACCCGGCGGGTGCCGGACATCGTCAGGGAAACGGTCGTGGGCGAAGTCCTTCAGGACCTGATCAGCGCGATGCTGCCCACCGGGGCGCTCGTGGTCGATCCCCTGATGGAAGCTACCGGCATTCTCCATTCCGGGCACACGCTGGTTGTGATTCCGGATGATCCCCGGCTCGGAGAGTACCGCGCTTCCTTTGCGGGCTTGATCGGACTGCTGCAGGAACATCCTTCCGAAGGCCCGGACGATACCCCCGGCTTCGCCGGTTCGCGGAAGGTGAGCGGCACGGACAAGATGCGGGACCGCCTGGAAGACGGCCCCTGCGACCGTGTCGATGCCCGAGCCTTTCTCAAGGCGCGACTCATGGACTTTCTCATCGGCGACAAGGACCGTCATCACGGCCAGTGGCGATGGGCGCGGTTCCCCGACGGGGATTGCCATACCTGGCTCCCGATACCAGAGGATCGCGACCAGGCCTTCATTGACTTCGACGGGTTTGCGATGGCGTTAGCGCGCCGAGCGATACCCATCCAGATCCGCTTCGAGGACACCTATCCAAATCTGGTTGGCCTGACCATGACCGGTTGGGAGTTGGATCGCGAGTTCCTGGCCGAACTCGACCGGACGGCGTGGGATGCGGTGGTAGCGGAATTTCGTGAGGACCTGCCGGATCCCGTCATCGAAGATGCAGTCCGCCGCCTCCCCCCGCCGTACTACGAGGGCGTCGGCGAAGCTCTTGCCAAGACCCTCAAGTCGCGTCGCGACGCGCTGCCTGACTTTGCCGACAGATACTACGAGTCGATCACTCGCCAGGCCGAAATCCGGGCGACCGACCGGGACGAGTACCTCCACTGCGAGCACCTGCGGAACGGTAATCTCGTCGTCCGTATAGGTCTCGCCGAAGGACCCGGGGGAGAAAGAACGGCGCCCTGGTTCGAGCGGACGTTCCACGCCGAAGAAACGCGGGAGGTCCGCATAGCCCTCCGGGGGGGAGACGACAGCGTGGAGGTATCGGGGACGGACGGACGGATTTCCGTTCGCATCGATGGTGGCGGCGGGGATGACACCTTCGTCAACGCGTCCGGGGTTGGCGCTTCCAGAACGGCGTTCTACGACTCTCGCGGGAAGAATCGGTTCGTCGAGGGCAACGGAGCGCGAACCGACGAGCGTCCCTACCGACGCCCGCCCGCCACCCACACGCCCAATGCCAGGTACGCGCTGGATTGGGGCATGCTGACGTCAACCATCCCGATCGTGATGGTGGATCGGGATCTGGGTGCGTTCCTCAGCCTGTCTCACAGCCGGCAGTATTTCGGCTATCGCCGAGACCCGTTCGCTGCACGGCATTCCTTCAGCCTCGGGTTCGCCAGTAGCGGTCTCAAGCCCTTTGCCTCCTATAGCGGCACCTTTCGCCGCCTTCTCCGCGGTCTCGACGCCACCGTTCACGCCGAGTACTCCGGTTTCGAGACGGTCCGTTTCACCGGCTTCGGCAACGACACGCAGCTTCTGGGTTCGTCCGACTTCTACAAGGTGGAACAGAAGTACTTTGTTTTCTCGCCCGCCATCGAGCTTAGAAGGGAACAGCGTCATGGAGAGGCGCATGCTGGGGGGACGGAACCACGGCGCTCGGAAACAGCGATCAGTCTGGGGCCCATCGTCAAGTACTCCAGCACGCCACTGGCTGCCAACCAGGACAAATACATCGCTTCTCTGGATCACCCGGTGTACGGCATGGGTTCCTTCGGCCAGGCAGGAGCGCAGGGACGGGTCGAGTACGACACCCGCAACAATCCGGCGTACCCCACGAGCGGTCTCCTGGTCCGAGGCGCCGGAGCCATCTACCCCGGCGTCTGGGATGCGAAGTCGGCCTTCGGCACCGCAGAGGGAGCGGTGCATGCCTACCTGACGGCTCGTATTCCGACCACCCCCACCCTGGCCCTGAGAGCGGGCGGGAAGAAGGTGTGGGGGACCTTCCCCTTCCACGAGAGCGCCTTCCTCGGCGGGCCCGGCTTTGCCGGTGCCGGCACCTCCGGCGGTCAGGTCCGCGGTGTTCGCAAGGACCGGTTTGCGGGAGACGCCTCGGTGTATGCAAATGCCGAACTGCGTTTGGCGGTTGCCTCCTTGCAGCTCTTGATGCCGGGAGAGTTCGGCGTGTTTCTTGGCGCTGACACCGGCCGGGTATTCTTCGCGGGGGATCCGGCCGACGCCGGCAAATGGCACACCGGCGCCGGGGGTGGATTCTGGCTGTCGTTCCTCCACCGCCGGCGGTCCGTGAGCGTTGCGGTCATGGATGGCGCTGAAATGACGGGACTGTACGTGCGCGCCGGTTTCCTGTTCTAGTGCCTGCGCGCGCAGTCTCGCGTGAATTCGTTCGCCGATGCATCCCGCCTCGCTGCGTTGCGCTCTGTCGGTGGGTCCCCTACCCACCTCCGCACCCTGAAGCGTCGACTCGACAATATCCTTGCGGAAGCCCCGCAGGTTGCCGGAGCCGCCGACCGCGGCGGCTTCGTGGAACGGGCTGCCGTAGATCCACCGGTGCAAAAGGTTTGCCTTGAATCGCCCGCCTGGTACAACAAGGTGAGTCGTGTCGCCCTTCTCCGGGATAGAGCGGTAAATCAGCCGGCCGGCCTGTGCCGCTGCCCCGTCAGCACCCCAAAGAGGCAGGACGACAACAAGCGGAGCGATCGCCAGGCGACGCAGCCGGGAACGGATGAAGCGCTCGTTTCGTCTCATTCTTCAAGCTCCTTTTACTCGGTAACAGGGAGGAAGACCATGCGATACTTTTCGGTAGGTGCGGCGGCACTGATCGCCCTTTCCGTTGCGTGTGACGACTCGGATCCTGTCGCAGGAAACAGCAATGGCGAACAGCGGACCGAGGAAGGCGACCGCGCCCAGCTGGCGGAGATGCGACGGGAAATCGACGCGCTCGCCGGCGACGCAACGGGCGCGTCAATTGAGGATTGCCGCTACTCGGGCTTGGGTGCCAAGCCCTGCGGCGGTCCTTGGGAGTACGTGATTTATTCCACTTCATCAACCGATTCGATGGCACTGGCCGAGCAGCTGACAGCGTACAACGCCTTTGAAGCCGGGATGAACGAGCGCTATCAGTATGTTTCGGACTGCTCATTGGCCGACGTGCCGGTGTTGGCGCACAGGGATGGGCGGTGCGTCGCCGAGTGACGCCTGGCCTCAAACGTGTATCTATATTCCCAAAAGAAAGCCACGCGCAAAAGAAAGCCACGCGATGCCACCTCCCGCGAAAGAAAGAAGATGTGAAGTGAAGCTCCGCTCCTTGCTGCTCCCGCTGGCCCTGGCGGCCGCCCAAGGGTAGTCGAAACCTGTGTCGGGCCTTGGTTGGAGCGAAAAACCAGGGAAAGGCGAAACAGAGCCGGGGGAATCGATCGATGGATGGGAAAACAACCGCGGTGAGCTCGGCGGATGTAACTGTTCTGTGGGCGGTCGAAGCGGAACTTCACGGGAATCTCAAACCGACATCCGAGGAAGACGAAACTCAGGGCGAGCGGCCGCACCTGTGGACAGAGGGCTGGGAGAGAGTGGCCGACTACCACAGCTGGAAGATCGAGGTCGCCGAGGCGCAGGATTTCCTCGTGTCGATGACCTGCTCCCGCGCCGGCGAGCCCGGCAGCATCGAAGTTGAAGTAATCGCGGAAGAGAGAAGCATCCCTCTGGCCGTCGCCCCCACACGGGGCTGGATACCGGAGTGGGGGGATGAATGGAGCAGCTTCGGCAAGGTCGACTTCGAAGGCAGGCTGCAACTGGACGCGGGCGTCGGCTCGATCGAGTTGCGCGCGAAGGAGGAGTCCGGGTCGGAGATCCTCCGCCTGTACACGCTCGAGCTGACTCCGGTGAGCGCCCTCGGTCGTCTGACCGCGGCAGCGGCGCGGGCCCGGCGCTTGCGTGCCGGCACCGACTGGTTCGTCGAAGCCCGCTACGGAGCGACCTTTCACTGGACTCCCCTCACTCAACCGCGACACGGCGCACGCAAACCGTTCTCGCAGGCTGTCAGCGATTTCGACGTCGAGAGCTTCGCCGGGATGGTGGAAGAGACCGGCGCGGGCTACGTCATCTTCACGTCGACTCACGCACCGCACTATTTCCCGGCGCCGATCCAGGCGATAGAGCGGCTCCTCCCCGGAAACACCTGCGAACGCGATCTCATCGGCGATCTGTCCCGGGCGCTGTGCCGGCGCGGGCTGCCGCTGATCCTCTACTATCCCGGCGGCAGAA
This sequence comes from Candidatus Latescibacterota bacterium, assembly GCA_965223905.1. Classification (GTDB taxonomy): domain Bacteria; phylum Latescibacterota; class UBA2968; order UBA8231; family UBA8231; genus CBDCXV01. The sequence continues at coordinate 818,984 of CBDCXV010000009.1, forward strand.
GCACGGATGATACGGACGAGATCCCGTGGGGGCAGGCGTCGGGATGGACCGGGGACAGGGAGCGGTACCACCGCAATTTCTGCGACATCCTCGCCGAGATCGGGCAGCGCTACGGCCGTGGGATCGCCGGCTTCTGGTTCGACTTCTGTCCCTTCAACGTCTCGCACCGTTTCGAGCCGCTGTACGCGGCAGCCAGGACCGGCCATTCCGGCCGCATCATCGCCTGGAACAGCTGGATCAATCGCAAGCCGAGCGATTTTCAGGATTTCTGGGCGGGAGAGATCGGGGAGTTCCTGGCCCTTCCCGGCCCCGAGCACTACGGTGAACTGCAGCCCCACGTCTGGTTCTTCCTCGACGATGAATGGACTCACGAAGAACCCGACACCGAGATTCCCCGGCCGCTCTACGACACCCCCGCATTGATCGACCACCTGAAGAGGGCGGTCGAGCGACGCATCCCGGTGTCCATGAACGTGGGAATCTATCAGGACGGCAGCGTGTCCGAGGCGACTCTGGAGCAGTTGCGCGCGGTCAAGGCCTCCATCAGAGCCGGCTGAGCCGCCCGCCGTCAGGTCTGCCACCCCAGGTTCCGCGTCGCCGGGACGCGGGGTTTCGTTTATTTGTGCCGAAGAACATCGGAGGCGGAGCCATTGGCCGGGGAACCACTTTGTCTGCAAATCGGATTGGGATTGAAAGGAACCGGCGTTCGGGAGCTTTTCCCGACACCGGCGTCGAGGTTCAGTAACCGGCGGACGTAACGTCCACTGCTCTTGGCAGGAGGTTTTTTATGCGATTATCGCTGGTCGTGATGCTGGCACTCGGCTGCACCGCCGGGGCTGGGGGAGATGCCGATGCGGAAGCGGGACGGTCCGGTTGGTATTTCAGCGGCGCATCCGGTCTTGTCCTGAGCTCGGGGATGGACCAATCCGGTTGGAATCGTGACACGGTGTGCTATCCCACGGACCCCTGTTTCGATGCCGACCCCGTCCCGGAGCTTTCCGGTTACCGCTGGGGCTACGACATCGACGCGGATGCCGGCGCCGGGTTCGCATTCGCCCTGGGCCGCGGCATCGGCCGCCAGCGCCTCGAGGTTTCGTTCTCGCAGAGCAGGAACGACATCGACCAGGAATTCGCCTCTCTCGAGTATTTCGACGGCAGCCCCTGGATCGGACGGGAAGGAACGGTTGGGTCCAACGACGTGGCTTCCATCGGATCCGTCACTACCCGGATCCTGGCGCTCAACGTGTACCGGGACCTGGCCGCGACCCATCGTCTGACCACGTACGTCGGCGCCGGACTGGGCGCGGCCTTCGTCGAGGTCAGCGACCTGCAGTACTCAAACGACTACGAGGACACCGCGGAGTCGCCGCCTGTGTACGACCCGCCGCTGTCGTTCTACAACAGCATCCAGGATGTCGATCTATCCGACACGGTGCCGGCCGCCCGCCTGCACGCCGGGGCCGATTACGAGGTGAACGACCGGATGCTGCTCGGCGCCAAGCTGACCTGGTCCCTGCTCGGCGAGATTTCAGACACGGCGGTCTATTCCAGCCATCCGATGCAACAGGAGGGAGATCCTCCCTTCACCAACCAGACCAGTTTCGACGCGGCAGGTGGTTGGTCGCTGGCCCTCACGATCAAGCATCGGTTCGGCGGTTGAGAGGTCTTCAGGGGACGGGACACCCCGGAGCATGACCCGTGCATGATCAGTGACCGGTGGTTGCGGAGGTTTCGAACGGGGCCGGCAGAAACGAGCGGTTAGAAGGCAACCCGCAGGAAGGTCAGCCGCGCCAACCTTGGGCTGAAGCCCTGACGTACAGGTGCCGGCCTATGGCTCCCAGTGCTGCGTCCAGCTGATCCATTCGCGAGTTGTGCTGGACATCCAACACCCGGTCCACCTGCGGCCGGTGCCAGCCGAGGCGGCGCGCCAGCTCTGCCTTGCCGATGCCCTGCTCGCGCATCCCCTGGTAGAGCATCACCTTGATGGCGGTGAGGGTCGGCAGCACGGCGATTTCCGGTCCTTGAGAAGGTGCAGGAATATCCCGACCGTCGTGGATACGGGCAGCTATCGCCTCTTCCAGCGCATCGACAGCCCGTGCCAGCGCTTCGTCTCGGTCCATCCCAAACGTGGTGAGTTCGGGGAAATCCGGTGACGTTGCCAACAGGGTGCCGTCGTCCTCTTCGAGCAGAATGAGATAGGTCAGCATCAGTTCAACCCCAGGTCTTTCTTGATTTCGGCCACCAGCCCTCGGCCCAGTTCCTTGCTGCCGCCGTGCATGGGCAACTGAGTCGTGCGGTCACCGAGTCGGACTGTGATATGTCCACCACCGCCTTTGTGTGGGTCTATCCGGGTTTTTCAACGCCGAATCGGGACAATGCCTGCCAGGAGGGTTTACAGACGACGCTGGGGTTGTTATTGGGCTTGTCAAACTGGTAGATAGCCATATTACCCCAGAGATCCAAGAAAAAGCAGAAAAAAGGCTGAGAGAATTTTTCCCGGACGAAGGTCCTCCACAAGCATAGAGAAAGGGAAACGATGACACCACAAGAAGAACAGGAACTATTTGCCCGAATAGATGCCATTGAAGCGGTCTTAAATTCTGTCTCCTGGATGATTTTGAAAAGTCTAAACCCACAAGATACAAAGAGAGCATTTGCAGATATGTGCAATGAACTTAGAAAAGCACTGTCAGATCCCACATTCGGAGCACGGCAAAAAAGAGCAATAGAAAAGCAAATATCTATGCTTGAAAAACTGGGTGATTCTCTTTAGAAGTCTCTTTGATGTATTCATTCAAAAAAAACCTAACGGCATTGATTAAATCTTTTCTCTGAAAGCCGAAAGATTTATAGTCTTCCTCGCCCCCGGTTCCTTGTGAATCGGGGTTTTTTTGTTGTTCCATTTCATACTCCTTGAAAGGGGGTTAAAATGTTGTATAAGTCCATCATTACAACCATCGGCGTTCTGATTTTCAGAGAGGCCGGGATCTACGTCTGCCGAAAGGCATCGGAAAGGCTGTATACGGAGAGGCTATTAGTTTAAAGAATCATTCTTCTGCAACTCCGTATCCCCCCCCTTGATCCACCTGAGTAAATCGGCGATCTGCTACGGCTCACAGTGCTGTAGCCTGCAACTGCTGAAACCGGCAGGTTTCGGGCAAACAGCGCAAAACAGGCCGATTGTAGCGGGGTTTATAGTTACCATCTTGATCGCGCCGCCGGCTTCGGGGGCGCGGTGCGGTCGCTGTCCCGGATATGGGGCGCCGGAGCCCCGGGGCAGCGAAGGCGATGGCGCCGCCGGCTTCTCCAGTGGTTCCGGGCGGCCGCAGAAGATGGCCGGTCCCATGCGGCCGTTAAGCTACAGCCTTGTGCGTCTGTGCTTCCGGATCTTGTAATTCTTCTCTATCGAGATTGCCGTTACAACAAGACGTGCGGTAACGGTACGAGGCGATACTATTGAAATGCTCGGCGGCGTCTTGCTGTTTGACGCGGGGCTTCTCCCCTTCCAATGACAGACGCAGGGCCGCGGGGGTTTTCCTCGTCAGCCTTGCTCTTCTCGAGCCCGTCGAGGAGGGGCTGCCGGGTTTCGCGGACCGCCTCCGGCCAGGTGCGACGCCGCCCCCTTGGCCCTGGTTGCCGCTGTTCCTCCCGGCCGGGCTTTCTGCCTGTCCGCGGGCTGCGGATCCCCGCTGAGATCCGACCGCACGGCCCCTTTCCAGTCTTGCCCTTTTGTGTCGCAAATTGAGACAGGCGTCGCATATCGCGACACATGGCCCTCACTGCCGCCCCTGGGTTTATATAACCCGTTTATAAACAGTTGGTTGAACAGTTGACCCCCCTTCAGGCGACCCCCGGGGCAGGCGCAGAAGTGTTTCAAAATGCGACACTCGCCCTCTTTTTCCTCGCTTCACTCCATATGGGTTAACCCCTTTATATGCAAGTAGTTAGCTCCATTTCTTCCACGATGGCACAGTCTTTGCATACATCCACAGGATCCGAACGCGCAGGCACCCGGTGCGTTCCTGCCGGGGCTTCGGCAATCCCGGTCCTGCATGCGGCCGACCTTGCGACTGGAGAACCCCATCGATACTTCCCGCATCCTTGCCGCCCGTCGCTCCTGGGCCTCTTTCCCGGGTGCCGGCGGTTTCGGATGGCTGCTGGCGGTGCTCGGCTGTCTCGCGGCACCGGGGTCAGGCGCCGCCGCCGCCGCCGGGGCCGAGCCGCTGCTGGAGGGTCGGGTGCTTCTGTCTTCGGGCGCCCCGGCGGCCGGGGTGCGGGTGCGGCTGTTCGCCGAGCTGGGGCGTTCGCTGGGCGCCACCGCGGATGAGAGCGGCTATTTCGCGCTGCCGCTGAACGCCCTGCGCAAGGCCGCGCCCCTTCCGGCGCGCCTGCGCCTGGGTCAGAACTACCCCAACCCGTTCAACCCCTCGACGATCATCCCGTATCAGCTGCCGGCCCCGGCGCGGGTGCGCCTGGAGGTGTTCAACATCCTGGGTCAGCGGGTGGCCACCCTGGTGGACGGGGCGCGGCCGGCCGGTTTTCACACGGCGACCTGGAACGGGACCGATGCCTCGGGGCGAGGCGTGGGCTCGGGGGTGTATCTGTACCGGCTTCTTGGGGGCGGGGAGCGCCTGACGCGGTCGATGGTGCTGCTGGACGGACCGGTGGTCCCGGCGGGTGGAGGGGGCTCCGGCGGGGCGGGGGATCCCTGGAGTGGAGGAGCCGACGGGGCGGGGGCACCCGCTGCAGGGACCGGCGCGGAGGCGGATGCAGGGAGCTTCGGCGGGGCCGACTCCTGGAGCGGGGCGGCAGGCACGGCGGGACACGCTGCGGAAAGCGAAGCGGATCCTTGGGGTGGGGCGGTGGGCTCGGCGGATGGGTTCGTTTCTGCGGGTCACCCTCCGGGGAGCGCCGCGGGTGGAGCGGTCTCCGGGGGTGCGGCCGATCCATCAGACAAGCCCGCAGGAGCAGGAGGTACCGGTCCGGAGAAGTGGGCTCCGGCCGGCGGAGCCGCCTCCGGGGGGGCGAGTGCAGCGGGTCCGACAGGCGGGATGGGAGCGAGGGCTTCGGCCCGCGGCGACGGGCGGGTCTACGGGCTGACGGTCTCGGGTCCGGGGCTGGTCCCCTGGGTCGACCCGGCCTTCCGGGTGGGAGCAGGACCGGTCGAGATTCAGGTTCAGCCGCTGTCATCCCGGCCTCGGGGCAAGGTGGCCGCAGGCGGCCTGCTGGGGGACGTCGACGGCAACGGCCGGGTCGATCTCGCCGACGCCCTGCTGGTCGCCTCGTACAGCGAGGACCCGACCCTGTCCCTGCCCACCGGCGACATTTCTCTCGGCGACGTCAACGGGGACGGGCAGGTCAACCTGGCCGACGCCCGGCTCATCGAGGCCTACCACGCCGACCCGTCCGACCCGTCGCTGCCGGAAGGGATCGGCGCCCCGGTGGCCGCGGCGGATGCGCCGATGCTCTACTGGACGGACGCGGGCAGCGACCGGATTCAGCGGGCCCGCCTGGACGGCTCCGGGGTCGAGGACGTCGTCGACAGCGGCCTGGTCAACCCGCGCGGCCTGGCGGTGGACTCAGCGGCCGGCAAGCTCTACTGGAGCGACTACGGCAGCGACCGGATTCAGCGGTCCAACCTCGACGGCTCCGATATCGAGGACTTGGTGACCGCGGGCCTGCAGATCCCCCTGGCCCTGGCTCTGGACGCGGCCGGCGGCAAGCTCTACTGGACGGACAACGGCACCGACCGGATTCAACGGGCCAACCTCGACGGAACCGAAATCGAGGATCTCGTCACCGGCCTGCGGACCCCGTTGGGCCTGGCCCTCGACGCGGCCGCCGGCAAGCTCTACTGGACCGACAGCGGCGCCGACCGCATCCAGCGCGCTGAGCTCGACGGCAGCGAAATCGAAGATCTGGTGACCGAGGGCCTGCAGATCCCCCGGGGGCTGGCCCTGGATACGGCCGGCGGCAAGCTCTACTGGGCCGACAGCGGCACAGATCGCATTCAACGCGCCAACCTCGACGGCACGGAAATCGAGGACCTGGTCACCACCGGTTTGGGCACGCCCCGGGGCCTGGCCCTCGACGTTTCTGCGGGCAAGCTCTACTGGGCCGACAGCAGCACCGACCGCATCCAGCGGTCCAACCTCGACGGCTCTGAAATCGAAGACCTGGTGACCGAGGGCTTGCTGAGCCCCCGGGGCCTGGCCCTTGCCCGGACTTTGTCCACGGACAACCAGGCCCCTGCCCTGGAGCCGCTGGCGGACCGCACCGCGGCAACCGGCGACTCGCTGACCCTCGAGCTTGCCGGCAGCGACCCGGACGGAGACGCCCTGACCTACACCGCTTCCTCCGGCGACGAAGCGGTGGCCACGGCGGAAGCCGCCGACTCCCTGGTGACTCTACGGCTGCTGGCCGTCGGCGAGACCGCCGTCACCGTGACCGCCCGCGACCCGGGGGGCCTGCAGGCAACCCGAACCTTCACCGTCACCGTGCAGGCCTCCAACGAGCCCCCGCTCGCCGTGCCCTGGCTCTACTGGAGCGACGCGCGCACCGACCGCATCCAGCGCGCTGAGCTCGACGGCAGCGACATTCGCACCCTGGTCGGCGGCCTCGGACAGCCCCGGGACCTCGCCCTCGACCGGGACGGCGGCCGCATGTACTGGACCGACAGCGGCGCCGACAAGATCCAGCGCGCCCACCTCGACGGGTCGCGGGTCGAAGACCTGGTGACCGAGGGGTTGAAGGAGCCGTTCGGCCTCGCCCTCGATAAGGCCGGGGGCAAGATCTACTGGAGCGACTGGGGCACCGACAAGATCCAGCGGTCCAACCTCGACGGCTCCGAAATCGAAGACCTCGTCGCCACCGGTCTGAACGAACCCTACGGCCTGGCCCTCGACCTGGAGGAAGGCAAGATCTACTGGACCGACTGGGGGGCGGACAAAATCCAACGGGCAAACCTCGACGGCTCCGAAGTCGAGGACCTGGTCACCGGCCTCAACCAGCCCCGGGGGATCGCCCTCGATCTGGAGGAGGGCCGCATGTACTGGCCCGACTGGGGCACGGACAAGATCCAGCGGGCGAATCTCGACGGCTCCGGTGTGGAAGACCTGGTCACCGAGGGCCTGAAGACCTCCCAGGCGATCGCCCTCGACCTGGAGGAGGGCCGCATGTACTGGACCGACTACGGCACCGACAAGATCCAGCGGGCCCACCTCGACGGCAGCCAGGTCGAAGACCTGGTCACTTCCGGCCTGAAGGAGCCCTACGGCCTGACCCTGGGCGCCGGCCTGCCGGCGCAGATCCTGAAAGTAGAGGGCGACGCGGCGACCCTGAACCTGGCCGGCCGTTTCCGCGACCCGGAGGGAGGCCCCCTGACCCTCACCGCCACTTCCAGCGACGAGGCGGTCGCCGCCGCGACTCTGGCCGACTCGGTGCTGACCATCGCCCCGGTCGCCCCCGGACAGGTGACCGTCGCGGTCACCGCCCGCGACCAAGGGGGCCGGCACACCACTCTGCCGGTCCCGGTGACCGTGTATCCGGCCAACCGTCCCCCGGTGGCCCGGACCCTGGCCGACCGCAGGATCCGCATCGACCGGCCTGCCCGGGTCGATCTGACAAGCGCCTTCACCGACCCGGACGAAACAGACGTGCTGACCTACACGGCCGCCTCGAGCAACGAGGCGGTGGCCACCGCAGCCGTCGAGGGGGTCGGGGTGCTGATCACCCCCAAGACCACCGGGCAGATGACCATCGCGGTGACCGCCCGCGACCCGGAGGGATTGGAGGCGAGCTTGAGCTTCAGAGTCACCGTCGAGCCCAAGCCGCCCCCCAAGCCGCCGCCCAGGCCTCCGTCGGACTCCAGCAGCAGCAACGACAGTGGCGGAGGAGGGGGTCCTGTAACCCCTCCGCGACCGCCGCCACCACCACCACCGCCGCCGCCGCCGCCCCCAGGTCCGAACAACGCCCCCACCTTCGACGAGGGCCCGGCCGCCACCCGCAGCGTCGCCGAAAACACCGGGGCGAACCGGAACATCCAGCACCCGGTCCGCGCCACCGACGACGGACACCGCCTGACCTACCGGCTCTCCGGCACTGACGAGGCCCGCTTCGCCGTCGTCTCCGGCAGCGGGCAGCTGCGCACCCGGTCCGGGGTCACCTACGACTTCGAAGCCAAGGACCGCTACGAGGTGACGGTGGAAGTCGACGACCCCTACGGCGGAACCGACGCCATCGACGTGACCGTGCACGTGGCCGACATCGACGAACCTCCCCAGGCCCCGGGCAGGCCTCAGGTCGACCCGGCTTCATCCACCAGCCTGACGGTAACCTGGACCGAGCCGGCCAACACCGGCCCCGACGTCCACGACTACGACGTGCAGTACCGCAAGAGCGGCAGCTTCCTCCCCTGGCCGCACACCGGCCCCGGCACCGCCGCCACGATCCCGGACCTGGAGGTCAACACCCGTTACGAGGTGCAGGTGCGGGCGCACAACGACGAAGGCGAGAGCTCCTGGTCCGCCTCCGGCTTCGGGACGACCAGCGCCAACCAGCGGCCGGTATTCGACGAATCCGCTCCGACGCGCAGCCTCGACGAGAACACCACCGGAACACAAGACATCGGCGCCCCGGTGAGGGCGACCGATCCGGAGAACACGGCGCTGACCTACCGCCTCTCCGGACGGGACGCGAGCTCCTTCACCCTCGACGAGAACAACGGCCAGCTGCGCACCCGCCCCGGCGTCGCCTACGACTTCGAAACCCGGAGTCGCTACTCGGTTACGGTGGAGGCAACCGACGAGCCGGGCGGCGGAACGACCGTCACCGTGACCATCGAACTGATCGACGACGACAACGAGCGGCCGGACCGGCCCGACCGGCCCACGGTGACAGCCTCGACGCTGAACAGTCTATCCATTCGCTGGACCGCCCCGGCCAACACCGGTCCCGACATCCACGACTACGACGTGCAGTACAGCGAAGACGGCGGCACCTTCGGCGACTGGCCGCACACCGGACCGGGCACGAGCACGACGATCACCAGCCTGACCGCGGACACGCGCTACCAGGTGCAGGTGCTCGCGCGTAGCCCGGAAGGCGAGAGCCTCTGGTCCCAATCAGTTGAAGTGAGAACCGTCGCCAACCAGGCGCCCACGTTCAGCGAAGGATCGCGCACCTCGCGCAGTCTGGACGAGAACACCGCCGGGACGAACGACATCGGCAACCCGGTGACCGCCACCGACAACGACGGAGGGACGCTGGACTACCGGCTCGCCGGCACCGACGCGGCCCACTTCGACCTCGACGCGAACGACGGACAGCTCGAGACCCGATCAGGCGAGACCTACGACTTCGAGGAGAAGGCCCGCTACGAGGTGACGGTGCGCGTCGAGGACGGCCAGGGCGGCAGCAACACCATCGAGGTGACGATCAATCTGAGAGACGAAACCGAACCGCCCGAGGACCCGGCAGCACCCAGCGTCTCGGCGGCCTCCTCGACCAGCCTGACGGTGACCTGGGCGGAGCCGGCCACTACCGGCCCCGACATCAGCGACTACGACGTGCAGTACCGCGAAGGGGACAGCGGCAGCTTTTCTTCCTGGTCCCACAACAGCGCCGAGCGTACCGCCACCATCACCAGCCTGACCCCGGACACCGACTACCAGGTGCAGGTGCTGGCCCGCAACGCCGAAGGAGCCAGCGACTGGTCCTCCTCCGGCACGGGAAGCACCGACCCCAATCAGCTGCCGGTGTTCACCGACGGGTCGAGCGCCACCCGCCGCCTCGACGAGAACACCACCGGCGTTGAGGACGTCGGCGATCTGGTCGGCGCTACCGACCCGGAGAACACCCCCCTGACCTACAGCCTCGAAGGCACGGATGCGGATGCCTTCGCCATTGACACACGCAGCGGCCAGTTGAGGACCGACGGGGACGAGACCTACGACTACGAGACGAAGCCCCGCTATGTTCTGAGGGTCAAAGCGACCGACGGGCATGGCCGCGATCGCACCATCCCCGTGTTAATAAGCCTGAACGACCTCAACGAGGCTCCGGAGTTCATCAGCGACGCGGCCTTCGAGGCGGCGGAGAACCAGACCTTTGCCGGCCTGGTGGAAGCCGAGGACCTCGATGGCGCCGACCGCGTCACGAACTACACCCTCACCGGCGGGGCCGACCAGGACCGGTTCGAGATCAACAGCGCAGGGGTGCTGGCCTTCAAGGATGACCCCGACTTCGAGAAACCCGCGGATTCCGGGAGGAACAACACATACAATGTGGCGGTCACGGCCACCGGCGGCTCGGGAGGCCGCGCCCTGACCGCGGAACAAGCGATCACCGTCACCGTCACCGACGAGAACGAGCCGCCGGCTTTCACCAGCGACGATGCCTTCACGGTCAAGGAAAACGAGCGCTTCGCCGGCCGGGTTGCTGCCGGGGACGTCGATAGAGACGATGCCATCACCGGCTACGAGGTAACCGGCGGGGCCGACGGGAGCCGGTTCGAGATCGCCAATACCCACGAGTTGCGCTTCAAGGAGGATCCCGACTTCGAGCGGCCGGCGGATGCGGGAGGAAGCAACGAATACAGCGTGGTGGTAGAGGCCACCGGCGGCACCGGGATCCGGGAGCTGACCGCGACGCAGACGGTCACCGTCATCGTGGAGGATGTAGACGAGCCGCCGGGCAAGCCGGAGCCGCCGACCATAGCTGCCAGGAAGCGGAACAGTTTGACCGTGCGCTGGACGGCACCCGCCAACACCGGGCCGGACATTGCGGACTACGGGGGGCAATACGGAATAGCCGGCAGCGGTACCGTCGAGGGCGGCTGGGACCGCGTCGGCACGGCCACGGAGGCGACGGTCGACAATCTGTCTGCGGACACGGCCTACGAAATACAGGTGCGGGCGACGAGTGCGGAAGGGAAGAGCGGCTGGTCGGAACCGGCGGAGGGACGGACCGAAGAGAACCGGGTTCCGGTTTTCGGCGAGGGGCCGAGCACGAGGCGCGAGCTCGCGGAGAACACGGCCGCCCATGTGAACGTCGGCCTGCCGGTGACGGCAACCGACGCCGACGCCGACAGGCTCATCTACAGCTTGGAACGCCCGGCAGAGAGCCCGTTCACCATCGATTCACCTAGCGGTCAACTCAAGACGAGAGACGGTGTGGCATACAATCACGAGGAGCAGTCCGAGCATGCGGTAACGGCGCGCGTGGAGGACGGCCATGGCGGCAGTGCGACGATTGTCGTGACCGTTGCCATTCTGGATGTCGAGAACTCCGCAATAACCGCGGATGCCGGATGGGACCTGACGGTGGCGGCCGGCGGAACCGGCTATCTGGACGGCACGGGCTCGAGCACCGAGGAAGGTGAGTTGAGCTGGTCCTGGTCGCTGCTCTCCTGGCCGGGAGACGACCCGCCGGCGCTGGACGACCCGGCCAGCCCGACCCCGTCGTTCGCCGCGGCCGCCGAGGGGACCTACGCCGTTCGGCTCGCGGTCAGCAACGGCAGCCAGAGCGCCAGCGACGAGGTGCTGGTCACGGTACGGCCATCGGCGGAGGCCGGCCTGCTGGTCACGGCCGACCTGTTGGCGGACACCAACCGGGACGGCCGGGTGGATCCGTCCGACGAGCCCGGCGAGAACACCTCGACCGAGGCTTCCGGAGCCCTGTTCGGTCTCAATGCGGATGATGATGACGGGGATGGGGTTCAGGACGGGTGGGACGATCGGGCGAACGGCGATGCGGACCTCCTGGACACGGCGCCCGTGGTGGTGAGGCGGATCTCCGGGCTGCACAGAAACCACTCCGTCGTGCTGGAAATGGCCTACCAGTCGGTGTTGCAGGACGAATTTGCCTGGACGTCCGTCGGCCCGCAATTGTTCTACCAACGGGCGGACGGCGACGTCGAGCTGTTGATTGCCGGCGGCGACCTGCGGGCGGAGCTACCGATCGATCAACTGGTTGCCGGCGACCTGCGCCTGTACATCGAGAGCCGGTTCGGACGACACTTGCACTTCGATGGAAAGCTCTCGCTCACGCTGACCGTCCGGGACGGTGGATCCGCGATATCGCAGGACAGGGTCGTCCTGCGGGCGAGTCCGATCCTGTTCTCGCATCATCTGCAGCCCGCCGAGCGGGTGTTCGTGGTGGGAATCCCCGCCTGGGATTCTCTCTCCAACACGGCGCTCCTCGACGCCCTGGAGGCCCATCTGCCCGCGTCGACCGAACTGTACCGGCTCGATTCCTCGACATACGATAACGACCGCTGGATTCAGGATTCCATGGAGACCGGCTATGTGCAGCGGCCTTCCGCCGCCGGAGTGGAGACGGCGGCGGTTCACACGCAGATGCTTCGCGGTCGCGGCCTCCATCGCTTCCTGCCGGAAGAGTATCTGAGCGCGGAAGTGGGCTATGTGTACCCCAGCGGCGTATCCGGCACCAGCTTCAACTACGGCGGCAACGTGGAGGTCATTCCACCGTATACACACAACGGCAGAACCTGGTCTTTCGGGCGCCTGGTGATCGGCGACAATCCAACCCGCCGGGACTGGGCAATGGACCGCTGGCAGTTTGCCTTCTTCGAGTCACAAGGTGTGCAGGGGCCGCCGATCGAGGTAGACACGAGCTGGCTCACGGTCTCCCATGTCGATGAGCTGTTCTCGGCGCTTCCCAACCACAATGCGGCGCCGGGAGAGAGACCCTGGGTCATCGCCATCGCCTCGCCCGCGCTGGCCGTCGAGTTGCTCGAGGAGGCAGTGGAGCAAGGCTACGGCGACGCGCCCGTATTCGAGGGCCGCGGGTCTGATGAAACCACGGCACAGGAGATGCTGGCCGACCGCCGCCTCATGGCCGCAAACGACGACGCACAGCGGCGGATCGACACCGTGCGGGAGCGATTGATGACGGAGGCGGGCCTTGCGGACAGCGACTTCCGGGAAGTGCCGGCCCTGTTCTACGAGTTTTTCCACAATGAACTGTCTTATGGAATGCTGGCTCTGGTTCCCAGCATTCAGAACCTGCTCGTGGTCGACGACGTGCTGTTCGTCTCCGACCCGGAGGGGCCGGACGTGGACGGAACGGACATATTGCAACAGGCGACTCTCGATGCGGTGGAAGGCCTTGGCCTGGAAACCCATTTCGTCGACGTCTACCACAGCTACCACATCCTGGCCGGGGCCATCCACTGCGGGACCAACGCCGAGCGCGCAGCATCGACCACTTCCTGGTGGCTCGGCGTCGAAACGGAGGACTCCGAATGAGGATTTTCGCATCCCCGTTGGCCGCCTCGCTCTGGGTTCTGTCTGCCGCTACGGCGATGGCCCAGGCACAGCCCGCCTCGGAATTGGTCGAAAGCCTGCTCGACGAGCGCGGAGACGCCTACGTGGCGGCCCGCGAGGCGTTGCTGGACCGGCAGGACATCGTCGACGTGGCCCGGGCAGCCCTGGAATCGACGGCCTACGGACCTTCGACCTGGCTGCCCCTGGTCCTCACCGAGGCGCTGGCCATGCACGTGACCCACCGGGAGGAAGCCGAACGCCTGCAGGACCTTGAGGGACTGGACAGCGGCCGCTACCTGCTGAGCAGAGTGCCGGCCCCCTCGGCGGCGCGCGAGCTGAGCCGGTTGCGGCACGTCGCCCCCCTCATGATCGAGCTCTTCTTGAAGGGCGTGGAGACCTATGAGTGGTCGAGCGCGGCCACCGCGGAAGCGGAGGAGGAGGCGCTGCGGCGGGACCTGCTCGTGGCCATCGGCCGATCGGACCACCCGGCGAGCGTCTACTTCCTGACGGATGTGATCGAAGGAGGATGCGCCTGTTGCGAGTCCTGCAACACGGCGGTCACTGCGCTTGGCGAAACCGGGTCCATCCAGGCTTTGCCGGTCTTGCTCGAATTCCTGGACGAAGCCCGCGGCGACAAGGACGTGGAAGAATACGCGACCGCGGTCGCAGCGCTCGGCAGGATACGAAATGCCCGGATCTGGCCTTATCTCGAGGTGGAATTGGACAGCGCCGACCCGCGCATACGAGAAGCGGCCGTTCGCAGCGCCGGCGCCTACGGAAGCCGCTGGTACTGGAGGGACAAGCCGGTCCAGGGTGCCGGGATCCGTGCCGCCATCGGGTCGTCCTTGCTCGACGTGCTCTCCGGGGCGGAAGACGAAGGGGTTGTTCTGGCGACACTGGAGTCGATCGGCAGCGTGGCAACGACGGAGCTTCGGGATCTGCTCGAACAGAAGCGGACCCGTTCGCGCGGGGTGGAACAACACCGGTTGCAACGGGCATTGGACCGGGTGAACCGGACCCTGGCAAGGGAGCAGGGCGGCATGGACGGGGCGCGTTAGTCGATGGTACCCTTCCCCCGGAATTCAATCGTCCTTGAAGTAAAGCGCACCGGCAGAGGTTGTCGAGGAAAGGTCGAATTTGTAAAATTACTTATGAGCCAACATCGCTACTCACCAATTTTCCCATGACCCCCCCATGGCGCCCGTGACCCTATAGAAGAGCAACTGAAACACGAAGGGCACCACAAGGAGAAGCAGATGGCTAACCCTGAAATCGATGAAACGGAACCCCTGAAGGAAGTCGAAGACGAAGAAGATGATTCGGTAGCACCGGTACGCTATGGAATTACCAGCTTCGGGGTAGATTTCGATGTCGAGGGGCTGTGCCGCCGGATTGGACGTGGAGAAATCGTCGTTCCGCCTTTCCAACGAAGTTATGTCTGGAGTATGCGACAGGCATCGAGATTCATTGAATCCCTGCTGTTGGGCTTGCCGGTTCCCGAAATCTTTTTGTCACGTGACTTTGATTCAGAAAAATATGTGGTTATTGACGGGCAACAGCGCCTGAAAACCATACAGTTCTTCTACGACGGCAATTTCAGTCTATCCACTGAGGAAAATTCAGGGAAAACTTTCAAGTTGATAGGGGTCCAGCAGGAATTCGAAGGTCTAACGTACGAGCAACTGCCACCCGGCGACCAGTTTCGTCTCAACAACTCCGTCATTCACGCGACAGTTGTGAAACAGGATGTGCCATCGAAGGACAATACGAGTGTGTACCACATCTTCGACAGGATCAACAGTCACGGAGTTCGCCTGACTCCCCAAGAGATGCGCAGCGCTATTTATCACGGAAGGCTTATCGACAGATTGGGCACTCTTAACGATAACCCCATCTGGCGGTCTGTCTTCGGAAGAAGGAATTTGATCATGCGCTAGGAAGTGGCGCTTTCCGGCCCGACCGCGCCCTGAACGCCGCAGTGTTCGATTCAATGTCGGTCGCATTGGCTCAGAAAATAGTCTCATCGGAACGCGCTCCAAAGCCTGAAGATATAAAAATGGCACACGCTGATCTGCTAAGTGACCTCGAATACCAGGAGGCTGTATCCCGCACCACGGCAAACGAGCACTCTGTGAGAACACGCATGAAAAAAGCCATGGAACGCTTCGGGTCCTTGTAAGATGCGCAACCGTGAACTACTAAGCCAGCTTAATTCCCTGGAATCGTTGAGCAACCGCCACCAGATCGCGCATGGAAAAAATGGTCGAATTTCCGTTGTACGGGTAAGGAACTATCTGCTCGGCTGTGTGGAAGTGATTGAATTCATAGAGGGGCAATTGCAGTGAATCCGAAATGCGGTTTGTTCCGAGGATGGTTCGCCCTGTCTGGCTGGGTGCTAAACGATTTTCTCCCTGCACAGCCTGACCGGCCCTGATCTCCATAGCTTTGCCCATCCCCGATTTTCAAGGGGTCTGCTCAGCGGCTCAAAAGGCGGTAGGCGGAAGACTGCTGGAAGACCTGATTCCTCCTGTTCCTGCCAATCCCAAGAAATCGCACAACACCCTTCGTTTTTGATTTTGCTCCCGCCTCAGACCCGCTCCACCCGCGGCTGCGCCTTCCCGTGGGTGGGGTCCCAGAGGTAGCCGCGCCGCTTCTCTCCCTCCGTAGGTAGTCTCCAAGTAGACCGCCCGCACCGGCTCGCTAACGAGCGGGAAGTCGTGGTGGTGCCCCATCCCGGTGGCCACGCCGTCCCCTGCGGACACCTCGTACTTCATCTCTTCCGAATACGGCGACGCCGCTGCCGGGAGAACAGGATCCAGTACTCGTCGCAGCCCTTCTCGAGTCCGTCGAGGAGGGGCTGCCGGGTTTCGCGGACCGCCTTTCGGCCGGGTGCGACGCCGGCCCCTTGCCCTGGTTGCTGCTGTTCCCCCCGGCCGGGCTGTCTGCCTGTCGGCGGGCTGCGGATGCGGGCCCTCCCCGCTGATTCGACCGCACGGGCCCACTTCCTGCCGTGCCCTTTTGTGTCGCAAAGTGAGACAGGCGTCGCATATCGCGACACATGGCCCTCCCTGCCGCCCCTGGGTTTATATAACCCGTTTATAAACAGTTGGTTGAACAGTTGACTCCCCTTCGTACAACCCCCGGAGCAGGCGCAGGAGTGTTTCAAAATGCGACACTCGACCCCTTTTCCCCGGCTTCTCCTGAATTTCTTCAACTCGTTTATCTGCAAGTAGTTAGCTTGATTTCTTCCCAGATGGCACAGTCTTTGCATACATCCACAGGATCCGAACGCGCAGGCCCCCGGTGCGTTCCTGCCGGGGCTTCGGCACCCCCGGTCCTGCATGCGGCCGACCTTGCGACTGGAGAACCCCATCGATACCTCCCGCACTCTGGCGGCCCGGCGCTCCTCGGCCTTTTTCCCGGGTGCCGGCGGTTTCGGATGGCTGCTGGCGGTGCTCGGCAGTCTCGCGGCACCGGGGTCAGGCGCCGCCGACGCCGCCGGGGCCGAGCCGCTGCTGGAGGGTCGGGTGCTTCTGTCCTCGGGCCCCCCGGTGGCCGGGGCCCGGGTGCGGCTGTTCGTCCAGGGCGACCTGGGGCGCTCGCTGCGGGCCACGGCGGATGAGAGCGGCTACTTCGCCTTTCCCCTGAAGGCCCTGCGCCGTGCCGCGCCCCTTCCGGCGCGCCTGCACCTGGGCCAGAACTACCCCAACCCGTTCAATCCCTCGACCATCATCCCCTATCAGGTACCGGTGGCGACCCGTTTGCGCCTGGAGGTGTTCAACATCCTGGGTCAGCGGGTGGCGACCCTGGTCGACGGGGAGCGCCCGGCCGGTTTCCACACGGCGACCTGGAACGCGACCGATGCCTCGGGGCGAGGCGTGGGCTCGGGGGTGTACCTGTACCGTCTGCTGGGGGGCGGGGAGCGCCTGACGCGGTCGATGGTGCTGCTGGACGGACCGGGGGTCCCGGGGGGTGGAGGGGGTTCGGGCGGGGCGAGGGCTTCGGCCCGCGGCGAGGAGAAGCTCTACGGACTAATAATCTCGGGTCCTGGGCTGGTCCCCTACGTCGACCCGGCCTTCCGGGTGGGGGCCGGTCCGGTCGAGATCCAGGTCGAAACGCTGTCCCGCCTGCCCCGCGCAAAGGTGGCCTCCGGGGGTCTGCTGGGCGACGTCAACCGGGACGGCCGGGTCGACCTCGCCGACGCCCTGCTCATCGCCTCCTACAGCGAGGATCCGACCCTGTCCCTTGCCAACGGCGACATCACCCTGGGAGACGTCAACGGGGACGGCCAGGTCGATCTCGCCGACGCCCGGCTCATCGAGGCCTACCACGCCGATCCGTCCGACCCGTCGCTGCCGGAAGGGATCGGCGCCCCGGTGGCCGCGGCGGATGCGCCGATGCTCTACTGGACGGACGCGGACGGCGACCGCATTCAGCGCGCAAACCTGGACGGCTCCGGGATCGAGGATGTCGTCGACAGCGGCCTGGTCAATCCGCGCGGCCTGGCCGTGGACTCAGCGGCCGGCCAGCTCTACTGGACCGACTACGGCAGCGACCGCATCCAGCGGTCCAACCTCGACGGCTCCGAAGTGGAGGACCTGGTGACCACCGGTCTGCGCATCCCCTTGGGGCTGGCCCTGGACACGGTCGCGGGCCAGCTCTACTGGACCGACAATGGCACGGACAAGATCCAGCGCGCCAATCTCGACGGCTCCGAAGTGGAAGACCTCGTCACCGGCCTGCAGACGCCGTTGAGCCTGGCTCTCGACACGGCCGCGGGCAAGCTCTACTGGACCGACAGCGGCAGCGACCGGATCCAGCGGGCCAACCTCGACGGCTCCGAAGTGGAGGACCTGGTGACCACCGGCCTGGACCTTCCCCGGGGGCTGGCCGTGGACGCAGCCGGCGGCAAGCTCTACTGGACGGACAACGGCACCGACCGGATCCAGCGCGCCAACCTCGACGGCTCCGAGGTGGAAGAGCTGGTGACCGAGGGACTGCACACGCCCCGGGGCCTGGCCCTCGATCCGGACGCGGGCAAGCTCTACTGGACGGACAGCGGCACCGGCAAGATCCAGCGGTCCAACCTCGACGGCTCCGGAATCGAAGACCTGGTGACCGAGGGCCTGCTGAGTCCGCGGGGCCTGGCCCTGGTGCGAACCGCTGGGGCGGTCGGCAACCGGGCCCCCACCTTGGCGCCACTGGCCGACCGGACCGCGGCGGCCGGCGACACCCTGACCCTGGCGGCGGCCGCCAGCGACCCGGACGGCGACGCCCTGACCTACGCGGCTTCATCGAGCGACGAGGCGGTAGCCCGGGTCGAGGCGGCCGATTCCCTGGTGACCGTCTACCCGCTGTCCGCGGGCCGGGCCACGATTGCGGTGACCGCCCGCGACCCGGAGGGCCTGGAGGCGGTGCAGCGCTTCGCCGTCCTCGTCGGAGCCGCGAACCTCGGGCCCGTCCACCGGCTCTACTGGACGGACGCGGAGGCGGACCGGATCCGGCGGTCTCACCTGGACGGCTCCGGGGTGGAGGACGTCGTCGACAGCGGCCTGGTCAACCCGCGCGGCCTGGCTCTGGACGCAGTCGCCGGCAAGCTCTACTGGACCGACTACGGCAGCGACCGGATTCAACGGTCCAACCTCGACGGCTCTCAAGTGGAAGACCTGTCCACTGTTTTGGTATTTCATACCATTTCCTACCCAACCGTAAAGTTTCTGTAATCGACTGTATTTAAATCGTTTACGGCTTATACGTAGTTTCCTGACGTTTCATAAGATCCCTTGACATGGCGGTAATTTTGTGATAACGTGGGACATAACTCACGGACGCCAACAAGGAAGAACATCGACCCATGCAACGTCCCAAAATGCTCTCGGCAACCTTCGTGCGAAACGTGAACCGGTCCGGCCGCTACGGCGACGGGCGCGGCGGCTTCGGGCTCTCGCTGCTGGTCAAGCCTAGGGAGGACAACGGGCGGCTGTCCAAGACGTGGAGCCAGCGGCTGCGAATCGACGGGGAGCTGACCAACGTCGGGCTCGGGCCGTATCCGCTAGTGACGCTCAAGGAGGCGCGGGACAAGGCGCTGACCAATCGCCGCGCCGTCGAGCAGGGCTCAGACCCCCGCGCCCAACGCGCCGCCTCCCGCGTTCCCACCTTCGCCGCCGCCGCCGAGGCCGTCATCCGGATTCACGCCGAGACCTGGAAGAACGGGGGCCGGTCGGAGGACAACTGGCGCAAGAGTCTCGGCGAGTACGCCATGCCGAAGCTCGGGCGCAAGCCGGTGGACAAGATCACCACGTCGGACGTGCTGGCCGTCATCACGCCGATCTGGTCGTCGCGGCGGGAGACGGCCAAGCGGGTGCGCCAGCGCATCTCGGCGGTGATGAAGTGGGCGGTTGCCGAGGGCCACCGCGAGGACAACCCGGCCGGCGACGCCATCCAGGCGGCCTTGCCGAAGAACGAGACGGTGAAGGTCCACTACAAAGCCTTGCCGCACGGCGAGGTAGGCGCGGCCCTGCGCACGATGCGGGGCGTCGACACCTGGCCGCTGAAGAAGCTGGCTCTCGAGTTCCTCGTGCTCACGGCGACGCGCTCCAATGAAGTCCGGGGGGCGCGCTGGGACGAAATCGACGGGGAGGCGTGGACGATCCCGGCCGAGCGCATGAAAAAGGGCAGGGAGCACCGGGTGCCGCTGGCTCGGCGAGCCCTGGCGGTGCTGGAAGAGGCGCGCGCCTTCGACGACGGCTCGGGGCTGGTGTTCCCCAGCTCGCGCGGCGGCAAACAGTCGGATGGGTCGCTGTCGCAGTTCGTCAAGCACCTGGGCATTGCCGCGGTGCCGCACGGGTTCCGGAGCAGCTTCCGCGATTGGGCCGCCGAGTGCTCGGCCGCGCCCCGGGAGGTCTGCGAACTCGCCCTGGCCCACGTCAACGACGACCAGACGGAAGCGGCCTACCGGAGAAGCGATCTGTTCGATCTGCGCCGCAAGCTGATGGAGGATTGGGAGGCGTATCTGGAGGTCTGACCCCGCAAAGTGATAACCACCTTGGAATCTGAACGCCTCTGAAATGTTTTTTTTAATGCCATACAATTTCGTACCTAATACGGGGAGATTTTCGGCCATTTTTCCCTTGACGTATCCGCGCGCAGTATTTTCGTTTTATTCCGTAGCATAAGCTGTAAAGGTGTTTCGGGGTTAAGACGCTCAGAGAGCCTCTCTGCTTTCCCCCCCCTGAAGCAGCTACCTCTCCGGAGATCCCAGCGCCACAACACAACGACAAACTGTCAGGCTTTAATCGACACCCGATTAAGCCTGACTTGGGATAGGTATGCCCAAAAAGGAGAAATGTGCAATGGCGGAAGAAAAAAGATTCCTTCGTCTTCCGGAGGTTCTTAAGCGCACTGCTCTGAGCCGGACGTCGATCTGGCGGATGATGAAGCGGAACGAGTTTCCCAGAAACGTGCGGCTGGGGGCTCGCGCGGTTGCTTGGAGGGAGTCGGACGTCGAGAAGTGGATGGACACCCGCCCGCCGACGAAGCCTCGGAAAAAAACCGCCAGTCGTCCTGAGTGAATGAACTGCCTTCGTCGCTAGCCGTTTCGGACACGGTGCGTGAGTTCATATGGCCACGTCAGCGACGACCAGACGGAAGCGGCCTATCGGAGAAGCGATCTGTTCGATCTGCGCCGCAAGCTGATGGAGGATTGCTGGTAGAGCTGGTACTATTGGCCCTACAACAGATCGGGGCCGGAGGCAACAGCGATCCGGTCACACCAATATGGGAAAGGACAACCTCATGGATTCGAAAGTATCTGGGGACCGCGCTCTGGCTGACTACTTACAGCATAAAAAGCCACCTACCGGCAGGAAGAATAAAATTAAATTCACCTCCCGTCGCGCGGATCAAGTAAAAACAGGGAGGGTATAGTGACACCACAAAAGGGGTATTGTGACACCACTCCAAAAAATAAAATTTGGTTGGTTTGTTTCAAAGCCGTTGCAATGGCCCATTTTCCTCTTGACCCGTCGATCAACTACCCCCAATTTTATGTCGTTGCAAAAGAATTTCGTACGTCTCAGGCGGGGCCGGGAGGCTCGGCTCCTCCTGCGGCTAGCTCGGTGCCGCAGTTCGCACCGGGAATCGACAGGAAAATATACCGAACGGTTCAGTCGTTTCAGGAACGCCACACTTAGGCCGGAGAAAGTAGAGCCCGAAACCAACCCTCTTCGGGTTCCTCCTGGAGCCAGCCCGGCGCCGCTTTTTTAAGCACCGGGAATCCAATAGCCACCACACAACGTCACTTGGCGTCGGGACAGGTATGTCCGACGCCAAGTGAAGAACGGAGTCATGTGGTTATGGACGAATCCAGGAGGATTCTCCGTGAGCGAGAAGTTATCGAGATGACCGGCGTGAGCCGGAGCAGCCTGCGGCGCTGGGAGAAGAAGGGCGACTTCCCCAAACGCCTGAAACTGGGTCCCCGCGCCGTTGGCTGGCGGGGCTCGGACATCCACAGGTGGCTTCGTAACCGGAAGCCCACCGGTTGAAGTCCCACCGCCCGGCCGTTTTCGGCCTGGCGGTGGGTCCGGCTCGGGGGAGGTTGAGCAGCCTGACCCCCCGGGAGGCGGAAAGCAGCTGCTTTCCGCCTCCCGGTCGGCGCACACTCGCCGGGCCTACAAAGCGGCGCTGAGGGCGTTCGACGAGGCGGCGGCCGGCCATGAAATCACGGATGATTTGGTGGCCGACTACCTGTCTGGAAAGTTCCCCGCCGACAAATCGCCGTCGACCTGCGGCCAGATCGTGGCCGGGCTCCGGTTTCGTGCCAAGCTGCGCGGAACCCGAGCGCCGATCGGTCGCCTGGCCGATCGGTCGCCTGACCGAACGGGTGCTTGTGGGCATCCGCCGACTGGGCCACGACCGGGGACGGGGCCAGGTGGCCGGAGTCGACTTTCCCCAAGCCGCGGCCGTGGCCGCCACAGCGACCGCCTTGCGGTGACCTAGCGGGTCTGCGCGATGCGGCCCTGATCGACACCATGTCGGACGGGCTGCTGCGCCTGAACGAGGCGGCCGCGCTCCTGATCGAGGACCTCACCTTCCAACCCGACGGCTCGGGACCTCTCCTGATCCGGTCGAGCAAGAATGATCCGCAAAGAACCGGTGCGGTGGTGTATCTGGGTTCTCCGACGGTGGCCCGGACCCGGGCTTGGCTGGAAGCCTCCGGCATCCAGGAAGGGCCGTTGTTCCGCCGTTTGCATCGGGGCGGAACGGTCGGCCAAACCGGCCTGAGGACGGTGTCTGTGCGCAACATCATCAAGTGCAGGTGCCCCGAGGCCGGGGATCGAGGGGCCTATCTCCGGCCACTCGCTGAGGGTCGGGGGCGCCCAGTCGCTGGCGGCCTGCGGGGGCCGACTTGGTCGAAATGCATGCAGACGGGCGGCTGGACGTCGCTGCAGATGCCGGTCACTACGCACGCGGTCAGCTGGCCGCCCAGGGAGCGTGGCGCGGATCAAGTACGGGAGGGGCTGATGAAAAGGGTCAAGTATTCAACAGGGGTTAGTTTCACCCCGCCCTTCTCTTGGGAAAAGACGCCTCACTTCTCCCCAGGTCACCACCTCAAACCCTTCCTTTTCCCGGGCGGGAGGCACGGCCCGCACAATCCGCCATTCGGTCAGGGCCACAGCCCATCTGCGATGTTCGGGCAGGCGGTCAGACAGGTCTCGTCGTTGACTATAAAACCAGACTCCGAGTCGAGGACCAGGCGCATTTGGACCCAGCCGCACACGACCAGGCACCCATGGTCGGCTTCCTCGCGAACGTCGCCGTACAGACCGAAGTCAATGTCGCGATAGGTGTTGAATACACGCTCTACCGTATTGCCCTCCTGCTCTCGGCCTACCGTTTCGGTCAGGGTGGTCTCATCGACAAACCTGAAGTCAGGGGACAACAATTCAGGATACTTTGTTGTCTGACTCGCCAAACAGAGGGACGCGCCCTATTCCCTCCAAAAAAACGGGGTCAACAACTGCCCCCGCAGCAGCTGGCTTTTACCCCTGGGTCAACGCCTCCCTCCGTTCCTCCAACGCCTCCTGCAGTTCCTCCAGATACGGAAACCGCCTTTCCTCGAGCTCGGAGGCCAGGGTCTGATACTCGGCCCATTCGGGCGGCAGGACGGCTATCTGAGCGCCGGCCAACCGGGTGTCGGAGGTGACTTTCATTCCGGGGTCCCATTCGCTGGCGGGGCAGGCATGAATCGCCCTGCCCTCCTTCGTAGCGCGCACTACCACGGCCAGTTGCCACCTGCCCCCTTCGGGTTGCTTCACGCCGACGACGTGGCCCTTGCGGACTTTCAGTTCGGTGCCGTCGACCAGGGGCACGTGCTTGATCTCCCCGAGGTTTTTCCGAAGGCGCTGATAGTAGGACTTCCAGCGATTGTTGGCCTTGTTCCCCTGTCGTATCCCTGAGCAGGCCTCGGAGCAGGTCTTGACGTTCGGCTTTTCTCTCAGCCGGGCGGCTGGAATGGTTTTTGGACACACACTGCACTTCATGGTCTTTCCCTTTCCCTCTTTGGTATCCACTCCCTGGTATACTGGGGCGGTCCTGCTCCCCGTTCACAGCAGCCCCCTCAGGACACGGAGGAGGCGATTGAGGATGCGCCAGCCCAGGGCGGCTTTCCTGTTGCGCTCGATCCACTCGGCTTTGAGGCGCCCGTTTTCCCGGCGTCGCTCGTCGGCCGCCTCCTGGTCGACCGCGGCGGCGGCCTCGAAATCCCGTGGCGTCAGGGGTTTCCGTTCCTCCTCCATTTCGTCATCGCCTCCCCGGTGTTCCCCTAAAGATTGTCTGCCTGCGGGCCGGTACTCAAGCCGGCGGCCCGCTTCTCAGCACGGTCACGGTCCCTTCCTCGTCGGTGAGGGTCAGGGTGTCCCCTGCGACCTCGAAGAAAAGCGGCGTGTCCTCGATGAGGCCGGCCTCCATGTCGGCGAGGATCTCCTCCCGCGCGGCGGCGATCTCCTCGCCGGTCAGCTTCTCGCCGGTGATCTCCTCCATCGCGGCCACCAGCAGGGCCACCAGCTCGTCGACCAGCTCCTCCTGCGTCTGCCCGTTGAAGGTCAGGGTGGAAGGATCGACGGTGACCCGCAGGGAGTCCCCGTCCGTCTCCCACGTCCCCGAGTACTCGACGGTCAGGGTGTCGGTGCCCAGGGGGATCGTGGCGGACACCGACATACGGCATCGTCGCCCAGGTGCAGGATCAGGCCCTCGCCGTCCTGTTCGGTCTCCCACGTCCCGACCTGCGCCGTGCTTGCGCCGGCCAGCATCCCGACGAGGGCGAGGGTGATAGCTGCTCTCATGATGATTCTCCTTGCGGTTTCTTGGACGCGGCGGAAGTGCCGCGCCCTCATCAGCCCGTTGATTCGGGGACCGATTCAGGGGGAGCGCCGGCAAACGCTCCCCCTTGCCATCAACCGCCGTCGCCGGGGTTGGGATCGAAGCCGGGAGGCGTCCAGCGCCGCACGCGATCCTTGGCCCGGTCGGACAGCACTTCGCCGTCCGGGTTGCGGAAGATCGCCTCTGCGTGCTCGGCCAGCTCGCCCTTCTTGTAGCCCCTGAACCCATCGGCCCATTCCTCGTCGCCGGTTTCGGCCATCGTCGTGAGGATGGCTTTTTTGGGGATGCGGTTCCAGAACACCTCCTTGGACAGCCGGACCTCGGCAAACGGCGGCCCGAGGCGCTCGATGGCGGCTTCCAGCTCGACGGCCCTGCCGGTCTCGATGCCGAGTTGGTTGGTCAGCATCGAGGCGACGCAGAAGGCGAGCACGTCCTGCTTGTCGTTCTCGGGGACCTCGCAGAAGGCTTGCCAGCACTCCCGCACCGTGCGCTCCTCCTTCGTGGCCAGCCACGGCTCGTGGCGTTGGGTGAGGGCCGCCGCGATCTCCCGAAACCGCGCCTCGCCGGGGTTGTTTTGGGCGAACCCGTCGTCGTTGGTGCGCGGCGGCGGATGCGTCGCCGTGACCTCTGCGGAAAGCTCCAGCGCGCGGCGGTCGTAGTAGAGGCGGTCGCCCAGCATCTGCCGGCCAAGCTGGAAGATGAGCAGGTCCACCGCAACGAGGGGCCGGGTGGCCAGTTCCGCCTTGACTATTGAGGTTCGGATGTGCTTCAGGTCGTCGGCCAGCGCCTGCGACACCCCGGCGTCCTTGCGGGCCTCGGCCTCCGGGTTGGACGCTGAGGGGGCCTTCGTCCGGGGCTTCACGGTGCCGTTGCCGGCGTGGCCGTTGCTGCCCGTTTCGACCACCGCCTGAGCGGCCGCCGCGTCGTCGGGACGGATCAGGCCGCTTTCCGCCCGGACCGTGCCCCCGTGGGCCAGGTAGATGCACACGCCGGACGCGGCCATCTGCTCGGGAAGGAACGCGGTCCGCTGCTCGACGGCGCCGGTGATCTCGTTGTGCTGCCGCTCCAGCCTTTCGTATTCGTCCTCGTCCCACTCGTCGCCGCCGTCGTCCTCGTTGTCGTCGTACGCCTCGTGCAAGGTGCCCATCTTCTCCTCAAGCTCTTCCAGCTTGGCGGCCTCCTCGGGCGTAGGCTCCGGCTCGGGGCGTGAAAGCGGCCGTAGCCGGCCAGCGCGGTGTAGTCGTACTCGAGCAGCACGTCGACCCACTTCCAGCCCTCCTTTTTCAACTCGGCGGCGACCTCGTTCAGCTTGCTTGTCGCCAGCGTTTTGAGCAGTTGCGGGTCGTCGATGTAGACGCCGGCCTCGTCGTTTTCCGCGAACAGGTCCCGCGTGACGGTGCCGCCTGCGGCCTCGTACGCCTCGACGCCGACGAACTGCACCGCCGCCGATCCGCCGTTCAGTTTCTCCTCGACCAGCGCCGAGCGGATCGAGCGCGGGTTGACGTGATAGTGGCCCTCTACCGCCTTGAAACACGTCAACTGCGCCTCGGGGTCCGGCGACACGGTGAAGGCCATCAGGGCCTCCAGGTTGAGCTCCTCGTCCCGGTAGGCTTGCAGCAGGTCGGGGTGGACGGTCGCCAGCCGCAGCCGCTTCTCGACGGTTACCGGGGTCACGCCGAAGCGCTCGGCGATCTCCTCGACGGTATGCCCGGCCTCGTGCAGCCCGCGGAAGGCTTCCACCTGGTCGGCGGGGTGCATGTCGGCGCGCACCACGTTCTCGACAAGGCTGATCTCCCCGATCTCGTCCTTGTCGCCCATGATGAGGCACGGTACCGGGTAGGTGTCGCGGTCGATCTTGCCGGCTGCGGCCAAGCGCGTCAGCGCCCCGAGGCGACGGCCCCCGGCCACGACCTCGTAGGCGTCGTCGGCCTCGGGGTGTCCGGACAGCAGGACGTTGAGGTTCTGACGGACCCCATGAGCCTCGATGGACGCTTCGAGCGAATCGTCGTCAGCCTGCGACGCGGGGGTGGTGCGGACGTTGTGTTGAGACAGGCACAGCTGTCTCAGCGGAATCATCTCGATGTGGGATACGGTCATGATTCGAATTCTCACCTCTCAGAGTCGTTAAGAGGGGCGGACGCGCCCTGGTATACTCGGGCACGTCCGCCCCCCCGGTTTAGTCCAGCGGTTGCAGCCGCCGCGCCTCGATCTCGACGATCGAGTGCGGGTTGTCGTCGTCGTCCCGCCACGAGTGCGACGCCAGCCTGCCGGTGACGAACACCGGCGACTGCTTGCGGAGGCCGCAGGCGCCGTATTCGGCCTCCTTGCCGCGAGCGATGACGTTGAAGTAGTGGCATTCGTCCTGCCATTCGCCGTCGCGGTCGCGGTAGGAGCGGTGGACGACGAGCCGCAGGGACAGACGCGGCTGGCCCTCGTCGGTGATGCGGTACTCGGGGTCCATGTGCAGCCTGCCGGCGATGCACACCTGATTGACGGCGGGCATGGGCAGGGCCGGACGCGGCTCCTGTCGGGTCTGTTCGGTCATGGGGTTCTCCATTTGGGTAAGGGGGGACAGAAGCGCACAGGCGAGCCCGTGCGCCCCTCTCGTTGGGATTCAGCCGGTTCTCCGGTATTTGTCCGGCAGCCGCCTGATGGCTTTCTGGCCCCGGTGCATCACGAAGTCGGCCCCGGCCTCAGCTGCCTGCCGGTAGACGTCGGCGATAGTCGGCCCGGCCCCGTGCCGATAGCGTCCGAACCGCCACTTGAAATGGAGGTTGCGGCCCGCGAAGCCTTCGACGGCGGGGTGGGGTCGACCTCGATGATCTGCGCGACGGACAGGTAGACTTCCGCCGCGTCGGCCAGCATCTCCCGCACTTGAGGGTCATAGGTCCGCTTGGTGAAGTCCGTCACCCGGTACAGGTCCAGCGGGAAGTCCAACGGGGCGGGGTCATGGTACACGAGCCCGTTCCGCTGCTCGTCGAAGCGGGCGATCCACACCCGCGCCTCGGCGGGAAGCAGCCCGGCCAGCAGGTTGCTGTTCTCGATGAATTGCCCGTTGTCGTAGGCGATCAGGTGAACGCCGCCGGTATCGCAGAAACAGCCGGTGGCCCGGTTCGCGGCCAGCGCCGCAGGGCAGGAGCGGCACTTGGCGATCTGCCCGTGCTTGATGTCCCCGTCCCGGATCTCGACGGTGACACTCAGCGCGGGGGTCAGGTTGTTGCCCATTCCGTTCTTTCCTCCTCAGCGTGATGGGCAGGGGGGCCGGCCCCAAACCGGCCCCCCTTGCCCTCTATGCAGCCGTGCGGCGAGCGGTGCGCCGCTGACGGGGGGTCGGGATGCCGTAGCGCCGGCAGAGCCGCCCGAAGCTGGACGGGGCGATCCCGAGGGCAGCGGCCGCGTCGCCGGTCGTGCGGTAGATCCGCGCCGCTTTCTCGATGCGCTCGGGCGGGTAGGCGGTTTGTTTGCTCATACGATGCCCGTCTCCTTCAGGCTGCAGAAATCCGAGCGGGCGATGATGATGTGATCGAGGACCTCGATGCCCATGATGAGCCCGGCCTCCCGGAGCCTGTGCGTCAGGTCGATGTCGTCCTTGGAGGGCGACACGTCCCCGGAGGGGTGATTGTGGGCGAGGATGACCGACGCCGCGCACTTGGCCACGCCGACCCGGAACACTTCGCGGGGGTGGACGATGGAGGCCGACAGCGAGCCGATGCTTACGACCTCCTTGTGGATCACCTGATTGCGGGCGTTCAGATACAGGCAGACGAAGAACTCTTTCGGTTCGTCCTTGATGTCGGCCAGCAGCGGAATCGTCTCGGTGGGGGTGCTGATGACGGGCAGGATGCCGATGCCGCGATCCAGCGCACGGCGGGCGATCTCGACGGCGGCCAGCAGACGCGCCGCGCGGCAGGACGTGACGCCGCGCAAGGCAGCCAGCTTGTCGACGCTCAGGTTGACCAGCTCACCGAAGTCGAAGCGCTCGGCGATCTCGCGGGCGTCCTCCTCGGTGCTGCCCAAGGCCACGGCGAGCAGCTCCGAATCGCGCATGGACTCGGCACCGTCCGAAATCAGCCGCTCGCGGCACGTAGGAGTCGCCAGAGGGCCGTCGTACACCGGGCCGGTCTCTGCTGATACCCTGTCGGCCCCGTGCGCCGGACGGGCGCAGGTGACGCGGTCTGCGGGGGTGTGCATCTTCATGGCTATCCATTCTCCTTGACAGAGGGTGATGGTGTGTTGTGGGAGGGGGGGACCTTGCGCGGTCCTCCCCTCCCTTTTTGTGCCTACTCCAACAGCCGGCAGGCGATGCGGCCCAAGACTTCGCGGACCGCGTTCGTCGGCTCGGCGTGGATGATCTCCTGCAGCTCGGCGGCGACCTCGGCCCGGACCTCGACGCAGACCTCGCCGCGCACTTCGTCGCGGATCCGCTGCCTGTGCCGGGTGGCCTCGGCGATGCGCTCCTGTTCCTCGACCACATCCCGCGCCCGCCGTACCTGTGCCTTCCAGTGCTCGCCGTTGAGGGTGTGCAGCCCGTTCTCGTACTGCGCCCGCGCCGGATGGCGGAAGCGCCGGAAGTCGAACGGTACCCAGTTGGCGAAGTCGGCCGCCGCCGCCTTCAGGATTTTCCCGGCGTCCATGCCGTGCTCGGGGTGCAACTGAACCTCCAGCCGCTTGTCGAGAGGACGGGCGGCCAGTTCCAGCGCCACCCGCTCCAGCACGTCGAAGTCGCCGGCCCGGTCATAGGCGTCGATGGCGTTCTGAATCCAGTACTTGCACTGCACGTCGTCGGCCATCTTCACGGCGGTATCAAACTCGATGTCGTCCAGATCGCCGCCGGCGCGGATCTCGGCAGCCCGCCGCAGCCGCACCTTGCCCCCGTCGAAGCGGAACAGGTAGGCCGGCAGGGTCCACGGTTTCGCCTCGGCCGCCAGCGCGATGCAGGCCATCCGATCCCCGGCCAGCACGGCGGTGCGGTGCAGCTTGAGGAGCGTGTTATACGACCGCTTCACGGCGTCCCCTTGCCTGTCGTCAGCCCCGGCCCCGTTGCCGTTGGTGTGCTTCATCGGTTTTCGTCCTTTCCGGTTTCTTGCCCCCCGCCCGATTGCAGGAGGCTCGTCAGCCCGTCGATTCGGGGACCGAGCAGCGCCGGTGCCTGAGAGGGAGACAGGCCCCGGCGCTGAGATGCCTACCGGTACTTCAGATAGGCCGGTTTTCCGACCGAAACGGGCGGACCGAGCTTGAGGGGGAAGGATTCGCCGGCAAACTCCCGGCAGGGCGCGCACAGGCCGTCCGCATCGTCGGTGCCAGCAAGGCGGGTGTCGCAGCGAGGGCAGACCTTGCGCGAGCTGGCAGGGTCGGCAGCGCCGTCGACGAGGCCGACGGCCGTCAGGCCGGTCAGGTCCTCCAGCAGCGGCACCGCGGCGCGGTAGCGCTCGATCTTCATGGCCATCATCAACGCAAGGCACTTGCCCTTTTCGCCGATCAGGTCCAACAGCGCTAGCACGATGGGCGCCTCGCAATCCTCCTCGGCCCATCCCGAGCCATTCAGGAAGCCCATGAGCAGGTGAGCCGGCAGACGGTCCTGAACCTCGACGGACAGCCGCAGGCCGCCGTGGGAAGCCGTAGCGACGAGGTCGACGCCATCGGCGAGGGTGTCCGTGTGCTCGATCAAGCCCCACGGCGAAGACTTCGAGCAGCGGACAGGGTTGGAGAACTCGCTGTGCGAGGATCTTGTCGCCTTCGGCCAGGCCGACGAGGCAGGACACACCAGCATGTCGGCGCGCTCAATGAGCTTCAGGCCGCAAGTGCAGTGTCCGGGTTTACGCATGGTTTCAATCCTTTTCCGGTTGTGAGACTCACGATGCCGCAGCGCCGGCATCGCAGGGTGTAGACGTTGGCCGGCACGCTGACCGAAGCCCAATCGCTAACCGTCCCGGCACAGGCAGGACCACACCCAACCGGGAACAGCGGCCCGCTTGCGCTCCATCGCATCGCGGGAGCGCCGCAGGGTTACGAGGGGTTTGTTGTCCATTCGGGATCAGACCATGAAGTCGAGGTCGCCGCGAGCGACCGCAGCCATCAGCCGCAGCCGCTCCAAGCGAACGCGAAACACGAAGCGCCGGATGAAGGCATCGTGGCCGTCCGCCGTGTAGCCCGACAGCGGATAGAGCCGGACTACACGACGGACCGTGATCCCGTAGACCATCCATTCGAGATCGCGGGACACAGGCATCAGGCCACCGCCGCCTCGACGAAGGGTTGAGCATCGATGAAGGCGCGCCTCATGCCTTGCGCCTTGGCCATGCGGAACAGGAAACCCGGATCCAACATCTCGCAGCACTTCGATACTTCGATTTCACGCCGGAAGGTGTCCGCATCGAGACCGGACAGGGTGTCGTGCATTTCCCTTAAGCACGCCTCGACGCCGACCGCATTTACGGTAGGGTCCATCGAGCACACGATGGCCGCCCCGAGGTGCTCGACGAACACGGGAGGGGTCAGCCCCTTCAGGTAGTCGACGAGGTTCCAATCGTCTTGTCGCGATGCAGCCTGCGAGAGCGTCAGTAGGTCCGAAACCGGCAGGTCCCGAAGGGCCACCGCCTCGCCGTCGTCGAGCACGGCCACGTCCTGCTGCAAGTCGACGGCGCGGAGGTTGTCATAGGTCAAACCGTTCGTGATCTGAATCATGGCGCCGCCCTCCATGCCTGAAAGGCCGCATCGAGCGCACCGCCCGTCAGCCGGTTGACGGCGAGCAGGGCGAACATCACGGCCATGAAAGCCGCGAACACATAGTCCTCCTTGCCCAACCGGAACCGACCCCGAGTGCATCGGTTGGCCATGTCTCTTGTCGTCCTGTTGGGGTGAGTGAAAGCATCTTGCCCCGGGATAATACGTAACTACCCCACGTAGGGCAACTCTTTTTTCGTAAGGGTGCAGGACGTTTCGCGAAACCGGCCACATAAAGGCTCAGGCGGTTTCGCTGAATAGCGGGGCGGTGCTGGACAATGCAAGCGCCGCCAGGACGTTTCATTAAGTTGCGAATTTAGCCCGGACAGCGCCGCGTCCGCCCGCCTCGGGACCGCTTGCCCCTGCTGGACCCCGTTCCGGGAGAAAGGAGGAACGCTCGAAGGAGAGCCCGATCACAAGGCCGGGGGCCTATCCTTGCGCTGCTTTATAGCGCCAGGATAGAGAGAAGGGGGACGCTCTTCCTCAAAGATCGTCCTTGGTACCTGGGCGGTTTTCAGTGCAACAACCAACACCCGGGGGGGGGGTGAACAATTGAGACACCCCCGGTCAGGGGGGTATCCTCACGCTGTTTTTTGACCCGTCGCAGAAACGAATCCAACTTATGACAATACTATGGCCATTTTGATTATCCCTATACTTCATAAGGAGTTATCAGAGTTTTCAGGATTGGACTCCTTTTCTCGTTTTTGTCACATATTCCATTCGAACGTCGATTTGCACCTGGAAATAGGGAAATCCACGAAAAAGGGGTGAACAATGGCTCGAGGACGCCTCTGGACGCCGGAAGAGGACGCACAAATCCGCCGGATTGCCGGTTCGGATCCTGGCTACCTGGACCGTGTTGGGCAGCTCGCCGACGAGTTCGGCCGAACCCCCGAGGCCGTGCGCCGACGTGCTCAGCGCATCGGCGTTCACCGGCAGCAGTCAAACCCCACCCAAGAGAAGACGGCGCCTGTGCCCAGGGCGCCCGCACCTCCGCCTCCGCAGCCTGTTGAGGAGCCGATCGGCGCCCCTTACCCGGATGGTGAGATCGTCTACTGGAACGAGTTCGATACCATGGTCTGAGAATGGCACGCGGTCGCATTTGGACACCCGAAGAAGATGATCGCCTTCGCGCCCTTGCGAAGGAGAACGCCAAGGGGATTTCGATACGGGGGCACCGCCGCCGGTATCATGGCCGTTTCAGGCAGATCGCCGAAGAGTTGGGGCGGTCCTACGCGGCCGTGTTGAAGCGCGCCAGTCGTATCGGCGCCGACAGTTACCGTCCACGCCGATCTCCCGAATTGCGGAGATTATTGAAGGGAATAAGAGCGATGCCGCCGAAGGAGAGAGCGAAACGGCGATGCGGAGGACGCGGCCGGCCCTGGACCGAAGCCGAGGACGAGGAAATACGCCGGGCGGCGCGTTTCAACGCAACGCAAGGCCCCTTCCTCTTGTGCCTGGACGACGACGGGAAGTATGTGTGGATCAGCCGCTTGAAGGACCTCGCCGATCAGATGAGGCGGACCCCTGCGGCGGTGCGCAAGCGAGCCAGCCGCCTCGGTGCGAGAAGTCTTCCCCGACACTACGATTCGACCGATCCTACCAGCGTCTGGCGCAGGTCCTCCACGTCGTCGAATCGCCCATCAGCGAACGCGGCAAGCAGCGCCCCAGCCTGAATCCCCTGGCCCATAGCAACCTGCAAGGCCCACCTGAAAAGGTGCTCGGGCGTGCACCCTTTTGGCGGGGTTTTAACTTCGCATATTTGTGTTTATCGAAAGTAAAACGGGGTGAATGGCCCGTGGCATCAGTGCACGTTCGTTCAGTTGGGCAAGGGGAGCGAAGGGGGCGACAAGCGAGATCTGCGGAAGCAACGGAGGGCGACGCCCGCCGCACCGCCCCCCGCTTCAGCTCGGCGCGCGGGACGCCGCCCGCGCGGGAGGTGCGTCGGCACCAGGCGCGAAGGAACGCGCGAGGGGGGGACCGTCCGGGGGTGCCCAAGCGCCGGAGTCCCGCGCGACCGGTGCGGATCTCAGCGAGTCAGCCCCCTCGCTGTGATCGCGGGGTTTGAATTTTTTTCAAAAAAAAAGCGGCGGAAGCCAGCTTTCCGAAAGAGCTTATCCCAGGGTTAAAGATCTGTTTGGAAAGGGAAGCAAAGTGATCCCACCGAACCGCTCGACGAAAATCGCACGAGAGCTCTGACAAGAAAGCACCGCCTCCTCGTGCGCGTCCGTGCTTGGTGCCTTTATCCGACTTAGGTCCAAGGTCGGGGACCACTTCCTGCCCTTCGACCCGGACCCTGCTCCTGGTCGCCGATAAGCACCGCGAACCGGCTGGACTCGCCATCCAATCAGGACCGCCTGGGTTGAGGGGGTAAGGCCGGCCGAGACGATTCGTGGTCCAGCGTTCAGGCGGTGGGCCTTAGCCACGGCCTGTTTCCTGGGTCATCCCCTTGTTCTGGAGGCGTTTCTTCGTCTTGAACCGCCTATCATCGCAGCGACCATTTTCTGGTTGTCTCCTGTTGTCTCCTAATATTCGTTATGATCCGCTTCCTGTAGAGGGGTCCATCCGTATTCCCAGTCCTCCACATTTGGATCGGCTCCGGCGTTCAGAAGTGCGGCAACGACAGCCAGGTCGTTTCCCTGTACCGCAAGGTGCAGGAAAGTTTCTCCGGAAAAGGGATTTGGGTCGGCCCCCGCATTCAAAAAGCACGGTGACGGCAGCCAAGTCCCCTCGGTCTACCGCATGGTACAAGGGAGTTTCGCCGGTGTCGTCCGACGCATTAGGATCAGCTCCAGCGGCTAAACCCGACCGGCAGGGGAGGAAGCTCGTATGGGCTGCCGCCGCATCCTCTGGTTCCTGGTCAAATGCGCCGAGTAGGGATGGAAACGCCCGACTTGGTATTTTTTTTGAGCGGATTGAGCGGGACCTCCCGGAATATCCTGGAAAACTATGGTTCCTAATGAAACCTGACTGCTCGGAAGCTTTATTTTTCCCCTGGTCAGAACCATGTTGACAACTAAACAAAGACGCGGTTGCATAGGAGGTGTGAGATGTAAAGCTCAGTTGTTTGTGAACCCGTTCCATTACCCCCCCTTCAATGGAGCAACCTGGAATGCCCCCCAAACCGTATTCCTTCATCGAGCAGGTCTGGTCCCGTGTCTCCCCGAGGCTTCTCCGGAGAATGCATCAGGCGATAGAAAAAGACGAGTCCGTCGACTCGCTGGCCGCGTGGGTTCGTTTGGCCATCGTCGAGAAGCTCGAGCGCGACGAACGGTTTCACGTTTGAGGACTACCCTGTTGAGCAGCGCGGACAACATCGACTTCGCCGCCCTGATGGCGGAGGTGGCCCGCCGCCTGTTGGGAGAACCTACGTCGGTCGACAACGGCGGGAACACCTGGCGGTATCGAGGGAAGGGTTCGCTGGCGGTTCATGTTGGCGGTGACCGGGCTGGCACCTTCAAGGACTGGGAAAGCGGCGACTCCGGCGGCGTGCTGAAGCTGATCAAAAAACAGAAGGATTGCGACCGCGCCGCGGCCATGGCCTGGCTGGAACGCGAAGGGCGGATACCGGCCAAGTCAGACCGACGTCGGACCGGAGCACCCCCGTCGAACCGCACCAGAACCGCTCAGAAGCCCGCCAAGCCTCGATCCACGACCTCCACCTCGACACCTGTCCACAAAGAGGAAGACCCTCAGGCGATTGCCTACGCAGGCCAGCTGTGGGATGCCGGGGTCCGGGCCGACGACACCCCCGGACGTGTCTACCTGTCCAGGCGTTGGATCTGGCCCGGCGTCGATTTGGCCGGATCCCCGAATCTGCCCTTCGAGACCGTGCGCTGGCTGTCCCGCCAGGCCGCGCACCAGGTCCCCGTCCCCCAAACTGAACAACCCTTGAAGCTGCCCGGAGACGCCGACGGAGCCCTGCTGTTCGCGTTCACCGACGCGGCCGGCAACGTGGTCGCGGTGCAGGTCGAGGCCCTGACCGCGGCTGGGAAACGCACCCGAAAGCGATTACGGCCAAACCGGGGACGCATGGAGGAGGTCATGCGATTGTCCCCTCGAGGATCCCGCCAGCCCCTGCTTGTCCTGATCGAGGGCCCTGTGGACGCTTTGGCGGCAATCTGGTTATATCCTGGTGCTGTGGCGTGGTGTTGTGGCGGCCGCCTGAAGCCTCCGGCGGATTTGCCGGACGGCTACGCCGTGCTCATTGAAGCAGACGGCGATGGTTCCGGACGAACGGCAGCGGCCGAAGTGCGCGATGCTCTGGAGCTCAAGGGCGTACCGGTGAGGGTGAACTGGCGAACCCAGGGAGACTTGGCAGAAGGATGGGCTGACACGGTTCGCTACGAGCGTATTGAGCGTGCGGCCCTTCTGGAGATCGACGGAGAGCTGACCCGAGAAGAAGCCGAAGCCGCCGCCGCCGAAGCCTGGCCGCCAAGCCGGCTATGGGCGCCCTGGATAGCAGGCGAAGGCGTGCCCTTTTTCAACCAAGTGACGTTGAACGTCGAGAAAGGACCTGAAAAATGAACGACAATCCGACCACCGCCCAGCCTTGGCGAGCCGTCATACGCGATTTGTTCACTGAGTGGGAAACGCGACGTAATGATGAGCCCAACCCAGCTCTGGAGATGCTGGAACGCCTGCGCAACTTTTTTGAGCCCTCTGAAGACGTCCCGACTGAACAGGAACCGCCGGCCGCCGAAATCCTGGATGCAGCCCACAAGGCATGGAAAGAAAACCCTGACGACCCGGCAGTTCTACACAACCTGCTCGAAAAAAAGAAACCGCAGCTGTTTCAACCCGCGTCCGTATGGAAAGACGCCGTAGACCCGGCCCCCATACTGTGGCGTGACAACCCGGAGGACCGTTATGCCCACAGCGTAGTGTCAGAGGGGGAAGTCGGCATCCTGAGCAGCGCCGGAGGAACCGGCAAATCCTACCTGTCCCTGGCGTGGGCTCAGGCGGCCTGCAAGGCTCATGCGGCGCTTCCCCCGGTAAGCCACGGAGCCGCCTGTGGTCTGCGAGTAGCTGCCGGCCCGGTGGCCCTGATCAGCTACGAGGATACCCCGGAGCGCATTGCGGTGCGCCTCGGGAACATAGGCTCGATTCCGGACGACCTGTACGTGTGGCCCGACCCGGCCCCCTTGTGGCACGGAGAAGCCGAGGTAGGCGGCGTAAGCCTCCCGGCTCCACAATGGTCCGACGTGTGGGAACAGATCCGTCAGATCGGAGCAAAGCTGCTGATAGTTGACCCGGCATCGGCCGCTCTCGCCGACGTGTCTACGTCAGAAACCGGTCCCGTGCGCGCCTTTCTGCGCGCGATGACCTTGGAAGCGAAACGCGCCGGATGCGGTGTCCTGATCGTGGCCCACAATACCAAAGCCGCCCGCATAGCCATAGCGCAAGGCGACCTGGAGACGGGGGCCGCGGATCCAGTGGCCGGTTCGTCGGTGTGGCATGACGGTGCCCGCGGCGTGCTCGTGTTGACGCGCGATCGGCTATCCAAAACCGATCGCGTATTGGTTCTTGCCAAGTCGAACTACGGTCGTACTGGCTGGGGGGCCCGGTTGAAGGAACGGTTCCTTGACGAAAACAAACAACATTTTGCCGGCTTGGAACTGGGGACCGTCATGGATTCGGATGCAGTAAACGCATGGAGCGAGTCCGTTGCGACGAGCAAGAGAAGAACCAATCAGGAAAAGAAGGAAAAACCAACCTCCAGCCGGATTGCCGACTCCGGTTCACAAGACCCAGAAGATTGGACAGTAGAAGAGGATGAACAACAACAGTAAATGTCGAAAGGAAGAAAACCCTGTCCTCGTAGTCTGTTCTGCCCTTGCAAACCGGGATCGTCAAGAACGATGGAAAAGGTTGGGGAATTCCAAAACCAAGGCTCTGGCCTTCTGTTTGCAAGGCGTCGAGTTCGGCGGTAGGCGCTATGTCTCTCCAGAACCCTTTCGCCCTTCGGAATTGCTTGACGTCCCTGCTTTGCCGGGACGATACCGGATCCAGGACGGTTTGTTTCTACTATCCGGGACTTGGGGGAAGAAAAACGAGGGAGAGCCCGGAATCATAGGCAGAAAGTCGCCCCCCGAACCCCCCGACCATCAACCGCCAGGGAAACGGCTAAGCCCGGATCATTTCTCGATTTCTACTCCTGACCCTGACCCTGATCCTTTTTTTGACCCGGACATCGCATGGAAAAGCCTTCGTGCCGCGATGTGGAACCTTGTGCGCAGCTATTTACCAGAGGAGATGGTTCCACAAGACTGGCCGCCCAAGAACCGAGACCTCGCCCAATTTCTGTGGAGAGAAGCATCTAGGCGGAGCCTTGCGCCTGTTTTTGACGAAATGGGCAGACGATGGTGTCCCAATCCATTTCCGATTGCATGGATTATCGACGCCTTAAAACAAACACCGGTAGGACCGGGAGTATCAGCCTATGCCGAGGTAGTTGAACAACTACAACCCTCCCCTCCGATAAGAGAGGCGAGCCTGCTTGCAAATAGAGAAAAGCGGAAAACAACAGGACCGGGAATCGTCCTAGTTCGATTTCCGGGGGTGATGAGCCTTCTTGACGCCCCCCTGGTGAAAGTAGCTTGTGAAAGTGACCCTGAATTAGTAGCTACCGCACCTTTTGATCGCCCATTACGGCGTTATCGGGTAGAAATCCCCCTCCAACGGACTCTTTTTCCAGGACCGATGACGCTGGAGGGAAATCCAACGGAGGGGACATGGATAGATGCTTTAGCAGAATTAGACCTCTTGGACAATCGTTCGCCGATCAGAAGCGACCTCTTCCGGTTTGCCCTCATTGTCTATGCCTTGCCTGGCCCCGTCACAATTACTGAAGACGTGGGCGCCATTCTGGTAGGTGGACGCGACACGCCATCGAATCGGATCCGCTTTTGGACGCTTTATGAAGTCATGCGGTACCTGCATGGAAAAGTCGGCCGTCACGGTGGACGGTATGACTTCTTTGATACCGAAGCCGCTGGCAATGTGGCCAGAATTGGCGCGCCGGCTTGGTGGATCAACCAAACCAATCTGAGACACTACAAGCTGTCAGGTGGACTACTTCGTTTGCCAGATGCCAGAGCAGGGAACCAATGGAAGGGCGGACTCTTTCGATCCTTGAATGGAATCGAAACCGCATTGCTGTACGGTCCGACCTCAGGCAAAAAGAAGGGAGGGCGAATGTCTCATTACTTTCAGGCCACGACGCCTGGAGGTCCCGGCCCGGAGGTATTCGTCCGACAATGGCAGGTGCTCCGATTTGCAGGCGAAAATGTGACCGAAAACAGCATAAAGGAAAGCAGCAAAGATCGGAATCGATACATGAGACGGTTAGAAGCGATGTACGAGAAAGGCTATGTCTGTACAGATGGGAAACCGGCCCCTGCCGGAGATACCATTGAAATCACACGTCAAGTGAAGGGCGGCGGAAATCATCCCAGTGGGTTGTTTGTTCGCGCCTCGGCTCGCGGCTGCGCATTGCACACCCGCAATGGCTCAGAGGAGTTTCGGTTGCCAGGGTCGCATTTGGTTGAAAAGCTGAAAAACCGCTGAGACCGTGACGCAGAACCCCTTGGACCGTGACGCAGAACCCCTTGGACCGTGACGCAGAACCCCTTGGACCGTGACGCAGAAACCTCCTGATTTCGTCGTAACTCGTTGTAAAACAATCGGGTTCTCGATTTCCCAAGACCCCCTACGCCCCTACGTCCCTAATAGTAGGGGAGGACACCGAGAAGGGGCCTCTATCGGCCTTCTCGGTGTCTCCCTTTTCCAATATTCCAATGCTCGTCGAGGTGCGAGGAGTATCATCCAAGCCTGATTCGGGCCTTGGATCGGCCCGCCGGTCGAGAAC
The DNA here is from genome assembly GCA_965223905.1 of Candidatus Latescibacterota bacterium. Taxonomy (GTDB): domain Bacteria; phylum Latescibacterota; class UBA2968; order UBA8231; family UBA8231; genus CBDCXV01. The sequence continues at coordinate 858,245 of CBDCXV010000009.1, forward strand.
CATCCAGAGGACCACGCCGGCAGCGCATGCGGCGGCCAGCCCCAGCACGGCCGCGCAGCCGAAATCCCGAAATCGTGGAAGATCCGCCCAAGAGGGAACGTCCGGGATTTGCTCTCAACTTGGAGGATAGGTACGATTCCCTTCCCTATCCGACACGCGAAGAAATCGCCACCACGGTTGAGGAATATTGCGCTGCCGAGACCAGGCTTTCGACTCTCCAAAAAGAGCTGGAAAACCACCTCCCTTAGCGGATGATGGCCTTGGCCTTCTCGGCCCCCTGCCTCCTCGACGGTCTGCCAAACCGGCCGCGGCCGCGCACTTTCCACCGAGCTCTTGTCGCCGCGGGCAAAAATATCGTCGCTGGCACGATGGAGAACGCTAGAGGGGGGCCGAGCAATCGTCGAGCAGCCCGTCCCTCCGTAGCGCTTCCCGGTGACGTTCAACGCTTTCCTTCCGTAGTTCCTCAGCGGTCTTTTTCGGTCCGTGAACCCAGCCGATAAGCCCCCCGATCAACGCCGCTGCGACAAAACCGATCAGGTGGAACAGGCTCCAAAAGTCCCAGCTCAGGAAGTAGCAGGCCGGGGCAAACAAGGCGCCGCCCAAGGCCGCGTTGAGCAGTCTGGGCTTTTGCATCCAATCGTCCAGCGCCTCGAGGACGCAGCCGGGTCCCAGGCCGAGAATGGCGCCGATCAGGGCCACCCCCGCGTAGACCTGCCAGGTCGGTATCGTTTCCATTTTCGGCTCCTTCACGTTTCCTCGGTCCGTTGGCGACGGCCCGGTTTTCGGACAAGGACAGGCTGTGGTAAACCGCGTCCCCATCTTCGTCCTCCTACTCCTTCCACATCAGCGCCATCTCGATTAATTCCTCGCACTCCATCGCCACATCCGGGTCGGCTCCCGCGTCCAGAAACACAGCGACCACGGCCAGGATCTCTTCGACAGGAAAATCGACCGAATCGGTCACCCTTTGGACCACCTTGTAAAAGGGAGATTCTTCGAGTTGGTCCTGCACATTCGGGTCGGCTCGGGCGGCCAGGAGCACAAGTGATTTACTGGCAGGATGTCTCGGACCGAATATCCGTCGTCCGGGTCCAGAATCCTGTGAAGGGGGAAATCCCCTGAATGGTCCTGAACATTTTAGGATCGGCCCCGGCTGCCAGGAGCGCGGTGACGAATCGCCAGACGATTAAACCACACCGTCAGGTGAAGAGGGGTTCGACCGAAATTGTTCCGAACATTCGGGTCGGCTCCGGCCTGCAGGAGTGCGACGACAACCGGCAGATCGTTTCTTGCTACCGCCTCGTGTAGGGGATGGCGACCGTTTTCGCCCGGTGCGTTCGGGTTGGCTCCGGCATTCAGGAGGGCGGCGATGAGGGCGGCCGGGTTTGTTTCATAATGTTGCATTCTAATCGCTACCCGATTAGAATTTGTGCTGCCACACATCAACGAGAAACCCGATGTGCCGGGTTTTTCGCTGAATACAACAGCCAGAAATTCCCGGCATAGGGGTAGCTCCCCGGTGCTTGGCGAATAGGCGGAACCACATCGTTCTCGTTGATGGTGGCAGGGCCCGGCAACCCTTTTTTAACAGCCGGGCTTCCTCTCATCCTTTCAGGAGGACGACCCATGCGCTGTGATCTCGTACCCCCCCCCTTCCGCACCACCCGCTGAACCCGCTCAACAGCTAACGAGAGGCCGGTCCCCTCCGGTCCTTTCTCGCACGTCCCTGCCTTTCGATGCCCCCCTTCGGGCGCGCCGTCGAACGACCCTTTGAGAACGTGAGGTAAGCGAAAATGGAAACGGCTCAAACAGCCTGGGTGGGCGTGGGCCTGTTCGGCGCCTTTATCGGCTTCGCGGTGGGTTCTTTTTGCGAATGGATGGAAGGTTGGAGGGACAAACTCCGAATGCTCACCGCGGCTCTGGGCGGCGCCCTCGGCACCCTGACCTACTTCTTGATCTGGACCCCGTGGACAATCGACGAAATCTGCGGCTTCCACCCGGTCGTCTTGCTCCTGGCAGCGTTGATCGGGGGGCTTATCGGCTGGGTTCACGGACCGAAAAAGACCGATGAGGAACGATGCAAGGCCTCCGTAGAAGCCCACCGGGAGGCGCTGGGGAGGGACGGGCTGATGTAAAATGGGGCAAGCCGATCAGAGACGGAAAGAAAACCAAGCCCGCCGGCAGATGCTGCCGCTAGCGTGGGAATTGAAGCACCAGTGGACGCAGGCCCGCCCGAAGATGGTGGAGGAGATGAGGGCGGGGGGGGTCTTGTTCCAGTTATTGGAACAGGCCGGGGAGAGGGGGGCCCGGATGTACGACCACCTCCGGGACAACAAGGGCCTGACACACGAAGAGGCGATGGAGCTGGTCCTGGACGACCTGGAGAAGCTCCCCGAGGAGAACCAGCCGGAGATCGGGGGGCCGGTGCTCCCCTACAGCTAAAACGGCTACTAACCGGAAGCCTCTCCAAATTCGGACAAGGCTTGGGTGGGGGGGCCGCGCCCGCGTGGCGGCATCCCCCCCACCACTTCCAAGGAGAGGGAGGGAAGAATTGACCACGAAAAAACGGGGCATCGAGCCTTACGAGCACACAGATAAGACCCGCGCGAACAATCCGGACGTCGGCCTCGTCACCCCGTCGACGGATCCGGACGCGGACGCGAAGACCTACGACCACGACCCCCACCTCGACCCGCAGCTGTCCTGGGCCGGCAAGGCGGAGAACACCTCGTTCGAGGTGCCCACCGTCTCCCTGCACGTGCACGAGCGCATCGAGCCGCGCACCATCATCGAAGCCGTGCGCAAGGGCAACGGCCGGCCGGAAGATCAACTCTCGTTCTTCTCCCGGCCGGAGGAGAACCGCCCGCTCCGCGAGGCCATCGACTTCTACCGCCACCGACGCAACTGGAGCAACCGCCTCATCGCCGGCGACAGCCTGCTGGTGATGAACAGCCTGCTGGAGAAGGAGGGCCTGGGCGGACAGGTGCAGATGGTCTACGTCGACCCGCCCTACGGCATCAACTACGGCTCGAACTTCCAGCCTTTCGTCAACAAGCGGGACGTGCCCTCCAGCGACAAGGACGAGGATTTGACAACCGAACCGGAGCAGATCCGCGCCTTCCGGGATACCTGGGAGCTGGGCATCCACTCCTATCTCTCCTGCCTGCGGGACCGCCTGTTGCTGGCCCGCGAGCTGCTGCACGAAAGCGGCAGCTGCTTCGTGCAGATCGGCGATGAGAACGTGCACCTGCTCGGCGCCGCGATGGACGAAATCTTCTGTCCCGAGAACCGCGTGGCCACCATCACCTACGCAACGACGGGCGGCAGCTCCGCCAAGACGTTGCCGGAGGTCGCCGACTACCTGCTCTGGTACGCGAAAGACAAGAACCAGGTGAAGTTTCGGCAGCTGTACGAACCGCTCACACGGAGAGAAACCATCGATTTTTTCAGTTCGTATGCGGGCGTCGAGTTGCCAGACGGTCAAAGCCGCAAACTGACACCGGAAGAGCGTTTTGATCCGGACAAGCATTTACCGGAGGGCGCGCGGATTTATCGGCGCATGAACCTGGCTTCCCGAGGTGCTTCAACTACAGGCCGTTCGGATCCTTACGAACATGAGGGCCGAGTCTTTGATGTAAGTTTCGGGGGAAATCTTCAGTGGAGAGTTTCTCCGGAGGGACTAGACCGCCTCGCGGAGCTAAGCCGACTGGAGGCGAAAGGGCAGGGATCGCTGGGGTGGAAACTGTACGAAGACGAGGTTCCGGGCCGGCGAATCCACAACGTCTGGTCCGCCCAGATGTCGGAGAAGAACAAAGGCTACGTCGTCCAGACCGCGGCGAAAGCGATTCAGCGTTGTATCCTGATGACTACCGACCCGGGGGACCTGGTCTTCGACCCCACCTGCGGCGGCGGTACCACCGCCTACGTCGCCGAGCAGTGGGGCCGTCGCTGGATCACCTGCGACACGTCCCGGGTGGCGGTCTTCGCCGCGCGAGCGCGACTGATGACCGCCCATTTCGACTACTATCAGCTGGCCCATCCCGCCGAGGGCGTCGGGGCGGGTTTTCGATACCGAAGCGTCGATACCGTGTCCGCCAGAACCCTGGCCTACGACGAACCGCCCAACAAAACCTTCCTCTACGACAAGCCGCACGTCGATCGCAAGAAAGCCCGCGTCACCGGCCCGTTCATGGTCGAGGCGGTGCCTCCGCCGGCGGCACCGGCGCAGGTAACGTCGCTGGACGAAATCGGCGAAGTGGCCGCGCCACCTGCTGTCTCCCCCGATTCGGCTGCCCGCAGCGGCCCGACCGTGAGCCAGGCCGACTGGCGCGACGAACTGCTGAAAACCGGCATCCGCTGCAGGGCCGGGCAGCGCCTCTCCTTCACGCGGCTCGAGCCCCTGCCGGCGACCCGATGGCTGCACGCGGACGGCGAGACCTCCGACCCCGATTCCGGATCCACCCGGATCGTGGTCTCCTTCGGGCCGGATCATGCTCCCCTGGAACAGCGCCAGGTCGCCCGCGCCATTGAGGAAGCACAGAGGCTCGTTCCCGAGCCCGGAGTCATCGTCTTCGCCGCCTTCCAGTTCGACCCCGAGGCGGCCAAGGACATCGACGAAACCCACTGGCCCGGCGTCACCCTGCTCAAGGCGCAGATGAACGCCGATCTGCTGACCGACGATCTCAAGAAGAAACGCGCCAGCAACGAGACCTTCTGGCTGATCGGGCAGCCCGACGTGGCAGTCGAGAAAATCGCGGAAAACGGAATGCTGCAAATCTCCGTTCAGGGCTTCGACTACTACAACACCCGGACCGGCACCGTCGAACCCGGAGGCGCTGACCGAATCGCCGTGTGGATGCTCGACCCCGACTACGACGGCCGTAGCGTGTTTCCCCGGCAGGTGTTCTTTCCGATGGCCGACCCGAAATACAATTGGGACGTGCTTGCCCGCATCCTCAAGGCCGAAATAGACGCCGACCGGATTGTAGCCTACCGCGGCACCACCTCCTTGCCGTTCGAGTCCGGAGAACACGGCCGGGCGGCCGTCAAGATCGTCGACGACCGGGGGATCGAGAGTCTCAAGGTGATCGTGCTCGAGGAAGAGCAGTTCCAGGGCGGCGACCGAGTGAGCCCCGGATAGTGCCCCCCCGAAAAAATATCGATCAGTTGATCGTCAACTCCCCCTATGAGGAGCCGACGAGATATTGGGACCAGGACCGAAAGTCGCGGCTGTTCGACCTGAAAGATGGCCGGCGTCCGGCCGGGTACGTCGTTTCCTCCAACGGAGCCGATGCCTTCGACGATCCCGGCAGGTTCATTGAGATTCCGCTGGTCAACCGCATCCGTCCTCGCGTCAAAGCCTGGCGTGAGGCCGGGTACCCGGGCGTGACCGGAATCACCAAGCGCCTGTTGGAGTACTGGACCGACGAGCCGGAAATGCGGGGCGATCACCGGTTCTTTTTCTGCCAGCTGGAGGCCGTCGAAACGCTGATCTGGCTCACCGAGGGGCCGGAGGTCGAGAAGGTCGGCATCGAGATCCCCTCCGATGGAGGGGCGTTCCGGCGCTTGTGCGAGAAGATGGCGACCGGCACCGGCAAGACGGTCGTCATGGCGATGGTCATCGCCTGGCAGATCCTCAACAAGGTCGCCTACCCGCAGGACGCCCGGTTTTCCAGGCACGTCCTGGTCATCGCGCCCGGGCTCACCGTCAGGAGCCGGTTGGGGGTGTTGGTTCCACCCGATCCGAACAACTGCTACCGCGAATTCGACATCGTACCGTCCGCCCAGCTCGACAAGCTGCGCCAGGGCACGGTGATCGTTCGCAACTGGCACGCGCTCAACTGGGAAACGGAGGAGCAGGTCGCTCGGAAACGGGGCGTGGACAAGCGAGGCCCCAAAAGCGATGCGGCCTATGTGCGCGAGGTCCTGGGCGAAATGGAGAAGGGCCGCAACATCCTGGTCATCAACGACGAGGCGCATCATGCCTACCGTCCTGCAGCCGAGACCAAAGCCAGCAAAACAGAGGAAGAGAAAGCTACCCGATGGGTCGCCGGCCTCGACCGGATCGCTCGGAGGCGGGGAATCCTGGCCTGCTACGATTTCTCGGCAACCCCCTTCGCCCCCTCGGACAAGCGGCGCCCTGAAGAGACCCTGTTCGACTGGATCGTCAGCGACTTCGGCTTGAGCGACGCCATCGAGTCGGGACTGGTCAAAACGCCGCGGGTGGTGATCCGGGACGACACCTTGCCGACGTCGCAAACCGACCGATCTCGCTACTACTCTCGCTTCTACCACCTCTACAACCATCCCGAGGTCAAGGACGACCTGAACCGCCGCGCCAAGCCCGAAGAACCCCTGCCGGACCTGGTCACGAACGGCTATTTCCTGCTCGGCTACGACTGGCGCGAAACGGCCCGGAACTGGAGCTCGCGGACCCCTCCGAGCCAGACCCCTCCGGTGATGATTACCGTCGCCAACCGCACGGAGACGGCGGCCCGGATCAAGTATGCCTTCGACCGGAGGAGAATCCGCATCGACGAGCTCTGTCGTCCGGAGCGCACCCTGCACATCGACTCGAAGGTGCTCGCCGAAGCCGAGGAGGCCGAAGAACCGATCGCCGACGTCCAAGGATCCCCGGACAGCACCCCCAACGGCCGCAAGCCGTCCCGGAAACAGCGGGCGGAGCTGCTGCGGCGGCAGGTGGACACCGTGGGCCGGGCCGGCAAGGAGGGCGGACAGATTCAGAACGTCATTTCGGTCCAAATGCTCTCGGAGGGCTGGGACGCGAAGACAGTGACTCACATCATGGGGCTGCGCGCGTTCACCAGCCAGTTGCTCTGCGAGCAAGTCGTGGGGCGCGGGCTGCGCCGGACGTCCTACGAGATAAATCCGGAGACCGGTCTGTTCGAGCCCGAGTACGTCAACGTTTTCGGCGTGCCTTTCCGGTTTCTGCTCCTCGAGGGCGGCCAAAACGACGACGAGCCGCCACCGCCGCCGCCCGAACCGAAGACCGCCATCGAACCGGTTCCGGAGAAGGCGGAGTTTGAAATCTCCTGGCCTAACGTGATCCGCATTGACCACAGCTACCAGCCACGCTTGGCGCTGGATTGGGACCGCCTGCCGCCCCTGGAGATCGACGCCAGCCAGACGGCCTCGCTTGCGGAGCTGGCACCGGTCGTCGACGGCGAGCCGGACGTGACGAAGATTAAGGCCATCGATCTAAAAAAGCTGCGCGGGGAACGCCGCACCCAGACGATCATTTTCGAGACCGCGGCGGAGGTGTACGATCAGCTGCAGGCCAACTGGAAGGGGCGCCGGGAGTTTTTGTTGGCGCAGGTGGTGAAGCTGGTCGAGCAGTTCATCAGGCGACCCGGCACCCTCCGCATCCATCCGGCCCTGTTCCAGCGCGACGAATTCAAGCGGGACCTCGCCATCACCCTCAACATGACCAAGGTGGTGCGGCACCTGTGGGAAGCGATCCGGGACGCCGGGACCGAGAAGCGGATTCCGGTGTTCGATCAGGATCAGCCGGTGCGCTCGACTGCGGACATGCGAACCTGGTACACCAGCAGGCCGGTCGAATACACCCAACGCACCCACATCAACTACTGCGTCGTCGACAGCACCTGGGAATCGAGCGATTCCTTCGCCCTCGACCATGCCGACGAAGTGGCCGCCTGGGTCAAGAACGACCACCTCGGCTTCGAGGTGTTCTACGTCTATCAGGGGGTCGTGCGGAAATACCGTCCGGACTTCCTGGTCCGCCTGATGTCAGGGGATATGCTGGTGCTGGAAACGAAAGGGCGGGACAGAGACAGCGAGCAGAATAAGGAAAAACGCAAAGCGCTGGAGGAATGGGTCGCAGCCGTCAACGATCACGGCGGCTTCGGGCGCTGGTGCTGCGCGGTGGCCAAGCGCCCCGGCGATATTCAGGATATTTTCGCCATTTCAAGCTGCTGTTTGTAAAAACGCGCTTCCATTCCACCTTTAAGCCAAGGATTTACGACGATGCCTTCCGAGAGTGAGAGGCAGTTGAATGCTAAGATTTTGAACGAGTTACAACTGTACGGATTAGCTTATCAAGAAATTTTACGAGACGTGTCTCATTTTCTTCAGAGTTTAGAAGACGCAACCCCCAGAATGGCCTCTGTTCAGAAGAGGGCAATAGCGGCTTATAAGCCTCCCGAAATGAGCGGCTTAGAGCTTCCCGATCTGCACGGAAAGATGAAGAATCTTCTAGCTGATGGGCGCCAGTTTCACACATCTCTCGACGAATTTAGGACCTCGCTCATGGAGTTTGCTTTGCGGCTATATCCAGAAATGGATCAGCCAGAAGAAGACTAAAAAAAATACCATAAAATTCTGGCACACAAATCCCAAAAAGGAGGCTTTACCGTGCCCGACACCCCCAGTGAGAAAGAGCTAGTCGGTAAATTTGAAGGCGTCGAGTTTGGTTCAGTGGAGACCGACGAGCGTTTCCTAGTGTCACTACAATACCAAGATGTTCTTGGTGAGATGCACGAACTGTCTTTTCAACCATCCGACTTACTGTATCTGCAAGCCCTACTAAGGGTAATCTTGAAGCAGATGGAATCCCGGATGGAGAATTGGTCCCGTGAGCGCGTTCTTCAACGGCTGATTGACACATATGAATTCCCGTCTGAAGCAGCCAGTAATCTTTGGAGAGACGCCACTCCCCCCCCCCAAGCAACCAGTGAGGTTGTCCCCCCAGGGGGCAACCGGGGCTTGACTTGGAAGGGGAAACGTCCCTATATGTGGTCAGAGTTGGGAAGGGGGGGAGTTGTCCCAGGGCGGGTAATCCCCCCCCTTCCGCGTTTTATCGACAGCCGCTGCCTGATCTCTCAAGGTAGCGGCTTTGTCGTCTAATAACTGCACAGACGGGCAAAAGCGTTGGTCTTTAGCCCTGTGGCTCCTGCCTTATGAGGGCATTTCGTTCGATTCATTTACTCGTCCTCCCCAGGGTTCCCCCGGCGATTTCGGGGGTGTGCTGTTAGAGGGATTGAAAGAAACCGAAATCGATCTCCGAATCCTCCACTTTGCGGACACCGAGGTTGGCTTGTCCCATAGTTTCGACCAGTAACTCCCCGTCGATTAGATCAATGCGGCCAACGCCATCTCTGCCCGCTTCGGCTTTCGCATCCCTCGTAAACGTGCTTGTTGTCAGGATCATTCCCTTTTCGGCGCGCCCCGCCATGGCGCCGCGAAAGTCTCTCACCACGTTGGGTCCCACCGGGTTTTTCCATCGCTTGCACTGGAATACCACCGAGAAGCTGATCAGGGCATACTTCCCCCGAAGTATGCCCGTTCCGTCAATGCCCCCGTCCCCGGACCTTCCCGTTATCGTAACCTCTTCAAACCCCCTTTCCCGCAGGAGCCGCTGACACAACCTTTCGAACACTTCAGGAGGCATGTCCTGAAGTATCCGCATCAGCATTTCCTGCCAGGAGGAGGCTGCGAGAACGTCTTCCTTTGCTTTTTCCAGGTAATTCTGCACGACCCTGGGAGGGGCGGCAGTGAGTGTCCATATTCCGGAAGCCGAATTATGAATCAACCCCTGCCTCTTCAGGTAGGTTCTTGCCCATCCCATATTCTTTTTCAAGAGGGGATCGGATGCGATCTCGGGGGGAAGCTCCAAGTCCTTTATGATTTGGTCGGCAATTTCGGAGTTGGATGCACTGCCCCCCAATTTCCCGATAGCGTCAATCGTCGGGTCCATCAATTTTTTATTTGTGGGAATGGGAACCTTCATTTGTTCCCTCGTTTGGGATCGGCGTTACCTCGACCTTTCCCTGAAGGCTTTCCCGTTGTGCTGGGAAGGTTGGACGGCTTTCCACTTTTGGGAGGGGTAGACTTCCCTCCACCGCGATGACTGCCTGAATCCTTCGCCATTTTCCAGCTTCCTTATTCGATCGATGTGCTATGGGATCAATCTGGGAAGGGGCCTAAGCTGGCCGGGAATCCCTGAAATGACCGGAAACCTATTTGAACGAAGAGGGTGGGTCAACGGTTCAGGGGTTATACTGTTGACAAGGTCCTGTCCACTTTTGATAATCCCGGCATATCGTAAACAAGGAGATTCTTCCCGCGCATCCGCGCCAGATCCTGCTGGTCCGGTGGCACCTCGGCGACCGTGTCTGTGGGTGATGGGAGAAACCGAACGACTGACCGACGTCGAGATCCGGTGCTACCAGACCGGGGATCGCATTGACGACGTCCTTCTCTACCTGGGCTCTGCCATCGATCCCCACCAGCAAACGGTATGGCACTACTTCGAGAAGCGATGACTTGGTTTACCAGGGAGGTATTCCGTGCGTAGTCTGCTGCCCGTTCTGGCGGTCGTTTCGGCAGCGACTGTGTCCCTCCAGGCGGCACCCAGTCTTCTCCCGCAAACCCCGCATCAAGAAGCCGTTCCTCCCGTTCCGGGACTGCTCGGAACGAAAATCGGCGACATTGTCTGGAGCGGCCGCTACCTGTGGATCGTCACGGAACACGGACTGGCGCGGCTCGACCCGAAGGACAGCAACGGCCTCAAGGACAGCGACTGGGTTACCTTCACAGAGGCCCACGGACTTGGCCGCGGTGCGGTGAGCGCCCTGGCCGCTTCCGGCGACACCGTCTGGGCCGCCACCCTTTTCGACACGACCCTGGGATCCGGCCAGGCCGGGGGTGGCCTGAGCTTCAGTCTGGATGGCGGCGAAACCTGGGGGCACATCCCGAACGAGACCATCTTCGATCCGTCGCGCCCCTCGTTCGCAGGCGGCCCGTCCACTCCGGTCAACAACGCCTGTTTCGGACTCGCCCTCGACGGCGACACCATCTGGGCGGCCTTTTTCGCCGGCTCCTCGGTGCGCTCTCGCGACGCCGGCCGCACCTGGGAACGGGTCCTGCCCGATGGCGCCGACGAGATCGTCTATTTTCTCGGCGAAAACGATGCCGAGAAGTTTCGCATCTTCGCCGACAGCCTGGCCAACAGCGGCGACGCCGACGAAGAACGGGTGCGGGAAGCTCGCGCCGCCGCCGACAGCCTCGACCTGCAATCGTACGTACATCGCACCTTCTCGGCCCTCGCCTACGACGACACCGTCTGGATCGGAACCTCCGCCGGGGTTGCCCGCAGCTTCGATGGAGGAACCACCTGGAAGCACTCCCGGGCCGCCTTCGACGAGTTCGGAGAGCGGCTGGCAGGCAGTCTGAGCGCCAATTGGGTGGTTGCCCTCGCCAGGCAGCGGCGCCCCGGTGGCAGCGTCGTCTGGGCCGGGGCGAACCTGAGGCCGACCACCCTGGAAACAGCGGGCATCAACTTCAGCGCGGACAACGGGGAATCCTGGCAGTTCGGGGGGCCGACGTTTGCATGGGGGTTCGCCTTCGCCGAGTACGCGGTCTGGGCCGCCAGCAACGACGGTCTGCTCCGCAGCGGCGACGGCGGCCTCACCTGGGAGACGGTCATCGTCGAGGACCTGCATGCCGGTTGCCCAGCTTCCAGGGCGGCTTGCCCCCCGTCGCGAGATTTTCTGCGCGAGCCCTTCGTCGGCGTGGAGATCGCGCCGAACCCCGAGGGGGGAAAGACGCTCTGGGTCGGGGCGGAAAACGGACTCGGCCAGGCCGCGGTCGCCGACTCGAACGGCGAATCTGTAACGGACATCGAATGGCGAATCCTGGTGTTTCCCCTGAAAACGCGCGCCTTCGATTCGGGAGACTTCCTCGGCGAAGGAGGCGCTGCCGATCCCGACAGCACCCTCACCTACGCCGCTCCGAGCCCGTTTGCCCCTTCCCGGGGGGAGCACACCCGCATCGTCTTCGGCCTTCAGAATCCCGCCGAGGTTTCGATTTCCCTCTACGATTTCGCCAGCCGCCCGGTGCGCGAACTCGTGGAGAACCAACCGCGTTCCGGACAGGGCTACCACTACATCAACTGGGATGGACGGGACGAGGACGGCGACCTTGTGGCCAACGGCGTCTATTTCTACCGCCTGAGCACCGACGCCGGCGACCATGCCTTCGGCAAGGTGGTGGTGCTGGATTGACGCACACGCGCGTGTCCAGAACAAAACGGGGGTATCAAGTACGGAGTAGGAACCGGACACACCTATCGGGGGATCACAGCTTCTCTTGAGATTATTCGCAATCAGGGACAAAGGGCGGTTTTCACTGATAATGAAGGGTACGTTTCATACCACAAGGGCTCTCAGGTTCAGGTAGGCATAGGTCCTTTTCGAATAGGGGATTAAGGCGCGTCCCGCGCTTCCGCTACGCCCCGTGATTCATCCTTCTAATTCTAAGGCGGCGGCCCGGCCTTCCCGCTCGTCGACCAGAAACAATAGGGCCCCCCGCCGGCAAGGAAGAAGAAGACGAGCGCCACGATGCCGATGCGGCTGCCGCCGGTCACCTGACCGACCACCCCGAACACCAGCGGCCCGAATATGCGGCGAAACGAGCTGGTGCTGTAGAAGCCGAAGAACTCCGCCGATTTCGCCGGCGGAATCATCGAGCTGTGAACGAACGGCTCAGCGCCTGCGTGCCCCCCAGCACCATGCCGACCAGCCCCGCCAGGATGTAGAAGTGGAGGGCGGTCTGCATGAAATAGCCCGCACAGAGATCAGCCCGTTCGGCCAGGTTCGTCCTGAAGGCGGCTTGACCAGGAAAAAGGGGACGAGGCAAGTGTTGACCGATTCCGCTGTTCGTCCAACCTGCCATTTCGGCCGATCCCCTCGAGGGCGGTCCTTTCGTTGCCCGGATTGCCCCGGATATGACGAATACGTTTGAACAGGGACCCAACCGTATTTGCATTAAACGGGCACAAGCCGCTGGCTCGCTCGTCCGCGTGGGCAACCTCAGGAAGAAAGGGCCCGCCGTCGGGGCAACCTTGAGCGTGGGACAGGGCCTGTCCCTGCGCTACTCCGGCGGTTCTTTGTTCATCCTGCTGTTTCCCAACTGCCTCTCCCGAGGTGTCAAACCTGCCCGGGATCGCAGAGAAGCCATGATCTGCAGCACTAGCCGCTGGTGGCGCGCCTTGCTGACGGTCAGCTCCGACAGCTTGATCCAGGGTGCGCGATGCAGTACGTGGCCTTCCGCCTTCGACAGATGCGCTCTCACCAACTCCTCGGCGAGCCCGAGAAAGCCCCCGATCTCCTCGCAGGAGCTCCCCTCGATATGGAAGAGAACGAAGATCCGGCGACTTTCCCGGGGAATCTCGTCCAGGAGGTTCCAGAGTTTCGCCGGCACCTCCGCCCTTTTGCCGAAATCCAGATCCTCCGGAGGGCGCGGCGATCCTTTCATGCAGGCGTGGACGCGCCCATCCGGCTCTTTTTCGTCACTGCGGATTTCCAAGTCTCGCATTCTCGACATGTTGTTTTTGTCCCCCCGGTGGGCTGTTCTCAAAAGCCTTTTCATATATCAGACGGAAATGGACAGCGAAGGTACTATGTGGCAGAATGGGTTGTCCTCGACAATGGACAACTGTCAGGTGAATACCATCACAGAGCAAGAAAGGCACCCCTTTCTCGGAGGCCCTCTAGCCGAGGACACGGTGACCGCGCGGCTGCCGGAGGCTTACCGGTGGCCGCTGGTTCCTGAGCTGGAGAGACCGGATGCGTGGGGATCTCCCGCAGGCGATCCGTCTGACCGCGTCAGGGGCGCTGGCGGAACGGCTAGGCAAGGCGGCTGCGCAAAGACGAGTTGATGGTGACCGGTCTTGGCGCGGGGATCACGTCGCGGTGCGGCAGCTTGTCGAGGGATTTCGGCCGTTACCTGTACCTTCCTCGCCTTCACGGCCCGGAGATCCTCATGGGCGCCGTCCAAGACGGCGTCGCCTTACTGACCTGGGAGTCGGATTCATTCGCCCTGGCCGAGAGCCACGACGAGGCCGTTGGACGCTACCGCGGTTTGCAGGCGGGACAGACGGCCGCAGTCTCCCCCGAAAGTCCGGCCCTGCTGGTCAAACCGGACGTCGCCCGCCGGCAGCTGGACGCGGAGGTGCCGGCGGCGCCGGCGCCGGCTCCCGGAGGTCAGGAGGAACAACCTGGTCCGGACGGGACTGAGCCGCCGCCACCGCCGCAACCCGCCACCGCCGCAACCTGGGAAGAAGGCGCGGCGGTTTCATGGCGCGGTTGCGCTCGACGGCGCACGGGTGGGACGGGACGCCGTCCAGATCGCCGCGAGGTGATCTCCCACCTCTCCAGCCTCGCGGCGCGGAGGTAAGGGTCACCCTGGAGATCGACGCCGAGATCCCAGAGGGGGGCCCCCGGAGAACGTGGTGAGAACGGTCACCGAAAACAGCCGCACCCCGAGGTTCGCCAGCCACAGGTTCAAGGAGTCCTGATACCGGGCCGAGGGAGCGACAGGGCTGGTCGCCACGACGCTCAAGCTCAAGGTTTTACCAAGGACGAAGCATCTCGCCTCTATGATGAATGGGGGGCGGAGCATTGTGATGACCACACTGTCGACATAGGTATCGTTTTTCTGACTCCTCCTGAGACCTTTCCTTCCTCAGGAGGTCCTCGTCGGTGTGGCTGTCAATCGCCTCGCGGAGCAATCGCAGCAGGTCCGGTTTCGGTAGTGCCTCCGCCTCTACCGTGGTCTGCGTTGTTGGATTTGCTGGAAGGAAAGAATCCACTTGCTTAGAGGTGACGGCAATCCGTTTCACCTCTACATCACTTATTCCTCGAGCGGCAAATTCTTTGGCAACGGAATTGGGAGAGTTCCGCCTTGTCAGGACAAAATCGCCGACGTAAAGAAGAATCCACGGTTTGCTGTCAAGGCCAAGGGACGCAGCGTTTCGAAGGGCCTCGTTTACGGACCAGGGCACCGAGAGACGGCTCGCATTCGATACCTCCCACAGTTCCAAGCGGTTTTCCAAGCAAAAGGTCTCGATGATTCCGGCCAGAGGTCGCGATTCGACCCACACCTGCAAATGCTCGGGCTGCGTGGAACGCAGATTGCGCCGGTAGTTCTCGGCGTTGAGGTAGTCATGTGCCTCGTTCCAGCCCAACGTCTGTCGGAATCGCGGACCGTCCACGACGGCGTCGTACCCAATTTGCCCATCTCGTTGCAGCTGTATCAGGTAGCGCTCAAGGTTCTGGTACTCGAAGGAGGTGTTTTCAAAATCCAGTTCGGGCCTCGACACCAGGGCGTAATGCACTTGACGAACCGTCATCGGTCCGTGCTCGGCCATCAGGTGCTCGATGGCAACGCGAACCTCCTCGATCTCGGTAGGGGTGCGCCGTTTTCGTGGCATCAGAAACTCCGTGAGAAGGCGTGGAAGAATCAGCCCGGGGAGCCGGCGTTTCCGCCAGCTCGCGGTGGGGATGGCACGGTGCTCTCTTTACCCCCCCCTTGGGAATTGTCGTAGCCTGACAGACGTCGAGTTGGAAACCGCCGTCCGCCCCGAAGCTCAGGCGATCCGCAGGTTTCTACTCCGCCTTTCCCAGGCGATATCCGACGCGAGACTCGTTGAAGAGATAGGCCGGTTTTTTCGCGTTGTCGCCCAGCTTGCGTCGGATGCTATTTACGGTCGAGCGCAACGACCGCAGGTCGGAGGAGGACTCCAAGCCCCAAATCCGGTGCAGCAGCACCTCGTAGGTCACTGGCGTGCCGAGATGGACCGAAAGTTCCACCAGGAGTCGGTACTCGATGTTGGCCAACCGCACCCGCCGTCCGGCCAGGGTCACCCGTCGTTTCCCGTAGTCGATGGTCAGATCTCCCAGCACACACGGTTCGGTCGGCTCGGCCTGACCGGGTGCGGCCCGACGGCGCAGGGCCGCCCTAATCCTGGCGGCCAATTCCGTCGGCGAGAACGGTTTGAGCACATAGTCGGTGGCCCCCCGGTCGAAGGCCCGGGCAATCACCTCTTCCTGTCCGTAGGCGGAAAGGAAGAGGACCGGCACGGTGGCCTTCTCGAAGATCTCCTGCATCAGGTCAATGCCGTCGACCCCCGGCAGCACGAGGTCGAGCAGCACGAGGTGGGGAAGGTGCTCCTCCATGAGGCGAGGCACCTCCTCCGGGTCGCCGGTTACGATCGCGGCGAAACCGGCTTTCGAGAGGGCGTCCCGAACCTTCCGCAGGGTTTCCGGGTCGTCGTCCACGGCCAGGATGCGGGTCTTCTTGCCGCTTGGTCGGCGTCGGGGGGAGGTGGGAACGGATTCGGCCAAAGCGACCGTTGTTCCCTCCTCGAACGTAGGGAGGGTGAAGGTGAAGCGGGTTCCGCGGCCTGTGCCGTCGCTTTCGGCCCAGATGCGCCCCCCGTGGGCCTCCACGATGCCCTTGCAGATGGCCAGTCCCAAGCCCGTCCCCCCTTCGCCTTTCTCCGGATCTTCTCCGGCGAGGCGGGGGAACTTCCGGAACAGGTGGGGCAGTTGCTCGGCCGACACGCCCCGGCCCCGGTCGGTAACGGAGATCGCCACGTGGGTCTCCTCCCGTACCGCCGATACCAGGATGGGTGCGGTTTCCGGCGAGTGCCGGGCGGCGTTGGACAGCAGGTTGCCCAGGACTTGGACGATGCGCAGCCGGTCGGCCATCACGGAGGGAAGCTCCGGGGGCAACTCGATCCGCATGTTGCCTGCCCCCCCGCTGTTCAGGAAGGTGCTGCGGGCCTGGTCCACCAGGCCGGCCACCGAGGTCGGTTCGGGATGGACCAGCAGGGTGCCCGTCTCGACGCGCGCCACGTCGAGCAGATCGTTTATCAGGCCGCTCATGTGGTCGGCCTGTTGATTGATGATGCGGAAGAACTGAAGGACCATCTCGGCGGCGCCCAGCACGGACGTGTCGCCCAGCACGGTGGCAGCGGCCCCCTTGATGGAGGTCAGCGGGGCGCGCAGCTCGTGACTGACCATGGCGAGAAAATCGGCCCGCAGCCGCTCCAGCTCCTGCACCGGGGTCATGTCCTGCAGGGTGACCACGACGGACTCGACCTCGCCCTCTTCGGAGCGGATGGGAGTGGCGTTGACCAGGGTCGTGACGCTGCGGCCGTCGGGCACCTGGAGGACGATCTCCTCGACGCGCACCGTCTCCCCGGCGCTAAGCACTTGGGCCAGGGTACCCTCGTCCAGGGAGACTTCCCTCCCGTCGCCGCGCCGTAAGGTCATGACCTTGATGAGCTCCTCTACCGACTGGTCCGGCTTGCCCAGTCCGTCGACCATCCGTCTCGCCTCCCGGTTGAACAGGACCGGCACTCCCGTCCTGGCGTCCAGGACCACCACACCCACCGGGGAGGTGTTGATCAGGGTCTCCAGGTCGGTTCGGGCCCGCTGTTCGTCCCGGTATCGGCGCGCGTTGGCCATGACCATGGCCGCATGCGAGGCGAACAGGATCAGGGTCTCCTCGTCTTCCCGCGTGAACTCCTCGCCGGTTTCCTTCTCAGCCAGGTAGATATTCCCGGCTTGCTCGCCCCGATACAGGACCGGGGCCGCAAGAAAGGAGAAGGTCGGGCCCATCTCAACGGGGGGGCGGAACTCGGGAAGGCCCATCGACCGGATATGGCCGAGCAGGTCGGCAAGCCTCAGGGGTTCCTCAAGGCGGCCGAGGTACTCGAAGAAGAGCGGCCCGTCGGGCAGGTCCCAGAGCTGACGGGCCTCCTCGGCCGTCATCCCGGAAGAGAGGAAGTCCTGGGGACGACCTGCCTCGTCGTGAAGCGTCATCACCCCGTAGCGGGCTTCCGTCAGCGACCGGGCCGAATCAAGGATCCCGTTCAACACCGTGTTGAAGTCGAGGCTCTGGTTGATGCGCATGCAGGCCTGGCTCAGGCGCGACATGCGCTCCCGCAGCGTCTCGTTCTCTCGTTGGAGTTCCTCGGCCGGCTTCATCTCCCTCTCCTGATTGGGCGGCCTCTGCCCAATAAAAGCACCCTCCTTCCCAAATTTAATAAAAAGACCATTATTCAGACTCCCAATTTCATCTTTTTTTGATCTTCAAGTAATAAATTTATTCGGGGGAAACTTGGGGGAGTGGATTCCGAGGTCAAGGAACCCCCGTGGGGGAACCTTGAGCCAGGCTACCGCGGGGTTCGGACGGGTCGAGGACGCGCGACGACCACCGCGCCTACGGTGCGACGGGTGGATGCTAGGCGGCGCACAGGGTGAAGGAACTCGGCTGGCGAACACATGACGGAGAGACAGGATGAGAATCAGAGACCTCATGTTCGTGTTGAGTAGTGTCGCGGTGACGGCCGCTTGCGCAGGACTGCGGGAGAACGCAACGCCCGAGCGAAGCGCCGCAACCGAGACGGTGTACATGAATGGCCGAATCCATACCCAGGACCAGGATCTGCCCTGGGCCGAGTCGCTAGTCACCAGAGGCGACCGAATCGTCCTCGTGGGCTCTGACGAGGACGCCCTGCGGTATGCCGGTCCGGACGCCAAGCTGGTAGACCTGCAGGGCCGATTCGTGATGCCGGGGATAATCGACGCACACACCCACACCGGCTTGATCAGCACTGGGGCCGACCTGTCCGGGCTGGATGAAACCGTTGGAGAGAACGAAGAGCCTGCCACACCCGACAGGATGCCATCCAGGCCGCGGGAGGCAACGCTCGCCTGGTTGCAGCAGTACGCAGACGATCACCCGTTTTTTCCTCTCGTGATCTCACAGGGGGTATGGGATGTTGCCGCCTACGTGCCTGACGGCCCCCACAAAAGAGACCTGGATGAGATTGCCAGCATAAGACCCATTGTGTTGTTCGACAATTCGGGACACAGCGTCTGGGTTAATTCCGCGATGCTACGGACACTGGGCATCGACAGAGATACGCCGGACCTCAGCGAGAACCTGTCGTATATCGTGCGCGACGAGGCCGGAGAGCCCACAGGCTGGCTCAAGGAGTTTGTCCTAACCCACCACACGGGTGGCAAGTCGGTGCCGAGTCCCGATAAATTGAAGGAACGAATGCTGAAGTATCTGAACTACATGTCAAGCAAGGGCATCACGACCTTGTGGGACGCCGGCAGCTTCAACATGGAGGACGCGGTGTACCAGGCTGCGCATGACATCGCAATAGAAGGCAATCTGCCGTTGCGTTGGGAGGGGTCGCACCACATCTGGGCGCCGGGTCAGATCGAAACTGCGGTGGAATCCCTGCTCCGGCTCAGGGAAAGGTATGGCCATGGAAAACTCCAGTTCAACACCATCAAGATTCACTACGACGGCATGCTGGATATTCTTACCGCGGCTGTGCTGGAGCCCTACGTTACAGACCCTGACAACTACGGCGGCGTCTTGTTCACGCCTCAGAGGTTGAGCAGCTTCATCCAGGAATTGGACGGCCACGACATTGATCTGCACCTGCATGCGTCGGGTGACCGTGCAACCAGGAATATTCTCGACGCAGTCGAGCAAGCACAGGGCGCGCTGGGTCGGCCTTTGAAAATCGAGGTCACGATAAGTCACCTGTTCTTGGTTGCCGACAGGGATGTCAAACGCTTTGCCGAGTTGAACGTACACGCCAATTTCTCGCCGCACTGGTTCGGCGGAACAGTGTACGGGAAAGCCAGAGAGATCAACGTCGGCCCGGAACGGGCCAGCCGCTCTCAGGTTGTTGGTCACTTTGTGCAGCAGCAGGCCAATGTCACGCTGTCCAGCGACGTTGTTCATAACCCGCGGCGAGTAAATCCCTTTCTTGGTATGGAATTGAGCATTACCCGACGGGCAGCAGACAAGCCCGATGCCGTCACCCTACCGCCGCTTGACGCCAGAATTTCATTGGAGCAGGCGCTGGCCGGCTATACCATCAACGGCGCTGCGCAGCTCGGATTGGAAGAAGAAATCGGCGCCCTAAAGGCCGGCTTGCTGGCGGACTTCATCGTCCTGCCACAAAATCCGTTCGCAACCGACGTGGAGACCATCCACGCCATCGAGCCCAGCGCCACAATTGTGGCCGGTGAGCTGCGAAGCGGTAGCCTGTAAGCGGCTGACCAGGGGACGACCGGACTTGTTGCTGTGTTGCTGTATAAGGAAATCATGATTTTCAGATTGCTGTCATCCGCTTTTCTTGTTGCTGCCCTGATGGGGGTGGGTTTGACTCCCCTGCCGAGCACAGCGCAGTCAGAGGACGACTTATATGAGGTCGCGGTCAGCAACATAGACCGAGGACATAACAGTATAGAACGTCGGGACGTACCTATTGCCCAAGTATTTACTACTGGCAGTAGAGATGGAGGTTATCGCATTTCCAGTGTCGATATCCGATACAATGATCTTCAGGGTGACGAGTTCTCTGCTGCTATTCATGCAGTATCTGGCGGCTGGCCTACAGATGAAGTGGTTCTTGAGCTGGAGACGGAGTATGATTTTTCTTCTACAGGAATTGTTACCTTCACTCCTGCTGAAAGTCCTGGGGACTTTTTGGATGGGGAGACGAAGTATGCAGTGGTTGTTGAAGGGATAGATTCTGATAGTGAGATAGATTATCTTACAACGCGGCGTGGAAAAAGACTTGATTGTCGAGTCCCTCCATGCGCTTTGGTAGAATCTATTTTGTGTCCACCGCGTCCACAAATATGCAATAACAATACACCAGATCCGTATGGATGGGCTGGCTGGAAGATCAACCCTAAGCTATCTGTATGGAGGGCTGGGCAGAGTGAATGGGAGATCAGTGGTGTGGGTGAAACCGACTATTATAATAATAATATCGCTCTCTCGATCAGAATCAATTCTCCGAGGGTTACGGAGCCTCCGAGGAATCTCAATGCGATCAGCACGTCCAGAGGAGTGATTTTAAGTTGGGATTCTCCTGAGCCATCCGGCGTGTCACCCATAACAAGATATCGTCACCGTTCACAGGTAGCTGATGGGTCTGCTGAATGGAGCGACTGGAAAGAAGAGGGTAAGAGGACCAGGTCTGCTACCATTAATAGCTCTACCAATAACAGGTATGCTATTACTAAGGGCGTGGAGTATGAGTTCCAGATGCAGGCAGGAAACTTAGGAGGATGGAGTGAAAGTTCGTCTTCTGTCTTCGCTACTTGGATAGACGGTCCACCAGCCCCCGATCTTTCGTGGACGAACGAATACATCAAGGGAAGTATCGATGTGATGTGGGAGCCGTCTACTTCAGCCGCTCGGTATGATATTAAATGGAAGTGCCATCGGCTTGTTGACCTCAATGATGGTTGGGCTTCTTGTCCTGACAGAGATTCATCTGATGAGCAAGAGGCATGGGAGAATATCGGAGATGTGACCGAGTCCAAGGTAGGTGACTGGACTAAGTCAGGTAGTGGTACTAGTAGTAGTTATAGTCATTGGCTTATCTCTGACGGTAGAGAATACCGAGTTACTGTAAGAGGAGTTGACTCGGAAGGCAACGCGGGATCTGAGAGTTCAGTAGATGTCACGGCCCGGCGTGCTCCTGGAAAACCCACTGAAGTAAGAGCTGAAGCGTATGAGAATCACATTAAGTTTGACTGGCTTAGTCCTTTTTACAAACCATTATCATCCTTACTCCGAGCAATATCACGGCCATGTTGGTCTAGGAAAAGTGAGCCGGGATAAATTGGACTTTGAGTATCGGGTTGATGGTGGGGAGTGGCATAGCGTGAACGATTCATGGCAGCGTCTCATAATGGAGCCTCCGAGTAAGGATACAATCTACCTGAACAATCTGGAGAGCTCTCGGGATTATCGGATTGAAGTGCGGTCAGTATCTCTAGATAATGGTCGTACAGGGAGTTCTGTGTCTGTAACTGAACAATCTGGTTTTTTCACGAGTGACTTTGGTCTTCGTCGCCAGGTTACTGAAGTCAAGCTGAAAACCTCGGATGTAGTCAAGAGGAGCTCTAATCCAGATCCAAATCATCCAGGCCATCACTGTTCTCTGTTGTCGGTTCGTGGGTGGGATTTTGACTGTTTTTGGATAGTAGGGAGTGGTCCTTATCGGATCTGGGAGGAGTTTGAGGATACAGAGTTTTTTCTACCAAGTAATATTGTATTTGTAGATGGTCATGTACAGATTATACCAGCGAAATACAAAATCAAGCGTTATTGCTGCAAGGAAGGAACAGGAACAGGCCCTGAAGATCCTGTAGAACCCTATCCTCTCAAATCAGGAGACATTATAGCGATGTCTCTGGCTGCCGAGTACCATCATCATGGCGAATGGGTAATCGCTCGATTGACGAACCGACTACCAAGTAGTGTCGTGAGGTTGGAAACTCCAGGTATGTCTGGGTATCTTGAAGCCTTAGCTGACGGAACTAAGGTAGATCTGGTCTGGGTTACTACTTACCCGGCGTCAACCAGTTATGATATAGAGTGGTCTACAGATAGTGAGACTTGGCAATCTGTAGATCCTCTTGATGATGGTGGCGACACCATTTACAGTCATACTGGTCTGCAGGAATACACAGGCTACTACTATCGAGTTCGTGGCGTAAATAGTCATGGTCCTGGACCGTGGTCTTCAATAGCTGTTACAGAGACTGGAGAGCATGTTCCGGAGCCTACGCCAGTGGAGGAGCCGGAGCCTGATGAGCCAGAACCTGAACCGGAGCCTGAACCTGAACCTGAACCAGAACCTGAACCGGAGCCTGTAGTACCAGAACCTATACTTCTGACTGCTAGCTTTGAAGAGGTCCCTGCTACTCATAATGGACATGGTAAGCATGTAACCTTTCGCCTTTCATTTAGCGAGCCGGTTAAAGCCAGCTATCGCACGCTAAGAGACATTGCCTTACAAGCAACTAATGGTAAGGTGAGAAAGTGCAAGAGGTTCAATGGGAGTAATCAGTTCTGGGATGTTACGGTCAAGGCTCTGTCCAATGATCCGGTAACAGTCACTCTTAACGGTGGCGTTGCTTGCGGTGAAACGGGTGCAGTCTGCACTGCCGATGAACGGTCCTTGTCCAATAGTCCAAGTGTGACCCTTGGATCACCTTCTCCCAAGGTTGTAGCAAAGCAGACAAGGCTGATGAATAATCATCCGAATCCGTTTAATAGCAGCACTCAGATTAGTTATGAACTGAATGCTGCTTCTCAGGTTCGCTTGACGATCTACAATATCGTCGGTCAAGTAGTGGCTACCTTGGTGGATGAACACCAACAGGCCGGAATCTATCAGGCGGTATGGGATGGCCGTAATGATCGAGGTAGCAGGGTGGTCAGCGGGGTATACCTGTATCGCTTGCAGGCAGAGGGCTTTGACGCAGTGGAGAGAACGACTCTTTTGCAATGAATATCCCTGTATGGACTACATGAGGACTGGGATCCCGAGGACCTAAGCTCTCCTGATGTAGGGACATTGTATATTTTTGAAGGTTCAATTTTCCGCCAAATTACCTTGGCTTGGGTAACGAAAATCGGAACTCGAGTCCACCCTTACCGGCCTCCTTACATGACAGCAGAACACCGCCGGTTTTCCGGAATATCCCGGATTTTCCACGGCCTGTTAATCCTGGCAGCAGCCGTACCCGGCTGGTCGGCCCCGGCTCCACCGGATTGGATCCTGATCGACCCCAGCGACGAGCCCGGGTTCTGGGTGGTGACCTGGCCTTCGGTTGCCGACGCCGACGGCTACCAGATTTACCTGCAGATCGGGGCCGCCGACGTCGAGGGGGACCAGGCCCCCGAGCCGGTCCTGGCCCGGTGGGGCTACGTCGAACAACAGGACGGGGTGATCCGGGTCAAGATCGCCGGCCTGTCTCAGGAGACGTTCTCCTTCGGGGTGGCCACCGTCAAGGACGGGGTCGAATCGGAAATCACCTGGCCGGCACAGCCTTCACAGCCTTCTTCGGCACTCGCGCCACCGGATTCGGTTTGGGTCGAAGAATACGGAGAAGGTATTGTAGTTCTTGCCTGGACTGCCGTGCCGGGAGCCGATGGGTACAGGATTTACGGAGAGGTCTTAGTGACCGTTGCATTGAATTCTCAAGGGGAAATCGTAATCCTTGAAAGCCCAGAAGTAGTTTGGGTGTCGTGGGGCTATGTGGACCAGCAGGATTCGGAAATAATCCGGGCTACCATTCCGATCCTGGATGAGGGGCCGCCCGCGCTTGCCGTAGCCGCAGAAAAGGACGGGGTGAAATCAGAAATCGCCTGGCCGCCGGCACATCCGGACTTCAACCGGGATGGCCAGGTGAACCTCCTCGACTTCTTCCTGCTCGCCGACGCCTTCGGGAGCACCCTCCGGGGATTCGACCTCGACCGGGACGGCCGGGTCGACCTAGACGACTATTTCCTGTTCGCCAATGCCTTTCAGACCGGCCAATGGCAACCGGAGAACGCAACGCCCGAGCGAAGCGCCGCAACCGAGACGGTGTACATGAATGGCCGAATCCATACCCAGGACCAGGATCTGCCCTGGGCCGAGTCGCTAGTCACCAGGGGCGACCGAATCGTCCTCGTGGGCTCTGACGAGGACGCCCTGCGGTATGCCGGTCCGGACGCCAAGCTGGTAGACCTGCAGGGCCGATTCGTGATGCCGGGGATAATCGACGCACACACGCACCCCGGCTTGATCAGCATCTGGGCCGACCTGTCGGGACTGGATGAAACCGTGGGAGAGAACGCAGAGCCCGCCACACCCGACCGGATGCCGTCCGGGCCGCGGGAGGCGACGCTGGCCTGGGTGCAACAGTACGCCGACGATCACCCGTGGACTCCCGTGATCTCACAGGGGGTATGGGATGTTGCCGCCTACCTGCCTGACGGCCCCCACAGAAGAGACCTGGATGAGATTTCCAGCGTAAGACCCATTCTGTTGTACGACAACTCGGGACACAGCGTCTGGGTTAATTCCGCCATGCTACGGCTATTGGGCATCGACAGAGATACGCCGGACCTCAGCGAGAACCTGTCGCATTTCGTGCGCGACGAGACCGGAGAGCCCACCGGCTGGCTCAAGGAGTTTGTCCTGACGCACTACATGGGTGGCAAGTTGGTACCAAGTTCCGAACAATTGAAGGAACGGATGCTGAAGTACTTGAACTACATGTCGAGCAAAGGCATCACGACCTTGTGGGACGCCGGCAACTTCAACATGGACGACGCGGTGTACCAGGTCGCCCATGATATCGCGAGAGAAGGCGATCTGCCGTTGCGTTGGGAAGGGTCGTACCACATCTGGGCGCCGGATCAAATCGACCTGGCAGCCGAATCCCTGCTCCGGCTGCGGGCAAGATACAGCCACGGCAAACTGCAGTTCAACACCGTCAAGATCCACTACGATGGCATGCAGGACATTCTGACCGCCGGCATGCTGGAGCCCTACGTCACAGACCCCGACAACTACGGCGGCGTGCTGTTCACGCCGCAACGATTGAGCCGCTTCATGCAGGAGCTGGACGGCCACGGCATCGATCTGCACCTGCATGCGGCCGGCGACCGTGCGACCCGAAATATTCTCGACGCCGTCGAGCAGGCGCGGGCGGCGCTGGGACGGCCTTTGGGAATCGAGGTCACGCTGAGTCACCTGTTCTCGGTCGCCGACAGTGATATCGAACGCTTTCCCGAGTTGAACGTACACGCCAATTTCACGCCGCACTGGTTCGGCGGAACGGTGTTCGGGGAGGCCAGAGAGATCAACGTCGGTCCGGAACGGGCCGGCCGCTCTCAGCTCGTCGGGCATTTCATGCGGCGACAGGCCAGTGTTACGCTCTCCAGCGACGCCGTCCACAACCCGCGGCGGGTGAACCCCTTCATCGGCATCGAAATGAGTATTACCCGAAGGGCGATAGACCGGGCTGACGCCGCCGCCCTGCCGCCGTTCGATGCCGGAATCTCATTGGAGCAGGCGCTGGCCGCCTATACCGTCAACGGCGCTGCGCAACTGGGATTGGAAGAAGAAATCGGCGCCCTAAAGGCCGGCTTGCTGGCGGACTTCATCGTCCTGCCACAAAATCCGTTCGCAACCGACGTGGAGACCATCCACGCCATCGAGCCCAGCGCCACAATTGTGGCCGGTGAGCTGCGAAGCGGTAGCCTGTAAGCGGCTGACCAGGCGACGACCGGACGATCCGCATGTTGCTGAATCGCCTCGACCCCCGCATCCCCTCCTCGATCAAAGCCGTGTTTCCCATCCACAGTACCGGTTTCCAGGCTGTGTTTGACGCGCTTCCGGGAAACTTCCCGTACCATGGGAACGAGGGGAGCCGTGCTGTTTCAACCTGACCTGACCTCGCGAACGCTTCTATCGCAACGGGTTGCCCTCCCATGCCCGCCTCTCCTTCAGCGAGCCGGTCAAAGCCAGTTACCGCACGCTGCGGGACAATCGCCCTGCAAGCGACCAACGGCCAAGTAACCAAATCCAAGCGAGTCAACGGCAGCAATCAATTCTGGGACGTCATGGTCGTGCCCTCGTCCAACGAGCCGGGGACCGTCACCCTGACCGGCGGCGTCGCCTGCGACCAAAGTGGTGCGATCTGCACCCACGACGACCGGCCCCTGTCCAACAATCCCGGTGTAACCATCGGCTCGCCGCCCGCGTCCAAGATCGTAGCAACGCAGACGAGTGAAGCCGGACTGCTGGTCGTCCTCGACGGCGGCAAGGGACTGTACAAGGCGGTGCGGTCGGTGCTGAAAGGGCATGCCTGCGTACAGCGCTGCCAGTATCACAAGCGCCAGAACGTCGTCTCGTATCTGCCCAAGAGCGAGCAGGCCCGGATCCGTTACAAAATGGAAGCGGCCTACGGGCAAGCGACGTACGAGGAGGCCAAGGCTGCCCTGGAGGCGCTCAAGCCGGGCTTGGAGCTGACGAACCAGTCCGCCCTGCACAGCCTCGAGGAAGGCCTGGAAGAGACCCTCACCCTGCACCGCTTGGGAGTGATGCCGATGTTGAAGAATTCCTTCCGTACCACCAACTGCATCGAGAACGTCAACGGTCTTCTGGGGCAGTTGACGCACAACGTGCGGCGCTGGAGCAACTCATCGCAGCGTCACCGCTGGGTAGCCACGGCGCTGTTGGACATCGAACCGCGTCTTCGCCGGGTCAAAGGCTACCGTCACTTACCGACGTTGCGGCACGCCCTGCAGGCCGAGCTCGGTATCGAACAGCTCGCTATGACGGGCTGATCTATTCACTCGAGCCTGTGGTTTGTTTCAACTAAAAATGGGACTTGCCCTACTCGCCGATCCCGCCCTTTTTTGTTCGACGGTGATCGCGTCTGGTTCATCCACATACATCGGAGGAAAGCCATGCTCGAAAAACTAAACGAGTTCTACGAATCACACGGAATATCGCCGGTTGATTTTCGCTGTAAGAAGCGGCAATGTTGCTCGGCCAACTCCCCGGATTTCACGGAAGCCAAGGCGAGTTTCGTGGGTCCGCTCTATGAAAAGGGAACAGCCCTCCCGCGCTTGCTCTTTCTCTCGATGGACCCCGGTTGCAGCAACCCGAATCCGCAGGAACGTACCACCGAAGCTGTGCGCAAATGGACCCTCGAATGTGTGGTAGCGGAACTTCCCAAGAACCAGCACTGGTACCTCACCCACGAAATGGCTGTCGAGCTACTCCGCCAGTTCGAGCCCGAGCTCACGGTCGCCGACACGCCGCAGTACTTTGCCCACGTCAACAGCGCGAAGTGCTGCCAGAACAAGCCTGGGAACAAGGGAGCTGACGCGACCTTGTTTAAGAATTGCCGCCCGTTCGTTCCGGGAGAACTATGCATCCTGAAGCCGGACGTTATCGTGACGCAAGGCAACCCGGCAAAGGAAGCGATTTGCTGTAGCTTCCACGTCCGAAAGCATGACGTGCGCAAAATGGAGGGCGCTCACTACGAGACCGGCCTCATCGAACTCGAGCCGAACGGAAAGACGTCCCTCTGGCTTCATACCTACCATCCCAGTTACTACAAGGGCTTCTATCCACAGCGCGCCCATTGCTGGCCTTTGTATGCGAAAAGGGTCGGTCGATTCTGGCGTTCGACGACGGGGGGCAGCCGATAAAGTTGCCGCGCCCCGCTGCACGGGCAGCCGTCGCCGACCGGGCCAGGCAATCTATTCGCGTGCTGGCCGGGACCCCGGCGCCAAGGCCGTGACCGGGGCAAGCTGGCGGCCCGGGGCGGCCGTCGCCTCGCGCATCCGCTACGACAAGTGAAGGATTAGGAGGAAAATGAGCTATGAGCTTTTTGAACAAAGTAATGGAAGTACTGGAGTTTGTGGGTGAGGCATTGGAGTCATACCAAGCGCCGAAAACCTATCCGACGCTGCAAGCCGCGTTGCATAAATATCTCGATGGGGAGGGTTACTTAGTAAAGAAATCTAGCCCATTTTCCGCGAAACTGGAAAAGCCGGGGACGTTTAGCCCAAAGACTGTGACGCTTACCGTGAAAGAGGACGGATCTGTGTACATTGTCGAAAGCGGTTTTTTTGGGGAGGAAACCGTATTCCCTAAAACAGCGGGAGCTCCAACACCGGAGAAATTTAAGCAGACATTGGAAGAAGAGAAAAGAGAAAAGATCGTCTTCACTAGGTTTTTTATGATGTTTGGAAAGCTTGCAAAGGCCGATTCCAAGGTATCAAAAGAAGAAAAAAACGCTATTAAGGCAATAATGACCGAGGCCGGATTTGACAAAAAGACACGAAAGATGGCCATTGAGCGGGTTAGGAAGGGTAAGGAGACGAAAACCCCATTTCGGGAAATAGCCATTGAATTTGCAAAAAACGCAAAAGATAAAGAAATGCTAGAAGCTGCTCTGAATTGTCTCGTGCAAATTGCTACTGCTGATGGCGTGTTACACGCCCAAGAAGAACGCTATCTCAACGAGGCAGTCACCGCCTTTGAATTGCCCTTAGAGACCTTAACGGAAGCATTAGAGGAAATTCTCCCAGATATGGAGAGGTACTATGGGATCTTGGGCTGTGATTCTTCAGTTTCGGATGACGAATTGAAACGGTGCTACCGCGAAATTATTCAGCAATATCACCCTGATCGAACATCCTCAAAGGATCTAGCCCCGAGTATTATCGAATTCGCTAACCATAAATTTCAAGAAATTCAAAACGCATATGAAGCTATAGTCGAAAATCGAAAAAGGTAAAGGAAATGGCAGAATTAAATGAGTATGAGAAAATTCAGATAAAGGAGATTGAAAAGTGGAAAAATGAAGATCCTGGAGTGGTCAGCCAAACTATGGGTAAAGCCATCGAACCACTCGCTTGGCTCTTAAGGAAACTTGTGCCCGATGCTGCCATACGAGGAGCTCTATACTTCTCAAATACGATGGCGGAGTGGTTGACAGATACTAAAGATGTTCTTCGTGATGGAGAAGTGGCCAAAGTTTCCGATCTTCGGAAAAAAAGTCTCGAACTCTCCGACAAACTGGCAGATTCAGTCCACAACTGCGCCATAGGTATCGCTGCAAGTGAAGGAACTGCCACGGGGATCTTTGGATTACCTGCGACAGCTGTAGATGTACCGGTGGTGGTCACTCTGGCTTTACGGACGATTCACAAAATTGGCATCTGTTACGGGTACGAAAGTACTAACGACACGGAAAAAAAGTTCATCCTGGGCATTATGGCTGCCTCTAGTGCAAACAGCCAATCCGAGAAAGTGGCAGCTATTGCAACACTTAGATCCATCGAGACCACACTTGCTAAGGTCACATGGAAGAAAATGGCTGAGAAGGCCGCCGAGAGCCAAGTCAGCAAAGAGGCAGCCATTCTTTCAATCAAAAGTTTGGCCAAGCAGTTAGGGGTTAACATTACTAAGCGAAAAGCCTTAGCAGCAATACCCGTCGTGGGAGCCATCATTGGAGGATCTGTAAATGCCTGGTTTCTCAAGGAGTGTGGATGGGCGGCTCGAAGAGCATTCCAAGAACGATGGCTTATTGAGAATTGTAAAATTGAAAGTACGCGACCGTCCTGAGTCTCAACGCCCCAAGCAACATATTGGAATGTCAGGCAACACCCTGGCGCCTTCAAAATCAGCGCCGCATCGTGCCCAAGGGAGGGCTTACCTCCATGAAAGTGACGCTGGATTTTCTGCTTCTGCCTTTTCTGTCCTATGCCGATGAAGCCTTTGTCGGCACGTGGCAGAGCGGTTCTGATGTGGCCGAAATAGGCAACGACGGCACGGTCGTTCTCCATACCAGCATCGAAGTAGCCGAAGTGGTGACTGCCACCGAATTGGGATTCGGCGAATATCCTGATACCGAGGAAGTTCTGGCGGTGCTGCTGGAAGGCCGAAGAATCCACGCATCCCTTGCGGGAACATGGAAAATTCGCGGGAGCCGGTTTGTGACCGGGTACCAGACGGCCGAGACGATGGGGTGGGATGAGATCGTCCAGGACATCATGGACGTGGCAGGCCCGGTTATCGAGGCTCGCCTGGAGAGGTCCAGCCAGGAAAACCGAAAGGCCATGGTATCGGCCTACAGGGAATTGGTGTCTTCCCTGTTCTCGGCTGAGGAGACTTTCCGGATCGGAGAGGAAATCTCTGTCGCCTGGAGTTTCGAAGGCGATGCCCTTACCCTGGGCGAGGCGGTCTACAACAGGGCGGGTTCAACCGCCGTCAAGTCCGTATCCTGGGGAGAACTGAAGAAAACAGGGAGGAGATGGGGGAGATAAGTTCTTTCCTGTTCTGCTCCTGATTGGCCCCCCCATGCGTTTCCTTCCCCTCAAGAAGAAACCCGGGCCGGTGGCCATTGAGGTTCTCCGATCCGAACGGGGGAATGATCGATCGCCCGCAGCCAAAGCAGGCTGCCCGAGGTCAAGGCCCAGGTTGTGGAGCTCTACTTGGCCGGGCGGCCGATTTCTCAGATCGCCGCCGAGGTCGGGGCGTCGAGGGGCATGATCCGGCGGTGGCTGGAACAAGCCGCCCGGGAGGAAGCGGCCGCTCAGAGTACGGCCGAAAGCCCAGATCCTGTATCGAACCAGATTCCGGAAAAGGAGGAGTAGTCGAATGGTCACGACAGCTTACGAGGGAAATCCATCGTGGTCTCGGGAATATCCCGGATTTTCCACGGCCTGTTAATCCTGGCAGCAGCCGTACCCGGCTGGTCGGCCCCGGCTCCACCGGATTGGATCCTGATCGACCCCAGCGACGAGCCCGGGTTCTGGGTGGTGACCTGGCCTTCGGTTGCCGACGCCGACGGCTACCAGATTTACCTGCAGATCGGGGCCGCCGACGTCGAGGGGGACCAGGCCCCCGAGCCGGTCCTGGCCCGGTGGGGCTACGTCGAACAACAGGACGGGGTGATCCGGGTCAAGATCGCCGGCCTGTCTCAGGAGACGTTCTCCTTCGGGGTGGCCACCGTCAAGGACGGGGTCGAATCGGAAATCACCTGGCCGGCACAGCCTTCACAGCCTTCTTCGGCACTCGCGCCACCGGATTCGGTTTGGGTCGAAGAATACGGAGAAGGTATTGTAGTTCTTGCCTGGACTGCCGTGCCGGGAGCCGATGGGTACAGGATTTACGGAGAGGTCTTAGTGACCGTTGCATTGAATTCTCAAGGGGAAATCGTAATCCTTGAAAGCCCAGAAGTAGTTTGGGTGTCGTGGGGCTATGTGGACCAGCAGGATTCGGAAATAATCCGGGCTACCATTCCGATCCTGGATGAGGGGCCGCCCGCGCTTGCCGTAGCCGCAGAAAAGGACGGGGTGAAATCAGAAATCGCCTGGCCGCCGGCACATCCGGACTTCAACCGGGATGGCCAGGTGAACCTCCTCGACTTCTTCCTGCTCGCCGACGCCTTCGGGAGCACCCTCCGGGGATTCGACCTCGACCGGGACGGCCGGGTCGACCTAGACGACTATTTCCTGTTCGCCAATGCCTTTCAGATCGGCCAATGGCAACCGGAGAACTGAAACCCCGGGGCGGCACCTTTCCCCGCTGGTGGGGGGAAACTTTTCGCTTAGGAGATTGACGTTACGCCAACAGAGGAATTTGTAGGTAGATCGATCCCCTACCTTTATGTAATGGTTCATTCCGTGGAAAAGCCCCCCCAGCGATTTGGAAGAGCGGCTCCATAGATTGGAAGAAGCCGTCTCCTGGATGGTTCAATGGCACAACGAGAACGGAGCCAGTTTCGCGCAACCCAAATATCTCGGTTCCTGCTTTGGATAGGAATAGGGCTCATTTTTGCCGGGGGGGGGGGGGGGGGGGGGTGATTTCGGGTATTGCTACCATTTGCCTTCAAGACAACAGATTGCTGCCGGAGTAGCAGAAGTAGGTAAAAACATGACAGCCTTCGGCATTTGGACCGGAATACTCGGATGCTATCTGTCTTCATGGGGTGCATCGTTCGGGCCCTTGGCCGCTGATTATTAATTCCCTTTGACCTTGAGGAAAAAGCCATGCGCTACCTGTTCATCTTGGCCGCCCTGGCACTATGGGCCGGCCCCGACCTTCACGCTGCCGAAGGGAGGCCAACGGCTCCAGATTCGGCCCGATGGGCTTTCGGCCTGTCCTTGCCCTCCGCGAATTTAGCAAGTATTTGGCGCCTGGGACCGGCCAGCGCCTGGGGCTTGGAACTGAGCTGTTCGGCTTTGAGTTGGACCGACGCGAAGGGACCCCGGGCGGAATATACCGAAGTTGGGTCATTCCTGAACCGGACTCGGGATTATGACGACCGGCAAAGGAAGACGGTGGCCGCCTCCTTTACGGCAAAGCGATTCCGCCCGCCTATTCGTGATGTGGCCCCCTTCGGCTTTGTCCGCCTCTATGGCTCGGTTGATAGCATCCACTGGCCGGCGTGGCCGGAATGGCGTACAGGCCCCCAGACGCTGTCCGAATTCGACTGGCGAATTTATGCCGGGTTTGGCGTGGCCTGGACCCCCTTCGACCGGGTGGGTTTGTGGGCCTCCCAAGGCGTCATGTTCTGGTACGAGAAAGAGGACCTGCCTTCCCGCCGGATACAACACGAGGACCTGCCCGAAAGCATCCAAGTTGAGCGCCAAGAGTATCGCCACGGATTGGGCCTGTCGAGGCCCCGGCTGTTGGTGTTCTTCAAGTTCTAAACCCGGATCGTTTCCCGGGTTGGACCAAGGGAGTTGGAGCGGGATTCAGGCCATCTGTATGGACATGCACGACCCCTCCTTCGCGGTCGTTGAGGGCCTGCATGCCGGAGGGGGTGGACAAGATCGTCTTCGGCAGGTTCCACGTCCTGCGTTTGCGGCTATCCACGAACTCGGTTCCGCGACTGCACCATGGTCTTCCCCTCGATAATGCCAAGTTCGTCCTTTTTATATCCGAATTTATCGAAACCTAATCCGGCGCCCGGAGGGGGGTGCCGAGGCGGGATTGGGTAGATTGGGGGCCTAACCGGAGTGAACCGCCTGCCGACATTCCGCTGCCCTGCCCGGAGGAAAGCACTGATGGGGAGGTTGGTGTGTTGGGGCAACGGCGATGCACGCCTGTTCGGCGAGATTGCCTTCGGCGAGGCGGTCTCGAACCGAACTACCCGCTGGCGGCGGCCTCCCACAGCTGTCTTGACCGCATATCTACCCACTCACAGTGCAGATCCAAACGGATCTCCTCACTGCCCGACGGCACAAGAAAACGCGTCAATTCCATCGGTATGGGGAAATACAAGCCACCAGACAACGACTGGAGCCGGCGATCCAGCTCCAAGGCTCCCTCGGCGCGCAAAACGCCGCCGATGTCTACGCCCACTATCTCGTCCAGCCGAATGTCGTATTGGAACTGAGCACTCACACCATCCGATGCAACGAACGTCACCCTGTTTCCCGTCCACACAACGCCATGCGTTTCGCAATCCAGGACGAGATCCCCATACGCGTCAAACGCCCACCCAGGCAACCTAATGTAGTGCCCCCCTAGGTTGGTCCGATCATCCTCATCGACGATCAGCAGCAAACGATGCGGGTTCTTCGCGTCCATCTGTGTCGCTTCTTGGTTAGCCACATTGAGCACCGCAACATCCTGCTGTGTCACGACTTGGCGCTGCCCGCCTTTTCGGACCACCCCGATGTCGTCCTTCACCAGCACCCATAGCTCTGAACGACGCCTCGCGAACAACTCCAGGTTGAGCGCACCGTCGCCAAAAAATCTCGGACTCCATTTCTTCAACGCTGGCCCGATGTACTCACGACAGAATATGGAGATCAGCGAGTAGACTAGGTCGTTTAGACCCAAGTCCTTCAGCTTGGTGACTTCCGCATGGCGAACATCTACGATTACATCGACCCGGCCGTGCCCACCCTTCTCCTTAACGAAACTAGGTATGTCCTCCGTGAGCCTGCCTGCGATGAGGTCGAAATCCCTGATCTCGTACGAGCGCATGATGTTCCGTTCGACCTCGGAGAGAAACACTCTTTCGAATATCGTCAGATCATCGTACACCTCAGCACAGTCCACGACGCCATCGAACGCCTTCCCCCCGCAGTACTGCTCAAGATAGCTCCGCTCCGCCGCCTGGCGATGTCTGTCTGCCGACAGCTGCACCACAATGTGCCCCTGCGCCTGCATTACCTGACTCAGCGCCTGCTTCCTGGCCGTTCCGTAGAAGACGGACACGCCACCGGCGCTAGCTCGGCGCCTGACATCCCCGAGCGTCGCTTCCGTTCCATCGGCCAGCCGAACTGCCACGTTCGTCATCTTATCGATCAACCCGCGCCGGCTGATGTACTGGAAAATCCTGGTGTGTTGGGCGATTCGATCCGGCGATTCCAGAACCACATCGACGGCCACCTCCTCCAGCAGCGCAGTCAACTGGCCGAGCAGGCCCATAGTCTCCGAGTCCAGCGAGTCACGCCCTGCGGTCGGCACGAATAGATCGCAATCTAACCTGCCCGACACGCCAATCGTTGTAGGAACCTGTGTCGCGCAGAGCTTGAACCCTCGCTTGAATGCGTCTAGCGGACCTGCTTCGAATCGCAGTCGACCCTTCATCGACGTTTTGGCCCCTCGCCACACGAGTTCCTCTATAGAGGCAACCAGGGTGTGGCCACGATCCTCCCACAGTCTTCCGAAAACGACTGCTTCGCCGCTCTGCCATCGACGGACGGTCTCTCCGATCTGAACCAGGTTGTCCTGTTCTTCCAGCGCCTCGAACCGCCCGCGCGAGATACACTCCCCATTGAAGCGGACGTCAATGGGCACATATCGAACGAAGTCCCGCAAGTAGGCCTTTAGTTCCTCGACGTTGGGCGGACTATTCAGTTCGCCCACGACCAGCGTACCGCGCGGGTCCGCGTCGTTCGAATCGACAATGGTCACCTTGGGAATCGCGGTCCCTGCGCGTCGGATGTCCTCGGCCGACAGCGAGGTAGCCGTCCCTGTCGTAGACGTGCTGTCCTTCGACGTCACAACCAAACGGTCGCAAACACCGAAATTGGCGAATCCCCCAATTCCGAACATTCCGACGCAGCCTGCTTCCCTTGCCTCGTCGCCCCGTTTTCCGCTCGAGCCGATCGTCCAGAAAAAACCCTGCAGGTCCTTTTTTGACATGCCGATCCCGTTGTCGCGCACGCTCACGCTTTCTCTATCGACGTGAATGTCGATCATGTACTCCAACTCGCCCGCATCTCTGTCATCGCGCAGAGCCTGGATCCGCACAGCGTCTATCGCGTTCTGGACGTTCTCCCGCAAGAACGCATGCGGCGTCTCGTAGATCTGTTTGGAAATCGCGCGCAAGACACTGTCGAACTCGATCCCAATCTCGAACGATGATGTACCGCTACTCACCTTGGTCCCCTCGCGCCTGTCGGATCAGCCAATCTCGAAAGCTCCTATCTCCACTCGCCTGTACTATCCTCATGCCAGTCTCCACAAACGCTTGAGACTGGTCGGGAAACCGCCGCATGCCATCTCCAATCACTGTCTTGGCCTCTTCGTGCCTCCCCACTTCCGCCATCAGCGTCGCAAGCGCTCCACAATCGCCGGGCTCCGCTTGATCGGATTCCATCGCTTCCCGGTACAACTCGACGGCCCGGGTTTTGTCGCTCTCCTCCGTCGACCGCGCCAAGCAAAGCGCTAGGATCCGAGCCACTCTTACCCTCGACGCACCTTCACTCACGTCGATCGTCCGCTCCGCCAGATCCTGTGCGCCATCCCAGTCGTCCATAGCCACCAGATCCACTAACAGGTCCACTGTATGCCTTAGCGGTTCGCCGTTGGCGGCCGCTTGCGGTCGCGCTCTTGCCTCGTTCTGCATCGTCATGTAGTTCTTCACTATTGGCTGCATCTCCGCGAGACTCGCCAGCCTACGGACGAACACAGGTATTGAGTCGCCATGTGCCTCCAGAATCTCGTCCAACGGTTTGCGCCCGTACAGTAGCCTAACAACACGACCCACGCCTCTGAACTTCGCGGCCACATTCCTCAACGACTGGTCACCAATGCCGTCGATAGAGTCCCAGTTGCCAAACACGACACCACCGTCCGACATCAGTGGGACATCCGATGAGAACCCCAACAGTAAGGCCGCAAGGTAGCCTGAGAACCCGCTTGCCCCCTTGCAATATGCGTCGATTGCGTCCGCCAACTCCGCAACCGTGCAATTGCATGGTCCGTCTATCTCGTAGTTCAGACTCCTCCGCGACACGTACTCGAAAGCACTGATTTGCGGGTTGTATTGGATGAATTCTACGTCGGCTTTGCCGGCAAGCGGGTCCAGCATAATGATCGTGTATGTATTCCGAGCCACCCTTGACTCGAATGACGCGCCAGCCGTGATCGTGATACATCGACCGCCTGCCACCGCTACCTCTTTCACTTCGGGATCGTGTAGGTGGCCGCAGTGCACAAAATGACATGCTTCCTCCATCCTATGCTGCACGGACCGCCGGTCGAAGCGTCGGAGCAGATCGAAAGGGTGATGCTGCAGACCCAACACG
Organism: Candidatus Latescibacterota bacterium; assembly: GCA_965223905.1. Lineage (GTDB taxonomy): Bacteria > Latescibacterota > UBA2968 > UBA8231 > UBA8231 > CBDCXV01. The sequence continues at coordinate 894,983 of CBDCXV010000009.1, forward strand.
ACATGGGGCGAGTGTCCTTTCGCCATGTCTATCGCGCTCTTCACCTGACTTTCTCCAATTACCAGCTTGCCCTCGTCGGTGGCTCCCCCTTCCGACAGCCACGACGAGTTCAGCCCCATTATCGCGATGCGCAGATCGTCCACTTCGACCATCGAAACATAGCCAAGCCCGTCCTCTGTGTAATCTCTCTCATGTCCTTGCAGGAAACCCGCCTCAAACGCTCGATAGTCTTCCTGTCGAAGAAGCAGGGTGTCTCTCTCGGCATCATCCGCCAAGAACCCATATACGTCGCTCTCGTTCTTCAATGCTTCCCGCGCACCCCTGAAGCACATCTTACTTCGCTCTCGTTGTACGTCATGATTCCCTGGGACACAGAAGATCATGTTCCGAGAAACTCCTATCGACGCAACCATCTGATCCAGGAACTCTCCAACGAGTTCGTATTCCGAGCCTTCGCCGGAGAACGCCAGATCTCCCGTCGCGACCGCGAAATCGAACTGTCCCTCCGTCGTGCCTCGACGACGTATGTCTTCAAGCATGGCCGACAGAACGGTCTTCCGCTGCGCGTTTTCCGCTTTCCGCATGTGCAAGTCTGAAATGTGCACCCAACGTACTACACGCATGGTTTTATTTACCTTACGGACCTACCGACTCGAATGGCCGACTCTGGCAAGCGTAGTCCCAGGGGGGCAACGGGATCGTCCGCACTCCTATCCCAGCTCCGCGACAGCGATATGATTTCCATACAGTATACGTCAAGCATTCGCTAGGGTCATCGTCCTACTCACGTTCCCCGTGTTCACGCCTTCGACATTCCTTCGGCCACCTACGCCGGGTTGTCCGTCGCGAAGCTGACGCACTCGGACACCAGCTCGGGATAGGCGATCTCGATGTACTGCTGCGCGTGGTTGATCGTCGGCCACAACAGGTCGCCCTTTGCCGCCGTGATGAGCGCTATTCAGTGGGTCGGGTAGTAGCGGACCAGCATTCCAGCGCGTACGACGTCATGTACGTGATGCCCAGCTGGGGAAAGGCGAACCCCGCCGGGTAGGGGCGCTGCCAGTCCGGGGTTGGGGATCGCACCGAACACTTTCTGCACGTAGTCCGCCCGAAGGTCGGGCGTCCTCGAGAACAGCTCTCCGAGTGCAATCTCCGCACCACGACCCCGGTGTTGCGGAAATACTCGCGCGCTTGGCGCGCTGCCGCGTTGATCTCGCCGACCGCCGCGCGTTCAGTGTCCGACCGTGGATCCGCTCGAACCGCTGCCGGACGACATCGCGGCTTTCCAGCGCCAGCAGGCGTTGCCAGATCTCCCGGCGGTCGCGATCCGTTCACAACTCTGTTCCACTTCCAATCGTCCCGCACAATACCGGGGATAACCCGCCGCCGTTGTTGCCACGGGCAACCCAACCAGACATCGCAAGCCGAAATGGCACTCGTCACGACGAAGCATCTCGCCCTTGATTTGTGTCGGATGAAGGGCGATCCCTACGGGCCGGGCGGTCGTACCGCGTAACGAGCCTCGGCAAGCCGAGTCTCGACCCTGCGGGCTTCCATCCCGATCGCCGACGCCGTGGCGGCTTTCGCGGCGGGGCGAGTTCGAACGCAACGCGGGCGTTCGCCAGTGCCGAGGTATCCGGACCTCCGCACGTGCTCGACGCCGTGACGCCGGGATTTCTCGCGCAGGTGGGCGGGTACTGGCCTGAATGGTACGGCCAGCATGAAGCTGACCGCGACCTCAAGATCACACAGAAGGCTGCTTGGCACTTGGGGCACCGCATCCGGGAAACCTGGAAGGACGAAACCGGTTCCCCTTTCGGCGGACCGGTGGACCGGTGCAGATTGACGAGGCGTATTTCGGGGGCCGCGAGTCCAAACAGCAACGCAGTCCGGGCCGCCGTGGTGCCCGATACCTTGCAGAGGTTCGCCAGTCAGAACATCCGCAAGGGTGGCACCATGTATTCTGACGATGCGGTCGCCTATACGGATTTCGACCACGTGGCCAAGCACGAAAAGCGTCCGCCATTCATTAGGCGAATACGTCCGAGGCCAAGCTCACGTCAACGGGATTTGAGTCGTTCTGGTCCATGATGAAGCGGAGGCTTTCACGGCACCTATCACCGAATGAGCCCGAAGCACCTGCACCGCTACGTGGGGCGAATTCGCCGGGCGGCACAACGACCGGGAGCATGATACCGTCGACCAGATGAACCCTCCGCGATAATATCGAACGGCCGGGACATGGGAGCGACCAGTGAATGTAACGGTCTGTAAATAAAGAAATTACGGACGAGTGGCAAGCAGCTTGAAAGGAAGATAAGGGAGCGGGGTTCGTCCCACATCATTCGGGTACCTGGTGGTGTGCAGGCGGCCCTGCGACATGGGCAAGTGAAATTTTCCCTAACTATGGATTATCCGGTACCGGCAGGGAATTCCCCGCTCCCCTTCGTTTCCCGGTTCGGTGCAGCATTTGTGAATGATAAGCATCAGCTCTCCCCTTCGTCAACCCCCCTTGAATCTAGTCGGAATTCCGAATTACCTGCACGAAATCCGAAACGACCACCCTTGGCCTGCAAGCGGTCGCTGGTGCGGCTGTCACACGAAGTCTTAATCTTTTTCAGACTTGAAAGGGGCGCGAAGGGGGCGAAGCGGCCGGATTGGTAGTAACCATGTCCGAAAAGGAGGGATTTCGTGGTCCGGGATCCGAAACCACCCGCTCTGATGGAGGAGGGGATGCGGGGGTCGGGACTCCTGGTCGGATCCCCTTGGGTCTGCAAGTTCTTCGCCGAAGAGTTGGAACCCGAGCCGTCACCCTCTGGGAGTCGAAGTCCGGATCGTGTACTTGCGAGATTCAGAAAACTGGACGTTGTCGTGGCGTGGTCTATACCGCGTGGTTATTTCTGTTAAGCATCGGAGAACCGGCTTCGTCATTTCCCGTAACCAAATAATTGATCAACACCATGGGTTATATTTTCCTGACTCCCGAATTTGTCGCCGATTTCCTAAACTGAATAAAACAACCCACAGGGAGCACTACATGAGTCTCGAAAATGTCCGCCGCAGGCTGGTGGTCCGCCTTGAAGAGGGAGATCGGGGCGACCGCGGCTGGTTTGTCATCACGCGCGTCCATGTTGCGATGTCGTGGCTGAAAGGCATCGCCGAGTATCTGGAGAACCGGGGCGGCGGCGAGGTCATCCGCCTGACTGGGCACGACTACCAAAGACTCGCGACGATCATTGAGACCAACAACGACGATCCCGGTGTTCAGTTGCGGCGTCATCACCTTCTGGTTATGGACAAACCCTTGCAGCTCCTGCAACGCGTTGACGGCCGAAAATGGAGCAAGATTGTCCAAACCGAACGCGGGCGGGCGCTCGCCAATACGGACGATCCGGCGGCGGTGCTCGAAGACTCCCTGTCGGCGATCCGGTTTGCCGTCGAACCCTGGACGCCGCCTAACCGGGTCAGCCAATACGAGGATTTTGACCTGCGGGTATATGAGGTCAAAAAAAAGGTGCTCCGGCTCTGCGGAGGCTATATCGACCGCAACGAGTTCGACTTCTTCGTTTCCCGGATCCGCACCAGCCGCGAAGCCGATCAGGCTGCCGCTGCGGTCGTGGATTATCGCGCGCTTGCGCCGGAGGAACAGGACACGCTGCACGCCGAAGTCCGCAATCGGATACCCGGAGCCAAGGCGTATTCGAACTGGCGCGATGTCGGGCTGCACACCTTCTCTCTGTTCTCGCTAGGTACCGGCATGGTGCGCGAAGGAACGCGCCTCTTGCTAACGGCCGACTGGGTTGACTCGCATGTCGTGCCTTCCGCTGCGCCGGGCGCTCTCGCCATGCCCGCAGCACCGGCGCTAATCGAAGGGGGGGCTGCGCCGCAACTCCGCATGCCGGAGCCGCCGGAGGTCGAAGTCCTTCTCACACCCCCCGCCGCACCCGCAAGGAATGACGGCGCGGATGCGGAGAGCTTCGTTGCGAAAGTGCTCCGCTCCCAGGGCTGGGAGGTCGCCTTCTATACCAATCGACGGGGCTACGGTTTCGATCTCTGGGCGCGCCGGGAGAGTCGCGCCATGGTGGTCGAGGTGAAAAGTAGCCTCGGGGCTCTGGGCGCGGTCAGCCTCACACCGACGGAATACCTGGCAGCGCAAGAACATGGAGACAGCTACATCCTGGCGCTCGTCGAGCACATGGATAGCGACTCGCCCTGCTTGCACATGATTCAGAACCCGGCGGCGACCCTCGAAATGGAGGAGCACATGTTGGATAGCTACGTGATCAGCCGCGCAGAATGGCTGCGGGCCGCCCGCGGGAACACCTAACGCGGGCATTCCCGCTGCTCATAGCCCAGCCAGCCTCCGCCGACCTCTTCACAGCCGCCTCCCCAACACTTGCTAATAACTACCATAATATGGTAGTTATTTCTAAATCCGACCATTGCTGGGCAAATACAGATCGGGGGAGGCATGGTGCAATCGTATAAGAACGTTTACTTCAGGGACTGTCCACAAGCCGCGTCGGGGCGGTCCAGCCTGACACTGGCCTTCGGCAAGAGCGACGAAGATATTTTCCGGGCAGTACGCCATCTCTCCAGCGACTCGCTTCGCAATGCTCTCGGCTATGAGAGCTTCGTGTCGCTCCAAGAGGGTGCCCGGGCAGAAGACAAACCTCTCAATGCGTTCTGCTTGTCGATTCTCCGCCGTCATCTCGAAACCAACGGACCGTCGGATACCGCGTGGCTGCCAGGCTTCGAGGCCAGAAATCCCATCGCCTTCGATCCAATCCAGGCAACCTTCAACGGCGGCCGTCACGAGCCGCTGCATGAATGGTACCCTTGGCTAGAAGGCTATTCCCCTGCGTTCGTCGAATCGGTCATCGGCAGTTACTGCCCCAACGCCAAGAGCGTATTCGATCCGTTCAGCGGCACGGGTACTACGGCCCTCACGGCGTCGCGTCTCGACAAGAAGGCGTACTACGCTGAGATCAATCCGGTCCTCCAGTTCTTGACCGCTACGAAGGTCATCTCCCTGCAAGTGAACGGGCGGGATCGTATGAAACTTGCGGCCGAGATTATTGCGCTCGCGGAGACGCTTGAGGACCGGATCGACAGATCAGGACAGGATTTCCAGTTGGGGGAAACGTATGTTGAAGCATTCGGCGATAGCAAGTTTTTCGACAGCGACGTATTTGCGGATGTATTGCGCTGCCGGACACTAATCGACAACATCGGATGCGCCGCCCCGCTCACAGCTCGCTTCCTGACGATCGCAGTGTTGCGTTCCTTGATTCCGTCATCGCGCCTGATCCGGCGGGGCGACCTGCGCTTCAAGACGGAAAAGGAACAAGCTCGCGGGCGTATTGCGCTACGGGACGAAATCCGCGAGGGGCTAGGTATTATGGCCCGTGATATCAAAGATCTATCGTCGATAGACCATGCGCCGGTTTTTCTGCTGGAGAACGCGAAGAATCTGGATCGGGTCTCCCCACTGTCCATCGACGCGGTCATTACCAGTCCGCCTTACCTCAACGGCACCAATTATTTTCGGAATACGAAGATCGAATTGTGGTTTCTGCGCTGCATGAAGGAACGGGGGGATCTATCCCGGTTCCGGTTCGGCTCAATGACTGTCGGCATTAATGACGTGACCGTCGGCAAGCCGATTGGTGAAGTGCCGCCCAGTGTAACCCCGGTCCTAAAGGCACTTGAAAAAGGTGCCTACGACTCGCGGATCCCGCGTATGGTCGCGTGTTTCGCCTCTGAAATGCACGCCATACTGAAGGCGCTGGCCAGTCATACGAGGAAGGACGGAACAATTGTCATTGACATCGGCGATTCGGCCTATGCGGGCGTACATGTGCCGACAGATCGGTTTATTGTGGAATCGCTGGACGCTGCTGGATTTGAGCTCAGTGATGAACTCGTGCTGCGTCAGCGGTTTTCCCGCAGCCAGATGAAATTGACGCAAAAGCTACTCGCATTTAGATCAAAACCAGACAGGCGTCGGAACACTAGGCGAACGGCAAAGCGGGCGAACGGCTGGTCCGCAGCATGGGCGGACTTTAAGGAGGCTCTGCCGCACCAGAAGGACGAATTCGCCAAACGCAACTGGGGCCACCCGCTACATTCATTGTGCTCATATCAGGGCAAGATGAAGCCCTCGCTAGCGGCACATCTCGTGAAGACGTTCACGACGCCCGGTGACCGTATGCTAGATCCGTTCTCAGGCGTCGGCACGATCCCATTCGAAGCCGCATTCCACGGCGTGGAATGCTGGGCGTTCGACATCAGCCCGCCTGCGGTTCACATAACGGCCGGAAAAATCGGGAAGTCAAGCGCCAGAGAATGCGAGAAGACGGTGAAGCGGTTAGAACAACACCTAGAAAGCCAGGAAGTACGGCCGAGCGAGCGCAAATCGGCGGAATCGATCCGGTTCAACGGAATTCTGACCTCATATTTTCACAAGAAGACGCTCGACGAAATTCTGCTTGCGCGCAGGTACTTTCTCGATAATCCACCCGCGAACCCGTCGCAGGCCCTCGTCTTTGCCTGCCTGCTACATATCCTTCACGGCAATCGCCCCTATGCGCTCAGCCGCAGGTCCCATCCCATTACGCCCTTTGCGCCAACCGGCGAAACTGAATACCGCGCGCTGGTCCCTCGGCTTCGCGACAAGATGGAACGTAGCCTAGCGACGCCGACCCCGAAGGACTTCGCCTACGGGCATTCCATCTCTCAGGACGTCACCGAATGGTGGCCTGCCCACATTGAGAAACTGGATGTCGTGATTACCTCGCCACCGTTTTTCGACAGCACGCGTTTCCATCTTGGTAACTGGATGCGTCTCTGGTTCTGCGGCTGGGAAACAAGTGATTTTCGGCAGCGGCCGCTGGCGTTCGTGGATGAGAAGCAGAAGCAAAGCTTCGACGTTTATTATCCTATTCTGCGCCAGTGCCGCGAGAGGCTAAAATCGGACGGGGTGGCCGTATTCCATCTAGGGGCCAGTAAGAAATGCGACATGGCGAAAGAACTTGCCCGAATTGCAAAGACATGGTTCCGGGTCGCCGATACCTATATAGAATGCGTTTCCCACTGCGAAAACCATGGCATTCGTGACAAGGGAACCGTGGTTAGTCATCAATATCTAGTGCTACAATAGGCCGGACAGCCTAGCGTTCAACCCCCCTTTTTGCGTTCTCGACGCAGGATTTTGCCAGGGTTTGCGATATAGTGAACATATCGAGGGTACGGTCCAGGTACATGGTTTACAGATCAGTCCCGGTACATGGTTTACAGTTTTCGCCCACCTTTGGGCACCTCAAGGAGGTGCTCACATGCCCTGGAACGAAACCTCAGCCATGGACCAACGAATGCATTTCATCGCCGATTACCTCGAGGACTTCTTCCCCTTTTCTGAGCTGTGCCGTCGCTACGGCATCAGCCGTCCCACCGGCTACAAGTGGGTGCAGCGGTATATCGACGCAGGCGCTGCCGGCTTGATGGAGCAGTCGCGTAGACCGGTCCGTTGCCCGCACGCTACGTCTTCCGACCTCGTAGAGGCGATTCTCGAGGCGCGCCGCACACACCCGACGTGGGGCGCCAAGAAGCTGCTGGCGCTCCTCTGGCGATCGCAGCCGCATCGCCCCTGGCCGGCACGCACCACCGTCTGCGATATCCTCAAACGCCATGGCTTGGTGCCGACGCCGCGGACGCGGCGCCGGCCGGGCTCTGCGGGGCCACCCCAGGCCGCCCTGAGCGCGCCCAATCACGTCTGGACCGCCGACTTCAAGGGGCAGTTCAAGACCCTGGATGGCCGCTACTGCTACCCGCTGACCGTCGTCGACGGCTACAGCCGCTTCCTGCTGGGGTGCCAAGCCCTCGACGCGCCCCAGGGGCAACTGAGCCGGCCGGTCTTCCACCGGCTCTTCCGCACCTACGGCCTGCCCCGCATCCTCCGCACCGACAACGGCGCCCCCTTCGCCTCCTCCCAGGCGCTGGGACGGCTCTCCCAACTGTCGGTCTGGTGGATCCGGCTCGGCATCTTGCCCGAGCGCATCCAGCCCGGCTGCCCGCAGCAGAATGGGCGCCACGAACGCATGCATGGCACGCTCAAGCCGGAGGCGACGATTCCCCCCGCCGCGTCCCGCTTCGGACAGCAATACCGCTTTACCCGCTTCCGTCACGAATACAACCAGGAACGACCCCACGAGGCTAAGTTTCAAGAAAAATTCTCTGTCTTGAAAACGGGGTTGTTACGAGGGAGTCATGGTTTACAGTTCCGGCGAGCGGCTTTACCCAAAGCGTCGGTGATGGTGAGCTGTCGTTCGTCCATGCGACCCAGTCTGAGGGGACCGAACCACACCTCCCAGACTCCGTCGTCAATGGGTTCCAAGCCGATGGGTTGTTGACGCAAGGCGTTACTGACGACTACTCGATGGGTCTTCCCATCGGATGCCTCCGTTAGTACTGACCAGCCGAACTTCCCAGTGCGCGGGGTAGTGTAGGGGCGGCAGCTTTCTGGGAAAAGGACGTGGCGAGGGCTGGTAGAACTCGACCGGAGGTCTTTGTCCCAAGGCCTTTTTCCGGCACCGAAAGGGACCTCCGTTCCCTTTTTCAGCCCATCGCCGGAGCTATGGCTTCGGGTTTGGGCGTAAGCGCCCGCACCATTCTCTTGATATTGCAGGCCAGCGCTTTGAGGTAGACGGCCAACTCCACGCGCCAACGCCCGCGCACGCGCAGGGCGCCCAGCCCGTGTCTTCGTTTCAGTTCCGAGACCGTGGCCTCGATGCCGGCACGAATGCGATAGCGCTCCCGGAAGGCGCCGCTGGCGATGGCGCGGCGGCGGCGTTCGAGGTTGGCCGCCTTCAGGTCCACGGTCACGGCGTAGCCGTCCCCGTCCTGGTTCCGCCGCACCGGACAGAGGGGAAACAGGGCGCAGGTCTCACATGCCTCGCGCTCGAAGGTCAGCGCCACCTGATGCTTCTTCTCACACGACGTTTGCTTTCTAGCCAAGTGTCCGGCCGGGCAGATGGCCGGATCCCGAAGACGGGCCTCGACGAGGAAGTCGGCCTCGGTCACCGTATCGGGCCGCTCCTCGACGTCGACCTGGGGGCCTTTGACCGGGCTGACCAACTCGGTGCCGAGGCGTTCGGCGTTGATGGCATTGTCGCCGGAGCCGAAGGCGGTGTCGGCGACCAGCTCGTCGGGTCGCTGCCCGCGCTCTTCGAGGGCCTCCAGCACCGGCATCGTCGCGTGCTCGTCACTGGCGCAGGCATCGGTCACCGCTACGTGGGTGATCATGTTCACGGTGTCAGTCTTGTCGTCGTCGGTCTTGTCGTCGTCGGCCTCGACGCAGGTCTCGGCGATCTGCACCTCATACCCTTTGCCCTTGCGGCCGTGGTAGGTGGCCTCGGCATCATGAGGGCTTTGCAGCGAGTCGCTGCCGACGTGCTCAGGCGCCTTCAGCGCCACCGGCACGCCGCCTTCGCCGGCGTCGTCGTCCTCGGTCGAGGGGCGCTGCTTGTCCGCGACCACGTCGCACTGCTCGGACAGCAGGCGCTGCAGCAGCGCCCAGGACTCCAGGCCCTCGGCCGCGGTGCCCGCACACAGCTGATGGAGACGATACAGATCGCGCGCGCACACCGGCAGCCGCCTCTTGCCCGTGCCGGAGGGCGCGTCCTGGTAGGCCGTGGCGCTGCCGTCCTCCTTCAGGTAGCGCTCGCGCAGGCGCTTCGGCACCCGCCCGTACAGGCGCGGATGCTCCGCGGCCAGGGTTTTCAGAAAGTGACGGAGGGTCTCACACAACAGCCCCAGACGCGACAACACCGCGATGTTGCTGATCACTGGGGCACCGACAAGATCCAGCGGGCTCAGCTCGACGGCTGAATGTCGAAGACCTGTCACCGAAGGTCTTGCGAACCTCCCAGGCTATCGCCCTCGATCTGGCCGGTGGCAAGATGTACTGGACCGATTACGGCACCGACAAGATCCAGCGCCCCACCCTATTCGATCACTCGCAGACCCAACCATCTCCGTCTCCGTCGCGCATGTAAACGTACGCCGGATGATCGCGGGGAACCGGGGCGATCCCGTGCCTTCTGGCCTCCGCACACGTAATCCAGCCGTTCCCGTTGTCGTCCCACAGTTCGAGGGGGCTCTCCTCCGGTAGGGACTCCGCCGGGACTTCCAGGGAATCAGGAAGGACAGTGAGGGTGCCGCCGGCCAGGGCCATCTCAAGGGCTTTCCGCTCCCGGTGATCTATGGTCAGGCCGTACTTCTGCTTCACCTTGATGACGGTCTCCGCAAACCCTCGGGGATCGATCCGGGGCATCCACTCGCCGGCATCCTTTGCGCCCTTCTGGTAGCGGTTCACCGCCGGGTCGGACAGGGTGAGGTTGAGCAGGTCGTTGGCAAATCTGCGCTTGGTGGCCGCATCCGCCGCGCACAGACCGGAGTCATGCGCCTCGCTCAAGGCGACCACGTGCTCGATGTCGGTCTGCCGGAGGCTTCGGAAGAGCTTGCCGGTGTAGCGGCATCGGATGCCTCCCAATCGGGCGGCTATGGCCGGCTCAAGGGATTGAGAATAGCGGTAGTCCCGAGTGCGGTTGTAGGCAGAGCATCGGTTTTCCGGCTCGACTTCCAGGCCCATCCAGATCTCGGAGAACAGCGGAGAGGCGAGAACCCATAAAATCAGGGCCACGTTGGAAACCCATAATGCCGACAGGGAGGTTTTCATCGTTCTCCTCAATCATAGTACTTCGCTTTCCATTCCCGTCAGAAAGGTGAAACCGAAAAAGAACAGCCTTGCAAGGGACGAGCCAATGTCATCAAAGAGGGCGCTGAGGTCGGAGGACCAGTATCCCGAGAATAGGGTCGAGGTTCCGGGGAAACTCTGGAAACTCCTGGACGAGATTCCCCGAGAAAGCCGCCTGATCTTTGTACTCTTCCATATCGAGGGGAGTTCGTGCAAGGAGATCGCGCACTTTCTCGACCTAACCGAGGAGACGGTGAGACCACATCTGGAGAGGGCGGAAAACCATGTGCTGGAGCGCGCTCCCTGGATCAAGCTGGCAGAGCTGACCGTCGGCAAACCGCACCACCAGCGTCTGCAGCAGCAGATCAGGGGGTCTTTGGGACGAATAACGGGCTGGAGGCTACCCAGCAGGGAGAGGAGAAACGGCAGGACGAACGGCGGACCGCTGGAGTAGGGAGACAAATGGCCTTAGTCTCGTCGAACTGTTCGTGAATCTGGAGTCCGTCGGTCAGCAGGATTGGCAATCTGCATACTGGGAGGCGGTGAAACCCTCAAAAACCGCACGAACCGTAGCGCAATTCAACAGTAAAACCCCCGCATCTGGGTCGCACAAGAAGAAAAACTCCCGTGTGATAACGGCAGAAATAATCCCTTCTTATCTATTTTCATAGATGACTAATTAACAACATGTTACGTATATACTTTTGTGGAAGACCTGGTGACCGCCGGCCTGCAGATCCCCCTGGCTCTGGCCCTGGACGCGGCCGGCGGCAAGCTCTACTGGACGGACAACGGCAGCGACCGGATTCAACGGTCCAACCTCGACGGCTCTCAAGTGGAAGACCTGGTGACCGGCCTGCGGACCCCGTTGGGCCTGGCCCTCGACGCAGCCGGCGGCAAGCTCTACTGGACCGACAGCGGCGCCGACCGCATCCAGCGCGCTGACCTCGACGGCAGCGAAATCGAAGATCTGGTGACCGAGGGCCTGCAGATCCCCCGGGGGCTGGCCCTGGATACGGCCGGCGGCAAGCTCTACTGGGCCGACAGCGGCACCGACCGCATCCAGCGCGCCAACCTCGACGGCACGGAAATCGAGGACCTGGTCACCACCGGTTTGGGCACGCCCCGGGGCCTGGCCCTCGACGTTTCTGCGGGCAAGCTCTACTGGGCCGACAGCAGCACCGACAAGATTCAGCGCGCCAACCTCGATGGCTCCGAGGTGGAAGACCTGGTCACCGAGGGCCTGCAGACCTCCCAGGCGATCGCCCTCGACCTTTCAGGCGGCAAGATGTACTGGACCGACTACGGCACCGACAAGATCCAGCGGGCCCACCTCGACGGCAGCCAGGTCGAGGATCTGGTCACTTCCGGCCTGAAGGAGCCGTACGGCCTGAGCCTGGGCGCCGGCCTGCCGGCGCAGATCCTCAAGGTGGAGGGGGAACCAGCGACCCTGAACCTGGCCGGCCGTTTCCGCGACCCGGAGGGAGGCCCCCTGACCCTCACCACCGCCTCCAGCGACGGGGCGGTCGCCGCCGCGAGTCTGGCCGACTCGGTGCTGACCATCGCCCCGGTAACCCCCGGACAGGTGACCGTCGCGGTCACCGCCCGCGACCAGGGGGGCCGGGCCGCCACCCTGCCGGTGGCCGTGACCGTGTACCCGTCCAACCGTCCCCCGGTGGCTCGGACCCTGGCCGACCGCAAGATCCGCATCGACCGCCCGGACCGGGTCGAGCTGACCACCGCCTTCACCGACCCGGACGAAGGAGACGTGCTGACCTACACGGCCGCGTCGAGCAACGAGGCGGTGGCCACCGCGGCCGTCGAGGGGACCGGGATGGGCATCGCCCCCAAGAGCATCGGGCAGACCCGGATCGCAGTGACCGCCCGCGACCCCGAAGGCCTGGAAGCGGCCCTGAGCTTCGCCGTCACTGTCGAGCCCAAACCGCCCCCCAGACCCGCCCCGGCCCCCGCCCGGCTCGAGCAGTGATAATGGTGGTGGCCCGGTAACCCCTCCACGGCCGCCGCCACCACCTCCACCTCCGCCGGGTCCCAATCGGGCTCCGGCCTTCAACGACGGACCGAGCACCTCCCGCAGCGTGGCGGAGAACACGGCAGGAGGACAAGACATCCAGCACCCCATCAGCGCCACCGATGAAGACCGGGACCGACTGACCTACCGGTTGAGCGGAGACGACGCCGATTCTTTCACGCTGAACACAAGCAACGGTCAGCTTCGCACCCGGTCAGGCGTCACCTACGACTACGAGGATAAAGACCGCTACTCCGTGACGGTGGAGGCAGACGACCGTCGTGGCGCCGCCGCCTCCATTGACGTGACCATCTATGTGGCCGACGTCGACGAACCCCCCGAGGCGCCGGCCCGGCCCCGGGTCGAGCCGGGCGACTCGAAGAGCCTGACCGTGACCTGGACCGAGCCGGCCAACACCGGCCCCGGCGTTGACGGCTACGACGTGCAGTACCGAAAAGACGGCAGCTTCCTCCCCTGGCCGCACAGCGGCTCCGGCACGAGCACAACCATCACGGACCTGGACCTGAACACGCGCTACGAGGTGCAGGTGCGGGCCTCCAACGACGAAGGCACGGGTGCATGGTCGTCCTCGGGTTTCGGGACGACCAGCGCCAACCAGCGGCCGGTCTTCGACGAGGGGGGCAGCGCCACCCGCAGCCTGGCCGAGAACACCCCGCCCGATCGGGACATCGGCAGCCCGATAAGCGCGACCGATCCCGAGGGCGGCGCGGTGACCTACAGCCTCTCCGGACGGGACGCGAGCTCGTTCACCATCGATCCAAACAACGGCCAGCTGCGCACACAGACCGGCGTTGAGTACAACTACGAGGTGCAGAATCGCTATTCGGTGACGGTGGAAGCGCAGGACGAGCAGGGGGGTCGCGCCACCATCGCGGTGACGATTGACATAACCGATGACGACAACGAACGGCCGCAAAGACCCGACCGGCCCTCGGTGACAGCCTCGACGTTGACGAGTCTAAGCGTACGCTGGATCGAGCCGAGCAATACCGGGCCGCCCATCACCGATTACAATGTGCAATACCGCGAAGGCAGCAGCGGCGCCTTCACTGCGGCGGCGCACAATGGCACCGGCACGACGACGACGATTGCGAACCTGGAGTCGGACACCTCTTATGAGATTCAGGTGCAGGCCACCAGTGACGAGGGCACGAGCCCGTGGTCGCCATCGGGGAATGGACGGACCGTCGCCAACCAGGCCCCCACCTTCACCGAAGGTACGAGCACCACTCGCAGGTTGGCCGAGAATACCACGGGCACAACCGATATCGGCAACCCGATAACCGCCACCGACGGAGACGGGGGGACGCTGACCTACCGTCTGGAAGGCACGGACCGGGCCTCCTTCACTCTCGATGTCAACCAGCTTCAGACGATAGCGGGCGTCGCCTACGACTACGAAGAGAAGAGCAGCTACGTCGTGATTGTGCGCGTAGAAGACAGTCAGGGCGGCAGCAATACCATCGAGGTGACGATCGATCTGATAGACCAACAGGAACCACCCGGGACCCCGGCGGCGCCCGGCGTCTCAGCGGCCTCCTCAACGAGCCTGACAGTAACCTGGACCGAGCCGGCAAATACCGGACCCGACATCGACGACTACGACATCCAATACCGCGAAGGGGACAGCGGCGGCTTTACCTCCTGGACGCACAGCAGCGCGGAACGCACCGCGACCATCACCGGTCGGAGCCCGGGCACGAGCTATGAGGTGCAGGTGCGAGCGCGCAACGCCGAAGGCACGAGCGACTGGTCGCCGTCGGGCACGGGAAGCACCCACCCCAACCAGCCCCCGGTCTTCACCGACGGGTCGAGCGCCACGCGCCGCCTCGACGAGAACACCACGGGCGTGCAGAACATCGGCGATCCGATAAGCGCCACCGACCCGGAGAACACCGCGCTGACCTACAGCCTTGAAGGCACGGACAAAGATGCCTTCACCATTGACACGCGCAGCGGCCAGTTGAGGACCGACGGGGACGAGACCTACGACTACGAGACGAAGCCCCGCTATGTCCTGAGTGTAAAAGCGACCGACGGGCACGGCCGCGATCGCAGCATCCCCGTGTTGATAAACCTGAACGACGTCAACGAGCCGCCGTCGTTCACCAGCGACGCGGCCTTCGAGACTGGGGAAAACAACCAGTCCATCGGCCGGGTGGATGCCGAGGACGTCGACAACGCCGACCGCATCACCGGCTACACCCTCACCGGCGGGTCCGACCGGGACCGGTTCGAGATCAACAGCGGAGGCGTGTTGACCTTCAAGAACGACCCCAACTTCGAGGATCCCGCGGACAACGGCAGGAACAACGAATACATCGTCGTGGTTACGGCCACCGGCGGCACGGGAGGCCGCGCGATGACCGCAGAGCAGACGATCACCGTCACCGTCACCGACGAGAACGAACCGCCCCGTTTCACCAGTGACAATTCTCTCCAGGTCAAGGAAAACAAACGCTTCGTCGGCAGAGTGGCCGCCGAGGACGTCGATAGCGACGACCACATCACCGGCTACGAGGTCACCGGCAGGGTCGACCGGAACCGGTTCGAGATCACCAACACCAACGAGCTGCACTTAAAGGAGGACCCCGACTTCGAGCGTCCGGCGGACGTCGGGAGCAACAACCAGTACATCGTCGCGGTCACCGCGACCGGCGGCACGGGGACGAGGGAGCGACGGACGGAACAGAGGATATTCGTCATCGTGGAGAACGTCGACGAGCCGCCGGGCAAGCCTGGTCCGCCCACGGTGAGCGACGAGACGGAAAACAGCCTGACCGTGACCTGGACCGAGCCGGCCAACACCGGGCCCGACGTCACGAACTACCATGTGCAATACCGCATCAGCGGCACATTCACCGATTGGCCGGACACCGGCCCGTCCCGGACCCGCACGATCACCGGCCTGCGCTCGGGCCGGACCTACCAGATCCAGGTACAGGCGGAGAACGACGAAGGGAAGGGCGCGTGGTCCAATTCCGTCAACGGGACCACGCTCACCGCGCCGACGGTATCGAGCGTCGCGTTCACCTCGACGCCGGCCTCCGGGCAGAACAACACCTATAAATTGAACGACGTGATCGACGTGACCGTGACCTTCAACGAGGCGGTAACCGTCACCGGCACACCGCAGATCGACCTGCCGATAGGTACTACCGTGCGCCAGGCCGACTATAAAAGCGGCTCGACCACGACCCGGCTCCTGTTTCAGTACACGGTGCAGGCTGACGACGAGGACACTGACGGCGCAAGCATCAACGCCAACAGCCTCAAGCTCGACGGCGGGGGCATCCGCAAGAACAACTCCACCATAAACGCGGACCTCGCGCACGGCGCGCAGACCAATCAATCCGGCCACAAGGTCGATGGCGTTGCCCCGGCGCTCACCGAAGCGGAAGTAGAGGGAGACGAGTTGGCGCTGTTGTACGGCGAGGCGCTCGACAGCAGTTCCCAACCGGCGACCGGCGATTTCGCGGTAACGGTAGATAGCGAGGCACGGAGCGTCTCCGCGGTTGCGATGAGCAGCAGTGAGGTGAAGCTCACCCTCGCCTCTGCCGTAACATCGGGCCAGGCGGTAACGCTGACCTACACGCCGGGGACCAACCCGATACGCGACCGGGCGCAAAACCCGGCTATCGCCCTCACGAATCTGACAGTGGCGAACCAGACCCAGGACCCGACCATCAATATCTGCAACCGCACCGCGCAGGTGCGCGACGCGATCGTCGCGGCTGCGCCGGTAAGCACCTGCGGTGCTGTAACGGCGGACCATCTATCCGCGATTACCGTCCTCGACCTGGATGGCAAGGGCACATCGACGCTGAAAGCCGGGGATTTTTCCGGGCTGACGGCACTGGAATCTCTCGACCTGTCTTGGAACAGACTCAACAGCCTGCCGCAGAATATCTTTTCCAACCTGTCGGCACTGGAAAAACTCAAACTGTATGGCAACCAACTCAGCAGCCTGAATGATGCGAATATCTTTTCCAGCCTGTCGGCATTGAAAAGGCTCGACTTGAGAGGGAACGGTCTTCGCAGCCTGGACGCGAATATCTTTTCCAGCCTGTCGGCACTGGAAGTACTCTACCTGGGAGATAGCAACATACTCAGCAGCCTGGACGCGGATATTTTTTCCAACCTGTCCGCACTGGAAGAGCTCTACTTGAACGACAACGACCTCAGCAGTCTGGATGCGAATATCTTCTCCAACCTGTCGGCACTGAAAACACTCTGGCTGAATAGGAACGACCTCAGCAGTCTGGATGCGAATATCTTCTCCAACCTGTCGGCACTGAAAACACTCTGGCTGAATAGGAACGACCTCAGCACCGTGGCTTCGGATGCGTTTTCGGGTCTGACAGCACTTGAAACGCTTCGCCTGGACTACAACCAGCTCACCAGTCTGGATGCGAGTATGTTTTCCGGCCTGTCCGCACTGGAAGCTCTCTGGCTGAATAGGAACGACCTGAGCACCGTGGCTTCGGGTGCGTTTTCGGGTCTGTCAGCACTGGAAACGCTCTATCTGGACGGAAACGATCTGCAACCAACCTCCCTGCCGGCGGGCGTATTTTCCAGTTTGACGGCACTGGAAACGCTTCGCCTGGACGACAACCAACTCAGCAGTCTGCCGGCCGATTTCTTTTCCGGGCTGTCAGCACTTCGAGAACTCTTTCTCAGCGGTCAACAATCCGGTCACAAACTCGGCAGTCTGGACACGAACACATTTTCCGGTCTCGCCGCGCTGACAAGGCTCCACCTGAACGACAACAACCTCAGCAGTCTGCCCGATGGCGTTTTTTCCGGACTGACCGCGCTTGAAGCGCTCATACTGGCGGGCAATACAGTCGATCCCCTGCCCATTACTGTTTCGCTGGAATCGCCTGGCAGCCGTGTATTCAGGGCCAGAGCGCACACCGGCGCGCCTTTTGCAATGACCCTCCCGCTCCAGGTGGTCAATGGCACGATCGGCAGTGGCGCCGTCAGCATCGAGATTCCCCAGGGCAGCGTGGAAAGCGGCTTTCTCACCGTTTCCCGCACCGCCGGTACCACCGCTGCGGTCACCGTCGACGTCGGCACATTGCCGGACTTGCCCTCAAGCGACAACGGCTACGCGCTCGTCAAATCCACCGACCTGCCGCTGAAAGTGATAGAAGGGCTACCGGGTGTGACAGTTGATCCGACGGTGTTGACCATACCGGAGGGCAACAGCGACTCGTACACAGTGGTACTGCAATTGCAACCGACCGAAGACGTGACGGTCGCAGTGACTGTGCCGGTAGGTTCGGATGCTTCCGTTGACCCCTCTGAGAGCCTGACGTTCACGGAGGACAATTGGGACGATTCGCAAACGGTAACGGTCACCACCCGGGCGGACGTGGACGACGCGGATGACACGGTCACGCTGAGCCACACGGTGAGCGGCGGGAACTATCAGGACGTGACCGCGGATAACGTGACCGTGACCATTGCAGAGGTGGACGTCAGCGCCAACAACCCGCCGGTCTTCACCAGTGGCGATATCTTCGATGTGAAGGAAAACGAAACCGACGTCGGCACGGTGGTTGCCGCGGATGCCGATGCCAGAGACCCTATCACCGGCTATGAGATTACCGGCGGTGCCGCCCAGGCGCAGTTCTCGATCACGAGTGGGGGCGTAGTGACCTTTGCGACCGCCCCCGACTATGAGCGTCCACCCGCCACCGCGAGCAATAACAGATATGTCGTCGCGGTCACGGCGACCAGCGGCGCGGGCAGCCGTGAACGGACAGCGACTCAGACGATAACCGTCAATGTAGATGACGTAGATGAACCTCCGGGACGGCCGCCGGCGCCGATACTGACTGTTTTCGACAGCGGATTCCAGCCTGTCGTCCTGGTGCACGAGGGCCGGACACCGCCGACGAATACGGGTCCTGACATCACCGCCTGGGACGTTCAGTATCGCGTCAAGAACAGCGGCGCCTTCACAGCCACCATTTTGAACAAGCCACCGGATTGGGTGCAGGAAATCACGGGTTTATTGCGAAACACGACCTACGAGGTGCGGTTGCGGGCGAAGAACGACGAAGGGGAGAGCGAGTGGTCTCCTTCGTCCGAGGCGACGATCCCCAATGCCTCGCCGATAGCCAGCGGCAGCATTGACGATCTGACGATGCCCGCAGGGGGCGCCGTCGCGGTCGTGGCCGTGGATGACGCGTTCGACGATCCCGACGATACCCGCTTGCGATATACGGCGACGTCGAGCAACGGCGCCATCGCGACCGTGCGGATGATCGGTGGCGTGGTCCTGATCGATCCGCTATCCCGCGGCACCGCGACGATTACCGCAACGGCGACCGACCCCTGGGGCGCGGCCGCCTCGACAACCTTCGACGCGACTGTTCAGACGCCGGCCCTGGCGGCGCCCACCCTGAGCATCAGCGGCAATGTCTTCTCATTCGGATTCACCGATGACTTCGCCGCCAACGAAACCCGGTTTTACGAAGTCAGAATCCGGCAAAAAGCAAATATCGGACCGTGGTCCAGGGCCTGCATCCGCGCCACAAACAGGGCAGATTTCTCCCAGAACAGCGCGGCGTCGCTGGATATCCTGGCCTCCAGCTTCTTTGAGCCGGGCGCCACTTATGAAGCGGATTACGGATACCTGGGCACGGATTGCGGCGGCAGCGTCGTGGGCGTTCGCTCCGCGCCTGCCGAAGCGACGACCGCCGGAACGCCTTCCTTCGATATCGACCTGGTCTTCGCCGGCAGCATCTCCTCGAGGTACCAGTTGGCGGTTGAGAACGCCGCCCGGCGTTGGGAGCAGATCATCACGCACGACGTCCCCAACCATCCCTTGTCCGATAACACGCGCATTTTCTTGAACGAGCTTTATCCTGGAATCACGGTCCCCGACAACGTCGATGATCTGCTGATCTACGTGAAAATCGCACCCATCGACGGGGCAGGAGGCACCCTCGGACAGGCGGGATCGGATGTGTGGCGCGTTCCGTCCGCCTTGCCGATCGTATCCTTTATAGAGCTTGACGCGTCCGACCTGGATACAATGTCCGACCAGTTACTGGCAGGCCTTATTCTGCACGAGATAGGTCACACTTTGGGATACGGTATTGACCCGTGGACAGATCACAACCTGCTGCAGAATCCATCCCTCGGTGCGTATAACAACCGCATTGTTCCCGCGCCCGACACCCATTTCTCAGGCGCAAACGCGATTGCGGCCTTCAACGCCGCGGGAGGGACGAGCTACACGGGCGCGAAGGTGCCGGTGGAAAACACGCTTGGGGGATCGGGCAGCCGGGACAAGCACTGGCGGGAGTTCATCCTCGACGACGAACTCATGACGCCCAGAATTGGCGGCGCTACGCACCCGCTGAGCGCGATTACGATTCAGTCACTCGCCGATATAGGCTACCGCGTCGATGCCGCGCAGGCCGACGCCTACACGGTGCCCGACGCATCTACGCGAGTGGCCACGGCGTCCGCGGGGGATTCGGTTCCGATCAGCTGTGCGATCATAACGCACCCCGGCGCCGGGCCGGATCGGCCTGAGCCCATTGTCCTTGAGGTGAAGCGCACCGGCGAGAAAAGATGAGGCTTACCTGTATGCCAGCGCTTGTCCATCCGCCAACACTGCCTGAGGTCCCTATGATTCTCCCCCGTCAGGATGGCGCGTCGAGGGGACGGCGGGGCAATGGCTAAAAGTTGTAACTGACTTTGGAATACCAAAACGCCCCATTGAAACCAAACGGGGTGTACTCGCTGTACTTTTCACCCACGGAACCCTTGTTCCTGTTCTCTTCCGGAAAGGTGTTGAGCACGTTGCGGGAGCCAAGGGTGATGCGCACTTCTGCATTCAGTTCGATGCTGGTTTCGATATCGAACAACGGCCACACGGCCGGGTATGTCTGATCGTTGTCCCTGTCCCACCAGGAATCGTAATAGCTCATGCGCACCAGGGAATCCCACCTGTCGTGGAAAGACTGCGTCAGGGTCGCGTTGGCGCGGCTTTCGGGGAGTGCTTCCTCCAGTTGGCGGACGCGTGTCTCGCTCAATGTTTCGGTGAGCCTGGTTACTTCCGTGTCCGTGAGGTTGTAGACAAGGCTGACATCGCCATTGCCCGCGGGTGCGACGAACACGACGTCGACGCCGCGGGTTCTGGTTTCGAAGTCGTTGATGAAGAAACGGAAGGTCTGGATGTTTCTCGCGCTGGTAATGCCCGAAGCGATCAATTGGTCGCGCTGGGCATCGGTCAGGGAGTAGTCCGATGAAATACCCAGGCGGTCCTTCAGGTCGATCTGAAAATAATCGACGGTCAAACTGAAGTTGGCCCTGTCGACGATGAAGCCGGCGGTGAAGTTGTTCGACTTTTCAGGGTCGAGAGGCTGGCCGCCCACCAGTTCCGAGGCGGCGTGGGTCGATGGAATGGTGCCTATGTTGACCAGGTCGTTCAACGCCGGATCGAAGCGGGTCGATACGTTGAAGGAATTCTGTTGACCGGGTGTGGGGGCTCTGAAACAGGTGCTGAAACTGCCGCGCAATTTCAGCTCTTCGGTGATGCCGTAGTTGGTAGCCGCCTTGTAGTTGAGGGTCGAACCAAAGTCACTGAAGTTTTCATAGCGCAGCGCCAGACCGAGCAGCCAATGGTCCGACGGGGTCCATTCGGCATCCCCATAAGCCGCATAGTTGGACCGGCTCCAGTCGCCGCCGGCTATTTCGCTGAAGCCGGAAAAGCCATTGGACGCGGCACTGAATCCCTGGGGGGCCAAAGGACCTATTTCATAGGACTCGGGTTGTCCCTGCACAACTTCGTAGGTCTCATTTCTGTATTCGAGACCGGCGGCCAGGAAGACCTGTTCGCTTGCCGGAAATGTAACGTCGAGGTTCAAATTGAGGTCTTTCTGGATATAGCCTCCGGGATCGAATTCCGTGGGGGTATCGCGTCCCAGAGAGGCATTCACCGTGTTCTTGATGGCGAAGTCGGCTTCGTGCCTTCCGTGATAGGCGCTGAGGTCCCACGTCCAGAGCGGATCGAACCTTGTGCCCTTGACCCCCACGAGAACAGCCTGATCGGCGGCGGTGCCGCCGAACCGGGGGGTGAAACCGCCGGGAAAGAGTTCGCGGAAGGTGAAATAGTCGTCTCTGTTATTCAGGACCTGCTGCAGCGCGTCCGGGTCGGCCACGTTGTCGGTTATGGCGACTGTGGGAGGATCGGGCGCATCCGGGTCCAACTTGCCCACGAGCAAGGTCTCGCCGCCATCGGCACTGAAGACGCCCCCGCGCGTATTGGGATTTCTGAAGAAGAATCCGCCTTCCACTTCCTTGCTCGCATGGTTGGCATAGCCGTAGAACCGGGTGTATTCCGACAGGTTTCCGCCGTAGTTGGCAAAGAATTTGAGGTCGTTCCTGATGATGGGCGAACCCCAGACCTGGGCGGGATCGGCCACGTCGGTATTGCCGGCGGCGATGAGCGCCCTGGCGTCGTCGCGTTGCGCCGATCGATCGGTATCGTCGGCGTTGCCGTATTCCAGGCTGAGGTTGGCCCACGCATTTTCTCTGCCCAGACCGATGTTGCCGGCGAAGCTGCGCGTGAACCCATCGCCTGCCTGGTAGATACCGGGCCTGATTTCAATCGAGCCGCCCCGGTGGCGGTCTTTGAGCTGGAAACTCATCACCCCGGCAATGGCGTCCGAACCGTATTGCGCCGAGGCGCCGTCGCGCAGGACTTCCACCTGTTTCAGGGCAATCGCCGGAATGACCGATAGGTCGGCCCCTTGGGCGCCGTCCGCTACGCCGTTGCCGTGCCAGACGACGAGAGAGCTGCGATGGCGGCGCTTGCCGTTGACGAGCACCAGCGTGTGGTCGGGGGCCAGGCCGCGCAGATTGGCCGGACGGACGAGAGTGGAGGCGTCGCTGATGGGCTGGGTGTTGACATTGAAGGAAGGCACAACCGTTCTCACCAGGTTCTGCAGATCGGCTTCGCCTTGTTTGACGATCTCGGCGCCGCTGACCACGTCGACGGGCACGGCCGAATCGACGACGGAACGCGGTTTTGCCCGGGAACCGATGACCACCAGTTCTTCGAGGACGATCACCTCGTCAAAGACGGATGTCGTATCCGAGCTTTCGGAGTGTGGCGTTTCCTGCGACGCGGCCGGTCCATGCGCAACGAGCATGGCGGCCATGCCGAGCGCGAGAGACAGGAAAAAATAGTTGTGTTGCACTGTAGCCTCCTGTGACAAGGGGTGTGAAATCGGGTTTCTACGCACCTGCCAGCAAAGTAATTCAGGTGCGTCGCATATTATGCCCTTTCAGTCTTTCGTAGCCGCCGACATTTGTCCCGGTGGTGAACCCCTGCGCGATACCGTCATTTGTTCTGGGATTGAAATTGCCCGTCACAGTCCGGTCCCAATTGCTCCACCAGGACAGCCGCACGGGTCGGCGTGGCGGTGACGACCAGTGCGACAAGCGCCGCGAACAGGACGGTTGCGATGATGCCCCGGCGCAAATGGAGATAGGAGCCCTTTTATACAGGGCTGAGTAATGGAGGGTTTGCGGTCAGGCCGAGCCTGATATGGACAGGTCTCACAGCTTGATCACGGCGATGAGAATGCCGGTCAGTGCCACCATGGTCGTGATGAGCCAGGCGAAACGGGAGTCAATGCGCTGATTGGTCTGGTCAATGCGCTGTCCGAGGGACTGGTTGACCTCGTCAATGCGCTGTCCGAGGGACTGGTTGAACTCGTCAATGCGCTGATTGGTCTGGTCAATGCGCTGTCCGAGGGACTGGTTGAACTCGTCAATGCGCTGTCCGAGGGACTGGTTGAACTCGTCAATGCGCTGATGGGTCCCTGCGATTTGTTGGCGCAGGTCTTTGTTATCTTCGCGCATCTGCTGGCGCAAGTCTTGCAGGTCTTCGCGCAGATAGGCGACGCCCCAATGGGTATTATCCGGGGCGGAACCAGTTTGAGATTCGGTCGTTTCGGCCATGATCGTGACCTTGAAGAGTGCGTGTCAGTGGGGGGTACACCTGCGATGGTGAATGTCGCTTACGGATATACGGACTTCATCTTGATCGTGCAACCGCCTTTGCTGGCGCGATGCGGTGGCTGTCCTGAACTCGGCACATGAAAAAGCGCCCGATGCCAAGGAGACACCGGGATCCCCCCTCCACCTTGAATGCGTTCTGCACGTGCGGGAGCTCGGAATCGTCGTCGCTCAGTAAAGCCTCCCGGTAGGTGTTGGCGGCCGCCTTGACAAAGGCCTTCAGGGATTCACGGTCGACCACCTCGCCAGCGGTTGTTTCGGGACGCGCGATCCGGGAGTGTTCGACGGCCATTTCCAGCACGTCCTGATGGTATCCACTCACCAGGACGAGGTTCTTGCCGAGTATCCCGGATGTGAATTCGACGGCATAGCTGATCTTGGGGTTGTGGTCCCCTTCTACGGATGGATCGTCCCAGTGGTATTCGACGAAGTCGCCGCCGCGATCTGCGGCCGCCAGGAGTTCCTGGACGACTTTCCTGCCCTTGTCGTCCTCTACATCGATCAGGAGCTTGTTCTCTATCCTGGGATCGTCCCCGTGAATGAGGACGGCTCCATTCTTGAGCAGAATCACCAGGAACATGGAGCCGGATTTCCATTCGCCTTCGATCATGAGGATGTCATGCAGCTCAGCGGTCTCCGTGAGGGTGTTGATCCCCTCCAGGTAATCCTTTGCCCCTTCGATATGGAAACACCATCACAGCTGCAATACATTGCTGCAGGTACCTAACCCTGCGTTTCAGAGGGGGTTGTCATCCACATCCTGTTCGTCGCTGGCCTTGGCTCATGGCTTGGCTTCGCAGGGCAATGCTTGTCATGCCTATATTGTGGATACGGAGTTACCTGTTCTTCTCGTAACGCGGAAAGCGGGACGGGATGGGACGGGAAGAGAGTTTCTACGAACGCATCCAATGCACGAAGACTTGTAGGCAGATCTCCTGTGAATCTTCGCTCGTCAAGAATGTCAGGTTCCAAGTCGGGTCCATCGTAGCGGACGTAACCTCCTGTGGCAGGGGTTGTGAAATCGGGTTTCTACGCACCTGCCGGCAAAGTAATTCAGGTGCGTCGCATATTATGCCCTTTCAGTCTTTCTGCATTGGGTATACACAAATTCAGAATCTACATCGACACCGTGATCCCACTCATTTGTATCCGGCATAGTAGGCATGGAAATAGCGCGATCAGGCGCGGCTAAACAGACGTTGGCCGCAGTATGGAGATAGGAGCCCTATTATACAGGGCTGAGTAATGGAGGGTTTACGGTCAGGCCGAGCCTGATATGGACAGGTCTCACAGCTTGATCACGGCGATGAGAATGCCGGTCAGTGCCACCATGGTCGTGATGAGCCAGGCGAAACGGGAGTCAATGCGCTGATTGACCTCGTCAATGCGCTGTCCGAGGGACTGATTGACCTCGTCAATGCGCTGTCCGAGGGACTGGTTGAACTCGTCAATGCGCTGATTGGTCTGGTCAATGCGCTGATTGACCTCGTCAATGCGCTGTCCGAGGGACTGGTTGACCTCGTCAATGCGCTGTCCGAGGGACTGGTTGACCTCGTCAATGCGCTGTCCGAGGGACTGGTTGAACTCGTCAATGCGCTGATTGTTCTGGTCGATGCGTTGTCCGAGGGACTGGTTGAACTCGTCAATGCGCTGATTGTTCTGGTCGATGCGTTGTCCGAGGGACTGGTTGAACTCGTCAATACGCTGATTGTTCTGGTCGATGCGTTGTCCGAGGGACTGGTTGAACTCGTCAATGCGCTGATGGGTCCCTGCGATTTGTTGGCGCAGGTCTTTGTTATCTTCGCGCATCTGCTGGCGCAAGTCTTGCAGGTCTTCGCGCAGATAGGCGACGCCCCAATGGGTATTATCCGGGGCGGAACCAGTTTGAGATTCGGTCGTTTCGGCCATGATCGTGACCTTGAAGAGTGCGTGTCAGTGGGGGGTACACCTGCGATGGTGAATGTCGCTTACGGATATACGGACTTCATCTTGATCGTGCAACCGCCTTTTCTGGCGCGATGCGGTGGCTGTCCTGACCATAATGGTCGCTGCCCACCGGCCGCTGCCCCCGCGGGCCGGCGCTCACCACTTGCCGGACCTTTCGTCCGGGAGGTGGTCGGGCAGCCGGTACGACAGGCCGGCGTCGGCGTCGGCCGACGCCACCAGAAGGGTCGAGAAACTCCGGGGGCCTTCCTTGCGGAACCAGGACTTCAACTTCTGAATGCGCTGATCGATCCGGTACGACAGCAGCGGGAAGGGAGCCTCGGAGTGTTTGACGGTGCGCGGCGAAACAGGCGATGGCGTATCCCAGGTGCGCGGCGCTGATCGGCACCCCCCAGGTCCTCGTGCTCCCATTCCGGGGTCCGTCCCAGCAGCCGCCGGACCTGGGCGTGCACGAAGCGGATGCGGACCGACAGCTTCCACCCCTCTCCGAACCTTTCCAGCCCGCCGGGAAAGAATATCTCCCTCTGGTGCCGGTTGTTTTTCGCCGCGGCGGCATCGATCTCGTCGGGCTCGAAAAATCGAGCAGCGCATCGACGTCCTTAGTCTCTTCGGGCTTTTTTCGAGGCAGGCGATTTGCCGTCTGCTTTCATAAAGATCCTTCCCAGGGTCCTGAATCCGTGAAGCCGAGAGCCTGATTTTTGGTTGCTTTCCGAGGGGAATCCAGGGTATAGTAAAGGAGGATTTTGACTCACCTTGGAGGTGAAGAATTGAGACCGGTTTCGTTTCAAATTACGCAGGGCGAAGAAGCGCTGACGTCGCATTCGGGCTTGGCCTTGATCGGGGCCTTGATGGGACGCACGCGCCTGGCAGCGCGGGTGGATGAGATCATCTTGCCGGAACGACCCCATCCCGAGGTTTCTCACGGTGACGTGATGGCGTCGATGATCGGCTTGCTGGCGCTGGGCAAGCCGGATTTCGAGGCCGTGGAAGGGTTTCGTGCGGACCCCTTTTTCTGCCAGGCGCTGGGCCTGGAAGCGGTGCCGTCGGCGGCCACCCTGCGGCAGCGGCTCGATGGCTTGTCCGGACCGGTGGAAGCCGCGATTCGAGAGGAGTCGGCCGACATGGTGGCCCGTCACGCGCCGCCGATCACCCCCTGTTACGAAGTCGCCGACGGGCGCTGCGGTCCCTGGATCGCGCTCGATATCGACGTGTCGGTGTTCGACAACTCCCACACCAAAAAACAAGGGGTGTCGTGGACCTACAAGAAGGTCGACGGCTTTGCCCCGATCTTCGCCTACCTGGGCCAGGAAGGGTACCTGATCAAC
Source organism: Candidatus Latescibacterota bacterium (assembly GCA_965223905.1). Lineage (GTDB taxonomy): Bacteria > Latescibacterota > UBA2968 > UBA8231 > UBA8231 > CBDCXV01. Next base: position 922,107 of record CBDCXV010000009.1, read on the forward strand.
TGCCAGCTGCGGCAGGGTAGCCAGCACTCCCAGCAAGGAGCCCCGGACTTTCTTCGAGAGACGCTGCGGCTGGCGCGCCGTATCACCGGCGAAAAGCTGCTGGTGCGCATGGACAGCGCCCACGACGACATCGCCACCGTACGGCAGCTGCGGCGCACGCCCAAGACCGACTTCATCGTCAAGCGCAACCTGCGCCACGAATCGAAGCAGACGTGGCTGGAGGAGGCCCAGGCCCTGGGCCAGCGCACCTGTCCGCGGCCCGGCAAGGAACTCTTCACCGGGGCGCTGGTAGCGGAGCGACAGGGGATCTTCGAACGGGTCGTTTTCGAGGTCGTGCGGCGCACGATCAGCGCCGAGGGTCAGGCGCTGCTGATCCCCGACCTCGAGGTGCAGACCTGGTGGACGAACCTGGCAGCGCCGCCCGAGGACGTGATCCGGCTCTACCGCGAGCACGGCACCTGCGAGCAATTCCACTCCGAGCTGAAAACGGACATGGACCTCGAACGCCTGCCGTCGGGCAAGTTCGCCACCAACGCCCTGGTGTTGCTGCTGGCCATGATGGCCTACAACACCCTGCGCCTGTGCGGCCAGACCAGCCTGCGCGAGGCGCGCCGCCTGCCCCCCGAAAAGCACGTGACTTTTCGTAAAAAGGCCGGCCGTCGTCGGCTCCGCACGGTCATTCTGGATCTCATGTACCAAGCCGCTCGCTGGGTCCGGCATGGGCGCCGTTTCGGCCTCAGCTTCGGGTGTTTCAACCCCTGGTTCGATGTCTGGAGACGGACCTACCTGAGAGTGTGTGCCTGAAGGCGACGACTTCCCCCGCCCTCGACTTCCCGGAGCACTCAAGGCACGCGTATGCGCGCTCTTGCGACTCCTATCGACTTGGAGAGCCATCGGTAGCGGAATCCGACGTAATGGCCTGTCGTTGACACCCAAATCCTCTGTTGACAAGTACATGACCCGGCTTAAATATCAAATTTGATCACTCGCTATAAAAGCGATCACGGATTCAGGAGGGTGTTCTCAAACGCCCAGGGCGCCCGCGGCCTGCTTCAAGTTGAGGGCCTGTTTCAGGCAGAGCATGGCGCAAGCCCTCAGAGTCCTCCGACCTGGGCATCCTGGTCTTCCACGAGGACGCGAAGGTCGATCCAATAGGTGGTGTAATCGTCCCGGTCGTAGTGCCGCACTAGTCCCCAGGCGTGAGGTCTTCCGTGGACAATTCGAACGCGGGCGCCCTGTCGGGACGAGAATAGGTTCGAGCGTCGTTGCGGACCGGCTGATCGGAAAAGAACGGAACGGCATTCGCGGCGGCGTCGACGAGAATGCCGCCTCCGTTTTCGGCAAACATGTTGTCGTAGGACACGAGCAATTCCTGGTGGCCGGATACGGCGAACGACAACTGCAGCCAGAGCTCGGCGGCAAACACCCGCGTCTCACCCATGCTTTGACTCCGTTTTGTATAATATCGTTTCAGTCATCCTTTTGAATTCCATGTAACATTTGGAAACGCTTTGGGCGTGTGAGCCAATGGCACCATCAGCCGGTTTGAGAAAAAAGACAGGTTTTCTCGCTTCCTGTGCCATGGGCATCAGGCTCTGGTAATGGCGAACCAGCCCCACCCGATTGGGATCGAGGTCTTCAGATGTAGAACTTCCTGTTTGCGCAAGAACATATTTCAGATACGTAGTCGGTATTCTCTCGACCCATCTCTGGTACGCTCTAACAGGACGCCATTTTCGCTCTATATGCTGCATGACAATATACCCTGCTGGTGTCATTGCGCCGGAGGGAAGTGGAATGTGCAGGTTGTCTGGTTTTTGTCCCCGCCTCTGTTCCCAGCCAGAACGCCACGTTCTCAGGGTAGGACCAAGGTTTTTGAGACCCTGAAGAGAATAGAGGTCGGGAGCCAGAGGGGAGATTACGTAGTCTGCGGCAATCAAGGACGAGCGGTTGATCGCCCCAAGATTTGGTCCTACGTCAATCAGAACAATATTCGCACCAACCTTCTCGGCAGCCGCATAAATAATTCAATAAAACGCAGTGGTAGCACGGTACGCGGCAGGATCATTATCCAGGCAGCGGGGCCAACTGTCCGAGAGCTTATCCTCAAACTGGGACAGCCCAAGATCACCAGGAATCAGGTGCAGGCCGTCCTGAATGCTCTCCGTATGTGCCGGCGCAATGTCGCCAGTTCCTTCTAAAATTGGTGAGATACAAGGCAGAATACTCTGGTGTTCTTGTTCCTCCTCCGGCCAGAGTGTTTCCAGTCGCTCTTCATCCAGAAACATGCTCGAAAGATTAGCCTGGGGGTCCAAGTCGGCTGCCAGTACCTTTTTCCCCAGTTCCTTCATCATCCAGGCAATATGGTAGACCAATGTCGTTTTCCCCACACTGCCCTTATTATTGAAAAAGACGATTGTTTTCATGGGTTGGCCTCCAACACTTTTACAAGGAAAAAGGGGGTCTATCCGGGTTTTTCAACGCCGAAACATGAGTACATGACAAGGCCATAGGTCGTTCCCTATGCTTGGTGTATCCCCATCAAGCACTCCCCAAGAAAAGGGAAGAGGGACGCGACCTATGACCGCTATGAAGTTCGTCTCCAAGCTGTTCAAGTTCAAGGGGTTTCGCGCGGTGGACGTGTGGTTCGAAGGACGCGGGCAGGAAGCGGCCGTCGTGGTCGCGGTGAAGCCCTGCAAGAATGGGTGCCGCTGTCCCAAGTGCGGGCGCCGGGGCAAGATCGTTCAAGTCAAGAAGCCCCGCCGCTGGCGCGATGTCCGCGTCTGCGGCCGTACCGTCTGGCTGCAGCACGCCCCTCGAGAGATCCGCTGTCCGACCCACGGCCGGCGCCTCGAGGAGGTTCCCTGGGCGGCCCCCTCGGCCCGGGTCAGCTACCGCTTCGAATACCTGCTGCTGAAGTACTGCCAGTGGATGCCGCAGGTCGTCGCCGCGCGCCTGCTGGGTCTGGCCCCGTCGACCCTGTCCGACCTGTTGCACGGAGCACCTGCGGTGCTCACTCATCGCGTGCCGGCGCACAGGGCACCGCATCCGCGGGCTCAAGACCCTCGGCATCGACGAGATCTCCTACGCCAAGGGACACAAGTACGCCACCCTGGTCTACGACCTGGAGCGCTCCTGCGTGGTGTGGGTCGGCAAGGGCAAGGCTCCAGAGACCATCGACGCGTTCTTCCGGGACCGGCTCAGCGACTCCCAGAAGGCCGGCATCCGCTGGGCCTGCTGCGATATGAGCGAGACCTTCATCGGCGCCATCCGCCAGCACGGTCCCAACGCCCAACTGGTCCTGGACCGATTCCACGTCGTCAAGGCCCTCAACGAAGCCGTCGACGAGGTGCGTAAACAGCAGTGGCGGCAAGCCTGCGGCGAGGACCGCACGCTGCTCAAGGGCCTGCGCTGGGTGCTGCTGCACCATTCCGCCCATCGCTCGCGCACCGACCGGCGCACGCTCAAAGCCCTGGAGAAGGCCAACCGGCGCATCTACCGTGCCTGGCGGCTGAAGGACGAGTTCGAGCACTTCTGGCGTTACAAGGCCGCCGAGCGCTTCCTCAAGAAGTGGACCACGGCGGCCCTGCGCAGCCGCCTGGAGCCCTTGCGCTCGTTCGTCGGCACCGTGCGCACGCATGCCGCCGGCATCACGGCCTTCGTCGACACGCACCTGACCCACGCCGCCGCCGAAGGGCTCAACCGCATCATCCGCAGGGTCAAGAACCGCGCCAGTGGATTCAAGACCCTCGAGGCCTTTGCCGACCTGATCTATCTGTGCGTCGGAGACCTCGATATCCCTGCGCAGATTCCGGCCCACTCTCGTACAGTATGAATCCCTCAATATCTCTCTTTGGAAACGCTATAAATTGCCCTTTGAACCCGGTCTCTCGGGACAGGACGCGGCTTCCCGTCAGGGCGCTCAACCGGAGAAGACGGTACAGTTGGGAACTCAACCCGGATTCCGCCGGCCAGAAATAACTCCGGCATCGGGACGAGGCAACCTGCGAACAAGAGATCGAGAGCCTCATTCGGCGTGACATCGAGCCGCACGGACCCGCGCTTCGGCGAGGTGCCGGTGCCTGGCGAAACTGGAGTTTCGCAGCGGCGTAAGGAGGGCATAGCCATTGACGACGGCACTTGGCAGCGGATTGGGGATGCGGCCTGCCGGGTCGGCCTCAATCCCGAGCAGTGGGAAGCGGACCTCCTCTCCTGACAGCGGCAGGTGCGGGACAGAAAAAAGGGCCTTTATACTTCCTATACTTCACCGCGTTACAGGACGAGTTTCTTGAGATCGGCGAGAAGCTTGGCCCCTTCGACCTGACCCTCATCGATTCGGGTGCGTACAACGCCCTATGGGCGGACGTTCACCTCGGTCCGGAGCAAGCCGTACGCGCCCACCAACTGGTGCGAGGCCGCGTCATGCTTCCCGTGCATTGGGGGCTCTTCAACCTCGGTTTGCATGGCTGGACCGAACCCATCGAGCGCATCCTCGCCGCCGCGAGGGCGGCAGGGGTGAAGGTGGTCATGCCGCCTCCGGGGGGGACCGTCGAGCCCGCGACCGCAGGGGACGTAACGCCATGGTGGCCAACGCTACCCTGGGAGACCGGTGCCGCCGCACCGATAGAATCGTCAGCGGTCGACCACCTGATGGCCGACGAGATCCTCGCGAAGCTCAAGCCGATCGGCACGGGCCCATAGAGGATACGACCGCCGGGGGCCTGAGCGCAGGCCGTGCTGGACCGGATCGCCCCGGCCGCATCGCCTGACCTTCGCTCCATTAATCCAAACAAATAAAGGGACTGTAACGCCGAGTTGCATGCCTCCGGGGGACTCCCACGGGGTATTCAGCCCGTCTTTTTTTAGCTGAGACTTGCGTCATAATTTAGTTTAGACTAATTTTTGGCTCTAGCCTGGGCTAATTCACCTCCTGGGAGTCCATATTGAACTATTGGCGCATCTTGTTCGGTTGGAGTCTGATCGCCCTGCTGGGCGCGATGGGTTGCGACCGAATCGTAACGGAACGGCCGGCGGCGGGCGATGATTTCGAGTCGCCGCTGGACGGCATGTCCCACGACCTGAACGCGGTGTTTGCCCTGGGCGACGAGAATTTCGAGCGTGCCTTCACGGTGGGAGAAGGGCTCGGGCCCCTCTTCAACAACGTCGGGTGCGAGGGTTGCCATCCGGCCGATGGGCGAGGGACGCCCGAGCTGGGTTTTCTCCGCTTCAGCCGGCAGGGCGATCCGGCCCTGGACCTGGGGGGGCCGCAACACCAGGACAAGGCCATTCCCGGCGTTCCCCTCGAAGCGATGCCTGCCGGAGTAGAGCGGACCTTCCGGATGCCACCACCGGTATTCGGGGTGGGGATGATCGAGGCCATCCCGGCCGAGACCATCCTGTCCCGCGCCGATCCGGACGACCGCGATGGCGACGGCATATCCGGCCGACCCAATATGGTGTGGGCCCCGAGTTTCGTGCCCGAATCTCACGTGGGCGGCGATCCCGGGCCCCAAGTGGGGCGTTTTTCGCGCAAATCCCAGGTCTCCTCCCTCCTCCAGCAAGTGGCCGAGGCCTACCAGCAGGATATCGGCATCACCAGCGATTTCATTCCCGTGGAAAACCCCCATCCCCAGGCGGGAGGGGTGGCCATCGGCGACCAGGTAGCCGATCCGGAAATCTCGGCGGCCACCGTGTTGCAGACGGTCATGTACGTGCGTCAGCTCATGCCACCCGCTCGCGGCAAAATCACGCCCCAGATCGAGCGCGGAGAGGCTCTCTTTGCCGAAATCGGCTGCGCCTCCTGCCATGTCCCCACCATGAGAACCGGCCTCCACTTCATTCCGCAGTTGAGCGCGGTCGATGTCCACCTCTATTCCGATCTGCTGCTGCACGACATGGGTCCCGAACTGGCAGACTATCGCCCGGATGGAGACGCCACCGGCAGCGAATGGCGCACGACGCCGTTGTGGGGCTTGCGCCTGGTGGAGGACTTCCTCAACGGCCAGGCCTTCTACCTGCACGACGGCCGCACCTCGGATCTGGACGAGGCCATTCTCTTCCACGGCGGCGAAGCTGCCGCCGCCCGCGACCGGTTCGCCAGCCTGCGTGTGGAGGATCGAGTCGCCCTGCTGGCTTTTCTCAAGTCCCTGTAGCCATGCGGGAGAGGGCCCGAGAGGACCTGCCGCGACGGCGATTTCTGGTCCAGCTGGCCACCGGAACGGGACTGGTTGCGGGTGGGCTGTCGGCTTGTGCCGCGGCGACCACCATTCGGGCGCGGCTCATCGAGGACCGTATCGTATTGCCGCACAACGAACTGGAGGAAAAGCTGCGGGGAGACCCTGTCGTGTTGGTGACGGCGGAGGGCCTGCCCGAGGCCATCCTCCTGATCCGCATGGAGGGAGGTTCCTACCGGGCGCTGGGGGCTCGCTGCACCCATCTGGGCTGCCAGGTGCGGCCAGGAAAGCACGCCCTGAAATGTCCCTGTCACGGATCGGTGTTTGACCTGGAGGGCAAGGCGATTCGAGGGCCGGCCAAAAGGCCGCTGTCCCGATACGCCGTGGAAGTGAAAGAGACCACGCTTGAAATAGAGGCGCCGTGAAAGGAGGACGTATGGCAGGCCGGGTAGCGCAGGGTGTCATGCGCTGGTTTCTGATCCTGGGTATGGTGGGCGGGCTCGCCGCAGGGGTCGAAGCGCAGGGGGAGTCCGATTCCCGCCCCTTGGTCAAAGGAGGAGTTGACGACAAACCCTTCATCGCCCGGGCGGGTGGCACGCGCATCGGCGGCTATGCCGAGGCGCACTTCCGCTTTGAGCGGGAGGATGGAATCACTGAGGAGCTGACCTTTGATCCCAAGCGGTTCAACCTCTTCACCTATACCCCCGTCTCCGACCGCGTGCGCGTGGCCTCGGAATTGGAGTTTGAGGAAGGGGGCGAGGAAATCAAGATGGAGATTGCCATCATCGACTTCGAGATCCATCCCGCCCTCACCTTTCGAGGAGGGATCATCCTCTCACCCCTGGGGCGTTTCAATCTCTCTCACGACAGTCCGGCCAACGATCTGACCGACCGCCCCCTGGTCAGCACCCAGCTCATTCCGACCGCTTTGTCCGAAGCGGGTATGGGCTTCTATGGCGCCTTCTACCCCACGGCCACCTCGCGCATCACCTACGAGATCTACAGCGTCAATGGGTTTTCCGATGGGGTCATCCTGGGCGACCCCGCCGGCACCCGGATGGCGGCGGGCAAGGGCCATTTCGAGGACAACAACAAGCACCCCTCCTGGGTGGGGCGCATGGCGATCAGTCCCCATCCCGCCTGCGAGTTGGGAGGATCGTTCCATACCGGTCCCTACAATACCTGGGACGCTGAAGGCCTGGCCATAGACGAAAAGCGCAGTCTGACGATCCTGGCCCTGGACTGGGACCTGTCCTGGAAGGCCTTGGAGGTGGTCGGGGAGTACGCCAAGGCCTCCATTGAGGTGCCCCCGGAGAGTGGAATCTTCCAGGCAAGCCAGCAGGGCTTCTACACCCAGATCAATGCCCACTTTGGGAAAAACTGGATCACGGTGTTGCCCCAATCGGTGTTTACCGGGGTGATGCGCGTGGGCGCCGTGGACTTCGATGCCGACGCCACGGGCGACAGCCGTCGCCGCCTGACGCTGGGCCTCAACTTCAGGCCCGAGGAAGACACGGTCTTCAAACTCGACTACCAACGAAACTGGGAACGGGATCCCTTCAACAACGAGGTCCAGGGGGCTGCCTTCCTCTTTAGCGTTGCGACCTACTTCTAGCCAAGAAGCGCTAGAGTCTTGGGAGAAAGTCGAAGAAGAAAGAAACAAAGATGAAGAAGATTCCGAGAGAGTGGGTTGAGCGCGCCGCTCGCGTTTACCGCAGCAACGCCGAGGCCAGCAAGGCCCTGGGGATTGTGATGGGCAGCTTTTCTCGCCTGTGTCGAAAATATGGCTTCGAGACTCCCTACGCTCGCCAACGAAGGGTTTGCCGTGAGGCGAAATCTCGGCGAAAGCCGGAAGGGAAGGCCGGTCTCCGGGACGCGCCAGGGAGGGGTTGCCTCGGGCAGTGATTTCGTATCGACGAGGTCACCCTGGCCCTGGCCAAGCTCTTAGGCCCAAGCTCTTAGGCCTAAAGGCTCAGAGACGGCCTGAAACCGCTAACCGAAGAACTCCTCCTCGTTGTAAGCCCGCATCTCGATCTCGAAGGACCAGCCCCCCGGCTCCTGTTCGGTCAGCGTCCAATACGAGGCCGCCACGTGATCGACGTCGAGCATCGGGGTGTCGGCGGCGTCAGGGCTCTGCTTGCGCACCTCTTCGGTCGCCAGCCAACCGTCGATGATGATGTGGGCGACGTGGATGCCCTGGGGCCAGAATTTCCTGGCCAGCGATTCCGCCAAGCCCCGCACGGCGAACTTGGCGCTACTGAAGGCCAGACCGTCGGCCCGGCCGCGAGATACTCGACGTGGCCCCGGTAAACAGTATAGACCCGCCCCCGCGCTCGACCATGTCGCCGACCACGGCCTGGCTACACAGAAACGACCCGCCTGCGCTGGGTGCTGCTGCACCATTCCGCCCATCGCTCGCGCACCGACCGGCGCACGCTCAAAGCCCTGGAGAAGGCCAACCGGCGCATCTACCGTGCCTGGCGGCTGAAGGACGAGTTCGAGCACTTCTGGCGTTACAAGGCCGCCGAGCGCTTCCTCAAGAAGTGGACCACGGCGGCCCTGCGCAGCCGCCTGGAGCCCTTGCGCTCGTTCGTCGGCACCGTGCGCACGCATGCCGCCGGCATCACGGCCTTCGTCGACACGCACCTGACCCACGCCGCCGCCGAAGGGCTCAACCGCATCATCCGCAGGGTCAAGAACCGCGCCAGTGGATTCAAGACCCTCGAGGCCTTTGCCGACCTGATCTATCTGTGCGTCGGAGACCTCGATATCCCTGCGCAGATTCCGGCCCACTCTCGTACAGTATGAATCCCTCAATATCTCTCTTTGGAAACGCTATAAATTGCCCTTTGAAAAACCCGGATATAGCCCTAATATCAAACTCGGCAGGCTGGTTGCCGTTTGTGTGCAGATCAGCCTGGACTGTCGCTATCCCACGCCCGAACCGATTGACATACGCAAGATTTTTCATGACTTCAGCTATTTTGGGATTCCGGTAATCATTCTGATGAGGGAAATCAGCGGCAGCACCGTAAAGCCCGCCCGGATTCTGAATTTCGATCCGGTCGGAAAACTGATAAAAACGAATCGGCGCATTCGATTGATAGTCGCGATGCATGACCGCATTCATCAGCAATTCGCGAATGGCCCATTGTGGATAGGGAGTCACCTGTTTTTCCTGTAACGCGGAAAGCGGGACGGGACGGAAAGAGCGTTTGGACAAACGCATCCAATGTGCGAAGGCTTGTAGGCAGATCTCCTGTGAATCTTCGCTCGTCAAGAATGTCAGATTCCAAGTTGGTTCCATCGTAGCGGACGTATTGAATATAAGAACCCACGGTAGCGGACCGGTGGCATATCGGACGGCTGCACTTCCACCACAGCAATATCGCCTTCGGGGAAAGAGCGTTTTTGAACGGTAAGAGACGGCAAGGGGACAATCTGGCCGGAGTCCCGATAACTGGCAAGATTCTGAAGAAGTTGATCCGTGATCTCAATACCTGCAATCTTGCCGGTTTCATCCTCTGCACCAATAAGCAGATAGCCTGGTTTCCCGTGATTCGGGAGGTCGTTGGCAAAGGCGCAAATAGCTTTGCAGAATTTAGCCGTATCGTTTGTGGCAACGGTACGCTCCACATTGTCTACCTCTATATCTGCCAAAAGAGCCTTGATTTCTTCATCGGTCAACACGGGACCTCCCTTTGGCGGAGCAATTCAGCCAGCTTGTGGTTGACGCTGGGCACGCCGAAATCCGGTCAAACCGCCAATGCGACAACGGCGGGGACGTAGTAGGTATAATGGTGAATAAAGGCCCTTCTTTGGATTCTTTGTCAAGGTTCGACACATGAAAAAGCGCCCGATGCCAAGGAGACACCGGGCGCTTTGCAGAGGTCGAGGACAGAGCCTACTTCAGGTAGAGCAGGCGCCGGGTCTGCACCCCGCCCGGATAGTGCAGGCGCACCAGGTACACGCCCGCGGCCACGGCGGCGGCGCAAGCCCCTCAGAGTCCTCCGACCTGGGCATCCTGGTCTTCCACGAGGACGCGAAGGTCGATCCAATAGGTGGTGTAATCGTCCCGGTCGTAGTGCCGCACTAGTCCCCAGGCATCGAGCGAGTCATCATCTTCGTAGGTGGATACCGTCACCGTCTGGGGCGTGTTCCAGTTTTCCGGGGTGAAGGTCAAGCTGGTGGGCGTTGACTGCACGCTCTGGTATGGAGCCACTACG